>NZ_CM173823.1:0-4059045 GCF_057812235.1 Pantoea sp. ABR1s | reverse complement strand
GGCGGACTCCACTCGTACAAATTCGAAAAGAATAGTAGGCGTTACTCTAAGAAACGTTCATTTTTGACACAGACGCTAAGAAAGCGCCTGCGACCGCTATCAGCGGTTTTCCGTCCTGCAATCACCGGAGGATCGTCAGCGGAAGGGCGGATCATAGCGCAAAGCGAGGCAGAGATCTTCCCTTTCTACACAGTTTTGATCCTTTTTATCCACAGGCCAGAGGCGCGCAAAGAAGTTTACGCCAGTTGCGGGAAAAACCAGCAGGGATCTGGCGCAATCCATTAAAATTTCGGGCGACATCTCATTTTATCCCCAGGATCCGGCAAGCCGATCGCAATAAGATCCCGTGCGATCCTTGCGCTTTAGTGCGGAGCCCGTATAATTCTCCACCCGACATTGAGCCATCAGGCGCAAAGTCGGGACTCTGCGGGCTGTATGCGGGTTTTCAGGCACTATGACACGCGAAGTAAATTGACTCGGGACTGTACAATTATTACAATCCCGCCTCTTTATTAAAGACACATTGAGGCGTAGGTCGATTTTCTGGCCCGAAACGCGTCACCCAGTGAAAATTTTCAAGTTTAGGTAGAAACCGCCATGAAACGCACTTTTCAACCGTCCGTACTGAAGCGCAACCGTTCACACGGTTTCCGTGCTCGTATGGCAACAAAAAATGGTCGTCAGGTTCTGGCACGTCGTCGTGCTAAAGGCCGTTCTCGTCTGACCGTTTCTAAGTAATAAAGCAAGCCCTGATGGGTAAGCTCGCATTTCCCAGGGAGTTACGTTTGTTAACTCCCACTCATTTCACTTTCGTCTTCCAGCAGCCACAACGGGCTGGCACGCCGCAAATTACTATTCTCGGCCGCCTTAACGCGCTGGGGCATCCCCGCATCGGTCTCACCGTCGCTAAAAAACATGTGAAACGCGCTCATGAACGCAACCGGATCAAGCGATTGACCCGCGAAAGCTTTCGTCTGCGTCAACATGAACTGCCGTCGATGGACTTCGTGGTGGTCGCGAAGAAGGGGGTTGCCGATCTGGATAACCGTATGCTGGCGGAAGCGTTGGAGAAATTATGGCGTCGTCACTGTCGCCTGGCGCGCGGCTCCTGATCGTCCTGATACGCGTCTATCAACGCGGCATCAGTCCATTACTGGGACCACACTGTCGGTTTCACCCGACCTGCTCTCATTACGGAATTGAGGCATTACGCAGGTTCGGCCTGATAAAAGGCAGTTGGTTGACATTAAAACGCGTATTAAAATGCCACCCCTTGAACCCGGGTGGTGACGATCCTGTGCCGCCAAAAACCTTTGATACCAGAGAACATTAACGATGGATTCGCAACGCAATCTCTTTCTCATCGCTTTTCTGTTCGTGACCTTTATGATCTGGCAAGCCTGGCAGACGGACCACGCTCCGCAGCCACAGCAGACGCAGACCACACAAGGCACAAACAGCGTAGCGGGTGATACCGCCAGTCAGGGTGTACCGGCCAGCGGTCAGGGCCAGACGATCACCGTTAAGACTGATGTCCTGTCATTGAATATCAACACCCGAGGCGGTGATGTTGAACAAGCACAGCTGCTGACTTTCCCGGACAAACTGGGTTCTAACCAGCCGTTCCAGCTGCTTGAAACAACGCCAGCGTTCCTTTATCAGGCACAGAGTGGTTTGACCGGTCGTAATGGCCCGGATAACCCGAACAACGGCGCGCGTCCGCTGTTCAACGCTGCGCAGGATCACTTCGAGATGGCTGATGGCCAGTCCGAACTGCGTGTGCCGATGACCTACACCGCTGAAAATGGCGTGGTTTACACCAAAACCTTCATCTTCAAGCGTGGCGAATATGCCGTTAATGTCGATTATCATGTCAACAACACCACCCAGCAGCCGCTGGAAGTGTCGCTGTTTGGCCAGCTGAAGCAGACCATCGATCTGCCTAAGCATCGTGATACCGGCAGCAACAACTTTGCTCTGCACACCTTCCGTGGCGCGGCCTACTCCACCAGCGAGTCGAAATATGAGAAGTATAAATTCGACACCATCGCGGATAACGAGAACCTGAACGCCACCACCAGCAATGGCTGGGTTGCGATGCTGCAGCAGTACTTTGCAACGGCATGGGTTCCGCGTACCGAAGGCACCAACACCCTTTACACCAGCAACCTGGGTAATGGCGTGGCGGCGATTGGCTATAAATCTGCACCGGTCACCATTGCTGCGGGCGCACAGCAGAATCTGGGTGCAACGCTGTGGGTCGGCCCGGAAATTCAGGACAAGATGGCAGCGATTGCGCCGCACCTTGATCTGACCGTGGATTACGGCTGGTTGTGGTTTATCTCTCAGCCGCTGTTCAAACTGCTGAAATTTATTCACAGCTTCATCGGTAACTGGGGCTTCTCCATTATCGTGATCACCTTCATCGTGCGCGGCATCATGTACCCGCTGACCAAAGCGCAGTACACCTCGATGGCGAAGATGCGCATGCTGCAGCCGAAAATTCAGGCGATGCGTGAGCGTCTGGGTGATGACAAGCAGAAGCAGAGCCAGGAAATGATGGCGCTGTATAAAGCAGAGAAAGTGAATCCGCTGGGTGGCTGTCTGCCGCTGGTGATTCAGATGCCAATCTTCCTGGCGCTCTACTACATGCTGTCAGGCTCGGTTGAACTGCGTCATGCGCCATTTATTCTGTGGATCCATGACCTGTCAGCGCAGGACCCGTACTACATCCTGCCGATTCTGATGGGCATCACCATGTTCTTCATTCAGAAGATGTCACCGACCACCGTGACCGATCCGATGCAACAGAAGATCATGACGTATATGCCGGTGATTTTCACCGTGTTCTTCCTGTGGTTCCCATCAGGTCTGGTGCTGTACTACATCGTCAGCAACCTGGTCACCATTCTCCAGCAGCAGCTGATTTATCGCGGCCTGGAAAAACGTGGTCTGCATAGCCGCGACAAGAAGAAAGCGTAAGCGATCCAGAGCGGGAGCAATCCCGCCCTAAAATAGTCTATTCTCAGGCGGTCAAAGCGACCGCCTGTGTTTTTTGTAGCGAGAGAAAATTTATGAGCCACAGCGATACCATTGTTGCCCAGGCGACGCCGCCCGGACGCGGCGGCGTAGGCATTCTGCGCGTCTCTGGCGCCCAGGCGGCAGAGGTCGCCCGCCAGCTGCTGGGCAAACTGCCTAAGCCGCGTTACGCCGATTATCTGCCGTTCACCGATAGCGATGGCCGCGTGCTGGATCAGGGCATTGCGCTGTGGTTTCCTGGTCCTAACTCCTTTACTGGTGAAGATGTGCTGGAGCTGCAGGGCCACGGCGGCCCGGTGATCCTGGACCTGCTGCTGAAGCGCATCGTGGCGCTGCCTGGCGTGCGTATCGCTCAGCCGGGTGAGTTTTCAGAGCGTGCGTTTCTGAATGACAAGCTCGATCTGGCGCAGGCCGAAGCGATTGCTGACCTGATTGATGCCAGCTCTGAGCAGGCGGCGCGTTCGGCAGTGAACTCCCTGCAGGGCGTTTTCTCCACCCGTATCAATCATCTTGTGGAAGCACTCACTCACCTGCGGATCTATGTCGAAGCCGCTATCGACTTCCCGGATGAGGAGATCGATTTCCTCTCTGACGGCAGAATCGAAGCGCAGCTGAATACGGTGATCGGCGATCTGGATGCCGTCCGTGCCGAAGCGCGTCAGGGCAGCCTGCTGCGTGAAGGGATGAAAGTGGTGATTGCGGGCCGGCCTAATGCGGGCAAATCGAGCCTGCTGAATGCGCTGGCGGGCCGTGACGCCGCCATCGTCACGGATATCGCAGGCACCACCCGTGACGTACTGCGTGAGCATATTCATATTGATGGCATGCCGCTGCATATCATCGACACCGCTGGTCTGCGTGAAGCCAGCGACGAAGTGGAGCGCATCGGGATTGAGCGCGCCTGGCAGGAGATCGAACAGGCTGACCGCGTGCTGTTTATGGTGGACGGCACGACGACCGATGCCACCGAAGCGGCGGCTATCTGGCCCGATTTCGTCTCTCGTCTGCCGCCCGAACTGCCGATTACCGTGGTCCGCAACAAGGCGGATGTCACCGGGGAGTCCCTCGGTCTGACAGAAGTAAATGGTCACTCACTGATTCGCCTGTCGGCACGCACCAGCGCGGGCGTGGACGAGCTGCGCGATCACCTGAAGCAGAGCATGGGCTTCGCCGGCAATATGGAAGGCGGCTTCCTGGCGCGTCGCCGTCATCTGCAGGCGCTGGAGCTGGCGGCAACGCACTTACAGCAGGGTAAAGCGCAGCTGCTCGGTGCCTGGGCCGGTGAGTTACTGGCGGAAGAGTTGCGTCTTGCCCAGCAGGCGTTAAGCGAGATCACCGGCGAGTTCACTTCTGACGATTTGTTGGGTCGCATCTTCTCCAGCTTCTGTATCGGTAAATAACCGTGCTGGCCTGATAGCGTCTTGCTGTCAGGCCAGATTTCCTGCCACGCTGCCTCCCTGTTATTCCCGCTTCTGCGTTGATTCTTGCTGATATGTTATTTTGCGGCGGCACGGCATTGCCGTATAACGGTTGAAGCGCCGATCTGACGTGCGGCGACGGATTGCGGTGAATAATCCCCGCCTCATCCCGCCGCGCCGGACCGGACGCAAACCCACTACGTGAACACCGTTGGGCGAACTTTTTCGCCTGAAACAGGAGAGTTGCATGAGTACACCGCTCGACACTGCCGCACTGGACACGCTGTTTAATGACGCCCGCACCCATAGTTACTGGCAGGCTAAGCCCGTCGATAACGCCCTGCTGGAGCAGCTCTATGCTTTAACGGCACTGGGCCCGACCTCGGCGAACTGCTCGCCTGCGCGATTTGTTTTCGTGACCTCGGCGGAAGGCAAAGAGAAGCTGAAACCGGCACTCTCTTCCGGCAATCTGGAAAAAACCATGAGCGCGCCGGTCACGGTGATTGTGGCCTGGGACCGCGAGTTCTATGAGCAGCTGCCCGCCCTGTTCCCGCATGCTGATGCGCGCAGCTGGTTTACCGGCAGTCCCGAGGCGGCAAAAGAGACCGCTTTCCGTAACAGCAGCCTGCAGGCGGGCTACCTGATTCTGGCGGCGCGTTCGCTGGGTCTGGATGCCGGTCCGATGTCCGGGTTTGATCCGGCCAAAGTCAATGACGCCTTTTTCCCCGACGGTCAGTGTCAGGTTAACCTGCTGATTAACCTTGGCTATGGTGACGCGTCAAAACTGCATCCGCGCCTGCCGCGACTGAGCTTTGAGCAGGCGAGCCGTTTCGCCTGATGCTGCCCGCGTCGCGATTCGAATCGCGACGCTTATCTCTGGTCGATCCCCGCAACTCAGCTCACTCTGCTCATCCTATTCCGAATTTATCCCAATCTGTGCGTTGCCAGGTGCATTAAGGTAAGAAAATTCCTACAATGCTTCTGATGATTATCTGACCATTTTCACGGAGCGACAGATGGCTGGTCATTTTGTACGCTGGACGGGCGATCCCGGCTTCCCGGCTAATGATTTACGCATTCCTCAGGCTATCACCGACACGGCACAGCAGTTTGCTGAGAAACGCCGTGGGCGATTTCTTGCCGCCCGTACCCTGCTGGCACAACTGATGCTACGGGTTTATGGCATTGGTGAGCTGCCGCGCCTGCTTATCCAGAGCAACGGACGCCCCTTTTTTGCTGACAGCGATCTGCCCGATTTCAGCATCGCCTATGCGGGCAATACGGTGGGTGTGCTGCTGGCCGAAGAGGGTGGGCGTGCCGGTCTGGATATGGAGATTGTGCATGCCAGAAGCCGTCAGACTCAGGAGCAGCTGATTCAGGGATTAACCTCGGGCGAGATCGCCTGGATCAATGCCCAGCAGGATGCCATGGAGGCGGTGACGCAGATCTGGACATTACGCCAGAGCATTCTCAAGCTGACGGGAGAGGGCGATCGGGGGCTGGATTCGCTGCGCCTGTTGCCCGGTGCGGGTCGGCTGCGATCTTCACTCTATCCCGATATTCAGGTGGTGTGTGATGCGGAGCCTATGCTGGTCTGGTCGTGCGCGCTGTCGTCTGCGACTCAGCGTCTGCATCTGTGGGAGATGAATAACGCCTTTCAGTGGCACGCATTACGCGAAATAGAGATGGGTAAGCCCAACATCGGGCCTCATGCTCTGCGGCTGACCAGCCTGCCCAGCGAGCGCAGCCTGCATCCTGAAATGTAAAAAGCCGCAACCCGGAGGTTGCGGCCCTGAATGCGCTTAGTGCGCGTCTACAAAAACAATCTTCAGCACAAACAGCAGAGCAACAATCACTACGCAGGGGCTGATTTCACGCCAGCGGCCAGTACCCAGCTTCATGACGCAGTAAGCGATGAATCCCAGCGCAATGCCTTCGGTGATGGAAAAGCTGAAGGGCATCATGGCGGCGGTCACAAACGCCGGAACGGCTTCGGTCAGATCATCCCAGCGTACGCGCGACAGGCTGGCGGTCATTAACACCCCAACGTAAATCAGCGCGCCCGCAGCGGCGTAGGATGGCACCATCGCGGCCAGTGGTGACAGGAAGGTCACCAGCAGGAACAGCAGGCCGGTGACCACGGCCATCAGGCCGGTACGGCCACCAATCGCCACGCCCGAGGTGCTTTCGATATAGGCGGTCACGGATGAGGTGCCCGCCAGCGCGCCACTCACTGAACTGATGCTGTCGACATAGAGCGCCTGCTGCATGCGCGGGAAAGTGCCGGTTTCATCGGTCAGTCCCGCTTTGTCGGTGACGCCGATCAGCGTGCCGGAGGAGTCGAACAGATTGACCAGCATAAAGGAGAAGATCACGCCCGCCATGCCGATGTTGAAGGCGCCTTTGATATCCACCTGGCCGACCACAGAAGAAATGGAAGGCGGCGCAGAAAACAGGCCGACAAACTTCACGTCACCCAGCATCCAGCCGATAGCAGTGGTAACCACCATCGAGATCAGCACTGCCGCGTGGATATTGCGTGATGCCAGAATAGCGATGATAAAGAAGCCCAGCGCGCCCAGCAGTACGCTGTGCGAGGTCAGGTTCCCCACGGCCACCAGGGTATCGGGATTCGGCACGATAATACCGGCATTCTTCAGCCCCATCATGGCGATAAACAGGCCGATACCGGCGGTAATGCCGACGCGCAGGCTCAGCGGGATATTGGCAATCATCCAGTAGCGAACCCGCAGCAGCGTCAGGATCAGCAGGCCGACCGCACCCCAGAAGATCGCGCCCATACCCACCTGCCACGAATAGCCCATCGCGCCAACCACCACAAAGGCAAAAAAGGCGTTCAGCCCCATTGCGGGCGCCAGCGCCACCGGCAGATTGGCAAACAGTCCCATCAGAATGCTGCCGAAAGCGGCAATCAGACAGGTGGTCACAAACACCGCCTGGGTATCCATGCCGGCGACGCCGAGGATCTGCGGATTGACGAAGACGATGTAGACCATCGTCAGAAAGGTGGTGATACCCGCGATCACTTCGGTGCGCACCGTGGTGCCATGTTCCTGCAGCCTGAAGATGCGCTGCAAAACGCCTTGCTTGCTCATGCCATCCATCCAGAAGAAAAAATCATCGGCGCGTATCCTGGCGATTTTACCGGGGCAATACAATGATTTTTCGCAACCGATTGCCAGTCTCGCAATCTGCGCTGAGTGCGGTAGAGTGTGGAGCACACCCCTGAATCGAAGGATAGAGTCTGATGTCAGTAGAATGCGTCTTTTTTGATTGCGATGGCACGCTGGTGGACAGTGAGTTGCTCTGTACCCAGGCCTACGTCAACACCTTTGCCCGTTACGGCCTGGAACTGTCGCTGCAGCAGATGTTTGAAAAGTATAAGGGCGTCAAACTCTACGACATTATTCGTGACGTCGGCGACGCGCATCAGGTGACGCTGCCGATGGAAGAGGTGGAGACTGCTTATCGCGCAGAGGTCGCGCGGCTGTTTGATCAGCAACTGCAGCCCATCCCGGGCGCGAAAGCGCTGGTTGAGCAGATCAAGGTGCCGATGTGCGTGGTTTCAAACGGGACGGTAAAAAAGATGCAGCACTCGCTGGGCTTAACCGGCATGCTGCCGCTGTTTGCGGAGCACCTCTACAGCGGCTATGACATTCTGCACTGGAAGCCCGATCCGGAACTGATGTACCACGCTGCGGAACAGATGCAGGTGCCGATTGAGCGCTGCATTCTGGTGGATGACTCCGAAGCGGGCGCCCGCGCCGGTATCGCCGCTGGCATTCCGGTCTACTACTACTGCGCTGACCCACACAACCCTGAACTGGATCACCCGCTGGTGACGCGCTTCGACGATATGGCGCAACTGCCTGCGCTGTGGCGCGCCCGTGGCTGGGATCTGGTGTAGCGCGGGCCAGCATGACACACACCGTCTGGTTTTTAACCCTGCCCGGCGTGATGGCGCTGGATCTCACCGGCCCGGCCGAGACGCTGAAGCTGGCGGGCGAGCACTTTACGCTGCGCTACATCGGCCCGCAGCCGGAGGTGGTCTGCTCCACCGGCATGACCATTGGCGGCATCGAACCGTTACCTGAACAGTTGCCCGCCGGGAGTCTGCTGGTGGTGCCAGGCGTCTATGACTCGCAGGTCTGTTACGCCACGCCGCAGGCCGGAGAGGCACGCGAGTGGCTGATGCGCCAGCACGGCGCGCTGCGCGCGCAGACCTTTATGCTGGTCTGCGTCTGCTCGGGAGCGCTGCTGGCGGCGCAGGCAGGCATGCTGGATGACGTGGTCTGCACCACTCATCATGATGTGATTGCCCGTCTGAAAGCCGCGGCCCCGCGCGCACGGGTGCAGGAGAACCGGGTGTTTGTCGGGCATGAGAATATCTGGACCAGCGCAGGCATCACGGCGGGAATCGATCTGGCGCTGCATCTGATTAATCAGCTCTGTGATACGCAAACCGCGCTGGCGGTAGCGCGGGAGATGGTGGTCTGGTTCCGCCGGGCCGGTGACGATCCGCAACTTTCGCCGTGGCTGCGTTACCGCAACCACATGCATCCGGCCATTCATCGGGCGCAGGATCTGATGATTGCCCATCCTGAGCACGGCTGGACCCTGACCGAGCTGGCTGGACGCACGCATGTCAGCAGCCGCCATCTGGCGCGGCTGTTTCGCCAGCATCTGGGGATTAGCGTGCGTGAATACCATGAGCAGCTGCGGGTTGGCGTGGCACGCCAGCGTCAGCAGCAGGGTGAATCTGCCGAAAAAGCGGCGCTGGCGGCGGGGTTTTCATCGGCGCGCCAGCTACGGCGCGCCCGCCAGCGCGAAGCCGATCAGCTGACAAAGTGACGGGTATCGACGCGTTTCAGCGCCATCCCCAGCAACAGGCTGCCGCCCAGTGTCAGCCCGAACACCCAGGGCAGGTCGAGCCACGGACGCGACATATCATCGTAATGATGCGTTCGCAGGTAGTGAATGAACAGCGCATGAAAGCCGTAGATCGGCAGTGAATAGCGTGCAATCACCGTTAAACCCGGCAGCGTGCGCTGGTTCAGGCTGTTTTTAAACACGATGAGCAGGCTGATCGCGGCGATAAACACCAGCGGTCCGCAGTAGAGATACCAGGTGTCATTAAACGCCCCGTTGACGATCAGCGCCTGTTTCGTCCCTAACGTAATGCCAATCACACAGGCGATAAACAGCCCGGCAGCCAGCGGCGTCAGGCCGCGCCGGGTCGTTTCCATGGTGCCGATAGCCCGTCCCAGCAGCGCATAGAGCAGGTAGTAGATACTGTCACCGCTGACATAGAGATTAACCGGCAGAAAGTGAAACGGCCCCAGCGACTGGCTGACCGTATTGGGGTTGGCGAGCACCGCCAGCACCAGCACCAGCAGCGCCACGTAGCGCGCCTGCACGGTTTTTACCTGGATCAGGGGTGACAGCAGATAGATGCCGATCAGCGCAAAGAAGAACCACAGGTGATAAAACACCGGCTTCTGCAGCATCTTCAGGATTGATCGCCCTTCGCTGATGGGGGTCAGCCAGGTGATATAGGCCAGCGATACCGCGCTGTAGAACAGCAGACAGAGCACCAGCCGGAGCATATGGCGCGGCTGGGCGCTGCGTTCGCCGAAAAACAGATAGCCGGAGATCATAAAGAACAGCGGAACACAGACGCGTGATGCTGAGTTCAGCAGATTAGCCGCATCCCAGGTGATGCCAGTCACCGCCATCGGCCCGGTGATATACCAGGTGGTGGTGTGAATCACGATCACCATCAGGCAGGCAACCGCGCGTAAATTATCGATCCAGTAAATCTTATGCGGCATGGCATCCTCTTGCGCATCGCGTCCGTGCGCAAAAGGGTAGCCAAATGCGACCAGAGCAACAACTGCTGCCAGCAGGATTCGGAGCCATCTGTATGCCAGCGCCCTGAATCACCGCGAAAACGCGCCGGTAGCGCCTGGGATTTACGGCTGCACATCGCGCGGTCAAAGGGTATACTGTCGGCCTCTTTTTTTAATCTAACCGAAGCGCGTGCACACTCAACATGCAAAAGTTTGATACCAAAACCTTTCAGGGGCTGATCCTGACCTTGCAGGATTACTGGGCGCGTCAGGGCTGCACCATTGTCCAACCGCTGGACATGGAAGTGGGCGCTGGCACTTCACACCCGATGACCTGCCTGCGCGCACTCGGCCCGGAGCCGATCGCCGCCGCTTACGTGCAGCCATCACGCCGTCCTACCGATGGCCGCTACGGTGAAAACCCGAACCGCCTGCAACACTACTACCAGTTCCAGGTGATCATCAAACCCTCACCGGACAACATTCAGGAGCTCTATCTTGGCTCGCTGAAAGAGCTGGGTATGGACCCGACGGTGCATGACATTCGCTTCGTGGAAGATAACTGGGAAAACCCGACGCTGGGTGCCTGGGGACTCGGCTGGGAAGTGTGGCTCAACGGCATGGAAGTGACGCAGTTCACCTACTTCCAGCAGGTTGGTGGCATGGAGTGTAAGCCGGTGACCGGCGAGATCACCTACGGTCTGGAGCGTCTGGCGATGTACATCCAGGGCGTCGACAGCGTTTACGATCTGGTGTGGAGCGACGGTCCGCTGGGCAAAACCACCTACGGCGACGTGTTCCATCAGAATGAAGTGGAGCAATCCACCTATAACTTCGAATACGCCGACGTTGATTTCCTCTTTACCTGCTTCGAGCAGTATGAGAAAGAGGCGCAGCATCTGCTGGCGCTGGAAAAACCGCTGCCACTGCCCGCCTACGAACGCATTCTTAAAGCGGCACACAGCTTCAACCTGCTGGATGCCCGCAAAGCGATCTCGGTAACAGAGCGTCAGCGCTATATTCTGCGCATTCGTACCCTGACCAAAGCCGTGGCTGAAGCTTACTACGCCTCTCGCGAGGCAATGGGCTTCCCGATGTGCAATAACAAAAAGTAAGAGGCAGCCATGACTGAACAAACCTTCCTGGTGGAGATCGGCACCGAAGAGCTGCCACCAAAAGCCCTGCGCAGCCTGGCAGAAGCCTTTGCCGCGCAGGTCACTGCTGAACTGGATGCCGCTAACCTGAGCCACGGCGAGGTCAGCTGGTTTGCTGCGCCGCGTCGTCTGGCGCTGAAAGTCGCTAACCTGAGCGCCTCACAACCCGATCGGGAAGTAGAGAAGCGCGGACCGGCAGTCGCTGCTGCGTTTGACGCTGACGGCAACGCGACTAAAGCCGCTGAAGGCTGGGCGCGTGGCAACGGCATTACCGTCGATCAGGCTGAACGTCTCGCCACCGATAAAGGCGAATGGCTGGTTTATCGCGCTCAGGTCAAAGGCGAAGCGGCCCAGGCGCTGCTGCCCGCAATGATCGCTACCGCGCTCAGCAAGCTGCCGGTGCCAAAACTGATGCGCTGGGGCAACAGCGATGTGCAGTTCGTTCGTCCGGTTCACACCGTGACGATGCTGCTGGGCGATGAGCTGATCCCAGGCACCATTCTGGGCATTAAGTCAGATCGGGTTATTCGTGGTCACCGCTTTATGGGTGAAAGCGAAATCACGCTCGACAACGCCGATCAGTACCCTGATGTGCTGGAAAAACGCGGCCAGGTCATTGCCGACTATCAGGTCCGCAAAGCGATGATTAAAGCCGATGCTGAAGCAGCAGCACGCCGTTTAGGCGGCAACGCTGATATCAGCGACAGCCTGCTGGAAGAGGTGACATCGCTGGTGGAGTGGCCGGTGGTCCTGACCGCGACCTTTGAAGAGAAATTCCTCAAGGTGCCTGCGGAAGCGCTGGTCTACACCATGAAAGGCGATCAGAAGTATTTCCCGGTGTATGACAATGACGGCAACCTGATGCCGAACTTCATTTTCGTCACCAACATCGAATCCAGCGATCCGCGTCAGATTATCTCCGGCAACGAGAAGGTGGTACGTCCACGCCTGGCCGATGCGGAGTTCTTCTTTAATACCGACCGCAAAAAGCGTCTGGAAGATCACCTGCCGCGTCTGGAGACGGTGCTGTTCCAGAAAGAGCTGGGCACGCTGCGCGATAAAACCGATCGCATTCAGGCCCTGGCGGGCTGGATTGCCGGTGAAATTGGCGCAGATGTGAATCACGCCACCCGCGCGGGCCTGCTGTCGAAGTGTGACCTGATGACCAACATGGTCTTCGAGTTCACCGACACCCAGGGCGTGATGGGCATGCACTACGCGCGTCACGACGGCGAAGCCGAAGATGTGGCGGTGGCGCTGAATGAGCAGTATCAGCCGCGCTTTGCCGGTGACGATCTGCCGTCCAGCCCTGTCGCCTGTGCACTGGCGATTGCCGATAAAATGGATACGCTGGCCGGTATTTTCGGCATTGGTCAGCATCCAAAAGGCGACAAAGACCCGTTCGCACTGCGTCGTGCGGCGCTGGGCGTGCTGCGTATCATCGTTGAGAAGAAGCTGCCGCTCGATCTGCAGACTCTGACCGAAGAAGCGGTGCGCCTGTATGGCAGCAAGCTGAGCAACGCCCGCGTGGTGGATGATGTGATCGACTTTATGCTGGGTCGCTTCCGCGCCTGGTATCAGGAAGAGGGTCACAGCATCGACACGCTGCAGGCGGTTCTGGCGCGTCGTCCGACCCGTCCGGCTGACTTTGATGCACGCATGAAAGCGGTGTCGCACTTCCGTACGCTGGAAGCAGCCGCAGCACTGGCGGCGGCGAACAAGCGCGTCTCTAACATTCTGGCAAAATCGACTGAAACGCTGAATGAGAGCGTGCAGGCGTCGCTGCTGAAAGAGAATGAAGAGATCCAGCTGGCGACCTTTGTCACTGCGCTGAGCAGCAAGCTGCAGCCTTACTTCGCTGAAGGTCGTTATCAGGATGCGCTGGTCGAACTGGCACAGCTGCGTACTGCGGTAGACAACTTCTTCGATAAAGTGATGGTTAACGCCGACGATCAGGCGGTGCGGGTTAATCGCCTGACGCTGCTGTCAAAACTGCGTGAGCTGTTCCTGCAGGTCGCGGATATCTCACTGCTACAGTAATGCTATTTGTTGTGCGAAAAAGGGACGAGCAATCGTCCCTTTTTTTATGGGATTTTTTTGGCCTGATGTCTTCGACTCATACCTGAGTGTGACCGCTATAGCGGCCATTTTTTAGGGTGCAAATGAATACGCTAAAGTGCTCAAACTGCCATTGCCGGTCATCAGGAATCGGCTGTTGTGATGCGCCAGATTATAAATGTTTCATATATATCAAATGGTTACTTGTTAATTTTTCTCCTGTCATACTCTAAATTTTTTCATCAATCCGGTGGTTAAGAAACCGCCCTAAAAATAGCCAGCCCTCTTGTTTTTCCCCTCACCTGATGGATAATTCGCCAGAATTTACACCCGGTTACATTTAGTGAAATGGAATTTTCATGAAAAGGATTTGTTTATCGCTCTGGCATCCGCCAGTGCGTCTGCTCACCATGGTGGCAGGCGCGCTGCTCTGCTCTGCTTTCCCGCTGATGGCAGCCCCACCAGCCGATAATCCCCGCGAAGAAGGCCAGGCAATTGAAACCGGGCAACAGTTGCGTCAGCAGATGCGTGAAAATAATTCTAAAAGGTGTTTAGATGAATGTCTCAAATATGGATATGCAGCAAAAACTTGAAGTTTCCATCACTAAGGCTGCAAAAATTCTGCCTGGTGATGTCGGCCAACAATTGTTGGCAATGCTGACCCCTCAAGCATTGGCCACAATGGCTGCAATAACTGGTTTATGGGCTGGTGCACACTTTTTTGGTATTGGTGAGTTAGCTGACCTCATTCTGATTGTGGCGGGTTGGGTTGCCGTAGGTGGTGTGGCTGTTGAGGCTTCAAAAAAGCTCTACGAATTCGGTAAGACAACATACAAAGCCAGAACTGAAAGTGATCTTGATGATGCGGCTGCCTATTTAGCTGCAGCCATTACCATGATTGGCGTAGATACTGTGATGGCGATTTTACTGAAAAAGAACCCTCGCGACGCCTTCAGGCATTCATACAGAAATATACGTATGCCTAAATACAGCGCATCAGTGGGCCGCGCAATGAATGGCCCCCGAAACACTTCTTCATCCTGGCGGTATCGCCCAAAAATCCGCTTTACTGATAGGCAAAATGCCGGGTTAGGTTCAACTAATTTATGGGGTGACATTACTATTGGCAGAGCCTACGACCGTACAGTAAAAACAGCGGAACAAGCGGCTGAGGATGTTCTGGCGGCCATATATCATGAGCGGGTACATTCCTCCATTGCGCCAAAGTTTTATCTGCTTCGAGAGCTTAGAGCCTTTATGCATACTAGCTCCTACAACAGGTCATATATTTTACGTTATCTGGAAGAAGCATTTGCCGAGATGGTTGGGCTAATGAGAGCGAAAGGAATGTCACCACGTTATGTTATTAATGGTTTCAAATTCCCGTTAACCAATAACTATGAGATTACCTTTACCGCACTTCGACATGAAGCAGCTGGCGTATTTCTTGGGCCGGTTGTTGTAGGCGGTGCTATGTACAATGTCTATTATGGAATTCAGCAATGATAAGCTTAGAAGACGCTAAGGACGCCGCTCGTGACTACGCATCCCGGCATAAAATGGGATGGAGTGAGAAATTTACTTTCATTCAAACGGCTTTTTATGATGGTGTTGAATGCTATATCGTTGAGACTTCTAGCGAAGATGTAGAAAACAAGTCATGGATGGAGATTGAGACCTCTACTCCCGTGAATATTTACGTCGATATGAAAACTGGAAAATGTTTTGGGCATCAGTTTGGTAATAGGGGTTTTAACAAGGGTATTTAATATTCTCAATCATTGACCAGCTAATACCGTGTGGCCTGGCCTTTGCCGTAGACGGCGTCGCCCGTCATGACGGCGACACAGAACTTACGACGGGTGATAACACATCGGGTCGCCCACTGTTACCGGCTGAACTGGCCCTGACGGCGCTACAACAGCTGGAGAAAGTCGCCACAACCATCCCCAATAATGGTCTGTTCAGCCAGCATACCGCGGCGGGCAGCCCGTATCTGATCGTGACTGACGAGCGTTTTACCAGCAAGAGCAAATTTATCAGCAGCGACTATCTGCTTGAACGGGTGGGTTACGACCCGTCACAGGTGCATAAACGCCTGGGCGACGGTTTTTATGAGCAGCGTCTGGTACGCGAGCAGGTCCTGAAGCTGACCGGCAGGCCTTCCGTTAACGGCTGGGATGCGATGGCGCAGTATCAGGAGCTAATGAACAACGGCTCTAAAGTGGCGCAGGATTTCCATCTGGTGCCGGGCGTGGCGTTGACGCCGCAGCAGATTGCGGCGCTGCAACAGGATATCGTCTGGCTGGTCAGCGAAACGGTTGATACGGCAGACGGCCCTCAGACGGTGTGGGTGCCGAAAGTTTATCTGGCACAGACCACGCTGCGCCTGACTGGCGCGGGCGCGGTGATTGGCGGCGGTAATCTGCAGCTCTCGGCAGACAGCGTGACTAATGCCGGTAACCTCTTTGCGGACCAGGCGCTCTCCATCGACAGCGGGCAGTTTCAGCACCTGGGTGGCGATATCAAGGCGGGCAGCATTGATGTGAAGGCGGAGACGCTGACGATCAGCACCGATCTGCAGAATGCCCTGCGTCAGGCGACGATGAGTGCTGAGGATATCAGCCTCAGCGGCACCGATATCCGGCTGCAGGGCGCGAAACTCAATGCCACCAATAACCTCAGTCTGAGCGCGCACAACAACCTTGAGATCGGTGCCGCGAAAAGCAGTCACAGCGGCAGCCTGAACGTGATCTCCGGGGCGATGGGTAACCGCACCAGCAGCGGCATAGAAGAAGCGGGCAGGCGCATGGCGCAGGTCAGCGGCGAGTGGCAGCAGGCGCAGGGCAGCGAGCTTAACGCCGGTGGCAATCTTCTGCTCTCGGCCGGGCGTGACCTGACGCTGACCGGTAGCCAGGCCAGCGCCTCCGGCTCTGCCCGGGTTCAGGCTGGCGGCGACATTCACATCGGCGCTGAAACCACCACCAATGCCACCCATCTTGAGGCTGGCAGCCGGACTTCATCGGTCAGCAACAGCCGCACGGAAGATCGCCTGGTGCTCAGCACCCTGAGCGGTGACCAGGGCGTGACGCTGGTGGCGGGTAATAACCTGCTGGCCGAAGGCGCGCAGGTTGATAGTACCGAGGGCCGCATTGGCATCAGCGCGCAGAACGTTACCATCAAGGACGCGCATACCCGCACGCAGGACCTGGACAGCGAGAACAGGCGGCTGGGTAATACCCGCAGTCATCGTGACGAGGAGACGATTCGTGAGGGCAGCATGGGAAGCACCTTCGGCGGAGAGCAGGGCGTAATGGTCATCGGGCGTGAGGGTGACGTGACGGTCACCGGCAGCACGCTGCACAGCGGACAGGGTGCTGTTGCGCTGCAGGCGAAAAAGGATGTCATCCTCAGCCACACGACAGACAGCGAGCACCGCGTCTCAGAAGAAAAAAGTCGCGGCCGGAAAACCAAAGGTGAACGCTCAGAGGAAATGCTGAGTGAGAACGTGGTGGGGAGCACACTCAGTGGACGTGATGGCGTCACGGTGGTAGCGCAGGACGGCAGCATCACCGCCACGGCCAGCACTCTGCACAGTGAGCTGGGGGCCGTTGCACTGCAGGCGAAACAGGATGTGACCCTCAATACCGCCACCGAACGGGCGTTGGACTTTAGTGAAGAACGTTCTGAGAGAAAAGGCTTCCTGAAAAAGAGCAGCAGCCACACTATTACGCAGGACGGCAGCACGCGCGAGAACGGCAGCCTGCTGAGCGGCGAAAGTGTCACGGTCATTGCCGGGCGCGACCTGACGGTGACCGGCTCGGCGGTGGCCGCCGATCGGGACGTCAGTCTGCGGGCCGGACGCGACGTGGAGATCGGCGCGGCAACCGAGACCGACAGCCACTACCAGCTGAAAGAAAAGAAAAAGAGCGGGCTGCTGGGCAGCGGTGGCATCGGTTTCACCGTCGGCAAGCAGTCCACGCGGCACGAAATTGATGAAAAAGGCACCACCCAGAGCCAGAGCGTCAGCACCATCGGCAGCAGCCAGGGCAGCGTGGACATCACGGCGGGCAACCGGCTGCACGTCGGCGGCGCAGACCTGGTGGCGGGTAAAGACATGAACCTGACGGGCGACAGCGTAACTATCGACCCGGGCTTTGATTCACGCAGCCGTAAGGAAACCTTCGAACAGAAACAGAGCGGTCTGAGCATCGCCCTGTCAGGCACGGCAGGCAGCGCGCTCAACACGGCGGTGAGCAGCGCGCAGCAGGCGAGGAAGTCGGGCGACGGGCGGGTCAGCGCGCTGCAGAACACCCAGGCGGCGCTGAACGGGGTGCAGGCGGCGCAGGCGGCTCAGATGGACGGGCTGAATACTGCCGCCGCAAACGCACACAATGCCGCCGGCGACCTGAAGCCGGGGCAGGACGGCTATCAGGCGGGCTCGACCAACACCATCGGCGTCAGCGCCTCGTACGGCAGTCAGTCGTCGAAAAGCGAAACGCGTACCGAGAGCAGTCAGTCGAAGGGCAGTACGCTGACGGTGGGCCGGAATCTGACCGTCACGGCAACCGGCAAAAACGGTACGGCGCAGAGCGGCGACATCAGCATCGCCGGCAGCCAGCTGAAGGCGGGCGGCGACCTGGGTCTTGATGCGTCACGGGACATCCTGCTGCAGTCGGCGCAGAACACGCAGAGCACCGATGGGAAAAACAGCAGCAAGGGCGGCAGCGTCGGCGTAGGTATCGGCGTCGGGTCAGGCGGCTACGGCATCAGCGTGTCGGCGAGCGTCAACGCGGCGAAGGGCAGCGAAAAAGGCAACGGGCTGACGCACAGCGAGACCACGCTGGACGCGGGCAACCGGCTCAGCCTGACCAGCGGGCGCGACACGACGCTCACGGGCGCGCAGGCCAGCGGTGAGAGCGTGAAGGTGGACACGGGCCGCAACCTGACGCTGACCTCAGAGCAGGACAGCGACCGCTATGACTCGAAGCAGCAGAGCGCCAGCGCGGGCGGCAGCTTCACCTTCGGCTCAATGACCGGGTCGGCGAACTTGAACGTGAGCCGGGATAAGATGCACAGCACCTGGCAGAGCGTGGCGGAGCAGACGGGGATTTTTGCCGGGAAGGGCGGCTTTGACGTCACGGTGGGTGAGCATACGCAGCTGAACGGCGCGGTTATCGGTTCCACCTCTAACGCCGATAAGAACCGGCTCGACACCGGCACGCTGGGCTTCGGCGACATAGAGAACCACGCGGAATATGAGGTGGAGCATCAGAGCGCGGGCATGAGCACCGGCGGCAGCATCGGCGGTCAGTTCGCCGGGAACATGGCGAACGGCATGCTGGCGGGGCTGAACGACAGCGGCAGCGCGGACTCCACCACGAAGGCGGCGGTGAGCGAAGGCACGATAGTCATCCGCGACCCGTCGAAGCAGAATCAGGACGTGGCAGAGCTGAGTCGCGACGTGGCGAACGCGAACCCGGGGCTGGACGTCATCTTTGATAAGGAGAAGGAGCAGAACCGGCTGAAGGAGGCGCAGCTTATCGGGGAAATCGGGGCTCAGGCGGGGGATATCGCACGGACGCAGGGCCAGATAGCGGGCCTGAAGGCGCAGCAGGATCCGGCGGCTCTTCAGGCGGCGCGTGAGCAGCTGTCGGCAAGCGGTAAGCCTTATACGGAAGCCGATATATCGCAGCGGGCGTATGACAACGCGATGAAGCCGTTCGGCACGGGTTCGTCGCTGCAGCAGGGCATCAGCGCAGTGACGGCGGCAGTGCAGGGCCTGTCGGGCGGGAACGTGGCGCAGGCGATAAGCGGCGCGTCGGCACCGTACCTGGCGGAAAAGATACACGAGCTGACCACGGACGCGAACGGTAAGGTTAATGTCCAGGCGAACCTGATGGCGCACGCGGTGCTGGGTGCGGTAACCTCGTACGCGGCGGGCAATGC
Organism: Pantoea sp. ABR1s; assembly: GCF_057812235.1. Lineage (NCBI taxonomy): Bacteria > Pseudomonadati > Pseudomonadota > Gammaproteobacteria > Enterobacterales > Erwiniaceae > Pantoea > Pantoea sp. ABR1s. The sequence continues at coordinate 4,039,557 of NZ_CM173823.1, read as the reverse complement.
TGCGCTGGCCGGAGCCTCGGGCGCGATGATGGGCGAATACATCGCGCAGCAGCTGTATCCGGGGGTTAAGCGCAGTGACCTGTCTGAGGAGCAGCGGCAGACGATAAGCGCGCTGGGTACGCTGGCGGCGGGTCTTGCGGGCGGCGTTGTGGGTGACAGCACGGCGGATGTTGTTGCGGGGGCTCAGGCGGGTAAGAACGCGGTTGAGAATAATGCGCTGCACGCCGAAGGCGAGAAGCAGCGTCAGGATGCGAAGTGGTCGCTGCCGTATCTGGAAGCCGAAAAGAAACAGCAGGCTGAGAAGTTAATCAGTGACCTGAATGCGAAAGATAAGGCATTCGATGAAGCGTTAGACTCAGCCTGTAAAGGGCTTTCTTCAGCAGCCTGCCAGGGAATGCGGCAGGAACTGGCAGCGATGTCGAAGAGTTATGACCAGCAGCTCGACGGCCAGTATATCGGCACGATGGGCAGCGTTTATAAAGAAGGAAAAGGTCAGGTTGACGCGCTGATGTGGCAGTATGCCTCGGCGGATGCGAAAGCGGAGCGCGAAGCCAACGTTAACCGTATCGCTGAAAACTGGGGTGTGAGTAAGGAGACAGCAGACGGCCTCTATACCGCGATGGCTGGCGTTCATACCACAGCGGCGATTGGTGGCGCGGTTTATGGGATGAAGGGAAGTAGTTCGGCGCAGACAGGTAAGAATCCCGCTTATATAGAAGAGCCACCTTTCAATCCCTCAGGCACAGGCGGAGCTGCGCAACCGTGGTCGACTAAAGGTCGTATCAACTATGTTCAGCTACCGAATGAAGGTAAAATTCGTTATATACCGCCAGAGGGGTACTCTGCATCTCAACCTCTGCCAAGAGGCCCAAATAAAGGTTACATTGACAAGTTTGGGAATGAATGGGTTAAAGGCCCATCTCGTACAGCGGGCCAGGCATTTGAGTGGGATGTCCAGTTATCACGAACAGGTAAAGCTCAGTTAGGTTGGGCAACGCGAGATGGCTCTCACCTTAATATCTCCCTTGATGGAAAAGTTACGCATAAGTGAAAACTATGAAAATAGATTTTTATCAAGAAGTAGAAATTAAAGCGGATGCTAAAAATAGTAAGTACGCAAAATGCAAGGGAGTCGTTCTTGGAATCAGCGAGGAGGAGAATACTGTCTTTGGTTACTCTGTAGTAATTCATGGGAAAGAAAACACAGTGTACTTCGATAAAGATGATGTTTCCCCCACTGGTATTACCTTCAGTCGAGAAGACTTTTATTGATAAAAAGCCCGGCTATAATGTGCTGACTCCATAAAGTTGGACATCCAACAAGTAGGGGTTCACTTCATTAATAGCCGGTTTGTTTTATCAGCCCCTACGCAAAATGCCCGTCATCACGCTTAAACTGCGGCGCGTCACTGGTGCTGTGCATCGCACCAGGAAACTCCGTCAGCCACTGCGCCACCTTCTTCCGGTTGATGGGCACCACGCTTAAGCCCTCGACGCAGCCCCACAGTTCGCGGGTGGCGGGCCTGAAGGTGCAGAAAGATCCGGAAGCACTGGCGGCTGCGAGGGAAGAGCTGGTCAAAAAAGGGAAGCTGAACCCGACGGCAGATGAAATAGCGAAGCAGGCTTACGACACGGCGCAGAAACCGTTCGGGACCGGCGGTAAGGTGCAGCGTGCCATCAGCGCAGTGACGGCGGCAGTGCAGGGCCTGTCGGGCGGGAACGTGGCGCAGGCGATAAGCGGCGCGTCGGCACCGTACCTGGCGGAAAAGATACATGAACTGACCACGGATGCGAACGGTAAGGTAAATGTCCAGGCGAACCTGATGGCGCACGCGGTGATGGGCGAGTACATCGCGCAGCAGCTGTATCCGGGGGTTAAGCGCAGTGACCTGTCTGAGGAGCAGCGGCAGACGATAAGCGCGCTGGGTACGCTGGCAGCGGGTCTTGCGGGCGGCGTTGTGGGTGACAGCACGGCGGATGCGGTGGCGGGGGCTCAGGCGGGAAAAACGTCGCTGGAAAATAACGCACTGAGTGATATTGCGCAGGCGCAGTCTGAAGGTAAGACGCCGGAACAGAAGGCCGGTGAGTACGTTGAGGCGGAAAACGAACGCTATAAGAAGGCAAACTGCGGCGGCATGAGCGCCGAAGCCTGCTCGGTGAAGATGTATGAAGAGCGGCGTGAAGCGCTGAAAGATATGGCTTCGCTGGGTGCTGACTTCGTACCTGTTGTGGGTGATATCAAAAGCTTTGCGGAAGCGCAGTCGGCGCTTGATTACCTTGTGGCTGCAATCGGTATCATTCCTGGCGCGGGAGATGCGGCAGGCAAGGTCATCAGGGCAGCAGAAACGGCGCTGAAGAAAGGCGACGTGGCTGAAGCGTCGAAGCTGATTAATAAGGCCAGCGATGAAATATCAGGGCATTTACCGAGTTCTGGCCAAATATCTTTACCAAGCTCTGGAGTTGGATCTAATGCTGCATTCTCAGTTAACAATGCACAACTAGGTAAAAAGCTTGGAAAACACGTTGAAGATTTTGGTGGTAATGCATCGAACGCAGCAGATAGACAGCGTGTATTAGATATTATCAATGATATCGGTTCTCACCCGGATAAAGTTATTGCTGGAAAATTTGCGGGGCAAGGTACTGGAATCGGGGCCAGTCGTGGAGATGTATTTTTTAGGATCAAGGGTAATAATGTTGTTGTTACCAAACCAGATGGTAGCTTCGTCACTATCCTTAAAGATGGTATTAATAATACATCTGTAATAAATGCATTGAAGGGGGATCCGAAATGATTAATGTTGTGGGAGGATATCAAAAATGGGCTCGCAGTGTCGTTGGAAGAAAGCTTCTAAGGGTTAATGGGGTGATTTATTCGCTTGAAACTCATGATTTTAGTCACCCTCAGCAATTACAGCTTGTTTTTTCAGAAGTTGAAGAGATGGAGAGTTTTAAATGTGGAAGGGATGGCTCGACACTTGAATTAACAGACGTATCTCTCCAGGGAAATGATCTTGGCGAATATGGGAGAGAAACGGTCATTGATATTTCACACGTTTATCCGTTCGTTAATTATCTCGAAAAAAAACTTTTAAAAGTATTTTTAATTTTTTCTTCATTAGAGGATGCATTTATAGGTGTAAAGCTGGTTTTTGAAGGTGAATTAATCTTGTTCATTATGAATGTTGGAGATGAAATAAGTATGTTGGAATCTTTGTCGTCATCATATGAACAAGACGAAGGTATTAAATATCAACACTTATAAATTAGAACCTAGACCTCAATTAACCGACGTTTTCTTAACTTTAATGATCAGATTTTCGCGTACAGCAGGTTCGGAATGGGGCGTAAGGCGTAGTAGGCCATCAGCATCGGCATGAGTTCAGGCGGCTAATGCATCAGCGTGTCGACGAGCGTGAAGGTGGATGCGGGCCGCAACCTGACGCTGACCTCAGAGGAAGACAGCGACCGCTACGACAGTAAGCAGCAGAGCGCCAGCGCGGGCGGCAGCTTCACGTTCGGCTCGATGACCGGGGCGGCGAAGGTGAACGTTACCGGGGCTGTCTGGTGGGAACCTTGCGCAGGCGATAAGCGGCGCGGCGGCACCGTACCTGGCGGAAAAGATACATGAGCTGACGACGGACGCGAACGGTAAGGTTAATATCCAGGCGAACCTGATGGCGCACGCGGTGCTGGGTGCGGTAACCTCGTACCATTCCTGGCGCGGGAGATGCGGCAGGCAAGGTCATCAGGGCAGCAGAAACGGCGCTGAAGAAAGGCGACGTGGCTGAAGCGTCGAAGCTGATTAATAAAGCAAGTGATGAAATATCGGCCTATAGTTCAGCTACCTATCCAAAACTGAAAGAAGAGCTGATCCAGCAAAATCTGAATAATATCGCGAAGCAGGATCCCAGACTGGCGGCGGTTGTCAAAGGTGACAATGGGAAGCTGAACTATGGTGTTGGTACTGGCACTAAAGAGGAAGCTGATCGGCTGGGTAAAATTTGGGTGGGAGACGGAGCCAGACCAACAAGTGATGGCACAGGATTAGTCAGTGCTGATGGAACCAGAATTTATAGATCCCCTAAAGAAAAGCCAAATGCTCCGGATTCATTAAATCCAACGGTAACTCAGGCTAACTTTGAAAGTTATACAAAAAATATTGAAACAGGAAAAATGGATAAAACTGGTAACGGTCACTTGAATATTTAAGGGGAAAATAAATGAAAGCATCTCTGAGAAGTATTGGTTGTGATTGGCTTGATTTATCAAGTTATGAACCTGAAGAAGATGATTGTTTTCAATTTTTAGCCCATTTATGTATAGGGCCATCAGAAGAAAAAGGAATAAATCATTTTGAGGTTTATGTCTGTACCCCAGAATGGCTCTGCAAACACCACTGGCTACCAGAATTGATGCGCCATACGCTTCTGGTGCGTAAATACGATCTGGATGAGATCACCAAAACCATTACGGATTATATCGACCAGTGCGAAGGGAGAGACTGGATGGAGATAGCGCATAAACTCTCCCGCGTATTTGCCTGGGAATATGAAGATTATCAGCCTTAAACGTTAAATCCCGGCCAGTGAGACCGGGATTTTGCTTTTAATCCCTAAATCCTCCCCGCTTACCGCCGCTGCAACCGAATCACACCGGGTTCAGCGGTAATCTCCAGCTGTTCCGCCTCAGTGATATCAAAGCCGGTCAGCCAGTCGCCGCCGATAATCACCTCGCCGTTCTCCCTCACCCAGTCCGCCCATGAAGAATCGAGCCACGATCGCTACAGGCTATACAGAGTTCTTTCCACTCCGCTTCATCGGTGACGATAGCCACTGTCAGCGAGTTATCGTGGCGCGTCACCCGGAACGGCGTGTCGGTGTTAAATCCGAGAGCGGCCAGCTGGCCACCCGTGATGTTCAACTCCGGGACTGGTCCTTGCATAAGGGCGATATTCATAAATCATCCTCCCTGACGGGCGCGATGCGGATAATCAGCTGACCCTGTTCGGCGATGATATTTACGGGCTGTCCTTTAATAAATCCCCACTGTTCCAGCCATCGTCCTTTGATGGTCAGTTGGGGTAATGGATTCGGTCTGCCACCGTTGGGGCGGTAACCAACGATGCTTTTGCGTGCTTGGGGTACAGCGGGTTCTGACGTAGAATCAGCTCTAGCTCCAGTTCAGTTAGTTGTGGTCAGCGGGCTGTTGGTGTTCCACCACCTTCAGCTCGCGCTAAAAATTTCTCGTTACGTTCTTCCTTTTCTGTTTTCTCCTGTTCAAATATACACCGCCCGCTTTGTAAACTCGCTGAAAGCTAAGTAATACATTGCGAGTCGTCTCTGAAAACGGATTGTTTTTTCCGTTTACTATTTCGTTTACATCCTCTCCCCAATACTCTCTTCAGCATCTGCAGCCGGCCATTTGTTTATATGGGTATGGCGATTTCCGGCATCGCATAAGAGTGAAATGATGATGACAGGGAAAAGGATGACAGGCATGATGACACCACAAATGACACCACGCGAGAGTCAGGTTATGAGTACTATCCACTTCAGGATTGATGAGGACGTTAAACGGCTGGCGATGCGGGCAGCAGAGCGCCAGAAGATGACGCTGACAGAGGTTATGCGTCAGCGAGCGGAAGAGCTGGCTGCTGAAGAGCGGCAATATCAGGATGGCCAACATGATGCATGGCTGGAAGAGCAAATCACGGCGGCATTCAGTCGTTATGAAGCCGGTGATAGCGAGTTCATCAGTAACGATGAAATGAATGCCCGCATGGAAGAACTGAAAGCGCAGGCCGCGCGGGGAACGTTGTGATATCAGCCGTTCAATGGGAAAAACAGGCGCAGGCAGACAGGGAGACGATATTTCGTTATCTGTATCGTGAGGCTGGCCTGCTGGTAGCCAGTGCAACAGACGATAAGTTTACCCATATGGCCAGTCTGCTTAGCGAAAACCCGCGGGCCGGAACAAAAGTCGGCACAGAAAAACAATATAAACTGGTGGTGCCACGCTTTCCGTTCATCATCATCTATGTTGCCGAAACAGATGGCGTTCGCATCCTGCGGGTACTTCATACATCCCGGAAAATATCAGGCCGCTATCAAAGATAGTTAGCCTGTTCATCCAGCATCAGATTGTCAGGCATAAGAACGTCGTCAGACAGAACGGCACGCTTCAGAGCTGGATTAGAAAATTAGCACCCAAACCGCACCTTTTATTTTTCACCTGCGAGCCACAGCACCCATCACGCCGCAGGCGGCGTCGTCCTTGCAAAGCTCTCGCGCTGAAACAGCGTTTCTGCCAGTTTCACCAGCGCGGGTCGTTCGACACACCAGTTCGGGACTACGCGACGGAAATTGAGGTAGCCGATCATGCAACCGGTGGCGATATCCGCCAGATTGAGCTGGCCGTTGTTAAGCCATTTGCCCTCTGCCGCCTTCGCTTCCAGCATGTCGAGGCTGCGCTGAATCTTTTCACGATTGCGCAGCAGCACCTCTTCCGACTGCAAATCCCCCGGACGCATCTGCTCGCGCACGATCACCAGCGCGGCATCGCTGACGCCATCCGCCAGCTTTTCCAGCTGACGGATGTTAAGCGATTCAAGCGGATCGGCAGGCAGCAGAGCAGGCTCCACGCCACGCAGTTCCAGAAACTCCGCAATGATGCTGGAATCGAACCAGATTTGCTTATCGTCAGCGACCAGCGCCGGAACTTTGCCCAGCGGATTGTAGTGCGGCACGTGGCTGTCATCGCTGTAAGGCGATGCGTTAACGAATTCAAAAGTAATGCCTTTTTCCAGCATGATAATCGAAATCTTACGCACAAACGGGCTGGTATAGCTGCCAATCAGTTTCATCGGGTTCTCCAGAGTCAGTGACTATTCGCCAGGAAACATAAAGGGATTGAGACTGCTGCGTGCGAAGCCTTCCTGCTCCATTCTGGCATCCAGTATCAGCGATGCCAGGTCATCTGCCACCGGTTCAATGGCCGGATCTTTCTCCTGATAGAGCATCTTCAGGTAAGTGCCGCAGTCGCCACAGCTCTCTGCTTTCACCGCCGCCCGTTCGCTGTCGATCGACCAGTAGTGCAGATCACGGGACTGTTCGCACTGGGTACATTTGCTGCGCACCACATGCCATTCACTTTCGCACAGATTACAGTGCAGATAGCGCGCGCCTTCATGACTGCCCATATGCACCACGCTGGCGACCGGCATACTGGCGCAGACCGGACAGAACTGACGCTGATCGCCCATCTCAGCGCGTGCTTTGCCTGGGATCAGGGCCGCCATCTGCGCCCAGTAGAGCGAAAGCGCCGCCCAGATAAAGGGTGCTTTGTCGCTGCTGACCAGCGCATACTCGCCGGTAAACAGCGCGCTGGCCAGCGTCTCCAGCTCGGTGGCGGACGCCTTCTCCAGATTCTCCAGCACCGCCAGTGCCTGACCGCTCATCTCTGGCTTCAGCTCGGCAATCAGTGAATGCAGCAGTCGCTGCCAGTGGGGATCGCGCGGCAGGGTATGAATATTCAGCGGCGGCTTGCCCTCGCTGGCGCTCTGCGTCAGGCGGGCATGCAGGTCGATGTGCAGCGGATGGTCATACAGCACAATCTCCTGCGCTTCAGCGATCACCGCCGCAAAGCGCAGGTAGTCGCCGAGTGGGTTTTTCGCCGCCAGGTCACGCAGTCGCGCAGCACGACGGCTGTATAAATTTTTCAGCCGTGGAAAAAGTAACGGCGGAATCATCTCCGCCGTTGTCTTTTCGCCTTTCTCCAGCTGATCTTGCGGGATTATGCGAATACTCATCAGGGGCGTTTTTCCTGTTTTATTGGCGGATTACGCTGCTCGCGATACCAGCGAGGATGGTGCTGCCTGGCCCATTCGGCGCTGACCCAGCCTTCCACCATCGCGGTCAGTGTGCCTTTGACCCACAACGCAGCATAAATGTGCACCATAATGACGATGATTAGCGCCACCGCTGACACCGAATGTACCACCAACGCCAGACGAATCAGCGGAATGGCGAAGGCATCGGCAAAGTAAGGTCGCCAGATCACGATGCCACTGGCAAGCAGCAACACTAAGCTGATAATAGCAGCCCAGAACACACACTTCTGACCAAAGTTATATTTACCGGTATCACCCACCTCTTCATTCAGCGCAATCCGGTGAATGTTTCTGGCCCAGTAAAGGTCATCGCGATTAATCAGGTTGTGTTTCCAGTAACGCAAAAACATCAGCATAAAAGCAACGAACATCACCACGCCGACAAAAGGATGCAGAATACGCGCCAGCTGTGGTGTGCCAAATATCTGCATCAGCCAGTTGAACGACGGAAAGAAAAACCCTAATCCGCTTAACGCGGCCATGACAAAGCAAATCGCGACAATCCAGTGATTGATGCGTTCGGGTGCGCGGTAACGCACCAGATGATCGGGCTTTTTCATTATTTGCGCTCCTCAGGGTGATCGTCGTTGTCGTCGTGCTCTTCAGTGACGCGATTCGGGCCAACGCCAACATAGTGAAAAATAGAGGCGGCGAACGTAGCGGCAAAACCCACCGCCGCCAGCGGTTTCCAGATCCCCTTCCAGAAGGTCACCGTCGGGCTGATGCCCGGGTTAGCAGGCAGCCCGTGATAGAGCTGAGGCTTATCGGCATGATGCAGCACATACATCACGTGGGTGCCGCCCACGCCTTCCGGGTTGTAGAGGCCAGCCTGCGCAAACCCGCGCGACTTCAGCTCCGCCACGCGTTCCTCCGCCAGCGTCAGCATGTCGCTTTTGCTGCCGAAATGAATGGCGCCGGTCGGACAGGTCTTCACACAGGCAGGCTCCTGGCCGACGCTGACGCGATCCACGCACAGGGTGCATTTGTAGGCGCGGTTATCCTCTTTGTTGAGCCGCGGCACGTTGAACGGGCAACCCGCAATGCAGTAGCCGCAGCCGATACACTGCTCAGACTGGAAATCGACGATGCCGTTGGCGTACTGAATAATGGCACCTGCCGACGGACAGGCTTTCAGGCAGCCGGGATCGGCGCAGTGCATGCAGCCATCTTTGCGAATCAGCCAGGCCAGCTTGCCGTTCTCTTCAACTTCCGAGAAGCGCATCACCGTCCAGGATTTGGCGGTCAAATCGGTAGGGTTGTCATAGACCCCGATGTTATGACCGACTTCATCGCGGATGTCGTTCCATTCGGAGCAGGCGACCTGACAGCCTTTGCAGCCAATACAGGTGGTGACGTCAATGAGCTTCGCAACTTCACGCTGGTGATCGCGCGCCTGTGGCGGTGGGGTAAAGCCGTTGGTCGCTGAGCGACGGATAATATCTTGTGATTGATAAGCCATTGTCATCTACCGTTACGCTTTTTCCACTTTCACTAAAAATCCCTTGTACTCCGGGGTCTGCGAGTTGGCATCGCCAACCGACGGCGTCAGCGTATTGGCGAGGAAGCCTTTACGCGTGGTGCCTTCAAAGCCCCAGTGACAGGGAATACCCACGGTATCAACCGGCTTGCCGTCAATCATCAGACGCTGCAGACGACGTGTTACCACCGCTTTGGCTTTGATATAGCCACGGCGCGACGAGACCTTGACGCTGTCTCCGGCCTTGATGCCTTTCTCCTCTGCCAGTTCGGTGCCGATTTCAACAAACTGCTCCGGCTGCGCAATCGCGTTCAGCAGGGCATGTTTGGTCCAGTGGCGGAACAGTTCGGTGATGGAATAGGTGGTGGCGACGCAGGGATAGTCAGCGGCCTCGCCCAGTTGCGCGGCGTCGCTGCTGAACAGTCGAACGACCGGACTATGACGCTGCTGCGGATTCATAGGATTGTCGGCGAGCGGGCTTTCCATCGGTTCGTAATGTTCCGGGAAGGGGCCGTCGGCCATCTTATCGAGCGCAAACAGGTGGCTAAGACCATCGGGCTGCATGATAAACGGACCGGCCTGCTGCTGCGGCGACAGCGTTACCGGATAATCCGGCACGTCAATGCCGTGCCAGCGAGTGCCATCCCACTCAATCAGGCGGCGATTCGGATCCCAGGCTTTACCCTGCGCATCCGCGGAGGCGCGGTTGTAGAGAATGCGGCGGTTAGCCGGCCACGCCCAGGCCCAGCCGGAGACCGCGCCCAGCCCCGATGGGTCGGCGTTGTCGCGTCGTGCCATCTGGTTGCCTTCCGGCGTCCAGCTGCCGCTGTAGATCCAGCAGGCGCTGGCGGTGGTGCCGTCGTTACGCAGCTCTGAGAAGCCGTTGAGCTGCTGGCCTTTTTTCAGCAACAGCTTGCCGCTGGCGTCGTAAATGTCGGCCAGCGCCTGACCGTTGTTCTCCTGCGCCACCTCTCCCGGCTCAGGATTAGACGGATCGCGGTAGTCCCAGCGCATTGCCATCAGCGGTTCAGGGTTTGCTCCGCCTTCCAGGCGATAGAGCGCGCGCAGACGCATGAACAGATTGCCGAGGATTTTACCGTCGTGCAGCGCTTCAGCGGGCGGCTCCGCGGCCGCCCAGTGCCACTGCAGCCAGCGCGACGAGTTCGCCACCGATCCCGACTCTTCAGCGAAGCAGGAAGAGGGCAGACGGAACACTTCGGTCTGGATTTTCGACGGATCCACATCGTTGAACTCGTCGTGATGCTGCCAGAAGCTGGCGGTTTCGGTGCGAAGCGGATCGATCACCACCATATATTTGAGGCGGGACAGTGCCCGGACCGCTTTATTTTTGTCCGGGAAGGCGGCCAGCAGGTTGAAGCCCTGAATCAGGCAACCATTGAGCGCGCCCTGTTCCATCATCTCCGCCTGCGCCATGCAGTCGTAGCTCTTATCCCACTTCGGCAGCCAGTCGTAGCCCCACTGGTTTTCCGCTGTGGCCTTATCGCCGTAGAAACTCTTCATCAGGCTGACGAAAAATTTGTCGGTGTTCTGCCAGTAGTTGACCTGATCCGGCAGTGCCGCAACCGGCGTGACCTGCTGCAGGTAGGTTGCCAAAGTGGTCATCTTCTCGGAGGGCAGTGGCAGATAGCCCGGCAGACTCTGCGCCAGCAGGCCGAGATCGGTGTAGCCCTGCACGTTGGAGTGGCCGCGCAGCGCGTTAATACCGCCGCCTGGCATCCCGATATTACCCAGCAGCAGCTGAATCATCGCCGCCGTGCGGATAATCTGCGAACCGTTGGTGTGGTGAGTCCAGCCCAGCGCATAGAGAATAGTCGCGGTGCGATTCGGCACACAGGTTGAGGCCAGCTGCCTGCACACCGCAATAAAGGATTCCTGCGAGGTCCCGCACAGGCGCGTCACCATTTCCGGGGTGTAACGGCTGGCATGGGTTTTCAGCAGGTTCAGCACGCAGCGTGGGTGAGTGAAGCTCTCATCGCGTTTCGCATGGCCGTTTTCATCCAGCTCATAGTGCCAGCTCTGCCGATCGTACTGACGGGTTTCAGCATCGTAACCGCTGAACAAACCGTCGCTGAAGCTGAAACCTTCGCTGACAATCAGGGCGGCATTGGTGAAGGCGCGAACATACTCCTGCTGAATCTGATTGTGTTGCAGCAGATAGTTGATCACTCCCATCAGGAAAACCACATCGCTGCCGGCACGCAGTGGCGCGTAGAGATCGGCGACCGCCGCAGAGCGGTTAAAGCGTGGATCGACCACGATGACCTGCGCATTGTTATGGGTTTTGGCTTCAATCACCCATTTAAAGCCAACCGGATGCGCCTCGGCGGGGTTGCCGCCCATGATCATCACCACATTGGCATTTTTGATGTCGTTCCAGTTATTGGTCATCGCACCGCGACCAAAGCTGGGGGCCAGCGCGGCCACGGTCGGGCCGTGACACAGGCGCGCCTGGTTTTCCAGCGCCAGAATACCCAGCGAGCGGGCAAATTTCTGATCGAGCAGGCCGGTTTCATTACTGGCGGCGGAAGAGCAGAGCATGGCGGTGGTCGGCCAGCGGTTTACCGTGACGCCAGCGGCGTTGGTGGCCTGGAAATTGGCATCGCGATCCTGCTTCATCAGGCGGGCTATGCGGTCAAATGCCTCATCCCAACTGATGCGCTGCCATTTATCCGAGCCTGGCGCGCGGTATTCCGGGTATTTCAGTCGCTGTTCACTGTGAATAAAGTCGAGCACGCCCGCGCCTTTGGGGCAGAGCGATCCGCGACTGACCGGATGGTCAGGATCGCCTTCAATATGGTAAATCGAGGCGCGGGCATTTTTAGCGCCATCACCCAGGCTGTAAATCAGCATGCCGCAGCCGACTGAGCAGTAGGTGCAGTTATTACGTGTCTCTCTGGCGCGAATGAGTTTGAACTCTCTGACGCTGGCTAAGGCTGTGGTGGGGGCAAAACCGAGTAACGCCGCGCTGGTGCCCGCCAACCCGCCAGCACAGATTTTGAAAAAACTCCGTCTGTTAATTTGCATTTTATCGTTCTTCTTTATTGGCTCCATTGCGAAGCCTTGCAAAATAGCAGCCCTATCTGCCTGTAAGTTGACCAGGGTCAACAGGTTAGTCATTAGTAATTCTTTTTCTAAATTTTGTTAAAAATCCTCGGCAACGGATCCCCGGCGCAAGCAGATTTCCCGTAGCGGCAGATAATTACTGTTGTTTTATGCTTACCGATGTTAAAGCCTGAAAGATACCCATTCTCATTCTGCCCGCCAGCAGGCGTGGCTGCGCCTTTCCCGGTGAGAAAACCGCATGAATTGCCCCGCTGTTTATTTGCGCCGCACCGGGCCAGAAGGCAAAATTAGTCTGCGTCTGATCACCGCTGTGCAGCCGCACTGACTGTCGCATTTCATTATTTATTAACAACAGGTCGTACTTTTTGAAAGCTATCCAGCCTGACTCAGGCGAAGATTTAACAATTGAGGCCGGCGTCAGCAGAACGCAGGTATGGCAGCGTGCCGATTTGACCGCAGCAGAGTCTGACTGGCTGGCGGACGAGGTGCCGGTGGCGCTGGTTTACAACGGCATCTCTCACGTGGTGATGATGACCACGCCCAAAGATCTGGAGGCGTTTGCGCTGGGTTTTTCGCTGTCAGAGGGCATTATCGACGCGCCAGGCGACATTTTCGGCATGGACATCGTGCCGGGCTGTCACGGCATTGAGGTTCAGATTGAGCTTTCCAGCCGCCGTTTTATGGCGCTGAAAGAGCAGCGTCGTGCGCTGGCAGGCCGTACCGGCTGCGGCGTGTGTGGCGTTGAACAGCTGGACCAGATTGGCAAGCCGCTCTCTCCGCTGCCGTTTACCCAGACCTTTGCGCTGGATCAGCTGGATCGGGCGCTGGGCCAGCTGAAAGCGTATCAGCCGGTCGGACAGAAAACCGGCTGCACCCATGCTGCCGCGTGGATCCAGCCTGATGGTCAGCTGGCCGGTGGCTGTGAAGATGTGGGTCGCCATGTGGCACTGGATAAGCTGCTGGGCTATCGCAGCCAGGCTGAGTGGGGGCCAGGCGCGGTGCTGGTCTCCAGCCGCGCCAGCTATGAAATGGTGCAGAAGTCCGCCATGTGCGGGGTTGAGATCCTGTTCGCAGTCTCGGCAGCGACCCGCCTGGCGGTTGAGGTGGCTGAGCGCTGCAATCTGACGCTGGTCGGGTTCAGTAAACCTGGACGCGCTACGGTTTACAGCCATCCTCAGCGGCTGCGTTAAACCACCATTACCTCTGGCAGCGTCTGCTGCAACGCCTCAAGGGCGGCACTGTTGTCGCCGCCACTATCCGTAATCAGCAGGTTGATCGCCGGTGACGGCGCGTAAACCGTGCGGCTGACTACCCCCAGTTTGGTGTGATCGGCCAGCAGATAGCAGGAAGTGGATTGCTGCACCATCGCCCTGGCGATGGCCGCTTCGTGCGGATGAAAACTGCTGGCACCACAACCCGCCTCAATGCCAACCGGCGACAGCAGCGCCACATCGGCGCGATAGCGGATAATCTCACCCACGGTAATTTCGCCGCGCGTCTGTTGTGCGCCCGCCGACATCGTCCCGCCCAGCAAAATAATCTGATTATTCAGCGGCTGATCTTCTTCTCCGGCGCTCAGCGCCAGCGCGGCCTGCAGGCTGTTGGTCACAATCGTCAGGCCGGAAAGGGCGTGCAACTCCTCTGCCAGCAGCGTGGTGGTGCTGCCCGCATCCAGAAACAGCGTCTGTCCGGGCTGCAGCAACTGCGCAGCGGCGCGGGCGATGGCGCGCTTCTCCCGGGTCTGGGTACTGCGGCGTTCCGTCAGCGGCGGTTCAGCCCGCGTTTCAATCGCCACCAGCCCGCCGTGAACGCGGCGTGCCAGACCCAGCGCTTCCAGCTCAATGATATCGCGGCGCGCGGTTTCGCGTGAGACCCCCAGCTCCCTGATAATGCGCTCGGTACTCACCTGGTTAAGCCGGGTCAGTAAGGCACGGATGCGATGAAGGCGCGTTTCCTGCAGCATAGAGGTTTCCTTTTAAAGCGCGAAGATCACGGATGATACGCCAGTGAAGCGAAAGATTCCGTCTGAATCAGTGAGCAAGCTTAGCGCGGCGATCTGCCTGCGTCATGTGTATTTTATTGTATTTGTGTATTTGGTTGCATTTTAGATTCAGGCAGGCATGATAAAGGCGTCAGCTCTTCCTCCTTCATCCTTGTAACGGGAGTCATTATGGCCACGCGTTCCACCATTATGGATACCAACAGTTTCCGTGCCGAACATGCCGATGCGCTCGACAGCGATACGCGCAAACTGACCGATAAACGCAGCAAAGTGCTTGGCGAATCTTATCGCCTGTTCTATCGCAAACCGGTGCATCTGGTGCGGGGTGAAGGGCAATATCTGTGGGATGCGGCGGGCGATAAATATCTCGACGTCTACAACAACGTGGCGAGCATCGGGCACTGCCATCCGGCCGTGACTGAGGCGGTGACGCAGCAGATGAAAATGCTGAATACCCACACCCGTTACCTGCATGAAAATATTCTGGACTACAGCGAAGCGCTGCTGGCGACCACGCCTGAGGCGATCGATCGCGCGATGTATATGTGCACCGGATCGGAAGCTAACGACCTGGCGATTCGCGTGGCGCGCGCCTTTAGCGGCGGCAGCGGGATTATTGTCAGTAAAGAGGCCTATCACGGCACCAGTGAGCTGACATCCGGCGCTTCTCCGGCGCTGGGCAGTGGACAGCCGCTGGCGCCCACCACGCGGCTGGTGATGCCACCGGATGCGTATCGTGTGGACGCGCCTGACCTGGGCGACTGGTTCGCTGGCCAGATTCAGCAGCAGATTGATGATATGGCGGCGCACGGCATTAAATTTGCTGGCTTCCTGGCGGACTCAATCTTCTCCTCGGACGGCGTGTTGCCCGATCCGCGCGGCTTCCTGAAAAAAGCGGTCGAGGTGGTGCATGCCAACGGCGGCATCTTTATTGCCGATGAAGTGCAGCCTGGTTTTGGCCGTACCGGCGACGCGTTCTGGGGCTTTGGCCGCCACGATGTGGTGCCTGACATCATTACCACCGGTAAGCCAATGGGCAACGGCATTCCGGTTTCCGGCCTGCTGGCAAAAAGTGAAGTGCTGGCCGCCTTCAGCGACTCAATTCCCTACTTCAATACCTTTGGTGGTAATCCGGTCGCGATGGCGGCGGCGCAGGCGGTACTGAAAGTGATCACCGAAGAGGGGTTACAGGAACACAGCCGCGTGGTCGGCGCGAAGCTGCTGGCGGAGCTACGAACCCTGATGGATTGCTATGAGTGCGTGGGGGATGTGCGCGGTGCCGGACTGTTTATCGGTTTTGAGCTGGTCACCGATCGTCACAGCAAAACGCCGGACAAAACGCTGGCGCTGGATTTAATCGAGAAGCTGCGTGAACATCGCGTGCTGACCTCGGTCGCCGGCCCGTATGGGAATGTGCTGAAACTGCGTCCGCCACTGGCGTTCCAGGAAGGGGATATCGACTGGCTGGTCGGCGCGCTCGACAGCGGGCTGCGCGAACTGGGCAGGTAATGCGCAGGGCAGGGCAGATGCGGCGTTCGGGCGGGATGAGTGCCTGCTGGTGGTGCTGGCAGAGTGCTTCGCTCTCCCTGTCTGATAAAGCTGAAAAGGCGGAGTCAGCAGCAGCATGCTGTAAAAACAACGGGTTGCTTTTGCCAGATTTCTCAAATCCTTATGGTTAATAGGGCATTGATTACCCTTTTACGCTACATGAATTTAACTATAATGATTCGACTGCTTACGCGGCACGTCCCGAATTCGTCGTGCTGCTCAAACTAAATGGAGAGGAAGAACATGAGTTATTCACTGCCATCCCTGCCTTACGCATACGACGCACTGGAACCGCATTTCGACAAGCAGACGATGGAAATCCATCACACCAAACATCACCAGACCTACGTGAACAACGCTAACGCGGCGCTGGAAGGCACTGAATTTGCCAATCTGCCGGTAGAAGAGCTGATCACCAAACTGGATCAGCTGCCAGCAGACAAAAAAGGCCCACTGCGTAACAACGCAGGCGGCCACGCTAACCACAGCCTGTTCTGGAAAGGCCTGAAAACCGGCACCACGCTGCAGGGCGACCTGAAAGCGGCTATCGAGAAAGATTTCGGTAGCGTGGAAAAATTCCAGGAAGAGTTCGAGAAAGCGGCTGCGACCCGTTTCGGCTCAGGCTGGGCGTGGCTGGTTAAAAAAGGCGACAAACTGGCTGTGGTATCTACCGCAAACCAGGACAACCCGCTGATGGGTGAAGCGGTTGCTGGCGTTTCTGGCTTCCCAATCATCGGTCTGGACGTGTGGGAACACGCCTACTACCTGAAGTATCAGAACAAACGTCCTGACTACATCAAAGCATTCTGGAACGTGGTCAACTGGGACGAAGCAGCAGCCCGCTTCGCAGCTGCCCAGTAAGTTAACCCAGTGTTAACGTGATAACGATAAACCGGTGGAATTTATTTCGCCGGTTTTTTTTATCTTTAAATTCTGTCGTCCCAGATTAAACCAAAAATAAACGGATCTCGCTTTTTAACCGCCGCGCTTTTAACCTTCTGCCACATTAACACGCCGTTGATACTCGTTGTCTTATGCTCAGTGACATTCCTGCTCACTGTGTGTCGATGACTATGTCAATTATAACTACTCACGAAACCACGACCGATTCTTCTGCATCGCTTTTTTTTCAGTTAATTAGCGGAAAATACGTTCCGAATAAACTCTGGATAAGTAAACGTTTCCGGCTGAAATTTGTGTTAAGAACCTTAATATCGCCGTTGACTACGCTGCGTTATCTGGATGAGCTGTCGCATTTACCGCAACTCCCTCTGTTGATGAGTACTCAGGGATTGCTGCCAGCCAAGCTGCACCGGCCCTATCTGCGCTCAGGGTTGAGTATTGCTGCGCGCGCGCAGGCGATACTTGATCATTACAGTCTGATGAATAATCTGGAAAACCCTGCGCTGCGTCAGCTGCTGCAAAGCGCCACGGATAATCCGCTGGCTACGCTGACCGGTAAAAATGGCGAATCCTTTTTACTTTCCTGCAGTTCCGGTTATTTCGATCGGGAAGGGGAAGTGACGCTGGTATTACGCTATAACGACGAAATTATTGCTTCACTTTCATTTTCAATTCTCAATGAAAATAACCAGCGCACATTATTAATTGGCGGATTACAGGGTCCGCGAAAACATATCAATAATGAGGTGATCCGCGAGGCGACCAAAGCGGCGCAGGGTCTCTTTCCGAAACGCCTGTTAATGGAATCGGTATTTATTGTGGCGAAGCAGTGCGGCGTGGAGAATATTCTGGCGGTAGGCGATGAGACTCATGTCTTCCGCAGCCTGCGCTATCGCCACAGCAAAGGGGATAAGTTCTTTGCCAGCTACAGTGAATTCTGGCTGTCGCTGAGTGGCGAGGCGCGCAGGGATGGGATGTTTACCCTGCCGCTGAGTCTGCCGCGCAAAACGCTGGAGGAGATTGCCAGTAAGAAGCGGGCTGAATATCGTCGCCGCTATGAACTGCTGGATGCGCTGGCGGAGCAGGTCTATGCCGCCGCCGGCGAACGCAAAGCCGATGTCGATCAGGCTGCTGCCTGATCGACCCGTCAGAATGCGGTTTTGGCGAAGCCGGTCATTGCTGTCAGCCCCATCTCACGTCCCAGCGCGGTCATTGGATGCACCACGACCAGGCCGCGCACGCTTTTCTTCAGCGCGCCCAGATTTGCCTGCTCTTTCTTGGTAATTTCGCGGCTGAAGCCCATTTTTTGCAGCTTCTGCGCCTCGGCACTGAGTTTTTCAACCCGCTGACCGCGCAGACGCTCAATCTCAATGACCAGCGCTTCTTTCTCTTTCAGCAACGCGCCCAGTTTCTCGACATCACCCGATTCCAGTAACTGCGGCTCTTTGCGGTTCAATGCGTCCAGCTTATCGCTGAGAAGTTTGATTTCGTTCTTTTCTTGCTCTTTCATGACAACAACTCGTTGAGGAAAACAGGCCAAGGATACACCAAATCTGGCGCATATTCCCGCTCAGGTTAAGACGAAAAAGGCGCCGTGATGGCGCCTGACAGGATTAGCTGCCGGACTTTTTAAACGCCTGCTTCATACTGATGCGGGCGATCAGCTCGGTTAGCGACAGGACCATGGTGGATCGCACCATCTGCAGATAGCGCTGCTGCTGCATGCTGCGCAGCTCTGCATCTTCGGTGTGAAACACCGGTGCGGGCGGCCAGGCGGTGACGCAGTGCAGTTCACCAAACGGGCCAAGGATCTCATCGTCGGTAAAACGATAATCACCGCTGTCGTGATTCAGCTCTTCGCGCAGCGCCAGCAGCAGTTCACCATCTTCATATTCGTGCCGGCTGATAACGCCAAGACCGTAAATCAGCTTCAGACGAACCGAGAGTTCGCCCAAAGGACCATCGCCCAGCAGCAGCGGTTCTACGGCATATTTCACCGCGTAGTCATCTTTACGGAACACCTGCAGCACCAGCAGATTGACGGCTTCAGCCAATAGCTCAACGGCGGCGATCAGAAAGCTTCTCACCGAACGACCGGCGTTCAGGCGCTCAAGCACCCGGTTTTCAAAAGCCTGCTTCTCTTCCATTATTGCCTGCATGGGTTCAATACCGCCGTTGGGCGCAGGCGAACTGCGCCCGGCTTGCGTCACTAACACGCGCGCATTATGCCATAGCGTGCCAGGCGCTCACCACCGAAGCCACCACTTCGCTGTCAGCATCCAGCCCTGAAACCTCAGCCAGCGTCGCCTGTGGGCCTTTTTCTGCCAGCAGCGTGGCCAGCTCCTGCGCCTGTGGGTCCTGGTCGCTGCGATAGTGCATCGCGGCGGCAATGCCCTGTACCAGGCTGGCGTGCGGTAAACCATACTCCAGCGTGCCCAGCGTCGGCTTAATCAGGCGATCGCCCGCGCTGAGTTTACGCAGCGGCTGACGACCCACACGCTCAACATCATCTTTCAGATAAGGGTTCTCAAAACGGCCCAGTATTTTCTGGATGTAGGCCGCATGTTTATCCGCCTCAAAACCATAGCGCTTAATCAGCACCGCGCCGCTCTCTTCCATCGCCCCTTTTACCACGGCCCGGATTTTTTCATCGAGGATGGCGTCACGAATGGTCTGGTGACCGGCCAGCTGGCCAAGATAGGCGGTAATCGCGTGACCGGTGTTCAGTGTGAAGAGTTTACGCTCAACAAATGCCATCAGGTTATCGGTCAGTTCCATACCCGGAATCGCAGGCAGGTCGCCTTTAAACTGAGTTTTATCGACGATCCATTCGCTGAAGGTTTCAACGGTCACTTCCAGCGGATCGGTGCTGCCCGCTTCAGACGGTGGCACGATGCGATCGACAGCAGAATCCACAAAGCCGACGTGCTGCTCCAGCCAGGCGTGATACTGCTCCGGCAGCGCCTTCAGCACATGCTGTTTCAGCTGGCTGGTGCCGCGCACCATATTCTCACAGGCGATAATATTTAGCGGGCGGGTATTGCCGTTGTCGCTGCGTTTTGCCAGCCCTTTAGCCACACTGCCGGCAATACGCTCCAGAATCTGCGGGCCCACGGCGGTGGTAACGAGATCGACTTCAGAAACCAGGGTGATGATCTCATCGCTGGTGCTGTTTACCGCACTGACGCCTTTAACGGTTTCTGTTTTGGCCTGCTCGCCAACTACATGAACGGGATACTCATGACGCGCGTTCAGTGCATCCAGCACCGTCTGATTCACATCAGCAAAAACCAGTTCGATACCTGCATCAGCCAGTAACTTGCCGATAAAGCCGCGACCAATGTTTCCTGCTCCGAAATGTAACGCTTTCATAATTTTTGACCCATATCAAATGACGATGGGGCGGGCAAACCCGCCCCAGGAAATCGGGACGGGCATGACCGCCCCAGGGAAAATAATTGCTATAAATTACGCGATTGCAGGCTTACCTGACAGCAGATCCAGCACTTCCTGCACGCTGGTGGTGTTCGCCAGCTTCTCAATCACGCTGTCATCATCCAGCGCATTGGTCAGGCTGGTGATCACCTGGATGTGCTCGTTGTTACGGGCAGCAATACCAATCACCAGGCGCGCCACATCCTCCGGCTCTTCACCGAACAGGACGCCTGCCGGATACTGGCAGAACACCACGCCGGTTTTCAGCACGCGGTCTTTCGCTTCGACGGTACCGTGCGGCACGGCAATCGACTCACCGAGATAGGTCGGCGTCAGTTTTTCACGCGCCAGCATCGCCTCAACGTATTCAGGCTCAACGTAACCGCCTTTCACCAGCTGTTCGCCAGCAAAGCGGATCGCCTGCTCTTTGTTACTGGCGGTCAGGCCGAGGAAGACGTTATCCGCACCCAGTTTAAACAGGTGTGCGTTGCCTTCATCGTAGCTGTCAGAGAGCGCGGTATTCACCGTTTGACGATGCACGTCGCTGCGGTTAGCCGCCACCAGACGCTCGGTCAGAGTGCTGTAGAGCGCGCTGTCGAGGAAGTTGTTAAGCGAGATATGCTGCGCATGCGGAGCCTGGCGGATGGCGCGTTCAGTCAGATCACGATGGGTAATCACCAGATCGACATCACCCGGCAGGGCGTTGATCGCGGTATTGGTCACCGACACATTGCTCAGCCCGGCGTCCTGCACTTTCTTACGCAGTACGCCTGCACCCATCGCGCTGGAACCCATACCGGCATCACAGGCGACGATGATTTTACGCACGTGATGCAGTTCAACGCTCATGGCATCGCTGGCGACTGGGGCACCCGCGCCGCTCTGGCCTTTAGACTGCGCTTTCATCTCATGCATGCGCTGGGTCGCGGCTTCGATATCGTCATCTTCTTTGACTTTGCTGGTTTTCAGCAGGATAGCGGACACCACGAAGGAGACGGCGAAGGCGGCAGCGATAGCAGCGATGTTCGCGAAGTAGGCCCCTTTTGGCGTCATTGCCAGCACCGCCAGGATTGAACCCGGTGAGGCAGGAGAGACCAGGCCACCGTTCAGCACCGTCAGCGTGAAGACGCCGGTCATACCGCCAAGGATAACTGCCAGCAGCAGACGAGGAGCCATCAGCACATACGGGAAGTAGATCTCATGGATGCCGCCAAGGAAGTGGATGATTGCCGCACCGCCCGCAGACTGTTTAGCACTGCCACGACCAAAGAACATATAGGCCATCAGCACGCCCATACCCGGACCCGGGTTGGCTTCGATCAGGAAGAAAATGGATTTGCCGGCTTCACTAGCCTGCTGGATACCGAGCGGCGAGAAGATACCGTGGTTAATGGCGTTGTTCAGGAACAGAATTTTCGCGGGTTCGACGAAGATCGAAGTCAGTGGCAGCAGGTTGTTCTGCACCATCAGATTCACGCCCGCGGCAAGAATGTGTGACAGACCTTCTACCAGCGGACCGATCGCCAGGAACGCCAGCAGTGCCAGTATCATCCCGATAATACCGGCCGAGAAGTTGTTGACCAGCATCTCGAAGCCGCTTTTGATTTTGCCGTCAATCGCCCGGTCAAACGACTTGATTGCCCAGCCGCCCAGCGGACCGGCAATCATCGCACCGAGGAACATCGGCATATCCGCACCGACAATCACACCCATGGTGGTAATGGCACCGACCACGCCGCCGCGATCGCCGCCCACCAGACGCCCACCGGTGAAACCGATCAGCAGTGGCAGCAGGTAGGTGATCATCGGGCCAACCAGTTTGGCCAGCGTTTCGTTAGGGATCCAGCCAGTTGGAATAAACAGTGCGGTGATGATACCCCAGGCGATAAACGCCCCGATGTTTGGCATCACCATATTACTCAGAAAGCGACCAAAGCTTTGTACTTTGACCTTCACTGATGAGGACATAAACCCACCCCTTATTGAGACGCGCTGCAATAGGAGAGCGCGCTTGTTTTTGTTTAGCCACCCCGACCCAAAGCCGGTGGTATTACTGTATGCACGCGGACTCTATCACGCGAATTTGACGCTGCGTAGCGTGCGGGGTAAGTGTGATCTACATCACTGATTAAGGGTGGTGGCAGGGGTGATTAGCGTGATTTTGATCACACTTTAAGGCGTAGCTCAGGCTCAGTTGGCTGATTTTTAGACGGGGTGGCCGGTTATCTGTGAGGTGAATCACACTTGTTTGACGTTGATTTGTTATATATATGTGACTTAGATCACAAACTATTTTTGGTTGAAAATGCGCCAGATCACACTTCATTCAGCGGGTGATTGGGTGGGAGGAGAAAAGAGAGTGGGACGGGCAGACGATTAGCGCCTGCCCGTAAAGCGGGTTTACTGCAGACCACCCTGGACGGCAGCCTGTGCCTGAGGAAGCGCCTGCGAATTGGCGGATAAAGTGCTCATCAGCGCGTTATATTGCGAAGCCTGATCCTGAGTCGGGAACTGTACGCCGCCATCATTGAAGCTGACACGGGTTCCCTGCGTTTGCAGGAAATCGCCGGTCTGCACTGCACCCTGGCTCAGCGCCTGGAGTTTTGGCAGCAGAGGAATCAGCTGATTGGCGGGCACCGTCACCACTTTGTTATAGGCGGTGTCGTAGACTTTTTTCAGGTCATCCGGCTGCTTCAGGGTCGCCTTGCTGCTATCCGCCTGCATTTTGGCGCTTTCAATCTGCTGGGTGACGATCACCAGTGCGCTGGTCGCCTGACGCAGGGAATCACGACGGCTGAGATAATCCTGCGGAACGCGAATAGCAGAAAGCTCATCCACCACCGGACGCATACCCTGTTCAACCGCTTTGTTCGCCTGCTGCGAGAAGCCATACATAATGGCGTAATCGCTGGCGAAGTTGCCAAAGCTCTGCTTCTGGTTTTCGCTGAGGCTGGGCAGATGCTCGCCGCTGCGCATCACAGTGTTCTGGAGAAAATCGATAAATGCTTTGCGCTGCTCGCCTTCTTTATCACCGCATGCGGTGAGTTGCAGCACGATCAGCGCGCCAGCGAGCATAATGCCGCCGCGTGCCATAAGGCGTGTAAGTCCTGAAGCCATAGGGTCAACTCCTGTCGGTGATACTGTCAGATGTCCAGGTAGGAATGGCCTAAAGAATAGAACAAACCCGAGCCACGGCACAACGTGAAACCACCTGTGAAACAGATGCTTTCTGAAACGCCGGTTACAGAATGGGACCGCCTGCGCCTCAGGGCGTGCTGCGTTCCCTGCCATTGCAGGCTTGAGCGCGCAGAGATGAAGGAGGGGTTGAGCAGCCTGACACTCACTGCCGCGACCTTAAAACACCACCGCCTGACCATCTTTGCGACTCTCACTGGCCGCAATGTAAAAGCCCTGCGGATCGCGCACTATCGCCTGCGCGCCACCAAAATTGTAATTACTCAGGGGATCTTCCAGTACCACGTTGTGACCCATGCGGCGCAGTGTGCTCAGGGTATTGCGATCGAGGGTTGATTCAAATACCACCTCGCGTCCCTGCACCACGCGCCAGCGCGGCGCATCAATCGCGGCCTGCGGATTCTGCTGGTGCAGCATAATGCGCAGCGCCAGCTGGAGGTGCCCCTGCGCCTGCATCGGGCCGCCCATCACGCCAAATGCCATCAGCGGCTGGCCCTGCTGATCCCGCGCAAAGGCCGGAATGATGGTATGAAACGGCCGCTTACCGCCCGCCACGACGTTGGGATGGTCTGGATCGAGTGAAAAGCCCGCGCCCCGGTTCTGCAGGCTGATGCCGGTATCGGGTACCACCACGCCGGAGCCAAATCCCATGTAGTTAGACTGAATGAATGAGACCATCATGCCGCTGGCATCACCGGCGGCGACATACACTGTGCCGCTCTGCTGCGGTGATCCAAAGCAGAAATCTCCCGCCTTGTCAGGATCAATTAACGCTGCCCGCTGGCGAATATAGTCGTTGCTGAGCAGGTGTTCCGCCGGAAATTCGAGATGATCTTCATCGGTGACATAACGGTCCAGATCAACCAGCGCCAGTTTCATCGCCTCGATGGAGAGATGCAGCCACTGCGGCGAATCCGGTGCATAGCGGTTGATTTCCCACTCTTCCAGAATGCCAAGTGCAATTAAGGTCGCAATGCCCTGACCATTCGGCGGCAGCTCCTGCACCGATCCTCCGGCAAACGGACGCGACAGCAGGGTAACCCAGTCGGCACGATGGTTTTTCAAATCCTCCAGCGTCAGGGCTGCGCCATGCTCACGGGCGAAGGCTGTCATCTTTTGCGCCAGTGCGCCGCGGTAAAAGCTTTCGCCCTGAGTCTCAGCGATTTCCTGCAAGGTGCGGGCCTGAGCCGGATTGCGGAATAGCTCGCCAGCACGCGGCGGACGACCCTGCGGCGCAAAGCAGTCGCTAAAGCCAGGTTGATCCCGCAGCTTGTCATAGCCGCGCTGCCACAGCTGACCAATCAGCGGTGAAACCGGAAAACCGTCGCGCGCATAGTCAATTGCCGGTTGTGCGAGGGTGGTCAGCGGTAAGGTGCCAAAGCGCTGTGCCAGTGTGACCCATGCCGAGACGGCCCCTGGCACAGTGACGGATTCCCAGCCGGTTTCAGGCATCGCACTAAAATCGGCAAAGCGTTCGGGATGCCACGCGGCTGGCGATCGGCCTGAGGCGTTTAACCCATGCAGCTCGCTGCCATCCCAGACAATGGCAAACGCATCGCTACCGATGCCGTTTCCGGTTGGCTCCAGCACGGTTAAGGCGATGGCGGTGGCGATAGCCGCATCCACGGCGTTTCCACCCTGTTGCAGCATCCGTAAACCCGCCTGCGCCGCCAGCGGTTGAGAGGTTGCGACGGCATTACGACCCATCATCGGTACACGATGAGAAGGGTATCCGACGTTAAAATCTGTTTCTCGCATCGCTTTTCCTTACAGAGGTCAGGTATGGGTTTTGCCCGTCGTCAGTGCGTTATCACGGGGCTGCACTTTTACCGCGCATCAGGTCGATAGTTGCCGGGTAACTGCACCGGCATGAGGCGCCAGCCGTTTCGTTAAGATGACTGTTGATTAATCTGGCGACAGAGCGCCGTTAAGAATAAAAGATTTACCCGCTCTGCACTGTGAGCCGCCGCGCGCCAGGCCTCAGGCCCCAACCAGGACTATTCTTAATTTAATAAGATCAGTGAATATATGTGTTCAGGAAGTAAACCATTGGCGTATATTTTGCACTCACTACCTGAAGAGGTGTATTGCCTCACAGAAATGAGAATATGCCAGCAAAAAGCTTGATGGCATCCACATAAATAGCAAACACCATTTGATTTTTTTTGCCCACACCGAAGGCACAAAACTCAACTGCCTCAGCGGGTTAGAGGCGCTGGAACTTTTCCGGCAAACCATAGTTAAAAAAATAATTATAAATTGCGCGGCAAATAGTCAGGTCTCTATCCATACTTAGTCTCCCGGCATTTGTTGCATTGACCTGACATCTTTAAAGCAGTGCACCGCAGGCTGTGTCCCGTAATGGTTTCTCTCATAACAAAAATAAACCCTTGCGGGATCCAGCCTGAAACAGGCCCGGTTTCAGAGTCCTGACTTCAGGCTCGTACCTCTCTACTTTCACGTGCTTCATAGCGAGTTTTTAAGGAGTTCTCTATGGAATTAAAAGACCCGATGTTTGAATTGCTCAGCAGCCTTGAGCAGATTGTTTTGACACGTGATGATCGCGCCGCCGAGTTACTTATTCAGCGTCAGCAACCCGCCCAGCCAGAGCCGCAGCGTCTGCGTGAAATGACCGGCATGCAGGTTGATGAGTTTGCAAAAGTAATGGGCGTGAGCGTTTCTTCCGTGAAAAGCTGGGAAGCCCGGCGTACCCGTCCTTCCGCGACGGCGCAGAAATTGATGAAGTTATTACATGCCAATCCCTATCTGGGACGGCAGTTGCTTGAATAAACTGATATCACGAAAAGAACCCGCCGCTGGCGGGTTTTTTATTAGCGTAATTCGCTGTATTTAGCCGCCTGTCTGGCAAACCAGCTCTCCGGCACGCTATAGGGCGGCTCCCGCAATTGTGCGAGTCCGCTTTCAATAATCATTGAAGCCTGCTGCCATAACTGCGCATCTCCCTGCTTCAGCAACTCAATCTGTATCTGCTTTTCAACCAGGTAGACCCGCGCAAAGTCGGGATCAAAACGCACAATCGCGCGGGTGTTATCGATGATGTCAGCCAGTTTGATGGTTTGTGCCTCAGGACTGGCGCTGGCTGTATGGCGGAAGTGCGCCAGTTTACGGGCCGTGCGATTTTTTGCCCCAGCGGGTGCGCTGTTGGTCAGCATCTCTACCAGGCTTGCCACGCGCGTACCAAAGTGGGTTTCGATATCGCTCTGTGTGGTTGCGGTATCTTCTACGGTATCGTGCAGCCAGGCTGCCGCTAACAACGCGTCGTCATGGCTGACGCTGCGCACCAGTTCCACCACCGCTGCCGGATGAACAATATAAGGCTCATCGGTATATTTGCGGCGCTGACCGGCACTGGCATGTGCCTCGGTGGCGAAGCGACGCGCCTGTTCTTCCAGTGAATCCTGCATGCCTTTCCCCCTGACAAAAAGTTTGCTTGCAATTATCTAGCGCGCTATCTATATTATTAACCATGAACTGTGATCAAGATGACAAAAAAGTGAAAACGATGCCACTGTTGGTCGATCAGCACCTCTGCTTTGCGCTTTATTCTGCCAACCTGGCGATGAATAAAGTCTATCGTCAGTTGCTGAGCCAGCTCGACATCACCTATCCTCAATATCTGGTCATGCTGGTGTTGTGGCAGAAAGATGATGTCACGGTGTCAGAGATTGGCGAGCAGCTTTTTTTAGACTCGGCAACATTAACGCCACTTCTGAAGCGACTGGAAAGTGCAGGCCTGATTAACCGGCAGCGAACCCGTCAGGATGAACGCCAGGTTGCGGTGACGCTGACCGAAGCCGGGCAGGCGTTACGGGCCAGGGCTGAAGCCATTCCTGAAGCGGTCAAGTGTGCCACAGCCTGTGATGATGACGCTTTGCTGGCGCTGAAATTACAGCTGGATGGGTTGCGAGATAACCTGAATAAGTCACGATAAATATTGCTGACGGGTGCGCGGCACCCGTTAAACCTCACCGCCTGATTACGGCTGTATAAGTAGTGGGCGATTAAATAGCGTAATGGAGAAATGTCATGTCTTTAGAACAAGTGGTTTACCGCGCCAAAGCCAAAGCAACCGGTGGTCGTGATGGTCGTGCAACCTCTTCTGACGGTGTACTGGACGTGAAACTGGGTGTGCCAAAAGAGATGGGCGGTGCAGGCGGCGAAGTGACTAACCCGGAGCAGCTGTTTGCTGCGGGCTATTCTGCCTGCTTCCTGGGCGCGATGAAGTTTGTGGCAGGCCGTGACAAAATCACCATGCCAAAAGACGCCTGGATCGAAGGTGAAGTGGGTATCGGCCCTATCCCTGATGGTTTTGGTATTGAAGCGACCCTGAACATTCACCTGCCAGAGATGGATGAAGCAGAAGCGCAGAAGCTGGTTGATGCGGCACACATCGTTTGTCCTTACTCAAACGCCACCCGCAACAACATCGATGTCACGCTGAACATTATTCGCTAAGCGTGCTGCGGGCCTGAAACTATCAGGCCCGCACTTTTTTCCCTCTCTCATTTTCGCTCTCCTGCTGCTGTCTGCGACAGCCCACCTGGCCGTTCCTGTCCGCTGTGTACAAAAAATGTGCTAATCAGGTCGACAACGATTATTTTCTGGTCTATCAAACGCGACCATGTTTTACTGAGCCACCTCGCGTTATAGCCTGTAAATCCGTTCAGAATTTTCCTTCATCTTGTCCGGTCCGCTTATTCAGCGAACTCTGCCGCGTTTCGGCAGTCACATAAAAGATTTGGTCAAGCGCTTCACACCGGAGAAACACCTTTTTTCATGAATTACATTAAAACCCTGACTCAGCAGAAGTTATCGCTCTTGCTGGCGCTCTATCTCGGTATCTTATTGAATTTGCCGATTTTCTATCGTCGTTTTGACGGTTTTCTCAGGCACTCTACGGTTACGAACTGGCTGACTGCCGTCACCGAGGTAGTGGCCATTGTGGTGCTGACTTTCTTCCTGATGCGTCTGCTGTCGCTGGGAGGAAAGTGGTTTTATCGCGTGCTGGCCACGCTGATTGTTCTGATTTCGGTTGCCGCCGCCTATTACATGGCGTTTTTTAACGTGGTGATTGGCTACGGCATTGTGGCTTCGGTGATGACGACTGACACCGATCTCTCTAAAGAGGTGATTGGTTACCATTTCATCCTGTGGATGGTGCTGGTCAGCGCGCTGCCACTGCTGATGATCTGGCGCAATAAGCTGAGCATGACGCTGAATGAACAGCTGCGTACGCCGGGACAGCGCCTGAAACCTACCCTAATCATGCTGCTCTGCGTGGCACTGGTCTGGCTGCCGATTCGTTTTTTCGACAAGCTGCAGAAGCATAACGAAGAGATCACCAACATCGATCTGCCGAGTTACGGCGGTGTGGTGGCGCACTCTTATCTTCCTTCGAACTGGCTGGCGGCTGTGGGCCTGTTTGCCTGGACCCGTGTGGATGAGTCGCTGAACAGCCAGGAACTGCTGGATCCGGCGAAGAAGTTTACCTACGTCGCGCCTGCCGGGCTTGATGATACCTATGTGGTGTTTGTGATTGGCGAAACCACGCGCTGGGATCACATGGGGATGCTGGGCTATGAGCGTGACACTACGCCGAAGCTGTCGAAAGAGAAGAACCTGGTGGCATTCCGGGGCGAGTCCTGTGATACCGCGACCAAGCTGTCACTTCGCTGCATGTTCGTGCGCGAAGGCGGCACTATGGATAATCCGGGCCGCACGCTGAAAGAGCAGAATGTGTTTGCGGTGATGAAAGAGCTGGGCTTCACCTCTGAGCTGTTTGCGATGCAGAGCGAAGTCTGGTTCTACGACAACATCAATGCCAACAATTTTGCCTTCCGTGAGCAGATTGGTTCAGAGAAGCGTAATCAGGGCAAAGCGGTGGATGACATGCTGCTGGTGCCGGAGATGAAAGCGTCACTGGATCGTTTCCCGAAAGGTAAGCATCTGATTGTGTTGCACACCAAAGGTTCGCACTACCTCTATTCACAGCGTTATCCGCGCAGCTTCGCGAAATATCAGCCGGAGTGTATGGGCGTGGATGAGACCTGCAGCAAAGCGCAGTTGATCAACGCTTATGACAACTCGGTGCTGTATGTCGATAGCATGCTGGATAGCGTGCTGGATCAGCTGCGTGATAAGAAGGCGATCGTCTTCTATGCCGCCGACCATGGTGAGTCGATTAGCGAGAATATGCACCTGCACGGCACGCCGCGTGAGATGGCTCCGCCTGAGCAGTTCCGTGTGCCGATGATGGTCTGGGCGTCAGATAAGTATCTGGAAGACAGTCAGAACCGCAGCAACTTTGAGCGTCTGCAGGCGCAGCAGCGTGTGGGCCGGACCCATCGCCACGTTGAGTTGTTCGATACCATCCTGGGCTGTCTGGGTTACACCTCGCCAGATGGCGGCATTAACCCGGCCAACAACTGGTGTCAGGCACCGGGTAATGGTCAGGCTAAACCGCTGTAATAGTGGTCGAAAAGGGTAAAGCAGGCGGCTGATTCCCGGTAACCGCGTGCTTTCCAGGCGATTGGCGGCAAAAGCATAAAAAGCGGTTGACGCTGATCGGGGGTAGCAGTAACATGCGCCCCCATCGGCGAGTAGCGCAGCTTGGTAGCGCAACTGGTTTGGGACCAGTGGGTCGGAGGTTCGAATCCTCTCTCGCCGACCATATTTAAGAAACCTGTCTGAAAAGACAGGTTTTTTTTCGTCTGAAGAAAAGAGGATGAGAACCTCCGAAGGAGGTTTGAGCCGAGCGTAGCGAGACAACGTTGCTTCAGCAACGGCCCGAAGGGCGCTGCTCGCAGAGCAGAGTCATCCTCTCTCGCCGACCATATTTAAGAAACCTGTCTGAAAAGACAGGTTTTTTTTCGTCTGTAAAAAGTGGACGAAAGGTACGGATTTACCGTTGAGCGGGCTTCAGGGAGCATACGTCTGGCAGACGCATCAGGTACTTACAGAAGCATCTCAGACAACTGACAGATCCAAACCCGAGTGACGCTGACAGCAATGAACAATCTCAAGGCGAAGGGAACAGGGGCAGAGGAGGAAAGCGTCCCACGCCATGGACGGCGTGGGCCGAGCGTCCATGGATGGTTTAAGCGCCTTTCCGATCTGACCGTGTTCCCGAAGCAGTCTCGATCTGACCGCTAAGCATTCACATTATTACCGCTGAGTGGGCTTCAGGGAGCATACGCCTTCCGCAAAGACGCAAAAACGCCATCCCTGGCAGGCTCAACGCAGGCGATTACGCACCTCATCCCTGAGGTGCGCCGGTAGCCGGGCCAACGCTTTGCGTTGTTCAAAAACGCTCCCGGCGTTTTTATCCGGGCGGCGCGATGCTTTGCTCCAGGCGTATGCTCCCTTCGCTTCACGTCTGGCAGACGCATCAGGTACTTATTTGGGAGCCTCAGACGGCTGACAGATCCAAACCTCAGCTGTCACCTTCCAGAAAGTTCCAGTAAACCCCATCCACCGCGCATTCTGTTTACCAGCCGTTGTTATCATCACTTACCCGCTGGCAGGCCTTGCCATATAAGAGATGCGATCATAATTCGCGACACATTCTTCTTATGACCGAAAGCGGCAACATGCTGATTTCTTATGCTTCTTTACCAGCATATTCCGCTGGATGAACGTCATAACGCACGGTGAATCGTTCAGTTATTCAACATTTGCCGGTAAAAGTTTTAAGTTTTTTAGCGGTGAGAATCACTAGCGATAGAACAACCATCCAGCACAATGCACGGAAATCAGACCAGCAGCGCTGTGCATTGTATGGCTTTTAGGCCGAAAGGGTTTTTATTACCGTTGCATGCTATCCCTCACACTCTGTGTAAATAAGTAACCGTTGTATTGACGTTCTTTGCAACTGTTGACAAATTGATGCGTCAATAAACGCGCAGTTACGGAATTTTCTGAATGCACCATCTGCATTAGAAAAAACAAAAAAAACGTAGCGTGCTTTAACCACCTGTTCGGTGGTACGCCTGAACCGCATAAAAAAATCAGAGGTCGGGCAATACACACAACATCACATCACAATGGAGCAAAAGCATGATCAACTCCCTGGCTAAATCCGGGATGCTGAAGGTCGGTCTGAGCCTGATTGCTATGACTGTCGCCGCCGGTGTTCAGGCAAAAACCCTGGTCTACTGTTCTGAAGGTTCTCCGGAAGGCTTTAACCCGCAGTTGTTCACCTCGGGCACCACCTACGATGCCAGCTCACGTCAGATCTACAACCGACTGGTTGAGTTCACTATCGGCACCACCGAACTGCACGCTGCGCTGGCAGAGAAGTGGGATGTCAGTGAAGACGGTAAAACTTACACCTTCCACCTGCGCAAAGGCGTGAAGTGGCAGACCACCAAAGATTTCAAACCGACGCGCGACTTTAATGCGGATGATGTGGTGTTCACCTTTGAGCGCCAGCTGGATAAAAACAACGCCTATCACGGCGTCTCCGGCGGCAGCTACGAATATTTCGAAGGCATGGACATGCCGAAGCTGATCAGCAAAATTGAAAAAGTGGACGAGAACACCGTGCGCTTTGTGCTGACGCGTCCTGAATCGCCGTTCCTTGCTGACCTCGGCATGGACTTCGCCTCGATTCTGTCGAAAGAGTACGCTGACAACATGCTGAAAGCGGGCACCCCGCAAAACGTCGACCTGAATCCGGTCGGTACCGGTCCGTTCCAGCTGCTGCAGTACCAGAAAGATTCGCGCATCCTTTACAAAGCTAACCCGGATTACTGGGGCACCAAGCCGAAAATCGATCGCTTAGTCTTCTCCATTACCCCGGATGCTTCAGTGCGTTACGCCAAGCTGCAGAAGGGCGAATGTCAGGTCATGCCCTATCCAAACCCGGCTGACATCGCGCGTATGAAGCAGGACAAAAACATCAACCTGTATGAGCAGGCTGGCCTGAACGTCGGCTATCTGTCGTACAACGTTGAGAAAAAACCGCTGGATAACCTGAAAGTGCGTCAGGCATTGACCATGGCGGTCAACAAAAAGGCGATTATCGAAGCCGTTTATCAGGGTGCAGGTCAGCCTGCTAAAAACCTGATCCCACCAACGATGTGGGGCTATAACGACGACGTGAAAGATTACGCCTACGATCCTGAGAAAGCCAAAGCGCTGCTGAAAGAAGCGGGCATGGCAGACGGCTTCTCAATCGACCTGTGGGCAATGCCGGTTCAGCGTCCGTACAACCCGAATGCGCGCCGCATGGCTGAGATGATCCAGAGCGACTGGGCGAAGATTGGCGTCAAAGCCAAAATCGTCACCTACGAGTGGGGTGAATATCTGAAGCGCGCCAAAGCAGGCGAGCACCAGACCGTCATGATGGGCTGGACCGGCGACAATGGGGATCCGGATAACTTCCTGGCCACCCTGTTCAGCTGTTCAGCGGCAAAAGATGGCTCTAACTACTCGCGCTGGTGTGATAAATCCTTTGAGGATCAGATTCAGCCAGCTCGCGCCACCGCCGATCAGGCGAAGCGCATCGAGTACTACAAGCAGGCACAGGTTGTGATGCATGACCAGGTACCGGCGCTGATGATCGCGCACTCAACGGTATACGAACCGGTCAGCAAGAAAGTCTCCGGGTACAAAGTCGATCCGCTGGGCGGACACTACTTTGCTCAGGTAGACATTAAAGAATAATTGTCGCCTTTTCCGGGGTGGCTGCGCGTCGCCCCGGCTTTATCTCCCTGTTTTACTGGAAACGGTAGAGGCGCAGCCTGTCTGCGTCGCGGTCGGGCCTACCCGATCGTCAGATGTAAGCAATAACTACCCTCGCGGCGACGGTCGCGCGGACAAGAGAGAACCCGGATTATGCTGCAGTTCATACTCCGACGTCTGGGCCTTGTCATCCCAACGTTTATCGGTATTACATTACTCACCTTCGCATTTGTTCACATGATCCCCGGCGATCCGGTACTGATCATGGCGGGCGAACGCGGTATTTCTCCTGAACGCCATGCACAGTTAATGGCGCTGTTAGGTCTGGATCAGCCGCTGTGGAAACAGTACCTGAACTACATTAACGGCGTATTACATGGCGACCTGGGCATTTCACTCAAGAGCCGCATCCCGGTCTGGGATGAGTTTGTTCCACGCTTCAAAGCGACGCTGGAACTCGGCTTCTGCGCCATGATATTTGCCGTGGCCATTGGTATCCCGGTTGGGGTCATGGCCGCCGTGAAGCGGGGGTCGATTTTCGATCACACCGCCGTGGGGATCTCACTGACCGGCTACTCCATGCCGATCTTCTGGTGGGGCATCATGCTGATCATGCTGGTCTCGGTACAGCTCAACCTGACGCCGGTTTCCGGGCGGGTCGGCGACACCGTCTTCCTGGATGACACCATGCCGCTGACCGGCTTTATGCTGATCGATACCTTCTTCTGGGGTGAGCCGGGCGACTTCCACGATGCGGTGATGCACATGATTCTGCCTGCCATCGTGCTCGGCACCATTCCGCTGGCGGTGATTGTGCGAATGACGCGATCGGCGATGCTCGAAGTGCTGGGTGAAGATTACATCCGTACGGCGCGCGCCAAAGGCCTGACGCGCATGCGCGTGATCGTAGTGCATGCGCTGCGAAACGCCATGCTGCCGGTGGTTACGGTGATCGGCCTGCAGGTCGGCACTTTGCTGGCCGGGGCGATTCTGACCGAAACCATCTTCTCGTGGCCGGGCCTGGGTCGCTGGCTGATTGAAGCGTTGCAGCGCCGTGACTATCCGGTAGTGCAGGGCGGGGTGCTGCTGACAGCAGTACTGATTATTGTGGTCAACCTGCTGGTTGACCTGCTGTATGGCGTGGTTAACCCGCGCATACGTCATAAGAAATAAGGGGGCATCATGTCTGTTGTTGATCCCGGCAGCGTTACCGTTGCACCCAAGCCGATGACCCCGTTTCAGGAATTCTGGCACTACTTTAAACGTAACAAGGGCGCCGTTGTGGGCCTGGTCTACATCATCATTGTGTTGCTGTGTGCCATTTTTGCCGATGTGCTGGCCCCGCATGCCCCTGCTGAACAGTTCCGCGATGCGCTGCTGCATCCGCCGGTCTGGCAGGAAGGCGGCAGCTGGAGCTACATTCTGGGCACCGACGATGTAGGCCGCGATGTGCTGTCGCGTCTGATGTACGGCGCGCGCCTGTCGCTGCTGGTGGGCTGCCTGGTGGTGGTGCTGTCACTGATTTTTGGCGTGATATTTGGCCTGCTGGCCGGTTATCTCGGCGGCGTGGTCGATGCCATCATCATGCGTGTCGTCGATATCATGCTGGCGCTGCCCAGCCTGCTGCTGGCGCTGGTGCTGGTCGCCATCTTTGGCCCTTCGATCGTTAACGCCTCTATCGCGCTGACCTTTGTGGCGCTGCCGCACTATATCCGTCTGACCCGCGCGGCGGTGCTGGTGGAAGTGAACCGCGACTATGTGACCGCCTCCGGCGTGGCCGGCGCCGGTATGCTGCGCCAGATGTTTGTGAATATTCTGCCTAACTGCCTTGCACCATTGATCGTGCAGGCTTCATTAGGTTTCTCCAACGCCATTCTCGATATGGCGGCGCTGGGCTTTCTCGGTATGGGTGCGCAACCGCCAACGCCGGAGTGGGGCACGATGCTCTCCGACGTCCTGCAGTATGCGCAAAGTGCCTGGTGGGTAGTGACCTTCCCTGGATTGGTCATTCTGCTTACCGTGCTGGCATTTAACCTGATGGGCGATGGTTTGCGTGATGCACTCGACCCGAAACTCAAGCAGTAAAGAGGCACCGAGATGGCGTTATTAAATGTAGACAAACTATCGGTGCATTTCGGCGACGATAAAGCACCGTTCCGTGCGGTTGACCGCATCAGTTATCAGGTTGAGCAGGGCCAGGTCGTGGGTATCGTGGGTGAGTCCGGCTCCGGTAAATCGGTGAGTTCCCTGGCGATCATGGGGCTGATCGATTTCCCCGGCAAGGTGATGGCTGAGAAGCTGGAGTTTAACCAGCGCGACCTGCAGAACATCTCCGAACGTGAGCGCCGCCAGCTGGTGGGCGCCGAAGTGGCGATGATTTTTCAGGACCCGATGACCAGCCTGAATCCCTGCTACACCGTAGGTTTCCAGATCATGGAAGCGATCAAGGTGCATCAGGGCGGCAATAAACGCACCCGGCGTCAGCGGGCGATCGACCTGCTGAATCAGGTTGGTATTCCCGATCCCGCGTCACGGCTCGATGTCTATCCGCACCAGCTGTCGGGCGGCATGAGCCAGCGTGTGATGATTGCCATGGCGATCGCCTGTCGGCCTAAGCTGTTAATCGCCGATGAGCCGACCACGGCGCTCGACGTGACCATTCAGGCGCAGATCATCGAACTGCTGCTGGAGTTGCAGCGGCAGGAGAACATGGCGCTGATCCTGATTACTCACGATCTGGCGTTAGTGGCAGAAGCGGCGCACCACATTATCGTGATGTATGCCGGTCAGGTGGTGGAGAGCGGGAAAGCGACCGATATCTTTAAGGCGCCGCGCCATCCTTATACGCAGGCGCTGCTGCGTGCGCTGCCGGAGTTTGCGGCCGATAAAGCACGCCTGGCCTCGCTGCCTGGCGTGGTACCGGGCAAGTATGACCGCCCGATTGGCTGTCTGCTTAATCCACGCTGCCCCTATGCGACTGACCTTTGTCGTCAGGAAGAACCTGAACTGCGCACCATTCCAGGACGCCAGTCCAAGTGTCACTATCCGCTGGACGATGCCGGGAGACCAACTTATGAGTCATGAAACCACGAAAGATCAGTTCCTGCTGCAGGCGATTGATCTGAAGAAGCACTACCCGGTGAAGAAGGGGCTGTTTGGTCAGGAGCGTCTGGTCAAAGCGCTGGATGGCGTCTCTTTTAATCTGGAACGCGGCAAAACGCTGGCGGTGGTAGGCGAGTCAGGCTGTGGTAAATCCACGCTGGGCCGCCTGCTGACGATGATTGAAACCCCGACCGAAGGGCAGCTTTACTGGCACGGTCAGGATCTGCTGAAACATGATCCCCAGGCGCAGAAGCTGCGTCGCCAGAAAATCCAGATCGTGTTCCAGAACCCGTACGGCTCACTCAATCCGCGCAAAAAAGTAAGCCAGATTCTGGAAGAGCCGCTGGTGATTAATACCCAGCTGACCCGCGCGGAACGCCGCGAGAAGACGCTGGAGATGATGGCAAAAGTCGGCCTGAAAACCGAGCACTACGACCGCTACCCGCACATGTTCTCAGGCGGGCAGCGTCAGCGTATCGCCATCGCACGTGGGCTGATGCTCGATCCGGACGTCCTGATTGCCGATGAGCCGGTTTCGGCGCTCGACGTGTCGGTGCGTGCCCAGGTGCTTAACCTGATGATGGATCTGCAGCAGGATATGGGGCTTTCTTATGTCTTTATCTCGCACGATCTGTCGGTGGTGGAACACATTGCCGATGAGGTGATGGTGATGTATCTCGGCCGGTGCGTTGAGAAGGGCAGCAAAGAGGCAATTTTTGCCAACCCGCGCCATCCTTATACTCAGGCTTTGCTGTCGGCGACGCCGCGGCTTAATCCAGACGACCGTCGTGAGCGCATTAAGCTGACCGGCGAGCTGCCGAGCCCGCTCAATCCACCGCCGGGCTGCGCCTTTAATGCCCGCTGCCACCGACGTTTTGGCACCTGCGTGCAGCTGCAGCCGAAGCTGAAAAACTATGGCGGACAGGAGATTGCCTGCTTCGCGGTTGATCAGGATGAGAATCAACCGGTCGGCGTGGCAGAAAAGGTCAACTGAGGATTGGCAGCGCATTCTGATGTTTACAGACCGCACAAAATTGAAAGCGATGGGAGCACAGGCCTGTAGCAAAACATTGCGCCCCCCGGACAAAAACGCCGGGAGCGTTTTTGAACAACGCAAAGCGTTGGCCCGGCTACGGGCGCACCTCAGGAATGAGGTGCGTACTAAAAAAACCGGGAGCGTTTTTGAACAACGCAACGCGTTGGCCCGGCTACGGGCGCCCCTCAGGGATGAGGTGCGTACTAAAAACGCCGGGAGCGTTTTTGAACAACGCAACGCGTTGGCCCGGCTGCGGGCGCCCCTTAGGGATGAGGTGCGTAATCGCCCGCGCTGAGCCTGCCAGGGATGGCGTCTTTTGCGTCTTTGCTTAAGGCGTATGCCCCCTGAGCCTGTTCGCGATCTTAACTCCCCAGCCGAAGGCTCCTTTCTGGAGCCTTTTTTTATCTCAACTCAGCTGCAAGCCGCACTGCTCGCAGGTCAGCGAGCACTTCCTGGTTATCCCTCCTCTTTTTCCGTTATCAGTTTTAACCTGTTTTTATTCTGGCGATATTTGCAATGAAAAAAGATAAATAGCCTCAATCACTTATGGCAGAAATGCGATTTTTTTGCGCCTGCGGCAGCCTGAACGCTCTTTGAAAGGCTGTTTACAGGAGTCAGCCTGGCAGTGCCAGAGGTTGTAAGAGCGGTATTTTCTGAAAAATTATTAAAACAGTGCTAATGAATTTAACTTAAGTTTTACTTATTAATTATCAGCGGCAATGACTCAGAAAAGGCTTTCTTCTGCCACTATTGAATCTTTATGATTAAACAATTTGATTGAAATTGCTTTTTTTGTAATCAGGTTTTTCTGACTGATATTAAAGGGATGTGTTATATTCCAGGAAAATTCCCACCTTGTTGCAGGCCATGGCCAATGAAGAATAATTACGATGATTTGCAGCGTTTTAAAGAGAAAACGCAAACGCTCGACATCGACTTTAAAGATATGTCTGGCCAGACGCAGGAAGCGGCGGAACACAGTAAATGGGCATTGATTCGCCAGCTGGCGAAAGAAGAACATCAGACCCCGTTTGGCGGCGGCGAGCGTATTGACCTGCCGCAACCTCAGCCGCTGCGTGGTGATGAGTTTACGGCTCCACCGCCTGGGGCACCGGCACGACATGCCGCACTCACTGCGCAACCGGCAATGGCAGCTCGCACCTCGATTCTCGATAGCCTGTCAGGCAGCAACCTGCCAGCAACCAGCACGACTGCACGCGGTCCTTCATCACTCTTTCCGCCACCGCCGCCACTGCAAAAAGTGGCCGTGGCTGAGCCTGCGACCATGCTGCGTGCTGAGCCGGTCCGGCCTGCCACCGTGGCGGAGCTTCAGCCCGTCGTCGCACCCACCGCCACCCATTCTGAGCCAGGGCGATTTGGTGCGCTGTTCCGCTCGCGCGAGATTAATCTGCCGAAAGAAACCTTACTCAAACCGTTACTGGAGAAGATTGCGCTATGCCATTAGTTTGTGTGTGCTCGCCGAAGGGGGGTGTGGGGAAAACCACGCTGGCGGCGAATCTGGCCTGGAGTCTGGCGCGTTCCGGTAGCAAAGTTCTGGCGATTGATTTTGATGTGCAGAATGCACTGCGTCTTCACTTTGGCGTGCCGCTTCATGATGGCCGCGGATTTGTGGCGCGCTCAGAAGAGCAGGCGGACTGGAGCCAGTCGATTCTTACCACTGGCGGCAATATCTTTGTGCTGCCCTATGGCGACGTCACGGAGCCGCAGCGCGAACGGTTCGAAGAGAACCTGATGAAAGATCCCCACTTTATTAAGCGCGGTCTGGATACGGTGCTCAATTATCCTGGTCTGGTGATCGTGGCTGATTTCCCGCCAGGCCCAGGCCCCGCCCTTAAAGCAATGACGGCGCTGGCCGATATGCATTTAGTGGTGATGTTAGCCGATACCGCATCAGTATCGTTATTACCGCAGATTGAAGAGAACCGGATGATCGGTAAGCCGCTCAATAACAAGCAAGGTCACTATTTTATCCTTAACCAGTGTGACAACCGCCGGAATATCAATCGCGATGTCACCGCGTTTATGCAGCAGCGCCTGGGCGATAATTTACTGGGCGTGGTTCACCGCGATGAAAGTGTGGGTGAAGCCAATGCTTCGCAGCAGTCTGTTTACGATTTCAGTCCCGCCTCCGCAGCGGCATTTGATATTGAACTGATCGCGAAAAGGGTCAGCAGCATTCTGAATATCACCGTGGGTAATGGCGAAGTTCAGGCTCCCATCCGCACAAACCACTTTTAGTCGGCTTCCGCCAGGCGACTGACTTACACAGCTCTTCTCAGGGTGAATCATGAGTAAAATCGGGTTTTACCTGCTGCTGCTGGTGCTTGCACCCGTTGCGGCGGTGATCATCATTACGCCAATGGACAGCCAGAAACAGTATATTTTTGGTCTGATCAGCATCGGCATGATGTTTTTATTGGGTTTCAGCAAGAGCCGCAAAATAACGGTGGTGATGGTGGTTCTCTCTGCGCTGATGTCCAGCCGCTATATCTGGTGGCGGACCACCGAGACGCTGCACTTTAATTCCGAAGTTGAAGCTATCTTAGGCATTGGCTTATATCTGGCGGAGCTGTACGTCTGGCTGATCTTAATTCTTGGCTTCCTGCAAACCACCTGGCCATTAAAACGCACCATCGAACCCTTACCGGACGACACCAGCCTGTGGCCGACGGTCGATATTTATGTGCCTTCCTACAATGAAAGTCTTGATGTGGTGCGCGACACCGTACTCGCGGCGCAGTGTATCGACTACCCGCGTGACAAAATCAGGGTCTATCTGCTGGATGATGGCAAGCGCAGCGAGTTTGCCCGCTTTGCGGCGGATGTCGGCGTGGGTTATATCACCCGTGACGACAATAAACATGCCAAAGCCGGGAACCTCAACCATGCGATGAAAATCACCAAAGGTGAGCTGATTTGCATCTTCGACTGCGACCACGTGGCGACGCGCACCTTCCTGCAGGCGACGGTCGGACCGTTCCTGAAAGATCCGAAGCTGGCGCTGCTACAGACGCCGCACTACTTCTATTCTCCCGATCCCTTTGAGCGTAACCTGCGCGCCGCACGCAGCATTCCAAACGAAGGCTCGCTGTTTTATGGCCCGGTGCAGCAGGGTAACGATAACTGGAATGCCACTTTCTTCTGTGGCTCCTGTGCGGTTATCCGTCGTTCAGCGCTGGAAGAGATTGGCGGTTTTGCCGTTGAAACCGTGACCGAAGATGCACACACCGCCCTGAAAATGCAGCGACTGGGCTGGGGCTCAGCCTTTTTGTCGATCCCGCTGGCTGCCGGTCTGGCAACAGAACGTCTGGGCCTGCATATCATTCAGCGTACCCGCTGGGCGCGTGGCATGACACAGATTTTCCGCGTCGATAACCCGCTGTTTGGCCGTGGCCTGAAGTGGCAGCAGCGTCTTTGCTATCTCAACGCCATGCTGCATTTCCAGTTTGGCCTGCCACGCGTTGCCTTCCTGACCGCACCGCTGGCTTACCTGCTGTTTAACCTGAATATTATTCACTCATCGGCCTCGCTGATCTTTGCCTATGTGCTGCCCCATCTGGTGATGTCGCTCTACGTTAACTCACGAATGAATGGCCGTTTCCGTTACACCTTCTGGGGTGAAATTTATGAGACGGTGATGTGCTTCCATCTGGTGATCCCGACCATTCTGACCCTGCTGTCGCCAAAACATGGCAAGTTTAACGTGACCGATAAAGGCGGCGTGCTGGATCAGGGCTTCTTCGATTTCCACATTGTGCGTCCGCATGTGATTGTGGCGCTGCTGCTGGGCATTGGCATTGTAGCCGGCGTGGTGCGCGCCGTGATGCATGACTATTTTGGCGTCGATCCTTACGTAATCGCGCTCAACGTCGGCTGGGCGATCTTCAGCCTGATCATTCTGATGGCGGCGATTGCCGTGGCGCGCGAAACCAAGCAGGTACGTAAAACCATCCGTGTTGAAGTGCAAATCCCGGCGATTATTCATTACGCCAGCGGCATTTCATCGCGCACCCAGACCAGCAACCTTTCGATGGGCGGCGCGCAGCTTGATGCACCCGATGGACGTCATGAAACTGATGAGATTGAAGAGATTGATCTGCTGCTGAAATCCGGCGCGATCACTATCCCGGTCAGTCAGATTTCCGGCGATGATGAGAGCATCCGTCTGCGCTTTGAGGCGATGCCGCTGGCGCGTCGTCGCGAACTGGTCCGTGTGGTGCTGGCTCGTGCTGATGCCTGGATTCAGCCGGAGTATAAGCAGGACAACCCGCTGATTTCGCTGGGCACTATTATCCGTACCGTCTTTGAGCTGTTCTGGCTGACCTGGAAAGGCCGCCACGATAAACGTAAAAATGTCGACCCGGTTGCCGCGGCGGCGAAAGAGGATGGGGCGGCATGAAGATCCTGACGCAAACTTTGCTGGTCAGTTCACTGACCGCAGCGTTATGGCTGACGCCCGCTGGCGCGGAAACGCCGGTTACTGCTGATAACAGCAGTGCCGCGCCGGTAAACAGTTCAGCCCCGACGCCGCCTGATGCTGCTTCCACCACGCAGCCTGCCAGTGCGCCGGTAAACAGTCCGGCTCCGACGCCGCCTGATGCTGCTTCCAGCACGCAGCCTGCCGGTGCCACCGTCATTGCACCCGCGACAAATCAGGCTCCGGCCAGCGATGCGGCATCTGTGGTGCCCATGAATAATGGTTCCACCCAGACGGCAGGTTCAGACCAGGTAGCCGCCCCGGTCAGCGGTGGAGAGTCTGCAATGCCGTCAGTGTCACCAGCGGCAAATGCGCCATCTGCGACACCGTCCGCAGAATCTGCACCGGCATCGGCGCCACAGAGTGCATCACCCAATGCCATGGCACCCCCGGTGAACGCCTCTTACGCCCCAGGTAGCGAGGCGACATCACAAACTCAGCCATCTTCAGTGACCGGTGACGCGACCTCAACGCCTCAGACCGTGTCATCGACCGGTGAGGCGGCGGCTTCTGCCCAGACCACCGCGCCGATGGCCGCCACCGGCGCGGTGACCCAGGACAGCAGCGCGCTGTCCGCGGTGCCCCTGCCGCAGGGCCTGAGCAGTGCCGATCCCGCGCTGGAAGCGGCCGCCAGTGCGCTGCCCTACGCGCCAGGTCAGGTAGCTGCACCGGTTGCAGAAGCGCAGCCGCCGATCGCGGCTGCCATCAATCAGCCAATCAGTAGTGTTATTTCAGTGGCCCAGATGGGCCAGTCGCGCGGCATCACGCTGACCGGCGGCCAGCTTCAGTCGGGCATCACCTTTACCCTGCCCGGCGATGAAGTCATCACCAATGCGCGACTTAATCTGACGCTGCGCGTCTCAGCTGCGCTGGCGGCACGCAATACGTCGCTGCAACTGATGCTGAATGGTCAGCCGCTCGGCACGCTGCCGCTGGGTGCGACGGACAGCGATGTCAGCGACTATGAGCTGGATATTCCGGCGGCGATGGTGGTGTCGGCGAACAATCTGAGTTTTAAAATCAATGATGCGGACAAGTTGCTGTGTGAAAGAGAGAGCGCACAGCAGTATCAGGTCACCATTCTGCCGAACACATCGCTGCACCTTGAGGGTCAGAAGCTCAATATCGGCACCAGCCTGCGTAATTTCCCGCGCCCCTTCCTGGATCCTCAGCGGATGACGGCGTCCACCGTGACGGTGGGCTTTGCCAGTCATGTTTCAGCCGATGCTGTCAGCGCGGCGGCACTGGTGACATCATGGCTTGGCATTCAGAGTGATTATCGCGGCATCCGTTTCCCGGTGGTGCGCGGCGAACTGCCGGAACACAACGGCATCCTGTTTGGTCATCCTGGTGACCGGATCGGCACCCTGACTTTCCCGGCCAGTAACGGTCCGATGTTGCAGGTGGTGGATAATCCCAATAATCCGGTTTACAAATTGCTGCTGGTCAGTGGCAACAATGAGGAGCAGTTGCGTCAGGCGGCGAACCGTCTGACGACGCAGCCACTGACGACGGATGAGAGTCATCTGCAGGTCCCCGCACAGACTATTGCAAACCGCAAACCTTACGATGCCCCGCGCTGGATTAACACTGACCGTCCGGTACGACTGAGCGAACTGCTGCGTAAAGATCAGAGTCTGACCAGTAGCGGCATCTGGCATGATGCG
The DNA here is from genome assembly GCF_057812235.1 of Pantoea sp. ABR1s. Classification (NCBI taxonomy): domain Bacteria; kingdom Pseudomonadati; phylum Pseudomonadota; class Gammaproteobacteria; order Enterobacterales; family Erwiniaceae; genus Pantoea; species Pantoea sp. ABR1s. The sequence goes on along the minus strand of NZ_CM173823.1, from coordinate 3,996,014 downwards.
CTGCGTGTTAACTTCCGCGCCGCGCCTGATTTGTTCCTGTGGGATGGCGACACAGTGCCGGTCAATCTGCACTATCGCTTCCCGTCCGAAAGCTGGATCGATGAGGATAATTCCTTCCTTAACGTCATGCTTAACGGCACTTTTCTGCGCAATCTGACGGTGAACAAAGTCGGTCTGCTGGAGAACGCCTGGCACCGTCTGGGCGGTGATGCGCGTCAGGAGCAGTATCAGCTTAATCTCGAACCCTACCTGATCTATGGCGATAACCAGCTGGCGCTCTACTTCAATATCAAACCGCGGGCTGATGCGCCCTGCGGTGTGTTACTGAACAACAACATCAAGAGCCGGATTGAAGAGGATTCATGGATCGATCTGAGCCATACCCGTCACTTCAGCATGCTGCCAAACCTCTCTTACTTTGTGGGTGCCTCTTTCCCGTTCTCACGTCTGGCCGATTTCAGCCAGACCACGCTGCTGCTGCCGGAAACGCCCAGCGATGCTGAACTGTCAACGCTGCTGGATCTGGCGGCGCGGGCTGGTAAAGCCACCGGTCTGGCGCTGACACAGAATCAGGTACTGTTTGGCCTGCCGACTGGCGGCACCCATCTGGCGCGCATACAGCAGAGCGATCTGCTGGCGGTGAGCACCACCGGCAACAGCGCCTTTAACCAGGCGATGCTGGCGGCTTCCCCTTATGACGCGACTGGCAGCACCTTTGGGGTGAAAGAGCCCGATACGCTGGAAAAATTACGCGGCTGGCTGACCGGTGACTGGAGTCGTCAGCAGCTGGATGCCGATCGTTACTTCTCCTCCAACGAAGCGTGGCGAGGCTTCCTCAGCTATCGATCGCCATGGAACCGCGATCGGCTGGTGGTGATGACGGTGGCAACCAGCGACGATCAGCTGTTGCGACTGCATAACGATTTGAGTTCAGCGCAGATTAACGCCGGCATTCGTGGCGATACCGCGATTATTACCGATGAAAACGGCATTCGCAGTTTCCGCGTCGGCGCGCAGTTCCCCAGCGGTGAGTTGCCCTGGTACATGATGGTGGTGTGGTATGCCAACCAGCACTCGGTGCTGCTGGCGGTGGCGGCGATGCTGCTTTCCGCGCTGGTGGGCAGTGCGGCCTGGGTGATGCTGAAACGTCATGCCTGGCGACGTCTGAACCCAAAGCAGGGCCGTGATTCCGGCAGGAAGTAAGGATAATAACAATGAAAAACAATCTGTTAAGTGCCGGTATCCGTAAGGCGTTGCTGCTGGGCAGCGCGCTGGCCCTGTCACAGCCGCTGCTGGCGGCGGAAAGCGCCAACCCGGCGTTGCAGGCGCTGTTCGATCAGGCCTCTTACTGGCATCAGAAAGCGCATGACGACCTGGCGACAGCCTCACTGCAAAAGGTGCTGATGGTTGAACCCAACAACACTCAGGCGCTCTACCTGCTGGCGCTCTATTCACAGCAGGGTGGCGACACTGCGGCTGCGGCGCAGTATCGCGCCCGGCTGAGCCAGGTCTCCCCCAACGATCCACATCTTGGCGAGCTGGATAACGCGCGCCAGATGCAGACCATTCCGCAGGCGCAGCTTGCGCTGGCGCGTCAGCAGGCGCGCAGCGGCAATATTCCGGCGGCGTTACAGACCTGGCGCAACACCTTCAGCGGCAATGCGCCACCACCCAGCGTCGCGGCAGAATATTATCTCACTATGGCGGGCGACCGTACGCTGCTGCCGCAGGCGGTTGAGGCACTGCGCCAGTTTGCGGCTCAGCATCCGCAGGACACCGGCGCGCGGCTGGCGCTGGGTAAAGCGCTGACCTATCAGGAACCGACCCGTCGCGAAGGCATTGAGGTGCTGAGTTCGCTGGCGAGCGGTAATCAGGATGCCGACCGCTCACTGCGTCAGGCGCTGCTGTGGCTCGGTCCGCAGCCGTCAGATGCGGCGCTCTATCAGACCTGGCAGCAGCGTCATCCGCAGGACTCCGCCGTCATCGACTACTACCGTAAAAACGTCGGCGGCGCAGAAAAAGGGGCCGGATTCAGCGCGCTGAACAGCGGTGACGTCGGAGGTGCGCAGTCCAGCTTTGAAAAAGTACTGGGTGCGAATCCGCAGGATGCCGATGCGTTAGCGGGCATGGGCTATGTGGCCCAGCGAGCCGGACGTTATCAGGAAGCGGCGGATTATCTGCAGCGGTCTGCTCAGCTCGGCGGCGATCAGGGTTCATCGCGTCAGCAGCAGGCTGACGATGCGCGTTTTTATGCACAGCTGGCCAGCGCCCAGCAGGCACTGAAAAGCGGAGACACGGCGCAGGCGCTGACATTAAGCGAACCGCTGGTGCAGGCTGACGGCGAAAAAGGGCTGGCCGCCAGACTGTTCCGCGCCGACGTGCTGCGCCGCACCAATCAGCCACAGCAGGCGGAGCAACTCTATCGCACTATTCTGCAAAGCGATGCGGATAACCGCAGCGCCAAAGAGGGACTGTTCTACGTTCTGCGTCAGCAGAATCGGGGCACCGAAGCTAACACGCTGCTGGGTGCATTGCCGGACAGCGTACGCCAGAGCGTCACGCCACGGGCCAATGAAGCCGATGCGCTGCGTCAGCAGGCGAAGCGTCAACTGGCGGCCGGTAACAATGCCGCTGCCATCGCGACGCTGCAGCAGGGTATTCAGCGTTATCCCACGGATGGCTGGCTGCGGCTCGATTTAGCCCGGCTCTATCGTCAGCAGGGCGACACGCTGCTGGCGGCCAACGTGATGCAGCCGGTGATGCGCAACGGGGCCAGCACCAGCGAACTGTATGCCGGTGCGCTTAACGCCAGCGAAAGCGGCGGCTGGCAGCAGGCCAGCACGTTGCTGTCGCGTATTCCCGCTAACGCGAAGACGGCGGCGATGCGTGAACTGGCGCAGCGGGTTAATTTCAATCTGCAGATGAGCACGGCCGACCAGTATCTGGCGCAGGGCGCGACGGCTGCCGCCGCCAATACCCTGAAGGCGCTCACGGTTAATCCACCCACCAACCCGGTTGATGCCGGAAACCTGGCGCAGAAGCTGGCGCAGGCGGGCGATCTCACCAGCGCCGTTTCGGTGGTGCGGACTAACCTGCAGCGTGGCGTGCAGGGCAATGCGGGCGATTATGCCGCGCAGATGACGGTACTGAATCAGGCGGGCCTCGGCAGTGAGGCGCAGCGCTTCCTCAGCAATCCGGAACTGCAGGCGCGCAGTACGCCAACGCAACTGGCCGGTATTCGCAATGGCTATCTGATTAACGAAGTGGATCGTCTGCGGCAGCAGCGTCAGTACGCGGTGGCGTATGACAAGCTGATTGGTGCACTGCAGCAGGATCCGCAGAACCGCGATCTGATGTTCGCGATGGCCCGTCTCTACCAGGACGGCAAGATGAACCGGGATGCGGGCGTGGTCTATGACTACCTGATGACCCAGGATACGCCGACGCAGGATGCGCGCGTCGGGGCCATCAACGTCGCGCTGGCGCAGAACAATGTGCAGCGCGCTAATGAGCTGAGTCGCGGCCTTAACAGTACGACTCAGACACCGGATCGTCTGCTGCTGCTGGCGCGGGTCGCGGAAGCCAATGGCGAGCATTCTCAGGCGATGGCTTATCTGCGTTCAGCGCGCGGTCAGCTGATTGGCCTGCAGGGCGCGCAGCCTGGCAGCGTGCCGACCGTGGGCGGACTGGCGCTGGCGGATAATCCGTTTATCAACCGTGATACTTCGCCGGTGGGACGTTCACCATCCAGCTACGGCACCGTGCTGCCGTGGCAGGCGGCACCGGCGGGCGTTGCCGCTGGCGTGACAACGCAGGGTGAACCGGCCGCGGGCAGCGAAACCGTTGCTCAACAGTCACAGATTCTGCACGACGTCGACACCATGATGGATTCGCTGCAGGAAAAAACCGGCAGCTGGAGTCAGGGCATGGTGCAGGTGCGCGGGCGTGATGGCGAGTCGGGCCTGAGCAAGCTGACGGAAGCCAAAGCGCCGCTGACCTTCTCTACCGTGCCGTTTGAAACGGCGCGCCTCGACTTTACCGCCACGCCGGTCTCACTTACGGCGGGCAGTGGCGCAGCCGATGCCTGGCGCCGTTTCGGCACCAATGCGCTGAGTCAGGGCAGGGTGGTGGCTGCAGGCGGTGCAACGGTGAATGACCTGCCGAACGCCACCACCGATTCGCAAACCGCTTCGGGCGTGGAGCTGAATCTGGCGCTGAAGGGCGACAGCTATAAAGTGGATATCGGCAGTACGCCGCTGGGCCAGGATCTCAGTACTCTGGTCGGGGGCGTACAGTGGTCACCGAAACTCACCGACTTCCTGACGCTGATCCTGACCGGTGAGCGCCGCGCGATTACCGACAGCCTGCTCTCTTACGTCGGCGCAGAAGATAAAACCAGTGGCAAACGCTGGGGACGCGTCACGAAGAACGGCGCTAACGCCCTGTTAAGCTACGACAATGGCGATGCCGGCTTCTATGCTGGTGCGGGCGCGTACAGCTATCTTGGCGAGAATGTCGCCAGCAACAACAACCTGCAGGCAACTGCCGGTGCCTACGTTCGTCCGTTCCACACTGACGATCGCGAGCTGAAAGTGGGCATGAGCCTGTCGTGGATGGACTTCTCGAAAAACCTCAGCTATTTCAGCTACGGCCAGGGCGGCTACTTCAGCCCGCAGAACTATGCGTCGGTCTCGTTCCCGATAGAGTTCTCACGCAAGTTTGACGATTTAAAAGTCAATATTGGCGGCGCAGCCGGTTATCAGACCTACAGTCAGGATAAGAGCGCGTACTTCCCGTCGGATGCCAGCCTGCAGTCAGAGCTGGAATCCCTTGCCGCCAGCGGCAGCGTGAAAGACGCTTACTACTCCGGCGGCAGTAAAAACGGCATCGGCTACAACCTGCACGCCGGGGCGGACTACAAACTCAATAAAGATGTGACGATTGGCGGCCAGCTGGGTTATGACACCTTTGGTGACTACAACGAAAGCAGCGCGCAGCTCTATGTCCGTTACCTGTTCGGAGAGAAGTAATGAGTGAGCATTCGGGGGTATCGCATCCGTATCAGCCGGGCTGGTTTGACCTGGTCAGCGTGCTGATTGACGGGATGATCGCCAACGCCGGTCATCAGGAGGCGGAAGCCTTTCTCTATAAGATGGGGGAATCGCTGGCGAACCGCTATCCTTTGCCAGAGTCGCGTACCGTGCAGGATCTGGAGCGCGAGTGCAATCTGCAACTGGCGCGGTTTAACTGGGGCTTTGTGCAGCTTCAGCCGGAAGAGAAGGCGCTGCTGATTGCCTGTCACGCCTTACCGGCAGGCGACAACATCCACTCTCCGGCTGACTGGCAGGCGGCGTTTGGTGCGGTGATGGCCGGACTTTTTTCGGGCTGGTTGCAGGGCCAGGGCGGCAGCAGCATTGTGCCGGTTACGCTTGAACTCAACGATGGCAGCACGCTGCACTATCGATATCAATAGGATCGGAAATGAAACGTAATCCACTCTGGCGGGTCTGGCTCTGCTCTGTTTTACTGCTGGCCTGCAGCGCGCAGGCGAGTGCCAGCGGCTGGGAGACTTTTAAAAGTCGCTTTGTGACCTCAGAAGGGCGGATCACTGACACCGCCAATAACAACGTCAGTCATACCGAAGGCCAGGGTTATGGCATGTTGCTGGCGGTGGCCAACGACGATCGCGCCACCTTTGATCGGTTGTGGCAGTGGACGCGCAGCCAGCTGCGTAATCCGCAGACCGAGCTTTTTTACTGGCGCTACGTGCCGGGCAGTGACAACCCGGTCGCCGACAAGAATAACGCCGCGGATGGCGATGTGTTGCTGGCCTGGGCACTACAGCGTGCTGCACAGAAATGGCAGGTGGAGAGCTACCAGCAGGAATCTGACCGTATTCAGCGCGCCATTATCAGGCTGGATGTCACGAGCTTTGGCGGCCACACCGTGATGCTGCCGGGTGCGCAGGGCTTTAACAAAGTCAGTTATGTGGTGCTCAATCCCTCTTACTTCCTGTTTCAGGCGTGGCGTGAGTTTGGTGAACACAGCCATCTTCAGGTCTGGGATAAGCTGATTAACGATGGCTTTGATCTGCTGGGTAAGCTGAGCTTTGGCAAAACCGGGCTGCCAATGGACTGGGTCGCACTGAATGCCGACGGTTCGGTTGCCCCGGCCGTCGGCTACTCGAACCGCTTCAGTTACGATGCGATTCGCGTGCCGCTGAACATCTGGTGGTATGACCCGCACAGTCTGGCACTGGTGCCGTTTCAGCGCGTCTGGCAGGGTTACAGCCGCATGCTGACACCCGCCTGGTTCGACGTGCTGGCGAATGCCCCTGCACCTTACCATCTTGAGGGCGGACTGCTGGCGGTACGTGACCTGACGCTGAATGAAACCGGCTATCTGAGCGATAAGCTGGCTGCGGATCAGAACTACTTTTCTGCCAGTCTGCAGTTGCTGACCTGGCAGGCGTTTCAGGAGAAGCGCTGATAACTGGCAGAATGGCGGCACTGGCCGCTATTCTGCCATCGACAGCCACGCGCTCAACAGGGAGCAGGCGCCGCGCCTGACCCGCCTTTAACTGCCGGGTCAAGGCTCTGCAACCCGGCGGTTACGCGTTACTGCGGATAGGCGACCCAGTCGCCGCCGTTCAGCCTGATCCAGGGTTTGCCCTGATACATTATCACCACTGCACCGTCATTTTCCGACACCACCGGCGTCTGTGGCAGCTTGTCAGTCAGCACCGACATATTCACATTCGGGGCATTAAATACCTGCCCATCTACGACGCGCGACACAATCTCTGACAAGGCCAGCAGGCTGGTCGGCGCATCAATGTTCAATGGCTGAGCCTGATGCGGCGCCTTCATTCCGACGAACTTAATGCCCACCGGTACGTGAGTAATATCCGGGCTGGGAATATCGCGCAGGCCGGACATCTGCATTTTGTCTCCCTGCAGCGCGGCACCGTGCTCGGGCACTACCAGTACCATGACGCGGCGGCCCGACTTCTCCAGCTGCGTCATAAAGGCATCAAGCTGATCGAATAGTAGTTGCGCGCGCGGTTTCCACGGTGCCGTTTTGGTGCTGCCGAGTTCACGGGTGCCGTCGTGCAGCGGGATCAGATTGTAGAAGGTGGCGCTGCGTGCATCGCTGCTTTTGCTGCGGTCGTCCAGCCAGCGCTGCATCAGTTGCGCATCGTTGAATACCGGCGAGCCGTCGAATGATGTCAGTTCTGGTGCGATACCCGCCTGTGACATCAGCGGTGCCTGAATATCGCCGCCCTCGCGCACCTCCTTCAGATAGTTACCGAATACGCCGGTGTGATCCATCATCAACTGCTCTTTAAAGCCCAGCTTCGCCAGATTGTCGAACAGATAGCAACGCGGATCGGCAGGTTTATAGAGATCGCTATGCGAGGTCTGGCCACAACTGGCACGCAGCAGTCGGATACCCGCCGGTCCGCTGTAGCTGGTTGCGGCGTTGTAATTGCTCAGCATGATGTCGAAATGCTGCCACAGCGGATGGTTACGCAGCTGAGAAGCATCCATATCAGACCAGGCGAGCGAACAGATATTGATCACCAGGATGTCGAAAGGCTGCGAATCGGCAGGCAGATTGTCGGGAAAATGCGTCACGCGCTGGCGTTCACTTTCATGAAAGCGGTTCAGCCAGGCGGTGAGATTCGCGCTGGTCGGCGGCGCAGACTGCTCCAGTCCATCCGGCTTGGCGGCTGGCTGGCCGCCGCTGGGTGTCTGATTCAATACGACCTGTGGCGTAGCCGTCCGGGTCGGCAGCAGCGACATCGCCGGGCCAGCAATCGTCAGCACGTTAAGCCAGATCAGCATCAGCGAAACCAGCACCGTGATGCGAATCCATTGTGATACAAACAGATAGAGAACCAGCAGCACAAAGGCGGCTCCCACCATTTGCCAGTTAATAAAGCGATCGGCCAGGTCGAGCAGATAGGCCGCAGAGAAGCCCGCCAGCTGATCGCCCTGGCTGAGTATGCTGCTGAGTCCTGGCAGCCAGGTGTCGTGCCAGAACAGCGCGATGCCAACCGGAATCGAGATCAACTGGCGGATGCGATGCAGGCGCGCCGAGGGTAACGGAAAAAGCAGCCAGGCGAGAAACACCAGATTGCTCAGGGCGTGAAAATTGAGATAGCCATACCACAGCAGGCCGAATTTCAGTAAAAAGTAGAAATTCCAGCCGCCCAGTCCGCGCCAGGAGGACCAGAAGCGGGAAGAGGAGGCCGCCGCGGGTTGATCAGTATTCATTAATTTTTTCTATCCGTTTCAGAGGATTGACGCTGCCAGTAACCTTCCGATTTAAGCGCGCGCGCTGGCAACAAACGATTCATGATGCCGTTCCAGCGACGGGGTAGCCATTTTTGATATAATGGCTTTAAAAACAGCAGGATAACCAGAATAAGTAGCGCAATTTGTATCCAGTCCATCAGATTCATCAGGCTTTGTTCTCCGGCAGTAAAGTGATGGGCTGCGGTGCAGCGCGTTCATGTGTTTCAGGCCGGCTCTCAACGGCGGCGCGGGCCGTCTCTGATACCGGAGCCAGATCCTGAATTGCCATCGGCGTCAGTTTCTTAATATTGCTGACTTCTGCGAGGATCTGATTATCCTCAAACCAGACCATCCGGTTAGCAAACAGCTCGTCGTGAGGCAGAGAAAAGATATATTTCAATGCCTTATCAAGGTCGTTATAGCGGCAGGAAGAGAGGAAAAGGATGACACGATCTTCCAGTACCGTGACCAGGTCGCCAAAGCGGCGCGGTTTACAGAGCGTCAGGATTTGCTGAGGCTTAAGCTGTGGCACAGGCCGCAACGCGACCAGCAGGCCCTTATCATTTTCCGGCAGCAGGGTATTGCTGATCAACTGGCCGACTGACTGACAGAAGGCATCGAGACGCAGGTAGCCTTTCTCATGCAGAGGCTGCAACGAAGCGGTTAACGCCTCAAGACTGGCGGGAACGCGACGGTTAAACACCTGTCCCTGAAGGCCCTCCAGCGTGGTCAGAAAGCGCGACAGTGTGGCGTTGGTCGGGACGATGGCGTTTACACCGCAGGCCAGCAGCAGACGTTCGTCGCTATAACGCAGGCTTGCACCCATCTCGCGCACCACAATTTTCAGTCCGTTGCCGCGTGTACGACGCAGGCTGTGCACCATCTTCGCCAGTTCGTTGATATATTCGCTGCGGGTCAGGCTGAAAATCACCGTTGCGGCATTGGCCTGCTGCGCCCGCAACCAGACCTGCTCATTATCCTCGAACAGTTGCCACTGGCGTGAAAGCGGCGGCGCGCCCTCCAGCACGATGTTGTCCGCAAGATAATGCTGCTCGTCGTTGAGGCTCAGTGGTTCCTGCTTTTCATTTAAGGTAAAAAAGCGTTCATTTTCACAGCCCAGACGTATTGCCCGATCGGCAAGCAGGCGTTCCGCGGCATACCACCAGTTAATTCGATACTGCCAGCTATCCTGCTGAAAGCTCAAATGCGCAACGCCATCCAGCTGACGAAAATAACGCTGAAGATGATTACTCAGATTTATTATTGTGGTGCCGGAGGTCACGATTAAAAGGGTGAGCTTTCTTTTATGCAGCGTCTGACGCATGCCCTTTATCCAGCGGGATAATTCTGCGTCATCAAGCTTATCCCATTGCGCTGCGCTGCTATTAAATATCACCAACCCATTTTTACTGCCGAGCGTGCGCAGAAAATCACTTTCCAGCTGCAACAAACTGCCTTTGCTTTTGGAAAGAGAAAACAGCGGAATACGATCGGGTCCGCCAGGTGGGTCGGGCGTCAGCAAATCACGCGGCGGCTGGTCAGCGCTGATCAGCGTTACGGCCTGCTGATGTGAAATTACCTGTCGAATAAAAGTGCGGGCGTCATCCTGCCGCGCACAGGTCACCCAATAACAGCCAGGCGTTTGCAATGCCGTTAATTCAGGCTGAACATGCAACAGCCCCAGCGAAAAAGAATTTTTCATATTGAATTCGTTATTTTTCCAGTCCAGGCTAGCTTATTATAGACAGGCCGGGATGTAACCTGAGAAATTTAAACATTGCTAATCACAGGCCGGCTCACATTGTTCTGCAATTGCCGCGTTTCTGGAAATATTTTTCAACTTTCCTTTACGCGTACGCGCAGTCGGTCATCCTGAGTGTGACGTTGTTTTATTTTTGGCGAACAGTAATGAAAAACCACAATCTCTATAACCCTGTTGCCGCTGATGGCGATCGTCAGGATGATATTAGTGCGTTGCGTGATGCGTTTTCTTTGCACTCTTTCCGCTATGTCGACATTGCGCGGGAAGAGCGCCTGAAAGCGATCGTGTCGCGCTGGCCGCTGTTAGCGGAAACCCTTGCCAGCCAGTCTGAGACCGATCGCTGATGCCGCAGATCGCGCTTCAGGGCGTACGGGGCGGCGTCGGCACGACTTCTCTTTGTGCCGGATTAGGCTGGGCGCTGGCGGCACTCGGCGAACGAGTATTGTTGATCGATGGCTCCCCGGTCAGCCAGCTCGGCGTGCATTTTAATCTGCCCGCTCAGCAGGATAATGGCTGGATGAAAGCACTGTGTGAGGGCGGTGACTGGCAGCACAGCGGGCTTCGCTATCCCGATGGTCCTGATTTGCTGCCTCACGGGGTGCTGTCCCATCAGCATGCTTTGACTATTGCCAGACAGAATGAGGCGATCGCCGCGCCGCTGCTCCAGGCATTACCGGACCTGCGGGCGCGCTATCAGTGGATTATTTTCGATCTGCCTGCCGATACCCTGCCCTGGCATGAAACGCTCTATCCCACGCTGGACAGCCTGCTGTGCGTCACTCAGCCAGACGCGAATTGCCATTTACGGCTTAGCCAGCGCCAGTTTCCGGCGCGCACCCGGTTTATTATCAATCAGTTTAATGCCAACAGCCGTCTGCAGCAGGATCTGCATCAGCTCTGGATGGCCTCGCTGAATCCGCTGATCCCCCTGCTGATCCACCGGGATGAGGCGCTGGCAGAAGCGCTGATGATGAAGCAGCCGGTCGGTGAATACCGGCCAAATGCGTTGGTCAGTGAAGAGATCATCACGCTGGCAAGCTGGCTGCTGCTCAATCTGAATGGAGTGAGCTCTTGAATCCGTTGTGCTGGCTGTTAACAGCGCCCGCCTGGCAATCGCTGCACAGGGGCTATACCACCGCGCGAGGCAATGGCGCGTCCCGCTTCGCCAGTGCGCTCCATCTGTTCTGGTCGGTGCTGGGCCTGATGCTGCTTCGCTTCGAAACACCAGGCTGGCAGCGGATTATTCAGCAGCGCCGCCGGCTCTATCCGCACATTTCGCCGGAGCGGCCGCGACCGCTGGATATCCTGCGTTATCTGATCCAGACGCTGTGGCTTTTGGTGATCCTGCCGCAGAGCGATCGCGCTCGTGGCGGTTTCCGTGGCCTCGGTGCGCTGTCTGGCTGGCGCCACCATGGCTACCGCTGGCTGGACAAGGCCGTTGCCCACTCACAGACCCAGGGAATCGATGTGCGCATCGAACACTGGCTGAAGCGGCTGTCGCCGCTGGTGCGACGCAGCCTCTTCGCCGTCACTGCCCTGTTTGCCACGTTGCTGGCGCTGCTCTGTATCAGCCAGCCGTTTGGCCTGATGACGCAGTTTATCTTTGTGGTACTGCTCTGGAGTCTGGCGATGCTGGTACGACGCGTCCCGGGGCGTTTCCCGACCATGATGCTGATTGTGCTGTCGCTGACCGTATCGTGCCGCTACCTCTGGTGGCGCTATACCTCGACGCTGAACTGGGACGATCCGCTGAGTCTGGTGTTTGGTCTGCTGCTTATTGCGGCAGAGACCTACGCCTGGGTGGTGCTGGTGCTGGGCTATTTTCAGACGCTCTGGCCGCTTAACCGTCAGCCAGTGTCGATGCCTGTCGATCGGGATCAGTGGCCAGGCATCGATCTGCTGGTGCCAACCTACAACGAACCGCTCAGCGTGGTCAGACCCACCATCTACGCTGCCATGGGCATCGACTGGCCGAAAGACCGCCTGAATATCTATCTGCTCGACGACGGCGACCGGCCGGAATTCCGCGACTTTGCCGCCAGCGTGGGTATCAACTATGTCGTCCGTCCCACCCATGAGCACGCCAAGGCCGGCAATATCAATCACGCGCTGAAAAAGTACTGCCGCAGCGAATTTGTGGTGATTTTCGACTGTGACCATGTGCCGACGCGCGCCTTTTTGCAGATGACCATGGGCTGGTTTATTAAAGATCCCCGGCTGGCGATGATGCAGACGCCACATCACTTCTTCTCGCCTGATCCGTTTGAGCGCAATCTCGGGCGGTTTCGTCGTACGCCCAATGAGGGTTCGCTCTTTTATGGACTGGTGCAGGACGGTAATGATACCTGGGATGCCACCTTTTTCTGCGGCTCCTGCGCCGTGCTGCGCCGCAGCGCGCTGGATGAAATTGGCGGTATTGCGGTGGAAACCGTTACCGAAGATGCCCATACCTCGCTGCGGCTGCACCGGCGCGGCTACACTTCGGCCTACATCCGCATTCCTCAGGCGGCCGGACTGGCGACCGAAAGTCTGTCAGCGCATATCGGACAGCGTATCCGCTGGGCACGCGGTATGGTGCAGATCTTCCGCCTTGATAACCCGCTGTTTGGTAAGGGGCTGAAGTGGGTACAGCGGCTCTGTTATGCCAACGCCATGCTGCACTTTCTCTCTGGCATTCCGCGGCTGGTCTTCCTGCTGGCGCCGCTGGCGTTTCTGCTCTGTCATGCCTACATCATCTACGCACCTGCGCTGGCGATCGCCATTTATGTTTTGCCCCATATGCTGCATACCAGCCTCACCAACTCGCGTATTCAGGGACGCTGGCGACACTCTTTCTGGAGCGAGGTCTACGAGACGGTGCTGGCCTGGTATATCGCCCGGCCTACCACCGTGGCGCTGTTCAATCCTCATAAAGGGAAGTTTAACGTCACCGCAAAAGGCGGGCTGGTGGAGGAGGAGCATCTGGACTGGGTGATAACCAAGCCCTACATGCTGCTGGTGCTGCTCAACCTCGCAGGGGTATTGATGGCGTTCTGGCGCATGCAGCACGGTCCGGCCAATGAGGTACTGACGGTATGGGTGAGCCTGATTTGGGTGCTCTACAACATGATTATTCTTGGCGGTGCGGTAGCGGTTTCGGTTGAAGCACGGCAGATCCGTGAGGCGCACCGGGTGGAGATCGCCATGCCGGCCGCCATTGCACGCGAAGATGGTCATATGCTGCCCTGTACGCTGCGTGACTACTCTGACGGCGGCGTCGGGCTGGAGATGCGCGAGCCGGATGCGCTGCGGGAGAATGAAAAAGTGTGGCTGCTGCTGCGTCGTGGACAGCAGGAGTTCAGCTTCCCGTGCCAGGTGCAGCGGGTCTTTGGCCACCGGGCTGGCGTGCGTCTCCATCAACTGACCACTCAGCAGCATATTGAATTTATCCAGTGTACCTTCGCCCGCGCCGATACCTGGGCGCTGTGGCAGGACGGTTTTCCGGAAGATAAACCGGTCCAGAGCCTCGCCGATATCATGATCCTCGGTTTCAAAGGTTACCTGCGCCTGGCGGAATATGGCCCGCCGCAGTTACGTCGGCTGTTTAACCTGCTTACCGTTGGGGTGAGCTGGCTGGCTTCGCTGTTGCCGCAAGGCATCGGACGTGTGCCAGCTTCAAAAAACGCATTGAGTTGATGATATGACGATACCGAGAGTAAACAGGTGGTTTGCCGCTCTGCTGCTGGGCAGTGCAACGTTAAGCTGTGCCGCCGCGCAGGAGGACGCGCCCGCAAACATCGCTGGTGTAACGCCTGTGCAATCTTTACCGCAGGATAGCGGCGCGCCGCTGCGGAACAGCCAGCTGAGCTTTGCCCAGCTGGCATCGCCGCCTGGCAGCATGACGCTGCGTGGCACCCGCACCACCGGACAGATTGAGTTCGGTGTGCGCAGCGATGAGGTGGTGACGCGCGCGTTGCTGAACCTCAGCTTTCGGCCTTCGCCCGCACTGCTGCCGACGCTGTCGCAGCTGAAGATTTATCTCAATGATGAGCTGGTCGGTCTGATCACTCTGACGCCGGAACAGCTGGGCAAAGAGATCCAGACGCAGCTGTCGATCGATCCGCGCTACATTGCCGACTTTAACCGCGTGCGTTTCGAGCTGGTGGGCCACTACGCCAACGTCTGTGAAAATCCTGCCAATAGCGCAATCTGGCTGGATATCGGCAAACAGAGCGGCATCGATCTGACGCTGCAAAAACTGCCGCTGAAAAATGACCTCTCCCACTTCCCGGAACCCTTTTTTGATTCGCGGGATATGCGACCGCTGACCCTGCCGATGGTGTTCAGCGCCCAGCCGGATGTCACGCAGCAGCAGGCTGCCGCCATTCTTGCTTCCTGGTTTGGCAGCAAAACGGGCTGGCGCGGGCAGCGTTTCCCGGTGCTGTATAACCAGCTGCCGCAACAGCAGCATGCGGTGGTGTTTGCCACCAACGATGCGCGCCCGGATTTCCTGAAAGATCTGCCGCCGGTGACAAAACCCACAGTAGAGATTGTCAGCCAGCCCGATAATCCGTATGAAAAAATGCTGCTGATTCTGGGACGCAACGATGAGGACCTGCTGACGGCGGTTCAGGGTATTGCCCAGGGTGAGCTGCTGCTGCGCGGCGATACCTCAACCATCGACAGCGTTAAGCTGCTCTCCCCGCGCCAGGCCTATGACGCCCCTAACTGGGTGCGGACCGATCGCCGCACCACTTTCGCCGAACTGACGCAATATGAGAATCAGTTGCAGTCTGATGGGGTGCAGCCTAATCCCGTCAGCCTGACCCTCAATCTGCCGCCCGATCTCTTCCTGGTTCGCGCGCGCGGTATCGACATGGATCTGAGCTATCGCTATACCGCGCCTTTCCAGTCGGATGGCTCACGGCTGGCGGTCAACCTGAATAATCAGTTCATTCAGGATTATCCGCTGCCGCCGAAAAATACGACGGGTCAGCAGCTGCTGCATATTCCGCTGATTCAGGGAATGCTGGACAAGAGCCATGAGCTGCTGATTCCGGCGCTGCGCCTCGGGGTGGTGAATCAGCTGCGCTTCGATTTTGATTACGCCAACATCACCATCAGCGGCAACGCGGATGGACGCTGTGAAACCGCAACGCCGATAACGCATCATGTGGTGGTGGACGACAATTCCAGCATCGATTTTTCCGGCTATCGCCACTACATCGAAATGCCGTCGTTGCGCGCCTGGGCGAATGCGGGCTTTCCGTTCAGCCGCTACGCCGATCTGGCGCAAACCCTGGTACTGATGCCGCCAAAACCCGATGCAGAGCAGGTCAGCACGCTGCTGAATACGTTGGGCAATATGGGTGCGCAAACCGGCTATCCGGCGCTGCGCGTTCAGTTGACCGATGACTGGGCCACAGCGAAGAAGCAGGATGTGGATCTGCTGATGATCGGTGTCATCCCCAAAGATCTTCAGGATGACCAGCGGATCCCGGCGCTGGTCGACGCCACCGCCAGCTGGCTGAAAGAGCCTGTGCGACAAATCACTCCGGAGGTGAACCCGCAAAGTCAGCGCGAGCAGGCGGCAGAAAGCACGACGACTATCAGCTCCCGCGGCCCGCTGGCAACGGTGATTGGCTTCCAGTCACCTTTTTACGATCAGCGCAGCGTTGTCGCGTTGCTCGCCGATGGCACGCCGCGCAGCTGGCAGTTGCTCAACGAGGCGATGGGTGACAGCGGCAAGCGTGGCACGATGTCTGGCTCCACCGTGGTGATCCGCGAGTCAGGGGTTAACAGTCTGCGCGTGGGAGAGAGCTACTACGTTGGTCATCTGCCGTGGTGGGAGCGTCTCTGGTCGCTACTCTCCGTCCATCCCTTCTGGCTGGCACTCTGCGCACTCTTTGTAGTGGTGCTGTTTGCGCTGATGACCTGGCGTCTGATGCGAATTATTACCCGTCGTCGTTTACTGGATGAAGATGAATAACGCACAGGTGCTGCGGGCAGGCATGCTGCTTGGCGCACTGAGTGCGCTGCCGGGGCTGGCTGCACCGGTCGACGGATCGGAGGTGTCGCCGGTCGAATGGTTGCTGTCACAGGTACGCACCGGCGAGTCGACCAACAAATATGATCTGGTGCAGCAATCGCTCTACCGGCTTGAGAAGATCGATCCCGATAATCCGCAGGTGCTGGCGGCTCGCCTGCGGCTGGCGCTGCGTCAGGGCGATATCCCTAAAGCGCAGATGCTGCTGGAGCAGCTGAAAAAGGTTGCGCCCGACTCCGCCGCGACGCGTGAATCCGCCGTCGGCCTGACGCTGATGTCGTCGGATGGGCGTCAGCAGTTGCAGCAGGCGCGCCTGCTCGCCACCTCGGGGCGCCTGGCGGAGGCGAAAAGTGCTTACGATGCGTTGTTCGGAGGGGTTTTTCCGGATGCGAACACGGCGCTGGAATACTGGCGGCTGCTGGCACGCACTCCCGGTCAGGAGAGCGTCGCTTACCAGCAGCTGCAGGCGCTGGAGCAGCGCTACCCGGGCAATATCGGGGTTGAGCTGCAAATTGCACGCATGGCATTTGATCAACAGCAGCCGGAGCAGGCGATAGCGCAGTTGAAAAAGCTGGCAAACAGCAACGGCGGACGCGCCGCCGCCGCCGATCTCTGGCTGCAGCAAATCAGCGATCAGCCGGTCAGTGACAGCAGCGTGGCGCAGTTAAACGCCTACCTGACTGTTTTTACCGACGGCGACGCACACCAGCAGGGCGCGGATGTGCTGGCGAAGCAGCAGGCGCAGCTCGCCGATCCCGCCTATCGCGAGCGGATGCGTGGCCTGGCGCTGGTCGAGGCGGGCGATGTGAATAATGCGATGGCAGCGCTTAGCCGGGCACTGAAGGATAACCCCAACGACGCCGAATTGATGGGTGCAATGGGGCAGACTCAGGCACGCGCCGGCCATCGTGATGTGGCGGTGCTCTGGCTGGAACGCGCCGTTGAGGCGGGAAAGCAGAGTACGCTGATCGGCAAATGGCAGTCACTGCTGCAGACTAACCGTTACTGGCTGGCGGTCGAACAGGGCGATAAGGCGCTGGCGCAGCATGACGTTGAGGGGGCCGAACGCGCTTACCGCGCCGCACAGAAAATTGATAGCACCGACAGCTATGCCCTGATTGGCCTGGGCGATGTGGCGATGGCGCGTAAAGATGCGGCAGGTGCCGAACTGTTCTGGCAGCATGCGCTGCGGCTTGACGCGACCAACACGACCACCGTGCGTCGCCTGGCCGGGCTTTATCAGGCCGAGTCGCCTGCCCGCGTAATGCAGTTTATCAGTACGCTACCCGCCGGGCAGCAGCGCGAGATGGCGGGAACGTTGCGCGCGCTGCGCAGTGACAGTCTGCGCGCCGAGGCCGATGCGCTCGCCCGGCAGAATAAATGGCCGCAGGCGGCAGAGAAGTATCGGGCGGCGCTGGCGCTGCAGCCGGATGACGTCTGGCTGAGTTATCGGCTGGCGAGCGCGCTACGCGACGGTGGGGCCACCCAACAGGCGGATGCGCAGATCGCGACGCTGCAACAGCAGCATCCCGGCGATGCGACCGCGCTCTACGCCGCCGCGCTCTACCTTTCCAGCCGGGATAATGATGACGCCGCACTGGCAACGCTGCATCGCCTGCCTGAAACGCAGTGGAACAGCAATATGCATGAGCTGGCTGACCGGCTCGGGCAGGATAAAATTTTTGCCAGCGCCGAAGCGCTTCGTGCGGCAGGGCAGGAGCGGGCAGCCGTGACGCTGCTTTACCAGCAGCCGGTTTCCAGCCGACGCAACCTGACGCTGGCCGACTGGGCGCTGGCTCGCGGGGACGCGCAGCAGGCACTGGAGATCTATCAGCAGGTGCTGTCAGGTGAAGCTGACAACAGCGACGCAGCGCTGGGACGAATCGAAGCGCTGGTTGCCCTCCAGCGCCACAGCGAAGCACGCCAGGCACTTGAGCAGCAGCCAGCCCAGCCCAACACTCTTAATGCCGATCGCCGCGCCGCGCTGGCATGGCAGGCGGTGGGCGAAACCACGCAGGCTGCCGTGCGCTTTGCCAGCCTGAAGCAGCGCGCTGCGTCACTGCCGCCATCACAGGATAAGGCACTGGTGTTTCGTGATGCGGCACGGCTGGAGCGCACACAGCAGCAGCCAGAGATCGCGCTGGCGGATTATCGTCAGGCGATGACGGCCAGCGGTATCGGCAGCGGCGAAAGTATCAGCCGCGCGACACGTTCTCAGGAACAGGATGACTGGCTGAAGCGCAGTATTCGCAGCGACACCGCAGATCTCTATCGTCAGCGTGAGACCACGCTGACGGTGCAGCAGGATTATTCGCGCAATAAGGGTACGGCTGGGGTCTCCGACTTTACTGCCCATACCACCATGCTGCAGGCGGAAAGTCCGTTTGCCGACGGACGCGGCTTTTTCCGTCTCGACCAGGTGGACGTCTCGGCAGGAAGTTTTACCACCCGCAACGGCAGCTTCGACGAGCAGTTTGGTAGCTGCGACGACGCCAGTTCCGGCGGATGCAGCCGCGATGCCAGTCAGCGCGCCGAGGGCACTGCGCTGGGCGTCGGCTGGCATAATGACCGCTGGTCAGCGGATCTGGGTACCACGCCGCTGGGCTTTGAGGTGACCAACTGGACCGGCGGCCTGAGCTGGAAAACTGACGTCAGGGATCTTGGCGTGACGCTGACCGCCTCGCGACGGCCGATCGCCAGTTCGCTGCTTTCCTACGCGGGCGCGCGCGATCCATCAGCCAACGGTGGAAAAAGCTGGGGCGGCGTAGTGGCAACGGGTGGCAGCATCGGGCTGAGTTACGATCAGGGCGGCGCACACGGTGTCTGGGGCGACATCAGCGCGCATCAGATCACCGGTAAAAACGTTGCGGATAACAGTCGCGAGCGCTTAATGGCCGGCTACTACTACAAGCTCATTAATAGCGATAATCGCCGGGCTACCGTCGGGCTGAACAGCATGCTCTGGCACTATCAGAAGGATCTCAGCGATTACACCTTCGGTCAGGGCGGCTACTACAGTCCGCAGCAGTATCTCTCCTTTTCCGTGCCGGTCACCTGGCGACAGCGGACAGAAAACTGGTCGTTCGACCTGGGCGGCTCGGTTTCCTGGTCACATTCGAAAACCGATGCGCAGCAGCGCTATCCGGTCAATCCCGGCTTTACCCTTGCCAGCAATCCCGTTTCCGCCAGCAGCACCGGTAGCGGCACGGGGTATACGCTGCAGGGCGTGGTTGAACGTCGTATCACGCCCGACTGGTTTATCGGGGTGGGCGTCGATATTCAACAGGCGAAAGACTATACCCCAAGTCATGGGCTTATCTACGTGCGTTACTCTGCCGCTGGCTGGGAAGGGGATCTGGATATGCCGCCACAGCCGCTGACCCCTTACGCAGATTTCAAATAATCCCGGCCGGGAAAAAGCCGGACTTTTCAGACGGTAAAAAAGTCAGTTTATGGGATATACTGGCGGGCATTGTACTGTCTGCTATCTGGGCTTTTTTCATCGTCAGGAGAATATTTTTGCGCGTAAGCCGGTCACTTACGATAAAGCAGATGGCGACAGTTTCGCTGGTTGCGGTTATCACCATCAGCATCTTTATCGTCATCCAACTGTTTCATTTTGTGCAGCAGCGCAGGATTGACTACGCCCAGCAGATGGAGAATATCGCACACACCGTCCGCCAGCCGCTGTCGGAAGCGGTACTGCGCGCCGATATTTCTCAGGCCGAACGCATTCTCCATTCACTGAAACCTGCCGGTATTTTATCGCGCGCCGATGTGGTGCTGCCGAATGCGTTTCAGGCTCTGCATGCCGACTTCGAAACGGAGAAACCGGTGCCGCGTCTGGTGGCGCGACTGTTTGAGCTGCCGGTGCAGATTACCCTGCCGCTCTATTCAGTGGAAAATACCGGGATGCCGAAACCGCTGGCCTATCTGGTGCTGCAGGCTAACTCGACGCGCGTCTACCAGTTTATTCTCAGCACGCTCTCGACCATGATTATCACCTATCTGCTGTTGGCACTGATCCTGTCAGTGGCGATCAGCTGGTGTATCAACCGGCTGGTGGTGCATCCGCTGCGCAATCTCTCGCGGGAGCTGCAGGAGCTGCCGCCGCAGTCGATTCTGACGCATAAGCTGTCACTGCCGCAGAGCCACCGCGATGATGAAATCGGCATGCTGATCCGCAGCTACAACCGCAATCAGCAGGTGCTGGAGTCGATACATGATGAGATGAGCCGGCTGACCACCCATTTTCCCGTGACCGATCTGCCCAACCGTACCCTGTTTCTGGCGCTGGTCGAGCAGTTCATGAGCAGCCCGGAACAGCCGCTGGGGCTGATGGTGATCCGCATTGAAACCCTGCAGGAAGCCAACGGCGTATTAAGCGATGAGCAGCGCGATACGCTGATGCTGACGCTGGTGGAGAAGATCCGTAATACGCTGGATGACCATACTCTGCTGGCGCAGACCGGGACCAGCGACTTTGTTCTGTTAATGAAGCGCGCCAGTAATCCGTTCCGCGCCCTGCGTCTGGCCCGTAACCTGATGATTCGCCTTAATCAGCCGGTCAACCTCTATCAGCTGCAGCTGCGTCCTAACGTCAGCATTGGTCTGGCGCTGCGCGATGATCAGCCGCTGAGCGCCAGTGATCTGCTTGGCCGCGCGACCTCAGCGATGATGTCGGCCCGTCATCAGGGCAAAAATCAGATTCTGTTCTTTGACGCCGCGTTAACCGAGCGCGCGCAAAAACGTCTGACCCAGGAGCATGATATTCTGCAGGGGTTGCACAATGAGCAGTTCGCCCTCTATCTGCAACCGCAGGTCGATATGCGCACCGGCACGTTAGTCGGCGCGGAAGCGCTGCTGCGTATGCGCCAGCCAGACGGCAGCTACGGTCTGACCGAAGAGTTTATTGCCAGTGCCGAAGAGATTGGCGTGATTAGCGCGATTGGCCGCTGGGTGTTTGAAGAGGCGTGCCGCATTCTGGCAGGCTGGCAGCGACAGGGCATTATGCTGCCGCTGAGTGTGAATATTTCCGCTGTGCAACTGCGTGACACGGGCGTGGTCTCTCATCTGCAATCCCTGCTGACGCGCCACCGCATTGCACCTGGCACCTTCGTGCTGGAAGTAACAGAAACGGCTCAGCTTGATGATGCTGAACAGGCGATATCGATGCTGCGGATGCTGCAGCAGACCGGCGTAGCCGTGGCTCTGGACGATTTCGGCATGGGCTACTCCAACCTTAACTACCTCCATCAGCTGAAAGCGTTGCCGGTTAACAAGCTGAAGATGGATCGCAGCTTCGTGGCGGCGCTGCCGCATGACGACACCATGGTCTGCATCGTGGCGGCCATCGCCGAGATTATCCATCTGGAGGTGATTGCCGAAGGCGTGGAGACAGCGGAACAACGCGACTGGCTGCTGGCGCGCGGCATCTCTATCGGACAGGGCTATCTGTATGCTGAAGCGCTGCCTCTGACCCGATTCAATCAGGCATGGATCGAAAACTCCTCACTACCGCAATAATTGCCTGATTCATTGATTTTGCAAGAATTTTAGTTACAAAACCCCCTGCTGAAGCGTTTCAGTTCAGAATTACGATCCCCGGGTTTCCTGGGCGTTTGTCACCCTGTATTAATCACGTAAACAGAGTGTTATTTTCGGGTTACTGTCAGGCGCCACCTCTGTTGCCCGCCAGTCACAATAACGAATCCGACAACATCACCTCACGGCGTTAGTGGACACCTGTTTATGAAAACCTCACTTTTTAAAAGCCTTTATTTCCAGGTGCTGATGGCGATTGGCATCGGCGTTTTGTTAGGCCATTTTTACCCGGAGTTAGGGACCCAGATGAAGCCGCTGGGAGATGGCTTTGTTAAGTTAATCAAGATGATTATCGCCCCGGTGATTTTCTGTACCGTGGTGACTGGCATCGCTGGCATGGAAAGCATGAAAGCGGTAGGACGGACCGGCGCGGTTGCACTGCTCTATTTTGAAATTGTCAGCACCATCGCGCTGATTATCGGCCTGATCGTGGTGAACGTGGTGCAGCCAGGTGCCGGGATGAACGTTGATCCTGCCACGCTGGATGCCAAAGCCGTGGCGATTTATGCGCAACAGGCAGAACAGCAGGGCATCGTTGCTTTCCTGCTGGATGTCATCCCCAACAGCGTGATTGGCGCCTTTGCCAGCGGCAATATTCTACAGGTGCTGCTGTTTGCCATTCTGTTTGGTTTTGCCCTGCATCGTCTGGGTAACACTGGCACGCTGATTTTCAACGTGATTGAAAGCTTCTCAAAAGTGATTTTCGGCATCATCAACATGATCATGCGTCTGGCACCGATAGGGGCATTTGGCGCGATGGCGTTCACTATCGGCAAGTATGGCGTGGGCTCACTGGTGCAGCTCGGCCAGCTGATTATCTGCTTCTACATCACCTGTATTCTGTTTGTGGTGATCGTGCTGGGGCTGATTGCACGCCTGTTCGCCGGATTCAGCATCTTTAAGTTCATCGCCTATATCAAAGAAGAGCTGCTGATTGTGCTGGGTACTTCCTCTTCCGAGTCTGCGCTGCCGCGCATGCTGGATAAGATGGAGAAGCTGGGCTGCAAGAAATCGGTGGTAGGGCTGGTGATCCCCACCGGTTACTCCTTTAACCTGGACGGCACCTCGATTTACCTGACCATGGCGGCAGTATTTATCGCTCAGGCGACCAATGCGCACATGGATATTTTCCATCAGATTACGCTGCTGGTGGTGCTGTTGCTCTCCTCCAAAGGCGCGGCGGGGGTAACCGGGAGCGGATTTATCGTGCTGGCGGCGACGCTCTCTGCGGTGGGACATCTGCCGGTGGCGGGTCTGGCGCTCATTCTCGGTATCGACCGCTTTATGTCCGAAGCCCGTGCGCTGACCAACCTGATCGGTAACGGTGTGGCGACCGTGGTGGTGGCGAAGTGGGTCGATCAGCTGGATCATAAACAGCTGACCGACACGCTGGCAGGCCGGAATAAGGAGAATAAAGCGTCTGAATCTTCAATTTAATCATTGAATTTCACTTAAATCCCCACAAATGCCCGCTGTCGCTTGCCCTGACAGCGGGCATTTGCATAATAAACCCCACTTGTTTTTTTTGACGTTTTTCACTTCGTTACGCGACATCCTGAGCTTCCTGTGGTCAAACACTTTGTTGTTGGATAACAGCGCGATTCGGCGCCAGCCGATTCGTTAATAACAGCGGCAATATGCGCCAGTGATAACGATATTTGAATTATTTGAGTAGGGGTTCACATGCAGGGCACCAGAATTCGGCTTTTGGTTGGTGGATTAGTGCTGGCAAGCAGCTTTGGTCTCCAGGCAGAAACGCTGCAACCGGATCCGGCCTGGCAGGAAGGCAAGCTGGATAATGGATTTAACTGGCAGTTACTGGCCACACCGCAACGCCCCAGTGACCGTATTGAACTGCGGCTGGTGGTGAATACCGGCTCGCTGGTAGAGAGTGCGCAACAGGCCGGCTTCAGCCATCTGCTGCCGCGTCTGGCGATGGTGCACAACACCGCGCTTGATAACCATCAGCAGCGCGCGCTATGGCAACAGGCGATGGATCCTCAGCATCCGCTGCCACCTGTGATCACCTCCTATGATTCCACCCAATATAATCTGAGCCTGCCGAATAACCGTCCCGAGTTGCTGAAAGAAGCGCTGAACTGGCTGGCGGCCACGGCAGGCAATATGGCCATCACCGAACAGGTGGTCAATACCGCGCTGGCGGCATCGGATCCGGTGGCGACCTGGCCGAAAGATACCCAGGATGTCTGGTGGCGCTACCGCCTGAAAGGCTCCGCGCTGCTGGCGCATGACCCCGCAGCGCAACCACGCGCGCCGGTTGATTTAACCCAGCTCAATGATTTTTATCATCAGTGGTACACCCCGGATGCGATGACGCTCTACGTGGTGGGGAATGTTGACAGCCGCAACCTCTCTGAGCAGATCAATAAAACCTTCTCGGCGTTAACCGGTAAACGTGAAACGCCTGCGCCACTGCCCACCCTGTCGCCGCTGCCGCACGAGCCGGTAAATCTGGTCAGCAGCAACATGACGCAGGATCGTCTCTCGCTGGTGTGGGATACGCCGTGGCAACCGATTCGTGACTCCCAGAATCTGCAGCGTTACTGGCAGGGCGATCTGGCACGTGAAGCGCTGTTCTGGCATGTCCAGCGTGCGCTCAGTGACAGCAAGGCACAGGGCATACAGGTGGGATTTGATTGCCGTGTGCTTTATCAGCGTGCGCAGTGCTCCATCAACCTGGATGGACGCAACGAAAATCTGGCGCAGAATATGAATCTGGTGGCGCGTGAGCTGGCAAACGTGCGTGACAAAGGCTTGCCGCAGGAGGAGTTTGATGCGCTGATGGCGCAGAAGCTGCTGGAGCTGAACAAGCTGTTTACCACCTATGCCCGCACCGATACGGATGTGCTGATGAGCCAGCGCCTGCGCTCCCAGCAGAACGCCGTAGTCGATATCGCACCTGAGCAGTATCAGAAGCTGCGTCAGACTTTCCTGGCCGGCCTGACCCGCGAACAGTTAAACCAGGAGCTGCGTCAGCAGCTGACGCAGGAACTGATGATGGTACTGATTCAGCCGGAAGGCGAAGCGGAAACCAACGTGAAGAGCCTGCAAAACAACTGGGACAAAGTGATGGCACCACCAGCGGCACCGGCGACCAGCAATGAAGCCAGTCCGCCGGATAGCAACGTCAAAGACGTTCCGCCAGCCGCATAAAGTCAGGTTTTTGCCCTGAGCCACTCGGTCACTAACATCGGCCAGCTGGCGAGGGGCAAATCTGCCACGCCGCGGATACCAAATCCGTGTCCGCCTTTCTGATAGAAATGCACCTCTGCCGGGACCTTATGCTCACGCAGCGCGCCAAAAAACGCCATGCTGTGATTCACTGATACATCATCATCGTCGGCTGCGTGGATCAACAGCGTTGGCGGCACCAGCGGATGAACCCGGGTTTCCATTGAATAAGCGTCAATGGTTTTCTGATCGGGCCAGGCACCCAGCAGGCGGGTTCTGGCTCCTTCATGGGCGATGCCGTCCCGCATGCTGATTACCGGATAGACCAGGACCATCGCATCCGGACGCGGCGAGAAGTTTTCTGCGCCATCCTGCACCGGATAGAGTTTCTCTGCGAAACGCGTACCCAGACTGGCAGCCACGTGGCCACCCGCCGAAAAGCCCATCATGACGATATATTTACCATTCAGGCCGCGCTGCGCCCGTTCACGCAGGACGCGTACCGCGCGCTGAGCATCGGCCAGCGGCGCGTCGGGGCCTTCGTGATGTCCATCATAGGGCAGGCGATAAGTCATCACCGCCAGGGTGTAACCCATTGAGGTAAAGAATGTCGCCAGGGCGCTGCCTTCACGATCGATCATCACGCGCTGATAGCCACCGCCCGGTGCGACCAGCAGGGTAATCCCGTTTGATTCGACCGGATGCCAGATCGCCATCTCCGGGCAACGCACGCCGGTAGCGGCCCGATCGTAAGGCTCATACTCTTTTGCCATGTCGACAATCTGCGGCTGTGCGCGCGAATCGCTGGCGCCTGGCGCATCACCGTGTGGCCAGATATTAATAATTTCTGTGTGCATAAATAGATCCTGATGCGGGGAATATTTTAATTGTTTTGTTCGCGGCCGGAGAGAACAGCGTCCTGCTGTCTTTTGATTAAAAGATGGTCTTTTTTCAGGCAGTCGTCCATCCGAAAAGGGGGGATCTGACCAGATTCGGACTATGCCTGGTGGTGGATCTGTTTGTTTAACTTATTAATTTTAATCAATAAATTATAAGAGAGATTGAAGGGGGAGACCGCAGGGGATCTGTTATTAACCACAATTTTTCCGCTTAAGGTAAATAGCTGGCACGGCCCGCTTTATTAGCCGCAATTTACCGGATATCACGCTGTGCGTTCTTAAGGCGACATAATGATTTTAGCGTCAGGATCACACCGCCACGCTGCAGGGGCTAACGTGCCAGTCTCATCTGGGAACGGATAGCATCGGTTACAGTCACGCAGCCAGACGTTACCAGCAGCCTAAAAAAATGCGCCCTCGGGCGCATTTTCTGGCATCGGCACGATCAGTGCCTGTATCAACGACACTGGCTAGCGCTCTGTCAGTCAGGCATCGCCTCTGCCGGAATAATCGCGCCGCGATGCTGAATCACGGTGCTGGCAGTCAGGTGTCCGCGCTGCGCGGCGACCTCTGCAGAGGCGCCGGTCAGACGGCGAGCCAGATAACCGGCACTGAACGAATCACCGGCTGCGGTGGTATCGATCACTTTCTCTTTCGCCAGACGTACCGCAGGCACATCAATCAGCGGTGCGTCGCCGGTGACCACCAGGCAGGAGTCTGCACCGCGCTTAATCACGATTTCGCTGGCACCCGCCTGGCGGGTACGCGCGATAACGTCATCCAGCGGCTCTTCGCCCCAGAGCAGATGTTCATCATCCAGTGTCAGGAAGGCGATATCGGTGCAGTTGAGCATGGCGCGATAAGCGGCCTGCGTGCTGGCCCGATCGGCCCATAAACGCGGGCGGTAGTTGTTATCGAAAATCACCTTGCCGCCATTAGCCCGGCAGCGCGCCAGCAGCACCATCAGCTTTTCACGACTGGCAGGCGGCAGAATCGCCAGGCTGATGCCGCTAAGATAGAGATAATCGTAGTGCGACAGCTGTTCAGCTATCTCTGCTGATTGCGGACTGTCGAGCCAGTAACGCGCGGCGGCATCACTGCGCCAGTACCAGAAGGTGCGCTCACCGTCGGCATCGGTTTCAATGAAATACAGGCCCGGCATTTTATTATCGAGCCGCTGAATCAGGTCAGTATTGACCTTCTCCTGCTGCCAGGCCGCGATCATTTGATCGCTGAACGAATCCGTACCCAGCGCAGTGACATAATCGACCCGTAACTGCTGCTCATCAACCTGGCGGGCGAGATAAACAGCCGTATTGAGCGTATCGCCACCAAAGCCACGTTTAATGTTCTCACCCTTTTCGGACAGCTCAATCATGCATTCGCCGATGATGGCGATTTTTTTCTGCGTCATGGTTTCAGACCTGTAGTGAAATATCGCCTTAGTCTCGCGTCTGGTATGGCAGACGTCAATGGTTTTAAAACGGTGTTTTAATTTACCTTTAAAGGCGGCCATTAGCCCTGGTCTCGGGGATAACCGCCGGGAATGTCGGCTTTTTTTACCGCTTATGCTAACGAAATGGCTGAGAAACCCCTTTTTCTGAATTGAATCATCTTACTATCCCGCTTCCCTGATGCCGTTGCCCGCGGTCTCGACTATCTTTAACGCAGACCGTGAATGTGCAAGGAGAAAGCGTAATGTCGCGTACCGGGAAAATAGTCAGCTGGGTAGCAGGAATTCTGGTGTTGTTGATCGTGGTGATTATCGTCGTCATCGCGACCTTTGACTGGAATCGCCTGAAGCCCACCATCAATCAAAAAGTTTCAACCGAGTTAAACCGCCCCTTTGCGATACGCGGGGATCTGGGTATCGACTGGGCACGAAATCGCGACGAAGCAGGCTGGCGGCGCTGGGTGCCGTGGCCGCAGATCCATGCGGAAGATATCATGCTGGGGAATCCGCCTGACATTGCTGACGTCACCATGGTACATCTGCAGCGGGTCGATGCCACATTGTCACCGCTGTCGCTGCTGCACAAAGAACTGTTCATCCCGTGGATTAAATTGCAGCGGCCGGATGCGCGTCTGATCCAGACCGCGGATAAAAAGAACAACTGGACCTTTACCCTTGCCAATAGCGGCAAGGATGAGAAGAGTGCTGCGCCATCGGCCTGGTCATTCCGTCTGGATAATATTCTGTTCGATCAGGGCCAGATTCGTTATCGCGATGCCATTAACCGCGCAGATGTCACGGTGCAGGTTAATCCGCTGGGTAAACCGGTGCCGTATACGCAGATTGCCGGAGGCAATGACCAGCAGAAGGGCGCAGGCGACTTCGTCTTTGGCTGGCAGGCGAAGGGCACTTATAACAATGAGTCACTCAGCGGCGACGGTAAGATTGGCGGCATGCTGTCACTGCGCAGTCAGAACACCCCGTTCCCGATTCAGGCCGATCTGCGCAACGGCACCACCCGCGTTCAGGTGACCGGCGGTCTGCAGGATCCGATGAACCTCGGCGGGCTTAACGTGCGACTGCGCTTCTCGGGCGATACGCTGGCCAATCTCTATGGCCTGACCGGCGTCCTGCTGCCTGACACGCCACCTTATGAAACCGACGGCCATCTGATTGCTAAATTCAGCGGCGAAAAGGGCGCGGTCTACCGCTATGAGAAATTCAACGGACATATTGGCGACAGCGATATTCATGGGTCGCTGATCTACAGTCAGGTTAAACCCCGCCCGACACTCAGCGGCGAGCTGACCTCTGAGCAACTGCGCATGGCCGATCTGGGGCCGCTGATTGGCGTCGACTCTGGCAAAGGCAGTGAAAAAACTGCGCAGGCCAAAGCCCGGCGCGGGGAGAAATCGAATCAGCCCGCAGACCGCGTGCTGCCACACGATAAATTCGAAACCAAAAACTGGGACGTGATGGATGCCGACGTGAAGTTCAGCGGCAAACGGATCGAACACAGCAATTCACTGCCGTTAAGCGATCTCTATACCCATTTACAGCTGAAAAACGGTGATCTGCTGCTGGACCCGCTGCGCTTTGGTGTGGCGGGCGGCAATCTCAACAGCACTATCCGGCTGGAGGGCGATCACTCGCCGATGCGTGGCCGGGTTGATCTTCATGTCCGTAAGCTGCAGCTGCGTCAGCTCTTCCCGAATGTGGAGGCGATGAAGAACAGCCGTGGCCAGCTCAATGGCGATGCCAGCTTTACTGGCACCGGTAACTCCGTAGCCGATCTGCTGGCGACCAGCAACGGGCAACTTAAGCTGCTGATGAATGATGGTCTGATCAGCCGCAGCCTGATGGAAATTGCCGGACTCAACGTCGGTAACTACGTGGTGGGCAAACTGTTTGGCGATGACCAGGTGCGCATCAACTGCGCCGCCACCGATCTCAAACTGCAGAATGGTGTGGCGACGCCTAACCTGTTTGTGTTTGATACCGAGAACGCGATTATCAATGTTTCAGGCAACGCGAACTTCGCCAGTGAGCGGCTGGATCTGTCGGTGAATCCGGAGAGTAAGGGCGTCCGCATCGTAACGCTGCGCTCCCCGCTCTACGTGCGTGGCACCTTTAAAAATCCTGATGCGGGCGTGAAAACGGGGCCACTGCTGGCACGTGGTGCTGCTGCAGTGGCACTGGGCGCAGTAGTCGGCCCGGCGGCGGCGCTGCTGGCACTGATCTCTCCTAGTGATAACGAAGACAACCAGTGCAGCACCGTCCTGCAGCAGATGAAGCAGAAGAAGTAACTAGTTGCGATAGAGTACTTTGATAATGTGATAACCAAAGCCGGTCTTTACCGGCCCGTAAGGCGTCAGCAGCGGGCAGGTAAAGACCGCTTTATCAAAGGCCGGCACCATCTGTCCCTGCCGGAACTCGCCCAGATCGCCGCCATTCCGGCCGGAAGGACAGGTTGAGTGCTTCTTTGCCAGCAGCTGGAAATTGCCACCCTTCGCCAGTTTTGCCAGTATCTCTTTTGCCAGCGCTTCCTCTTTGACGAGGATGTGTAAAGCCGCCGCGGTTTTCGCCATGTTGGTATCTCGGTTGTGTATAATTGCCGCCCAGTATAAACCCCTTTCTTTTGATTCAATCAGGCGATTTCTCCTATGCGTTTAAACCCCAGCCAACAACGTGCCGTCGAATTTGTTACCGGTCCCTGTCTGGTGCTGGCGGGCGCGGGATCGGGCAAAACCCGCGTGATTACCAATAAAATCGCCCATCTGATCCGTGAATGCGGCTATCAGGCGCGCCACATCGCCGCGGTGACCTTTACCAATAAAGCTTCGCGCGAAATGAAAGAGCGTGTGGCGCAGACGCTGGGCCGCAAAGAGGCGCGCGGTCTGCTGATCTCCACCTTCCATACGCTGGGGCTGGAGATCATCAAACGCGAAACCGCGGCGCTGGGCATGAAGTCAAACTTCTCGCTGTTCGACGATCAGGATCAGCTCGCCCTGCTGAAAGAGCTGACAAAAGAGTGGCTGGAAGAGGATAAGACGCTGCTACAGCAGCTCATCTCCACCATCTCGAACTGGAAAAATGATCTGATCGATCCGCAGGGCGCCGCCGCGCTGGCGCGATCACAGCAGGATAATATTTTTGCTCACTGCTACGCCCTCTACAGCCAGCATCTTAAGTCGTGCAACGTGCTCGATTTCGACGATTTGATTCTGCTGCCGACGCTGCTGCTGCAGCGTAATCAGGAGGTGCGTGAACGCTGGCAGCAGCGTATCCGCTATCTGCTGGTGGATGAGTATCAGGATACCAACACCAGCCAGTATGAACTGGTTAAGCTGCTGGTGGGCGCTCGGGCGCGCTTCACGGTGGTGGGCGATGATGATCAGTCTATCTACTCCTGGCGCGGCGCACGCCCGCAGAATCTGGTGCTGCTGAATCAGGATTTCCCGGCGCTGGAGGTGGTGAAGCTGGAGCAGAACTACCGCTCTTCGCAGCGCATACTGAAAGCGGCAAATATCCTGATTGCCAATAACCCGCACGTCTTTGAGAAGCGGCTCTTTTCGGAGCTCGGGCAGGGCAGCGAGCTGAAAGTGCTCACTGCCAACAGCGAAGAGCATGAAGCGGAGCGGGTCACTGGCGAGCTCATCGCGCATCACTTTATCAACCGGACGCAGTACAAAGATTACGCGATTCTTTATCGTGGCAACCATCAGTCCCGGACCTTTGAAAAGTTTCTGATGCAGAACCGCATCCCTTATCGCATCTCTGGCGGTACTTCGTTCTTCTCACGGCCCGAGATCAAAGATCTGCTCGCCTATCTGCGCGTGCTGACCAATCCTGAGGATGACAGCGCGTTTCTGCGCATCGTCAATACGCCGCGCCGTGAGATTGGCCCGGCTACGCTGCAGAAGCTCGGTGAGTGGGCCAACCTGCGCAGCAAGAGCCTGTTTAACGCCAGTTTTGATGTCGGTCTGGGGCAGACGCTGAGTGGCCGCGGTCTGGAGCATCTGCAGCGGTTTACCCACTGGCTGAATGAGATTATCCAGCTGACCGAACGTGAGCCGGTAAACGCAGTGCGTGATTTGATTCGCGGCATCGACTACGAAAGCTGGCTGTTCGAAACCTCCGGCAGCCCGAAAGCCGCAGAGATGCGGATGAAGAACGTCAACACGCTGTTTCAGTGGATGACAGAAATGCTGGAGGGCAGCGATATTGATGAGCCGATGACGCTGGCGCAGGTGGTGACGCGCTTTACACTGCGCGACATGATGGAGCGCGGTGAAAGCGATGAAGAGCTGGATCAGGTGCAGCTGATGACGCTGCACGCCTCCAAAGGGCTGGAGTTCCCCTATGTGTTCCTGGTGGGCATGGAGGAGGGGCTGTTACCGCATCAGAGCAGCATCGATGAGAATAATATCGAAGAGGAGCGTCGCCTGGCCTACGTGGGGATCACACGGGCACAGAAAGAGCTGACCTTTACCCTGTGTCGCGAACGCCGGCAATATGGCGAATTAATCCGGCCGGAGCCGAGCCGTTTTCTGCTGGAACTGCCGCAGGACGATCTGCAATGGGAAACCGAGCGCAAAGTGGTCAGTGCGGAGGAGCGGATGAAAACCGGTCAGAGCCGGGTGGCCGGTCTGAGAGCGATGCTGGATAAGGCGAAAAAGAGTTAAACCAGTGCAGGAGGCGAAAGATATTCGCCTCACGCGACGGCAATTACGACAGGGTTAATAACCAGTGGACGTAAGACTGATAATGGCTTTCCTGCTCCAGCAGCTCACTGCGCAACGGATGGGCCTCCAGCCAGCCCGCGGGCAGGGTCAGATGCAGGGCATCATCGTCTGCCTGTAGCCGCACCGCAGGCAGGGTGTCATCGCGACGGCGGGTGGAGAAAATAATCGCCAGCCGCAGCAGACGGCACATCCGTTCCGCCAGCCGCGGCGGCAGGGCATTCTGCTGAGTCAGCAAAGCCAGATCGATGCTGCCGCTCTGGTTTTGCAGTAAACAGGCCAGCAGCTTCTTCTGCGCCGGTGTGAAACCAGGAAGATCGAGGTGACGCACCAGATACGCCGCATGCTGCGGCGCATGACGGAAGTCAACGCTCAGGCCGATTTCGTGGATCGCGCAGGCGCTGAGCAGCAACTCACGACAGCGCTGATCCAGCTTCCACAACGTGGAAACCTGACGGAAAAAGCTCTCCGCCAGCTGACGCACGCGATCCGCCTGCTCGACATCAATGCTGAAACGGCGCTGGACGTTATGCAGCGTACGGGTTCGGATATCCCGGTCGATGGGCAGATGCAGCATGCCGTAGACCAGTCCTTCACGCAGTGCGCCGCCCGCCAGCGTCATGCTATCGATACTGAGCTCCTGGAAGATGGCGATCAGAATCGACAGGCCGCTGGGGAACACCAGCGCCCGCTCCAGCGTCAGCCCTTCGATTTCCAGCTCTTCCAGTTTGCCGCACTGAATGGCGCGCTGCTTCAGCTGCTGTAGCTTATTCAGCGTGATGCGCTCATCCATCCCCTGCGCCACCATGATCTCCTGCAGCGCCTGAACCGTGCCAGAGGCACCAACACAGGCCTGCCAGCCCTGCTCACGCAGTTGCGCTGCAATGGGCTGGATCATTTCACGCGCCGCCAGCTCGGCCTGGTCAAAGTTCTCTTTTGCCAGATGACGATCGCTGAAGAAGCGCTCCAGCCACGTCACACAGCCCATCGACAGACTGAACAACACCGACGCATGCGATCCGTCGCCAGTGGCCAGCTCGGTGCTGCCGCCGCCGATATCGACCACTAAACGCTGGTCGGAACCGCCGGTGGTGTGGGCCACGCCCTGATAAATCAGGCGCGCCTCTTCTTCACCGCTGATGACGTTGATGGTACAGCCAAGGATCTGTTGGGCGGTGTCGAGGAAGGTCTGCGCATTGGCAGCCAGACGCAGCGTGGCGGTCGCCACCACGCGAATTTGATCGGGGGGAATATCCTGCAGTTGTTCAGAGAACAGTCTGAGGCAGTGCCAGCCCCGCGACATCGCGTCGGCTGACAACAGGTTATTTTTATCCAGACCGGCAGCAAGGCGAACCTTGCGCTTAATTTTTGCAACGGTCTGGATACTGCCAGAGACCTCGCGCACCACCAACATATGAAAGCTGTTAGACCCTAAATCAATCGCTGCATAAAGTGACGATGCGCTTAGCATGGTGGCCTTAACCTGAACGTTTACGGTTGTTGTTGCGTGGAGCACCGCGACGATTGGCGTTATTCCCTCCGCGACGCGGGCCATTGCCGGAACGGCTGCGTTGCAGACGCTTAGGCGGCGGTAAATCCGTTAACAACGCTTCGCTGCTGTACTTGCTGACCGGGATGCTGTGGCCGATGTACTCTTCAATCGAAGGCAGATTCAGCGCGTACTCTTCACAGGCCAGGCTGATTGAATGACCGCTGGCGCCTGCACGACCGGTACGGCCAATACGGTGAACGTAATCTTCACAGTCGTCTGGCAGATCGTAGTTAAAGACGTGGGTAACAGCCGGTATGTGCAGACCGCGAGCAGCCACGTCAGTGGCGACCAGAATATCCACATCACCTTTGGTGAAGTCATCCAGAATGCGCAGGCGCTTCTTCTGAGCAACGTCGCCGGTCAGCAGGCCGACACGATGTCCATCGGCAGCCAGGTGGCCCCAGATATCTTCACAGCGGTGCTTGGTGTTGGCGAAAATAATGGCGCGATCGGGCCACTCTTCTTCCAGCAGGGTCTGCAACAGGCGCATTTTCTCTTCGTTAGACGGATAGAAAAGCTCTTCCTGAATGCGATGGCCGGTTTTCTGTTCCGGTTCCACTTCCACATATTCAGCACTGTTCATGTGCTCAAACGCCAGTTCACGGACGCGGTAGGAGAGGGTCGCCGAGAACAGCATGCTCAGACGCTGAGTCGCCGGCGGCATGCGACGGAACAGCCAGCGAATATCTTTAATAAAGCCCAGATCGAACATACGATCGGCTTCGTCCAGCACCATGACCTGAATAGCACCGAGGTTGACGTGATTCTGTTTCGCGTAGTCGATCAGGCGACCGGTGGTAGCCACCAGAATATCAACGCCCTGCTCCAGCACTTTAAGCTGTTTGTCATAACCGTCTCCGCCATAGGCGAGACCCAGTTTCAGGCCGGTTGAGGCGGTAAGG
This sequence comes from Pantoea sp. ABR1s, assembly GCF_057812235.1. Lineage (NCBI taxonomy): Bacteria > Pseudomonadati > Pseudomonadota > Gammaproteobacteria > Enterobacterales > Erwiniaceae > Pantoea > Pantoea sp. ABR1s. The sequence continues at coordinate 3,961,583 of NZ_CM173823.1, read as the reverse complement.
GGTTCTGCATCTGCATGAATCTGCACAGCAAGTTCACGCGTCGGCGCAAGAATTAATGCCCGTGGCTGGTTAACCTGACGACCTTCCGCCGCAGGATGAGAGAGAAGATGATGAAACGTTGACGTCAGAAACGCCATCGTTTTGCCGGTACCGGTTTGCGCCTGGCCTGCAACATCACGCCCTGAAAGCGTAAAAGGCAGAGCTAACGCCTGAATCGGCGTGCAGTATTGAAAGCCTTTAGTATCAAGGGCTTCCACCACTTTTGGGTGCAGGGCGAAGTCGGAAAACTTCTGTTCAGTTAAGTGTGTTTTGCTCATAGTGTGGTAGAATATCAGCTTACTATCGCTTTACGAAAGCGTATCCGATGAAATAAAGTCAACCAACATTGGTATATTTTACGCCAATTCGCCAGGCATAATCTTGTGGAGTAAAACATGAGCAGCGATAAAATCGTTCATCTGACTGATGACAGTTTCGACACCGACGTGCTGAAAGCCGACGGCGTTACACTGGTAGATTTCTGGGCTGAATGGTGCGGTCCTTGCAAAATGATCGCGCCAATCCTTGATGAAGTTGCAGAAGAGTATGATGGCAAGCTGACCATCGCTAAGCTGAATATTGATGATAACCCAGGCACGGCACCGAAGTATGGCATTCGTGGTATCCCGACGCTGCTGCTGTTTAAAAATGGCGAAGTCGCCGCGACCAAAGTGGGCGCGCTGTCTAAAGGCCAGCTGAAAGAGTTCCTGAACGCCAATCTGGCGTAATTCAGGGCTGAATGTCCGGCAGTGGTGAATTTATCTCCTGCTGCTGGACGTTCGCTTTCAGGCGTGCTAATTTACCAGCACTGCATTACGAACTTACCTTGTAGTTAGCATCTAAAAGTTTTCCCTTGTTGAACCCTGTCGCCCTGTACCTTATAAAGATAGAACGGTTCAGCAATCTTACGGTTAGCTCCAACTCTGGCATCACATTCGGACATCTCCCTGCATACCGATCGCCATTCCATACGATGATCGTCAGGAAGAGCCGAAAAGAGCCATTAACGGCATGGATTAGTTGCCATACCATTCACGACAAACATTCCGAGTATTACCCCGAGTTTAAGAACCCATCACTATGAATCTTACCGAATTAAAGAATACGCCGGTTGCTGAGCTGGTTACTCTCGGCGAAAATATGGGACTGGAAAACCAGGCTCGTATGCGCAAGCAGGACATTATCTTTTCAATCCTGAAGCAGCACGCGAAAAGCGGCGAAGACATCTTCGGTGATGGCGTGCTGGAGATCCTTCAGGATGGATTTGGATTCCTCCGTTCCGGAGACAGCTCCTACCTCGCCGGCCCTGATGATATCTACGTTTCCCCTAGTCAAATCCGCCGCTTCAACCTCCGCACTGGTGACACCATCTCTGGCAAAATCCGTCCACCGAAAGAGGGTGAACGTTATTTTGCGCTGCTGAAAGTTAACGAAGTTAACTACGACAAGCCGGAAAATGCGCGTAATAAGATTCTGTTCGAAAACCTCACGCCGCTGCACGCAAATAAACGTCTGCGTATGGAGCGGGGTAATGGCTCAACGGAAGATTTAACCGCTCGCGTACTGGATCTGGCATCGCCAATTGGTCGTGGCCAGCGTGGTCTGATTGTTGCACCACCGAAAGCCGGTAAAACCATGCTGCTGCAGAACATCGCGCAGAGCCTGGCGCACAACTATCCGGACTGTACCCTGATGGTACTGCTGATCGATGAGCGCCCGGAAGAAGTCACCGAGATGCAGCGTCTGGTGAAAGGCGAAGTTATCGCCTCAACCTTCGATGAGCCAGCTTCACGCCACGTTCAGGTTGCTGAAATGGTGATTGAAAAGGCCAAGCGTCTGGTTGAGCACAAAAAAGATGTCATCATCCTGCTCGACTCCATTACACGTCTGGCACGTGCTTACAACACCGTGGTTCCTGCTTCAGGTAAAGTCCTGACCGGTGGTGTGGATGCCAACGCCCTGCATCGTCCAAAGCGTTTCTTTGGTGCTGCACGTAACGTGGAAGAGGGCGGCAGCCTGACCATCATCGCGACTGCGCTGGTTGATACCGGTTCGAAGATGGATGAAGTGATTTACGAAGAGTTTAAAGGTACCGGTAACATGGAACTGCATCTCGCCCGTAAAATCGCTGAAAAACGCGTCTTCCCGGCGATTGATTACAACCGCTCTGGTACGCGTAAAGAAGAGCTGCTCACCTCTCAGGAAGAGCTGCAGAAGATGTGGATCCTGCGTAAGATTATTCACCCGATGGGCGAAATCGACGCAATGGAATTCCTCATCAACAAGCTGGCGATGACCAAAACTAATGATGAATTCTTCGATATGATGAAGCGTTCTTAATCCGATACTGCCTGGCCGAACCACAGATTCGGCTTTTTTAGTCCAGATGCGCAGAAAATCGACCTCACGCCACGTCTCAACGTGGCGTTTTTCATTTGTGAGCTATAGGATTGAACACTGGCAGGAGCATTTATAATGACTGTGGTAGCGATGGCGAACTTTTAACCGTTCGTCTGTCTCTTTATGCAGAATTCGGAATCCGACACAGCGATAGGCGCGTTTTTTCGCGTATTGTTGTGCGGGATGTTAGCTGAGAGCGTTTAACGTGAATTTACTCACTATGAGTACTGAGCTTGGTTTAATTTTTCTCTTTTCCCTGGCTTTCCTCTTTTTTGCTCGAAAAGCAGCTAAAAAAATTGGTTTAGTTGATAAGCCTAACTCACGTAAACGCCATCATGGCGCGATTCCGTTGGTGGGCGGCATTTCTGTGTTCGCAGGTATCTGCTTTACGTTTGCCATTACCAACTACTATCTGCCTCACGCGCTGCTCTATCTGGGCTGCGCCGGTGTTCTGGTGCTGGTTGGCGCACTGGATGACCGTTTCGATATCAGCGTCAAGATCCGCGCGGTGGTGCAGGCGATTGTCGCACTGGTGATGATGTTTGGCGCAAAACTCTATCTGCTTAGCCTGGGCTTTATCGTCGGCCCGTTCGAGCTTATCGTGGGGCCGTTCGGCTATGTGCTGACGCTGTTTGCCGTCTGGGCCGCGATCAACGCCTTTAATATGGTGGATGGGATCGACGGTCTGCTGGGCGGACTCTCCTCGGTCACTTTTGCCGCCATGGGGATTATCCTCTACTTCGACGGCCAGACCAGCCTCGCGATGTGGTGTTTTGCGATGATTGCCGCCACGCTGCCCTATATCCTGCTTAACCTCGGCTTCCTTGGCCGTCGCTTCAAAGTCTTTATGGGCGATGCCGGAAGCACCATGATCGGGTTCACCATTATCTGGATTCTGCTGGAAACGACGCAGGGTCTGAGCCATCCCATCACGCCCGTTACCGCACTGTGGCTTATCGCCATTCCTCTGATGGATATGGTGGCGATTATGTATCGTCGCCTGCGTAAAGGCATGAGTCCGTTCTCGGCTGACCGTCAGCACATCCACCATCTGATTATGCGTGCCGGCTTTACCTCACGTCAGGCCTTTGTACTGATTACCGTTGCGGCGGCTATTCTCGCCGGTATCGGTGTGCTGGGCGAATATCTGGCATTTATCCCGGAGTGGGTGATGCTGCTGCTGTTCCTGGGCGCGTTTATGGTTTACGGCTACTGCCTCAAACATGCATGGCGCGTGGCGCGACGTGTCCGCCGCATTAAGCGCCGTCTGAGCCATCATCGCGAAGCAAAAAACAAATTACCCTGAAAAGAGCTGATAAAGGATACCTCTGCCATGCCTTCTGACGTTGTGGACAACGAACTGGATATTCGCAGCTTTTGCTGCCGTTTATGGCGTGGCAAGCGCTGGATTATCGGGCTGGCGCTGCTGTTTGCTCTGGTCGCCTGGCTGGCCACGCTGCTGCTGAAACAGGTCTGGAGCACCACGGCGATCACCGATCGTCCGACGGTGAACATGCTGGGTTCTTACTATGCGCAGCAGCAATTCCTGACCAATCTGGATGTGCGCAACAACGCCTTAACCCTGGCCGCACCTTCACCTACGGTGATGGATCAGGTTTATCAGGAGTTCACCATGCAACTCGCCTCCTGGGATACGCGTCGTGAGTTCTGGCAGCAAACGGATTATTACAAGAGTCGTAAAACCGGCAATGCGCATAATGATGCCGCGCTGCTCGACGATATGATCGGCAATATCCTGTTCACGCCCGCTGACGCGGCACATAACCTGCCCGATAACGTCAAACTGAAAGCGGAAACCGCTGGCGACGCCAATAATCTGCTGCGTCAGTACATCGCCTATGCCAGTGAGCGCGCCGCGCGTCATCTGAATGATGAGCTAAAAGGTGCCTGGCGGGCACGTACCGACCAGTTGCAGGCGCAGGTGAAACGTCAGGAAGATGTGGCTAATGCGGTGTTTCAGCGCCAGCAGCATCGACTGGAGCAGGCGCTGAAGATCGCCAGCCAGCAGGGCATCAATGAGAAACAGACGCGTGAAGCGGGTGAAAATCTGGCAGACAGCGACCTGTTTCTGCTGGGCCAGCCGGTTTTACAGGGACAACTGGATACGCTGCGCGCTACCGGTCCGGAGTTTGATATCAGCTATGATCAGAACAGAGCAATGCTGACCACGCTGCAGACCGGGCCAAAACTGAACAGCCAGTTCCAGACCTACCGTTATCTGCGTACGCCGGAAGAGCCGGTATCACGTGACAGTCCGCGACGTCTGTTCATGATGATTATGTGGGGTGCCATTGGGGCATTAACAGGCGCGGGAGTGGCGCTGGCACATCGTCCGCGTCTGATGTCAGACACGCATGAGTGAGAGAAACAGTGTGAAAGTTCTGACGGTATTTGGTACTCGTCCCGAAGCGATCAAAATGGCACCGCTGGTTCAGGCGCTGGCGCAGGATCCCGCTTTCGAATCGCGACTGTGCGTCACCGCACAGCATCGCGAAATGCTCGATCAGGTGCTGCGCCTGTTCAAGCTGCAGCCGGACTATGATCTCAATATTATGCGTCCCGAGCAGGGGCTGACCGAGATCACCTGCCGCATTTTAGAGGGCATGAAAACCGTCCTGCTCGACTTCAAACCGGACATCGTGCTGGTGCATGGTGACACCACCACCACACTGGCGGCGAGCCTGGCGGCATTTTATCATCAGATTCCGGTCGGGCATGTGGAGGCCGGTCTGCGTACCGGCGATCTCGCCTCGCCATGGCCGGAAGAGGGTAACCGTAAACTTACCGGTCATCTTGCCCGTCTGCATTTCACCCCCACCTCCCGATCGCGTCAGAATTTGTTGCAGGAAAATCTGCCCGATGCGCGCATTATCGTGACCGGCAATACGGTCATTGATGCGCTGCTGTGGGTTCGCGACAGGGTGCTGGATGACAGCAATCTGAATGCACAACTGGCAGCGCGCTATCCGTTTCTCGACCCGGATAAGAAACTGGTGCTGGTCACCGGACATCGTCGCGAAAGCTTTGGTGGCGGCTTTGAACGTATCTGCAGCGCGCTGGCGCAGATTGCCCGCCAGCATCCCGAGGCGCAGATTGTCTATCCGGTGCACCTTAACCCCAATGTCAGCGAGCCGGTAAACCGGATTCTCAGCGGCATTGAGAATATCATTCTGATTGAACCGCAGGAGTATCTGCCTTTTGTCTGGCTGATGAACCGCGCCTGGCTCATCCTCACCGACTCCGGTGGCATTCAGGAGGAAGCGCCTTCGCTGGGTAAACCGGTGCTGGTGATGCGTGACACCACCGAGCGGCCTGAAGCGGTCGACGCCGGCACCGTCAAACTGGTGGGGACCGATATCGCCCGAATCGTGGCGGAGGTCAGCAGCTTGCTGACTGACGACGCTGCCTGGCAGGCGATGAGCCACGCCCATAATCCGTATGGCGATGGCAAAGCCTGTGGTCGTATTTTACAAGCCTTAAAAGATAACCGAGCCGAATTATGAGTTTTGAAACCATCTCCGTGATTGGACTGGGATACATTGGTCTGCCGACGGCAGCCGTTTTTGCCTCAAAGGGAAAAAAAGTGGTGGGCGTGGATATCAACGCGCGCGCCGTTGAAACCATTAATCGTGGCGCGATCCATATCGTGGAACCCGATTTAGATCAGGTGGTGCATGCGGCCGTTACGCGTGGCGATCTGCGTGCCACCACGCAGCCGGAAGCCGCCGACGCTTTTCTTATCGCCGTACCGACCCCTTTTAAAGATGAGCATCAGCCCGATCTGCGCTTTGTGAAAGCCGCGGCGGAGTCGATTGCGCCGGTACTGAAAAAGGGCGACCTGGTGATTCTGGAGTCGACCTCACCGGTGGGCAGCACCGAACAGATGGCCGACTGGCTGGCGGCGGCGCGTCCCGACCTGCGCTTTCCTCAGCACGGTGATACGCCCGATATTTTTGTGGCCTACTGTCCGGAGCGCGTGCTGCCTGGTCAGGTGATGGTTGAGCTGATTAACAACGACCGGGTGATTGGCGGCATGACGCCAGCCTGTTCCGCCCGCGCCAGCGAGCTTTATCGGCTGTTTTTAAAAGGCGAATGCGTTGAAACCAACGCCCGAACCGCCGAGATGTGTAAGCTGACAGAAAACAGCTTCCGTGACGTGAATATCGCCTTTGCCAATGAGCTGTCGCTGATTTGTGCCGATCAGGGGATTAACGTCTGGGAGCTGATTGCGCTGGCGAATCGCCATCCGCGCGTCAACATTCTGCAGCCGGGCCCAGGCGTCGGCGGTCACTGTATCGCCGTCGATCCCTGGTTCATCGTGGCGCAGAATCCTGAATTAGCCCGCCTGATCCGCACCGCGCGCGAGGTCAATGACGCCAAGCCGCAGTGGGTGCTGGACCAGGTGAAAACCGCGCTGGCGGACTGCCTGACACAGACCGGCAAGCGCGCCAGCGATATCACCATCGCCTGCTTTGGCCTGGCCTTTAAACCCAATATTGACGACCTGCGCGAAAGCCCGGCGGTGGGCGTGGCACAGAAAATTGCAGAGTGGCACAGCGGCACTACCTGGGTGGTTGAACCCCATATTGAGCAGCTTGCTGACGCACTGGCCGACAAAGCCGTGCTGGTCTCTGCCGGGCAGGCGCTGGAACAGGCCGATATTCTGGTGATGCTGGTCGATCACCGCGCCTTCCGCGCCATTGATGGCGCCAGCGTTCAGCAGAACTGGATTGTCGACACCAAAGGTGTGTGGCGATGAGGCGTTTTCTGATCACGGGCGGTGCCGGGTTTATCGGTTCTGCACTGGTGCGCTTTCTGATCGCAGAAACCGAACATCAGGTGGTGGTGGTCGATAAACTCAGCTACGCCGGAAATCTGGCGTCACTCGCCAGCGTTGCCGACTCGCCCCGCTTTCATTTTGAGCAGGTCGATATCTGCGATCGCCCGGCACTTGATCAGGTGTTTGCCCGTCATCAGCCAGACTGTGTGATGCATCTTGCGGCTGAAAGCCATGTGGATCGTTCGATTGACGGGCCGGTAGCCTTTATCGAGACCAATATTGTCGGGACTTATCAGTTGCTGGAAGCCGCGCGTTTTTACTGGCAAAACCTGGATGACGCGCGCAAAACCGCCTTTCTGTTCCACCATATCTCGACCGATGAAGTCTTTGGCGATCTGCACGACAGCCAGGCTTACTTCACCGAAACCACACCCTATGCGCCAAGCAGTCCTTACGCCGCCAGCAAGGCCAGCAGCGACCATTTAGTGCGGGCCTGGCTGCGCACTTACGGTCTGCCCACGCTGGTCACCAACTGTTCAAATAACTACGGCCCCTGCCATTTCCCGGAGAAGCTGATCCCGCTGACCATCATCAATGCGCTGGCCGGGAAAGCCTTACCGGTTTACGGCAACGGACAGCAGATTCGTGACTGGCTCTACGTCGAAGATCACGCCCGCGCACTCTATCAGGTGGTCAGCCATGGCAAGCCAGGCGAAACTTATAATATTGGCGGCCATAACGAGCGACGCAATATTGAGGTGGTTGAAACTATCTGCAGCCTGCTTGAAGAGCTGGCCGCAGAGCAGAAACCTGCCGGGCTGGCGCATTACCGCGACCTGATTACCTATGTCACTGACCGCCCCGGTCACGATCAGCGCTATGCCATTGATGCCAGTAAAATCGCGCATGAACTTGGCTGGGTACCGCAGGAAACCTTTGAAAGCGGCATGCGTAAAACCGTGGCATGGTATCTGGCCAATCCCACCTGGTGGCAGGCTATTCTGGATGGCCGCTATCAGGGCGAACGCCTTGGCTTATCGCAATAAACCCGCGTAAGGAGCAGCGATGAAAGGCATCATTTTAGCGGGAGGGTCGGGCACGCGGTTACACCCGATAACCCGTGCAGTATCAAAGCAACTTCTGCCGGTTTACGACAAACCGATGATCTACTATCCGCTCTCCGTGCTGATGCTGGCGGGTATTCGCGACATCCTGTTAATTACCACGCCGGAAGACCGGGCGCAGTTTGAACGTCTGCTGGGCGATGGCAGTGAATTTGGGATACGCCTCAGCTATGCGGTGCAGCCAAGTCCCGATGGGCTGGCGCAGGCCTTTATCATCGGCGAATCCTTTATCGGCGAGGATAATTGCTGCCTGGTTCTGGGTGATAACCTCTATTTTGGCCAGGGCTTCAGCCCCAAGCTCCGCAAAGTTGTTGAACAGAATCGTGGCGCAACGGTGTTCGGCTATCAGGTCATGGACCCGGAACGTTTCGGCGTGGTGGAGTTTGACGATAACTTCAAGGCGATCTCGATTGAAGAGAAACCACAGCAGCCGAAATCGCGCTGGGCAGTAACCGGGCTCTATTTTTATGACAATCAGGTTATTGAATTCGCGAAACAGGTGAAACCCTCAGCGCGGGGCGAGCTGGAAATCACGGCCATTAACCAGATGTATCTGGAGCGTGGTGAGCTGACGGTCGAACTGCTGGGACGAGGTTTTGCCTGGCTGGATACCGGCACACACGACAGTCTGGTGGAAGCCAGCATGTTTGTGCAGACGGTGGAAAAACGTCAGGGCTTCAAAATTGCCTGCCTGGAAGAGATTGCCTGGCGTAACAGCTGGCTGAGTGATGACCAGTTGCGTGCCGCGGGTGAAGCGCTGACAAAAACCGGCTACGGCCAATACCTGCTGGATTTATTACATGCCCGTCCACGTCAATATTAATCCCCTTAGCTGGGAGAGCGCATTCTTCGGTGTTGATACCGTGCGGCTGGAGCCGCAAGGTGACATCCCGCTGGAACAGGCGCTGCGTCATCCCTGTGCGCTGATGCAGATGAAAGTCGCTGCCAGCGAGACGGCACTGATTGATACGCTGCAGCAGCATCAGTTCCGGCTGGCAGAAGGCGAGGCAGATCTGACGCTGGCGGTGAAACAGACTGAACGGCAGACGGGAATTCGCATCGCGCGCGAAGCCCAGATTCCGCTACTGCGCGATGCTGCCTCACAGCTCTTCAGCCAGAGTCGTTTTCGCGCGCCCTGGTATGCGCCGGACGCCAGCGGACGCTTCTATGCGCAGTGGATTGAAAATGCGGTACGCGGGGCGTTTGACGATCAGTGTCTGGTGGCAAGCGATGCCGCGGGTCAGCTGCAGGGATTTGTTTCGCTGCGCGCGGTGGATGGCGATGCCCGCATTGGCCTGCTGGGCGTACTGCCCGACGCGCAGGGCCAGGGGCTGGGTCAGCGACTGATGCTGGCGGCGGCAGACTGGGCGCGGGTACGACAGCTGGCTCAGCTTCGGGTTGCTACCCAGCTTAGCAATCTCACGGCAATGCGCCTCTATTTACGCAGCGGTGCCCGGCTCGACAGCACCGCGTACTGGTTTTACAGGAAAGGTCATGATTCCATTTAATGCGCCCCCGATTGTGGGCACAGAAATTGAGTATATGCAGTCGGCGATGAACAGCGGCAAGCTGTGCGGCGATGGTGGATTTACCCGTCGCTGTCAGCAGTGGATGGAGCAGCGTTTTGGCAGCAAAAAAGTGCTGCTGACCCCCTCCTGTACCGCTTCGCTGGAGATGGCGGCGCTGTTAATCGATCTGCAGCCCGGCGATGAAGTGATTATGCCGAGCTACACCTTTGTCTCTACCGCCAACGCCTTTGTGCTGCGCGGCGCCCGCATTGTGTTTGTCGATGTGCGCCCGGACACCATGAACATTGATGAAACGCTGATCGAAGCGGCCATCACTGAAAAAACCCGCGCCATTGTGCCGGTGCATTACGCAGGCGTGGCCTGTGAAATGGACACCATTATGGCGCTGGCGGCAAAGCATAAGCTGTTTGTGATTGAAGATGCGGCGCAGGGCGTGATGTCACGCTACAAAGGTCGTGCGCTCGGCACCATCGGTCATATTGGCTGCTTCAGTTTCCACGAAACCAAGAACTACACCGCCGGCGGCGAAGGTGGCGCGACGCTCATTAACGACGCCAGCCTGGTCGAGCGCGCCGAGATCGTGCGGGAAAAAGGCACCAACCGCAGCCAGTTCTTCCGGGGTCAGGTCGATAAATACACCTGGCGCGATATGGGATCGAGCTATCTGATGGCCGATCTGCAGGCAGCCTATCTCTGGGCGCAGCTGGAAGCCGCTGAAGGTATCAACCAGCAGCGGTTACGCATCTGGCAGCGTTACTACGATGCGCTGCAGCCGCTGGCGGCTCAGGGACGCATCAGCCTGCCGGTGATCCCCGCCAGCTGTGAACACAATGCGCACATGTTCTACATCAAACTGCGCGATCAGGACGATCGTCAGGCGCTGATAAACTGGATGAAAGAAGCCGAGATACTGACGGTGTTTCACTATATTCCGCTGCACAGTTCGCCCGCCGGTGAGCGGTTCTCGCAGTTTGTCGGCGACGATCGCTTTACCACCCGGGAAAGTGAACGCCTGCTGCGTCTGCCGCTGTTTTATAACCTGTCGGATAACAATCAGAGCACGGTTATCAGCTCACTGCTGAGCTTCTTTTCCTGATGTCATTAGCCAGAGCCTCAGTGTGGACCGCATCGTCCACGCTGGTAAAAATTGTGGCCGGCCTGCTGGTCGTCAAACTGCTGGCGGTCAGCTTCGGACCCGAGGGTGTCGGCCAGGCGGGGAACTTCCGTCAGTTGATCACCGTGCTGGGTGTGCTGGCGGGCGCAGGCATCTTTAATGGCGTCACCACCTATGTGGCGCAGTATCAGCAGCAGCCCGAGCAATTGCGGGCGATGGTGGGCACGGCATCAACCATGGTGCTGGGTTTTTCCGGTATGCTGGCGCTGCTGTTTCTGCTGGCGGCGGCACCCATCAGTATCGCGCTGTTTGGTCACGACCGTTATCAGGGCGTCATCCGCGTGGTGGCCTTTCTTCAGCTCGGCATCGCCTGGGCCAACTTTACCCTGGCGCTGCTGAAGGGCTATCGCGACGCGCGCGGTAATGCGCTGGCGCTGATTCTTGGCAGCCTGATTGGTGTGGCAGGCTATCTGCTCTGCTGGTGGCTGGGCGGCTATCAGGGCGCGCTGACGGGTCTGGCGCTGGTGCCGGCTTTGCTGCTGCTGCCTGCACTCCTGATGCTGAAACGCCGTGCGCCGCTGCCGCTTAGCTGGCTGCGACCGCAATGGCATCCTGAGCTGGCCCGTAATCTGGCAAAATATACCCTGATGGCGCTGATCACCGCCGTGACCCTGCCGGTCGCCTGGGTGCTGATGCGTAATCTGCTGGCGGAGCAGCAGGGCTGGGCACAGGTCGGATTGTGGCAGGGCGTCACCAGCATTTCCGATGCCTATCTGCAATTTATTACCGCGACGTTTAGCGTCTGGCTGCTGCCGACGCTGGCGCGGCTGGATAACAAACGCGACATCGCGCGCGAGATTGGCCGTGCACTGCGCTTTGTCCTGCCCGCCGTAGCGGTTGCCAGCCTGGGTGTCTGGGTACTGCGCGATTTCGCCATCAGCCTGCTGTTCTCTGAAGCGTTTCGCGGGATGCGCGATCTCTTTGTCTGGCAGCTGTGCGGCGATGTTTTTAAGGTAGGCGCCTATGTTTTCGGATATCTGGTTATCGCCAAAGCCTCGCTGCGCTTTTATGTTCTGACTGAGATCAGCCAGTTCCTGTTGCTGACGCTGTTTTCACGCTGGTTGATCCCGTTACATGGCGCGACGGGTGCGGCGCAGGCCTATATGTTTACCTATATGGCTTACTTTGCCCTGTGTTGTGGCGCTTTTATTGTTTACTGCCGGAAAAAATGACTTTAATTCACGTTTTGGGATCGGACATTCCCCACCACAATCTTACGGTGCTGCGCTTTTTCAACGACGTACTCAGCGTTGAGCAGCCTGCGGCTGCGCAACGCCATTTTATGGTGGTGACGCAGCAGCCCGAGAGCCTGACGCCGTTCAGTGCGTTGCAGATCGAGTGCTTTACCAGCAAGAAAGTGCTGGCGCAGGCGGTACTGCAACGGGCCAGAAATCGTCAGCAGCGTTTTTTCTGCCACGGACAGTTTAACCCGTGGATCTGGCTGGCGTTACTCAGCGGTAAGCTGCGTCGTTCACAGCTCTTCTGGCACGTCTGGGGCGCCGATCTTTATGAAGATTCGCGCAGCCTGAAGTTCCGCCTGTTCTATCTGGTTCGCCGGATAGCGCAGGGGCGTGTTGCACAGGTTTTTGCGACCCGTGGCGATCTGCATCACTATCAGCAGCGCCATCGGCGCGTACCCGGTTCACTGCTCTATTTTCCCACCAGAATGCCCGCTGCAGCCGTTGAATCTGTCCCGTCGGAGCCTTTTACGCTGTTGCTGGGCAACTCGGGCGATCCGAGTAACCGGCATATCGAAGGCTTAAAAGCGATTCACGCGCAGTTTGGCGAGCAGGTGCGTATCGAGGTCCCTTTGGGCTATCCGCCAGGTAATGAGGCTTATATCAGCCTCATTCAGGCCACTGCCGATGCGCTGTTCCCAAACGGGCAGGTGAATCTGATGCGTGAAAACCTGGCGTTTGATGATTACTTAGCCCTGCTGGCGCGCTGCCATGTCGGCTATTTTATGTTTGAACGTCAGCAAGGGGTGGGAACACTCTGCCTGCTGATTCAGGCCAACGTGCCGTTTGTCCTGACCCGCAAAAATCCATTCTGGCGTGATGTGGCAGAGCAGCAGCTTCCGGTATTGTTCAGCGAAGATACGCTGTCGCCTGCGGTGATCGCCGAGGCACGTCGTCAGCTGATGAGCTGTGATAAACAGGCTATCGCCTTTTTTGCGCCGGGTTATCTGGCGGGCTGGCGAGCCGCGTTACAGCTCAGCGAAGGGGGGTTGTCATGAGTCTTATACAGTTTGGCGGCCTGCTGGTGGTCTATTTGCTGTCGCTGGTTTTTATTCTGACCCTGACCTGGCGGGAGTTTAAGCGCGTCCGTTTTAACTTTCATCTGTTCTTCACGCTGCTGTTCTTACTGACCTTTTACTTCGGCTTCCCGCTGACCTCCGTGCTGGTGTTTCGCTTTAATGTCGAAGTGGTGCCGGTTGAGAACCTGCTGGAGGCGCTGCTGTCGGCCACGGCGTTTTACGCCATTTATTACGTCAGCTATAAAGTGCGGCTGAAACCCGCCAGCGCGTCTCCGGCGAAGCCCTGGCTGCAGATGAATCGCGTCGAAACCCATCTGACCTGCGTGATCCTGGCGCTGGTGGCGCTGGGTACCGTGACGGTGTTCTTCATTCATAACGGTTTTCTGCTGTTCCGCCTGACCGCCTATAACCAGATTTTCTCCAGTGAAGTGTCGGGTGTAGCGCTTAAGCGCTTCTTCTATTTCTTTATTCCGGCGATGCTGATCCCCTACTTTTTGAGCCCGACGCGCCGCAACTGGCTGCTGTTCCTGGTGGTGACCGTTGCCTTTGGTTTACTGACCTACGCGCTGGTGGGCGGTACCCGAGCCAATATTATTATTGCGTTTGCCCTGTTCCTGTTTATCGGGATTACCCGTGGCTGGATCACTTTGTGGATGCTGGCAACGGCGGGCGTGCTGGCGATTGCAGGAATGTTCTGGCTGGCACTGCGCCGCTATAACCTCGACGTTATGGGCGATGAAGCGTTCTATACCTTTCTGTATCTGACGCGTGATACCTTCTCGCCGTGGGAGAATCTCGCCTTGCTGCTGGATAACTACGCCAGAATTGAGTTTCAGGGGCTGGCACCGCTGTGGCGTGATTTCTACGTTTTCATTCCGACCTGGCTCTGGCCGGATCGGCCGCTGGCAGTGTTAAACAGTGCTAACTACTTCACCTGGGAAGTGCTGAACAACCATTCTGGCCTGGCGATTTCACCCACGCTGATAGGGTCGCTGGTGGTGATGGGCGGCGTCTGGGCGATTCCGATCGGTGCGGTCGCGGTAGGGATGATTATAAAAGCCTTTGATGCAATCTATCAGCGTGGCTGCCTTGAGACCAACCGTTACACCGGCGCCATCCTGCAAAGCTTCTGTTTTGGCGCGGTCTTTAACATGATCGTGCTGGCACGCGAAGGCCTTGATGCGTTCGGTTCACGCGTTGTGTTTTTCTGCATCATTTTTGCTGCCTGTCTGGGCATGGCTAAATTACTTTTCTGGTTACTGGATCGCGCAGGTTTGATTCGCGACCGCAGCAGGCGGGTGTTGCACAGCCCGCTCTGAGTAGCCTCTGGGATTGACGGAAGATATGACAAAGTTAACTGAGACGCCGCAGTACCGGATTCGCGGCGTTGAGTTGTATGGCTTCGAAAACATGCCGTCGGCGGTGAATTTTCTGATGCCGCCGCACAGCGTACGCAGCGGTATTTTAGTGGCGATTAATGCGGAGAAGATCCTGACCGCTGAGCGGGATGAGGGATTACGTACGCTGTTAGCGCAGGCGGAATATGCATACGCCGATGGCATCAGCATTGTGCGCTCGATTCGTAAAAAGTATCCACACGCGTCGGTGCAGCGCATTGCGGGTGCTGATTTATGGGAAGCGCTGATGGAACGCGCCGGGCGGGAAGGGACGCCTGTATTTCTTATCGGCGGTCGTCAGCAGGTGCTGGATGAAACCTGCGATAAGCTACGTCGTCAGTGGAATGTGAATATTGTCGGGGCGCAGGATGGCTATTTTGCGCCAGCCGATCAGGATGCGCTGTTTGCCCGGATTGCGGCCAGCGGCGCGAAGCTGGTGACTGTAGCGCTGGGGTCGCCCCGTCAGGAGCTATTGATGCTGGCGTGCCGTGCGCACTGGCCTGATGCGCTCTATATGGGCGTGGGTGGAACGTACGATGTTTTCACCGGCCATGTGAAGCGAGCGCCTGAGATTTGGCAGCGGCTGGGGCTGGAGTGGCTCTATCGTCTGATTCGGCAGCCTGGCCGCCTGCGCCGGCAATTAAAACTGCTTAAATATTTGCGCTATCACTGGCGTGGCGATCTCTGATATTGCTGATAAATGCCGCATTTTTACGCGTTGTGAGAGAGGAAATGCACTATTTGTCGACAAAATGCACAAAGCGTAATCAAACGCGTCTTTTTATTTAAAAAGCACTAGACACGATGGGCGCTTATCTCTAGTATGCACATCCGCAACGGCGCTACGCGCCCGTAGCTCAGCTGGATAGAGCGCTGCCCTCCGGAGGCAGAGGTCTCAGGTTCGAATCCTGTCGGGCGCGCCATATCGTTTGTGCGCATGAGCTTCGGTGGTTGATTTACCGCGGTTGGCAGTAGAGATTTAAATGCTGCAGGTTTTTAACTTGTGACATTAAGTATTGTGGTGGCTATAGCTCAGTTGGTAGAGCCCTGGATTGTGATTCCAGTTGTCGTGGGTTCGAGTCCCATTAGCCACCCCAGATTTTGCTGGGAAACGCGAAGGTGGCGGAATTGGTAGACGCGCTAGCTTCAGGTGTTAGTGTCTTAACGGACGTGAGGGTTCAAGTCCCTCTCTTCGCACCAGGCAAAACAGTTAAAAAAATCGGCGAGTAGCGCAGCTTGGTAGCGCAACTGGTTTGGGACCAGTGGGTCGGAGGTTCGAATCCTCTCTCGCCGACCATTTTAGAAACCTGTCTGAAAAGACAGGTTTTTTTTCGTCTGCAGAAAAGAGGATGAGGACCTCCGAAGGAGGTTTAGGTGGGTACAGCTAAATAAGTTTGCTGTAAATCCGAGCCTGCGAAGGGAACATGGTCAGATCGGAAAGTCGCTTAAGCCATCCATGGCCGCTCGGCCCACGCCGTCCCTGGCGTGGGACGCTTTCCTCTTCTGACCATGCTCCCTGCGCGTTGAGCTTATGCGCTGTGGTCAGATGCATCCGGGTTTAGATCTGTCATTTGTCTGAAGCGTCCTTGTAAGTATCAGATGCGTCTGCCATACGTGAAGCGAAGGGAGCATACGCCTGTAGCAAAGCATCGCGGGCCAGGGACGGCCCGCGCTGAGCCCGACAGGGATGGCGTCTTTTGCGTCTTTGCGAAAGGCGTATGCTCCCTGAAGCCCGCACAGCAGTGAGAGCGGGCTGCTTGTTAGCTAATCCTTTGATGCCAGCTCACCCTTGATTTCGCCAGTTGTCAGATAAAGTTGCTTAAACAGTAGCAGCTGCGTCGTGAATTGCCGACAAATAAGTCATTGTTATTGTTGATTTCACAGAGAGATTTGCCTTGCTGTCTCCATTCAGAGACAGAGAAAATGCCAGCTGTCGCTGGATACCGACATTTCCCGACAGGCCTGTTGAATGAAGCTTTGAGCTAATTCTTTAACATGCTGATTTATTGTGATTTTAAAAATAATCATAAACCTGGCATGGCTTGTGCAATACTTCTGCTGTAGATGCTCATTCCACCTCTTATGTCTGCTGATGCTACATAAACCTGGGAATGATGCAGAGCCAATTTTAGGTACCTGTTGTCTGCCTGCCTGTATCGCGAAAGCCTTACAGGGTTAACAGACACCACGTTGAGTCAGGTACCTCCCGGTTGTCTTACCGACCTGATCTTGCACCTGCCACTGGCAGGTGTTTTTTTTTGCCTGCGAAAGCGTGCTGGCAGATTGCGGGCACAAAAAAGCCGGGCAAGCCCGGCTTTATCAGGTATGAAAAGAGGATCAGGCGTTGGGATTGTTCTTCAAGGTGAGCAGCAACCCTTCACGACGCATCTTCGCCGCTTCTTCCGGGCGACGCAGACGATCATAAACATCCGCCAGCCATGCATAATCAAACGCGTCAGGACGCTGTGCCAGCGCCTGCTGCAGTGCCTCAGCAGCCTGCTGCCATTCACCATGCCGCATCAGCAACTGCCCCAGCGTACTGTGCAGCAGCGGTGTTGCGCCGTGTTGTTTGATTTGCTGGCGTAGAACTTTCTCCAGCGCTTCCGGATTACCGCTTTTGATACGAGGCATCAGCAGTACCAGACGATCGTCATAATGACGCTTGAGGCCCTCCAGCACGATCGATTGCGCGGTGTCGTGATCGTTGCATTCAATCAGATGATCCGCCATGGCCACCTGCAGCGTCGTTTCCTGACGGGTTTTGCGGCTCAGATCGTTCCACCAGCGCTTCAGCCCATCGCTGCCCTGGTCAGCCATCGCCTGATTCATCAGACCCAGCCAGGCTTGCTGCTGTAATGCATCACGATGCAGCTCATCGCCGACCTGCGCCTTCTGCATGGCGGGCAGAATATCCAGCAATGCACTCCAGGCACCAGTACGGACATACGCCTGTTCGGCCAGGCGCAGCACTTCAGGATGACGCGGTGCCACTTCCAGCAGACGGTCAATGCTATGACGCGCAGCATGATCTTCGTTACGTGCCAGCTGAATACGTGTGCGGGCAATTTCTACCGGAATGGTGTTGCTCTCCGACAGCTCTGCAGCACGTTCAAGATGCTGATTGGCACGGATTTCATCACCACGCTGTTGCGCAGCTTCTGCTGCCAGCAGGTAGTTCGCCACCGGCACATCAGCGTGATCGGCATCTTTAGAAAGCAGTTTTTCCACCTGACGGTGATCGCCTTCTGCCAGCTTCATCAGCGCCGACTGAGTATGACGCTGGGCGCGACGGCGTTTACGTCCGGTAAACCAGCCACGGGTACGCGCGCCGGTGTGCAGCACGCGGCGCAGCAGCCATTCCACGGCCAGAATCACCAGCAGGCTGAGGATGAGGATAATGACCAGGCCGGTGACGCTGGTTTCGATGTTCCAGTTATCGGTCTGAATCAGCACGTAACCCTGATGACCGGCAATCATCGGTCCCAGCACCACGCCAGCAATCAGCAGGATAAAGAGGATAAATACCTTAAGCATGCTTAGCCTCCCTGCTGATTAGCAGCGGCAGAAGGTTGCGCTAACAGGTTCCGGACGCGGGTCTGCATCAGCTGTTCCAGCAACGGCTGACTTTCCAGGTTATCCGGCAGATCCATATTGATGTTCTGCTGGCTCAGCTCATCCAGCTGGGCAAGGAAGGCTTTGGTAGCGGCATCATTGGTGTCGTACCAGGCGCGAACCCATGCGGACACGGTGTCGATAGATTGTTTATAAATCTCATCCTGATGACGCGGTACCGCCTGAGCAGCA
The DNA here is from genome assembly GCF_057812235.1 of Pantoea sp. ABR1s. Taxonomy (NCBI): domain Bacteria; kingdom Pseudomonadati; phylum Pseudomonadota; class Gammaproteobacteria; order Enterobacterales; family Erwiniaceae; genus Pantoea; species Pantoea sp. ABR1s. Next base: position 3,943,058 of record NZ_CM173823.1, on the reverse strand, counting down.
ATCAGCAGACGCGAGCGGATATTCTCACGCAGGTAAACATCCTGATTAGGTGCCAGCAGCGGCTGGGCGGTGTTATCGCGGCGGCGGATGGTAATAAAATCATCCATAAAGTTATGCCAGCTTTTCACCAGATTCTGACGCCATTCGCGCACGGAACCTGACAGTTCACCGCCATCGCTGTCCATCGGCGCATCATCGCTGTCATTATCGGCCAGACGCAGATTATCAACGTTGTTCGACAACTGGTTCAGTTTGAGGATCACGCCGTCATAATCGACCTGCGTAACCGAAGAGAGGTTACTGATATCCTGGGTCAGCGCACGACGCACATTCATGACGCTGGGATCGTTCATGTCGGCCAGGCTGGCATCGGCGCTTTTCAGCAGTGCAGCGGCGGTGGTGACATCCTGGTCGCTCCAGAGTTTGCGGCCAGCCAGTTTCACCAAATAGTCCGCCTGTGCCAGCAACCAGCTGCGCACGTCGTTGCCAGAAATCACGGCCACTTTTTCACGCAGGGTTTCCAGCTCTTTTGCTGACGCGTTCTGCTGTGTCTGGGCTGTCTGCAACGCGGTTTCAGCGCCGCTCAGTTGCTGAGTCAGCTGCTGTTTGTCGCTGCTGGCCTGCTGTTGCAACGCGCTTAATTGTTCGCTCAGCTTCTGATTGGTTTGTGCCTGTAAATCAGCCTGATGTTTCCCGTTAAGGTATAAACCCGCACCAATCGCCAGCGCAATCACAATCGCAACTGCACCCAGCACCATGCCACCATTTTTCGCATTACGCGGTGGTGTGCTGTTGCTGGAAGGAGAGCGGTCGACCGCTGGGGTGGTTTCTTCAACCATGGCGGAGGAGTCTTTTTGTTCCGTCATATGTGGCACATCCCATTGTTAAAGTTCAGCGTAACGCGCGCAGCAGCGCATCGTTATCGGCACCATCGGCTACCTGAATATCCTGCCAACCCAATCCTGCGGCCAGGGTAGCCAAACGTTCACTGACGACAACCAGTCGGCAGTTGAGCAGCCATTCCTCGCGATCAACTGCGGGGAACAGCGAAAAAAGCTGTTGTAACATTTCACCGCTGGTCACCACCAGCACGGAGACACCGCGATCGCGCCAGCGGCGTCCTTCAACGGGTCCATCATAATACTTCTGGCAGCGCTGATAACAGGCTGCAAACGACACCTCAGCACCTCGCCGGGTTAACGTCTGAGCCAGCAACTCGCGTCCGGGATCGCCACGCAGGATCAGCGCACGTTTACCCGCAACCTGCTGAAGGGTATTCAGCCGGATCAATTCTTCACTGGTTTCATGCGCATGAGGCCAGGTCACCTGCTGTCCGCTGGCGGTATGAAACGCCAGGGCGGTGCTGCGACCAATTGCATAATAGTCCAGCTCAGCGGGCCATGCTGTGACAGTGTGTTGTGCGTAATGTATAACCTGCTGAGAAAGGATAAAAACCAGGTCGCCAGGGCGAAGTGCGGCGAGCTTTTGTGGCAGAGAGGTGAGATCAGCGCCCGGCCCAAATTCGATCAGCGGCAGGCTCCACGCCTGTTTGCCAAGGGCATGCAGGCGTGACACCAGCTCTGCCGCTGCGGGTTCCGGGCGCGTCACCAGAATGGTCATGCCGGCGGCTGCCCCTGGTAAACTTCCTGCAGGATTTCACGCGCGCCGCCATTCAGCAGTTCATCGGCCAGTGAAATACCCATCTGTTCAGCCTGAGCGCGGGGACCACGGCGTTCGCCGCTGACCATGACCCGGCCATCCGGTGCGCCGACCATGCCGCGCAGCCAGAGGTCATCGCCTTCCAGCACCGCGAAACTGCCGATTGGCACCTGGCAGCCACCCTCTAAACGGGTATTCATGGCGCGCTCCGCTCTGACACAGACTTCGGTATCATCGTGATTCAGCGCCTGCAACAGGCCAATTAAGGTGGTGTCGTCCAGACGGCATTCAATGCCGACCGCACCCTGACCCACGGCGGGCAGGGAAACTTCGGCAGGCATCGCCTGACGAATGCGATCTTCCAGTCCCAGGCGTTTCAGCCCGGCGACAGCAAGAATAATCGCGTCATACTCTCCGGCATCAAGCTTGCCGAGGCGGGTGCCGACATTGCCACGCAGCGAGCGGATCACCAGATCCGGACGGCGCGCACTAATCTGGCACTGACGGCGCAGGCTGGACGTGCCGACAATGGCACCCTGTGGCAGCGCGTCGATGGAGTCATAATGATGAGAAACGAACGCATCGCGCGGATCGTCGCGCTCGCAGATGGTTACCAGGCCCAGACCTTCCGGGAAATTGACCGGCACATCCTTCATCGAGTGCACCGCCATATCGGCACGGCCATCCTGCATCGCCAGCTCAAGCTCTTTGACAAACAGCCCTTTGCCACCCACTTTTGCCAGCGGCGTATCAAGGATGATGTCACCTTTCGTGACCATAGGCACCAGCTCAACGCGCAGTCCCGGATGGGCACTCATGAGTCGTTGCTGTACATAATGTGCCTGCCATAATGCGAGCGGGCTTTGTCTTGTAGCAATTCTGAAAATTTTGTCTAACATGCTGTTAACCATTTTTATCGTTCACTGAATATCCTATCATCTCTGGGTGAAGACTGTCAGTTTCAACGGATTGAAAACGGCCTGCGTGCGGTTTCAGGCCGGTTTATTAAGCCATAACGTGGGAACCAGAGCTGAAAAGGCGGGAAGCTGGTAAGAACGTGCTAAACTGTCAGGTAGCGCAACTTTCTTTACGGTCAATCTGCAGGGTGTTAGATTGATCACGTTTCCAGCAATTATCTGCCCACTTTTTTACTTTATAAGCGGCAGAGTGTGGAAACAGGGTGCTTAAACACTGGGACAATCAGGCGAAACGTCTTGTACCTCTACATTGAGACACTGAAACAGAGACTGGATGCAATCAACCAGCTGCGCGTTGATCGTGCGCTGGCTGCTATGGGACCCGCTTTTCAGCGCGTCTACAGTCTGCTGCCAACCTTATTACATTATCAACATCCGCAGATGCCGGGTTACCTTGAAGGTAGCGTTCCACATGGCATCAGCTTCTTCACGCCTGATGAAAATCAGCGTCAGCTGCTGGCCGATCTCACCGGCGACAGCGATCTGCGTCATGCCGATGCGCCGAAAGGCGAAATGCCGATTACGGCGATCTATTCTATGGGCAGCACCTCATCTGTCGGCCAGAACAGCGTCTCGGATCTCGATATCTGGGTCTGCCATCAATCCTGGCTTGATAATGAAGAGCGTCTGAATCTGCAGCGCAAATGTACGCTGCTGCAGAAGTGGTGCGTTTCGATGGGCGTAGAGGTGAGTTTCTTTCTGATTGATGAAAACCGCTTCCGCCACAACGAAAGCGGCAGTCTGGGCGGTGAAGATTGCGGTTCAACACAACACATTTTACTGCTGGATGAGTTCTACCGTACGGCAGTTCGTATGGCGGGTAAACGCATCCTGTGGAATATGGTGCCGGGCGAAGAAGAGCACAATTACGACGACTACGTAATGTCGCTCTATGCCAAAGGCGTGCTGACCCCTAATGAGTGGCTCGATCTTGGCGGCCTCGGCACGCTGTCGGCGGAAGAGTATTTCGGCGCCAGCCTGTGGCAGCTCTATAAAAGCATCGACTCCCCATATAAAGCCGTACTGAAAACGCTGCTGCTGGAAGCCTACAGCTGGGAATACCCGAATACGCAACTGCTGGCGATGGATATCAAACAGCGCCTGCATGACGGTGAAATCATCTGCTTCGGGCTTGATCCTTACTGCATGATGCTGGAGCGCGTTACGCACTATCTGACCAGCGTTGACGATCAGCCGCGTCTCGACCTGGTGCGTCGCTGTTTCTACCTCAAAGTGTGTGAAAAGCTCAGCACCGAAGATCATCAGCACCGCACCGGCTGGCGTCGCGAAATTTTATCGCAGCTGGTCAAAGAGTGGGGCTGGAACGAAGAGAAGATTGCCATTCTGGATAACCGCGCTGAGTGGAAAATCGAGCGGGTGCGCGAAGCCCATAATGAATTGCTGGATGCGATGATGCAGAGTTATCGCAACCTGATCCGCTTTGCCCGCCGCAATAACTTAAGCGTCAGCGCCAGCCCGCAGGATATCGGTGTGTTGACCCGTAAACTGTATGCCGCGTTTGAAGCGCTGCCGGGCAAAGTGACGCTGGTGAATCCGCAGATTTCGCCCGATCTCTCCGAACCCAATCTGACCTTTATTCATGTGCCGCCTGGCCGCGCCAACCGTTCCGGCTGGTATCTCTATAACCAGGCGCCGGACATGGATTCGATTATCAGCCATCAGCCGCTGGAATATAACCGTTACCTGAACAAGCTGGTGGCGTGGGCGTGGTTCAATGGACTGCTGACCCGTAAAACCCGGCTGCATATTAAAGGCAATGAGGTTTGCGATCTGGCGCGTCTGCAGGAGCTGGTTAACGATGTTTCCAGCCATTTCCCGCTGCGTCTGCCCTCGCCGACGCCAAAAGCGCTCTACAGTCCGTGCGAAATCCGGCACCTTGCGATTATTGTTAACCTTGAACACGATCCGACGGCGGCCTTCCGCAATCAGGTGGTGCACTTCGACTTCCGTAAGCTGGATGTCTTTAGTTTTGGTCAGCAGCAGCAGTGCCTGATAGGCAGCATCGATCTGCTCTATCGCAACTCCTGGAATGAGGTGCGTACGCTGCACTTCAGTGGCGAACAGGCGATGATCGAAGGGCTGAAAACCATTCTCGGCAAGATGCATCAGGATGCTGCACCGCCCGATACGGTGGAAGTGTTCTGCTACAGCCAGCATCTGCGCGGTCTGATTCGGACGCGGGTACAGCAGCTGGTCTCAGAATGCATTGAACTGCGCCTCTCCAGCACACGTCAGGAGCCGGGTCGCTTTAAAGCGCTGCGTATGGCGGGCGAGACCTGGGGCCTGTTCTTTGAACGCATGAGCGTTTCGGTGCAGAAGCTGGAAAACGCGGTTGAGTTTTATGGCGCGATCTCCAACAACAAGCTGCACGGACTGTCGATCAAAGTCGAAACGAATCAGACGCCGCTGCCACCCGTGGTCAACGGTTATGCCAGCGAAGGCATTATTCAGTTCTTCTTTGAAAACACCACTGATGAGCGCGGCTTCAATATCTACATCCTCGATGAGACCAATCGGGTTGAGGTCTATCATCACTGTGAAGGCAGTAAAGAGGAGCTGGTGCGCGATGTCAGCCGGTTCTACTCCTCATCGCACGATCGCTTTACCTATGGTTCAAGCTTTATCAACTTCAACCTGCCGCAGTTCTACCAGATTGTGAACACCGGTGAGCGATTCCAGGTGATTCCGTTCCGTAGCCAGACGCTGACGCAGCTGTGTACCTCGCAGCCTGACAACGACAACGGCGACTATCAGCCACGCTATCAGGTGCACTGATGCTGACGGGCTGCCTGCGCTCTGCAGGTGGCCGTTATCTTCCCGGCTTGTCACCCGCTTCACGCTATTTGCGGGCATTTCCTGTTGCTTTTCCACCTTCAACTGCGATGATAAGCATCCAGGTAAAGGACATGAAGAGCATAAAGAATGAAGAAAGTAATAAGCCTGTTGGCCATGACACTGGCAGTAATCAGCCTTGCAGGTTGTGGTCTGAAAGGACCGCTCTACTTCCCGCCGAAGGATCAGCCGAAGAAACAACAAGCCCCAACCGACCGCCAGAAAGCGGATGCCTCTAAAGCCGATGTCGGCGGGCTGGTTACCGGCAATTCAGGCGTAAAAGCGAACTAATCTGATGGCTTATCCGGCGGAGCAAAAAATGCAGTTCTCCAAAATGCACGGTCTCGGCAACGATTTTATGGTTGTGGATGCGGTGACACAAAACGTCTTCTTTTCGCCGGAATTGATCCGCCGGCTGGCCGATCGTCATCTGGGGATCGGTTTTGATCAACTGCTGATTGTTGAACCGCCTTACGATCCCGATCTCGATTTCCACTATCGCATTTTCAACGCAGACGGCAGTGAAGTTGCACAGTGCGGCAACGGTGCGCGCTGCTTTGCCCGCTTTGTTCAGCTGAAAGGGCTGACCAACAAAAGTGACATCCGGGTCAGTACGCAGAATGGCCGCATGGTGTTGACCGTCACGCCTGACGACCAGGTGCGCGTGAACATGGGCGAGCCAAACTTTGAGCCTCAGCAGGTGCCGTTCCGCGCCAACAAAGCCGAAAATCTTTATCTACTGCGCGTGGCCGAACAGACGGTGATGCTGGGTGCGGTGTCGATGGGCAACCCGCACTGCGTTATCCAGGTCGAAAGTGTCAAAACCGCGCAGGTTGAACTGCTGGGTCCGATTCTGGAGAGTCATGAACGCTTCCCGGATCGCGTCAATGTCGGTTTTATGGAGATCATCAATCCCGAACATATCCGCCTGCGCGTCTACGAACGCGGAGCGGGTGAAACGCAGGCGTGCGGCAGCGGCGCCTGTGCTGCCGTTGCATGTGGCATTCAGCAGGGCATTCTGGCAGCCAAAGTGCGTGTCGACCTGCCTGGCGGAACGCTGCACATCACCTGGAAAGGCGCCGGTCAGCCGCTCTATATGACCGGGCCTGCGACACACGTCTACGATGGGTTTATTCATCTATGAAAAATATCGAAGAGCAGGCTGACAGTTCGGTTCTGCTGGACGATCAGGCCGTCAGTGATTATCTGCGGCAGAATCCCGATTTCTTTATCCGCAATGCCCGTGCAGTTGAACAGATGGCCGTGCCGCATCCGGTGCGTGGCAGCGTCTCTCTGGTCGAATGGCATATGGCGCGGCAACGCAACCATATTCAGCGGCTGGAAGAAGAGATCACGCTGCTGATGGAGCAGGCCAGCGCTAACCATGAACTGTTTGACCGTCTGCTGTCGCTGGAGAGCCATCTGGCCGCGGCTGACTCGCTACAGGATATGCTCAACCGTCTGCATCGCTGGGCGCGTGAGCTGGGCCTGGCGGGTGCCAATGTGCGGCTGTTCAGTGATAAATGGCTGCTGGGCGCGCCCTCCGATTTCTTTCAGCTGAGCCTCTCGCGTCAGGCGTTTGAACCGCTGCGTATTCAGCGCTTCGGTAACCAGCATCACTATCTTGGCAACATTAACGGGCCGGAACTGCTGCTGCTGTTGCCGCAGGCCAAAGCGATCGGGTCGGTTGCCATGTCGCTGATGGGTGAGGAGGGCGATCTCGGCGTGCTGGTGTTCAGCAGTCGTGACAGCCAGCATTATCAATCGGGCATGGGGACACTGCTGTTGCAGCATCTGTCGCAGATGATGCCTGATCTGCTCTCCCGCTGGGTTGAACGCGCATGAGCAGCGCGCTGCAGGAGGCCGTCGACGGATTTCTGCGCTACCTGAAAGTGGAGCGCCAGCTCAGTCCGTTAACCCAGAGCAGCTATGCGCGACAGCTTGCCGCGCTGGTGGCGATTGCTGATGAGATGAAGCTCAGCAGCTGGGCACAGCTGGAACCGGCACAGGTGCGCAGCATGGCGGCGCGCAGCCGTCGCGCCGGACTGGCCGCCAGCAGCCTCGCGCTGCGGCTCTCCGCCCTGCGCAGTTTTCTCGACTGGCAGGTGAGCCAGGGTTTGCTTTCTGCCAACCCGGCCAAAGGGGTGATGACGCCGCGTAAAGCGCGCCATCTGCCTAAAAACATTGATGTTGATGAAGTAAACCAGCTGCTGGAGATCGACCTTAGCGATCCGCTGGCGGTGCGCGACCGGGCGATGCTGGAAGTGATGTATGGCGGCGGTTTGCGTCTCTCTGAACTGGTGAATATGGATTGTCGCCACGTCGATCTCGATTCAGGCGAAGTGTGGGTAGTCGGTAAGGGCAGCAAAGAGCGCCGGATACCGATTGGTCGCACGGCGGTCGCCTGGATCCAGCACTGGCTGCCGCTGCGTGAAACCTTTGGCGGCCAGGATGATGCGCTGTTTCTTTCGACGCGCGGCAACCGCATCTCGCCACGCAACGTGCAGAAACGCTTTGCCGAATGGGGCATCAGACAGGGCGTGGCCAGCCATATCCATCCGCATAAGCTACGACACTCATTTGCCACGCATCTGCTGGAATCCAGCGGTGACCTGCGCGCCGTGCAGGAGTTGCTGGGTCACGCAAACCTGTCGACGACCCAGATCTATACCCATCTCGATTTCCAGCATCTGGCTTCGGTGTATGACGCTGCGCATCCCCGCGCCAAACGAGGAAAGAACGAATGAAGTTTTATCGTCCGCTGTCGGCCATAAAAGCCATGACCTTCGACCTTGATGACACTCTCTACGATAACTACCCGGTCATCCGTCGTACCACGCTGGAGTCCCATGCCGCGTTGCAGGCTTTTCATCCGGCGCTGCGTGATTTCACGCCGCAGGATTATCAGCAGTTGCGCGATGAGCTGCTGCAGCGCGAACCTGATATCTATCATGATGTTTCGGAGTGGCGACGCCGTTCGGTTGAGCTGGCGATGCTGAATATCGGCCTCTCTGCCGCTGAAGCCACTGCGGGTGCGGCAGAAGTGATGGCGGTCTTCCATCAGTGGCGGAGTCAGGTCGAGATGCCGGATGAGACGCACCAGACGCTGAAAACCCTGGCGGAGAAAATCCCGCTGGTGGCGGTCACCAACGGCAACGCCTGCCCGGAAAAAATGGGCATTGCCGAATACTTCCGCTTCACGCTGCGGGCCGGGCCAGACGGGCGCGCCAAGCCATGGCAGGATATGTATCAGCTTGCCGCGCAACGCCTTGATATCGCGCCACACCATATTCTGCACGTGGGTGATGACCTGACCACCGACGTGGCGGGCTCACTGCGCTGCGGGCTGCAGGCCTGCTGGATTAACCTGCGGCAGGGTAACCTGATGCATATCCCGGATGCGCGCCTGTTGCCGCATGTCGAAATTTCGCGGTTGGCATCACTCACCTCACTGCTATAATGGCTGTAAATTTATCCAGTCGTCTCCTCTTTTCTGTTTTGCCGCCGTCCCTTATCCGGCGTCTGTGGCGCCGCCTGACTGGCAGCGATAATGCCCTGCGGCAGGCGGAATAATCAGTGTGACGACGGCGTTTTTTTCTTTGGTAATCGGTGCTTATGGACGTTTCTGAACTGCTCGATGGTTTGAATGACAATCAGCGCGCTGCCGTTGCGGCACCGCGCAGTAACCTGCTGGTGCTGGCAGGCGCGGGCAGTGGTAAAACGCGGGTGCTGGTGCATCGCATTGCCTGGCTGATGTCGGTGGAGAACTGCTCGCCCTATTCGATTATGGCGGTGACCTTTACCAACAAAGCGGCAGCGGAGATGCGTCACCGTATCGAGCATCTGATCGGCACCAGTCAGGGCGGAATGTGGATCGGAACCTTCCACGGTCTGGCGCACCGCTTACTGCGCGCCCACCATCTTGACGCCGGTCTGCCACAGGATTTTCAGATCCTCGACAGCGAAGATCAGCTACGTCTGCTCAAGCGCCTGATCAAATCAATGAACCTTGATGACAAACAGTGGCCTGCGCGTCAGGGCATGTGGTACATCAATGGCAAAAAAGATGAAGGCCTGCGACCAAAGCATATCGAAAGCTACGGCAATCCGATTGAGCAGACATGGCTGCGCATCTATCAGGCCTATCAGGAAGCCTGTGATCGCGCCGGTTTAGTCGACTTTGCCGAGCTGTTGCTGCGCGCCCATGAGTTATGGCTCAACAAGCCACACATTCTTAATCACTACCGCGAACGCTTTACCAACGTGCTGGTGGATGAGTTCCAGGATACCAACAACATTCAGTATGCCTGGATTCGGATGCTGGCGGGCGACAGTGGCCGGGTGATCATCGTGGGCGATGATGACCAGTCGATCTACGGCTGGCGCGGCGCGCAGGTCGAGAATATTCAGCGCTTTCTGCAGGATTTCCCCGGCGCGGAAACGATCCGTCTGGAGCAGAACTACCGCTCAACCAATAACATCCTGAAAGCCGCCAACGCCCTGATCGCTAACAACAATGGTCGCCTGGGTAAAGAGCTGTGGACCGAAGGCAGCGATGGCGAACCGATCTCGATCTACTGCGCCTTTAATGAGCTGGATGAAGCACGCTTCGTGGTCAACCGCATCAAAGTATGGATGGAGAACGGCGGCGCGCTCAACGACTGCGCCATTCTCTATCGCAGCAACGCCCAGTCGCGTGTGCTGGAAGAGGCGCTGCTGCAGAGCAGCATGCCGTACCGTATTTATGGCGGCATGCGCTTCTTCGAACGTCAGGAGATCAAAGATGCGCTCTCCTATCTGCGTCTGATGGCGAACCGCAATGACGACGCGGCATTTGAACGTGTGGTGAATACCCCGACCCGCGGCGTGGGCGATCGCACGCTTGACGTGGTGCGTCAGACGGCCCGTGAACGTCAGATGACGCTGTGGCAGGCAACGCGTGAACTGCTGCAAAGCCGTGCGCTGGCTGGCCGGGCCGCGTCTGCGCTGCAACGCTTCTGTGAACTGGTTGATTCACTGGCAACCGAAACCGCCGAGTTACCGCTGCATGTTCAGACCGACCGGGTCATCAAAGACTCTGGCCTGTGGCTGATGTATGAGCAGGAAAAAGGTGAGAAGGGTCAGGCGCGTATCGAAAACCTTGAGGAGCTGGTGACCGCTACGCGGCAGTTCAGCTATCAGGATGAAGATGAAGATCTGATGCCACTGCAGGCCTTTTTATCCCACGCCGCGCTGGAAGCGGGCGAAGGCCAGGCAGACAAATGGCAGGATGCGGTTCAGCTGATGACGCTCCACTCGGCAAAAGGGCTGGAGTTCAGCCAGGTGTTTATCGTCGGCATGGAAGAGGGCATGTTCCCGAGCCAGATGTCACTGGATGAAGGTGGCCGGCTGGAGGAGGAACGTCGTCTGGCTTATGTCGGCGTGACCCGTGCGATGCTCAAGCTGACGCTGACCTACGCCGAAACCCGCCGACTCTATGGTAAGGAAGTGTATCACCGGCCGTCCCGTTTTATCGGCGAACTGCCCGAAGCGTGCATAGAAGAAGTGCGTCTGCGCGCCAGCGTCAGCCGTCCGGTAAACCATCAGCGGATGGGTGCCCCGGTGACCAAAAATGACAGTGGATTCGCGCTGGGTCAGCGTGTTCATCACGCAAAATTTGGCGAAGGCACCATCATTAATCTGGAAGGCAGCGGCGAGCATAGCCGTCTTCAGGTGGCGTTTCAGGGGCAGGGAATCAAGTGGCTGGTGGCGGCTTACGCGAAGCTTGAAACGCTTTAGCGTGCGGTTGACGGCTTTTTCGTCTCAGCGTAACATGCGCCCACTATTATCATGAGAGGACAATGCCTTGGACACGCCCAGTCGATGCTGGCTCAATGACCTGGATTCCAGGAATAACATCTAAGGCTACCTCTTTACGCGGGTAGCCTTAGCGGTTATCAGCGACCTCCCTTTTTGATTCCGTCGCGAGTCAGCACTGATTTATCTCTGAAACTCTGTTTCCGTGTTCAGGCTGCCCGTTCCATGTTGAGGAACGGCGGACTGCCTTGTCCCATTTAGTCTGCAATGGGGAGTATTGCTATGCTGAGCGCATTTAAACTGGATCACAGCCGCCTGACGCGACTGGAGCTGGAAGACGAAAACGACAAACTGACGACCTCTGTCTGGGTCGATCTGATCGAGCCGGAAGAGGGCGAACGTGATCGCGTGCAATCTGAGCTAGGCCAGAGTCTGGCAACACGGCCTGAGCTGGAGGATATCGAGGCCTCGGCACGCTTCTTCGAAGATGAAGATGGTCTGCATATCCACTCCTTCTTCTTCTATGAAGATGCTGACGATCACGCCGGTAACTCCACCGTGGCGTTCACCATCCGTGAAGGCCGTCTCTACACGCTGCGCGAACGTGAGCTGCCTGCGTTCCGTCTCTATCGCATGCGCGCCCGTAATCAGACCCTGATCGACGGCAATGCCTTTGAGCTGCTGCTTGACCTGTTTGAAACCAAAATCGAGCAGCTGGCGGACGAAATCGAGAACATCTACAGCGCACTGGAGAAACTCAGCCGGGTGATCATGGAAGGTCAGCAGGGCGAAGAGTACGATCAGGCGCTGTCGCGATTAGCGGAACTGGAAGATATCGGCTGGAAGGTGCGTCTCTGTCTGATGGATACCCAGCGCGCCCTGAACTTCCTGGTACGCAAAGCACGTTTGCCGGGCAATCAGCTGGAGCAGGCGCGTGAAATTCTGCGCGATATCGAATCGCTGCTGCCACATAACGAATCACTGTTCCAGAAGGTCAACTTCCTGATGCAGGCGGCGATGGGTTTCATCAACATCGAGCAGAACCGCATCATCAAGATCTTCTCGGTGGTCTCCGTGGTGTTTCTGCCGCCGACGCTGGTGGCCTCCAGCTATGGGATGAACTTTGAGTTTATGCCGGAACTGAAGTGGAGCTTTGGTTATCCGGCCGCGATCGGCCTGATGATTCTGGCCGGACTGGCGCCTTATCTCTATTTCAAGCGTAAAAACTGGCTTTAAAATAAGAACGGGCCATCTGAGATGGCCCGTTCTGCTGGCTCCTGTCTCCATTTCTGCGTAATCTTACCCTCCTGTTTTTACAAATTATTAACTTCTTATGGACGCTTTTTCGTTGCGCGCGCAGTGGACGCTGCTGCTGCTGATCTCGGTATTGCTTGGCGCGGTGCTGCACTATTTTCATGTGCCCGCTGCGCTGTTACTGGGACCGATGATTGTGGGTGTAGTGATGGGGCTGTCGGGTGCCACGCTGCGAATTGATAAACGGCTGTTCCTGCTCGCTCAGGCCGTACTGGGCTGCATGATTGCGCAGAGTCTGTCGCCTTCGATTCTGGCACCGCTGATTCAGGACTGGCCGATCGTGCTGACGGTGCTGCTGCTGACGCTGGCGGCCAGCGGCCTGTCAGGTTTTCTGCTGGTGCGCTTCAGTCATCTGCCTGGCCCGACCGGCGCATGGGGATCGTCGCCGGGCGGTGCATCGGCCATGGTGGCGATGGCGGGTGACTTTGGCGCTGACGTGCGGCTGGTCGCATTTATGCAGTATCTGCGGGTGCTGTTTGTCGCCTCGGCGGCCGCGCTGGTGGCGCGCATCGGACTGGGCGATGAGGCGCACAGCGTCTCGCTGCTCTGGTTTCCACCGCTGAATCATGGCTTTGTTATCACCCTGGTGGTGATGCTGACGGGCGCGTGGCTGGGCACCCGACTGCGCATTCCTTCTGGCGCGCTGCTGCTGCCTGCGCTGGCGGGCGCAGCACTGCACAGTAGCGACATCGCGGTGTTACAGGTGCCGGAATGGCTGCTGGCCGTGGCCTATGCACTGATTGGCTGGAGCGTGGGATTACGTTTCACCCGCCCGATTTTTCTGCTGGCACTGCGCACGCTGCCGCAGATGCTGGCCTCGATCTTCGGGCTGATGCTGTTGTGTGGCGGGCTGGCGTGGATGCTGACGCGAATGCTGGATATCGATCTGATGACGGCCTATCTCGCCACCAGTCCAGGCGGGCTGGACACGGTGGCGATCATTGCGGCGGGAACCCAGGTCAACATGGCGTTTGTAATGGCGTTGCAGACGTTGCGTCTGTTTACCATCCTGCTGACCGGCCCGGCTTTAGCGCGCTTTATTTCACGCTATGCGCGAACGGGAACGGAATGAAAACGCCACCGCATCGCAGACAAATACCAGCAGCGCCAGCCAGATAAAGCCAAAAGTCACCATCTTGTCTGGCGTGATGGTCTCACCGTAAAACGCGACCGCCAGCACAAACATCAGCGTCGGGCCGAGATACTGAAAGAAGCCTACGGTGGAAAGTCGCAGACGGCTGCAGGCCGCCGCAAACAGCATCAGCGGAATGGTGGTTACAATGCCCGCCGCTATCAGTTTCAGGTTGAGACTCAGTGGGTTGGCGGATAAGTGGCTGGTGGCGCTGTCGGCAAAACCAAACAGGTAAATCGCCGCCAGTGGAAACAGCCACAGTGTTTCAATCAGCATGCCGCTCTGCGCATCGACCTGAATCTTTTTGCGCACCAGGCCATACAGGGCGAAGCTCAGCGCCAGGCCCAGCGCGATAATCGGTAACGAGCCAAACTGCCACAGCTGCACCAGTACGCCTACGGTGGCCAGCAGCACGGCGAGCCACTGCAAGCGGCGAAACCGTTCGCGCAAAAACAGCATGCCGAACACCACGTTGATCAGCGGGTTAATAAAGTAGCCCAGGCTGGCTTCCAGCATATGCTGATTGTTGACTGCCCAGATAAACAGCAGCCAGTTGCCGCCGATAGTCACGGCCGTCAGCGCCAGCAGCAGCACTTTTTTAGGCTGGCGCAACACGCTGCGAACGCCGGGCCAGCTGCGGCTCAGGGTAATCAGTAACAGCATAAACAGTGCAGACCAGATCACCCGGTGCGTCATGATTTCCGTGGCGGGAACCTGCTTTACCAGTTTGAAATAAGCGGGCGCAATGCCCCAGATAAAGTAAGCGCCCAGTGCAAAGCCAACGCCCTGGCGGGTTTGTTGCGTATCCATATGCGTTCCATTCAATGGCGTGGTTAGCCGATAAGATAGGTGGCGGTAGCCGTGGCGATATAATCGCCCTGTTGATTGTGCAGTTCCACGCGCGCCACGGCGACTTTGTTACCGGCGCGCAGCAGGCTGCTGGTGGCGGTGAAGCGTTCGCCGCGTCCGGGACGCAGATAGTCGACGCGCATATCAATGGTACCCATGCGTGACAGACGCTGGCGCAGATCCGCTTCGCTGATGCTTTCCTGACGGGTTAACGCATTACTGACGCAGACCATGCCCGCCGCCACATCCAGTACCGACGCGATAACGCCGCCGTGCAGAATCTGCTGCGCCTGGTTGCCCACCAGCATGGTTTTGTTATTGAAGCTGATCTCTGCGTAGTCTGCGTCAAGGCGCATCAGTTCCAGGCCCAGCGCCTGATTAAACGGCATGTGATAAACGAAAATTTCGCCGACCAGCTGGCGAGCGTCCTGCTGTGTCAGCACGGGTGATGACATGATGATGTGTCCTGAAAAAATCGGGCCAGAGGGGCGCGGAATATGAATGAGTTGTGTATTCTATGCCGCCTGCGAGGGTGTTTCCAGTTTAAGAAATCAGCACTCATGCTCACTGCCATTTGCGTGTAGAATGGCCTGCTTTTTACGACACCCTTTCAGTTACTTTGATACGCAGCTGCTCACCGGAGAATTTTATGCGTAAGCATCGCGCCTTGCTGGCGGCAATGTTGATATTTCCTGCGCTGGCGCAGGCGGATGAAGCCCATATTAAAGAGGTTCATGACGCGCCACAGGTTCAGGGCAGCATTATTGCTAACCTGCTGGAGAAGCATGATAACCCGTTTGTTCTCTATCCTTACGAGAACAACTATCTGCTTTATACCTATACCAGCGACCTCAATAAAGAGGCGATCTCCTCCTATAACTGGGGAGAGAATGCCCGCAAAGATGAAGTGAAATTCCAGCTCAGCCTGGCGTTTCCGCTGTGGCGCGGTATTCTGGGCGACAACTCGGTGCTGGCAGCCTCTTACACCCAGCGTTCCTGGTGGCAGCTGTCGAATAGCGCTGAGTCATCGCCATTCCGTGAGACCAACTATGAGCCGCAGATTTTCCTGGGCTGGGCGACCGACTATTCGCTGGCGGGCTGGACACTGCGTGATGTCGAAGTGGGTCTGAATCACCAATCCAATGGACGAAGCGATCCCACCTCGCGCAGCTGGAACCGCGTCTATGCGCGTCTGATGGCAGAGAATGGTAACTTCCTGGCGGAAATCAAACCCTGGTATCGCATCCCTGAAGGGGCGAACAGCGATGATAATCCTGATATCACCAAATATATGGGTTACTACCGCACCCGTCTGGGCTATAAGCTCGGCGACAATATCTTCAGCGTAGAGGGCAACTATAACTGGAACAGCGGTTATGGCGGCGCGACCCTGGGCTGGAGCTACCCTATCACTGAGCACGTTCGCTTCTATACTCAGGTGTTTAGCGGTTACGGTGAATCACTGATCGATTACAACCATCGCCAGACGCGTCTGGGTGTGGGTGTAACACTTAACGACTTGTTCTAATCCATAACGAAAGACAGGAATCGCGTGGCAACCTCGGCAGTTCTTAATCAGGAAGCGCTGGCGCAGCAGGTATTGCAGGATACCTTCGGCTACCAGCATTTTCGTCCCGGTCAGCAGACGATCATCAATGAGGCGCTGAGCGGGCGCGATTGTCTGGTGGTGATGCCCACCGGCGGTGGTAAATCGCTCTGTTATCAGATCCCTGCGCTGGTGCGCGAGGGGCTGACGCTGGTGGTGTCGCCGCTGATCTCGCTGATGAAAGATCAGGTCGATCAGCTGCTGGCGAACGGCGTGGCGGCGGCGTATCTCAACTCCACCATGACGCGCGATCAGCAGCAGACGGTGATGGCCGACTGCCGTACCGGTCGGGTTAAGCTGCTTTACATCGCCCCGGAACGCCTGATGATGGATAACTTCCTGGACAGTCTGGCGCACTGGCAACCGGCGATGCTGGCGGTGGATGAAGCGCACTGTATTTCCCAGTGGGGCCACGATTTCCGCCCGGAATATGGCGCACTCGGCAAGATGCGTCAGCGCTTCCCGGAATTACCGGTAATGGCGCTGACCGCGACCGCGGATGAAACCACCCGCAACGACATCGTTAACCTGCTGCATATGCAGGATCCGCTGATCCAGATCAGCAGCTTTGACCGCCCCAATATTCGCTACACGCTGGTGGAGAAATTTAAACCCACCGATCAGCTGCTGCGTTACGTTCAGGATCAGCGCGGCAAGTGCGGCATTATCTACTGCAACAGCCGGGCGAAGGTGGAAGACACCGCCGCGCGACTGCAAAGCCGGGGGTTCAGCGTCGGGGCATACCACGCCGGTATCGACAGCGAGCAGCGTGGCCGGGTGCAGGAAGCGTTTCAGCGTGACGATCTGCAAATCGTGGTGGCGACGGTGGCCTTTGGCATGGGCATCAACAAGCCCAACGTCCGTTTTGTGGTCCACTTCGATATTCCGCGCAACATCGAGTCCTATTATCAGGAAACCGGGCGAGCCGGACGTGATGGTCTGCCTGCCGAAGCGATGATGCTTTACGACCCGGCCGATATGGCCTGGCTGCGTAAATGTCTGGAAGAGAAAGTGCCCGGACCGCTGCAGGATATTGAGCGTCACAAACTCAACGCCATGGGCGCGTTTGCTGAAGCGCAGACCTGCCGCCGTCTGGTATTGCTGAACTATTTTGGCGAGGGCCGCCAGCAGCCGTGCGATAACTGCGATATCTGTCTCGACCCACCTAAACGGTATGACGGCCTGGTTGAAGCGCAAAAAGCGCTCTCCGGCATCTACCGCGTGGGTCAGCGTTTTGGTATGGGCTATATCGTTGAGGTGCTGCGCGGGTCCAACAATCAGCGTATCCGAGAGCAGGGCCATGACAAACTGCCGGTCTATGGACTGGGCAAAGATCAGAGCCACGAACATTGGGTAAGCGTGTTACGTCAGCTAATCCATCTGGGGCTGGTGACGCAGAACATCGCTATGCATTCGGCTCTGCAGCTCACCGAAGCGGCGCGGCCGGTGCTGCGTGGTGAAGTGCCACTGATGCTGGCGGTGCCGCGTTTAATCACCGCAAAAACAAAAAGCAGCAGTCCGGCGAAGTTTCACGGTGGCAACTACGATCGCAAACTGTTCGCCAAGCTGCGTAAGCTGCGAAAAGCGATCGCCGATGAAGAGAATATTCCGCCTTACGTGGTGTTCAATGACGCCACACTGATAGAGATGGCAGAACAGATGCCGGTCAGCGCGTCCGAGATGCTCAGCGTCAACGGCGTGGGTCACCGCAAACTGGAGCGCTTTGGCAAACCTTTCCTGGTGATGATCAAAGAGCATCTTGATGATGAAGAGTAAAGGACACTGATTATGCTGATGTTATTCGCCACTGTGGCGCTGGTGCATCTGGTGGCGCTGATGAGCCCCGGCCCCGATTTCTTTTTCGTGTCACAGACTGCCGCCAGCCGCTCGCGCAAAGAGGCGATGATGGGTGTACTGGGCATTACGCTGGGCATTGTGGTCTGGGCGGGTGTGGCGCTGATGGGGCTGCATCTGATTCTGGAAAAAATGGCCTGGCTGCATCAGATCATCATGGTCGGCGGTGGACTTTATCTGTTGTGGATGGGCTGGCAGCTGATGTGCTCGGCACGTCAGCGTCATAAACAGCCGCAGCAGGATGAGCCGGTGGTTGCGTTGCCGAAACGCGGCATGAGCTTTCTCAAAGGCCTGCTGACGAACCTGTCGAATCCTAAAGCCATTATCTACTTCGGCAGCGTCTTCTCGCTATTTGTTGGCGACGATGTCGGTTCGGCAGAGCGCTGGGGTCTGTTCCTGCTGATTGTCGGTGAAACCTTTGCCTGGTTTACCCTGGTGGCGGCGATTTTTGCGCTGCCGTGGATCCGCGCTAAGTATCAGCGACTGGCGAAATGGGTCGATGGCATGGCCGGCGTACTGTTTGCCGGTTTTGGTATCCACCTGATTCTTTCGCGTTAATCTCCGTTTCAGCCCTTATGCCGGCGTGCGCGTTGCGCCTCCGGCAGAAACCTCCCTTGCTGTCGCTTCCTCCAGAGAGTTCGCTTGTGTGACGGATGTCACATTTCAGGGCTCAGGGAGTTTTGCTGTTGCAACCGCAGATAAATCGTCACTCTTTATTAATCATTCATATCCATATCTCCATTAAAGTCGGGAAGCAGGCGCAACGTTTATGGAGAGGATGATGAGAGTGAAGTTCATATTACTGGTGTTGATGACGGCCTGTATCAGCGCCTGCGCCTCGCCGGATGCCGCCCGCAACCCTGCGCCAGAGCCGGGCCAGACCGATGAGGTTACCTCGATCCTGATGCAGACGCTGCCCGATGTCGATCAGACGCAGGGCGAAAGGATTAGCCGGATCTCTGCGACGTTTCTCGGGACACCCTATGAAGCGGATACGCTGATCGGTTCTCCCACGCGTCCGGAAGCGCTGGTGATCAATTTCAACGGTGTGGATTGTTACACGCTGCTTGATTATGTGCAGGCGCTGAGCCGCAGCCACGATCGTGCCAGCTTTGAGGCTAACCTGATTCAAACCCGCTACGCTGGCGGTGAGGTCAGCTACCGGAATCGTCGCCACTTTTTTTCCGACTGGTTTGCCGATAGCCCGCGCAATGCCGATGACGTGACCCGCACTCTTAGCCCGGATACGGTGACGGTGGTGAAGCACCTGAATCGTCAGGCCAGCGGAGCAGAACAGGTGCCCGGTCTGGGTGTGATTGCACGTCCTGTCACTTACATTCCGGCCCGGGCGATCACACCGCAGGTGCTGAACCAGATTCAGACCGGCGATTACGTGGGGGTTTACGCCACCAGTCAGAGCCTGGATGTTACGCATGTGGGGATTGCTGTCCGGCATGATGGCCGCTTGTGGTTCAGGAACGCCTCTTCGCTGGCCGTTAATCGAAAAGTTGTCGATGCGCCGTTCAGGGAATATATGCGTTCGAAGCCGGGCATCATTGTGTTGCGTGCGGTTCCACTGACAGCGCCGTAGCGGGGCCAGGGAAGAAGGGATAATCTTTCGCGCCGAATTCGGCGCGTCGGACGTTAAGCGATTTTTCTGGCGCTGGCGAGCAGCGCGCCTACTGCCATAAACAGCCCGCCAAAAATGCGGTTCATTAACTTCATCTGTTTTGGTCCCTTAATCCAGCCCGCAATCCGCGTTGCCAGCGTGGCGTAGCCAATCATCACGATGATATCGACCACAACGGTGGTGACGCCCAGCACCAGATACTGCATAAATAGCGGCTGATGCGGCTGAATAAATTGCGGGAACAGGGCGGCGAGAAAGACGATACTTTTCGGGTTGGTCAGGTTAACCAGCACGGCGCGTTTGAACAGGCGACGACGCGGCATCGCTCTGGCGACCGCATCCAGATCAATGCCACCCGCTGAGCGCCACTGCTGAATACCCAGCCAGACCAGATAGGCCGCACCGGCCCATTTCAGAATCTCAAACGCCAGCAGCGACTGAGAAAACAGCGCGCCCAGACCGATGCCGACCAGCACGATATGCAGCGCCAGGCCGACCTGCAAACCGGAGATAGAGGCCACCGTGCCGCGATAGCCGTGGCTGATACCGGTACTCATGGTGTTGATTGCGCCGGAACCGGGCGACAGGCTGAGAATTGTAGTGGTAAGCAGATAGGTCAGCCACCATTCGATGGTCATGGGTCAGGCTCTCTTTAGTAGCGGAATTGTGACACAATACGCCAGAAATAAGCGCGGCGCTACGGCCTGCGCATGGCATTCAGGACTCTGTATCCGGTCATCAGGAGGGCGAATGAATCAACACAAAGCCAGCTGGCTGCGACGAGAAAAAGCCTTTGCTGCCTTCGCTACCGGGCCACTGCTCGATTTCTGGCACAGCCGCGAAGAGCTTGAGTTTACCGGCGTGGGTAATCTGACGCTGCGCTACGTCCGCTTCACATCACCGCAACACAAGCGTGTGATCCTGATTGTGCCGGGACGCATCGAGAGTTACATAAAATATCCTGAGCTGGCGTACGATCTGTTTCACTGCGGATTTGATGTGGTGATCCTTGACCATCGCGGTCAGGGGCGTTCCGATCGCCTGCTGGAAGATTCACACCGCGGTCACGTGGCGGAATTTACCCATTATGTCGACGACCTTGAAACGCTCTATCTGAAAGAGATTATCAGCGGTCACTACCAGCAGCGCTATGCGCTGGCTCACTCCATGGGCGGCGCAATCTTAACGCTGTTTCTGGCGCGTCAGCCGCAGGCGTTTCATGCGGTCGCGCTGGTGGCGCCGATGTTTGGCATTGCTTTACCGTTGCCCTCTTTTCTGGCCCATCGGATCCTGGACTGGGCGGAGAAGCGTCCGGCCATGCGCGATGGCTATGCGCTCGGCACCGGCCGCTGGCGTGCGCATCCGTTTGGCATTAACCGGCTGACGCACAGCACCGAGCGTTACCGGCGAAATCTGCGCTTTTATGCGGACGATCCGGCGATTCGCGTTGGCGGGCCAACCTACCATTGGGTACGTGAAGGCATCCATGCAGGTCGCAACATCATCAGTCAGGTCGATAAGATCACCACGCCACTGTTACTGTTACAGGCCAGCGATGATCGGGTGGTCGACAATCGTTCGCAGGACCTTTTTTGTGCCGCGATGGCGGCGGCGGGTCATCCGTGTGAGGGCAATAAGCCACGGGTGATCGACGGTGCGCGTCATGAGATCCTGTTTGAAAAGGATGAGATGCGCGCCGAAGCACTCAATGCAGTGGTCGACTTCTTTTCCTCGCACCACTGACGTTATTTATCCGACCGGTTAAGGCCGGCAGAACCAGATACCCGAGGTTTTCATGTATCACATCGTTGCATCCGATCTGGATGGCACGCTGCTTTCTCCCGAACATCGTCTGACCCCTTTTGCGCGTGAAACGCTGCAGCAGCTGGTCGCGAAAGATATTCACTTTATATTCGCCACCGGCCGTCATCATATCGATGTCGGACAGATGCGCGACAGCCTGGCGATTCCGGCCTATATGATCACCTCAAACGGCGCGCGCGTGCACAACGCAGAGGGCGAACTGGTGTTCAGTCATAATCTGGATGAGGATATCGCCAGCGATCTGTTTGGCCTGCAATATCATCACAGCGATATCCTGACCCACGTTTACCGCGACGATGAGTGGTTTGTCAGCCGCTCAAGCCCGGCTGAGCAGGACTATTTCCGCGAGTCGGTGTTCAACTATCAGGTCTATGAGCCGGGTCTGCTGCCAACCGATAATATCAGCAAGGTCTTTTTCACCTGCGAAAATCCCGAGCATCTGATCCCGATGGAACAGGCGATTGAAGCGCGCTGGGGCGATCGGGTTAACGTCAGTTTCTCACTGCCTACCTGTCTGGAAGTGATGGCGGGCGGCGTGTCGAAAGGGCATGCGCTGGAAGCGGTCGCGAAAACGCTGGGCCATTCACTGGAAAGCTGTATCGCCTTTGGCGACGGCATGAACGATGTGGAGATGCTGAGCATGGCGGGTAAGGGATTTATCATGCAGAACGCCCATCAGCGGTTGAAAGATACGCTGCCGGAGCTGGATGTGATCGGTTCAAATGCCGATGATGCCGTGCCGCAGACGCTGCGCACGCTCTATCTTGCTTAAGCCGTCAGCGCAAAAAAAGGGCCGGATATCCGGCCCTTTTTTATTGCCGTCAGGCAGGGGTCTTTTTGTGTTTGTGTTCGCTGACCATGGTCAGTAACAGCAGGATAACCGCCAGCACACAGCCAGCAATCATCACCATGAAGCCGCCGTCCCAGCCGAAGTAATCGACGGTGTAACCGACAATGGCGCTGGCCGCCACCGATCCACCCAGATAGCCGAACAGGCCGGTGAAGCCCGCCGCCGTCCCCGCCGCTTTTTTCGGGGCCAGCTCCAGCGCGTGCAGACCAATCAGCATCACCGGACCGTAGATCAGGAAGCCAATCACAATCATACAGGCCATATCGACGCCAGGATTGCCCGCCGGGTTAAGCCAGTAGATCACGGTCGCGATGGTTACCAGCGTCATAAAGAACACCCCGGTCGCACCGCGATTACCGCGGAACACTTTGTCCGACATCCAGCCGCACAGCAGCGTTCCGGGGATCCCCGCATACTCATACAGGAAGTAAGCCCACGACGATTTATCCAGCGTGAAGTGTTTTACTTCTCTGAGATAGGTCGGCGACCAGTCGAGAATGCCGTAGCGCAGCAGATAAACAAATACGTTGGCCAGCGCGATGTACCACAACAGCTTGTTCGGTAGCACATATTTCATGAAGATCTGTCTGGCCGTCAGCTCCTCTTCGTGGCTGGCATCATAGTCGGGCGGATAGTCGTTTTTGTACTCTTCAATCGGTGGCAGACCACAGGATTGCGGCGTATCGCGCATCAGCGCAAAGGCCAGAATCGCAATGGCGATGGCGCCAAATGCCGGCATATAGAGTGCTGCTTTCCAGTCGTTGAACCATGCCATACCGAGCAGGAACAGCAGAGGCGGAATACCGCCGCCGACATTATGGGCGCAGTTCCAGACCGAAACGATCCTGCCGCGCTCTTTCTGCGACCACCAGTGAACCATGGTACGTCCACAAGGTGGCCAGCCCATGCCCTGGAACCAGCCGCAGATAAACAGCAGCACGAACATCACCATAATGCTGGAGGTGGCCCAGGGAACGAATCCCATGATCAGCATCACTGTCGCAGCCAGAATCAGGCCTGCCGGTAAGAAGACGCGCGGGTTTGAGCGGTCAGAGACCGATCCCATGATGAATTTTGAAAAGCCGTAGGCGATGGATATGCCGGATAAGGCAAAACCGAGATCGCCACGTGAAAAACCCTGCTCTACCAGGTAGGGCATGGCGAGTGCGAAGTTTTTTCTGACCAGATAGTAGGCGGCGTAACCAAAGAAGATCCCGATGAAAATTTGCCAGCGCAGACGACGGTAGAGCGGATCAACGTGATCCTCCGCCACCTGCGGCTGACGTGGTGCAGGTTTAAAAATGCTCAGCATCAGTGAGGCCCTCCAGGGCACATTATGGTTTTTAATTCCCAGCAGGTTGGGGCAGGAAAAGAGCAGAAGAAAATGGACGCAGAATGTTCCATTTCGCGCAAAGAATAGTGTTAGTTGCGCAACGTTACTGTGATGAATGACACATTTGTTACACTTTTATTACATTCTGGAGCGGAAGTGATCATGCGATGGATCATTTCGCGCATTTTATCTGGCTGAAAGATCCTTATGCAGACAGTTATGTCAGGAAGCGAAAGCCCTTTCCGATGGCTATTCTGATCGCCTGGTTTGTAATCAGATGTCAACCAGATTTCACAGCCTGATGGCAGCACATTGTTTACACTGACGGCCTGTTAATTTCGGGGTCGTCACCGTGTTTTTATTGATTATTACCACCATTCTGTGGGCCTTTTCGTTCAGTCTGATTGGCGAATACCTTGCCGGGCAGGTGGACAGCTGGTTCTCTGTACTGATGCGACTGGCGCTGGCTGCGCTGGTATTTTTACCTTTCCTGCGCTGGCGTGGTCATCGCCCTTCAACGCTGTTGCTTTACATGCTGGTCGGGATGCTGCAGCTGGGCGTGATGTATCTGCTGAGTTTCGAAGCCTATCTCTATCTTAGCGTGTCGGAATTCCTGCTGTTTACGGTGATGACGCCGCTTTATGTGACGCTGATTTACGATCTGATCAGCCGTCGTCCACTGCGCATCGGCTATATCTTCAGTGCACTGCTGGCTGTGGCAGGTGCGGCCATTATTCGCTATGACAAAGTCAGCGATCATTTCTGGTTTGGTCTGCTGTTAGTGCAACTGGCAAATATCTGCTTTGCGGCGGGAATGGTGGGCTATAAGCGTCTGCAGGAGACCCGCCCGATGCCGCAGCACACGGCCTTCTCCTGGTTCTATCTGGGTGCAGTGTTGATTGCGGTGATCGCCTGGTGTGCCTGGGGCAATCCACAGAAGTTGCCGACCACCTCATTGCAGTGGGGCATTCTGGTCTGGCTGGGCATTGCGGCTTCCGGTCTCGGCTATTTTATGTGGAATTATGGTGCGACCCAGGTCGATGCCGGCACGCTGGGCATTATGAATAACATGCACGTTCCTGCCGGGCTGCTGGTGAATCTGGCTATCTGGCAGGAGAAACCGCACTGGCCAAGCTTTATTGCGGGCGCGCTGGTGATCCTCGCCTCGTTGTGGGTGCATAAGCGCTGGGTGGTGGGGCGCGGTGACCGATCATAAACAGGGCTGTTGCATGGGTGCGGCCTCCCGGGCTGGCGCGTCCGATCGCGAAGGAATCTCACATCCCTGTGGATCGGCCGGGCCATCCCTGGCCCGGACGCTTCGCTCTTCAGACGCGCCAGCCCTGGAGACTTAACAGCATCATCGCAGTTGAACCAGGGGCTCAGAGCGAATATGAAGGAGGGTATGGAGCGCTGAAACGTAGAGCATTCGCGATGGAGCTGGCGTGTGCGATCGCGAAGGAATCTTCCAGGATGGTTCAGAAATGCTCCCGGCGCTTTTTTCCCCTGCGACGAAGGCTCTACCGATGACCCGCTTTCACTCCCCAGGGCTGGCCTGGTGTTGCTAATTAAAAAGCCATGAAGAAGCTTAAGGGAAGAGGTGGCGCAACTGAGGAGCAAAGCGTCCGAGCCAGGGATGGCGAGGCCGTGCTGCATGGATGCAGGCTTTCTTTGCGATCAGATGCGCCACTTCTGACCACGCAGGTACCCGAAGCGTTCAGCCACAGACGTTAAGCAGGCTTTTCACTCTTAGGACGCTGAATCATCGCCAGCCCTTTCAGGAAGTTACGCAGAATCTGATCGCCGCATTCGCGATAGTTCTTATGATCAGGTTTGCGGAAAATCGCACCAATCTCAGCCTGTGAAACGGTAAAATTCACGCGTTTCAGTACATCAGGAATGTCGGTGGTTTTCAGATCAAAAGCGATACGCAGCTTTCTCATGAAGATGTTATTGGTCATCTTGCGCTCAATCGACGGCGCGGGCGCATCTTCACTTTTGCCGCGACGGTAGAAGATCAGGCCATTCAGGAAATAACCCATCAGCACATCGGGGCAGGGACGGAACGCAGCATCGTCATCTTTTTTCAGCCACGCCTGAATATCCGCCAGCGGCACGTCACATTGCGCCAGCGCAAAAATCTCCACCATTTTGGCATCGCTCAGGTTGAGCATATAGCGCACGCTGCGCAGAATATCATTGTTAGTCATGGTGAAATCTTCTCGTGGTCAGTCGACAGGCTGCGCATTATAGGGGATTTTGCCCGCCTTCGCGCAGGTTTGTGCCCGCCAGATTATCGCTGCAACACCGCACCGGGCAGCGCGGCGTCGCGCACAAAAGGCAGATGCTCACAGGCGTGCTGACGGGCAAAGCGGATAAACGCTTCCAGCACTGGCTGACGTTGCTCCCCTTCGCGCACGGCCGCATAAAGACGGCTCCACAGGCCATCGCCCAGCGTGCGGGTGACCACCAGACCCTGCTTCTCAAAACTCTCCACCACCCAGTGCGGCAGCGCGGCAATCCCCATACGTGCCGAGACCATCTGAATCATCAGCAGGGTGTTATCCACACTTTTCAGTGCCGGACTGACGCCTGCGGGCTGCAGGAAGTGACGCCAGATATCCAGACGCTGACGCTGCACCGGATAGATCATCAACACCTCATCGGCTAGATCTTCCGGCGAAATCTGCTCAACCTGCGCCAGCGGGTGATCCGTTGCCAGCACCAGCCGCACTTCATAATCAAACATCGGGGAATAGAACAGACCCGAGCGCGCCAGGATATCGGAGGTCAGCACCACATCCAGCTCACCCTGTTGCAGGGCGGGTTGAGGATCAAAGGTCACGCCCGATTTGAAATCCATCACCACCTGCGGCCAGCTCTGACGGAATTTATCCAGCGCGGGGGTCAGCCACTGAATGCAGCTATGGCACTCTATTGCCACCCGCAGCGTGGTCTGATGTGGCTCATGGCAGGCCTGCAATGCCTGCTGAATCTGCGGCAGCACCTGCTCTGCCAGCTGCAGCAGAATATCGCCCTGCGGCGTAAAGCGCAGCGGCTGACTTTTACGCACGAACAGGCGGAATCCAAGCCGCTGCTCCAGATCGCTGAACTGATGAGACAACGCCGATTGCGTCTGATGAAGCTGGGCCGCCGCCGCCGCCAGCGATCCCGTATTGCGCAGAGCCTGAAGCGTCCGCAGGTGCTTGAGTTCGATCATGAGAGTCCTTCACATCGAAAATGAACATATTGCGCTTGAGCAATATACAGTACCCGCAGAGTATAGCAGTGTAAACATCTGGACGGCTAAACATCTTTGGCTGCCCATTTAAGCCAAAGTGAAAGATTATCTGGAGAACAGCACATGACTATCCTGAACCATACCCTCGGCTTTCCCCGTATTGGCCTGCGCCGTGAACTGAAAAAAGCGCTGGAGAGTTACTGGGCTGGCGACAGCACGCAGCAGACGTTACTGGCGACGGGCCGTGAGCTGCGTGCGCGACACTGGCAACAACAGAAAGAGGCGGGCGTCGATCTGCTGCCTGTCGGCGATTTCGCCTGGTATGACCATGTGCTGACCACCAGCCTGATGCTGGGCAACGTGCCCGCGCGTCATCAGAACAAAGCAGGTACTGTGGACCTCGACACCCTGTTCCGCCTGGGACGCGGTCGTGCGCCGACCGGCGAGCCTGCGGCGGCGGCAGAAATGACCAAATGGTTTAACACCAACTATCACTACATGGTGCCGGAGTTTACCCAAGGGCAGACGTTTAAACTGACCTGGACCCAACTGCTGGACGAGGTGGATGAGGCACTGGCGCTGGGACACAACATCAAGCCAGTACTGCTGGGGCCGGTGACGTATCTGTGGCTGGGTAAAGTGAAGGGTGAGCCGTTTGAACGTCTGTCACTGCTGGAGGGGATTCTTCCGGTCTATCAGCAGGTGCTGGCGGAACTGGCTAAGCGCGGCATCGAATGGGTACAGATTGATGAACCCGCTCTGGCACTGGAGCTGCCGCAGACGTGGCGCGAAGCCTTCCAGCTGGCCTATGACGCACTGCAGGGTCACAGCAAACTGCTGCTGACCACCTATTTTGACAGCATCGGCCAGAACATTGATGTGATTCGTTCGCTGCCGGTGCAGGGGCTGCATGTCGATTTGGTCCATGGTCGTGATGATATTCAGCAACTGAATCAGCAACTGCCCGCCAGCTGGCTGCTGTCGCTCGGCGTGATCAACGGACGCAACGTCTGGCGCGCCGATCTGAGCCGCTGGTTCAGCCGCTTGCAACCGCTGACGAGAGCGCGTGAACAGGTGTGGATCGGCTCCTCCTGCTCGCTGCTGCATAGCCCTATCGACCTGAGCGTCGAGACCCGTCTGGATGATGAAGTCAAAAGCTGGTTCGCCTTTGCGCTGCAGAAATGTGCCGAGCTATCACTGCTGAGTCAGGCACTCAACAACAACGATGCGACGGCGCTGGAAGCCTGGAGCGCACCGGTACACGCCCGCGCTCACTCCCGCCGCGTGCATAATGCGGCGGTGGGCCAGCGTCTGCAGGCCATTACCTCACAGCACA
Organism: Pantoea sp. ABR1s; assembly: GCF_057812235.1. NCBI lineage: Bacteria > Pseudomonadati > Pseudomonadota > Gammaproteobacteria > Enterobacterales > Erwiniaceae > Pantoea > Pantoea sp. ABR1s. The sequence goes on along the minus strand of NZ_CM173823.1, from coordinate 3,914,807 downwards.
GTGAACGCCAGAGCGCTTATCCGGTGCGGGCGGTCCTGCAGCGTCAGCGTTTCAATCTGCCAGCCTGGCCTACCACCACCATCGGCTCTTTTCCGCAGACCACTGAAATTCGCGGCCTGCGCCTCGACTTTAAACAGGGCCGGCTCGACAGCAACCATTACCGCACCGGCATCGCGGAGCATATTAAGCAGGCGATTCTCGAACAGGAGCGGCTGGGGCTGGATGTGCTGGTGCACGGTGAAGCGGAACGTAACGACATGGTTGAGTACTTCGGCGAACATCTGGAGGGGTTTGTCTTCACACAGAATGGCTGGGTTCAGAGCTACGGTTCACGCTGTGTGAAACCGCCTGTCATTATTGGCGATGTCAGTCGTCCGGAGGCGATCACCGTTGAGTGGGCCAGATATGCCCAGTCGCTGACCGATAAACCGGTAAAAGGGATGCTGACCGGCCCGGTAACCATCCTCTGCTGGTCATTCCCGCGTGAAGATGTGTCACGCGAAACCATCGCGAAACAGATCGCGCTGGCGCTGCGTGATGAAGTCGAAGACCTGGAGAAGGCGGGCATCGGGATTATCCAGATTGATGAGCCTGCGCTGCGTGAAGGTCTGCCACTGCACCAGTCTGAATGGGCCGCCTACCTGAACTGGGCGGTGGAGGCCTTCCGACTGAATGCGGCGATGGCGCGGGATGAAACCCAGATTCACACCCATATGTGTTACTGCGAATTTAACGACATTATGGACGCTATCGCGGCGCTGGATGCCGATGTGATCACCATCGAAACCTCGCGATCTGACATGGACCTGCTGGAGGCGTTTGAGAACTTCGACTACCCGAATGAAATCGGTCCCGGCGTCTACGACATCCATTCGCCTAATGTCCCCAGCGTGGAGTGGATAGAAGCACTGTTGCTAAAGGCGGCGAAACGCATTCCGGAAGCGCGTCTGTGGGTGAACCCGGACTGCGGTTTGAAAACACGGGGCTGGACGGAAACGCGTCAGGCGCTGGCGAACATGGTGACGGCAGCGAAGAAATTGCGTGGAGAAACGGCGTAGGGAATCGGGTCTGGTGGGGCGAAAAAATCAGGGGCGCATAAGCACCCCTTTTTCATTTACTGCGATGCAACACCATACTGCCTGAACCAGGCCAGCATCCGCTGCCAGCCATCATTGGCAGATTCAGCATGGTAGCTTGCACGATAGTCAGCATTAAAGGCATGGCCCGCTTCGGGATAGACGATGATCTCTGCGGTTGCATTGGCGGCATGCAGTGCCTGACGCATCTGCTCGACGCTCTCCAGCGGGATACCCTCATCCTGGCCACCATACAAACCTAATACTGGCGCATTCAGATCGACCGCAATATCAATAGGATGCTTCTGCTGCTTCAGCGTGCGCTCACCGGTCAGTCGTCCATACCACGCCACGGCGGCGCGCAGTTGCGGGTTATGCGCGGCGTAGAGCCAGCTGATTCGGCCACCCCAGCAAAAACCGGTGATGCCCATGCGACGAATATCGCCGCCGTTGCGTGCGGCCCAGTTGGCGGCATGATCGAGATCGGCCAGCACCTGGCTGTCAGGCACTTTGCTGACCAGCTCGCTGAACAGCGTCGGGATATCATTATACTCAGCGGGATCGCCCTCGCGGAAATAGAGCTCAGGCGCAATCGCCAGATAGCCTTCCAGCGCCAGGCGGCGGCAGATATCCCTGATGTGTTCATGCACACCAAAGATCTCCTGCACGACCAGTACGACTGGCCACGGGCCTTCCGCTGACTGGGGTTTTGCAAAGAATGCCGGCATATTTTCGCCCTGGCTGGGCACTGAGGTTTCACCCGCCTGAATCGCCGGGCTGTCGGTAATGATGGTGGTGGAGGCGGTGGGCTGCACGGCAGGGGCAAAGCCGCCCGTCGCCGGTTTTTGTGCCATATTATCACTGGGTTTCATTATTCTCTCCGTGCAAGCATTTGCGCAATCACGTAACTATAGCCTGGCCGGAAAGCGTATGCGCCAGGTGTCGGGTCACAGAATCAGCAGCGAATAAAATCATCCTCCTCTTTAACATTGCGCTGACCCTGACACAGCCCCACTGAGAGCTATCCGCACCCGGAAGATGCTATTGTGTGATTGCTGTCACAATTTATCTTTCGGGAAATGTAACTTTCATTTTCTTAAGTGAATGTTGTCACATATTTATTGGGCGTGCTGGCGTAGAGTGGCGCGCTACCTTCCCTTAACAGGAGTCTGAAAATGACACAGTCTGACGTTTTCCATCTTGGCCTGACCAAAGCCGATCTGCAGGGCGCCACCCTGGCGATTGTGCCGGGCGATCCGGAGCGCGTGAAGAAAATTGCCGGACTGATGGAAGATGCCACGCATCTCGCCTCACACCGTGAATTTACCTCCTGGCTGGCAAAAATTGATGGTAAGCCGGTCGTGGTCTGCTCAACCGGCATTGGCGGTCCGTCTACCTCGATTGCGGTCGAAGAGCTGGCACAGCTTGGCGTACGTACCTTCCTGCGTGTCGGTACCACGGGCGCTATCCAGCCGCATATCAATGTCGGCGATGTGCTGGTGACCACTGCGTCTGTTCGCCTGGACGGGGCCAGCCTGCATTTTGCGCCGATGGAGTTCCCGGCAGTGGCTGATTTCGCCTGCACCACCGCGCTGGTTGCCGCCGCAGAAGCTTGTGGCGCGAAAACGCATATCGGCATCACCGCCTCTTCTGACACCTTCTATCCGGGTCAGGAGCGCTACGACACCGTCTCGGGCCGCGTAGTCAGTCGCTTCAGGGGATCGATGAAAGAGTGGCAGGAGATGGGCGTTCTCAACTATGAGATGGAATCCGCTACACTGTTAACCATGTGCGCCAGCCAGGGTCTGCGAGCCGGCATGGTGGCGGGCGTGATTGTGAACCGCACTCAGAAAGAGATCCCGGATGCGGTCACCATGAAACAGACAGAAAGTGACGCAGTGAAGATTGTGGTCGAAGCGGCGCGTCGCTTACTATAACGACCGCGTCTGGCAGCAGGTTTTTTGTCCAGACTCAAAACCTGCTGCCGGTAGTAAACGGCGCGTAACATCAGTGAAACCTGAGAGTTTTTATGCGCAATACGATTCCCGTCCGACGTCCTGCCCCTGGTGCTAATCCGGCCGCACTCAAAGCCATGCTGGAACGCAGTGCCGAACGTTTCCGTGCCGCCATGCAACAGGGCGACTATGCGCTGGCCGCTCAATGCTGTGAAGAGGTATTGCGCACGATGCCCAATCAGATGCAGGTGCTGAGCGACTACGCGCTCTGCCTGCTGCGTCTGGGTCAGTACAATAAATCGTACAAAATCTACCAGAAGATTTATCAGTCGCCGCCCGCTGTGCAGGCTACCGCCTCTGAAACCTGGCTGGATGGCTTAACCGAAGTGTGTGGCTGGCTGGATAAAAAGGACGAGGTAGCGCGTCATGGGCTGGCCTCGCTGATGCGCTCTGATGCGCGTTTCAGTCAGGGGCAGCGCGCCACGTTTCCCGCTCCGCAACCGGAGCCTGTCGATCTCACTCATCCGCACCAGAATGTCATCGCTTTCTGCCTCTATGGCGATCAGCCGCGCTACTGTGAAACCTTAATCAAAAACGTTGAAGTGGCGCCTGAGCTCTATCCCGGCTGGGTCTGCCGCATCTATCTCGATGACAGCGTGCCGCAGCATGTCTGGCAGCGCCTTGACCAGCCGCACGTCCAGCTGATCGATATGTCTCACGAGAAAACGCTGTTTCCGACCCTGTGGCGTTTCCTGGTAATGGACGATCCGGGCGTGAAGCGTTTTATCGTGCGTGATGCCGACTCGCTGCTCTCGGAGCGCGAAGCGGCAGCGGTAAACGCCTGGCTGGCGTCGCCTTACTGGTTCCACCATATGCGTGACTACTTCTCCCATACTGAGCTGCTGCTGGCAGGGATGTGGGGCGGCTGTCACGGCGTCTTCCGGGATGTGGAACAGGCGATGCGCGATTTCATTGCGCAGTATCAGGGCAGCCAGCGCTTCACCGATCAATATTTCCTCAAGGTGGCGTTGTGGCCGACGGTGCGTGAAAGCCTCCTGAGCCACGATGAGTTGTTTCATTTTCATCAGGCCCAGCCGTGGCCTGACCATGCCCCCGTGCGCTGGCAGACGCCGCATTTCCATGTGGGCAGCAATGCCGGTTTTGCCAGTATGACCGGCAAATCCAGCGCCGCTGAGGGAAGCAGACAGCGCGTCGCGATCACCTCGGGCGGGACAACCTGGCACTATCTGGCGCAGGTTAAAAAGGGTGAATGGCTATTGCCCATGCCGTTTTTTCTGATTGATGAGTGGCAGGCTGGCAAGCTCACGGTGGCGGCGCTGTAAGGCGCTGAATCCTGCTAAAATTATCTGGACATTCATACAGTGCGACTCTACCTTTCCCTCAGCAGCCTGAGTCGCGGGGGAAATCATGGATCAGCACATCATTATCAGCGCCTGTCTGGCGCTTGCCGGGTTAGGGATTGGCTGGATGCTGGCACAGTTACGTGCCGGCCATCAGGTCGCCAGTTTCCAGACCGAGCGCCGTCTGCAGGAAGAGGCGCAACAGCGTCAGCAGCAGCAAATCGAACAGCTTCAGCAGCAGACGCAGCAGCGTGAGCAGGAGCTTCGTCAGCTGCACGGCGCGCTGAGCGGCGCCAATGAGCGGCTGCAACAGCTTGATTACTGGCGTAATGAAAGTGAGCAGCTTAATCGTGAACTGCGCAATCAGCTGGAGGTCAACAGCGCACAGGAAGCGGAGCTGCGCGAGGTGACCATTCGCCTTGAAGAGACCCGTTTCGCCGCAGAAGAGAAACAGCGCCTGCTGACCAACAGCGAACAACGCCTTAGCGCACAGTTTGAAAACCTCGCCAACCGTATTTTCGAAAACAGCGGGCGTCGCGTCGATGAACAGAACCGGCAAAGTCTGGACGGGCTGATTGGTCCGTTGCGTGAACAGCTTGATGGCTTCCGTCGTCAGGTTCATGAAAGCTTTGGCGCAGAAGCGCGTGAGCGACATACCCTGACCCATGAAATCCGGCAGTTACAGCAGCTGAATGCGCAGATGGCGCAGGAGGCGCTTAACCTGACCAAAGCGCTGAAGGGCGATAATAAAATCCAGGGTAACTGGGGTGAAGTGGTGCTGAGCCGGGTACTGGAAGCTTCCGGACTGCGTGAAGGCTACGAATATGAAACCCAGGTGAGCATTCAGTCAGAACAGCAGGGCAGGATGCAGCCGGATGTGATTGTGCGCCTGCCGCAGGGCAAAGATGTGGTGGTGGACGCCAAAATGACGCTGGTGGCCTATGAGCGCTACTTCAATGCGGATGATGAGATCGAACGAGAGCAGGCTATTCAGGAACATGTCGCTGCCATGCGGGCGCACATCCGCCTGCTGGGACGAAAAGATTATCAACAATTGCCCGGCTTACGATCGCTGGATTATGTGCTGATGTTTATCCCGGTGGAGCCCGCCTTTTTGCTGGCCATTGACCGCCAGCCTGAGCTGATTGGTGAGGCGCTGCAGCAGAACATCATGCTGGTCAGCCCCACCACGCTGCTGGTGGCGTTGCGTACCATTAATAATCTGTGGCGCTATGAGCATCAGAGCCGCAATGCACAGCGTATTGCCGATCGGGCAACGCGGCTCTATGACAAGATGCGGCTGTTTGTCGATGACATGAGCGGCATTGGTCACAGCCTGGATAAAGCACAGAACAGCTATCGCGAGGCGATGAAAAAGCTGTCAGAAGGGCGCGGCAATCTGATTGCGCAGACTGAAGGATTTCGAGCGCTGGGCGTGGAGATCAAACGACCAATTAATCCTCAGCTGGCCGAACGAGCCATGCCGGAAAACCGGGCGGCTGATGATGCAGATGATGACAGTGATGCGGAAGAGAGTGAGATGCATGTGAGGCGCCTCCACGAATAGTATGGGCGCAGCGTGCCTGACTTCCGTGACTCTGATACACTTCGGGAAGTATTGTTTGTGGAGCAGGTAAAACCGATGGCAGATGAATCACAGCAGGAAACTACCCATTTTGGCTTTCAGACGGTCGCCAAAAGCGAAAAAGCTGACAAAGTCGCGGACGTGTTTCACTCCGTAGCGGCAAAATATGACCTGATGAACGATTTGATGTCGTTTGGCGTCCATCGTATCTGGAAGCGTTTTACCATTGACAGCAGCGGCGTACGTCGCGGTCAGCGCGTGTTAGATCTGGCGGGTGGTACCGGCGATCTGACGGCTAAATTTTCTCGCCTGGTGGGCGAAACGGGTCAGGTGGTACTGGCCGATATCAACAGTTCCATGCTGAAGATGGGCCGCGAAAAGCTGCGCAATCAGGGCGTGGTCGGCAACGTGAGTTACGTACAGGCCAATGCCGAAGCCCTGCCTTTCCCCGATAACTATTTCGACTGCATTACCATCTCTTTTGGCCTGCGTAACGTTACGGAAAAAGAGAAGGCGCTGGCCTCTATGTTCCGGGTACTCAAGCCGGGCGGACGCCTGCTGGTGCTGGAGTTCTCTAAACCCGTTCTGGATCCGCTGAGCAAAGCGTATGACGCCTACTCGTTCCACATTCTGCCGCGTATCGGACAGCTGGTGGCGCAGGATGCAGAGAGCTATCGCTATCTGGCCGAATCGATCCGCATGCATCCCGATCAGGAGACCCTGAAAGCGATGATGAACGATGTCGGTTTTGAAAATACCACTTACTCCAATATGACCGGCGGCATTGTGGCGCTGCATCGTGGATTTAAGTTCTGAGTGAGATGGTAATGAACCTGACGCCCTTGATTACCGCGGGCCTGGAAACGGCGCTGAACCGTATTCTCTATCGCGATCGTGGCCTGAAACCGGCGCGGCAACGCCTGAATGGCAAAGTGCTGACGCTGCGCCTGAATGAGTTCTCTCATCCGCTGGTGCTGGTCTTCAGTGAACAGCAGGTCGATGTGTTAGCTGACTGGCAGGATCGCAGTGACTGCACGGTGATCACCTCGCTGAAAACCCTGCCGAAGCTGCGCGATCGCCAGCAGCTGACGCCGCTGATCCGCAGCGGTGAATTGCAGGTTGAAGGCGACCTGCAGGTGGTGCAGCAGTTCTCTGCGCTGATGGATCTGGCTGAGCTGGATCCGGCAGAATATCTGGCTCCCTGGGTCGGCGATATCGCCGCACAGGGGATCAGCCAGCGCTCACAACAGGCATTACGCTTTTTCAAAGGTGAAGTGCAGCGTCGCCAGGATTATCTCGGACAGGCCATAACCGAAGAGTGGCGTGTTGCGCCTGGCTCGCTGGAATTAGCCTGGTTTTCTGAGGAGGTCGACGCGATGGAACGTTCGCTTGAGGCGCTTGATGCGCGTCTGGCGCAGCTGGAGGCAAAATGAGTTTTGGAGAGATCCGCCGCTTATATCTGATCATGAAGGTGTTTCTGACCTATGGCCTTGATGAACTGATTCCTCAGACACGCCTCACTTTCCTGTTTCGCCTGTGGCGTCGCTCTGTTTTCTGGATCCCTAATCTGCATCAGCATGAACCGATCGGCGCACGTATGCGCATGGCGATGGAGCAGCTGGGTCCGGTCTGGATCAAGTTTGGCCAGATGCTGTCGACCCGTCGAGATCTCTTCCCGCCGCTGATTGCCGATCAACTGGCGATCCTGCAGGACCGTGTTGCGCCGTTCGATGGCGTCAAAGCCAAAGCGCAGATTGAAGCTTCAATGGGCGCGCCGATTGAAACCTGGTTTGATGATTTTGATATCAAGCCACTGGCTTCGGCATCCATTGCGCAGGTGCACACCGCCACGCTGAAATCAACTGGCAAGAAAGTGGTGATTAAAGTGATTCGCCCCGATATTTTGCCGGTGATTCGGGCGGACATGAAGCTGATCTATCGCCTGGCCCGCTGGGTCCCGCGCCTGTTGCCGGATGGCCGTCGTCTGCGTCCGGTTGAAGTGGTGCGTGATTATGAGAAAACCCTGCTTGATGAGCTGAATCTGTTACGTGAAGCGGCCAACGCCATTCAGCTGCGCCGGAATTTTGAAGATAGCCGCATGCTCTATGTGCCGGAAGTCTATTCCGACTACTGCAGCGAAACCATGATGGTGATGGAGCGCATCTACGGCATTCCGATTTCAGACGTTGCCACGCTGGAGCGTCATGGCGTTAATATGAAGCTGCTGGCAGAACGTGGCGTGCAGGTCTTCTTCACCCAGGTCTTCCGCGACAGCTTCTTCCATGCGGATATGCATCCTGGCAATATTTTTGTCAGCTATGAACATCCGGAAGATCCACAATATATCGGCATCGACTGCGGTATCGTGGGTTCACTGAACAAAGAAGATAAGCGCTATCTGGCTGAAAACTTTATCGCCTTCTTCAACCGTGACTACCGTAAGGTCGCGGAGTTGCACGTTGACTCAGGCTGGGTGCCGCCCGATACCAACGTAGAAGATTTCGAGTTTGCGATTCGTACGGTCTGCGAGCCGATTTTTGAAAAACCGCTGGCTGAAATCTCCTTCGGGCATGTGCTGCTGAACCTGTTCAACACCGCACGCCGCTTTAATATGGAAGTGCAGCCGCAGCTGGTTCTGCTGCAAAAAACGCTGCTCTATGTTGAAGGCATCGGCCGTCAGCTCTATCCGCAGCTCGACCTGTGGAAGACAGCCAAGCCCTTCCTGGAAGAGTGGATCAAAGATCAGGTGGGATTACCGGCTATTATCCGTGCGGTAAAAGAGAAAGCGCCATTCTGGGCTGAGAAACTCCCTGAGCTGCCGGAGCTGTTTTACGACAGCATGCGCCAGCACAAACTTTTAAGGCACAGCGTCGATAAATTAGTGGGCGATATGAATGCGCAGCGCGTCCGGCACCATCAGGCGCGTTACCTGTTCGGCGTCGGTGCAACGTTGCTGTTAAGCGGAACGGCTGTGCTGCTCACCCGACCGGATTGGGACTTTTTCCCGGCGGTTTTGATGGCCGCAGGAATTGTCTCCTGGTTAATCGGCTGGCGTAAGACAAACTGATTGTCACGTCCGTCTAAAAAAAGGTAATGTCGCTGGCTCAGGCCCGGTTGAAAAGGGCACTCTGTGGTGCATTACCTCATCGTTTTCACAGAATATTAGAGGCTATCTCATGGGCGGTATCAGTATCTGGCAATTGTTAATCATTGCCGTGATTGTTGTACTTCTGTTCGGTACCAACAAATTACGTAATCTGGGTTCAGATTTGGGTTCTTCGATTCGTGGCTTCAAAAAAGCCATGGGTGACGAGGACGACAAAAAGGATCAACCGAAAGAGCAGGACGCTGACTTCGCTGCCAAAACGCTGGCGGACAAACAGCAAACTTCGGCTAACAAAGAAGAAGCCAAGAACGACAAGCAGGTGTAAACCGTGTTTGATATTGGTTTTAGTGAACTGGTATTGGTGTTCGTGATCGGGCTGATTGTACTCGGCCCGCAACGCTTACCGGTTGCGGTGAAAACCGTGGTCGGCTGGATCAGGGCGATTCGTTCGCTGGCAGCCAATGTACAACATGAACTGGCGCAGGAGCTCAAGCTGCAGGAGTTGCAGGAGAGCCTGAAAAAGGTGGAAGAAGCGGGCCGTGGCACGCTCTCACCCGAGCTGAAAGAGTCGATGGAAGAGCTGCGTAAAACTGCGGATTCAATGAAACGCTCGGTCAGTCAGAGCATCGACATTGAAAAAGAGGAAGACGAGGCAAACACCATCCATTCGGCTCAGCACAGGCCCGCGCCTGCTCCGGCTGAGCCTTCGGCGACACCGGCTACAGCAGAACATCAGGCCAGTGCCCCGGCACAGACACCGTCTGCGGTTTCAGACTCAGGCCCGGCGGTGCAGCCCTCTGCCGCACCTTCTGCCGTCGCCACTGCTCCGGCACCGGCTTCTTCAGCGGTTTCATCAGGTCCGGCGGTGCAGTCCTCTGCCGCACCAACCGCTGTGGCCAGCGCACCGGCACAGGCGCCCGCTGGCGACGTTGCCAGGCCGGCAGATCCTGCGCGTCATTCCGCTACCCCCTCTTCTGCAAGTGATGAACGATAATGGCCGTTGAAGATACCCAACCGCTCATCAGTCATCTGATTGAGCTGCGTAAGCGACTACTGAACTGCATCATTGCCGTATTAGCGATTTTCTTGGTGCTGGTTTATTTCGCCAACGACATCTACCAGCTGGTCGCGGCACCGCTAATCAGCCAGATGCCGGTGGGCTCCAGCATGATCGCGACCGATGTGGCCTCACCGTTTTTCACCCCGATTAAGCTGACCATTATAGTGTCGGTGTTTCTTGCGGTGCCGGTGATCCTCTATCAGGTCTGGGCATTTGTCGCCCCGGCGCTTTACCGGCATGAGCGCAGGCTGGTTATGCCGCTGCTGTTTTCCAGCACCTTCCTGTTCTACTTCGGCGTGGCCTTTGCCTATTTCGTGGTCTTCCCGCTGGCATTTGGTTTTTTCACCAAGACAGCGCCGATCGGCGTGACTGTAGCAACGGATATCTCCAAATACCTCGATTTTGTCATGACGCTGTTTATGGCATTTGGCGTGGCGTTTGAAGTGCCGGTGGCGATTGTGTTGCTGTGCTGGACCGGTATCACCAGCCCGGAAGAGTTGAAGAAGAAACGTCCCTATATTCTGGTGGGCGCCTTCGTGGTCGGGATGTTGCTCACACCGCCGGATGTTTTTTCCCAAACTTTGCTCGCTATTCCGATGTACTGCCTGTTTGAAGTCGGCGTATTCTTTTCCCGTTACTATGTGGGTAAAGGCCGCCGGTTACAGGATGAAGAAGAGAATACCGACTCCTGATGCGGACAGCTTTACCCGCACTGGCGGGAAGCGATCAATCCAAACCGCCCTGATGGGCGGTTTTTGTTTATAAACTGTGGGAAAAATTATGTTTGATATCGGTGTAAACCTGACCAGCACGCAATTCGCCTCCGACCGGCAAAAGGTGGTTAAACGCGCGCGTGATGCGGGCGTCACCGGCATGCTTATTACCGGCACTAACGCGCTGGAGAGCCAGCAGGCTCAGCGACTGGCTGAAGATCAAGCGGGCTTCTGTTGGTCTACCGCGGGCGTCCATCCTCATCATGCCAGCGAATGGTCAACGGAAATTGCCAGCACCCTGCGTCGCCTGGCTGAAAAACCGGAAGTGGTTGCCATCGGTGAATGCGGACTCGATTTCAATCGCAATCTGTCGGCTCATGAGCAGCAGGAGTATGCGTTTGATGCGCAGCTGGCTCTGGCGGCGGAACTCAATATGCCGGTCTTTCTGCACTGCCGCGAAGCCCATGCGCGTTTCGCCGCAGTACTGGCGCCCTGGCTGCCAAAATTGCCTGGCGCGGTAATCCACTGCTTTACCGGCACGCGTGACGAACTGGAAGCCTGTCTGGGCATGGGATTATCGGTAGGGATTACGGGCTGGGTATGCGATGAGCGCCGTGGTCTGGAGTTGCGCGAGCTGCTGCCACTGATTCCGGCCGATCGCCTGCTGCTGGAAACGGATGCCCCATATCTGCTGCCGCGCGACATGCGTCCACGCCCGACTTCGCGCCGTAATGAACCCTGCTTTTTACCGCATATTGTGCACCAGGTGGCGACATGGCGTGGTGAGAGTGCTGAGGAACTGGCGACCCGCATCGACCATAATGCGCGGACGTTATTCAGACTGGCTTAAATCTTGCGGAACTGCTTGTTGTCGACGCTGCGCATTACCTGCTTGTTCAGCAAATTAAGCAACAGAATTGAGCGCGTTTCACCATCCGGCTCGGCAAAGATAGCGCGCAGCCCTTCAAACGTCCCGTCGGTGATGACCACTTCATCACCGCTTTGCGGCGTTTCAGGGTCAAGCAGGATTTGCGGGACGTCTGTTTCCAGCGCTTCAATCACGGCTGAAGGCACTGTCGCGGGCGTCGTGCCAAAGCGCACGAAGTGGCTGACGCCACGGGTGCTGCTGATCGTCGTGGTGTGAATGGCTTCCGGATCAAACTCGATAAACAGATAATTCGGGAACAGTGGCTCACTCACGGTGGTGCGTTTACCGCGCACGATCTTTTCCAGAGCGATCATCGGGCTGAGGCAATGCACTTCCTGCCGCTCCAGATGCTCCTTCGCGCGCAGTAGCTGTCCACGTTTGCAATAGAGTAAGTACCAGGATTCCATAACTGCTCCCATTGAATGGACGCTAAGAATAGCAAACCTGTTGCCAGAGTTATAGCGCAGGGGCAGGGTAAAGCGTCCCGCAAAGAAAATAAACTGAGACTTTTCTTAAGATGCCCGATGGCAGCAGAAAAGGTGACTGAAAATTGACGTCTGCTATTGCTCTGTATCAGACTCAATGACCATCACATCTGCAAAAGGATCCTCTGATGGAACTCTTTCTGTTGAGCAACGGCAAGCTGGCGGATGATGCGCCGCTGCTGGGCTATGCGCAGCCGCAGCTGCACGCCATGATTGCCCGACGCGCTATCCGCTCGGCGGTACTGATCCCCTACGCGATTATTCGTGGCGATCAGCAGCAACGCGCCGCCGAACTCAGTGCCTCTTTGGGCATTCAGGTTGAGCGGGTTCAGGCATTCGCCTCACCGGCTGAAGCGATTGCGCAGGCAGAGCTGATTTTAGTCAGCGGCGGCAACACCTGGTTCCTGAATCAGATGCTGCATGAGCAGGGTCTGATCGGGGCGATTCAGCGCGCGGTGCGGGAGCGGCAGGTACCTTATGTCGGCTGGAGCGCAGGCTGCAACGTGGCGACGCCCTCAATCCGTACCACGAACGATATGCCGGTGCGCAGCAGCGTGGTGCTGCCTGCGCTGGGACTCTTTCCGGTGCAGATTAATCCCCACTATCTGGATGCCAGCGTCAGCGGTCATATGGGCGAAACCCGTGACGAACGGCTGGCAGAGTTCTGTGCAGTTAATCCGACCGAGTCGGTGATTGCACTGCGTGAAGGCAGTTTTCTGCACGTTCACGACAATCAGCTGCGCTATCACAGCGTGCGAAACGAAGATTTTAAACTGTTTCGCCACGGCGAGCCGATTCAGGGGTATCACGATGCCCGCGCGTTACAACCGCTGGTTCCCTTTCAGTGCGTATGACGCTGCCATATAAACCTCAGCATAACCGCTTAATCAGACCTATAATGGCCGATTCACTCTGGCCGGAAAGCTAAAGCCGCATGAAATATCACGATTTAAGAGACTTTCTCGCGCTGCTCGAACAGCGCGGTGAGCTAAAGCGCATTACCCAGTCGATCGATCCTGAACTGGAAATGACCGAAATCGCCGACCGCACCCTGCGTGCCGGTGGCCCGGCTCTGCTGTTTGAAAACCCGAAAGGGTACGACATGCCGGTGCTGTGCAATCTGTTCGGCACACCAAAGCGTGTGGCAATGGGCATGGGCCAGGAAGAGGTCAGCGCACTGCGTGAAGTGGGTAAACTGCTGGCCTTCCTGAAAGAGCCGGAGCCGCCAAAAGGCTTCCGCGATCTGTTCGATAAGATGCCGCAGTTTAAGCAGGTCCTGAACATGCCGACCAAACGCCTGCGCAATGCACCCTGTCAGGAAGAGGTGTTCAGCGGCGATGAAGTCGATCTGACGCGCATTCCGGTGATGAAGTGCTGGCCGGGCGATGCGGCACCGCTGATTACCTGGGGGCTGACCGTGACGCGCGGCCCGCACAAAGAGCGGCAGAATCTTGGTATCTACCGGCAGCAGGTGATCGGCAAAAATCGGCTGATCATGCGCTGGCTGTCGCACCGTGGCGGTGCGCTCGACTATCTGGAGTGGACGAAAGCGCATCCGGGTGAGCGTTTTCCGGTCTCGGTGGCGCTGGGTGCCGATCCTGCCACTATCCTTGGGGCCGTAACGCCGGTGCCTGATACGCTGTCAGAATATGCGTTTGCCGGTTTACTGCGCGGCAATAAAACCGAAGTAGTGAAATGCCTCTCGAACGATCTCGAAGTTCCCGCCAGCGCGGAAATCGTGCTGGAAGGGTATATTGAAGCGGGCGATATGGCGCCGGAAGGACCTTACGGCGACCACACCGGCTACTACAATGAAGTAGATAGCTTCCCGGTGTTTACCGTTACGCATATTACGCAGCGCCATAAGCCTATCTATCACTCCACCTATACCGGCCGTCCGCCAGATGAACCTGCGGTGCTGGGGGTGGCGCTGAATGAAGTGCTGGTGCCGATTCTGGTGAAGCAGTTCCCGGAGATCGTGGACTTCTATCTGCCGCCAGAAGGATGTTCATACCGGCTGGCGGTCGTGACGATTAAAAAGCAGTACGCGGGGCATGCCAAACGTGTCATGTTTGGCGTCTGGTCGTTTCTGCGGCAGTTCATGTACACCAAATTTGTTATTGTGTGTGACGATGACGTTAATGCGCGTGACTGGAACGACGTGATCTGGGCGATCACCACGCGTATGGATCCGGCCCGCGATACGGTATTAGTGGAAAATACCCCAATCGATTATCTCGATTTCGCTTCGCCCGTTTCCGGGCTGGGATCGAAGATGGGGATGGATGCGACCAATAAGTGGCCAGGTGAAACGCAGCGCGAATGGGGTACACCTATCGTCAAAGATCCTGCGGTCACCGCGCGCATTGATGCTATCTGGGATGAGCTAGGTATTTTTGATCAGCCGCCACAGCGTTGATGGCGAGCACAACCATAAAGACGACCCGACAGAGGGAACGCATGACAACGTTAAGCTGTAAAGTAACTTCGGTTGAGGCGATTACCGACACGGTCTATCGCGTTCGCCTGATCCCTGAAGCGGAATTCAGTTTTCGCGCGGGACAGTATCTGATGGTAGTGATGGACGAGCGTGACAAGCGTCCGTTCTCACTGGCCTCAACGCCGATGGAAAAAGATATCATTGAGCTGCATATCGGCGCGTCCGATCTGAACCTCTATGCCATGGCCGTCATGGATCGCATCCGTAACGATCGCCAGATCACGGTTGATATGCCGCACGGCGATGCCTGGCTGCGTGAAGAGAGCAGCAAGCCGCTGATCCTGATTGCAGGCGGCACCGGTTTCTCCTATGCCCGTTCGATTCTGCTCACTGCACTGGCGGAACAGCCAGAGCGCGATATCGCCATTTACTGGGGCGGACGTGAGCTCAAGCATCTGTACGATCTGGAAGAGCTGGATGCGCTGGCGGTGAAGCACCCGAACCTGAAGGTGATCCCGGTTGTCGAGCAACCTGAAGCGGGCTGGCAGGGCCGTTCAGGCACGGTACTGACAGCAGTGATGCAGGACTTCAGTACGCTGAGCGAGCATGAGATCTACATCGCCGGACGTTTTGAGATGGCGAAGATTGCCCGCGATCGTTTCTGTGCCGAGCGTGGCGCGGTGGAGTCACAGATGTACGGCGATGCGTTTGCCTTTATCTGATTCCCTGTAGCTGTCTGTAGCAGACAGAAAAAACCCGCCGGTTTACGGCGGGTAAATCTGACAAAGTAAGACTCAACGTATTACAGACGCTCGAATACGGTCGCAATGCCCTGACCCAGTCCGATACACATGGTGGCGAGGCCAAAACGGGCATCGCGTCGCTCCATAATATTCAGCAATGTCGTGCTGATGCGTGCGCCGGAGCAGCCCAGCGGATGGCCTAACGCAATCGCGCCGCCATTCAGATTGACCTTATCATCCATCCGTTCCAGCAAACCTAAGTCCTTGATGCAGGGCAGTGTCTGCGCGGCAAAGGCTTCGTTCAGCTCAAACACATCGATATCACTGACGCTCAGTCCCGCCCGTTTCAATGCCAGTTTGCTGGCCGGTACCGGTCCATAACCCATAATCGAAGGATCACAGCCCACCACCGCCATGCTGCGGATGCGCGCGCGCGGTGTCAGCCCCAGCTCACGGGCGCGTGATTCACTCATGACCAGCATGGCGGCCGCGCCATCTGACAACGCCGACGATGTACCCGCCGTGACGGTGCCGTTAACCGGATCGAAGGCGGGTTTGAGTGCCGCCAGTCCTTCGGCGCTGGTCTCCTCGCGAATCACCTCATCGAAGTCATAGCGTTTAAGAATGCCGTCGCTGTCGTGACCATAGGTGGCGACAATCTCTGTTGCAAAGTCCCCACGCTGGGTGGCCTGCCAGGCCCGCTGGTGTGAACGCAGGGCAAATGCATCCTGCTGCTCACGGCTGATATGATGCATTCGCGCCAGCATTTCAGCCGTTAAGCCCATCATGCCTGCTGCTTTTGCCACGGTTCGGCCCAGACCGGGATGAAAGTCGACGCCGTGATTCATCGGCACATGTCCCATATGCTCCACGCCACCGATCAGACAGCATTGCGCATCACCGACCATAATGGCGCGGGCCGCATCATGCAGCGCCTGCATTGAAGAGCCACACAGTCGGTTGACGGTGGTGGCCGGCACTGAATGCGGGATTTCAGCCAGCAGCGCGGCGTTACGCGCGATATTAAATCCCTGTTCCAGCGTCTGCTGTACGCAGCCCCAGACGATATCGTCCAGTGATGTCGGGTTCACCGCCGGGTTGCGGCTCAGGAGTTCGCGCATCAGGTGCGCAGAGAGATCTTCAGCGCGCACGTGACGAAAGGCGCCGCCTTTTGAACGTCCCATTGGCGTGCGCACCGCATCAATAATCACCACATTTTCCATCTTTTTGCCCTCAGGCGCTTTTCAGCGCGGCTTCATCAATCGGTTTGGCGGCGGGATACCAGCTTTCATGCTGATGGGCTTTCTGCACCAGCAGCGCAGGCAGGGCATATAAGCCACCGAGCGCGTTATAACGCCGGGCCTGATCCACCACATTGCTGTTGCCCAGGGTATCGAGATAGCGGAAAGCGCCGCCACGGAAAGGCGGGAAGCCGAGACCATAGACCAGCGCCATATCCGCTTCCGCTGGCGAGGCAATAATCTTCTCTTCCAGGCAGCGCACTACTTCATTCAGCATTGGCAGCATCATGCGATTCAGGATCTCTTCGTCGCTGAAGACCCGCTTAGGCTGGCAGACCTGCTCCAGCAGCGTATCCACTTCGGTATCAGCCACTTTTGTCAGCTTGCCCTTTTTATCTTCTTCCCAGCGCCAGAAGCCTTTGCCATTTTTCTGGCCAAAACGACCGGCATCAAACAGCAGATCGATCGCATCACGATAGTCATGCTTCATACGATCCGGGAAACCGTCAGCCATGACGCTTTGCGCGTGGTGCGCGGTATCGATGCCGACCACATCCAGCAGCCATGAGGGGCCCATCGGCCAGCCAAACTGTTTTTCCATCACTTTATCAATCTGACGGAAATCGGCGCCGTCGCGCAGCAGCAGGCTGAAAGCGGCGAAGTAAGGGAACAGCACCCGGTTAACAAAGAAGCCCGGACAGTCATTCACTACGATCGGGGTTTTGCCCATTTTGCTGGCCCAGGCCACCACTTTGCTCAGGGTCGCTTCACTGGTTTTCTCGCCACGAACCACCTCTACCAGCGGCATTCGCGGTACCGGATTGAAGAAGTGCATGCCGCAGAAGTTTTCCGGACGCTGCAACGCCTGCGCCAGCTGGCTGATGGGAATGGTCGAGGTATTGGAGGCCAGAATCGCATCTTCACGCAGATGCTGTTCGGTTTCCGCCAGCACTTTTGCCTTGATCAGCGGATTCTCTACCACCGCTTCAACCACCACATCAGCCTGTTCAAAACCGGCGTAATCCAGCGTGGGCTGGATAGTGGCGATCACACTGGCGAGTTTGTTGCCGTCGATTTTGCCGCGTTCCAGCAGCTTATTGAGCAGCTTGCTGGCTTCGTTCATCCCCAGCGTTAACGCCTGTGGATTAATATCTTTCATTCTGACCGGCACGCCTTTCCACGCAGACTGGTAGCTGATGCCGCCACCCATGATGCCTGCGCCCAGTACCGCTGCCTGAGCGGGTGCGCCGCTTTCGCTGCCGCGCTTTTTCGCCAGACCTTTCACGTACTGGTCGTTGAGGAAGATGCCGACCAGCGCGCGTGCTTCATCAGACTGGGCCAGCGGCACAAACGCTGCGGTTTCAAGCTTCAGCGCGTCATCGCGGCCAAGGCTGGCTGCAGCTTCAATGGTTTTTACCGCCATCAGCGGAGCGGGATAATGCTTGCCTGCGGTTTGCAGCACCATGGCTTTCGCGATAGTGAAGCTCATGGCCGCTTCAATCGGGCTGAGTTTCAGCGGAGCCAGCTTAGGGGCCCGGCGGGCGCGCCAGCTGCCATCAGTGGCAGCGGCCTTAAGCATAGTGATTCCCGCCTCACGCAGTTTCTCGCGAGACACCACCGCATCGACCAGACCGAGTTTAAGAGCGGCATTGCCATCGACATCTTTTCCCGCCGCAATAATTTCCAGCGCACTGTCGGCGCCCAGCAGGCGCGGCAATCGCACGCTGCCGCCAAATCCCGGCATGATGCCGAGTTTGGTTTCCGGCAGGCCAATACGGGCGTCCGCAGTAGCGATACGCAGATCGGTTGCCAGTACGCATTCACATCCGCCGCCCAGTGCATAGCCGTCAATGGCGGCCAGAGTCGGTACCGGCAAATCTTCCAGACGATTGAAGATGCTGTTGGCGTAACTCAGCCACTGGCTCAGTTTTTCGGTGGGTGCATCAAACAGTGAAAGGAACTCGGTGATATCTGCCCCTACAATAAAGGCAGGTTTAGCGGAGCTCAGCAGCAGGCCGCGCAGTGCTGGCTGCTGCTCCAGCACAGCTATTGCCTCGCCCAGGCTGGCGACAGTTTGCGTATCGAGCTTGTTGACCGAGCCCGTAGCGTCAAAAACCAGCTCGGCGATGCCATCGTCCAGCCAGTGAAGAGTAAGGTTAGCGCCTTGGTAGAGCATGTGCGTCTCCTGAAACCGCGAAAGGTGATCTGGTCATACCAGATGATCGTGAGTGTGGGAGTGATGTTAATTTTTTGCAAACTGGTCTTTGCTTATTTGCTAACAAGATCACAGCTGCGCCGACTTCGGCATCTGCGCAAGGGGTATGCTAAACTGCGGCCATTTCGCGACACTGGAGAGACGTCCATGGATTCACTGAAGACCTTGTATCACGCGCACATCGCCACGTTGCAACAACGGGCGCAGCAGGTGCTGGCACGCAATAAACTGGATGCGATGTTGATCCATTCCGGTGAGTTGTTGACGGTGTTTCTGGATGATCACACTTATCCGTTTAAGGTGAATCCGCAGTTCAAGGCCTGGGTGCCGGTGACGCAGGTGCCCAACTGCTGGCTCTGGATTGATGGGGTGAACAAACCGAAACTGTGGTTCTACTCTCCGGTGGATTACTGGCATAACGTTGAACCGTTGCCGGATAGCTTCTGGACCGGGGATGTCGACGTTATCGGCCTGAAAAATGCGGATGAGATAGCGCAGTTGCTGCCTGCACAGCGTGATAACGTCGCCTATATCGGCCCGGTTAACGCGCGTGCATCTCAGCTCGGTATTGCCTCTGGCAATATTAATCCTAAAGCGGTAATCGACTTCCTGCACTTCCATCGCAGCATCAAAACTGATTATGAACTCGCCTGTCTGCGCCAGGCGCAGAAGCTGGCGGTTGCCGGTCATCGCGCGGCTAAAGAGGCGTTCTCGGCGGGCTTAAGCGAGTTCGATATCAATCAGGCGTATCTGACCGCTACCGGTCATCGCGACACCGATGTACCTTACGGCAATATCATTGCGCTGAATGAGCACGCTGCGGTGCTGCACTACACCCGGCTGGATCATCAGCCACCGGCGAAACGCCATAGCTTTTTGATTGATGCGGGTGCCGAGTATCTTGGCTATGCCGCTGATTTGACCCGCAGCTATGCGGCGCAGAGCAGTTCGCTCTATGCCAGAATGGTTGAGGCGATGAACACTGAAGAGCTGGCCCTGATAGCCACGCTGAAACCGGGCGTACGCTACACCGATTACCACCTTCAGATGCATCAGCGTATTGCGAAGATGTTGCTGAAGTTTGAGCTGGTTCAGGGAATCAGCGAAGAAGCGCTGGTGGCTGAAGATCTGACCGGTCCGTTTATGCCACATGGCCTGGGGCATCCGCTGGGTCTGCAGGTCCATGACGTTGCCGGTTTTATGCAGGATGAGCAGGGCACCCATCTCGCCGCGCCAGCGCAATATCCTTATCTTCGCTGCACCCGCGTGCTGCAACCGGGCATGGTATTAACCATTGAGCCGGGCTTCTATATTATTGATTCGTTACTCAAGCCGCTGCGTGAAGGCCGTTTCAGTCAGCACTTTAACTGGCAGGCCATTGATGCGCTTCGGCCTTATGGCGGGATTCGTATCGAGGATAACGTGGTGATCCATGCGCATCGCGTTGAGAACATGACCCGCGATCTGCATCTGGCCTGATGGAGGCCTTTGATATTCCCGCTGTGCCAGTAAGCAGCATTGAGGAGACAATCAAAAAGAGTCGCTTCATTACGCTACTGGCGCACACCGAGGGTGCAGAGGCGGCGCGCGCGTTTGTCCAGCAGGTTAAAAGCGAGCATCCCACTGCCCGGCATCACTGCTGGGCCTGGGTAGCGGGCGCGCCGAATGATTCTCAGCAACTCGGTTTCTCTGATGATGGTGAACCTTCGGGTACGGCAGGGAAACCGATGCTGGCGCAACTGATGGGCGCGGATATTGGCGAGATTACCGCTGTGGTGGTGCGTTATTACGGTGGCATCATGCTGGGAACCGGCGGCTTAGTGAAAGCGTATGGTGGTGGCGTCCAGCAGGGGCTTAAGCAGCTGCCACGGCAGCGCAAAGTGCCGATGAAGCTGTTCACTTTGCAATGTGACTATGCACAGCTCAGTGATATTGAACGGCTGGTACAGCGTTTTGAAGGTAAGGTGACCGACAGCCAGTTTCAGGATCGTATTGCATTGACGCTGGCTGTACCTTACGGACAGATCGACGGGTTCAAAAAAAATCTGTCAGACTTTAGTCGGGGCGCGTTATCGCTGATCCCGCTCACACCATGATGTTCATCTCTTTTATTTAAAGGAACGGCTGAATGCACTTTCGCGCCATTACCCGCATAGTCGGTCTGCTGGTGATCCTCTTTTCAGTGACGATGATTTTGCCCGGCCTGGTCGCCTTAATTTATCGCGATGGCGCAGGGCGGGCGTTTAGCCAGACCTTTATGATGGCGCTGGTGATCGGCTCGCTGCTGTGGTGGCCGAATCGCAAAAAGAAAACCGAACTCAAACCGCGGGAAGGGTTTCTGATTGTGGTCCTGTTCTGGACGGTGCTGGGCAGCGTAGGGGCGATGCCCTTTATCTTTGCCGAACAGCCGCATCTTTCGGTGACGGATGCGTTCTTTGAATCTTTCTCTGGCCTGACAACCACCGGTGCCACCACGCTGGTGGGGCTGGACTCGTTGCCTAAGGCGATTCTCTTCTATCGGCAGATGCTGCAGTGGCTGGGCGGTATGGGGATCATCGTATTAGCCGTGGCGATACTGCCGATTCTGGGCGTCGGGGGCATGCAGCTCTATCGCGCTGAAATGCCAGGGCCGCTGAAAGATAATAAAATGCGACCGCGTATCGCCGAGACGGCTAAAACACTCTGGCTGATCTACGTCCTGCTGACGATAGCCTGTGCGCTGGCATTGTGGCTGGCGGGAATGCCAGCGTTTGATGCTATTGGCCACAGTTTCTCGACTATCGCCATTGGCGGCTTCTCAACCCATGATGCCAGTATCGGCTATTTTAACAGTGGCACTATCAATACCATCGTGGCGGTGTTTCTGCTGATCTCAGGCTGCAACTACGGCCTGCACTTTGCCATGTTAAGCGGACGCAATCTGCGTGTGTACTGGCGCGACCCTGAGTTCCGCATGTTTATTGGCGTTCAGCTGACGCTGGTGTTGATCTGTACCCTGGTGCTCTGGTTCCATAATGTCTATGAAAGTGGCTGGCAGACGCTGAACCAGGCCTTTTTCCAGGTGGTTTCCATGGCGACGACGGCGGGATTCACGACCGACAGCATCGCACGCTGGCCATTGTTCCTGCCGGTACTGCTGTTGTGCTCCGCCTTTATCGGCGGCTGTGCCGGTTCAACCGGCGGTGGTCTGAAGGTGATTCGCATACTGCTGTTATGCAAGCAGGGTAACCGTGAGCTTAAGCGTCTGGTTCACCCCAATGCGGTCTACACCATTAAGCTGGGCAACCGGGCGCTGCCGGAACGTATCCTTGAAGCTGTATGGGGATTCTTCTCGGCTTATGCGCTGGTGTTCCTGATCAGCATGCTGGCGATCATCGCTACCGGTGTTGATGACTTCTCGGCTTTTGCTGCCGTTGCCGCGACGCTCAATAACCTCGGCCCTGGCTTAGGGGTCGTAGCTGATAACTTCACTTCAATGAATGACGTGGCGAAATGGATTCTTATTTCCACCATGTTGTTCGGGCGTCTCGAGGTATTCACCTTGCTGGTGCTGTTCACGCCTACTTTCTGGCGTGAATAATTAATAAGGATGCTGACATGAAAGCGCTGATTCTCTATTCCACTCGCGACGGACAAACCAAGAAGATTGCCTCTTCTATTGCTGATGTGATCCGTCAGCAGCAGCAGTGTGATGTACTGAACATTCAGGATGCCACTCTGCCTGACTGGGCACAGTATGATCGCGTGTTAATTGGCGCATCTATCCGCTATGGCCATTTTCAGCCGGTCGTCGATAAGTTCGTTAAACAACACCTTCATGAGTTGCAGCAGCGTACCAGCGGTTTCTTTTCGGTGAACCTGACGGCGCGCAAACCTGAGAAGCGCTCTCCTGAAACCAATGCCTATACGCAGAAGTTCCTGGCACACTCGCCGTGGCAGCCTGATTGCTGTGCCGTGTTCGCAGGCGCGCTCTATTATCCGCGCTATCGCTGGTTCGATCGCGTCATGATCCAGTTGATTATGCGCATGACCGGTGGTGAGACAGATTCGACGAAAGAAGTGGAGTACACGGACTGGCAGCAGGTAAGCACTTTTGCCAATGATTTTGCACAGTTACCAGGCAAATCGTAGCGAAATAGCGCGATTTGATGAAAATTACTGCGAACGATAATCTTTTCGTAATAAACACTTGTCAGCCCGCGCGAACTCCCTATAATGCGCCTCCATCGACACGGAACACCGGCAACGGGAATCGGGTTGAGAGGCACAGGAGACTGCGCCGCCGGAGAAAAACTTCTGAGAAAGAGGTTGACTCTGCAGGAGGAAAGCGTAATATACGCCACCTCGCGACAGGACGCTAACGCACTGTTCGCACTGCTCTTTAACAATTTATCAGACAATCTGTGTGGGCACTCGCAGGATTGATATCAGCGTCTCCGGACGTAAAAAATATCAAGCCTCACGAGTGAACACATAATGAAATTCATTATGACGTTTTACAGATGAGCACCGCTTAACTTGTTTAAGCAAATCAAACTTAAATTGAAGAGTTTGATCATGGCTCAGATTGAACGCTGGCGGCAGGCCTAACACATGCAAGTCGGACGGTAGCACAGAGGAGCTTGCTCCTTGGGTGACGAGTGGCGGACGGGTGAGTAATGTCTGGGGATCTGCCCGATAGAGGGGGATAACCACTGGAAACGGTGGCTAATACCGCATAACGTCGCAAGACCAAAGAGGGGGACCTTCGGGCCTCTCACTATCGGATGAACCCAGATGGGATTAGCTAGTAGGCGGGGTAATGGCCCACCTAGGCGACGATCCCTAGCTGGTCTGAGAGGATGACCAGCCACACTGGAACTGAGACACGGTCCAGACTCCTACGGGAGGCAGCAGTGGGGAATATTGCACAATGGGCGCAAGCCTGATGCAGCCATGCCGCGTGTATGAAGAAGGCCTTCGGGTTGTAAAGTACTTTCAGCGGGGAGGAAGGCGATGCGGTTAATAACCGCGTCGATTGACGTTACCCGCAGAAGAAGCACCGGCTAACTCCGTGCCAGCAGCCGCGGTAATACGGAGGGTGCAAGCGTTAATCGGAATTACTGGGCGTAAAGCGCACGCAGGCGGTCTGTTAAGTCAGATGTGAAATCCCCGGGCTTAACCTGGGAACTGCATTTGAAACTGGCAGGCTTGAGTCTTGTAGAGGGGGGTAGAATTCCAGGTGTAGCGGTGAAATGCGTAGAGATCTGGAGGAATACCGGTGGCGAAGGCGGCCCCCTGGACAAAGACTGACGCTCAGGTGCGAAAGCGTGGGGAGCAAACAGGATTAGATACCCTGGTAGTCCACGCCGTAAACGATGTCGACTTGGAGGTTGTTCCCTTGAGGAGTGGCTTCCGGAGCTAACGCGTTAAGTCGACCGCCTGGGGAGTACGGCCGCAAGGTTAAAACTCAAATGAATTGACGGGGGCCCGCACAAGCGGTGGAGCATGTGGTTTAATTCGATGCAACGCGAAGAACCTTACCTACTCTTGACATCCAGCGAACTTAGCAGAGATGCTTTGGTGCCTTCGGGAACGCTGAGACAGGTGCTGCATGGCTGTCGTCAGCTCGTGTTGTGAAATGTTGGGTTAAGTCCCGCAACGAGCGCAACCCTTATCCTTTGTTGCCAGCGATTCGGTCG
Organism: Pantoea sp. ABR1s; assembly: GCF_057812235.1. NCBI lineage: Bacteria > Pseudomonadati > Pseudomonadota > Gammaproteobacteria > Enterobacterales > Erwiniaceae > Pantoea > Pantoea sp. ABR1s. The sequence goes on along the minus strand of NZ_CM173823.1, from coordinate 3,890,218 downwards.
GGAACTCAAAGGAGACTGCCGGTGATAAACCGGAGGAAGGTGGGGATGACGTCAAGTCATCATGGCCCTTACGAGTAGGGCTACACACGTGCTACAATGGCGCATACAAAGAGAAGCGACCTCGCGAGAGCAAGCGGACCTCACAAAGTGCGTCGTAGTCCGGATCGGAGTCTGCAACTCGACTCCGTGAAGTCGGAATCGCTAGTAATCGTGGATCAGAATGCCACGGTGAATACGTTCCCGGGCCTTGTACACACCGCCCGTCACACCATGGGAGTGGGTTGCAAAAGAAGTAGGTAGCTTAACCTTCGGGAGGGCGCTTACCACTTTGTGATTCATGACTGGGGTGAAGTCGTAACAAGGTAACCGTAGGGGAACCTGCGGTTGGATCACCTCCTTACCTGAAGATACTTTCCCGCGCAGTGTCCACACAGATTGTCTGATAAAAAGTAACGAGCAGAAAAAACCTCTACAGGCTTGTAGCTCAGGTGGTTAGAGCGCACCCCTGATAAGGGTGAGGTCGGTGGTTCAAGTCCACTCAGGCCTACCAAATTTCTTCTCATGCTGCGTTATGCGCGCGGTCGTTTACCTGAGTAAACGTCCCTTCCGCATGCCTTGCCTGAAAAGAAATTGCATCCTTCTCCTGAAGAATGTAACTCGGTTGAGTGGTAGTAGTGGTCTCTGCAGTAACTGTATGGGGCTATAGCTCAGCTGGGAGAGCGCCTGCCTTGCACGCAGGAGGTCAGCGGTTCGATCCCGCTTAGCTCCACCATACCGTTTATCTGTTTTTTTCTGAAATACCTCAGAGCATACCGGCGACGGTGTGCTGCGACGTATTATGCTCTTTAACAATCCGGAACAAGCTGAAAATTGAAACGACGCAGCGCGTCATTCCTCCGTAATAAGGAATGATTTGGCGATGCGTTCGAGTCTCTCAAATGCTTGCAGCACGCAGCGTTGTAAAACGCCTGTGGGTTGTGAGGTTAAGCGACTAAGCGTACACGGTGGATGCCCAGGCAGTCAGAGGCGATGAAGGACGTGCTAATCTGCGTAAAGCGACGGTAAGGTGATATGAACCGCTACAGCCGTCGATGTCCGAATGGGGAAACCCGGTGCACTCTGTGCATCATTGCAGCATGAATACATAGTGCTGCAAGGCGAACCGGGGGAACTGAAACATCTAAGTACCCCGAGGAAAAGAAATCAACCGAGATTCCCCCAGTAGCGGCGAGCGAACGGGGAGCAGCCCAGAGCCTGAATCAGCTTGTGTGTTAGTGGAAGCGTCTGGAAAGTCGCAGGGTACAGGGTGATACTCCCGTACACAAAAACACACATGCTGTGAGCTCGATGAGTAAGGCGGGACACGTGGTATCCTGTCTGAATATGGGGGGACCATCCTCCAAGGCTAAATACTCCTGACTGACCGATAGTGAACCAGTACCGTGAGGGAAAGGCGAAAAGAACCCCGGCGAGGGGAGTGAAACAGAACCTGAAACCGTGTACGTACAAGCAGTGGGAGCCTTCTTTATGGGGGTGACTGCGTACCTTTTGTATAATGGGTCAGCGACTTATATTCTGTAGCAAGGTTAACCGTATAGGGGAGCCGCAGGGAAACCGAGTCTTAACTGGGCGTTAAGTTGCAGGGTATAGACCCGAAACCCGGTGATCTAGCCATGGGCAGGTTGAAGGTTGGGTAACACTAACTGGAGGACCGAACCGACTAATGTTGAAAAATTAGCGGATGACCTGTGGCTGGGGGTGAAAGGCCAATCAAACCGGGAGATAGCTGGTTCTCCCCGAAAGCTATTTAGGTAGCGCCTCGTGAACTCATCTTCGGGGGTAGAGCACTGTTTCGGCTAGGGGGCCATCCCGGCTTACCAACCCGATGCAAACTGCGAATACCGAAGAATGTTATCACGGGAGACACACGGCGGGTGCTAACGTCCGTCGTGAAGAGGGAAACAACCCAGACCGCCAGCTAAGGTCCCAAAGTCATGGTTAAGTGGGAAACGATGTGGGAAGGCACAGACAGCCAGGATGTTGGCTTAGAAGCAGCCATCATTTAAAGAAAGCGTAATAGCTCACTGGTCGAGTCGGCCTGCGCGGAAGATGTAACGGGGCTAAACCATGCACCGAAGCTGCGGCAGCGACGCTTAGGCGTTGTTGGGTAGGGGAGCGTTCTGTAAGCCGTCGAAGGTGTGCTGTGAGGCATGCTGGAGGTATCAGAAGTGCGAATGCTGACATAAGTAACGATAAAGCGGGTGAAAAGCCCGCTCGCCGGAAGACCAAGGGTTCCTGTTCAACGTTAATCGGAGCAGGGTGAGTCGACCCCTAAGGCGAGGCCGAAAGGCGTAGTCGATGGGAAACAGGTTAATATTCCTGTACTCGGTGTTACTGCGAAGGGGGGACGGAGAAGGCTATATCGGCCGGGCGACGGTTGTCCCGGTTTAAGCGTGTAGGCGGAGGGTCCAGGTAAATCCGGTCCCTTATTAACGCTGAGGCGTGACGACGAGGCACTACGGTGCTGAAGTGATAAATGCCCAGCTTCCAGGAAAAGCCTCTAAGCATCAGGTAACACAGAATCGTACCCCAAACCGACACAGGTGGTCAGGTAGAGAATACCAAGGCGCTTGAGAGAACTCGGGTGAAGGAACTAGGCAAAATGGTGCCGTAACTTCGGGAGAAGGCACGCTGGCGCGTAGGTGGAGGGACTTGCTCCCCGAGCCGAAGCCAGTCGAAGATACCAGCTGGCTGCAACTGTTTATTAAAAACACAGCACTGTGCAAACACGAAAGTGGACGTATACGGTGTGACGCCTGCCCGGTGCCGGAAGGTTAATTGATGGGGTTATCCGCAAGGAGAAGCTCTTGATCGAAGCCCCGGTAAACGGCGGCCGTAACTATAACGGTCCTAAGGTAGCGAAATTCCTTGTCGGGTAAGTTCCGACCTGCACGAATGGCGTAATGATGGCCAGGCTGTCTCCACCCGAGACTCAGTGAAATTGAACTCGCTGTGAAGATGCAGTGTACCCGCGGCAAGACGGAAAGACCCCGTGAACCTTTACTACAGCTTGACACTGAACATTGAGCCTTGATGTGTAGGATAGGTGGGAGGCTTTGAAGCGCGGACGCCAGTCTGCGTGGAGCCAACCTTGAAATACCACCCTTTAATGTTTGATGTTCTAACGTAGGCCCGTAATCCGGGCTGCGGACAGTGTCTGGTGGGTAGTTTGACTGGGGCGGTCTCCTCCTAAAGAGTAACGGAGGAGCACGAAGGTCAGCTAATCACGGTCGGACATCGTGAGGTTAGTGCAATGGCATAAGCTGGCTTGACTGCGAGAGTGACGGCTCGAGCAGGTGCGAAAGCAGGTCATAGTGATCCGGTGGTTCTGAATGGAAGGGCCATCGCTCAACGGATAAAAGGTACTCCGGGGATAACAGGCTGATACCGCCCAAGAGTTCATATCGACGGCGGTGTTTGGCACCTCGATGTCGGCTCATCACATCCTGGGGCTGAAGTAGGTCCCAAGGGTACGGCTGTTCGCCGTTTAAAGTGGTACGCGAGCTGGGTTTAGAACGTCGTGAGACAGTTCGGTCCCTATCTGCCGTGGGCGCTGGAGAATTGAGGGGGGTTGCTCCTAGTACGAGAGGACCGGAGTGAACGCACCACTGGTGTTCGGGTTGTCATGCCAATGGCATTGCCCGGTAGCTAAGTGCGGAAAAGATAAGTGCTGAAAGCATCTAAGCACGAAACTTGCCCCGAGATGAGTTCTCCCTGACTCCTTGAGAGTCCTGAAGGGACGTTGAAGACTACGACGTTGATAGGCCGGGTGTGTAAGCGCAGCGATGCGTTGAGCTAACCGGTACTAATGACCCGTGAGGCTTAACCTTACAACGCCAGAGGCGTTTTTGAGAGACACAATTTTCAGCCTGTACCGGATATTCTGCGCGGCCTTACGGGCGGCGCGGAGACAGAATTTGCCTGGCGGCTTTAGCGCGGTGGTCCCACCTGACCCCATGCCGAACTCAGAAGTGAAACGCCGTAGCGCCGATGGTAGTGTGGGGTCTCCCCATGCGAGAGTAGGGAACTGCCAGGCATTAAATAAGTGAAGAAGCCCCGCACGGAAGTGCGGGGCTTTTTTACGTCTGCAGATCGTGAAAAACCTCATCATAACCCCCGAAAACAGCCTGAGAACCCCTCTCTGATACGGTAAACTACGGCCAGATAACTCAGTAAAGGCCGTCAAATGTCCAGCCAGCATCCCTCCTTAAAAGCCGACAATACGCTTGGGCTTGAAGTACATACACAGAAACGCATCGTCGCCGAGACGCCAGCCGCCATTCTGGCAGCATGGCAGGCCAGCCAGAGTGATCAAACGCCTTTCCTCGTGCTCGGTGAAGGCAGCAATGTCCTCTTCCTGGAAGATTTTGCCGGTACAGTGGTGCTGAACCGCATCAAAGGCATCAAAATTCAGGATGAATATGAGTGCTGGAAATTGCACGTCGGGGCAGGTGAGAACTGGCATCAGCTGGTTAAAAGCACGCTGGAAAAAGGAATCACAGGCCTGGAAAATCTGGCGTTGATCCCTGGTATGACAGGTTCGGCACCGATTCAGAACATAGGCGCTTATGGCGTGGAATTAAAAGACGTCTGCGAATACGTGGATGTACTTAATCTGCACAATGGTCAGACAGAACGTCTCGATCGTGAAGCCTGTGAGTTTGGCTATCGTGACAGCATTTTTAAACATCACTACCAGTCAGGCTATGTCATCGTCGCAGTCGGGATAATATTGCCTAAGCAATGGCAACCGGTATTAACCTACGGCGATCTGAAAACGCTCAATCCGGTGACGGCCAATGCCTGGGATGTCTATCACGCAGTATGCCAGATGCGGCAGAGCAAATTACCCGATCCGAAAGTCACCGGTAATGTAGGCAGCTTTTTTAAAAATCCTGTCGTCACCGAGGCGCAGTGCAGCTCACTACTGACGCATTTTCCGGCTATGCCACACTATCTGATGCCAAATGGTGAAATCAAACTGGCAGCAGGATGGCTTATCGATCAGTGCCAGCTGAAGGGTTACCGCATTGGGGGCGCGGCAGTTCACCAGCGACAGGCTCTGGTGCTGATCAACGCTGAAAATGCCACTCCCGACGATATCGTTGCGCTGGCAAAAACCGTACGCGCTCAGGTTGGTGAAAAATTTGATGTCTGGCTTGAGCCCGAAGTGCGCTTTATTCAGGCGCAGGGTGAGTGTAATGCCGTCGGGGTGATCGCATGAAAGACCATAATGTTCCGCTAAAGCTGGTTGATATCTTATCGGATGGTGAGTTCCATTCCGGTGAGCAACTGGGTGAAACGCTGGGCATGAGTCGCGCAGCCATAAATAAGCATATCCAGACGTTAAAAAGCTGGGGTCTTGACGTCTATACCGTGACAGGTAAAGGTTACAGTCTCTCTGCCCCGATACAGCTGCTGGATGAGCAGGCGATACTCTCACAGGTTACGCAGGGTAACGTCTCGGTAATCCCGGTGATTGATTCCACAAATCAGTATCTGCTGGAACGTATGCATGAAATGGAGTCGGGTGCTGCCTGCATTGCGGAATATCAGCAGGCGGGTCGCGGCCGTCGTGGCCGTCAGTGGTTTTCGCCCTTTGGCGCGAACCTCTACATGTCTATGTACTGGCGTCTGGAGCAGGGGCCGGCAGCGGCGATGGGTCTGAGCCTGGTAATTGGCATTATCATGGCTGAGACATTACGTTCATTAGGGGCCGATGATGTCCGCGTAAAATGGCCCAATGATATTTACCTGAACGATCGTAAACTGGCGGGTATTCTGGTCGAACTGACAGGTAAAACCGGCGATGCTGCGCAGATCGTGATTGGTGCGGGGATTAACCTGGCGATGCGAACAGCCGATGCATCACAGATTAATCAGGGCTGGATTAACCTGCAGGAGGCCGGGGTAACGGTAAACCGCAATGAGCTGGCGGCACGTCTGATCAACAGTCTGCGCGAAGCTCTGCCGCTCTTTGAGCAGGAGGGATTAACCCCGTTTGTCGCACGCTGGGCTGCGCTGGATAACTTTATTAACCGGCCGGTTAAGCTGCTTATCGGTGAACGTGAGGTCCATGGTATTGCGCGAGGCGTAGACAGCCAGGGTGGCCTGTTACTGGAACAGGATGGCGAAATAAAAGCCTGGGTGGGTGGAGAAATATCACTGCGTCCTGTCTGAGTAAAAAAAGCCTGCAGCAGCGCAGGCTTTTTTATGACAGCAGTTATTTACGCAAGCGAACCTTATCGACTGCATGATCGCCACTTTTGGTCATAATCAGGCTGGCTCGTTCGCGCGTCGGCAGGATATTTTCCTGCAGGTTAAGCCAGTTAATCTCTTTCCATAAATTACCAGCAATTTCAACCGCTTCTGCTTCTGAAAGCTGGGCGTAATGATGGAAATAGGAGTCCGGATTGGTAAATGCGCCCTGGCGGAATTTCAGGAATCGATTGATATACCAGCTTTGCAGGAGATCTTCCTCTGCATCAACATAGATAGAAAAATCGACGAAATCTGAAACAAAGACATGATGGGGATCGTGGGGATAGTCCATTCCACTCTGTAATACATTCAGTCCTTCCAGAATCAGAATATCAGGCTGCTGTATCACTTTATCGCCATCAGGGATGACATCATAAATCAGATGTGAATAGACCGGAGCAGTCACCTGACTGGCTCCCGACTTCAAATCGGAGACGAAATTGACCAACCGGTGCATATCGTAGGATTGCGGGAATCCTTTTTTCTTCATTAACCCACGCTCTTTCAGCACGGCATTAGGATGAAGGAAGCCATCAGTGGTGATCAATTCGACTTTGCGATGTTCAGGCCAGCGGCTGAGCAAAGCCTGCAAGACACGCGCAGTCGTGCTTTTACCGACCGCTACGCTACCCGCAATACTGATGATATAGGGGATTTTCTGGCCATTGGTGCCCAGAAATTGCTCCAGTACAGCCTGTCGGCGAACGTTAGAACTTATATAAAAATTAAGCAGACGCGAAAGTGGCAGATAAATTTCCGCTACTTCCTCCAGCGAGAGATCCTCGTTGATGCCCTCCAGCTGCGCGATCTCTTCCTCTGACAGCGTCATAGGTACGGAATCACGTAATGCAGCCCATTGCTCACGAGTGAACTCTAAATAAGGCGTTGTCAGGGGGGTCGTTTTATCCATAAGCATGCATCTGACCGCAAATTCATGGCTATCAACCGCGTGTTATCCGATAAGCAGGACAGCACAGGTGAAGTGAATCACGAATCGCTGGTTTATCAGTGAGAACAATGGGCTGGAGGGTATCACCAGTATGGCTTTTAACAGAAGTAAAAAGATAAACGTGATCTCGCTTTCGTCGGCATACCCACAAAACATCATGGTGGCTTTAATTTTTACTGCTTTATCGTTGTTTATGATATTGCAGGTCATCACAGCGCATGTGCGGCTTTTATCTGCTTTTTACATCTGACAACGTCTGAATGACAAAACGCCGCTATAAGGGCATAGAGAGAGGCTGAGGCGGTACAGATTCAATATGTCCCATAAGAACTTCAGCAAAAGAACAAACGGCGTAGAGTCATTTTGAAAGGCTCCACGCCTGGTCATCGTCGTACCGACATAAGGGACACGCATGTCAAAACAGGTCTGCTTTCTACAGAAAAGTGCCTGCACATGAAAAAAAAGCGCAGACGAGGTCAAAAAAGCATCGTTCGGTACAGGCGTGTGAAATAAAAATACTGCCTGCAGATCATTTACCTGCTGAAAAGCGGTCCAGAGAGAGGCCTAAGGCATTAGCGCGAGCCGACTGATCCTATGAAAACAGGACCAGATTGCACAAATATTCTGCACAAAAACACTAAAATGCGATGATTTGCACAAATAGTAAGCGATAGAAAAAAATAAGCGATTTTTTAGTTGCATCCAGAGCCCGACCTTCCTAGAATGCGCTCCACTTGATGCCGGCTTAGCTCAGTTGGTAGAGCAACTGACTTGTAATCAGTAGGTCACCAGTTCGATTCCGGTAGCCGGCACCATCAAGTAGGTGGGATTCCCGAGCGGCCAAAGGGAGCAGACTGTAAATCTGCCGTCACAGACTTCGAAGGTTCGAATCCTTCTCCCACCACCATCTCAACCTCGCGGTTGGGTACACAGATAAACAACCTGTTTATCTGTCAGGTGAGTCAATTATCACCCTGAATTCAGACTGAGCGTTAGCGAAGTCAAAGTCGGTCAGCTTCGCTGACAGGCAGTAGATAGTAGAGAAACATCTCTGTTATCTGCAAGCTACAGAAAGAACAGGTAGCCGAGTTCCAGGATGCGGGCATCGTATAATGGCTATTACCTCAGCCTTCCAAGCTGATGATGCGGGTTCGATTCCCGCTGCCCGCTCCAGATGTGCTGATATGGCTCAGTTGGTAGAGCGCACCCTTGGTAAGGGTGAGGTCCCCAGTTCGACTCTGGGTATCAGCACCACTTCCTTTAATCTCCCTCCTGATTTTCTCTGTAACTTCCTTGCAGTCAGGCATTGCCTGGTTAATGTGATGATATCATTGATATATCCGTGTCTTAGAGGGACTAGCGATGGCTAAAGAGCAATTTCAACGTAACAAACTGCACGTAAACGTGGGCACCATCGGTCACGTTGACCACGGTAAAACCACCCTGACTGCAGCTATCACTACCGTACTGGCTAAAACCAACGGCGGCCAGGCTCGTGCATTCGATCAGATCGACAGCACGCCTGAAGAAAAAGCCCGCGGTATCACCATCAACACCGCACACGTTGAGTATGAGACTGCTGCACGTCACTACGCTCACGTTGACTGCCCTGGCCACGCCGACTATGTGAAAAACATGATCACCGGTGCTGCGCAGATGGACGGCGCGATCCTGGTTGTTGCTGCGACTGATGGCCCAATGCCACAGACCCGTGAGCACATCCTGCTGGGTCGTCAGGTTGGCGTTCCTTACATCATCGTGTTCCTGAACAAGTGTGACATGGTTGATGATGAAGAGCTGCTGGAACTGGTAGAGATGGAAGTACGTGACCTGCTGTCACAGTACGACTTCCCAGGCGATGACACCCCAATCGTTCGTGGTTCTGCTCTGAAAGCGCTGGAAGGCGTTCCTGAGTGGGAAGCAAAAATCGTTGAGCTGGCTGAACACCTGGACAACTACATCCCGGATCCAGTCCGTGCGATCGACATGCCGTTCCTGCTGCCAATCGAAGACGTATTCTCAATCTCTGGCCGTGGTACCGTTGTAACCGGTCGTGTTGAGCGCGGCATCGTTAAAGTCGGCGACGAAGTTGAAATCGTGGGTATCAAAGATACTGCGAAATCAACCTGTACCGGTGTTGAGATGTTCCGTAAGTTGCTGGACCAGGGTCAGGCAGGCGAAAACTGTGGTGTTCTGCTGCGCGGTATCAAGCGTGAAGACATCCAGCGTGGCCAGGTTCTGGCTAAGCCAGGCTCAATCAAGCCGCACACCCAGTTCGAGTCAGAAGTTTACGTTCTGTCTAAAGACGAAGGTGGCCGCCATACTCCGTTCTTCAAAGGCTATCGTCCACAGTTCTACTTCCGTACAACTGACGTAACCGGTTCAGTAGAGCTGCCAGAAGGCGTTGAGATGGTCATGCCAGGCGACAACATCAAAATGGTTGTTACCCTGATCCACCCAATCGCAATGGACGAAGGTCTGCGCTTCGCAATCCGCGAAGGTGGCCGTACCGTTGGCGCGGGTGTTGTTGCTAAAGTTATCGCATAATTACCGATAACGTTTGACGCAATGCACACGGAAAGGGCATCATTTGATGCCCTTTTTGCACGCTGTTTCATAGAACCTGGCTCATCAGTGATTTTTTGAATCATAATCATTGCTGAGACAGGCTCTGTTATGCGGCGTTGGATACCGAGTTACGCCCCAAAAGCTCATTCGGTTTGGACGCCTCGCACTGCGGGGCAGAATAGTTTCTGAATTATTGTGGCAGGTTGGTTTATGAGTGCGAATACCGAAGCTCAAGGGAGCGGGCGTGGCCTGGAAGCGGTAAAGTGGGTAGTAGTCGTGTTACTGCTGCTTGCAGCGATTGTAGGTAACTACCTCTATCGTGATGTGTCACTGCCACTGCGTGCTTTAGCCGTAGTTGTACTGATTGCAGCGGCTGGCGGCATTGCGCTTTTAACGACCAAAGGCAAAGCGACCGTGGCTTTTGCTCGTGAAGCAAGAACAGAAATGCGTAAGGTTATCTGGCCAACCCGCCAGGAAACGCTGCACACCACGTTAATCGTTGCCGCGGTTACTGCCGTGATGTCACTGATTTTGTGGGGGCTGGATGGTATTCTGGTCCGTCTGGTATCGTTTATCACTGGCCTGAGGTTCTGAGATGTCTGAAGCTCCAAAGAAACGCTGGTACGTCGTACAGGCGTTTTCCGGTTTTGAAGGCCGCGTAGCACAATCGCTGCGCGAGCATATCAAATTGCACAACATGGAAGAGCTGTTTGGCGACGTCATGGTTCCGACTGAAGAAGTCGTTGAAATTCGTGGTGGCCAGCGTCGTAAGAGCGAGCGCAAGTTTTTCCCGGGATACGTACTGGTTCAGATGGTGATGAATGACGCCAGCTGGCACCTGGTACGCAGCGTCCCACGCGTGATGGGTTTCATCGGCGGTACATCTGACCGTCCGGCACCTATCAGCGATAAAGAAGTTGATGCGATCATGAACCGTCTGCAGCAGGTCGGCGACAAGCCTCGTCCGAAAACGCTGTTTGAGCCAGGTGAAATGGTTCGCGTTAATGACGGTCCTTTTGCTGACTTTAACGGTGTGGTTGAAGATGTGGATTACGAGAAGAGCCGCCTGACGGTATCCGTTTCCATCTTTGGACGTGCCACGCCGGTTGAGCTCGACTTCGGTCAGGTGGAGAAAGGTTAACCTCTTTCCGCTCACAAATTAGCTGTTGCAGCAGGCGCGAAATTTAACTACAATTTCGCGCCTTTTGTTTTTATGCGCTGGCAACAGCGTGTAAATCGTTATCACGGGGAGCCTTTACAGGCGCTATAACCCAATTGAGGAAATATCATGGCTAAGAAAGTCCAAGCCTACGTCAAGCTGCAGGTTGCAGCTGGTATGGCGAACCCAAGTCCACCGGTTGGTCCAGCTCTGGGTCAGCAGGGTGTTAACATCATGGAATTCTGCAAAGCGTTCAACGCTAAGACCGAATCTCTGGAAAAAGGTCTGCCGACTCCTGTTGTTATCACCGTATACAGCGACCGTTCTTTTACCTTCATTACCAAAACGCCTCCGGCTGCCGTACTGCTGAAAAAAGCAGCGGGCATCAAGTCTGGTTCTGGTAAGCCGAACAAAGATAAAGTCGGTAAAGTGACTCGTGCTCAGGTACGTGAAATCGCAGAAACCAAAGCTGCGGACATGACTGGTTCTGACGTTGAAGCGATGACTCGCTCAATCGAAGGTACTGCTCGTTCCATGGGCCTGGTAGTAGAGGACTAAGAAATGGCTAAGCTGACCAAGCGCATGACCGTAATTCGCGACAAAGTTGACGCGACCAAGCAGTATGATATTGCTGAAGCTGTTGCTCTGCTGAAAGAACTGGCTACTGCCAAGTTCGTTGAAAGCGTTGACGTTGCTGTCAACCTCGGCATTGATGCACGTAAATCTGATCAGAACGTTCGCGGCGCGACCGTTCTGCCACACGGTACTGGTCGTTCAGTACGTGTTGCTGTCTTCGCCCAGGGCGCCAACGCTGAAGCTGCTAAAGCAGCAGGCGCTGAGCTGGTAGGCATGGAAGACCTGGCTGATCAGATCAAGAAAGGCGAAATGAATTTTGACGTTGTTATTGCTTCTCCGGATGCAATGCGCGTTGTTGGCCAGCTGGGCCAGATTCTGGGTCCACGTGGCCTGATGCCAAACCCGAAAGTCGGTACTGTAACGCCTAACGTTGCTGAAGCGGTTAAGAACGCTAAAGCGGGTCAGGTTCGTTATCGTAACGACAAAAACGGCATCATCCACACTACCATCGGTAAAGTGGACTTTGACGCTGACAAACTGAAAGAAAACCTGGAATCTCTGCTGGTTGCGCTGAAAAAAGCAAAACCATCTCAGGCGAAAGGCGTGTACATCAAGAAAGTTAGCCTTTCAACCACCATGGGCGCCGGCGTTGCCGTTGACCAGGCTGGTCTGAACGCAACAGCAAACTAATTGCTGCTTGAAACGGGCGAAAAATTCACCTAGAATCTTACGCCCGTTGTTCTGTTATTAACGGAACAGGACACCAGAGAGCCAGAACTGATTGTTGCGTGTATCGCCTTTCCCTCTGACTCTGCTGCGTCGCACAGAATTTAGGTTGGAGCCAGGCCTTATCCTGGCCTCCGTCCAAGACCGCAGGAGCTGCTTATCTCCGGATATTCCGCTTAATACCCTGCGTAGACGGTGACAGAACCAAAAGAATTTTTTCTTAGCTGGATTCTGCTCACCGTGTTCGAGCGCTTATTTCCCCTTGGGGTGAGTAAGTGAAGTGAGTTCCGGGGAAATCCTTTCCCGGTCAAATCCAGGAGCAAAAGCTAATGGCATTAAATCTTCAAGACAAACAAGCGATTGTTGCTGAAGTCAGCGAAGTAGCCAAAGGTGCGCTTTCAGCGGTTGTTGCGGATTCCCGTGGCGTCACCGTTGATAAAATGACCGAACTGCGTAAAGCAGGCCGTGAAGCTGGCGTTTACATGCGTGTTGTTCGTAACACCCTGCTGCGCCGCGTCGTTGAAGGTACTCAGTTTGAGTGCCTGAAAGACACGTTTGTTGGTCCGACCCTGATTGCATATTCTATGGAACACCCGGGCGCTGCTGCTCGTCTGTTCAAAGATTTCGCGAAAGCGAATGCAAAATTTGAGGTCAAAGCTGCAGCCTTTGAAGGTGAGCTGATCACGGCGGCCAATATTGACCGTCTGGCAACGCTGCCGACCTACGAAGAAGCACTGGCACGTCTGATGTCGACCATGAAAGAAGCCGCTGCCGGCAAACTGGTCCGCACTCTGGCTGCTGTACGCGATGCAAAAGAAGCGGCTTAAGGCCATCTTCTTTTCTTCGTACTTGCTTACGTATAAACTTTTTCTGATTCTTAGGAACAATTGTCATGTCTATTACTAAAGACCAAATTCTGGAAGCTGTTGCAGCGATGTCCGTAATGGAAGTAGTTGAGCTGGTTTCTGCTATGGAAGAAAAATTCGGCGTTTCTGCTGCTGCTGCTGTAGCTGTTGCTGCGGGCCCGGCTGAAGCTGTTGAAGAAAAAACTGAATTCGACGTAGTCCTGAAAGCTGTTGGCCCGAACAAGGTTGCAGTAATCAAAGCCGTACGTACTGCAACTGGTCTGGGCCTGAAAGAAGCCAAAGATCTGGTTGAAGCAACTGGCGTAATCAAAGAAGCGATCAGCAAAGATGACGCAGCTGCACTTGAAGCTGCTCTGAAAGAAGCTGGCGCTGAAGTTGAAGTTAAGTAAGACAGCCTTCGGGTTGCAGTCTGAGTAGTTTCAGGCTGATGGCTGGTGACTTTTTGGTCACCAGCCTTTTTGCGCTACAGGGTCTCAATGGGGTTTCACACTGTTTGTCCATTGTTACTCTTCAATATCTTTCTCTATCGACGACTTAATATACCGCTCTACCTGTGCGGGTTCCCTGCCCTCGCAACAGCGATGAAATGATTTAAGCGTGATAGAAAGAGGTATTGCACTGCTGCTGCGCAGCCAGTGAATCAAACAAAATCGTGTTGCATGAACTGTCCTGTCAGGACGGACAGCGTGGGTCGACTTGTCAGCTAGCTGAGGAACCCTATGGTTTACTCCTATACCGAGAAAAAACGTATTCGTAAGGATTTTGGTAAACGTCCGCAAGTACTGGACATACCTTATCTCCTTTCCATCCAGCTCGACTCGTTCCAGAAGTTTATCGAGCAAGATCCAGAAGGTCAGTACGGACTGGAAGCTGCATTCCGCTCTGTATTCCCTATTGCGAGCTACAGCGGCAACTCTGAGTTGCAGTATGTCAGCTATCGCCTGGGTGAACCTGTCTTTGACGTGAAAGAGTGTCAGATCCGTGGCGTGACCTATTCGGCACCGCTGCGCGTGAAACTGCGTCTGGTGGTCTATGAGCGCGAAGCGCCAGAAGGCACCGTAAAAGACATTAAAGAACAAGAAGTCTACATGGGCGAAATTCCGCTCATGACCGACAATGGTACCTTTGTTATCAATGGTACCGAGCGCGTTATCGTTTCTCAGCTGCACCGTAGTCCTGGCGTGTTCTTTGATAGCGATAAGGGTAAAACCCACTCATCGGGTAAAGTGCTCTACAACGCACGTATCATCCCTTACCGCGGTTCATGGCTCGACTTTGAGTTTGACCCGAAAGATAACCTGTTTGTCCGTATTGACCGTCGTCGTAAGCTGCCGGCCACTATCATCCTGCGTGCGTTGCAGTTCACTACACCTCAGATTCTCGATATCTTCTTCGAGAAAGTGGTGTTTGAAATTCGCGACAACAAGCTGCAGATGGAGCTGGTGCCTGAGCGCCTGCGCGGTGAAACTGCGACCTTCGATATCGAAGCGAACGGCACCGTCTACGTCGAAAAAGCACGCCGTATTACTGCGCGCCATATCCGTCAGCTGGAAAAAGATGGCATTCAGCACATCGAAGTTCCGGTTGAATATATCGCGGGCAAAGTGGTCGCTAAAGACTACATCGATGAGAGCACCGGTGAGCTGATCATTGCAGCGAACATGGAACTGTCACTGGATCTGCTGGCCAAACTGAGCCAGTCCGGTCACAAGCGCATCGAAACGCTGTTCACCAACGATCTGGACCACGGTCCATATATGTCCGAGACCCTGCGTGTCGACCCAACCAGCGATCGTCTGAGCGCACTGGTTGAGATCTACCGCATGATGCGTCCTGGTGAGCCGCCAACACGCGAAGCAGCAGAGAATCTGTTTGAGAACCTGTTCTTCTCTGAAGATCGTTACGATCTTTCTGCTGTGGGTCGTATGAAGTTCAACCGTTCATTGCTGCGTGATGAAATCGAAGGTTCAGGCATCCTGAGCAAAGATGACATCATCGAAGTGATGAAGAAGCTGATCGACATCCGTAACGGTAAAGGCGAAGTGGACGATATCGACCACCTCGGTAACCGTCGTATTCGTTCAGTCGGTGAAATGGCTGAGAACCAGTTCCGTGTCGGTCTGGTACGTGTTGAGCGTGCGGTTAAAGAACGTCTGTCACTGGGCGACCTTGATACCCTGATGCCACAGGACATGATCAACGCGAAGCCAATTTCGGCCGCGGTGAAAGAGTTCTTTGGTTCCAGCCAGCTTTCTCAGTTTATGGATCAGAACAACCCGCTGTCAGAGATTACGCACAAACGTCGTATCTCTGCTCTCGGCCCGGGTGGTTTGACGCGTGAGCGTGCCGGCTTTGAAGTGCGTGACGTACACCCAACGCACTACGGTCGTGTCTGCCCAATCGAAACCCCTGAAGGCCCGAACATCGGTCTGATCAACTCCTTGTCTGTGTATGCACAGACCAACGAGTACGGTTTCCTTGAGACGCCTTACCGCCGTGTTATCGACGGTCTGGTTTCTGACGAGATTCACTACCTCTCTGCTATCGAAGAGGGTAACTACGTTATCGCTCAGGCGAACGCCCCTCTTGATGATAACGGCGCGTTTGTTGATGACCTGGTCACCTGCCGTAGCAAAGGCGAATCAAGTCTGTTCAGCCGCGATCAGGTTGACTACATGGACGTTTCGACTCAACAGATCGTTTCTGTCGGTGCGTCACTGATCCCGTTCCTGGAACACGATGATGCTAACCGCGCCCTGATGGGTGCGAACATGCAACGTCAGGCCGTTCCGACTCTGCGTGCTGATAAGCCGCTGGTTGGTACGGGTATGGAACGTGCTGTTGCCGTTGACTCCGGTGTAACTGCCGTTGCCAAACGTGGCGGTACCGTACAGTACGTCGACGCATCACGTATCGTTATCAAAGTTAACGAAGACGAAATGCATGCTGGCGAAGCCGGTATCGACATCTACAACCTGACCAAATATACCCGTTCTAACCAGAACACCTGCATCAACCAGATGCCATGTGTTTCTCTGGGTGAGCCGGTTGAGCGCGGCGACGTGCTGGCAGATGGCCCGTCCACCGATCTGGGTGAACTGGCACTGGGCCAGAACATGCGCGTAGCGTTCATGCCGTGGAACGGTTACAACTTCGAAGACTCCATCCTGGTCTCCGAGCGTGTGGTTCAGGAAGATCGCTTTACGACTATCCACATTCAGGAACTGGCTTGCGTGTCGCGTGACACCAAACTGGGGCCGGAAGAGATTACCGCTGATATCCCGAACGTGGGTGAAGCTGCACTCTCTAAACTGGATGAGTCAGGCATCGTCTACATCGGTGCTGAAGTGACCGGTGGTGACATTCTGGTTGGTAAGGTTACGCCAAAAGGTGAAACCCAGCTGACGCCAGAAGAGAAACTGCTGCGCGCTATCTTCGGTGAAAAAGCCTCTGACGTGAAAGATTCGTCACTGCGCGTACCGAATGGCGTGTCAGGCACCGTGATCGACGTTCAGGTCTTTACCCGCGATGGCGTGGAAAAAGACAAACGTGCGCTGGAAATTGAAGAGATGCAGCTGAAGCAGGCCAAGAAAGACCTGTCTGAAGAACTGCAGATTCTGGAAGCGGGCCTGTTCAGCCGTATCCAGAACGTATTGATTTCTGGTGGCGTTGAAGCAGACAAACTGGACAAGCTGCCGCGCGAGCGCTGGCTGGAACTGGGTCTGACTGACGAAGCCAAGCAAAACCAGCTGGAGCAGCTGGCAGAGCAGTACGACGAGCTGAAGCACGAGTTTGAGAAAAAACTCGAAGGTAAGCGTCGTAAAATCACCCAGGGCGATGATCTGGCACCAGGCGTGCTGAAAATCGTTAAGGTTTATCTGGCTGTTAAGCGTCAGATTCAGCCGGGTGACAAAATGGCAGGCCGTCACGGTAACAAAGGTGTTATCTCTAAGATCAACCCGATCGAAGATATGCCTTACGATGAAAACGGCACGCCGGTTGACATCGTTCTGAACCCGCTGGGCGTACCATCGCGTATGAACATCGGTCAGATTCTGGAAACCCACCTGGGTATGGCAGCGAAAGGCATCGGCGAGAAGATCAACGCCATGCTCAAAAAGCAGGAAGACGTCGCGAAACTGCGCGAATTCATCCAGCGCGCCTATGACCTGGGTAGCGATCTGCGTCAGAAAGTTGACCTGAACACCTTCTCCGACGACGAAGTATTGCGTCTGGCTGAGAACCTGAAGAAAGGTATGCCAATCGCCACTCCGGTGTTTGATGGCGCGAAAGAGAGCGAAATCAAAGAGCTGCTGCAGCTCGGCGGCTTGCCTTCTTCCGGTCAGATTACCCTGTTTGACGGCCGTACCGGTGAGCAGTTCGAACGTCAGGTAACCGTTGGCTACATGTACATGCTGAAACTCAACCACCTGGTTGATGACAAGATGCATGCGCGTTCAACCGGTTCCTACAGCCTGGTTACTCAGCAGCCGCTGGGTGGTAAGGCACAGTTCGGTGGTCAGCGCTTTGGTGAGATGGAAGTATGGGCACTGGAAGCATATGGTGCCGCGTATACCCTGCAGGAAATGCTTACCGTTAAGTCTGATGACGTCAACGGCCGTACCAAGATGTATAAAAACATCGTTGACGGTAACCATCAGATGGAACCGGGCATGCCGGAATCCTTCAACGTACTGTTGAAAGAGATTCGCTCGCTGGGTATCAACATCGAGCTGGAAGACGAGTAACCCCTTTTCAGGCTGCGGTTCGCCGCCGCCTGAAAGCGCAGGGTTTAAAGCGCTCGCAATTGTACTGGTTACGGGGCGTTCAATTTCGGTTGGACGCCCTCTGAGTCTCACTCCGACGGGAGCTAATCCGTGAAAGACTTACTTAAGTTTCTGAAAGCGCAAACTAAGACCGAAGAGTTTGATGCGATCAAAATTGCGCTGGCTTCGCCAGACATGATCCGTTCCTGGTCTTTTGGTGAAGTGAAAAAGCCAGAAACCATTAACTACCGTACTTTTAAGCCAGAGCGCGATGGTCTGTTCTGTGCCCGTATCTTCGGGCCGGTAAAAGACTATGAGTGCCTGTGCGGCAAATACAAGCGCCTGAAACACCGTGGTGTGATTTGTGAGAAGTGCGGCGTTGAAGTGACCCAGACTAAAGTACGCCGTGAGCGTATGGGCCACATCGAACTGGCGTCGCCGACTGCGCACATCTGGTTCCTGAAGTCACTGCCATCGCGTATCGGCTTACTGCTGGATATGCCACTGCGTGACATCGAGCGCGTGCTCTACTTTGAATCTTACGTGGTAATCGAAGGTGGCATGACCAACCTCGAGAAGCGTCAGATTCTGACTGAAGAGCAGTACCTTGACGCTCTGGAAGAGTTCGGTGACGAGTTCGACGCCAAAATGGGCGCCGAAGCGATCCAGGCCCTGTTGAAAAACATGGATCTGGAGCAGGAGTGCGAGCAGCTGCGTGAAGAGCTGAACGAAACTAACTCCGAAACCAAACGTAAAAAACTGACCAAGCGCATCAAGCTGCTGGAAGCGTTCGTACAGTCTGGCAACAAGCCAGAGTGGATGATCCTGACCGTGCTGCCTGTTCTGCCACCGGATCTGCGTCCGCTGGTACCGCTGGATGGTGGCCGTTTCGCAACGTCGGATCTGAACGATCTCTATCGTCGCGTGATCAACCGTAACAACCGTCTGAAACGCCTGCTGGATCTGGCTGCGCCAGATATCATCGTGCGCAACGAAAAGCGTATGTTGCAGGAAGCGGTCGATGCACTGCTGGACAACGGTCGTCGCGGTCGTGCGATCACCGGTTCCAACAAGCGTCCGCTGAAATCGCTGGCTGACATGATCAAAGGTAAGCAGGGTCGTTTCCGTCAGAACCTGCTGGGTAAACGTGTCGACTATTCTGGTCGTTCGGTTATCACCGTAGGTCCATACCTGCGCCTGCATCAGTGCGGTCTGCCGAAGAAAATGGCACTCGAACTGTTCAAACCGTTCATTTACGGCAAGCTGGAACTGCGTGGCCTGGCCACCACCATCAAAGCCGCGAAGAAAATGGTTGAGCGCGAAGAAGCGGTTGTCTGGGATATCCTCGACGAAGTGATCCGTGAGCACCCGGTTCTGCTGAACCGTGCGCCTACGCTGCACCGTCTGGGTATTCAGGCTTTTGAACCGGTTCTGATCGAAGGTAAAGCGATCCAGCTGCACCCGCTGGTTTGTGCGGCATACAACGCCGACTTCGATGGTGACCAGATGGCTGTTCACGTACCGCTGACGCTGGAAGCCCAGCTGGAAGCGCGTGCGCTGATGATGTCGACCAACAACATCCTGTCACCTGCGAACGGCGAGCCAATAATCGTTCCTTCTCAGGACGTTGTACTGGGTCTGTACTACATGACCCGTGACTGTGTTAACGCCAAAGGCGAAGGCATGGTGCTGACTGGCCCGAAAGAAGCTGAGCGTATTTATCGCGCTGGCCTCGCATCGCTGCATGCTCGCGTTAAGGTGCGTATCACCGAACACGAGAAAAATGAGCAGGATGAGTGGGTTGCTAAAACCAGCATCATCGACACCACTGTTGGCCGTGCCATCCTGTGGATGATCGTGCCAAAAGGTCTGCCTTTCTCCATCGTTAACCAGGCGCTGGGCAAAAAAGCTATCTCCAAAATGCTGAACACCTGTTACCGCATTCTGGGCCTGAAGCCGACCGTTATCTTTGCTGACCAGACCATGTACACCGGTTTCGCTTACGCAGCCCGTTCAGGCGCGTCTGTCGGCATCGACGACATGGTTATTCCAGAGAAGAAAGTGGAAATCATCACCGAAGCGGAAGCAGAAGTGGCTGAGATCCAGGAGCAGTTCCAGTCTGGTCTGGTAACCGCAGGCGAACGTTACAACAAAGTCATCGATATCTGGGCAGCAGCCAACGAACGTGTTGCCAAGGCGATGATGGAAAACCTCTCAACCGAAACCGTTATTAACCGTGACGGCGTAGAAGAGCGACAGGTTTCCTTTAACAGCATCTTTATGATGGCTGACTCCGGTGCGCGTGGTTCTGCTGCACAGATTCGTCAGCTGGCCGGTATGCGTGGTCTGATGGCGAAGCCAGATGGCTCCATCATCGAAACACCAATCACGGCGAACTTCCGTGAAGGGTTGAACGTACTCCAGTACTTCATCTCAACCCACGGTGCTCGTAAAGGTCTGGCGGATACCGCACTGAAAACGGCGAACTCCGGTTATCTGACGCGTCGTCTGGTTGACGTTGCACAGGATCTGGTTGTTACCGAAGATGACTGTGGTACACACGAAGGCATCATGATGACACCTGTCATCGAAGGTGGCGACGTTAAAGAGCCACTGCGTGAACGTGTACTGGGTCGTGTGACCGCTGAAGACGTTCTGAAGCCGGGTACGGCTGATATTCTGGTTCCACGCAACACGCTGCTCGATGAGCACTGGTGTGACGTGCTGGAACTGAACTCAGTCGACAGCCTGAAAGTCCGCTCAGTAGTAGGTTGTGAAACCGACTTTGGTGTGTGTGCGCATTGCTATGGTCGCGACCTGGCACGTGGTCACATCATCAACAAAGGTGAAGCGATCGGTGTTATCGCGGCACAGTCCATCGGTGAGCCAGGTACACAGCTGACGATGCGTACGTTCCACATCGGTGGTGCGGCATCACGTGCGGCTGCTGAATCCAGCATTCAGGTGAAGAACAAAGGTACCATCAAGCTGACCAACGCTAAGTCGGTAACGAACTCGGCAGGCAAGCTGGTGATCACCTCGCGTAACGTTGAACTGAAAATGATCGACGAATTTGGTCGTACCAAAGAGAGCTATAAAGTTCCTTATGGTTCTACCATGGCGAAAGGTGATGGTGAGCAGGTTGCAGCGGGCGAAACCGTCGCAAACTGGGATCCGCATACCATGCCAGTCATCACCGAAGTGGGCGGTTTCATTCGCTTCACGGACATGGTTGATGGCCAGACCATTACCCGTCAGACAGATGACTTAACCGGTCTTTCTTCGCTGGTGGTTCTGGACAGTGCTGAACGTACTGCGGGCGGTAAAGATCTGCGTCCTGCGCTGAAAATTGTTGATGCCAACGGCAACGACGTTCTGATCCCGGGCACCGACATGCCGGCTCAGTACTTCCTGCCGGGTAAAGCGATTGTTCAGCTGGAAGATGGCGTGAAGATCAGTGCTGGTGACACGCTGGCGCGTGTTCCGCAGGAATCTGGCGGTACCAAGGATATTACCGGTGGTCTGCCACGCGTTGCTGACCTGTTCGAAGCGCGTCGTCCGAAAGAGCCAGCTATTCTGGCGGAGATCAGCGGCATCATCTCCTTCGGTAAAGAGACTAAAGGTAAGCGTCGTCTGGTCATCACTCCGCTGGATGGCAGTGAGCCGTACGAAGAGATGATTCCGAAATGGCGTCAGCTGAACGTGTTCGAAGGTGAACGTGTTGAGCGCGGTGACGTGGTTTCCGATGGCCCAGAGTCTCCACATGACATCCTGCGCTTGCGTGGCGTGCATGCGGTGACCCGTTACATCACTAACGAAGTGCAGGAAGTTTACCGTCTGCAAGGCGTTAAGATTAACGATAAGCACATCGAAGTCATCGTTCGTCAGATGCTGCGTAAAGCAACCATCGTGAGCGCAGGAAGTGCAGACTTCCTGGAAGGTGAGCAGGCTGAATTCTCTCGCATCAAGATCTCTAACCGTGATCTGGAAGCGAACGGAAAAGTTGGCGCAACCTTCATGCGTGACCTGCTGGGTATTACCAAAGCGTCACTGGCTACCGAATCGTTCATCTCTGCAGCATCGTTCCAGGAAACCACGCGTGTCCTGACCGAAGCAGCAGTAGCAGGTAAGCGCGATGAACTGCGCGGCCTGAAAGAGAACGTAATCGTGGGTCGTCTGATCCCGGCCGGTACCGGTTATGCGTACCATCAGGATCGTATGCGCCGCAAAGCGGCAGGTGAAGTTCCGGTTGCACCGCAGGTTACTGCGGATGAAGCCTCAGCCAGCCTGGCTGAACTGTTGAACGCCGGTCTCGGCGGCAACAAAGACGATTAATCGTCCTTTGCCTGATAAAAACCCTGCCTCGGCAGGGTTTTTTTTTGTCTCTGATTCAGACATTCCAGTCGTTGCGGCCAAGGCCAATGTCTTTCAGCTGACTGTCACTCAGCTTCGACAGGATGACGCGCGTCTCACGCCTCAGTTGCCAGCGTTTATAACTGCGCCAAAGATAGCGAACCAACTGGTAAGGCGTGCCTGTAAACGGTTTAGCTGCGCGATTCTCGTCGTATCCCATGATAGTGCCCTCAGTGAATTGTCTGAGGACTATTCTCAGCGGATCGCTCTGTATGATACAGACGCAAAAATCACCTTTCTTTAACATACAGATTGCGTTAATGACAATCTGAATGGTAAAAAAGAGGCATAACTGTACCGGTTAATGCTCAGCTCCTGAGTCAGAGGAAATACAATGACGCGATATGAACATCTGGCCACGCTGCTGGCTCAGCGTATTGAACAAGGTTTATATCGCAGTGGTGAGCGCCTGCCCTCGGTACGCAGTCTGAGTGCCGAACATGGCGTCAGTATCAGCACCGTGCAGCAGGCTTATCATCTGCTGGAAGAGAAGCAGATGATTACGCCGCAGTCGCGCTCTGGCTATTTTGTGGCCTCGCGTAAGGCGACGCCCCCTATGCCTGCGCTGACCCGTCCCGCACAGCGGCCGGTTGAGGTAACGCAGTGGGATGCGGTGCTGGAGCTGATTAACAGCCGTCTGGAAGATGATGTGTTGCAGCTGGGAAGCGGCATGCCCGATCTGACCCAACCGACGCTTAAGCCGCTGTGGAAAGCCTTCAGCCGACAGGCTCAGAAGCAGGACATCGCGCTGCTCAATTATGACAACCTCTATGGTGTTCTCGCACTGCGGCAACAGGTTGCACGACTGGCGATAGATAGCGGTTGCCAGCTCACCGCCGATGATATCGTTATTACCACCGGCTGCCATGAAGCGTTATCGGTAGCCGTGCGCGCGGTCTGCGAGCCGGGCGATATCATTGCCGTTGAGTCGCCTTCGTTTCACGGGATCATGCAAACCCTGCGCGGATTTGGCATTCGTGCCATTGAGATCCCAACCGATGCGGTAACCGGCATCAGCCTGGAAGCGCTGGAACTGGCGTTTGATCAATGGCCGATTAAAGCAGTCGTTGTTGTGCCGAACTGTAATAATCCGCTGGGATTTATCATGCCTGAGCCGCGTAAGCGGGCATTGCTGGCCCTGGCGCAGCGGTTTGACGCGGCGGTCATTGAAGATGATGTTTATGGTGAGTTAGCCTGGGAATATCCGCGCCCAGCGACCATTAAAGCGCTGGATCTCGATGGCCGGGTTCTGCTGTGCAGCTCCTTTTCCAAAACGCTGGCGCCAGGTTTGCGTGTCGGCTGGGTTGCACCCGGCCGCTATCGCGACCGTGTACTGCACATGAAATATATCGTCACAGGTTCCACCGCCACACAGCCTCAGCATGCGGTCTCCGAGTTTATCCGCCAGGGCCATTATCAGCCCCATCTGCGCCGGATGCGGCAAATCTATCATCGTAACTATGAAACCTTTAGCTGCTGGGTGCGCCACTACTTTCCCTGCGGCATCTGCGTTTCCCGTCCTCAGGGCGGTTTTCTGATGTGGATAGAGCTCCCCGAAGCGTTTGATGCGGTCCGGCTCAATCGCGAATTGCGCGAGTCAAAAATTCAGATAGCCGTAGGCTCACTCTTTTCGGCCTCGGGTAAATACCGTAACTGTCTGCGCTTAAACTACGGGCTGCCGATCAACGAGCAGACTGAGAAGGCGCTGGCGCTGGTGGGTGCAGCCGTCGAACGCGCCATGCTCTCGTGCCAGCATGAGACGCAGATTTCAGCTTCAACTCTCGCATAGCGAAAAGAAGAAGCAGGGCCGGCAAGAGGAGGGAACCGGCCCTGGTCAGATAACCTTAACCTGACGGAGGCCACGTTAAGGTTTTGGATCAGAGCACGCCAGCGGCAACTTACGCTTTTGCGCACCGCTTTCCCGGCAGAAACGCTGGCGTTACTGGTTTTGCAGCCGCTATGCGGGACAGCTTCCACAAATCCTTATTGGTGAAGCTCTGCCAGCGCCAGCAAAGTACGTGTTGCTTCACGCCAGTCATCTGCCTGGGTAATCGCACTCACCACCGCAATACTCCCTACGCCGGTTGCCAGCACGTCAGGTGCCCGAGCAATTGAGATACCGCCAATTGCCACGGTGGGGATATGCGTCAGGCGCGTCAGATGCCGCTTCAGCTGCTCAATGCCCTGCGGCGCAGAAGGCATCTCTTTGGTCTGCGTCGGGAAAATATGTCCAAGCGCGATGTAAGAGGGCTGGATTGCCAGTGCGCGATCCAGTTCAGCATCGTCATGGGTGGAGAGCCCCAGACGCATTCCTGCCTGATGAATCCGGGCAAGATCGGCAACATCGAGATCCTCCTGACCCAGATGCACGCCATAAGCCTGATGCTTTATCGCCAGCTGCCAATAGTCATTGATAAACAGGCGCGCGTCATAGCGTTTACCCAGTGCAATCGCCTGAGCGATGGCGGGTTCGGCGATCTCATCGGGCTGATCTTTGATGCGCAGCTGCAGTGTACGAACGCCCATCTTCAGCAGGCGCTCAATCCAGTCGGGGCTATCAACCACCGGATAAAGCCCCAGGCGCGGGGCGGTAGCGGGAAATGCGGGCATCGTTACTCCTCCTTAATGGCATCGGCGGGATGATAAAGCTCACCGCCGCGCCGACGAAAACGGTCTGACATTTGCGCCATGCCCACTTCAACGGGCTCGGCGTGCGTATCCTGACGTGCTGCGAACTCGCGCACCTCCTGGGAAATTTTCATCGAGCAGAACTTAGGGCCACACATCGAGCAGAAATGGGCCACTTTGCCCGACTCCTGCGGCAGGGTTTCATCATGCATAGCCCGCGCCGTATGGGGATCCAGCGCCAGATTAAACTGATCTTCCCAGCGGAACTCAAAGCGCGCTTTGGACATGGCGTTATCACGGATCTGCGCACCCGGATGGCCTTTCGCCAGATCGGCGGCATGCGCCGCGATTTTGTAGGTGATCAATCCCTGCTTCACATCCTCTTTGTTCGGCAGACCCAGATGCTCTTTGGGCGTGACGTAACACAACATGGCGCAACCAAACCAGCCAATCATGGCAGCACCGATACCGGAGGTGAAATGGTCATAGCCGGGCGCGATGTCGGTGGTCAGCGGGCCAAGGGTGTAGAAGGGGGCTTCATCGCACAGGTCGAGCTGTTCTGTCATGTTGCGGCGGATCATATGCATCGGGACGTGCCCCGGGCCTTCAATCATTACCTGAACGTCATATTCCCAGGCAATACGGGTCAGCTCGCCCAGGGTACGCAGTTCGGCAAACTGCGCCTCATCGTTGGCATCCTGAATGGAACCCGGACGAAGGCCATCGCCCAGCGACAGGGAGACATCATAGGCGGCGCAGATTTCACAAATCTCCCGGAAGTGCTGATACAGGAAGCTCTCCTGATGATGCGACAGGCACCATTTCGCCATGATAGAGCCACCCCGCGATACAATTCCGGTCAGACGTTTCGCCGTCATCGGGACATAACGCAGCAGCACGCCAGCGTGGATAGTGAAATAATCGACACCCTGTTCCGCCTGCTCAAGCAGCGTATCGCGGAATATTTCCCAGTTCAGCGCCTCGGCTACGCCATTCACTTTTTCCAGCGCCTGATAAATCGGCACTGTACCGATTGGCACCGGGCTGTTTCGCAAAATCCATTCGCGCGTTTCATGAATATAACGACCGGTAGAGAGATCCATCACCGTATCGGCACCCCAGCGAGTCGACCAGACCAGTTTTTCCACCTCTTCCTCAATAGAAGAGGTCACCGCCGAGTTACCGATGTTGGCATTGACCTTAACCAGAAAGTTGCGGCCAATGATCATCGGCTCCGATTCAGGGTGATTGATATTGGCAGGGATAATGGCGCGTCCGGCAGCGACCTCCTGACGTACAAACTCGGGCGTGATACTGGCTGGCAGATGCGCGCCAAAACTGTGGCCGGGATGCTGTTGCAGCAATACCTCACTGCGGATTCGCTCACGGCCCATGTTTTCCCGCAGTGCGATAAATTCCATCTCCGGGGTGATGATCCCCTGGCGGGCATAGTGCAATTGCGTGACGCAGCAGCCTGCGCGGGCACGGCGCGGTGTCGGCAGTTGATCGAAACGCAGATGATCCAGCCCCTCGTCAGCCAGCCGCTGCTGGGTATAGCCTGAGCTGTTCTGTTCGAGAAGTTCGCTGTCGTCGCGTTCAGCAATCCAGCGGGCGCGCAGCTTTTCCAGGCCCCGATGAACATCGATCTGTGCCGCGGGATCGCCATAGGCACCCGCCGTGTCATAGACCGGTACCGCTTCGTTCTGCTCATAGAGAGGCTGTTCTTTGCTGCCGCCGATGTGAGTCGGGCTTAGCACGATTTCACGCATGGGAACGCGAATATCCTCGCGGCTGCCGGTAATCCAGATGCGGCGGGACTGGGGAAATGCACTGCCGCTTTGCAGGGAATCAATAAATTCCTGCGCCTGGGCACGCTGTTCACGACGGGTTGTTTTTTGGTCAGACATAGCAATCATCCTGTTAAGGGGGAACGATGCTTGTCCGGAGTTCGGAAGGAGTAACCGTATAGACAGCGTTAGCATGCTGGCATACAGAGAATATTTACTCTTGTTCCCTTCGCAGGTTCTAACCTGATCAGGTTCCGCGGATCCCGAATTAACGGTCTCAGCCCAACTGGGCACTCCGACAAGAAGCTGTTTTTACGCTGGTGTCTGATAACAGAGCCAGATGTAAAAACCTTATATTTCAAAGCAAAAATCAAAAAGGTTCTTTGGAGCACTCTCCTCAGAACCTGTTCAGCATAAAAGGGCTACGGGATAATCTCAACCCCTTTGCCGGAGATGATGATTAAGCCGGACGCGCGATATGGCTGTCATTGGCAACCGGCGGGGGGACAAGCTGGTTATCCCATGCCAGCTGGATCAGCTTATCTTCCAGCGTAAAGCGTGCTTCCAGCACTTCACCCACTTCGGAGAGTGCCTGCTGGAAGGTCATGCAGTTCTCGTCGTCGATCGCCTGCTGCAGGTGGCCGTCATACAGCTGCATCAGACGCTCAGTATTGGCTTCCAGCGGTGGATAGATCTGTGCGGCGGCAATCATCGGGCTGTCGCCACTCATTTCGCTGATCACGCGTTCATAGATACTGAAGTGACCCGCAGAAAGATAATCGACCAGACCGTGACAGAAGTTGTCCAGAGCCTGCTCATCAAGACGCGTCAGCGCCTCTTTGTTTGGTTTAAGTCCGACCAGGTGATAATAGGTCACCAGTAGCTGACGACGGGCTTCAAGCCACGAATCGACCAGTTCATTACTGCCACCTACGCGTTCAGCCAGGACGTCTAACTGGTTAAGCATATCTAACTCCATGTGAGTTATAGTTGTTTATCTACACACTTAACATCAGGACTTCAGCGTGCGAGTTGACGCTAAGGATGACGAAATAAATGCAATGCGAAATCTCAAGCGTAGACGCTGGATGGTGGATTGTCAGCCATGAACAGAAACTTTGGTTACCACAAGGTGATTTACCCCACGGAAACGCCGAAAAATTTGGTTTGACCGGCAGTAAAGCCCGGACCATCGGTGAGTGGCAGGGCGAAAAAGTCTGGCTGATTTGTGAGCCGCGTTCTGCCGATATGTTCTCAGTACGACAGCTGATCGATCAGGATGTGGCGCTGTTTCAGCTGGTGGGTCGCGGTGTGCAACTGGCGGAATTCTACCGTTCTCATCGCTGGTGCGGCTATTGCGGCCATGAAATGCACCAAAGCAAACATGAATTTGCCTGTCTCTGCAGCCATTGCCGCGAGCGTTACTATCCGCAGATCGCACCCTGCATCATTGTGGCTATCCGTCGCGGTGATGAAATCCTGCTGGCGAATCATGCCCGCCATCGCAACAAGGTCTACACCGTGCTGGCAGGTTTTGTGGAGGTGGGCGAGACGCTGGAGCAGGCCGTTGCCCGCGAAGTGATGGAAGAGAGCAATATCCGCGTCAAAAACGTCCGTTACGTTACCTCCCAGCCGTGGCCCTTCCCGCAATCGCTGATGACAGCCTTTATGGCGGAGTATGACAGCGGCGATCTGCAGCACGACGGTAAAGAGCTGCTGGATGCGGCCTGGTTCCGTTTTGATGAGCTGCCGTTGCTGCCACCGCCAGGCACCGTGGCGCGCCGCCTGATTGAAGATACCGTCGCCCTGTGCCGCGCCGAAGTGTGAAAGTGCTACACTACACGCCTGTTATTGAGAGAGTGTTGAGATGAGTGAACTGAAGAACGATCGTTATTTGCGTGCCCTGTTACGTCAGCCGGTTGATGTCACGCCGGTCTGGATGATGCGACAAGCCGGGCGCTATTTGCCGGAGTACAAAGCGACACGCGCCCAGGCGGGTGACTTTATGTCGCTGTGTAAAAACGCCGAGCTGGCCTGTGAAGTCACCCTGCAGCCGCTGCGCCGTTATCCGCTGGATGCCGCCATCCTCTTCAGTGACATCCTGACCATTCCGGATGCGATGGGACTGGGTCTCTACTTTGAAACCGGCGAAGGCCCGCGTTTCTCAAACCCTGTGACCTGCCGCGCTGACGTTGAGCGTTTACCGGTGCCCGATCCCGAAATGGAGCTGGGCTATGTGATGAATGCTGTCCGTACCATCCGTAAGAACCTGAACGGCGACCTGCCGCTGATTGGCTTCTCTGGCAGTCCGTGGACGCTGGCCACCTATATGGTGGAAGGCGGGAGCAGCAAGGCGTTTACCAAAATTAAGAAGATGATGTATGCCGATCCCGCTACGCTCCACGCGATGCTGGATAAGCTGGCCGACAGCGTCATCCTCTATCTCAATGCTCAGATCCGCGCCGGTGCGCAGTCCGTTATGGTATTTGATACCTGGGGCGGCGTGCTGACCGGTCGTGATTACCGCGAATTCTCACTCCATTACATGCACAAAATTGTCGATGGCCTGCTGCGTGAAAACGACGGTCGCCGCGTGCCGGTGACGCTCTTCACCAAAGGCGGCGGACAGTGGCTGGAAGCGATGGCCGCCACCGGTTGTGACGCGCTGGGTCTCGACTGGACCACCGATATTGATGATGCACGCCGTCGCGTGGGCGACAAAGTCGCCCTGCAGGGCAACATGGATCCTTCTATGCTCTATGCGGCACCTGAGCGCATAGAACAGGAAGTGGCTGGGATCCTGGAGCGCTTTGGCTCGGGCACCGGGCATGTCTTTAATCTGGGTCATGGTATTCATCTGGATGTGCCACCGGAAAATGCGGGCGTCTTTGTTGAGGCGGTACACCGTTTATCACGTCCCTGGCATCAGGAGTAATCATGGATATTGCCGCACTTCGCGCTGAGCAGTTACAACGCGCCGCTGATGTGGTGCGTGAAGATGATTTTGATGTGCTGCCACCCCGCTTTATCGGCGGGGCGGACGTTGGATTTGAGCAGGAAGGCACCATTACCCGGGCGGCGATGGTGATACTGGAGTATCCCTCCTTAAAGCTGGTGGAGCACCGCATCGCACGCGTTGAGACCACCATGCCCTATATTCCGGGCTTTCTCTCATTCCGTGAATATCCAGCGCTGATGGCCGCCTGGCAGATGCTGGAGCAAAAGCCGGACCTGCTGTTTGTGGATGGACACGGTATTTCGCATCCACGACGACTTGGCGTCGCGTCACATTTTGGCCTGCTGGTCGATGTGCCCACCATTGGTGTCGCGAAAAGTCGCCTGTGTGGCCGTTTTGCCGATCTGGATGCGCAGCCTGGCAGTCGTCAGCCACTGATCGACAAAGGCGAGCAGATAGGCTGGGTATGGCGCAGCAAGCTGCGGTGTAATCCGCTGTTTGTCGCCACCGGCCATCGTGTCAGCCTGGATACCGCGCTGCAGTGGGTCGAAAACTGTACGCGTGGTTACCGGCTGCCGGAACCGACCCGCTGGGCCGACGCGGTTGCCTCGAACCGAACCGCTTTCCAGCGCTGGCAAAACGCGCTTTAACACTGTTTGTGCTGCGGTTTTGCAGTTACACTGCGGCCAGCGAAACGAATAAGAGCCACCTTTATGTTACAAAATCCCGTTCATCTGCGTCTGGCGAAGCTGGAAAGCTGGCAGCATCTTACTTTTATGGCCTGCCTGTGCGAGCGCATGTATCCCAACTATCGTGCGTTCTGCGAGCAGACTGAATTTGCCGATCCGGCACTCTATCGCCGTATTCTTGATCTGATCTGGGAAAACCTGACGGTCAAAGATGCGAAGATTAACTTCGACAGCCAGCTGGAAAAGCTCGAAGCCGCCATTCCGGATGGTGATGCGTTTGAGGTTTACGGCGTTTATCCGGCTATCGATGCCTGTGTGGCATTAAGCGAAGTCGTACATGCGCAGCTGAGCGGTGAAACTCTTGAGCATGCAATTGAAGTCAGCGAGACCTCAATTACCACTATCGCCATGCTGGAAATGACCCAGGCTGGACGCGAAATGACCGACGAAGAGCTGCGTGAAAACCCGGCTATCATCGATGAGTGGGACCTTCAGTGGGAGATTTTCCGCCTGCTGGCGGAGTGTGAAGAGCGCGACCTTGAATTGATTAAAGGTCTGCGATCTGACCTGCGTGAAGCGGGAATTAGCAACATCGGTATAAATTTCCAGCAGTAAGGCGATAAAACGTGACTTCAGGCCCGAATTAGCGCGCCTGGAGGCTTCACATTGGCCCCCTGTCTGGTCTACATTTGGGGGGCTGAAAATTGTGGCTATCGGTGCGTGCAGGCAGAAGAGTGCCAGAATATGGCTTTTCCCTCGCACTCGTTGCTTAGCAAGCGATAAATACACTTTAAGGATAACTTATGAACAAGACTCAACTGATTGATGTGATCGCAGAAAAAGCTGACCTGTCTAAAACCCAGGCAAAGGCAGCGCTGGAATCTACTCTGGCTGCGATCACTGAGTCTCTGAAAGATGGTGATGCTGTACAACTGGTTGGTTTTGGTACTTTTAAAGTGAACCACCGCGCTGAGCGTACCGGTCGTAACCCGCAGACTGGCAAAGAGATCAAAATCGCTGCAGCAAATGTACCGGCATTCGTGTCTGGTAAAGCGCTGAAAGACGCCGTTAAGTAAGACGTCGCACTGCGGTTAAGCTTTAAAACAGGGGGCGTTTCGCCCCTTTTGTTTAAGAGGCCAGCCATCATGACCCCGCTGTTTCAGCGTTTATCTGTTCTGTTTCTCTCCCTTTTTCTTTTCGGTTGCAGCTCTACTCCGGATATTCCCCCCTTTTCTGCCAGTGGCTATCTTGCCGATCGTGGTGTTGTTCGTATCTGGCGTAAAAACAGCGACCACCAGTCTGTCCATATCCGCACCTTCTATACGCCGTTCAGTGGGGGTGAGGGTGAAGTGACGGATTATGTCTGGCTGGAAGAGTCGTTGATCAGCATTCAGCGTCAGGTGAAGGGCAACCAGCCTGATGATGTGACCCTGCGCTTTGACCAGGCTGGCGGTCTTAACTTTATGCAGCGCCAGCTTTCAGGCCGGCGTGAAGCGGTCAGCCCGGATGCGGTTGAGCTCTATAAGTTTGATGCCGAGCGGATGCGTAACCTCAGCGATGCGCTATTAAGCGGTCAGGTGTTCCTCAGACAGGGACACTGGCTGGGAAACAATGTGCTGGAGAGTTGCGAAGGCCAGCAGGTCAGACCCGCTTTTGACGCCGACGCTCTGCAGATGCTGACACAGCAGCAACGCCGCGCATCGGCACCGCTGATGGTGTCATGGCTGGAAGCGCCGGAAGGAATACAGCTATTGCGGGTCAGTCAGCAGGATGACTGCTCACAGCAGCCGACAGAAGAAGATATGTGAATTAAAAAGGGGGCACCTGGTGCCCCCTGAACTTATTTGCGATTAATGGCGCGGTAGCCGATATCGCGGCGACAGAAGCTGCCCTGCCATGAGATCGGTTTTGTCAGCTCATAAGCCCGCTTTTGTGCCGCGGCCACATCGTCGCCCAGCGCGGTTACGCACAACACGCGGCCACCGTTTGTCAGT
This sequence comes from Pantoea sp. ABR1s, assembly GCF_057812235.1. Taxonomy (NCBI): domain Bacteria; kingdom Pseudomonadati; phylum Pseudomonadota; class Gammaproteobacteria; order Enterobacterales; family Erwiniaceae; genus Pantoea; species Pantoea sp. ABR1s. The sequence goes on along the minus strand of NZ_CM173823.1, from coordinate 3,857,820 downwards.
ACCAGGTCCTCTTCCAGCCGTGTTCCGGCGTGGAATACCTTGCCGTCAGCCACTTCTTCGAGTGGCAGACCGTGAATCTGATCGCCCTGAGCGTAGTCACCCGGATAACCGCCCGCCGCCAGCACCACACCCAGCGCAGGGCGGGGATCCCATTGTGACGTTTTCTGATCCAGTTTACCGTCACAGGCGGCCAGGCAAAGATCGACCAGATCCGACTGCAGGCGCAGCATGATCGGCTGAGTCTCCGGATCGCCGAAGCGGCAGTTGAATTCGATCACTTTCGGCTGCCCGGTGTGATCGATCATCAGGCCGGCATAGAGAAAACCGGTATAGACGTTGCCTTCAGCCGCCATGCCGCGCACGGTCGGCCAGATAACCTGATCCATAACGCGCTGGTGGATCTCATCGGTGACAACCGGAGCCGGAGAGTAGGCACCCATTCCGCCGGTGTTCGGACCGGTATCGCCATCGCCCACGCGTTTGTGATCCTGGCTGGTGGCCATGGGCAGCACATGCTCGCCGTCCACCATCACGATGAAGCTGGCTTCTTCGCCATCCAGAAACTCTTCAATCACAATGCGGTGTCCGGCATCGCCAAAGGCGTTTCCGGCCAGCATATCCTGAACCGCATCCTCAGCTTCCTGCAGCGTCATCGCCACAATCACGCCTTTACCTGCGGCCAGGCCGTCGGCTTTGATGACGATAGGGGCGCCTTTCTCACGCAGATACGCGAGAGCGGGCTCAACCTCGGTGAAGTTCTGGTATTCCGCACTCGGGATCTGATGACGCGCCAGGAAATCCTTGGTGAAAGCTTTAGAGCCTTCCAGCTGCGCAGCGGCCTGAGTCGGACCAAAGATAGCCAGCCCGGCCTCACGGAAGGCATCCACGATGCCAATCACCAGCGGCGCTTCGGGGCCGACAATCGTCAGATCGATCTTTTCACGCCGGGCAAACTCAAGCAGGGCAGGGACATCAGTTGCACTAATCGCGACATTTTGCAGCGCAGGCTCTAATGCGGTGCCCGCGTTACCCGGTGCCACAAATACGGTTTCCGCCAGCGGCGACTGGACTGCTTTCCAGGCCAGAGCATGTTCACGTCCGCCATTACCGATTACTAAAATTTTCATCTGTTTCTCTCCAGAACGATTAATGGCGGAAGTGACGCATGTCGGTGAAGATCATGGCAATGCCGTGCTCATCAGCCGCCGCAATCACCTCTTCATCGCGGATGGAGCCGCCAGGCTGGATGACGCAGCTCACGCCTGACGCGGCTGCCGCATCAATACCATCACGGAACGGGAAGAAGGCATCCGACGCCATGGCTGATCCTTTTACTTCCAGCCCTTCATCGGCTGCTTTAATGCCGGCAATCTTAGCGGAATAGACACGGCTCATCTGTCCGGCACCGATACCGATAGTCATGTTGTCGCGTGCATAAACAATGGCGTTAGACTTAACGAACTTCGCTACTTTCCAGCAGAACAGCGCATCACGCAGTTCCTGTTCGGTTGGCTGACGTTTACTGACGACGCGCAGCTGGCTGGCATCAACCATGCCGAGATCGCGATCCTGTACCAGCAGACCCCCGTTGACACGTTTGAAATCCAGTGCGGCAGTACGGTTTTGCCATTGGCCGCAGATCAGGACACGGACATTCTGCTTCGCGGCGGTAATTTTCAGCGCAGCCTCGGAAACCGCTGGCGCGATAATCACCTCAACAAACTGGCGGCTGATAATGGTCTGCGCAGTTGCTTCATCCAGCTCGCGGTTAAAGGCGATGATACCGCCAAATGCGGAGGTCGGATCGGTCTGGTAAGCACGCTCATAGGCTGTCAGCAGCGAGTCACCGGTCGCTACGCCACAAGGGTTCGCATGTTTGACGATGACGCAGGCGGGTTCACTGAACTCTTTTACGCACTCCAGTGCAGCATCCGTGTCAGCAATGTTGTTATAGGAGAGCGCTTTGCCCTGAACCTGCCGGGCCGTCGCCACTGAAGCTTCAGTGATGTTCTCTTCTATATAGAAGGCAGCATCCTGATGGCTGTTTTCACCGTAGCGCATATCCTGCTTCTTAATGAAGTTCAGATTCAGGGTACGCGGGAAACGGCCAGCAGGCTGATTACGATCACCGTGATAGGCGGGTACCAGGCTGCCAAAGTAGTTAGCGATCATGCTGTCATACGCGGCGGTGTGTTCAAACGCTTTGATCGCCAGATCGAAACGGGTCTCAAGCTTCAGACCATTTTCATGGGCATCCATTTCGGCAATGATCGCTTCGTAGTCGCCGCTGCTGACCACGATTGCCACATCTTTATGGTTCTTGGCAGCAGAGCGCACCATGGTCGGGCCACCGATGTCGATATTTTCCACTGCATCTTCCAGTGAACATCCTTCACGGGCGACGGTCTGTGCAAAGGGATAGAGGTTAACGACCACCATGTCGATTGGGCTGATGTCGTGCTGCGCCATAATGGCATCATCCTGGCCACGACGACCTAAAATGCCGCCATGCACTTTGGGATGCAGGGTTTTGACGCGTCCATCCATCATTTCCGGGAAACCGGTGTAGTCAGAGACTTCTGTGACAGCCAGACCCGCATCCGCCAGCAGGCGAGCTGTTCCGCCTGTGGAGAGCAGTTCGACACCGCGACTTGAGAGCGCCTGAGCAAATTCGAGGATACCGGCTTTGTCAGAGACACTGAGCAATGCGCGGCGTACAGGACGAGTTTGTTGCATGGTGGTTTATCCCTTGGCTTTGTTTCGCGTATATAAGAGCGTTACATCAGGCTTTACAGCGGTTTTCTCTTCTCTATACAGGAAGAAAAAATCAAAAACCTCAGGTAACGCCCCGAAAAGGGGTGTCCGGAACTTCGCCCGGCATTGTAGCGAAAACGTTTGCGTGATGCTCGCCTAAATTTATCTGGCCCGACTAATGTGGATAACATTGTGTGTAACTGCGTATAACAGCCGCTTTTGCTGTGGAATGCAGCGAACGCTCTTTTTTATGCAATTTATGGGTTGCGCCTCTCAGACAACTCCCTATAATGCGCATCCATCAACACGGCACACCGGCAACGGAATGACAGGTTGAGAGGCGCAGGAGACTGAGCCGCCGGAGAAAAACTTCTGAGAAAGAGGTTGACTCTGCAGGAGGAAAGCGTAATATACGCCACCTCGCGACAGGACGCTAACGCACTGTTCGCACTGCTCTTTAACAATTTATCAGACAATCTGTGTGGGCACTCGCAGGATTGATATCAGCGTCTCCGGACGTAAAAAATATCAAGCCTCACGAGTGAACACATAATGAAATTCATTATGACGTTTTACAGATGAGCACCGCTTAACTTGTTTAAGCAAATCAAACTTAAATTGAAGAGTTTGATCATGGCTCAGATTGAACGCTGGCGGCAGGCCTAACACATGCAAGTCGGACGGTAGCACAGAGGAGCTTGCTCCTTGGGTGACGAGTGGCGGACGGGTGAGTAATGTCTGGGGATCTGCCCGATAGAGGGGGATAACCACTGGAAACGGTGGCTAATACCGCATAACGTCGCAAGACCAAAGAGGGGGACCTTCGGGCCTCTCACTATCGGATGAACCCAGATGGGATTAGCTAGTAGGCGGGGTAATGGCCCACCTAGGCGACGATCCCTAGCTGGTCTGAGAGGATGACCAGCCACACTGGAACTGAGACACGGTCCAGACTCCTACGGGAGGCAGCAGTGGGGAATATTGCACAATGGGCGCAAGCCTGATGCAGCCATGCCGCGTGTATGAAGAAGGCCTTCGGGTTGTAAAGTACTTTCAGCGGGGAGGAAGGCGACGGGGTTAATAACCGCGTCGATTGACGTTACCCGCAGAAGAAGCACCGGCTAACTCCGTGCCAGCAGCCGCGGTAATACGGAGGGTGCAAGCGTTAATCGGAATTACTGGGCGTAAAGCGCACGCAGGCGGTCTGTTAAGTCAGATGTGAAATCCCCGGGCTTAACCTGGGAACTGCATTTGAAACTGGCAGGCTTGAGTCTTGTAGAGGGGGGTAGAATTCCAGGTGTAGCGGTGAAATGCGTAGAGATCTGGAGGAATACCGGTGGCGAAGGCGGCCCCCTGGACAAAGACTGACGCTCAGGTGCGAAAGCGTGGGGAGCAAACAGGATTAGATACCCTGGTAGTCCACGCCGTAAACGATGTCGACTTGGAGGTTGTTCCCTTGAGGAGTGGCTTCCGGAGCTAACGCGTTAAGTCGACCGCCTGGGGAGTACGGCCGCAAGGTTAAAACTCAAATGAATTGACGGGGGCCCGCACAAGCGGTGGAGCATGTGGTTTAATTCGATGCAACGCGAAGAACCTTACCTACTCTTGACATCCACGGAATTTGGCAGAGATGCCTTAGTGCCTTCGGGAACCGTGAGACAGGTGCTGCATGGCTGTCGTCAGCTCGTGTTGTGAAATGTTGGGTTAAGTCCCGCAACGAGCGCAACCCTTATCCTTTGTTGCCAGCGATTCGGTCGGGAACTCAAAGGAGACTGCCGGTGATAAACCGGAGGAAGGTGGGGATGACGTCAAGTCATCATGGCCCTTACGAGTAGGGCTACACACGTGCTACAATGGCGCATACAAAGAGAAGCGACCTCGCGAGAGCAAGCGGACCTCACAAAGTGCGTCGTAGTCCGGATCGGAGTCTGCAACTCGACTCCGTGAAGTCGGAATCGCTAGTAATCGTGGATCAGAATGCCACGGTGAATACGTTCCCGGGCCTTGTACACACCGCCCGTCACACCATGGGAGTGGGTTGCAAAAGAAGTAGGTAGCTTAACCTTCGGGAGGGCGCTTACCACTTTGTGATTCATGACTGGGGTGAAGTCGTAACAAGGTAACCGTAGGGGAACCTGCGGTTGGATCACCTCCTTACCTGAAGATACTTTCCCGCGCAGTGTCCACACAGATTGTCTGATAGAAAATAACGAGCAAAGTGTCTTTCGAAGACAGACTTAATTGTCCCCTTCGTCTAGAGGCCCAGGACACCGCCCTTTCACGGCGGTAACAGGGGTTCGAATCCCCTAGGGGACGCCAAAGCTTGGTGACAGGTGAAAGATGTTACCCACATATCTTAAAGATGACTTACGAGTCGTGTTTAAGATATTGCTCTTTAACAATCCGGAACAAGCTGAAAATTGAAACGACGCAGCGCGTCATTCCTCCGTAATAAGGAATGACAAAGCGATGCGTTCGAGTCTCTCAAATGCTTGCAATTCGCAGCGTTGTAAAACGCCTGTGGGTTGTGAGGTTAAGCGACTAAGCGTACACGGTGGATGCCCAGGCAGTCAGAGGCGATGAAGGACGTGCTAATCTGCGTAAAGCGACGGTAAGGTGATATGAACCGCTACAGCCGTCGATGTCCGAATGGGGAAACCCGGTGCACTCTGTGCATCATTGCAGCATGAATACATAGTGCTGCAAGGCGAACCGGGGGAACTGAAACATCTAAGTACCCCGAGGAAAAGAAATCAACCGAGATTCCCCCAGTAGCGGCGAGCGAACGGGGAGCAGCCCAGAGCCTGAATCAGTTTGTGTGTTAGTGGAAGCGTCTGGAAAGTCGCAGGGTACAGGGTGATACTCCCGTACACAAAAGCACACATGCTGTGAGCTCGATGAGTAAGGCGGGACACGTGGTATCCTGTCTGAATATGGGGGGACCATCCTCCAAGGCTAAATACTCCTGACTGACCGATAGTGAACCAGTACCGTGAGGGAAAGGCGAAAAGAACCCCGGCGAGGGGAGTGAAACAGAACCTGAAACCGTGTACGTACAAGCAGTGGGAGCCTTCTTTATGGGGGTGACTGCGTACCTTTTGTATAATGGGTCAGCGACTTATATTCTGTAGCAAGGTTAACCGTATAGGGGAGCCGCAGGGAAACCGAGTCTTAACTGGGCGTTAAGTTGCAGGGTATAGACCCGAAACCCGGTGATCTAGCCATGGGCAGGTTGAAGGTTGGGTAACACTAACTGGAGGACCGAACCGACTAATGTTGAAAAATTAGCGGATGACCTGTGGCTGGGGGTGAAAGGCCAATCAAACCGGGAGATAGCTGGTTCTCCCCGAAAGCTATTTAGGTAGCGCCTCGTGAACTCATCTTCGGGGGTAGAGCACTGTTTCGGCTAGGGGGCCATCCCGGCTTACCAACCCGATGCAAACTGCGAATACCGAAGAATGTTATCACGGGAGACACACGGCGGGTGCTAACGTCCGTCGTGAAGAGGGAAACAACCCAGACCGCCAGCTAAGGTCCCAAAGTCATGGTTAAGTGGGAAACGATGTGGGAAGGCACAGACAGCCAGGATGTTGGCTTAGAAGCAGCCATCATTTAAAGAAAGCGTAATAGCTCACTGGTCGAGTCGGCCTGCGCGGAAGATGTAACGGGGCTAAACCATGCACCGAAGCTGCGGCAGCGACACTTATGTGTTGTTGGGTAGGGGAGCGTTCTGTAAGCCGTCGAAGGTGTGCTGTGAGGCATGCTGGAGGTATCAGAAGTGCGAATGCTGACATAAGTAACGATAAAGCGGGTGAAAAGCCCGCTCGCCGGAAGACCAAGGGTTCCTGTTCAACGTTAATCGGAGCAGGGTGAGTCGACCCCTAAGGCGAGGCCGAAAGGCGTAGTCGATGGGAAACAGGTTAATATTCCTGTACTCGGTGTTACTGCGAAGGGGGGACGGAGAAGGCTATATCAGCCGGGCGACGGTTGTCCCGGTTTAAGCGTGTAGGCGGAGTGTCCAGGTAAATCCGGACGCTTGTTAACGCTGAGGCGTGACGACGAGGCACTACGGTGCTGAAGTGATAAATGCCCAGCTTCCAGGAAAAGCCTCTAAGCATCAGGTAACACAGAATCGTACCCCAAACCGACACAGGTGGTCAGGTAGAGAATACCAAGGCGCTTGAGAGAACTCGGGTGAAGGAACTAGGCAAAATGGTGCCGTAACTTCGGGAGAAGGCACGCTGGCGCGTAGGTGGAGGGACTTGCTCCCCGAGCCGAAGCCAGTCGAAGATACCAGCTGGCTGCAACTGTTTATTAAAAACACAGCACTGTGCAAACACGAAAGTGGACGTATACGGTGTGACGCCTGCCCGGTGCCGGAAGGTTAATTGATGGGGTTATCCGCAAGGAGAAGCTCTTGATCGAAGCCCCGGTAAACGGCGGCCGTAACTATAACGGTCCTAAGGTAGCGAAATTCCTTGTCGGGTAAGTTCCGACCTGCACGAATGGCGTAATGATGGCCAGGCTGTCTCCACCCGAGACTCAGTGAAATTGAACTCGCTGTGAAGATGCAGTGTACCCGCGGCAAGACGGAAAGACCCCGTGAACCTTTACTACAGCTTGACACTGAACATTGAGCCTTGATGTGTAGGATAGGTGGGAGGCTTTGAAGCGCGGACGCCAGTCTGCGTGGAGCCAACCTTGAAATACCACCCTTTAATGTTTGATGTTCTAACGTAGGCCCGTGATCCGGGCTGCGGACAGTGTCTGGTGGGTAGTTTGACTGGGGCGGTCTCCTCCTAAAGAGTAACGGAGGAGCACGAAGGTCAGCTAATCACGGTCGGACATCGTGAGGTTAGTGCAATGGCATAAGCTGGCTTGACTGCGAGAGTGACGGCTCGAGCAGGTGCGAAAGCAGGTCATAGTGATCCGGTGGTTCTGAATGGAAGGGCCATCGCTCAACGGATAAAAGGTACTCCGGGGATAACAGGCTGATACCGCCCAAGAGTTCATATCGACGGCGGTGTTTGGCACCTCGATGTCGGCTCATCACATCCTGGGGCTGAAGTAGGTCCCAAGGGTACGGCTGTTCGCCGTTTAAAGTGGTACGCGAGCTGGGTTTAGAACGTCGTGAGACAGTTCGGTCCCTATCTGCCGTGGGCGCTGGAGAATTGAGGGGGGTTGCTCCTAGTACGAGAGGACCGGAGTGAACGCACCACTGGTGTTCGGGTTGTCATGCCAATGGCATTGCCCGGTAGCTAAGTGCGGAAAAGATAAGTGCTGAAAGCATCTAAGCACGAAACTTGCCCCGAGATGAGTTCTCCCTGACTCCTTGAGAGTCCTGAAGGGACGTTGAAGACTACGACGTTGATAGGCCGGGTGTGTAAGCGCAGCGATGCGTTGAGCTAACCGGTACTAATGACCCGTGAGGCTTAACCTTACAACGCCAGAGGCGTTTTTGAGAGACACAATTTTCAGCCTGTACCGGATAAAAATTAGCGGAAACGAAAGATTTTGCGGCGTGACAAGGCGCAGAGCGAGGACGTCAGCGGGAGCATACTGAAGTATGTGACCGGTGTGGCTGAGCGATGGCAACGCGGTCATGGCGTAAAAGATTCGTTTCGTGCACCAAGATTTGCCTGGCGGCTTTAGCGCGGTGGTCCCACCTGACCCCATGCCGAACTCAGAAGTGAAACGCCGTAGCGCCGATGGTAGTGTGGGGTCTCCCCATGCGAGAGTAGGGAACTGCCAGGCATTAAATAAGTGAAGAAGCCCCGCACGAAAGTGCGGGGCTTTTTTACGTCTGCACTTTGCCACGTTAAGCTGAAACATTTTCATTTTCTGCATCAAACCTCGACATCTTACATCGATCAGGCTAATGTTGGGCATCCAGATGTCTAAACGTTTATATGGTTGTAAGAGGTGAGCAGGTTATGCCAATCAGGGTTCCCGACGAATTACCGGCAGTGAATTTTTTGCGTGACGAAAATGTCTTTGTGATGACATCGTCGCGCGCCAGTGTTCAGGAGATCCGCCCGCTTAAAGTGCTCATACTGAATCTGATGCCGAAAAAGATCGAAACGGAGAATCAGTTTCTGCGTCTGCTTTCCAACTCGCCCTTACAGATCGATATTCAGCTGCTGCGCATCGACAGCCGTGAGTCACGCAATACACCCACTGAGCACCTCAACAACTTCTACTGCAATTTTGAAGATATCCAGCATGATAACTACGATGGCTTAATCGTGACAGGTGCGCCACTCGGGCTGGTTGATTTTAATGATGTCGCTTACTGGCCACAGATTCAGCGCGTTCTGCACTGGGCAAATGAGCATGTCACCTCAACCCTGTTTGTCTGTTGGGCGGTTCAGGCTGCGCTTAACATTCTGTATGGCATTCCCAAGCAAACCCGGCATAACAAACTGTCTGGCGTCTATGAGCATCAGATACTGCATCCCCATGCGTTACTGACCCGCGGTTTTGATGATAATTTCCTCGCACCGCACTCACGCTATGCTGATTTCCCCACCCATTTGATTACGGATTACACCGATCTTGAGCTGTTTGCTGAATCGGAACAAACCGGGGCCTATCTGATGGCGAGTAAAGACAAACGTCTGGTGTTTGTTACCGGTCACCCGGAATATGATGCCCTGACGTTGTCTGGTGAGTATCATCGCGATTATGAAGCGGGGGTGAATCCGGAAGTCCCTTATAACTATTTCCCGCAGGATAATCCGGTATTGCCACCCCGCGCCACCTGGCGCAGTCACGGCAATCTGCTGTTCTCGAACTGGCTCAACTACTACGTTTACCAGATCACGCCGTTCGATCTGCGTCACATGAACCCAACGCTGGAATAGTCCCGTCTGAAGATCAACTGAACCGTGTTAGCCGATGGCAACACGGTTTTTTTTCGCCTTTAAAACGTTAAATGAAAACAATTCCTTTAACGGATTAAAGTTTTATTGCAGATAAAACATCAGGATAGGTTAATTTGTATTTAAAAATGGAAATAGTTTTTGATTTAAAAAAATAAATGCTTATGCTCTGATCCTGTAGCTTACAAAATAAACACCGTGTGGATCCGCTGCTTTCGATCCTTTGAATACAGGAGAACGCCAGCATGACAGACTCAGTGATCAGCCATACCCTGATTTTCAGCCAGCCCTTTAGCCATGCAGAACAGCACCTGTTAACGCCCGAGGCTGTTTCTTTTTTAGAGTCTCTGGTTGCACGCTTTGCACCGCAACGCGAAGTGCTGTTATCGGCTCGCCAGCAGCGTCAGCAGCAATATGACCAGGGCTATCTGCCAGACTTCGATATGGAAACGGCTTCCATAAGGGCCAGTGAATGGCGTATTCAATCTATTCCGGCAGATTTAGAAGATCGTCGGGTCGAGATCACCGGTCCACCCGATCGGAAAATGGTGATTAACGCCCTGAACTCAAACGTTAAAGTCTTTATGGCCGACTTTGAGGATTCGCTCTCTCCGGAGTGGTCAACGTTGATTGAAGGGCAGCTGACACTGCGCGAAGCAGTACAGGGCACCCTGAGTTATACCAGCGACAAGGGCAAAATTTATCAGCTCGGCGCTACCCCTGCGGTGCTGATGTGCCGGGTGCGTGGTCTGCATCTGTCAGAAAAACATGTCAGCTGGCAGGGGAAGGCAATTCCGGGCGGGCTGTTTGATTTCGCGCTCTATTTCTTCCACAACGTCCGGCCATTACTGGCCAAAGGCAGCGGGCCTTATTTCTATCTGCCGAAAACCGAGAGCTGGCAGGAGATCGCCTGGTGGCGTGAGATCTTCAGTTTCAGCGAGGATCAGTTCGATCTGCCGCGTGGCACGATCAAAGCCACTGTCCTGATCGAAACCTTACCCGCCGTGTTTCAGATGGATGAGATCCTGTGGAATCTGCGCGATCACATTGTTGGCCTCAACTGTGGCCGCTGGGATTACATCTTCAGCTATATCAAAACCCTTAAACAGCATGCGGATCGCGTGCTGCCGGATCGCCAGTCCGTCACCATGTCTCAGCCGTTCCTGGACGCTTATTCGCGACTGCTGATTAAAACCTGTCATCGGCGGGGGGCTTTTGCGATGGGCGGGATGTCAGCGCTCATCCCCGCTAAAGATCCCACGCGCAATGCCTGGGTACTGCAGCGCGTGACGGAAGATAAGCAGCGGGAGGCAGGTAACGGGCATGACGGCACCTGGATTGCTCATCCTGGTCTGGCAGAGACCGCGATGGCGGTCTTCAACGCTGCGCTGGGCGACCGGCCAAACCAGCTGCAGGTCATGCGGGAAGAGGATGCGCCGATCACAGCGGAGCAGTTGCTGGCGCCCTGTCAGGGTGAGCGCACCGAAGCCGGTATGCGCGCCAACATCCGTGTTGCGCTGCAATATCTGGAAGCGTGGATCAGCGGTAACGGCTGTGTCCCGATTGACGGACTGATGGAGGATGCCGCCACCGCTGAGATCGCACGCACCTCAATCTGGCAATGGATTCATCATCAGCAAATGCTGAACAACGGCCAGCAGGTCACAGCTGAACTGTTTCTGCGCTGGCTTAACGAAGAGCTGCATCTGCTGCAAAACGCGCTGGGCGAAGCCCACTTCAGCGCCGGTCGCTATGACGACGCGGCGCAGTTGATGGCTCAGATCACCACCGAGCGCGAGCTGGTTTCCTTTCTTACCCTGCCAGGCTATCGCCTGATCCCCTGAACAGAGGAGTTATTGCCATGACACGTACTCAACAGATCGATCAACTGGAACAACTCTGGCAGACCGCACGCTGGCAGGGCATTACCCGCCCTTACAGCGCAGCAGAGGTCGTCAATCTGCGCGGCTCGGTCTTGCCCGCCTGTACGCTGGCAGAGCGCGGTGCGGAAAAATTATGGGCGTTGCTGAATGGCGAGGCGAAGAAAGGGTATATCAATAGCCTGGGTGCGCTGAGCGGCGGGCAGGCACTGCAGCAGGCCAAAGCGGGCATCGAAGCGATCTACCTTTCTGGCTGGCAGGTAGCGGCGGATGCCAACGTGGCGGGGCAGATGTATCCCGATCAGTCCCTCTACCCGGTGAACTCGGTGCCGGAAGTGGTGACGCGCATTAATCAGACCTTTCAGCGCGCCGATCAGATTCAGTGGTCCAGCGGCATTGAAGCGGGGGACAGCCGGCACACCGATTTCTTCCTGCCGATTGTGGCCGATGCTGAAGCTGGTTTTGGCGGCGTGCTGAATGCGTATGAGCTGATGAAGGCGATGATTCAGGCGGGCGCGGCGGCCGTCCACTTCGAAGATCAGCTGGCGGCGGTAAAAAAATGCGGTCACATGGGCGGCAAAGTTCTGGTACCGACTCAGGAAGCCATTCAGAAACTGGTGGCGGCACGGCTGGCTGCCGATGTGATGGGCGTGCCAACCGTGCTGCTGGCACGAACTGATGCCGACGCCGCCGATCTGATTACCTCAGACTGCGATGAATACGATCGTCCCTTTATCCAGGGCGACCGGACGGCAGAAGGCTTCTTCCGCACCCACGCCGGCATTGAACAGGCGATCAGTCGCGGGCTGGCCTATGCACCTTATGCTGACATCCTGTGGTGTGAAACCTCAACGCCGGATCTGGCGATGGCGCAGCGCTTTGCCGACGCCATTCATGCGCGTTTCCCCGGCAAGCTGCTGGCCTACAACTGTTCACCGTCGTTCAACTGGAAGAAGAACCTCGACGATCGCACCATCGCGAAGTTTCAGCAGGCGCTCAGCGACATGGGCTATCGCTTCCAGTTCATCACGCTGGCGGGCATCCACAGCATGTGGTTCAACATGTTTGATCTGGCCCACGCCTACGCCCAGGGCGAAGGGATGCGTCACTATGTTGAAAAGGTTCAGCAGCCTGAGTTCGCTGCCCGCGATCGCGGTTACAGCTTCTCTTCGCATCAGCAGGAGGTGGGCACCGGCTATTTTGATCAGGTGACTAATATCATTCAGGGCGGTAAGTCCTCGGTCACCGCGCTCACCGGTTCGACCGAAGAGCATCAGTTCTGACCCTTTTCCTCTGACTGATTCCCCGTCCGCAAACCGCGGGCGGGCGTTTACCGGAGCTGATTATGCCGCCACGCGAATCATTGATCGCCCACACTATCCTGCAGGGTTTTGATGCACAGTATGGTCGCTTTCTCGACATCACTGCTGGCGCACAGCAGCGGTTTGAGCAGGCGGAATGGCAGGCGGTGCAACATGCCATGAAGGCCCGTATTCATCTCTATGACCATCACGTCAGCCTGGTTGCCGATCAACTGCGGGTGCTGAACGGTGCGGCCAGCTGGGATGAGATGTTCTGGCTGCGGGTTAAGGACCACTATCAAAGCCTGCTGCCCGGCTATCCACGGCATGAAATTGCCGAAAGCTTCTTTAATTCTGTCTACTGCCGGTTACATGGACATGCCGATCTGCAGCCTGACCGGCTGTTTATCTTCAGCTCTCAATCCCTGACCGCACCGGTCACACCTTTGCGCCCGTTATCGCGCCGTTATCAGCCGGAGCGGGGCTGGCTGGCACTGGTGGATCAGGTGTTGAGCGATTTACCGCTGACGTTGCCGTGGCAGCAGCGCGCTCGCGACGTCGGCTGGATTGTCCGCCACCTGCAGTCGCATTTTCCCCGGCTGAACCAGGGCTGGCTCGAGGTTAACAGTGAACTCTTCTATCGTAACAAAACCGCCTGGCTGGTGGCGCGGCTGCATCTGCCGGAAGGCATCTTGCCCTGTCTGCTGCCGATCCAGCGCAGTGAAACGGGCGAACTGTGGATCGACACCTGTCTGACCGATGTGAATGACGCCAGCATTGTCTTTGGTTTTGCCCGCGCCTATTTCATGGTTTATGCGCCGGTGCCTGCGGCGCTGGTCGCCTGGCTGCAACCGATTCTGCCTGGCAAAACCCTGGCGGAGCGCTATATGGCGATTGGCTGCCAGAAGCACGGTAAAACCGAGAGCTATCGCGAGTATCTTCAGGCGCTGGCAGAGAATGAGACGGCCTTTGAGATCGCACCCGGCATGCGCGGCATGGTGATGCTGGTCTTCACGCTGCCGGGCTTTGACTGGGTGTTCAAGGTCATCAGGGATCGCTTCGCGCCGCAAAAAGAGGTGACGGAAGCGCAGGTCCGCGCATGTTATCAGCAGGTCAAAGAGCACGATCGCGTGGGACGTATGGCGGATACGCAGGAGTTCGAACAGTTTGCGCTGCCGCTGTCGCGCATATCACCGGCGCTGCTGGCAGAGCTCCACGCCTGCGTGGCTGAGAAGCTGCATATCGAAGGCGATCGCCTGATTATTCGTCACCTGTGGCTGGAGCGCCGTATGCAGCCGCTTAATCTCTACCTGGCCCAGGCGAATGCCGCAGAGCGACGTCACGCGATTGAAGAGTATGGCAATGCCATCCGACAGCTGGCGGCGGCCAATATCTTTCCCGGAGACATGCTGTTTAAAAACTTCGGCATCACGCGCCATGGCCGGGTGATTTTTTACGATTACGATGAGATTCGCCCGATGCAGGAGCTGCACTTCCGGGATGTGCCCGCGGCGCGCTATGAGGAGGATGAACTCAGCGCCGAGCCCTGGTACAGCGTCGGGCCGGACGATGTCTTCCCGGAAACCTTCCGCTATGCGTTATGCAGTGAAGCCGCTACCGGCGCATTGCTGTTGCAACTGCATCCGGAGATATTCGACGTCCGCTGGTGGCGCGCGCAGCAGCAGCGCATCGCCCAGGGTCATGTGGAAGAGGTGATCGCCTGGCGGCAGACGCAGCGTTTCAGCGTCTGCTACGGCGCAGATAAAGTTAACGACCGCTGTACGCCAGCGTAACCTGGCGCGCTTCGCGGATGACCAGTGCACCTAATTCAGTAATCCGATCGTCAGTCATGCGGGCGATGGGGCCGGAGATAGAGAGCGCGGCAAACGCCTCGCCATGTTCGTCATAGATTGGCGCGGCGACACAACGCAGTCCAAGCGCATGCTCTTCATCATCAAATGAGAAGCCCGCTTTGCGCACCAGCGCCAGATTCTCTTTCAGACTCTGCGGCGACATCAGGGTTTTCGGCGTGTAGTAATGCAATCCTTTCTGATGCAGCAGGGCGGTGACCTGCTCATCGCCCAGATGGGCCAGAAACGCTTTGCCTGCGCCAGACGCATGCATCGGCAGCTTGCCGCCAATCGGCGCAGACATTCGCATCAGCTGGGTACACTGCACCTGATCAATGATCACCGCCTGGTGATCGCTGAGATCCAGCACCGCCAGATTCACCGTTTCACCGGACTGCTCCATCAGGCTACGCAGCACCGGGTGTACCAGCGCCAGCAGGTTACGGCTCTGCAGGAAACTGCTGCCGACCACGAAGGCGTGTGCGCCGATCGTCCACAGCCCGAGATCGCCCACCTGCCGGACAAAACCCTGCTGCTGCATGGTGCTGAGCAGGCGATGCGTGGTGGAGTTAGGCAAACCCGCCTGCTGAGCCAGCTCGGTCAGCGCTACGCTGCCATGTGAGTCAGCAATCAGCTCCAGCAGCGTCAGGCCGCGGGTCAGCGATTGCACCTGACCGCCCGCGGGTGCGGCGACAGGGGTGCCACGGGGTTTCTTGCCGCGCTTAACAGGAACCGGCGTTGCCATCATTGTTTCTCCTTTTGCATTGTGGAAATCATTTTCGTTTTAATCACGCGCATTGCAAACGCTGGTTTTCTGGTCAGACCTGTACAGCCGTGACCTGAAAAACTCTCAGTCGAGGTTACTTTGTCGCCTGACCAGCTTGTGCCAGAATGAAAAACGGGCTTTTCCGCCAGCAGACTGACGTGAATGGGGCAACAGTGAGCAATAAAATCGACGCGTTAAAACAGCAGCTCGCACAACGCATTATGGTGCTGGATGGTGGTATGGGCACCATGATCCAGAGCTATAAGCTGGAAGAAGAGGATTATCGCGGCAGCCGTTTTGCTGACTGGCCCTGCGATCTCAAAGGCAACAACGATCTGCTGGTGCTGAGTAAACCGGCGGTGATCCGCGAGATCCACGACGCCTACCTGGCGGCGGGTGCGGATATCCTCGAAACCAACACCTTTAACGCCACGTCGATTGCGATGGCGGACTACCAGATGGAACGTTTATCGGCGGAGATCAATTTTGAAGCGGCCCGCCTGGCGCGAGCCTGCGCCGATGCGTGGACGGCGAAAACGCCGGATCGTCCGCGTTATGTTGCGGGTGTGCTCGGCCCGACCAACCGCACCTGCTCGATCTCACCCGACGTCAACGATCCTGCCTACCGTAACGTTACTTTTAATCAGCTGGTGGAGGCGTACCGCGAATCGACCCGCGCGCTGGTGGAGGGCGGGTCCGACATCATCATGATTGAAACGGTGTTCGATACGCTGAATGCCAAAGCAGCCGTCTATGCGGTGCAGACCGAGATGGAAGCGCTGGGCGTTGCGCTGCCGCTGATGATCTCCGGCACTATCACTGACGCCTCCGGCCGAACGCTCTCCGGCCAGACAACCGAAGCTTTTTACAACTCGCTGCGTCACGCCGAACCGCTCTCTTTTGGCCTGAACTGCGCGCTGGGACCCGACGAACTTCGTCAGTATGTGGCGGAACTGTCGCGCATCGCTGAAGGCTACGTGACCGCCCATCCCAACGCCGGTCTGCCCAATGCCTTTGGCGAATACGATCTGGATGCGGAACTGATGGCGCAGCAGATTGGTGAATGGGCCACCGCCGGATTCCTGAACATTATCGGCGGCTGCTGTGGCACCACACCGCAACATATCGCTGCCATGGTGGCGGCGGTTGAAGGCGTTGCACCGCGTCAGTTGCCGACGATCCCGGTGGCCTGCCGTCTCTCCGGTCTGGAGCCGCTTAACATCACCGCAGAGTCACTGTTTGTTAACGTCGGTGAGCGCACCAACGTCACCGGCTCGGCAAAATTTAAACGGCTGATCAAAGAAGAGAAGTATAACGAAGCGCTGGAAGTGGCGCTGCAGCAGGTGCAGAGCGGCGCGCAGATCATCGATATCAACATGGATGAAGGCATGCTCGACGCCGAGGCGGCGATGGTACGCTTTCTGAATCTGATTGCTGGCGAACCCGATATTGCCCGCGTGCCGATCATGATCGACTCCTCAAAATGGGAGGTGATTGAGAAAGGGTTGCAGTGCATTCAGGGCAAAGGGATCGTGAACTCAATTTCGATGAAAGAGGGTGAAGCGGCCTTTATTCATCATGCGCGTCAGGTCCGGCGTTACGGCGCGGCGATGGTGGTCATGGCGTTTGACGAAGTGGGTCAGGCGGATACCCGCGCCCGTAAAATTGAGATCTGCCGCCGTGCTTACCGGATCCTCACCGAACAGGTCGGCTTCCCGCCGGAAGATATTATCTTCGACCCCAACATCTTTGCGGTCGCCACCGGCATCGACGAACACAACAACTACGCCATGGATTTCATGGGTGCCTGCGAAGATATCAAGCGCGAGTTGCCCCATGCGATGATCTCCGGCGGCGTCTCCAACGTATCGTTTTCATTCCGTGGCAACGATCCGGTGCGTGAAGCGATACATGCCGTCTTTCTCTATTACGCCATCCGTAAAGGCATGGATATGGGCATCGTCAACGCAGGCCAGCTGGCGATTTATGATGATTTGCCGGCAGAACTGCGCGAGGCGGTAGAGGATGTGATTCTTAACCGGCGGGATGATGGCACCGAGCGGCTGCTGGCGCTGGCGGAGAAATACCGTGGCGGCAAAAGCGATGGCTCGCAGGAAAAACAGCTCGCGGAATGGCGCAGCTGGGACGTGGTGAAACGGCTGGAGTATTCGCTGGTCAAGGGGATCACCGAGTTTATCGAGCAGGATACCGAAGAGGCGCGCCAGCAGGTACCACGGCCGATAGAGGTGATTGAAGGCCCGCTGATGTCCGGCATGAACGTGGTCGGTGACCTGTTCGGTGAGGGCAAGATGTTCCTGCCGCAGGTGGTGAAATCGGCGCGCGTGATGAAGCAGGCGGTGGCGTATCTGGAGCCCTTTATCGAAGCCAGTAAAGAAGCGGGGCGCAGCAACGGTAAAATCGTGCTGGCCACGGTCAAAGGCGACGTGCACGACATCGGCAAAAACATTGTCGGCGTGGTGCTGCAGTGTAATAACTACGAAATCATTGACCTTGGCGTGATGGTGCCGGGCGAAAAAATTCTTAAAACGGCGCGCGAAGTGAATGCGGACATCATCGGCTTATCAGGCCTGATTACGCCGTCGCTGGATGAGATGGTCAACATGGCGAAAGAGATGGAGCGTCAGGGCTTTACCTTACCGCTGCTGATTGGCGGCGCGACCACCTCGAAGGCGCATACCGCTGTCAAAATTGAGCAGCATTACAGCGGCCCGACGGTCTACGTGCAGAACGCCTCACGTACCGTTGGCGTGGTGTCGTCGCTGCTCTCCGCCACCTTAAAAGAGGATTTCGTCGCCCGAACCCGCAAAGAGTACGAGACCGTGCGCATTCAGCATGCACGCAAAAAGCCGCGCACGCCGCCGGTCTCGCTGCAGGCGGCGCGCGATAACGCCACCTCAATTGACTGGGAGAGTTACACGCCACCCGTGCCGCATCGTCCCGGGGTCAGCCAGGTGGAGGCCAGCATTGAAACGCTGCGCAACTACATCGACTGGACGCCATTCTTTATGACCTGGTCGCTGGCGGGTAAATATCCCCGCATCATGGAGGATGAGGTGGTGGGTGAAGAGGCGCAGCGTCTGTTTGCCGATGCCAATGCGATGCTCGACAGATTAAGCCAGCAGTCGCTGCTGAAGCCACGTGGCGTGGTCGGTATTTTTCCGGCTAACCGGGTCGGCGATGATATTCATCTCTACAGTGATGAGCGGCGTGATGAGATTTTGTGTGTGAGTCATCACTTACGCCAGCAGACCGAAAAAACCGACTTCGCCAACTACTGTCTGGCGGATTTTGTGGCCCCGAAATCGAGCGGCAAAGCGGACTATCTCGGTGCTTTCGCGGTGACCGGCGGGCTGGAAGAGGATGCGCTGGCGGAGGCGTACGATCGTCAGCATGACGACTACAACAAGATCATGGTGAAAGCGCTGGCTGACCGTCTGGCGGAAGCCTTTGCCGAATACCTGCACGAGCGGGTACGTAAGGTGATCTGGGGCTTCGCGCCCAACGAAAATCTCAGCAATGAAGAGCTGATTCGGGAAAATTATCAGGGGATACGTCCGGCGCCAGGCTATCCGGCCTGCCCGGAGCACACTGAGAAAGCCGCCATCTGGCGTCTGCTGGCGGTGGAAGAACAGACCGGCATGAAGCTCACCGAATCCTTTGCCATGTGGCCGGGCGCGTCAGTCTCTGGCTGGTACTTCAGCCATCCTGACAGCCGCTATTTCGCCGTGGCGCAGATCCAGCGTGACCAGGTGGAAGATTATGCGGTACGCAAAGGGATGTCGGTCATGGAAGTGGAGCGCTGGCTGGCGCCGAATCTCGGCTACGACGCGGACTAAATAAAAAAGCGGCCTGAGGGCCGCTTCAGACTGCTGACAAATCCAGCTCCGGTTAAATCTGGCAGCAATAATGAAGAAACTCAACGCGCAGGGAACCCGGTCAGAGGAGGAAAGCGTCCCGCGCCAGGGACGGCGCGGGCCGAGCGGCCAGGGATGGCATTAGCGCCTTTCCGATCTGACCGGGTTCCCTGAGCAGGCGCGATCTCATTGCTATGCTTTGCTTCAGGTGTATGCTCCCTGAGCCTGCTTTCTGTTAACCGCATGAAACGGCCCTGAGGCCGCCATCTGCTTAGTTAAAGCGCGCGTCGCGATCGGACGTCAGATCATACAGCTGGTACTTGCGACCCAGCATCTGACCGCCATCACGCGTCAGCGGCACCCAGTTCACCTGCGCGCGACCGCGCGTTGGCGTCACAGTGAACAGATCCATTGGGATGGAGATATAGAAGCCTTTGGTGAAGTCGCCTTCGCCATACTCTTCAGACGAGACGTTGGTTTTGGTGGCATAGACACCCACCATCACGCCGCTGTCGAAGCGCTTCGACACATCGACCGTCACACCTTTATCTTTCGCCAGATACTGACCGACGCTGGTTTTCACCAATACATCCTGCATGAACCATGGACGCCAGTAACCCGTCAGGTTGCCGGTTGAGGCTTTATAGCGGTTAAACTGCATCATGTTGTCCCAGTCACGCTGACGGACATAGTTGGCATCGACGCCCACCGCCCAGTTCGCATCGACCGGACGATAGAGCAGCTCGCCGCCCACGCCGCCATACATCGTCTCCAGGTACCCGCCGTAAACCTGACCATAGAAGCCGTTACCGAGGTGGCCCATATAGTTCGCCTGCAGATCGTTGACGTAGACGTTGTTCTCAACGTAGTCGCGGATATGGGTACGCACGCGCGGCAGCGAAGAGTCCGCCGGTGCGCCGTTGTAGTTGAACTTGTCGTAGTTGTTGGCGAGGTTACCAAACAGACTACCGCCCACCAGCAGGTGATCCGTCAGCCAGTAATCAGCGCTGGCCATCACGCCGACCTGATACATATAGAAGCTTTCCGGGCCGCCCACCGACTGATTCAGCACCGGCGACAGACTGTAGTTCAGGCGATCCTGACGGATAAACATCCCCTGCTCAGTGGTACCCGGATCGACCGGTTCTTTGCGGGTCTGTTGCAGTGGCTGCTCATGGCCCAGCGGATAGCCTTCCAGATTGTTACGCAGGCTGGCGACCTGCGTCTCAGTCGTCACCTGTGGCATGTTAAAGCGCGACTCGGTGACATTGATGGTGTCGATGCCGTCAGGCAGGTGGTTCATGATGATGCGGTTCGCACGATCCACCCCTTCACGGGTATCGCGATACTTCGTCTGCTCGCCTGACACATAGATCGTGTGACCCTGAGTCTGAATACGCGGACCATCAAGACCGGCATTGTATTTCAGATCGGTCAGCTGAGTGCCCACCACCGTCGGCTCCAGCAACTTAGGTTGCGGCTGCGGATTGTAGGAAGGCTTCTCGCTGTCGATGTGCGCCTGACGCAGATCGTTGAAGTTGGTGCGAATGGTGACACCAAACATAAAGGTGTTACCGCGTTCGTAGCTGGCGTTGATGTCAGCCCAGTCGGTTACGCGATAAATCGCGCCGACGTTGAGCTTGCTGCGCTGCTCAAGGCGGCCAGCAAAGTCATTCTGATAGTCGTTGCCCTCATACTCCATTTTAAGGCGCAGCGGCTGCCAGGGCGTCTGATACTCCACGCCGCCAAACAGCGCCGTCGGACCGTGGAACATCTGCGAGCCGTTGATTGAACCCGCTTCGCCCACCTGCGGACGCTGGCAATAGCTGTCGCTGTATGAGCAGAACGGGTTCTTCACGGTGCCGCTATTGCCGAGATAGCCCCAGCCAAGCCCCAGGGTAAAGTCGAACGGTCCCCATGCTTTGGTCGCCACCAGGTATTCGCTGTCGAACAGACCGGTACCGCCCAGATCGCGGGTTCCCACCGCCACTTCCGGCAGCCAGAAGCCCTCCTGCCACAGACGGAGTTTCAGGTCGAAGGCTTTATCTTTATAGCTCTGCGTGCCGCTGAATTCTGAGACCGCACTGTACTGACGGGTGCGCACGTCGGTATACCGCACCGTGGTCTCCAGCCAGGGAAAGAGCTGCAGTGACGCGGAGTAGTATCGGTACTGATCGTTGTCGCGCGCGTTGAGGCTGAACTCGCCCTCTTTGGCCATGCGCGCCGTCGGCACCTGCATCAGACCCACGCCGCCGAAATCGGATTGTGAAGGGCCCACCGGCTCGGGCCAGGTGTCAGCCTGCGCCTGACAGGCTGCCGCCACGGAAACAGCCAACAGGCTGAAGAGATAACGTTTTTTCATCAGTCTGGTATCCGGTGAGTCAGTACG
Organism: Pantoea sp. ABR1s; assembly: GCF_057812235.1. Lineage (NCBI taxonomy): Bacteria > Pseudomonadati > Pseudomonadota > Gammaproteobacteria > Enterobacterales > Erwiniaceae > Pantoea > Pantoea sp. ABR1s. The sequence goes on along the minus strand of NZ_CM173823.1, from coordinate 3,836,124 downwards.
GAAAGGATGCGTTCATTAAGGTCTTCATAGCTGCCTGGCAGGCTCCATGACGAAAAGCCGAGCCAGATAATGCTGCCTGGCTCCACTTCCGCGTGGCGATGATTCCAGTAGGCAACCGGCACCTGCTGTATGGCGCCTGAAGGTGCAATCACGGTGACAAAATTGCGTTCTGCCCCGGAGAGTGCGTCATGACCATCCAGATAGTCGCGTACTGATTTACCCGGCTGCCAGCTCACTTTGCCTGCGCCGCTCAGCGCGCCGAGCAGCAGTACAGAATCTGAGGGGGCCTGCAGATAGAGGTCATAGCTGCCTTCCAGCCGACGGTTGTCAGCCGGATGCAGACGGATCCAGTCCGGGTCGAGCGACGTGAACTGGCGACCTGCTACTTTGATGGCGCTCAGCTGGCGGATCACCTCATCAATGGCCGCCGCCCGATCGCCGCTGCTGTCGGCACGCCAGGCACGTAACGCGCCCAGCGTCTGTTGATAGTGCTGCTGTGCCACTGCGCTGGCGCCGCGCTCGGCAATAAAGGTCGCACGCCAGTCAGTGTTGACCTGCAGTGGAGGCAGAGTCACCAGCTGGGAGAGATCCGCGACCTGGCTCAGCTCAGCCTGACCGCCGTTGTGCGGTGCATGAACGATAACCTGCGCAGTTGCCTGCGCTTCTGCGGCGCTGAACAGGCTCAGCCCGGCCAGCAAAAAAGTGATTTTTTTCATGATTTCGCCGGCTTCAGAATAGTGATATCTACAGGGAAGGCGTCTGCCGCCAGCATCTGATGGGCCTGCACCACATCGCCGCTGCTGTTATCGATCCAGAAGGTGTTTTCCCACTCGCGGTTACTGCTGTCGATGCTCACCTGCTCATGCCAGACGCGGCACGGAATGCGGTTGCCCGCCACGGTCAGGACTTCGTCGGTGCCGCGCTGGAAGGTTGAACGCACAGTCGCGCCGCGAACCTTGCCCTGTTCGGTCCACTGCACGATGCGGGTCCAGCCTGCACCGTTGCTGATATGCAGGCTGTCAGCGAGCGGATCCTGTTGCAGATTGCTGACGCTAAGCAGGTTATCCGGCAAGCCCAGGGTTTTAACCAGGCGGCCATGCTGTGTCACCAGCATCGCCTGATCCTGTGTCACCCATTTCTGCTGACCTTTCTCGTTGTAGCCGAGCACTACAAAAATGCGCGGACCTTCATTCAGGCGAGCATAGAGACTGGCATAGGGAAGATTGTTGACCTGTTGATCGGTAACGGTCACGTCGTCCGGACCGTTAACCGCAAGCAGCAGAGTCTGTTCAAGACCTTTTTGCGTTTGTGTACAGGCCTGCAGCAGCAGGCAAGCGAGCAGCAGAGGAAGTTGGCGCACTGTGTGTCCCTGATAAGTCATGCCAAAGTAAAAAATAACCACACAGGCGTGTGGTTATGTTTAAAGGTGCTCTGCCCGTCCCGTTCCGGCTGCAGAAATACAGGTTACGTGGCTCAGCATCCTCACTCACCGAAGTCAGTGGTTCAGCCTCTGCCCGTTTGCTGCAGATCAGCAATCAGACGGGGGTCGGGCATCCATCAACGAGTGGTGCTCGTCGTGGTCGTGGTTGTTGTACCGGTATTTGCACCGTCACCACCGCCAGAAGCGGCAATGCCGAGCCCGACCAGCGCGCCAAGTGCACCGATACCCACAGCGGTCGACGTGCCAGCAGAGATTGCTCCCGCCTGCGCGCCAGCTGCGGTACCAGCTTCTTCCGGCGCAGCAAATGCGCTGGAAGAGACGGCAACGAAGATCAAGGCTGCACCGGCAACCATAGTTTTTTTCATAACAGCGTTTCCTGCATTGAGTGAATGAAGGATCTCTGTCCGCTGAGGTTGCAACGCAGTCAGACTGCGGCAAAATCGACGGACAGTCCCATTGCGGGCGCGTTCAGTATAGGGCAACAAAATACCAGAGTTCAGCACCGGAAAAACCAGGGTGAATAGCGGGGTGGGCGCGTGATTTAATTAGCTGGATTGGGGATAACTACTTTTTATATCGGAATATTTCGGGCTGATGCCAGATATTTCGCTACTGGCGAATCAATTGCAAAGCGGAATGTTCTTTTTTATTAATATCTGGTACGGAATAAGAATAATCAGAATTTACTCAGGATTGCTGAAACTGAATATGATTATGAATCAATAGCTAACAATAGAGATTGCCCCATTTCAGGACCATTTTATACTTTATGCTGGCCCGTTAAGTGTATCGATGTTCAGAATTATCTTAGGTTATTTTAAGACTTTTCCCTGACAACCCATGCTCTCCGACGATATAAACAGCCCATTCAGATGTAAAAACAGACAAAAAAAGGGCAGCAAAGTGGCCGCCCGATGAAATTAACGCCGATTAACGCCAGGATTTATAGCGGTTAATTAAGGCATTAGTGGAGCTGTCGTGAGTGGTAACTTCGTCCTCATTTTCCAGTTCCGGCAGAATACGGTTCGCCAGCTGCTTACCTAATTCCACACCCCACTGATCGAAAGTGAAGATATTCAGGATGGCACCCTGAGTGAAGATTTTGTGCTCATACAGGGCAATCAGTGCGCCCAGGCTGTAAGGGGTAATCTCACGCAGCAGGATGGAGTTAGTCGGGCGGTTACCTTCAAACACCTTGAACGGCACGATATGGGCCACAGACTCTGCAGATTTACCGGCATCGGTAAACTCTTTCTCTACGACGTCGCGTGACTTACCAAACGCCAGCGCTTCAGTCTGGGCAAAGAAGTTAGAGAGCAGTTTCGGATGGTGATCCGCGAGCGCATTATGGGTAATAGCCGGCGCAATAAAGTCGCACGGAACCAGCTTGGTACCCTGGTGGATCAGCTGATAAAACGCGTGCTGACCGTTGGTGCCAGGTTCGCCCCAGATGATGGGGCCAGTCTGGTAGTCCACCGGATGACCGGCACGATCCACATACTTGCCGTTTGACTCCATATTGCCCTGCTGGAAATAGGCGGCAAAGCGGTGCATGTACTGGTCGTAAGGCAGAATCGCTTCGGTTTCAGCACCAAAGAAATTGTTGTACCAGATGCCAATCAGTGCCAGCAGCACTGGCAGGTTCTGCTCAGCCGGCGCAGAGGCAAAGTGCTGGTCCATGGCATGTGCGCCGCTCAGCAGCTGCTCGAAGTTATCGAAACCAATCGAGAGAATGATCGACAGGCCGATCGCTGACCACAGTGAATAGCGGCCGCCAACCCAGTCCCAGAATTCAAACATGTTGTTGGTGTCGATACCAAATTCGCCCACCGCTTTGGCGTTGGTCGACAGCGCAGCAAAGTGTTTCGCTACGTGCTGCTGGTCGCCTGCCGTTTTCAGGAACCAGTCGCGCGCGCTGTGGGCGTTGGTCATGGTTTCCTGGGTGGTGAAGGTTTTCGATGCCACCAGGAACAGGGTGGTTTCCGGGCTGAGGTCTTTCAGCGTTTCGGCGATGTGGGTGCCGTCAACGTTAGAGACAAAATGCATGTTCAGATGGTTTTTGTACGGGCGCAGCGCTTCAGTCACCATAAACGGGCCGAGGTCAGAGCCGCCGATACCGATATTCACCACGTCGGTGATCGCTTTACCGGTATAGCCTTTCCATTCGCCGCTGATGATGCGCTCAGAGAAGCCTTTCATCTTATCCAGCACCGCGTTGACCTCTGGCATCACATCTTTGCCATCCACCAGAATCGGCGTGTTACTCCGGTTACGCAGCGCGACGTGCAGCACCGCACGATCTTCGGTGCGGTTAATCTTCTCACCCGAGAACATAGACTTAATGGCACCGCTCAGGTCGGTCTCTTTGGCCAGCGCCTGTAACTTATCGAGGGTTTCCTGGGTGATGCGGTTTTTGGAGAAATCCACCAGCATCTGATCATCAAAGGTGGCAGAGAATTTGGCAAAACGATCGGCATCCTGGGCGAACAGATCGGCAATTTCTACCGACTTCATCTGCTCAAAATGCTGTTGCAGCGCTTTCCAGGCTGCGGTTTGTGTCGGATTGATATTTTTCATGGCAACACTCTTGTTGATATTAAGAACCGTCATTCCATCGGAGGCACATCATGCCCGTTTAGCGTTTCAGTATGACCACAGTTGTAACTGAAAGGAAAAATTTTGTCAGCGCGCGCCGGACAGGCGATCTGAACGCCGCTGTTTATCGCCAGCATTCACTGGCGCGAACAGCCAGCGGACCGCAGAGGCAACGCGCGGTAAAGTGTGACGCGAAAGTCTGCGCAAAACGTTGTGCCGTATCAGGGATTGCTGCATGGGCTGAACCCATTAAGCACTGTAGCCGCTGCGACGCAGAGTCATTTGTTTTCTGATGCGGCGCTCCGGGCATCGCTGACATTGACAGCAGGTCCAGAAAAGGCTAGATCTATGCGCCTACTTGCGCACCTGTGCGCAAGCCAGAAGAGGCGCGTCGCCCAGGCAGTGTGTTGGAGGAACCGTATCCGGTGAAAACACATGATGGGGAGCGACGCCGAGGTGGGTCAGCACGCGGTGTGCTGCCTGTCGGCTACAGGGGCTGAATCCTCTGGGTTGTCACCAGAAACGTCTGCAGTCGACGTTTCGCAAGGTGGGGCGCTTCTGGGTGACTCGTCTATCCGATCTTGTCCGCCCGTTTCTGCTCTTTCCTTGTGCCTGGCTGAAAGAATGTTTCTCGACCCTTTCATCGGCGAGAACAAGATAACCTGACACGAGGTCCTACATGTCTCAAACACTGATAGTGGCAAAATTCGGCGGCACCAGCGTAGCCGATTTTGAAGCGATGAACCGCAGCGCCGATGTGGTGTTGCAGGACGCCAGCACGCGTCTGGTGGTGCTCTCTGCTTCGGCGGGCATTACTAATCTGCTGGTTGCGCTGGCTGAAGGCCAGCAGGCTCCCCAGCGCGCTGTGCTGCTTGATGATATCCGCCGTATCCAGTACGCCATTGTTGATCGACTGCAGCGTCCGGAAGTGATCCGCGATGAAATCGATCGGATGATCGACAATATCAGCATGCTTTCCGAAGCCGCCTCACTGGCCACCTCAAATGCTCTGACCGATGAACTGGTCAGCCACGGTGAGCTGATGTCATCACTGCTGTTTGTGGAAATTTTGCGTGAACGCCAGGTTAATGCGGAGTGGTTCGATGTCCGCAAGGTAATGCGTACCGACGATCATTTTGGCCGGGCAGTACCGGATGTACAGGTGCTGGCGGAGCAGGCGACGGCGCAGTTACAGCCGCGCATTGAGCAGGCATTGGTCATTACTCAGGGGTTCATCGGCAGTGAAAGCGAAGGGCGCACCACCACCCTGGGTCGCGGCGGCAGTGATTACACCGCCGCGCTGCTGGGCGAAGCGCTGAACGCGGCGCGTGTGGATATCTGGACGGATGTGCCGGGCATCTACACCACCGACCCGCGCGTGGTGCCGACGGCGAAGCGTATTGATGAAATCACTTTTGAAGAAGCCGCTGAAATGGCGACGTTCGGTGCGAAAGTGCTGCACCCGGCGACGCTGCTTCCCGCTGTACGCCGGGGTATTCCGGTATTCGTCGGTTCCAGTAAGGATCCGGCAGCCGGTGGGACCCGCGTCTGCAATGAAACCCGCAACCCGCCGCTGTTTCGGGCGCTGGCGCTACGCCGTAAGCAGACGCTGTTAACGCTGCACAGCCTTAACATGCTGCATACGTTTGGTTTCCTTGCCGAACTCTTCAATATTCTGGCGCGTCATAACGTCTCGGTTGACCTGATCACCACCTCCGAAGTGAGCGTGGCGCTGACGCTCGACACCACCGGATCGACCTCAACCAGTGCCAGCCTGCTGACCCAGGCTTTACTGACTGAACTCTCGTCGCTGTGCCGGGTTGAAGTGGAAGAAGATCTGGCGCTGGTGGCGATTATCGGTAATCAGCTGTCAAAAGCGTGCGGCGTCGGCAAAGAGGTATTTGGTGTGCTCGACCCGTTCAACCTGCGGATGATTTGCTACGGTGCCAGCAGCTACAACCTCTGCTTCCTGGTACCGGGCAACGATGCGGAAAGCGTGGTACGTACGCTGCATCGTAATCTGTTCGAGTAAACTTCTCTGCCATTCAGGCCGCGTCAGCGCGGCCTGAAAAACGGCAAAAATGGTTCATATCTCCCTCATTACTCCCCCGGCACGCGACTTCCGATAAAACCTGTTAATACATAAAGTTACATTCTGTTATTGCCAAATGGCAACCCCTTTCTCTGCGCATTTCGTGCACCTGCATTGCGCTCCCTTTCCGCAGATTTATAATCCCGCCGCTGAATCAATTCACCCAAATTTAGGAAATATCATGAAAAGGTTAGTCGCAGAGGCGCTGGGTACCTTCGTGCTGGTGGCCGGCGGTTGTGGAAGTGCCGTGCTGTCAGCTGCGTTCCCGGAGCTGGGCATTGGCTTCATGGGCGTGGCGCTGGCTTTCGGGCTGAGCGTGCTGGTCATGGCGTATGCGGTCGGTCACATCTCAGGCGGGCACTTTAACCCGGCGGTGACCCTGGGATTAGTGGCAGGCGGACGTTTTCCCGCGTCTCAGGCCATTCCTTACATCATCGCGCAACTGGCAGGCGGCATTGCCGCTGGCGCGGTGCTCTATCTGATCGCCAGCGGTAAAGGCGACTTCAGTGCAGCGGCCAGCGGCTTTGCGGCGAATGGTTACAGTGAACACTCGCCGGGCGGCTTCAGCCTGCAGTCAGGCATGATCGCCGAAGGGGTGATGACCGCTATCTTCCTGATTGTGATTATGGGTGCCACCAGCGAACGCGCGCCGAAAGGTTTTGCACCTATTGCGATCGGCCTGGCGTTAACCCTGATTCACCTGATCAGCATTCCGGTGACAAATACCTCGGTTAACCCGGCACGCAGCACCGCGGCAGCCCTGTTCCAGGGTGACTGGGCGATCTCTCAGCTGTGGATGTTCTGGTTAATGCCGATTATCGGTGCCGTGATTGGTGGTTTGATCTACCGCAGTTTAGAGGTAAAAGCAGCGTAATTTCTTCGATATGCAGCGGATCGGCAGCAGTCGATCCGCATTTTCCCGCCTCGCCCCATCTTCGCCGTACGCCATGATAATGAAATGTTATGATCCGGCCTTCGTCACCGCAGTCGTTCCTGCATGATGACTCTCTATGGCAAATCTGCATAAAACATAACATTCTTATAAGGAAGTCTGGCTATGCTCGCCACGTTAACCCGCCTGTTCCCGCTCTGGGCCGTGCTGTTGTCTGTCGCCGCTTATTACTCTCCAGGTACGTTTCTCGGCATCGGACCCTGGGTCACTTATCTGCTGATGCTGATTATGTTCGGCATGGGTGTGACCCTGAATATCGACGATTTTAAACGGGTCCTGACCCGACCTGCGCCGGTGATTGCCGGAACCTTTCTGCACTATCTGGTGATGCCGTTAGCCGCCTGGGGACTGGCAAAACTGTTTCATATGCCGCCCGATCTGGCTGCCGGTATGATTCTGGTCGGCTCAGTTGCCAGCGGCACCGCCAGCAACGTCATGATCTATCTGGCGAAGGGGGATGTGGCGCTGTCGGTGACCATCTCGTCAGTCTCTGCGCTGGTGGGTGTGTTCGCCACGCCGCTGTTAACCCGCTTTTATGTTGATACCCACATTCAGGTTGACGTGGCTGGCATGCTGCTGAGCATCGTGAAGATCGTCGTGATCCCCATCTCCCTGGGACTGATCATTCATCACAGCATGAACAGCGTGGTTCGCCGGGTGGAACCCTGGCTGCCTGCGTTTTCGATGGTCTGTATTCTGCTGATCATCAGTGCGGTGGTGGCGGGCAGTCAGGCCTTTATTGGATCGGTGGGTCTGATGGTGATCGCGGCGGTGATCCTGCATAACGCGATTGGCCTGCTTGGCGGCTACTGGGGCGGTAAGCTGTTTGGCTTCGATGAGTCAACCTGCCGTACCCTGGCGCTTGAGGTCGGCATGCAAAACTCCGGTCTGGCGGCGACGCTGGGCAAACTCTACTTCTCCCCACTGGCGGCATTGCCAGGCGCGCTGTTCTCGGTGTGGCACAACCTGTCAGGTTCACTGCTGGCGGGTTACTGGTCAGGAAAGCCGATTAAGAAGAAGTAACAGTGGCGGCGCATTATTGCACTGCGCCGTATCTCACTGCTGCCGCGCCGGACGATCGTCGCTCCGGCGCGGCAGGTTATTCACTCCACTCAGTTTTATTCATAGTCACGTTCATCGTCGGGCTGTTCCAGCACCGTGTAGGCCACACTACAAAACAGTGAATTCAGGCGCTTCATGTCGCCCAGTAAACCGAGATGCAGCGAACTGGTCTCAATACTCTGCACGTTCTTCTGGTGCAGGCGGTCAACATGCGCATGAGAGTAGCGGCGGATCATCAGACGGAAGCGATGTTTAGCGCGGCGCAGACGTTTAGCACTGGTGATATCGTGTGACAGAAACACCGACAGACTCATTCTGAGGTTAGCGATCAGCAGCTCATGCAGCTCCTGCAGCTCTTTTAATCCCTCGGCAGAGAACGCGCGGCCCGCTGCCAGTGACTTGTCAGCGACATCGCCGCTCATCCGCTCAATGATGTCCCCGGCCTGCTCCAGATTTAGTGACATTTCAATGATTTCGCCCCAGCGACGTGAGTCCTCTTCGGGGAGGTCCTCTTTTGGCATCCGCGCCAGATAGAGTTTGATGGCGGTATAGAGCACATCGACATCATCATCCAGCCTGCGCACCGTGCGTTCCTCGCGGGATTCGCCATGTACCACCTTATTAAACGCCTCCAGCATCTGCTCCAGCACGTCGCCCATGCGTAACGCTTCGCGGGCGGCATTCACCAGCGCCAGCGCCGGCGTATCCAGTGCGCTGCGATCGAGGTGCTTCGGCTTGAGGTGCAGCGCGTTATCCACGTCGTCGGCGATCATACGGCGACAGAGGCGCGCCATCAGGTCAGCAAACGGCACCATCGCCACGCAGCGGATCAGGTTGTAAAACACATGGAAGAAAATCACTAACTCTTCATCGTTGACCGGCAGCTTATCCAGCCACTCCGCCACAATATCGACAAACGGCAGGATGAACACACAGCCGATCAGCTTGAACAGCAGGCTGCCGAGCGCCACGCGCTTGCCCGCGGCATTCGAGCCGCTGGCGTTGATCATCGCCAGCAGGCCGCTACCGAGATTGGCACCAATCACCAGACAGAGCGCCACCTTGAATGAAATCACGCCAGTGGCGGTGAGCGTCGCGGTGATCAGCACCGCGGCCAGGCTGGAGTAGCTGATGATGGCGAACACCGCACCCAGCAGCGCATCGAGCATCACGTCGCCGGTCAGGCTGGAGAAAAGCACCTGGACACCGGCAGCCTGGGTAATCGGGCGAGCCGCTTCGACAATCAGCTGCAGCGCCAGCAATATCAGGCCCAGGCCAATACTGGCCCGGCCTAACTGACCCGCACGGGTCTGCTTGCGGCTGAGGAAGAACACCACGCCAAAGAAGATAAACAGCGGTGAGAGCCAGGAGAGATCAAACGTCAGGATACGCGCCATAATCGCGGTGCCGACATCCGCGCCAAGAATCACCACCAGCGCGGGCGTCAGGCTGACCAGATTCTGCGCCACAAAAGAGGTCACCAGCAGCGTGGTGGCGTTGCTGCTCTGCACCAGCGTGGTCACGCCAATGCCCGCCAGAAACGCCATCGGTTTTTTTTCTATGCTGCGGCTCAGGACGCGGCGCAGATCGGCACCGTAGACCCGCATGATGCCGGTTCGTACGATATGCGTGCCCCAGACCAGCAGGGCCACCGCAGAGAGTAAATTAAGCAGGGTTAACACGTGGTGTCGCTCCTCGAATGTCAGGCTCAAAGCACAGACTGCCAGCCTGACGGAAGAGAGCAATCTGTGAAGGGGATTGCCGTGCTATGCGTGATTTTTTCCTGTGTTTTAAGCCACCTGGCGCAAAGTCGACATCTCTAATTGTAGACCAATCTTCCTGCCAGCGGGATGCAAATCCGCCGCCGATCGGTTAAGCACATCAACCGAAAGTTCCACATCATGCGCCCGGATACGATAGCGGATCACGTTGCCCAGCAGGCTGTGGCTGAGGATTTCCGCAGGAATGCCCTGGCCCGGCGCGGTGAACAGCATTGATTCCGGGCGAATGGCCACCTGGCTGTGGAAAGGCTGACCGGTCAGTCGCGTCGCCTGCTCAGCGCTCAGCAGGTTATAGTTGCCAATAAATCCGGCGGCGAAGAGATCGACCGGTTGGGTATAGAGCGCTTCGGCATCGCCATTCTGCACGATTTTGCCCCGGTTCATCAGCACGATACGATCGGATAGCGTCAGCGCCTCCTCCTGATCGTGGGTGACGAACAGGGTGGTGAGATTCAGCTCGCGCTGGATGCGCCGGATTTGATCGCGCAGATGGCGGCGAATACGCGCATCCAGCGCCGACAGCGGTTCATCCAGCAGCAGCAGACGCGGACGCGTCACCAGCGAACGTGCCAGTGCCACGCGCTGACACTGCCCGCCTGACAACTGGTGCGGATAACGGCGTGCATAATCATTGAGTTCAACCAGCTCCAGCACCTCCAGCACCCGCTGGCGAATCTGCGCTTCGGGCAGTTTCTGCATCTTCAGGCCAAATGCGACGTTCTTCTCTACCGTCATGTTGGGAAACAGCGCATAGCTCTGAAACACCATACCGATGGCGCGCTTCTGCGGGGCCAGCGGCACGATATCTTTGCCCTCCAGCCTGATTTCACCGCTGTCGACGCCGGTTAATCCCGCCAGACAACGCAGCAGCGTCGATTTACCGCAGCCGCTGGGGCCGAGCAGGGTGACAAATTCCCCTTCAGCGGCGCTGAAATCGATCTGCTCAAAAATGGGCGTGGGTCCATAGGACTTGTTCAGCTCTCTGACCTCAAGGTAACTCATATTCAGCCTCGTTCGGGATTCAGGGCGTTGGCCAGCCAGGTAACCAGCAGCACCACAAAGAAGTAGGAGATCACCAGCGCGCTGGTGAAGTGACCGCTGCCGTTACGCATGTTGAAGAGGTAAACCTGCAGGGTTTCATAGCGGTTGCCGACCAGCAGGTTAGCGAAGACAAATTCGCCAATCAGGAAGGAGAAAGAGAGCAGCACGGCAATCAGCATCCCTTTGCGCAGGTTGGGCAGCACGACCCACAGCGCCGCCTGCCAGGTGCTGGCACCCAGCAACTGCGCGGCATCAATCAGCTCTTTGAGGTTGATCGCCTGCATATTGTTCGCCAGTGCCCGGTAGATAAAGGGCAACGCGATAGTGAAATAACAGCCGATTAAGATCCACGGCGTGCCGGTCAGCATCAGCGGTGACGAAGAGTAGAGTTGCAGTAATCCCACTGACGACACCACCGGCGGCACGGCGAAAGGCATCAGGATCAGGACGTTCATCACCGCATCCAGTCGAGGAAAATAGTAAGCGATTACAAACATGGCAGGCAGCACCAGCACCAGCGAGAACATAAGCGCACCCAGGCAAATCAGCAGCGAATGGCTCAGCGCCGTCAGAAATCGCGGGTCGCTCCAGAGCTGGATGAACCACTTCAGGCTATAGCCCTGTGGCAGAATGGTGTTACTCCAGTCGGACGACAGTGCATAAAGCAGTGTGGCCAGTAAAGGCAGTGCCAGCAGGGTAAAGAGTAACCCGACCATTATCCGGTGATAGAGGTGCTCAGCACGTGACATGGCGGCTCCTTTCATGGCTGTTTCGCATTGAGATAGCTACGGCGCACCAGATATTGCTGCACCAGGGTGATCAGCGCCATAATCGCCACCAGCAGCATCGCCAGCGCACTACCGGTGTTGGGATCCAGCGAGATATCGCCGGAGACCAGCGCGGCAATGCGCACCGGCACCACGTTGAAATTACCCGTGGTCAGGGCATAAATCGTGGCGTAAGCGCCCAGCGCATTCGCCAGCAGGATCACAAAGGTCCCGAGCAGCGCCGGAAACAGAATCGGCAGGCCGATGTGCCACCAGTAGTGCCAGCGGCTGGCACCCAGCAGCGCAGCGGACTCCTGCCACTCTTTTTTCAGCCCGTCGAACGCCGGGTAGAGCAGCAGCACGCCCAGCGGGATCTGGAACCAGGTGTAGACCAGCACCATGCCGTTGCGCGAGAAGAGTCTGAAGCTCTCAACCAGACCAAAATGGCGCAACAGCAATGTCAGGCAGCCGTTCAGCCCCAGCAGAATCACAAAGGCAAACGCCAGCGGGACACCCGCAAAGTTGCTGGTCATATTGGTAAAAGCGATGAGAAAGCGCTGCAGTCGCCCGCCGCCGAGCTGATGCAGTGAATAGCCGGTGACCAGTGCAATCAGTAAGCCGTAGACGCTTGACCAGAGTGAAATATCCAGCGAAAAACGAAACGCCTGCTGGTAGAAGGGCGAGGTGAGAATGTCCTGATAGTTATCCCAGCCCCACTGGCTGTTCATCTCACTCCAGAAGCTGTTAATGGCGATCCACAACAGCGGTGCCAGCTGAAAGGCGACCCAGAACAGGGTGAACGGTAACAGCAGCAGCAGCGCGACTCCTTTTCCTCTCATCTCTTCGACTCCGCCAGCAGGCCGCGACAAACCGGCTTGTCATGCGCCACCTCAAGCAGTTCACACAGCGTGCCGCACAGATCGGTCTGCTGCGGTGCCAGGTCAGGCTGCAGCGAGAAAGCCCGGCCAAAGACAAACAGCGGCACCGTGGTCTCTTCCGGCAGAATGCCGCCGTGGGATCGATCGTCATTCATGCCGTGATCGGCGGTCACCATCACCTGATAGCCCTCAGCCAGCCACAAGGGCATCCACTGCGACAGCAGGCCGTCTGCGATGCGTGCCCGGTTGCGGTACTGTGGTGAGGAGAGGCCCGATTTATGACCGGCATCGTCGATGTTCATCGGGTGGATTAGCAGAAAATCGGGATCGTGACGCAGCCGCAGGCTTTCTGCATCTTCAAACAGATGCGAGTCGGGATAGCTATCGTCAGAATAAAAATGGCCATACTGAATGGGCAGGTCCGGCGCGTCAGTGTGACGATCGCGCGCCGGAACGAACGGCGTTCGGTTATAAAGCTCACTCACCCAGTGGTAGGCCGCCGCCGCAGTCGTCAGTCCCGCCGCTCGCGCAAAGTGAAAGATGCTACGCTCGCGGCTTAACCGGCTGACGCCATTATGAATAATGCCGCTTCTGACCGGCGGAACACCGGTCAGAATGCACTCATAAAGCGGGCGTGACAGCGAGGGTAATTCACAGGTCATACGGTAATAAAACCCGTTGCCCTGCGAACATTCGGCATGCAGGTAACCCATTGCATGTTGTGCGACCTGATTGCTCAGGCCGTCCAGCACTACCAGGATGGTCTTCATTCCGTTCTCCCTGCCGCGAATTACTGCTGCATGTTGATGATGACGTTTTCCTGCCACAGGCGCGGCAGCATTTTCGACGATTTATCCCAGGCAGCCTGATCCTTCACCGGACGGGCATTTTTATATTCAGATTGCGGCAGCAGGCGAGCCTGAACGTCCGCTGGCAGCGTCAGATGCTCGGCACGAATCGGACGGGCATAGCCCTTCGCCAGATTGATCTGTCCCTGGTCTGAGAAGATATATTCGCGCGCTAATTTTGCGGCGTTAGGGTGTTTCGCATATTTGTTGATGACGGTGGTGTAGCCGGAGGTCACGGAGCCATCAGACGGGATAACCACTTCGTAGCGGTTTTTGTCGATCTGGTCCCGGTAGTTAAGGGCGTTAAAGTCCCACACCACCGCCATCTGCACTTCGCCTTTTTCGATATTGGCAATCACCGGATCGGTAACGCCAAGACGACCCTGTTTAGCCAGATCGGCAAAGAAAGCCAGCGCCGGTTTCAGGTTCTTCTCATCGCCACCTAAGGCGTAGTTTGCCGCCAGTACGCCGTTGGCCGCCTGAGCTGCCACGCCGACGTCACCGATAGTAACCACATACTTACCTTTTTTCAGATCGGCCCAGCTGTGGGGGATATCTTTAACCTGCTGCTTGTCGATCAGGAAGGCGATGGTGCCGGTATAGGCCAGCGCCCAGTGGCCATCTTTATCTTTTGCCCAGGCCGGAATCTGATCCCAGTGAGTGGGTTTATAGGGCTGGGTCACACCTTTAGCGACAGCGATCGGGCCAAAGGCGGCGCCCACGTCACCGATGTCAGCGCTGGCGTTCTCTTTCTCTGCATCGAATTTCGCCAGCTCCTGCGCTGATGACATATCGGTATCGCTGTGCTTAAGGCCATATTTGCTGCTGATGTCGTTCCAGGTTTCTTTCCAGTTAGCCCAGCTATCCGGCATGCCGACGCTGTTGACCTGGCCTTCACTGCGTGCCGCTTTTTCCAGGGCGGCAAGGTCGTTATCGGCGGCCTGCGCAACGGGCAGGGTGAGCACTACAGCACTGGCTACTACAGAGGCGATAAACGCTTTCATCTCAGTTGCTCCGGGTGTAAGTTGATGGGCCTGGCTGGTCTAGTCCAGCAAGAACCGAGCCAATGTAGCCCCTGTATATGAACGATTTATGACAGGGCGGCGCTGTGCGGGGGATGGGCGATGAAAGATGTGACCCGTTCGCCTGTCACAGGCGCGTTTACCTGAACAGTAAGAGTGCGGAGTCGCACCAAAATGAGGCTACTGTTGTGGAGTCGATAGCACTCAAAACGGCGGATGCGATCGCCAGCGTCCTGCTGACGCGTATTCAGGCCGGAGAGTTCAGCGCCGGGCGACTGCCGGCGGAGCGTGCCTTAAGCGAAGCGTTCAGCACGACCCGGATTACCCTGCGGGAAGCACTGGGCAAGCTGGAAGCCCAGGGAATGATCTACCGGGAACTGCGTCGCGGCTGGTTTATCGCACCGCCGCGGCTGATCTATAACCCGCTGCATCACAGCCACTTTCATGCCATGGCAATGGAGCAGGGACGGCAGGCGGCCACCGAGGTCATCGCCGCCGAACAGGTCGCGGCGCACGACAGCGTGGCGACGGCGCTGCGGCTGGCATCCGGTTCGGCGGTGTACTGCATCCGCCGTTTGCGGCGCATCGACGGGCGTGCGGTGCTCTATGTTGAACACTACCTCAATCCGCGTTTTTTCCCTGGTCTGCTTGATGAAGATTTGACCCGCTCACTGACCGATCTCTATGACCAGCGCTACGGCATTCGTTACGGCGGCGCGCGCTTCACCATCCTGCCCGGCCCGCTGCCGGAGGTCGCCGCACCCATGCTGAATGTGGCACCGGGCAGCCCCGGTTTGTTGATCACCCGCATCAATCGCAACCAGCAAAAAGAGGTGATTGATTGCGACTGTGAATACTGGCGTTACGATGCGCTCTGTGTTGATGTGGAGGCCTGAGGAGTTATTGTGATTTGCGTCACACTCGCGCATGATACCGCGCGCTAACAACTCCTTTTTTAAGGCGCAACATGAGTGACAAAAATCCTTTGGCCCGCCACCTTGCAACGGTACTGCAATGGGTGCTGAATCTGGGTCTGCTGAGTCTGGCGATCATCCTGATCGTCTTTTTAGGCAAAGAAACTATCCATCTGGCAAACGTGCTGTTTAACACCAGCGAGCAGTCATCCTCCTATCTGTTGATTGAGGGGATTGTCATTTATTTCCTCTACTTCGAATTTATTGCGTTGATTGTTAAGTACTTTCAGTCGGGATATCACTTTCCGCTGCGCTATTTTGTCTATATCGGTATCACGGCAATTATCCGCCTGATTATCGTCGACCATAAAAATCCCTTCGATACGCTCTGTTACTCTGCGGCGATTCTGATTCTGGTAATCACTCTGTGGCTGGCAAACAGCAACCGCCTGAAACGCGAGTAATCTCCCTGCCGTCTGTCATGACGGCAGGTGTTCGCATCGCGTCTCTGCGCTAAACTAGCGTCCTGAAAATTATTGGGAGTGGTGCTATGTCGCAAGACGCGCTCAGCTTATTACGTGCGCTCAACTGGCTTTCTCCGTCGCAGGCAACCCTTGCGCCGCCATTGCTCGACTGGCTGATGGAGGAGGATTCAATGACGCGCCGTTTTGAACAACATTGTCAGCGGGTCACGGTTCAGCCGCTGCGTGAAGGCTTTATCGACGCCAGCGAGTTGGGTGATGAAAAGGGCTTGTTGCCAGACGATCAACGCTTCTGGCTGCGTGAAGTGTTGCTGTTCGGCGACGATCAGCCCTGGCTGGCTGGCCGTACGCTGGTGCCGGAAAGCACCCTTAACGGGCCAGAAGCGATGCTGCAGCAGCTGGGCACCCGGCCGCTGGGTCGCTATCTCTTCTCCTCTTCAACGCTGACCCGCGATTTTATTGAGCCGGGGCAGGTGGAGGGATTGTGGGGACGACGTTCACGCCTGCGTCTCTCCGGCAAACCGCTGCTGCTGACTGAACTATTTTTACCGGCATCGCCGCTCTATCGCGATCTGGTCTGAGGATCCTGTGGTGCAAAATAGCTTAAGTATAAATAAATGGCGGGCCTACACGCGCCTGATGCGTATCGATAAGCCGATCGGTACGCTGCTGCTGATGTGGCCAACGCTCTGGGCATTATGGCTGGCTGACATGGCGATTCCGCCGCTGCCGGTGCTGGCGGTGTTTGTTGCCGGGGTCATCGTGATGCGTGCAGCCGGTTGTGTGATCAATGACTACGCCGATCGCAAAGTAGACGGTCATGTCGAACGTACGAAGCATCGGCCACTGGCCAGCGGCGCGGTGAGTGCAAAAGAGGCTAAGCTGCTGTTCGTGATACTGGCTCTGGCGGCTTTTGCGCTGGTGCTGACCATGAACATGATGACGATTATGCTCTCCGTGGTGGGGCTGGCGCTGGCCTGGGTCTATCCCTTTATGAAGCGTTATACCCACCTGCCGCAGGTAGTGCTGGGTGCCGCCTTTGGCTGGGCCATTCCCATGGCATGGTCCGCAGTTAGTGAGTCCTTACCTCTGGTCTGCTGGCTGGTATTCATCGCCAACATCTGCTGGACAGTCGCCTATGACACTCAGTATGCGATGGTGGATCGGGATGATGACCTGAAGATTGGCGTGAAGTCGACCGCGATTCTCTTTGGCCGTTTCGACAAGCTGATCATTGGTCTGCTGCAACTGGCGACGCTGCTGCTGATGGCGCTGGTTGGCCTCATGCTGCATCTGAACAGCGCCTTCTACTGGACGCTCTTGCTGGCCGCCGCGCTGTTTGTTTATCAACAGAAGCTGATCGCCGGACGCGAGCGGCAACCCTGTTTCCAGGCTTTTCTCAATAACAACTATGTCGGAATGGTGCTGTTCCTCGGTGTGCTGATGAACACCCCGCCGTTCAGCCAGCTGTTCTGACAGGGGATTCAGGCACAAAAAAGGCGACCCCATGAGGTCGCCTTTTTACTATGCGCGCTGGGGTCAGTCGTGCGCCACAGCGGTTTCAATCGTCATACGGACATCGCTGGTGACCAGGTCTGCCAGCATATGCCAGGTCGCCAGGGTCTGCGCAACATCGGCATCACCGCTGTCGCTGATATACCCTTCATCGCGCAGGGTCAGGACCAGTGAGGTAAAGACCGCTTTGTCGAAGAATTCCGGGGCATTGATACCGTGCAGCACCGACAGACGCTGTGCCAGCGTCCGGCTCTCTTTCTCCAGCGTGCCGCGGTTAATCGTCGGCTTGGCGCTGAGAATGGAGAACGTAATAGCATAGCGCTGCAGTGTTTCACGCACACCGGCGGCCAGCAGTTGCAGCGTGCGATAGCGCGCTGAGGAAAAGCGCAATTCGCCAGCTTCAAGCGTAATCAGGCCCTGACGCGCCAGCTCCTGACTCAGTTCGGTCAACAGTTGTGGCAGCTCATCGGTCTGCCAGCGCAGGAACAGCTCACTCTTCAGCATCGGGTAGATCAGTCTCACCTGACGCAGCAGTTCTGCTTCGCTCAGCGTTTGATGCTGCTGAACTATGGCGGCAATCAGCGACGGCATCACCAGCATATGATGAATATTGTTGCGATAGTAGGTCATCAGCACCGCCTGCTCACGCGGCAGAATGATGATGTCGCCAATGCTGTCCTTTTCACTCTCAAACTTATTCATACCCATGGCGTGATCCAGCAGCGCTTCCGCTGAAAGATCGGGTACGGTCGCATTTGGCGAGTAAGGCACGTTGCGCAGCAACTGGGTATAGCACTCCAGTTGTTCAATCAGCTGTTCACGGGTTAGTGAGCGCTGACGTGACGCCAGCAGGGCGGTGACACAGAGGTTCATGGCGTTAGCCGCGCCCGCTTCATTGATACGCACCATCAGGCTGGCAGCAATATCGTTGACGGTTGGGGTTAACCAGCTGGGACGCTGCGGCTCAATCGGATCGATGGCATCGCGCCATTCCGGCACCCGCTTATTGAGATAGTTGACCAGCGGCAGGGGTTCGCCAAAGTTCACGTAACCCTGACCGAGATTGCGCAGCTTGCGTAAGCCGCGCACCATCTGCATGAAGCCCTCTTTCTCTTTCGCCGCGCCGCGCAGTTCTTTAGCGTAAGTGCCCACTTCCATCACGTGCTCATAGCCGATGTAAATCGGCACCAGCGTGATGGGGCGATTTCCGCCGCGCAGCATCGCCTGCAGCGTCATGGCTAAGGTGCCGGTTTTAGGGTCCAGCAGGCGACCGGTTCGTGAACGGCCTCCTTCGACAAAGTACTCAACCGAATAGCCGCGGGTGAATAGCTCGCCGAGATATTCGCGGAATACCGTGGCGTAGAGCTTGTTGCCTTTAAAGGTACGACGAATAAAGAAAGCGCCCAGGCGACGGAAAATCGGGCCGGCTGGCCAGAAGTTGAGATTGATACCGGCTGCGATGTGCGGCGGCACCAGACCCTGATGATAGAGCACATAGGAGAGCAGCAGATAATCCATGTGGCTGCGATGGCACGGCACATAGACAATCTCGTGGCCATCCTGCGCCAGCTGGCGAACTTTTTCTCCGCCATTGACGTTGATGCCCTGATAGAGCCGACTCCAGAGCCAGCCCATCACGCGGTCAGTTACGCGGATGGCTTCATAGGAGAAGTTTGCCGCAATCTCCTCCATCATCTCGACGGCATTCTGCTGCGCTTTCTCATGGGAGATTTTTTTGCTGCGAGCTTCATCTTCTACTGCTTTTTCAATCGCTTTGGATTGCAGCAGACGAGTAAACAGATCCTGACGCGCCGGCAAGCGCGGGCCAATCGCCGCCAGCCGCTGGCGGGCAAAATGAATGCGCGCCACGCGAGCCAGCTTCTGGGCGATCGACTGATCCGTACCGTGTTCAGTTGCCATGCGGCGCAGCGACACCGTCGGCGAGAAGCGGACAAAACTGTCGCGCCCGTGCCAGATCACCGCAAAGAACTTCTGCACCCCGTTCAGCACCCGCAGGTGTGGCGTTGCTTCGCCCTGGACTTCACGTCCTGGTGCGCGGCCAAACATCACCGTGACCGGCAGCATCTGAATATCCAGCTTAGGGTTATTGCGATGCAGGTCCAGGTAATCGTGAAAGATTTTCACGGATTCAACGCTGGGCACAAAATAGGGGAAGACGCGTGGGCCATTGTGGATAAAGACGTGGCGCGGCAGCAGAGAACCATCAATCTCCAGCGGAGTGAGCGGGTCGGGCAGATGATGCCGCAGACACTGTGCGCGTAAAGTCAGTAAGTCGGCCTTCGAATCGTAAGGCAAAACATACATAATAGGTCGGGTCGGATCCAGACCATGTTCAGACACGGGATCGGCCGGAATGGCCTTACTTTTTACCAAAAACGACAGTGGTAAATTAAGCAGTTTGTAATAGAGTTTACGCCAACCTGACATAGACAACATGAAGCCTCTTGTTAGCAAAGCGCCGCAAGCATACCAGAAAGCGCAGCGAAGATCTGTGGTGGTGCCAATTGCACGCAGCCCAGACATTGACGTCAATCCGATGAAAGGGTTCCCACATCATGGCAAATAATGCCACCGGACTTATCAGAATAGTAAAAGCTGCAGGTTACTCATGGCAGGGACTGCGTGCCGCCTGGCAACATGAAGCGGCGTTTCGGCAGGAAGCGCTGGCTGCGCTGGCCGCTATTGTTATCGCGTGCTGGCTGGATGTCGATGTGGTCTCCCGCATCCTCATGATTGGGGCGGTGGTGCTGGTGGTCATTGTTGAAATCCTCAATAGCGCCATTGAAGCAGTGGTCGACCGCATCGGTCAGGAGCATCATCCGCTGGCGGGTCGGGCAAAAGACATGGGCTCGGCGGCGGTGCTGATCAGCATCTTACTGGCACTCTTCGTCTGGATCGCGCTGCTCTGGACACATTTGCGATAAGCCTTCCATAACGCGTCTGAGGGCGCGTTTTCCCTGACAATCGGTTTCCATTTCACCAATACCTGTATATACTCACAGCGACTGTATAAACAACCAGGGGGCGGGATGAAAGCATTAACCAGCAGGCAGCAGCAGGTCTATGACCTGATTCGCGACCATATTTCTTCAACGGGCATGCCGCCTACGCGTGCCGAGATCGCCGCGCAGCTGGGCTTCCGTTCGCCGAACGCGGCAGAAGAGCATCTGAAAGCGCTGGCGCGCAAAGGCGTCATCGAGATCGTTTCCGGTGCATCGCGCGGCATTCGACTGTTAATGGAAGAAGAAGCCTCAGAAGGGCTACCGCTGATTGGCCGGGTTGCTGCCGGTGAGCCGATCATGGCGCAGGAACATATCGAAACCCACTACAAGGTCGATCCGGGCCTGTTTAAGCCGTCTGCTGACTTCCTGCTGCGCGTCAGCGGAATGTCGATGAAAGATATCGGGATTATGGATGGCGACCTGCTCGCGGTGCATAAAACCCAGGATGTGCGTAACGGCCAGGTTGTGGTTGCCCGCATTGATGATGAAGTCACCGTTAAGCGCTGGAAAAAGCAGGGTGCTATCGTGCATCTGCTGCCGGAAAACAGCGATTTTGACCCGATTGTTGTCGATACCCGTGCGCAGTCACTGACCATAGAAGGTCTGGCTGTTGGCGTGGTGCGCAACGGCGAGTGGCTCTGATTCTTCTGCCAGCGTGCATTCGCCTTCTCTGATGCTATTCTGTCTGCCCTAATTTTGTCGCTGCCTCTTTTGCGCAGCGACACTGAGCACGGAACGGCGAATGCGCTTTATTACGGCAACCGATAAAAATCTCTGGCGGCTTGCGCTGCCGATGATCCTTTCAAATATCACCGTTCCCTTACTGGGAGTGGTCGATACTGCAGTAATTGGTCATCTCGACAGCCCTGTCTATCTTGGCGGGGTTGCGGTCGGGACTACAGTGACCAGCTTCCTCTTTATGCTGCTGCTTTTCCTTCGAATGAGTACCACTGGCCTTACGGCGCAGGCATTTGGCGCTGGCGATAAAATGGCGCTGGCACGCGCGCTGACTCAGCCGCTGATCATTGCGCTGCTGGCGGGCGTACTGTTCATCGCTTTGCGTTATCCGATTATTCAGCTGTCGACCCATCTGGTTGGCGGCAATCCCGATGTACTCGAACAGGCGGCACTGTTTATTCAGATTCGCTGGCTCAGTGCGCCTGCCACGCTGGCAAACCTGGTCATTCTGGGCTGGCTGCTGGGCGTGCAGTATGCACGCGCGCCGGTGATCCTGCTGGTGGTGGGCAACCTGGTTAACATCGTGCTCGATCTCTGGCTGGTGATGGGGCTGCACTGGGGTGTCGCGGGGGCGGCAACCGCCACGGCGCTGGCGGAATACATTACGCTGGTTGTCGGCAGCATCATGGTCTGGCGGGTGTTAAAACTGCGCGGAATTACGCTTAGCCTGCTGAAGCAGAGCTGGCGCGGTGACAGCGGCCGGCTGCTGCGACTGAACCGGGATATCATGCTGCGCTCTCTGATGCTGCAACTCTGTTTTGCCTCGCTGACCGTACTGGGCGCCCGGCTGGGTCCGGATGTGGTGGCGGTTAACGCAGTATTACTGATGTTTATTACTTTTACTGCCTACGCGCTGGATGGCTTTGCCTATGCGGTTGAAGCTTTTGCGGGTGAGGCGCATGGTGCAAAAGATGGCAGCAAACTCCTGCGCGTCTGGCACTCTGCCTGTCGGCAGGCGGTAGTGGTGGCGCTGTTCTTCTCGCTGATCTATGCCATTTTTGGCCCGCAGATCGTTACTCTGCTGACCTCTCTTCAGTCACTTCAGCAGACAGCGGACCGCTATCTGGTCTGGCAGATGATAATGCCGCTGATCGGCGTCTGGTGTTATCTGCTGGATGGCATGTTCATCGGAGCGACGCGCGGGCGTGAGATGCGTAACAGCATGGTAGTTGCCGCAGCAGGCTATTTTCTGACGCTGCTTAGCGTACCGGTGCTGGGTAACCATGGTCTTTGGCTGGCAGTCACGGTTTTCCTGGCGCTGCGCGGCCTGTCGCTGTGGCTCATCTGGCGTAAGCACTGGCGTCAGAACAGCTGGTTCGATGCCTGAGTCAGCCGTGGCTGCACGCAAGCCGATACGGATTATTCTGTATTATTCCACGGTTAATAAATTGGCTACTACAATTAACTCTATGCAGCGCAGTTAACCAGCGCTTTGTATCGTTATTTTGTTAAGTAGCAAGATAATCATTAAAACCCGAGGATTGGAGGTCTGCCATGAATAAAGACGAAGCAAGCGGCAACTGGAAGCAGTTCAAAGGCAAAATGAAAGAGAAATGGGGCAAGCTGACCGACGATGATATGCAGGTTATCGAAGGTAAACGCGATCAGCTGGTCGGCAAAATCCAGGAGCGTTACGGCTCTACCAAAGATGAAGCCGAGCGCGAAGTAACCGCCTGGGAAGGTCAGAACAAAGATCACCGCTGGTAATCAGACAATAGCTTGATAATCAGCTGAATGCGTTCCGGTGGGCCCTCACCGGAACCGCACAAGGATGTGCCGATTACCCGCGTTTCCCCCGCTTTTTACCCTCATCCTGATGGTCATGCTCGCAGCTTTCATGGTGCGTACAGGCTTCAACCGCAGCACAATTTTCACATAAACCATGCGCTTCAATCACGCTGTGGCGTAATGCAAACTGCGCTTCACCTGCCAGACCAGCAATAATCTTCTCTACGCCCTGCGCCTGCTTCTCTGTAACGGCGGCACAGCGGTCACAGACCAGCATCACCGATGTATGTGCTGGTGCCTCAAAATGGTGACACATGACGTAGCTGTTGTTGGATTCCACCCGATGAATGAAACCCTGCTCCAGCAGGAAATCGAGCGCCCGGTAAACCGTGGGTGGCTTGGCCTGTGGCTCGCTGACCCGGAGTTGATCCAGCAGATCGTAGGCGCTGATCGAGCCAGGCTGCTCGGCCATCAGGCGCAACACTTCAGCACGCTGCGAAGTCAGACGCACACCGCGCTGCAGGCACATCTTTTCGGCCTGAATCAAAATTTGCTGCGACGTCATGTTTGTCATGAAAATTCTCCGCTGGATAAGTGATGTTATTTTATCACACATAGTTTCGCGGCGCTGAGGTTGGTTTTCGTCTGAAAAAACAGCATCATTTGCCTGATAAAGCAGCACATTCAGAATTTAAGCCGTCTTCTATCTCAAATCTGACGACAAATCAGATCCATTCTGAATCCACCTGAAGCGGAATTTGTTGGCATTTTGCTTTGCATCTCACTGAGTTAAGAAGTAATGTTCAGAAAGACTTAAGAAAAGTCTGGCATTATTTGAAATATCCCAATGCAGTTTGAACAATTACAACGGTTTTTTGATTGGAAAACGTCCAATCCTTTGAATTAAGACACTGTTTCCTTTGAATTCACAGCAATAACGCGTTAGCCAGGGTTCACAATAGGGCTAACAAACTATTCAGTCATTGAATGTTTCAATGACAATTTCTCAGGTGATGGCAGGCAAATGGTGAAAAAATCCGCTCAACGTTCAGCGCTAATCTACACAGCTGTAACGACCGCGCTTTTCCTTTCTTCTTCCGCCATGGCGGCAGGGACCTGGTATGATGCACGTAATGACGCCATGGGCGGCACCGGCGTAGCATCTTCTCTTTATGGCTCCGCAGTGCTGGCGAACCCGGCATTAATGACGCGCGCCAAACCCGACGATAGCGTCAGCATTATTTTCCCTTCAGCCGGTATTCAGGTCACCGACAAAGATAAGCTGATCGATAAAGTCGATGATATTACGGACACCGTTGATCGCTATCGCACGGTGCTGGGTAACCTCACACCAGCGGATTTCTTCCGTGCTAACTCTGAATTGCGCGCGGCCTCAGGTGATGTGGCAAATAAGCTAAGCGATTTGCGCGGTAACAAAGCAGACGGTTCTGCCGGCGCGGCTGTTGCCGTTACCATCCCTAACGAAACTCTGCCTTTCGCCTTTATCACCAAAGCCTACGGGACAGCGCACGTCCGCGCTAACGTGGTACAGAGTGATATTGACTACCTGCGCAGTATAGAAAACGGGGCGTTTCCTCGTCCTGGCGATCAAAATAACCTGCGCTCCAGCGCGAATGGCTTAGCGGCGCTGGTCACCGATTATGGTGTTGCGGTGGCGCATGAGTTCACCATAGCTGGTCAGCCAGTATCGGTAGGCGTCACACCGAAAGTGCAGAAAACCTGGCTCTATAACTACACCGCCAGCATTTACAACTACGACAAAAGTGACATCAATAACAGCCAGTATCGCAGCACCGACACCGGCTTTAACGTTGATGCCGGTCTGGCGACCACCTTTGCTGAAAACTGGACGCTGGGTGTAACCGGACAGAACCTGGTTTCACGCGATCTGCAGACCAAAGAGGTCAATGGTTTCCGCGACACCTACCAGATTCGCCCGCTGGTCACCACCGGTCTGGCCTGGGATAAAGGTCCGTTTACCGTGACGGGCGATGTGGATCTGACTGAAACCAAACGCTTCAAAACTCAGGATAACAGCCAGTATGCGGCAGTGGGCGCGGAATACCGCGTACTTGACTGGCTGCAGCTGCGTGCAGGTTATCGTGCGGACATGCGTTCTAACGACGAAAATGTCGCTACGGCCGGTTTTGGTCTGTCACCGTTTAACAAAGCCGTCCATCTGGATTTGGCGGGCTCTGTAGGTGCTAACAACACCTGGGGCGCGATGATGCAGCTGGGCTTTAACTTCTAAGCGCGTTATTCAGACTGTTCGGGGGCGGGCGATGCACTATCGCCCGCCCTTGTGTTATCCTTGCACAGAATTCCATCACCCCTTAATTACCGGATTGTCTGCGCTTCATGCCTAATTTCTCTTCGCAACGTTTCTCTATCGCCCCTATGCTCGACTGGACCGATCGTCACTGTCGCTATTTTCATCGCCAGTTGACCGGTGACACGCTGCTCTACACCGAAATGGTGACTACGGGCGCAATCATTCATGGCAAAGGGGATTACCTGGCTTACAGTGAGGCTGAGCATCCGGTCGCGTTGCAGCTTGGCGGTAGCGATCCGGCGGCACTGGCGCAGTGCGCGAAGCTGGCAGAGCAGCGCGGCTACGATGAAGTGAATCTTAATGTCGGCTGTCCCTCTGATCGGGTGCAGAATGGCCGTTTCGGCGCCTGCCTGATGGCCGAGGCGAATCTGGTCGCAGATGCCGTTAAAGCGATGCGCGACGTGGTTTCAATTCCGGTCACGGTGAAAACCCGCATTGGTATCGATGAGCTGGACAGCTATGAATTCCTGACCGATTTTATCGGCGCGGTGGCGGGACGCGGTGAGTGTGAGACATTTATCATTCATGCGCGTAAAGCCTGGCTCTCCGGCCTCAGCCCGAAAGAGAACCGCGAGATTCCACCGCTGGATTATCCCCGCGTCTATCAGCTGAAACGCGATTTTCCGCAACTGACCATTGCCCTCAATGGCGGCGTGAAAACGCTGGAAGAGGCACTGACCCATCTGCAACACCTTGACGGCGTGATGATGGGACGTGAAGCCTACCAAAACCCCGGCATTCTGGCGCAGGTCGATCAGACATTGTTTGGTCGTCAGCATCCGGCGGCGAACCCGGTTGAAGTGGTGCGCGCCATGTATCCCTATATTGAAGCGGAACTGGCGAAGGGGACGTATCTGGGACATGTCACGCGCCATATGCTGGGTCTGTTCCAGGGGATCCCGGGCGCCCGCCAGTGGCGACGCCACCTGAGTGAAAATGCCCACAAACCCGGTGCCGATGTCCGTGTGCTGGAAGCGGCGCTGGCGCTGGTCGCCGATAAAATCCCGCAGGAAGCCTGACGCCTCATCTGAACCCGAAAAAACCAGCGCTGAATGCTGGTTTTTTTTACGCCACTATGTGGTTTTTCTCACCAGGTTGCGCTCTTCTGTTTATCTCTTATCACTAGAAAATCAATGAGTTAATTGTTGGCACGTTTTTTGTAGTAACTATAACAATCGGAATCAAAAAGGAGCGCTGACGTGGAAATTTTATTCGTATTAGGGTTTTTCCTGATGCTGTTGCTGACCGGCGTTTCGCTGTTAGGCGTGCTGGCGGCACTGGTGGTCGCAACCATCGTGATGGTTGTCGGTGGGCTGTTTGCAATTGTTATTAAAGTGTTGCCGTGGCTGGTGCTGGCGGTGATTGCGGTCTGGCTGCATCGTGCCTTTTTTGGCGACAGCGATGAGCGAGCACGTCGCAAGCTGCGGCGTAAGATCAACAGGTTAGACCGCAAAGGCTGGCGCTAAATGCGGTGAAGATCACAGTGTGAGAGATTGGTCGGGGCTGATCTGCAATTAAACATATTTTTTACTTATGTTTTCTGGCAGGATGCCTGTCGTCAAATCGATGTGCCATCGACTCGACACGAATTCATCGCCGCTGTCCCTACACCAGCGCGAACAAAAAATAAAAATAGAGAAGGGCTTCCCACGGGAAGCCCTTTTTGTTGCTCACTACTATGGAATTAAGAGACAGGATCCCTGCGTGGCGCGGCTCTCCAGCATCTGATGCGCTTTGCTGGCCTCTTTCAGCGCAAACTTCTGCTGCTCCGGCACATCAACTTTAATTGCGCCGCTCGCCAGCAGCGAGAAAAGCTCGGCACTGGCGGTTTCCAGCTCCTGGCGGTTGGTGATATAGCCAAACAGTGAAGGGCGGGTCACAAACAGCGAGCCTTTCTTATTCAGAATGCCGAGATCAATCCCTGTCACCGGACCCGAAGCATTGCCAAAACTGACCATCAGCCCATGACGGCGCAATGAGTCCAGCGATGCTTCCCAGGTATCTTTGCCCACTGAGTCATAAACTACGCCCACTTTTTTCCCGTCGGTCAGTTCGCTGACGCGTTGCGCAATATTCTCTTCGCGGTAGTTAACCGTCGCCCAGGCGCCGGCCTTTTTCGCCATCGCTGCCTTTTCTGCTGACCCGACTGTGCCAATCAAATGGGCACCCAGCGCTTTTGCCCACTGACAGGCAATTAACCCGACGCCGCCCGCTGCGGCATGAAACAGGAAGGTCTCACCGGCGCTGATTTTATAGGTCTGGCGCAGCAGATATTGTGTGGTCAGCCCTTTCAGGTAGCTGGCTGCGCCCTGCTCAAAGCTGATCGCCTCCGGGAGATGCATCAGGCGATCTTCCGCCACGTTGTGCACTTCGCTATAGGCCCCCATCGACGCCAGACAGTAGACCACGCGATCGCCGGGCTTAAATAATGTCACGCCACGTCCAACCCGCGACACCACGCCTGCGGCTTCTGTACCCAGGCCAGAGGGAAAAGCGGCGACCGGATAAAGCCCGCTGCGAACATAGGTATCGATGTAATTAATCCCGATAGCGCGATGTTCTACCTGCACTTCATGTTCGGCCGGGTCAGCAGGTTCAAAATCTGTCCACTCTAAAACGTCCGGGCCGCCATGTGCGCTGAACTGAATACGCTTTGCCATTCTGACTCCTGTGATTGTTTCATCATGAGGGTGAGGCACGCACCCCAACTAAGGTATACTTGCGCGTCCCCACAGAAGATCGGTAATGCATTCACTATGGCAGGAAATAAACCCACCAACAAATCGAACGAAACGCAGGATCGCCAGCTCGCAGGCGTGAAAATGCCCCCGCATTCGCTGGAAGCGGAGCAGTCGGTGCTCGGTGGGTTAATGCTGGATAACGAGCGCTGGGACAATGTCTCTGAGCGCGTCGTCGCGAATGATTTTTTCAACCGCTCGCATCGGCTGATTTTTTCAGAGATGCAGCGGCTGCTGGAAAACAGCAAACCTATTGACCTGATTACGCTCTCCGAATCGCTGGAAACCCGTGGCGAGCTGGAGATGGCGGGCGGCTTCGCCTATCTGGCGGAACTGGCGAAAAACACCCCGAGCGCGGCGAACATCGGCGCCTATGCTGACATCGTGCGCGAACGTGCGGTGGTGCGTGAGATGATCGCCGTCGCTAACCAGATTGCCGATGCCGGTTATGATCCGCAGGGGCGTAACAGCGAAGAGCTGCTCGACTTCGCGGAGTCGAACGTCTTTAAAATTGCGGAAGCGCGCGCGGATAAGGATGCTGGCCCGAAAAACATCGAGCAGATTCTGGAATCGACCGTTTCCCGTATCGAATCGCTCTATCAGACACCGCACGATGGCGTCACCGGCGTCGATACCGGCTATCAGGATCTGAATAAAAAGACCGCGGGCCTGCAGGGTTCTGATCTGATTATTGTTGCAGCACGTCCTTCGATGGGTAAAACCACCTTTGCGATGAACCTGTGCGAAAACGCCGCCATGCTGCAGGAAAAACCGGTGCTGATCTTCAGTCTGGAGATGCCCAGCGAGCAGATCATGATGCGTATGCTGGCGTCACTCTCCCGCGTCGATCAGACCCGCATCCGTACCGGGCAGCTGGATGATGAGGACTGGGCGCGTATTTCCGGCACCATGGGCATCCTGCTGGAGAAGAAGAACATGTACATTGATGACTCTTCCGGCCTGACGCCCACCGAAGTGCGTTCACGCGCCCGACGCATCTACCGTGAAAACGGTGGATTAAGCATGATCATGATCGACTATCTGCAGCTGATGCGCGTGCCGTCGCTGTCGGACAACCGTACGCTGGAAATTGCTGAGATCTCCCGCTCGCTGAAAGCACTGGCCAAAGAGCTGAACGTGCCGGTTGTGGCGCTGTCGCAGCTTAACCGCTCGCTGGAGCAGCGAGCCGATAAACGTCCGGTCAACTCGGATCTGCGTGAATCGGGCTCGATCGAGCAGGATGCGGATTTGATCATGTTTATCTATCGCGATGAGGTTTACCACGAAAACAGCGATCTTAAAGGGATCGCGGAGATCATTCTGGGTAAACAGCGTAACGGCCCGATCGGTACGGTACGCCTGACCTTTAACGGTCAGTGGTCACGCTTCGACAACTACGCTGGCCCGCAATACGACGACGAATAATCCCCGGTTTGTGCTGTCATGCACGATCTGTGCATGACAGCCCCCATCATCACAAAATAGTGTTGGACAACCTCTCGGGTTATCGGGTTATCTGTAACAAAGCGACGCCCATCACGCTGTGGAAACGGAATGACTCACGTAGACGATTACGACCTTAAAATCCTGACTTTATTACAATCCAACGGCCGTCTGACCAATCAGGAACTCAGCGATCTGGTCGGCCTTTCTGCCTCACAATGTTCCCGCCGTCGTATCAATCTGGAACAGGCTAATCTGATCCTGGGTTATCATGCCCGGCTGTCGCCCGATGCCATCGGGCTTGGCATGGTGGGATTGATTGAGGTGCGTTTAATTAACCACACCGCAGAATATGTTGAGAGCTTTCACCGGATGGTGGAGCAGGAACAGGCGATCGTGGATGCCTATAAAACCACCGGCGATGCGGACTATCTGCTTAAAGTGGCAGTGGCCGATCTCAATTCCCTTAGTGCGTTAATCAGCCAGTTAGTCGCGGGCCACCAGAGCGTTTCCCATGTGAAAACCTCGGTAGTGCTGGGACGCATGAAAGAGAACGGGCTGATGATGCTGCCTGAGCAGAAGACGCGCTAAAAAGGTGCGCGCTGTGCGCTTTTGGTGCACACTTGCGGCAATTAATGCGAAGAGCGCGCATAGAATCGGACTTTAACGCATAGGTTGACGGTATCTGACGGAATTTATGCACAAAGTTCTTTTTTAAAGCGCCTTAGATATCAATGGGATATCGCTGGCACCCGGTTTACAGCAGTTCAGTGCTGTGGCGATGGTGCGTTTTTTGCATCGAAACCGCATCCTTTGCACTGAGAAAACCCCATGGATAACATCGCAGAACCCTCCCGCGTCCCGCATTCGCGCATCGAAGATGCGCTGGCGATGGTGCTTGGCACCCTGATGGTCTCGTTCGGCGTCATTATGCTGAAACAGGCGGGGGCGCTGACCGGCAGCACCGCAGGCATCGCCTTTCTGATCAGCTACCTGTCGCCGCTTTCGTTCGGCAGCGCGTTTTTCCTGATCAACATCCCTTTTTACTGGCTGGCGGTAAAACGCATGGGCTGGGAGTTTACGCTGAAAACCTTCTGCGCCGTCGGTCTGGTGTCGCTGTTCACCCAGCTGCACCCGCTGTTCGTCCACTTTTCTGACCTTAACCCCTTCTATGCGACACTGTTCGGTAACGTCATCATGGGAATCGGGTTTATAGTGTTATTTCGTCATAAGGCGAGCCTGGGCGGCATCAATATTCTGGCGCTGTGGCTACAGGATCGCTTTGGGATCCGCGCGGGGAAACTGCAAATGGCCGTCGATACCTGCGTCGTGCTGGCGTCACTCTTTGTGGTGAGTGGCCCCATCCTGCTCGCGTCGATTGCGGGTGCGGTGATCCTGAATCTGATTATTGCAATGAACCACCGTCCGGGACGCTATCGGGTTTAATCCGCATCTTCCCTCTGGACCAATCATGGAGACCTACACCGTGTTTCAAAACGTTGATGCCTATGCTGGCGATCCGATTCTGTCGTTGATGGAAGCCTTCAAACAAGACCCACGCGAACACAAAGTTAACCTGAGTATCGGCCTCTATTACGACGAAAAGGGCATCATCCCGCAGCTGAAGGCTGTAGCCGCTGCCGAAGAGCAGATCTATGCTGAGCCGCATCAGGCATCGCTCTATCTGCCAATGGAAGGACTGAACAGCTACCGTAGTGCGATTGCACCGCTGCTGTTTGGTGCCGATCATCCGGTGTTAAACGCGGGCCGTATCGCCTCTATTCAGACGCTGGGCGGTTCTGGCGCGCTGAAAGTGGGCGCGGATTTCCTTAAGCGCTACTTCCCGCAGTCTGCGGTCTGGGTCAGCGATCCGACCTGGGAAAACCACGTCGCGATTTTTAATGGTGCAGGTTTTGAGGTAAATACCTATCCCTGGTATGACGCAGAGACCCACGGCGTGCGGTTTGATGCCTTTATCAGCACCCTGAAAACCCTGCCAGCGCAGAGCGTCGTGCTGCTGCATCCCTGCTGTCATAACCCGACCGGTGCTGACCTGACCGATGCGCAGTGGGATCAGACCGTTGAGGTGCTGAAAGCACAGCAGCTGATTCCATTCCTGGATATCGCCTATCAGGGCTTTGGGGCCGGCATGCAGCAGGATGCCTATGCGTTGCGCGCGGTCGCGGCGGCGGGCCTGCCAGCCCTGGTGAGCAACTCCTTCTCCAAAATTTTCTCGCTCTATGGCGAGCGCGTGGGCGGTCTCTCTATCGTCTGTGACAGCGCCGAAGAGTCAGCGCGTGTGCTGGGCCAGTTAAAAGCCACGGTTCGCCGCAACTACTCCAGCCCGCCGAATTTCGGTGCGCAGGTTGTCGCGCGCGTACTCAACGATGACGAGTTGAAAGCCAGCTGGCTGGCTGAAGTGGAAGCGATGCGCTTACGCATTCTGGACATGCGTCAGTCGCTGGTGGACGTGCTGAGCACTGCACTGCCAGGTAAAAACTTCGACTACCTGCTGAAGCAGCGTGGCATGTTCAGCTACACCGGCCTGAGTGCGCAGCAGGTCGATCGTCTGCGCAACGAATTTGGCATCTATCTGGTGGGCAGCGGCCGCATGTGTGTGGCCGGTCTGAACAGCAAAAATGTGCATCAGGTGGCTGAAGCGTTTGCCGCCGTGATGTAACGGCCGCCAGGCTGTAAAAAAAACCGTCAGGGTGCTCTCTGGCGGTTTTTTTATGGGTCAGGGTTTACCTTTCGGCGACATGCTGCACACTTAAACGGGGTAACCGTTTCAGGAATAAGCTATGTGGCATCAACAAACTATTACGCTGAGCGCGAAGCCGCGCGGGTTTCATCTGGTCACCGATGAGATCGTGAACTCGCTCTCCGGACTGCGTGATATCAAAACCGGTGTGCTGCATCTGCTGTTGCAGCACACTTCGGCGTCGTTAACCTTAAATGAGAATTGCGACCCGACGGTGCGCAGCGACATGGAGCAGCATTTCATGCGGCACGTGCCGGAGAATGCGCCTTATCAGCACGACTACGAAGGGCGTGATGATATGCCGGCGCACATCAAATCGTCGATCTTAGGGGTTTCGTTGTTATTACCGGTTCAGCGGGGACGTCTGGTGCTGGGCACCTGGCAGGGTATCTGGCTGGGCGAGCATCGCATTGAGGGCGGTGCCAGGCGGATTGTCGCCACTTTACAAGGGGAATCGTAATGAATAACTCAGACTTACTGACCTATTGCATGAGTAAGCCGGGCGCGGAGCAGAGCGTCCACAGTGACTGGAAAGCCACGCAGATTAAAAGCAACGGCGTGCTGTTTGCGATGGTACATGAGGCGAAAGGGCGGCCAGCGGTCTCGCTGAAATCGACGCCTGCGCTGGCCGAATTACTGCGCGAAGAGCATAGCGATATTATTCCCAGCGAGCATCTGAACAAGTCACACTGGAGCACGCTGTTCCTGGACGGTTCGCTGAAAGATTCGCAGATCTACTATCTGGTCGATGCCTCATTCCAGCAGGTTGCAACGGCCCGCTAAACGGCAATAAAAAACCCTCTTACCTGAGCAAGAGGGTTTCAGAGGCAGCGGGTTACGCGACAGGCTGCTCGCGCAGGGTATTGATGTCGATAACGAAGCGGTATTTCACATCGCTTTTCAGCATGCGCTCATAGGCTTCATTGATCTGGTCCATCGCGATCAGTTCAATGTCTGACGTAATGCCGTGCTCACCACAGAAATCGAGCATCTCCTGGGTCTCTGCGATGCCGCCAATCAGTGAACCGGCGATGCTGCGACGCTTGAAGATCAGGTTAAATACCTGCGGTGCCGGGTGATCGTGCTCCGGTGCACCCACCAGCGTCATGTTGCCATCCAGCTTCAGCAGGGTGATGAAGGGATTGAGATCGTGCTGAGCCGCCACGGTATTCAGAATGAAGTCGAAGCTGTTGGCGTGCTGCGCCATCTGCTCCGCATCTTTGGAGATCACGACTTCATCGGCACCCAGACGTTTGCCATCTTCAATTTTGGAAGGCGAAGTGGTGAACAGCACCACATGTGCACCCATGGCATGGGCAATTTTCACGCCCATATGGCCCAGGCCGCCTAAGCCTACGATACCCACTTTCTTGCCCGGGCCGACATTCCAGTGGCGCAGCGGCGAGTAAGTGGTGATACCGGCACACAGCAGCGGTGCCACGCCCGCCAGCTCCAGGTTCTCGGGAATGCGCAGCACAAAGCTCTCATCAACCACCATCGACGTTGAGTAACCGCCGTAAGTAATGGCGCCGGTTTCACGATCTTCACCGTTATAGGTGCCAACAAAGCCGTTTTCACAATACTGCTCCAGACCCTGCTGACAGCTCGGACAGCTGCGGCACGAATCGACCATGCAGCCTACGCCGACCAGATCGCCGACTTTGTATTTCTGCGTCTGCGGGCCAACGGCCGTGACGCGACCGACAATTTCATGGCCCGGAACCACGGGAAAAATGGTGTTTTTCCACTCATTACGGGCCTGATGCAGGTCTGAGTGGCAAACGCCACAGAACAGCACCTCAAGCTGAACGTCATGGGCGCGCAGCTCACGCGGCTTAAAATCGAACGGTGCCAGTTTGGATTTTGCATCCTGAGCAGCATACGCATGCGTAATATTCATGGTGTCTCCAGTTTCGATGTGTCGTGAGTGTTATTCGATGAAGTGCAGCAGCGTTGATGTGCTGCGAAAACAGGGCGACGCCAGGGGCGTGCCAAAGAGGAACCGCTTAAGGATAGTCAGCGTGGGGAAAAGCGTATATGCCTATACATGTCTGAATCTTGCCTGATTCTGCAATTTTCTGGCTGAATCGACAGGGGAGAGTAAAAGGCCCGCACGCGGCGGGCCTGACAGAATTACTTCTGTAACAGTGGCTTCAGGAAGCGCGCGGTATGTGATTTCTCACACTCCGCCACGGTTTCTGGCGTACCAGCCACCAGGATTTCACCGCCGCCGCTGCCGCCTTCCGGACCCAGGTCGACAATCCAGTCTGCAGTTTTGACCACATCCAGGTTGTGCTCAATCACCACGATGGTGTTGCCCTGATCGCGCAGCTTATGCAGCACTTCCAGCAGCTGCTGGATATCGGCAAAGTGCAGGCCGGTGGTCGGCTCATCCAGAATGTAGAGTGTCTGACCGGTGCCACGCTTCGACAGCTCACGCGCCAGCTTCACGCGCTGGGCTTCACCGCCGGAAAGGGTGGTGGCGGACTGACCGAGGCGGATGTAGGTGAGACCCACATCGATCAGCGTCTGCAGCTTACGCGCCAGCGCCGGCACCGCATCGAAGAACTCACGTGCCTCTTCGATGGTCATTTCCAGCACTTCGTGAATGCTCTTGCCTTTGTACTTCACTTCCAGCGTTTCACGGTTATAGCGTTTGCCTTTGCACTGATCGCACGGCACATAAATGTCCGGCAGGAAGTGCATTTCGACTTTCAGCACGCCATCGCCCTGACAGGCTTCACAGCGTCCGCCACGCACGTTAAAGCTGAAGCGGCCCGGATTGTAGCCGCGTGAACGTGCTTCCGGCACGCCCGCAAACAGTTCACGCACCGGGGTGAAGATGCCGGTGTAGGTGGCCGGGTTGGAGCGCGGTGTACGACCAATCGGGCTCTGGTCGATGTCGATCACTTTGTCGAAGTGCTCCAGTCCCGCCACGTCACGGTAAGGTGCCGGTTCGGCGATGGTCGCGCCGTTCAGCGCCCGCTGGGCAATCGGGAAGAGCGTATCGTTGATCAGGGTCGATTTACCCGAGCCGGAAACACCGGTAATACAGGTGAACAGCCCGACCGGCAGCGTCAGCGTGACATCCTTGAGGTTGTTGCCGCGTGCGCCGGTAATCTTCAGTACTTTGGCCGGGTCGCCTTTGACGCGCTCCTCTGGCACTGCAATGCCACGCTTGCCGCTCAGGAACTGGCCGGTCAGTGACGCTTCCTGCGCCATGATCTGATCAACCGTGCCTTCAGCCACCACCTGGCCGCCATGTACGCCCGCACCCGGACCGATATCGATCACATGGTCAGCGGCACGAATCGCATCTTCATCATGCTCAACCACGATCACCGTGTTACCGAGGTCGCGCAGATGAATCAGGGTGCCGAGCAGGCGTTCGTTGTCGCGCTGGTGCAGGCCGATTGAAGGCTCATCCAGCACATACATCACGCCGACCAGACCGGCACCGATCTGGCTGGCCAGACGGATACGCTGTGCTTCACCACCGGACAGGGTCTCGGCGGAACGCGACATCGAAAGATAGTTCAGGCCGACGTTGACCAGGAAGCTCAGGCGATCGCCAATCTCTTTCAAAATTTTCTCGGCGATCTGCGCACGCTGGCCGCTGAGTTTCATGTTTTCAAAGAAGGACATCGCATGGCCGATGCTCATCTCAGAGATGGTCGGCAGCGTGGTGTTCTCCACGAAGACATGACGCGCTTCACGACGCAGACGGGTTCCTTCACAGCTGGCACAGGCGCGGTTGCTGATAAATTTCGCCAGCTCTTCGCGTACCGCTGAGGACTCGGTCTCTTTGTAGCGGCGCTCCATGTTATTGAGCACCCCTTCAAATGGATGACGGCGCACCGAGGTGTCGCCGCGATCGTTGATGTACTTAAATTCGATGCTCTCTTTGCCTGATCCGTACAGAATCACTTTCTGTACGTTTTCTGGCAGGCTGCCGAACGACGCTTCGATATCAAAATCGAGGTGTTCCGCCAGCGAACGCAGCATCTGGAAGTAGTAGAAATTGCGGCGATCCCAGCCGCGGATTGCACCGCCCGCCAGCGAGAGTTCAGGATTCTGCACCACGCGGTCAGGATCAAAATATTGCTGTACGCCAAGGCCGTCACAGGTCGGACAGGCGCCCGCCGGATTGTTAAACGAGAACAGGCGCGGCTCCAGCTCGCTCATGCTGTAACCACAGATCGGGCAGGCGAAGTTAGCCGAGAAGAGCAGCTCTTCTGCGGCGCTGTCATCCATGTCCGCCACGATGGCTGTCCCGCCGGAGAGCTCCAGCGTGGTCTCAAACGATTCCGCCAGGCGGGTTGCGAGATCTTCACGTACTTTAAAGCGGTCAATCACCACTTCAATGGTGTGCTTCTTCTGCAGCTCGAGTTTTGGCGGATCGGAGAGGTCACACACTTCGCCATCAATACGCGCACGGATATAGCCCTGGGTCGCCAGATTCTCCAGCGTTTTGGTGTGCTCACCCTTACGATCTTTCACCACCGGCGCCAGCAGCATCAGGCGACGGCCTTCCGGCTGGGAGAGCACCTGATCGACCATCTGGCTGACGGTCTGCGCCGCCAGCGGCACATCATGATCCGGGCAGCGCGGTTCGCCAACGCGGGCAAACAGCAGACGCAGGTAATCATGGATCTCGGTGATGGTTCCCACGGTCGAGCGTGGGTTGTGCGAGGTGGATTTCTGTTCAATGGAAATGGCGGGCGACAAACCTTCGATATGATCGACGTCCGGCTTCTCCATTAACGAAAGAAACTGGCGCGCATACGCAGAGAGCGACTCCACATAGCGGCGCTGACCTTCCGCATACAGCGTATCAAACGCCAGTGAGGATTTACCGGAACCTGACAGGCCGGTTACCACAATGAGTTTGTCGCGTGGGATGGTCAGGTTGATGTTTTTCAAATTATGGGTGCGGGCACCACGAACTTCGATCTTATCCATTCACCTTTCCCGGATTAGCAGCACTCACCGCGCCTTGCCGACACGGCCAGAATAAACGTGTCATTATGGCACAAAAAATAGACTGAATAAATATCCAGTACTCTCAGCCTCCGGCGCGCAGCGGATTAAAACTGGAACCCCGCTCGAAAGTGGGAAACAGACCGCAGGACGTGTTAGAATTGATAGATTAGACTGTATGCATTAACTCATCGGGAGACAGCAACATGGCCAGTCGTGGCGTTAACAAAGTGATTCTTGTCGGGAATCTGGGTCAGGATCCGGAAGTACGTTATATGCCAAATGGTGGCGCTGTTGCCAACATTACGCTGGCTACGTCGGAAAGCTGGCGCGACAAGCAGACCGGTGAAAACAAAGAGATCACTGAGTGGCACCGTGTGGTGCTGTTTGGCAAACTGGCTGAAGTCGCGGGTGAATACCTGAAAAAAGGGTCGCAGGTCTATATCGAAGGCCAGCTGCGCACCCGTAAATGGCAGGATCAGGGTGGCCAGGAGCGTTACACCACCGAAGTCGTGGTTAACGTTGGTGGTACCATGCAGATGCTGGGTGGCCGTCAGCAGGGCGGTAATGCCGGTGCAGGCGCTCCAGCCGGTGGTGGCGCGCAGGGCGGTGGCAACAACAATGGCTGGGGTCAGCCGCAGCAGCCGCAGGGCAACAATAACCAGTTCAGTGGTGGCGCGCAGTCCCGTCCGCAGCCGCAGCCACAGAGCGCGCCGGCCAGCAACAACAACGAACCACCAATGGATTTCGACGACGATATTCCGTTCTGATTCCGTTGGCCAGAGAGTACAAAAAAAGCCCGCTTTGCGGGCTTTTTTTATGCGCGGCGTCTGGCGGCCAGCTACGACCATTCCGCCAGAATCGCCTCCGTGCTCAGCACACCTGGCACGTTGCCGGGGATCAGCAGTGAGGCCCACACATCATTGTGCTGGTTAATCAGTGCTTCGGCGCTGACCCAGCGGCGATCTGCCGTGGTGTGCGCATCGGCGGCAACGGTAATCGCATAGCCCGCACTGGCACCGACTTTTATCGTGGTATCCAGGCAGTAGTCAGTGGCACAACCGCACACCACAAATTCCTCTACCGCCAGCCTCTTTAACAGCGTGGCCAGGTCGGTGT
Source organism: Pantoea sp. ABR1s (assembly GCF_057812235.1). NCBI lineage: Bacteria > Pseudomonadati > Pseudomonadota > Gammaproteobacteria > Enterobacterales > Erwiniaceae > Pantoea > Pantoea sp. ABR1s. Next base: position 3,797,851 of record NZ_CM173823.1, on the reverse strand, counting down.
GCCAGAAGCTGTCGCAGGCAGTTTTGGTCACATAGTGTGCGCCAGCAGGCTGAGCGATTTCCGGCAGCAGCCCGAAAGCCGCATTACCCTCGCACATCTCGCCTTCGCGGTGCTGGATAAATATTGTGATATCGGCGCGTTCGGTCAGCCGGTTAATCTGTGCAATCCTTCCCGCTGTGTCGAAGCGTGGCGTGCTGAAGACGCCATTCTGCATATCAATGACCACGACTACCCGCTGTGCCATGCTTAATCCCATCTGGTTTGAAAAAAGCAGTGTTACCTGAGGCATTGCGGAAAGCAATCTTTTGCATTTTCCCCCCTGTCACAGGCATGCTAAACCGACTGGTTAAATAAGGAGAGAGAAGTGGAAGGTGTTCCGGCGAGTTTTCCCTGTGAGAAAGACCGCGCCCGGTTTCAGCAACTCGCCGAGCTGCCCGGTGTGGAACTCTATCAGGCCCACATCTCCCGCTACGCATTTGAACCCCATACCCATGAAGCCTTTGGTATCGGCACCATTGAAGCGGGCGCGCAACGCTTTCGCTACCGCGGCACCGAATATACTGCGCCGGAGAACTCGCTGGTCATGATGAATCCGGATGAGCTGCATACCGGTGAGTCAGCGTGTGAAGAGGGCTGGCGCTACCAGATGATCTACATTCAGCCGCAGCTGATGGATGAACTGACCGGCGATCGCGGCTGGTGGTTCAACGAGGCGCTGTTGACCGATCCGCGCGTGGCGCGGCCGCTCTCCCGCACGCTGGCGACACTCTGGCAGGCGGAATCACCACTGGCGCGCCAGAGCCTGCTGGCTGAACTGCTGTTGCAGATTCGTCCGCTGGCACGCATGTCCTCACAGGGCAGACCGGATGCACGGCATCGTTTTGATCAGGTAAGAGACTTTCTGCGCGCAAACCTCGCAGAACCGGTGCGGCTGGATGAGCTGGCGGCGCTGGCCTCGCTTTCGCCGTGGCACTTCTTACGCGCCTTTCGTCAGCACTATCACGTTACGCCGCATCAGATGCTGATGGCTTTCCGGCTTTACGACGCCAAGCAAAGGCTGGCACAGGGTGAAGCGGCTGCCAGCGTTGCGGCGGCGGTGGGATTAACCGATCAGGCCCATCTGACCCGCGCCTTTGCAAACCGTTATGGCATCACGCCGGGCCGCTATCAAAAGCAGGTGCGCCAGCCCTGATACCACCGCAATCTGCTACAAGCATTCCCCGCCCGAACCCGCCACACTGAACGAAAAAGCTATATAAGGAAGAAATTATGTTTGCTGGTGTCATGTTTGCCGTCACCGCCGGACTGCTGTGGGGGCTGATCTTTGTCGGGCCGCTGCTGGTGCCTGACTATCCTGGCGCGCTGCAATCGGCGGGACGTTATGTGGCGTTTGGGCTGATTGCGCTGCCGCTGGCCTGGCACGGTCGTCATCGCCTGCGCAAGCTGGCCCGGACTGACTGGCGTGAGGCGGTAAAGCTCTCGCTGGTGGGAAACCTCTTCTACTATGCGTTTCTGGCGAACGCCATTCAGCGCACTGGCGGACCGGTCTCCACCATGATTATCGGCACGCTGCCGGTGGTGATCGCTGTGACGGCCAATCTCTGTTACGGCCATCTTGAAGGACGCCTGCCGTGGCGGCGGCTGTTTCCGGCACTGGTCATGATGGCGGCCGGATTACTCTGCGTGAATGCGGCGGAGCTACAGAGTCAGGGCCACACGCTTGATCTCAGCCGTTATCTGACCGGTATCGCGCTGGCGCTGCTGGCTGTGGTCTGCTGGACCTGGTATCCGCTGCGCAATGCCCGCTGGCTGCGTACACATCCCGAACTGCGGCCCTCGACCTGGGCAACAGCGCAGGGAGTTGTGACGCTGCCGATGGCGCTAATCATGTACGCGCTGGTCAGCGCGCAGCTCGCCTGGCAACAGCCGGCTTTTTCGCTGCCGTTTGGGCCGCGTCCTGCGGTGTTTATCTCCCTGATGCTGGCGATTGGTCTGCTCTGTTCCTGGCTGGGGACCTTATGCTGGAACGCTGCCAGCCAGCGTCTGCCCACCGTACTGATAGGGCCACTGATTGTTTTTGAGATCCTTTTCGGTCTGTTGTGGACTTTTCTCTGGTATCAAAGCTGGCCACCCCTGCTCACCGTGACGGGGATTACTTGTCTGATGGCTGGTGTCCTGTGGGCAATGCGCATTAAACCGCAGCCTCTCGTCGTCGCGGTTAAAGAGTAAACCGCGAAGATTGCCAAAAGACCTCTGCCGCGCGGATAACACGCCGCGCGGCTTTTTAAGATTAAACCCTACCCCGATTTGCTCGCTCTGCGGCAGATTTGTGCCGCGAAATCGATTTCATGCCTCTGCGTAATCGTGCCTTTACCCCCGAAAGCCTCTTTCATCCCCTGTTTGTCAGTGAAAAAACGGGACTGATGGTCTCCTGAACATAGCCATGTTTAGCGTTGCCAGGGAGGAACTGTTCAGATATCGGTCATTAATCAGGAAAAATCGCGCAGCATTATGGACGTTATGCTTTTATCAGCGGCTTTTTATTGCGGTATGGTCCTGAGAAAGGGAGGCTGAAAACCACTATTAACTTCACTCAGTGATGAATGAGTAAGAAAACTCCGCCGCTGCGTTAATAATTAAAGATTAATCTCTGGCATCAATGATGCGCAATGAAGAGAGCGAAAAGATAGACACATAACGTTAGTGATAAGGAGCAATAAACTATTTATCCTGGATTAATCCTGGAGAAAGTATATGCCATTAACCCATTCCCCGGAATTAAACGCAGCCGCAAAAATTTGAGTCAGGTCCAGCATTAACTCAAATATACGGTGATTGCTTTTTGCGCGATGTTTAAATTGGCTTAATGATATTGAGACGATTTAGTTCCGACGATTAGCTGGGCTTACGTAAGAAAGGGAGGGCCCAATCCCGCGTAAACGAGATTGGGAAGGGAAGAATAGCCGTAGAATGCGAGACGTTTGCTGTTGTGAATCAATTTTACCGCAAAAAAAGAAGCTTAGCCGTGAAGCCATTCATTAGTTATAAATGGAGCGGAAAAGGGTGCCGCAATTGTCCTGTTAAATGATCTTCATCTCTTCTGGTAAGAACAAATCTCAGCGTTAAGTCTAAAAAGCGCGGTAGCATTGGGGTTTAGCGGTTCTCCGTGCCTGACGGATAATGGTATACGCTGCGACTGATATCTAATAAGCGGCAGCTGCGACGGGTGCCGATGTCAAAGGTGGCCTGCAGGAAATCCACAGCCTGACGTTTTTCATTAGTGGTAAAGAAGTGCTTCAGAACGCTCTGCAGCATCTCTTTGTCCGAGTTGAGCGTCTGCAGTTCACGCGTGATGTTCTGCAGTTTTTCTTCCAGCTCTTTGATTTTTCTGCCTTCTTCCGAAGACAACCCAGAAAACTTCTTCTTCCAGCTGTAGAACGTGGCTTCAGAGATGCCTAACTCTTCACAAATCTCTCTGACTTTCACGCCCGATTCAGAAGCTTTAATGGCATTTGTGATTTGATCTTCGCTGTATCGTGACTTTCTCATAAATGCTCTTACCTTTCTTATCGATTAATGGATGAGAATGACTTTAATAATTTCTGGCACTGTAAGATTCTATTAAGGCAGTATTAAAGTGCGCGAATTGAATTGCGAAGCCTAAATTAAGATATTTAGAATAAATATCATCATGGGATAAATCTTATTTTATTCTTATCCGGTGGGCGTGCCTTCCTGGAGGGGGGTTTTTGTTATAAATTCATCGCATCCAAAATACGAAAAAATTCTACGTACATTGGATATTTAGCCTGACCGACTTGATTAATATGGCGGGAAGGGCTCTTAAAGGTTGTTTTATTTTCAGCCTGAAATCGTTTCCATCTGAAGTGATTCGCGCCATTTATAATAAGAATTATCCTGAATTAACACTCCGGATCATGATTTACATCTCAATTTTCGGACCAGCTTGGTCTGAAGTCTTACATTTTCGCCAGGCCCACTGAGCGCTTATTAATTCGTTACAGGGATGTTGTACCGAAGCGGTTGTAGTTGAGTAATACTAAGGAAGAGTCGATGAAATTGAGCGTAATGTCTAATGCCGCCTGGATGATGTCTGAGAAGATCATCTCCGTTTTTGGCGTCATTTTTGTGACGTCTTACGTGGCGAAATCCTTTGGCCCAACGGTGTTTGGCCAGATGGCGTTTTCTACTTCACTATTTGCGATGGTGCAAACCGTTGCAATCTTTGGCACCGAAACCATTCTGTTTAAACGCGTCAGCAAAAATGCGTCAAAAGGCCTGCGCCTGATGACCATCGCCCGCACGATGAGAATGGTGCTGTTGCTGGTCACTTCGGTGCCAGTCTTAATCTGGGTCTGGTACAACATGCAGGAAAATTTCCTGGCGTTTGCACTGGCCTCATTTGTTGCCTCGGTTTTTGTCACCCAGGACACCTTCAGCGTTTATAACAACGCGCGTCTTGCCTCGCGTCTTAACACCATCGCCAACGCCGTGGGCATGCTGCTGAGTTTCGGCATCAGCTTCACCGTCGCCTGGCTGCGTCTTAATCCGCTCTGGCTGACGCTGTCGATTGTCGCAGTGACTCTGGTGCCTTACCTGATTAAGCGTCACAACTTCTATCAGGACCATCAGGATCAGATGCCACCACGCGAAAAGCGCACGGCCTATCTGCGTTATCTGATGTATGCCGGTCTGCCGCTGGCGATCTCCAGCATCTTTATCTCTGTGCAGGTAAAAGCGGCGCAGATGTTCCTGGCAGGCACGGCACCCGCGCGCGACCTCGGGCTGTTTGCGGCGGCGAATACCATTTCCGCCTCATGGATTTTTATCCCGGTGGCGCTCATTACCTCCTGCTTCACTGAAATCTTCAGGGAGCGCGGCGAGGTCGCCATTAAGCTGGCTGCGCGGCTCAATGGCTATGTTATGGCGGTTTCATTGCTGATGCTGCTGATCATTTCGCTTTATGGCGAGCGGATCATCATTGCGTTGTACGGCCCGGAATTCACACAGTCAGGAAGTCTCATTACGTTGCTGTCGATAGCGACCAGCTTTTCGGCAATGGGGACCGTAGCGTATCGCTACATGGTCAAAGAGGGAGGATTTAACTACTTGCTGAGGAAAATCATCTGCCTGATGGTCATCAGTTTGCCGCTCTCCTGGTGGTTGATCCAGGGTCACGGCATCATGGGGGCCGCGTGGAGCGTTTTCCTTTCAGAACTTTTGTCCCTGACCGTAATGAATTACTTCTTTAAAAACGGCGTCATTCAAAAGATTCAGGTTTCCTCACTCAACTACAAAACATACAAATGAGGTCAGATATGCTCAAGTTGAAAGAAGAACTCAGAAGAAGTGTGCAGTATTTTATTAAGAAGATGCCCTGGGCTTATCAGGACCGCATCTACTACTTCCATAAGTTCAGAAAGCTGCCCAATCTGCGTCAGCCAAAAGTGTTCAACGAGAAGGTGTTGTACCGTAAGTTTATCTTCGGCGATTACCAGAGCTATGGTCGTCTGTCAGATAAGTACTCGGTGCGCGAATTCATTGCTGAAAAAATCGGTAATGAATACCTGATCCCGCTGGTACACGAAACCACTGACCCGACCACGCTGAACAGCTTACCCTGCTGGAAGGGGACGGTGATCAAGCCGAACCACGCCTCCAACATGGTAGAGATTTTGCTGGAGGAGCCGGACGCACTGCGCAAGCAGCAGATCATTCATGACTGCTATCGCTGGCTGAAGACCGACTTCGCCAACGAAGCGCGTGAGATTCACTATCGCTACATCAAGCCACGTATCCTGGTTGAGAAGTACATTGGTGATGGCAAAAGCGCGCCGATTGATTACAAGTTTCATATGTTCAACAAGCGTGATGGCAAGTTCGAATATGTGCTGCAGGTGATCTACAACCGCTGCCAGCCGCTGCTGTCGATGAATTTCTACGTGAATAACCTCAATGAGGCCTATCACAAGATTCGCGATACCGGTCTGGATGTCTCACCGATTATGCCGTCACTGGAACATGCGCTCGAACTGAGCAAGAAGCTGGCCAGTGATTTCGACTACGTGCGTGTGGACTGGTATATCCATGACGAGCGCATCTACTTTGGCGAACTGACCTTCACCCCAGGTGCAGGACTGGTCACCGGATTAGATCGTGGTTTAAATCAGATGATGGGAGATATGTGGATTCAGGACCGCCGCGGAACGCAGAGCCCGGGCGTTACAGTGCAGGATGTTAATATTCCTGCCATGTTGAAGAAAATTTAAGCACACACAGCAATATAAAAAACCCCGCTTAGCGGGGTTTTTTATGCGCAAAAATCAGGGCATCGGCCAGTCAGCAGGCGCCTGGCTCATCACATCGATAAAGGCATGCTTTGAGATTTCCAGAAAGTTATGCACGTTATCCATACTCAGGGTAATGCCCATCAGACCGGTAACAAACCAGCAGGTCATGCCTAAACCAATCCCGCCACACATAAATGCCATCACGTGACGGCTATCCTGACGAAGTTTGGTTTTCAGGGTGCTGGCAAAAAACATCATGATTGCGCTCAGCAATTCCCAACGCATAACAAGTAAGCTGGCGGTTAACGTAGCCATCGGCCGGACCTCAATATCAGTAAGTATTCCTGACAATCTGCGGACATCACCGGCGGCGGAAAAGTGTGTCAGGGGGTGCTTTTTCGCCGTCAACCCAGGTTCAAAGTGTGACTTGGGTCACATTATATCACCCGATTTTAAATTTTGAACAAAATTTGACTCTGGTATGGTAGCGGCGTGAGGGAATAGTGAGCAGTAGAAGAAGAACGGCGGGGAAATCAGTCAGATGCGCCCGGGCGGGCGCATCTGAGGGGTCAACGAACCGGACAGCACTCGCCGGTCGTGCGCTGGGTGAAGCTACTGATACCGTCATTGCAGCCAAAACTCAGCAGGCGAGGGCGCTGAATCGCCTGGCGGCGCATGGTATGGCGGTAAGCGGTAGGCGTCTGTGAAAACTGACGACGAAACACGCGGGAGAAGGTCTGCTGCGAGTCATAGCCATACTGCATCGCAATATCAAAAACCGGCCGCTGTGTCTGTGACAGCGCTTCCGCTGCCAGCGTCAGACGGCGCTCGCGAATATAGCCACCCAGCGTCTGTTTCGTTACCGAACGGAACATACGCTGCAGATGCCATTTCGAATAGCCCGATTTTGCGGCAACCTCATCGATCGACAGGCTCTTATCCAGGTTCTGGTCAATCCAGTGCGTCAGGGAATGAATGATCTCTTCTTGCATCATGGTCTCATCCTTCTGGTGCTTAATAAGCGGTAATGGGAGTTTAGTGGTTTTGATGGAGAGCGAGTATAATTCCTCAAGTTAACTTGAGGTAAAGAGCCTGATGAAAAAAGAACGCAACTATCCGAAACCGGTCTTAACGCCGGGTGAAGTGGCGCGCCGCAGCGGTGTGGCGGTTTCGGCGCTGCACTTTTATGAGACAAAAGGACTTATTTTCAGCACCCGCAACAGCGGCAATCAGCGGCGATACAGCCGTGACGTGCTGCGACGCGTCGCAATTATCAAGATTGCACAGCGTATCGGCATTCCGCTGGCAACGGTCAGTGACAGCCTGGATCACATTCCGCCTGACAAGCGCATGTCGACACCGGAGTGGGATGCGCTGACGCAGCACTGGCGCGAAGAGCTGGATAAGCGCATTGAAACCCTGACCCGCCTGCGTAATGACCTGGATGGCTGTATCGGCTGCGGCTGTTTGTCGATGCGCGACTGCCCGCTGCGCAATCCCGGCGACCGGCTGGGTCAGCAGGGCTCGGGTGCGGTGCTGCTTGACCCGGAACAGGATGATAAACATCCGGATGTGGAGTGACGTCTATACTTGGTGAAGGTCAAAACACAGGGAATCATGATGATCACCGTTCACCATCTTGAGAAATCGCGCTCGCATCGGGTGCTGTGGCTGCTGGAAGAGCTGGAAGTGCCGTACCAGATTAAACGCTATCAACGCGAACCGACCATGCTGGCCCCGGAGGCGCTGAAAAAAGTGCATCCGCTGGGAAAATCACCGGTGATTACCGACGGGAACCAGGTAGTGGCAGAGTCAGGTGCCATTCTCGAATATCTTGAAGAGAAATATGATCACGAGTTCCGGCTCAAAGTGAGTGATGAGGCGTCGCGGCTGCAGTGCCGCTACTGGCTGCACTATGCCGAAGGCTCGCTGATGCCGCTGCTGGTGATGAAGCTGATCTTCGGTCAGATGGGTAAAGCACCGGTGCCGTGGCTGCTGCGCCCGGTCGGGGCGGCATTCGGTAAAGGCGTGCAGAAGGCGTTTCTGGATAAACAGCTTAAGCCACACATGCAGATGATCGAACAGCATCTGGCTGCAAATCCCTGGTTCGCCGGTCAGCGCTTCAGTATCGCTGATATCCAGATGAGCTTTCCGCTGCTGGCGCTTGCGCGACGTGCCGGACTGGAGCAGATGCCCGCCAGCCAGAAATGGCTGCAGACTGTGCAACAGCGTGCCGCCTGGCAGCGCGCGATCGATCAGGGCGGCGAGCTTTCGCTGCCAGGTTAATTCCCCTCTTCCACTGGCGGGTCGTGTCTCATCACGGCTGCGCCAGTGCGCATCCCCCTGAAAATCGCGTTAACTTCAGGGCGTCAGCGTTTGACGTCGGCCTGGGCCACGTGGCTGCTGGCGACTTAAGCCTGATCTTTATGCTGAAGAATCTCCCTCTGACAGTTGAAAATGTGCCGCTAAACGCCGGATAATCGCATGCCTTTTTATCTGGCCGCTTCTGGCGGCCAACTATCTGCGGCAAGGTAAACGTTTGCCTGCCGGGTAAACCCGACAGTGACGCCGTCTACCCGCTTATTCCAGGGACAGCGATGGTCGCAGAGCGATCCACACAACAAAAATTTTTGAGGCTCAACTATGTCAACTGAATCACGCCCGGCCAGTGGAAAACTGGACGCCTGGTTCTCGATCTCGGCGCGCGGCAGCAGCGTGCGCCAGGAAATTCTGGCCGGACTTACCACCTTCCTGGCGATGGTCTACTCCGTCATCGTGGTGCCGGGGATGCTGGGCAAGGCCGGTTTTCCCCCCACTGCCGTGTTTGTCGCCACCTGCCTGGTTGCCAGCTTTGGTTCCATCATCATGGGACTGTGGGCCAATCTGCCGATGGCGATTGGCTGTGCAATCTCCTTAACCGCCTTTACCGCTTTCAGCCTCGTGCTGGGCCAGCACATCAGCGTGCCGGTTGCGCTGGGCGCGGTGTTCCTGATGGGCCTGCTGTTTACCCTGATCTCAGTGACCGGCATTCGTGCCTGGATCCTGCGTAATCTGCCGATGGGCGTGGCGCACGGCACTGGCGTCGGAATTGGCCTGTTTTTGCTGCTGATTGCGGCTGACGGTGTAGGCCTGGTAGTGAAAAACCCGGCACCGGGCCTGCCGGTGGCGCTGGGCCACTTCACCACTTTTCCGGTAATGATGACGCTGCTGGGACTGGCAGCAATTATTGGACTGGAGAAGCGCCGGATGCCCGGCGGTATTCTCATGACAATTATCGCCATTTCGCTGCTGGGGCTGATCTTCGATCCGGCGGTGAGCTACAAAGGATTGTTTGCGCTGCCGAGCCTGCGTGATGCCAGCGGTGAGTCGCTGCTGTTCAGCCTCGACATTATGGGCGCGATGCAGCCGGTCGTGCTGCCAAGCGTGCTGGCACTGGTGATGACGGCGGTCTTTGACGCGACCGGCACCATTCGCGCGGTCGCGGGTCAGGCAAATCTGCTGGATAAACAGGGCCAGATTATCAATGGTGGTCGTGCGCTGACTAGCGACTCCGTCAGCAGCCTGTTCGCGGGTCTGGTGGGCGCGTCACCGGCTGCGGTTTATATCGAATCGGCGGCAGGAACGGCGGCGGGGGGTAAAACCGGTCTTACCGCGATTGTGGTCGGCCTGCTGTTCCTTGCCATTCTGTTTATGTCACCGCTGGCGTATCTGGTGCCGGCTTACGCCACCGCCCCCGCGCTGATGTATGTGGGTCTGCTGATGCTGAGCAACGTGGCGAAAGTCGACTTCAATGATTTTGTCGATGCGATGTCGGGCCTGTTAACGGCGGTGATTATCGTGCTCACCTGTAACATCGTAACCGGTATTATGATCGGCTTCGCCAGCCTGGTCGTGGGGCGTCTCTTCGCGGGGGAATGGCGCAAGCTCAACGTCGGCACCGTCATTATTGCTATCGCGCTGGTGGCGTTTTACGCCGGTGGCTGGGCGATCTGACTGTACAACCGGGCGTGCGGCTGCACGTCCGGAATTTTTCACTATTTTCCCGCCCGGCGCACGCGTAGCTGACAATCTTCACCGCAGTTTGTTTTACACTTTAGCGCTTAACCAATGATTGAAAGAAACGACGCCTAAGGAAAGCATGGAAATCTTTTTTACAATTCTCATCATGACGCTGGTCGTGTCGCTCTCTGGCGTCGCGGCTCGTATCCTCCCTTTTCAGATCCCGTTGCCGCTGGTCCAGATCGCTGTTGGTGCGATGCTGGCCTGGCCAACTTTTGGTCTGCATGTCGACTTTGACCCGGAGCTGTTTCTGGTGCTCTTCATTCCGCCGCTGCTGTTCGCGGATGGCTGGAAGACGCCGATCAGTGAGTTCCTGCATCATGGTCGCGAGATAATTGGCTTAGCACTGGCGCTGGTCCTGATTACCGTGATCGGCATCGGCTATCTGATCTACTGGCTGGTACCAGGTATCCCGCTGATCCCTGCCTTTGCGCTGGCGGCGGTGCTGTCACCGACCGATGCCGTGGCGCTCTCAGGCATTGTCGGTGAAGGCCGTATTCCCAAGAAGATTATGTCGATCGTGCAGGGCGAAGCCCTGATGAATGACGCTTCGGGCCTGGTATCGCTGAAATTTGCTGTGGCAGTCGCCATGGGTACCATGGTGTTTACCTGGGGCGGTGCCAGCGTTGAGTTCCTGAAAGTGGCGGTGGGTGGTCTGATTGCGGGTGTCGCGATCTGCTGGCTCTACGGTAAGTCACTGCGCCTGCTCAGCCGCTGGAGCGGTGACGATCCGGCTACCCAGACCGTGCTGCTGCTGCTGCTGCCGTTCGCTTCTTACCTGATTGCTGAACATCTGGGTGTCTCAGGCATCCTGGCGGCCGTGGCTGCCGGTATGACCATCACCCGTTCCGGTATTATTCGTCAGGCACCGCTGGCGATGCGCCTGCGTGCCAACAGCGTCTGGCAGATGCTGGAGTTCGTCTTTAACGGCATGGTCTTCCTGATGCTGGGCCTGCAGTTGCCGGATATTCTGCAGACCTCTGTCGATCAGGCGCAGGCCGATCCGAACGTCGAGCTCTGGATGCTGTTTGCCGATATCGGGCTGGTCTATGCCGCGCTGATGATCGTGCGTTTTGGCTGGCTGTGGATTATGCAGCGCTTCAGCAAACGCCTGCTGAAGAAGAAGCCGCTGGAGTTCTCCAACTACTCGTTGCGTGAACTGCTGATCGCCTCCTTTGCGGGTGTGCGCGGCGCGATTACCCTGGCCGGTGTCCTGTCGATTCCGCTGTTCCTGACCAACGGCGAGCCTTTCCCGGCGCGTTATGAACTGGTCTTTATCGCCACCGGCGTGATTCTCTTCTCGCTGTTGGTAGGGGTAGTGATTCTGCCGATTCTGCTGCGCGGCATTGATACTATTGATAAAGGCGCACACCGTCGCGAGTTGCAGAATGCGCGTGCGGTAATGGCAGGCGCAGCCATTGAAAGCCTGCACAAGATGGAAGAGCGGCTGGAGAATGAGTCGGAAGAGAACATCGATCCGGAGCTGCTTAAAGAGGTGAGTCTGCGGGTGATTGGCAACTTACGTCGTCGCGCTGAAGGGAAGAATGACCTTGAACACGCGCTGTTCGCCGAGAACCTGGAGCGTCGCTTCCGCCTGACCGGACTGCGTGCCGAACGTGCTGAGGTCTATCATCTGCGCGCCACCCAGCAAATCTCCAATGAGACGATGCAGAAGTTACTGCACGACCTGGATCTGCTGGAAGCGCTGCTGATCGAAAAAGAGGAGTAAGTCCTTACTGGCACGCCTGCGCGTTAATGCGGCGTGCCAGCCTTTCACACCGACAGGCGCGGCGGCTCATCCGGCCAATGCTCGCGACAACAGGCTATCCACGCCTGCGCACTGCGCGACAGATAACTCCCTTCCCGCCAGATCAATCCCAGACTCCACTTCAGCTCCGATTCCAGCGGCAGCCACAGCAGCGACTGCTTATCCAGCCGCTGACAGATCGGCTCCGGCAGAATCGCCAGCCCCATCTCCGCCTGCACCATCGCCGCCAGAAAATCCCACTGTCCGCTGCGAACCGCCACCGTTGGCGTCAGGTTGAGCCGCTGAAACGCCTGCATCAGCTGACGATTCAGCGAGAACTCCTCATTAAAAATCAGCAGTGGATGCTCTGCCAGTTCTGCCAGTCCAATCTGCTGGCGGCTGAGCCACTCCGGGCGACGCGGCAGCAGTACGCAGAGCGGATGATGCATCAGGGGCAGGGTGTTCAGCGGCAGCTCGGCATCGACCGGTAGCGCGGTCAGGGCGATATCCAGACTGCCCGCCAGCACCGCCTGCTGGACGGTCAGACCGCCGAACTCAGAGATTTTCAGCTTCACACCGGGATAGCGGCGGCGAAACGCGGAAATCGAACCGGCGATCTGCATACCGACCATCGGCGGAATACCCAGTCGCAGCTCACCGGTTTTGAGCTGGTTGATGTCACCAATCTCCGCTTCCAGCTGATGAAACTCCTGCAGGATCGCCAGGCCGCGTTGATAGACCGCCTGGCCGCTGTCGGTGAGGTGCAGACGACGACCATCGCGCAGGATCAGCGTGCAGCCCAGCTCCTCCTCCAGCTGGCGCAGCATTTTGCTGATGGTCGGTTGTGTCACAAACAGCTTCTGCGCCGCACGGGTAAAGCTTTGCTGGCGTACGACTTCAGTAAAGTAACGCAGGGCGCGGACATCCATAACTATTCCTTTCAGGCATGATTTCGATAATTTTAATTCATTTTTTTCACCTTTTGTTGGCGATTTATACTGGTGACATCAATTTAATCGGGGAGACAAGGTGATGGCGTTAGCGCTCACTTTACGCAGCAACCGCGCAGTGCAATGGCTCAGCCTGCCGCTCCAGCTGGGGTTCTATATCGGCCTGTTTATCGCCTGCGACCGGCTGGTGAGCTGGCTGCATCTGCCGCTGCCCGCCAATATCGTCGGGATGCTGATGCTGCTGGCGTTAATCGTGACGCGGATTGTGCCGCTGAACTGGGTGAAAGCCGGGTCACGCTGGCTGCTGGCCGAGATGCTGCTGTTCTTTATTCCGGCGGTGGTAGCGGTGGTGAACTATGGCGATCTGCTGCGGGTTGATGGCTGGCGCATCTGTGTGGTGATCGGCGTCAGTACGCTGCTGGTGCTGGCCTCGACTGCCTGGGTGGTGGACCGGCTTTATCAGTATGAAGTCGCGCGCGCCGCGCGTAAGCAGGATCCGCATGCGTGATTTTCTGCTCAGCCTGCTGTGTGTAGCCGTTACGCTGCTGGTTTATGCACTGAATAAACGGCTCTATCGTCGCTGGCGGACGCTGCTGCTGATGCCACTGGTGATGACGCCGCTGGTGCTGGTGGCATTGCTGCTGCTGACGCATATCAGCTGGCAGGATTACATCGCCGAAAACCACTGGCTGCTCTGGCTGCTGGGGCCAGCGACGCTGGCGTTTGCGGTGCCGGTCTATGAGAACGTGGAGATTATTAAGCGCCACTGGCTGTCGCTGAGCGCGGGCGTAGTGACCGCGACGCTGGTCGCCGTCTGCAGTTCCGTCTGGCTGGCGCGACTGTTAACCCTGCCAGAGTCGATTCAGCGCAGCCTGGCCGTGCGCTCTATCACCACGCCGTTTGCGCTGGCTGCGGCGGGTCCGATTGGCGGGCAGCCCGATCTGGTGGCGCTGTTCGTGGTAATTACAGGCGTGTTTGGCATGGCAATCGGCGACGTGCTGTTTCTGCGGCTCGCCATTAAGCAGGGCGTGGCGAAAGGCGCGGGATTCGGTGCGGCGTCCCACGGCGCCGGCACGGCACGCGCCTATCAGATTGGCGAGCAGGAGGGCGTGGTCGCCAGCCTGGTGATGATGCTCTCTGGCGTGGTGACCGTGGTGCTGGCCCCGCTGATTGGGCACCTGATGTGGACAATATAGGCTACACTCCGTCGCACAGACGCTGGTCTGCGCTGAAACACGTATTTTTACGTAAAGTTTTCCAGATTTTGTTGTCTCCCCATTTCAGGCTGTTAACCTTGCGGCCGAATTAATTGTCCTTTCACGGAGTGGAATCATGTTTAAGCAACTTGTTGCCGGGAGCGCCCTCGGGCTGGTTTTAATGAGCGGTGCCGCTCAGGCGATTGAAGGCAGTGTTGATGTCAGCGAACACAACACCAACCTGAATGTGGGTCTGGGCACCACAACACCCGGTCTGTTTCTGAAAGGTAACTGGCTGCGTAGCGACCATGACGGCAGCACCTACGGTGCCGGTCTGGGTTACAACGTTGATTTCGGGCCGCTGCGTCTGGCGCCGACCGCAAAAGCGATCTTCACCCATCCTGAAGATGGAAAAGATGGATTTGCGGTGGCGCTGGGTGGTGCAGCACACTACAGCTTCAACAGCATGTGGGGCCTGTATGGCGAATATTATTACGCGCCAGAGTCTTTCACCGATCAGCTCGACAGCTATCAGGAAGCCGGTGGCGGCCTGAGCTTCACGCCGGTTTCACTGCTTAACCTGCGTGTAGGTTATCAGTACATCGAACTGAACAACAAAGATGGACGCAAAGATAACGTGCTGGTCGATGGCCCGTACGTGGGTGCATCGCTGCGCTTCTGATTCTGCTGCGCAAAAGAAGAGGGCGACTACTTCGGTAGCCGCCCTTTTTTATTGCCTGCTCGTTATGAACGAAAAGCCACGATCAGTGCGCTTTGCCCTGTTCGATGCCGGTGCCAGTCTGCGAGCGGATAAACTGTGCACGGAAGCGTGAACGTTCTTCTGCGCCCTGCTGCGAATGGTCGGTAATCGAGAAGAGCCAGATGCCCACAAAAGCCACCGCCATGGAGAACAGCGCCGGATACTCATAGGGGAAAATCGCCTTCGCGTTGCCCAGCACCTGTACCCACACCGTCGGGCCGAGGATCATCAGGATAACGGCGGTCAGCAGACCGAGCCAGCCGCCCACCATCGCGCCGCGCGTCGTGAGTTTTGACCAGTACATCGACAGCAGGATGATCGGGAAGTTACAGCTGGCCGCAATCGAGAAGGCCAGCCCGACCATAAAGGCGATGTTCTGTTTCTCAAACAGAATACCCAGCGCAATCGCCACCACGCCCAGCGCCAGCACGGTAATTTTTGAAACCCGCAGCTCATCTCTCTCGCTCGCCTGACCTTTACGATACACGCTGGCGTAGAGGTCGTGAGACACCGCCGACGCACCTGCCAGGGTTAAGCCTGCGACAACGGCCAGAATCGTGGCGAAGGCAACCGCAGAGATAAAGCCCAGGAAGGTGCTGCCGCCCACGGCGTTCGCCAGATGCACTGCCGCCATATTGGTGCCGCCAATCAGCGCGCCGCTGGCATCTTTAAAGGCCGGATTAGCGCCCACCAGCAGGATGGCACCGAAGCCGATAATAAAGGTCAGGAAGTAGAAGTAACCCATAAAGCCGGTGGCCCAGAAGACGCTTTTACGTGCCTCTTTAGCATCCGCTACGGTAAAGAAGCGCATCAGGATATGCGGCAATCCGGCCGTACCAAACATCAGCCCCAGCCCCAGCGACAGCGCCGAGATAGGATCTTTGACCAGTCCGCCAGGCTGCATAATCGCGATGCCTTTTGGATGGACCGCCATCGCTTCGGTGAACAGCGTATTAAAACTGAAACCGGTCGCCTTCATTACCATGACCGCCATGAAGGTGGCGCCAAACAGCAGCAGCACGGCTTTGATGATCTGCACCCAGGTGGTGGCCAGCATGCCGCCAAACAGCACATACATCACCATCAGAATGCCGACCAGGACTACCGCAACATGGTAGTTAAGGCCAAACAGCAGCTGGATCAGTTTACCGGCCCCGACCATCTGCGCGATCAGGTAGAGCGCCACGACCACCAGCGAGCCGCAGGCTGACAGGGTGCGGATCGGCATCTGCTTCAGACGATATGAGGCGACATCGGCAAACGTGTAGCGACCCAGGTTACGCAGTCGCTCAGCGATTAAAAACAGAATCATCGGCCAGCCGACCAGGAAGCCGAGCGAGTAGATCAGCCCGTCATAACCGGAGGTGTAAACCAGCGCCGAAATGCCCAGGAACGAGGCGGCCGACATGAAGTCACCCGCCATCGCCAGGCCATTCTGGAAGCCAGTGATATTGCCGCCCGCGGTGTAGTAGTCATTACGTGATCGGGTGCGCTTTGAGGCCCAGTAAGTAATTCCCAGCGTGGCCCCGACGAAAATCGTAAACATGATAATCGCCTGGTAGTTGGTCGCCTGGCGCTGCACGGCACCGGTTATCGCATCGGCAGCCAGCGCTGAAAACGGCAGCATTAAGGCCAGCAGCCATAAGGTGAGACGAGTCATGATTTCACCTCGCTGAGGATCGCTTTCGTTAAACGGTCAAACTCACCGTTGGCACGCCAGACATAGACGCCGGTCAGCACAAACGACATCACAATCAGCCCGACCCCAATCGGGATACCGCGCGTGACGTTGGTGCCGGCATGCAGCGGGGTACCGAGCCAGCCGGGTGCAAACGCGATCAGCAGGATAAAGCCGACATAGAGCACCAGCATGATCAGCGACAGCAGCGTCGCGAACGCCTGGCGCTTACGGACTAATTCATGAAAAAGGGGATTACGCTCAATCTGTTGATTGATGGCATCCTGATTCGAAAGGGCGTCATTCATCACATTTTCTCCAGAGGGCTTGCAGGCGAGAACCTCGCGACAGGGCGCGGATTCAGCTGGTTATAATATTTGTGACTACCGAAACAGACTGCGTAGGGCGGGTGTGGCGGGAAGCGATCTTCCCGCCGGACAGCGTGCGCTTAAGGCATTTTGATCGACTGTTTCTCCTCAAGCAGTTTTTCTACTACGCCAGGATCGGCGAGCGTAGAAGTATCACCAAGATTACTGGTATCCCCGGTGGCAATTTTGCGCAGAATACGCCGCATGATTTTGCCGGAGCGGGTTTTCGGCAGTGAGTCGGTCCAGTGCAGTACATCCGGTGTGGCTATCGGGCCAATCTCTTTACGGACCCACTGGCGCACTTCGGTGTACAACTCCGGCGACGGCTCTTCGCCATGATTCAGCGTGATATAGGCATAAATCGCCTGGCCTTTGATGCTGTGCGGAATCCCCACTACCGCCGCTTCGGCAATTTTAGGGTGCGAGACCAGCGCCGATTCAATTTCGGCGGTGCCGAGTCGATGACCGGAAACATTGAGTACGTCATCGACGCGTCCGGTGATCCAGTAGTAGCCATCTTCATCACGACGGGCACCATCACCACTGAAGTAGACATTTTTAAAGGTAGAGAAGTAAGTCTGCTCGAAACGGTCGTGATCGCCATAGAGGGTACGTGCCTGACCCGGCCACGACTCGGTGATCACCAGATTGCCTTCACAGGCGCCTTCCTGTGGCTGACCTTCGTTATCCACCAGCGCGGGCTGCACGCCAAAGAACGGTCGGGTGGCGGAACCCGCTTTCAGTTCGGTCGCACCCGGCAGCGGCGTGATCATGAAGCCGCCGGTTTCGGTCTGCCACCAGGTATCAACAATCGGGCAGCGGCTGTTGCCGATTTTCTTGTAGTACCACTCCCAGGCTTCCGGGTTAATTGGCTCACCGACCGATCCCATAATGCGCAGGCTGCTGCGGTCGGTGCCGGCAATCGCCTTATCACCTTCCGCCATCAGCGCACGGATTGCAGTGGGCGCGGTGTAGAGCAGCGTGACTTTATGTTTATCGACCACTTCCGCCATACGGCTCGGCGTTGGCCAGTTTGGCACCCCTTCAAACATCAGTGTGGTGGCGCCACAGGCCAGCGGGCCATAAACCAGATAGCTGTGGCCCGTCACCCAGCCAACATCAGCGGTGCACCAGTAGATATCATCCTGATGGTAATCAAAGACGAACTTAAAGGTGGTCGCGGCATAGACCAGATACCCGCCGGTGGAGTGCAACACGCCTTTGGGTTTGCCGGTTGAACCGGAGGTATAAAGGATAAACAGCGGATCTTCCGCGCCGACTTCTGCGGCAGCGTGGTTGGTGCTCGCGTTCAGCATCAGGTCGTGCCACCACTGATCGCGGCCCTCAACCCAGCCCACATCTTTACCGGTGCGCTGGAACACCACCACATTTTTCACGCTGGTGACATTAGGATTTTTTAGCGCGTCATCGACATTTTTCTTCAGCGGAATGCTGCGACCGGCGCGGATCCCTTCATCGGCCGTGATTACCAGCGAGGCGCTGGAATCGACGATGCGGCCCGCGACCGCCTCCGGTGAGAAACCGCCAAAGATCACCGAGTGAACGGCACCGATACGCGCACAGGCCAGCATCGCTACTGCGGCTTCCGGCACCATCGGCATATAGATGGCCACCACGTCGCCTTTTTTCACTTCCAGCAGTTCCAGCACGTTGGCGAAGCGACAGACTTCGGCATGCAGCTGGCGGAAAGTCAGGGTTTTGCTTTCGCTGGCGTCGTCGCCTTCCCAGATAATCGCCGGGTGATCGCCGCGCGTGGCTAAATGACGGTCAAGGCAGTTTGCCGCCAGGTTGAGCGTGCCATCTTCGTACCAGCGAATGTTAATGTTACCTGGTGCAAACGAGCAGTTTTTCACTTTGCTGTAAGGCTTGATCCAGTCAAGGATTTTGCCCTGTTCGCCCCAGAAACTGTCTGGATCGTCGACAGATTGCTGATACATCGCCTGATACTGTTCTGCAGTAATCAGGGTGTTTGCTGCAATATTCTCTGGAACGGGATGTTTGTGTATTTGGCTCATGGCGGATCTCCTTGAAGATGTTAATGATATGTCAATCAATGGTTAATTAAAGCCTGCGCCAAAGCTTTGTTTCTTTTTTGCGCCACAGATCACGTGATACACATCCCCCAAGAAGCGTTAAGCCATTCTGATCTATCAGGTTAACGCTCTGGCGGCGCTGGAGAAGTCAGGCATCGCTTTTACGCTTTCATCCTGAATAAAAAGCGAGCAAACGCGCCGGATCAGTTTTTAATCGTTTCTGCATAGCTATGCGTAAATTCATCGAAGTAATACTTTTCATAACAGCAGGTTAGGGTTTTTCATCTCCGGCAGCACTTTATGCTGCTTAGATGGTGAACTTTTAATCGGATCCGCCAGGGGTTGCATTTACCACAGTGAAAATGGTACTTATCTCGCCCCTGTTCTGCAGGTATCAACTCAGACCGCGTCTGAAAATGGGTATGGGAATCATCAGATTTTCATACGAGGCGCTGTTTCAAGACACCCTCTAATTTACCGGGCTTTTTGCTCACTCCCTGTGTGTATTGTCTTCTGCACCTTCGCAGTAGAGAGAAACGGGTTTTGACTGAGGAAATTACACGTTATGAAAGGTTTTAAAATCAGCCTGGCCTGGCAGATTCTGACAGCCCTGGTGCTTGGCATCGTTGTGGGTGCTGTGTTGCATAATCAGCCAGACAATCGTGAATGGTTAGTCACCAACATTCTCAGCCCGGCAGGCGATATCTTTATTCATCTTATCAAGATGATTGTGGTACCGATTGTGATTTCATCCCTGATTGTCGGCATCGCTGGCGTGGGTGATGCAAAGAAGCTGGGACGCATCGGCGTCAAAACGATTCTCTACTTTGAAGTGATCACCACCATTGCCATTGTGGTCGGTATTACGCTGGCCAACGTATTTCAACCCGGCACCGGCATTGATATGTCAACGCTGGCAACGGTGGACATCTCTAAATATGAAGCGACAACGGCAGAGGTACAGGGCGGTCCGCACAGCCTGGTGACCACCATTCTGTCGCTGATCCCGCAGAATATTTTCGCCTCAATGGCGAAGGGCGACATGCTGCCGATTATCTTTTTCTCGGTGCTGTTTGGTTTAGGCCTGTCGTCACTGCCGTCAGAACAGCGCGATCCGCTGGTGAACCTGTTCCGTGGCATTTCTGAAGCGATGTTTAAAGTGACGCACATGATCATGCGCTATGCCCCGGTGGGTGTGTTTGCGTTGATTGCGGTGACGATTGCTAACTTCGGCTTTGCCTCGCTCTGGCCGCTGGCTAAGCTGGTGCTGCTGGTTTATGCGGCGATTCTGTTCTTCGCCTTTGTGGTGCTGGGCGGAGTGGCGCGCTTCTGTAAGCTGCGGATTACCACGCTGATGCGTATCCTGAAGGATGAGCTGATTCTCTCTTACTCTACTTCCAGCTCGGAAACGGTGCTGCCGCGCATCATGGAGAAGATGGAAGCCTACGGGGCGCCGAAAGCGATCACCAGCTTCGTGGTGCCGACCGGTTATTCGTTTAATCTGGATGGTTCAACGCTTTATCAGAGTATCGCGGCGATCTTTATTGCGCAGCTGTATGGCATTGACCTGTCGCTGACCGACGAGATTGTGCTGGTAATAACGCTGATGGTGACCTCGAAAGGTATCGCTGGCGTGCCAGGTGTCTCCTTCGTGGTGCTGCTGGCCACGCTGGGCAGCGTCGGCATTCCTCTGGAAGGTCTGGCGTTTATCGCCGGTGTTGACCGCATCATGGATATGGCGCGTACCGCGCTGAACGTGGTCGGTAATGCGCTGGCGGTGCTGGTGATTGCCCGCTGGGAAAACCAGTTCGACGTCGAAAAGGCGAAAGAGTATGAGCTGGAGCTGCGGACACAGACCGCAAGCTGAACACGGCATTAACGTAAAAATGGGCTCAACGAAAGTTGGGCCTTTTTTTGTTTTAAGGGGCGTAACCCGGCCAGCCAGGATATGAACGACAGCTCCTGTGCCTTATAAACGCCGATATATCTGCACAAACACGCCTTTTTGAGAATGAATGTTTCCGACTGTGACTTTATCGGTGGTCGCTCGACTTTCCCAGCACTCGGCTTCAACATCACAAGATGTCTGGAGCTCATACCCCTCTGATTTTAAGTAATTCCTGATACTATGAGTTTCAGTAACACCATAAAATTTTACGGTAAAGACGTTAGCTTCGGTGCCTGTTATTCTCCCGAATTCAAATTTATAATCGTCTGATATTCTGGGTATTTTTTTCAACAATTCAGGCGTGTAATATTCATACGACCGCTTATCTTGCTCGGTATAATATGCGCTGCTGGCAAACTCCATTCTCACATATGGCCAGCCAGCCACTATCGCAAGAGCAGCGATGACAACCGTACCAATTAGAATGACGATAGCTTTCCTCATAATCCCATCCTGGCGTTGTTGGTACCAAATATGACAAACGTCCCGTCATGCTGCGGTAGGATAACGTTCCCGGAAAGAAAATCATTATAGGGGACCACCGTCCGCATGAACTGCGGTAACAAAGCTTTACGGGGACGTAAGTGCGGGAATCTTTCTGGGTCGGGAAATAGCAGAGGCTGAAAAGTCTCATTTTTCCAGTTGCCAGTTTTACCGTAATAGTCCCAGCGTTTAAGGGCTTCTTCTTTACTTACCGGACGGAGCATCTTGAAGGGGTTTTGAACCGACACCACGCGGTAAAAACCCAACAGATCTGAAACCAAGTCTTCACCACTAAAACCGCTGTCAGTCACCAGATTATTGGGAAACGAACCCTGAAATGCCTCAAACTTGCGAGCCATATTCATCATCATCGCCAGGGCAATGCTTTTCTGCTCCCAGTAAGGTCGCCCACGCCGGATTCGCCAGGTCATCACCTTACCCGATCGGAGTAATCGAAAGGGTGATGTCATGCCCTGTGAATATCTGACATCATAAAATTCTTTACCCAATGATTCACCCTGCGTCATTGATCTAAAAAGCTCTCGAATGTCTGTCCCCTGGGCGTGTCCCAAATCCACCCAGCCAAGCACTTCCGTGTAAACTATCCCGAATCTGGCTGTGCTGGCATCTCTACCATCAATAATGTCGTTTCGTTTACTCATCCTGAATATTCCTGTTTCGTCCTGTGTAAAGTCACTATGTCCTTATTTCTCATAACATCTCAGCGAAGTACCAACTCAGGTAGCCTCAGACTGTTCACTTAAAGTCATCTGCTCCTCTGGTTTTCTCTCTTTTGTTTTAGAAAGGCACATTCACTCCGCCACAACATTACAACGCTTTAAACATGTCCAAAATGATCCAACCACTGCACTCTTTACCGCAGCTACAAAAATTCCAATAGAAGAAAAGGTTCACCTGAAGAGTAAAGCGTCCCACGCCAGGGACAAAAACGCCGGGAGCGTTTTTGAACAACGCAGAGCGTTGGCCCGGCAACGGGCGCACCTCATGGATGAGGTGCGTAATCGCGTGGGCCGAGCGTCATGGATGACGAATGCGTCTTTACGATCAGGTGAACCTATTCTGACCTGCGCCAGTCTCCCAGCGATTCCTCTCACATGCACCGCACCCAAGCCGGAATGCGGAGCGATTAAGCTCCCAATGCCCAATATCACTCACCCAACCTGATCCCCCGCAACATGACTCACCCCACATCCATCGAAAAAAGATCTCACCCAATGAATTAATCATTCGTTATGATAGTTAGTAATTTGAATAATTTATTCCTTTGCGGAGCCCGCCATGAAACTCGACCTCAGCCAGATGATCACCGAAGGCCGCAACCCGGCCAGCCAGAATATTGACGAACTCTCCACCGAAGCGATGCTTCGCGTCATCAATGATGAAGATAAAAAGGTGGCGCTGGCGGTTGAGGCCATCGTGCCGCAGATTGCCGCCGCCGTTGACGCCATCTGCGCCGCCTTCCAGGCCGGTGGACGACTGATCTATTGCGGTGCAGGCACCTCCGGTCGGCTGGGCATACTGGATGCCAGCGAGTGCCCACCTACCTTTGGCACACCCCGCGAGCAGGTTATCGGCCTGATTGCAGGAGGCCATACCGCCATACTCCAGGCGGTAGAAAACGCGGAAGACAACCGGGAGCAGGGCGCGCAGGATCTGAAAGATATCCGCTTCAGCCGCCACGATGTGCTGGTTGGCATCGCCGCCAGCGGTCGCACACCCTACGTACTGGGCGCACTGGCTTACGCGAACGAACTTGGCGCGACTACTGTATCGCTCACCTGTAATCCAGGCAGCGCCATGTCGCAGGTTGCCGCGATTGCGCTCACGCCGGTGGTCGGCCCCGAAGTGGTCACCGGGTCTTCCCGTATGAAAGCGGGCACGGCGCAAAAACTGGTGCTCAACATGCTCACCACCGGGTCGATGATCCGCAGCGGAAAAGTGTACAGCAACCTGATGGTCGATGTGGAAGCCACCAATCAGAAACTGGTGCAGCGTCAGGTTAACATCGTCATGCAGGCCACTGACTGTGATGAGGCGACGGCCAGCGCCGCGCTCACCGCCTGCGGAGGACACTGCAAAACCGCCATCCTGATGGTACTGGCTGACCTGGCTGCTGATGAGGCGAAAGCGCTGCTCAGTCAGCATCAGGGCTTTATCCGTCAGGCTTTACAGGCAGCGGGAGCACGCTAATGGCCAGAATCACCGCGGCACTGTTGCGCGACATCCTGCAGGCGGTCGGTGGCGCGCAAAATATCGCGGCCTGTGGTCACTGCATGACGCGGCTCCGCCTGACGCTCAATCAGCCGGGAGAGAGTGATCTGGCACGGTTAAAAAGCCTGCCGGGTGTCTTAGGCGTTATCGACAGCGAGGCACAGTTGCAGATTGTGCTGGGGCCTGGCAAGGCGCAAACCGCCGCCGAGGGGATGCAGAACCTGCTGGCTCAGGGTGATACCGCGCTGGCACCGCAGGGCGAAACAGCGGAACTTCGCGTGCTGGCGCAGCAGCAGAAGCAGCAGCTAAAGGCGAAACAGACCAGCGGCGTGCATCAGTTCCTGTCGCGCTTCGCCACCATCTTCACTCCGCTGATTCCGGGCTTTATCGGCGCGGGGCTGCTGCTGGGATTTGCCACGCTGATTGAACAGAGTCTCCACCTCAACGCACCCGGTGACCACGCGCCCTGGCTGCTGCATACCGTGGCGTACATGAAAGTCTTCGGTAAAGGGCTGTTCACCTTTCTCAGCATCCTGATTGGCTACAACGCGCAAAAAGCGTTTGGCGGCAGCGGCGTCAATGGCGCAATCATCGCCTCGCTGTTTGTGCTCGGCTATGTGCCCACGGCTACCACCGGCTACTACAGCGGCATGGAAAACTTCTTTGGCCTGGCGATCGACCCGCGCGGCAACATTATTGGCGTGCTGATGGCGGCGATTATCGGGGCGTGGATTGAAAAACAGCTGCGCAAAATCATTCCCGACAATCTCGATATGATCCTCACCTCGCTGTTTACGCTGTTGATCACCGGCGCCATCACCTATCTGTTGATCATGCCGCTGGGCGGCGAACTGTTTAAAGGGATGTCGTGGCTGTTTATCCATCTCAATAACAATCCCTTTGGCTGTGCGCTGCTGGCCGGGCTGTTCCTGATCGCGGTGATGTTCGGCATCCATCAGGGCTTTATTCCGGTCTACTTTGCGCTGATGGAAACCCAGGGTTTTAACTCGCTCTTCCCGATTCTGGCGATGGCGGGAGCAGGCCAGGTCGGCGCATCACTGGCGTTGTGGTGCAAAGCAGAAAAAGGGGCGCTGCTGCGGGCGCAGATCAAAGGCGCTATCGTGCCGGGGCTGCTTGGCGTCGGTGAGCCGCTGATCTACGGCGTCACTTTGCCGCGCCTCAAGCCCTTTATCACCGCCTGCGGCGGTGGTGCGCTGGGCGGGTTCTTTATCGGGCTGGTGGCGTGGCTGGGTTTGCCGGTCGGGATGAACACGGTATTCGGACCCTCCGGCCTGGTCACGCTGCCACTGATGACCTCCAGCCAGGGGATCTTCGCTGGCATGGCGGTCTATCTGGCCGGGCTGATGGTGGCCTGGATCGGCGGATTCCTGCTCACCTGGTGGTTTGGCACCCGTAATGTCGACCTCAGCTGACCCGCTGCCGGAATTATCCAGTCCGGCTAACGGATGGATAATCAACCAAAAATGTGAAAGCCGCTACAAAGCGGCTTTATTATTGCCACTAATTTAACTTAAACGCTAAAGAGTAGGCAGAAGCATGCCGAAAACATAAAAAAAGGTAATCGTTATCTCTCAGCCCACAGTTTTCATGCCGACACTCAGACCGTCGCGTGCAGGACGTCGGGTCTCCAAGGACTTTTGATGCGTAACAACCAGCCTGTCTCTCAGCGTGAATATCTGTTCGACGATAATGCGACACTGATGTCGACCACCGATCTTAACAGCCACATCACCTACGCTAACGACGCGTTTATCGAGGCGAGCGGCTTCACCGCCGACGAGATCAACGGCCAGCCGCATAACATGGTACGTCACCCCGATATGCCATCAGAAGCGTTTGCCGACATGTGGGCGACGCTGAAACAGGGTGAACCCTGGACGGCACTGGTCAAGAACCGCCGTAAAAATGGCGATCACTACTGGGTGCGGGCCAACGCCATTCCGGTAGTACGCGACGGTAAAGTGCAGGGCTACATGTCGGTGCGCACCAAACCCACGGCAGAGGAAGTGCGTCAGACTGAGGTGCTCTATCAGGATTTTCGTGAAGGCCGCGCCAGAGGGCGACGTTTTCACAAAGGCCTGCTGGTTCGCAGCGGCTGGCGTCGTCCCGCCTCAATCCTGAAGACGCTGCCCCTTCGCTGGCGGATCCGCACAACGCTGCTGACGTTACTGCCCCTCTCGGTGGCAGGCGTCTGGGCGCTGGGCATGACGCCAGCGGCACTGGCAGGTTTTACCGCGGGAATGGCTGCGCTGCTTCTGCTCTGCAGCCTGTGGCTGGAGCAGCAGATTTCACGCCCTATTGAGCGGATGTGCAAACAGGCGCTGAGCGTGGCAACCGGTGCCAGCCATAAAGTGGAGCAGATGGACCGCGTTGATGAGGTGGGTGTGACGCTGCGCGCCATCGGTCAGCTCGGATTGATGTTCCGCTGGCTGGTGGATGATGTCAGCGGCCAGGCGATCAACGTGCTGAGCGCCAGCGACGCCATCGCCCGCAGCAATAACGAACTCAGCCGCCGTACCGAACAGGCGGCTGCCAACGTGCAGCAGACTGCGGCCACCATGAACGAAATGACCGCCACGGTGAAGAGCAACACTGAAACTGCACATGAGGCGAATACCCTCTCAGCCGGCACCAGCCACGCTGCCAGCAAAGGCGGTGAGGTGATGACCGAAATGATGGGCATGATGGGCGAAATTGCTGACAGTTCAAAGCGGATTGCCAATATTACCAGCGTTATCGACGGGATTGCGTTCCAGACCAATATCCTGGCACTGAACGCCGCCGTGGAAGCGGCGCGGGCCGGTGAGCAGGGCAAAGGCTTTGCGGTGGTCGCCGGAGAAGTGCGCAGCCTGGCGCAGCGCAGCGCCAAAGCCGCGAGCGAAATCAAAATGCTGGTTGAAACCAGCGCCAGCCGGGTCAACTCGGGCAATGAGCACGCCAGCGCGGCAGGCCGCACGATGCAGGATATCGTGTCGCAGGTGCAGAATGTCACCGCACTGATCGCCCAGATCAGCGCCGCCACGGCCGAACAGGCGACCGCGCTCAGCGAAGTCAGTTCAGCGGTGGAAGATCTTGATGATATCACCCACCAGAACGCCGCCCGCGTGACAGAAAGCGCCGAGGCTTCAGGTCGCATGACCCATCAGGCTAACCGTCTGGTCGAAGCGATCAGCGTCTTTCGTTAAGAGAAGAGATTCAGCGGCCCGGTTAAGAGGCCAGCGCCTGCGTGCCGTCGCGTCCGGCACGCAGTGCGCCTGGTGACTGACCGACAATCCGTTTAAAGGCGCGACTGAATGCCGCAATCGAGCCGTAGCCGAGATGATAAGCCACGGCTTCCACCGCTTCACCGTTGTTCACAATCCGTTGCACCGCCAGCCGCATCCGCAACTCCGTCAGATAGCGCAGCGGCGTCATGCCGGTGGCATTGAGAAACCGTCCGGCAAACACTGAGCGCGAACAGCCTGCCACGCTGGCCAGCCGCGCCACCGTCCAGTTTTCGCCTGGCTCCCGATGCATAGCAGCAATCGCCTGACTCAGACGTGGATCGCGCATCGCCTGCACCAGCCCACTGCGCTCGCCGCAGCCGTTCTCTACCCAGCCGCGCACAATCAGCGCGGCAACCACGTCTGCCAGACGCGACAGTATCCCGGCGAATCCCGCCTGGCGGGTGAGCGACTCCCGCTCCATCGCCGCCAGAATCGGCTGAATCTCCGGGTATTGCGACAGCAGAGTACTCACCAGCATCACATCGGGCATGGTATTGATCAGCGGCTGCATGCCGCCGAGCTCAAACGCCATGCAGGCGCTGAACAACAGCACACTGTGCTCGTCATCACAGGCATCTTCCGGTGCTGCAATGGCGCAGACGCTGTCGCAGAGCGGCTTGCTCGCCATGTTCTTAATACACTGGCAGCTCGCCTCCTCACTGGAGATCAGGCTGTGGGGTTTGCCGTGCGGCACCAGCAGCGCATCGCCGCTGTTGAGCTGAAACACCTCGCCGGAGGCGCTGCGCACCATCAGTGAGCCGCGTCCGACAAAGTGGAACTGCGCCCGGCCCGGCGCGTGCTCATAACGCAGCCCGAACGGCGCGCTCACTGCGATACGCTGATAGTTCACGCCATAGAGGCGCATCCCCATCAGCAGCTCGCTGGTCAGATCTCCATAGTGGCTCATGTGATTCCAGACGAATTATCAAAAATGAAGGTGTAAGCATCATAGATCGTCCTGACACGGCGTTCTATGCTCACACTCACTTTTTTATCTTCCGGAGAAGCAGCATGAGTCTGACAACCGAAGTGGCTGATGAGGTTTCCTCGCCGACCCGTCCCGCGTGGGGCGCGGTATTTTCTATGGCATTTGGGGTGTTCAGCCTCATCACCGCCGAATTTTTACCCGTGAGTCTGCTGACGCCGATGGCTCACAGCCTGGGCGTATCCGAAGGCCAGGCGGGACAGACCGTCACCATCACCGCGCTGGTGGCGCTGTTTACCAGTCTGGTCACCGGCAGCGTCACGCGGCGCATCGACCGCCGCATCGTCATGCTGGTGTTTTCGTTGTTGCTGATCGCGTCGGCACTGATGGTGGCGTTTGCGGCTGACCTGACGGTGATCCTGCTGGCGCGGGTGCTGCTGGGTATGGCCATTGGCGGCTTCTGGACACTCTCAACCGCCATCACCATGCGCCTGGTTCCCACCGATCAGGTGCCGCGCGCGCTCTCTATCGTCTTCAGCGGTATCTCGCTGGCGACGATTATCGCTACGCCACTGGGCAGCTATCTCGGCGGACTGGTGGGCTGGCGCAACATCTTTATGCTGACTGCCGGACTGGGTGCGGTGGCGCTGCTGTGGCAGTTCTTTACCCTGCCCGCCATGCCGGCAGAGAACAAAGCCCGCAACGGCGGGGTGCTGGCGCTGCTGCGTATTGGTGTGATGCGCTGGGGAATGCTGGCGGTAATCATGATGTTTACCGGTCACTTTGCCTTCTTTACCTATCTGCGTCCATTTCTGGAAAGCGTTGCGCAGCTCAACCTCAATCAGCTGTCGCTGGTGCTGCTGGCCTTTGGTGTGGCGAACTTCTTTGGCACCTCGCTGGCCGGTTTCCTGGTCACCCGCAGCGTATCACTGACCCTGAGTGGCATGGCGCTGTTGATGAGTGTCACCGCGCTGCTGCTGGTGAGCTTTGGCGATGTCAGCTGGATGGTAGGTGCAGGCGTGGCGATCTGGGGTATGGCGTTTGGTTCGATGCCAACCGGCTGGTCAACCTGGATTTCGCGCGCGGTGCCGGATGATGCGGAGTCAGGCGGCGGTTTACTGGTTGCCACCATCCAGCTGGCGATTACTGTCGGCGCGGCGGCGGGCGGCTGGATGTTTGACCTGCGCGGCGCAGGCGGTGTGTTCGTTGCCAGCGGAGTGCTGATGCTGCTGGCCGCGCTGACCATCTTCACCCGGGTACGACATCACGGTTAAATTCCCAGGGGCAGCAATATATGCTGCCTTTTTTAATGGGGGTAGATTATTAACCTTTTGAGTGATAACTGTGCGAAATGTGCTTTTTATCATCAATTTTACTGAACGAGTTAAGCAAAACCCTCCGCTTTTTAATGATCAACTTCCGGACTAATATATCTATCAACAAGGCAGCACGCCTTACCTGATAAAAATTAACCGAGGAATTGACCATGAAATCTATCAAAACTTTTGCAGCTGTTATCGCGCTTTCTGTTCTGCCATTCGCCAGCTTCGCCCAATCTGTGACCGCCATCGACTCTACGCTGGATGGTGCTGAAGCGAAAATCGCTGCGCAGGCTCAGGAAGCTGGTGCTTCATATAAAATCACTGAAGCTTACACCAACAACGGCGTTCACATGACCGCTGAGCTGCTGAAATAAGTTAAGTTTTACCCTCTTGTGCTGACAGGACGCCTTTGGGCGTCCTGGCGGCGTTTATCCGCTAATAATCCTGTCCCTTTCCCCCCGAAATAATTATTATTCTCAAAAACAATTCTGCATCTGACTGCTGGTCAGCTGTTTCTGGTTGCAATGTCGGGCTTTCTTTTCACTGCGTCTGCAGTGGATTAACTATGGAGAAGTTATGAAAGCGATTACCAATACGTGCCGGACCCTGCGTCCGCTGTTACTGGCTACGGCCCTGTTCTCTGCCTCAGGATGGCTGGCGGTGCAGGCTGAAGATCTCAATCAGGCCGTGGGTAAAGGCGTCTATGAACTGGCAGTCAGCCCGAAAGATAACGCGCTGTTCGTGGCGACAGCGCAGAACAGCAGCGGTGACGGCGGCACAGTTTTCCGTCTCGACCCGGCGACGCTGGCGGTACAGCAGTCGATCAACACGGAGCTGAAATCGTTCGGCGCGGCGATCAACCCGCAAACCAACGTGCTCTACATCGGCAACACCGTAAACGGCTCGGTTACGGCCATTGACGCCAGCAGCGGCAAAGTGCTCAACACGCTGGTGCTGGATAGCCGTAAGCGCAGTGAGACAGTGCGCCCATTGCAGCCGCGTCAGGTGGCGGTTGATGCTAAAACTAACCGGGTTTATATCACCGGCCTGGGACCGCAAAGCGTGGTCTGGGTGGTGGATGGCAGCACGCTGAAGCTTGTCAGTACCATCCCGAATACCGGTAAAATGGGCACCGGCCTGGCGGTAGATTCAGACGCGCAGAAGGTCTACGTCACCAACGGTGATGGTGAACTGGTGACGATCAATGCGCGCACCAATGCCATTGAGAAAAAGCAGAAGATTGACGGAGATAAAGAGCACTTCTTCCTGAACATCGCGCTGGATACGCGCGGTCAGCGCGCCTTCCTGACGGATTCAAAGCAGGCGCAGGTGCTGGTGGTTGATCTGCGTAATCAGCAGGTGATTCAGCGGATTGATGTGCCGGAATCGCTGGCGGTGCTGTTTAATGGTGAGCGCGATGAGCTTTATGTCACGCATCGTAAAGCGGGTGAAGTCAGCATCATCGACGCCAGCAGCTATAAGGTGAAGCGCACGGTGAAAACCCCGGCGCTGCCTAACAGTCTGGCACTCTCGGCAGACGGCAAGGTGCTTTATGTCAGCGTGAAACAGCCTGGCTCGCGTAAGGCGCCGCCAAAAAATCCTGACAGCGTGATGCGTATTGCACTGTAAGGCGTGAGGTCCCGGGCAATGCTGTGTTGAAGCTGTTTTACATCCGGTCTTTGTAAACGAGAAAGCCACTCTGACGAGTGGCTTTTTTATTTAAACAGAATCGCTTTCGCCGTTTTGAGGGTTCAGATGCGAAAGGCCACTCTTTTTCCGGTCGGAAGTTCCACATCAAGACTGAGTTTTCCGCCCATTGCTTCGACATAGCGTTTCAGCGTGGCAACCTTAATCTCATTTCCGCGTTGCTCAATCTGAGCAACGGCAGGCTGACGCACGCCCATGGCCTCGGCGAGCGTCTTTTGTGATAACTGAAGCTCTTCGCGAATCATCTGAAGCCCGACTTCCAGAATCATTTCATCAGACATTCTTTTGATTCGCGCCTGACTCTCAGGGGAGAAGTCGGCGATAACATCATCCAGGGTTCTCATTAATTATTTCCCTTCTCCTGTTCAGCCAGCCAGGCTGAAAATTCATCGTCAGCGATGCGTATCATTCGGATATAAAAACGTTTGTCATGACTCTTATCTCCGGCACATAACACAATAGCCTGGCGGACAGGGTCAAATGCATAAAATGCCCGAATTGGCTTTCCTGAAAACTGTACGCGGAGTTCTTTCATATTCCTGTACTGCGAGCCCTTGAGAGTATCAGCATAAGGGCGAGGCAAATCAGGGCCGTATACTTTTAACTTTCCCAGATCCGCTAACATTTTTTCCTGCAGGGCTTCTTCCTGCTCACTTAGCCAGCTTTCAAAGCGCGGGCTCAGGAGTACGGTCCACATGACATACTTCCTTGTATATATTCCGTCATACAGGGTACAGATTATAAGCTACAGCTTATAAATTCAAGCCAGAGAACACGCATGACGGCTGATTTAAGCATTAAAAAAGCCCGCTTTCGCGGGCCAGGAGCAGCACATCTCTGCTGTTACAGGAGTCCTGCAGGTTCTTTGCGGGATGATCCGTGGCTGAGGAGAGTGGGGTGGAAATCGACCCGTGCCGCCATACTTAAGTAGTTACACCTCTTCCGACGCTTCGCGCATCATCTCATCGTGCGGAACATCATCCAGAATCTGCTCAAAGCTGCGCAGACGCTTATAGATCGACATTAGTTCAATCAGCGTCGACCAGGAGGCGATCAGATACTGGAACGAGCCGCGCACCTGATCAAACACGTTGGTGATCTGGTTGAGTAAGCCCAGCGTGATGGTGCCCGCCACAATGGATGGAAACAGCAGAAACAGACCAAACACATTATCGACCTGCAGATAGAGAATGCGGGTGATGTTGAAGTAGAGATAGTGAAAGTAGAGACGGAAGTAGTTAACCCGCACCCGACTGAACAACTCCTGAACCGTCTGCGGTGTGGCACGATCGGCATTGTCTTCGCCGTAGACCAGCTCTTTACGGTAGGCGGCTTCAACCCGCTGATTGCGGAACTCCAGCCCCGGCAGCTTAATCCCGACCAGCGCCAGCAAACCGGTACCAAACACTGACCAGAGCACAGCGGCAATCACCAGTGCGTAAGGAATATTGCCGAGGATGGGAATATCTTTCACGTGATGGGAGAGCGCGACCAGCACCGGTAAAAACGCCACCAGCGTCATAATCGCCTGAATAAAACTGACACCCCAGTTTTCCAGCGTGGTCGCAAACCGCATGGTGTCTTCCTGCACACGCTGTGCGGCACCTTCGACATGACGCAGACGCTGCCAGTTGTGCATGTAGTAGTTATTCATGGCGCTACGCCAGCGGAAAACCCAGTGGCTGATAAAGAAGGAGTTGAGTACGCCAATCACCACCGCGATTAATGCGATGCCGAGAAAAGAGAAAACCTCATGGTAAAACTCCGCAATCTGCACCGATCCCGCTTTGGTTAACGCTTTCTGAATCAGATCATAAAACGGTCCATACCAGGCGTTAATGGCCACTCCGACCTGCACGCCAAACCAGGTCACAAAGATGATCAGCGCGGAGCCCCAGACTGACCAGCGTTGCCATGGATGCGCATCAATCAACCGCCAGACCCCGGCAAAAATGGCTACCATGATCCAGTAATAGAGGTAGAACCAGAGCTGACTCACGGCGATAAAACGCGCTGCCGTCGTCGGCAGGGGCTGTTTCATTGCTGTTTCAAAGGTGGGCCAGATGCCGGGCAGATGCGCGGCAAAGCCGAACCAGGCAAAAATCGCTACTAAGCTCCAGACAGCCGCAGAGCTGAAAAACAGCGCTGGCCGCGGAAAAAAAGACTTAAACATAGGCACTCCGCTGTTGTGTGTTGCCTGTTATAACGTTTTTGACGGGTCGCTGTCTGTAGTCTGTTGTTTCTGCTAATGACAGGAGGGGGATAGATGTTAATGAAATTGTGCGGTTTTGTTTCCTGGAACTAAATCTTTGTGAATGGCAGTGTTACAATAGGTTGTTTGTTACCGGTAACAAACAGGCTCCTGGCCTGTATCTGCTGATAAAAACCATTACAACGCAACCACCTATTTTTTTCATACCGCCGGTCAGCGCGGGAATGAGGCAATGTCATGTCAGAACAAAAAAAGGGTCATTCACGCAGGGATTTTTTGCTGAAGACAATTACCCTGGCGCCTGCAATGGCGGTAGGTTCCACAGCGATGGGTGCACTCTCCCTGCCGCTGGCCACACAGGCGGCTGAAACCCCGGCCACGCCACAGCAGGCGCGCGACTACCAGCCGAACTGGTTCACCGCCGAAGAGTTTGCTTTTATTACCGCCGCCGTGGCACGGCTTATCCCCAGCGATGAACGCGGGCCTGGTGCGCTGGAAGCGGGCGTGCCTGAGTTTATCGATCGTCAGATGAATACGCCTTATGCCACGGGGTCGAACTGGTATATGCAGGGGCCGTTTAACCCCGACCTGCCGAAAGAGCTGGGCTATCAGCTGCCGCTGGTGCCACAGCAGATCTACCGCCTCGGTCTGGCCGATGCCGATAATTACAGCAAAAAGCAGCACGGCAAGGTGTTCGCCCAGCTCAGTGGCGAGCAGCAGGATGCCTTACTGCAGGCGATGGAAAATGGCAGTGCTGAATTCAGCCAGCTGCCGGCAAAAGTCTTCTTTAGCTTCCTGTTGCAGAATACCCGTGAAGGCTTCTTCAGCGATCCTATACACGGCGGGAATCAGGGCATGGTCGGCTGGAAGCTGATTAACTTCCCTGGCGCACGCGCCGACTTTATGGACTGGGTAGAGCGCGGCGAACGTTATCCGTTCCCGTCAGTGTCGATTCGCGGGGAGAGAAGCTAAGCATGGCAAACGAAATGAAAAAAGTGGATGCGGTGATTGTCGGCTTCGGCTGGGCGGGTGCCATTATGGCGAAAGAGCTGACCGAAGCGGGCCTGAACGTGCTGGCGCTGGAGCGCGGACCGCATCGTGATACCTATCCTGATGGCTCCTATCCGCAGTCCATTGATGAGCTGACCTATAACGTCCGCAAAAAGCTTTTCCAGGATCTCTCCAAAAGCACCGTGACCATTCGTCATGATGCGTCGCAGACCGCAGTGCCCTATCGTCAGCTAGCGGCATTTCTGCCCGGCACCGGCACCGGTGGCGCGGGTCTTCACTGGTCCGGCGTTCATTTCCGTGTCGATCCGGTTGAGTTGCGGATGCGCAGCCATTACGAAGAGCGCTACGGCAAGAACTTCATTCCGGAAGGCATGACGATTCAGGATTTTGGCGTCAGCTACGATGAGCTGGAGCCGTTCTTCGACAAAGCGGAAAAGGTTTTTGGCACCTCAGGCAGCGCCTGGAGTATCAAAGGCAAAGTGGTCGGCAAAGATACAGGCGGCAACCCGTTTGCGCCCGATCGCTCAGATAACTTCCCGCTGCCCGCGCAGAAGCGCACTTACTCGGCGCAGCTGTTTGCTCAGGCGGCAGAGTCGGTCGGCTATCACCCTTACGATCTGCCGTCTGCCAATACCTCGGGTCCATATACCAACACCTACGGCGCACAGATGGGGCCGTGCAACTTCTGCGGTTACTGCAGCGGCTACGCCTGCTACATGTATTCCAAGGCGTCGCCTAACGTCAATATCCTGCCTGCGCTGCGTCAGGAGCCTAAGTTTGAGCTGCGCAATAACTCTTATGTGCTGCGGGTCAATCTCAGCGATGACAAAACGCGTGCGACCGGCGTGACCTATGTGGATGGGCAGGGCCGCGAGCAGGTTCAGCCCGCTGACCTGGTGATCCTCTCAGCCTTCCAGTTCCACAATGTTCACCTGATGCTGCTGTCGGGCATCGGCAAACCCTACAACCCGATTACCAACGAAGGGACCGTAGGTCGCAACTTCGCCTATCAGAACCTCTCTACGCTGAAGGCGCTGTTTGATAAGAACACCACCACTAATCCGTTTATCGGTGCGGGTGGCGCAGGCGTTGCGGTTGATGATTTCAACGCGGATAACTTCGACCACGGGCCGCTGGGCTTTGTTGGTGGTTCGCCATTCTGGGTTAACCAGGCGGGCACCAAACCGATCTCCGGCCTGCCGGTGCCGGCGGGTACGCCCAACTGGGGCAGCAAATGGAAAGCGGCGGTGGCGGATACCTACACCCATCATCTGTCGATGGATGCGCACGGCGCCCACCAGTCTTATCGCGCCAACTACCTTGATCTCGATCCCAACTACAAAGATGCTTATGGACAGCCGCTGCTGCGCATGACCTTTGACTGGCAGGAGAACGACATCAAAATGGCGCAGTTCATGGTCGGCAAGATGCGCAATATCGCGGAAGCGATGAATCCGAAGATGATCATCGGCGGCGCGAAAAAGCCTGGCACCCATTTCGACTCCACGGTTTATCAGACTACCCACATCAGTGGCGGGGCGATCATGGGCGACGATCCAAAAACCAGTGCGGTTAACCGTTATCTGCAAAGCTGGGATGTGCCGAATGTGTTTGTACCGGGCGCATCGGCTTTCCCGCAGGGACTGGGCTACAACCCGACCGGCATGGTGGCGGCGCTGACCTACTGGTCAGCTAAAGCGATTCGCGAACACTACCTGAAAAACCCAGGCCCACTGGTGCAGGCATAAGGACATGGCGATGAAAAATGGCATTCTGGCTCTGATTCTTGGCTCCCTGACGTTCGCCGCCCTGGCGGAGAGCAGCCAGGACGATCTGGTTAAACGGGGTGAGTATCTGGCGCGAGCCGGTGACTGTGTGGCCTGCCACACCAGCAAAGGCGGCGCGGCCTTTGCCGGTGGGCTGCCGATGGCAACACCGATTGGCACCATCTACTCCACCAACATTACGCCCGATCCCGCGACTGGCATTGGCGAATACAGCTACGACGACTTCCAGAAAGCGGTGCGTCAGGGCGTGGCGAAAAATGGCGATACGCTCTATCCGGCGATGCCATATCCCTCTTACGCAGTGGTCAGCGATGAAGACATGAAGGCGCTTTACGCCTACTTCATGCATGGCGTCGCGCCGGTCGGGCAGCCAAACCGGGAGAGCGACATTCCCTGGCCGCTGTCGATGCGCTGGCCGCTGGCGATCTGGCGCGGGATTTTTGCGCCCGACGTGAAAGCGTTCCAGCCTGCAGCCCAGGAAGATCCGGTGCTGGCACGTGGTCGCTATCTGGTAGAAGGACTGGGTCACTGCGGGGCCTGTCACACGCCGCGCAGCATCACGATGCAGGAGAAGGCGCTGACCAACAATGAGGGCAGCGACTATCTGGCGGGCAGCAGCGCACCGATTGATGGCTGGACCGCCAGCAATCTGCGTGGTGACAACCGCGATGGACTGGGTCGCTGGAGCGAAGAGGACCTGCGTCAGTTCCTGCGTTATGGCCGCAACGATCAGACCGCTGCTTTTGGTGGCATGACCGACGTGGTGGAACACAGCCTGCAGCACCTGAGCGAGTCCGATATCACGGCGATTGCACGCTATCTGAAGTCGCTGGGCGCGAAAGATTCGCATCAGGCAGCCTTCAGCGTCGATGACGCCACCGCCAAAGCGTTGTGGAAAGGTGACGACAGTGCGACGGGTGCAGCCACCTACGTCGACAGCTGTGCGGCGTGCCATAAAACCGATGGCAGCGGCTATAAACGTTTCTATCCGGCGCTGCGCGGTAATCCGGTGGTGCTGGCGGACGATCCGACCTCACTGATCCATATCGTACTGGTGGGCGGGCAGTTGCCTGGTGTCAATGGCGCGCCGTCGACGATTACCATGCCAGCATTTGGCTGGCGTCTTGACGATCAGCAGGTGGCGGACGTGGTGAACTTCGTGCGTAACAGTTGGGGCAACAAGGCGTCGGAGCCGGTCAGCGCGAAACAGGTCGCTGAGCTGCGTAAAGATGAGAAAGATCGGCTGGGCAGTGCAGATATCCGGGTACTGGAAGGCAAATAATCGGCAGTAAAAAAGGCCGTCATCATCAGGATGACGGCCTTTTCTTTTAGATATTCTCCAGATCGATACCGCGCGTTTTCGGCCCATAAATCCCTACCGACAGCATCACCATCACCATGCTCAGCACGATAAAGGTAATCACGCCTGGCGTACCGGCGTACTGCAGGATCACCCCAATCAAAATACTGCTGAATACCGTAGAGAGGCGACTGAAGGAGTAGCAGAAGCCGACCGCCCGCGCCCGAATATGGGTCGGGAAAATCTCGGTCTGATAGGCGTGGAAGCTGAAGGTCAGCCAGGCGTTGGACCAGGTGATCAGGAAGCCGCAGAGAATCAGCAATACCGGCTGCGTCTGGAAGGCGAACAACGTGCCGAACACCACCGTCATCAGCGACGACAGGACAATCTGCCACTTATTTTCCAGCTTATCGGCGTAGCGGCTACAGATCAGCGATCCCAGCGGATAGGCCAGCGTGATGAAGAAGGCATAAAGCAAACTGTGCGTCACCGTGGCACCGCGGCCTGACAGCAGCGCAGGCAGCCAGTTACCAAAGCCGAAAAAGCCGATCGCCTGGAAAAAGTTCATCACCACCAGCATCAGGGTGCGCTTGCGGTAAGCGGGTGACCAGATCTCGCTGAAGCGCCCCCGTTTTGGCAGCTGCACCGCGGCGTCATCGGCTGAAAAAGCGGGGCCGGCCGCGATGCCGCAGCGTTGCTCCATCGTGGACAGCACCTGATGCGCCTCCTGATGACGACCCTGCTGCGCCAGCCAGCGCGCCGACTCCGGCAGGTTCCTGCGCACCAGCCAGATCACCAGCGAACAGACCGCGCCCGCAATGACCACCCAGCGCCAGCCTTCAAGGCTGAACAGCGTTTGCGGAATCAGCCACCACGACATCAGCGCCACGGCCGGCACCGATAAAAACTGCACGAAAAAGGAGAAGGCAAAGGCGCGGCTGCGCAGATGGGTCGGCACCCATTCCGACAGATAGGTGTCGATGGTCACCAGCTCGACGCCCAGCCCGATCCCTACCAGAAAGCGGAACAGAATAATCATCTCCGCGCTCTGCTGGAACGCCATCAGCAGCGAAAACAGTCCGTACCACAGCAGCGCGCACATAAAGGTGAGACGGCGACCAAAGCGGTCAGCGTAGGGCGCCAGCAGGCTGGCACCGAAAAACAGACCGAGAAAAGTGGCTGAGGCGAAGGCCGCCTGATCGGAGAAGCCCAGCACGCCTGCCGCACCCGTGTGAAATACGCCCGCCGACAGCAGGCCGGTACTGATGTAGCCGGTTTCAAACAGGTCATAAAGCTCAAAAAAGCCGCCCAGCGCCAGCAGCGTAATAAAGCGCCACAATCCGGCGGAGGAGGGCAGCGCATCAACCCGAGCGGCTAAGCTGTTACGGGCCGCCGATGAAGCGTGCATCGGTGGCAGGCTGGTGGAGGAGGTGGTCATGTCAGCGTGAACCTCTGGCAGTGTGGAGACGACTCGCAGCCGGTCGGAGGCTTATTAAAATAGTTAACCGTTAGCAAGCGAAGAAATAGCAGAATAGTCAATTCATCCGCCGTTGCCGAGAGGGTCGTTGCTGACTATTTAGCAACGTACGTTGCAGGTTTTGCCATCCGTGGCAGGCGTACTCCGGCAGCGGCGACCAGGCCAGAATCTGAATGCAGCGAACTCCGGACTGTCTCTCAGTCCGGTAACGCGGGGGCAGGAGCGCATGGATGCAAATGGCGTCCTTGCGTTATCATAGCC
Organism: Pantoea sp. ABR1s; assembly: GCF_057812235.1. Lineage (NCBI taxonomy): Bacteria > Pseudomonadati > Pseudomonadota > Gammaproteobacteria > Enterobacterales > Erwiniaceae > Pantoea > Pantoea sp. ABR1s. Next base: position 3,758,776 of record NZ_CM173823.1, on the reverse strand, counting down.
TTGCTTTATGACACCTTTTCACGGACGCGGAAAAAGCTGAGCTGAAGAAGCTGACACAATTACTGAAAGATGAGGTGTAACGTGAGTTTTTTTGACGAGCTGAAAGCATCGCTGGAAGAGGCTGTGGAGATCAAAAACGGTATCAGGGAGCCCGGTCGTGTTACCCGTTACGCGGTTGCCGACGTGAAGGCTATCCGGGCACAGCTTAACGTCTCACAGAGTGAGATGGCGACGGCATTGGGAACCAGCCTCGATACCATAAAGAGCTGGGAAGCCGGACGGCGTAACCCGACCGGGCTGGCAGCTAAAGTACTGGTCACTATCCAGAAAAACCCGGAATTTTTTAAGGAGCTGGCGGCGCAATGAGCCGTTGTTCCCTGCACGCCGTTTAACAAAAAATAAAACGTGCCACCGATGAAACATTCATCGGTGGCACTGTGCTTTAAGGCAGTTTCGGCCAGACGCCTGGCCCGATCGGCAGACCCAGCAGATACCACACCAGCAGCAGCGCTATCCAGCTGATAAAGAACACCAGCGGATAGGGGAAGATCACCTACAGCCTGTTTCACGGCTTAAAAATTTTGAGTCAACATAATGGCTTCGCTCTTTTCCTGTTCGAAATCAACGTTTGTGTAAAAAGGTGCGTTACCCTGCAGCTCTCAGAGTTCAGACACGACAGGGAGTCAGCATGATAATCAGCCCGCCGTTTGTCCGCCCCCGGAACGCCGGAGAAAGTGATCCGTCATGGGTCAGCAGAATGATGCCCGTGGATATCAATAAGGACTTCCCGCTCAACAGACACGCATCGTGGCATGGGGGCGTGCACGTTCTCCACACCGACCGCACTGAGGAAGGATACGATCGTACTGAGTTTGTCCGCGCCATCGCCGACGGAGTAGTGGTCTCCTGTCGCGCACCGTCCTCCACTGACCGGCGCGATACCTTTCCGCTGAATTACAATGGCAGAACCGATGACGGTTATGTCCTGCTGAAGCATGAAACCGATATCGGGGAAAGCTGCAGCGTCGTGTACTACTCCCTGTACATGCATCTACGGGAACGGCTGGCCCCCGCCATCAGGGACGGCGCCAGAATCTGGCGCAAGGACCGCATCGGGCAGAGTGGTACGGTGGATAACGTGAACGCCTTTCACTTTGAGGTGTTCTGTGACAGCGAAAACATGCTGAAACTGACCGGACGCACCACGCCCGAACTCGATATTACCCGTGACGGCAGAACCGATAGCCTATATGGCGATATCCATTTTTATCTGCCACCCGGTACACACTTTTATGAATCGGTGTCTGACGCTGCCTCACCGGACACGGACCGCCTGAATACAGTTCATACCACCACGGAACCTCTCTTCGTCAGCATGACCTTCGGAAAAGGCGACTGCACGATGCTCACCCGCAGGCAGAACGCCATCACGGAGGCATGTTTCGACCCCGTGGGGGAGCCGCTGGTGAATGCAGATGCCAGTCCGGCAGACAATTCCATTACCGAAACATATCTGAAATATGAATACAATCTGTACCGGACAGCCAGACGCCTGTACCCGCAGAATCCGTCTGTCGGGTTCGAGCTACTCCGTTTCGGGCGGGTCATCAGTACTGAACATGAAACCCTGACGCCCGCTGATGCCCCGCTGTGGCGTACCATCAGCTTCCCCGGCGGAACGGGCATGGTCAATCTGGCTTCCCCTGACATCAAAAAATTCAGCGATGCCGACTTCCCGCACTGGACGGGGTGGCGGATGGTGGACGATGACACGGACAAAAACAGTCAGTGTAATTCCCCCCTTATCGCCGGATTACAGGATAGCGGGCATTTCAGCGACCTGAGCAGCCGTCTGGTCTGCCATTTTCCGCTGGAGTGGAATGCTGCCACCTTTGACCAGCGCTATGCCTGGCTCAGAACCGGCTCTGACGATGTTCCTGCCATGTCTGAAGAAGACTATGAACGGCTGAAAAGTCATGCCTCAGCGCTGTGCTTTGATACCGACGAACACGGCACCGGTAGACTGTGGCATTTCCATCCGCAAACCTTCATCACCCATTTCCGCAAGTGTTGCTGGCTAAGCAAATCAGAACTGAAGCAACTTATTCCCCGGAACGCATTAAGAACGGCCGGGCAGAATGATTATCGCTGGGAGGCCATCAACAATTACCGGGACGGTGCCGGCAGCGTCCCGGACAATATACGTACGCACATGAACAGGGCAATGCAGAAATACCTGATTACCACCCCGCTGCGCATCGCCTGCTTCCTGGGGAACGGCATTCAGGAAACGGGCTGGCTGGGGTCGATGGAGGAAGGGTACCGCTATACGGAAACAGACCCGCGCACGCGTCAGGTCATCCGGCGCTACAACATCTGGTACTACCCGTGGTACGGTCGCGGCCTGTTACAGCTTACCAGCCCGGTGAACTACTTTGATTATTTCAGCTTCCGGGGACGAACCTGCCCTGAAAATATTAAAAACAGCCTGATAAATGAATACCGGCGCCTGTATTCACACCGGCCTCTTCGCTACACCGACAATCACCTGTCTGATACCGAAAACCACGTCCCTGAAAACATTATCCGCTGGCGAAATAACATCAGCAGCGATCTGTATGAGGCGACCAGCAGCGCCGGGTTTTACTGGGTGGCAAGGGATATGGCCCCCTATGCGGATGCCGAACACGTGCTGGAGCGGTGCAGCGTCATCCCCCGGCGGAGCGAGATAAAGATTTACTACCGCAGCCTGGCCTTCTGGCGAGCCAGCGCCGCCGTTAACCTGCCAAACCAGGTCAGCAACACTGATTATCAGGGGCTGAATGGTTTTGAGACCCGCTGCTGTGTTTACGGTAGTGCAATAGCTGTCCTCTCCGAGCAGAAATTCCCGAACAGCCATAACAACCTTGTCAACGAAAAACCAGAATCAGACCAGCTAAGGAGAGGCTGATGAAAAAATTATTACTGCTGATGGCAATCCCGTGTTTTACGTCCGGAAAAATAACGCCGGAAATAACCATTCCAGACAGCTTCAGTGAGTTGTCTTTCTACCAGCTAACATTACACAGAGGCAACTACCTAGCGAATACGGCTAGCTGCGAAATTGTTTCATTAAAACTATTCTACCCAGTAGAGCATAATAAATACCCGCCATCAGCATCCTGGCTTTGCCTGTTTCCTGTTGATGTCATCAATGACGGATATGGCCCAAACAGATCGCTTGGTGAAAAGGTCTACCTTGATAAAAAAACGGATCAGTGGAAAAAGAAAAAATATAACCGAAACAGAAAAGAAACTCGGCGTTCTCTGGATGTTTATGGCATCAAAAGCCTGAGCGAGTTACAGCCTCTGGTGCTGTTTAATATTCAGTCAGTCAATGCCCGTGGCTATGCGGTTATCGACAGCAATATTCCCCTGCAGGAAAAGCAGAAAGGAGTGAAGAAAAGGCTATCATTCTGCCTGATACAAAACCATAGCTATTCTGCTTTCTGTGGTTTTGGCTCAATGATTAATGTCGTCGACGGCAAAGAGGTTGATTTCACTCCCTATATGCTCAAATCTCTTGAGACCGTCGAAATGGGATTGCCGGAAAAATAGATGAAATAATATGTTAGAAAGATTGACTATCGCAGCCTGGCTTTCTGGCAGGCCAGTGCCGCCGTTAACCTGCCAAACCAGGTTAACAACACTGAATATCAGGGGCTGAATGGCTTTGATACCCGCTGCTGCGTCTACGGCAGCGCGATAGCCGTCCTCACCGAGCAGAAATTCCCGGACAGCCATAACAACCCGGTCAACGAAAAACCCGAATCAGACCAGCTAAGGAAAGGCTGATGAAAAAATTATTACTGCTGATGGCAATCCCATTTTTTTCCTCAGGAGAAATAACCCCCGAGATTACTACTCCAGACAACTTCAGTGAGTTGTCTTTCGACCAGCTAACATTACACAGAGGCAACTACCTGGCAGATGCAATTGACTGCAAAATAATTTCATTAAAATTATTTCACCCATCTGAACATAATAAATACCCTCCATCAGCATCCTGGCTTTGTCTGTTCGCTGTTGATGTCATCAGCAACGGATACGGACCGGGGCAAGCATTACCTGAAAAAGTCTATCTTGATAAAAAAACAGGACTTTGGAGAAAGAAAAAGTACATTTTGAACAAGGAAGGCACTCAGCGAACCCTTGAAGTCTATGGCATCAAAAGCCTGAGCGAGTTGAAGCCTCTGGAGTTGTATAATATCCGATCCATCAATGCCCGTGGCTATGCGGTAATAAACCGCAACATTCCCCTGGAGGAAAAAAAGAAAGGGGTGAAGAAAAAACTGTCATTCTGCCTGATACAAAACCAGGGTTATGCTGCTTTCTGCGGTTTCGGCTCAATAATTAATCTCGTCGACGGTAAGGAAGTCGATTTCACCCCCTATATGCTCAAATCTCTTGAGACCGTGGAAATGGGATTGCCAGAAAAGCAGATGAGATGACATTTTGTCTAAACCGCCAGTAAGCTACTGGCGGTTTTACTGCTCGGCTGTTTCTGAAACTAAAAATTCAAATGTAAATTAAACAGATTATTAACTTGTTAGCGCACGTTTTTAATCGACAGCGATTTAAATCCAACATGCGCTGTATGTATGCCATCCGTGGCACTCTGCATTACGGCAGTTTCGGCCAGACGCCCGGCCCAATCGGCAGACCCAGCAGATACCACACCAGCAGCAGCGCTATCCAGCTGATAAAGAACACCAGCGGATAGGGGAAGATCAGCACGTAATAGGTGCCGAGCTGCGCATCTTTCTGGTAACGCTGCAAAAAGGCGAGAAACAGCGGCAGAAACGGCGACATCGGTGCCAGTGGCAGCACGGCGGAGTCGGCGATGCGGAAAATCATCTGGGCAAAAGCGGGATGGAAGCCGAGCAGCATAAACATCGGCACAAAGACCGGCGCCAGAATCGACCAGATGGCTGAGCCGCTGGCGATAAACATGCAGAGAAACGCCGACAGGAACATCAGGCCGAGAAAAGCGGGCGCGCCGCTGACGCCTGCGCTCTCCAGCACATCGGTCAGCCCGATCGCCATGAATTTGCCCATGTTGCTCCAGTTGAAGAACGCCACGAACTGCGACAGCGGAAACACCATCACGATAAAACCCGCCATGCCCTTCATCGGATCGACCAGCAGCTGCGGGATATCATCCGGACGGCGGATCTGTCGGGTGACCACGCCATAAGCAATCGCCACCACAAAGAAAAACAGAATGATGATTGGCACGATGCCCTGAATAAAAGGCGAGGGAATAATGGCGCCGGTGGCGGGATTGCGCAGCGGTGCATTTTCCGGCACCACCAGCAGCGCCATCAGGGCGATAAACAGCAGCGCGGCGATCCCGGCAGCCCGCAGACCGCGGTTTTCAAGCGGCGTCAGCGCCGCCAGCTTCTCGCCGTTGCCCTGCCACTTTGGCAGTCGCGGCTCGACAAATTTATCGGTCAGCAGCGCGCCCACAATCGTCAGCACAATCACCGACGTGGCCATAAAGAACCAGTTATCGATCACGCTGACATGCACCGTGTCGCTGACCGCTTTAGCCGCTTCAGTGCTGATGCCCGAGAGCAGCACATCGGTGGTGACAATCAGCAGGTTGGCGGTAAAGCCGGAGGCCACACCGGCAATGGCGGCCAGCAGGCCCGCCACCGGATGACGGCCCACCGCCAGAAAGATTAGTGCGCCCAGCGGCGGCATCACTACCAGCGCGGCATCCGAGGAGATATGGCTGAAAAAGGCGATAAACAGCACCATGTAGCTGGCATAACGGCGGCTGACGCGTGACGCCATCTTCACCATCAGCGACTGGAGCAGGCCGACCTTTTCCGCCAGTCCGGCACCAATCACCAGCGCCAGAATCGATCCCAGCGGGGTAAAGCTGCTGAAATTTTTGATGATATTTGGCAGGATCCACTGAATGCCTGCGACGCTCAGCAGGTTATTCACCCGCACGATTTCGCCGTTGCTCGGGTTCTTCACCGCCAGATCCAGCGCGCTGATAATGGCGGTCGCCACCATCAGCACAACGATCAGATAGACAAACAGTAAAAACGGGTTGGGGACTTTATTCCCCACGCGCTCGATCCAGCTGAAGAGCCGGCCAGGACTGCGGTTCTCGGATGTTGCTTCCATGGTATTGGTTCTCGTCTTGTGTCCCTTTTATCGGCGGTAGCAAGGCCTGACGCCGGTCGCGTTGTGCGACAGGCGGTGAGTTCAGTTCCGGCACCGCTGAATCGGGGAAGTGTTTGCAATATTTTTTTATAGTGGTCCGCGTCAGAGACACGGCCGTTGGCTCATTCGGCCAGTTTTGTTGGTGTGATCCCCGCCGGGATCGGGCAGTGATAGGGCTGCGTGGCGCGTAGCCGATCAAACTCGGCCCGGCAGCCAGCCAGCGCCTGCCGATCCGTTAACAGCGTTAGCACCGTGGCCGCCATCACTTTGCCCGCCAGAAACATCCCTTTATGCCCGATACTGGTGCGTCCCTGCGCCACCAGTTGCCAGGTGTGCAACGGCGTGCCGAAGGTAAAGCAGGGCGCAAAACACTGTGCAGTCGGCGTCACCCAGCTGACATCGCCGACGTCGGTGGAGCCATAAAGCAGCTCTCGCGTGACCGCATAGGGCGCGACCTCATCCATAAACAGCTTGTCGCCCAGTTGTTCAGCCCAGGCATGACCGGCTTCCCCACCGGTTCGGGCGGCATTGAGCCGGGCATTGCGCAGATCGTCATCAGTGAGCGTGGCACGCAGTTCCGCCGCAAACGCGCGCTCTTCGTCGCTATAGTCGGGCAAACCAAACTGATGCAAATAACGCTCCATGACCGCTTCCAGCGCGCGATTCGGCACGTAATCCGAGCAGGCTTTATCAAAACGTACGGTCAGCGTGGTGTCGGTCATCAGCGCTGCACCCCTGGCGATATTGATCACCCGTTCATAGATCGCCTGCGCCTGTGGCAGTTCCGGGGCGCGGATCAGGTAGAGCACCTCCGCATCGGCCTGCACCACGTTTGGCGAAACACCGCCGCTGTTGGTGATGGCGTAGTGCAGACGTGCCTCCTGAACAATATGCTCGCGCAGAAAGTTGGCCCCGGTATTCATCAGCGTGACGGCATCCAGGGCGCTTCGGCCCAGATGGGGAGAATTGGCCGCGTGCGCCGCAACCCCTTTGAAGCTGAACGCCGCCTGAATATTGGCGAGGGTGCGCAGATTGAACATGCCGCTGAACCCCTCCGGATGCCAGGTCACGGCGGCATCAACATCGTCAAACAGCCCTTCGCGCACCATAAAAGTCTTGCCCGAACCGCCTTCTTCGCCAGGGCAGCCGTAAAAGCGAACCGTGCCACCCGTGTGATGCTGTTCCATCCAGGCTTTCACGGCGCAGGCCGCCGCAACACCTGCCGTGCCGAGCAGGTTGTGACCGCAGCCGTGTCCGTTGCCGTTGGCTTCCAGAGGTTGTGGCCGGGCGCAGCCCGCCTGCTGACTCAGGCCCGCCAGCGCATCGAACTCGCCAAGGATGGCAATCACCGGCTTGCCGCTGCCCGCACTGGCGATAAACGCTGTATCGATGCCACCCACGCCGCGTTCCACTCTGAATCCCTCTTCTGCCAGCGCATCAGAAAGCAGGGCTGACGAGCGGGTTTCGGCAAAGCGGGTCTCCGGTGTGTCCCAGATGGCGTCGCTGAGCGTGCTGAAACGAAGCTGATGACGATCGATATAGTCGGCAATAAAGTCTTCCATCATCGTGAGCCCCCATACTGCGCCTGGTTCAGCGCCAGCGTCGCCAGCAGCGTGATGGCGTCCGGCATCACCCGCTCATCGAAGTCGAATTTCGCATTGTGGTGACCCGCCGCCAGCTCACAGCCAAAAATGACGTAAGAGGCCTGACCGCCGCGCTGCTTTACCCGTTCCATCATGTAGGTCGCATCTTCTGAACCCGCCGCCTGCGCTTTACGATCGACCACGGAGTCGAAGATACCGAGCGCGTCCGCCTGCTGATGGATGAAATCAACCCATGGCTGCGTCGGGGTACAGCTGCGCGCGGCCCCCATCAGCGAGACCCGCTGCTCAACGCCATACATCGCCGCCGCACCGGCAATCACCCGCAGCGCCTGCTGATAAATATCGTCATTAACCTGATTGGTCACGCCACGGGTTTCGACTTTCAGCAGGGCGCAGTCGGCTACCACATTGCGGCCGGTTCCCGCCTGCAGCACACCCACGTTGACCCGTGCCACGCCGCCGCTGTGCTGGGTTAAACCATGCAGCGCCAGCGTTGCCTGTGCGGCGGCCAGCAGGGCATTACGGCCCTCTTCAGGACGACCGCCCGCATGGGCACCGATGCCGGTAAAGTGAACATCCAGCTTGGTAGTGGCGAGGAAGCTGTCGCTGCCGCACACCACTTCGCCTGCCGGTACGCCGGTTCCAATATGAATCGCGGTGAAGCGATCAACGTCATCGACCACGCCCGCCGCCACCATCGCTTTTGCGCCGCGAACACCCTCTTCGGCGGGCTGGAAGATCAGTTTAATCGTACCGCTGAGCTGATCTTTCATCGCCATCAGCACCGAGGCGAGACCCAGCCCGATAGTGGTGTGGCCGTCATGCCCGCAGGCGTGCATCATGCCTGCGTTGCAGGAGGCGAACCCTTCACGTTGCGGCAGATGATCGTCAGCCTGGCTCTCGTTGAGATCCAGGGCATCCATATCGACGCGGAAGCCCATCACCGGGCCTGGACGGCCGGTCTCGAGCGTTGCCACGATGCCGCAGAATCCGCCGGAGAAGTGGCTGATCCACTGCGGCAGCGCGCCCTGTTGCAGCGCGCGCGCTTCCTGCTGCTTCAGCACCGCCTCGTCGGGCAAGCCCATCCGCGCGTCAGCGTCGATGACCTCACGGCCCAGCTTCAGTTGATAACCGAGCTTATGCAGCTCTTCAGCGACTAAGGTGGCGGTGCGGAACTCCAGCCAGCCCGATTCGGCATAGTGATGGAAGTCGCGACGCCACTGTTGCAGCTGTGGCAGCCGGGCGCTGACGTGGTCTGAAAGGGGGTTCATCGGCTCTCTCCTCGTTGTTGATTTTTTATGCACTGTTCCGAATCTACACAATGGTATTGACCGGCATAAGATGCGAATATCTTGTGACTGATAAACAACGGTTATCGCAAAATTATGTCTGCCAATCTCAAGCTCCATCAGCTGCGCGCCTTCGTTGACGTGGCGCGACAGGGCAGTATCCGGGCGGCAAGCCGTCTTTCCGGGCTGTCACAACCGGCGTTAACCAAAGCGATTCAGGAACTGGAGCGCGAGCTGGGGGCAAAGCTGTTTATCCGCCGTCAGCAGGGCGTGGTGTTAACCGATATCGGTGATAACTTTTTTCGGCATGCCAGCCTGGTGCTGGCAGAGCTGCGGGTCGCCGAAGAGGATATTCAGCAGCGGCTGGGACTGGGTGGCGGTCAGGTGAATATCGGCGTCGGTGGTAGCGTGGCGCGCACCATTATGCCGCAGGTGATTAACCAGTTTCATCGCGAATACCCGCTGGTGAAGGTGCGCATCGTCGAAGGCCAGCTGGTGTCGATGGTGCATGAACTGCGCCAGGGCGCGCTCGATTTCACCATTAATACCTACGATCAGAGCCATCTCGATCAGGAGCTGATGTATGAGCGGATGATGGAGCGCGAGTACAAGGTGGTGGTGCGCAAAGGCCATCCGCTGGAAAAGGCGCGTTCTCTGGCGGAGTTACAGCAGGCGGACTGGACGATGCCAACGCCTAAAGGCAGTTACTACCGCTTGTTGCACGATCTGTTTGGCGAACGCGGCATGGCCCCGAAAATTGTGGTGACCTGTGAAACCTTTATGGCCTGCACCAGCCTGGTCGCGCAAAGCGATTTCATCAGTATTCTGTCGGTCGACGTCATTGACGACCCGATTCTGGGCCGGTCGCTGGTGGCGCTGACGCTCGACGAACCCCTGCCGAAAGCGATCTTCTATCTGATCCAGCGCAAAGACACGACGCTGACCCCAATGAGCAGTTATATGGCACAACTCTTTCGCCGTTATTGCCAGTAAAATCAGCGAGTAAAGTCGATCGTCTACACTGTTAAGGTACTGAAAAAAATCCACCCGACAAATATAGAGGTTACGATGCAAGTCAGTCCTTATCTGTTTCTCTATGGCCGTTGCGAAGAGGCTATCGACTTTTACCTGCAGGCGACCGGGGGAGAGTTGCTCTCTAAAATGAAATTCGGTGATATGCCGGATCAGGGTGAGCAGGTCGGCGATCAGTCTGCCGCGCCGCAGCCGCCAGAAAAGATCATGCATGCCCAGCTGCGTATTGGTGACGGTGAGCTGATGCTGAGCGATGGCAACACCGATCAGCCGCCAGCGTCTGAGCATGCCGGTTACGCGGTCAGTCTCTCAACTACCGATGTCGAAAAGGGTAAAGCCTGGTTTGAGAAACTGTCGGCAGGCGGCAAGGTGACAACTGAGTGGCAGGAGACGTTCTGGTCGAACGGATTCGCGATGTTCATTGATAAGTTCAACATTCCATGGCGCATCAACGTCGAGAAGCCGCAGGAATAATCGGGCCAGCCGGCGTCGTAATTTGCGGCGCCGTATTAATTAATGGCAACTGCCCGGATTAATGCGCGGCGGCGCTATTCAGGCCGCCGCACGTAATCAGAAGTTATAACCCGCCACCAGGTAGTAACCCCAGCCAGTCGATTTCACTTCAAACGGCCCGTTGCCGAAATTCAGCTCCTGACCATCCGCCCACTGTCCGCCGTTGTGGAAGTAACGCGCCACCGCAGAGAAGTGCCAGTGATCGTAACCCAGTGACAGAATATGGCTGGAGGCGATGGAGTTGCTGGTGCGTGATGAACCGCCTTTATCGCGGAGATCGGAACCCCAGTCGAAGTTGGTGAAGCCCACATAGCCCAGATTACCGCCCCACAGCGTGGTGATTGGCACAAAGTATTTCACTTTGAAGCGATAGCCATCCCAGCTGTTTTCATTCGCCGCACCGTAGTTTTCCCACTGATATTTTGCGTAGACGTTCAGCGACAGGCCGACATCGCTGTGCGTATCGATATCGGTGCCCAGACCCATATACCAGGTGTTCTGGCGGCTATCGCTGTTGCGGCCCATGTCGTAGATGTAGTTGTTAGCGAAATACCACTCTTTGAACGGACCAAACGCCAGGCTGGTGCCGGTCAGTTTGTCGATAGAGAAGCGCGGCTCAATCTCCATAAACATCGGTGAACCGTGATCAAAAATGCCGTTGGCGTTGCTGTTGCCTGCGCCGAAGAAGTTGGTCAGATCGAGGTAGCCATAAAAATCGAACCAGTCCTTCTTCGCAAACGCTTCATATTCCAGATAAACGTCGTTGTTAAACTGCGGTCCGAAACGGGTGTGGTAGCTGCCTACCACGTTAACGCTCTGATGCCACCAGTCGGAGACATACTGCGGATCGCTTTCAGCGGCCTGCGCAGCGCCACTCAATGAACATGCCAGCACGGCACCTGCTATCAACGTTTTAAATTTCATTATTATCAGCCACATGCTTTTGACCGCCGCACAGCAGACGCAGTCAGAGAGAAATCGGTCCCTTGATGGGAATGAGGGTTTCACAGCAAATAACAGCCAGTTCTTCAGCCCGCGTAGCGTGCCTGTAACAGATCGATAGAAAATAGATTTTGCTCACGTTTGTCAAAAAGTGTTGCATTACAATTCAGCTAAAATGTGATGCGCTTCACAATAATGACCAGGATCGAACGGAACCAGGCAACCGTTTACGTTGTCTGGTTCGTGATCAAACGGGCGGGATCAGGGAAGGGTGACGCGAACCTGCAAACCACAAATGGCACCCTGTGGCGTCATGCAATTGGAAAGGGCGACGTGAATCTGATGCTTCTGTGCGACGTTGCGCACAATGGATAATCCCAGCCCGCTGCCCTGGGCTTTAACGTCAGGTGAACGGGTAAAACGGTCAAAGGCGCGTTCGATAAAGGATTCCGGCATGCCTGGCCCGTTATCGACAATATCGACCACTGTTTTACCTGCGACCCGATGCAGCAGCACATCGACCAGGCTGCCCTCCGGCGTGTGCAACATGGCGTTACCAATCAGATTGTCGAACAGGCTGCGCAGCTCGGAACGGCTGGCCTGCAGACGATACTGCGTGGAGCCATTAAAGCCGATATCGATGCCGCGTTTATCTGCCACCACCATCAGCTGCTCAATGCTCTCTTTCAGCAGATCGTCCAGTTCGATATGCTCGACGCTGGCGACCACGCTCTGGTCATCCTGACGCGAGACATTAAGTAACTGCGTGACCAGATGACGGGTGCGTGTGACGCCCGCTTCCAGCTGGCTGAACTGCCGGCTCGCTTCGCCTGGCTGGATATGCTGACGCAGATTTTCCAGCTGCAAGGTCACCGCCGTTACCGGCGTGCGCAGCTCATGCGCCGCATCTTCCAGGAACTGACGCTGCGACGACCAGGCCTCACGCAGCTTACTCAGCAGCGAGTTGTAGGCGGCCACCAGCGGCAGGATCTCATCCGGCAAGCCTTCGGGTGAGACATTGTGCGGATGATGCGTCTCCTGCGCGGCAATCTGACGCGAAGCGACCTGCAGATCCCGGGTGATCTTGCGCACCACCAGCCAGATCACCAGCAGTGACAGCGGCATCATCAGGATCAATGGAATGATCGCTGACAACGCCCGCTTGACCATCAATGCCTTCATGTAGCTGAGGTTGTGCATCACCTGGATAGTTTTTATCTCGCTGCCAGGTAAGCCGGGCCGGGTATAGATGCGCCATTCGCAGTCGTCGCACTGACCCACATGCACGTCGCGATAGCCCCGTTGATTTTGCAGCGGAGCCTGCAGCTCCGGCCATGAGCTGGCTCGTAACTGACCCCGATCGTCCCACAGTTGCACCACAAAGGCGCTCTTCGCCTTGTCAGGCGCAATAAGCATCGGCATCAGGGCGGGCATCTGTTTATTAGTGGACCAGGCATCAGCGATTTTTGCCAGCTGATCGTCCTTCATGGTGCCAACCATATCGCCATAGCAGCTGAAGAAATACCAGGTGACGCCGCCGATCATCAGCAGATGAATAATCAGCAGCGTAGAGAGTAATTTGTTGCGTAATGAACGCATAAAGGTGAAGGGTTTCATATTGCCGGTACCCGCCAGCCCAGCCCGCGCACATTGCGGATCACGTCGTTATCCAGCTTGCGGCGCATCCCGTGGATCAGGACATCCACCGCGTTGCTGCTGACTTCATCGCCCCAGCCATAGATGCGATTTTCCAGCTGCTCGCGCGACAGAATAGCGCCTGGCCGCTCCAGCAGGGCGTAGAGCAGGGCATATTCGCGCGCCGTAAGCTGCTCGCGCTGTCCTTTGTAGAGCACTTCGCGGGTCATCATATCCAGCTGCACATCGCCGCTGCCCAGCACCGAGTCTGCTGCGCCGTGACTACGTCGGGTAATCGCGCGCATCCGGGCCATAACTTCCTGCAAATCGAACGGTTTAAGCAGGTAGTCGTCAGCGCCGCTGTCGAGTCCCTGAATCCGCTGCGCCACCGTGTCGCGTGCGGTAAGAATCAGCACCGGCGTGGCGTCGCCGCGCCCGCGCGCCCGGCGCAGTACCTGCAGGCCATCATCGCGCGGTAAGCCGAGATCGAGCAGCACGCAGCTGTAGCCGCCTTCGCTCCAGGCATTCTGGGCATAGATGCCATCACGCACCCAGTCCACCGACCAGCCCGCCCCCTCCAGTGCCTGCTGCAGGTTCGCGCCGATCATTTCATCATCTTCAACCAGTAACACGCGCATGGCTGATCTCCTTCAGAAAGATGAGGGGAGTTTACTCACCAATTGTTAGGCCAGAATTATCCGCCGTCATACTTCGCGCTGTAGCGGCGTTGGCTGCTTTTGCTCACCCCAGTCACTGACTTATGTCAGCTCCTGGGGACTCACGCATTTGCCGCCTTGCCACAGCACGGATTATTTTGGCGGACTTCTGCCGTCATACTTCGCACTGTGGCGGCGTTGGCTGCTTTTGCTCACCCCAGTCACTGACTTATGTCAGCTCCTGGGGACTCGCGCATTTGCCGCCTTGCCACAGCATGAATTATTTCGCGGACCGCCGTCACCGGTATTTTATGGAGGAGTCAGGTGGCCTGATGTCCCCATCCATATCCATTGAGATGCCAGCGATTGCAAGCGTAAATGGGGTGACGTATATTTGAGCAACAGATTAATGCCAGACATTTCAGCGGTGAATAGTATGTCAGCCCAGGAAGCAAAAATCAGACATCAGCGCGAGTATCAGGATCGTGTTGAAGCCGTCCGAAATGGTCAGGCTCCAGGCCGCGTGCTTGAAAAACGTCCTCAGGGTATTGTGCCTGCAAAAAGTGGACGCAGCCTCGCATTTTTCTGATGTCACGCCGTGCTGAAATCAGCCAGGTAGTAAAATAAGCTCATCATACAGGTGGGCTTTTTTTATGACATTGCACGCTATTCCTCCAGAAGAACAGATCCTTAAACTCAACCATTATCTTATTGATAACGCCGGACAACTTCCGTCACCGGTTATTACTGTAGGCGGTCAGGCTGTTATGTACTGGTATCTGACCTACCTGCATCTTTATCCTGATCAGCCTGATGTAACATCCATAACCTCAATTGATGTTGATTATGTCACCCGAAAGGAAGGCGTTGATTTTCTGGCTCAGGAATATCAGCGATATCTCAAACATGTTGACGCCTGACAGGGCTGAATACCCCCGTCACTTATGATGCAGAAATAAATTTGTCTGACTCAGCGTTTTTATCTTCTGCCTTTTTTCAGCAGCAATCTCTTCACGAACTTTCACACTAAAGCCCCGCTGGCCGCGCGATTCCGCCTCCGTTTCCGCCGTTGCTAATTCTGCGCTAATTTTCTGCTAATTAAGGGATAAATTTTAGCAGGTAGAGTGGCTCCACTGCACATCAGCATCAACAGGAGGAACCATGAATCAGCGCGAGTTTATTCGGAGTTTGCTGGACTGGATTGAGAACAACTTAGGACACGATCTGCATCTGGATGAGGTGGCGCGCCGCTCGGGCTATTCGCGCTGGCATCTGCAACGGCTGTTTCGCCAGCATACCGGCTTTTCACTGGCAGAATATATCCGTCAGCGCCGTTTAACCGAGTCTGCGCTCACGTTGCTGAGCAGCAACGAAGCGATACTGCAGGTGGCGATGAACTATGGCTTTGATACCCAGCAGGCCTATACCCGCACGTTTAAAAACTACTTTATGGTGACGCCTGGCCAGTTGCGCCGTCAGCGTCGCGTCGAGCCGGATCGGCTGCTATTCCCTCTGGCGATGGCCAGCTGATGCCTGATAAGACCTTCCCGTCACAGCCTGCGGACGGGAAGGTCGGCCCGCGCTTTGCGCTTCTCTCCACTTGTTCTTCGCCTCGCCTTTTTTTGCCCATCAGCCACAGTGACCCCGCCCGAACGTGTTAGTTTGTTGTCAGCATCCCTTTACTGTCGGAGTCGGGAAACATGGAAAACGGCGCGAATTTAACCGCCATGTTGGTATTTGCACGGGTTGTGGAATTACAGAGTTTCAGTGAGGCGGCACGCGCACTCGGCTTGTCCAAATCCCATGTCAGCCGGGAGATCGCCCGTCTGGAGCTGCGGCTCGGTATCCGGCTGCTGCAACGTACCACCCGGCGGCTGGCGCTGACCGAGCTGGGCCAGGCGTACTATCCCTACTGTGTGCGGATGCTGGCCGAAGTGCAGCGCGCCGAAGCCTTTGTGCAGCAGGTGCATCAGCAGCCCGTCGGCCATGTCAGGCTGCAGGCACCCGTTACGTTCGGCTGCCAGTGCGTAGTCCCTGTCCTTAACCGCTTTCTGCGTCGGCATCTGCATATCAATGTCGATCTTGATCTGACCGATCGCAGTCACGATCGGCTGGATGATCAGGCGGATCTGGCGATTGTGATCCGATCCCGATCGCCACAGCAGGGCAATTTTCGGGTACTGAGCGAAATCGAGTGGGGGCTCTATGCCGCGCCTGCCTACCTGGCGCAGCGACCCGCTATCACACATCCTGAGATGCTGCCACGGCACGACCTGCTGCTGTTTCATGGTCCGGCGCACACCGCCGCACTGCCGTTCCGCCGTGATAAACAGCGGCTGGCACTGGATGTACGCAGCCGTTTTCGCGCCAATAACAGTATGGCGCTGCTCAATGCGGCACTGGCGGGGAGCGGCATCGCCTATCTGCCCTCCTACATGGCCCAGGAGGCGATGGCGCGCGGTGATATTCAGCAACTGCTGCCGGAGTGGCAGATGGATCGTCTGCAAAGTTATCTGCTGCTGCACGACACGCCTGAACCGGCGTCGCCCGTGACGCTGCTGTGCGATGCCGTGGTTGCGGCGCTGAATACAGGCTGATTGTTGCCTGCTGACAACAATCAGCGCCACAGAGTAACTATCCCGATGCGACTGTTGTTACTCCGCTACGCCGGTTAGCCTGTATCCCTGACTACTCACCGGATATCATCATGCAACAGTCACCCGAAACTGCAGAGTTTCAGCACTGGCGACGTAACTTAGGGGTCTGCGTCGTCGGCTCTTTTACCACTATCGTGGCGATGACGCTGCTGCTGCCGTTCCTGCCGCTCTATGTGCAGCAACTCGGCGTTGAGCAGCCTGCCGCTATCGCCCGCTGGTCCGGCCTTGCCTACGGCGCGACCTTTTTCAGCGCCGCACTGACGGCGCCGTTGTGGGGCAGGCTGGCTGACCGCTATGGTCGTAAGCTGATGCTGATTCGGGCCAGTCTCGGGATGGCGATTGCGATGTCGCTGATTGGCATGGCGACCGCGCCGTGGCAACTGGTGGCGCTGCGCCTGCTGGCGGGGCTGCTGGGCGGCTACGCATCGGGATCGACCATTCTGGTGGCGGCGCAAACGCCGAAAGCACAGACCGGCTGGGCGCTGGGGGTGTTGTCTTCCGGCATTATGGCCGGCAACGTGGTCGGACCGCTGCTGGGCGGTGTGCTACCGCCACTGATCGGGATTCGTCAGACTTTCTGGCTGACCGGTGCCGTGATTTTTCTCGCCTTCCTCGCCACCACCTTTTTACTCAAAGAGCAGCCACGTGCTCCCGCTACATCGCGCGCCAGCCAGCAACCGCATTCTGAAGCCGGGCCGGTTAATCACAGCCTGATACGGCTGATGTGGCTCTCTGGCATGTTGCTGATCTTCGCCAGCATGTCGATTGAGCCGATTATTACGCTTTACGTGGGCGAGTTTGTGCAGGGCGACCACCAGATCACCCTGATAGCCGGACTGGTGATGTCCGCGGCGGCGCTGGGCACGGTCCTGGCGGCACCACGACTGGGTCGGCTGGCCGATCGGGTAGGGCACTGGCGGGTGCTGACCGGCGGTTTAGTCGTTAGCGGGCTGCTGCTGATACCCCAGGCATTTATCACGGCGGCCTGGCAACTGGTGCTGCTGCGTTTTCTGATGGGGATGGCGCTGGGCGGGTTGATGCCGTGCATCACGGCGATTATTCGTCATAACGTGCCGGGCTCACAGGTTGGGCGGATGCTGGGATATTCGACCTCGGCACAATATATCGGCCAGGTCAGCGGGCCGCTGTTCGGTGGGCTGGTGGGCGGTGCATTCGGGATGCGGCCGGTGTTTCTGGCAACCTGCGTGGTGATGCTGTTTTGCGCCTGGCTCAACTGGCGTGGGATGAAAAAGTAGCGCGATCAAAAAAGCGGACCGGAGTCCGCCTTAGTTTATTCACAGCTGCGTGAATTACTTCTGGTCTGGCAGCGCGTAGGCAATGACATAATCGCCCAGCCTGGTACCAAACGAGCCGTGACCCCCTGCCGCGATGACAACGTACTGCTTGCCATCCACTTCATAGGTCATTGGTGTCGCCTGGCCGCCTGCTGGCAGACGTGCCTGCCATAACAGTTCGCCGGTATCAGTGCTGAAAGCACGCAGGTAGTTATCTGCAGTCGCACCAATGAAGAACACCTTACCTGCGGTGGTGATAGGACCACCCAGCATCGGCATACCCATTTTGAACGGCAGCGGAACCGGTGCGCTATCGCGAACGGTACCGATACGCTGTTTCCACACCACGTTGTTGGTCTTCAGATCCACCGCGGAGATGTAACCCCAGGCAGGCTGTTTGCATGGCAGACCAAACGGTGACAGGAACGGGTTCAGCTCGACGCCATACGGCACGCCATACTGTGGCTGAATACCGGTTTCAGTACCTGAACCACCTTCAGCGCCTTTCGGCGGCTCAATCGGGTTGCCTGGGCCACGTGGAATCAGCTTAGAGACAAACGGCAGCGCCATTGGGTTAGCAATCGCGATCTGACGATGAGGATCGACTGCGATGCCGCCCCATTCGAACATACCGAGGTTACCCGGGAACACCAGCGTACCCTGCTCAGATGGCGGGGTGAACGGACCTTCATAGCGCAGGCGCTTGAAGATCACGCGGCACACCAGCTGGTCAAACATCGTTGCGCCCCACATATCCTTGTCCGTGAGATTCTGTTTCGGACGGAAGGTCAGCTCAGAGTAGGGCTGAGTGGCGGCAACGTGATCGCCTTTAGCAGCACCCTGTGGCACTGGCGTTTCTGGCGCAGGCACGACTGGCTTGCCGGTACGGCGATCCAGTACAAAGATGTTGCCGGTTTTCGCTGGCGCGTAGACAACCGGTACGGTGTTGCCATCTTTGTCGGTGATGTCAGCCAGCGTAGGCTGCGACGGCAGATCCATATCCCACAGATCGTGATGCACAGTCTGATAAGACCAGACCAGCTTACCGGTGGTGGCGTTCAGGGCCAGCACGCTGCTCGCATAACGCTCCTGCTCTGGTGTGCGGTTACCGCCCCAGATATCCGGTGTGCTCACGCCCATCGGCAGGTAAACGGTATCCAGTTTCGGATCGTAAACTGCCGGTGCCCATGAGTTCGGAGAGTTCATGGTGAAGGTGTGTTCATCAGCCGGAATGGCATTAGGATCTTTTGCGCCTGGATCAAATACCCACAGCAGTTTGCCGGTATTCACATCAAAGCCACGAATCACGCCTGACGGCTCGCGGGTTGAGTAGTTATCGGTAACCGCACCCGCCATCACGATGGTGGTGTTAGTAATCACCGGCGGTGAGGTCGGCTCATACTGACCCGCAGTGGTGACAGGCTGTTTGTGTTGCAGATCCAGCTCGCCGTTGACGCCAAATGCCGGGCAGCGTTCGCCGGTCTCTGCGTCCAGTGCAAACAGACGACCATCGTTGACCGGCAGATAGATACGACGTGAACACAGCGCAGGCTGAGTGTTCGCTGCATCGGCTGCTGCTGGCACTTCGTGGTAAGAAACACCGCGACAGGTCACGTGCTGGAAGGTCGGGTTGACCTTCATGCCCGGATCAAACTTCCACTTCTGCTTACCGGTGGCCGCATCCAGTGCAAACAGGATCTGGTGTGGCGAACAGAGGTAAAGCGTGTCGCGGATTTTAATCGGCGTGACTTCGTCGGTAATTTCACCCGGATCGTTAGGGGTTTTCATGTCGCCAGTCTGGAACTGCCAGGCAACCTGCAACTCTTTCACGTTCTGGTGATTAATCTGCTTCAGCGGAGAGAAACGGGTTCCCTGCTGATCGCGCGCATAAGCGGGCCAGTCAGCATCCGGGATGTTGCTCAGCGGCGCAGCCTGCGGGGCGTTGTCAGCGGTTTCTGGTACTGACCCGTTGATGACCTGCGGATCGTTGAATACCGCATAGGCCAGCACCATGGCACTGGCAATCAGCGCCACAGCCATGGTACCCAGCGCGGCTTTGCTGCCCGCGTTGAAGCTGCGATAAACAAACGGCAGGATCAGCCAGACACCGAAGATCACCAGCACATCGGTGCGTGGTGCCAGTGCCCAGAAGTCGGTGCCCACTTCCCATACACCCCAGATCAGGGTGCCGATCAGCAGCAGCGCATAGAGAACCAGCGCAGTGCTTTTACGACGGGAAAGCAGATAAGCGGTGATAAGCATCACCACACCGCCAAAAACGTAATACCAGGAACCACCAATGGCGGCTAACCAGCCACCGCCAATCAGCATAAACGCGCCCGTCAGCACTGCGAACAGCACCGTCAGGAAACGAATTACGCCAAAAGATGAGGAGTTTTTCCCCATAATATCGACCTCGTTTCGTTGCCATAAAACACACGAAAACAACCAGATAGGCTGTTTCCAGTTATCAAGTACAAATGATTAGGGTGTTCTGAAGTATCTCTTCCGTTAAGACAGACGATCCCTTTGTGTTAAATGTTATAGCAAAATCAGATCGAGGTTTGATTTTTTTGGCTTAAACCGCTTAACAACTGGAATAAAACGACATTTTATGGGGGATTAAAGGACGTTAAGCGCACCGCCGTGTGCCCTTAACGCCGGAAGGCAGGATTTGTGAATCAGCAGCTAATAAGATCGCCGTCCGAGCGTTGCTGTTGCCAGCCGCTGATATTTATCTCAGCAAACTGCTCAGCGGTTAAGGGCGGCGTATGACTTCGTACGATTACCTCTGCCCCTTTTTCACGAAACGTCGCCATAAAAAAGGGAAAGGTAAACTTCTCATAATTATCATTAAAGAAAGATTCGGTTAAAACAATTCCTGAAAAAGGAAAAGATTCCAGCCGTCGCCAGTCTGCACCCGGCGGCGCAAAATCATAAAGCCAGAAATCAAATTTCTTTGTTAATTCAAGCAGTGACGTACTGTGTGCTGCCAGACTGGAATAATTAATTCCAATCCGGACACGCGCATTTTGTAAATGCGTATAGGCATCCGGAACCGCGATCATTCCCCGTAATCGAATATCTTCCACCGGCACAACCATTAATGCTGCTTCAGTAGCAATTTGATTGTGTAATGAAATAATGTTGTTTGTATTAAGTATATTGCCGCTATCCTGGTTTTGCTGAAGATAAGGCACGCTATAGCAAATGCCAGTGACATTACGCTTAACGTGATGGATTGGTTCAGTAACATAGGGGTTATATAAACTGTTTTTCATTATCTCTATGAAATTCAATAGAAAGGATTTGTTGTTAATTAAGCATATAAAAAGTCGCATTTTTCTAAACGCGTGAATAAATATAGATCACATGCTTAATCCAAATCATCCTTTTGTTGCCTGAGAAAGTAAATAAACCTGTTAGCAAAGAAACGATAATTCCTTTGGCGTCTGATGATGTGCTGGAATATATTCAATAGTCGGGACCAATAGGCTGGTAATAATCATGAGGGGTCTGACGCGCCTCGGCCGGACAGGGACGCTGCTTATCGCACAGGGAGGCAGAGCTGGAGCCGCAGGCCTTCTGCTCGCATCCGGTCTGCTATCGTGAAGCCGACAATCACCACACCAATAACACCGCGCAACGACGCGGGTTTCCTCACCTGATTTGGGATAAGACATGGGATTTATGGCATCGGCAGCGGAAGAGTCGCTGTGGCGACATCGGACATTTGTCGCCTTCTGGGTGGCGCGTACCTGCTCATCATTTGGTTTTCAGATGTTCTCGGTCGCAATCAGCTGGCAGATCTATGCGCTGACCAACAGCGCAATGGCGTTAGGGATGATTGGCTTAATGCAGTTTCTGCCGTCGGTGTTGCTGGCGCTGCCAGCGGGTCATCTGGCGGATCAATATGACCGGCGGCGGATCGTGCTGTTGGGTCAGTTGGTGGAATTTGCCGCACTGCTGGCATTAGTGGTGCTTACCTTATTCCATACCCCCGATAAGACCGCGTTGTGGGGGCTGGTGTTTATGATTGCGGTGGCGAAAGCGCTGGAGTGGCCTGCGATGTCTTCGATGCTGCCGTCGCTGGTGCCGCCTTCAATTCTGGCGCGTGCGATGGCGATGAACTCCGTGGGCGGTCAGGCAGCGGTTATCGTTGGGCCGACGATTGGCGGGCTGCTTTATGTCGCCGGGCCGCATGTGGTGTATGGCGCTTCCGGGCTATTTTATCTGGTTTCGCTGACGCTGGTGAGTCTGTTGCGTTATGAACGCCCGGTGCAGGCTCGTCTGCCGATGAATATGAAGAATCTGTTTGCCGGGATTCACTTTATCCGTGAGCGCAAAGATGTGCTTGGGGTAATTTCGCTCGATCTGTTTGCGGTGCTTTTGGGCGGGGCAACGGCGCTGCTGCCGATTTTTGCCAAAGATATTCTGCATACCGGACCGTGGGGGTTGGGGATGTTGCGCGGCGCGCCGTCGGTGGGAGCATTGCTGGTGGGCATCTGGCTGAGCCGTCACAAGCTGGAGAAGCATGTCGGGATGATTATGTTTGGCTCGGTGGCGGGCTTTGGCGTTGCGACGCTGGTGTTCGCGCTTTCCACGCAGTTATGGCTGTCGCTGGTGGCGCTCTGTGCATTGGGTGGCTTTGATATGGTGAGTATGGTGATCCGGGGTGCGCTGGTGCAGCTGGATACGCCGGATACCATGCGCGGTCGGGTGAATGCGGTTAACGCGATTTTCATTAATACGTCGAATCAGCTGGGCGAGTTTGAGTCGGGGTTGCTGGCTGCCTGGATGGGTGCGGCACCGGCAGCGGCGATTGGCGGCATCGGTACGCTGGTGGTGGTGGCACTGTGGATGAAGTTGTTTCCGCATCTGCGACGTCGTCAGAAGCTGGAGAATGAGGTGGATCCGGTTTGATGACTGGCGTTGGGGTTAGGTGAGGGGGTTGTGCGGTGGTGAACCACGGCGCAGGCGCAGGGAACAAACACCTTTCGCAAAGACGCAAAAGCGCCATCCATTCGCTCATTCGCTTTGAGTTTGTTCGTTGCCTAAGGCTGCGGAGAGATGGATTGAGGCTGGCTGGATTATTGCGGTTGTAGAATTGTGTGCAGGCATATGCTGCCATCGCTTTAAGTTTGTTTGTGACCAAAGCCTGTCTGCGGCCCTTGAGAGTCCTTTAATGCTTTTCTGATACGAACGGCTCGTTTCCGGCACCTTTAACTGTTCCGCCATTTAGTGATGCTGCGCAGCGGCAATGATTAAAAAATGCCCTTTTCTAATCCCAGTTCTTGATCCTGGTATAGGAGTGAATGAAAAATCAGTGCCAATTAAAACTATATTAATGGCACTTAAGAGATCAGTTTTCGTTTACGGAAGGCAGCGTGGACTGATATTTTTCAGGCTGGTATCTAAAACGGTAGAAGAATGAATGGACGCAAAGATGCTCGCCGTATCAGTTGCTCATGGTATTGCTTCACTTCCGATGGATTTTTATTTGGGTATTGAAAGAACCTTTCAGGATCTCAACCTGGCAGATGGCGGCAGAAACATTCAGCGCCGTAACTTCGGTGAGGATGAGAGGATGTATCGGGCTTTGAACAAGCTCTTCCGTAACAGAGCCATTCTGGGGCAGATTGCAGAGATGATAATCAAAGACTCTCTTTCCTACCTTCCGGATCCAGCCCTTAAAAAAATCACAGATAAACTCATCGGAGCAGCGTCTTCACTGGGTTCAAGACAGTCCATGCAGCTGGCCATTACAGGTTATCTTGGTTCAAAAGTTGTTGGAGGAATGATGGCCAGCGTGATAACGAAGTTATCACTGCGATTATGGACAGGCACCCTTGCGGGCGGCATAGTTCTGCAGGGGGTGCTTTCGCGTGCTTCTGAAGCTTCACGGCGTTTGAGGCATCAAAATCCTGAATTATGGTCAAGGCTTTACATACTTGATTTTGAAATGCTTTACTTCCTCTTTGAAGAACCTTTAGCCAATTACATCGAGCTCGGTGAGACTCTACGTAAAAATCCTTCGAAAACGGAGCAATTTCTGGGTGCAATCGAAAATCTTTAGACTAATCAGAAAAGTCATTTCTGAGTTATCAGGGGCGGTTGTTGTCAGCGCTGTAGTGATTGGAATTTTCATCGCAATATTTGCGAATGAAGGAATTATGCGCGTTATCGCCCCCTTACTCGTCTTTATCGCTGGCCTGGTTCTTTACTGGTTAGCCTGGAAGATTTCATCCAAAGAAGATTGAAACCAGGTCACTAATAAACACATTACCATCAGGGATGAAAGACTGTCGCGCATCAGCACAAGATCACCCGGTGCAGGCTCAGCGCGGGCGATTACGCACCTCATCCCTGAGGTGCGCCCGAAGCCGGGCCAACGCTTTGCGTTGTTCAAAAACGCTACCGGCGTTTTTGTCCGTGGCCCGCGATGCTTTGCTACAGGCATATGTTCCCATCGCTTTAAGTGTTTAAGTTGCCTCTGACTGAGACGCAAACCGGACGAACGCAAAGCTCCGTGACGCCTTTCAAAACGTTCCTGATTTACACGAAAACGCGTTCCTTGCTATAACTTATCTCTCATCGGCAGGCCTGTGGCCTCCTCAGTCAGCTTAAGCGCTTATAGAGGGTACCGTTATGAATCAGACTCACTCCATTCCGGAAATTTATAATCCTGATGTGCCGTATTCAGTAAAGTGCGAGATCGTGGCGCAGCTGTGCCGGGCGCTGGCTTCCCATAAAAACATCCCGGTTAGCGCCCTGAGAAAATATCTTCTGGAAAAAACTCACGTTGATTTCGAAAATCTGGAGGATAACCCGGTAGGAATGCTGCTGCTGTATGAGTACCTTCACTGCCAGCGCCCCTCGGTCTGCGCCCGGAATGAAAAAAACCTTCATTAAGCGCTGCCTTCAGCAGGGGGCCATTTAATCAAATACGCCTTCGGAGAAGAGGGCTGGAGAAGGGGCGGTTGAGTTGTCGCTGGCAACGGTTTCCCGAGCCAGCTCAACCTCAATATTGTCACTGGCCCGAAGGCCAGTACAGGAAGTTACCAGTCATACTGCCATTAAAATCCTGGGGTCAGAGGGGGAGGCCGACCCGCAGGCTGGGGCCATCAGGCCCCGGTTTTTCCCAGGTTGGCGTCAAATGTTAGCCAGCTTTCACGCATGTCCACTACGCTGCGGGTTTTACGAGCCTCATCGATTTTAATTGCCGTGAGGCCCGCTTCCAGCGCGTCCACTACTGAAACTTTCAGCGGTGTTCCCTGTTTAATATGTTTAACGATCTCTTCAGCCATCAACGCATCTGCGCCGTAATGGCCATCATACGCATTGCCGCTGTAGGCGGTATCGACCTCTTTCTCGCCGCTGCGCGCGTTGTGTACGCGGAAGTAGTTGCGCACGAAGTCGCCTTCCGCCATGCCGTCGGTGCCCATGACACAGAAACGGCGGAACTCATCCGGCACATTCAGATTGGCGTGGAAGGCCAGCGTCGCGCCGCCTTCGTACTCAATCAGGGCTGTCTGGTAGTCGACAATATCGGCATCGCTGTCGAACACCGCATCGGTGCTCGACCAGCCGCTGGGCTTCACGTGATAAAGTTCTGAGTCAGCGGTGATAGCTCCCTGCGGCGCATGAGCGGGAGTAAAGGATTTCCGGCCACCAAAGCTGGCGACGCGGATCGGGCGCTCCTGCAACAGGCCCTGATAGAGATCGATGTCGTGACAGCATTTTTCCAGAATGTACGGGCCGGCATATTTCTCCAGACGGCGCCAGTCGCGCTGAAAGAATGCGCCGTGATAAGGCTTGATATGTTCTGTCGCCTCAATCGAGGTGATCTCACCCAACTGACCCGCATCGCGTGCCGCCAGCAAATCATGATAGAGCGGGGAATAGCGCAGTACCAGGCCGACCAGAATGCGCGCTTCGCCATACTGACGCACCAGCTTCGCCATCTCCATGGTCTGCTCTTCATTGATCACCACCGGCTTTTCTGTAAACACCGTGTAACCCGCTGCCAGCGCCTGACCCACATGCTCCAGATGTAGAAAGTTGGGAGAGCCAACCAGCACGACATCCATTCCGCCATGTTCCAGCAGAGCATCGATTGACGCAAAGGCCTGGCCGGGCGCGATACCAAAGCTGTGCAGATTAGGCAGTCCGGCAGGTGCCGGATCGTAATAACCCACTACCGAGAAGGCGTCGTCGGCTTTGCTGAACTCTTTGATCACGTGGGACAGTCGAAAGCCGAGACCGATAATGCCTACTTTCATGTTAAACCCCTGCTCCTGAAATCGCATGATGCATAGCCCGCCTGTGATCGGGCGCGCCTGTTGATAATCTGACCACCAACTTATTACGACAGAAAAACTAATGTCAATAACGCACTGCGCGTTTTGCGAGGGGGTTTTTGTTATAATGATGTAAAATAAGAAGAAAATTCAGATGTGATTTTGCTATATTTATTTGTTATTGCGATTTAAGTTTTTTTATCCTATCGTTCGCTCATTATGGCTATAACCCTTAATCAGGGAAGGAAGCGCGTGCAACCACACTATCTTCTGGGCATTGATGGCGGCGGTACACAGTGTCGCGCGCGGTTAACCGACCTGCAGGGTCGCATGCTGGCGGAAGCCACCGGCGGGCCTGCCAACGTCTGGTCAGACTATGACGCGGCACTGACCTGCGTCGGGCAGCTGATCGAACGGATATTGTCACAGGCGGGATTAGCCCCGGAGGCGCTGGCGCAAACCGCGCTGGTGGCCGGATTAGCCGGTGCGAATGTCACCTCGGTACAGGCGCGGCTCGCCAGCTGGCAACCTGCCTGCGCGGCGTTACAGGTGGTCAGCGATGTGGAGATCGCCTGTGCGGGCGCCCATGGCGGCGCACCTGGCGCCGTCTTTATTATCGGTACCGGCAGTCAGGGAGCCGCGTGGGATGGCGATCAGTTTACGCTGCTTGGCGGCTGGGGCTTTGCCTTGTCTGACCAGGGATCGGGCGCTGAGCTGGGCCGTCGTGCGCTGCGGCTGGCGCTGCTGGCCCATGAAGCGATTATTACCCAGAGCGCTCTTACCCGGCAGCTGATGGCGCAGTTCGACCACAGTCCGGAAACCATGCTGCTCTGGACGCGCTCAGCGACGCCTGCAGACTGGGCCCGCGTGGTGCCACAGATTTTTGCGGCCGCCGACGCGGGCGATGGTCATGCACAGGATCTGCTGCATCAGACCGCAGCCGATATCGGCCTGATGGTCCGCCGTCTGACTGCCCTGAGCAGCGGTCCCGTGGCGCTGATGGGGGGACTGGCCACGCCGATTCAGCGCTGGCTGGATGACGATATTCAGGCCCGGCTGGTGACGCCGCAGGGCGATGCCCTGAGCGGGGCGCTGATACTGGCGCAGCAGCTGACGCCTGCCCGATTACCGATCTGAAGCTGGCTGAGCATCCTCAGCCGGATAACCCGAGGAATTTATGACCGCTCCCAACGTAACCGCGCGCATTCTGCGGTTGATTGTTGAAAATGCGCCGATCAGCCAGTCAGACCTGAAAGTTCGTAGCGGACTGAGCATGTCGACCGTGTCGCAGGCGACTAATCGCCTGCTGGCGCAGGAAATCGTGCAGGAGCTGGGGCTGCGTCGCGTGTCGATGGGGCGGCCAAAAACGTTGCTTGGGCTCAATCCCGATCGCGCCAGCGTGATTGGCATTCAGCTCAATGCGGAACGCAACCTGATCGTCATGACCGATCTCAGCGGCAATCTGCTGGGCGAACAGCAGATGCCGAAAGGCACGCTGACACCGCGCCAGCTCGGCGATGCGCTGGCGAAATTCCTGCGCGGCGTTGAGGAGAAGCGGGTGGGCGCCATTGGCCTGGCCCTGTCGGGACTGGTCGATGCCGAAAACGGCTACTGTATCCGCTCCAAAGTGCTCGACTGGGACAACGTCCCGATTGCGTGCCTGCTGGAAGAGCGTTTCTCGCTGCCGGTGTTTATCGAGAATGACGCCAACGCCATGGCAATGGCGGCGCTGGTATTTGGTCAGCTCGGCAACGCGCAGTCGGCGGTGATCGCCACCTACGGCAAAGGGATCGGGGCGGGCATCATCCTGAATCGTCAGCTCTATCGCGGTCGTCACGGCAAAGCGGGGGAGATTGGCAACGGGCTGGTGGGCGACGGCTCACTGCGTCTGCTGGAAGATGTCGCCTCATCGCGCGCCATTCTGCAACGGCTTGCTGAGCAGGAACCGGTGGAAGGCCTCACGTTGCAGGCGCTGGATCAGCGGCCAACGCCCGAGGTGCTGGCGGTGCTGGAAGAGGCAGGACGCGAGCTGGGAATTTCACTGGCGAACCTGTCGGTGGCTTACGATCCGGATGTGGTTTATCTGGCGATGGAGCCGCACATGGCGTCACGCATTCTGCTCGATCACATCACCCAGAGCTTCCAGGCCTACCGGCTTAAACTGACGCCGCACATGACGCCGCTGCAGTTCCTGACTGAATCGAACCGCATGTGGGCGCTGGGCGCAGCGGGTTTTGCTGTCAACCGGCTGCTTGATCTGCTGGCGGCGCAGGCCGATGAAGAGCCGGTTACCTGAGTTATCCCTCGAATAAAAACGGGCGCCACGGCGCCCGTTTTTGTTTCCGCGCTTCCCTTAGCGCAGGCGCATCCCCTGATCATCAAACAGCAGGCAGTGTGCGGCAGAAAAGCCCAGTTCAACCTGGGTTCCCAGATCGCGCGTGGTTGCTTCACGCTCTTCCACCACCAGCATCTCTTCACGCCCGATATCCAGGTAGAGATAGTTGGTGTGGCCCAACATTTCGCCATAGGCCAGCTCGCCGTGAAAGCGCAATGCCTCCGGCGTCTGCGCGGCAGGCTGGAAATGCTCGGGACGAATCCCCAGCGTCACGGTTTGCCCCTCGCGGCAGTCGGCGGCGATTTTCAGCACCAGCCCCTCAATCTTCAGTTCCGGCACCCGCAGCTGCACTTCACCCTTGCCCGTGGCGCTGATTTCCGCCCGCAGGAAGTTCATTTTTGGCGAGCCGATAAAACCGGCGACAAACAGGTTATCCGGGTCGTGATAGAGCGTCAGCGGTGCGCCGACCTGCTCAATGCGGCCCTGACGCAGCACGACGATGCGGTCAGCCAGCGTCATCGCCTCCAGCTGATCGTGGGTGACATAAATCATGGTATTGCCGAGCGAGGCGTGCAGCCGCGCAATCTCAATCCGCATCTGCAAACGTAGCTCGGCATCGAGGTTAGAGAGCGGCTCATCGAACAGGAAGATACGCGGATGACGGATAATTGCCCGGCCAATCGCCACGCGCTGCCGTTGTCCGCCAGAGAGCGCGCGCGGCAGGCGGTCGAGCAGTTCGGTGAGATGCAGGCGGGCGGCCGTCCGGGCAATCGCCTCGTTGATCTCCGCCTTAGACTTCTTCATTACCTCCAGCGGATAGGTCAGGTTGCCGCGCACCGTCATGTTGGGGTAGAGCGCATAAGACTGAAACACCATAGCAATGCCGCGCTCGGTGGCGGGCTGCTGCGTCATGTCCTGCTCCTCAATCAGCAACTGCCCGCTGCTGATCTCCTCCAGCCCGGCGATCATCCGCAGCAGCGTCGATTTGCCGCAGCCGGATGGCCCGACAAACACCACAAATTCGCCGCTGTTGATCGTCAGATCGATGCCATGAATGACATTAACGTGTTCATAAGACTTCTTCACATTCTGCAAGCGCAGGCTGGTCATCGGCTACCTCACTCAGAGTAACTGGCCCATGTAGATGGCATTGCTGCGCAGGATTGGGGTGAACCCCATGCGCTGATAAAAGGCACAGACCTGCTCATTCTGCAGGCTGACGCCAAGATGGACACCGCTGACACCGGCAGCGCGCAGCGCCGCCAGCTCATGCTCAATCATCCGGCGACCCCAGCCGCCTTTCTGTGCCGGGGGGAGCAGGTTGATATGCAGATGAGCGGGCCACTGCGTCACCAGCGTGTCAGCGGCCTGGTCAGGATGGCGTATTGCGTCGAGCACTTTGCTGTCGAGCGGCGCGCTGGCGCTGCGATCACGATATTTCTCCTGCAGCTGCGGCCACCATGCGGCCTGTAGCTGCGCTTCAAACGCGCGGGTATCGGGCGCGGCGACCACATAACCCTGCACCTCACCGTCCCGCTCCAGCACAAAAGCAAAGTCAGGCGCGAAACGCGCATAAGGCACAGCAAAACGCTGGCCGGGATAGTCAGGATCGGAATAGAGCGCGCGGGCATCGCCACCTGCATCGGCTGTTTCCAGGCAGATGCGGTAGAGCGCCGGGTAGTCCGCCGGGGTGGCCGGACGAATGACACCTTGATTCGCCATGGTGAATTCTCGTGAGTGAGTGAATCGGTCAGGGATTGAACAGATCCGCAGATAAAAGTTACGTTAATGAAAGTGGACTTAGTTTTCAAGATAGAATAATTACCTTATCTCACTAACACGGGCGCTTCGGCAATGTTTACCGGCATCGGGATGCACAACTGTGATCGCCAACACGCCCGGATCGTGGCGGCTGGCAGCAGATTCACGGCCAGTGAAAGGGGAAAAGTGTGAGCGTGATAGGATTTTCGTATGTTTTATCAGGACGTTATTTTGCAATGATTGCACTGGCATCTCCTGCTGCAGAAAAAGTAGCTGGCGACGCACCGCCACGGTTAATCGCGTAAATGCCAGCGCAGTGTGCTGAATTTCACGCCATGTCGCTGTTTATTTGCGCGTGCTCACAGCGTTGCAATTCCCCGCGCAGGCTGTTTGACTTTATTTTTTTATTAAAGTAAGTATGAGTGAGTGCGTTTGTGTGCGGCTGCAGCCTGCAGGATGTCAGGCGGTGAGATGAAAGGATGCCGATCCTGGTCTGAAGAAGGTGAGCATAATGTCTGTTTCCTCCGTTCGTTCGTTCCGAATTCGCAATGTGGGTCGGCTGCTGGCAGCGGGCCTGCTGGCGGGCAGCGTCTCGCATGCCGCCCACGCCGCCGTTACCCTGAATGAGTGGGATATCTACAACTACCCGGAGCAGACTGCCGCGGTAGATGAAGGGATTAAAGAGTTTTCCCAGCAGAATCCCGGCATTGTGATTAACCGCTCGGTTCACTCCTTTGAAGATACCCGTATTCCCCTGAAGCTGGCGCTGACCGCCGGTGATGGCCCGCAGATCGCTCAGGTCAACCAGGGCGGCGGCGATATGGGCTCGCTGGTTAAAGATAAGCTGCTGCTGCCGCTCGACAGCTACGCCGCCAGCAACGGCTGGACCACACGCTTCCCGGACTCGATTCTGAAACGTAACCGCTGGTCAGACAGCGGCGAGTTTGGCAGCGGCAAACTCTATGGCGTCGCCAGCCTGGGCGAGATGGTCGGGCTCTATTACAACAAAGCGCTGCTGGATAAAGCAGGTATTGCCGTGCCGAAAACGCTGGCTGAGCTGGAAAGCGCGATGGCGAAACTGAAGCAGCAGGGCACCGCACCGATGATGCTCGGTCTGCTGGATGGCAACATGGGCCAGCAGCTGCTCAGCACCCTGTGGCAGGCGCAGATTGAGAGCCACGACCGCAAGACGCTGGATAATCTGATTTACGATGTGGGCGGCACCTTCAAAGACAGCAAGCTGGTCAATGCCGCCTCTATGATGAAGAGCTGGACCGACAAAGGGTACTTCTTCCCTGGCTTCCAGGGCATCGGTCACGACGATGCGGCGACGCTGTTCCAGAACGGCCAGGCTGCGTTCCTGGTCAGCGGCACCTGGTATCTCGGCCAGTTTAAAGACAACAAAGATATTCACTTTGCCGCGATGCCTGCCGGTGAAGGCGTGAAGCAACCGCTGATGGTGGGCGGTACCGATCTGGCGTTCTCCATCACCAGCACTGCCAAAGGCAAAGACCAGCAGGAAGGTGCGGCGAAGTTCATCAACTATATGGTCTCTGATGCCATGGCGAACCGCTGGCTGAAGGTGGGCTTCCTGCCTGCCAGCACCAACAAAGCGGCGAAAATGCCAGCGGACAATCCGCTGCTGGCCGAGGCGTATCAGGTCTGGCTGACGCTCAATGATTACGACGGTTTAGGCCACTACGTGGACTGGGCGACACCCACCATGAACGCCGAGCTGAATCAGAACGTTCAGCTGCTGCTGGCGGGCCGTCAGACACCCGATCAGATGGTAGTTAATTTTGATAACAACTATCAGCGTTACCTGAAAACACTGAAGCATTAAGCCGGAGGCCCGGCGAACAGCCGGGCCTGAGCCTCGTTCTGAACCACGAGTAGAGTTATGTTGAATTTAAGTGGCTGGCGTAATTTTCTCTATGTTCTGCCTGCGGTGCTGGTCTATGCGGTGTTTCTGCTGTTCCCGCTACTGGCCTCGCTGGGCATCAGTTTTACCGAATGGGACGGCACCTCGCTGCCGGTGTTTAGCGGCGTCAGCAACTATCTGCGGATGTTCAGCGATCCGGTGTTCTGGATTGCACTGGGCAATAACGCCATCCTGATGCTGTTCTATACCCTGTTGCCGATTGGCGTCGGCCTGCTGCTCTGCAGCTTTCTGTATGACACGCGCAACAACAGCGAACGCAGCGTGCTGCGCATTCTCTTTTTCCTGCCCTACATCATGCCGATGGCGGTGCTGGGCGTGGTGTGGCGCTGGCTCTATAACCCGGCGTTTGGTCCGATCGACCAGATATTACGCGCAATCGGATTGCCCCAGCTGGCGCTCTCCTGGCTGGGTGATTTTACCTGGGCGCTGCCCGCCGTGGGTCTGGTCGCCACCTGGTACTTCTTCGGCTTCTGTCTGGTGCTGTTTATGGCGGGCCTGCAGCGCATGGATCCGTCACTGCTGGAAGCGGCCGATCTCGATGGCTCGTCGCGTCGCCAGAAGTTTATGCGCATTACGCTGCCAGGCCTGCGACCCGAGCTGCGGATTGCACTGCTGCTGACGGTGATCGCCAGTCTGAAAGCCTT
The DNA here is from genome assembly GCF_057812235.1 of Pantoea sp. ABR1s. Classification (NCBI taxonomy): domain Bacteria; kingdom Pseudomonadati; phylum Pseudomonadota; class Gammaproteobacteria; order Enterobacterales; family Erwiniaceae; genus Pantoea; species Pantoea sp. ABR1s. The sequence goes on along the minus strand of NZ_CM173823.1, from coordinate 3,725,952 downwards.
TGACCTGGTCTATGTGATGACGCAGGGCGGCCCGGGCACCTCCACCATGGTGACCAACATCTTTATGTATAAGCAGGGCTTTGATCTGCACTACTTTGGCTACGCCTCGTCGGTAGCGGTGTTCAGCATGGTCATTGTTTTAGGGATTAACTATCTGATCCATCTGGCCTTAAAGGAGCGTTACTGATGCGAAGCACGCCGGTGATTTCACGCGCGCTGATCTGGATCGTGGCGCTGATGACGATTCTGCCGTTCCTGATGGCACTGATGACGTCGTTCAAAACCCAGATGGAGCTGTTTCAGGGGGTCTTCACGCTGCCCGCCTCGCTGAATTTCAAAAACTACCTGACCGCGTGGCAACAGGGACACTTCAACGTCTACTTTCTCAATTCGGTGCTGGTGGTGATTCCGGTGGTGCTGTTCAGCGTGCTGCTGGGCATTCTGGCCGGGTTCGGTTTCGCGTGGCTGAAAATCCCTGGTAAAAAAGTCATCGGAGCGATGCTGGCGCTGGGGATGGTATTGCCGAGTGAAGCCTTTATCATTCCGCTCTATCACGAGCTGCGCTGGATGGGGCTGACCAACACCTATCTGGCGCTGATCCTGCCGCAAATCGCCCTGTCGCTGCCCTTTACCACGCTGATGATCGCCAGTGCTTTTCAGCAGGTGCCGAAAGAACTGGTGGAAGCGGCGGTAATGGATGGGGCATCGCGGGTCAAAATTCTGTGGGGCATTCTGGTGCCCGCTATCTGGCCGACCCTCTCAACGCTGGGGCTGCTGCTGTTTATCTGGACCTGGAATGAGTTCCTGATCCCGCTGATTCTGGTCAACAAGGATGAGTTACGCACACTGCCAATTGGCATGATGTTTTTCCAGAACAAAAACACCATCGACATTCCGGTGCTGATGGCGGGCGCGATGATTGTGATTATGCCGCTGATCGTGGTGTTCCTGATTTTCCAGCGCAAGTTCATCAGCGGCGTCACCGAAGGGGCCGTGAAGTAATCTGTGATAGCCCGCACGAAACGGCGCACTGGCGGCCAGACAAAGGTTTGCCGCGCCGTATCGTGCTGCAATTCCTCCTCCTCAATCCTGCGGGAGACGCATGATGCACCTTTCCCTTGCTGATTTTCACCCTGTCGCCGATGGCGAAACCCCGGACACGGCCGTGCTGCAACGCGCTATGGATCAGATTGCGGCGGCGGGCGGTGGCCGTCTGACCCTGCCTGCCGGGCGTTATCGCAGCGGCTGCCTGAATCTGCCCTCTGATTTTGAACTCCATCTTGAAGCGGGCGCGGTGCTGATCGCCAGTCAGCGGCTGGCTGATTACCAGGCGGTACAGGCGCTGAGCTGTGCTGAGAAGTCCCACAATGTGCTGCTCTATGCGCTGGGCCAGCGCAATATCACCATCAGCGGCACCGGCCGTATAGACGGTGACGGTGAAGCCTGGTTTGCCGCTGAGCGTGACGAGCAGGGCTATCGCCTGCCGCGTGCGGACCGCCCGCGGATCATTGTGTTTGAAGATTGCGAGCAGGTAACGCTGACCGCCTTTACCATCGTGCAGGCGCCGATGTGGACGGTGCATCTGGTGAGCTGTCGCCATGTGCATATCGACCACCTCACCATCGACAATGCCATGACCATGCCGAATACCGATGCGCTCGATATCGACAGTTGCGAAGCGGTGTTTGTCAGCAATAGCTATCTCAGTGCCGCCGATGATGCCATCTGCATCAAAACCACCCATAAACCGGCCGCGCTGCGGCGTCCGGCGCGGCAGATTATGATCACCAACTGCCTGCTGCGTAGCTACAGCTGCGCCTTTAAAATCGGCACTGAAACCTGGGATGATGTGGAAGATGTCACGGTGACCGGCTGCACCATTTTTGATTCCAACCGTGGCATCGGCATTCTGTCGCGTGACGGTGGCGCGATGCGGCGTCTGCTGTTCAGTAATCTGACTTTTGCCTGTCACCATGCGCCGCCCTGTCACTGGGGAAAAGCCGATCCGCTGCATATTTCGGTGCGCAGGCGCGATCCCGCCATTACGCCCGGCATCGTAGAGCAGGTGCAGTTCAGTAACGTTACGGGCGTGGCGGAAGGGGCGATTAACCTGCATGCGGCAGAACCGGGCTGGATACGCGATGTGGTCATCAGCCAGCTGCAGATGCGGCAGACCGTGGCACCGGTTGCACAGGGACACTATGATGTACGGCCACCCTGTAACCCGGACTCCCCGACCGGCATGGGGCTGGATAACGCCTACAAACTTGACCCGAAAACCGGCGAAGCTTTTGGCGTAGAGCGCTATCCCGGCGGGCTGCCGGGCCTGTTTGCACGCGGGGTGGAGAACCTGCAACTGCACAGCCTGGCGATAGTACGACCGGAACCGTTACCGCCAGGCTGGCACCCTGAGTGCGTGGTGCAGTTGCCGGACTAAATCACAGCGCGGCGGCGATGGCCATACCGAGCTGTTCGGTGCTGGCGCTGCCGCCGAGATCGCGCGTCAGGTGCTCACCCGCTGCCAGCGTGCGTTCAATCGCGTCTAACACCGCATCACCTGCCGCTTTGTAGCCGAGGTGCTCCAGCATCATCGCGCCACACCAGATCTGTCCGATGGGATTGGCGACACCTTTACCGGCGATATCGGGCGCAGAACCGTGAACCGGTTCAAACAGGCTGGGGAACAGGCCTTCCGGGTTGATATTGGCCGAAGGGGCGATGCCGATGGTGCCGGTACAGGCCGGGCCGAGATCGGAGAGGATATCGCCAAACAGATTGCTGGCGACCACCACATCAAACCAGTCCGGATGCAGCACGAAGTTAGCGGTGAGAATATCGATGTGATACTTATCGACGCGAACATCGGGGAACTGACCGGCCATGGCTTCAACGCGGCTATCCCAGTAGGGCATGGTGATGGCAATGCCGTTCGATTTGGTGGCGGAGGTCAGGTGTTTCTTCGGCCGACTCTGCGCCAGCTGATAGGCAAACTTCAGGATGCGATCGACGCCGGTGCGCGTCATCACCGTCTCCTGAATCACCACTTCACGTTCGGTGCCGGGGAACATGGTGCCGCCGACGCTGGAGTATTCACCCTCAGTGTTTTCGCGTACCACATAGAAGTCGATATCGCCGGGCTGACGATTCGCCAGCGGCGCTTTGACGCCTGGCATCAGTCGCACCGGACGCAGATTCACATATTGATCGAACTCCCGGCGGAACTGCAGCAGCGAGCCCCACAGTGAAACGTGGTCGGGCACCACATCGGGCCAGCCGACTGCGCCAAAATAGATTGCATCAAAGGCTTTCAGCTGTGGAAACCAGTCGTCAGGCAACATTTTGCCATGCTGCTGCCAGTAGTCGGCACTGGCGTAATCGAACCACTCCCAGCGCAGCGGAATGTTAAATTTCTCTGCGGCCGCATTCATTACACGGACGCCTTCCGGCATCACTTCTTTGCCGATGCCGTCGCCAGGGATCACGGCAACAGAGTGAATTTTGTCAGTCACAGGGTACCTTTCCGGTTGATGTTCGAATTGTGTACGCAGTATAACTGTCGCTTCCGGGGAAATAATGAGCCTGAAAGGCAATCCAGTGTTGAATAAAAGTAGAGAATCCCGCACCTCCACCGATGATTTAGCCTTCTTTGTTCGCCTGGCTGCGCTGGATAGCCTGACTGCGGCGGCGCGCGAACTGGGACTGTCGCTGGCGGCGGTCAGCAAACGTCTGAGCCAGCTGGAACAGCGGCTTGGTGTGCAACTCCTGCGCCGCACCACGCGACGACTGGAGCTGACGCCGGAAGGGCGCCGATATCTGGCGGGTGCGCGTCCGTTGCTGGATCAGCTGGCGGCGCTGGAAGAGGCGGTCAGCGGCGAAACCGCCCAGCTGCGCGGCACACTTAACATCAACGCCTCATTTGGCTTTGGCCGTCGGCATATTGCGCCCTGCGTCTCGGCTTTTGCCGCGCTGCACCCGGAACTCTCGCTGTCGCTGCAGCTCAGCAGCCAGCCACTTAATTTTCTTGATGCCCACATGGATATTGATATCCGCGTCGGGGAACCGCCCGACTCACGGCTGGTGGCGCGCAAACTGCGTACCAATCCGCGCATTCTCTGCTGCTCACCCGCCTATGCCGCCCGGCACGGTCTGCCGGAGACAGTGCGCGATCTGGCACAACACAACTGCATTTTACTGCGCCAGCACGACAGCGATTTTACCCTGTGGCGACTGACCAGCGGCGAACAGAGCATCAATCAGAAAGTGCGCGGCAGTCTGATCACCAACGATGGCGAAGTGGCGATGCGGCTGGCGATGGATGGGCATGGCATCTTGCTGCGTTCCTGGTGGGATGCGCAGCACAGTCTGGCGACGGGCGAACTGCTGCCGGTGTTACCCGACTGGCAGGCACCGGATGGCGATATTTTTGCGGTCTGGCAGGCGCAGCGTCAGCTTCCGGCGCGTATTACCGCATTTGTGGCGTTTCTGCAGAGCAATCTGCAATCGATTGATTAGTAAGGCTTTTAAAGGCAGTTTCTGGCGCAGCCAGACGCCTGCGGACAATAAATATACCGCATTAAGCTGATTCGGTTGCGTCATCATGCCGCTGCGTTTACAGCGTTTTAGCGGCTGCGTATGATTCTTATTCTTTTTATTTCCTGCCTGTCCTCTGCGTTGTGGCCAGCCGGGAGCAGCAGGCAGATAGGGGAGTTAAGTATGAAAGCGTTGTTCAGTCCGCGTACAGCGGCACTTACACTGGCGATGGTGACCACCTTCAGCCTGACGGCGTGCCAGATACCGGCGAAAAAAGTGGATGCCAGTGCGCCGGTGGTGATGCAGCCCTCCAGCCCTGATAACCTGATTCAGCGCGAGCTGGGTGAAGGTTTGTACGAGATGGCCTATCTGCCAGCAAAAAATGCCCTCTATGTCGCCAGCGCGCAGGGATTTAAAGATATCAGCGGCGGCATGATCTACCGTCTTGATGCTTCCACGCTGCAGAGCACCGGCGCGGGACACTTCGACCTGAAAAACTTTGGTCTGATCAGTGCGCCTGACGGCAGCGCACTCTACGCCACCAACACGCTGGATGGCGGTATCTCTAAAATCGATCCTGATAACGGTAAGGTGCTGAAGCGCCTGATGTTTGACGAGAAAAACGAGAAAGGCATGCCCTATGGCACGCGTGAAATCTTTCTGCATGACGGGCTGCTCTATGTCGGCGGCGTGGGCGATCCAGGCGTGATCTGGGTGGTTGATGCCAAAACCCTGACGCTGAAAACCCGGATAAAAAATGCCGGGAAGTGGGTCACAGGCATCATCTTCTCGCCGGTCAGCGACCGGATTTATGCGGCGAACGGCAGCGGAGAAATCCTGGTGATCAATCCGCGCAATAACAAAATCGAGCAGCGCCTGACGGCGGGTGACGGGCAGGAGTATCTGTTCCTGAATATGGCCGAGGATCCGGCAACCGGTCGCCTGTTTGTTACGGATAATTCAAAAGCGAAAAATACGCTGGTGTTTGATGAGCGCAGCGGCAAGGTCATTAAGCGTCTGAATCCGGGCGACTCACTGGGGATTAAGTTTAATGGCAAGCGCAATGAGATTTATATCAGCCAGCGCGAATCGAAGAAGGTGCTGCAGCTGGATGGCACCACCTATGAGGTGAAAAACAGCTGGTCATTTGATAGCCACCCCAACAGTCTGCTGGTCTCACCGGACGGGCAGACCCTGTTCGTCACCCTGAAGCAGGGCTTCAATGACGATCACAGCAGTCAGGGGCTGGATGGCGTGGCGCGTATCACACTGCAATAAGAAAAGGCGGCATCGCTGCCGCCTGCATCTTTACTTAGCCACACCTTCTACCAGCACCACGCGATAGTTCGCGCCTTTCAGACGGTGCGCTTTGGCAGCCTGATATTCCGGGCTGTCATACCAGGCATGTGCGGCTTCGCGGCTCGCGAATTCCAGAATCACCACGCCTTCCGCTTCCTGCCCTTCCAGCGTTTCCAGTTCGCCATAGAAGGCGAGAGGATTGATCTGATGATCGCCGCGAGCCTCGCCCGCTTTCTCGGCATAGATCGCCATTTCGTCCTGGTTCAGGGTGTTATCACGAATAAATACAACATATGCACTCACAGGTCTCTCCTTAAGCTTTTTTATCCTGGGTTTTGGTATCGAAGTCAGCGGCATCATGACGCTCGTGCAGCTGATCGGCCGGGTCGCCCATGACACGGTTGACCTTGCGGCCACGAATCACAGCAGGTCGCAGCGCGATCTCTTTCGCCCAGCGCACCACATTTTTATAGGAGTGCACATCCAGGAATTCGGCACCGCCATACTGGTCATTCAGCACCATGTTGCCGTACCACGGCCAGGTGGCGATATCAGCGATGGTGTAGTCATCACCGGCCAGATAGCGGTTATCTGCCAGCTGACGATCCAACACGTCGAGCTGACGCTTCGCTTCCAGCGTGAAGCGGTTAATGGCGTACTCAATTTTTTCTGGCGCGTAGTGATAGAAATGACCGAAACCACCGCCGAGGTAAGGCGCTGAGCCCTGTAACCAGAAGAGCCAGTTCAGGGTTTCGGTGCGGCCAGCGATATCTTTCGGCAGGAAGTAGCCATACTTCTCCGCAAGATAGAGCAGGATGTTGCCCGATTCAAATACCCGAATCGGCGGCGTTGCCGAGTGGTCGCTCAGCGCCGGGATTTTCGAGTTCGGGTTTACGTCGACAAAACCGCTGGAGAACTGATCGCCTTCGCCGATACGGATCAGCCAGGCATCATATTCCGCATCGTTGACGTTAAGCGCCAGCAGCTCTTCCAGCAGGATGGTCACTTTCTGGCCGTTAGGCGTGCCAAGCGAATAGAGCTGTAAAGGATGCTTGCCGACCGGCAACGCTTTTTCATGGGTGGGACCAGCGAACGGACGATTAGTTTTAGCGCCGTTACCTTTGGCTTCAGGGTCCCAGGTCCAGACTTTTGCGGGCTGATATGCATTTTCCGACATAATGAAAGTTCGCCTTATGGTGTGGTATTGGTCTGGAGTGTAGCAGGTGCTGCGAAGGGGGTTTAACTCTGCTGGCTGCGCAAGGCCGTGCTGCAGGGGGCTGATGTCAGGCGGGCAGCGGCACAGGAGAAAAGTGAATAAAAGTGTGTCAGGCAGGTGGTTCGTTATCCTGAGCGGAGGTGGCCGTGCAGTCAGCAGCGACTGCACGGCAGGCAGGGTTACAGCAGTTCACGCTCAATCAGTTCGCGGGTTTCTACCGCCTGAACCTTCATCTTTTCCGGGTAGCCAAACAGAGACGCCGCGATGATCGGTTCACCGCCGACTTTATAACTGCGGGTGGCAAAGCCGGTGTCGCGCAGCGTTTTAAACAGGGTGTCGAAGTCCACTTCGCCTTCGCCCACGCCGACATGCTGGTGAATGGTGGCATCCACCCCTGGCGGGTTAACGATGTAGCGACAGTGTTTTGTATGGTTCATGGTGTCGGCGATCAGCATGTGTGACAGATCGTCACCGGCATACTCCAGCATCGGTTTCACATCACCTTTGCCTTTGTCATAAAAGAAAGTGTGTGGTGCGCTATAAATATACTTCACGTTATCGCTGCGAAACGACTTCACGATATCCACGGTTTCGTTGTTCTCTTCGCAGAAATCCCATGGATGCGCCTGGATTTCGACGCGGATGCCTTCACGTTCGATGATTGGCAGCAGCTCTTCCATGGAGCGATAGAACATCTCTTCACAGATTTCCGGCTCGTTAGGCGTGCCGGAGAGCTCGGTGTTGATCACCTGCACACCCATCTCAACCGCGATCTCGATCATCCGCTTCCAGTTCTTCACCGCCGCCTGACGACGCAGCTCATCCGGGCCGGACCAGCGATAGACCACGATAAACGAGGAGATCTCCAGCCCGGTGGCGTTTAACGCATTCTTATACTCGGTGATGATTTCACGGCTGGCTTTAGGATGCTTATAAAACGGGTTGATCTGCGGATGCGGCGACTGTTCGATATATTTGTATCCCCAGTCGGCCACCTGATGAACCATACGGGTGATGCCTAAATCTTTAATCACATCCACATCAAAAGCGATTTTCATCTTTCTGCTCCGGGCACATTAAGGTTGCTGTTCTTCATTGAAGGTCACGCCAATCTGCTGCCTGACGTTGTCCATCGTGGCCAGGGTGGTAATCGCCTGGTCAAGCGAATGGATGGGTGAATCGATCCGGTTCTGACCGATACACCAGGCGAAATGGTTAATTTCATGACAGAGCTGTTCATAGCGGCTGGCAGGCTCCTGCCACTGCAGGCGATGACGCCGATCGCTGGAGGTCAGGGTGAAGTTACCAGGCGCATAGAACTGGCCCGCCAGTTCCAGCGTGGCCTCGCGTCCGGCGATCACCGCGCCGCCTGGCGTGTTGCTGAACAGGGTGGTATTCAGCACCGAATGCATGCCGTGCTGATGGGTAAACAGCATCGACGTCTGACCGTTTACACGCCCATCCGGGACGGACTGGCCCCGGGCGACGATCGTGTCAGGCGCACCGCCGCCAACAAACACGCTAAGCGCCACCAGATAGCTGCCCAGATCCAGCATCGGGCCGCCCGCCAGATCGGCGTTGAAGATGCGGTGGTCCGGGGTGAAAAACTCGCCATGATCGGCAATCAGGGTGTGAACATCGCCGAGCACGCCATCCACAAGCAGCTGACGGATAACGTCATATTTCGGTGTGAAGTTGCACCACATCGCCTCCATACAGAGCAGGTTCGCGGCAGCGGCGGCCTGTTTAAGCTGTGTCGCCTGTTGAGCATTCAGCGCCAGCGGCTTTTCAATCAGCAGATGCTTTCCGGCGGCAATCGCGCGCAGACCATCGGGAAAATGGTGGTTGTGGGGCGTGGCGATATAGACCGCATCAACATCCTCCCGCGCCAGCAGCACGTCGATACTGCCCGTGGCATGGCTGATTGACCATTTGTCGGCAAAGGCCTGTGCTTTTGCCGGGTCACGCGCAGCCACCGCCGTGATCTGCTGGTGGGTATGCTTGCGCAGTGCATGGGCAAAATGGTCGGCGATCCAGCCCGGCCCGATAATGCCCCAGCGCAACTGTGGTACCTGGCTGGCCGCGGTCAGGCGTGGAACCGGAAGCGTTGAAGGGAACATAACTTTTCCTTTTGTACGTGCAGGCAGGTGCTGCTCAGGGCTCCACTATAGAAAGCCCGCCGTCGTCGCTCTAACCTTTTAATGATGTGATCCCATCAACCCGATCGGCGCAGGATTTTTATCCGTTTTAGCAAATGGGCGTTTTAAAGAGAATGCAGAAAGAAATGAATGTTTCATTTTGCGAGGGCGATCAAGATTAGCGCTGAATTTCTATCAAATAAATGAGAGGAAATGGCTGTGCCGCGATAGAGTGTTGATGTCTCAGACAACAGAATATATAGGCGTAGCCGTCAGCCAGCGCTACAGAGAGCAGAAGCAGGGAGAAGGATGATGTCAAAAGTGACGATGACCGCTATTGCGCAGGCGGCGGGCGTGGGCGTGGCCACCGTGGATCGGGTGCTGAATGGACGCGCGCCGGTGCGCAGCGTGACCGAGCAGAAAGTGCTGGCTGCGGCCCGCGAGCTGGGCTATCACCTGACGCAGGCACACATCCGGACAACATCGCCGCTCGCTGCGGCAACAGTTCGCGTGAGCTTTATCCTGCTGCCTGCCCGTTATTCGTTTTATCAGCAGCTGGGCGAGGTGCTGAAACAGCAGCTGAAGGCGCAGCAGCCACAGGGCAGCGAACCTGAATTCTGCTGGCATGATATTCATGAAGTGGAGGCGGTGGCGCACTCGCTGCGTCTGCTGGCACAGCGCAGTGATGTGATTGCGCTGGTGGCGCTGGATCATCCGCTGATTCGTCACGCGATTCAGGATGTGTCACGACTGGGCGTACGGGTTTACGCGCTCTTTTCTGATTTCTCGCCCTGTGAGCATGCGGGGTTTATCGGCATTGATAATCAGAAAGCGGGACGTACGGCGGCCTGGATGGCACAGCATCTGCTGCGTCAGCCGGGATGCGTTGGGGTGCTGCTGGGCGATCACCGCTTTACCTGCCAGGAGAGCAGCGAGATCAGTTTCCGCTCTTACCTGCGCGAGTCAGGCATCAGCCAGCGGGTACTGGAACCGTTAAAAACGCATGAGTCGGGTGAAGGAGGCTATCAGGCGACCCGGCAGTTGCTGGACACCCATGATGATCTGGTGATGATTTATGCGCCCTGCGGCGGCATAGAGGGCGTGGTGCAGGCGCTGCGTGACAGCGGACGCAGGCAGATCGATCTGCTGTGCCACGGTCCGCTGCCCGGCGATGAGCTGGCGCTGATTGATGGCACCATTACGCTGATGTTGCGCCATCGTATTGATGCCATGGCTGCGGCGGTGATCGCCACCTGCCTCAACAGCCGGATGGAACAGCGCGACCATTTTGCTCAGGTGACCGTACCCTTTGAAATCGTGACGCGTGAAAACCTGTAGAAAGAGCAGGTTAGCGGGTATTTGATAGAAAACTATCATATAAAGAAATATTTAAACGCGATCTCTATCAAAAAATGAAACTTTCATTGTTGTCTGAGATGAAATTTTCATTTGATACTGCCAGCAGTTCTCACTGCACAGGCAGATATCATGACCTTTCACATTGCTAATGCGCCCTGTAGCTGGGGCGTCGACGATCCCGCTAATCCCTGGCTGCCGCCATGGCAGAAAGTCCTGACTGAAGCCGCTCTGGCTGGCTATCCCAGTATCGAACTTGGCCCCTGGGGCTATCTGCCAGCGGATGCAGCCGAACTGACCCGGCAGCTTAATGCGCATCAGCTTTCGCTGGTGGCGGGTACGATTTTTGATGATTTGGTCAGTGAAGCGCATTTCCCTGAACTGGTGACGCTGACCCACAACCTGTGCCGTACCCTGGCCAGCGTACCAGCCGCCGTCAAAACGCCCGGCGCCAGCGCGCCTTATCTGGTGATCATCGACTTCGGGAATCCGGAGCGGGCGAAATATGCCGGTCAGTCAGAAAAAGCGCCACGGCTCTCCGCTGACGACTGGCAGCGCATGATGCGACACATCACCATTCTCAGTGAGATTGCCTGGCAGGAGTATGGCGTGCGACCGGTGATCCATCCGCATGCGGGCGGCTGCATTGAGTTTGCCGATGAGCTTGCGCGGCTGGTCAGTGATATTCCGCATCAGGTGGCTGGTTTATGCCTGGATACCGGCCATCTCTATTACGCCGGGATGGATCCGGTCGCTTCGCTGCAACAGTACTGGACCCGCATCGATTACCTCCACTTCAAAGACGTTAACCAGCGGGTCTGGCGAGACGCCCTCTCTCACGGACTCGACTTTTTCACTGCCTGCGCGCAGGGGGTGATGTGTCCGCTGGGGCAGGGCGCAATTGACTATCCGGCGGTGCGCACGCTGCTGACTGAGCGTAACTATCAGGGCTGGATCACCATCGAACAGGAGCGTGATCCGCGCCATGCCGACACCAGTCTGCGGGATGTTAAAGCCAGCCTGGACTATCTCCGATCAACAGGATTCTGAGGACAACAGCATGATTAACGGTAAAAAAGCGGCTAATCGCTCGCTGCGCTGGGGCATGATCGGCGGCGGCGGCACCAGCCAGATTGGGTATATCCATCGCTCTGCAGCACAGCGTGACGGAAACTTTGTGCTGCTGGCGGGGGCGTTTGATATTGATGCCGCACGCGGGCGTGAGTTTGGTCAGGCGCTGGGTGTGGCACCGGACCGCTGTTATCCCGATTATGCCAGCCTGTTCGCCGGGGAAGCCGCGCGTGAAGATGGCATTGAGGCGGTGTCTGTCGCCACGCCTAATAATACTCACTTCGCCATTTGCCGCGCGGCGCTTAATGCCGGGCTGCATGTGGTGTGCGAGAAGCCCCTCTGTTTTACGGTCGAAGAGGCGGATGAGCTGGAGCAGCTGAGCCGGGAGAAGCAGAAGGTTGTTGGCGTCACCTACGGTTACGCCGGGCATCAGCTGGTTCATCAGGCCAGGGAGATGATCGCCGAAGGGGCTCTGGGTGAGATCCGCATCGTTAACATGCAGTTTGCTCACGGCTTCCATAATGAGGCGGTGGAGTTGCAGAGTGAAAGCACCCGCTGGCGGGTCGATCCGCGCTTTGTCGGCCCGAGTTACGTGTTAGGCGACCTGGCGACGCATCCGTTATTTATTGCAGAAACGATGTTGCCACAGCTGAAAGTGACACGTCTGCTCTGTTCGCGTCAGAGCTTTGTCGCGTCGCGTGCGCCGCTGGAGGATAACGCCTTTGTGATGATGGAGTATGACAACGGCGCGGTCGGCACGTTATGGGCGTCGGCGGTGAATGCCGGATCGATGCACGGGCAGAAGATTCGGGTCGTCGGATCGAAAGCCAGTCTGGAGTGGTGGGATGAGCAGCCGAACCAGTTGCGCTATGAAGTGCAGGGCGAGCCAGTGCGCATTCTGGAGCGCGGCATGGGCTATCTTAATCCGCGCGCGCTGGAAGAGGACCGCATTGGCGGAGGGCATACCGAGGGGTTATTTGAAGCCTGGTCCAATCTTTATCGTCGCTTCGCACTGGCGATGGATGCCACCGATCGCCGTGACACCGACTTCCTGCAGAATTTCTGGTATCCCGACGTGCATGCCGGATTAATGGGCGTGCGCTGGGTCGCGCAGTGCGTGAAATCGGCGGATGCCGGTGCGGTGTGGGTGGCGTGCTGAAGCAGAGGGTGAGCCACAGGATGTGGCGAGTGTATCGAACCTTCGATAACGGGTTCGTTCCACAAAAGCAAAAAACCCGCCAGAGGCGGGTTCTTTAAATATGGTGCCCGAACCCGGACAAAAATGCCGGGAGCATTTTTGCATCGCGCGGCTTCGCGCGACCCGGAGGGTGAGCCACAGGATGTGGCGAGTGTATCGAACCTTCGATAACGGGTTCGCTCCACAAAAGCAAAAACCCGCCAGAGGCGGGTTCTTTAAATATGGTGCCCGAACCCGGAATCGAACCAGGGACACGGGGATTTTCAATCCCCTGCTCTACCGACTGAGCTATTCGGGCAACGGGGCGCATTAAACCGTAAAGGCCGCGGGTCGTCAACGGCTTTCACCAAAAAACCCCTGGAAACGTGACTGATTGCCTGATTTTCAGTCAAAGCGGGTAAAACCTCAGGCCAGCGCGCCATTTTTACGGCACAGCGCGATGCTGTAAACATCCTCCGCCAGCCGCTGTGCGGTGGCGACATCCTGCACATTGCGCTTCACCAGCAGCTTGCTAAGGCAGCCTTCAAGAATCAGCTCCATTTGATCGGCCACCATGCTGGGGTTGTCCAGCGCCTGCTCCACCAGAATGTCGTGGGTGAACTGCCATGAGCCGCGTTTCTGCTGTTCGGCCAGTTGATGGATGGGCTGATCGGGCTGCGGGTAGAAGCTGCAGGCGGCGATAAACAGGCAGCCTGGAAAGCGTCCTTTGCTGACCTGCTCACTCAGGACCTCATAGCGTGCCATCAGCTTCTGGTCGGGCGACAGCGATTCATCCAGCAGGATCTGGCGTCGCCAGGTATCAATCTGCTGCCCGTGATAGCGCAGTGCATCGTAGAGCAGGGCGTCACGATCGGGCCAGAACTGCTGAAGCTGGTCACGGGTTAATTCGGATCCCGCCAGGGTTTCCAATGAGAGGGTGGCGGCGAGGCCGTTCTGTTCAAGCACATTCAATGCATGCTCGAGTATCTGTTCACGCTGCAAGTGACTCTCCTCTGGTATGCAGGCCCGGTAATGCACCGGGCAATGACCTGACTCCAGTGTTGTTTACGGGGTAAGTTTCTGCAAATGCGCCCGGAAGTCGGCGGCATTGAGAAACCCGGTGATGCGCGATCCAGCGATTTCGCGGCCCTGCGCATCAAAGAACAAAATCGTCGGTAAGCCCAGCACCTGAAGGTGCTGCAACAGCACGTTATCACTGGCGTTGTTGGCGGTGACGTTGGCCTGGAGCAGCTGTACCTGACTCAGGCTATCGCGCACGGCGCTATCACTAAAGGTATATTTTTCAAACTCTTTGCAGGCGACGCACCAGTCAGCGTAGAGATCGACCATGGTGATGCGGCCGCGGGCCTGCTGCAGCGCGCTATCAAGCTGCTGCGGCGTCTGGATAGTATGGAACGGCAGCGGTGCCACAGCCTGCTGCTGCGCCGGTCCGCCAAAGGCCCAGTCCTGCAACGGGCGTGCGCTGATCAGCGCAGCGGCCAGCATGAGAATCTGCACTACGCGCCACTTACCGCTGCTGGCGCGCAGGCTGACGCTGAACGCCCAGCCAAAGAACGCCACGCCGAGCAGGCTCCAGAACCGCAATCCCCATGCATCGCCCAGCACCCGCTCCAGCAGGAAGACCGGCAGCGCCAGGATGACAAAACCAAAGCCCTCTTTAACGGTTTGCATCCACGGGCCGCTTTTCGGCAGCAGCCGGTTGCCAAACAGGGTCACGGCGATCAGCGGTAATCCCATTCCGACCGCATAGAGCCACAGCGTCCCGGCACCGGCCCACAGATTTCCGCTCTGCGCGATGTAAAGCAGAATAGCGCTGAGCGGGGCGGTGGTGCAGGGCGAGCAGATCAAACCCGCCAGAGCGCCCATCAGGAAGACGCCGGGCAGCGAGCCACCCTGCTGACGATTACTCCACAGAGTCAGGCGGGTTTGCAGGCTGGCGGGCAGTTGCAGCGTAAACAGGCCGAACATCGACAGCGCCAGCACGATAAACAGCAGTGAGAGCGTGAACAGCACATAAGGATGCTGCAACGCGGCCTGGAAGCGCAGGCCCGCTGCCGCGACGACGACTCCCAGCAGCGTGTAGGTCAGCGCCATCCCCTGCACATAGACCATCGCCAGCGCGAACAGTCGGCCCAGCGAATAGTGGCGCTGTCCGCCAAGGATAATGCCGGAGATCAGCGGATACATCGGCAGTACGCAGGGCGTAAACGCGACACCGATACCAATCAGTAGCGCCCAGAGCGGCGAGAAAGGCAGCGGGCTGGCGGGCGCGGGCTGAGCGCTGACCGGCGGCGGTGCGCTGCTGGCGGTCACCGCACTTACCGGAACGCTGCGCGTCTCTGGCGGATAACAGAATCCGGCGGCGGCACAGCCCTGATAGGTGACACTGAGTGTGGCGCCGCTGGCCGCCTGTTGCAGCGTCACCGGCAGCGTCAGATCCTGCGGATAGATTTCACTTTTGCCGAAGAATTCATCTTCATGCGGCTGACCGGCCGGCAGCGTTAACGGCGCGATGGTCGCGTTCTGCGGTGTGATGTGGATCTGCTGGCGATAGAGGTAATAACCCGATTTCACTTTCCAGTGCAGGTTGAGCTGCGCGCCCTGCTGGTCGAAGTCAAAAGTAAAGGCCTGATCGACCGGCACAAAGCGACTGGTCGCCGGATTTGAAAAGAGTGAAGCGTGCGCCTGCAGGCCGATAAACAGCGTCAGCAGAAGCGTAATTAAGCGAGAGATGCGTGCAGCCATGACAAGTATTCACTGTCTCCATATTGAACCGGCAGCGCCAGCAGTTCGGGCACATCGTAAGGGTGAGCGTCTTTGAGCAGATCACACAGCGCCTGCTGATGATCGCTGTCGCATTTCAGCAGCATCTGGACTTCGCTGCTCTGCTCCATTTTTCCCTGCCAGAGATACCAGGAGGTGGCGCCCGGCAGCAGTGTGACACAGGCCGCCAGCCTGGCTTCCAGCGCTAAGCCAGCAAGGTGCTCCGCCGTGGCCTGATCGGGCGTGGTGCAGAGGATAACGACAGCATTCATCCTGTGACTCCTGTTTTAAAGAGCGCCGATGATAGCACGCTCCATCCGTAACACGAGGCGTGCGCTATAGCAGCAATCCGCCAAAAACGAAGCCAGAGAGCACCGACAGCGCAATGGCGATCACGCCGGGAATGATAAAGGCATGGTTAAACACATACTTGCCAATCCGGGTCGAACCCGTGTCATCCATCTCTACGGCGGCCAGCAGGGTCGGGTAGGTCGGCAGCACAAACAGCGCTGAAACCGCCGCGAAGGAAGCGATGGCAGTAAGCGGCGTAACGCCCAGCAGCAGCGCGGCGGGCATCAGCGCTTTGGTGGTCGCCGCCTGCGAGTAGAGCAGCATCGAGGCAAAGAACAGCACCAGCGCCAGCATCCACGGATAGGTTTTCAGCGTGTCGCCTGCCAGCATCTGAATCTCCGCCAGATGTGCCTTCACAAAGGTATCGCCCAGCCAGGCGACGCCCATCACGCAGATACAGGCGCTCATGCCGGACTTAAAGGTGCTGGCGCTGAGGATTTCGCTGGTGTCGAGTTTGCAGGTCAGGCTGATCAACGTGGCGATGGTCAGCATAAACACCACAATCGCTTCATTGCGTGGCAGCGGTGGATTGACGATCAGCCCGACGCTGGCGCTGGTCGCGGTGGCATAAAGCACCACGGCCACAATGCCCGTCAGAAACAGCAGCACCGATTTTTTCGCGCCCGGTTTTGCCTGGTAGAGGCTGGCGCCGCGCAGCGTGACTTCGCCTTTGGCGAGACGCGCCTGATAAACCTCATCATCCTTTAGCTCACGGCCTAAGAAGTTAGTCACCAGAGCCGCCAGGAAGAGGCCCACCATGGTTGAGGGGATGGCAATCGCCAGCAGCGTGATATAGCTGACGCCGCGCGGCTCAAGCAGGGTGGCGAAGAAGACCACCGCGGCTGAAATGGGTGATGCGGTAATCGCGATCTGCGAAGCCACTACCGCAATCGACAGCGGCCGGGAAGGGCGAACGCCTTGCTCTTTCGCCACTTCGGCAATCACCGGTAATGTTGAGAACGCGGTATGTCCGGTACCGGCCAGCAGCGTCATCAGGTAGGTCACCAGCGGGGCCAGCAGCGTAACGTGGCGAGGATGGCGGCGCAGCAGGCGTTCCGCCAGGCTCACCAGATAATCCATGCCGCCTGCCACCTGCATGGCGGCTATCGCGGCGATCACCGCCATGATGATTTCAATCACATCGAACGGAATAGCACCGGGTGCCATGCCAAATCCCAGCGTCAGGATCAGCACGCCCATTCCGCCTGCGAACCCGATACCAATGCCGCCAAGACGTGCGCCCAACCAGATCGCCATCAAGACGATAAGCAGCTCAACCACAAACATGAATGACTCCTGAAAGATAAACCGGTAATAGCCGGGTGTGCTGTTTAACAAAAAAAAAGGCACACCGTGTTGATCGCGGTGTGCCTTTGGTTAACCAGCGTCGGTTAAACCTTACTGTTCGTTTTCATCAGTATAACGTTTGGCTTTATAAACCGGGTACATCAGGTTCTGCACCGAGAAGATATCGTCCAGCTCACTTTCCGTCAGCAGGCCGCGCTCCAGCACGACTTCACGTACGCTTTTACCGGTTTCCGCACAGATTTTACCGACGATGTCGCCGTTGTGGTGGCCGATGTAAGGGTTGAGGTAAGTCACGATACCAATCGAGTTGAAGACATAGGCTTCGCACACTGCGCGGTTGGCGGTAATGCCGTTGATGCACTTCTCCAGCAGGTTATAGCAGGCGTTAGTCAGAATGCTGATCGACTCAAACAGCGCCTGGCCAATCACCGGCTCCATCACGTTGAGCTGCAGCTGGCCCGCTTCAGAGGCCATCGTCACGGTGATGTCGTTGCCAATCACTTTGAAGCAGACCTGGTTTACCACCTCCGGTACAACCGGATTGACCTTGGCGGGCATGATAGAGGAACCCGCCTGCAGCTCTGGCAGGTTGATTTCATTCAGACCAGCACGCGGGCCTGAGGAGAGCAGGCGCAGGTCGTTACAGATTTTAGAGAGCTTCACCGCCAGACGTTTCAGCGATGAATGGACCATCACATAGGCGCCGCAGTCGGAGGTTGCTTCAATCAGATCTTCCGCTGGCACCACCGGCAGGTTGCTGACTTCCGCCAGACGCTGTACCGCCAGGTGCTGATACCCTTCCGGCGTATTGAGGCGGGTGCCGATGGCGGTCGCGCCCAGGTTCACTTCCAGCAGCAGTTCCGCGGTGCGCAGAATGCTTTTGGTCTCTTCGTTCAGCAGTACGCTGAAGGCGTGAAATTCCTGCCCGAGGGTCATCGGCACGGCATCCTGCAACTGGGTACGGCCCATTTTCAGGATGGTCTGGAACTCATCGGCTTTGTGCTGGAAGCCTTCGGCCAGCTGGCTGATGCCATCAAGCAGTTTCAGTAGCGAGCTGTAGACCGCGATGCGGAAACCGGTTGGGTAAGCGTCGTTGGTGGACTGGCATTTGTTCACATGATCGTTGGGGTTGAGGTACTGATATTCCCCTTTCTGGTGGCCCATCAGCTCAAGGCCGATGTTCGCCAGCACTTCATTGGTGTTCATGTTGACCGAGGTTCCGGCACCGCCCTGATAAACATCCACGGGGAACTGGTCCATACAGCGGCCGTTGTTGAGCACTTCGTCGCAGGCCTTAATGATGGTATCGGCAATATTGCGCGGGATGGTCTGCAGCTCTTTGTTGGCCATCGCCGCCGCTTTTTTTACCATCACCATGCCGCGGACAAATTCAGGTATGTCGCTGATTTTGCTGTTGCTGATATAAAAATTCTCAATCGCACGCAGAGTATGAACGCCATAATAGGCATCCGCCGGAACTTCGCGCATACCTAACAGGTCTTCTTCGATACGAATGTTGTTCGCCATGATAACCTTCTTGTTGTTGCCGCTAACCATCACAAAGGATGTGTTTATTTTGTCGTGGTGTACCCGTGCCGACATATTATCCGTCTTCATAGGGGCGTGTGCGATCATATTCTGATGCATATGAAAAGCACGCATGCAGATCACTTAATGCTGCAGCCTGGTTAACGATATGTGAAGTTGGTTACAAAATTAACCCCGCAGGATAAATTTGACAGGATCGGTTGAAAATGGCGGCGCGGGTGCCCATCTCTTTTCTTATCATCCTCAGGATGAACGCTTTCTGCTGACCGGCACGCTGCCGTTCAGCCCCTACTTACAGGAGAGTACGGTGCGCTGGATACCGTTATTAGTCTTTTTCGTTCTGGCCTGGATTGAGATTTCCCTCTTCATTCAGGTTGCACACGTCATGGGCGTGCTGCTTACCATGCTGTTGGTGGTCTTCACCTCGTGCATCGGCGTCTCGCTGGTCAAAAATCAGGGCATGAAAAACTTTATGCTGATGCAGGAGAAGCTGGCACGTAATGAAAGCCCGGCCAATGAGATGATCAAAAGCGTGTCGCTGATCATCGCCGGTTTCCTGCTGCTGCTGCCTGGTTTCTTTACCGACCTGCTGGGCCTGCTGCTGCTGCTGCCACCGGTGCAGAAACATCTGACGCTGAAGCTGATGCCTCATCTGCGCGTCTGGCGGGGACCGGGAGCCGGACCAGACAGCGGCTACACCATGGATGGCGAGTTCGAGCGTAAAGACAGCGATCGCCTTGAGCATCATGACGATCACAAGGATCGTTAACCGCAGCTGTCACCTCTGAAAGCGCAACCTACGGGTTGCGTTTTTTATTTGCCCCATCATCTGTTCAAAAAGCCATCACTTATCACTCACAGGTAAAAAATTTGTTGTCCGCCCCCTTGAAAGTGGGTGGTAGCGGCCCTATCTCTCTGGTCACGAGGCCGGAAGCCATGCAGCCCGGTGTTCAACCCCAAAACTGAATGATTGGACTTCTCAAAGGAGAGCTATCAAATGAAAATTCGTCCATTGCACGATCGCGTTATCGTCAAGCGTAAAGAAGTTGAAGCTAAATCAGCTGGCGGCATCGTGCTGACCGGTTCCGCAGCCGGTAAATCCACCCGTGGTGAAGTACTGGCTGTCGGCAATGGCCGCATCCTTGAGAGTGGCGACATTAAGCCGCTGGACGTGAAGGTTGGCGACATCGTGATCTTCAGCGAAGGTTACGGCGCGAAAACCGAGAAAATCGACAACGAAGAGGTGCTTATCATCTCTGAGAGCGACATTCTGGCCGTTGTTGAAGCGTAATTTTTACGCGTAATTCACTGAACGAAACGAATTTAAGGGATATTTAAAGATGGCAGCTAAAGACGTAAAATTCGGTAATGACGCACGCGTAAAAATGCTGCGTGGCGTGAACGTACTGGCAGATGCAGTAAAAGTTACCCTGGGTCCTAAAGGCCGTAACGTAGTCCTGGATAAATCTTTTGGTGCACCGACCATCACTAAAGATGGTGTTTCTGTGGCACGTGAAATCGAGCTGGAAGACAAGTTCGAGAACATGGGCGCGCAGATGGTGAAAGAAGTTGCCTCTAAAGCGAACGACGCTGCGGGCGACGGTACCACCACTGCAACCGTACTGGCACAGTCTATCATCACCGAAGGCCTGAAAGCGGTCGCAGCGGGTATGAACCCGATGGACCTGAAGCGCGGTATTGACCAGGCTGTTATCGCTGCGGTTGAGAAACTGAAAGCGCTGTCTGTTCCTTGCTCTGACTCTAAAGCGATTGCGCAGGTAGGTACTATCTCTGCTAACTCCGATGAAACCGTGGGCCAGTTGATTGCTCAGGCGATGGAGAAAGTGGGTAAAGAAGGCGTGATCACCGTTGAAGAAGGCACCGGCCTGCAGGATGAGCTGGATGTGGTTGAAGGTATGCAGTTTGATCGCGGCTACCTGTCACCTTACTTCATCAACAAGCCAGAAACCGGTGCGATTGAACTGGAATCTCCGTTCATCCTGCTGGCTGACAAGAAAATCTCTAACATTCGTGAAATGCTGCCAGTGCTGGAAGCCGTTGCGAAAGCCGGCAAACCACTGCTGATCATCGCGGAAGATGTTGAAGGCGAAGCGCTGGCAACACTGGTGGTTAACACCATGCGCGGCATCGTGAAAGTGGCTGCGGTTAAAGCACCAGGCTTCGGCGACCGTCGTAAAGCTATGCTGCAGGATATCGCTATCCTGACCGGTGGTACCGTAATCTCTGAAGAGATCGGTATGGAACTGGAGAAAGCGGCTCTGGAAGATCTGGGCCAGGCAAAACGCGTTGTGATCAACAAAGACACCACCACCATCATCGACGGTGTGGGTGAAGAAGCGACAATTCAGGGCCGTGTAACCCAGATTCGTCAGCAGATCGAAGAAGCAACGTCTGACTACGACAAAGAAAAACTGCAGGAGCGCGTAGCGAAACTGGCAGGCGGCGTAGCCGTTCTGAAAGTAGGCGCAGCAACTGAAGTTGAAATGAAAGAGAAGAAAGCCCGCGTTGAAGATGCGCTGCACGCAACCCGTGCTGCCGTTGAAGAAGGTGTGGTTGCTGGTGGTGGTGTGGCGCTGGTTCGCGTGGCAGCACAGCTGGTTGATCTGCGTGGTCAGAACGAAGATCAGAACGTCGGTATCAAAGTTGCGCTGCGCGCGATGGAATCTCCACTGCGTCAGATCGTTTCTAACGCCGGTGAAGAGCCATCTGTTGTCGCTAACAACGTGAAAGCGGGCGACGGTAACTACGGTTACAACGCGCAGACTGAAGAGTACGGCAACATGATCGACTTCGGTATCCTGGACCCAACCAAAGTGACCCGTTCTGCTCTGCAGTACGCGGCCTCTGTTGCGGGTCTGATGATCACGACCGAATGTATGGTCACTGACCTGCCAAAAGGCGACGCACCTGATTTAGGCGGCGGCGCTGGCGGTATGGGTGGCATGGGCGGTATGGGCGGCATGATGTAATTGCCGTTGACTGCTTAAGTCATCAAAGAACCCCCGATCGGAAACGGTCGGGGGTTTTTCTTTTTCAGCGTCTGAATGCTGGCAGCAGCAGGAAAAACCCATTAACTTTTTTTATGTTCTGCATCATGGTTTAGTCAGGGCGGGATGCTCTAACGTGGATCCCGGCGCAAAATAGCGCGCTCTGAAAGGGATAAACAACAGATTAAGGAAAATTAAAATGCACGATAAATGGGAATTTTATAAGGACGAAGCACACAAGTGGCGCTGGAGAAGAACGGCGCCCAACGGCAATATTACCGGCGCCGCCAGTCAGGGCTACGTTAACAAAGCCGATTGCATCGAAAATGCACGACGTAATGGCTACACCGGTTAAGGGCATCACGCTCTGACATCACCCCCGATCGGAAACGGTCGGGGGTTTTTCTTTTGGGTGGGAAAATAGTATAAGTAAGGCGCAATCGTTCGTCTTTCCTCTTGATATGTCACGCTGTCTGCGGCTGCGCCGACTGATCGACTGGCTTCATTTTATTCACCAGCATCGGCACGCTTGCCAGCCTGCAAGCGGCGTGAAATATTGAGACGATATAACGGGATAAGGGCAATGAATGTGCAGAAAGAAAAATCCTTCTTCTGCTACGCTGCCACCCGACTCTGATGATAATAAATGGGGATTACAATGCGGATTAACCTCTTGCTCGGACTGACGGCTGGCGCGTTATTGCTGGCGGGCTGCAGCAGCTCTACGCAACTCTCTTCAGCAGGACAGCGCGTGACGTTCACCGATCAGCAGCCTGGCAATACCTGTCAGCTTCTGGGCAATATTACCGGCTCACAGAGCAACTGGCTGAGCGGTGCAGGCGGCGAAACCAGCGCACTGCGTGGCGCAGCTAACGACCTGCGCAATCGCGCAGCGGAGATGGGCGGTAACGTGATTTATGGAGCAACCAGTCCGACGCAGAACCTGTTGTCCGCGTTCGCGCCACTCGACAGCAAAATGACCGGCCAGGTCTACAAGTGCCCATAATGTGAATCAGGCAGTCTGCCACATTGAACCGGCCAGCCTTTTGCTGGCCGTTTTTATTCCTGACGTAACTGTAAATCTAACGGTGTTTTACTTGGCTCTCCGCCAATTTCACGCGCCAGCTTTGGCACCAGATAGCCGGAGACCTGTGACAGAAGTGCACGCACCAGCTGGCGGGCCTCGTCATCTGACACAAAGAAATGCGCCGCACCCTGTACCTTATCCAGCACGTGCAGATAGTAGGGCAGAATGCCGGCATCAAATAGTGCATTGCTCAGGGTGGCCAGTGTCTGCGCATTATCGTTGACGCCACGCAACAGGACGCTCTGATTCAGCAGGGTCACTCCAGCACGCTTCAGGCTACTCATCGCCTCACGCAGCTCATCATCAATCTCCTGCGCATGGTTGATGTGCGTCACCATCACCACCTGCAGATGCGTCTCGCTGAGCATCTGACAGAGCTGATCGGTAATGCGCGCCGGTATCACCACCGGTAAGCGGCTGTGGATGCGCAGACGTTTCAGATGGGGGATCTGTTCCAGCGCGGCGATAAGCCAGGCGAGCTCATGATCTTTCGCCATCAGCGGATCGCCGCCGGAGAAAATGATCTCATCCAGCTCGGGATGATCGGCGATATAGTCCAGTGCAGCCTGCCAGCTACGCTTGTTGCCGGGATTATCCTGATAGGGGAAATGACGACGGAAGCAGTAGCGACAGTTGACGGCGCAGCCGCCTTTTACCAACAATAAAGCCCGGTTTCGGTATTTATGCAGCAATCCAGGTACAACGTTGCTTTGTTCATCGAGCGGATCGGTGCTATAACCTGGCGCATCAGTGAATTCCTGGCGGCGGGTCAGTACCTGAAGCAGCAGCGGGTCGTGCGCATCGCCTTTTTTCATCCGGCGGATGAACGCATGCGGTACACGTAAGGCGAAAAGACGCCGCGCATCCGCACCTTCAGCCAGCTCAGTGTGCTGATCAAGGGCTAAAATCCGCAGTAATTCATCGGGTTCGGTGACAACATCCGCAAGTTGCTGCAACCAATCTTCTCTGGAAGGTGTTTTTAGGGTTACAATGTGTGCCATTTTTTTGGCTTAGTACCAGTGTCAATTTTCGTAGAGGGCCTTCATGGCGACTTATTCTAGCAACGATTTCCGTCCCGGTCTTAAAATCATGTTCGAAGGCGAGCCGTATGCCATCGAATCCAGTGAGTTCGTTAAACCGGGTAAAGGTCAGGCATTCGCGCGCGTTAAAATGCGTCGCCTGCTGACGGGTTCTCGCGTTGAGAAAACTTTTAAATCTACCGACTCCGCCGAAGGCGCTGACGTAGTAGATACCAACCTGAACTACCTGTACAACGACGGTGAGTTCTACCACTTCATGCATCCGGAAAGCTTTGAGCAGTTCCAGGTTGAAGAGAAGACGGTAAGCGATGCAGCGAAATGGCTGCAGGATAACGCTGAATGTATCGTTACGCTGTGGAACGGTCGTCCGATCGCCGTTCAGCCGCCGAACTTTATCGAAGCTGAAGTTATCGAAACCGATCCAGGCCTGAAAGGTGATACCGCAGGGACTGGCGGCAAGCCAGCTAAACTCTCTACCGGTGCCGTGGTGAAAGTGCCACTGTTCGTGCAAGAGGGCGAAGTGGTGAAAGTTGACACCCGCTCTGGCGAATACGTGTCACGCGTGAAATAAGATTCGCAGGCGCATCTTCTGATGCGCCTTTTTCTTGTCTGAGAGAAAAAAATGATCAAGCTGGCAAAATTAATCGCGTTCGCGTTGCTGGTCTCCTCTGCGCTAAGCGCCTGCAACACATTCCACGGTTTTGGCGAAGATGTCTCTCACTTAGGTGGTGCCATTTCGCGTGCAGCAAAATGACCTTAACTGATTGTCCTTTTTAAAGTCTCGCCAGCAGCAACTGCCGGAAATCCGGCTATGCTTAAAGCGCTGTACTTTACATCCATCAAAAAGGACATTGTTATGTTAAAGAAAAGTATTGCTGCAATCTTCTCTGTACTGGTGCTCTCTTCCCTGCTCACAGCTTGTAATACAACGCGTGGCGTAGGTGAAGATGTCGAAGCGGGCGGCCAGGCGATTCAGAACAGCACGAAGTAACCTGTTATTCCAACCGGTACGAAATGCTTTTCGTACCGGCTTGTCAGATTCTGCACTATTTCTGTTTTACCCAGATTAACTCTTCAACCGGGAAACCATCCCGACGCGCCTGATCAACCAGTTTCTCTTTTACGCCCGGTTCCAGTTGTGGTGTGCGTGACAGTATCCAGAGATAGTGGCGATTCGGTCCACATACCAGCGCATAGCGGTAGTCAGGATCGAGAGCAATCACGTTATAGCCGCCATAGAAGGGGCCGAAGAAAGAGACTTTCAGAGAAGCCCGCGTGGGTTCACCGGTGAAGTAGGCTTTGCCGACGCTCTCCTGCCAGCGCTGCTTTTTGACGTTATAACCACGGTTGATTACCTTCAGGCCGCCATCTTCACGCGGGCTGTAGTTTGCCGTTACCTGTTCAAGTCCGCGCTCAAAAGGGTGGTTAAGGCGGGCAATCTCATACCACTGACCGAGATATCGCTGGCTGTCAAAGTTATCTACGACCGTGACGTTCTTTGGCGGCGTAGTGCTGCAGGCGACAGAGAGAAAAGCACTCAGGCTGGCAACAACTGTTTTCCATGGAGACATAGTGGGATTCCTTTGTGATTTAACCGCTTAAGTATAGAAGCCGAAACGCTGTTTTTGGCAGTACGGGCACGAGATTGTTTGCCGCAGGCATTGCAGGTAGACTTCCCCCCCTAATTTGCATCAGGAGTCATCACCATGAGCGAAACGGCAAGCTGGCAACCAAGCGCATCCATCGCCAATTTGTTAAAACGCGCCGCTATTTTAGCAGAAGTGCGTCGTTTCTTTGCCGATCGCGGCGTGCTGGAAGTGGATACGCCGGCGATGAGCCAGGCCACCATTACCGATATCCATCTGGTGCCATTCCAGACGCGTTTTGTCGGGCCTGGCGCTGCGCAGGGGCGCGATCTCTGGCTGATGACCAGCCCGGAATATCATATGAAACGCCTGCTGGCGGCGGGCAGTGGCCCGATCTATCAGATGGCGCGCAGCTTCCGCAACGAAGAGGCGGGACGTCACCACAACCCGGAATTCACCATGCTGGAGTGGTACCGGCCGCATTATGATATGTACCGTCTGATGAACGAAGTCGACGATCTGATGCAGCAGGTGCTGGAGTGTGACAGCGCTGAGTCGCTCTCCTATCAGCAGGCGTTTATCCGTCATCTTGAGCTGGATCCGCTGTCAGCGGATAAAGCGCAGTTGCGTGAAGCGGCAGAGAAGCTGGGTGAAGGCGAGCTGGCGCGTGCAGAAGAGGATCGCGATACCTTACTGATGCTGCTGTTTATGCTGGGTGTGGAACCGAAGATTGGTCAGGATAAACCCTGCTTCGTTTATCATTTCCCTGCCAGCCAGGCAGCCCTGGCGGAGATCAGCACCGAAGATCACCGCGTGGCCGAACGCTTTGAGGTCTATTACAAAGGCATTGAGCTGGCGAACGGTTTCCGTGAGCTGACCGACAGCCGTGAGCAGCGTCAGCGTTTTGAGCAGGATAACCGTCGCCGTGCGGCGCGCGGCCTGCCTGTGCATCCTATTGATACGTATCTGCTGGATGCGCTGGCGCATGGCATGCCAGCCTGTTCCGGGGTCGCACTGGGTATCGATCGCCTGATCATGCTGGCGTTGAAAGCGGAGTCATTGAGCGATGTCATCGCGTTTCCGGTGGATCGCTGCTAATCGGTTAATCACAAACGATGGCGGATTAGAGGGGAAGGGTTGGCCCGGATGAAGAGCAAAGCGTCCGAGCCAGGATGGCGAGGCCGACCGCCATGGATGGCGGCCTTCTTTGCGATCAGCCGCGCCATCCCTGACCTGGCACAGGTTTCAGCTAACTGCTGCTGTCAGGAAACTCCTGGATGGTGACCGGCAGCGTCAGTTTCTGATCGTTTCGCAGTACCTGCACATCAATCACTGAACCCGGGCGAATTTCTGCCACCTGATCCATGGTCTCCTGCGCGGAGATGGCCGGCTTGCCATTAACGCTGAGCAGCACATCGTTGGCCTGAATCCCGGCTTTATCCGCTGGCCCATCTGGCGTGACCACGCTGACAATAATGCCCTGAACCCGATCCAGATTGCTGCCCTGTCCATGCAGCGGCGGCAGCTCACGCCCGGTAATGCCGATATAGCCGCGGATCACCCGACCATCACGAATCAGCTTATCCATGATCTTCGAGGCTAAAACGGTTGGAATGGCGAAACCAATCCCTTCCGGGGTTTCACCATCACTACTTTTATCGAAGGTCAGGGTGTTAATGCCCATCAGCTCGCCTAGCGAGTTAATCAGCGCGCCGCCGGAGTTACCCTGATTGATTGACGCATCGGTCTGCAGGAAGTTCTGTCGGCCTGATGAGCTTA
Organism: Pantoea sp. ABR1s; assembly: GCF_057812235.1. NCBI lineage: Bacteria > Pseudomonadati > Pseudomonadota > Gammaproteobacteria > Enterobacterales > Erwiniaceae > Pantoea > Pantoea sp. ABR1s. Next base: position 3,698,674 of record NZ_CM173823.1, on the reverse strand, counting down.
AGCCAACCCGGCCCGTGGCGCTGATGATGCCCTGCGTGACCGTCTGACCGAGGTTATAGGGGTTGCCGATCGCCATCACCACATCCCCGATATGCGCCTGGCGATTTGGATTGATGGGGATAACGGGCAGGCCGGAGGCCGTAATCTTCAGTACCGCCAGATCGGTCATGCCATCGGAACCCACCAGCGTCGCTTCAAAGAAGCGGCCATCCTGCAGCGCCACGATAATTTGATCGGCATTATTGATCACATGCTTATTGGTAAGGATGTAGCCTTTTGCATTCATGATGACCCCTGAACCCAGGGTCGTGATGCCACGGTTGTTGTTGCCGTGGGCGCTACGATTGTAAACGTTCACAACGGCAGGCACGGCGCGGCGCACCCCTTGATTGAAGCTAAAGGGCGTTTCGTCTGTAATATTTTCGTGGTTATAGAGGGCGTCGCTGCCCATACGCAGTGCAGGCAGTGCTGCGAGCAAAATACCCGCCACAATCAGGCCCAGCACCACGGCACGCAAAAGTTTAAGAAACATGGTGTTAAATTACGCCAGGGGAGATCGCAGGGGAGAATAGCATGAGAGCGGCGGACACACACGTGCTTGTGTCCGCCGTAATGCGAGGTTTATCTCAACAACAGATAGATACTTTCATCGCCGCGCACCACATTCAGTGCCAGTACCGGCGGTTTCCCTTCCAGTATTTTACGCATTTCAGCAATGGTCTGGACCCGGTTACGGTTAACGCCGATAATCACATCATCTTTCTGCAGACCAACCTGTTCAGCCGGTGTGCCTTTTTCGATGGTATCGACCTTCACGCCTTTATCACCGGTCTTAGTCTGTCCATCACTCAGGGTTGCGCCCTGAAGCGCGGGTGACATCAGCTGTGCGCTGGCGGTGCTCTGTGCGCTCTGCTCCAGCGTAACGGTAACCGTTAATGGCTTACCTTCACGCAGCAGGCCAAGCTTAACCTGTTCACCTGGCGGCGTGGTTCCCACTTTGACGCGCAACTCAGCGAAGCTGGTAATCGGCTTATCGTTGATCGACGTAATGATATCGCCTGACTTCACGCCCGCTTTCTGCGCGGCAGATTGCGGTAAGACTTCAGAGACAAAGGCGCCGCGCTGTGCATCGACATTGAATGCTTTAGCCATATCGGCTGTCATTTCAGTGCCTTTGATGCCGAGCTGACCGCGCTTCACTTCACCAAATTTAATCAGCTGCTGCGCGAGGTTCATCGCCATATCACTCGGGATAGCAAAGCCGATACCGATGTTACCGCCGCTGGAGGCGAGAATCGCGGTGTTGATACCGATCAGTTCACCATTAAGGTTGACCAGCGCACCGCCTGAGTTGCCACGGTTGATCGCGGCATCGGTCTGAATAAAGTTTTCCAGTCCTTCCAGGTTCAGGCCGCTGCGGCCCAGTGCGGAGATAATACCGGAGGTGGCCGTCTGTCCCAGCCCGAACGGGTTACCGATAGCTACCGCGAAATCACCCACTTTCAGCTGGTCAGAGTCCGCGACTTTCACCTGCGTGAGGTTTTTTGCGCCCTGAATCTGAATCAGCGCGATATCGGTCTGCTCATCATGACCAATCAGTTTGGCTTCATATTCACTGCCGTCGCCAAGCTGTACGTTGATTTTATCCGCACCGTTGACCACGTGATTGTTGGTGAGCACGTAGCCTTTCGCGGCATCGATGATCACGCCAGAACCTAAACCTTCAAACGGCTGTGGCTGACTATTTCCGCCAGGCATCTGACCAAAAAAACGCTTCAGCGGTTCAGGAATATCCTGAGCCTGTGCACCCGAATCAGTGCCTTCCACGTGCACACTGACCACGGCAGGTAACACTTTCTCCAGCATCGGTGCCAGACTCGGCAGCGGCTGGCCCGCAATTTGTGCTGGCAGCGTTGCCATCGCGTCTGGCGCGGCGGCAAGGCTCATCCCAATACTCAGGGCTAATGCGCTAAACAGGCGTGCTTGTTTTTTCATTGCTACAACGCTCTCGCTGCAAAAGGTGGGAGGAATTAATAAGTGTGACAGTCGTTTGCGGTCAGGGTTCGCAAAAACAGCGGGCGCAGACAGGCTGCGCCCCAAAAAGATTAGTCGCGGGCAGGGCGCTCGCCACGCAGTAAACCGGATGCGCCTTCAGAATAGTCGCGCGGCATCTGCACCGGCACCTGATCGTTGTCCGCTTCGGCTTCAGTCAGCTGATAGGCAAACGGATTTTTCTGGCCAGGCAGATTCGGCAGCAGGTCATTTGAGCCTTTTGCCATGTGCTGATAGAGCTGACGATAATCACGCGCCATGTTGTCCAGCAGCTCCGCACTCTGCGCGAAGTGGTTGGTCAGCTCTTCGCGATAATCCGCCAGCTCCGCTTTCGATTTTTCCAGCTCGTACTGCATGCTGCGCTGCTCACGCAGCTTTTTGTTGCCAAAACGCATGGCGACTGCGCCGACAATAATACCAACCACTAAACCAATTAGCCCGTATTCCCAGGTCATAATGACTCCCGTGTTATTTCCATTGTTCCGTAGGGCATTGCACCATTTCAATAATAGTCACTATACCCGTTAATCTTATGGATGTGGAACTCTGGAGCAGCATGGCTTAGTGTAGAACGGCCTTTTTTTCAGCAACCGTGGTATGAATCAGACACCATTCAGGGACTTTGAAACAACAATGCAAACCTCAACTCCGCTTGCACGCTATGAACAGGCGCTGTCGCAGGGCGAATTCAGGCCCGATGACGTACAACGTGAAGCGATTACCCGTTTAGACGCGCTGCAGCAGGCGCTGGTTGCACGGCAACAATCCGCCGCGCCTGCCACATCCAGCCTGCTGGGTCGCCTGTCAAAATTGATCGGTAAAGAGAAAAACGAGACACCACAACCGGTACGTGGACTCTATATGTGGGGCGGTGTCGGTCGCGGTAAGACCTGGGTCATGGATCTCTTTTTTCAGTCTATTCCTGGCGATCGCAAACTGCGTCTGCACTTCCACCGCTTTATGCTGCGGGTGCATGAAGAGCTGACGCAGCTTCAGGGGCAGAGCGATCCGTTACTGATTATTGCGGACAAATTCAAAGCAGAAACGGATATCCTCTGTTTTGATGAATTTTTTGTCTCCGATATCACCGATGCGATGCTGCTGGGCACGCTGATGGAGGCGCTGTTTGAACGCGGCATTGCGCTGGTGGCCACCTCGAACATTCCGCCTGATGATCTCTATCGTAATGGTCTGCAGCGCGCGCGCTTCCTGCCTGCCATCGAGCAGATCAAACGTCATTGTGATGTGATGAATGTGGATGCCGGTATCGACTACCGGTTACGCACGCTGACCTCCGCGCACCTGTGGAACTCTCCGCTGAACAAAGAGACGCACGCTGAAATGGCGCGGATGTTTAAAGCGCTGTCGGGCAGCCAGCCTGAAGATGCGCCGGTTCTGGAAATTAATCACCGCCAGATGCCGACGCTGGGCGTCAGCGAGGGCGTGCTGGCGATTAATTTCACCACCCTGTGTGGCGAAGGGCGCAGCCAGCATGACTATATTGCGCTGTCGCGCCGTTTTCACAGTGTGCTGCTGTATGACGTGCCGGTAATGATCTACAAAACCGAAGATCAGGCACGGCGTTTCCTCGCACTGGTCGATGAGTTCTATGAACGGCATGTGAAGCTGGTGGTCGCGGCAGAAACGTCACTGACCGAGATTTATCAGGGCACGCGGCTGAAGTTTGAATACCAGCGCTGTTTATCCCGACTTCAGGAGATGCAGAGCGAAGAGTATCTGCGTTTACCGCACCTGCCGTGAGAATAATCGGGATAAATACCGAAATAGGGTTCGATTTTTGTAACCGACTTCTCTATAATCTTGCGACCCCACGTTACAGCAAAGGATTTTTTTCCCAAATCCTCTGTGTTCCAGTAACTCTATCCGAAGGGGTGGCTTGCTGGTCAAAATGGTCGTGTGAGCCTCATTCGTTTACTTAAGCGTTTGGGATTTCACCAACGTGTAACTTAATTTGGGTAAGCTTTTCGATGAAAACTTTTACAGCTAAACCAGAAACCGTCCAACGTGACTGGTTTGTAGTTGACGCAACGGGCAAAACTTTGGGTCGCCTGGCGACTGAACTGGCGCGCCGTCTGCGTGGTAAGCATAAAGCGGAATACACTCCGCACGTTGATACGGGTGATTACATCATCGTTCTGAACGCAGAAAAAGTTGCTGTAACCGGCAACAAGCGTACTGACAAGATCTACTATCACCACACTGGCCACATCGGTGGTATCAAACAGGCGACCTTTGAAGAGATGATTGCTCGCCGTCCTGAGCGTGTGATTGAGATCGCGGTTAAAGGCATGCTGCCGAAGGGCCCGCTGGGTCGTGCTATGTACCGTAAACTGAAAGTTTACGCAGGCAACGAGCACACCCATGCGGCACAGCAACCGCAAGTTCTTGACATTTAATCGGGATTAAAGGCAATGGCTGAAACTCAAAACTACGGCACTGGTCGCCGCAAAAGCTCTACCGCTCGCGTATTCATTAAGCCGGGTAGCGGTAACATCGTAATTAACCAACGTTCTCTGGAACAGTACTTCGGTCGCGAAACTGCCCGCATGGTAGTTCGTCAGCCGCTTGAGCTGCTGGACCTGGTTGGTAAATTCGATCTCTATGTCACTGTTAAAGGTGGCGGTATTTCTGGTCAGGCTGGTGCGATCCGTCACGGTATCACCCGCGCTCTGATGGAATACGACGAATCACTGCGTGGCGAGCTGCGTAAAGCTGGCTTCGTAACGCGTGATGCGCGTCAGGTTGAACGTAAGAAAGTCGGCCTGCGTAAAGCACGTCGTCGTCCTCAGTTCTCCAAGCGTTAATTGTTTGCAGCTCCGGCTGCGGCAATTGGCTCAAAAAACCCGCTTCGGCGGGTTTTTTATTTTCTGCCTTCCCATAAACTGTCCGCGAAAACCGTAACGCCGCGCTCAATTTACCTGCAAAGATTCATTCCACGCCCACAAGCAGCCTAAAATCTGGTAAACTCTGTGTCACTTTGCGCCCGCAGGCCGGTGCGTTATGCGCCTCCCCACTGTCGGGGCGTCAGTATCTGTGACGCAGCTAACCAGGTTGCGTGCGAGTTCGATAAGCAAGTGAGTCGCCGTGTGGTTGGCTATTCGCAGTATCTTTTTGTGAACAAACTTGGAGGTTTTCATGGCTGTCGCTGCCAACAAACGTTCGGTAATGACGCTGTTTTCTGGTCCTACTGACATTTTCAGCCATCAGGTACGTATCGTCCTGGCGGAGAAGGGTGTCAGCGTAGAGATCGAGCAGGTCGAAATGGATAACCTGCCGCAGGATCTGATTGACCTCAATCCGTATCGCACGGTACCGACGCTGGTAGATCGTGAGCTGACGCTGTATGAATCACGCATCATCATGGAATATTTAGATGAGCGCTTCCCGCATCCGCCACTGATGCCGGTTTATCCGGTTGCCCGTGGTGATAGCCGCCTGATGATGCACCGCATCGAGCAGGACTGGTATAGCCTGATGAGGAAAGTAGAGAACAGCAGCGGTCAGGAAGCGGAAGCGGCACGCAAGCAACTGCGTGAAGAGCTGCTGGCTATCGCGCCACTGTTTGGCCGTACGCCTTATTTCATGAGCGAAGAGTTCAGCCTGGTTGATTGCTATCTGGCTCCGCTGTTATGGCGTCTGCCGTCAATGGGTATCGATTTGATCGGCTCAGGTTCAAAAGAGCTGAAAGGTTACATGAATCGCGTATTTGAGCGTGACTCCTTCCTCGCTTCATTAACTGAAGCTGAACGTGAAATGCGGCTGCAAGCCCGGGCTTAACGTATGGAAATGTCGCAACTTACTGCACGTCGTCCCTATCTGCTGCGCGCCTTTTATGACTGGTTGCTCGACAATCAGCTGACGCCGCATCTGGTGGTCGACATAAATCTGCCGGGTGTGCAGGTGCCGCTGGAGTATGCGCGCGATGGTCAGATAGTCCTGAACATTGCGCCACGTGCTGTCGGTAACCTCGATCTGGCAAACGATCAGGTGTCGTTCAACGCCCGCTTTGGTGGCGTTCCTCGCCAGGTTAACGTGCCGATGGCGGCGATTCTGGCAATCTATGCGCGTGAAAATGGCGCCGGGACGATGTTTGAACCGGAACCGGCTTACGAGCTGGGCACGCATGAGGCGTCAGAGGGTCAGGAAGAGACTATGATGTCGGTGATTGATGGTGATCGTCCTGACGATGCCAGCGATGACGAGACACCGCCTGATGACGATCCACCGCCACGTGGTGGACGACCTTCACTGCGCGTAGTGAAATAGCAGTGACATAACAGCGAATACCCGTCCATCCGACGGGTATTTTTTTGCCTGTCGGCCATAAAAAAATCCGGCTGCCTGCGCAAGCCGGATTTTTTCAGCAGACCATCGCGATCAATAGACGTCGCGCAGGTAGCGCTTCTCTTTCTTCAGCTGATCGACATAGTCAGCAGCGCGCTCGGTGGAGAGACCACCAAACTGGCGAACCACTTCATACAGCGCGTTATCCACATCCTTCGCCATACGCGATGCATCGCCACAGACATAGAAGTAAGCCCCTTCCTGCAGCCAGGCATACAACTCAGCGCCCTGTTCAAGCATCCGGCTCTGCACGTAGATTTTCTTCTCCTGATCGCGTGAGAAGGCCAGATCCAGACGCGTCAGCAAGCCATTATCGCGCCAGGCAAGTAATTCATCCTGATAGATAAAGTCATGTTCCTGATGCTGATCGCCGAAGAACAGCCAGTTTTTGCCCTGCGCGCCGGTTGCCTGGCGCTCCTGCAGGAAAGCACGGAATGGTGCGATACCGGTACCTGGTCCCACCATGATCAGCGGTGCGCTGTTGTTGGCAGGCACGCGGAACGATTTATTGGGTGAGATAAAGATGGCGGGCTTCTCACCGCGACGCACACGCTCGGCCAGGTAGGTCGAGCAGACGCCACCGCGATTACGGCCGCCACTGTGATAACGCACCGAGGCAACGGTCAGATGCACCTGGTCTGGATGGGCTTTAGAGCTGGATGAAATAGAGTAAGCGCGATGCTGCAGCGGACGCAGCAGCGCGACAAACTCGGGTACCGCCAGCGTGCGCGTCAGCTCAAGCTGCAGCAGGTCAAGGGTATCTTTGCCCCACAGCCACACGCCCAGCGCATCTTTATCATCATGCTGTAACACATGACGCAGCTCCTGGTTGGTGGTGTTCTGCCCGACCCATTCGATTAACTTGCGCGACGGCTCTGAGATCTCAAACTGATAGGTCAGCAGGTCGCCAAGGCTGCGATCAAAGCCGGGCACCGGCGTCTCGTAGTCCGCGTTAAGCTGGGTCAGCAGCAGGCTGACCAGCGACGGCTCGTTGACCGGAATTACGCCCAGCGCATCGCCCGCTTCATACTTCAGGCCGCTGTCAGACAGGTCGAACTCGAAATGACGAATATCTTTGGCCGACTGCTCGCCTGACAAACGCTTGTTGGTGATCAGCGCAGCAGCGTAAGGATTGGATTTGTTGCTGCCTGGAATGACTGGCGCTTCAGGCGCGCTCTCCAGCACGGTGCCGCTGCTGCCCGCGCTGGCGGCAAACTGTGGCATTGAGCTGTTCAGCCACTCGCTGGAAGGCTCCTCAAAATCGATATCACAATCGATACGATCAACCACGCGTTTCGCGCCCAACTGCTCAAGGCGCATATCAATAAACTTGCCCGCCTGACAGAAGCCATCGTAGCCGGTATCGCCAATCGCCAGCACGGCGAAATGCATCTGCTCCAGACGCGGTGCGGTACTGGCAGAGATCGCATCCCAGAACAGCTGCGCGTTGTCCGGCATTTCACCTTCGCCATAGGTCGAGGTGACGATCAGTACATGGCGCATGGTGGCAAATACGTCGAGATCGACATCGCCCAGCGCCTGAACCACCGGCACCAGACCTTTAGCGCGCGCAGACTTCGCTGCGGTCTGCGCCAGTGCTTCAGCATTGCCGGTCTGTGAGCCATAAAGAATGTGCAGTTGCGTCGTCGCGGCTGCGCTTGTGCCCGCGGCGGGTTGCTGCTTGTCTTCTAATACCAGCAAACGGGAATGCAGACCCGCAAGAAAGCCAGCCAGCCAGTACTTCTGATCGCCATTAAAAGGTGCATCTTCTGGAATATAAGGAATTTTCATGGGTACTTTTACTCAATCCCGTTCTCGCCCGTCATCAGTGGCATTGTCCGGTGTGAAAGCGGTTCCGCTTTCCCGCGCCGCATCATGTGCGACAGGGGAGAGCGGTGCTGCATCTGTCCGGTACAACGATTAATCCGGGCAATGATCAATTAATAATATTCAGTTCAGCCTGATCAGTATCACTGTCAGGAGAGTTTACCCACCGCAGCGGCGATTTCCGGCAATGCCGCACGTGCAAACAGCTCTTCAAAGTCAGGCAGGTGGCCCAGCACTTCCCGGTTACAGGCATCCTGATACATGATCCAGCCATAGGTTGCCAGACTGTCCATGGAGCGGATGTTACGTTGCGTTAGCGCCGCTTTGTAATCTGACATGCGTTTGGTTCCAATCAGACTCGCCAGTTCATCATCGCTGTAGCTCTCGATAGCGGAACGGGCATGACGCTGCAGCTTGCTTATCAGCGAAAAGTCTTCCGTCATCAACAGATTACGGACTGCTTTTTCAACTGCCGCATCTTCAACCGGGGTGCCTTTCGGTAATTTGCCCAGCGCCAGCTGCTGGGCAAAACTCAGCACGGTGTAGTTGTTCAGCAGGACAAACATCTCCAGCGTATCGGTCGCGCCATAAGCCGGTACGGCACCGTTGGCGATGGTTTTACCCTGACGCCATGCGGCTTTAAACTTCGCCACCTGATGGCCTGCCAGCGCCGTCGACAGCTCTTCGAGCAGATCTTTGCGGCTCTTGGCTTTCAGAATCTCGCCGCCATCCTGATAGAGCAGCAGCGAGCGCGGCATCACGTAAACAAAGTGGTGACACTCCGTTTCCCAGTTCTCCAGCAGCCAGGCGGCACGCGGTGATTTGGTCGCCTCCAGATGCCAGTTCAGCATGGTCAGCACCGCCTGCTTGTGAACCTGGGCCATCTCATCCTGATCGGCAATCGAGCCGAACTGCACCGAATCACCGGCAGCATGGCTGGCCAGCGATCCATAGGGGTCGTACTGGTAGGCGAAGCCGCCGCTCATGCCGTTGCCAAATCCTTTACCGAAGGTGCCCAGGTTGAGGATGGCACCGTTGGTCATATATTCGCAGCAGAAGTCACCGACGCCTTCAACCACGGCGGTGGCACCGGAGTTACGCACCGCGAAACGGTCACCGGCCTGGCCCTGCACGAACAGACGTCCGCCTGTCGCGCCAAACAGCGCAAAGTTACCAATCAGCACGTTGCCATCGGCATCCTGCGCGCCGCCACCAGGCGACATCACGATCAGTTCGCCGCCACACTGTCCTTTGCCGACACCGTCGTTACAGGTGCCGTAATGGGTCAGCTGCATGCCATCGTTGCAGAAGGCGCCAAACGACTGACCGGCAGAACCGGTGGTGGAAATTTTTACGCTCTCAGGGGCCAGATAACGACGACCGCGGTCGTCAGTCAATACGGCAGGCATCGCCTGCAGCTGCTCAGAACTCAGCTGATGGTTCAGCATCCGCTCAATATCGATGGCCAGCTGGCCGCCGACACTTTTGTTTCGGTTATTCAGCACGATGTTGTTGCCCAGAGTGACGTCAGGATTTCCCTGATCCACCAGCGACAGCTTCAGTTGCTCAATCCAGACATCATCCAGCTCAAAATCTTTTTCCAGATAAACCGGCTTGTCGATTTTCAGCTCAGGCACCACGGTAAGCATGGCGCGTAAGTCGAGCTTGCCCACTTCCAGCGGGTGATCCATCAGGTGCAACAGGTCAGAGCGACCGCGTGCCTCACGCAGGGAACGCAGGCCCATACGCGCAAGGATTTCACGCACTTCATGCGCCACGTTGAGGAAATACTGCGCCAGCTGACGCGGATCGCCATCAAACGCTTCGGCATTCGTGGTTAAGCCAGCCGGGCACTTAACGTTACAGTTCTTCGCCATCACGCATTTCAGCATCATCAGCGCCGTCGTACCGAACTCAAAGCTGTCGCCGCCCAGCAGCGCAGATTTCACCACGTCGCTGCCGGTCTGCTGTGCGCCAGAGCAGCGCAGCAGCACTTTCTCACGCAGGCCGTTGGCGCACAGCGCCTGGTGGACTTCAGCGATGCCGATTTCAGCCACGCGTCCGGTATATTTCAGGCTGGTCACCGACGCAGCGCCGGTACCGCCGGTGTTACCCGCAACGTTAATCACGTCTGCACCGGCTTTGGCCACGCCGACCGCGATGGTGCCGATCCCTTCAGACGAGACCAGCTTGACGATAACGCGCACCCGCGCGGCTTTGCAGTCGTGGATCAACTGCGCCAGATCTTCGATGGAATAGGTGTCGTGATGCGGCGGCGGTGAGACCAGCTCGACGCCAGGCGTACCGCCACGCGCGGCAGCAATCTCGACGGTAACTTTGGCCGCCGGTAGCTGGCCGCCTTCACCAGGTTTCGCACCCTGACCAATTTTGATCTCCAGCTCTTCCAGCATCGGATCCGCCAGATAGGCAGCCCAGACGCCGAAACGGCCCGAAGCCAGCTGTTTGATCCGTGAGGCACGAATGGTGCCGTGACGGGAGTAATGCTCGCCGCCTTCACCGCAGTTACTCATGCCGCCGACCATATTGGTGCCGTGCGCGACCGCTTCATGAGCGGGAGCCACCAGCGCACCGTGGCTCATCGCCCCGGAGGCAAAGGTACGGGTAATTTCACAGGCTGGCTGCACTTCGCTCAGCGGCAGTGAGGGCAGGGTGGTGAAGATACGTGACAGATAATCGGCCGCTTTACCGTAAGCGGTCACTTTCAGACCGCCAGTCACCACTTCGCTGCTTTCGATATCGTCACCGAAGCGGGATTTCAGGGCGCGAGACAGGTTCTGCAGGCGTTCGCTCTCAGGCTTCAGTCCTTCAATCGCATCGGTCAGACGCAGCATAAAGTGATTCAGGCTGCCATCTACCGCTTCACACTCCATGCCACGAATGGCAAAGCCATTGTTGGTCAGCGAGTAGCGTCCCAGCTTGCGGCGGAACTCCGCTTCGCTGTCGATGTGGGTCAGGTCAGCCGGGAATGTCAGGATGTCGCGCAGGGCCGCCGGGCGACGTTTACGCTCTTCATACATCAGGCTTGAGAACTGACGGTAATCAGCAGTAATCGCGAAATTATTGATCACCTCATCCGGGATGCGCTCAAAGCTGCTGTCTTTAAAGGTCTCAGGCTTGATGCCAAACGCATTATCCAGTTTAGCCAGCGTCATCAGGCGGATGAAGTTGTCCTCTTCGCGCGCTTTGTCGGCAAAGCGAATCGGTTCTTCGGTCATATCGATAAAGGTCCGCACGGCGATGGTGCCGTAGGAGTGACCTGCGCCTTCTGCACGCTCTTTGAACAGGCCCAGCAACGGAACTTCAGATTCGCCCTGAATCTTCAGTGCGCTCTGGTGCCAGTCAACGGCCATCTGCGCGATCGTCGCGAAGCCTGCGCCGCCCACCGGCGTTTTGATATTCGGGAAATACTTTTTCAGCACCGGATCATCGGTGTTGAGGAAGTTAGGCTCAAAGAACTCACCGCTGCTGTAGCTCTCAACGGTACAGAGGCCCACTTTGCCCATGGTTTTCATCAGTGCTTTTTCAGCCGCTTTGGCATAGCGCTTAAAGGCTTTGTTACCTTCTTCACCTTCACCAAATTTCTCCTCTGCGCGCATCTGTACGCCCAGCGGATAGATAGCTGACGCCCCAAAGCCAAGTGTGGCGGCAATGTGGTGCGACGAGATGCTCTGGCCGCTTTCAACCACCAGAGAAACATCCAGACGCAACCCTTCCTTTATCAGGCGCTGGTTGATGGCGGAAACCACCAGCAGCATCGGGATCGCGGCGTGCTTTGAAGAGATATGGCGATCGGTAAGTACGGCGATGCCACCCTGGGTACGGGCAAAATCAACCACCTGTTGCGCCAGGTCATCAATCGCCTTTTCCAGGGCATTCGCGTTCGCGGTGGTGCTCAGCAAATCTTTGCCGATCACCGGCTCATAGAGCATCTCAAAGCGGGCATAAGGTGCGATGGTCTGCTCGCGTAAACGCAGCATATCAAGGTGGCTGAGAATCGGGGTCGGCACCACAATCTGACGGCCTTTGCTGCGGCCCAGATGGGGTTTTGCCCCCAGCGCGACCCGCAACGTCATGCCATCCACTTCACGGATAGAATCCAGCGGCGGGTTGGTGACCTGCGCAAAGCGCTGAGAGAAGTAGTGCGCCATGCCGCCTTCATGATCGGATAAGCCGTTGATGGCATTGCCGTAACCCATCGCAGAGATCTTCTCTGCGCCGGTATTCAGCATCGGATCCATCATGAACTTGAAGCTTTCCTGGTTGTAGTAGTAGGCAACAAAGCGCTGATACGTTTTCAGATCGCCACGATAACGCAGCGGTGAACCCTGTTGTTCTGCCGGGATTTCGGGCAGATCGTCAAGACCGACGCGCGCTTCACGCAGCAACGCCGAATAATCTTTCTCTGCGGCCAGTTTTTCCAGCGCCTGCAGCGTGGTATAGCTGCGTTTTTCACGGTGATCGAAATAGAGCATACCGCCCGCTTCGATACGGCCACGACGCAACACGCTTTCAGGTGGGAAGGCGATCTGGCCCGCTTCCGACATCGCACCGATATAGTCAGCGGTTTCCACTGAACGCAGGGGACGCAGACCCAGACGATCAAGACGGGCGCCAATTACTTCGCCATTACCAAAGATTAAGGCAGCAGGGCCGTCGTTCTTCTCTTCATACAGCGAGAAGTACTCCAGCATGTCACGCACTTCTGGCGACAGCGCGCTGTCGTTTTCCCAGGCGGGCGGCATCATCGACACCACGGCGGTGATCAGATCGAGGTCATCTTCCATCAGACGGCTGTGGATGCTCTGATCCAGGCGCGAACTGTCGGACTGGCCTTTAGGCCGCACGATGGTCTTGCCACGGGCCAGTGCCAGCGCGGACTCAGCGATGCGGTTTTTACGGTCAGTGTTCAGCTCGCCGTTGTGCGCCATCAGGCGGAACGGCTGCGCCATCGTGGTATGGGGATCGGTGTTAGTGGAGAAGCGGGTGTGGAAAAACAGCCCGCGCACCTGATGATCGGGATCGGTCAGATCTTTGAAGTAAGGGATCACTTCATTGGAATTCAGACGGGCTTTGAACACCTGCGTGCGTGACGACAGCGACAGCGGATAGAGGCCGCCAAATTCGCTTTCGGTAAAGGCACGGGCTTCAATGGTTAACAGGGCGCGGTAGATGCGTTTTTCGAAGTCGTTCTGATCAACTACATCCTGTGGCGCAGTGAAAATCCACTGCAGAATCGGTAACTGGAACTGCGCGGCTGCCGGGCGCGTCACGCTGCTGTCGAGCGGCATGTCACGCTTCATGAGTACCGGCAGACCAAAGCTGCTGAGGGTTTCATCCACCAGACGTTCGGCATTCGCGCGCAGCTCAGCATCTTTCGGCACAAAGAAGTTACCGACACCAAAGCGTCCCGCTTCCAGCGGCTGGCCGGTAATTTTGCGGAAGAATTGCAGCGAAAGATCAACGTTGACCCCCGCGCCGTCGCCAACGCCTTCCGCTGACATGCCGCCGCGGTGAGGCACCGTACACAGGGCGCTGTGCGCCATCTGCAGAATCTCGTGGGTCTGCTCGCCGTCCTTACGCGTAATGAAACCTACACCACAGCTGTCACTGCCTGCTGTCGGATCATACAAGCCATAGGATTGAGGTTTTTTAGTGGACATTGAGGGTCTCCTTAAACTGCTTTGACATTACCTGCACTGTTTCAGGGTCTGAGCGCAACGGGGGCGCTATCATTTTCATCGCCATGCTCTGTCGAGCGCGCGTCATAGCCCTGAGCATTTCTCTCCAGACATCGGTAAAACGTCCTTAATTGAGCTGCTCTCTGATTTCCGGTCTCTTAAAGGAGATGACTTAAACCACGCGGGAGTCTTCTTGTTGCATAGATATGCCGAGACAATGGCCCGTCTGGAAAGCTTTCAGCGGATTTCCAACTTATCGGGAAAGCGTAATCAGGTCAAATAGGGTGGTCAGACGGGATTATCATGCGTTTTATCTGCTTAAGTGTATGAATTTAGTAATTTTTTAGGTTTAAAATGTATCACTCTGGTGCCTGGCGACAGGCCGATAAATGTGAACTGACTCACTGTAGTGCAGGCGTCAGATCTCTGCACCATGCTGGTGACAGGGTGTTAAGCAGCATTAAATGCTGTTCAGCACCCATGATGCATAGCATGTATCTGTTTTTCTTATGTCCGGTTATTTGAATGAAACCGCGGTTGGTTATAAGAAAAATTAATCAGCATGGGCATGCTTAAAACAGCATTAAAGATGAATGGATATGCATATAAAAGGGTGTGCCTGTGCAACAGGACGCTGCCAGGATATTGAAAAAAGGCCGTACAGAGAAATCGGTGATTCGCTGGCGGCCTTACAGATTATTCATTTGGCACAGTCAGTCAAGGGTTTTAACCGCTTTGTCCTTAACGTCGCCGATCGGCGAGGCTGCTGCACCATAAAAGCGCATTTGATCCCTTATCTCCACGCGACGTGCTGCGACGGCAGCGGGTTAACTGCGCTATTATGAGGCTGTTTCTCTTCCAGGGAGTTGTTATGAAACAAATTCGTCTGTTGGCGCAGTACTACGTTGATTTAATGGTGAAGCTTGGACTGGTGAGGTTCTCGCTGCTGCTGGCGTCTGCGCTGGTGGTGCTGGCGATGATTGTCCAGATGGCGGTCACGATGGTACTGCGGGGCCATGTCGAGAGTATTGACGTGGTGCGTTCGGTCTTCTTCGGGCTGCTGATCACGCCCTGGGCGGTCTATTTTCTCTCGGTGGTGGTCGATCAGCTGGAGGAGTCACGGCAACGCCTGGCACGGCTGGTGGATAAGCTGGAAGAGATGCGTACCCGCGATCTGGAACTCAATCAGCAGATGAAAGAGACCATTACGCAGCTGAATCAGGAGATCAGCGATCGTAAAAAGGCGGAACTGGCACGCGAACAGGTGATGGATAAGCTGCGTGAAGAGGTAACGCGTCGTGAGCAGGCACAGATTGAGCTGGAACAGCAATCCTCCTTCCTGCGCTCCTTCCTGGATGCCTCGCCTGACCTGGTGTTCTATCGCAACATCGATAAACAGTTCTCCGGCTGCAACCGTGCAATGGAGCTGCTGACCGGCAAAAGCGAAAAGCAGCTGATTGGCCTGACGCCGCGCGATATCTATGATGATGAAGCGGCCACTAAGGTGCTGGAAACGGACGAAAAGGTATTCCGCCACAACGTCTCGCTGACCTATGAACAGTGGCTGCAATATCCCGACGGACGCAAAGCCTGCTTCGAGATCCGTAAAGTGCCTTACTACGACCGCGTGGGTAAGCGCAGCGGATTGATGGGCTTTGGCCGCGATATAACCGAACGTAAGCGCTACCAGGACGCGTTAGAGAACGCCAGCCGTGAGAAGACCACCTTTATCTCTACGATCAGCCACGAGCTTCGTACGCCGCTTAATGGCATTGTCGGCCTGAGCCGCATCCTGCTGGACACCGACCTTAATCAGGAACAGCTGAAATACCTGAAAACCATCCACGTCTCTGCCATCACGCTGGGCAACATCTTTAATGATGTGATTGAGGTGGACAAAATCGAGCGCCGTAAAGTACAGCTGGATAATCAGCCGCTCGACTTCACCGGTTTCCTGGCCGATTTAGAAAACCTCTCTGGCCTGCTGGCTCAGCCGAAAGGGCTGAAGTTTGTGCTCGCGCCGCAACTGCCGCTGCCGCATATGATCTCGACCGATGGAACGCGTCTGCGCCAGATTCTGTGGAACCTGATTGGTAACGCCGTGAAGTTCACCCAGCAGGGCGAGATCGTGGTGCGGGTAACCTATGAGCAGGACGAGACGCTGCGCTTTGAGGTGCAGGACTCCGGCATGGGTATCCGTCAGGAGGAGCAGGACAAGATCTTCGCTATGTATTATCAGGTCAAAGATCAGCATGGTGGTAAACCGGCTACCGGTACCGGCATCGGACTGGCAGTATCACGCCGCCTGGCGCAGGCGATGGGCGGTGATATCCGCGTGCACAGTGCGCCGGGACAGGGTTCCTGCTTCACCGTAGAGATTAAAGCGCCACGCATTGCTGAAGAGGTGGAGGATGAAGGCGTGGACGACAGCCTGCCACTGCCTGCGCTGCACGTGCTGCTGGTTGAAGATATTGAGCTCAATGTGATTGTGGCGCGCTCGGTACTGGAGAAGCTGGGCTGCAGTGTAGAGGTCGCCATGACCGGCAGCGAGGCGCTGGCGATGTTTGACCCGCTGGAGTTTGACCTGGTGCTGCTGGACATTCAGCTGCCCGATATGACCGGGCTGGATGTCTCACGTGCGATTCGCCAGCACTACCAGGGAACGCATCTGCCCCCGCTGGTTGCTCTTACCGCCAATGTTCTCAAAGACAAAAAAGAGTACTTCGATGCGGGAATGGATGACGTGCTCAGCAAACCGCTGGCAGTGCCGGCACTCACTGCGATGATTAAAAAGTACTGGGATTATCAGGCAGAACCGGAAAAGGAGATCGCTGATGTCAGCGATGACAAAACCCGGATGCTGCTGGATGTCGCGATGCTCGAACAGTATATCGAGCTGGTTGGTCCCAGCCTGATTACCCAAAGCCTGACGATGTTTGAAAAGATGATGCCGGACTACCTTGCGGTGCTGGAGTCGAATCTGATGGCGCGCGATCAGAAAGGCATTGCTGAAGAGGGACACAAAATCAAAGGGGCGGCGGGTTCGGTCGGGCTGCAGCGTTTGCAGATGCTGGCGAAACAGATTCAGAGTCCGGAGTTACCGGCGTGGTGGGACAATGTGGGTGAATGGATTGATGAGCTGAAGCATGAATGGCGACACGATGTGCAGGTATTACGCGACTGGGTGGCAGAGCAGGATAAGTGATACCCCGGAAAAAAATGACCCCAGCCGAGGCCGGGGTGCGCGAAATACTGCGCCAACACCAGGGAAATCATTGCGGCCGCTATGATTTGAATAATTAATGCAGCCGCAGGGTATTGGTTAACACTGTCATCACCTTAGCAAATTCATCTTCTCAGGCGACAAGATTCATTAAAATTTGTGATATTGAGCAGCGTTTAAATACAGAAAACATTAATTTGGCAACACAGTCAAGTAAGGAATTAATTTCTGTGCTGTGTTGCTGCTATTTTAATCAGTTTTACGCTTTTTCGTGTAGTTTTAATGCTGCCGGGCAGGGAAACTGAGGCTGAGCAGCACCAAAGTGAGCCGCCGTTAACATTTGCCTTTTGAGTGAGGCTAACGCGCTGATATTGCAAGCGCGCTGCCTGAAATGACACGAATTATCCAAAACGATTTGGAATGATAAAAAAGAATCTAAAAGTTTGTCCTTCTGTCGTTCTGCTATCAGGGTTATTACTGGAAGGAAATAGTGCCATTCTGGCAACCCGTGACGCCATTAAGCGCTGCTTATTTATCCGTTATAACGATAATTCTGATTAACCTTTGGGCGCGGCAGGATTAAGAAAATAATAACAGTTAAGCATAGTAAATGATTCATGCGGGCGCTTATTACTCATTATTAAGTGTTTATCTGGAAAGATGCTAAGCAATGGCAATGAATGGAACCGATTCCTTTTTTGCGGAAGTACTTGAACTATTTCGAACTGTTGCAGCATGTTGATGCAAAATGATTGAATAAAGTCTGGAAACAGCCTGTCAGTTTTCAGCGATAATCGTAAAAAGGCTACTTTTTTAGCAGTGATTACATGAGTGATTGATTAACGTCTGAAACAAGTGTGGGAAGATTGCATGAACAAGCATAAAGGAAGCGTCGGACAGCGTATCAGACGTATTGTTGGTCGTATCGTACTGGTGTGGCTGGGAATATGGCTGGCGGGCATTCTACTCTTTTCGTTCTTACCCGTGCCGTTCTCAGCGGTGATGGCTGAACGACAGATCGGAGCCTGGTTACGCGGTGATTTTAGTTATGTCGCCCATTCAGACTGGGTCGGCCATGACGAGATTTCGCCCTGGATGGGGCTGGCCGTTATCGCCTCAGAAGATCAAAAGTTTCCCACCCATTGGGGCTTTGATGTGGCGGCGATTGAGTCTGTACTGGATAACAGCGATAGCCGGATGCGTGGGGCGTCCACGCTGTCTCAACAGACGGCGAAGAATCTGTTCCTCTGGGATGGTCGCAGCTGGGTGCGTAAAGGTCTGGAAGCGGGTCTGACGGTAGGAATTGAAACGGTCTGGACGAAGCGGCGTATTTTAACCGTCTATCTCAATATTGCGGAGTTCGGGCCCGGCATCTTTGGCGTTGAGGCGGCTTCTCAGCGTTATTTCCATAAGCCTGCCAGCCGGCTGACCGCAGCAGATGCCGCCTTACTGGCAGCGGTGCTGCCTAATCCGATACGTTATCGTGCTGCTGCACCCTCAGGCTATGTCAGAGAGCGGCAGCAGTGGATACTGCGTCAGATGCGCCAGCTTGGCGGGGAAGGCTTCCTGCAGCGTAATCAGCTCGATTAAGCGTTAATCTTCATCGAAACCCGCTTCAAATAACTCAATGACCGCTGCCAGCGCCGGAATCTCCTCCGGGCCGCTGGCTTCAATCTCAATGTGGCCGCCTTTTGCCGAGTCGAGCATCAGCAGCGCAATCACGCTGCTGGCTTCGGCTTCAGTGCCCGCTTCATTGCGCAGTAATACTTCGGCATCAAAGCTCTGCACCAGCTCAAATAACTTCATCGCCGGACGTGCATGCATGCCCAGCTTATTTTTGATTTCTACAGTTTGTCTGACGGTCATGATTTGCGCTTTTCCAGCGTACGATGGCGTGACTGCACATTCTTACCCCGTGAACGGAAGTAATCTGCCAGCTGTTCTGCAATATAGACTGAGCGGTGTTTACCGCCGGTGCAGCCAATCGCCACGGTAAGATAGCTACGGTTATTGGTCTCCAGCATCGGCAGCCAGAGTTCAAGGTAGCTGCGCGTCTGGTAGATAAAATTATGCACTTCAGTGTGGCGATCAAGGAAGGCCGCCACAGGACGATCGAGGCCGGTCATCGGGCGCAGTTTGGGATCCCAGTGGGGGTTGGGCAGAAAGCGCACGTCAAATACATAGTCAGCGTCAATCGGAATGCCATGCTTGAAGCCAAACGACTCAAACACCATGGTCAGCTCACGTTCACGCTTGCCCAGCAGGCGGGTACGCAGCATCTCTGCCAGCTCGTGCACCGACATCTCTGAGGTGTCGATGATCAGATCGGCACGCGAACGAAGTGGCTCCAGCAGATCGCTCTCTTCATCAATCGCGCTCTCCAGCGAGAGGTTTTTGCTGGAGAGGGGATGCAGACGGCGCGTATCGCTGTAACGACGAATCAGGGTGTTGCGATCGGCGTCGAGAAACAGCAGCTGAGGGGAAAATGTATCAGGCAGATTATTCAGTGCGGTTTCAAAAATTTCCGGGGATTCGGGCATATTACGCACGTCGATGCTGACCGCCGCCGAAATATTGCGCTCAGCCAGCGAGTTAGCTAACTCAGGCAGCAGCACGACCGGCAGGTTATCAACGCAGTAGAACCCCATATCTTCCAGCGCACGGAGCGCCACTGACTTCCCCGAGCCTGAACGACCGCTAACGATCATCAGCACCATGACCTTCTCTCCCGTTTTAAAACCGGCACCCGGCCGGTAAAGACGCGTTACTGATCCGACTGGACTTCCGTAATAATGGCATAGAGCTCTTCATCACTCTGCGCTGCGCGCAGACGACGGCAAACCGTTTTATCTGCCAGACGCTTTGCCACCAGTGACAGGGTGTGCAGATGTGTTTTGCACTGGTCAGCCGGGACCAGTAAGGCAAACAACAGATCGACCGGCTGGTTGTCGACGGCATCAAACGCAATCGGCTGTTCGAGGCTGATAAACACCCCAACCGCGCGCAGCGTATCCTCTTCCAGCTTGCCGTGCGGGATGGCTATCCCGTTACCAATACCGGTACTGCCCATGCGTTCGCGGGTCAGGATCGCTTCGAAAAGCGTCTGGTGCGGCAGGTTGAGCTGCTTAGCGGCCAGTTCGCTGATGATTTCCAGCGCACGTTTTTTGCTCTGGCAGTGGACGCCGCTGCGGGTGCAGTCTGGCGAAAGCACTGTGCTCAATTCCAGTGTGAGATCGTTGTTCATTATCGTTTCACTTGCGTGTTCACCAGGCCATTCACCGCCAGCGCGTATTGACGCGTGTGACAAACGGCGCCTGCTCAGATGACAAAACGGGGCGGATTATCCGCCCCATCCTGTCGGCTCTGCGCGCCAGGCGCGCGTCGCTAGCGTGAAGGTTAGTGTTTTTTCAGTTTATCTTTGTGTTTGGTCAGCTGACGGGTGAGCTTATCGATCAGTCCGTCAATGGCCGCATACATATCTTCCGCTTCGGATGTGGCGTGCAGCTCGCCACCATTCACGTGTAGTGTTGCGTCAGCCACCTGCGTGACTTTCTCAACCTTCAGGACAATATAGACCTGATTGATATGTTCAAAATAGTGTTCCAGTTTGGCAAATTTACCGTTGACGAATTCACGCAGAGGTGGAGTGATTTCAACGTGTTGCCCGGTCAGGTTCAGCTGCATAGGTCTTCCTTCTCATTTCTTTCAAACCAGTTGTTTACGCTGGTTCGATGGCGGGATGGATAAAGACTCACGATATTTGGCGACGGTACGCCGTGCCACCATGATCCCCTGATCAGATAACATGGAGGTCAGTTTACTGTCGCTCAAGGGTTTGGCTGGATTTTCCGCCGAAATTAATTTTTTCACCAGGGCACGAATCGCGGTAGAGGAGGCTTCACCGCCACCTTCGGTATTCACGTGACTGGAGAAAAAGTACTTCAGTTCAAAAATGCCACGCGGGCTGTGCAGATACTTCTGCGTGGTAACGCGGGAGATGGTCGATTCGTGCATCTCAACGGCCTGGGCGATATCCGCCAGCACCATCGGGCGCATAAATTCTTCACCCTGCTCGAAAAAGGCCTGCTGCTGCTCAACAATACAGCGCGTCACTTTCAGCAGGGTATCATTGCGGCTTTCCAGGCTCTTAATCAGCCAGCGGGCTTCCTGTAGATTACTGCGAATGAACTGGCTGTCGCTGTCGTTCCGCGTCGCGCCGCTCATTGCCGCATAGTGCTGATTGATCTTCAGACGTGGCACGCTATCGGCATTGAGTTCAACCGTCCAGCGGCTGCCGATCTTACGCACCAGCACATCGGGAATGACATATTCTGGTTCGCCGGTGTTGATCGACTGACCCGGACGCGGGTCCAGCGACTGAATCAGCAGCATCGCCTCTTTCAGCACCTCTTCTTTGAGGCGTGTGACCCGCATCAGGCTGCGGAAGTCGTGGTTTGCCAGCAGATCGAGATGTTCGCTGACGATCAGACGCGCCTCTGCCAGCATCGGCGTTTCGGGCGCATATTGTGAAAGCTGCACCAGCAGGCAGTCACGCAGGTCGCGCGCGCCAACACCAATCGGGTCAAAGCGCTGGATGCGTTTCAGCACCGCTTCAACTTCATCCGCTTCGAGCTCATCATCGCCGATGCTGTCAAGGATCTCCTCAAGCGAAACGGTGAGATACCCGGTGTCATCAATAGCATCGACAATAGAGGTGGCAATGGCGCGATCGGTATCGCTGAACGGCGTCAGTCCGACCTGCCACATCAGATAATCCTGCAGCGACTGGGTTGTTTCGCCCTGATAAACCGGTAACTCATCATCCTGGTAATCGGTGCCGGTGCCGGAAGGCGTACCCGCGGTGTAGATCTCATCCCAGGTCGCATCCAGCGGCAGTTCATCAGGCATCTCTTTCTGCTCAAGCGCTTCGCGTGTATCCAGCGCCTCGGCCTCTGAAGACTCCCGTGAATCGATCTCTTCATGCAGGTCAGTCTGCTCAAGCAGCGGATTACTTTCCAGCGCAAGCTGAAGCTCCTGCTGGAGTTCAAGCGTAGAGAGTTGCAGCAGGCGAATCGCCTGTTGCAATTGCGGAGTCATTGCCAGCTGTTGGCTGAACCTGAGTTGTAAACCTTGCTTCATAGACAGGATGATCGTTCCCAGGTAAACATCGGTATTAACGACACCTTATCAGAGTCTGAACTCTTCACCCAAATAAACCCGCTTAACCTGCTCATCCGCAAGAATTTCATTCGGTGTGCCGTGTGCGATCAGGTGCCCCTGGCTGACGATATAAGCCCGCTCACAGACCGCTAACGTTTCGCGTACGTTATGGTCGGTAATCAGCACACCGAGGCCGCTGTCACGCAGATGCTCAATGATCTTCTTAATATCGATAACGGAGATGGGGTCAACACCGGCAAAAGGTTCATCCAGCAGTATAAATTTAGGATTAGCCGCCAGCGCCCGCGCAATCTCAACACGACGTCGCTCACCACCCGAAAGTGCCTGGCCCATGCTGTCGCGCAGGTGCTCAATGTGAAACTCTTCCATCAGCTCACGAGCACGATCCTGGCGTTGCTCTTCGGTCAGGTCGTCACGGATCTGCAAGACCGCCATCAGGTTATCGTAGACGCTGAGGCGACGGAAGATCGATGCCTCCTGCGGCAGATAGCCGATGCCACGACGCGCACGGGCATGCAGCGGCAGGATGCTGATATCTTCATCATCAATAATAATGCGGCCAGCGTCACGCGGCACAATGCCCACTACCATGTAAAAGGTGGTGGTTTTACCTGCACCGTTCGGGCCCAGCAGGCCGACAATCTCTCCGGATTTGACCTGCAGGCTGACATCTTCTACCACGCGACGGCCCTTATATGCCTTCGCCAGGTTTTCTGCGATTAATGTGGCCATAGCTATCAGTTACTCTTCTTTCCGCTGTTGGACGAACCTTTGTCCTGAAGTTGCGACGGCACCAGTACAGTCGTGACGCGCTTGTTCTGACCCTGACTGAAAGCCTGCATTTTCTGCTCTTTCACCAGGTAGGTAATACGATCGCCTTTGATGTTGCTGTCCTGCTGCTCAATGAACGCATTGCCGGTCAGTTCAACGAAATCATTAGCCAGTTCATAGTGCAGTTTTGCGGCATGGCCTTGCACCGGCTTACCGCTGTCCTGCATCTGATAGAAGGTGGCGGGATTACCGTAGGCATCAACGATGGTTTTCTTGCTGTCGCCGCCCGGACGGGTCACCACGACTTTATCTGCCGTGATTTTAATTGAGCCCTGCGTCACGATGACATTGCCGGTAAAGGTCGCGACATTGCCTTGCAAATCCAGCGCCTGATTCTGCGAGTCAATATTGACGGGCTTGTCCGAGTCACCGGTCAGAGCCAGCGCCGGAACGCTGGTTGCCAGCAGCATGCTGGCCAGTAAAAGCTTCAGGCTATTTTTGTTCATTTTGAATTTCATAAGAGGTTTTGACCTTCTCGATTAACTCGGCGTTTTTTGTCCGTAAATTGCCGCGCATTTTCATGCCGGTGGAGTTAAAACTGCGGCCATACAATGTCACCTGGTCATCAGAGGTAACATCCTGAGTGACAAGGTTAATCTGGGCGTTATCGGTTTTGATCCGCTCAAGCTGAGAATCCTGCGTCAGCGTATTCAGCTCAACATGGCCATACAGGTAAAGCATACGATCTTTGGTGAGCTTTGCTTTATCCGCGCGTAACGTCCAGGTAGGGATTTTGTTCTCATCAAAGGTGGTCATGACCGGATTGTCGAACCAGCTCAGTTCATCATCCGAAAAATAGGTCACTTTGTCAGAGACCAGTTTATATGACAGCGCGCCCTGCGGGTTATAAACCACAGTGTGTGAATCAGCACTGGTATAGGTCGGTGACTGACTGTCCGTGCCGACTGGCGTGCCATCGTCATCCTGGTTAGTAAGATTCCAGCCGATCAAAACCAGTGCAATCAAGGTCAGAATCAGCGTTATCCAACGCCTGCTTTTACTCATACTGATTGCCCTTTGGCATCCTCAAATTTGTTCTGCGCCATTAAGATCAGGTCACATACTTCGCGAACTGCACCGCGTCCACCGGCAATCCGCGTGACATAATGCGCGCGCGGCAACAGGATCGGATGTGCATCCGCCACCGCCACGCTTAAACCCACTTTCGCCATAACCGGCCAGTCGATCAGATCGTCACCAATGTAGGCGACCTGGTCGTCGGAAAGAGACAGTTTATCCAGAAGTTCACGATAGGCCAAAAGCTTATCCGATTGTCCCTGATAAAGATGACGGATGCCGAGCGTTTTGCAGCGATCTTCCATCAGACGGGCATTGCGGCCGGTAATAATAGCCACTTCCACATCGGAGGTCAGCAAACAGCGAACGCCGTAACCGTCCCGCACGTTGAATGCCTTCAGCTCTTCGCCATTATTCCCCATGTAGATCACTCCGTCGGACATCACGCCATCGACATCGCAGATCAGCAGACGAATCCTGCTGGCGCGCGCCATAACGTCAGCGCTGACCGGGCCGTAGCAGGTTTCAATCGGGTGGGTTGCCTGTTGCATTTTCTCTTCCTGTTCAGACTACGCCAGCGCGCAGCATGTCATGCATATGTACCACACCGAGCAGATGGTCGTCATCGGCCACCAGAATCGAGGTAATGTTTTTGGTCTGCATCAGGTTCAGGGCTTCCACTGCCAGCATATTAGGCCGGACGCGGATGCCACCTGGCGTCATCACTTCCCCGATGGTGGCGCGCTGGAAATCGATGCCCATATCAAAGATGCGGCGCAGGTCACCATCGGTAAAGATACCTTCAATTTTCATCAGGTCGTCGACGATCACCGTCAGCCCCAGATTTTTGCGGGTAATCTCCAGCAGCGCATCGCGCAGCGAGGCGTCCCGTGTGACGTGCGGCAGTTCATCGCCACTGTGCATGATATCAGCCACATGCAGCAGCAGTTTACGGCCCAGCGCACCGCCAGGATGGGACAAAGCAAAGTCTTCGGCGGTGAAGCCGCGCGCTTCCAGCAGCGAAACCGCCAGCGCGTCACCCATCACCAGCGTGGCCGTGGTGCTGGTGGTCGGTGCCAGACCCAGCGGGCAGGCTTCCTGCGGAACATGGACACACAGATGCACATCGGCAACCCGGCCCATCGCACTGTCAGGCCGTCCGGTCATGCAGATCAGCGTAATGTGCTGACGCTTTAAAACCGGAATCAGCGCGAGGATTTCGTTCGACTCACCGCTGTTGGAGATGGCGATGACCACATCATTTTTGCTCACCATGCCCAGATCGCCATGGCTGGCTTCGGCCGGATGAACAAAAAAAGCGGGCGTGCCAGTACTGGCAAAGGTCGCCGCCATTTTTTTGCCGATATGGCCAGACTTGCCCATGCCCATCACCACCACTTTACCCTGACAGGCGTAGATCAGGGCGCAGGCGCGGGCGAAATCGTCGTTAATATATTGATCGAGTTGTTCCAGACCTTCGCGCTCAATGCGCAGTACGGTTTTCCCCGCCTGCTGGAAATCAAATGCTGTTGGTTGCTGATATGACATAGTGAGTCTGTCCTTGTTAGCCGTCCATGAATGCCGGCTGCATCCACAGCAGCGTCACCCAGACGAAGAAACCACAGAGTAAAAATAAGCCTGCCGTTCGGCCAACGCGGCGGCGACGTAGCAGGCAGAGCAGGGCAAACAGCACGCTGACTCCCAGCATCACCCAGTAATCACGGGCAAAGGCGTGATAATCGACACTGCCAGGGTGAATCAGCGCCGGCAGACCCAGCACAATGGCAATATTATAAATGTTGGCGCCGATCAGATTGCCGATCGCGATATCATCTTCGCCTTTCAGCGCACCGGCAATAACCGTTGCCAGCTCGGGCAGGCTGGTGCCCACGGCGATCAGCGTCAGGCCCATCACCAGTTCGCTGACGCCAAAATAGTCGGCAAACGCCGTGGCATTGTCGATCACCATTCGTGTCGACATCGGCAGGATAATCAGCGCGACGGCCAGCCAGAGAAAGGCCACCGTATTTCCGCTCTCTTCGCGTGGCAGCTCGGCCAGCTGCTCGCGGGTCAGGGTGTCGTTGTTATCCCGTTCTGCTTTACGCGCAATGCGAATCACCACCATCAGATAAATCGCGGCAATGGCGATCAGGCCTATTCCATCCAGTCGACTAAGCTGATTGTCAAACAGCATGAAACCGCTGAGCAGGGTAACCAGCAACATTAACGGCAGTTCACGGCGTATCAGATTAGAATGGACGCTGAGCGGGTGCATAAGCGCAGCGGCACCCAGGATGAGTAAAATATTGGTAATATTCGAGCCGAGCGCGGTGCCAACAGCAAGATCCATCTGGCCATGCTGCGCGGCGGAAAAGGAGAGGATCATCTCTGGCAGCGAGGTGCCGATGCTGACAACGGTCATGCCAATAATCAGTGGCGGGATGCCAAATGATCGACACAGTATAGAGGCGCTAAACACCAGACGATCGGCACCATATGCCAGTAAAAGCAAACCGATAATCAGCAGTGCAGAAGCTACGAACATGAAAAATCCTTGCGTAAAAACCCAGGCCGGCAATGCCTTTCCCGACCGGTTTAAGGTTCTGTTTGGCGAGACAGGCGCTGATTTTGACCGTCCGGACGGCAAAAGTAAATTTAATGACCATTTTCGCCAAATCTTAGCGGTAAGTTTCTGTAAAGCTATCGTGAATCAGGACCGAACAGGCTACCATCGTACCCCATGTTTACGCCCGATCCTTACAAGAGGTTATAATGATCCAGCAGCAATCGAATCTGGTTGAGGTTCGTGGCGTGAGTTTTTCGCGCGGAGATCGCACCATCTTCGATGACATTTCGCTGACCGTGCCGAAAGGCAAAGTGACGGCGATAATGGGGCCGTCGGGGATAGGAAAAACCACGCTGCTACGCTTGATTGGGGGGCAACTTCAGCCGACCCGCGGTGAAATCTTTTTCCGTGGTGAAAACATTCCGTCACTGTCTCGCACTAAATTGTACGAAGCGCGCAAAAAAATGAGCATGCTGTTCCAGTCTGGCGCGCTGTTTACTGACCTGACGGTCTATGAAAATGTTGCCTGGCCGCTGCGTGAACATACCCGTCTGCCTCCTCCGTTGCTGCACAGCACAGTGCTGATGAAGCTGGAAGCGGTGGGTCTGCGTGGCGCGGCCCAGCTGAAGCCCGCGGAGCTGTCGGGCGGAATGGCGCGTCGTGTGGCACTGGCGCGCGCTATCGCGCTGGAGCCGGAACTGATCATGTTTGATGAGCCTTTCGTCGGTCAGGATCCGATCACGATGGGCGTGCTGGTAAAACTCATTGATGAACTGAACCATGCTCTGGGCCTGACCTGTATTGTGGTCTCGCACGACGTACCGGAAGTACTGAGTATTGCGGACTATGCCTATATCGTGGCCGGACAAAAAATTATCGCACACGGCACCACGCCGGAGTTGCGAGCGAACAATGACCCGCGCGTTCGCCAGTTTATTGATGGCGATGCGGATGGTCCGGTTCCCTTCCGTTTTCCTGCCGGCGACTATCTCGCTGATTTAACCGGCTCAGGGAGTAACTAAACTGATGGTGTTGAAGGCGCTGGCGACATTTGGACGTCAGGGAATTGAAACGTGCGCCAGTTTTGGACGCGCAGGACTCATGCTCTTTCATGCGCTGGTGGGCAAGCCAGCGTTCCGCAGACACACGCCGCTACTGATTAAACAACTTTATAGCGTCGGCGTGCTGTCGCTGCTGATCATCGTGGTTTCCGGTCTGTTTATCGGCATGGTGCTTGGCCTTCAGGGTTATCTGGTCTTAAACACCTATGGCGCGGAAACCAGCCTCGGTATGCTGGTGGCGCTGTCATTGCTGCGCGAACTGGGGCCGGTTGTGACCGCGCTGCTGTTCGCCGGACGGGCAGGGTCTGCGCTGACCGCCGAAATCGGCCTGATGAAGGCCACCGAACAGCTCTCCAGTATGGAGATGATGGCGGTTGACCCGTTGCGCCGGGTGGTCTCGCCGCGCTTCTGGGCCGGTTTTATCAGTATGCCGTTACTGACGCTGATTTTTACCGCGGTAGGGATTGCCGGTGGGGCGCTGGTCGGGGTGAGCTGGAAAGGGATTGATCCTGGTTTCTTCTGGTCGGCGATGCAGAATGCCGTCGATTTTCGTGCCGATGTGGTTAACTGCCTGATTAAAAGTGCGGTATTTGCCATTACCGTGACGTGGATTGCGCTGTTTAACGGCTATGATGCGATTCCAACCTCTGAAGGGATCAGTCGCGCGACGACGCGCACTGTGGTGCACGCGTCACTGGCGGTGCTCGGATTGGATTTTGTGCTGACAGCACTGATGTTTGGGAATTGATGCAATGCAAAGCAAAAAAAGCGAAATCTGGGTTGGCATATTTATGATTATGGCGTTGCTGGCGGCGCTGTTTCTCGCGCTGCGCGTCGCCGATTTAAAGTCAATGGGCACCGAGCCGACGTGGAAGCTCTACGCCACCTTTGACAATATTGGTGGTCTCAAAGCCAGTTCGCCGGTCAAGATTGGTGGGGTGGTGATTGGCCGGGTGACCGACATTGAGTTAGAGCCGAAAACGCTGCTGCCGCGTGTCACCATGGACATCAGCGATCAGTATGCGAATAAAATTTCAGACACCAGCTCGCTGGCGGTTCGCACTCAGGGACTACTGGGTGAGCAATTCCTGGCACTCAATTTAGGATTTGACGATCCTGAACTGGGTTCGGCGATGCTGAAAGATGGCGATACGCTGCGCGATACGAAATCCGCCATGGTGCTCGAAGACCTGATCGGTCAGTTCCTTTATAAGAGCGGCGATAATAAACAAAACAGTGAAAACAAGGATGCGCAGGAAGGCGACAGTGCTGCGCCTGCGGCACCGGCTCAACCTTAAAGAAGAGGGTATACCATGTTTAAACGTTTACTGATGATTGCCATGCTGGTGGTTGCGGTACCGCTGACGGCAACCGCAGCCGATCAGAGCAACCCCTACAAACTGATGAATGAAGCGGCGCAAAAGACGTTCACCCGTCTGAAAAACGAGCAGCCGAAAATCAAGCAGGACCCTAACTACCTGCGTCAGATTGTGCGTCAGGAGCTGCTGCCTTATGTACAGATCAAATATGCGGGCGCGTTAGTGCTGGGCCGCTACTATCGTGATTCGACGCCCGCTCAGCGTGAAGCCTACTTCAGCGCCTTTGGTGACTATCTGGCGCAGGCTTATGGTCAGGCACTGGCACTGTACAACGGACAGAGCTACAAGATTCAACCTGAGCAGCCGTTAGGCGATGCCCAGATTGTCGCTATTCGCGTTTCCATTATCGATCCCAATGGTCGTCCGCCGGTTCGCCTTGACTTCCAGTGGCGTAAAAACAGCCAGAGCGGTAACTGGCAGGCGTATGACATGATCGCTGAAGGCGTCAGCATGATCACCACCAAACAAAATGAGTGGAGCGATCTGTTACGTACCAAAGGTATCGATGGTCTGACGGCGCAGCTGAAATCTTCTGCGGCACAGCCAATCACGCTGGATAAACAACAATAATGCACGAATCGTTACGCTGGGAGCGGGAAGCCAGCACGCTATTACTGAAAGGCGAACTGGATCGCGACACGCTGATGAGCCTGTGGCAGCAACGTGAAACGCTGATTAAAGATGTCGATACCATCGACGTCGCGGCGCTGGAGCGTGTGGACTCTTCCGGGCTTGCCCTGCTGGTGCACCTGCGGGAAATCGCGCGGGCACAGGGTATTACCCCTCGCTTTACGGGCATCAGCGACAAACTGCATTCGCTGATAACGCTTTACAATCTGCAACAGATTATTGTTTCTGCGGATAAAAGCGCCTGATTTCCGGTTGTTATGCTAAGCCCCTGTTTTCAACAGGGGCTTTTGCGTATTTAAGAGTCAGCCGCTTTCCTCTACTATGTCAGCCTTATTATTATTAAGTGAAGTTAAGCCCAATGGAAAACAGTGAAATTCAGGCCGTGCTGATGGCAGCATTGCCTTTAGATGAAGTGCATGTGATGAGCAATGATGGCAGCCATTTTCAGGTGATCGCCGTAGGCGAACTGTTTGGCGAACTGAGCCGCGTGAAAAAGCAGCAGGCTGTCTACGCGCCGCTGATGGAATTTATCGCGGATAACCGCATTCATGCTGTCTCTATCAAAACCTATACTCCCGCTGAATGGGCGCGTGACCGTAAACTCAACGGTTTCTGATCCCCAGCGTGGTGAACTCGTCGCTGGCGAGTCCAATCTTTAGCTAGTTAATTGAGAGCCGTGTTAATGGACAAATTTCGTGTGCAAGGCCCCACCCGCTTAAGTGGTGAAGTAACCATTTCCGGGGCAAAGAACGCCGCGCTTCCTATTCTGTTTGCTGCGCTGCTGGCTGAAGAGCCGGTCGAGATCCAGAATGTGCCAAAGCTGCGCGACATTGATACCACCATGAAGCTGCTGAGCCAGCTGGGTGCGAAGGTGGAACGCAACGGTTCTGTGCATGTCGATGCCAGCGCGGTAGATGTATTTTGTGCGCCTTACGATCTGGTCAAAACCATGCGTGCCTCAATCTGGGCGCTGGGCCCGCTGGTGGCGCGTTTTGGTCAGGGTCAGGTTTCCCTGCCGGGTGGCTGCGCTATCGGCGCGCGTCCGGTTGATCTGCACATCACCGGTCTTGAACAGCTGGGTGCCGAGATCAAGCTGGAAGAGGGCTACGTGAAAGCGTCAGTCAATGGCCGCCTGAAGGGCGCACTGATTGTCATGGACAAAATCAGCGTCGGCGCGACCGTGACCATCATGAGTGCTGCGACGCTGGCGACCGGTACCACCGTGATTGAGAATGCGGCGCGTGAGCCGGAAATTGTCGATACCGCCAACTTCCTTAACACCCTGGGCGCCAGAATCAGTGGTGCAGGCAGCGATAAAATCACCATCGAAGGCGTAGAGCGTCTGGGTGGCGGTGTTTATCGTGTCCTGCCGGATCGTATCGAAACCGGTACCTTCCTGGTGGCTGCCGCCATTTCGGGTGGCAAAGTGATGTGTCACAAAACCCAGCCGGATACGCTGGATGCTGTGCTGGCCAAGCTGCGTGATGCGGGTGCCGATATCGAAACCGGCGAAGACTGGATCAGTCTGGATATGCACGGCAAGCGGCCAAAAGCGGTCAATGTGCGCACTGCACCGCATCCAGGTTTCCCGACCGATATGCAGGCGCAGTTCACACTGTTAAACATGGTCGCGGAAGGCACGGGCGTGATTACCGAAACCATCTTCGAAAACCGTTTCATGCATATCCCGGAACTGATTCGTATGGGCGGACATGCTGAGATTGAGAGCAACACGGCGATCTGTCATGGGGTTGAAACCCTGTCAGGTGCGCAGGTGATGGCGACCGATTTGCGTGCGTCTGCCAGCCTGGTTCTGGCCGGTTGTATTGCGGAAGGAACGACGTTTGTTGATCGCATTTATCACATCGATCGTGGCTATGAGCACATCGAAGATAAGCTGAAAGCCATGGGCGCAAACATCGAGCGCGTCAGCGAAGAGTAATCCCGCAGATGCTCTGAAAGAGCCAGCCCCCTTTGGGGGCTGGTTTTTTTTCGCCTGAGGATCGCCTGAGTTTTCAGGCGGTATCGGAATGATCGACAGGCGCCCGGATACGTTTTCTGCGATCCAGCAGGCAGTGGGTCTCGGGATCGTAATAGCGGCTGGGCCAGATCTCACAAGGATGAACCTTGATCGCGTCAGCGATCAACCATTCGCCCTTGGGCCATGGACGCGTGAGCGCATTAGCCAGCGTTGATGAACTGAGACCTGCTGCGCGTGACAGCGCCGCGAGTGTCATTCCACGCTTATGCAGCGCCGCGATAATGTCAGCCGGGTGCCAGTCTTCCATCCTTTTTTGCATATCCTGTTCTCCTTTTCCCTGTCATTGCGTCGTCCCGCAGGACGTGAGCTTTCCTTTTTACCGTTATCTGGAAAGATTGAGGTTTTTATAGCAAATAGTTCCCATTAGTTTCCAGTAATATTTGGATCCAGCATCTGATCTGTGGGGTGGCATGCAAAAGGAGTGCAACAGCTAAGAGGTAACAAAAAGAAGTGAGAGCAGGGACGTAAAAACGGAGCCTGTCAGGCTCCGTGAGGGATCAGAAATCGCGCTGAACTGACATGTGCGCCAGCGACTCCAGCGCACTGCGCCACGGCGATTCGGGCAGAATACGCAAGGCTTCAATGGCTTTATCCGCTTCCTGTTCGGCGCGGCTGCGCGTCCATTCGAGTGAACCACACTGATTCATCGCTTCCAGTACCGGTTCCAGCAGATGGCGGCCATTTCCCTGCTCAATGGCTTCACGGATCATCTTCGCCTGCTCAGGTGAGCCGTGCTGCATAGCATGCAGCAGTGGCAGCGTGGGTTTGCCTTCACTCAGATCATCGCCGGTATTTTTGCCCAGCGTCTCGCCGTCAGCACTGTAATCCAGTAAGTCGTCAATTAACTGGAAAGCGGTGCCCAGATAGCGCCCATAATCCTGTAGCGCTTTTTCCTCTTCAGGTGTGGCTTCAGCCAGTATCGCCGAGGCCTGCGAGGCCGCTTCAAACAGACGCGCGGTCTTGCTGTAAATCACGCGCATGTAACTCTCTTCGGTGATGTCGGGATCGTTGACGTTCATCAGCTGCAGGACTTCGCCCTCAGCAATCACGTTTACCGCTTCTGACATCAGCGCCAGGATACGCAGCGAACCCATGCTGGTCATCATCTGGAAGGCGCGGGTGTAAATAAAATCACCGACCAGCACGCTTGCCGCATTGCCAAACGCCGCGTTCGCGGTCGCTTTGCCACGACGCATATCGGATTCATCCACGACATCGTCATGCAGCAGCGTGGCGGTGTGGATAAATTCGATCAGCGCCGCATTGGTCACGTGAAGATCGCCCTTGTAGCCCATGGCACGTGCGGATAGCACGGCAATCATGGGACGGATACGCTTGCCCCCACCACTGATGATGTAGTAGCCCAACTGGTTGATGAGCGAGACATCTGAATTCAGCTGGTCGAGGATGGTCTGGTTAACGGCAGCCATATCCTGTGCGGTTAATTCATTAATCTGTTCTAAGTTCATTCGTCTTTTCAGCTATGACTCGTTATCTCTGCCATGGTAAGTGCTTTTACCCAGCCAGCGTTCAGGTAATCTGTTACTGATTGTACTTGAATTTTCTGCCTGAGAAACGGTTGCATTCAGCCTGTGTTTTTTTTCTGCAAGAGTGTGCAAAGTGCTCTTGTCTTCTTCTGGAGTTTTGCGTAGAATTCGCGCCCTATTGTGAATATTTAGCGCGCCGCCTGATGAACTAAAAGGCAAGCGCAGAAGCGGAGTTTTATATGTACGCGGTTTTCCAAAGTGGTGGTAAACAACACCGAGTAAGCGAAGGTCAGACCGTTCGCCTGGAAAAGCTGGACATCGCAACCGGTGAAACGATTGAGTTTGACCAGGTTCTGATGATTGCTAATGGCGAAGACGTGAAAATCGGCGCGCCACTGGTTTCAGGCGGAATGATCAAGGCAGAAGTTGTTGCTCACGGTCGTGGCGAGAAAATTAAGATCGTTAAGTTTCGTCGTCGTAAGCACTACCGTAAGCAAGCAGGCCATCGCCAGTGGTTCACTGATGTGAAAATCACTGGTATCACGGCATAAGAGGAGATCTGACAAATGGCACATAAAAAGGCTGGTGGTTCGACTCGAAATGGTCGTGACTCCAATGCAAAACGTCTGGGTGTAAAACGTTTCGGTGGCGAATCTGTTCTGGCAGGTAGCATCATCGTTCGTCAGCGTGGCACCAAATTCCACGCCGGTACCAATGTAGGTTGTGGTCGTGACCACACCCTGTTTGCTACCGCAGACGGTAAAGTACAGTTCGAAGTTAAAGGTCCGAACAACCGTAAATACATCAGCATCGTTGCTGAGTAAGGTTGTCGTGACGCAGACGTTTAACGTCTGAACGCACGAATTGAAGGCCCCGCAGCTCCTGCGGGGCTTTTTACATTCTGCGGTCTGTTGCGGTAAAAGCGACGCATCACAAAAGTTTGCTGTACACTTTATGTACGCACTGGCGAAAGCCAATCCTGATTTATCCGCCGCTGGTCAGCGCAGAAGACCCTGGCGGACCTGTCTGCAGAGTGCTGCAGGCGATTGTGTGACGGAGATAGAAAATGAAGTTTGTAGATGAAGCGACAATTTTGGTCGTCGCCGGTGATGGCGGTAATGGTTGCGTAAGCTTCCGCCGCGAAAAATATATCCCGAGAGGCGGCCCTGATGGGGGTGATGGCGGTGACGGCGGTGACGTTTATCTGATCGCTGATGAAAACCTCAACACCCTTATCGATTATCGTTTCGAAAAATCTTTCCGCGCCGAGCGTGGGCAGAACGGCCAGAGCCGCGACTGTACTGGCAAACGCGGTAAAGATATCGAAGTTAAAGTGCCGGTCGGCACCCGGGTTATCGATCAGGGTACCGGCGAGACACTGGGCGACATGACGCGTCACGGCCAGAAACTGATGGTCGGCAAAGGCGGCTGGCATGGCCTGGGTAACACCCGCTTTAAATCATCTGTAAACCGCAGTCCGCGCCAGAAAACCATGGGTACCCCAGGTGAAAAGCGCGATCTGCAGCTGGAGCTGATGCTGCTGGCAGATGTCGGGATGCTGGGCTTACCGAATGCCGGTAAATCGACCTTTATCCGTGCCGTATCGGCAGCGAAGCCAAAAGTGGCGGACTATCCGTTTACCACGCTGGTGCCGAGCCTGGGCGTGGTTCGTATGGACAGCGAGCAGAGCTTCGTCGTGGCCGATATCCCTGGCCTGATTGAAGGCGCAGCCGATGGCGCAGGCCTCGGCATTCGCTTCCTGAAGCACCTTGAGCGCTGCCGCGTGTTGCTGCACCTGATCGACATCGACCCCATCGATGAAAGCGATCCGGTTGAAAATGCCCGCATCATTCTCGGCGAGCTGGAAAAGTACAGCGAGAAGCTGTTCAACAAGCCACGCTGGCTGGTCTTCAACAAAATTGATCTGATCAGTGAAGAAGAAGCGCAGTCACGGGCTAAAGCGGTGGCTGAAGCACTGGGCTGGGAAGATAAGTATTACCTGATTTCTGCCGCAAGCCGTACCGGTGTCAACGAACTCTGCTGGGACGTGATGAGCTTCATCAACGCTAATCCGAAAGAAGCGGAGCTTGAAGAGAAGCAGCCGGAGAAAGTGGAGTTCATGTGGGACGATTACCACAAAGAAACCATTGAAAACACGGTTGAAGTGGAAGATGAAGAGTGGGATGACGACTGGGATGATGAAGACGACGAAGGCGTTGAAATTATCTATCAGCGTTAACCGATCGCCTGCTACAGCGTGATATGCAATGCCCCCTTTCAGGCCTGAAAGGGGGCATTGTTCTTTCTGCAGCTAGCTCATCACCGCTACACTCAGTCGCGCACTGCAGCACAGCTGATCCCGACCGTTCCGAATCTCAATCTGCCAGCTCTGACTGCGTTTACCCAGATGCAGTGGACGGCAAATTCCCCGCACCAGACCGGCAGAAACCGCACGATGATGGCTGGCATTCACTTCTACGCCAACCACGCTGCTGCCTTCCTCAACCGCCAGATATCCGGCAATTGAGCCCATCGACTCCGCCAGCACCACGGACGCACCGCCATGCAGCAGCCCGAACGGCTGTTGCGTACGGGCATCGACCGGCATCGTCGCTTCCAGATAATCATCACCTATCAGGGTAAAAACGATACCCAGATGGGCCACCAGAGAGTTCTCACCCAGCGCATTCAGGGCGGGAAGATCAATGGATCGCTTCCAGATCGCTGTCATCATCAGGCTCCCAGGGTTGCGCCACCATCAACCACAATATCCTGCAGCGTCACATGGCTGGCAAGATCCGACGCGAGAAACAGTACGGTGGCTGCAATTTCCTGCGGCTGCGCGATCTTACCCAGCGGGATACCCAGCTTGAACTGATCCGGGAAGCCGGCAATCATCTCCTGCTCACCCATCGGTGTGTGCCACAGGCTGCGCTGCATATCGGTGTCGGTGGAACCCGGTGAAACGATGTTGCAACGGACGCCATAGGGCGCCATCTCCAGACCCACGGTCTGACAGAGACTGCGCAGCGCCGCTTTTGAAGCACCATAAGCGGACATGCCGATACGCGGGGCGTGAGCCGAATTAGACGCGACGGTGACGATGGCACCGGCGCGCTGTTCGCGAAAGCGTGGCAATGTCTGCTGGAACAGATTAAACGCGCCGCCCGCATTGACGTTAAGACACGCCTGCCAGTCGGCAAACGACAGCTCATCGGTGGCCCCAATCCGTAAAATACCGGCTGCGTTGACCAGCACATCAATGCGCGGTTGCACGGCCAATACGCGCTGGCAGATCGTTTTGACCTGCGCCGGATCGGCCACATCCATCGTGTGGCAGGGAAACGGATAATCATGGCCCTTAAAACGTTGATCAAAGGCCTCAACCTGTGCGCCAGCCTGATGAAAGGCTAACGCAGTATGATAGCCGATGCCCTGGCCGGCACCGGTTACCCAGACGATTTTACCGCTGAAGTCGAATGTGTGGCTCATTTCGCCGGCTCCCGCGTCAGCAGCGCCCACCAGCCATCAATGCTCGGATTTTTCGCCAGGCTGACGAAATCGATATCACGATGTACCTGACGCCAGCGTGCCGCCAGCGCCATCACGCGTACTGAGTCCAGACCGTAATCAATCAGGTTTTCATCATCTTCCGGCACCTCATCATCTTCCAGCAGCGGCAGGATCAACGCGCGCAAATCATCTTTGCTGAGTGGCACAGGCATCAGATCGGCGGTCATCACCACTTTTCCGCTACGGCCCGCGGTGTAGGTCAGCGCCATCATATGTTCCTCACGGCTGAAGTCAGCCAGCGCATCGGCCACCATAAACGGCTGAATATTGCGCATAAACGCATCGGTGGCGGTGGTCAGGCAGCCAATATGGGCATAGACGCCGGTGATAATTAGCTGATCGCGGCCCATCTCCTGCAGGATCGACTCCAGCGGCGAGCGGTGAAATGCACTGTAGCGCCATTTGGTCAGGACATGATCGTCCTCATCCGGTGCCAGCGCATCCACGATCTTCTGCTGATCGGGATGTTTATTCAGGCCCGGTCCCCACATGTCGTTGAGCAGCGCACGATCTTCATCGCTCTGCGCGTTTGGCTGAGCGGTGTAAAACACCGGAATACCCTGCGCTTTGCAGTAGCGACGCAGGCGGGCAATATTGTCGACTACCTGCTCAACCAGCGGGCTATTTTCGCCCCAGAAGTTGAGAAAATAGCGCTGCATATCGTGGATCAGCAGGGCGGCACGGTCCGGCTCCAGCATCCATTTCACTTTGTTGTTGGGCAACTCGGTGGCGGCTGGCAGCGGATAAGAGGTCAGTTGTGGAATAGCCATTGAAAATCTCCGGACAGATCAGGCTTGCGCTTGTTGATCGGCAAGTTGTTGGCGCAGACGTTTTTTGTCCACCTTTCCGACCGCGGTCAGCGGCAGGGCATCTACGCAGGTAATACG
Source organism: Pantoea sp. ABR1s (assembly GCF_057812235.1). NCBI lineage: Bacteria > Pseudomonadati > Pseudomonadota > Gammaproteobacteria > Enterobacterales > Erwiniaceae > Pantoea > Pantoea sp. ABR1s. The sequence goes on along the minus strand of NZ_CM173823.1, from coordinate 3,660,855 downwards.
GTCGGGCAGCTTAAATTCTGCCACGCCAAGTTCACGCAGGTGACGACGCAGCGCCACCGGTTTAACCGGCTGACGGGTGACGATAAAGGCACAACTCTTTTCACCCATCAGCTCGTCGCTCATGGAGACCAGTGCAGCGTGGATCACATCCGCATGGCGCTGCAGCAGGTTTTCGATCTCTTCGGCTGCGATCTTTTCGCCGCCCCGGTTGATCTGATCTTTCTCCCGGCCCTGCACGATGATGTTGCCAGAGGACGTGATCTCAATCAGATCGCCAGAGCAGTAAAAGCCCTGGTCATCGAAGCTGGCGGCGTTATGTTCCGGGCTGTTGTAGTAGCCGCGGAAGGTATAAGGACCACGCGTCATCAGGCGACCGATGGAGCCTGCTGGCAATGGATTACCCTGATCGTCGGCGACCCACACCTCGTCATCCGGGGAGATCGGGCGTCCCTGCGTGGTGAGAATGGTCTGCTCATCGTCATCCAGTCGGGTGTAGTTCACCAGACCTTCCGCCATACCAAATACCTGCTGCAGGGTGCAGCCGATCTCGTTCTGGATGCGCGCGGCCAGCGTTTCACCCAGCTTTGCGCCACCGACCTGAATGCGTTGCAGCGAGGCCAGCGCGGCATTGCTGCCCCATTCCTGAATCGCCTGCAGCCAGAGACTGGCGGCGGGCGGAACCAGGCCGGTATCGGTGACCTGATGCTTTTCAATCAGCGGGAAGCAGAGCGTTGCGCTGGGATCGGCGGCCAAGATCACCTGTCCGCCCGCGTAAAAAACGCCCAGCGCGCCCGGCGAACTCATCGGGAAGTTATGCGCGGCGGGCAGGGCGATCAGGTAGCGGGTGTCGGCGGTAACATCGCAGATAACGTCACTCTCACGGATGCTGTAGTAGTAATCATTATGGGTACGTGGGATCAGTTTCGGTGTACCGGTACTGCCACCCGACAGCTGGAAAAAGGCGACTTCATCGCCTGCGGTCGGGGTTGCGATGAAGTTGCCCGCGGGTTCAGCCAGCAGGGCGTCGAGGCTGTTTTCCGTCTGAGCGTCATTACGCAGGATCACCTGTTGTAGTGAACGCTGATCGCGGCGAAGTTGCGCAATAAACGCATCATCGGCGAACAGTGCGTGGCTGCGATCGGCAATTAACAGGCTCGGCGAGATCTGACTGGCATAGGCGGCCAGTTCAGTGCGCTGATGGCTGAACAGGGCGTTAACCGGGGCAACGCCGATTTTGAACAGGGCAAACAGCGTCAGGTAAAACTCAGCCACGTTGCCAAGCTGCACCAGCGCCGTATCGCCTGACTTCAGGCCGCGACGCTGCAATGCCGCGGCCAGGTTGTCACTCAGCGCCGCCAGCTGGCGATAGGTAAATTGTCGTTCGCCATCAATCACCGCTACGCTCTCGCTGTCGCGATGACGTTCCAGGATATCGGTCATCGGCAGATCGAGCCAGTAGCCTTTTTCACGGTAACGTGCGGCCAGATCGTCCGGCCAGCGGCTGTAGGAAATCGTCATACAGGTTCCTTTATTGCAGTCCAAAAGCGCGAAGCATGGTATCGAGTTTGACGCCGGTTTCACGCCATTCTGATTCAGGTTGTGAGTCCGCTACGATGCCTGCGCCCGCAAACAGCCGCACCCGCGGGCCATTCACCGTACCGCAGCGAATGGTGACGACCCATTCGCCATTGCCCTGATCGTCACACCAGCCGACGATGCCGCCAAACAGCTGACGTTCAAATGGCTCCAGTCGCTGAATCAGCGCCTGAGCACGCTGATGCGGGAAGCCGCTGAGGGCCGGTGTCGGATGCAGCAGACAGGCCAGTGACAGCGCATTTTCGCGATCGTCCAGCACGTCACCCTGAATCTGCGTAGCGAGATGCCACAATGTTGCGGTGGTCAGCAGTGAAGGTGTCTCGGGGACCGACAGCAGGCGGCTGCGCGGTTGCAGCGTCGCGCGCATCGCATCCGTGACCAGCTTATGCTCATGACGATCTTTTGCTGAGTGCATCAGGCTGTCGCCAGAGGCCTGGTCACGCTGCGGATCGCGATGACGCGGCGCTGAACCGGCCAGCGGACAGGAGCTGAACTGGCGGCCCTGCTTACGAATCATCAGTTCCGGGCTGGCGCCAACCAGCGCGCCACCATCGGGCAGCGGCAGATGGAAGTGATAGCTGTTAGGGTTCTGCGCCACGATGCGCTGCATCAGGGCGGCCGTATCAACCGGTTGTTCCGCCACGATATCCATCAGCCGCGACAACACCACTTTATCCAGATCGCCGCGCTGCGTAGCCGCCACCGCCTGCGCAACCATGTCGATGAAAATGTCATGGTCCGGCACCGCCGTGCGGCGACGCACCTGCGGCAGTTCAGCCTCAGCCAGAGAGGCACTGGCGTTGAGATCGTCACGGTTAAAGGTCTGATACGACTCAGGGATAAACAGCGCAGCAGGCTGATCCACGTCGAAGGGGATTGCACCCACCAGAATGGGATGGGCAATGCCCTGTTTTCTGGCTGAAGCAAAATGGTGTTGTAGTTGCTGCTGAAACTCCCCTGTCAGCTGCTCACCCTGCCTTACCGGCGCGGTAAGGGTAGTAAAACAGCCCTGTGTGGTCAGGCTTTGCAAGGGAGAGGTAAACAGAAAGCCACGGCAGAGTGCCGGGAAATCCTGCAACAAGGGATGTTCAAACGCCAGCGATTCCACCATAATTTCCACCTATAAATGATAAGATAACTAATAATGATTATCATTTGTATTGTGGGCCAGTAACCTACGTTGATTAGCCGAAAGTGTCAATAATTACGCGGCGATTCAGCTGGCATGGCCGGTTAAATCAGCACAAATGGTCTCTCTCTTTTTCCGGGTAAAAGTGGACGAAAATCTATGAGTAAACATGGTGTCACATCGGCGATAGCGCTGTTTTTCCTGAGCATCAGCCTGTTCAGCGTTACCGCTGCTGCCCAGACCGGCTGGCCGCGAACTGTCGCCGGGGCAACAGGCAATATCACGCTGACCCAGGCACCGATGCGCATTGTCTCGACCAGCGTTACCCTGACCGGCTCGCTGCTGGCCATTGATGCGCCGGTCGTCGCCAGTGGCGCAACTGCACCCGGCAGTCGGCTGGCTGATAAGCAGGGATTCTTCCGTCAGTGGGGCGAAGTGGCCAAACAGCGCGGCGTAAAACGTCTCTACATTGGTGAGCCCAGTGCAGAAGCGATTGCTGCTGAAGCGCCAGACCTGATTGTGGTCAGCGCCACCGGGAATGATTCGGCGATCAAACTGGTCGATCAGCTTGCGGCGATTGCGCCGGTGCTGGTGGTGAATTACGACGATAAAAGCTGGCAGCAACTGGTGACGTTGCTGGGTGAGGCGACCGGGCATGAAGCGGAAGCTGCCGCCCGGAAAGCTGAGTTTGATGCGCGAGAAAAGGCTCTGAAAGCGAAGCTGACCCTGCCGCCGCAGCCGGTATCAGCGATGGTGTGGAACGGGGATGGCCGGGCAGTCAATCTGTGGACGGATGCATCGGCGCAGGGGAAATTACTGCAGCAACTGGGCTTCACTCTGGCGACGCCGCCGGCCACTCTTCAGTCTGGTCACAGCATGGGACAGCGTAAAGATATCCTGCAACTGTCAGGAGAAAATCTGGCGGCAGGCCTTAATGGTCAATCATATCTGCTGTTTGCCGCTGAAGAGCCCACCGCCGCACAGGTGATGAGCAACCCTTTCCTGGCGCAGACCCCAGCTGTGCGCGCAAAAGCGGTCTATGCGCTGGGGCTGGATAGCTTCCGGCTCGACTACTACAGCGCCAGCAATTTGCTGACGCGGCTGGAGACGCTGTTCGTTAAATCATGATCCCGTTTCCGCCGGTGCAGGCGGTTGATAGCGACGCAGACGCGCCATCAGCAGCCACATGACGATGCCCAGCACGGTGGCTGCCAGACCAGCCAGGCTGGCCGCCTGCTGCGGCAACAACAGTGAACCCATCGCGCCAATCATCGCTGCACCTATCGCATCGCCGGTGACATTCTGCGCTGTCCAGAGGCTGTTGATCCTGCCGAGCAGCGCATCAGGCGTCAGCGTCTGGATCAGCGCGTACTGCACCAGGCTGTTGATGGCACTGAAATAGCCAAAGGCCGCGAGGCAGACCAGACTCGCGCTGAACCACGGCATCAGGCTGAACAGAGCCAGCGCGACGAAAGCAGCAATAGCACTCGCCAGAATCAGGCGGCCCGGCTGCGGTGACTGTGCCAGCCGTCCGCTGGTGAGGGCACCTGTGGCAGCACCCAGCGGAACGGCGGCATACATCAGCCCTAACTCCGTCACGCCGACCTGCCAGTGTGGCGCCAGCGCCGGATAGAGCACGCGCACCGCACTGGCTAACGTCACCAGCGCGCCGACCAGCGCCGCCATGCCAACAATCGGGCTGGCAAACAGGAATTGCACGCCGCTGGCCAGTGCTTTCAGCGGATGTTCACGCGGCTGCGGCGGTGGCGCAAGCCGCGGCAACCGCAGCAGGGTTAACACCGTCAGCAACGTACCAAATGCCGCCAGTCCGTAGTTCCACGCCACACCGCCCTGCGCGATGACCAGTCCGGCAATGGCGGGTGAGAGAATCGCGCCAAATCGCACCGTCAGCATGGTAATCGCACCTGCTTTCATCAGGTTTTCACGCCCGACCAGCGCCGGCGTCGCCGCCAGCAGCGCGGTGACGCCTATCGCGCCGAAAAAACCATCCCATAGTCCCAGCACAAAGACGGCGATCACCGACGGCGAAGGGAGCAGGGCATTGATGCATAAGGCGACAAAGCCCAGGCCACAGGTGGATCGGGCAAACAGGATCAGACGTCGGCGCTCATAGCGATCCGCCAGCACGCCGCCGGTCAGCAGGCCGATAAACATGCCGGCACCGGCCAGCGTCACCGCCAGCCCCACCAGCAGCGGCGACTGCGTTAGCTGCTGAATCTGAACCGGTACCGCCACCGCCAGCATGCCGAGGGCGACGATGGAGATAAAGCGGGCGATAAAAATGGCGCGAAAGGCGGGGTGGGTTCTCAGCAGGCTGAGATCGATAAAGTGGGAGGGTTTGTTCATAACGTCGCTTTTTTGCACCCATTTTCCTCATCATTGAGTCCGGGAGTCATGGTAACATACAAAAAATCACTAATAACGATAACAAGTATCATTATCATAATGACTCGTGCTGCGATCTCAATGAATCGGTGAAGGTTTAAACGTTATGCGTCAACTTCGTGCAATAGCAGGTTCAGGGATGCTGCTGTTGTTGCTTCTCGCGCTCAGCCTGATGCTGGGTGCCAAATCTATCCCCTTTCATGATGTCACGCAGGCCTTATTCAGCGACTGTAACCGCGTCGATTGTGTCATCGTGCGCGATGCCCGACTGCCGCGCACCCTGGCGGGTCTGCTGGCCGGGATCAGTTTAGGTCTGGCGGGCGCGCTGATGCAGAGCCTGACGCGCAATCCGCTGGCCGATCCCGGCATTCTCGGTATCAACGCCGGTGCAGGCTTTGCGGTGGTGCTGGGCATCGCCCTGTCTGGCGCTGACTCCCCCGCGGACTGGCTTGGCTTTGCCTTTACGGGCGCACTGCTGGCCTCCCTGCTGGTGGCGCTGACCGGTGCGCTGGGCGGTGGCCGCGTTAATCCGGTGCGTCTGACGCTGGCAGGCGTGGCGCTGGGCGCGGTGCTGGAGGGGTTAACCTCTGGTTTATCGCTGCTCAATCCTGACATCTACGATCATCTGCGTTTCTGGCACAGTGGCTCGCTGGATATCCGCAATTTTGCCATTCTGCGCACCACCTTTCCGGCGGTAGTCGCCGGGAGCCTGCTGGCGCTGCTGCTGGCGCGTTCGCTCAACAGCCTGAGTATGGGCGGTGATATGGCGACTGCGCTGGGTACCCGGGTGATGCGTACCCAGCTGGTGGGATTACTGGCTATTGCGCTGCTGAGTGGGGCGGCGACAGCCGCTGTCGGCCCCATCGCTTTTGTCGGCTTAATGACGCCACATCTGGCCCGCTGGCTGCTGGGTAACGATCATCGCTGGATGCTGCCCGGAACCCTTCTTATCACCCCCTGTTTGCTGCTGGCCGCCGATATTCTGGGACGGCTGCTGGTACCGGGCGAACTGCGCGTGTCGATTGTCACGGCCATACTGGGCGCGCCGATGCTGATTGTGCTGGTGCGCCGCAAGTCGGGAAGAGGGCAGATATGAAACGGGTGATAATTAATGCGCTGATGCTGCTGGTGGCCTGCGGGGTGCTGGCCTTTCTGAGCATTACGCGCGGCACCTTACCGATCTCCGCCAGCCAGTTGTGGGCCCTTATCAACGGCGAGGCGGCGCGTAACATACAGCTGATTGTACTGGAGTGGCGACTGCCGCGCGTCATGATGGCGCTGCTGATTGGTGCGGCACTGGGCGTCAGCGGGGCAATTTTTCAGTCGCTGCTGCGCAACCCGCTGGGCAGCCCCGATATTCTGGGTTTCAATACCGGCGCTTACAGCGGCGTCCTGGTGGCACTGGTGCTGTTCCAGCAAAACATGGAGGGCATGACGCTGGCGGCACTGCTTGGCGGACTGCTCACGGCGGGCGTGGTCTGGCTGTTCAGCTGGCGCAACGGCGTGGAGACCTTTCGTCTGATCATTGTGGGCATCAGCGTGCGGGCGCTGCTGATGGCGCTGAACAGCTGGCTGATTATCAGCGCCTCACTGGAGGCGGCACTGAGCGCCGGGCTCTGGAGCGCCGGTTCACTCAACGGCATTACCTGGGCGAAAACGACGCCGGTGATTACCGTGCTGCTGCTGGCGCTGCTGGCGACAAGCATGCTGGCCCGGCGCATGCGTCTGCTGGAGATGGGTGACGACACCGCCTGCGCGCTGGGCGTACCGGTTGAACGCAGCCGCGTTTTGCTGATGCTGACGGGCGTGATCCTCACCGCCGCCTCTACCGCGCTGGTCGGTCCTGTCTCCTTTATTGCGCTGCTGGCACCGCAGATTGCTCGTCGGCTGTGTGGCGGTATCAAAGGCGCGCTGCCGCTGGCTGCCTTGTGCGGCGCGCTGCTGTTAACCGCCGCGGATTACGCCGCGCAGCACTTTTTCCTGCCTTATCAGCTGCCGGTTGGCGTCATCACGGTTAGCCTGGGCGGACTCTATCTGATTGCTTTACTGGTACGGGAGGCGCGACGCCAATGACAGTGAAAACACGTTTGCAGGGCGACGCGCTGACGCTGGGGTATGACAAAAAAATCGTGGCGGAGAATCTCACCGTCGCGATCCCCGACGGTGAACTGACCGTTATTATTGGCCCCAACGCCTGTGGAAAGTCGACGCTGCTGCGTACCTTAAGCCGCCTGGTCTCGCCTCTGAAAGGCCAGGTGCTGCTGGATGGCAATGCGATTGCTCACTACGCTACCAAAGAGGTGGCGCGTCGGCTGGGGCTGCTACCGCAAAGCTCGAATGCACCAGCGGGCATCAGCGTCAGCGAACTGGTCGCGCGCGGGCGTTATCCGCACCAGTCGCTGTTTGGTCGCTGGCGACAGGAAGATGAGACGGCTGTTCAGCAGGCAATGCAGGCTACTGGCGTGGCAGATTTGGCGCAGCAGCAGGTTGATACGCTCTCTGGCGGCCAGCGGCAGCGGGTGTGGATTGCGATGGTGCTGGCTCAGCAGACGCCACTGTTGCTGCTGGATGAACCGACCACCTGGCTCGACATCGCCCATCAGATTGAGTTGCTGGAATTAATGCAGGATCTCAATCAGCAGCATGGCCGTACGCTGGTGGTGGTGCTGCACGATCTCAATCAGGCGTGCCGCTATGCCAGCCACCTGATTGCGATGCGAGACGGGAAAATCATTGCCGAAGGGAAACCGGCGGAGATCGTCACGCCGGAACTGATAGAAGCGATCTACGGCCTGCGCTGCATCATCATTAACGATCCGGTGGCCGGTACGCCGATGATTGTGCCGCTGGGAAGAGGCTGACCTGCGCTTTCTCCACCCGAAGAAAGCGCAAAGTCAGAACGGTTCAGGGATCCAGCGACGCCAGGCACTGCTGCAGTCGTGGCCCAATCTGTTCGAACATGCGTGGTGAGATGATCTCGACGTGCGCACAGTCCAGCGGCCAGATGGTAAGCTCGCCGACATAGGGCGCCCAGGCGCGGCGCGCATCCTGACCGGGCTGCTGCGTCTGTTCCGCCAGGAACAGGGTTGCGTGTCCGGTGAAACGGGCACTGCGCGCTGTTGCCAGCAGGCGCACCGAACTGGCGTAGTTGGCTTCAATGGTGGTAAACAGTGCCTCCATTCCTTCACCGGCCTGCTGCCGCTGCGCAGCGATAAACTGCTCGCGCTCACGATTAACCTCTTCCAGCACCGCCGGATCCAGCACGTTTTCACCGCGTCGTTCATCCCAGTTCTGCGTCTCCGGCGGCCAGGTATCCAGCAGTCCGAGGAAGGCAACGGTTTCACCTTCGGCCTCCAGCCGCGCGGCGATACCCTGCGCCAGCGTGCCACCCAGCGAGTAGCCCAGGAAATAGTATGGCCCCTGTGGCTGCTGCTGACGCACCGTCGCCAGATGCGCCTCACACACCGCGTCAAGGTGCTGCGCCTGGTTCAGCGGGCTGGCGGTGTGGGGTGACTGAATGCCGAGTAGCGACCAGCGTGCATCCAGATAGCGCTGCAACACGCTGAATTGCCAGGCAAAACCGGAGGCGGGATGGAAGCAGAACAGCGTCGGGCCAGTGCTGCGTCGCAAGGGTAATACCGCTTCAAATCCGGCGCGAGCCACATCCGCGGGCTCGCTGCTGAGCAGTGCCGCCAGCTTTTCTACCGTGGATGCCACCATGATCTGGCCCACTGACACAGGCTGATTCAGCGTCCGGCGCAGCTGTGCTGCCAGCCGCATCGCCAGCAGCGAGTGACCGCCCAGCGAGAAGAAATCATCCTGGGCGCTCACCGGTTCGCACTCCAGCAGCCTGGCAAACGCCTGTGCCAGTGTCGTTTCGAGTCCGGGATGCGGCGCGCGACCAGCCAGCGCTGCCTGCGTTTGCGGCAGCGGCAGCGCTTTGCGATCCAGCTTACCGTTGCTGCTGAGCGGTAACGCCGCCAGCTGAACAATCGCCACCGGCACCATATGCGCCGGTAACTGTGAGGCCAGAGTCTGACGTATTGCGTCGGTATCGATCGGGCCATCAGCCACCACATAGCCGACCAGCTGGCGGGCATCGCCCTGCTGATCGCTGCTGCTCCCCAGCACCACCGCATGCGTGACGGCCTGCTCAATGCCAGGTAGCGCAGCCATGGCGTGGTCGATCTCGTTCAGCTCGATACGCTGTCCGCGAATTTTAAGCTGATCGTCGCTGCGGCCCAGATACTCCACCGCACCATCCGGCAGCCAGCGCGCCACATCACCGGTGCGGTACATCCGGGAGCCGTGTCCCCACGGATCGGCGACAAACCGGCTGGCAGTGAGGTCGGGACGATCAAGATAGCCATGCGCCAGCTGCACGCCGGTCAGATAGAGATCGCCAGCCACGCCCGGTGGCACCGGCTGCAGACGCGCATCCAGAATCCGTAAGCCGGTGTTCCAGACCGGGAAGCCAATCGGCACGCTGGCCCCTTCGACGGCCGCCAGCTCCGGGCCAAAGGCCGGATAGTAGCTGACATCAACCGCCGCTTCGGTCGGGCCATAAAGATTATGCAAGGGCACACGGGTCAGCGCCTGCCACTGGCGCGATAACTCTGCGGGCAGCGCTTCGCCGCTACAGAAAACCCGGCGCAGGGTGGCGCAGCGCGCTATCGCGTCACCTTCCTGCAACGAAGCGACAAAAGCAGCCAGCATCGACGGAACAAAATGGGTGGTGGTCACGCGGTAGCGGGCAAACAGCTGCTGCAGCGCGTCCGGGTCGCGATGAGCATCGGGCGGAGCCATCACCAGCCGTGCGCCGACGATAAGCGGCCAGAAGAACTCCCATACCGAAACATCAAAGCTGCTCGGGGTTTTCTGCAACACCACATCATCGCTGCCGAGCGGATAGCGATCCTGCATCCATAACAGACGGTTGACGATCGCCTCATGACTGACCAGCACCCCTTTTGGCCGACCGGTCGAGCCGGAGGTATAGATGATGTATGCACCATCCTGTGGACGCGGGGCCTGCATCAGCACGCTATCCACGGGTGTTAACAGCGCGTCGTAAAACAGCGGCGCGACGGGTGAGAGTGCCGCCAGCCGCTCGGCCAGTTCACGACAGGTGATCAGCGTTTTCGGCGCGGCATCTTCCAGCATCATCTGTAACCGATCGTCCGGGTAGCCGGTATCAAGCGGCAGCCAGGTTGCCCCCACGCTGACGATCGCCTGCAGCGCCAGCGATAAAAAGACCGAACGCGGCAGCGCTACGGCGACGATATCACCCGGCGTCACTCCCTGCGCAATCAACTGTTGCCCCAGCGCAGCGACCTGCTGCTGCATCTGTTGATAGTCAAGCTGATGCCCCTCATCTGCCAGTGCCGGAGCGCGCGGCGAACGCTGTGCCTGACGGAGCAGCAGGCTGCTCAGGGTTTCTGCGGGCAGCATTACGGCAGTCTGGTTGATCGCCGCGAGCTGCTGATGCTCTTCCGGCATCAGCATGTCCAGCTCGCCACAGGCACTGGCTGGCCGGACGGCAAGCTGCTGAAGCAGCAGGCCAAAGCGGCTGGCGTGTTGCTTTAGCGTTGTCTCACTGTAGCGCTGTGCATTAGCCAGTAACTCCAGCGTCAGGTCGCCCTGTTCGCTGAGGTAGATAGCAATCTCCAGATCGCGTACCGGTCCTGACGCCAGCTGATGAGTTATGCCTTTGATGCCAGCGAAATCGAGCTGGTAATCAAACATCTTCAGATTGATTACCGGCCCATAGAGCGGATCGCTGTCGCCGGAGCGACCCAGATCGCGCTGCACCTGTTCAGCGTCGTAGCGCTGATGGCGACGCATTTTTTTGACTTCGCCCGCCAGACGCCCGGCTAGTGCCGTCAGCGGCTGTGCCGGATCGTAATGCACCGCCATTGGCAGCACGTTAATCACCGGACCGGTGGCGCAGAGCGCGGCCGAGCCGATGCGGCGCATAAAGATGAAACCGGCGGCGAACGCATGCTGGCCGGTGAGGCGCGCCAGCCATAATGCCACCAGCGCAAAGGCGGTATCCGCGGCACTGAGGTTGTGCTGCCCGGTGTGCGTCAGCAAAGCCTGAAACGTGTCGCGATCCACGGCAAACGTGTGGCGCAGCAGGTCGGTACTGGCGCTCTGACCGGCCAGCGGCAGAGCGGACAACGAGGCGGGCGCAGGTAGCTGCGCGCCTTTCTCCAGCCAGAACTGGCGATCGCGCTGCCAGCCCGAAGATTGCTGATAGCGCTGATATTCATCAACGACGTCGCTGAACGGTACAAACGGGCTTGGCTCCGGCGTGTCGCCGCGCTGCCAGGCGCTGTAGAGATTGGCGATACGGCGGGTCAGAGCGGTGAAACTAAAACCATCGACCACCAGGTGATGGTATCGCTGATACCAGTACCAGTGATTCTCATCCAGCCGAAGCAGGCTGTGATGGTAGAGCGGCGCGCCGCTCAGCACCCGCAGATCGCCGGTCATATCCTGCTGCATCAGCGCACGTGCTGCGGCCACCGGATCGGCGGCATCGCGCAGATCGATCACCTCAGGCTCGTGGAAAGCCTGGGGTTCAGGCCACTGTAGCGGTTCACCCTCCTGCTCGCCAAAGGCCATATTCAGTGTGTCCGCTTCCTGCATGCCAGCAATTATGGCCTGTGACAGCAGCGCGCTGTTCAGCGCACCGCGCAGTTCGACAAAATGCGCCACGGCGTAAGCGTTGGAATAGGGCGATAGCTGGTCAGCGATCCAGATTCCGGGCTGAGCGGCCACCAGCGGCAGCGTTTTTTGTTCTGTCTGCGGGTTGAGGGTGATCTCAGACATTTTCGCCTCTGTCCTGCGTCATAACCGGACGGATATCGTGCCAGTTTTCATTCAGCCAGCTCAGACAGTCAGCCTGTGGCCCGGGGCCAAACACCGGCTGCCATCCTGCCGGAACCGCACAAAAGGCGGGCCATAAGCTGTACTGCTGCTGATCGTTCTTCAGCACCTGACAATCCTGTTGCGGATCGTCGAAAGGGTTAAGTTGTTGCATGTCGGTCTCCTGTCCGCAGTCACCGGGCGCGCTAACGCCGCTGTCCTGCATAGATATCTTTCAGTGGCGCGCAGAAGGCGGAATATAAGCGGGTTAGGGCTATTGCCACATGGCTTTAAGGCCTGCCAGCAGTCCACCGCGCCAGCACAGCGCATCGTGACCGCCTTCGACCGGGTGATAGCTGACCTGATGTCCGGCAGCGGTCAGATCGTGCTGAAACTGCTGGTTTGCTGCCAGAATCAGCCGTTCGCGTCGTCCCGCTTCCAGGTAGAAGCGGCGAGGGGGGGCCTGCAGTAAGCCCTGTTGTAACTGCTGTGGCAGCCAGCCATTGGGATCGCCGCGCGCGGGCCACCAGAACGACCCGGAGAGGCTGATCGCCCCAGCAAAGGTTTCCGGCCAGGTCAGGGTGGCGTAAGCGGCAGAAAGGCCGCCAAAACTCTGTCCCGCTACCAGCGTGCTGTCGGCACGAAACGGCGCCCAGCGCTGAACCTGCGGCAACAGCTCGTGCTGAATCGCCAGCCAGAAGTCAGGGTTACAGGTCAGCTCACGCGTGCGGTGCTCGCGGTCGATGATGTCGATCATGACATAGACCGCAGGGGGCAGTTCGCCTGCCTCTGTCAGTTGCTGAAGCGGGCCGGCAACCGGCATGTTCTGTGCCCAGAACTGACCATCCAGCAGCAGTACCAGCGGACGATCGCCTGCACTGGCGTCTCCGGTAACAGAGATCCAGATCTGACGCTGGTTTCCCAGTCGTTCGCTGCGCCACAAATAGTGTTGCAGCGGAATATCGGCGGCACGGCCCTCATCAACCGCATGCCACACCTGCTGATCCGGCGCGTGTGGCAGGTGCAGTGGCGAGACCCTCATTCCGCGTCCACCCGCCCAGCTACGCAAAGGATTCAGCGGGTCGCTTTGCGCCTGCGGGAATTTCTGACGCCACCACTGGCGCACTGACTGCATATCGGCCTGCCCGGTAAAAGTCTCTTCCTGACTATCAGGAATCAGGCAGTAGCTGCCGCGCCAGTCAGCGGGCAGGGCGGTTTGCCACCACCAGACATCGGTATCGGGAACAGGCGTTAATGAGGAGGGGACGGCTGAATGATGATGATCGGTTACGCCGGTGATATTGATCCAGACGCGCCGGGTATCGGAGTGCTGCGTGTCACCCTGGGGATCGCGCCAGAAAAAGGTGACCTGACAGGTTCCCTTTTCGCCAGCTTCAACCAGAGGAATGCCCCGTTGCTGCTGCTGTTGCCACCAGTATTCACTGCCGGTTTCTTCATTTAACCACGTCATACGCGCCATCTTTCGATCACCCTTGATTAGGGTCATGCATGTTATGAATAATAGTATTGATAATTATTTGCATTTGCAATAGGGTGTTTCCGCCCGACAGGGAGCGCGCGCATCCTCTCTGCCGCACCGGCTTTCAGACTGATGCAAAGCGGTTCTGACGCTGGCCCGGCGACAAGGGGAAAACGTTGCAGGCAAGGTTATTACTTTTTTACCGGCACGCCGGCAGTGGCATCCTCGCCGGCACTCCAGGAACAGAAAAATGAAAAAGTTATCCCGGCTTTCGTTAGCCATTATGATTGAACTGGGTTTCACCGCCTCTCTCATTTCTGCCGGTGCCGTGGCTGCTGAAGCCACCCGCGAACCGGCTATCGACAGCAGCACCTCCGATACCCTCCACGACGACACCATGATGGTGACCGCCGCCGAGCAGACGTTGCAGGCACCTGGCGTGTCGACCATCACCGCCAACGAAATTAAAAAACATCCACCCGCACGCGATGTCGCCGAAATTATTCGCACCATGCCTGGCGTCAATCTGACCGGTAACTCCACCAGCGGCCAGCGCGGAAACAATCGCCAGATCGATATCCGCGGCATGGGGCCGGAAAATACCCTGATTCTGATCGATGGATTGCCGGTGACCAGCCGCAACGCGGTTCGGCTTGGCTGGCGTGGCGAGCGTGATACGCGCGGCGACACTAACTGGGTGCCGCCAGAGATCATTGATCGCATTGAGGTAATCCGCGGTCCGGCAGCGGCCCGTTACGGTAACGGTGCAGCGGGCGGCGTGGTGAACATCATCACCAAAAAAGAGATGGATAATCAGTGGCACGGCTCATGGAGCGCCTATTACAACGTGCCGGAACACAAGGAGGAGGGCGCGACCCGTCGCACCAACTTCAGCCTTGAAGGGCCACTGGGCGAGGATGTCAGTTTCCGGCTCTATGGCGGACTGGCAAAAACGCAGGCTGATGCTTACGACATTAATGAAGGGCACGCCGCAGACCGCACCGGCAGTTACGCCGGATCGTACCCGGCGGGCCGGGAAGGCTCGATCAACAAAGATATTCATGGCCTGCTGCGCTGGGCATTTGCGCCGATGCAGACGCTGGAAGTGGGGGCCGGTTACAGTCGTCAGGGCAACCTCTATGCCGGGGACACGCAGAACACCAATACCAACGCCCTGGTGAAAAGCAAATATGGTGAAGAGACCAACCGGCTCTATCGGCAGAACTTTTCTGTTAAGTGGACCGGTGCCTGGGATAATGGCATCAGCACCAATACTTACGCGCAATATGAGAATACCCGCAACGCGCGTCTGAATGAGGGGCTGGCAGGCGGCACCGAAGGCATCTTCGCCAACAGCAACTTCAATACCATCCAGCTGGATGATGTGTTGTTGCACAGTGAGATCAGTGTGCCGTTTGAATGGCTGGTGAACCAGACCGCGACTTTCGGGACGGAATGGAATCAGCAGCGGATGAAGGATCCTTCATCGACGACTCAGGCCGCCAGCTACGGGTCGATTCCCGGTATCGCTACGACCGGCCGCACACCCTATTCGCAGGCGGAGATCTTCTCGCTGTTTGCCGAAGACAATATTGAGCTGACCGACAGCACCATGCTGACGCCGGGCCTGCGCTTCGATCACCATTCGATTGTCGGCGATAACTGGAGCCCGTCGCTCAACCTGTCACAGGGATTAGGCGATGAGTTCACCCTGAAAATGGGCATTGCGCGCGCCTATAAAGCCCCGAGCCTCTATCAGACCAACCCGAACTATCTGCTCTACAGCAATGGTCAGGGCTGCGCCGCCAGTGCCGGTGCCTGTTATCTGATGGGTAATGACGATCTGAAAGCGGAAAACAGCATCAATAAAGAGATTGGGGTCGAATGGAAGCGCGACGGCTACCAGGCGGGCCTGACCTGGTTCCGCAACGACTATCGTAACAAGATCGAGGCTGGCACGGCGCCAACCGGCACCGCATCTAACGGCAAAACCGACATCTACAAATGGGAAAATGTGCCGAAAGCGGTCGTCGAGGGACTGGAAGGCACGGTTAATGTCCCGTTCTCCGACAGCGTAACGTGGAACAATAACTTCACTTACATGCTGCAGAGTAAGAATAAAGAGACCGGCGATCGTCTGTCGATTATTCCGGAATATACGCTCAATTCGACGCTGAGCTGGCAGGCGATGCAGGACCTCTCCCTGCAAACGACCCTGACCTGGTACGGTAAACAGGTACCGAAGAAATATGACTATAAAGGTAACGCCGTTACCGGTAGCGCCACCGATCAGGTGAGCCCCTATTCGGTTGTGGGCATGAGCGGCACCTATGACGTTAATAAATATGCCAGCGTCACCGTGGGTATCGACAACCTGTTCGACAAGCGCCATTTCCGTCAGGGCAACGCGCAGACCACCGGCAATGCCACCACCGGAGCGTGGCTCTATGGCGCAGGGGCCAATACCTTTAACGAGTCGGGCCGCACCTGGTATATGAGCGTGAATACCCGCTTCTGATGGACGGGCAATAAAAAGCGCAGCGGTTGATCTGACCGCTGCGCTTTTTTTATGACTGAATAATCAGTTGTTCTGATTGATATCGCGGTAGAGACGGCTCTCAAATCGCACCAGCGGAATACGGCGGGTACGCTGATCTTCCGGCGGGACCGCATAACCGGAAAGGAACTGAACGAACGCCACCCGCGCGCCACTGGAGGTGGTAATAAAGCCCGCCAGGTTATAGACGCCCTGCAGTGAACCGGTTTTCGCCGAGACTTTGCCATCCAGCCCCGCCTCATGCAGCCCGCCGCGATACTGCAGCGTGCCGTCGTAACCTGCCAGCGGCAGCATCGAAATATAATCCAGCGTGTTGTCATTCTTCGCAATGAACTGCAATACCTGCATCATGGTTTGCGGCGAAATCAGGTCATGGCGGGAGAGACCTGAACCATCCACCTGAATGCTATTACCCATGTCGACATTGGCTTTGGCTTTCAGGATGCGGCGAACGGCATCCTGTCCGGCGCGGAACGTGCCGGGCACATTGAAATAGTGATGACCAATGGTGCGAAACACCGTGTCGGCAATCATGTTGTCTGACTTCTTCAGCATGGTGTGCAGCAGCGTATGCAGCGGCGCGGACTGGGTCGATGCCAGCACCGTACCCGGTTCGGTGACCTGCGTCTGTCGCACCAGATGCCCGCTGTAATCAATCTCAGACGACCGCAGTTCCGCCTTGAGGATTTCGCCAGCCCAGGCCGCGCCATCCTGCACCGCAAATGCCAGCGGCAGCGGTTCCGCGCGCTGGCGCATACAGCCCGTGAGGGTGTAGCGGTTCAGCTCGCCCGGCACCACATCCAGCTCGCAATATTGCCCTTCGCCGCTGTTGCGGCCAATGGTGCGCACCTGGCTGTACATATGCGCCGGATAATAGGAGGCGATACGTACAAAGGCATTCTCACCCGGCGTATTAGCACTGTAGAGCGACACCGAGAAGCAGTTTTTATCAACGATTGCCGCACCCGGCGGAGCACTGAAGCACTGGGTCATATCGTTCCACGGCCAGCCCGGCGCCATATCGTGACTGGCAAAAACGGAGGTGTCGATAACCAGATTGCCTTTGATATGGTTAATGCCCTGCTTCTTTATCGCCGCCACCATGTTGCGCAGATCCTGACGGCTTAAGGTGGGATCACCGCCGAAACGTGCAACTAAATCGCCGTTCAGGGTGCCATCGATAATGGCGCCGCGAGTCTCAAAAGTGGTCTGAAAACGGAAGTCGCCACCCAGCTCCAGCAATGCTGCCAGCGCCGTCACCACTTTCATGGTACTGGCGGGCAGGGCCATCTGTTTTCCGTGATAATCAATAATCGGTGTTGATGCGCCTACTTTTTGTACCATCAGCGCCAGATTGGCGCCGTCTGGCAGGTACTGCATGTATTCATCAACTGGCGCTGCGTGTGCCTGCAGCATAAATGCGCAGCTTAATCCGGTAACAAGTCGTGAAAATCGCATAATCTCGCGGTAACTGGCAGGTGAGGGCGTCAATACTACGTCGCTGGACGGTGCAAAGTAAACGATGACCCGCAGGGAACTCTGGGGTAAAATACGTATCAAATTGCAAAACTCTTTTCTGGCCTGGAAGCATCTCCGGGTCAGGATTCTTTTATTTGCAAAAACGGGCTAATGCGCCGCAGAACGCTTTTTTCTGCAGTCACCGGTCAGGATGACATCGTTAAACAGGAAAGATGGCGAGGAGCTTAAATGAATCAGATTCCGATGACGTTAAGAGGCGCTGAAAGATTGCGCGAAGAGCTGAACGAGCTGAAAACCGTGAAGCGCCCGCGCATTATCGCCTCTATCGCTGATGCACGCGAACATGGCGATTTAAAAGAGAACGCGGAATATCACGCTGCGCGTGAAGAGCAGGGTTTTTGCGAAGGCCGTATTCAGGAGATTGAAGCCAAACTCTCCAATGCGCAGGTTATCGACGTCACTCAGATGCCGAAAACCGGACGCGTGATTTTCGGTGCAACCGTCACCGTGCTGAACGTCGAAACCGACGAAGAAGCCACGTATCGCATTGTGGGCGATGACGAAGCGGACTTTAAGCAAAATCTGATTTCGGTCAATTCGCCGATGGCGCGTGGCCTGGTGGGTAAAGAGGCCGATGACGTGGCTATCGTGAAAACCCCGGGCGGCGACGTTGAGTATGAAATCCTGAAGGTGGAATACCTTTAAGATGTTGCTACGCTTTGAAAAGCGTTAAAGCACAATGTAAAGAAAGGAAAAAGGCCGCATTGCGGCCTTTTATCTGAGGTAAGAGCATGTCACTTTCTTTGCCCACTTAGCGTGGCAGAGAAATTTTGCTCTCTTTAGAGGGGCGATACAGCACCAGCGTTTTGCCGATCACCTGTACGTTGCTGGCACCGGTCTCACGCACGATAGCCTCAACGATCAGCTGCTTCGTTTCACGATCTTCCGAGGCAATTTTTACCTTGATCAGTTCGTGATGCGACAGAGCCTGCTCGATTTCGGCCAGCACGCCTTCAGTCAGGCCATTGCCACCCAGCATAACCACTGGCTTGAGCGGATGGGCGAGGCCCTTGAGGTGCTGTTTTTGTTTGGTACTTAGATTCATCGTAGTTTTTTACTTACTCAGGGATTGAAAACGGTTCATTCTACCGCCATCTCGGGTATATCACCAAATCGACGCAACCCATTGCGTGCAGGTTTATCGCTACGATGACGATTTAGTTGGAAATATTATGACGGGTAAAAAGCGTTCGGCCAGCTCCGGCCGCTGGCTTCAGGAACACTTTAGCGATAAATATGTGCTCCAGGCGCATAAAAAAGGGTTGCGTTCGCGCGCCTGGTTTAAACTTGATGAAATACAACAGGGTGACAAGCTTTTCAAACCCGGCATGACCGTGGTAGATCTGGGTGCTGCACCCGGAGGCTGGTCGCAATATGTGGTACAGCAAATTGGGAACAAAGGGCGAGTCATTGCCTGTGATATCCTGCCAATGGATCCGATAGTCGGTGTCGATTTCCTTCAGGGCGATTTTCGTGAAGAATCGGTGGTCAATGCGCTGCTTGAACGCGTTGGCGATCAAAAAGTTCAGGTTGTCATGTCCGATATGGCGCCGAATATGAGTGGTACACCTGCCGTAGATATTCCCCGGTCGATGTATTTAGTCGAGCTGGCGCTGGAGATGTGTCGGGATATCCTGGCACCTGGCGGCAGTTTTGTAGTGAAAGTGTTTCAGGGAGATGGCTTCGATGAATACCTGCGGGAAATTCGCTCCCTGTTTACGAAAGTGAAAATTCGTAAGCCGGACGCTTCACGTTCACGTTCACGTGAAGTGTATATTGTGGCGACTGGGCGCAAACTATAACCAAATTGCTGGAGAAGTCCGCAGTTTTGCTGCGATTCCATGTATGCGGGATCTATAGTACCCTACGCTATCTGTTAACACCGTTGTAATATGAGGTTAATCCCTTGAGTGACATGGCGAAAAACCTGATTCTCTGGTTAGTCATCGCGGTCGTGCTGATGTCAGTATTCCAGAGCTTTGGGCCCAGCGAGTCGAATGGCCGTCGGGTTGATTATTCAACCTTCCTGTCGGAAGTGAACCAGGATCAGGTCCGCGAGGCACGTATTAACGGGCGTGAAATTAACGTCGTTAAAAAA
The DNA here is from genome assembly GCF_057812235.1 of Pantoea sp. ABR1s. Classification (NCBI taxonomy): domain Bacteria; kingdom Pseudomonadati; phylum Pseudomonadota; class Gammaproteobacteria; order Enterobacterales; family Erwiniaceae; genus Pantoea; species Pantoea sp. ABR1s. The sequence continues at coordinate 3,641,180 of NZ_CM173823.1, read as the reverse complement.
GACAGCAATAAATACACGACCTACATTCCTGTCAACGATCCCAAGTTGCTCGATAACCTCTTGACCAAAAACGTCAAAGTGGTTGGCGAACCGCCGGAAGAACCAAGCCTGCTGGCTTCAATCTTCATTTCGTGGTTCCCGATGTTGCTGCTGATCGGTGTGTGGATCTTCTTTATGCGTCAGATGCAGGGCGGCGGCGGTAAGGGCGCGATGTCCTTCGGCAAGAGCAAAGCCCGCATGTTGACGGAAGACCAGATTAAAACCACTTTCGCCGACGTAGCAGGTTGTGACGAAGCGAAAGATGAAGTTGCTGAGCTGGTGGAATATCTGCGTGAGCCAAGCCGTTTCCAGAAGCTGGGCGGTAAGATTCCAAAAGGCGTTCTGATGGTGGGGCCACCGGGTACCGGTAAAACCTTGCTGGCAAAAGCGATTGCCGGTGAAGCGAAGGTGCCTTTCTTTACCATCTCCGGTTCTGACTTTGTGGAAATGTTTGTCGGTGTCGGTGCATCCCGTGTGCGTGACATGTTCGAACAGGCCAAAAAAGCGGCTCCGTGCATCATCTTTATCGATGAGATCGACGCAGTCGGTCGTCAGCGTGGCGCCGGTTTAGGCGGTGGACATGACGAACGTGAGCAGACGCTGAACCAGATGCTGGTTGAGATGGATGGTTTCGAAGGTAACGAAGGTATTATTGTTATCGCCGCAACTAACCGTCCTGACGTACTGGACCCTGCGCTGCTGCGTCCAGGTCGCTTTGACCGTCAGGTTGTTGTTGGCCTGCCAGATGTTCGCGGTCGTGAGCAGATCCTGAAAGTGCATATGCGTCGTGTGCCGCTGGCAACTGATGTTGATGCAGCAATCATTGCACGTGGTACGCCAGGCTTCTCGGGTGCCGATCTGGCCAACCTTGTTAACGAAGCAGCGCTGTTCGCGGCCCGTTCAAACAAGCGTGTGGTTTCGATGGTAGAGTTCGAGAAAGCGAAAGACAAAATCATGATGGGTGCGGAACGTCGCTCCATGGTGATGACGGAATCGCAGAAAGAGTCAACTGCCTACCACGAAGCAGGCCACGCCATTATTGGTCGCCTGGTGCCAGAGCATGACCCGGTTCATAAAGTAACGATTATCCCGCGCGGTCGCGCACTGGGTGTGACCTTCTTCCTGCCTGAAGGCGATGCGATCAGCGCCAGCCGTCAGAAACTGGAAAGCCAGATCTCAACGCTTTACGGCGGTCGTCTGGCAGAAGAGATCATCTACGGTGCAGAACGTGTTTCTACCGGTGCGTCCAACGATATTAAAGTTGCGACCAATCTGGCGCGTAACATGGTGACGCAGTGGGGCTTCTCTGAAAAACTGGGTCCGTTGCTCTATGCAGAAGAAGAGGGTGAAGTGTTCCTCGGACGTTCTGTCGCGAAAGCGAAACATATGTCTGATGAAACGGCCCGCATCATCGACCAGGAAGTTAAGCACCTGATCGACAGCAACTACCAGCGTGCTCGTCAGATTCTGGGTGAGAACATGGACATCCTTCACGCGATGAAAGACGCGCTGATGAAGTATGAAACCATTGATGCACCGCAGATCGACGACCTGATGGCGCGCCGCGAAGTGCGTCCGCCAGCGGGCTGGGAAGATCCAGGCAGCAACTCAGACAGCAACGGTACGCCAAAGGCGCCACGTCCGGTTGATGAACCGCGTACGCCAAACCCAGGCAATACCATGTCAGAGCAGTACAACAAATAAGACGCAACATCGTCAGACAAAACCCCGGCTGGTCCGGGGTTTTTTACATCCAGATATTGATCAGCAAGGAGTTTCCGCCATGAAGTTGTTCGCCCGTGATTCCCATCTCGATTTATCTTTTCCACATGTGATGGGCATTCTTAACGTCACGCCGGACTCTTTTTCAGATGGTGGAAAGCATAACGCGCTGGTTGATGCGCTGACGCATACCAATGAGATGGTCAATGCAGGCGCAACCATCATCGATGTGGGTGGGGAATCAACCCGTCCTGGCGCGGATGAAGTGAGTGTGGAGGAGGAGCTGGAGCGGGTGATTCCGGTCATCGATGCCATTGCCCAGCGTTTCGAAGTCTGGATTTCAGTGGACACCTCTAAAGCCGATGTCATCCGGGAAGCCGCGCGAGTGGGTGCTCACATCATTAACGACGTGCGTTCACTTTCCGAACCCGGAGCACTGGAAGCCGCCGCCTCGACCGGGCTGCCCGTCTGTTTAATGCATATGCAGGGCGAACCGCGCACCATGCAGCAGGCACCGGTTTACGAAAATATTTTAAGCGAAGTGGACACTTACTTCGCTCAGCAGATAGCGCGCTGCGAAGCAGCGGGCATTAAAAAAGAGCGTCTGATACTCGACCCGGGCTTCGGTTTCGGTAAAAATCTCAGCCACAATTATGAACTGCTGGCTCATCTTGGCGATTTTCACCACTTCGGCCTGCCGCTGTTAGTGGGGATGTCGCGTAAATCGATGATTGGCCAGCTGTTAAACGTCGGCCCGTCACAGCGTTTAACCGGCAGCCTGAGTTGCGCGGTGATTGCTGCTATGCAGGGCGCGCAGATTATTCGCGCCCATGATGTAAAAGAGACGGCTGAAGCGATGCGCGTGGTCGAAGCGACCCGAAGAGCAAAAGGAGTATCATGAGTAATCGTAAATATTTCGGTACAGACGGCATTCGTGGCAAAGTCGGTGAAGCACCCATCACCCCCGATTTCGTCCTGAAGCTGGGCTGGGCTGCAGGTAAAGTGCTGGCGCGCCACGGTTCAAAGAAGATCATCATCGGTAAAGATACCCGTATCTCTGGCTATATGCTGGAGTCGGCGCTGGAAGCCGGCCTCGCCGCGGCGGGCCTGACGGCCGCCTTTACCGGCCCGATGCCGACGCCAGCCATCGCCTATCTGACCCGTACCTTCCGCGCAGAGGCAGGCATTGTAATTTCAGCCTCACATAACCCGTTTGACGACAACGGGATTAAATTCTTCTCGTCCGAGGGCACTAAACTGCCCGACGATGTTGAAGAGGCGATTGAGCTGGAGATGGAAAAGCCGATTACCTGCGTTGAATCAGCGCAGTTAGGCCGAGCCAGCCGCATCGTCGACGCAGCAGGGCGTTACATTGAGTTCTGCAAAGGGACGTTCCCCAGCGAACTGAATCTGAATGGCCTGAAAATTGTGGTCGACTGCGCCAATGGCGCCACCTACCACATTGCGCCGAATGTATTGCGTGAACTGGGCGCGACGGTGATTGCTATCGGTGTCCAGCCAGACGGCATGAACATCAACAAAGAGTGCGGTGCCACCGATCTCAAACTGCTGCAGCAGCGCGTGCTGGCGGAGAAGGCTGATATCGGCCTGGCCTACGACGGTGACGGCGATCGCATCATGATGATTGACCATCTGGGTGACAAAGTTGATGGCGACCAGATCCTCTACATCATTGCGCGTGAAGCCCTGCGTCAGGGACAGTTACGCGGCGGCGTCGTGGGTACGCTGATGAGTAACATGGGGCTGGAGTTAGCGCTGAAACAGCTTGGCATTCCGTTTACCCGTGCCAAAGTCGGTGACCGTTATGTACTGGAGAAGATGCAGGAGAAGGGCTGGCGTCTCGGTGCAGAGAACTCCGGTCATGTGATCCTGCTGGATAAAACCACAACCGGTGACGGTATCGTTGCAAGTTTGCAAGTGCTCACTGCGATGGTGCGTAACCACATGAGCCTGCACGATCTCTGTAGTGGCATGAAGATGCTGCCGCAGGTTCTGGTTAACGTACGCTTTGCGGGCGAACATGATCCGCTTCAGAGTGACGCGGTAAAAGCTGTCACGGCTGAAGTGGAAAAAGCGCTGGCGGGTCGCGGACGCGTTCTGCTGCGTAAATCAGGTACTGAGCCATTAATTCGTGTCATGGTCGAAGGCGAAAATGAGGCGCAGGTTACCGAACTGGCGAATCGCATCGCCGACCAGGTCAAGGCCGTTTAAAACCGTAACAGGCGGTCTGCAGAGCACTGAACTGCCTGTAAAATCACCGGGATGGCGTTTTTTTCTGCAAACAGTATGGGTAGTAAAAATTGCACTTGCAGAGATATGCGCCTTTGGTTAGTATTCACACCCGCTTCTGATGGGTGATGACGAGACTCCCCATCAATACTGGTTGAAGCTTTAACTGTACGATTACCGTGCAAGGAACAGGATGATATGTACCAAGCTCTTTTAGTAGTTTTCCTTATTGTAGCTATCGCCCTCGTGGGTATGATCATGCTGCAGCAAGGCAAAGGCGCTGATATGGGAGCCTCATTCGGTGCAGGCGCATCCGGTACGGTGTTTGGTTCTTCGGGTTCAGGTAATTTCATGACTCGTACAACCGGCATCTTAGCAGCGCTGTTTTTCATCATCAGCCTGGTTCTGGGTAATCTGAACAGCAATAAAGCGTCTAAAGGAAGCGAGTGGGAAAATCTTTCTGCGCCGGCGCAGTCTTCTCAACAGACTGAAAAGCCAGCTCAACCGGTAACGCCGGGCAGCGATATTCCTAAGTAAGGTCGTCAGCACAACGAATCGTTGTGGTCAGTGCAGTGCCGTGGTGGTGGAATTGGTAGACACGCTACCTTGAGGTGGTAGTGCCCGATTGGGCTTACGGGTTCAAGTCCCGTCCTCGGTACCAAATAGTAGTATCCCTTGCATTTTATGCAGGTCTGGCGTATTATTCGCCACGTTTTCGGACGCGGGGTGGAGCAGCCTGGTAGCTCGTCGGGCTCATAACCCGAAGGTCGTCGGTTCAAATCCGGCCCCCGCAACCAATTTTCCCTTTGAGTTCTTTTTCAAATATACTGTATGCATCGACGGACGCATTCACGGTTATTTTTTGAAAGAAAATTCTTTGGATGGAGTCCGGGCCGCATTGCGGCATACAGGGTCCAGTGATTAAAAGCCCCGAATATTCGGGGTTTTTTGTTATTAGCGAATCGTAATACTGGGCTATAGGCCCTTTTTTTATGTCTTGGGGGTGGGCTTGTCCACATTAGAGCAAAAATTGACAGAGTTGGTATCGGCTCCCGTAGAAGCGCTGGGTTACGAACTGGTTGGAATTGAATTCGTTCGTAGTCGCACATCTATCCTGCGCATCTATATTGATAGTGAAGATGGCATCAATGTCGATGATTGCGCCGATGTCAGCCACCAGGTAAGTGCGGTAATGGATGTTGAAGATCCCATTACGGTCCCTTACAACCTAGAAGTCTCTTCACCGGGACTCGATCGTCCTCTGTTCACTGCAGAACACTACACCCGCTTTATGGGTGAAGAAGTGAGTCTGGTGTTGCGTATGGCCGTTCAGAACCGCCGTAAATGGCAGGGAACCATTAAGTCAGTTGATGGCGAGATGATCACGGTGCACGTTGAGGGTAGCGATGAAGTGTTCGCGCTGAGTAATATTCAGAAAGCGAACCTGGTCCCCCACTTTTAAAAGTCCGGATTGAGGCTAACCAGGATGAACAAAGAGATCTTAGCTGTTGTAGAAGCCGTTTCTAACGAAAAAGCCCTGCCGCGTGAGAAAATCTTCGAAGCGCTGGAGAGCGCGCTGGCGACTGCGACCAAGAAAAAGTATGAGCAGGAAATTGAGGTACGCGTCAGCATTGATCGCCGCAGTGGCGATTTCGATACTTTCCGCCGCTGGGAAATCGTAGAAGAGGTGACACAGCCGACGCGCGAGATCACGCTGGATGCGGCCCGCTTCGAAGATGAAGCATTCAATCTGGGCGAATATGTCGAAGATCAGATTGAATCGGTCACCTTTGACCGTATCACCACCCAGACCGCTAAGCAGGTTATCGTGCAAAAAGTGCGCGAAGCTGAGCGCGCAATGGTGGTTGATCAGTTCCGTGAGCAGGAAGGCGAAATTATCACGGGCGTGGTGAAGAAAGTTAACCGCGACAACATCTCCCTCGACTTAGGCAGCAATGCCGAAGCGGTGATTCTGCGCGAAGATATGCTGCCGCGTGAAAACTTCCGTCCAGGCGACCGTATTCGTGGCGTACTCTACTCTGTACGTCCGGAAGCGCGTGGCGCGCAACTGTTCGTGACGCGTTCTAAACCAGAAATGCTGATTGAACTGTTCCGCATCGAGGTGCCAGAAATTGGCGAAGAACTGATTGAAATTAAAGCCGCTGCCCGTGATCCGGGTTCGCGCGCTAAAATTGCAGTCAAAACCAACGACAAACGTATTGATCCGGTGGGTGCCTGTGTGGGCATGCGCGGCGCGCGTGTTCAGGCAGTTTCCAGTGAACTGGGCGGCGAGCGTATCGATATCGTGCTGTGGGACGATAACCCGGCGCAGTTTGTTATTAACGCCATGGCTCCGGCCGATGTGGCGTCAATCGTGGTTGATGAAGATAACCACACCATGGATATCGCCGTAGAAGCTGGCAATCTGGCTCAGGCGATCGGCCGTAACGGCCAAAACGTGCGTCTCGCTTCACAGCTGAGTGGCTGGGAGCTGAACGTGATGACCGTCGATGATCTGCAGGCTAAGCATCAGGCTGAAGCACATGCAGCGATCGATATGTTCACTAAACATCTCGACATCGACGAAGAGTTCGCCACCGTACTGGTGGAAGAGGGCTTCTCCTCGCTGGAAGAGCTGGCATACGTGCCAATCAACGAGCTGCTGGAAGTCGACGGCCTCGACGAAGAGACCATTGAAGCCCTGCGTGAACGAGCAAAAAATGCGTTAACCACCCTGGCACTGGCGAAAGAAGAGAGTCTTGGAAATCAGGAGCCCGCTGAGGATCTTCTGAATCTTGAAGGCCTCGATCGTGCGCTGGCGTTCCGCCTGGCGTCGAAAGGCGTTTGCACGCTGGAAGATCTCGCTGAGCAAGGTGTTGACGATCTGACGGATATTGAAGGCATGTCTGATGAACAAGCCGGCGCGCTGATTATGGCCGCACGTAATATCTGCTGGTTCGGCGATGACGCGTAATAACAGGAAGGAACAGCATGACAGATGTAACCGTAAAATCGCTGGCCGCAGAAATTCAGACTCCGGTCGATCGCCTGGTACAGCAATTTGCTGATGCGGGGATCCCTAAGTCTGAAAATGACGCGGTGACCCAGCAAGAGAAAGAAACCTTACTATCTCATCTGAACCGTGAACACGGTCAGGTCGGTTCAGCTAAGCTGACGCTGCAGCGTAAAACGCGCAGCACCTTGAATATTCCAGGCACCGGGGGTAAAAGTAAGTCGGTGCAAATTGAAGTCCGCAAAAAGCGTACCTATGTGAAGGGTGATGCAGAGGCTGAGCAAGCTCAGGCAGAAGCTGAAGCCGAGGCGCAGCGTGAAGCGGAAGAGCAGGCGCAACGCGAGGCTGAAGAAAAAGCCCGTCGCGAAGCTGAACAGAAAGCGCAACGTGAAGCCGAAGATAAAGCCAGGCGCGAAGCCGCTGACAAGGCCAAACGTGCAGCAGCGGAAAATGAAAAAGTGACAAATCAACCTACCGACGAAGTGACCAGGGCTGCGCAATCAGACAAAGCCCGTCGCGAAGCTGAAGCTGCCGAACTGAAGCGTAAAGCTGAAGAAGAAGCCCGCCGTAAGCTTGAAGAGGCTGCCCGCCTCGTAGCAGAAGAAGCCCGCCGTCTGGCTGAAGAGAAATCAGCTGAATGGGAAAAACCGGAAGAAGAGGATAAAGGCGACTATCACGTCACCACTTCGACCCATGCCCGTCAGGCGGAAGACGAAAACGACCGTCAGGTTGAAGCAGGTCGTGCGCGTGCGCGTACTACGGCTAAAGCTGCGCGTCCGGCGAAAAAAGGCAACAAACACTCTGAAGCCAAAACTGACCGTGAAGAAGCGCGTGCGCAGGTTCGTGGTGGTAAAGGCGGCAAGCATCGCAAACCTAGCGCACTGCAGCAGGGCTTCAACAAGCCAGCGCAGGCCGTTAACCGCGATGTTGTGATTGGCGAAACTATCACCGTAGCCGAACTGGCTAACAAAATGGCGGTGAAAGGTTCTCTGGTCATTAAAGCGATGATGAGAATGGGCGCCATGGCGACCATCAACCAGGTCATCGACCAGGAAACTGCACAGCTCGTTGCCGAAGAGATGGGCCACAAAGTGACCCTGCGTCGTGAGAACGAGCTGGAAGAAGCGGTAATGGACGATCGTGATACTGATGCTGCGCAGGAGTCTCGTGCTCCGGTTGTCACCATCATGGGCCACGTCGACCACGGTAAAACGTCCCTGCTGGACTATATCCGTTCCACTAAAATCGCCTCTGGCGAAGCGGGCGGTATTACTCAGCACATCGGTGCTTACCACGTTGAAACCGACAACGGTATGGTTACCTTCCTGGATACCCCGGGCCACGCCGCGTTTACCGCGATGCGTGCACGTGGTGCGCAGGCGACCGATATCGTTATCCTGGTGGTTGCAGCAGACGATGGCGTGATGCCACAGACTGTCGAAGCTATTCAGCACGCCAAAGCCGCTAAAGTGCCGGTTGTGGTTGCAGTGAACAAGTGCGATAAGCCAGAAGCGGATCCGGATCGTGTTAAAAACGAACTGACTCAGTACGGTATCATTCCGGAAGAGTGGGGCGGCGAAAACATGTTCGTTAATGTCTCTGCGAAAGCGGGTACCGGCATTGATGACCTGTTAAACGCTATCCTGCTGCAGGCGGAAGTGCTGGAACTCACCGCTATCCGTGAAGGTATGGCGAGCGGCGTGGTGATCGAATCGTTCCTCGACAAAGGTCGTGGTCCGGTTGCCACCGTGCTGGTACGTGAAGGTACGCTGAACAAAGGCGACATCGTTCTTTGTGGTTTCGAATATGGCCGCGTTCGTGCAATGCGTGACGAACTGGGTCGCGAAGTCATGGAAGCGGGTCCATCTATCCCGGTTGAGATTCTGGGCCTGTCCGGCGTGCCGGCTGCGGGTGATGAAGCGACCGTGGTACGTGACGAGAAGAAAGCACGTGAAGTTGCGCTCTATCGTCAGGGCAAATTCCGCGAAGTTAAACTGGCTCGCCAGCAGAAATCTAAGCTCGAGAACATGTTTGCTAACATGACCGAAGGCGAAGTGTCTGAACTGAACATCGTTCTGAAAGCTGACGTTCAGGGTTCTGTGGAAGCAATCTCCGACTCCCTGCAGAAACTCTCCACCGACGAAGTGAAGGTGAAGATTGTGGGTTCAGGCGTGGGCGGGATTACCGAAACCGATGCGACCCTGGCTGCTGCCTCTAACGCCATCCTCCTTGGCTTCAACGTCCGTGCCGATGCCTCTGCGCGTCGCGTCATTGACGCAGAAAGCCTGGATCTGCGCTACTACTCTGTCATCTATAACCTGATTGACGAAGTTAAAGCGGCGATGAGCGGCATGCTGGCACCAGAGTACAAACAGCAGATCATCGGTCTGGCTGCGGTGCGCGATGTGTTCAAATCACCGAAGTTTGGCGCGATTGCCGGTTGTATGGTGACGGAAGGTAACATCAAGCGTCACAATCCAATCCGTGTCCTGCGCGACAACGTGGTAATTTACGAAGGCGAGCTGGAATCTCTGCGTCGCTTTAAAGATGACGTCAACGAAGTGCGTAACGGCATGGAGTGCGGTATCGGCGTGAAGAACTACAACGACGTTCGCGTTGGCGATATGATCGAAGTGTTTGAAATCATCGAAATTAAACGCACCATCGAGTAATAGACTGCTGATGTGTTGCAATTTGGGAGGCCTCTGGCCTCCCGAATTATTTGGGAGAAATAATGATGGCGAAAGAATTTGGTCGCCCGCAGCGCGTTTCACAAGAGCTGCAAAAAGAGATTGCGATGATCCTGCAGCGTGAGATCAAAGATCCACGTCTTGGCATGATGGTCACCGTATCTGGCGTTGAAGTCTCACGCGATCTCGCTTACGCAAAAGTGTTCGTGACTTTCCTCAACGACAAAGATGAAGAAGCGATTAAACATGGCCTGAAAGCGCTGAAAGAAGCGTCAGGTTATATCCGCATTCTGCTGGGCAAAGCGATGCGTCTGCGTATCGTGCCTGAGCTGACTTTCTTCTACGACAACTCGTTAGTCGAAGGGATGCGCATGTCCAATCTCGTCACCAGCGTCGTGAAGAACGATACTGAACGCCGTGGTCCGGACGCCACTGGCGATGACGAGGAGGCGTAATGAGTCGTCCGCGTCGTCGCGGTCGCGACGTCCATGGCGTGTTGTTGCTGGATAAGCCACAAGGCGTCTCGTCGAATGATGTCCTGCAGAAAGTGAAGCGTATCTTTAACGCGAATCGCGCAGGACATACCGGCGCGCTGGATCCTCTGGCTACCGGCATGTTGCCGATCTGCCTGGGTGAAGCGACTAAGTTTTCGCAGTATCTGCTCGATTCCGACAAACGCTATCGCGTGATTGCCCGACTGGGCGAGCGGACCGACACGTCAGACGCCGATGGCAACATCGTGCAGACGCGTCCGGTCAGCTTCAGTCAGGACGATCTGGACAGTGCTCTGGAGAGCTTCCGCGGCGAAACGCTGCAGGTGCCTTCGATGTTTTCGGCACTGAAGCATCAGGGACGCCCGTTGTATGAATATGCGCGTCAGGGCATTGAGATTGCGCGTGAACCGCGTCCGATCACTGTCTATGAGCTGCAATTTATTCGCTGGCAGGATAATGAGCTGGAGCTGGAAATTCACTGCTCCAAAGGCACCTATATCCGCACCATCATCGATGACCTGGGCGAAAAGCTGGGATGCGGTGCGCACGTGATTATGCTGCGTCGCGTTCAGGTTGCCCGTTATCCGTATGAAAGGATGGTGACGCTGGAACAGCTCAACACCCTGCTGACGGAAGCCACAGAAGCCGGCATTTCACTGGAAACGCAGCTCGATCCGCTGTTGTTGCCAATGGACAGCCCCGCCTCTGATTTCCCTGAAGTGAATATCCCGCCTGCCGTGGCAGATTTCTTCCGCCAGGGACAGCCGGTACAGGCCAGCAATGCGCCTGCGCAGGGGCTGGTAAGGGTATCGGAAGGCGAAGCGCGTAAGTTTATCGGTATGGCAGAAATTGCCGACGATGGCCGGCTTGCGCCACGTCGTTTAGTGGTTGAGTATCAGGATTGAGCCAGGCGTTCACTTTTCGCTGATGGGGCATTTGCGTTGCTATCGGGCGCAGAGTAGAATAGCGCGGCTTTAAAGCGGGATGCTGAATTAGAGATCGGCACCCATACATTCATTTATTACTGGAGTTTATTATGTCTCTAAGCGTAGAAGCTAAAGCAGAGATCGTTGCTAAATATGGCCGTGGTGCTAACGACAGCGGTTCAACTGAAGTTCAGGTTGCCCTGTTGACCGCGCAGATTACCCATCTGCAGGGTCACTTCTCTGAGCACAAAAAAGACCACCACAGCCGCCGCGGTCTGCTGCGCATGGTATCTCAGCGTCGTAAGCTGCTGGACTACCTGAAGCGTAAAGACGTTGCACGCTACAGCAGCCTGATCGAAAGTCTCGGTCTGCGTCGCTAAGTCTGAAGAATCTGATCGTCGGGGCATTATGCGGGCTTTTGCACTCTGTGCAGCTTACGATCAGATTTGTGCGAGTTTCGTGAAGAGGGGGCCTTTATGGCCCCTTTTTTCGAGCAATCGGCAGCAATCCGGACCAAACTGATGTATTGTTGCTTAGTGTGATCTTTAGTTTGCAGAATTTCGCGCGGCTAATGAGAGGCTTTACCGCAGGGGCGGTCGAGGGTTGTCATTAGTCGCGAGGATGCAACTGAAGATTGGTAATCAATGGCGGGCTACAGATAGCCATGCCCCGAAGTTAAGGACTTTGATTTTGCTGAATCCGATCGTACGCAAATTCCAATATGGTCAACATACCGTCACGCTGGAAACCGGCATGATGGCTCGCCAGGCGACAGCCGCTGTTATGGTGAGCATGGACGATACTGCAGTATTCGTCACTGTAGTAGGTCAGAAAAAATCTAAACCAGGTCAGGATTTCTTCCCACTGACCGTGAACTATCAGGAGCGTACTTACGCTGCTGGTCGTATCCCAGGCAGCTTCTTCCGTCGTGAAGGCCGTCCAAGCGAAGGCGAAACCCTGATTTCGCGTCTGATTGACCGCCCGATTCGTCCGCTGTTCCCGGAAGGTTTTGTTAACGAAGTTCAGGTTATCGCCACTGTTGTCTCTGTGAACCCACAGGTTCATCCGGACATCGTTGCCATGATCGGTGCTTCTGCTGCACTGGCGCTTTCTGGTCTGCCGTTCAATGGCCCAATTGGTTCTGCGCGTGTTGGTTACATCAACGATCAATATGTCCTGAACCCAACCGCAGATGAGCTGAAACAGTCTCGTCTGGATCTGGTGGTTGCCGGTACGCAGAATGCCGTTCTGATGGTTGAATCTGAAGCTGAGATCCTGTCAGAAGAGCAGATGCTGGGCGCCGTGGTCTTTGGTCACGACCAGCAGCAGATTGTTATCGAAAACATCAATGCCCTGGTTGCTGAAGCGGGCAAACCACGCTGGGACTGGCAGCCAGAAGCGGCCAATACCGCACTGATTTCTCGCGTTGCTGCCCTGGCAGAAGCGCGCATCAGCGATGCTTACCGCATCACTGACAAGCAGGAGCGTTACACCCAGGTTGGCGTCATTAAAGACGAAACCATCGCTGCGCTGCTGGCTGAAGATGAAACGCTGGATGGTTCAGAAATCGGCGACATCGTGCATAGCCTTGAAAAAACCGTCGTTCGTACTCGCATCCTGAATGGCGAGCCACGCATCGATGGTCGTGAAAAAGATATGATCCGTGGTCTGGACGTGCGTACTGGCGTATTGCCACGTACACACGGTTCATCACTGTTCACCCGTGGTGAGACGCAGGCACTGGTTACTGCAACGCTGGGTACGACCCGTGATGCGCAGAACCTTGATGAGCTGATGGGCGAACGTACCGACAGCTTCCTGTTCCATTACAACTTCCCTCCATACTCTGTCGGCGAAACCGGCATGGTAGGTTCGCCGAAGCGTCGTGAGATTGGTCACGGTCGTCTGGCGAAGCGCGGCGTGTTAGCGGTAATGCCTAAAGCGGAAGATTTCCCTTACACCATTCGTGTTGTTTCTGAAATCACCGAATCTAACGGCTCTTCTTCAATGGCCTCTGTCTGCGGTGCCTCACTGGCGCTGATGGATGCAGGTGTGCCAATCAAAGCCGCCGTTGCCGGTATCGCAATGGGTCTGGTGAAAGAAGATGAGAAGTTTGTTGTTCTGTCTGACATTCTGGGCGATGAAGATCACCTGGGCGACATGGACTTCAAAGTAGCCGGTAGCCGTGAAGGTATCACCGCGCTGCAGATGGACATCAAAATCGAAGGCATCACGCGTGAAATCATGCAGGAAGCGCTGAACCAGGCCCGGGGTGCACGTCTGCACATTCTGGGCGTTATGGAACAGGCTATCAGCACGCCGCGTACTGAGATTTCTGAATTCGCACCACGCATTTACACCATCAAAATCAGCTCTGACAAGATCAAAGATGTGATCGGTAAAGGCGGCTCAGTGATTCGTGCACTGACCGAAGAGACCGGCACAACGATTGAAATTGAAGATGACGGCACCGTGAAAATCGCTGCGACCGATGGTCTGAAAGCGAAAGAAGCGATTCGTCGTATCGAAGAGATTACCGCAGAGATCGAAGTGGGCCGCGTTTACAGTGGTAAAGTGACCCGTATCGTTGACTTCGGCGCCTTTGTTGCAATCGGCGGCGGTAAAGAAGGTCTGGTTCACATTTCACAAATCGCTGATAAGCGCGTTGAGAAAGTGACTGACTATCTGCAGATGGGTCAGGAAGTACCGGTTAAGGTGATGGAGGTTGATCGCCAGGGCCGTGTACGTCTGAGCATCAAAGAAGCGACAGAATCTAAGCCGCAGGCTGAAGAAGCTGTCGCGGTGACCACGCCTGACGCTGCTGAATAAGTCGTTGCTGATTTGCCCCTCTCTGCCTGGCAGAGAGGGGCGTTTGTATCATCGCGAGGGCGGGAATCCTTGTGCACAGCAGGCGGATGACAGGATGGTTATCCCAATGTTTGTATTCGGGAGTGGGAAATGAAGCCTTTTCTGCGCTGGTGTTTTGTTGCGACAGCTTTGACGCTGGCAGGATGCAGCAACTCCAATTGGCGTAAGAACGAAGTTCTTGCAGTGCCTTTACAGCCCACACTGCAGCAGGAAGTGATACTGGCGCGCATGGAACAAATTCTTGCCAGTCGCGCTCTCACCGATGATGAACGCGCACAGCTGTTATATGAGCGCGGAGTGTTGTATGATAGTTTAGGTCTGCGGGCATTAGCGCGGAACGATTTTTCGCAAGCGCTGTCTATAAGACCAGATATGCCCGAAGTGTTTAACTACTTAGGCATATATTTAACGCAGGCGGGCAACTTTGATGCCGCCTATGAAGCGTTTGATTCTGTACTTGAGCTTGATCCAACTTACAACTATGCGCATTTAAACCGTGGTATCGCCCTCTATTACGGCGGTCGATACAAGTTAGCGCAAGATGATCTGCTGGCGTTTTATCAAGACGATCCTAACGATCCTTTCCGCAGTTTGTGGCTCTATCTCGTTGAACGTGAGATGGATGTCGACAAGGCAAAAGTCGCGCTTCAACAGCGTCACGACAAAGCGGTCAGAGATCAATGGGGATGGAATATTGTCGAGTTCTACCTTGGAGATATCAACGAGAAAACGTTGATGGAAAGTCTCAAGGCGGACGCAACGGATAACACCTCGCTCGCTGAACATCTCAGTGAAACCAACTTCTATTTAGGTAAGTACTACCTAAGTCTGGGGGAGAAGGACGACGCGAAAGCGTTGTTCAAACTGGCGGTGGCCAACAACGTCAATAACTTTGTTGAACACCGATACGCATTGTTGGAACTGGCGCAACTCGGCCAGGCACAAGACGATTTATCAGAATCTGACCAGCAATAGCTGACGAACTTAATTTGCCTGTAAAACCTGTTAAGTCATCATCTTAAAGGATGAAGGCTTTTCTGTTCGTCAAAACTTTTAATTTGAGCCGGTTCACACTTTTTGATGAAAATGACTGAAAGTTTTCACGACGAGTTATGTAGACTGGCCGCCGCAATCTAAGAGGCACGTGTACTACATGACTGATATTCAAACCACTTTTGCTGACCTTGGCCTGAACGCCGACATCCTTGAATCACTGAATGGCATGGGCTACGTAAAGCCATCCCCAATCCAGGCTGAGTGTATTCCTCACCTGCTGGCGGGCCGTGACGTGTTAGGCATGGCGCAGACCGGGAGTGGTAAAACCGCGGCGTTCTCTCTGCCGCTGTTACATAACATTGATCCTACTGTTAAAGCGCCACAAATCCTGGTGCTGGCACCTACCCGCGAACTGGCGGTACAGGTTGCTGAAGCAGTTACCGAATTCTCTAAACACATGCGTGGCCTGAACGTGGTTGCCCTTTACGGCGGCCAGCGTTATGACGTGCAGCTGCGCGCACTGCGTCAGGGACCACAGGTTGTTGTGGGTACGCCTGGCCGTCTGCTTGACCACCTGAAACGCGGCACGTTAGACCTTTCTAACCTGCGTGGCCTGGTGCTGGATGAAGCAGACGAAATGCTGCGCATGGGCTTCATCGAAGACGTTGAAACTATCATGGCGCAAATTCCAGCCGATCATCAGACCGCGCTGTTCTCTGCAACCATGCCGGAAGCGATTCGTCGTATCACCAAACGCTTCATGAAAGATCCACAGGAAGTGCGTATTCAGTCAAGCCTGACCACGCGTCCTGATATCAGCCAGAGCTACTGGACCGCTTACGGTCGTAAAACAGACGCACTGGTTCGCTTCCTGGAAGCAGAAGACTTTGATGCTGCCATCATCTTCGTGCGTACCAAAAACGCAACCATGGAAGTGGCAGAAGCGCTGGAACGTAGTGGCTATAACAGCGCCGCGCTGAACGGTGACATGAACCAGGCTCTGCGTGAGCAGACGCTTGAGCGCCTGAAAGATGGTCGTCTCGACATTCTGATTGCAACCGACGTTGCGGCCCGTGGCCTGGACGTTGAGCGCATCAGCCTGGTTGTTAACTACGACATCCCGATGGACTCAGAATCTTACGTTCACCGTATCGGCCGTACCGGTCGTGCTGGCCGTGCTGGCCGTGCGCTGCTGTTCGTTGAGAACCGCGAACGCCGTCTGCTGCGTAACATCGAACGTACCATGAAGCTGACTATTCCTGAGGTAGAACTGCCTAACGCAGAACTGCTGGGTGAGCGTCGTCTGGCTAAGTTCGCTGCTAAAGTTCAGCAGCAGCTGGAAAGCAGCGATCTGGATCAGTACCGTGCTCTGCTGGCTAAAATGCAGCCAGAAGAGGAAATGGATCTGGAAACACTGGCAGCTGCACTGCTGAAGATGGCACAGGGCGAACGTCCTCTGATTCTGCCACCAGAAGCACCGCGTCCGGCACGTCGCGAATACCGCGATCGTGACGAGCGTGATGGCCGTCGTGACAGCCGTGAAGCGCGTGGCGATTCTCGTGCTCCGCGTGAAAACCGCGAAAGCCGTGATGGCGATCGTCCACGTCGCGAACGTCGTGACGTTGGCGAAATGCAGCTGTACCGCATCGAAGTAGGCCGCGATGATGGTGTTGAAGTTCGTCACATCGTTGGCGCTATCGCTAACGAAGGCGACATCAGCAGCCGTTACATCGGTAACATCAAGCTGTTCGGTACCCACTCGACTATCGAGCTGCCGAAAGGCATGCCAGGCGATGTGCTGCAGCACTTTACCCGTACCCGTATTCTGAACAAGCCGATGAATATGCAGTTACTGGGTGATGCACAGCCGAACGAAGGCCGTGGTGACCGTCGTCCAGCTGGTGCTGGCGGTGAGCGTCGCAGCGGTCCAGGTGCAGGCGGTCCGGGCGCAGCTAACCGTGAAGGTGGTCGTCGCTTCTCTTCTGAACGCCGTGAAGGTGGTCGTGAAGGCGGCGGACGTACTTTCAACCGTGAAGGTAGCCGTGGTCCACGTCGTGAAGAGGGCGCAGCCGCCGCTCCACGTCGTCGTGATGCATAACGACTTAGCGTCGTAACAAAAAGGGAAGCCAATGGCTTCCCTTTTTTTATGCCTGTCAGGCACCGCCGCTGATCATCACGCGCTCGCCGCTGACCCAGGCGGACTCTTCAGAGGCCAGAAACAGCGCAACCTGCGCCACATCTTCCGGCAGACCAAAGCGTCCCAGCGGCGTGGCTGCCAGCAGTTGCGCTTTGAGCTGTGGGCTCATCCTCTTCGCGGCCAGTAATCCCTCCGTCAGAATCATGCCTGGTGCCAGGGCGTTAACCCGGATGTTCTTTGCGCCCAGCTCGCGCGCCAGTCCCTGGGTCAGGGTATCCACTGCGCCTTTGGTTGCCGCCCAGAGCACGGAACCCGGCGTGCTGTTTTTACTGTTCAGGGCGCTGAGATTAATAATGCTGCCGCCGTGCGCCGGGAAGTGATGAATCGCCTGCTGACAGACCATCAGCGTACCCAGCAGGTTAACGTTAATCTGCTGCTGCATCTCCTCCAGCGTCAGCGCCGCAAACTCGCCGTGATGAAAGCTGCCCGCATTGTTCACCACAATGTCGGGCGCGCCGAAGCACTCTGCGGTGGTGGCGAAGAGCCGTTCCACATCGCGCAGGAGAGAGATATCTGCCTGTACCGCCAGGGCTTCACTGCCCAGGGTGACGATATCGCTGACCACGTCAGCCGCTCCCACTTCATCCTGACGATAGTTGACCACGACGCGGGCGCCAGCCGCGGCAAAAGCGATGGCAATCGCCGCACCAATGCCTTTTGAGGCGCCTGTTACCAGCGCGATTTTATTCTGCAGTGCCTTCATTATGTTGTTCTCCGCCGTAATGATTGCGTCGAAAGACTATGCGCGCTGGCGCCGAAAAGCGGGTAGTGCAATCCTGCAAGCTTCTTGCACGATCCTGCAAAAGTAACGCAACGGGACAGGTATTCCGCTCAGCGTCAGGTAATATCAGCACAGATAGCGGGAGGGGAGAACACAGTGACAGAGAGTGAGAAGTGGCAGGGGCTGGCACAGTTAATTGCCCGTCATGCTCCGGAGGATGGGCGGCATTCAAGCGCCATAGATTGCCTTTTTTTTGGCCGGGTTTCAGCACCGACTGAGCCAATGCACTTTGCTCAATGGGCCAGTTTTGCCCTGGTGGCACAGGGCGGTAAGGCGCTGCATATCGGTGATGAGGTGCTGCACTATGGTCCGGGCGATCTGCTGCTGGTGACGCTGGATATGCCGGTGCGCGCCTGCGTCACCGTCGCCACGCCGGAAAAACCCAATCTGGGGATTGGTATTGCCATCAATGAATCCCGGCTGATGCGCTACCTCGAACAGTTTCCCCCGACGCTGCCGCTGGTGACACCAGACAGTGAACGCGGCGTCACCGTGCATAAGGTCTCACCTTTGCTGGTGGATGCGGTTATCCGGCTGGTACGCCTGCTTGACCATCCTGAGGACATTGAGGCGCTGGCCCCGCTCATTGAGCAGGAGATTTTCTATCGGCTGCTGACCGGGCCGGAAGGTTCGCGCATCCTGAATATGGCGCTGGCTGAGCGGCCGGGCAACCGGGTCGCGCAGGCTGCCCGCTGGCTGCGGGAAAACTTTCATCAGCCGCTGAAGATCGATCGGCTCGCCAGCAGTGTCGGCATGAGTATCTCTTCGCTGCATCATCACTTCAAAGCCGTCACGGCCATGACGCCGATGCAATACCAGAAACAACTGCGGCTGAATGAGGCGCGACGTTTGATGATGGTAGAAAAGCTGGATGCCGGTACGGCAGGCTATCGGGTGGGGTATCAGAGCGCGTCACAGTTCAGCCGGGAGTATCGCCGCCTGTATGGGCAATCTCCGGCCAGGGATAGTCGTCAGCTGGCGGTGAGCCCGGATAGATTGCGCCCACCGCAGAACTGATTACAGGCTGTTAGCCGCTTCCATCGCAATGGCGAAGGAGCGCAGGCGCGCTTCGGAATCAAAAATCTGGCCATTGACCATAATTTCATCCGCCTGGGTTTCACGCATCAGTGAGGCCAGCCCATGACGCACTTTGTCCGTATCGCCGACCAGCGACATGCTGAGCGCCTGCTGTACACCGTACTGTTCTGATGGCGACCAGAGGTTATCCATGTTTTCAACCGGTGCCGGTAACGGGCCCGGTTTGCCGCGGCGCAGGTTGATAAACTGCTGCTGCTGCGAGGTAAACAGGAAGCGCGCATCACGCTCACTGTCTGCGGCGATCACGTTAATGCAGACCATGGCATAAGGCTTGTCGAGACGCGCCGATGGCTGGAAGTTTTCGCGGTAGACGTGCAGCGCCTGGAACAGCTGGTCAGGGGCAAAATGGGAGGCAAACGCAAACGGCAGGCCCATTTTCGCTGAAAGCTGTGCGCTGTAGAGACTGGAGCCGAGCAGCCAGACCGGAATCTGCAGGCCCAGACCGGGTACCGGCTGCACTGGCGGCTGCGCATCCGCTTCGGCATCGAACCAGCTAATCAGTTCAGCCACATCCTCGGGGAACGTGTCGATGTGCATGTTGGCCTGATGACGGCGCAGTGCCATCATGGTGCGCTGGTCAGAACCTGGCGCGCGACCTAAGCCGAGATCGATACGGCCAGGATAGAGAGAGGCCAGCGTACCAAACTGCTCGGCGATCACCAGCGGCGCATGGTTGGGCAACATAATGCCGCCGGAGCCCAGCTTCAGAGTCTCGGTATTCGCCGCCAGATAGCCAATCAGCACGGAGGTGGCTGCGCTGGCAATCCCCGTCATGTTGTGATGTTCAGCCAGCCAGTAGCGTTGATAGCCCAGTTTTTCAGCCTGACGCGCCAGCGCCAGCGAATTATGGAACGCATCCCGAGCGGTCGCGCCCTGTGGAATCGGCGCGAGATCCAGCACGGACAGGCGAAGAGGTTTTTTATCAGACATGACTACTCCCGTTGTATGGCGCAGGCGTTAAGTTAAGGCCTGCACCATTTAGTATTACGCATCATTCCTTATATTAAAACTGCTAACCTCAGCAGGAATATAGCCGGTATGTGCTTTTATTCAGGATGCCAGCGTCATGCCCGCCAGTTTGCGCCAGTAACCATTACAATCACTGCCTTTTGCGACCATTAGCGGAGCCTGACCGTTTTCATTGGCGCGGAAACGGTCGATCTCTGCCAGCGTCGTCACATCCTGCGGCGAGAGCCGTATGCAATCGACCTGGCCGTGCATACCAGCCAGATCGTTACCCAGGTTATAGCAGTAGCCGCTCATGGTCTGAATGCCATTGAGGACGAACACCTGCTGCCCCTCCTGGGAGTTGACGCGCCGGCCTGTCGGATAGTTGATACAGCAGGTTTCGCAGTCATCTTTCGCGCGGTTTTCCGAGCGGGCGGTGAAGCAGCGCGCTGAGAGCGCCAGCGGCAGATGACCGTAGCCCAGCACCTCCACCTCAAACTGCTGCCGAATACCCCGCGTCTCGCACTGCTCCAGCAGCTGCATCAGCCAGTCACGTGACATCTCCACCGGCATACACCAGCGCGTCATGCCCTCTTTGACCAGCAGCTGCAGCGTGTCGGCGTTATAAACATTGAGCGTCGGGCCCGCGACAAAGGGCAGATGACGCTCAGCGGCCATGTTTACCGTGCCGATATCATTGGCTTCAATCAGGAACTCACCGTTCTCTACGTAACGCTGAAGCTCTTTCAGCTCAGAGGGCGATTGCAGCAGCGCCAGCGTGCTCAGCACCACCTGTTTGCCGCTGGCCGCGAGTTCACGGGCCAGCGCCATCCAGCGGGCATAGGGCGTGGCGCGACGTTTACTGCACACCGCTTCGCCAAGGTAGATAATATCCGCGCTACTGCGGGCAGCCTGCTGGTAAAAATCTTCCAGCGTATCGGTCGGCCAGTACCAGAGCACCGGCCCAAGGGCATATTGCATCATGACTCCTTATTGCCATTCACGGTGATAAGCACCCAGCGTGGTTTGCGAACCTTCTGAGAGATCGCCCAGCGTCTGCATCCACTGTGGTGCGACTTCAAACTGTTCCGGCTGCGCCTTGCAGCGATCAATTGCCTGACGCCAGACGCGCGCCACGTCAGCGACATAGGCAGGGCTGCGCTGACGGCCTTCGATTTTCACCGAGGCGATGCCTGCCCGCAGCAGTTCCGGCAGCAGCTCCAGCGTGTTCAGACTGGTGGGCTCCTCGAGCACGTGATAACGCTTGTCGTTAACCATATACCGTCCTTTGCAAAGTGTCGGATAACCCGCGCTTTCGTCCGGGGCGTAGCGATCGATCAACACTTCATTAAGACGTGACTCCATGCCCTGCGGCGTCTGCTGCCAGCGCACAAACTTCGCCGGGGAGCAGGCACCGGCGCTGTTAGGCGATTCACCGGTCAGCCAGGAAGAGAGGTAGCAGCGGCCTTCCGCCATGATGCACAGGCTGCCAAAGGCGAATACCTCCAGCGGCACCGGTGTGCTGCGCGCCAGCTGTTTAACCTGGTGAATCGACAGGACGCGCGGCAGCACCACACGCTGCAGATTGAAGTGGCGATGGTAAAAGCGAATCGCCTCCAGATTGGTCGCCGAAGCCTGTACAGAAAGATGACGTTCAACCTGGGGATAGCGCGTCGCGGCATACTCCAGCGTGGCGATATCTGCCAGGATCAGCGCATCGGCTCCGTTTTGCGCCGCCACATCAATCGCCCGCTGCCAGCGACCCATGCCATCCGGATGGGCAAAGGTGTTGATCGCGACATGCAGTTTGCGACGATGCTGATGAAGATAACGCGCGGCTTCAGCCAGTTTTTTATCGGTGAAATTCAGACCCGCAAAATGACGGGCATTGGTGTCATCTTTCAGCCCCACATACACCGCATCAGCGCCATTCTCTACAGCGGTGCGCACTGCGGGTAAGTTTCCTGCCGGGCAGAGCAGTTCCATAGATATTCCTCTCAACATGCAGATGGGCGTCGAGTCTAGGCATCTGGTCCGGGCTGCGTGTTGATTTGGGGCAGTGAAATTCAAATTCATCCGCCCGGCGGCGCTTTTTTTACCTGCATGGCAGCGGTTTTTATTGATCTCAGAGGAGGCGCGCAGAAAAGGATATGGCAATATACGTAAAATTTTCTGAAGGGAGTGACGAAAGTGTTAGAGCGGATACATGCCCATTGTGTGAAAAACGGTCCTAAAATCTTAGGGTTACCCGCTGCGTTCACCCCATTCCCGGTCAAAAAGTTGCTTCTGCAACAACTCTTAAACTGGCAATTTCGTCATGCTTTGGCTGAAGGTGAGTTAGACTTTCTGGATGGTCGCCTGCTGGGTATTGAAATTGCCGATCTCAATCTGCAATGGATAACCACGCTGCAGGACGGCCGACTGGCGGTATTGCAACAGTCCGAAGCGGATGTCTGGTTTCGGGGCAATGCCAATGATCTGTTGCTGGTGGCAGCACGTAAAGCAGATCCCGACATGCTGTTCTTTCAACGCCGGCTGGTGATTGAAGGTGACACTGAACTGGGACTTGAGGTGAAGAACGTAATGGATGCTATTGAACCCGAGGCTATGCCCACCGCGTTACGCACGGCAATTGAGCAGATGGCGGCATTTGTCGACGCCGGCATGAAACAGGACGCGAAGGCCGCTCAGGCGCGCGCAGGTGCTGCATGTTGATTCGTAGTGAAATTGGCGTGGATGCCGCAGGCATCGACGCGCTGCTCAGACGCTGCTTCAGTACCTCTGCAGAGGCGGAACTGACTCAGGCGCTGCGTGAAGATGGCTTGCTGACCTTAGGCGTGGTCGCGACGGATGACGAGGGACAGGTGCTGGGTTATGCCGCATTCAGTCCGGTCAGCGTTCAGGGTGAAGATCGCGGCTGGGTTGGGCTGGCACCGCTGGCCGTCGATGAGACGCTGCGCGGTCAGGGAATTGCCAGCAAGCTGATCTATGAGGGGCTGGATACGCTCAATGAATTTGGCTACAGCGCGGTAGTGGTGCTGGGCGATCCGGCGCTGTTCAACCGTTTTGGTTTTGAACCGGCGGCACGCCACGGCCTGCGCAGCCGCTGGCCGGGCACAGAGGCAACGTTCCAGGTCTACCGTCTGGCGGATAATGCGTATGACGGGGCGGAAGGGCAGATCGACTACGCCGAACCCTTTAATCGCCAGCCGTAATACCCAGCCAGCTCTCCAGACAGCCGGGCTGGCCCGCCACCAGCAGTAATTTCTGCTGGCGGGTCAGCTGCTTGACCTGATACTCCAGTCTGGAGGCGCTGGCGCGATCGCCCGCGTCACAGTGAAACACCAGGTCCAGCGGCCCTTTGCCGCGCAGCGCGCGGGCGCCGCGTCCGCTCTGGTGCTGAGCGACCCGGCGCACCACATCCGTGGTGATACCGGTGTACAGGCTCCCTTTCGCCGTACGGACGATGTAGAGTTGCCACTGCTGACTCATCGCAATCATTTCCCAAAAAAAGGTGCCGGGCAGTGTAGCGCGCTTCACTCTCCGGTGCACCGCCAGGAGTTTATCTTGTCCGATCACGCCCATCTGGTTCGCTATCTGAGAAAGCAGCATGTGCTTTCACTCTGCTGTACCGCCGACGATCAACTGTGGTGCGCTAACTGCTACTACGTCTTTGACGAGACGCGCATGGTCTTCTGGATCATGACGGAACCCGATACCCGCCATGGTGAGTTAATGGTGCAGAATCCGCAGGTTGCGGGCACCGTCAATGGCCAGCCCAGAAGTGTGCTGCTGATTAAAGGGGTGCAGTATCGTGGCCATGTCAAACGGCTGGAGGAGACAACAGAGCAGATCGCCAGAGCCGCTTACCAGAAACGTTTTCCGGTCTCACGCAAAGTGTCGGCACCGCTGTGGGAGATTGTGCTGGATGAAGTGAAGATGACGGATAATGCGCTGGGATTCGGCAAGAAAATTGCCTGGCAGCGGGAGAAATAGAAACGCCCTTTTCAGCAGAAAAGGGCGTCGCGGCTTACAGCGCTTCGAGGATCCGCAGGGATTCACGATTAAAGGCCGGTAAATCGGCCGGAGTGCGGCTGGTGACCAGCTTATCGTCGTCTACCACCACTTCCTTGTCATGGAAGTCGGCACCGGCATTGATCAGGTCAATGGCAACGGCTTTAACGGTAGTCATCTTGCGACCACGCACGCCGTTAGCGCTAATCAGCAGCTGTGGCCCGTGGCAGATGGCAAAAATTGGCTTGCCGCTGGCGACAAACTCTTTGGTAAAAGCAACAAAACGATCGTCGCCGCGCAGGGCATCGGGCGAGTGACCGCCAGGCAGGAGCAGAGCGTCAAATTCAGCCGGGCTGACGTCATCAATGCTGCGATCGATGGTCACTTCCGCTTCGCCTTTCTTGCCTTTAACGACATTACCGGCTTGTTTCTCAATGGTAACCACCTCAAAACCAGCGCGTTTGTAAACTTCCGCAGGTGAGGTAAATTCTGAGTCTTCAAATTCATCGGTAATTAAAACCGCCACTTTCTTGCTCATTTTTTTCCTCCTTCAGCATGTGGAGCGCGAGACGCGCTTTCCGGATAACGCTATAAGCCTGGTCGCTGAGAGTGAGAACGCAAGCCAGCCCGTTAAGATCAGCTATCTTTTAACCAGTCAGCAGTGAAATAAGGATGAATCTGAGATGAATCGCGTATTACTGACCGGTGCCACCGGCTTAGTCGGGTCGCATCTGCTGCGCTTACTGATTGAGGATCCACGCGTCGATGAGATCATCGCGCCAACCCGTCGGCCACTACCCGCCATGGACAAGGTGGTGAATCCGGTTGAGGCCGATCTCACCGATGTACTCGGGCCGCTGCAAAGCTCGCTGGACACGGTGTTCTGCTGCCTGGGCACCACGCGTAAGCAGGCGGGCAGTAAACAGGCTTTTATCCACGTTGATTACACCCTGGTGGTGGACAGCGGGTTAAGCGGATTACGTCTGGGGGCGAAGCAGATGCTGGTGGTCAGCGCGCACGGGGCCAGTCGTCACTCGCCGTTTTTGTACAATCGCGTCAAAGGCGAAATGGAGAATGCGCTGCGCCATCAGGGCTGGCCTCGCCTGACGCTGGTGCGGCCTTCATTGCTGCTTGGGGATCGCGCGCAGAAGCGCCGGGGCGAAAGTCTGGCGGGACCGCTGTTTTCGCTGCTGCCGGGCAACTGGCGGGCGGTCAGCGCGCACGACGTGGCACGCTGTCTGCACCAGCAGGCTTTTACGCCGGGGAGTGAGAGCGTCAATATCATTGAGTCTGGCGAAATCCCGCGCCACTCAGCGTAACTGCCAGATAATCTGATTACGGCTGCCGCGCCATTGCAGCGTGGCATCCTTCTCCTCTTCGACAAAACGGCCATCGATCAGCACGTCGAGATAGACCAGCACAGCGCGCTGCGCCGCATTCAGCTCCTGCATCCGGTAACCGGTCCAGAGCCAGATATCTTTACCGGGACACGTCTGCCGCACCCGTTTCACCAGACGGCGAATGTGCGGCACGTTATGCGGGTGCAGCGGATCGCCACCACTCAGCGACAATCCCTGGCGTGGAATGCGGGTGTCCTGCAAATCCGCCAGCAGTTGCTCCTCCATCGCAAGCGTAAAGGGCACGCCGGAGTCGATCCGCCAGGTGCTCTGGTTATAGCAGCCGCGGCACTGATGTTCGCAACCAGCGACAAACAGCGTGCAGCGGGTGCCGGGTCCATTAACGATATCCACATCATAGTAGCGATGGATGTGCATCATCCCAGCGGTCCTTCAGACAGATGCTTCACCCGACGCTGCACTTCCTGCTGTTTACCGGCATTAAAGGGCCGCGCATCCGGGCTGCCCAGATAGCCGCAGACCCGCCGGGTAACGGAGACGCGCGCCGGATCGTGGTTGCCGCAATTCGGACAGGTGAAGCCGCGGCTGGTACAGGTGAACTCGCCGTTGAAGCCGCACTCGTAACACTCATCAATCGGGGTATTGGTGCCGTAATAGGGCACGCGGTCGTAGCTGTAATCCCAGACATCCTCCAGCGCCTTGAGGTTGTGCTGCACATTCGGGTATTCGCCGTAACAGATGAATCCGCCATTCGCCAGCGGCGGATAGGGCGCTTCAAAGTCGATTTTGTCGTAAGGATTGACCTTCTTCTCAACGTCAAGATGGAAGCTGTTGGTGTAGTAGCCCTTGTCGGTAACGCCTGGCACCAGACCAAACTGCGCCGCATCAAGACGGCAGAAGCGGTCGCACAGATTCTCGCTTGGCGTGCTGTAAAGGCTGAACCCATAGCCTGTTTCTGCTTTCCAGCGCTCGGTGGCATCGCGCATGTAAGCAATGATCTCTACCCCTTTGGCGCGCAGGGCCGCGTCATCGTAAGGATGCTGATGACCGCCGCTGAGCGCATTCAGGGTTTCATGCAGGCCGATATAGCCCAGCGACAGCGACGCGCGGCCATTACGGAAAATAGGACCGACTTCATCATCCGCATTCAGCCGAACGCCACAGGCGCCTTCCATATAGAGGATGGGCGCCACGCGCGCTTTGGTCTTCTCCAGCCGCGCCACCCGCGTCATCAGCGCCCGCTTAGCCAGCTGCAGTCGCGCATCGAGCAGCGTCCAGAAGCGCGCTTCATCACCGCCCGCTTCCAGTGCGATGCGCGGCAGGTTCAGGCTGATCACCCCGATATTGTTGCGGCCCTCATGAATCTGCTCGCCGTTCTCTTCATAAACGCCAAGGAAACTACGGCAGCCCATTGGGGTTTTAAACGAGCCGGTGACTTTAACCACCTGATCGTAATTGAGGATGTCGGGATACATCCGCTTGCTGGCGCACTCCAGCGCCAGTTGTTTGATATCGTAATTAACGTCGCCCGCCCGGCGGTTGACGCCTTCGCGAATGCTGAACACCAGTTTAGGGAACACCGCCGTCTTGCGATTTTTACCCAGTCCGGCCAGCCGGTTAAGCAGAATCGACTGCTGAATCAGCCGGGCCGCCCAGTCCGTCCCCAGACCAAAACCAAAGGTGACAAACGGCGTCTGGCCGTTGGCGGTGTGCAGGGTATTCACCTCATACTCCAGCGACTGAAAGGCGTCGTAGCACTCTTTCTCCGTACGCTGGCGCGCATACTGCTCGGCCTGCGGGATCTGCCACTGCTCCGCAATTGCCAGATGCCGGGCATAGCTCTGCTCAACAAACGGGGCCAGCACTTCATCAATACGGTTAATGGTGGTGCCGCCGTAAATATGGCTGGCGACCTGCGCGATGATCTGCGCCGTCACGGCGGTGGCGGTGGCGATCGATTTAGGCGGCTCGATTTCAGCATTGCCCATTTTGAAACCGTTGGTCAGCATGCCTTTCAGATCGATCAGCATGCAGTTGAACATCGGGAAGAAAGGGGAGTAGTCGAGATCGTGATAGTGGATCTCGCCGCGCTCGTGCGCCAGCACCACATCGCGCGGCAGGATCTGCTGCTGTGCGTAGTGTTTTGCCACGATCCCGGCCAGCAGATCGCGCTGCGTAGGGATCACTTTGCTGTCTTTGTTGGCATTCTCGTTCAGCAGCGCCGCATTGGTCTGATCGACCAGTCCGCGAATGGCGTGATGTAACTGGCTCTGACGATCGCGGGCGACGTCGCGATCGTGGCGGTATTCAATGTAGGCGCGGGCCAGTTGAGGGTAAGGACCCGCCATCAGCGTCTCTTCTACCGCACACTGAATTTCACGGATATCCACTTCCGGACAATCGGCCAGCCGCAATGCCACGCGCTCAGCGACCTGCGCGCACCAGGCCGCGTCTTCTACTTCGGCTGCCCGTGCCGCCGCCGCCACGGCCTGCTCAATACGCTGCGCATCAAAGCCTGTCCGGCATCCATCACGCTTGATTACCACCGTCGCCATTTCTCTCTCCATAAACTACATATAGGGGTAGAAAGGATTCTATTCGCTACATGTAGTGATTGCTGAGAATTATTGCGATCAGATTTGACCTGAAACAAGGAAGCCTCAACCCGCTGGAAAACTCCGGCTGATGTAAAAAATCGGGTGCTGGTTCAGGTTTCCTGCAGGATCCACTGGCGGATTGGCGTGCAGCAACTTTAATCAACGTTCTGCCCTGTCAAAACGTTGACGTTACAAGGATGCCCGCCAATGTGGTTACCCCGTTCTCTGCTCCTGCTCTCAGCCCTCTGCCCGATCGCTCTGGCCAGTTCGCTGCCGCTGATGCCCTGGCCGCAACAGGTGGAACAGCCCGCCAGCGGCGGCACGCTTATCCTGACGCCGCAGCTGACGCTGCAAATCTCCGGCGATCATCTGGCGGGTGCCGAAGCGCGCTGGCTGGAGCGCATCAGTAATCAGACCGGCTGGCCGCTGTTGCCCGCCACCCAGCCGGTGGCAGCACCGACTATCCGCATCGTCATTGTGAAGGCGGTGGATCCGCTGCCGCTGCCTGATAGCGATGAGAGCTATCAGTTGCAGGTCGATGGCGACGGCGTCCTGTTAACCGCGCCCAGCCGTTTCGGCGCGATGCGCGGCATGGAAACCCTGCTGCAGCTGATACAAAACGGCGCACAGGGGACAACCATTCCTTATGTCACCATCCACGATCATCCGCGCTTTCCGTGGCGCGGCGTGCTGATCGACACGGCGCGTCACTTTATGCCGGTGGAGACGCTTAAACGTCAGATCGACGGCATCGCCGCCGCGCGAATGAACGTCTTTCACTGGCATCTTACCGATGATCAGGGCTGGCGCTTCGCCTCCAGCCACTATCCCCAGCTGCAGCAGAAAGCCAGCGATGGCAACTATTACAGCCAGCAGCAGATGCGGGAGATCGTGAAATATGCCACCGATCGCGGGGTGCGTGTGGTGCCCGAGCTGGATATGCCGGGACATGCTTCTGCGCTGGCGGTGGCGATGCCAGAGCTGATTAGCGCACCCGGCCCCTGGCAGATGGAGCGCGGCTGGGGCGTCTTTAAACCGCTGCTCGATCCCAGCAACGAACAGGTTTATCAGGTGATCGACACGCTGGTGGGTGAGATGGCGGCGATCTTCCCCGATCCCTGGCTGCACATTGGCGGCGATGAGGTGGATCCGACACAGTGGAACGACTCGCCCGCGATTCAGCAGTTTATGCGCGACCACGATCTGAAAGATGCCCATGCGCTTCAGGCATATTTCAATCAGCGGGTAGAGAAGATCCTGGAAGCCCATCACCGTCAGATGGTGGGCTGGGATGAGATTGCCCATCCCGACTTGCCGCGCAGTATTCTGATCCAGTCGTGGCAGGGCCAGGATGCGCTGAGCGCGCTGGCAAAAGAGAACTACCGCGGCATCCTCTCCACCGGTTTCTACCTCGATCAGCCTCAGCCTGCCAGCTATCACTACCGCAATGAGGTCACGCCACAGGGCCTCAACGGCCAGGATCGTCTGCGGCCAGGCGACCAGGCGCAGAGCTGGTCATTCACCATGCCGCGGCTGAAAGGCAGCCCGGTGAAGGGCAGCTTTACGCTGATACAGGGAGAACCAGGCTGGCGCGGTTTTATCGACTTCGATGGCAAAGCCCGCCGGATGGTCGGTCAGATCAACTGGCTCTCGACTCAGCAGGTGCGGTTTAGCGTGGATAGCTGGATGGGGCCGTTCCAGCCGGTGTTCACGCTGCAACAGAACGCCCTCAAAGGTTATGCAGAGGTAGGCAACGTGCGTTATCCCACCACCGGCCAACGGCTGGCGCAGACGCCTGCGGGCATCGCGCCCGCGCTGCCCACACCTGCGCAGGTGCAGCAAAATCTGCTGGGTGGCGAGGCGGCGCTGTGGGCGGAAAACATCAACAGCCAGATTATTGATACCAAACTGTGGCCGCGCGCCTTTGTGGTGGCCGAGCGGTTATGGTCGGCACAGGATGTCACCAATACCGACTCGATGTATTCGCGGCTGGCGGCGATGGATCGCTGGAGCAGCGTGTCGGTCGGAACGCTGCAACACGCGCAGACGGAGCAGCAGATGATGCGGCTGGCCAGGGGGCATGACATCGCCCCACTGCGGGTACTGGCCGAGGTGCTGGAACCGGCGCAATACTACACGCGCCAGCATCTCAAGTTTCAGGCGGGCCATTACGACTACCATGAACCCCTGAACCGGCTGGCAGATGTACTGCCCGCTGAGAGTGAGGCGGTACGTCAGCTGGAGCAGCAGGTCGCCGTGTTAATCGCCAATCGTAATAATCCGGCTGCCGCCTCTGCGGTTCGCGCGCCGCTGCAGCGCTGGCAGGCTAACACCAGCGCGGTGCTGCCGATCATTAACGCCAGTGCAACGCTGAAGCCGCTGGCACAGAGCGTGCAGCAGATCGAGGCGCTGAGCGCCATGGGCCTCGCGCTGGTTAATGCTTACGTTCGCAATCAGGCGTTTGGTGCCAGTGAAGTGGCGGAGATGCGTGCGACACTGGATGCCGCCGCAGAGGTACAGGATGAAACAGTGATTGCGCTGGTCAGGCCGCTGGAGACGCTGCTGCGCGCCTTTCAGTAAACGCTGCGGCCGGATTAACCGGCCATAGCGTCCTCAGGCCGGGCCGCTGACCGAGTGGCGGCGCACCAGGGTCGGGCTGAACATGTGGGTCACTTCCGGCAGCGGCTGATTGTTAGCCAGCGCCAGCGCCAGCTGGGCCGCCTGCTGCGCCATGGTGACAATCGGATAGCGGATGGTGGTGAGGCGCGGTCGCACATAGCGCGAAACCAGCACATCATCGAAGCCGATCAGCGACATCTCTTCCGGCACCCGAACGCCGTTATCGCTCAGCACCGCCAGCGCGCCGGCGGCCATTGAGTCGTTGTAGCAGGCGACGGCGGTGAAATTCTTGCCGCGACCCAGCAGTTCCGTCATCGCCTGCTCACCGCCCACTTCATCCGGTTCACCCCAGGTGACCAGCCGATCGCTGCACGGCAGGCCATGTTCTTTAAGCGCATCGTAGTAGCCCTGCAGGCGATCTTCTGCATCGGAGATAGTGTGGGTCGAGCAGATAAAGGCGATATTCTGGTGGCCAAGCTGGATCAGATGACGGGTCGCCAGCCAGGCGCCGTAGCGGTCGTCGAGCGCGATGCAGCGCTTTTCAAAGCCTTTTATCAGCCGGTTCAGCAGCACCATGCCAGGCACCTGCTTCATCAGCACTTCCAGTTCTGCATCCGGGATTTTCTTGGCGTGAACCACCAGCGCCGCGCAGCGGTGACGCATCAGTTGTTCAATCGCCTGCCGCTCTTTTTGCTCATTATGGTAACCGTTACCAATCAGCAAAAAGTTACCGGTGTCACCTGCCACCTCATCCACGGCTTTAACCATTGCGCCAAAAAAGGGATCGGAGACGTCACCGACAATCAGGCCGAGCGTTTCGGTCGATTGCTGCGCCAGCGCACGTGCGTTGGCATTCGGGTGATACTGAAGCTGCTCCATCGCCTGACCTACGGCCTGTCGGGAGCTGTCGCTGGCTTTGGGAGAATTATTGATTACACGGGAGACTGTGGCGACAGAAACGCCAGCCAGTCGCGCAACATCCTTTATGGTAGCCATGCGTTGACCTGCTTTGGGGAAAACGTTTACACATCGCATCAGTGTTACGGAAAAGGGCGGACACATCAACCCGACAGAATGCCAGCGTCGTCGCAAAAAGGGGTAAAAACGGTCACTGCTGCACGTCTTCTGCTGAGGCGTCGCACCATGCTATGCTCAATCTCCCACCTGGCTACCGTGAAAAACAACGATGAAAACCAAAGTGCCACATCTGGCGCACTGGGGCGCCTTTACCGCCGTCACTGAAAACGATCGCCTGATTGGCTGCGAACCTTTCTTCGCCGATGCCGATCCGTCACCGATGATCCACACCATTCCTGAACTGGTCTATTCCGACAAACGCATTCGTCAGCCGATGGTGCGGCGCTCGTGGCTGAAGTCACGCGAAAAGAGCGACCGTACGCTGCGTGGCCGGGAAGATTTTGTTGCCGTCGACTGGGAAACCGCGCTGGATCTGGTGGCGGAGGAGAATCGCCGCATTCGCGAGCGCTATGGCGCATCGGGCATTTTCAACGGCTCCTACGGCTGGTCATCGGCCGGTCGCGTCAACCATGCCCGCACTCTGGTTCGTCGCTTCTACTTTCAGGGCGGCGGCGGCGTTGATCAGCAGGGTAACTACAGCTGGGGCGCCGCGCAGTTCTTCCTGCCCTATGTTATTGGCACCTACATGCCGCTGACCGGGCGCGTCACCGAATGGCCGCAGGTGGTGAAACATGCCGAAATTTTTGTCGCCTTTGGTGGGCTGGCGCTGAAAAACGCCCAGGTCGCCTCGGGGGGCGCAGGGCAGCACAGCCTGAAACCGGCGCTGATGCAGCTGGCGGCCAAAGGCACGCCGGTGGTCAACATCAGCCCGATGCGCGATGACTGCCCGGAATTTGTTAACGCCGAATGGATTCCGATTCGCCCCAACACCGACGTGGCGCTGATGCTGGCGCTGGGACATGAGATCACCCAGCGCGGCGCGGTTGACGAAGCGTTTCTCGCCAGCCACTGCACCGGCTGGCCGCAGCTGCGCGCCTATCTGCTGGGCGAAACCGACGGCGTGGCGAAAACCGCCGGCTGGGCCAGCCGTATCACCGGCATCCCGGCCGATCGCATTGTGCAGCTGGCGCAGCAGCTCACCGGCAAGCGCAGCTTTATTACCTGCTCCTATTCCGTTCAGCGCGCCCATCGCGGCGAGCAGCCTTACTGGATGATGATTGCGCTGTCGTCGATGCTCGGCCAGCCAGGCCTGCCGGGCGCAGGTTTCTCTTTTGGTCACGGTTCGATGAACAGCGTCGGCAACCCGCGCCAGGACGGTCCGGCTCCGATGATGAGCACCGGCCCCAATCCTTCCGGGCTGTCGATTCCGGTGGCGCGGATCAGCGATATGCTGCTCAATCCCGGCCAGCCTTACCGCTTTCAGGGCGAAACCCTGCACTATCCCGACATTCACATGGTGCACTGGGCGGGCGGCAATCCTTTCCATCATCACCAGCAGCTCAACCGGCTGGTGGAGGGCTGGCAGCGGCCCGATACGGTCGTGGTGCAGGATATCGTCTGGACACCCGCCGCGCAGATGGCGGACATTGTGCTGCCTGCGACCACCACGCTGGAGCGCAATGACATCGGCGGCTCCTCACGCGACCGCTTTGTGCTGGCGATGCATCAGGCGATTAAACCGCAGCATCAGGCGCGCAACGACTTCGATATTTTTGCTGACCTGGCGGAGCGCCTCGGCTACCGCGATACCTTCACCGAAGGGCGCAACGAGATGCAGTGGATCGCCCATCTTTATCAGCAGTGTGCGACCGCGCATCAGCGTAAAGGCATCGATTTCCCGTCGTTTGAGGAGTTCTGGCAGCGCGGCTTTGTGGAGATCCCCGAAGGGGGCAAACCCTATCAGTTTATGGATGATTTCCGTGCCGATCCGCAGGCCAATCCGATTAAAACCGCCAGCGGCAAAATCGAGCTCTTCAGCCAGACCATTGCAGACTACCAGCTGGACGATTTCGCCGGCCATCCGGAATGGCGTGAACCGCAGGAGTGGCTCGGTTCGCCGGTCAGCCGCGACTATCCGCTGCACATGATCTCGATTCAGCCTTCCGACCGGTTACACAGTCAGCTGGATGCTACAGAAACGGTGCAGGGCAATAAAACCGCCGGACACGAAACGCTCTACATGCATCCGCAGGATGCGGCCGCGCGCGGGCTGGTGGAGGGCGACGAGATAGAGGTGAGCAACGCACGCGGCGTGATGCTGGCGGGCGTGCGGATCACCGATGGCGTGACGCAGGGCGTGGTGATTATCGCCACCGGCGCCTGGTTTGATCCCGGCTTTGGCAAGGCGTGGCAGCCGCACGATCGCGCGGGTAACCCCAACGTGCTGACGCTCGACATCGGCACCTCGTCGCTGACGCAGGGGCCAAACGCCATGAGCTGCCTGGTGGAAATCAAAAAACATCAGGATTGCACAATAGCGTAAGGATCTCATGGCTGGTTACATTTTGCCGGTAACTGTTGCGTTTGAGAGATGGCAGCCGATCGATCCCTCTTGCTACATTCAGGGTCCCAGAGGTATTGATGGGTGAACATCAATAGATTTTCTTGATTACACCAACCTGCGCAGATGCGCAGGTTTTTTTTTGCCAGAAATCGGCTGCCGATAACGAACTGATACACAGTTTTCCTGTTATACGGCCAGCGCTTTCTTTATAACTGCTGGCACCAGCCCCTTTCTCTTTATTTTGCGCAGCGGAATGCCATGCCCCGGATTAAAAAACTACTGGGAAAAGACCAGATAAAAGCGCCGTTTAACCCTTTTCGTTTCCGACTGATCTGCCTGGGTGTCACGACCTGTCTGGTGGTGCTGCTGGCGCGCGTCGCGGACCTGCAGTTCCTGAATCAGCCGATGCTGGAGCACGAAGCGGATCAGCGATCGCTGCGTACCGTGACGCTGCCGACCAGTCGCGGCACGCTGCTGGATCGTAACGGTGAAGCGCTGGCGCTCAGCGTCCCGTCGCGCGACGTGATTGCCGATCCGCAGCGCGTGCTGGAGAGCAACCCCGATTTTACCAGTGCCAAATGGGCCTATCTGGCGGCGGCGCTCAACACCCGTCCCGAAGAGCTGGCGGCGCAGATCACCGCCAACCCGAAACGTCGCTTCCTCTATCTGGGGCGTAAAGTCGAGCTGGGCATTGCCAAAGATATTAAAGAGCTGAAGCTGAAAGGCATCAGCGAAGTCTATGACGACAGCCGTTTCTATCCGATGAGCGAGGCCTCTGCGCCGCTGATCGGTATCGTCGGGGCGGATAACGTCGGCCTGAACGGATTGGAAAAGGGCTTTGATAAAGTATTGCAGGGCGAGCCGGGCAAAGAGGTCTATCGGCAGGATGCCGCGGGCAATATCATCGCGATGATCAACTATCAGCCGCCGACCCAGCCGCCGACGGTACAGCTCAGCATCGACAAATATGACCAGTACACGCTCTACAGCAAACTGCGCGACGGCGTACTGATTAATAAGGCGGACTCGGGTGCGGCCGTGCTGGTGAAAATCGACACCGGCGAGATTCTGGCGATGGCTTCCTATCCGTCGTTCAACCCCAACAACTATGAAGGGGCAACGCCCGCGCAGATGCGTAACTCTGCCATCAATGACAGCTACGAACCGGGATCGACCGTCAAGCCGTTAGTGGTGATGGAAGCGCTGGAGCGCCACCTGGTGCGCCCGGATTCGGTGATCGACACCACGCCTTACAGCGTTAACGGCCACCTGATCCGCGACGTCGGCCACTGGCCGCGCCTGACCATGACCGGCATTCTGCAAAAATCGAGCGACATTGGCGTGTCACACCTCGCGCTGGCGATGCCCGCCGAAGCGCTGGTCAACACCTATCATGCGTTCGGCCTTGGCAAACCAACCGGCTTAGGGCTGACCGGCGAAAGCGTCGGCTACTTTCCATTGCACCGCACCCGCTGGGCAGATATCGAGCGGGCCACCTTCTCCTTTGGCTATGGCCTGCGTGTGACGCCGCTGCAGATTGCCCGCGAATACGCCACGCTCGGCTCCTATGGCATTTACCGTCCGCTGTCGATCACCCGCGTTACGCCACCGGTCATGGGACGCCAGGTCGCCAACCCGGAAACGGTGAAAGAGGTGGTGCACATGCTGGAGAGTGACGTCCTGCCGGGCGGAACCGGGCTGAAAGCTGCGGTGCCGGGCTACCGTCTGGCAACCAAAACCGGTACGGCGGAAAAAATGGGCACCAGCGGCAAGTATGATGGCGGCTACGTCAACTACACCGCCGGTCTCGCTCCCGCCAGCCATCCTGAAGTGGCGCTGGTGGTGATGATCAACCATCCGACGGCGGGCGATCACTTCGGTGGCTCGGTTGCTGCGCCGGTGTTCGGCAATATCATGGGACCGGTACTGAAACACATGAATATTGCACCGGATGCCATCTACACCAAACCGGCGGCCACTCCTTCAGATAAATCTTAGACAAATCAGAGTGTAAG
Organism: Pantoea sp. ABR1s; assembly: GCF_057812235.1. NCBI lineage: Bacteria > Pseudomonadati > Pseudomonadota > Gammaproteobacteria > Enterobacterales > Erwiniaceae > Pantoea > Pantoea sp. ABR1s. The sequence continues at coordinate 3,605,074 of NZ_CM173823.1, read as the reverse complement.
CGAGGCGTGAAGGATATTCACACCTCGTTGCACTTCCCCGAATTCGGTTGCGTTTTCCTGCTGTCTCCGCGCGGTCAATCAGTGCGAGGATAGCAGTCCCAGAGGTATTGATGGGTGTGAAAACAACACCGCTTCGGCAGTGAGACCCTGTTATTACACCGACCCACGCAGATGCGTGGGTTTTTTTTGCCTGCTCGCCTGAGCCTGCCGTTACCGCTGTAAAAACCCCCGCTAAATCAACATCGTTCTTAACGAAACCCTGACAGTTTGCCAATAGAAAGGCGCGTCGCCTTTCACTGATAATGGCCGCCGTGAAGCCTGGCGCTTTTTTGCTCGCCGCCGCTCACTGCCGCATTCCGCACGTTCCGGGATTTCTTTTTTTGCTTATCTGAAGAGTTCGACGATGACTCACCTTTCTCGCCCCACGCGTTCCTTTGGGCTTAAATGGCTGCTCCTGTTGCTGGTGGCGGCGATTGTCGCTGGGGTTATCTGGCGTCTGCTGGCGGCAGGTCACGGGCCGGGCGAGGGGATGCCGTCGGGCAGACCGGGTGCGCATGGCATGATGGGCGGAGGGGCAACGCTGGTTCACAGCGGTGTCGCCAGCACGGCGGATGTGCCGGTGTGGCTGAATGCACTCGGCACGGTCATCCCCAACGCCAGCGTCACGGTGACCAGCCGCGTTGACGGCCAGCTGGAGCAGGTTTTCTTTACCGAGGGGCAGAAAGTCAGCGCCGGGCAGCTGCTGGCGCAGATCGATCCGCGCAGCTTTCAGGCCACGCTTAACCAGTATCAGGGCGAACTCAGCGAAAACCAGGCGCTGCTGAAAAGTGCGGAGCTGACGCTGGCGCGCTACCGCAAACTGGCGGCGCAGGATGCACTGGCGCGTCAGGATCTGGACAGCCAGATTGCCACCGTCGGGCAGTATCGCGGTGCCGTCGCCGCCGATCAGGCGCAGATCGCCAGTGCCAGACTCAGCATTGAATATGCCCGGATCACCGCCCCGATCAGCGGGCGCGTCGGCCTGCGTCAGGTCGATCCCGGCAACATGGTTCAGAGTGCCAGCAGCACCGGTCTGGTGACCATCACCCAGATGCAGCCTGCCGCCGTGACCTTTAGCGTGCCACAAAGCGAAATCCCGACGCTGGTCAGCGTGCTGCATCAGGGGCAGAGCCTGCCCGCCACGCTGTATGATCAGGACAACCAGCATCAGCTCGGCAGCGGCGAAGTGAAGTTCATCAGCAACCAGATCGACACCGCCACCGGCACCGTGGCGCTGAAAGCGGTGTTCGCCAACCAGGATGAGTCGCTGTTTGCCAATCAGTTTGTGAATCTGCGGCTGCAGACCCGGGTGCTGAAAGGCGCGACGGTGATCCCGGCCCAGGCGCTGCAGCTGAGCAGCGACGGCAGTTTTGTCTTTGTGATTAATCAGGATCACAGCGTCACGCGCAAAGCGGTCACCACCGGTCCCGCTTTCGGAGACGATCAGCAGGCGATCCTCAGCGGCGTTTCGCCGGGCGATCGGCTGGTGACGGAAGGGATCGATCGTCTGACCAGCGGCAGCAAAGTGTCGCTGGCTGATGAGACGCCCGCCGCTGCGGGTGCTGTGTCGAAATGAACCCGTCGCGCCTGTTTATTCTGCGTCCGGTCGCCACCATTCTGCTGATGGTCGGCGTGCTGATCGCCGGCATTTTTGCCTGGAAATTCCTCTCTACCTCGGCGCTGCCGCAGGTCGACTATCCGATCATTCAGGTCACCACGCTCTATCCGGGTGCCAGCCCGGATGTGATGGCATCGTCGGTCACCTCACCGCTGGAGCGCCAGTTAGGGCAGATGGCGGGACTGAGCCAGATGAGTTCCACCAGCGCCAGCGGCTCCTCGATCATTACCCTGAAGTTCAGCCTCGATCTGTCGCTGGATGTCGCCGAACAGGAGGTGCAGGCGGCGATCAATGCGGCGAATAACCTGCTGCCCGACGACCTGCCCAATCCGCCGACCTACAAAAAGGTCAATCCGGCGGACAGCGCGGTGGTGACGCTGGCGGCGAGCTCCAGCACGTTGCCGCTGACCGCGGTGCAGGATCTGGTCAACACCCGGGTGGCACTGAAGCTGTCGCAGATCTCCGGCGTCGGGATGGTGACGCTGGCGGGCGGCCACCAGCCGGCGATTCGGGTGCAGATGAATCCTCAGGCGCTGGCGGCGCATCATCTGACGCTGGAGGCGGTAAATACGCTGATTGGTAACAGCAACGTCAATGGCTCCAAAGGTGGCTTTGACGGGAAATATCATTCGGTGACCATCGACGCCAACGACCAGCTGCGCACCGCAACCGAGTACGGGAACCTGATCCTCAGCTATGAGAATGGCGCGGCGCTGCGCCTGAAAGATATCGCCCACATTGAACAGGGTCCGGAAAACAGCTTCCAGTCGGCGTGGGCCAACAACCAGCCCGCGATTGTGATCAGCGTGCAGCGCCAGCCGGGCGCGAACGTCATCCAGGTGGTGGACAACATCAAGGCGCAGCTCCCCGCGCTGCAGGCGGCGCTGCCGGACGGGGTGAAGATGACCATTCTTTCCGATCGCACCCAGACCATTCGCGCCTCGATCAGCGACGTCCAGTTTGAACTGATGCTGTCGATTGCGCTGGTGGTGATGGTGACCTTCCTGTTTCTGCGCAACGTGGCTGCCACGCTGATCCCGAGCGTAGCGGTGCCGCTGTCGCTGGTCGGCACCTTTGGGGTGATGTATCTGGCGGGCTTCAGCCTGAATAATCTGTCGCTGATGGCGCTGACCATCGCCACCGGTTTTGTCATTGATGACGCTATTGTGGTGGTCGAGAACATCTCCCGGCGGCTGGAGCAGGGCGAGTCACCGATGGAGGCGGCGCTGAAAGGCTCACAGCAGATTGGCTTCACCATCATCTCGCTGACCTTTTCGCTGATTGCGGTGCTGATCCCGCTGCTGTTTATGGGCGATGTGGTCGGGCGACTGTTCCGGGAGTTCGCGATTACGCTGGCGGTGGCGATTCTGGTGTCAATGCTGGTGTCGCTGACCCTGACACCGATGCTGTGTGCCTGGCTGCTGCGCCACATTCCGCCCGAACAGCAGTCAACATTTGCCCGCAAGGGCGGCGAGCTGTTTGATGCCCTGGTGCGCGGCTATGACCGGGTGCTGACCGTGGTACTGAACCATCAGAAACTGACGCTGCTGGTGGCGCTGGCCACCTTCGGGCTGACGGCGCTGCTCTACATGATGGTGCCGAAAGGCTTCTTCCCGACCCAGGATACCGGGCTGATTCAGGGCATTACCGTCGCCTCACAGGACGTCTCGTTTAACGCCATGGCAACGCGGCAGCAGGCGTTGTCGGCGCGGATCCTGAAAAACCCGGCGGTGGAGAGCGTCTCATCGACGATCGGCATCGACGGCACCAACACCAGCCTTAACAGCGGACGATTGCAGATCAACCTTAAGCCGTTTGGCTTCCGCGATCTCAGCGCCAGCGAGGTGATCAGCCAGCTGAAACAGGCGACTGCCGATGTGGCGGGCATCCGGCTCTATCTGCAACCGGCGCAGGATCTCACCGTCAACGATCAGGTCTCGCCGAGTCAGTATCAGTTCACCCTCGATGATGCCGACAGCGAAAACCTGGTCAGCGCGTCGCCGAAACTGGTGGCGGCGTTGCAGCAGCGGCCCGAGTTTAATGGCGTGGTGAGTAACCTGCAGGATCAGGGGCGCGTCTCTTACGTTGAGCTGAACCGCGATAAAGCGGCGCGCTTCGGCATTACTGCATCGGACGTGGACACCGCGCTCTATAATGCCTTTGGTCAGCGGCTGGTCTCGACCATCTTCACCCAGTCGAATCAGTATCGGGTGGTGCTGGAAGTGGCTCCGGCATACCAGCAGGGTCCGGCGTCGTTTGATGATGTCTGGCTGCAATCGTCCGGCAGCAGCAGTTCGGCGTCGTCATCCACCAGCACGACTTCATCAACGTCAACATCTTCGTCGACGTCCACTTCAGCCTCTGACACCAGCGCCAGCACGACCAGCAGCGGCATGGTCAAACTCACTGCTATCGCCACTATCCACCAGCGCACCGGTTCGCTGATGCACATGCGGCTGAATCAGTTCCCGGCGGTGATGATCTCCTTCAACCTTAATCCGGGCTATTCGCTGGAGGATGGACAGCGGGCGATCGCGGAAGTACGGCAGCAGCTGCAGCTGCCGGAGAGCACCACGCTGCGTTATCAGGGGGAAACCTCGGCGTTTCAGAGCGCCACCGGCAACACGCTGTGGCTGATTCTGGCGGCGCTGATCACCATGTATGTGGTGCTCGGCATCCTCTACGAGAGCTTTATCCATCCGGTGACCATCCTCTCTACGCTGCCGTCGGCGGCGGTGGGCGCGCTGCTGACGCTGCTACTGGCGGGCACCGAATTCAGCCTGATTGCGCTGATTGGGGTGATACTGCTGATCGGCATCGTGAAAAAGAACGCCATCATGATGATCGACTTCGCGCTGGAGGCGGAACACCATCAGCAGCTCAGCGCGCGCGACGCGATTCATCAGGCCTGCCTGCTGCGCTTCCGCCCGATTCTGATGACGACGATGGCGGCGCTGCTGGGTGCGCTGCCACTGATGCTGGCCTCCGGCTCCGGGGCAGAGCTGCGTCAGCCGCTGGGGCTGGTGATTGTCGGCGGGCTGATTGTCAGTCAGGTGCTGACACTCTTCTCCACGCCGGTCATCTACCTCCTGTTTGATGGGCTGGCGCAGCGCGGTAACGCCTGGGTGAAACGCCGTCAGCAGCGGGCGCGGAGCGGGCAATGAATCTGACCCGGCTGTTTATCTTTCGTCCGGTGGCGACGCTGCTGCTGACGCTGGCGATCCTGCTGCTGGGCGCGCTGGGCTACCGGCTGCTGCCGGTGGCACCGCTGCCGCAGGTCGATTTTCCTACCATCATGGTCAGCGCCAGTCTGGCAGGCGCCAGCCCGGAAACCATGGCGGCGACGGTCGCTACGCCGCTGGAACGTTCGCTGGGGCAGATTGCCGGTATTAGTGAGATGACCTCCAGCAGCTCGCAGGGCTCCAGCAGCATCATCCTGCAGTTTGAACTGGACCGCGATATTAATGGCGCGGCACGCGACGTGCAGGCGGCAATCAACGCGGCGCGCAGCCTGCTGCCCAGCGCAATGGCCTCGCTGCCAACCTATCGCAAAGCCAACCCGTCAGACGCGCCAATAGTGATGCTGGCGCTGACCTCTGCCACCCGCACGCCAGGCGAGCTCTACGATCTGGCGGAGAGCAAAATCGAACAGGAGATGGGGCAGGTACAGGGCGTCGGCGAAGTGTCGCTGATGGGCAGCGCCTTACCGGCGGTGCGGATTGATCTGCAGCCGCTGAAGCTGACCCATTACGGCATCTCGCTGGAGACGGTGCGTGCCGCCGTCGCCAACAGCACCACTAATCTGCCTAAAGGGATCTTACAGGGCAGTGACCAGTCGTGGCTGGTGGACAGCAACGGCCAGCTGGAGAAGGCGGCCAGCTACCGCGATCTGATCATCACTTATCAGCAGGGCAACGCGGTGCGGCTGCGTGACGTCGCCACGGTCTATGACTCGGTAGAAGATCGCTATCAGGCGGGGTTTCTGAATGCCACACCGGCGGTGATGATCGGTATCAAACGTCAGGCGGGTGCCAACATGCTGGAAACCATCGACGCGATAAAAGCGCAGTTGCCGCAGCTGGAAAAGAGTCTGCCTGCTGACAGCCAGCTGAACGTGGTGGTTGACCGTTCGCCTGGCGTGCGCGCCTCGCTGTATGACACCGAAGAGACGCTGCTGATCGCGGTGCTGCTGGTGATTGCGGTGGTGTTTATTTTTCTGCGCAATCTGCAGGCGGTGATCATTCCGGCGCTGGCACTGCCGGTGTCGCTGATCGGCACCTGCGCGGTGATGTATCTGCTGGGATACAGCCTGGATAACCTGTCGCTGATGGCGTTGATTATCGCCACCGGCTTCGTGGTGGATGATGCGATTGTGGTGCTGGAGAACATCACCCGTCACATTGAGCGCGGGCTGAGCCCGCTGCGGGCAGCGCTGCGCGGGGCGCAGGAGGTGAGCTTCACCGTGCTGTCGATGACCGTGTCGCTGATCGCGGTGTTCATCCCAATCCTGCTGATGGGCAGTATTGTCGGGCGGCTGTTCCGCGAATTCGCCGTGACGCTCACCGTGTCGCTGCTGATCTCGCTGTTTGTCTCGCTGAGTCTGACGCCGATGCTCTGCGCCCGCCTGCTGAAACCAAAGCCGCCCGTCAGCCAGCGGCCGCATCCGCTTTATCAGTTGATTGAAAACCAGCTGAATCGTCTGCTGGCCGCCTACGGGCGCGGGCTGGCCTGGGTGATGCGCCATCAGAAACTGACGCTGCTCAGCCTGCTGCTGACCGTACTACTGAATGTTTTTCTCTTCGTCGTGGTGCAGAAGGGCTTCTTCCCCAATCAGGATACCGGGCTGCTGATGGGTGCGCTGCGCGCCGATCAGAACATCTCGTTCCAGGCGATGAAGCCGAAAATGCTGATGTTCACGCAGATCATTCAGGAAGATCCGGCGGTAGAGAGCGTGATGTCGTCGATGGGCAGCGGGATGTTTGGCTCCCGTAACAGCGCCAACTTCTTTGTGCGGCTTAAAGATTTTGATCAGCGCGATGCGACCGCCACCGAGGTGGCCAACCGGCTGACGCGCAAAACCAGTCACATCGCCGGGGCGCAGATGTTCCTGATGGCGGCGCAGGACCTGCACATTGGCGGACGCAGCGCCAACGCCACGTATCAGTACAGTCTGCAGGCGGACGATCTCGATCTGCTGCGCACCTGGACGCCGAAAGTGCAGGCGGCGCTGGCGGCGATCCCCGAGCTTAACAGCGTGGACTCCGATTCGCAGACCGGCGGCCAGGAGGTAGAGCTGAACATCGATCGTGATCGCGCCACCCGGCTGGGCGTCAACGTGAACATGCTGGATACGCTGCTGAACAATGCGTTCAGCCAGCGGCAGATCGCCACGCTCTATCACACCCTGAATCAGTATCACGTGGTGATGTCACTGCAGGATAGCGACACTGCCAATCCCGAGACGCTGCAGCAGCTTTATGTGATTAACGACAGCGGTGACCGCGTGCCGCTCTCCGCTTTTGTCCGCTTCAGCGGCGGCAACGCGCCGCTGTCGGTGGCGCATCAGGGCCAGTCCGCGACCAGCACCCTGGCGTTTAATCTCAACGAGGGGGTGTCACTGGAACAGGCGCAGGAACTGATAAAACAGGCGATGGCGAAGCTGGGCCTGCCGTCGACCCTTCATGCCGGTTTTGCCGGCACCGCCGCCGCCTTTTCTCAGCTGACCGCGACCATGCCGTGGCTGATTCTGGCGGCGCTGGCGGCGGTCTATCTTGTGCTCGGCGTGCTCTATGAGAGCTACATCCATCCGCTGACCATTCTTTCGACCCTGCCGTCAGCGGGCGTCGGCGCGCTGTTACTGCTGCTGCTGACCGGCACGCAGCTCACGGTGATCGCGCTGATTGGCATCATCCTTCTGATCGGCATCGTGAAAAAGAACGCCATCATGATGATCGATTTCGCCATCGACGCGGAGCGGCGGCAGGGCATGTCGCCACAGCAGGCGATCACCCAGGCGTGCCTGATGCGCTTCCGGCCCATCATGATGACCACGCTGGCCGCCTTTTTCGGCGCGTTGCCGCTGGCGCTGGGCAGCGGCGGTGATGCCGATCTGCGCAGCCCGCTGGGCATCGCTATTGCGGGCGGACTGGCGCTCAGCCAGCTGCTCACGCTGTTTACCACGCCGGTTGTTTATCTTTGGCTCGATCGTCTGGGCCGTGCCACTCAACGTCAATGGCGTCGTCTGCGCCCTACGGAATCCTGATCCATGAAACCGCTTATCCCCTTTGTTGTGATGCTGCTGCTGGGCGGCTGTAGCGTCGGTCCCGACTATCAGCGCCCCGCGATGGTGATGCCGGTCCACTATAAAGAGGCCAGAGGCTGGCAGCAGGCGACGCCGCTTGATGCGCAAAGCAAAGGCGAATGGTGGGCGGTTTATCACGACGCCACCCTGAGCGGCCTGCTGAACCAGGTGAGCATCTCGAACCAGAACGTGGCGAATTATGCCGCGCAGTACCGGCAGGCACAGGCGCTGGCGAGTGAGTCACGCGCGGCGCTGTTTCCCTCGCTGGGCTATTACGGCAGCGCGACGCGCAGCGGCAGCCACGCGACTGACAGCAGCGTTCGCACCACCAGCAGCAGCCATCAGGCGGAGCTGAGTGCCAGCTGGGAGCTGGACCTGTGGGGCAAACTGCGACGCACGCTGGAGGAGAACCGCGCCAGCGCCTCGGCCAGCGCGGCGGAACTGGCCAATATCACCCTGAGCGCCCAGTCTGAGCTGGCGCAGGACTATTTCCAGCTGCGCATCATGGATCAGAAAATCGCGCTCTATCAGCAGAGCGTTGATGCTTATCAGCGCTATCTGAAAGTGATTACCAGCCAGTATCAGGCGGGCACCGCGTCGCGTGCCACCCTGGCTCAGGCGCAGCTGCAGCTGGAGAGCGCCAGCGCCTCGGCGCAGGATTATCAGTGGCAGCGCGCGCAGATGGAGCACGCCATTGCGCTGCTGATCGGCAAAGCACCCGCTGAATTCAGCCTGACCGCCGCGCCGCTGACGGCCACGCTGCCCGCGATTCCGGCAGCCCTGCCGGGCGAGCTGTTGCAGCGCCGTCCCGACATTGCTTACGCCGAACGTAACATGGCCGCGGCCAATGCTGCGGTGGGCGTGGCGGTGGCCGGTTACTATCCCGACCTGACCCTGAGCGCCAGCGGTGGCGTCAGTTCTTCCGTGCTGCATTCGCTCTTCTCGCTGCCGAATCGCGTCTGGTCGCTGGGGCCGGAGCTGAGCGGCACGCTGCTGGATTTTGGTGCGACCGCAGCACAGGTCGATCAGGCACGAGCGGGCTGGGATGCCAGCGTTGCGACCTATCGTCAGACAGTGCTGACCGCAATACAGGAGGTGGAAGATAAGCTGGTGGAGCTGAACACGCTGCAGGGTGAGATCGCCGCGCAGCAGCGCGCCACCGACGCGGCGCAGACCTCTGCGCGGGTAACCCGTTTGCAGTATGAGGCGGGCATGATTACGTATCTGGATGTGGCGACCACCGAAAACAGCCGCCTGAGCGCGCAGCAGAGTTTGCTGACGCTGCAGAGCACGCAGTGGGTCAGCAGTGTGGCGCTGATTGCGGCACTGGGCGGTGGCTGGCAGGCACCCTGAAGGCGGCGTCAGGTTACCGATAATTCTGTTGTCGAACCGCCTCAAATCCTGCATCGTGAGGGGCTATTTTCACGATGCTAAGGAGCCGGCATGGTTTTCACACTATTGCGCCTGATATTTCGCCTGTTATGGCGGGTCGAACTGCGTGGCGACGTCGCCGAACTGCATAAGCAGAAGGTATTGATCACGCCGAACCATATGTCGTTTCTCGACGGCATATTGCTGGCGCTATTTTTGCCGATTAAGCCGGTCTATGCGGTCTATTCGACCATCAGCGAAAGCTGGTTTATGCGGCTGGTTAAACCCTTTATCGACTATGTGCCGCTCGATCCCACCAAACCCATGGCGCTCAAACAGCTGGTCAGGCTGATCGACAGTGGCCGTCCGGTGGTGATCTTCCCGGAAGGACGCATTACCGTCACCGGCTCGCTGATGAAGATCTACAGCGGGGCGGGTTTTGTCGCGGCGCGTTCGGGCGCGAATGTGGTGCCGATGCGCATTGAAGGCGCAGAGTACACGCCGTTTGGTCGTCTGGCGGGCGTGTTTAAACGTCGCCTGTTCCCCCGCATCACCCTGACGATTCTGCCCGCCACCCGCATTCCGATGCCGGAGGCGAAACGGGCGCGCGATCGGCGCGTGCTGGCCGGTGAGCATCTGCATCATGTGATGATGGAAGCGCGCATGGCGGTGCGTCCGCGTGAAACCCTGTTTGAGGCGTTTCTGGCGGCGCGTACGCGTTATGGCGCGTTTAAGCGCTGCATCGAAGATGTCAATTTCAAACCTGACAGCTACAACGGACTGCTGAAGAAGGCGCTGGGCGTGGGCCGTATTCTGGAACGCTACAGCCAGCCGCGCGAAGTGGTAGGGCTGCTGCTGCCCAATACCACCGTCACGGCGGCGGCGATTTTCGGAGCATCCCTGCGCGGACGCGTTCCGGCGATGCTCAACTATACGGCCGGCGTGAACGGCATGCGGGCGGCACTGACCGCCGCGCAGATCAAAACGGTCTTCACGTCTCGCCAGTTCCTGGACAAAGGCAACCTGTGGCATCTGCCGCAGGGGCTCGATGATGTGCAGTGGATCTATCTGGAAGATCTGAAAGATACCGTGACCAGTAAGGACAAACTGTGGATCGTCGCCCATCTGCTGATGCCGCATCGCGCGCAGCTGCCCCAGCAGCCGGAAGACGCCGCGATGGTGCTGTTTACCTCCGGCTCGGAAGGCAACCCCAAAGGGGTGGTGCATTCGCATAAAAGCCTGCTGGCGAACGTTGAACAGATCCGCACCATCGCCGACTTCACCCCGCGCGACCGCTTTATGTCGGCGCTGCCGCTGTTCCATGCGTTTGGTCTGACCGTCGGGCTGTTTACGCCGCTGATGACCGGCGCCCAGGTGTTCCTCTATCCCAGCCCGCTGCACTATCGCATCGTGCCGGAGCTGGTCTATGACCGCAACTGCACCGTGCTGTTTGGCACCTCGACCTTCCTCGGCAACTACGCGCGCTTTGCCGCGCCCTATGATTTTGCCCGCCTGCGCTATGTGGTGGCGGGGGCGGAGAAGCTGCAGGAGAACACCCGTCAGCTCTACATGGAGAAGTATGGCATTCGCATTCTTGAAGGCTACGGCGTAACCGAATGCGCGCCAGTGGTCGCGATTAACGTGCCGATGGCGGCGAAGGCGCACACCGTCGGACGCATTCTGCCGGGCATGGATTCGCGGCTGATGTCGGTGCCGGGCATTGAGCAGGGCGGACGGCTGCAACTGCGCGGACCGAACGTGATGAAGGGCTATCTGCGCGTCGAGAATCCAGGCGTGCTGGAAGTGCCGGTCGCCGACGATGGCGAAGGCAATCAGGAATCGGGCTGGTATGACACGGGTGATATCGTCAGCTTTGATGACGGCGGTTTCTGCCAGATTCAGGGGCGTGCCAAACGCTTTGCGAAGATTGCCGGTGAGATGGTGTCGCTGGAGATCGTCGAGCAGATCGCTCTGAAGGCGTCGCCGGATAAACAACATGCCGCCTCGCTGCGCCCGGATGGTCAGCGTGGTGAGGCGCTGGTGCTGTTCACCACCGACGCTGAACTGGCGCGCGACAGCCTGCAGAAAGCGGCCCGCGAGCTGGGTGCGCCAGAACTGGCGCTGCCGCGTGATATCCGGGTGATGAAGCAGTTGCCGCAGCTGGGCAGCGGTAAACCCGATTACGTCACGCTGAAAAAAATGGCGGAAGAGGAGCAGGCATGAGCCTTGATCGTAATGCGCCGCTGATGTCACGCGGCATGATCGCCGTGATTATCGCCCAGTTCTTTTCGGCCTTCGGCGATAACGCGCTGCTGTTTGCCACGCTGGCCGTGCTGAAAAGCCAGTTCTATCCCGACTGGAGTCAGCCGGTGCTGCAGATGCTCTTTGTCGCGGCCTACATTCTGCTGGCACCGTTTGTCGGTCAGGTCGCGGACAGCATGGCAAAAGGGCGAGTGATGATGCTCGCCAACAGCCTGAAGCTGCTGGGCGCGCTGGTGATCTGCTTCGGCTTCAACCCCTTCCTCGGATATACCCTGGTGGGCGCGGGCGCAGCGGCCTACTCCCCGGCTAAATATGGCATCCTCGGTGAGATCACCCACGGTGAGAAGCTGGTGAAAGCCAACGGGCTGATGGAGGGATCGACCATCGCCGCCATTCTGCTCGGCTCAGTGGCGGGCGGGATGCTGGCTGACTGGCATCTGCTGGCGGCGCTGGGGATCTGTGCGCTGACCTACGGCATTGCCGTGGTGGCCAACCTGTTTATCCCGAAACTGCAGGCGGCGCGTCCTGGTCAGAGCTGGCAGCTGGGTATGATGGTAGGCAGTTTTTTCAGTGCTGCCGCGCTGCTATGGCGTGATGCGGAGACGCGCTTCTCGCTGCTCGGCACCAGCCTGTTCTGGGGCGCAGGCGTGACGCTGCGTTTTCTGCTGGTGCTGTGGGTGCCGGTGGCGCTGGGCATCAGTGACAACACCACACCAACGACCCTGAATGCTATGGTGGCGATCGGGATTGTGATTGGGGCGGCGGCGGCGGCGAAGCTGGTGACGCTTGAAACGGTGCGTCGCTGTATGCCAGCCGGTGTGCTGATTGGTGTGATGGTCGTCGTCTTCGCGCTGCAGCATTCTCTGCTGAATGCCTATCTGGTGCTGATGCTGATTGGCGCGCTGGGCGGTTTCTTTGTGGTGCCGCTGAATGCGCTGTTGCAGGCGCGGGGCAAAGAGAGCGTCGGTTCAGGTAATGCGATTGCGGTGCAGAATCTGGGTGAGAACAGCGCCATGCTGATCATGCTGGGGCTCTATACGCTGGCGATCAAGGCGGGTGCCCCTGCGGTGGCGACGGGCGTCGGTTTTGGCGTGCTGTTTGCGCTGGCGATAGCGCTGCTGTGGCTGTGGCGACCGGCTAAGCGTTAAGCGATTCACCGCCTCTCTCCGGGATAGCCGGAGAGAGGCGGGCGCCCTCGTTAACAATAGATGTTAACAACGGAGATTAGCGACGGAGGGCAATCGCTTCGATTTCGATCTTCACATCTTTTGGCAGACGCGCCACTTCGACACAGGAACGCGCCGGGAAGTGCGCTTCATGCTCGGTGAAAAACGCCTCATAAGCCGCATTGACCGTGGCGAAGTCATTTAAATCTTTTACGAACACCGTGGTCTTCACGATGTCGCCGACCTTCAGACCTGCTGCTTCAACAATCGCCTTCACATTTTCCAGTGACTGACGCGCCTGTGCGGCAACGTCATCCGCCACCTGGCCGGTCGCCGGATCCACCGGGATCTGGCCAGAGGTGATGATCATGCTGCCCAGATCGACACCCTGAACATAGGGGCCGATAGCGGCAGGGGCTTTTTCAGTACTGATTTCACGAGACATCATTGCTCCTTTGATTACGTCGTCAGGCGGCGATGCCGCCGGTGTTGCCCATTATAAGGTCGGGCAGGGCGATTACCAGTGACCCAGCACCACATGGCGGGCGAACTCTTTTTCGCAATATTTGCACTTCAGATGCACATCGTCGGCGCGCTGCTTCACGGCAAAGCTGGAGAAGACCGGCTCGCTGCGGCTGATGCAGTTGCTGTTCGGGCAGGTCAGCACCCGTTCAACGTGGTCCGGCAGCGTCGGGGCGATCTTCGCCACTACTTCATAGTCGTCGATGCGGTTGACCGTAGCATGGGGCGCATAGACCGCCAGCTGATTGACCTGATCGTCGGTGAGAAAGGTGTTCTCAATCTTGATCAGATCTTTGCGGCCCATCTCGCCTGAGGGCAGATTCAGGCCAATGGTAATGCGCTGATCGGTTTCGGTCAGCCGGAACAGAGAGAGCAATTTAAAGCCGATCTGCGCCGGAATATGGTCGATGACCGTGCCGCGTTTGATCGCTTCGACCTGCAGTTTGTTGTCCTGCGTCATGGGGGTATCTCCTTACAGGGCGAGTTCGCTGTTTAAAACCAGTGCCAGCAGAGCCTGGCGCGCATAGATGCCGTTACCCGCCTGCTGGAAATACCAGGCATACGGGGTTTTATCGACATCGGTGGTGATTTCGTCGATGCGCGGCAGCGGGTGCAGTACCTTCATATTGTCGCGCGCCGTAGCGAGATCGGCAGCGCGCAGAATGAATTGCGCTTTGACGTTGGCATATTCTGACGGATCGAGCCGTTCTTTCTGCACGCGCGTCATGTAGAGGATATCGAGCTGCGGCATCACCTCTTCAAAGCTGTCGTGACGTGACCAGCTGATATTCTTCTCATCCAGCATATCGGTGATATAGGCCGGCATCGCCAGCGCATCGGGCGCGATAAAGAAGAAGCGGTTGCCGTCAAACTTCGCCAGCGCCTGGGTCAGGGAGTGGACGGTGCGGCCATACTTCAGGTCGCCGACCATCGCCACATTCAGCTGATTAAGACGGCTCTGCGTCTCCTGAATGGTGAAGAGATCAAGCAGCGTCTGGGTCGGATGCTGGTTCGCGCCGTCACCGGCGTTGAGAATCGGGATGCCACCGGAGAATTCGGTCGCCAGCCGCGCCGCGCCTTCCTGCGGGTGACGCATCACAATGGCATCGACGTAGGTGCTAATCACTGAAATGGTGTCGGCCAGGGTTTCGCCTTTTTTGCCCAGCGACGTATTACTGCCGTCAGCAAAGCCCACCGCTGACGCGCCGAGGCGATGAATGGCGGTTTCAAACGACAGGCGGGTACGGGTCGACGCCTCAAAAAAGCAGCTGGCGATAACCTTGTGCTTCAGCAGTTCCGGCTGCGGATGGGCTTTAAGCTTCGCGGCGGTGTGTAGCGCCAGTTCCAGCTCTTCACGACTGAGGTCGTTGATTGAAATAATGTGCTTGCGATATAGCGGGTTAGCCATAGCTGTCTCCTCTGCGCGGCCGGATTGCGGACAAAAAAAAGCCCCTGCTTAAGGGGCTTTTTTAAGATCGGGTCGATGACCGAAAGAAACAGTAGCACCGCCTGCGGTCAGGCGTGATTGAGCGTCAAATTGTCCGCTGTGCTGTAGCATATTTCCTCCGGCAAATTGGGCCGCATTATACCCGTTCGCGGTGGGTCAGCAAGAGGAAAAGGAGCATAACGAAACCGTTGACGGCTGTGCATCTTCAGTGGTTATTCAGGGGTGTGGCAAACTAGTGCCTGAAGTTAGTAGCGAAATGACAAAGTGAAGTTATTAGCGTTGGCGAACTAAAGGGGAGCTTAAAAAATCGTCGATATTCCGTTGTAGGCAAACATTTCAGTGAACAAATAACTGAGGGTATTTGGGTTAAGTTCTGAGCAGTGTATGATGCGCATATATCCACACTAAGTTCAGGGAGAACGGGATGAAGATGGTACTGCCGGTTGACGGCTATCATTCGGCAGCGGAGTTCATGGCTGCCATGCAGGGAAGCCGGGGAGACACACACTGGCTGATGAAGCAGGCAGAGCACTGGCACGGTGGCATCCACCTGTATGATGGCTTTGCCGGAAACGCCGTCTTTAAACCCGGCAGCTCCGGCCTGAAATCCATGACGGACGGTCACGCGGTTGCCTGGCGGCTGAACGATGATTATCAGACCGCAGCGTTTGGAAAAAGAACGCTGAAATTCAGCTCCTCCTTTCTTCTTATCAAATCCACCTGCATCCCGGACAGCGACAGGCCCGATAACGCGCTGGATTTCTACACCCTGTGGATGCAGGTTGCCCCGCTGTCTGAGTACGGCGTGACCGGCGTGCGGACCGCAACCGTCACCGCCGGCACGCTGAAAATCCGCGAGCACAATACGTTTCCGGGCTGGATGCGCGGCGGGCTGACAGAAGGCGTCAGCGTTCCGTCCGATGCGCGGCGTTACTACGAGGTGCCGCAGGATACACACACCACGCTGCCGCGCGGTACCGTGGTGGAAGTTAAGCAGGAGGCCACTTTTCTGCTTAAAGGCAGGCCGGCTCCGTTTATCTTCGTGTCCGTGGTGTCGGTACCTGAAGGGGCAAAGAGCGGGTTATCTGCCGGAGAGTCCGGCTGGATTTCGGGGCTGGCCAGGTTCGTGAAGCGGCATGAGGATGCCCTGCCGGCCTGGATGCAGGCCGCCCGTGAGCACGGCGTATTTAATCAGGTGGTGACGGTTTCCGGGGAGGATGCTCCGGTGGTAAAGGCGGGAGAAGTCATCGGGCACCTTGGCCTGTATGAACAGCCCTTCGATGCCCCGGAGCACTTCTGCCATCTTGAGGTGTTCAGCCAGGACGCGCGCATGAAAAGTTTCCTGGCAAATGCGGCCGGTACGACAAACGGAACGGCGGAGCTGCACACGCTGGCGGGCAGGACGCGCTGGATGTACCGGGAAAGGGAAAAGAGGTTCATTGTGGCCGGCGTGGATGGTGACCCTTCACCCAGTATCGCGGAGCGCTACACGCCGGAAGGTGAGTGCCGCAGGATGGAAGCAGATGGAAAGTGCTGGTACTGCATCCCCGGTGAGAGCGCATGGATGGCGGCTGAAGACGTGGAGAAGGTGAATCAGTTTGAGCTTGGAAAGCGGGGCTTTATGCCGCTGGAGCAGGAGGACACACCGCAGAGCATTTTCCAGACCCCGAAAGAGAGCTGGCTGCGGAAGAGTGTTCGGGCGGCTGGAGGCGCTGGCCAGGAGTGAAACGAGGGACATGTACTCAGCCAGCTATACCGAAAGATATCAGAAGCTGGTGAAGCAGATGGATACGAACCGGGACGGGGTGATTGACGCCGGTGAACTGTGGCGGTTTCTGCACAACAGTCAGCCACACATCCGGTATCAGGTGGAGCGTCTGGTTGTGAAGCACCACAGCGAGTGGCTGAAGGACGGGATGTCGGCCCTGTGGCAGGCCGCTCTGGATGAGCAGGCGAAGAAATATCCGGATTTGGCGTTGTATAACCGCGACTTCATCAATGCACTGGTGTGGATGAAACAGGTGCCTGAAATCCGCAGTAGTGAAGCGCTGTGGCATATGCATCCGATTGTGTTTCTTGATGCGATAAAGGTTAATGAATATGATTTTTCCACAAGAGAAGGCACTATTCACGCAATTATCGAAGAAAGTAGAAAACAAGGATTAAACCTCCATTCACAGATCGCATATATTTTAGCTACGGTTAAAAGAGAGACTGGAGATACATTTCAGCCCGTAAGGGAGGGAGACTGGATAGGACATACTTCAACTGATGAGTATCGAAGAAAACACTATCGCTATTATCCCTACTACGGGCGAGGGTATGTTCAAATTACATGGGATTACAATTATAAAGCCTATTCAGAAAAACTGGGTGTTGATTTATTTTCTCAGCCAGACAAAGCACTTGAACCTAATAACGCTTTGTTCATTCTAATAGATGGTTTCAAAAATGGTGTTTTTACAGGTAAGAAATTGTCTAATTATGTTAATCATATTGAATCTGATTTTTTTAATGCTAGAAAATGCATAAATGGTCTGGATCACGCGGAGCAAATAAAAGAATTTGCTAACGAATTTCTTACTAAGCTTGATTCAGGGGAGCTGAAGTGAAAATTACATTGTTTTTTTTAATATTATTATCAATTAGCTTAAGTTCAGTTGGTAGTGAGCTAAGATGTGGCTGGCTACAAAACCCCAGTCCAGGAAATAAATGGATAATTGATAAAGATGGAATTTGGGATATATCTTCTCAGGGAGGTTTTTTTTCTGATGGGATTGATAATTTAAAAGATTTTACAGATAAGGAATATGTTAAAACGAATGGAGGTTATGGTTATGGGTGTGCTTGTATTAAGGTTGATGTAGACCATATTAAAAAAAGAATAACAAAAATTTATAGTGAGAGGGTGTTACCTCTTGCTCGTTGCCAAAATGATCCGAATCTTCATCGACCCTGACATGCATTCTACTCAACAATAAACCATGAATCCGGTGAAAATGATCTTTTTGAGATCTTTGAGAACCAGGCGCATTTTTCCCTATAACAGAAAAAGCCACCTTGAGAGGTGGCTTGAGCGAAATTAAAGCTGATGTGGAGCTGGCTTCTTAATCAGAAACTGGGGTGATTTATCTCCCACCACGTTCACCTCAGCGCTGGCCCAGCGTGGCCACCATTACCGCTTTAATCGTGTGCATCCGGTTCTCAGCCTGGTCGAACACAATGCTGTGTGGTGACTCAAACACCTCGTTGCTCACTTCCATGCCGTTGGGCAGATCGTACTGTTCCGCCATCTGCTGGCCCAGCGTGGTCTGATCGTCGTGGAAGGCGGGCAGACAGTGCAGAAATTTAACCTGCGGGTTGCCGGTCAGATCGAGCATCGCCCGGTTCACCTGATAGTCACGCAGCAGCGCGATACGCTCGGCCCACACCGCTTTGGCTTCGCCCATCGACACCCAGACATCGGTGTAGATAAAGTCAGCGCCTTTCACGCCGTCGGCAATATGTTCGGTGAGGGTAATTTTCCCGCCGGTCTGCTGCGCGGCTGCGCGGCACTGCGCCACCAGTTGCTCCTCTGGCCAGCAGCTCTTTGGTGCCACCAGACGCAGATCCAGCCCCACCTGTGCGGCGGCTTCCAGCATGGTGTTGCCCATGTTGTTACGCGCATCACCTACATAAACCAGCGTCATCTCGCTGAGTTTTTTGCCCGGCAGATGCTCCTGCATGGTCAGCAGGTCGGCCAGCAGCTGGGTCGGATGAAACTCGGTGGTCAGGCCGTTCCACACCGGCACACCGGCATGTTCCGCCAGCGTTTCCACCAGTTCCTGACCGTAACCGCGATACTGAATGCCATCATACATCCGGCCCAGCACCCGCGCGGTGTCGCGCATCGACTCTTTATGGCCGATCTGGCTGCCACTCGGCCCAAGATAGGTGACGTTCGCACCCTGATCGTAAGCGGCAACTTCGAAAGAGCATCGGGTACGGGTCGAGTCTTTTTCGAAGATGAGCGCGATGTTTTTACCTTTCAGATGCTGCACTTCCTGGGCACTTTTTTTCGCCCGTTTCAATTCAGCGGAAAGGGTAAGCAGGTGATCAATCTCGGCGGGCGTAAAATCCAGAAGCCTGAGGAAATGGCGCTGATACAGCTGACTCATACAACACTCCGGTAATCATTAAAGTGAATTAAAATTCAATCTAACCGTATGAATATGCATTTTCAAGTGCAGGGCTAATAAACTTTTCGTTTTGTGTAGTGGCGCGACGGGCAGTATGGGAAAATAATTGATTATTGCCGAACTCAGAGAGGATATCGTCATGGCATATGAAGCATTACTGGAAGAGCAGCAGGAAGAGACGCGGCAGATTATCGAAGAGCTGCTGGAGGATGGCAGCGATCCTGATGCGCTCTATACCATCGAGCACCATCTCTCATGCAATAATTTTGATTCGCTGGAAAAAGCGGCCGTTGATGCGTTCAAGCTGGGTTATGAAGTGACCGAGCCGGAAGAGCTGGAGCTGGAAGATGGCACCACCGTGATGTGCGTCGACATCATCAGCGAATCCGCCCTGAAGCCTGAACTGATCGATGTGCAGGTTGAGCAGCTGGTGAACCTGATTGGTAAGTACAACGTCGATTACGACGGCTGGGGCACCTATTTCGAAGATCCCGATGCCGAAGATGAAGATGACGACGCCATCGAAGATGAAGATGATGATGGTATTCGCCACTAAGTAGCCGGGGCGGAGAGTTCTCCGCCTGTCACCCCTGCCACCTGTTTTAACATCATGAACTACGCACCCTTACTTGAACCGATCTATCAGTTTCTGCACTGCCGCACGCCACAGGCCTGGATTGATGAGGCGCGCAAGCCGGAAAATCTGACCCTGCTGTTAACCGACCATCTGGTGTGCGAACTGAAAGCCGCGCAGACCGCGGTGTGGTTGATCCGCAAATATGTTGCCGACAAACCCAGCGGCGACGCCATTCTGGCGTGGCTGAAACCCTATGAAGATTTTATCTTCCGCGAAGATGGCGACAGCGACTTTATCAACGCCCATAAGAACCTGACAAAACGTATCATCGTGCGCAATGCGCTGCCGTGGGCGGATGAGCTGGTGGAGAAGATGGTGCTGCTGATTAAAGAGGAGCTGCATCACTTCTATCAGGTGTGGGAAATTATGCAGTCTCGCGGGCTGGTCTATCAGAAGATCACTTCCAGCCGCTATGCCAAATCGCTGCTGCGCGAAGTCACCACCCATGAACCGGAAACACTGGTGGATAAGCTGATATGCGGCGCTTACATCGAGGCGCGCTCCTGCGAACGTTTCGCCAGTCTGGCACCTTATCTTGATGACGAACTGGCGAAGTTCTATCTGTCGCTGCTGCGCTCAGAGGCGCGACATTATCAGGACTATTTAACCCTGGCGGCGCAGATTGCCACCAGAGACATCACGCCGCGGGTGCAGGCGATTGGGGCAACAGAAGGGCGGTTAATTAGCGAACCCGACAACGAATTACGCTTTCACAGCGGCGTACCGGCGTTCTGAAAAGAGTAAACGGCGCTCTAATGATGGCCGTTTATTTTTTATATTGAACCGGGTTGATTTTATTAATAATAAAAAGATAAGTATTAACTGTTAATCTAATATGAACGCGTTACCTCCGAAAATATAATTTGAGTGACCCCTCACAAAATATTTTATCTCTTCTGTTTTTTCTTTGCGGAATAACTATAGTGCTCTTGCCGGATTAGGATTGTTATTTTTCAAGCAAAACCTGATTCATAACGCCTCTTTGCCAGAGAGGGTTGTGAATCAGGTTTTTTTTTGCACCGGCTATAGCCGGGGAAAAGAATCAGCGACTTTTTTTTGGCGTCCAGTTTTGCTAATAAGCATTTAATGGAAGGAGTCATTAACATGAGGGGAAAGCGCGGTATTCCGTTATTTATTTTACTGTTTTTGCAGCCATCTGGCGCATGGGCTGACTTTTCCGACGCATTATCGTTCTCTGACAATGCTTTCCTGCGTGATTCGCAACTCGATCTCAGACTGCGTAATCACTGGAAGTATCTCAAGGAAAATGAAGCGCAGCCTGCCACCGTTCATAATGCCTGGGGACAGGCGTCAAGCCTGAATTTTCGTTCCGGCTATCAGTGGGACTGGCTGGGTTTCGATGCAACCTATACCCGAGCGATCAGGCTGGGAGCCAGCGACTACTTTGCCACGCGCGGCCTGCTTTACGACAGCGGCGGTCATCAGCAAAAAGCTGACGCGCACGGCTTCAGCAAGTTTGGTGAACGCTATCTGAAAGTGAAGCTGGGGGACGCGGATGCGGGATTTAAAGGAAAAGCGGGCTGGCAGGAATTAAAAAACATCGGCGTGCTGACCACCACGGAACGCTTGTCACGCAACAGTTACTCAGGCTATAGCGGCGCGCTGAACGTGCAGAAGGTACGGCTGGATTTGGCTTACGTGACCAAAACGCTTCGCCACGACTCGCCGGAGAGTCTTGCCCTGCAAACCCAGGACCGACGAAAAATTAATGCGATCTATACCGGTGCACTGAGCTATACCGGTGATCGCGGACGTCTCGCCTACGCATTTGGCGAAGCGGAAGCCTACCAGCGGCGTCATGTTATCGAAGCGAATTACTCGCTCTCGCCGAACTGGCGCTTGTCCTCTCAAATTTATGGCAGTCAGGGGCTGGAAAATTATAAAAGCATGGCGGCCAGCAAAAGATCGTTCGATAACCACGCGTGGCACTATGTCGGTGAAGCAGACTGGATTAACGACAGATGGACACAGAAATTCGCTGCCGCCTGGACTTCGGCGCCCAAACATAATGCGGTGGGATATTATGTGCGCCCGCTGACAAAAAATACCCGTGGACGTTTCAACGCCCTGACCTCTGCCGGAAAAGATTATACCCGTGATAAAGAACTGGCGCTGGTGTCGCAGACGGAATTTGAAATTTCAAAAGGCATTTTTAGCGGGTTTCAGATTAACTATGGACAGTTTAATTACCGTAATACGCGTATACGTTCGGGGGAAGTTGCGCTCATAAATCGCTTCATCGAACCCCATCCGGTCCTGAAGGATTTATCGGTCTTTACGCTATTCGGTTATGGCTGGTCATATAAGAATAATAAAGAAACGCCGGTTTTTAATGCGCAAGGGAAATATATGCGTTCTCCCAGCCTTTCTGCCGAGATCGCGGTTGAGTATAAATTAAACCTGTTCAGATAAGGAAAATACGATGAAAAGAATTTTTAAAGCGTTGCTGATTCTTATTGTGGTTGGGGCTGTCGCAGGCGAAGCCCTTGCCGCCGATGTCACTCTCTACGTTACGCGGCACGGTAAAACGATGTTCAACACGGTGCATCGCGCGCAGGGATGGGCAGATACTCCGCTAACGCCAGCGGGGGTAGAGGTGGCGCAAAAGCTGGGACGCGGTCTGCAGACGATCCCGTTTATCGCCGTCTGGTCCAGCGATGCTGGCAGAGCGAGAGAAACCGCGCAGCTTGTGATGCAGGCATGGAAAACACCGCTGCCGCTGAACGAACGCCGGGAATTGCGGGAAGTGGGCTTTGGCCTGTATGAGGGCGATCTGAATAATAATATGTTGAACGATGCTGCTCATCAGTTGGGATTTGCATCCGATACGGCGCTAATGGAGGCTTATGGCAAAGGCAAGGTTCATGTCGACAGGATCATAGACGCTATCCGGCAGGCGGAAGCGTCAGGCACGCCGGCACTGAGAGGCATTAAATCAGCAGGCATGGCCGAAAGCTATCAGCAGGTTGCGAAGCGAATGGTCGATAGCCTGACTGAGATAGCGCAGCAGGCCCGGCAGCAGGGCGGCGGTAACGTTCTGGTGGTCACGCATGGCCTGGCGATTACAGCGCTACTGCAGGCGCTTGGCGATACGTCGTTAAACCAGACGCTGGACAATGCGAGCGTAACCCGGCTGCGCTATACCGACAGCGGAGAGTTCGTGATTGAATCCATCAACGATATGAGTTACGTAGAGCGCGGCTTATAACTTCCGCAACATACGCACTTCGCAGTCGACATGGCCGGTGCAGCCCATCGCGCTGTCGATATGCTCAAAGCCGAGTGACTCATAAAGTTTAATGGCCCGCGTCAGGCTGGCGGTGGTTTCCAGATAGCAGCGACGGAAACCGTGGCTGCGTGCATGTTCTATCGCCCGCAGCGCCAGTTCGCGAGCCAGACCCTGACCGCGCACCTCTGGCAGAAAGTACATCTTTTGCAGTTCGCAGATATCGGGCGCGCTGCAGGCGAGCGGCGCAACACCGCCGCCGCCGACCACCTTGCCCTGATACTCAACAATCCAGTAGGCGCTCTGTTCGGCACTGTAGAGCTCAAACAGCTGGTCGAGCTGCGGATCGGAAACGGTGTAGCCCTTGTCAGCCGTCAGGCCGAACTCCGCGGAAACGTCGCGGATCACCTGGGCGATATGCGGATTATCGGCGGCAGTAATCGGCCGCACCTGGAGGTGCTGAGAGTCAGAAATCATGTGGGAGTTGAGCTATGTAAATCGGTTAGACGTTTACCAGAAGTAACATTATCGTCATGTAAAAGCAATATTCCTGACAATGCAGGGAGGCTTTAAAAACGTCATGTTTTTTAATGTCACTTGAAAATCTGTTTTATCATTTACACCTTACTATGTTCAGTAATAAGGGATTGTTTCTATCTTCTGGTCTTAATAGTGCTGATTACTTCACAATCAATTTGTTTGTCTTAATTGATGTGAATCAAAAATGCTGACTGCTACTCCTGTAAGTTAATACCTTTAACGCTAATTAAAGGATTAATTTCATGGCAATTCCAGCTTACCTATGGCTGAAAGATGATGGTGGCGCAGATATCAAAGGATCAGTTGACGTCCAACATCGAGAAGGAAGTATTGAAGTACTTAGTTTCATGCATGGTTTGAGCATACCGGTCGATCCTCACACCGGTAAACTCACAGGGACGCGTGTTCATAGTGCATTAGAATTCGAAAAAGAATTCGACTCATCCAGCCCTTATCTCTATAAAGCAGTCTCCTCCGGGCAAACACTCAGGTCAGCTGAAATAAAATGGTACCGTATTAATCACGCTGGCCAGGAAGAGGAGTACTTCAATATGTTCATTGAAGGAGTGAAAGTGGTGTCGGTTAATCCACTCATGCATAACATCAAATCCATTGAAAATATGAACCATCTTGAGTCAGTAACGCTGCGCTACGAAAAAATCACCTGGAAGTACTGTGATGGCAATATTCAGCACTCCGATTCATGGAAGGAACGCACATAATTCAACTATCAATGGCGCAGCAATTCTGTGAGTCATTTTAAGGAGCGTGTATGACATGGGTCTATGACGTCAGAAAGCGATCTTTTACACGAGATGGTGTCTATAAATTCGATGCGTTATATGCCGGGGCTGAAGGATATAAAGACGATCCTGCATTAGCATGTGAGGTGAACAAAGGTCCTTTGCCAGCAGGAAAGTATAAGATTGCCAGTCCTATGGCAAAGCATCCTACAGCCGGACGATTTGTTCTCCGTCTGATACCTTATGCGGGTAACAATATGTGTGGTCGCGCCGGATTTCTTATTCATGGAGATAACGGCTTTGGTACCGCTTCGAATGGCTGTATTGTCGCGTCTTTCAATGTAAGAAAAAGTATTGCGGATAGCGGCGACAGGGAGTTAATAGTAAAATGAAATGGCTCATTATTTTGCTATTAGCATTGTTTTCCGTCTCCTGTTCATCAGGAAGGTTCAATTCTGCAGAACATGTTTTGTCAGATAAAGTGATTACGGCATCCCGCAATAACGACAGCAGTTCACTTTCAGATGCTGATTATGACAAGATAACAGAATATCTTTCTCAGGGCCGGACACGCTGGATTGAACTTTACCCCATTCTTAATCGATCGCCATTCTTAGGCGCAACCTCTTTTCAGGAAGGTCTGGACATCGCGATGGCCTATGCCTTACCTGAAAATCCTGGCGCGGTAATGAAATACGTTAATCAAGGCAATGTTAATAAGCTATGCGGCATGCCATTTATTGAGCCGACTCCGGATGAAACAGATGCGTACTTTTTAAAAGCCCGCACGGCGCTTACTCAGTTAACGTCAGAAAGTGACCGGGAAAAAAGATGCCTGTCTGTATTAGAAAAGAGTCATGATCATCTTGCTGCTGAAACAAGGACGGGAAGGGTGTCATCGAAAAAATGATATAAAAAACCCCGCGCCAGAGCGCGGGGTTTATTCAGAGCGAGGAATCAATCAGAGCGCCGCAATGACCGCCTGCTGTTCAATCAGTTTTGTTTTTGATTGTTGCAGGTCCGCTACGCGTTCGCGCTCTTTCGCCACCACCGCTTCCGGGGCACGCGAAACAAAGCCTTCGTTCGCCAGCTTGGTCTCGATCTTCTCGATTTCCACATCCAGCTTAACCAGCTCTTTCGCCAGACGCTCCAGCTCAGCGGTTTTATCCACCAGATCCGCCATCGGGATCAACAGCTCTGCGCCTTCAACCAGTTTGGTCACCGACACCGGACCTTTCTCGCCCGCAGGCAGAATGGTCAGGCTTTCCAGACGCGCCAGGCGCGACAGGAAGTTGCGGTTAGCTTCAACGCGACGCAGTGCCGCAGGCGAGCAGTCACGCAGCAGCACATCCAGCGGCTTGCTCAGTGCGATGTTCATCTCGGCACGGATATTACGCACCGCCACGATCGCCTGTTTCATCCACTCGATGTCCGCTTTCGCTTCGGCATCTTCTTTCGCCGCATCGTACTGCGGGAAAGGCTGCAGCATGATGGTGTCGTCGCTGATATTTTTCAGCCCCTTCACGCGCTGCCAGATGGTTTCAGTGATAAACGGAATGATCGGATGCGCCAGACGCAGCAGCGCTTCCAGTACGTGAACCAGCGTATGACGGGTGCCACGCAGTTCAGATTCACTGCCGCTGTTCATGACCGGCTTGGTCAGCTCCAGATACCAGTCGCAGAACTGGTTCCAGGTGAAGTCATACAGCAGGTTAGCCGCGATATCGAAACGGTAGCTATCCAGCGCTTCACGGTACGCTTTCACCGTGTTGTTGAACTCGGTCAGGATCCAGCGATCCGCCAGCGACAGCGTCATTTCGCCGCCGTTCTGTCCGCAATCCTGCTCTTCGGTGTTCATCAGCACAAAGCGGCTGGCGTTCCACAGCTTGTTACAGAAGTTGCGATAGCCTTCCAGGCGCTTCATGTCCCAGTTGATGTCGCGACCGGTAGAGGCCAGCGCCGCCAGGGTGAAACGCAGCGCATCGGTGCCTGATGGCTCGATGCCGTCCGGGAACTGCTTCTCGGTACGTTTGCGGATTTTCTCCGCCAGCTGTGGCTGCATCATGTTGCCGGTGCGTTTTTCCAGCAGCGCTTCCAGTGAAATGCCGTCGACCATATCCAGCGGGTCAATCACGTTGCCCTTGGATTTCGACATCTTCTGACCTTCTTCATCACGGATCAGACCGGTCATGTAGACGGTTTTAAACGGTACCTGTGGTTTGCCGTTTTCATCTTTGATGAAGTGCATGGTCAGCATGATCATGCGGGCAATCCAGAAGAAGATGATGTCGAAGCCGCTGACCAGCACGCTGGTCGGATGGAAAGTACGCAGCGCTTCGGTGTTTTCCGGCCAGCCCAGGGTGGAGAAGGTCCACAGACCTGAGGAGAACCAGGTATCCAGCACGTCATCATCCTGACGCAGCGCGACGTCGGCGGCCAGGTTATTCTCGGCGCGCACTTCGTCTTCGGTGCGGCCGACGTAGACGTTACCGTTGTCGTCATACCACGCCGGGATGCGGTGACCCCACCAGAGCTGACGGGAGATACACCAGTCCTGAATATCGCGCATCCAGGAGAAGTACATGTTTTCGTACTGCTTCGGTACAAACTGGATGTCGCCGTTTTCAACGGCTTCAACCGCGACTTTCGCCAGCGGTGCGGTACGCACATACCACTGATCAGTCAGCATCGGCTCGATAACCACGCCGCCACGGTCGCCGTAGGGCACGGTCAGATCGTGGGGTTTGATCTCTTCAAGCAGGCCGAGTTCATCGACAGCGGCAACAATCGCTTTACGCGCCGCAAAGCGTTCCATGTTCTGGAAAGCCGCCGGGATCTCATCGGAACAGGCATCGCTGGCTTCGCCATTGGTGTCATACACCTGAGCACGGTCGCGGATATCGCCGTCGAAGGTCAGGATGTTGATCATCGGCAGTTTGTGACGACGGCCGACTTCATAGTCGTTGAAGTCATGCGCCGGGGTGATCTTGACGCAGCCGGTGCCTTTTTCCATGTCGGCATGTTCGTCGCCAACGATAGGGATAAGACGGCCAACCAGCGGCAGCATCACAAATTTGCCGATCAGATCTTTGTAACGTGGATCTTCCGGGTTAACGGCGACGCCGGTATCGCCCAGCAGGGTTTCCGGACGGGTGGTGGCGACCACCAGATAATCTTTACCGTCGGCGGTTTTTGCGCCGTCAGCCAGTGGATAGCGGATATGCCACATCGAGCCTTTGCTCTCGCGGTTTTCCACTTCCAGGTCGGAGATTGCGGTACGCAGTTTTGGATCCCAGTTCACCAGGCGTTTGCCACGGTAGATTAGGTTCTCTTTATAGAGGCGAACAAACACCTCTTTCACGGCGTTGGAAAGGCCATCGTCCATGGTGAAGCGCTCGCGCTCCCAGTCGACGGAGTTGCCCAGACGGCGCATCTGGCGGGTGATGGTGCCGCCGGACTCTGCTTTCCACTGCCAGATTTTGTCGATGAACGCATCACGGCCATAGTCCTGGCGCGTCTTGCCCTCTTCAGCCGCAATTTTGCGCTCAACTACCATCTGCGTTGCGATGCCCGCGTGGTCCGTACCCGCCTGCCACAGGGTATTTTTCCCCTGCATGCGCTGGTAACGGATCATGGTGTCCATGATGGTTTGCTGGAAGGCGTGACCCATGTGCAAGCTACCGGTGACGTTCGGCGGCGGGATCATGATGCAAAAGCTTTCCTGGCTGGTATCGCCATTCGGTTTGAAGTAGCCCTGCTTTTCCCAATGCTCGTAAAGCGGCTGCTCGATATCTTGCGGGTTATATGTCTTTTCCATTTCTGCTATGTCGTTTGCGGCTGTGGTGGCGCTGCCGTATTCAATTGGAATCCAACGCTGCGATACGCTTTATAGCGGTCGCGCGCCAGTTGTTTGAGCGTGTCTTCGTAAGGAACGAAGTCTATCACTTCATGGAAAGCAGTAGCAAAATCTGCGAAGTGGGGCAGCAGGCTAATCAGCAGGTCACGCGGTGAACTGCCGCGACGCTGTGGCCAGGCCAGCTCAACCGGCGCACCGTAGCGCGGGCCTTCACCCGCCAGGTTATGCGGCACGAAGGCGTTTGCCGGTCGTTGCCACAGCGCTTCGTCGAGACGAATGGCTTGCTGTTCATCTTCGCAGGCGATCAACACCCGCTTTCCGGCCCGCCAGCGTGTTTCCGCCAGATTGCACACCAGCGCTTCAACGGCGCTAAGGCCATCGCTCGTTGCATCGGTTTCCAGCACGTAGAAGGTTGCGTTTTTCATCGGTTTGCTCATCAGAAGATCAAGGGCGGAATGATATCCGCCCTTGCTGTCAGAAAAGAGGGCGCTTAATCGTCGCCGTTCAATCCTGCCCGATTCAACAGAAATTGCGACAGCATCGGCACCGGACGTCCGGTGGCGCCTTTGGCCTTGCCGGAGCGCCAGGCGGTACCGGCGATATCCAGGTGTGCCCAGTTATATTTGCGGGCAAAGCGTGCCAGGAAGCAGGCGGCGGTAATCGCGCCGCCGGGACGGCCACCAATGTTCGCCATATCGGCAAAGTTGGACTCCAGCTGCTCCTGGAACTCATCCGCCATCGGCAGACGCCAGGCGCGATCGCCTGACTGCTCCGAGGCGCTGATCAGCTCATGCGCCAGCGGATTGTGGTTCGACAGCAGGCCACTGATGTGATGACCCAGCGCAATCACGCAGGCACCGGTCAGCGTCGCCACGTCAATCACCACTTCCGGATCGAAACGTTCAACATAGGTCAGCGCATCGCACAGGACCAGGCGGCCTTCGGCATCGGTGTTCAGCACCTCAACCGTCTGGCCAGACATGGTGGTCAGCACGTCGCCCGGACGCATCGACCGGCCATCCGGCATGTTTTCACAGCCCGCCAGCACGCCAACCACGTTCAGCGGCAGATTCAGCTCTGCCACCATACGCATTACGCCATAGACGGCGGCCGCGCCGCACATGTCATACTTCATTTCGTCCATGCTGTCGGCAGGCTTGATGGAGATGCCGCCGGAGTCAAAGGTCAGCCCTTTGCCCACCAGCACAATCGGACGTGCTTCCGCATCCGGATTGCCTTTGTACTCAATTACCGACATCAGCGATTCGTTTTGCGAACCGGCCCCGACAGCGAGATAGGCGTTCATGCCCAGCTCTTTCATCTGCTGTTCGCCGATGACGCGGGTGGTGACATTTTTGCTGAAGGCATCCGCCAGCTGACGCGCCTGTGACGCCAGATAGGCGGCGTTACAGATATTAGGTGGCATGTTGCCGAGATCTTTAGCCGCTTTCATACCGGCCGCGACTGCTAATCCATGCTGGATCGCCCGTTCGCCGCTGGTCAGTTCACGGCGGGTCGGCACGTTAAAGACCAGCTTGCGCAGCGGACGACGTGGCTCCGCTTTGTTACTTTTCAGCTGGTCAAAGTTGTAGAGCGCCTCTTTGGAGGTCTCTACTGCCTGACGCACTTTCCAGTAGGTGTTGCGGCCTTTGACATGCAGCTCGGTCAGGAAGCAGACCGCTTCCATTGAGCCGGTGTCGTTGAGCGTGTTAATAGTTTTCTGAATGACCTGCTTGTACTGGCGTTCATCCAGCTCACGCTCTTTACCGCAGCCAATCAGCAGAATACGCTCGGACAGGATATTTGGCACATGATGCAGCAGCAGTGTCTGGCCCACTTTTCCTTCCAGCTCGCCGCGGCGCAGCAGGGCGCTGATGTAGCCGTCGCTGATTTTATCCAGCTGCTCGGCAATCGGTGACAGACGACGCGGTTCGAAAACGCCAACGACAATGCAGGCACTGCGCTGTTTTTCCGGGCTTCCGCTTTTTACACTGAACTCCATGCACTCTCCTGAATCTTAAAGACAACGGCCGCTGCTGCCGCTAGAATGTAGCGCGCTCATGACCCATTTATTCATCGTCGCAGCATGACATTCTGCTGCTGGAGGTCATAATGAATCAGGGTGACAAGATGTTGTTTTTTCACCACCCGGACGCGTTTTTCATACAAATTTAGCTACGGCGACGGCCATTGATGAAGAAAAATGGCTGATAAGCGTTGAAACTAGCGATTTTCCTGCAAAAAGACAAGTTTTCACAGGCGTACTAAGCGTGATCATCATTAGATATCTGGTTCGGGAAACGCTCAAAAGCCAGCTGGCTATCCTGTTTATCCTGCTACTCATCTTCTTTTGTCAGAAGTTAGTCAGGATCCTGGGTGCCGCGGTGGATGGCGAAGTGCCGACAAACCTCGTTCTGACCTTGTTAGGACTCGGTGTGCCTCAAATGGCACAACTTATACTGCCCTTAAGTCTGTTTCTGGCGATCCTGATGACGCTGGGGCGGCTCTACACGGAAAGTGAAATTACCGTGATGCACGCCTGCGGCCTGAGTAAGGCCGTCCTGGTGAAAGCAGCGATGGTGCTGATGCTGTTTACCTCGATAGTGGCGGCCGTGAACGTCATCTGGCTGGGGCCATGGTCATCCCGCTATCAGGATGAGGTGACGCAGAACGCCAAAGCGAACCCGGGCGCGGCAGCAATGGCCGCCGGACAGTTCCAGACCTCCAGTGACGGCAGCGCCGTACTGTTTGTCGAGGATGTGAAGGGCAACAACTTTGGTAACGTGTTCCTGGCGCAGTTACGGCCAAAGGGCAACGCGCGACCGTCGGTGGTGCTGGCTGACAGCGGTCACATGGAGCAGCATAAAGATGGCTCGCAGGTGGTGACGCTGGATAAAGGCACCCGTTTTGAGGGCACCGCTCTGCTGCGTGATTTCCGTATCACCGACTTCACCAATTATCAGGCCATCGTAGGCTA
Organism: Pantoea sp. ABR1s; assembly: GCF_057812235.1. Lineage (NCBI taxonomy): Bacteria > Pseudomonadati > Pseudomonadota > Gammaproteobacteria > Enterobacterales > Erwiniaceae > Pantoea > Pantoea sp. ABR1s. Next base: position 3,574,170 of record NZ_CM173823.1, on the reverse strand, counting down.
TAAAGCGGCAACGCTCGATCCTAACGATGCAGAACAGGCAAGCCTGACCGACCTGTTCGCGAATAAGACACCTGAGTTTCAGGCCGAGCTGCACTGGCGTCTGACGCTGGTGTTCTCGGTGCTGGTGATGGCGCTGATGGTAGTGCCGCTCAGCGTGGTGAACCCACGTCAGGGGCGCGTGCTGTCGATGCTGCCCGCCATGATGCTCTATCTGATTTTCTTCCTGTTGCAGAGCTCGCTGAAGTCGAGCGGCGCGAAAGGGCGGCTCGATCCGGCGCTCTGGATGTGGGTGGTGAATATCAGCTATCTGGTGCTGGCGGTGCTCCTTAACCTGTGGGATACGGTGCCGATGCGTCGGATTCGCGCCCGCTTTACCCGCGGAGGGTCGGTCTGATGTTTCGCGTACTTGACCGCTATATCGGTAAAACCATTTTCAATACCATTATGCTGACGCTGTTCATGCTGGTGTCGCTTTCCGGCATCATCAAGTTCGTCGATCAGCTGCGCAAGACCGGCCAGGGCAGCTACAACGCGCTGAGCGCCGGTTACTACACGCTTCTTAGCGTACCGAAAGATATTGAGATCTTTTTCCCGATGGCGGCTCTGTTGGGCGCACTGCTGGGACTGGGCGCGCTGGCGCAGCGCAGTGAACTGGTGGTGATGCAGGCGGCGGGCTTTACCCGCATGCAGGTTGCGCTGTCAGTGATGAAAACTGCGATTCCGCTGGTGTTGCTGACCATGGCGATTGGCGAGTTTGTTGCGCCCTCGGGCGAGCAGATGGCGCGTAACTACCGGGCGCAGCAGCTTTACGGTGGCGCACTGGTCTCGACGCAGAACGGTCTGTGGGCGAAAGATGGCAATAGCTTTATCTTTATCGAGCGCATTAAAGGCGACAACGAAATTGATGGCGTGAGCATCTACAGCTTTAACGATCAGCGTCGTCTGCAGAGTGTGCGTTACGCGGCGACGGCGACCTGGGATGCGGCTAAGAAGCGCTGGATACTGTCGCAGGTTGATGAGTCTAACCTGACCGATCCGAAGCAGATTACCGGTTCACAGAGCCTGAGTGGCGAGTGGAAAACCAATCTGACGCCGGATAAGCTGGGTGTGGTTGCGCTGGATCCTGACGCGTTATCGATTCGCGGTCTGCATAGCTACAGTAAATATCTGAAGCAGAGCGGCCAGGAATCGGGACGTTATCAGCTGAATATGTGGAGCAAAATTTTCCAGCCGCTGTCGGTGGCGGTGATGATGCTGATGGCGCTGTCGTTTATCTTCGGACCGCTGCGTAGCGTGTCGATGGGTGTGCGGGTAGTGACCGGTATCAGCTTTGGCTTCCTGTTCTACGTGCTGGACCAGATTTTTGGTCCGCTGAGCCTGGTTTACGGTCTGCCGCCGATTCTGGGAGCGATTCTGCCGAGTTTTGCGTTCTTCGCTATCAGTATGTTTATGTTGATTAAGCGGCGCTAAGCGCAGTAAATGCAGTAAAAGAAAAGGCCGCGCAAGCGGCCTTTTTTGTTTTTAAAGTGAAGGCTCAGGGAGCATACGCCTTCCACAAAGACGCAAAAGCGCCATCCGTGGCGGCTCAGCGCGGGCCATCCCTGGCCCGCTATGCTTTGCTACAGGCGTATGCTCCCATCGCTTTACGTTTGACAGCCGTGTGGAAGATGCAGTTTCAGTGACGGTTTCAGCGGCTTTATTCTGCGCTGATGCCCTGTTTATGCGGAGTGCCGGGTCGTCTCTTTCAGTGTCCTGATAAGTTGTTCTCTGTTCAGGGCTACGCAATAGGCGGGCGTCGCACGCTCGAAACGCCAGCCTTCCGCTAACGAGCCCGCATCCACGGCATCAAATCCAAAGGCTTCATATAAAGCCGTGGCGATCGCTTTCCCTTCGCTATCATCTCCCGCCAGCGGTAACGCCTGTCGGTTGGCATCGCCCGGCGGCAGGCCCTGAGTTTCAAGATCGGTCATGCGGATGGCATTGAATGCCTTGGTGACGCGGCTGTCAGGAAGCAGGCGGGCAAGCCGTTCACTGGTGCTGATGCTGCCATTGAGCAGCTCTTCAATTTCGCCATCGCGGTCGGGATAGTAATTGACCGCATCAAGCACGATTTTTCCCCACAATTCTGTGGCCGGAAGTTGTTCCGTTGCCGTGAGCGGCACGGCAATCACCACCACGTCACCGAACTCTGCGGCCTCGGTGGCGGTGCCGGTTTCACAGCCAATCATCGGTTTCAGGCTGAACAGCGTTCGTGGATCGCGCGAGTTGCTGAGCATCACCTGATGTCCCGCCTGAATCGCCAGTTTTGCAATCGCCCGGCCAACAAAGCCTGCGCCAATAATGCCTATTTTCATACGTTTCTCCTCGATGAGTTTCACGCACTGACCTTAATTAAAAACAGGAGGTGAATAAATCGACAAACAGACGCAATATAAACAACCAACAGGAGGGAATCATGGATCGGCTTACCAGCATGAACGTGTTCGTTACCGTCGCGGAATCGGGCTCGTTTGCCGCCGCAGGCGGGCATTTGCAAATCTCACCGCAGATGGTGGCGAAGCATATCGCCATGCTGGAGAAGCATCTCGGTACGCTGCTTCTGCATCGCACCACCCGACGACAAAGCCTGACGGATGTGGGCCGCAACTATTACGAACGCTGCAAAATCGTGCTGGCAGAGGTGCAGGAAGCGGATGCGATCGCGCTGGATATGCAGCAGCGGCCGTCCGGTACGCTGAAGGTCAGCGCCCCGGTCACGTTTGGTTCTTTTAGCCTGGCGCCGTTTGTGACCCGCTATCTTGACCGGTTTCCGGAAACGCAGGTCGATCTTGAACTCAGCGATCGGCTGGTCGATCCGTTTGAAGAGGGTTATGAGGTGGTGATCCGGATTGGTGCGCTGGCGGACAGTTCGATCATCGCCCATCCACTGCAGCCCTACCGGCTGATAGCCTGCGCGTCGCCAGCCTATCTGGCGCGGCACGGTGTGCCCGCCACGCCAGCGGAGCTGGTGAACCACGCCTGTCTCGTTTATGGCATCTGGTCGCCCTCAAAACCCTGCCGCTGGGTATTCAGCCAGGCCGGTAAGGTTGAAGAGGTGCATCCGCAGGGGCGCATGCGGTCGAATGACTGGAAAGCGCTGCTGCATGCGGCGCTGGAGGGTTATGGCATTACCCTGGGGCCGGCCACCATTCTCTCTGAAGAGATCAGACAGGGCCGGCTGGTCCAGGTGCTGCCCGATTATGCCGGGCCAGCACGACCCATGCATGTGCTGATCCCGGCGGGCCGCCGCCAGACGGTGAAAATCCGCAGCTTTGTTAGCGCTATTATCACCGAGTTTGGCCTCTATCCACCCCAATCCGGCTAAACCAGGCGGTTATCGGCTCAGCAGCGGGAGTAACTGGGGCAGCTGCGACAACAGGTAGAGAATCAGCCCGATGGTGCCGCCAACCAGCGTGCCGTTGATGCGGATAAACTGCAGGTCTTTGCCGATATTAAGTTCGATCTGCTGCGACATGTCGCGTGCATCCCAGCTCTTCACGGTGTCGCTGATGTGGCGCGTCAGGAAGCCAGCAAACTCTGGCGCAACGCTGCGTGCGGCCTGTTCCAGATGCTGATTCATCGAGTCACGCAGCGCCGGGTCGGCCGCCAGAGTTTCGCCCAGCCACAATGCTGCACCGCGCACTTTCTCCTGCACTCGTGAATCATCACTGCTGAGATCCGCCTTGAGCCAGTTGCGCATATCATTCCACAGCTCGCCGATGTAACGATTGAATGAGGCATCTTCTTTCAGCCAGCCTTTGATCTCCTCGGCACGCTCTGCCATCTCCGGGTCGTTCTGCAGTTTAACGATCAGCTTGTCGACCGCCCGATTGAAGCCGAGGCGCAGCTCATGGCCCTGATCCAGCGCCACATCATCCAGCAGTGAATCGACCGCGTTTGCCACCAGCTCGGCGCTGTGCTCGCCCAGCCATTCGGTCGGCAACATTTTTGCTTTAATCGGATGCTCGCGTTTCAGCCAGCGCACCAGCTGCATGGCAATAAACTCGCGGGTACTGGGCTTATGCAGCAGCTTCAGCAGCTGTTCGATTGCCGCGTCCAGCAGCGCCTGATGACGGTTGTTTTTCGTCAGGCTCTCCAGCAGCAGGGCGCTGGTCTGGCTGAGATCGACCTTGTCGATGGCGCGATGTACTGCGCGGCGCATGAAATTCTGGATCCGTGTGTCATCGGTCAGATCAAGGAAGCCGCGCATGACCTGCAGCAGATGGCGGCCAATGTGGTCAGCATTGCCCGGCGCATTCAGCCATTGCGCCAGCAGGTTGGAAGGATCGTGACGGCGAATCAGATTGAGCAGCGAGTCGGTATCAAGAAACTTCTCCTGCACAAAGCGACCGAGGTTTTCACCGATACGATCTTTGTTGCGCGGAATGATGGCGGTATGACGCGAGATAAAGGGCACCGGCACGCGCCGGAACAGTGCGACCACCGCGAACCAGTCCGCCAGCGCGCCGACCATCGCAGCTTCTGCTATCGCCTTTACGCCGCTGACCCAGAAGCCGGGTGGCAGAAAAAGCGTAACGATAAAGGTAATTGCAGCCAGCAGTAACAGCAGCAGCGCCAGACGTTTCGTCCGTTTCAGTTCGTGTTGTTTATCCATATCCTGATCTTAGCAGAGAGCCGGTTTCATCGGCGACGACCACCCAGCAGGCTGCCGAGTACGCCGCGGATGATCTGATTGGTAATCTGGCGCGTAGCGCTTTTCGCCATGGTCTGCACCACGCCATCGTGCTTGCCGCCGCGCGGGCCGGTTCGGCCAAACAGGATCTCTTTCAGCCCGCCGAGAATGCCGTTATCTACCGCGACATCGTCGCCTTTCGCCGGAGGCGCACTGGCCTGATCGCTGGCGGCCTGAAACCCTTTTTGCAGCTTCTCAAATGCCGATTCGCGATCAACTTCGCTGTCATATTTGCCATAGAGCGGTGAATGGTTGATCAGGCCGTTGCGTTCATCGCCTGTGACCGGACCCATACGTGAGCCGGGGGCGATCACCATGGCGCGTTCTACCACCGACGGGCTGCCTTTGGTATCCAGGAAGGAGATCAGGGCTTCGCCGGTGCCCAGTGCCTGAATCGCCTCTACGCTGTCAAACGCTGGGTTGGCGCGCAGGGTATCGGCGGCGGTTTTTACCGCTTTCTGATCTTTAGGGGTGAAGGCGCGCAGGGCGTGCTGAACGCGGTTGCCGAGCTGGCCCAGCACCCGATCGGGAATATCCGCCGGGTTCTGGGTGACGAACCAGACGCCGACCCCTTTGGAGCGGATCAGCCGCATGACCTGTTCTATTTTCTCCAGCAGCACCGGCGGCGCGTCGGTAAACAGCAGGTGCGCCTCATCAAAGAAGAACACCAGCTTTGGCTGATCGAGATCGCCCGCTTCCGGCAGGTGCTCGTAAAGCTCCGACAGCAGCCACAGCAGGCTGGTGGCGTAGAGTTTCGGCATCTGGTAGAGCTTCTCAGCGGAGAGGATGTTGATGACGCCTTTGCCGTTGCTGTCGACGCGCATCCAGTCGGCGATATCCAGCATCGGTTCACCAAAGAAGTGCTCCGCGCCCTGTTGCTCCAGCGTCAGTAACCCGCGCTGGATGGCGCCGACCGAGGCGCTGTTGATGTTGCCGTAGTGGGTCTGGAAGCTTTTGGCGTTGTCACCGATGTACCGGGTCATGGCGCGCAGATCTTTGAAGTCCAGCAGCAGCAAACCCTGATCATCGGCGATGCGGAAAATAATCTGCAATACGCCACTCTGCACCTCATTCAGATTCAGCAGTCGCGCCAGCAGCAACGGCCCGAGATCGGAGACGGTAGCGCGAACCGGATGGCCTTTCTCGCCGAAGATATCCCACAGCACCACCGGATTGCTCTGCGGCTGCCAGTCGGTGACGCCGATTTTCGCCAGCCTCTCCTGCAGCTTTTCGCTGGACTGGCCAGCCATCGCCACGCCGGTCAAATCGCCTTTAACGTCAGCCATAAAGACCGGCACGCCGCTGGCGGAGAACGATTCAGCCAGTTTCTGCAGCGTAACGGTTTTACCGGTGCCGGTCGCGCCGGTGATCAGGCCGTGGCGGTTGGCCATTTGCGGCAACAGATGAAGTTCGACGTCTGGCGTACGGGCAATCAGTAGCGGGGAAGTCATGATTTTCCACTCTCAGGCATTGGATTATGCCTGAAGGATAGCAAGCCGGAGCGGCACAGGAGGAGAACTATTCACCAAAAAAAAGGCCGCTGCCCGGGGAACAGCGGCCTGCAACAGTGGTTTACTTCTGAACCTCTTCAAAATTGAGCAGGCTGACCCCGATGCCCTGCTGCAGATGACTGAGGTTGCTGCGCACCGCCACCTGGGTTGCGCCCTGTAACAGCATGACAAACGGAGAATCCTGCTGGATGCGGGTTTGCAGCCCGGTGTAGAGGTTGCGACGTTTCACCGCATCGCTCTCTCCGGCGGCGGCGCGGGTCTGTGCACTCAGCTCCGGAATCGTCCAGCCGACGCGCCACGCCAGGGTTTTGCCGCCGCCCGGCACGTTATAGGCAAAGGTGCTGGCATTTGTATTGGGATCGATGTAGTCCGCGCCCCAGTAAGTAAAGATGGCCTGGAAGTCACGGCTGCGCATTTTGCTCCACAGCTCCGATTCCGCCACCGGCTGGATATCAAGCTGCACATCCGCTTTGGCAAAGCTGGCCTGCAGTGCCTGCGCCACATCAATATAAGGCGGCTGGTTCACCACCGTCAGCGCGATATGGGTGCCAGGCTTGATGCCGCCTTTTTGCAGTATCGCCTGCGCCTTTTTCAGATCGTAATGAAACGGTGTCGTGTTCAGCGCACCATCGAAGCCGTCCGGCAGGAAGCTCTGATGAATGCGGTACTGACCTTTCAGCAGCTGGTTCGCCAGGCTGTCATAGTCAACCAGCCAGCGAGCCGCCTGCCACAGCGCCGGATTGCCCAGCGCCGGTTGCTGCGGGCTTTGGGTGTTAAAGCCGATGTAATAAACCAGGCTGGACGGGAAGGCGTCGACACGCACATTCGCCACATTTTTCAGCGCGGCAATCTGATCCGGACCGAGCTGATAGGCGACATCCACATCACCCTGCTGTATCAGCAGACGGCGGCTGCCGGGATCGGCCACACCTTTCAGCAATACCCGCTTCAGATGCGGCTTCTGGCTGCTGTGGGGATTGGCTTCCAGCACCAGCGCCTGTAGCGGCACAAACTGTTTGATGGCATAGGCGGCGCTGCCGGCGGAGTGCACCTTCAGCCAGCTATTGCCGTAATCGTTGTTGCTGGCGTGCTCTTGTGCCAGTTTGCTGTCGACGATGGAGGAGACCGGCGCGGTCAGCAGGCGCAACGCCAGATCGCTGCCAATCTCCGCTGGCCAGCGCAGTTCAAGCTGGTGGTCGTTGATCACGGTGAACTGCTGATCGATGTTTTCTGGCGTCCAGCCAAATTCACCCAGAATAAAAGAGGGCGCTTTATTGAGTTTTACCGCGCGGGTTAATGAAAAGACCACATCCTGTGCAGTCACGGGATGACCACTGGCGAAGCGGGCCTGCGGATTAAGATCAAACACCAGGCTATGAGGCGTTTTGCCTGCCTGCCAGCGCGTAGCAGCCAGCGGTGAGAGCTGCTGCGGATTCTGATGATCCGGCTCCAGCAGTGTCTGATAGATATTGCGCTGGCTACTGTTGCTGACGGTCTCAAAACTTTCCGCCGGGTCGAAACTGATGATGCCATCAAGCGGAACGGCAATCACCAGCGTGTCGGCAGGCGTGGCGGCATGTGCCGGGTGAACCAGTGCCAGAGCCGTAAACAGTGACAAGAGTGTTTTTCGCATGGAGGGTTATCCTGAGTCGTTGATAGCTCTACTCTATCGGGCGCCGGATAATCTCCAAATGCGGGTTTCTTATGAGCTTTGCACAATTATTAGCGTAGTCATTCAGGCAAAGAGACAAAATAAGATAATGACGGTCAGTAATTATTTTATTGTCATTTTACAGCGGGCGGAATAAAGCCGGTTTTACTCAGCCGATCACAAATTGCGCACAGTCTGATTGTATGACTATCAAAGTCACTATAGTGTTAACGATGAGAATGATTCTCTTGTATGGAAGTATGATATTTTTTTATCGGTTATCTGGCGTGATGATGTCAGGGCGAAAATAATAACCCTCATTCCTGCGTTAAAAGAGTTAAATACCCGATGTTTATGCGGTTTTACCCCCGATTTTCGCGCTGTAAATCTTTTACCTCTCTGCAACCCTTTCGCAACACCATGATAAACTTTTACTAAGACACATCTTAAATTCAATTTTTACATCCAGACATATCTATATCCCTAAGATTGCCAGGTTATTAACCGATAAGTTCCGTTAGTCACCGAACCATAATTCTACCTGCCCTTGTCTGTTCTGCCGTCGTCTGTGCCGCGTGCGTTGATCTCTGCGGGGAGTTTTCCGCCTGCACTCAGCCTTTCAGCTTCATAACAAATAAAGCGGGTATTTAGCAGATGAGAGTCGTGCGGATATGCTTTTAGAAAAACCCACCACCAGGCGTAAATTTTTGCTCGGTTCACTGCTGGCGTTGCCATTAAGTGAACTGGTCTTCAAAGGCATTACTGCGGCACAGGCGGCAGAGATGGCCGCACCGGAGTTAGCCGATTACAAACCGATCTTTTTTAGTGCCGATGAGTGGCAGTTTATCCTGGCCGCCACTGACCGTTTGATTCCGGCAGGTGGCAAAGGCAAAGCGCCGGGCGCGCTGGAAACTAACGTGCCGATCTTTATCGATCAGCAGCTGCACAGCGAAGCGTTTGGCAGCGAAATCTACATGCAGGGGCCGTTCAATACGCAGGCGCCCGCGACCATGGGTTACCAGATCCCGTTCCGCCCACAGCAGATGTATCAGACCGGTATCCGGCTGATTAATCAGTGGTCGCAGAACACCCATCAGAAAGCGTTTCATGCACTGACGCTGGAAGAGAAAGATGCGGTACTGACCCAGGTAAACAAAAACGAGATCGACTTTGCCGCACTGGGCGAAGCCGATCTTAAGCCTGCGCATTTCTTCAGCCAGCTGCTTTCCGATACCAAGCATGGCTACCTTGCTGACCCGATGTACGGCGGTAATAAAGGCATGAAAGCCTGGATCGCCATCGGCTTCCCCGGCGCGCGTGCCAGCTTCACCGAATGGGTGAAACAGCACAACGTTCCTTATCCGCTGGGTCCGGTCAGTGTGAAGGGCGAACGCGCGTAGGGCGCGTCCACATCAGGTATTTGAAACAGGATTATCATGGCACAGGTTACTAAAAAAGAAGTCGACGTCGTGGTCTGCGGCCTCGGCTGGGCAGGCTCGCTGATGAGCATCGAGCTGGCACTGGCAGGTCTGGATGTGCGCGCCCTTGAGCGCGGCGGCGATCGCGATTATGACGAGTTCGCCTACCCGAAACCAGCGGATGAATACGCCTATGCGGTGCGCAATAAAGTATTTGCTACCCCCGCCGAAGTGGCGGTCACCGTGCGCTACAACAGCAGCCAGACGGCATTGCCAACCCGTAAATGGGGTGCATTTGCACCGGGCACCGGCGTAGGCGGTTCCGGCCTGCACTGGACGGCGGTACTGATCCGTCCGACACCAACCGATATCAAACTGAAGACCTATGTCGACGAGGCTTACAAGCCGGGCATTCTGCAGGATGATATGCGGGTGATGGACTTCCCGTTCAGCTGGGAAGAGATCGAACCCTACTACTACAAATTCGAACTGATTTGCGGCCAGTCGGGCAACACCGGCAACCTGCGCGGCAAAATTCTGGAAGGCGGCGATCCGTTTGAAGGCCCGCGTTCTGAGCCTTATCCGCTGCCTGCGCTGGATGACACGCTGAACAATGTGATGTTCAAAGAGGTGGCGACCAAACTCGGTTACCATCCGTTCCCGAACCCGTCGGCCTGTGTGTCGCGTGCGTGGAAAAACCCGTACGGCAACCAGATCGCGCCGTGCAACTACTGCGGCTACTGCAGTAAATATCCCTGCCTGAACTACTCCAAAGCGTCGCCGCAGACCGCCGTAATGGATTCACTGAAGCGTATGCCGAACTTCTCCTATGAAGTGAATGCGGAAGTGATCAAGGTCGTGCTGAACGATGATAAGAAAACCGCAAAAGGCGTGATCTACATCGATGCACAGGGCAACGAGTGCTTCCAGCCAGCGAAAATCGTGGTGCTGAGCAGCTTCCAGCTCTACAACGTGCGACTGATGCTGCTCTCCGGCATCGGCAAGCCTTACAACCCGATTACCGAAGAGGGTGTGGTAGGGCGTAACTACGCGTTCCTGTCCAACGGCGGCGCGACGCTGTTCTTTAAAGATAAAAACTTCAATCCGTACGCTACGGCGGGCGCGACCGGCCAGATGTTTAACGATATCTCGCCAGGCAACTTCGACGGCCCATCACTCGGCTTCCTCGGCGGCGCGAAGATCCACAGCTCACAGGCGACCGGTACGCCGATCAGCACCGCGCTGCCAAAAGGCACGCCGACCTGGGGTATGGGATACAAGGAAGGTCTGGAGGAGTGGTACGGTCATTCGATGAAGATCAGCATTACCACCACCTGTCAGTCTTACCGCGATATCTATCTGGATCTCGATCCGAACTACAACGATCACCGTGGCCTGCCACTGCTGCGCATGACCTTCAACTGGAAAGAGAATGAGCTGAAGCTGCAGCAGCACCTGAAAGGCATCGTCGGCAATATCGCGAAAGAGCTGAATCCTGACAGCATGAGCATGAGCTTCCTGCCAATGGGTGCGGATTTCGATCTGACCAAATATGTCTCTACCCACAACGTGGGCGGTGCCGTAATGGGCGATAACCCGAAAACCTCGGCGCTGAACAAGTATCTGCAGAGCTGGGACGTGCATAACGTCTTTGTGCCGGGCGGCAACGCTTTCCCGCAGAACTTCCAGGCGAACCCGACCGATACCATCGGTGCGATCACCCTGATGGCGGCACAGGCGATCAAAGATCAGTATCTGAAAAATCCCGGCCCACTGGTACAGGCATAAGCGCATGAATAAGCTGAAACTGAAATCTTTTATCTTTGCCAACGCGGTGCTGTTAGCCAGCGGATTTGCGCTGCCGGTTCACGCCGAAGATGAAGCGCAACTGATTAAGCAGGGCGAATATCTCTCGCGGCTGGGCGACTGCATGGCCTGCCACTCACTGCCTGGCAAGCCTGACTATTCAGGCGGGCTGGCGATTGAGTCGAACCTTGGCACCATCTTCTCCACCAACATCACGCCCGATAAGCAGCACGGCATCGGCAACTACAGCGAGCAGCAGTTCTCTGACGCAGTGCGCAAAGGGGTATTACCGGACGGTTCGCATCTCTATCCGGCGATGCCTTATCCTGATTACGCCAAAATCAGTGATGCCGACATCCACGCGCTTTACGTCTACTTCATGAAAGGCGTGCAGCCAAGCGCAGAACAGCCGCCGGAAACCGATCTGAGCTTCCCGTTCAGCCAGCGCTGGGGCATGCGTTTCTGGAACTGGGCGTTCGCCTCGGATAAGCCGTTTCAGCCGATTGGTGGTGCGTCAGCAGAGGTTAACCGCGGTGCCTATATCGTGGAGAGTCTGGGCCACTGCGGCAGCTGTCATACGCCGCGCGGTCTGGGCATGAATGAGAAAGCGCTGGATAGCGGTGACGATAAATTCCTGGCAGGCGGCAGCCTGAACAACTGGGATGTGCCGTCACTGCGTGGCCTGCCACGCTGGAGCGAGCAGGAAGTGGTGGATTACCTGCAGACCGGTCGTAACGATAAAGCAGCGGTGGGCGGCGAGATGACCTCGGTGATTGAGCACAGCAGCTCACACATGACCGACGCCGATCTCAAAGCCATCGCGGCCTACCTGAAGTTCCTGGGCGGCAACCCGCCATTGCAGGCGTACAACGTGCAGGCGCAGCAGGCAACGGAAGCGAAACTCACTGCCGCGAAGAACCTGAGCGAAGGCGAGCGTCTTTATCTGGATAACTGCGGTGCCTGTCACTTCGTGACCGGCAAAGGCGCGCCAGGGATCTTCCCGGAGCTGGATCAGGCGACGATTGTCAATGCCAAGGATCCAACCGGATTGATCCACACCATCCTGGCCGGCGCACAGCAGCCTTCCACCGCGAAGGCCCCGTCGAAACTGGCGATGCCAGGCTTTGGTCAGCGTCTGAGTGATGAAGAGGTGGCGCAGCTGGCGACCTTTATTCGCCAGGGCTGGAGCAACACCGCGTCAGCGGTGAGCAAAGATCAGGTTGCTGAAGTGCGTAAAACGCTGAAGTAATCGAGCTTTCCCCTCTGCCCGTTCGGAGAGGGGAAATCCCGGATTAGTGAAAGGTGCGCACCACTTCCAGCACGCCGTTAATGATAAACTGCACGCCCATACAGACCAGTAAAAATCCCATCAGGCGCGATATCGCCTCAATGCCGCTTTTACCCACCAGCTTCATGATGGCACCCGAACTGCGCAGTGAAATCCACAGGATCAGACTCACCAGCAGGAAGATCAGCACTGGCGCGACGGTGATTACCCAGGCCGGAAAGTCGACGCCGCTTCTTACCGTCGAGGCAGAGGAGATGATCATCGCAATGGTACCTGGCCCCGCCGTACTCGGCATCGCCAGCGGCACAAAGGCGATATTCACTGGCTCTTTGGCTTCATCCAGCTCATCCAGTTTCTGCTTTGCTTCGACAGAATGGCCGGCAGGTTTAGCCGGAAATAGCATCCGAAAACCGATAAAGGCGACGATCAGACCCCCCGCCATGCGCAGGCCAGGAATGGAGATGCCGAAGGTATTCAGCACCGCGCTGCCCGCGTACCACGCCACCATCATGATGGCGAAGACATAGATAGAAGCCTGGCGCGCCTGTCGGTTGCGCTCCTGGAAGTTCATCTCACCCGCCAGCCCCAGAAACAGCGCCACGGTGGTGAGTGGATTGGCGAGCGGCAGGATCACCACCAGCCCCAGGCTGACTGCTTTAATTAACTCCAGCATGACAAATCGCCTTTTCCGTGGTGATTAGTGCTTCGGACGCTCCAGCGCCTCAAGCAGTTCCGGGAAGAAGTCCTGCAGGATTTCAGGCGTCATCAGTTCGGGATACTGCATCAGATGCTCACGGATACGCTCATTGATGTCCGGCAGCAGACGCTGGGCCGCAGCGCTGGGGGTGATTTTGTGCTTCTTCATGGCGCGCAGCAGATCGCCTGGCAGCGCGTCTTCGTCGTCGGCGTCATCCACCATCTCCAGCGCGTCCAGCTCGTCGAACATCTCCATCAGCGCTTCGGTCTGCGGCGTGCGCGACTCATATTCACGCGGATGTTCATCTTCCAGGAAACGCAGCATAGCGCGCATCGGCGTGCCGTCTGGCGTGGAAGGCGGCTCGGTAGCGAACCAGCTCAGCAGCTGATGCATGGTGACCTGATGGACGCGAAAGCCGCTGTCGACCAGCTCATCGGCCAGCAGCTCGGCGGTTTCGTTTTCAATCACGCAGATGTGGGTACGTTTGGGTTCGTACTGCTCCAGCCACTGGTAGATCTCTTCAATCACGCCATCGTCATACTCGAATTTTTTGGTGACATAGCTGTCGTCCTGTTCGTGAACGCAGGCCTGAATCTGATCGGGGTCGAAGTAAAGTGCGATGTTGATGCCTTTCATGCGTGCTGTCCTGTAGAAATCAAAACAACACTATAGCGCTCAACCCCAGGTTAAGGGAATGTCAGGCGTCACAGCATGGGGGGCGTTTAACGCTCCCCTCAGAGCAGAGAGGGGAGAGAGAAGGGAAGGAGATCAGGAGATAAAGTTTTTGCCCTGCTTCAGCACCACATCACAGGCTTTGGTTTTCAGCTTCTCACCCATCGGCGAGTTGCTCAGGCTTTGCAGATTCAACTGCTGGCCATTACCGGTATTCAGCAGACCGGCCACGCCCTGGGTGTAATCGGTTTTCTGTTCCTGCGCGGTGGTGGTGTTCAGACCGAGCTTGCTCAGCACCTGGTCTTTGACCGACTGCACGTTGTTTTTCACCACGTTGTGTTCGACGCAGTACTGCATCACACCAGCGGCGTTGGTCATGCTGTTGGCGCTGACCGCTTTATCGCCGCCACCCAGCATGCTGGTAATGGTAGAAAGCGACATGCCGCCATTCTGCTGCGTGGTGCCGGTGCTGCTGCCGTTGTTTTGCTGGCTGAGCTGTGACGCTGCACTGCTCAGCTGATCCTGCCAGCTTGCCGCTGATGCACTGCCTGCGACCAGAAGTGCCGCCAGTCCCCATCCCCACGCACTGCGTTGTGCTTGCTTCATTTCAACCTCGGTATGTGCTTATTCAGTTTTCCTAAGAAAGGCTGACGGGCAGAAAGTTCCTGACTTCCTTTTATAAAAAGCGTCTTAAATAGCACTTTGGGAATCTTCTGTAATAAGAGCGATAAAATATTCAGATGCTTGTGGGTGTTATTATTCTGTGAAGTGATTAACTGAAGGCAGTAATAAGCACATCCCGCGGAAATATTATTTAATATCCTCACGATTTTTATCAGGAATTGTCCTGGTTTAAATTAAAGTTACCGCTTTGCTTATAGCGTGTTTTCTAAGCGCTTGCGTCTGGTCTGGTAATATTTACCTGCGAAATCATATTAATATAACTTATTGTATTTTAGTTATTTTTAATTTTTAGCGTAGCGGTGATTTAAGCCAGATTGCTGTTTTTTGATACGATTTTCTGTGCCGTAATTCAATTTAGTTGGCGGAGTTTTTTATTATTCCGGCTTGCGAAATCAGCCAGAGTGTTCATGCTTAATCACTGTGTCAGGCAGTTGTGGTAGATATTTAATTTAACGGGAGCGATATTATGGCTGGACAGCCAGAGCACAATAATAATGCAGAGGTCACGCTTAAACTCGCTGAAGAGAAAATAGCCCTGACGAAGCAAAAGATTGTGGATGGAAATGTCCGTGTTACCCGTTCCACAACTGAGCATGACGAGGTCATCAGTACACTGCTTAACCGGGAGAAGGTTGAGGTTGAGCATGTAGCGAAAGCGCAACCTGTTGAAACGATGCCCGAAATCAGGGAAGAGAACGGTGTACTGATTGTCCCGGTAGTAGAGGAAGAAATCCAAATCGTCAGAAAGCTGGTGCTTAAAGAGGAGATCCACATCCGAAAAGTGCAGGAGAATGTTCCTTTTCAGGAGGTGGTGACCCGACGTGAGCAGCAGGTGAACGTTGAAAGAGATGACGATCAAATTAGCTAACAGAGAGGAACCTATCATGGCACATGAAAAAATCGTAACACTGTTCGATTCTGCAATTCAGGCAGAGGCCGCGAAAAGAAATCTCGTGAAAGCAGGCTTTTCTGATCGGGACATCAGTCTTATCAGTGGAGAACGTTTGCAGGAGGAAGGACACTCTATCCGCCATCCGAGCATCTGGCAGCGTCTGTTTGGTCACTCCGTTGATAAAGAGCAGGCCGATGTTTACACCAGAGCGATGGACAAGGGCGGTGTAGTGCTGACCATCCGCACTGAGGAGGAGAAGCTGGCTCGCGCCATGACCATTCTCCATTCTCATGACTCGGTGGACGTTCCGTCACGTATGCAAAGCTCGGTTGAGAATGGCACCACCGCGCCGGGCATCAACCCGACGACGGCCGGTAAGCAGTTTGCCGGTGAGACCAACGACCGCCAGGTTGAACCGCGACGCACCTCACTGACCGGTGATGAGAGCGAAGCTGATATTCTGCGTCTGGCCGAAGAGCAGGTAGAAGTGGGTAAACGTCTGGTGAGCGAAGGCTCCACCCGCGTACGCCGCTATACCGTGACCGATACCGTATCTGAAGACATCTCGCTGCATGAGCAGCACGCTGACATCTTCCGCCGTTCGGTGAATGAACCCGCGCTGGCTGGTGAAGTGGACTGGTCCGAGAAAACCGTCGAGGTCGCTGAGACCCATGAGCAGCCGGTAATCAACAAAACGACCCACGTGAAAGAAGAAGTAGTGGTACGTACCGACGGCAGCGATCGTACCGAGACCATTAACGACACGGTGCGTCGTCAGGAAGTGGATATCGACCATGCACGAGGTGGTCTGGAGCGCGAGCTGCCGGGTACGACCGCAGGGGTAAAACCAGCGACCGCCGCAGCAGGCACGCAGTCACCAGGGGTGCATAACCGTGACCACAAAGAGAGCCTGACTGAGAAGGTGAGTGAGAAAGCCAGCGAAGTGAAGGATAAGGTCGGGAATAAATTGCACGACCACTCGCATTGAGGCGCTTATCCTGACAACAACAGGCGCTAATGGGCACCGCTGATGCCCGATGCTGAGCATGCAAGATGCAAGAAGGGGCCAACCGAGAGGTTGGCTCTTTTGCGTTATTTTTTCCTGATAATCGCATTCAGCCAGACTTCGTCGCCACGTCCCGCTCGTACATCACCGGTCTGCCAGATTGTTTCTGTTTCAAGGGCGAACCTATTTACCGCTGCGTCCTCAGAGCCAGCCTCTCTTTTTATCCCTATCTTATTTGTAGCCAGAATGTCACCGCCAAGTGTATTAACCCCATCTATCAGTTTCTGTAAGCCAGCCACATCCATATCTGTAAATCTGCGCCCATCCTTTTCCCGTTCGCCGCGGCCATATTTAAAAGAGAGATACCCTACGGCGCCAGGCTTCAGCGCCATTGCCAGTTTTGTTATGACGCCGGGTAGTTCAGCTTCGGAAACATGCAGCAGCGAGGCGCAGCACCAGATACCGTCATATCTTTCAACCGCATCCACATCCTGAAAGCGCATCTGCGCTACAGGCTTTCCGGATAACTGGCGGGCCAGCGCAACCAGCTCCGCCGAGGCATCAAAGGCTTCGACGGCAAAACCCATTTCGCTGAAGGCTTTAACGTCACGACCTGAACCACAGCCTGCATCAAGAATGCGAGCGCCCGGCGGCAGGCAGTCAATAAAAGGCGGGTAAAGCGCAGACATATCCACGCTTACCGTATCGGTAAAAAACCGCTGAGCGTTCTGTCGGTAATAATCTTCATTGTTCAAAACAGGCTGTCTCCCTGTGCCGCTGGCTGCCATTCGTGGAGCAGAGAAAATTTTGCCGTATCCCAGCTGTTTTGCAGGAAGCTGTGCCGCAGCATCGGCGTTGCGCCGGTCTGGCGGATTAACGTCTCCCGCAGTGGCAGATGACTGTTAATAAAGTATTCGTTTCGATCATGCAGTCGCTGCAAAAGTGTTATTGAGGGAATACGTGCAAATTTACCCTGGGAACCGCGATTACAGGTCTGGCAGGCCAGCACCAGATTCCAGACGCCGTTGAGGTTGCCGATTTGCTCGCTGAGCATCAGCGGCAGAAAGTGATCGACATCCGCTAGGTTCTCTTCGCCACCCGTCACGCCAATGGCACGGAAGCAATAAAAGCACCGGCCTTTCTGGTAGCCGTTCAGGCTGCTGCGGCAGCTGGTAATGGTGACGCGCCGACCGCTCTGGCGACTGAAAAGCATCTTGTCATTATCGTCATAATCAACCGCAATCAGGTTATGTGAAACGTTCATCGCCCAGGCTTCTTCTACCAGCCGCCATCTGGCATCCGTTTCCGCTTTCAGACTGGCAAACTGTTCGTTTTCCGTCAGCTGATAAAAGTTATCCGTAAGCCTAATGCCTTTATGGCTTCGCCGTTCATCCAGGAAAAAGCGTTTGTCGATCTCGGCGTGATTCACATTATGAAAAGCATCGATGACGTTAGCGAACCCGCGCTTAACGGTAATAGCAATTAACTGCTCTTCGCTGATTTCGCCTGCGTTGAATTGTCTGCATGCCTCCAGAAACTCGCTGCTTTTGCTGGTGATCTGCTTTGGTGCATGGCGCAGGTGGGCACACAAATGCCGCACAAAAGGCACGGCCAGCGCTTCCAGCGTAATCAGGTCGTTGTCCGGCTGCTTCAGGTCATAAAGCGCATGAGCAAGCGCAAATTTATAGGAGGCGACATTTTTGCCAAAAAGGATAACGCCGCGCCAGTAGTTTTCAAGGCGGGGATCGGCCTGGTAAAAGCGCATGCAGGATCCTGTTTTGCGAGACAGCTCGAAAAAATTACGTAACAGGATCACATAACAAATGCAGGTAAATGTAAACCGTAAAGGTGGGGAGGAGTTGGGCGTTTCTAAGGGCGAACAGGCGCTGTAAGACAATCAAGACAACATCAGCGTGAGAGGTAAGTAGAGGGAGGATACTCAGGCTAAAACGTTGGGCCATAGCCGGATTTATTCAGGCAACTCAGTTGTGCGGCAGGTGCGCAGCAATGTCTGTCGCTGGTACGCGTCAGACAGATCGTAGTGCACTGAAAGATGAGCGGGCAGGGCGGTAAAAACTGATAACGGCGTCATATCTTCTTCGATATAATCAGGAAATCTCCGCGCAGACAGGGACATTTACATGCACGAGATTTTTTCTTTTATCGTTCCACTGCTGTCGTTAGCGTTCTTCATTTTGCTCATCTGGTCTTTCTTCAGGCCTTTGCCCCTTAAAAAAGGGCCTCCTCCTTCTCCTGGCGAGATGAAAAAGATATCGGCTAATACTCCGATATTGAAAAAATTGGGCATGAACACGGAAGATTATTACTATGACAGCGACTTCCTGTATCAGCAGCGTGAAGGCGAAACGCTTTGCAAAGTTCCGCTGGAAAATATTATCAGGATAAAAGTTACCGGAACTGAAGTCAGCAGTCGCCGGGTATGGCTGGTTCGTTATGTCACCGGGTCTTATAGCACCGAAAGGGAGTTCAGAGTCCTGAACAACTACACCCTTTTTAATCGGGATTTTGCCGGTTTTCTTGCCGCCGTGAAAGAGGCCAATCCAGCGGCTGAGGTGCAGGAAATGACCTTAGGACGACTGTAAATTGGCAGGATAGTGCGGAGCGCTTTAGCAGGAGCAAAGATATGGAACCCCCATTAGCTGACGTTATCGCTTTTGTCCGAGATTTTGCAGGATGCAGACGTGAAATAATCGATGAAAATACCTGGCTGGAAAAGGATCTGGGGATTACCGGCGATGATGGTGTTGAATTGCTGGAGGAGGCCGAAAAAGTTTTCGGCGTGAGCTTTTCTGCAGAAGAAGGTGGTTTCAGGAAGGCGTTCTTTCTGAAAGAAAACGAATATCTTTTCCATAGTGAAGGCATCGATTTTTTTGGCATTGTTTATCTTTGCAGACGACTGCGCGGTATTCCTGCGCCTGTCATCCGCGATCTCTCTGTCGGCCAGCTGCATAGCGTGCTGGTTGAAGCGCTTAACAAAAAAGAGAGAGTTACCCGATAGGCGCATCGCCCAGGACGGGGCGTAGCCTTTTTTCAAAGCCCGTCGGCGATTAACAATGGCTTTAGGTTCCCTCACACCGATGGTGAAAGAGTGACACCTGTGCTGATATCAGAAATACAACCTGAGGGAATAAAGTGAACTGTAAACCGATGCTTTTCGTGCTGGCGGCGTTCTCCCTGTCGGCTCAGGCCGCCCAGAGCGGAAAAACGCTTGAGCACAAAGACTGGGAAGTTGTTTGTGATAACACCCTGACCTGTCGCATTGCAGGTTATGCCAAAGAAGAAGATCCCTCCGGCTCCATCCTGCTCACCCGTGCCGCTGGACCTGGAACGGAGACAGTGGGAGAGGTGACGCTGGGCGACACCGAAGATGACAGCAAACCGGCGGAAAAGTTAACGCTGTGGATCAACGGAAAATCAGCTGGCGATCTGGTGGCGGCTGATGACAACTGGCGAATGTCGGCCAGCCAGACCGCTGCGGTAATCAGCGCCGTCAAAGGCAGCGGTAAAGTCGAATTTAAAGGCGGCACAAAGCCTTTCCTGCTTTCCGGCGAGGGCGCTTATGCCGTGCTGCTGAAAGCGGACGACGTGCAGGGCCGTATCGGCACGCCAGGTGCACTCACCAAAAAGGGCAATAAGCCGGAAAGCAGCGTGGCTAAGGCTGTGCCCGCACCGGTTATTCAGGCGGCAAAAACCCTCAGCGGCGAACCCCGTTTGCTGACCGCACCAGAAATCGACGCACTGAAAACCCGACTGCTTTCGACGGTCAATCACAATGACGATGACACGTGCGACAGCCTGTATTCACCTGCAGAAAACAGTGATCCGGAAACCGATGGACTCACGCTTACGCCACTGGACGACACACACGCCTTGCTTTCGGCGCTCTGCTGGCGTGCCGCTTATAACGAAGGATATGGCTACTGGGTCATCGATAACCAACTCAAAGGCAAGCCGGTGCTGGTGACCATTTCCGGATCGGATTACGACAAGGGCGAGATTACCAATGTGCAGAAAGGCCGGGGTATCGGGGACTGTATGAGCCAGGAAAGCTGGGTATGGGACGGCAAGACTTTCCGCAAAAGCTATGACGGCGGGACCGGTATGTGTCGTTATATCCATGCGGGCGGCACCTGGGATCTGCCCACGCTAGTAACGGATGTGAAGCCTGTTTCGGGGTAAAGCTTTTGATATGCCAGTGAAACATGATGGCTGACGTGAGTGCTTTGCAGCGGGCGAGGGTGAGTGAAGAATTTCTGACAAGGATTTCACACAGTGTCCCGGAGAACCCAAGAGACGGTTTTTTCAGCAGTTGCACCACTGCCTGCGGATAAGGGTTGCGGAAACAGGGGGTAACGGTATAATCCACAACGTTTTCCGCATACCCTTCAGTGCCGAAGTGGCGAAATCGGTAGACGCAGTTGATTCAAAATCAACCGCCGCGAGGCGTGCCGGTTCGATTCCGGCCTTCGGCACCAGGTATGGAAATTAAAGTCGCTCATGGGCGGCTTTTTTTGTGTCTGAAATCCGATGTTTACCTATCACTAAATTATCACTTAAATCTAAAGGTATGATTGCTTTCCTAAACTATTATTGTGGAAGGGCTGTATATATCTTGATCTGCAATGATGAGCAAGTTTCTTGGATGCAAATTGGTAGAAAAGGATTACGCTGTTTTACTACTCAAAAATCAACCCTGGTAATGACATGTGAATTGTTTGCCATATCCGTTTAATTAAAGTTAATCGGCTAGCCTTAATGGGATGGCTGGTTGGTAATTTTTCTCAATGGCATTATCACCAAGAGCAATACATTCACTGATTTTATCGGCAAGAGCGATCCACGAATTCTTTCAATAAGTGGATAATTAATAAGATTACTGAGCTCTACGCTCAATTAGTCATGGATGCTATTGTATAAACGGTTGAGTACAAAACACTATTGCCGCTAGTGTGAATCCCCACAGTAGATTCAGATGTATCATTTAACATAAACTCCAAGGGTACAGGAGAAAGTACCCCTTGTTCTTTAATCATTCAACACAAAGAATGACCTTGCAATTGAGTGTTTGTCACTATTCTATTTAAGTATCATGCTTTATTTTGTTCAATCTTTTGATATAATTGATCGTTGAAAAAAACACTTTTCGACATAAGATGGTACATCTTATTAATGTACGCACAATAAAACCACATGTTTTTAGAAGGATGAATTTAACTCTATGTTTCTCAGTTATGAGACGATTCTCTACATTACCTATTTTTGTCATTACATTGGCAATTTTCCCACCAATAAAAAAAGACATAGCAATAAACCACATCCATCTATAATGAGGGGCATTTTTACTTAAGGATAAACGAGCTTGTTCTTTTAATAAAACTTGGCGGTACCTTAATAATGATGTAGTTACACACTCATTGGCGACAGCGAAACGGTCTGACATGCCTGTTTTATATTTTCCCTCTTGAATGGCATTGCAGTAAGCTGGGGGTGGGGTCTGGCACCATCGAGAAGGTGATGGCAATTGTGTTATTGTTTTTGAAAGAGTCTTATTTGGACATAGTTTTTTATTATAGTCTTGAAGTTCCTGTCTGATTTTCTCCGGAGATACTTGATTACTATAATACTCAGGAATTTTGTAGAAGGTGTCAATATTTTCAGGCATAACATATTCAATAACAGATGATTTTGTACCGGCAATGTTTTCTAGCGTTTCTTGAATGTACGATGCCCACTGACAAGATGACATTTCGTAAAGCCTGTTATTATCACACATGCGGCTATAGTCTTTCACCTGAACAAGAAGATATTTGGCGGCATCATTAATGTCTGTAATTGTTTCCTCATAAGCCGTTTTACCGACAGCAACCTCTCTATCTGATACCCAAAAAATACCGTTACCAACTGCTGTCAGAATGAGAAAAATATCTGTCCACTGTCTGAATTTTTCTCCTGTAGAAAAAATATCGCTAATGATTACGGCTATGATCCAGCCACACAATAGCCCAATGAAACTCAGGCTTGCGAGTCCAGCCGCGTTACCTGTCACACCTGTACCTCCTATTGCATAGGTCAATGGTAACCACTGGATAGCTGGAAGAAGATGAAAGAGTGATAATAGCCCTGGAATTATAATAAGTACAAAAGAAATGATGAGACCTTTTTTTCTGGCAAGTATCCATGAGCTCAAGAAAACGAAGGGTAATAATAAAATAAAGAGCTCAAGAAAGCCGCCTCCTAAGATAACTGCAACTTTATTGGGAGACCAGTAGCTGCTCAAAAGAGCACCCTGTGCGTTCGTTTCTACAAAGTTGGTACTAATCACTCCCATCCCATCCAGTGTTTGCAATAAGGCATATCCAGCGCTGTAGCAAAGCATTATGTAGGGATAAAAGAATAGGATCATAATTTACTCTCTTTTCTTACTTTTTCTATCATTTTTATAGCATATTCGATTCGTTCTTTAATATGGCTAAAGTCGAACATTGTCAATTTTTAGCCCTATTTAGAACCAATAACAACTAAATCTGCCATCGTTGTTTTTTTGATAAACAGCGCCGTGCTGCCAAGTAGCTTAAGGCCTTCTTCATTAATTTTTCTTACTCTAAGCCCTGGTTGAACAATAACAACTTGGAATTTAAGAGGTGTGATTCTGGAGCGCTCTTTCATAGCAGTAAGGTCTTTTATTGTGCCTTTCAGAAAGCGAGAATGGCCACGCGATCGCCACTTCTCCTCGCGACGCTTAATATGGTGGTATAGATAGGAAAGATTCAGGTGTTTCCAACGAATGCATCTCTGTGCCTGCCCACATACTTCGTAAAGGTCTATAAGTCTGGCTCCTGCTTCTTCTGAACCTGAATATTTGCAATGGATTAAAGAGAGAACAATACAGTCATCAACTATTTTCAACCCCACTAAATCTGCTGACTCACCTTTCCCATCATCATTAATAATGACATCGTAATTATCTTTAATTTCACAGTACCAACGCCATTGGATGGATAATGGATCACGAGTATAGCCCATTGATTCCACTCGAACATCAGTTCCTTTCCAATCAAAAGCTACAATTTCGTCTTTGTCATAAAGGCCAATATTTTGGCTTACATGGACTATATGAGCGTTGTATGAAAATGAACCATCGGAGTAATGAATCATTACTGGATCAATTTCCATATATTCTGATAGTGATACCGGTTCAGATTCACTACGCTGTACAAAAACTTCAGGGCCAGATATCAACTGATAGGCATAGCCTTTTGCTGTAGCGCTTCCCGTGAGACATAATTTATATTCAGATGACGTTTCATCTGTAGAGAAAATGAGTCGCACATTACCATCTTCAAACTTTCCAGCAGTCCTAACCTCTACTAAATATAAATGAGCAGATACAGTATCAAAATGAAAAATAACTTTATCTTCGAACGCAGTAAGCAAATACTCACCCCATTGAGCTGATATTGGATATTCATTATAGGGTTCAAGTAATGGGACAGGACGCAAAAAGTTACGCGTAAGGTTGTTTGGATCCGGTTCAGAACTAAAAATTTTGTCCCAGGCTTTCTTAACCCAGCTGCACCAATCAGCAATGCTGCCACCTTTTTGTGGTGACCAGACTTTACCTTTGCGTTGGGAGCATCCCCAAATTACACGGTTTCCGGATTCATAACCTAATGCAGCAATATTACTTAAGCTTGATTGAGATGCTTCAATTAATGACAGCCCCTCAGTGACATTTGGGCCAAAGTATTGAGTAAAGCTGATTGCTCCAATTTGGGATGCGCCTAAATTTCTTGCCAAAGGATATTCAATACCATTAAATACATTAAAGACTTTTTCACCACTGACAACTTCAAATTTATCATCACAAATAGTACTGACTAGATTCTCAACTCGAAATGCTTTATAGTCATTTGAAAATATAAACAAGGCGGATCTGCTTTGATCCCAATGAGCAATTAGAATTTTATAATTGGTATCTTTAAGATCTTTGTAGTTTCCCCACCGGACTGAAGTTGCCTGTACAGCTAGCACAACAAGCAAATTCTCATCTTCAGCTATTGCATGCCAGGATTCATCGAATCTAGGCAGTTTCTCCTTGTATCTTTCAGGCTCCCAATTGTCACAGTACGTTTTAAATAACATGACAGAACAACTTGGCTCAAGATTCCAGAGAGAAATCTGATCGTGTAAATCACCTTTCCTTTTTAAGGCATCCACGACCTCTTGCAACCTAATCTCTCTAGCAATTCGTCCTTCAGAGAGTCGCCTTAATACGTTATCCCAATCGGCATCTGTTGAATATAGATGCTGTAATTCACCTTCAACATTAGGGTCCGCAACATTCATGACTACACTGGCTTGACCAATTTTCTGTGCTTTATTGACACGAGTAAATCGGCCAATGAACTGCAAAGTTACTGCAAGAGACTTATGATGATCATGTAAAGCTGCAATTTTCAGGTTGGGTAGATCATAACCTTCTCCCAACATGTCTACGCAAATAACGATTCTTGATTGTCTTGATAATAATTTATTAAGACGTTTTTTTATTTCCGTTTTAGGATAATCAGAATGAACAACGATTGGATTAAAATTCGGTACAATATTCTGATAAATAGTAAATATTTGTTCTGCTCGCTGCTTATTGCTAGTACGGGCCATAATCAAATGATCAAGGCCATTATTTAAGTCTATGCGCAGTTGACCAACGGCTGTATCTGCGATTGCGTGATCCATAAGGTCAGAGTAATACTCTTCTACAGGCAGCAAATTTACATTTGTAAAATAGCCAGCTCGTTGGGCTTCCCCCATCGTGTAGTTATAGATAATTTTTCCACCAAGGGACTTCTTATCATTCCTAAAGGGGGTAGCTGTAAACTGCACAACACGTTTGTCTTTAAATCGTTCACGAATTGTTTGCCAAGATGAGGCTGAGATATGATGAGCCTCATCAACAAAAAGATGGCTACACGACTCGCAAAGTGTATTTAATGCTGCTTCGGAGCAGGCAGACAAAACGCTGGTCGTAGCAACCAAGACGTTTGATTCTAAAGCTAATTGCTTAGCCTCTTCCGCTACCTGAATTCCCTTCTTAATAATAGCTACATTAGGGAGTGCAATGTTAGGCGGAACGACTTTTAGCTCTGGTAAATATCCTAAATCTATGAACTTTTTGGATATTTGTGTTCGGAGGGAGTCAGATGGGACTATGAGCAAAATTCGCTCGCATCGCTGGTATATCATGGTAGCCAGCATTGTTTCCGTTTTTCCCGTTCCAGTGGGCAGTACGACGGTAGCTGGTTCTACCTGCAAATCAGTAGCGAAATAGCCTGCGATTGCATGAAGTGCACCCAGTTGGGGTTTTCTAAGACCTGGATAATGGCGCTCTGGATCGTCTTCTCTAAACTGAAATTGATGATGCCATTGTTCATTAATTTCATCAGGTGAAGTGCTAAATGCTTGCTCTGGAAATTGCTCCCAGATTAATTCAGTATCTTCTCGCCATTTTTCGAATGTAAATGGTTCCTTAGCTTTAAGAGAAGCTACACCATCTGAGCATTTCCCTCTGGAATTTGGATCTTTCAAATAGATATAGTCTAGAGGAGGCTTTAGACCCGTAACAAGTTCAAAATATCCTGGGAAACGTGCATTTCTGACTTGAGCCGATACTGTTGTTGAGCGGCAAAGTAACTTATGAACTAAATTCCCACCAACTTTTCGTGCAGGAACAGCTTGCGCAGGCAAGGTGATTTTAATTGTTAACAGGTCGAAGAGTTCCATTTGAACTTACTCCTATAGATATCCTGAAAATATCTTTTGGTTTAACATTGTGTATAATTTTGTGAACGAATTGCAAGAATACGGGAGATTCATGACTGAATTTCTAATTTCAACGAATTTTTTTTGTAGGGATATTGGAGGCATGTAAATATCAAGTGACTCAATCCCACCTTGGCTAATAGTATACTGGCCCGCAGATGTTTTGATTTTCCTTGATATTATTCTTTTTCCACTTTCATGATTGAAAAAATAAGATAAAAATATTGGTTCATATTCTTTACTGATTTTTAATCTTATTAAATGATCGTTGTGATAAACATTTTCTTTATATCCTTCAAAAACGGCAGAGCGTCCAACGTAATCTGGATTTCCATTTACACGAATAAAAAGGATATCCCCGTTAGCAACTAAAAAACGCTCTTTTTCGGGAGTTGTTAATTTGATTCTATTCAAATTATTATCGAAGCGAATCCCTTCATAATGAACATCTTGCAGTCTAAGTACCACTTCCCCAGTATTCTCGCTTTCTTTCCTTCTGCGTGATAATCCATTATTTGCATGAATAATGTGTTGACCTAACGGTCTAACATCCCATCCCATGGGATTTGATACTGGATCGCCGAACATTTTCAAAAAGGTAGCGCGCAAAAAATCATCAGCCAATTTGATAGCTTGTTCGCGTTTTTGGCGTATATCAGCAGCTTTATCAAGAATCTCCGCGATACGCTTTTGTTCACTTAAAGAAGGCAGAGGAACTTCCAATGATTTAATCAATCCTTGGCTAATATTAGGTTGAGCTCCACCAACCGCATTTTCGACAAAATAGCTGAACTTGCTCTTCAAGAAGTAATAGAGATACTTCATATCAGCAATTGTCGTATCTGGCCTAATATTGCAGATAGCTTGATTCGTGGCTGCATTAATTCCTAAAATTGCTAAGCGGCCAACAGTGGCTCCATACATTGCTATTAAGATTGAGTCTTTCTCAACTATTTTAGCGCTGCTATTTTCTAGCCCTGCGGCTGTAATGTACTCATTTGCGTCATAAATTGTTGAATCTTTAAGGTCTCCTGATTTAATCCAAGGGATATCTCCCCCCTCATAATACTCAGGCTTTGACCTACTGGGTGTTCCACCGCTACCGGTGCTACAAAAATCCTCAATTTTTAAATAACGCCAACTCACAGCATCCCCTCCAGCTCATCCAAATCCGCCAGAATCTCTTTCTCCAAGTCCTTCAGGCGTATCAGTATCACCTTCGGATCTTCATATTCCTCAGCCTGATACACCACCTCTTTGTAACGGTTTATAGAGAGATCGTATTTTTGCGCCGCAAGCTCCTCCTTTGGCACAACAAACGCCGCCTGAGTGCGATCTTTAAAATCAACGTCAGTATCAATCCCTTCCGGTTGCTGCTGTTTCAGCAACGAGGCTAATTTCTCGCCCATAAAGTTATCAACCGGTAGTCCGCGCAAAGTACGGTAATGCTTCCAGCTTGCCAGCAGATGCGGCAGGTCGTTATCTTTTATCGGGTTACGCTTATCATCCAGGCTGTAGCCGTCATTTTGTAGATCGTAGAACCAGACCTCATCCGTCTGACCGCCTTTGGTAAAGATCAGGATCGCCGTTGCCACGCCAGCGTAAGGCTTAAATACACCGGAAGGCAGGTTGATCACCGCTTCCAGTTGGTTATCTTCCACCAGCGTTTTACGCAGCGACTGGTGCGCTTTGCTGGAACCAAACAATACGCCCTGCGGCACGATAGTGGCACTGCGTCCGCCAACTTTCAGCATTTGCAGAATGCGCGC
Organism: Pantoea sp. ABR1s; assembly: GCF_057812235.1. Lineage (NCBI taxonomy): Bacteria > Pseudomonadati > Pseudomonadota > Gammaproteobacteria > Enterobacterales > Erwiniaceae > Pantoea > Pantoea sp. ABR1s. The sequence goes on along the minus strand of NZ_CM173823.1, from coordinate 3,546,204 downwards.
CAGGAACAGCAGCTCAGTTTTCTTGGTTTTCACCATCGCCGACAGCGTGGCGTCGATATCTTCCTCATCCAGTGAACCAGTAAACGGCGGGTTCGCCAGAATTAGGTTGAATGCGTTTCTACTGGCCTGCGGGAAATTGGTGCTGAAGCTTTGGCTCATGGTGTCCTGATAATGAATATCCGGCTCTTCAACTCCGTGCATAATCAGGTTCATGGCGGCAATACGCAGCATGGTGGTATCAAAGTCGTAACCGTGGAACATGTTGTTATCCACATGGTCACGCCACGGTGTCAGCAGATCGCCGGTAAAGATTTTTTGCTCTTCTAATTCGCCGCGTTCGTTGGTGCCAATCTCGGTATGAATGGACTCCAGTGAACTGTATTTCTCCAGCAGGTACTCATAACTGGTTGCCAGAAAACCACCAGTGCCACAGGCCGGATCGCAGATCGTTTCACCACGTGCCGGGTTTGGCTCCATCATTTCAACCATTGTGCGGATAATGTGGCGTGGCGTGCGGAACTGACCGTTGATTCCGGCGGTGGTCAGTTTGCTTAACAGGTATTCGTAGAGATCGCCTTTGGTGTCGCCACGATCCAGCGGCAGGTTTTTGATCACCTCCACGGCTTTGGTCAGCAGTGACGGTTTAACAATCTCCAGGCGAGCATCTTTCATAAAGTTGCCCAGCAGCGTCACTTTCGTATCTTCAGCTTGCCCAAGCTGACGGAAATGCTGGAACACGCCGTCGCGCACAACTTCCATCATCTCGTCCGAGCCAAGGTTGCTGTAGTGGCTGAAGCGGAACTCCTGCTGCTCAGGCGCAAAGCGTGGTTTAAAATCAACGCCTGCGATTTGCTTACGCTTCTCGTCCCGTTGTTCCTGGGTATCCAGCATCCTGGAGTACATCAGGTAGGTGATCTGTTCGATAACGGTCAGCGGGTTTGTGATACCACCTACCCAGAAATCTTCCCACAGCCCGTCGATTTTACTTTTTAAGTCACCGGTGATCATTGTTAACGTCTATACCCTGTTATAAATACAAAAGCCCCGCTGCCGGGGCTTGTCATGTGTGTATTATACCGTCGCTGCGTCGGTCACAACACCCAGCTCTTCGACTATCTTTTGCAACCGGACGATCTGCTCTAGATCCGGGAATACGCCAGTAACGCCTTCGTTGTGGATATGAGTAAACGGCTGTTCAAAGAGTTGCCGCATCTCAATGGTGCCGTAATCGCGGATGTGGTTTTTCAGCAATGACAGGAAGCGCAGTTGCTGGCTGGTCAGGCTGTTGTCAGCTGCGAACTGTGCAAAACGTACTTCTACCGCGTCGCTGTCCATCCCGATGATGGTACGTAAAAGTTTATCCAGGCTGGCGGTTGCCTGCGGATAGAACTCTTTCAGCGCCCGAATATCAACGTTAGGGTTCTGGATCAGCACCAGCTTAGCCAGTTCATCCAGCTCGCTTTGCGTCACCGGCTCCCCGTTGCGGATTTTCTTCAGTACCGGATTTTGCTGGAACAGCGGCTCCAGCGCTCCCTGAACCTGCTGACGATACAGTTTGAAATCAATCGAGCGGATGTTGGTTTTGCGGGTTTCCGTCTGGATTAGGTTCGCATCTTCGGTAATATCCACCTGTATCGAACCAAATTTTGGCGTCGCATCTTTCTCCATCAGGTGCATTATACCGCGCAGATGAATACGGATATCCTCCAGCTCTTCCAGGCTGGCTTGCTTCCACCAGCCTAAATCACGAAGTTGATTAATCCGTTGTCCCTGTTGCTGCACCTGAGTCAGATGCGGCGGCAGACGTTCCACTTTCTCGATGATGACCGGCCAGAGCACATCCAGCTCTTCCGGGTTGGTATAACGGGCAGTTTGCGCCGCCAGAATATCCATATCAAAGCGCATGGCATCGCTTTGCCCGCGAACGTCCAGCCACTGCATCAGAGGGGCCAGGACAGATAGCAGATCCTGTTGTGTTTTCGGGGAAAGCTGGCGCAGCACTTTTTCATCGCTGTACCGCGCTTTTTGCTGCCACTTTTCCTGCACGGCAATCGACTTTTCATCCAGCGCGTTGATCTGCTCGCGGAGCTGGTGAGCGACTAAATCCACCGCCTGTTTGTCGAACTTACGCTGCGCAGTAGCCCCCAGCATAACCCACGCTTCAAAGCGTTTTTGCGCCAGCGATTTTGTCGCTGTGACTTCGGCCTCTTCGGTATGCAGCTCGTGATACTCAAAATTGCCCCAGTGATCGAAGATACGGAATTTTTGTTTATCCAGCGGTTTGCCGTTGTCATCGTAGCCGTACAGCCCCGCGCAGAGGCGCGTACCACGGCCAATCATCTGCCAGAACTTCACTTTCGATTTGACCGGCTTGGCAAAGACCAGATTCACAATTTCCGGGACATCAATGCCGGTATCGAGCATGTCAACAGAGATAGCGATAGTCAGCTCTTTGTTGGTGCTTTCGTCCAGTCCTTTAAAATCGTCGATCAGTTGCTCGGCACGGGGGTCATAGTTGTCGATGACCTGACAGAAGCGTCCGGCAAACTGCGGGTACATGTCGTCGAACAACTCATTCAGCAACAGCGCGTGTTTATGATTACGGGCGAAAATAATGGTTTTACCAGGCAGTTGGCCGTCCTGATCTTTCAGGCCGTTTTCCATCAAGTTACGCAAGATATAGCGGTTGGTGTCTTTGTTGTAGATCGCCTCATCCAGCGCCTTGCCATCAAATTCCAGCGTATTAGGATCGATACCCTGTTCTTCAAGTTCGCGGATTTGTGCGTCGCTTAATTTCTCCCGTTTGATGCCTTCGCGCAGGAATTCAGTTGTGTGCGTGACAACCTCATAGGGAACCAGATTGTTATCGGCGATGGCATCTTCCAGGCTGTAGTTGGCGGTAGGGATACGTCCTTCACAACCAAACAGGCCGAAAGTGGTTTTGCTCACCATGTCGATTGGCGTAGCTGTCAGGCCAATCTGGAGGGCATCAAAATACTTAAACAGATCGCCGTAAACGTTATAGATCGAACGATGGGATTCATCGGCGATGATCAGATCGAAATAACCGACATCGAAATGGTCCATGATTTTCATCATGCCAGGATAGGTAGCGATGTAGATTCTGGCATTCTGCCTATCTGCTTTTTTCGATTTCCCGACCACATACAGCGGCTCATTGGTGAATTGATTGAAGGCATTCGCCGCCTGTTTGCGCAGCTCTTTACGGTCGCAAAGGAACAGAACGCGTTTTACCCAACGGGCATCAATCATCAGTTTGCTCAGTGCAATCGCTACACGGGTTTTACCAGTGCCGGTGGCCTGAACGATTAATGACTGACGATATTTATTGGTAAACCGTTCGCTGACGCGGGCAATGGTTTCAAGCTGATACAAACGTCCGGCAACGGCCTTACCTTCGTTATCTTTAACGTGCGGGACACTATTCAGCGGCAGACGGGTTTCACGTTGCTGAATAAGATATTGCAGGCTTTCCATGCTGTAGAAGCCAAATACCCGGCGCGGAGGATAGCCATGAGTTTTATGGTCGTCCCACAGCCAGATGTCGTAGCCGTTGGTGTAGAAAATGACCGGACGCTGACCATATTCTTTTTCCAGCCAGTCTGCATACAACCGGGCCTGAATTCGCCCTTGCTCGGCATTGACGCTGGTTTTTTTTGCTTCCACCACCGCCAGCGGTTTATGTGCCTCATCCCACAAGACATAGTCCGCATAACCGTCACCGGTCGCGGTAGGCTGTTCTTTAACGGGGTGTTCCTGCGTAACCTGATCGGTATTGTTAAGCTCTTCCCCTACATTCCAGTCGGCGGCAAGCAGGCGAGAATCAATCAGGCGGCGGCGGGTTTCCGCTTCATCAATAGAGAGGATATCGGCAACATGCTGGTTGCGAGCTCTGGCTTCATTCAGGCGCTGGGTGAGGTGTTCGGCCTTTTCCTGCTCTTGCTGTAGTGCACGTTGTAACGCCAGTTCACGCTCACGGCTTTCATCTTGAGCTCTGATTGCATCTTCCAGACGTTTTTCATCTGCACGACCTGAAGATTGCGTTAATGGAGGAAGAGAAAATTTGGGGCAGTTATCAACATTACCGTGGGCATAACGAACATACAGCCAAACTCCCAGTAAATACGCTTCCTTTAACAGCCAGTAAGTATCTTTAGCTTTGATACGTCCGCCGTGCGCGGCGCGGTTACCGTGTATACGCAGTGCATCCAATTTCATGATGATGGCTTCCGGCATCATGCTGGTAAACACATCGGCGTTCATTAAATCGTACAGATTCGCCTTGATGCCTTCCGGCAGTCTTTCTTGGCGGTACAACCAGCGCACCATTAATTCGGTATAGTTGCGAAGCTTAACTAGGCTGCTTTCCGGGTCTGTGTGGACATAGCGTTCTGCCATTAACCCCAGATCTGCCAGTTCCGGCCACTGGCTACGCAACATTTCAAAATTGAGAGACTGCTCCATCAATCATCGCCTTATGTCGTGGATACAACAGGATTTCTGGAAATAATATCACACTAATTTGGCTGACGAAGTGAGTCGGATGGCATATGGTGATTACGAATTGGTTGGAATAACAAATTAATGTAGATCAAGCATCTATTTATTACGGCCTGCAGCGTGATTCTTTTAAACTTTGGGCTCAGAATAGTCTTTTAGACGAAAATGGTTCAGGAGCATTTCACCATTATGACTACTCTCGTTTTTTCCTATTCTCATGCGGATGAAGCACAACGCAATGAGCTAGAGAAGCATCTCTCCCCGCTAAAGCGAATGGGGAAAATCACCACATGGCACGATCGCCGAATCGTTCCTGGACAAGAGTTTGAACATCAGATCGATCACTATTTTTCGCAGGCAGATATTATCCTGTTGCTAATTAGCAGTGATTTCATCGCTTCTGACTATTGTTACCAGGTGGAGATGACCAATGCACTGGAGCGGCATAAAAGGGGCGAGGCGGTGGTCATTCCAGTGATCTTAAGAGAGTGTGCCTGGCATCAGTTGCCATTTGGCAGCATTATGGCGGCGACAATCGACGGTAAAGCTATAAGCAAGTTTGCCAGCCACGATGAGGGATATGTTCAGGTCGTCGATGCTGTTTCTCGAGCCATTGCCAATTTAGAAACGAAAAAGCCGCAGCAGATTGTGCCCGCACCAGCTCCGGCTAACCCAATGCTTCAGGCGACGGATACAGTGTTTACGCCACGTTCCAGCAATCTTTCTCTGCCAAAGAATTTTACTGACCTCGATAAAGATCGTGCCCGTCGCGAAGGTTTTGAGTATGTTGCTCGTTATTTTGCAAACTCACTGGATGAACTCAAAAAGCGCCATGCAGGGCTAGACGTTGATTTCCATCAACCTGATAACGATTCCTTCACATGTGCCGTGTATATCAACGGTGGCAAGGTTGGTCAGTGCGGAATCTGGTGTGGCAGTCGTAATATGGGATTCGGGGATATCTGCTACAGTCAAAGCGGTGTGACTCGTAATAGTTGCAATGAAAGTCTTTGTGTTGCAGATAATGGGCAAACACTTGGGTTCCGCACCTTGATGGGATTGGGCTACAGCAACTCAAGGGATTTGTTATTGACTAACGAAGGTATGGCAGAGCATCTATGGGATATGTTCTTTAGTCCTATTCAGCAGCGTAATCGATAATTGCAGACCGTATCAGCAAAATTGATACGGTCTATGTTGATGATCAGCCAAAGCCCATCTCGGTTAAGGTAATGGCAGAATCCTATATTCCACCTCGATAATTGCTTTGAAAAATGGCCGAGCGGATCACCGCCCTTAGCGCTAACATATCGTTAACTCGCACTGTTTCTTCCTTAGTCTGATATCTATCAGCAACACGAGGTAATTTTCATGATGACACATACTAGATTATCTCAATATCACTCAGAACATAGTTGCCCTAGGAACAGATTGGCAAACTAATTTGGCCTGCATCCCATTGATATTTCCCAGTGATTGGTATCCTTACGCATATACACTGTACGGTAGTAATGATGAGGCTTCGTTATAAACAGTATGTACTATCCCATCGTTCATTACTTTGAATAGTATGTTCTCAACATTGCTAAATTCTGGATTACCCCGTTTTGCAAGTGTGCTATCCAGAATTATTTATGTTTAATGTGTGTGTTTTTGCCGTAATTTTTAATACATTAACTTCACTATTATTCTTCTTTATTTCAGTGCATCCGGTTGGAGTAAATCATCGTTTTTGAAGTCAAAATAACCCAGCGTTACCATATGTGAATTATTCCATATAGCATAATCTGCAATATCACCCGGCTTACTCATTTTATATACACAGTAATAGTATGGCTGATATTTACGACACTCGTGAATGTTGTAGTTTAAATCTGCTTTGTCAGAGGAATATCTCACCTTTTACGCTTAGAACAGCTCTTCGCCTACGCCGACACCATTGAAAAACAGGTCAACAGTGCGCTCTTACGCATTAACAACCTGACGCAATCCATCCTGGCGAAAGCATTCCGTGCTGAACTCACCGCGCAGTGGCGGGCAGAAAAACCGGAACTAATCAGTGCTGAAAACAGTGCTACCAGTATTACTGGAAAAAATTAAAGCCGAGCGTGCAGCCAGTATAGGTAAAAAATCCTGATTCTTAATTTTTTTTGCGCACCTTAATGGCGCGCTTCTTATTATTTAATTCCAGCTAAATCTTAATATTTATATCCAAATGATTTTATAAATAGCTTATTTCACGCTGGACTTACCGTCTTTTTCCTGATGATATATACAGGTATTTAGCGCGGCGCGGATGTGCGCCAACACACCCGCGCCGCTAATCACAATCACTATTGAAAAGGAATAGTAATCATGACTGACGCCCATTCTATTGCACAACCGACCGAACCAGAAGTCTCTCCTGCAGATAACCGGCAATTAACCGTTAGCTATGCAAGCCGCTATCCGGATTACAGCCGTATACCCGCCATCACTATGAAAGGACAATGGCTGGAAGCTGCCGGTTTTGCCACGGGCACAGCAGTAGATGTAAAGGTAATGGAAGGTTGTATTGTGCTCACCGCCCGGCAGGAGAGCGAACTGATGCAGTCGCTGCGCCAGGTATGCAAGCTGTCGGCGCGGAAACAAAAGCAGGTGCAGGAGTTTATTCAGGTCATTGCCGGTAAACAGAAAGTCGTCTGAGTGTAAAACCGCTCCCGACATCGTATCGGGAGCGGTTAAATGTCAGGACGCGATCACTTCCACAAATACATCAGTTGCCTGACTTTCTTCGCTGTTGACCATATTTTCCTCCTTGCAGACCAGCGCCTTATTACCTGACCGCAAAGAAACGTTATCGCTGAACTTAAAGCTATACCGCTGTGATACAATGTTAATGCACGGTATCCCATTCCCTGATCGAAGCGAATATTCAATACTTGGCCATCTTCAGCGGTCATCGCCAGCTTACGATGATATTAAATATTACGAGGCGAACAGAATGCCATCACTTTGACTGGTTTTGACCTGCTCACCATTAATTAACATATTGCAATGTTAGTGCTGTCTTCATCGGAAATTTGAAGACGTGCGTATAAAAATGGCTTTTCAAATTAGCATCCTTCGTGAGGCCAGAGCCGATTTTTTTGCCCCGAAACTCTCCGTAAGCATACTATTCACAAAGCTACTTTCTAAACCTGGCGCAGGAAATCTGGCGGTAGAATTATAAAGAGTGTTATCTACATTCAGCACTGAGTTATCAAAGTCTATCAGAGTTTTCAGCACGTTGGCGAAATAGAAACACAGTAAATATTAGATATATCACTAACTCATGATTGTGCTGAATATTAGACGTAGATCATTTTCATTTTTTGATGAGGCATTATGATAAATCACCCTCATCTATAAAGTGGTCAAAGTAAAAGGAGCCAGACATGGCATTAAAAGGAATTTTCACTGTCAATGATGCAGATTACTCACCTTTACTCATGTATGGAATCGGGACGTTTATGGCGTACTCTGGTAACAGGGAATATCGCAATCGTGCAGGATGCATTGCAGTTCCAGACAACGGGCCAATACCTGATGGTTTATATCACATCGTTAAGCGCCCAACCGGTGGCTGGAAAGGTATAATCCGAACTGACTTGCACGATTTCTACTCATGGCCTACTTCAACGCCAGTTATCAAGTATGAATGGTTTGCTTTGTATCGTGATGATGGAAGGATAGATGACCATATGTGGGTTAATAATGTAGAGCGAGGGAATTTCAGACTACATCCTCGCGGGCCTCTTGGTGTATCTTTAGGTTGTATCACTTTGCAACACAGAACTGATTTCATCGCTATTCGGCAAGCATTACTCTCTACTTCACAAGTGAAATTACGTAATGGACTAATGTCTTTTGGCACAATTGAGGTGGTTTTAAATGGAAGCAAAACGTGTCCCAGCGGGGTTTAGAATCCTTATCGCAGTATCTTTGTTTGTAATGACGTTCCTTCTGACAAGACCGTCAGATCCATCGACACAAGGAGAGCAGCAGTTTTGGACAGAGTTAGCAAAGCTATTTAATCAACGCGATATTGAGGGTTTCGTGGGAATTGCGCTATTAGTGATATGTACAATGGTAACACTCATTGGTTATCAGATTATAGTCAGAGCGATTGAGAGGAAAAGTAACATTAAGAAATGATTTTTATAAAATGTGAATTAATTCTGGCAGAAGTTGAAAAATTAATTATAAATTGAATGATGTAAATCCTCTCACATTGTGCATTAAATTATTATGACATGTACGGCTAACTCTCAGGTTTTTTGCCAAAAAATACGTGCATGCGCAATTGATTGAGTTGCATTGTAACCTGCTCACTGTTTTCTGGTGTACCTCCATCGGGACATCGGGTTTTCGTTGCCTGATTGTTTGATTCACTTTCCTGCAGTCCGATTATCCTCCTGGGAATGAAAGAGACAACACAGGGATGCTTATACGGGATTGAGCCTGCCAGAAAACCGTTTTATTTGCCTGTCGATAGATAATCCGGAATGCTTTCCAGACAAGGAGAGCGGTCAAAGGAACAACTAAAAGCCATGATAGAGTGTGGTGATGTGGTATGCCTGAATGATGTGTCTGTTCTGTACGCCGGGCTGTTTTACATTGACGACAACGGTAAGTTAATTTGCGGCGATGAAAATGTCTTCAGATTCGGTGGAGCAAAAATATTATCGGTGCTTTTAATCATGCAGTGAGTAAGCGCGATCACCGACGGTCTGACGGAAAACCTGCGCCAACTTCATTAAGGCAGCTCCGCGTGGGAGGCGGGAGACAGTCAGTAACCTACGGAACGCTGAACATCAAAAACGTCGGCCGGTTACTCGCTGCTGGCGGTATCTGTAACGATAATAGTGAGGGGTTTCGTATAACGCTGAACAGTTTGGTGGCGATGTCTTCAGCAACTGATTAGTGTCAGGCGGGGAAACCCCCGGTTAACCTGTATCACAGATTAGATAATAGTTGCTTTAGTCAATGCAACAGGAAAGCTTGCCCCTTAAAATTATAAAGGGCAATAATTAAACTATAGTTAATTGATGTTTTTCGTATTTTAATATAATTATCGTTTGAGCGCTTATTGCACTCTGTACCCGGTACCTGAAATATCAGATAATCGCGGGTGGGTTTTCCCTGGTGTTGTATTGGTCTTTGACCTCCTGACCGCTAAGCATGGTGAGTGCCCGGTGGTCAGGTACTTTTTTAAGTATAGGGTCTGCGCAGGTGTAATAAAAGCTGTCTTAAAAGACAGGGGTAATGGTTCCCATGTGTGATTATCAGGAATGAATGAATGAATTCTGCTATTGAGTTTTTTTTGCGTGATTACGATGAATTTCCGCCAGAATTAGCAACCGAACTCTACCGGCTCAGAAGAAAAACATTTCGTGAGAGGCTCGACTGGAAAGTCGAATGCATTGACGGCATGGAAAAGGATCAATTTGACAACGAAAATACGACTTACCTGCTGGGCATGCATAACGGGAAGTTGCTATGTGGTGCACGGTTTATAGATTCGACGCAGCCGACGATGATGAGCGAAATTTTTCATGAATATTTCGAGGGTATAAGTGGTCTCCCCACAGATATCCCCTGTTGTGAGATTAGCCGGCTGTTTTTAGATAAAGAAAGACGTGACTCTGCAGGCCTTCATGGCTTGCCCGCCAGTAAAGTGTTATTCCTTGCAATGATTTTTTATTGCATGAAGAGAAACTATCGGGGGATGTACGCTGTGGCAAGTCGCGGCATGTATGCAATATTTCGCCATGCAAACTGGAAAATAGAAGTTATTCAAAAAGGCGTTTCTGAAAAAGGGGAAGTTATCTACTACATTTTCATGCCTGCCAGCATGAGCATCGTGGAAGATATTATCACCAGGGACAAAGCCAGTGGCTGGCTTCGTGAGATGTCCCGGCATTTACGCCATCTTTAACCAGTAACGCTGGCTCAGTTGTCCAGCAGCCGGAGCTCCGTCCCTAGTTTTACCGCATGTGTGGCGTTATTCACTCCGAGCTTTTTCATGACGTTGCCCATATGAAATTTTACGGTGCGTTCCGCAATAGATAAAATGACCGCAACTTCGGCGTATGTTTTCCCGGCGCCGACCCACTTAAGTATTTGCCGCTCACGCGGTGACAAAAAAACGTTTTTTTTCTGATGGTGTTGACTGTATAAGTTAAGCGTCTTCTGATGCAATTTAATAAGAAAACTAACTATTTTCGAACGATTTTTTTCCATGTCAATACCAGAATATTTCTGACTGATAATGGATAGCAAAGCCAGGTTGTTCAGGTAGTCATGCAGAGGGAATGTCTGCCCCTGGAAAATATTATATTGAAAACTTTCATTGAAGATTCGCGTGAGATTGTAGCCGCCTGACAGAATGACGTTGTTTTCCCAAAAAAAATCCTCAACACAACGTAAACTCTGAATAATGACAGGATCAATAAATTGATATTTTCTTTCAAGGTATATATCGAACCACTCAGGGTTATTATTAATAATACGCATCTGTGAAGGGTCTTTCTTGTTCATAATGGCGTAGGCATAGATAACACCCTTGTAATCCTCAAAGAATGCATTCAGTTCATTCTGGATTAACAAATTGATTCTTGTATCGTTGTAGTATGTATCCTTCACGTCAGTTTCTACCTCCGGGATGAGTGGATAAACCAGTATAATCCGCTTCGTTAGCTGTTGCTAATCGTATTTTAATCCAGCTAACGGACAGCGGAAATGACATCTGCCAGCAATATCCTGAATATTTTTGCTTTACAAAACGGATGGAAAGACCAGCTTACAAGACTACAGATGAATTATCGGGATTCACAAAAATCTGCGGGGACAGCAGGAACATTCGAATAATGATTCGCGATTTTAAGTTATTGCTGACTGGAGTGAACCGACAGCAGCATTTTTCATAACAAAACTCATGCTGGCAGGCGTAATTAAACAGGCACCGAGTCAGTATCTGACTGCTGACGGTTTTTAAATCCTGATGCTCATGCTCCCCCTTTGGCTACCCGGCGTTACCGGGTCGTCAGTTCTGCTGCGCTAACCCCTGTGGCTTTCGGACATAGGGCCTGATGGCAAACGTTCAGGTCAACCCTGCAGCCGGCTTAACGCCTGCGCTTTCACTGGCCGTATAGGTGATGACAAGCGAGTGTTAATCAGCAGGAAGCACATCAGGTCGTGTAAGCAGGCCGGTAACCTGATTACTCTCCTGAACAGCAAGTCTCTATTTTAGATGACTATTGGTTACTACTGGTTTATGGGATGAGTAAGTGGTCTTTCTATCAGAGGCCAGGGCGCATGGGGATGTACAGGGGCAATGATATGTTGCAGGATGTCCCCACGCTTTATCAGAAAAGCGTAACAGGGAAGGGGCGTTAATCATGAAAAACAAGATGATGCTAAGTGTCGTATTTTTCTTAACGGGATGCCCTGGGCCTGGCGACCGAATGGTGGAGCGCAAATCTACAACGGCATTTATCAAAGACAAGCAAGTTTGTGTGGTGTCGCCACTGGAGCCACAAGAAAGGATTACTGCCATTCAAATCAACAGCGATAAAAGCAACTCTCTTAACAAGGTTTTTGATGACAAACCTGTTTATATTCCAAAAGGTGAGTGTCTTCCTGTGTTTGGATTTAAGTTCACAACTGGAGAACGTTATTATTTCGCCTATGATGTTCAATCTGATAAATCAGCGTCGCATTTAGTCACTGCTGATTTTTCTTATTCCAAAGAATAAGGAGGCAGAACATTCACTCAGTTGCCCTAACCACCCTGCAACACCAGCGCTATACTAACCAACCCGAAGCTGGTTACCACTGGCTCCGTGCTAAACTGGATAAACGCTCCCCCAATATGAACCCTTGTTGATGAGGTTGTACCTGCATTGAGTCGCCTGACCGGACGCCATCCGCTGAACGGGAAATTATTGTGGCGATGCCGTTCTCTGCCGCTGGTCATCACGCTGCTGCTGGTGGGATGCGCCCGCTCTGACGCGCTGTGGACGGTCACGCATGACCTCTGCATGAATAACTATCACTATCGTCGCGATCCGGCTCCCTGCCAGCAAATTTATCTGCCGCAGGACAACACGCAGGGCTACAGCATCATCCAGAATCCTCGCCACAGGCTGCACTTTATTCTGGTGCCCACGGTGGCGATGTCCGGCATTGAGAGCATCGCGCTGACGCGCCCCGGACGTCCCGACTATTTCGGCTACGCCTGGTTAATGCGTTATCGTCTGATGGCGGCCTATGGCGCTAAAGTGCCTGAGGATCGGCTCGGCATGGCGCTGAATTCCGCTTATGGCCGTAGCCAGAATCAACTGCATATTCATCTGACCTGCCTGCGGGAAGATGTCTATCGCCAGCTTCAGGCCGAGCGCCCCTTTATTCATAATGACTGGCGACCCTTGCCCGACCGTTTGCTGAACCACACCTACTACGCCCGTCGCGTTATGCAGCCTACGGCGATGGGGATCTATCCTGTCTCCTCCGTAGCACGCCATTTCCGGCTGTCGCCGCCGCAGCTGGCGGAGTCTGGTGTGGCGCTCATCCCGGCGACGTTTTCGGGAGAAAAAGGGTTTATCCTGCTAACTACCCGGCGCGGCTGGGATAAGGGCAATCGGGCTTCCGTTGAGTCGCTGCTGGATAAACGCTGCGCAATTCTTTCAGCGCCGCCAGCTGATGTTTCAGACGGGAAGTAACTAAACCTTATCACCCTTAATCCTCCACCGACACAGCCACTCTGTTGTAATCAAATGCTCTGCCAGCAAGAACCCGACTGACGAGGACGATCGCCCGTGCATCGGTTTCGTAAACATTGAATCAGGTTCGTGTCCGCCCTGTTTCAGTTCCTGCTCCAATGCCACGAAAAATGCCTTCTTCATGTCGCTGAAGATATTGATTTTACCGACGCCATAACGAATTGATTCCGCGACCTCGCTGTTTTTGTTGCCCGAACCGCCATGCAGTACACGTGGAATATTAATTAATAGTAAGCTTGTTACAAGCTTGTCATTTATACATGATTGTTGAGCTATAACATCTCTGTTACTCTCAGGTTAAATAACAAGCCATAAACGCATATTAATTACATCTGTTAAGTGACTTATTGCTAACATAATCATCCTATTTCTTAAATTCAGACTTTTTCCAGGGAAAATTATTGCTCATTTTCTTTTCACCAGCGTAGGATAAGCGCACAAAGGATTATAGATGCAAGGATTATCAATGGCTCTACATGGAAAGTTTGTTATTAATGATGCTGACTACTCACCGTTATCCTTTCCGGGTGTGGGAACGTTTTTAGCGTTCTCTGGCAATGGTGCTTATCGTAATCGTGGTGCCTGTGGAATGATTCCTAAAGAGGGGCCTGTACCAGCGGGTAAATACTGGATTGTTGACCGTCCTGAGGGAGGCCTCCGATCACAACTAAATGCCGGTGTAAGGGATATTTATAATCATTTTGCCAGCGGTGCTACGTTCAGGCATTCCGAATGGTTTGCAATATGGCGGGATGATTGGGCAATTGATGATTACACCTGGGTTGATAGCGTTAAGCGTGGTAACTTTCGTTTGCACCCCGGCGTTCTTTCTGAGGGTTGTATCACACTTCCGCATGATTCTGATTTTTCCCTGTTACGCAATGCATTATTAAGGACCCAGAAAATAGAGGTTCCTTGTATGAGGAAGTTAAAGGCCTATGGAACGATTGAGGTAATTGCCAATGGCAAAACATGTCCTTAGTCTCTTTATAAAATTAGCGCTCTTTACTGTGATTATGCTGTTCGTTGCTAAAGAAGTTCCCTATGATGGATTAGTTGACTCTATAACAGCCTTATTTGATTTCCAAAGCGCTCTGAACGTTACCCATTTCATTCTGGGTGAACCTGACTTAGAGGCCTGGGAGTCGTTGCGAGATTACTTTTCTATTTTAATTAATACTCTAATCAGCATTCCGGTTATGAGTGCGATTATCACCCTTGTTAACGGCCTTACTCACAAAGTGAACCCATCTTGCCTCCCTAAAGAGTGGGCTTTCTCTACCGTGCGACGATTGATAAAAATAATCATTTTTGTAATGCTGCTTTGGTTATTCGTCCGCTTTGTACCTTACCAGGCTGTTTTTCCGGACATAGAAAAATTTTCAGATGTTGCTATGGCTGCACTTATGGCTTTCAACCTGATTTTAGCCATTTTCTGCTATTACTTTATTATGAAGAAATGCACATTCAAAAGGAGTTTGTAAAATGCCTATTCCAGCTTACATGTGGCTTAAAGATGACGGCGGTGCAGATATTAAGGGATCTGTAGACGTTCAGGATCGTGATGGTTCTATCGAAATTGTTGGCTTCAGTCACGGTTTAAATATTCCAGTGGATAGTGCCAACGGTAAAATCACCGGCAAGCGATCACACTCTCCCATTATGATTGAAAAAGAGTTTGATAGCGCCAGCCCATACTTATACAAAGCCGTTGCTACTGGTCAGACGCTGAAAAGTGCGGAGATTCGCTGGTATCGCATTAACCATGCCGGGCAAGAGGAATGCTATTTTGTTATGACTATCGAAGGGGTGAAGGTGACTGGCATTAATCCGGGGATGCCAAATGCTAAAATGGCAGGAAACTCGCAGATCAACCATATGGAAAGCCTTTCCCTGATGTACGACAAAATCACCTGGCGTTACGTTGATGGTAATGTGCAGTATACGGATGACTGGAATGTTCGGTCCTGAGATTAAAATCCTGTTTCCTGTGGTATAGCTAAGTTCTCCTTGGCAGTGAAGCAGTAATTAAAACGTTACCGGGGTGTAATGGGGGATTTAGTGACGACCTCCATGCATGCTCGAAAAACGTTACGACCGCGTTATCCGGTTGTACAACATCTAATAAAGGCACCTATTCATCGGTGCCTTTTCCCGGCCTCCCTACCAGTCTTCAAGCCACCATCCACGCCACACAACCCCTTACCGATACAACGCCGCTTTCCCCACCGAACTAAACAGCGCCATCTTCGCCGCGACCACTTCACTCGCCGCCTGCATCGGTTTAACAAAGAGGGAATTAGGCTCGTGACCCCCAAGCTTCAGTTCCTGCTCCAGCGCCACGAAGAACGCCTTCTTCATATCACTGGAGATATTGATTTTACCGACGCCATAACGGATCGATTCCGCGACCTCGCTGTCTTTGTTGCCCGAACCACCATGCAGCACCAGCGGAATATCAACCACCTTACGGATCTGCTGCAGGCGCTCGATATCCAGCTTTGGCTGCTTCCCTTTGGGGTAGAGGCCATGCGAGGTGCCGATGGCGACCGCCAGCGTGTCGGTGCCGGTCTCGCGCACAAAGGTCTCTGCCTGCTGCGGATCGGTATAGAGAATCTCGTTACTGCCACCTTCGCCGCTGCCTTCCGCCACGCCGATGGTGCCCAGCTCCGCTTCCACAGAGACATTAATCGTGTGCGCTATCTCGACAATCTTCTTCGTCAGCGCAATGTTCTGTTCGAAAGGGTGAGACGAGGCGTCAATCATCACCGAGGTAAAACCGGCGTAGATCGCCTTCATCACCTCTTCCAGCGAGCGGCCATGGTCCAGATGGATCACCACCGGCACGCGCGCCTGAATCGCCAGCGTCCGCAGATAGCCGATAAATTCCGGGCCGGTGAAGGCCATCTCTTCAGGATGGATCTCCAGAATCAGCGGTGAATCCAGTCGCTCGGCAGTCTCAACCGCCACACGGCCAAACTCCGCGCTGGCGATGTTAAACGCACCAACGCCAAACTGATGCTGTCGGGCAACGCTGAGCAGATCTTTCATGTTGTAAAGCATAGGTTTTATCCTTGTTTTGCAGGAACGGAGATATCTTTTTTCAGGAACAGCAGGATCAGCGCTGTCAGCAAACTGCCTGCGGCAATCGCAAACAGATAACCCATGACATTGCTGATCACGTTAGGAATGAAGATGACGAAAATGCCGCCGTGCGGAGCGCGGGAAGCACAGCCCAGCATCATTGACAGGGCGCCCGCTAATCCGGAGCCCGCCACGATGGCCGGGATGACGCGCAGCGGATCGGCGACCGCGTAGGGGATCGCGCCTTCGGTAATAAATGACAGACCGAGGATGTAGGTGACCTTGCCGGTCTCGCGCTCCTGCTCGGTAAATTTGCGGCGGAAGAGGGTGGTTGCCAGCGCGATGCCCAGTGGTGGCACCATGCCCGCCGCCATACAGGCGGCAATCGGTCCATAAACTCCGCTCGACATCAGGCCAATCGCAAACATACAGACGGTTTTATTCAGCGGGCCGCCCATATCAAAGGCCACCATCATGCCGAACAGCAGGCCGAGAATGGCCGCATTGGTGTTACCCAGCGAACTGAGGAAATCGGTCAGCCAGCCGAGCAGCATTTTTATCGGCTCACCAATCAGCAGCGCCATCAGTGCGCCGGTCAGCAGCACGCTCAGCAGAGGCACGATTAAAATAGGTTTCAGCCCGGCGACCGCTTTGGGCAGATGGATATGGTTATTGATCAGCAGCGTGATGTATCCGGCCAGGAAGCCGGCAATCAGCGCGCCAAGAAAGCCGGAGCCGGTGTGGATCGCCATCATCCCACCCACGGCGCCCGCCACGATGCCCGCTTTGCCGCTGACAGACTGGCTGATCCCCAGCGCCAGAATCGGTAGCATCAGGGCAAAGGCGGAACCGCCACCGATGTCAGAGAGCATCTTCGCTATCGGGCTGAAGTTCGCGTCCCCTGGTGTGGCCGCCGTAATCCCGAATGAAAAACTCAGCGCGATCAGAATGCCGCCCGCCACCACAAACGGGATCATCAGGTTCACGCCGGTGATCAGGTGCACATAAATCTCTGAAATCCAGGAACGGGAACCCGACGTCTCACGGGCACTGTTAGCCGGTTCCGATGCACTGGCCTGTGGGGCGGAGTCGGCAAGCCTGGGAGCCAGCTCGCCGTTAACAATGGCATTTAACAGGCCTTCAGCATCCTTCGCGGCACGGGTAACGGGCACCTCAATCACGTTTTTGTGCTGGAAGCGCGCCATCTCAACTTTTTTATCTGCGGCGATTAACACGACGTCCGCCCGATGAATATCGTCGTCGCTGAAAATATATTCGCTTTCAATCGCGCCCTGGGTTTCAACTAATACATTCAGGCCCAGTTTTTTAGCCGCTTTTT
Organism: Pantoea sp. ABR1s; assembly: GCF_057812235.1. Classification (NCBI taxonomy): domain Bacteria; kingdom Pseudomonadati; phylum Pseudomonadota; class Gammaproteobacteria; order Enterobacterales; family Erwiniaceae; genus Pantoea; species Pantoea sp. ABR1s. The sequence continues at coordinate 3,528,456 of NZ_CM173823.1, read as the reverse complement.
TTAAATTACTTTCGGCAAGGTAGGTGTGGGCGACACCTGTAGGACAGGCGGTAATGGCAATAATGTTCATAAATGTTCTCCAGTGAAAATTTTATATTTATGTTTTTCTGTCTGAAGGGATGGCTACAACCTGGAATACCTCCTTTATTTTTAATTCATGCTGCTCTCCGGTTTATTCAGGCTCCCGATCGGGATAAGAGTAAATGAAACATCTCTTCGCGATGCGGGACATTAAGTAATTGCTCGACGACATCCTCATCGCCTAACGCGATGGATATTTTGGCGAGCATTTTGATATGGCCCACATCTTTATCGGACTCTTTTACTGCGAACAGAATAACCAGCCGGACTTTAGTGCCGTCGATGGTCTCCCACGGAATATCCTGGCGTAAACGACCCACGGCAATGCGGGTTTTGGCGACGGCCGCAGATTTACCGTGCGGAATAGCAATATGGTTTTCAAATCCGGTAGAGCCTAATTCCTCACGCAGATAGACATCTTTCAGAAAAGCGGCTTTATCGGTGACGGCCCCGGTCTGGCAGAGCAGGTCGGTCAGTTGAGAAATAATCTGCTCTTTGGTCTGGCAATCGACATCGAGAATAATGCACTCTTCTTTTAATACTTCGTTAATAGCCACGGCTGTCGTCATTTTGCTTCTCCATTATCATTAATTAATCGAATTCGATACCAGACATTCTGTTACCCGTGCGATATCTTTCGCCGAGAACAGGGCCGAGACATACACCACCGGTTTTTCCAGCGGTTCCAGCCGGATGGTGGAAATCACCACGTCACACTCATGTCGTTTCAGGGAGTCAGCAATATTTTTCCCTGGAACGATGTCGATAATTTTCCAGTCGGGAAAGGCGCGGATAATCCGTCCGTAAAGCAGCTGCGAGGTGCCCAGACCGCTGGAGCAGACCAGCAAGACCCGTTTTACCTTGATGCTGTTTTCGATGGCCGCCTGAATATGCACCGTCAGGTAAGCCACCTCATCGTCACTGATCTCATCCAGGCTGTACTCCTGCGTCAGCTGGCTGATTACCGCTTTAACGGCGGCAAACACCGTGCCCAGCTCGGTCTGGATATCATGCAGCAGCGGATTTTTAATCCGGATGTGATATCTGAGGCGGTTCAGCATCGGCTTGATATGCGAGGACAATGATGCCTGCAGGTTCTGGTCGGTGGTGATTTCAATGTTGATGCGCTGCGCCACCCGGGCGATCAGCGCCTCAGCAAAGCGGGTTTCACGTTCCGAAATCAGCGAGTCATCGTGCTGTGGTGACTCACCACCCGCCTTACCGGAGGAGACCAGATACTGATAGATGGAGTGAGACTCCTCGGCCACCAGTACCGTGTTGTAGGCGGTCTCAATGCGCTCTATCACCGCCAGTGACACCTGCCAGGCGTGATGGTCGCTGACCCGGTTCATCGACACCGCGCGGGCGTCGGTCCTGTGCATCGGCGAGTGACTGCGGTGGATCAGCACCAGAATATGCGTAAATAAATTGATGTAGTAAGGATCGCTTATCGTATATTGCAGTTGCTGTTCAATAAAATTAATTAATTGCAGGGTAAAATGGACAGCCTGCTGACCAAACTTCTCTGAAAGCTCCTGCAGCGTGCTTTCATCCAGACGGCTTTCCATCATGTCCTGACGGTTATAAATCGATTTTAACACCAGCGCTTTCATCGCCATGCGAATATTATGGTCACTGCCTTTTATGCTGGTTCCGACACGACTTTTTAATAAGGTTAAATCAAACTGATGTAACCATGCTTCTAATGTTTTCAAATCATTCACTATCGAAGCGCGGCTGATAAAATATTTATCCGCCAGTTCGCTGATGGAGGAACTTTTTGGTGAAAGCATTAATAAATCAGACGCTATTTTCAGCATCCTGAAGTTACTGCTGAAATCATCCACCTCGGTTGAGAAAATCCGGCGCGCGGCTATTTCTGACTGCGCGTCAGCGAATTTAATTGTGATCCCTCTCCCACTTTTTCCGCTGAGATTGATTCCCTGGTCAGAAAGTTTTTCGTTAATGTCGGCAATATCGCGGCGTAGAGTTCTGGGTGTAATAGACGTTTTTTCTGAAATAGCGTGCAGGCTCACATAACTGTTATGAGAAATAAGCTGTCGCATAATCGTCAGTTGCCGTTCAGTCAGCGCCTTCATCATCATCAGGTTCCGCTTAATCCGTTATTCGCCTTGTCAGTTATCATCTAAACAAAGGCACTATGCCATGTAAATATTAAAACATGGCCACAACCTGGTGGTCAGGCTGACCACCTGACAGTAAATTTCTTAAATAATCGGGGACGAGATGAAAGAATAAGTGAAAGGGGATGGGAGGGTTTGGCGGGCTGACTGGCAGTGATCCGATTGGTGGGGCTACATCAATGGCTGAGGGCGGAACCTGGCGGGAAAGCCCGGCTTACGCCGGGCCAGATTTTATCTTTACGCCATCTTCAAACGCTGCAATCGTTTCTCGCGGCGAATCTTGCGCTCTTCCATCACCGCAACCAGCGCCATCAGGCAGATACAGGCGATAGCAGCGGCATCCAGTGCGGCAAAGGTGCCCGCCCAGCCGGTCAGGCCAAATATCGGCGTGCCGTCGGCAATCATGCCAAGGCCCAGTTTGGCGAAGCTGTCACCAATCAGATAGGCGAAGGTGCCTTTGATGCCATCTGCTGCGCCAATCGCTTTTTTCGGCACAAAGCCGACCGCGGCGACGCCGATTAACAGTTGCGGGCCAAAGACCAGGAAGCCCAGTGCGAACAGCGACGCCAGATAAACATACTGGTTGCTGGCATGCTGATAGATCCCGAGCGTGGCAATAATCAGCGCTAACGCGACGCAGGCGACCAGCGCACGGCGGCCATTGGCCAGATCGGATAACCAGCCCCACATCAGCGTGCCCACCAGTGCGCCCACTTCAAACAGGGTAAAGCCCTGAATCGCCACCTCTTTAGAGAGCTTCAGCTCCTGGAAGGCGTAAACCGTTGACCACTGATCGATCCCGATGCGCACCACATAGAGGAAGATGTTGGCGAAGCAGAGCAGCCAGATCACCTTGTTCTTCAGTACGTACTCGACAAAGATCTGCCATTTGGTCATCGACTCATCTTCAGCTTCTTTGTCCTCATCGCTCAGCTCTTCGTCAAACAGCTCTTCGGCCTTGCCCAGGCCATAAGATTCCGGGGAGTCGCTGCCGTAGCGCAGGCCGATAAAACCAACAATCAGCGCGATAATAGACGGGAAGATAAACATCCCAATTACGTGGCCGTTGAACAGCACATTGGCACCAAACAGCGCAACGCCTGCCGCACCGGCACCGCCGAGGTTGTGGGAGATATTCCACATGCCAAGATAAGTACCTCGTTTGCGGCGCGGCGTCCACTTAGTGATGGTGGAGTAGCTACAGGAGCCGCCGGTACTCTGGAAGAATCCGCTTAAGGCATAAAAGGCGATCATCAGAAACAGGCTGACGGATCCGGTGCCCATGCTGGCGCTGAAACCCAGCATACAGATGGCCGAGAGGATCAGCATAAACGGCAGGAACTGCTTGGTGTTTTTGCCATCAGCATAATAGGAGACCAGGGTTTTCCCGACGCCATAGGTGATGGAGAAGCCCAGACCGATCATCCCCAGCTGCGTCATGCTCAGTCCGTAGGTGGTGATCATATCGTTCTGCGCGATATTGAAGTTTTTGCGGATCAGATACATGGTCAGGTAGCCGATAAAGACCACCAGATAGGACTGCATAAACGGCTTGAACCACATCTTGCGCCGCAGTTCGATGGGCAGATCCAGCGTCGGTCTGCGCACCTGTTTGAGGAATGCCAGCATGGAAGGGGATTCTCCTGGTTGGAATAGCTGCAATGGGCAGCGAATGGCTGGCATTGTAAAAACCTGCCGCCAGACTGGCCTGAGACAGCATCCAGGCGAAACCAGGAAAATTTCTTAGTTTTGCCCCACTCGGGGCAAAAAGGAGAGGCGTATCACGCTTCAGGCAGGGCGCGCGGCGCCTGAGCATTTAAAAACGGCAGCAGAAGCAGGGCGGATATCCCCGCCGCCGTGGCAATCACTGCAAAGAAGCCGCTCCAGTGCCAGACGTCGATAACCCACGCCAGCGGCCAGCCGGAGAGGGACGCGCCAAGATAGGCGAAAAGGCCGACGAAGCCGGTTGCCGCGCCTGCCGCATCTTTATGGGAACACTCGGCTGCCGCCATACCAATCAGCATCTGCGGGCCAAAGACAAAGAAACCGGTAGTAAAAAAGCAGGCTGCCTGCATCACGTAACTGGTAAAGGGCATCAGCCATAGTGAGCCGACGGAAAGCAAAATCCCGGCTGCAAAAATCAGGTTCATCGGCCCACGGTTGCCGTTAAACAGCTTGTCCGAGCCCCAGCCCGCGACCAGTGCGCCTATCACACCGCCCAGCTCAAACAGGGTGACTACCGAGTTGGCCGTGACCAGATCTACCCCCAGCGTGTCGGAGATGTAGAGATTTCCCCAGTCATTAAGCGCCGCGCGAACCACATAGACCAGCACGTAACAGAGTGACAGCAGCCAGATATAGGGGTTGAATAGCACATAGCGTATCAGGATCGCTTTGCGACTCAGACCTGCGCCTTCCTGCTGCTGCGCCATCTCCATCTCATCCTGTCGCCAGTCGCCTACCGCGGGCAGGCCGACAGTCTGAGGCCGGTCGCGCAGACGCCAGCAGAGAAACAGTCCGGCGAGGATCGCTAAACTGCCCGCAATCATCATCCCGATTCGCCAGCCATAGTGCAGCGCCACTGCACCGATAACGATCGGGATAACCGCACCGCCAACGTTGTGCGCGGTGTTCCATAATGCCCACCAGCCGCCGCGCTCGTTGCGCGAATACCAGCTGGTCAGCAGGCGCGCGCAGACCGGCGCGCCCCAGCCCTGGAAAAAGGCGTTGATGGTCCACAGCAGCGCAAAGGCCCACAGTGAGGTCGAGAAGCCAAACAGGATATTGACCACGCCGGTAGCGATCAGCCCCAGCCCCATAAAGTAACGGGCGTTGGAGCGGTCACTGACGATGCCGGAGAAGAACTTCGACAGGCCGTAGGTGATGTAAAATAGCGTCGCCAGCAGGCCAATATCGGTGCGCATCATCACGCCGCTGGCGATCACTTCCGGCGCCGCCGCATTGAAGCTTTTGCGGGTAAAGTAGAACAGGGCATAGCCGATCCAGATGGTCGACATGATGTGCCGCCGCCAGTAGCGATAGCGGCTGTCAATCTCACTTTTGTCCTGCAGCGGAGCGGCGTTAGCGGGCGTTTTCAGAAAGTTAAACACGGTGATTCCTCAGGCCATACGCAGCGGCAGATGCACACTGACGCGGGTTCCATGGGTGCAGGAGATAGTCAGCGATCCGCCCAGCGCACTCACGCGTTCGCGCATCCCGACCAGACCAAAGCTTTGCTGACCGGAACCTGGCGGCAGACCGCAGCCATCATCTTCAATCACCAGCAAAACGCGACCATTCTGTTGCCAGCCTTTGAGCATCACGGCGCTGGCGCTGGCGTGTTTCACAATGTTGTTCAGCCCCTCCTGACAGACGCGAAACAGCGTGACGCGCTGCGCTTCGCTCAGCAGCGTCTCATCAATACGCCACTCAAGGTGACTGACGATGCCGCAATCCTCCAGCTCCATCTCACGCATCAGGGAGCGAACTGCCTGTTCAAGTGACAGGTCATCTAGCTGGCGGGGTCGCAGACGTCCCAGCAGTCGCCGCACTGAATCGTAGACACCCAGTGAGAGCTGCTCAATATGGACGCCGCTCTGGATCACCCGGCCATTATCCGGCGCAAGGCGCTGCACAATGCCCGCCTGGGTGCGGATTGCTGTAATCGTCTGACCGATGTCATCGTGCAGCTCGCGCGCCACCTCCTGGCGCACGTTCTCTTCTGTCTCGACCAGCCGTTCCGCCAGGCGCCGGTTGCGTGCCAGCTCACTCTGCAGCGACTGATTCAGCTCGCGCAGCCGCTGAATACCGGCACCCAGCAGCAGTCCGGTCAGGCTTTGCGCCAGCAGCGAGAGCAGAAGATCGACCGGATGATCGTGCCAGGTCTGGCTGGCGATCAGCGCGATTGCGTTCATCAGCGTAGCAATCAGCGCACCCTGCCAGCCGTAGTGCCAGGCCAGCGCAATAATCGGCAGCGCCAGACAGAATGGCGTAAAGCGCGACAGTTCAGCGGGCAGGCCAAGCTGCAACCAGAGACTGATGACAAACAGCAGCAGATACCAGATAAGATGCCGGGCGCGCCAGTTGACCGGGTGCGAGACCAGCGCCGGTCCCAGCGGCTGCCAGCGGGTGCTGGTGAGGTAGTGCCAGATGACCAGGCAGGTCGGGGCCAGCGTCAGACCACCGGTGAGCGTTAGCAGCAGCGCGTTCAGCATCTCCTGCTGTCCCGCCCACGCCAGGGATTGCAGCAGCGCCGCGGCGATCAGAGCCGCGCCCTGGCTCAGCAGCGTGCGCCAGTCACGCTGATGGCGGTAATGGGAGATCAGCGCCACCGGCAGCAGCGTCAGTACACTGCCCGCCATTAACAGCGGCAGATGCGCCAGCGCGACCACCTTCGCCAGCCAGATCAGCATGATCCACTCAGCTGCCAGCAACACCGGCCAGTAAGCGCGTGGACATTGCAGCATCAGCCCCAGACGCAGGCCAAACGGAAATAGCAGCACCGCCAGCTCCGGGCGTTCCACCAGGTGCAGGCTGATACTCCACAGGCAGAACCAGGCCGCCGAGAAGATGAAAAAGCTGGCGACAATGGAGATCAGCCGCGAAACACAGGGGCTCATTGCCAGCCATCAAACATGCGGCGCGCCAGCTCCACATCATTGCTGACGCCGAGCTTCTCCATCAGATTCGCGCGATGGACATGTACGGTTTTCGGTGACAGCGCCAGCTCAACGGCAATTTCCTTTACCGCCATGCCCTGTGACAGTTTTTCCGCCACCTGACGTTCGCGTCGGGTCAGCGGGTCCTGCCGACCGGCGGCCAGCTTGATCGCAATCTCTGGCGTCAGATAACAGCCGCCTGTGGAGACCGTGCGCACCGCCGCGATCAGCTCATCGGGACGACAGCGTTTAGAGAGGAATCCGCGCGCACCGGCATTAAGCGCCTGTTCCACCAGTGCCGGACTGTCATGGACTGACAGCATGATGGTGGCCAGGCCCGTCGGCAGCTTGCTCAGCAACTCCAGCCCGGAGAGATCCGGCATCGAAATATCGCAGATACAGACCTGAACGCCCCGGCCCGGTAAACCTGCCAGCGCCTCACGGCCAGAACCAAATTCCGCTACGACCTGGAAATCCGATTCCAGGCCCAGCAACTGGGCAAAGCCGGAGCGGACGATAAGGTGATCGTCAATAAGCGCGATGGTGATCATGTTTATTCCTGGCGGGTAAAATCGCGCTTACCTTAGCGATAAGCACGAAGCTGTTCAAGTCGTGAGCAGTCTATTCAGGTAAGGGAGTGGGTAGAGTGATGCAGGTCAAACTGTCGTGGATCGTGAGAGAAGCATGCCGGGCTGAATCGCCGCCCGGCAGATCGTGAGGCTAAGCAGCCGATCAGTGCAGACAGCACTGCTTATATTTTTTGCCGCTGCCGCACGGGCAGGGATCGTTGCGGCCAGGCAGTTTCTCTGCCGCGACAGGCTTCTGGGGAACGGGAATCGCTTCAGGCTGGGAGATCCAGTGATCGTGCAGCGCCAGCGCAGCAGGACGGATAGCTTCAATGCTGGCTTCCATCTCGTCCGGCGTCATGGCATCGATCTTTTCAAGATTCTCTTCCACGCCGTGCAGAGCGATGGCGTCCAGCGCGGGTTGCAGGTCCTGCGGCAGGGCAGTCCAGTCGGTCAGCGCGACACCGCGCATGTAGCCGAAGCACCACTCTTCCACCACGGTAAATTCCAGACCTTCCATTTCACGGATGCCAAACAGCGGTTCGAACTGCTCAGGGAATTCAGATAAGCGGTCAGCCACATCATTCATATGCTGGAAGCAAAGCGACATAAAGCGCGTCATTTCACGCTCGTTGCTCCATTTTGGGATCTGCTTCTCGCCACCCCACAGTGCCACCAGCCACTGGCTTGGCTCGACGGTGACGGGACCGGAGAGTACGGCAGTCAGCAGGCCGTCGAGCTCGGAGACATCAATAATCGATGCTTCGCTGCCATATTTTTCCAGCATATCTTCCAGCCATTGCAGCTCTTTTTCGGACAGTGGGCCTTCTTTCATGCGGTTGCCTCCCGGGCATTTCAAAAATTTCAGCGGCGTTGAGCCTTAAAACCGCAGCAGTGTACACCCTTGTGGACTGCAACACAGCTAACCCTGTTCGGGCATGCTGCGGTGATTAAACTGCGTTTAGCACCACTTTCACCCCGTTGTGCAGGCGATAGCCCACAGCACTTTATGGTACATTTTTGCGCTCCAGCCAGACAGTTGCGTGTTAAATAATAATAAGTAAATGATTAATATATGAAAAATGGATTTACTGGCAGGCCGGCTATTGCAGTCTCCCTTGCACGGCTGACCCCTGGCGGCCAGTGGATCAGCAGATTAATGACGCGATTCATGCCAGCCTTTATCTTCCTGCTGGCGGGATGTGGAACCCTGTCGCAAACGTCCGCCCCGGTGGGCGACCGCGTTTATCTGACTCACGCCACCTTTCATGAAAATGTCGATGACATCGTGCAGCATTACATGCAACAGAAGCAGGTTCCCGGCATCAGCATTGCGGTCATTCATCGCGGTGGGCCGACCCGCTATTACTCTTTTGGCGTCACCGATCGTGTGCATCGCTATCCGATCACGCCCGATACCCTGTTTGCGCTGGGATCGCTGAGTAAAGGCGTGACGGCAGAAGTGATTATCCAGCTGGTTGATCAGGGTAAACTGCGCTGGAGCGATACACTGGCCGATCTTCTGCCGGAAGGCGTTCACCTCAGCGCTGACGCGCGGCGCATCACGCTGCTGCAGCTGGTGACGCACACCTCGGGTCTGCCGCGACAGGATATGGATCTGACGATGCTGCAGCAGTTCGTACGTTATCTGGACACCGGCGAGAACTTCTATGGCAATCTTGATAGCGACAAGCTGCTGAGTTATCTGGCGGACTTCTCTGCGCCCTCGGTACGCCTGCCACACTACTCCAACCTCGGCTATGCGCTGCTCGGTTATATCCTGCGCACGCGTTTTCATCAGGATATTCAGACGCTGGCATCACAGCTTATCTTCACACCGTTAAAGATGAACCAAAGCAGTTTTGTACCGGAAACGCTGACGGGCTATCCGCTGCGTGCACTGGGCCATGCAGGCGATCAGCCGAAATTTATTCGCCGCGGCACGCTGACGCCTGACTGGCATTTTCACGGCAACATGGTGGCCGCGGCCAGTCTCTACAGTAACGCGCGCGATCTGAGTGCTTATTTGCGCGCACATCTCAGCGCTACCGGTGATGCTGCGCGGGACCGGGCTTTCGCGGCGGTAGATCAGGCGTGGTATCAGCAGGGCGCGCAGGCGCAGAATATCGCCTGGGTGACCGACACTTTCGAAGGGCAGCAGATCACCTATCAGGTGGGCTATATCGGCGGCTATGCCAGTTTTATCGGCTACGATAAACGTAACGGCAATGCGATTGTGGTGCTGCAGAACGGCTTTAACTGGAGTAACTATTTAGGCATTGCGTTGTTGGTCGATCTGGCAACTCAGGATAAAGTGGTCGGACAGTGATCCGCTACCTGGCCTGTGTGCAGTAAAGTGAATAGCGCTGTTTTTCCTTACACATAGCGTCAGTGCGCCGGAACTGAAGTGCGATAAACATTGTCTTTAGCCTGACTGTCAAAATTCAACGTGGAAATCATTATGCGCAGGACTCAACGTGTACTTTTATCAATGGGATTACTGGTTGGCTCGCTGAGCCTGATCCCCGCTGTACAAGCCGCTGGCGAAGCAACGGATACCGTTCCGCCACCGCCGCAGATTCAGCCTGCTAATCCGGATGCGCAGCCCGCTACGCCTGATACGGGCAGCGTTCAGCCGGATGCCGGTGGCGCGCAAAGCCAGGCACCGACCAGCTCACAATCTAATGATGGTATTACGCCGACCACGCCGGCACCTTCCAATGGCGCGCACCCTAATTACGACCTCAGCACCATCATCATCGACTACAAACAGTACCAAATCGGTGACACAGTGCCAGAGAAGTACACCGATAAAACGTACACCATCAATGAGTGGCAAAAGCGTAATCTGCCTGCTCCGCAGGAAAATACCCACTGGGCCTATATCAACGCCAACTACATTCTTATTACCAATGACACCGGCAAAATCGTCATGGGTAAATCGGGCGATATCTTCTTCCGCGGTTAAAATAAGCGGTAAAAATCAGCCGGTCGTGATGACCGGCTTTTTTTAGCTGAAACGCTCAGCACCAAAGCTTGACAGCATCGGATGCTTTTCACCGCTTACAATCTCCTCCGCCAGCAATTCACCGACAATCAGCGCCAGGGTTGCACCCGAATGCGTGAACGCCACATAACAGCCCGGCACCTTCTGCAGTTGCCCCAGTACCGGATCGCCATCGCCCGGAATCGGCTTCAGGCCAATTTTCCAGCTCTGGACGCTGAGCGGCTCGTCACCCCGTAACAACTGACTCGCTTCCTCGGCCAGCTTTGCTACAACCTGCTTATCAATATGGTAATCGCCTCCGGCCAGCTTCTGGATATCAGCCTCGTACCAGTCATGATCCAGGGCGTAACGGTTGCCGGGGTTTGGCCGGATGGCGGCGCGAGGCGTGTTCAGCACCGCCTTGAGTTCATGTTTGCCCGGCTCAGTGATCACCAGCATGGAGACGGGCGATCCGTTGGGAATCGTCACGCCCAGTGGCGCAATCACATCCGGTGTCCAGGGCCCGCAGGCGACCACCACCGCATCTGCCCGCAGTTCGCCCAGCTCACTGCGAATGCCGCAGGCCCGGCCCTGATCGGTGATCACACTGGCTTTACCGGCGTGTTCAATCACTTCACCACCCCGCGCCCGGAACTGATTCACCAGATACTCTGACAGGTGCGGCAGGCTGACCCAGCCTTCACCGGGGTTAAAAATCGCCTGCGACGGCAGCGCGTCGGGATCGATCGTCGCATCCGCCTGTGCCACGTTATCAGGGGTCATGAGTTGTGAGTCGTAGCCGTGTGCTTTCTCATAGGCGTGCCGCGCCTGCGTTCCGGCTGCATCATTGCTGAACCAGCAAACCCCGCCATCAAAACGCAGCCAGTCGAGGGTGGGTTGTTGAGCAAACAGGGTGCGATAGCGATCAATGCCCGCCATGCGCAGCGCGTGATAGGGGCGGGAACGTTCACCCGCCGAGTTGAGCCAGGAGAGTGAACGTCCCGATGCGCCGGAACAGAGCGCGGCTTCGGTCACCAGGGTCACCGCCGCTCCCCGTTTTGTCAGCTCCAGCGCCGTCGAGACACCTATTACGCCACCACCCAGAACAACCACTTTCATTTCAGTTTTTACCGCCATTATCAGGTTCCTTGCTCAGTTACAGCACTTCAGAGAGAAAACGTTGCAGTCGCGGCGACTGTGGCGTATCAAAAATGGCGCCCGGCGGCCCGGCTTCAACAATCTCGCCTTCGTCCATAAACACCACCTGATCCGCCACTTTGCGCGCAAAGCCCATTTCATGTGTCACCACAACCATCGTCATGCCGCGACGACAGAGATCCGCCATCAGCGTCAGGACACCCTTCACCAGTTCGGGATCGAGCGCGGAGGTCGCCTCATCAAACAGCATGACCTCGGGATCCATCGCCAGCGCGCGGGCAATCGCGACACGCTGCTGCTGGCCGCCGGAGAGATCGCGTGGCCGGTGATCGGCGCGCTGACCCAGACCCACTTCTTCCAGCCGCTGACGCGCAATCGCCATCGCCTGCGCTTTGGGCAGGCCCTTAACCCGCCACGGTGCCAGCGCCACGTTCTCCAGCGCGCTGTGATCGGGGAAGAGATTGAAATGCTGAAACACCATGCCGATCCGTAACCGCAGCGCATCTGGCTTGTCGCGCAACACTGACCGATCAGCCAGAAGTACATCCCCCGATTGCGGTTCATGCAGCCGGTTGATGCCGCGCAGCAGCGTCGACTTACCCGAACCGGATGGCCCGATAATGCAGGTGGTGCTGCCGGGCGCGACCCGCAGCGAGACGTTACGCAACACCTCAATCGGGCCATAAGCCAGAGTCAGATCGCGCAGCTCCAGGCTGGCACCGTGCCAGCTCGCGGCAGTGGTGCTGTTCAGGTTATTCATGGTTGCCTCCGATCCGGGGATGAGTGACCAGTGCGCCGCCGGGCGCTCTGACTTCCTCCACCTCTTTTAAGCCACTTTGCGGGGCAGTCAGGCGACGTCGGCCGGTGCGATAACGCACATCGACATAGTTGACCATGTGCGTCAGCGGCACAGTGATAATCAGATAGAACAGTCCTGCCAGCATCAGGGGCGAGAGGTTGCCGGTGAGCACTGCTGCATCCTGGCCCACGCGAAACAGTTCCCGTTGCTGGGTCATCAGGCCCAGCAGGTAAACCAGCGAGGAATCTTTAATGATGGCGATGAACTGGTTAACGATGGCGGGCAGTACGCGGCGGATCCCCTGCGGGATCACCACCAGTCGCATTGCCCGGCCATAACTCATCCCCAGCGCCCGGCAGGCTTCCATCTGGCCGCGTTCAACACTCTGAATACCGGCGCGGAAAATCTCGCCCATGTAGGCGCTGGCGATCAGGCTGAGGGCGAAGATCCCCAGCGGATAGGGCGTAGGACCGAACAGCTGATAGCTGAAGCGCGCCAGGCCCTGACCAATCAGCAGAATGGTCAGAATCGATGGCAGACCGCGGAACAGATCGGTATAGAGCCGGGCAGGCAGACGCAGCCAGCGTGAGGGCGAGATGCCCATCAGCGCCAGCAGAAGGCCGAATAGCGTGCCGAGCAGCGTTGCCGCCAGCGAGATAATCACCGTGTTGACCAGCCCGGTGGTCAGCATCTGCGGCAGTACTTCCATCATTGATGGAAAATCAAAGAAGGTGCGGGAAAGAATCGTGAGCAAGTCCATCGCCGTCTCCATGCAGAGTGGGGGATCCCCCGGTTAACTCAGGACGCGAACGTCCGCATCTTTACTGCCCGCCAGGCAGATACTGTTTTGGCATCGGCGATCCGGGGAACCACTTCTGATAGAGCCGTTGCCAGGTGCCATCCTGCATGGCTGCTTTAATGGCGCGGTCCAGCGCGGCCTTGAAGGCGGGTTTGCCTTTGGCAATGGCAATGCCGGCCGGTGCATCAAACGAGGGGATGTCGGCGGCAGAGACCAGCTTAAAGCGGTCGGCGTAGCTTTTTGCCGCCTCGTAGTCGAGGAAGATCGCGTCGAGCGTACCGTTGTTGAGCGCAGAGACTGCGCTGTTGTTATCCGGGAAGCGTACGAGATCGGTCTGGGTGAAGTGTTCGACGGCATAGCTCTCCTGCAGCGTACCCTGAACCACCCCGAGCCGGTGTTTTGCCAGGCTGGCGACATTCTTCACGCCGCTGTCGTGGCGGGTCAGCACGGTGAGAAATCCCGCCAGATAGCCGGTTGAAAAATCCACTGTCTTTTCACGCGCAGGGGTGATGCCGATAGCCGCCACCGCCGCGTCATACTGACCGTTGGCCACCGCTGGCATGATGGCCGAGAAGTCCTGTCCAATAAAATCGACCTTATCAATCCCGATACGATGGGCGACATCTTTGAAGAATTCGACATCAAAGCCGGTGAACTGACCGCTGGCATCCGTGAAGGTGTAAGGTTTTGAGTCGCCGACGCTGGCGATGCGTAGCTGACCCGGTTCGATCAGCCCATAGGGATTGTTATCGCTGGCAGCCAGCGTACAGAACGACAGTGAACAGAGTGCGAGCGTGGTGCCGAGCAGTTTGCCCAGGGTGGTTTGCGATTTCATAGCTCATCCGTTTTTGCAGGTTTAAACATCAGAGACTGTTGAGCCAGCGATTATTATTGAGACCGGTCTCAACACAGGTGGCACCTTAAGACACTGATGTTGTGAGACCGGTCTCAAGGGGTTACAATGAGTTTAAGCACAGCCTTTTTTCGGCGTCAATATTCCTGTCATCAACCTGTGATTCAAAATAATTATGACCAGCCAGAAACGACAATCTAAAGCGCCTACCGTGGCGGATGTGGCGCGCGCAGCAAAAGTATCTAAAGCCCATGCGGCGCGTGCGCTGGGTGGCTATGGGGCGGTCAGTGATGAGGTGCAGGAGCGGGTCAACAGCGCGGCCTCCGCGCTCGGCTACCGTCTGAATGCCCTGGCCCGCAGTATGAACACCGGACGTTCCAATACCATTGGTGTGATTGTCGGCGACATTGAGAATCCCCATTTCGGTCTTGCGCTGCGCGGTATGGCGGATGTGGCGCGCACTGCCGGTTACCATCTGCTGCTCAGTAACAGTGATGAGAAGTTGCAGGCTGAGCAGGATGCGGTGCGGGTGATGCTGGAAAAGCGGGTCGACGGCATTATCGTTGCGCCTTGCTGTTCAGAACACCATCACAACAGTCACCTGACTCAGGTACTGGAAGAGGGCAGAGCGCTGAAATTATTTGATCGCGCTGTCACTGACCTTGATGTGGAGGCGATCTGCTGCGAATTTACCGAAGTGGCTGCAGAAGCAACCTCGCAGTTACTGGAAGCGGGCCATCGCCACATCGCTTATATCACCAGCATGGCACTGGCAACCGACTACAGCACGCCAGGTGATTTTGGCCTGACGCCGGTCGCCCAGCGCGTGGGCGGCACGATGCAGGCATTTGCTGCCGCGGGCGTGGAATTTGATCCGACGATGGTGAAAGTGAATGCGCTGGACGAAGCGGAGATTGCCCGTATCGTGGCCGAGCTGTGGCAGCGTCCGCAGCCGCCCACTGCGCTGGTGGCTTCTGACAGCGTGGTGGCGATGTGGCTGCTGCGCGAAGTGACGCAGCGCGGACTGCGAATCCCTGCCGATCTCTCATTCGTGATGTATGACAATTTTCCGTGGAGTGAGATTGTCACGCCACCGCTGACGGTGGTAGCGCAACCGGTGTATGAGATGGGCCGTGAAGCGGCACGACGCCTGATCGCGGAGATACGCGGCGAAGCCGTCGGACCGATGCCGCGCTTTGATGCCCGTCTGATGATTCGCCAGTCCATTGCCGCACCGGCCAGCCTCATCAGTGCGGAATGATGCGGTTAACCCGGCCAGCCCGGTAACCGGTATATCGCCTGACTGATGCGTTCGCAGGCAATGGGTCTATCATTTTCGCCAGTTTTGGTCCTTTTTTATCAATTATGATCGTGGCAATCTGCAGAGATAATCTGCAGCCAGGAGGCAACATGCCACAACATACCAATCAGTTCGGACAGCCGGTCGGTGAGCCAATGCCAGACTGGCAGCCCCGACCTCTGCCCCAGCATCAGGTTTTTACTGGCGAAGTTTGTCGGCTGGAGCCGTTCAGTGTGGCGCGTCATGCTGAGGCACTGTTTGAGGCATGGGCGCTGGCTGAAGATGGGCGTGACTGGACTTACCTGCCTGCCGGTCCCTTTACCGAACGTCCGGCATGGCAGGCGTATGCCGCACAGCTTGCAATGAGTCGTGATCCGCTGCATTTTGCCGTGATCGATCTGGCCACCGACCAGGCAGTAGGCAGCCTGTCGTTAATGCGCATCCAGCCGGAACATGGCGTGATGGAAGTCGGGCATGTCATGTTTTCGGCCCGGCTGAAACAGACCCGCATGGCAACGGAGGCGCATTTCCTGCTGATGCGTTACGCCTTTGAGACGCTGGGTTATCGCCGCTATGAATGGAAATGCGATAGTTGTAATGCCCCTTCCCGTAAGGCGGCGGCACGTCTCGGTTTTCGTTATGAAGGCGATTTCCGTCAGGCAATCATCTACAAAGGGCGTTCACGTGACACCAGCTGGTTCTCGCTTATCGATAGCGAATGGCCGCAGGTGAAAAAGGGCCTGCAGCGCTGGCTGGCGGAGGAGAACTTTACCGCCGACGGTCAGCAGCGCGAAAAGCTGGAGGCGCTGCGCGACAGACCCTGACCGGGTGATAACGCGATCAAATTAAAATATCTTTCAGGACCGCCGCCAGCAGGGTGGTGGTCATGAGAATTGATAATCGTTTGATCCAGCGCATATCGGTGGTCAGGGTAACAACGTCATTTCTGAGGCTGTCCACAGCCGAAGTTAATCGGAAATTCATTTCACTGAGAGCGACATCCAGCTTATCCACCTTGGCTTCTAACTGATTAAAACGGATGGCCAGTTTGTCCGTTTTTCTTTCAACATGGCCAAGCCGCTCGTCTATCTGATGTACTTTTGTTGTGAGCTGACCAAGCCGCTCATCTATCTGATCGACTTTGGTTGTAAGCTGGCCGAGCCGGTTGTCTATCTGATCAACTTTTATTGTAAGCTGGCCGAGCCGGTTGTCTATTTGATCAACTTTTATTGAAAGCTGGCTGACCCGACTGTCTGTCTGGTCGACTTTCAATGTAAGTTTGCCGAGTCGATCATCCATCTGCTCGACTTTGGTCGTAAGGTGGCTGACCCGATCGTTTGTTTCGTCGACCCTGGTCGTAAGGTGGCTGACCCGATCGTTTGTTTCGTCGATTTTGGTCGTAAGGTGACTGACCCGATCGTTTGTCTCGTCGACTTTGGTTGTAAGGTGGCTGACCCGATCGTTTGTTTCGTCGACTTTGGTCGTAAGGTGACTGACCCGATCGTTTGTTTCGTCGACTTTTGTTGTAAGGTGTCTGACCCGATCGTTTGTTTCGTCGACGTTGGTCCTGAGCTGACTGACCCGATCGTCTGTCTGGTCGGCTTTTGCCTGAAGCTGGCCGAGCCGAATGTCTATATGGTTGGCTTTAGTCTGAATCTGACCGAGTTGCTTTCCAACCTGTCCGCCTGGCTGCCTCTGCTGCATATCAGTAAACACCTCCACCATCGCCTCCGCTTGCTGATCGTCGATCCCTGCCTGTTGCAGCGCTTTAAAGGCTTTGTGGGTACTCATCATTGTGCTTGTCATCACGACACCTCCCTGTGCACTTCAGCGATAACGGCATCATGACAGGCAAAAGACGTATCGCCACTAAGCCGGTTACATTTTGCGCGCCTCGCCGAAAAATATCAATTAGTACAACAAGTAACGTGCAGCAGAGTGCGGGCTGTCTCGCAACATTTAGCTGATGGCAGGATGAGGCGACTCTGCGGAAATCCGCAGAGTCGGAAAGAGAAAAGCGGGCGTCAGGGCTGTGGCACGATTTTAATTTCAACCATGCCGATGCCCAGTTTACGCGGATCCTGACCAGTGATATTGCCGGTGTTACTCAGCTGCGGTTCAGGTGGTGCAATCACCAGACGATGGCTGGCGCCTGGGTTATCAAAATGCAGGGTATGTGTCGATATCTCTTCACTCAGCGACAGCAGTTGCTGCTGATCGCCCACCCGAACCGGAATCGCCCGGTGCGCATTGGGGCCATACGCACGCGCGGTGATCACCAGATCGAACTTCGCGGGCAGCGCATCGATATAGTCGATATGAACCTCGGGCG
The DNA here is from genome assembly GCF_057812235.1 of Pantoea sp. ABR1s. NCBI lineage: Bacteria > Pseudomonadati > Pseudomonadota > Gammaproteobacteria > Enterobacterales > Erwiniaceae > Pantoea > Pantoea sp. ABR1s. The sequence continues at coordinate 3,510,780 of NZ_CM173823.1, read as the reverse complement.
CGAGATTAGCGTTAGACCAGCGTCCCCAGCTCTCTGGCCGTGAGATGCCGCTGAAGCTTTTAACACTCTCCGGCGCGCCAGGCACGTCGAGCCGGAAGCTATCGGCGCTGTAGCGAATGTTGTTATCTTCAATACGGATCTGCGCGAGGTTCTGCTGGTAACGCGCATCGCTGATAGCGCCCTCGGGGAAACGGACTTTGCCTTTCCACTGCGGTTTGTCGACATGCGTCACCGACGGCGTGCCGCCGAGCTGTCCCATCGCCACACAGAGATCGCCGGAGAGTGCCAGCGAAGGCTGCCAGAGTCGCGCCATTTTAAAACAGCGATCCACCCAGAGGAATTTATCGGCTGAGGCGAAATCCGCCAGCTGATAGCGCAGCGGTGCCGAATATTCCCCCTCCGGCATCGGCTCAACGTGCTTATCACTGATGCGGAACAGAATCGGCAATTTGAAGGTGGTCCCCGAGAAGCTGAAGATATTCTTCGCCTGATCCACCGTGAAGTTGTCTATCTTCTTCGGGAAGTTCCACAGCTGGATAATGTCGGGCTTCCAGCTCGCCACCTTACTCTTCATATCGTTGAACTGGGTGGAGAGTGAAAGCGATGAGAGGCTGCTGCGGCCCAGGCCAATCGCGTTATCGCCGCCGAGAATATCGAGCAGCGTGGCGCCGTTATCCAGCGTGCTGCGCTTCGCCTCCATCAATTCCGCCTGCGGCTTGTCACCACGGATCACCATGAAAAGATTGCGACGAGGCTGTTTGACCAGCCACGGATGCGCAGTGTTGTTCATCGCCAGATGATCCGAGCTCACCACAATCACGGTGTTTTTGAACCACGGCGACGCTTTAATGCGCGCAATCAGGCGCGCCACATGCTCCTGCGAGCAGGCGACCGCACTGAATGACTGATTCGGTTTGCCCTCAATGCTGTAGCTCCTGCGATCGCAGCTGCGTGAGATAAATCCGTCAGGATGATGGGTGTCGACGGTCAGCGTAAACAGCGCAAAAGGTTTACCGGCCTGAGAGAGTTCCTGATACTTCTCAAACACCTCATCCATTACCGTATCGTCGTAATAACCCCAGTTATTACGGTAGGTGGGATCGGCGACGCGGCTTTTCAGCTCCTGCGAACCATAAAGGTTAGCGGGATCAAAACCGTGTGATTTCAGGAAGACATCTTTCCCGGCGAAACGCAGATCGGCACCCTGAATAAACCAGTTCTCGTAGCCAGAGTTCTTCAGGATGTCGCCCAGACAGACGTTCTGAGGATAGAAGCTGGAGAGCGATGCTGACGCATTGCCATCAAACGGGGCAAACAGCGGAATGCCACACTGTGAGGCGACCATGCCCGCAATGGTGTAATCGGTACCTGGCAGCTGTTCGGTTTCGCTGAAGTCGATGCTCTGCTCTTTCTGCCGGCTCAGCTCCGGCGCTAAGCCGGGAAAGGCGATAGGGTCAAAATAGGTGCGCTCTAAGCTTTCACCATAGATGTAAACCACGTTGAGGTGCGGCTGTTCAATGCGATTACGCGGCACTTTATAGAAGTTGTCGAAGTCAGAATCTGCCAGTTGGGTATGCGACACAATCAGGGTCGCGACCTGGCGAAAGGCCGGGGTGGTCTGCACCGAGCCGAGTGCACAGGCGGCGGCCAGCAGCGACCAGCCCATGTGATGCGGACGCTTACGCCGCCGCAGAATCCACGACAGCAGGCAGAACAGCAGAAACAGCACGATGATCAGCCCAATCGCCGGCACCACATATTTACTGATACCCGCGCCGGTCAGACTGTTGGTCAGGGTATAAAGCACCGCATCGTTGATGCCGTCACCGGTAAAATAGTTGCTGGCATAGAGGGTGGCGTTCAGCACAACGAAAAGCACCAGCAGAATAAGAACGACAATAAACCAGAATTTGTTACGCCCGGCTTTACAGGAATAGATTGCAATAGCGGCCAGAAACAACGCGACGGACACCAATTCGGACAACGGCAAATCCTCTCTTCAGGGCTACGCGAGGCTTCACGCAACCGGCCACCTTCGGGGGATGGTTTTTCGACAATCTATATTGGCTGTAATCCGGCTGCAACATATCCGGCCCGATTTGTGCGGTGAAGAGCAGATTGGTTTATTGTCATTTCAGAAGTGAGGTTATCAGGCGTGACGGTGGCTGGCGCGCACCGTCAGCAGAGCAGAAGTCAGGGCGATTTTCAGAGTTTGCCGGTGAGATATTGTGCTTCGCCGTCGGCAAAACTCCAGTCACCTTTGTCATTGGTGATAAAGCTGATCATTAAATCGTTGCCCTGCACACCACAATGCTCACGCAGCTCACGCGCCAGCTCAGCCATAAACAGCTGTTTCTGTTCACTGCTGCGTGGGCTGGTATAGACCCGCACCATCACCAGATTATCGCTCCGGCTGAATCCCAGTCCGGTATCCTGAAACACCATCTGATAGCGCTTGTTTTCCTGAACAATCTGGTAGCGATCTCGTTCCGGCACCTTAAAGGCCGTGAGCACGGCGCGGTGTGCCGCATCCAGCAGTGTACGAAGCTCTGATTCTGAACGACCCTGGATAACATCAAATTGCAGCAGTGGCATAGCGGATTCCTCCCGGTGATTAAGAACCCTATGGTGACCCCTTTATCCGGCGGGAAAAAGCGCGTAGCCTGAAATGATTATTCACTATAGTGAACAATCACGATGAAAGAGATGAAAACGGATACGCTGTGGGATCATCTGCACTGGCTGACCGTACTGGCAGAGCAGGGCAGCTTTACCCGCGCGGCAGAGCGGCTCGACGTCAGCAAGGCGGCGATGAGTCAGAAAATTAAAGAGCTGGAGGAAATGGCCGGTGTGTTGCTGGTACAACGCACTACGCGCAGCGTGCGGCTGACCTCTGCCGGTGAGAAGCTGGTGGAGGAGCTACGCGAGCCTTTTGCCCGCATTGAACAGAGTTTTTTCAGCGTGCGGGACACCGCCGGGCCGGTCCGTGGCCTGGTGCGCATTACCGCACCGGTGGCGTTTGCCCGTCAGCAACTGGTGCCGATTATCGGTGAGTTTCTGCGTGATTATCCGCAGGTGCGTCTGCAACTGGATGTGACTGACCGCATTGTGTCGCTGAGCAGCGAGGGATTTGAGCTGGCCATTCGACACAGCGACACCCTGCCGGAAACCCACGTGGCACTGCCGCTGTGTGACACGCGAACATTACTGGTGGCATCACCCGCCTATCTCAACGAACAGGGGATACCGCGTACGCCGCAGGATCTGGCGCAGCATAACTGCCTTTACTATCCACGCGGCGTCGAATCACCGCGCTGGCGGTTTACCACCACCGCGGATAGCGAACAGGTCCAGATACGGATCCAGGGCAGCTTTGCCACTAACAACAGCGAGTCGATACGCGATGCGGCCCTGCAGGGGTTAGGGATCGCTATGCTGCCCGATTTCAGCGCCCGGGAGGCGCTGGCAGCAGGGTCATTGCAGCAGGTGTTGCCTGCGTGGCAGCCGGTTGAGGCCTTTGCCGCTCGCCTGTGGATCGTACGACCCTGGGCGGCGCAGGTGCCCCGCGCGGTCACCACGTTTACACACTGGCTACGCGCGCGCTTTGACCGTTGAAGGCAATGCCAGCGCAGGTGGCGTGGTGTGCATCATCTCGCCAATCAGGCTGCTGCGGTTATATAAACCAAGCCGCAGATTGAAGTCGAGATGCAGCCGCTCGTTGCCGGTTAATTTTATAATGGGTGGCGGCGTCTGTGGCCGCTGCTGAAACATCACTGACTGCGCAAAGGCGCTGCTGCTGTCGGCATGCAGGCGCTGATAGAACCAGGCGCTGGCTTCACTTTTACGCAGATAGAGATTCGCCCGCCGGTATTCCCGCATCGCAACCTGCTGCGCCAGCGACAGGAGCTGACGAGACGGATTCTCCATATTCTGCACAATCAGCGGAAAATCATCACGCTTCTTCAGCTCATGGAAATAGTTGCGGATACCGACGTTTTTAACCGGTGCCAGCTGTTTCAGCCATTCGCGGATAAAGGGATTTTGCGGGGCGGCAGCAAGAAACCAGCTCTCGGTGATCGGCGCAAGCAGGTTCAGCGTCGATTGCTCGCCATAGTAACCAATGAGATCCATTGACCGCGCTTCGTGAACGCGATGCACCCAGGCGAGATTCTCAAACAGCAATGTGCTGCAATCAATGCCGATGCCGCCATAACGGTGAATCAGCTCAAGCCGGATGATTTCACTTTTATGTGCCAGCGTCAGATCGGAAGAGATAAAGTTGAGATCGGGCAGCCACTGCGACAGGGTGCGCTGCGTAATCAGATAAACCTGGTGGTCGGGGTTGTCCCGCCGGATTTTACTGATATTCAGCGCCATCGAGGCAGGCAGGTGATCGTTATGCCAGACCATCCAGACGATTTTTGGAATCTCCGGCAGGTCTTTCTGCTGTGCGATCAATACGACATTATCTTCCTGACCCGGATCATATTCCGGAGCCCGACAGAGTTTCTGCTGTTTTCTATTCCATAACATCTGGCTACTGAACGATATTCTTTTCCAGTTACGCCAGATTTTATGCGCTGGACGTTGGCGATGTGAAGTCATGGTACACCTGTTATTTTTATTTTCCCGTCATAGTGCAGGCTCTGCCCGTTCCGCCAGAGGCGGGAACGGCCGACATTGCATACTGGCTGCAATCCCGATGAGTGCGGGAATTAATGAATAGTTTTCCCTGGTGGCGACGCAGTGCTGGAGCGCGCGATAGTTTCCTCACGGCTGTTTAATTGCACTGCACCTTTTTAATAAAACATTATTTACACATTAGCTATGTCTTTTTTTGACTTTAGGATAATACGGAAATAATCCGGTCACGTTATGAAAATAATAATGTCGTCACTGTTAATCATTTATTTAAATGCGGGAATAAACGCAGTTAAGGAATATCTGAATATTATTCTTAACCTGCGTGTTATCCTGCGGCCCGGGCCACAGGAACAGTGGCTATTGTACTTAACTGGTGGTGTAAGCCCGGCTCATCAATCCGCGGAATCAGACAGCCTGAAGAGGATTGTCTACGCTTAAGAAGAACTTACTGAGAAAGGAGCGCGCATGCAGAGTGAATCTTACGGGTTACTGGCGGTTGATAAGCAGGGTAATCGCGTCCTGTTTCTTAATCCGGAAACCTTCGCGGTCGAGCGGGAACTGAACGCTTTTCCACCGCGGCCGCATGAACTCCTGATGCTGGCCCCCTGGGGTAAAGCCTATGTACCCATTTTTGGCGACGGCGTTCATGGTAATAACCCGCATCCGGGTCACAAAGTGGCGATTATCGATTTACAGCGTCGGGAGATCAGCGGCTTTATCGATCTGTCGCCGCTGCGGGCACCCCACAGCGGGCAGCTGGGCCGCGATGGCAAAGTCTATCTCTGCTGTGAGCAGAGTGCCGCAGTGGCGGTGATCGATCCGCAGAGCGACAAAGTGGAAAAAATCATTCCAGTTCCTTCTCACAACGCGCATCGCCTGACGCTGTCACCCAGCGGCCGCAAGCTGTTCACCGATAACGAAGAGGATGCGACCATCACCGTGGTGGATCTCTGTGAAGCAGAGGGGCGGGTCATCGACACCATCCTGCTGCCCGGTCCGATTGCGGGCATCGCTGCCTCTCCGAAGCACCCCTATCTGGTCGCCAGCGCCGCTGATGCACCGTTGCTCTATGTGATCGATCGGCAAAGCCACCGCATTCGCCAGCGCCTGACGCTGCCGGGTCATGAGCGGCCCTGTCAGGTGGTACGCTTCAGCGCCGATGGCGAGCAGCTGGTGGCGATAGGGGATCAGGAACCGCTGGTGACGCTGTTTGACGATCTGCTGAATCCGCTGGGCGACATCCGGGTAGGTAAAATGCCGATGGATGGCTGTTTTACGCCAGACAGGCAACAGCTGCTGATTGCCAATCAGGATGATGGCACGCTGAGCGTCATCGATCTGGCGCAGCGTAAAGTGATTGCCACGCCGCGTGTCGGAACGGGCTGTGAGGTGCTGGGTTATTTTCCGATCGGTCAGATAAACGGACGATGATAGATCGCGGAACTCCAGTGGCGGCTGCTGGCGTGCTTCTCCGCCTGCCAGCCGCGTTTACGTAATTCGCGCGCAATCATCTTGTTCATGATGCCGTGACCCAGCAGCAGCACCGTACCATGCCGTGAGTGATCGATCAGCTTCTCTGCCGCCGCGGAGGCGCGGCTGCGCGCATGTTGCAGCGACTCCGCTTCACCCGCATACCCGCAGAACCACAATAGCCGCAACAGGGCCAGCCAGCACAGGGTAGGCAACTGCACCGCGCCGGTTCGCAGCAGTGGCACGGCGACTTCGCTGAACACGGCATCAACCTCATGGGGCTGCAGACCGAGCTGGCTCAGGGAGGATTGTGCGCGGGGCAGGGGACTACAGACAATCACCGCGGCCTGACGTGCAATCTCAATACTGCGCGGCGGCGGCCCGTCACTGACCTGTGACTGATCGTAGGCTTCGCACCAGTCTGCCAGCGCCTGCACGCTCTGGCGACCTGCCGCCTGATGATCGGGTTTACCATGTCGCATCAGAATAATGGTCATAACACCTCTGCCCGGACTTTTTGTCAGAGTAACGTATTGTCTGCGCTTACAGCGATTTTTCAGAATAAATACCCGTGTCATCTCATGGTCACAGGCGTGTGCGACAACAGAGCCCGATGAAAGGATTTTAGTCAGTCTTATAACGCTTAATCATAAGAGAAAATGGTAACTTATAGTCGATGGTGATTTTTTTCAGGCGATGTGTTGCGGGTAACTGGCTGAATTTGCGCTAAAAATGCGTGATGACGGGATGTGATAGTGAAGTTTTACTAATAATTTTCATCAGGATCTATTGATTTATCTACGCGCGTAGATACACTAGTTCCCCAGTGATTGCTCACGGTGCCCGATGCACAGTAGGCCCATCGATTGTTAAGTTACATTCGCTCAGTTTAAGCGACCGGTGAAAAATACACCGGCGAAATGGGGCGAAGAACAAGATTCCAACACCAGGGAATCCTTTAACCTTTCATCATGGTTAGTCAACTGAACGTCGTCACCGGGGAATTTCCGCTTTTATCAGGGAATCGACCCATGGACGGGCGTTTATCGATCTGCATACTCATTCAGGGATAGGGTTATGACGGCACACAACTCCGTTAATCAGCAGGCATCACTGTCATCCACTTCAGCCGCCGATGAGCGGTTTAACACCCCTTCAGGCCGCAAAGATTTCTGGCGCGCCACTTTCTCATGCTGGCTCGGAACGGCAATGGAGTACGCAGATTTCGCGCTCTATGGCCTGGCGGCCGGTATTATCTTCGGCGACGTCTTCTTTCCGGAATCAACCCCTGCCATGGCACTGCTCTCCAGCTTTGCTACCTGGTCAGTCGGCTTTGTTGCCCGGCCTATCGGCGCACTCTTTTTCGGCTGGCTCGGCGACCGCAAAGGCCGAAAGGTGGTGATGATCTCCACCATCATTCTGATGGGCGCTTCCACGACGTTGATCGGCTTAATCCCGAGCTATGCCTCTATTGGCGTCTGGGCTCCTGCCTGTCTGGTTCTGCTGCGCTTTACGCAGGGTTTTGGCGCTGGCGCGGAGTTATCGGGCGGGACGGTGATGCTGGGCGAATATGCGCCGACAGAGCGTCGCGGACTGATCTCCTCCGTGATCGCGCTGGGTTCTAACAGCGGCACACTGCTGGCTTCGCTGGTCTGGTTGCTGGTGGTACAAATGGATCAGCAGAGCCTGCTGGAGTGGGGCTGGCGTATTCCGTTCCTCAGCAGTGCGCTGATTGCGCTGGTTGCCTTGTGGATTCGACGTCATCTGCGCGAAACACCGGTGTTTGAGCGCAGAAAAGCGGAAATGGAAGCGGAACGCGCAGGCGTACTGGCCGCTCCGGTGGTGGATCAGCGGCCTTTCTTCCAGCGTACCCGTGCCTTCTGGACCATGGTTGGCCTGCGTATCGGCGAAAATGGCCCCTCCTATCTGGCGCAGGGCTTCATCGTCGGTTACGTCGCGAAGGTGCTGATGGTCGACAAGTCCGTACCAACCACTGCGGTGTTCCTCGCGTCGTTGCTGGGTTTCCTGATCATTCCTTTAGCGGGCTGGCTCTCTGACCGCTTTGGTCGCCGGGTGGTTTATCGCGTGTTCTGTCTGTTACTGATGTTCTACGCCTGGCCCGCCTTTACGCTGCTCGACACGCGTGAACCGATGCTGGTGATCCCGGTTATCGTGGTCGGTATGGCGCTGGCGTCGCTGGGTATTTTTGGTGTGCAGGCGGCATGGGGCGTGGAGATGTTCGGCGTTCATCATCGCTACACCAAAATGGCAGTGGCTAAAGAACTGGGTTCCATTTTGTCCGGCGGAACCGCACCACTTATTGCCGCTGCTATGCTTTCTTATACCGGTCACTGGTGGCCGATTGCGGTTTATTTCTCGGCGATGGCCGCAATTGGGTTCTTTACCACCTTTGTCGCGCCTGAAACGCGAGGGCGGGATCTCAATCTGCCTGAAGATGCCATCTAGCTTTGCCTGAGGATGCCATCTGCCAGGATAGCGCGAAAAGCAGCAGGCCGTGTAAAGCGGCCTGTTTTTTTATGGAGGAACGTGATGTGCCTAAGTCGTTAACGGGAAAAGTGACCCGCAGTGAAGTTGCGAAAGCGGCAGGCACCTCAGTGGCAGTTGTCAGTTATGTCATCAATAACGGGCCTCGCCCGGTTGCCGAGGCGACCCGTCAGCGGGTACTGGAGGCGATTAAAGCCACCGGTTACCGGCCAAATGCGGCAGCACGCGCACTGGCTTCCGGTAACACCAAAACCTTCGGGCTGGTGGTGCCCAACATCGGCAATCCTTTTGTGGCCTCAATGGCGCACGTGTTGTTGCAGGAGTCGATGAATCACGGCCACGTCATGCTGCTGGGTGATGCAGGTGATGACCGCAAGCGCGAACTGGAGTTAATTCAGGGACTGCTGAATCGGCAGGTCGATGGACTCTTTTACAACAGCGTTGATCGCCATCCTTACATTGACCTGATTAAAGCCAGCGGTACGCCACTGGTCATGCTGGAGCGGGTTGAGCCTCAGCCGGGCGTTAACATGCTGCGGGTCAATGAGCGTCAGGCCGCCTGGCAGGTGACGGCACATCTGTTGAGTCATGGTTATCAGCAGGTCGGCATAATCAGCGGCCCGGTGGATATGCTTAACGCGCAGGATCGTATTCAGGGCTGGCGTGATGCCATGCAGGATCGCGGTCTGCCGATTGATGAATCGCTGATGTTTCCCGCCAGCTACACCCCACAGGGCGGATACGCTGCGGCACAAACCATGATCGCCCGGGGTCGTGTGCCTCGTGCGCTGTTTACCAGCAACGAAGGTCAGGCGATTGGTGCGCTTCGCGCCTTTTCCGAACATCAGATCCGTGTGCCACAGGATGTGGCGCTGGTCTGTTTTAACGGTACCAATCACTCGTCGTTTCACGTCCCGACATTAACGACCGTGCGCCAGCCACTGCGTGAGATGGCTCGCTCTGCGATTCATATGCTGAAAGAGGGACAGAGCGAAGCGCAATTAAAGGAGTTTCCACACTACCTTGAAATCGGTGAATCCTGCGGCTGTGAGCCGCAAAGCCAGAGTTAGCCTATAAAAATATGAAAAGAATTATTATTGACTGCGATCCCGGCAACGGTATCGCGGGTGCCAACACCGATGATGGGCTGGCGATTGCGCTGGCCTTAGCTTCACCTGCACTGTCGCTGGAATTGATCACCACCGTGGCCGGTAACACGCCATGTGAAGTTGGCGCGCGCGTCGCCAAAGATCTGATCGTCCGGCTGGGATTATCTATCCCGGTAATCCAGGGGGCGACGCAGGCGCTACAGGAAGATCCTGCGCCGTGGCGCGAGACGCTGGATAACCGGGTCAATCAGCTTGCGCTGGGTGAGATGTGGCAGGGCGTGCGCCAGCCAGCGGATGTCGCGGCGGATGCGTTTGATGCTGCTGACGCTATCGGCAAACTGATTTGCGACAATCCGGGCGAGATTACCCTGGTGGCGATTGGCCCGCTGACGAATGTGGCGCTGGCAATGCAGCGCTATCCCGCCATGGCCGACGCTGTGGCGGAAATTGTCATCATGGGCGGTGTGTTTACGCTGGATGATTATATCAAAGACACCAATTTTGGACTGGATCCGGAAGCGGCCCATCAGGTGTTGCACAGTGGTGCAGCAGTAACGCTGGTTCCGATGGATGTCACCACGCAGACGCTGCTGACCCAGCAGGATTTGACCCGCCTGACCGCCGTCGATCATCCACTGACCGAATTTGTGCGCGATACGCTGCGTCCGTGGATCGACTATTCGATGGCGACCCGGCAGCTGGCGGGATGCTGGATCCACGATGCGCTGGTGGTCGCCTGGTTGCTGAATCAGCGGGTCGCTTCAGGCATCGATTACCGGGTGGATATCGAACTGCGTCCCGGTGCGACGCGCGGCAAAAGCTGGCGTTATCGTCAGCCCCTTCGGCTCACTGTCGGCGTGCCTGAGCAGTGCGGCGCATCGGTACATGTGCTGCATCGTGTCGATAACACGCTGCTGTTGTCGATTATTGAGCAGGCATTTAAGCGCCTGAAATCCTGATATCGTGGGCGATTAACTCGCCCGCGTGCTGGCGGCGGCGGATCGGTTTCCAGAAGGGCGCTGTGGCCATCAAACGCTGACGGTATCTGTCAGTTTGTCAGCGGCATCAGGATGCGGGCAGAAGGTGCAGGGCTTGTGTGAGCTGATACCCGGCATTACATTGCTTCGCACACGTCGATCCAGCGGGCGTTAGTCAGTTCAGCCATCAGCTGTGGGGTAATGCGGACGGCGCTGTGGATAGCGCCGGCGGCGGGCAGGACTTCCTCGAAACTGCGCAGTGAAACATCACAGTAAACGGTCAGCGGATTCTCAAGACCGAAAGGACAGACGCCGCCCACCGGATGGCCGGTCCAGTTAATCACCTCGTCCACGCTCAGCATTCGCGCTTTCGCCCCCAGCGCCGCTTTCAGCTTGCGATTATCCAGCCGGGCATCGCCTCGTGTCACAATCAGCACCACGTCGTTTTTCACTTTCAGTGACAGGGTTTTGGCAATCTCTCCTGGCGTCACGCCATGGGCGCGGGCAGCCATCCCGACCGTCGCAGTGCTTTCGGCCAGTTCAATAATTTCAATTTCAGGGGCGTGTTCGGCGAAGAACTGGCGCACGGACTCCAGGCTCATCTTTCTCTCCAGGCTGATCGAAGGCGTAAAAATTGCCACAAGCCTCAGTGCCTGTAAACGAGATAAACGGAGAATTCAGCGTAATTAAGTCTGTTTAGCTGCCGCTCAGGGTGCAGTTGCCGCATTGTTCGACATCGGGAATGCGATAACGCTGGCAGCAGCTGCGACGGACCAGTTCACCATTACGTGGGATCATGGTGCGGTAGAGCGGATTTTCGCTGCCATCCAGCAGCCGCTGGTTGAAGAACAGCGCCTGCTCCAGTTGCAGCACCAGCGACTCATCGATCTGACTTTTCAGCTCACCCAGGAACCACTGGAATGAGTAGCCCATATTGTTCCAGATGAGTCGGGCGTTGATATCACCATGCTGCGTAATACCATTGACTACCGGGATCAGATGCTGCTGAATCAGCCGATCGATACGCTGCTGAGGGTTAAGGTAGCGCGCTTCTTCATCTTCCTGGACATCGATCCAGAAAGTGGCCGGATGACCATTTTCATGAAAACCGACGCGGATATGCTCTGGCGAGCAGTCCAGCGCACGCGACTCCTGCAACAGCGCCATGATCAGTGTTGGCAGCAGCAGGCCAAAATACCATTGCGCCCAGAGTGACAGCACCGGTTTCGCTTCACGAACCGCATCAGGATGATCGCGATAGAGGTAATCGCTGTAGCGCTGAATAATTGGGGTAAAGGCTTCTGATTGTGACCAGGCGGCGAGGGTCAGCGTGTCGCGCGGAGCAGGCTGGCTGAGCTTCGTCGATTCAAGCAGATAGCTGCGCTGTTGTTGCAGCCGCTCATGCAGACTTTCCGCCAGTGGACGGTCATTCTGCCGGAAGATCATCGACTGAGCGTTAAAACGCTGTTCCTGAGCTGAAACGGTTGCCATGACGACTCGCGAAAAGTGTAGATAAGAAAGCAAATGATAATCGTTATTGATTAACTCTACAAGTCGTGTAAAAAATCGTCGTTGCGGGTGGGAAAACGGCGGGGTTGAGGTCAGTTATCCGATCGGGCAGAGCAGCAGAGAGCCGGGCATATCGCGCCGAAGCTTCAGTGATTACCGATGGCGTTACGTTTAATTAGGCATGTTCACTGGCGGCGTGATGCTGTTTTCGGGGTAAATCTTCCCAGGCAAGAATGGTATTCCGGCCCTGATTTTTAGCCACATATAATGCGCTGTCAGCATTGGCGACCGCCAGGTCAAATTCATTATCGTAAATAGGCGCGATGCCGGCACTGATGGTGACGTGGGTTGAAACGGTTTCATTGAAAAGATGAGGAATTTCTAAATCCAGCACGTACTGACGGATTCGCTCTGCCAGTTTCATGGCGATGGAACTGTTCACATTGGTCATCAATACCAGAAACTCTTCGCCGCCATAGCGGGTGACAACATCGCGTGAACGCACCGCATCACGAATTGCGACAGAGACCCGCGCCAGCGCCTGATCGCCCATCGCATGCCCGTAATTGTCGTTATAGGACTTAAAGTGATCGATATCCAGCAGCAGCACATAGTGGCTGCCAGCATGGTTTTCCAGAATATTATCCAGCCGGTTCTTAAGACCACGACGGTTATAAAGCCCGGTCAGCGGGTCGAGCATGCTGAGGTCGCTGAATGTCTCTTTCTCTTCGTAGAGCTGATGCATCAGGCGCAGAGTAAAGTTGTCGGCACGGCGGCGCATCAGATGCTGTAGTGAGAAACCAATCAGCGGCAGCGTAATGGTTAGCAGGATCAGTGGCAGGTGCTGCGCATTGTCGAGCAGCAAAACGGTGAGCACCGGTGGCGTGACATGCAGACAAAAAGCCCCCAGATAATCGCTCAGGGCGATGGCACTGATAAATAACACACTGATCAAACTGATAATAAGAAAGCCACCATCAAAATAGAACACCTGATGAAAGCGATAATTAATATGCCAGGCCCAGAGCATTCCCAGCAGCAGCGCCACAGGATTTAACAGGGGAAGTTTTACTTTAGGCCATATTAAAAGGGAAATTAACATAATGCCGCTAAAGGCCGCGACACTCATTACCGGCAGGGTCGTCTCACTTTGCTCACTGCTCATTATTGGCAGCAGATGAAATAGCGAAACGGCGATATTCAGAAACAGGAAAAGCATCACTGAAAGCCGGTATTTACTCTGTTTCAGTTCTTCATAAGATTGTAATTTCATTATAAGTACTCGTGACGACCCTGAAATACCAAAGCGCACGCCGGCAAAACCAGGTTCTGCCAGACAATGAGCAAATTATTGCTGTTGTTGTTATTAAAGGTGTTATCGGCCGCAATCTAGCATTTTCCAACTGGTCTGTCATCTTCGTTGCCGGGCGTGACAAAAACAGGCTGCAGAGCAGGCAAAACTGTCATATGATAATGGGAATGCTTATCATTTGAGGTTGGTGTCATGGGGATAGCGATTATCGCGGCCTGCGGCCTGTGGGGAGTCAGTTGGGCACTGGGTAAAAAGCTGGATAGTGCGTGGGGCGTGTTGCTGCCGTGCATTGCGCTGCCGCTGTTCGCCTTATGGGAACCAAGCTTCAGCCAGTGGCGGATGGTGATGACGGTTGCACTGCTGCTGACAGTCGTGATGCTGTTTAACCAGCGGCTGCGTCACTATCTGCTGCTGCCATCCTGTCTGGCGTTAGCGGGCGGACTGGCGGCTGTCTCTGTGAATTTTCATCTGAATTAACATAAGCGGAGTGGTTAAAACCGGCGAACGGGGTAAAGCGGCTGGAAAAGGTAAAGCGACCGGAAAACAGAACAACTGGAAAAGGTAAAACGAGCAGGGGGTAAAACAAAACTACAGGGGAACAGAAGAGATGAGCGGGAAAGGCCTGAAGATGACAACGTTGGTGCGAAGAGAGGGACTTGAACCCTCACGTCCGTTAAGACACTAACACCTGAAGCTAGCGCGTCTACCAATTCCGCCACCTTCGCATCGAGTTGTCTGTTCATATCACCGCAATGGTGCGAAGAGAGGGACTTGAACCCTCACGTCCGTTAAGACACTAACACCTGAAGCTAGCGCGTCTACCAATTCCGCCACCTTCGCGCAGTGCTCGCGATATGAAACTTGTGATTTTGGTGCGAAGAGAGGGACTTGAACCCTCACGTCCGTTAGGACACTAACACCTGAAGCTAGCGCGTCTACCAATTCCGCCACCTTCGCATACCCGTAACACCTTGAGAATGTTACAACCACGGAGGCGCATTCTAGAGATTTTACTCTTTGCGTCAACAACTATTTCGTCGGGCTGAAACGATCGCTGTAAAAAGCAACGTTTTCAGCCCGGCAAAGCAGTTAACGGCAGGAAAAACCCTTAGCGCGTTTTGGCACCGCGACCATAGACGGCACGGTAAACTTTAAAGCGCCCGGTTTGCGCGATGACTTCGTGACTGCCGAAGGCTTCATCCAGCGCCTGCGGATAGGGCAGGAAGGTGTTGGCAACGATACGCAGCTCGCCGCCGGTATTCAGGTGCTTCACCGCACCACGAATCAGCGCCTGTGCGGCGTCGAGGCTGGTCTGAGTGCCTTCATGGAAGGGCGGATTAGAGATAATCATGTCGAAACGACCGGTTACGTCAGAGAAGACGTTGCTGGCGAAGACTTCGCCCTCGATGCCATTGGCGGCCAGCGTCGCTTTACTCGCTTCAATCGCCGCTGCGTGCACGTCACACAGCCACAGACGCACTTTAGGCGAACGGGCAGGCAGTGAGGCGGCAATCACGCCCGCGCCACAGCCCATATCCAGCACTTTACCTTTGGTGTGCGGGGTAAAGGTCGACAGCAGCAGTGCGCTGCCACTATCCAGACCGTCACGGCTGAAGACGCCAGGCAGGGTATGAATCGTCAGACCATCAAGCTGATACTGGTGACCAAAGGTGCTGGCATCGAATTCAGGCTGCTTGTCGAGGCGACCGTGGTAGAGACCACAGCGACGCGCGCTGTCGATCTTCTCCAGCTTCACCCATGACTCCATCATGCCTTCGGCGCTGCGCACGCCGCTGCGGTTTTCACCGACCACGAATACGTCGCAGCCCACCGGCAGCAGCGACAGCAGGTTCTGCAGCTGGAACTGCACTTCCGGCTTATTCTTGGTCCAGAAGTAGACCAGGGTATCGCAGCCCTGCACATCTTCGGCCTGAGCAACCATTCCGTAACGCGCCTGTTCGCCCATACGGCGGCTCAGGTTTTGCCAGTGATGATATTGCTGGGTGTGAACGCGCGATGAGGCGGTTTCCAGCTGAGCGGGCAGGTCATCCTGCAGATCGCCAGCAAATAAAACATGGCGGGCGGTAAATTCATCACTGTGGCGCAGAATGACTTCGCTGGCCGGGGTAAAAGCAGACATGTAGGGCTCCTGTAAGATCTGAGCGGGGATTATAGTGGTTTGTTGGCGCATGTTCGATGGGTTTGCTAGCATAGCGTCGCATTCAGGCAGCAGAACAGGTAACACCATGACGTCCAGGCGCGACTGGCTTTTACAGCAAATGGGAATTACGCAGTACCAACTGCGCCGCCCGCGCGTGCTTCAGGGCGAAATTGCCGTCACGCTGGCACCGGACACGCAGTTAATTATTGTCGCTGACGCGCCCCCCGGTTTGCATGAACCGCTGATGCGCGATGTGCTGCATGCCCTCAATCTGCAACCCGCCCAGGTAATGACCGTGACACCGGATCAGCTGCAAATGCTGCCGGAGACGCTGAACTGCGCGGGCTGGCTGCTCGGCGTAGAGAGCGAACAGACTTTCAATGGCGTGGCATTAACCAGCGCCTCTTTCAATGAACTGATCAGCAGCGGCGTCGCCAAACGCGCGCTCTGGCAACAGATGTGTAACCATGACAGCCATCTCTTTACTCACCCCTGACGATCTGGCGCAGGCCTTCGCCATTGAGTGTCGTAGTCACGCGTTTCCCTGGAGTGAAAAGACGTTTGCCAGCAATCAGGGCGAGCGCTTTATCAATTTACGTCTCGACGTTGACGGCCAAATGGCCGCCTTTGCGATTACGCAGGTGGTACTGGACGAAGCCTCGCTGTTTAACATCGCGGTCGATCCCGCTTTTCAGCGCCGGGGATTGGGCCGCCAGCTGTTGCAGCATCTGATCGATGAGTTGATCAAACGCGACGTGCTGACGCTGTGGCTGGAAGTGCGGGCCTCGAACCTGCCCGCCATCGCGCTCTATGAGCAGCTTGGATTCAATCAGGTCAGTCGTCGCCCCAACTATTATCCCACCGCCAGCGGCCGTGAAGATGCCATTCTCATGGCACTGACGCCGTAGCGGTGTTAAGGAGCTTTAATGATTGATAACTGGGATTGCATCCTGTTTGATGCCGACGATACCCTTTTTCATTTCGACGCCTATGCCGGTTTGCAGCGCCTGTTCGCCGGTTATGACGTGCAGTTCACCGACCAGGATTACAGCGATTATCAGGCGATAAACAAGCCGCTGTGGGTCGATTATCAGAACGGTGCTATCTCCGCGTTACAGCTGCAGACTCAGCGTTTCAACCACTGGAGCGAAAAGCTCAGCGTTGCGCCGGAGATCCTCAACAGCGGCTTCCTCAGCGCAATGGGAGAGATCTGCACGCCGCTGCCGGGCGCGGTCAGCCTGATGAACCAGCTGCATGGCCGGGTGAAAATGGGCATCATCACCAACGGTTTTACTGCGCTGCAGCAGACGCGTCTGGAGCGCACCGGTTTCCGCGATTACTTCTCGGCGCTGGTAATCTCCGAGCAGGTCGGCCAGCCAAAACCGGCGCCAGAGATTTTTGATTACGCACTGAATCTGATGGGCAACCCGGGTCGTGAGCGGGTGCTGATGGTGGGTGATACGCCAGAGTCAGACATTCTGGGCGGCATGAATGCCGGTATTAAAACCTGCTGGCTCGATCATGGCACCCGGCCATTGCCGGAACATATCAAGCCCACCTGGCAGGTCAAATCGCTGGGCGAGCTGGAAGCGCTGCTCATCGGCTGACGCAAGACGCCTCGCAAATCAGCATCTTTCCCATAAAAAAGGCCCGCACAGCGGTAATGCTGGTCAGTTAAGCGACAGGTGATAACGCAGTCTGGTGCCGGGCAGGGGCTGGCGGTCCTCGCGCCGCTGCGCGGTCCCTTCACTTCATTCCTCTGCCTGACGGACCGCCGGGGATGGCACATCCTGTGCCGCCCCGCCTTTCGCCCGCGTCCTGCGGGCTCTCCTGGCAGACTCATTCTGTTCAGCGCTGCGGATTGCCTGCCCCTGCCCGCCACCGGCCTGCTCTGAAACTTCAGTGTGTATTGTTAAAAAGAGCACGAGAGTGGAGGCCTGAGCGCCTCTGCTGCTGAAAGGGCTATCCGCAGCGCTGAGGCTTGACGGCGGGCCAGAAGTCCACGCCGGGAAGCGTGGACAGTTCGGGGCCGGCCAGGGAGGGCCGATCCCCGAACGGTTCGTCGGCACGCCGTCAAAGCCGAAGGTACCGCGTGAGCGGCGCGAGGACGGCCCGGCAGCAGCAGAGGTGCTCAGGCCCGCACTGCGGCCCGCCCGCAAAAAAAGCCGCCACGTTTGACCGTGACAGCCTTTACAAATCTAATCTTAACTGACCAGCATTACCGCTGTGCGGGCCTTTCTTGTTTTATCTTTACCGCAGCCGGAGCGTTACTCTTTCTTCTCGTCGTCATCATCCCGATCCTCTTTCACCGGGGTGCTGGCGGTGAGCAGGAACGGCGACTGCTGCCAGCGGGTGCGGCGGTGGCGCAGCAGGGTGCGTGAGAGAATAATGCCAATTGCCAGCGCCAGCAGCATCATCAGACGCAGAATATTGGTGGTGTTATCGACCTGGTGCGAGTCGGTGACCAGCACATGGGTATCCAGCGTCACGCGCAAAAAGCCCAGCGGACCCTCGTTTCCGGCCAGCGGCTGCACAATCTGATGGTTGAAATAGCTGCCCGCGCGCTGGCCGTCGAGCGCCAGCCGATCGCGTACATTGATGTTTTCACCGCTGTGCGCCACCAGACTTCCGTCGCCGTCATAGACCGATGCATCCAGAATACGGCTGTTAGCCGTCATCTGATTAAGAATGGCTTCTATCTGAGTCCGGTTATTTTCACTGTTGTCCATCAACGGCTTAAGGCTAAACGCCACCTGGCTGGTCAGCGTATGCGCCAGCTCCTCGACTTGTTCAGAACGCGCCGCCTGATGGCCGAGACTGAACCAGGATGCGCCCTGCATCAGCACGACCAGCAGCGCCATCGAGATGAGAACGATCACGGTACGATGTAAGCGAAATTTCAGTGCGGTTTTAGCCATTAATCATCCGGGTCATATCACAACAGAAAGCCTGGAGATTATGTTGCCAGAAGCGGCGCAGACAAGGTAGCCTCTTGCGTGGTTTTGTTGTCCCTACAGGAGCTCTGATGCCAAATCGTTTAACCTGGTGCGATCTTCCCGCCGATGTCTCCCTCTGGCCGGGTTTGCCCCTTTCTCTTAGCGGTGATGAAGTGATGCCGCTGGATTATCGCGCTGGCCGTACCGGCTGGCTGCTGTATGGTCGCGGGCTGGATAAGCAGCGGCTGACCGATTACCAGCACCAGCTGGGTGCTGCCATGGTGATCGTCAGCGCCTGGAACGTCGATGAGTATCAGGTGATTCGCCTGGCGGGATCGCTGACGCCGTTTGCCAGCAAGCTGGCGCACGACGCCGGACTGGATGTCGCGCCGCTGGGCAGAATTCCGCATCTCAAAACGCCAGGCCTGCTGGTGATGGATATGGACTCCACCGCGATTCAGATCGAGTGCATCGATGAGATTGCAAAACTGGCGGGCTGCGGCGAGCAGGTGGCCGAAGTCACGGAACGCGCGATGCGCGGCGAACTCGACTTCACCGCCAGCCTGCGTCAGCGCGTGGCCACGCTGCAGGGCGCGGACGCCAATATTCTGAAACAGGTGCGTGATGCCCTGCCGCTGATGCCAGGCTTAACCACCCTGACGCAGAAGCTGCAGGCGCTGGGCTGGCAGGTTGCCATCGCGTCTGGCGGCTTTACCTACTACGCCGAATACCTGCGCGACAAGCTGCATCTGTCGGCGGTGGTGGCTAATGAACTCGAAATTCGCGACGGCAAACTGACCGGCAACGTGCTGGGACCGATTGTCGACGCACAATACAAAGCCGATACCCTGAAGAAGCTGGCGCAGCGTTTTGACATCGCGCCGGAACAGACGGTGGCGATCGGCGATGGTGCCAATGACCTGCTGATGATCAAAGCCTCAGCACTGGGCATTGCGTTCCATGCTAAACCTAAGGTGAATGAGCAGACTGCGGTCACCATTCGCCATGCCGATTTAATGGGGGTGTTCTGCATCCTCACCGGCAGCCTGATCCACGAAGAGCGTTAACTGAGGTATTGATTTGGCCAAAGCGGCAAAACGCGCATTTGTCTGTAACGAATGTGGCGCAGATTACCCACGCTGGCAGGGGCAGTGCAGCGCCTGTCACGCCTGGAACACCATCACCGAGGTGCGCATTGCCGCCTCGCCCGCGGCTGCGCGTAACGAGCGCCTGAGTGGTTATGCCGGTAGCGCCGGCACCAGCCGGGTGCAGAAGCTCTCTGAAATCAGCCTGGAGGCGTTACCGCGCTTCTCGACCAGCTTCAAAGAGTTTGACCGGGTGCTGGGCGGTGGGGTGGTGCCGGGCAGCGCCATTCTGATTGGCGGCAGCCCCGGCGCAGGCAAATCCACGCTGCTGCTGCAGGTGATGTGCCGGTTGTCAGAGGGGATGAAAACCCTGTATGTCACCGGTGAAGAGTCACTGCAGCAGGTGGCGATGCGCGCCCATCGTCTGGGATTACCTACCGAAAATGTGAATATGCTGTCGGAAACCAGCATTGAGCAGATCTGCCTGATCGCCGAACAGGAGCAGCCGCAACTGATGGTGATCGACTCGATCCAGGTGATGCACATGGCGGAGATCCAGTCATCGCCCGGCAGCGTCGCCCAGGTGCGTGAAACCGCCGCTTACCTGACGCGCTTCGCCAAGACGCGCGGCGTGGCGATCATCATGGTCGGTCACGTCACCAAAGATGGCTCCCTGGCCGGACCGAAAGTGCTGGAACACTGTATCGACTGTTCAGTGCTGCTGGATGGCGATGCCGATTCCCGCTTCCGCACCCTGCGCAGTCATAAAAACCGCTTCGGCGCGGTCAATGAACTGGGTGTGTTTGCCATGACCGAGCAGGGCATGCGTGAAGTCAGCAACCCGTCAGCTATTTTCCTGTCGCGCGGCGAAGAGGTCACCTCGGGCAGTTCGGTGATGGTGCTGTGGGAGGGAACGCGACCGCTGCTGGTGGAGATTCAGGCGCTGGTCGATCACTCGATGATGGGCAATCCACGCCGCGTGGCAGTGGGTCTGGAGCAGAACCGTCTGGCGATTCTGCTGGCGGTGCTGCACCGTCACGGCGGATTGCAGATGGCGGATCAGGATGTGTTCGTTAACGTGGTCGGCGGCGTCAAAGTCACCGAAACCAGTGCAGACCTGGCGCTGATGCTGTCTATGGTGTCGAGCCTGCGCGATCGTCCGTTGCCGCAGGATCTGGTGATCTTCGGCGAAGTGGGACTGGCGGGCGAAATCCGTCCGGTGCCCAGCGGTCAGGAGCGCATCGCTGAAGCGGCGAAGCATGGCTTCAAACGCGCCATTGTGCCGGCAGGGAATGCACCGAAAAAACCGATTGCCGGGATGCAGGTTTTCAGCGCGAAGAAGCTGGCCGATGCGCTGGCGATTCTGGACGATCTGTAACGCGCCTGCGGCCGCCAGCGAAAAGCCGCTGGCAGGCCGCTCCCACCTTAACCGCATTGATGCAGGAGGCACGACATGTCGTCGTTTGATTATCTGAAAACGGCCATTCGCCAGCAGGGCCACACGCTGCAACAGGTCGCTGATGCCAGCGGCATGACCAAAGGCTATCTGAGCCAGTTGCTCAATGCCAAAATCAAAAGCCCCAGCGCGCAAAAGCTGGAGGCGCTGCACCGTTTTCTGGGTCTGGAGTTTCCGCGCCGCGATAAAACGGTCGGCGTGGTGTTTGGTAAATTCTATCCGCTGCACACCGGCCATATCTATCTGATTCAGCGTGCCTGTAGCCAGGTCGATGAGCTGCATATCATTATGGGCTACGACGAGCCACGTGACCGCGAACTGTTTGAGAACAGCGCGATGTCACAACAGCCCACGGTCAGCGATCGACTGCGCTGGCTGCTGCAGACCTTTAAGTATCAGAAAAATATCCGCATTCACGCCTTTGATGAGGAGGGGATTGAGCCCTATCCACACGGCTGGGATGTCTGGAGTAAGGGCGTCAGCGCGTTTCTCAGCGAGCACGGTATTGCGCCGGACTGCATCTACACCAGCGAAGCGCCCGATGCGGAGATGTATCAGCAGCATCTTGGCATTCAGACTGTACTGGTCGATCCCAGCCGATCCTTTATGAGCATCAGCGGCGCGCAGATCCGTCAGGATCCGTTCCGCTTCTGGGATTATATCCCGACCGAGGTGAAACCTTTCTTTGTGCGCACCGTGGCGATCCTCGGCGGGGAGTCGAGCGGTAAATCGACGCTGGTGAATAAACTCGCCAACATCTTCAATACCACCAGTGCCTGGGAATATGGCCGCGACTATGTCTTCTCCCACCTGGGCGGTGATGAAATGGCGCTGCAATATTCAGATTACGACAAGATCGCACTGGGCCAGGCGCAGTACATCGATTTCGCGGTTAAATACGCCAATAAAGTGGCCTTTATCGACACCGACTTTGTGACCACGCAGGCGTTTTGTCTGAAGTATGAAGGGCGTGAACATCCGTTTGTGCAGGCACTGATCGATGAATATCGCTTTGATCTGGTGATTCTGCTGGAGAACAACGTGCCGTGGGTTGCCGATGGCTTGCGCAGCCTGGGCAGTTCCGTGGATCGCCGGGAATTTCAGTCGATGCTGGTGACGATGCTGCGGGAAAACAACATCGAGTTCCTGCACGTGCAGGAAGATGATTATGACACCCGGTTCCTGCGCTGCATTGAACTGGTGAAAGCGATGCTGGGCGAGAAAAACGCCCAGCCGTAACGCATGCTGTGACCCGGTCTGCCGCAGAGCAGCCGGGTCAGCGCATTAATACACCATCACTACTTTGCCGCGCATGTGGCCTTCCAGCACGCGCTGATGGGCGGCAGTTAAGGTCTCAACGCTTAAGCCGTGCAGCGTCTCGCTCAGTGTGGTTTGCAGCTTACCTTCATCCAGCAACGCCGAGACGGCATCCAGAATCTCACCCTGACGCGCCATATCCGGCGTGTTAAACATGCTGCGGGTGTACATCAGCTCGAAATGCAGGGCAGCACTCTTCAGCTTCAGCTGATCCATCGACAGCGGATGTTCGTTTTCCACGATGGTGCAGATATGGCCCTGCGGGGCGATCAGCTTTGCCATGGTCTCCCAGTGACCGTCGGTATCATTCAGGCAGAAGATATAATCGACCTGTTTAATGCCCTGTTTTTCCAGCTCACCAATCATATCTTTGTAGTTGATCACCAGATCGGCGCCGCGATCGCGGCACCACTGCGCGGAATCTTCACGCGAAGCGGTGGCAATGATCTTCACCTTGCTGCGCAGTTTCGCCAGCGGGATCGCCAGCGATCCGACGCCGCCTGCGCCGCCCACGATCAGCAGCGTCTGATCTTCCGTTGCTGACTCAAGGTTCAGTCGCTCAAACAGTCCTTCCCAGGCGGTCAGGGCCGTCAGCGGGATCGCGGCGGACTGCGCCCAGTCCAGGCTCTCTGGCTTGTGACCGGTAATGCGTGAGTCAACCAGCTGCTCGGTGCTGTTACTGCCAGGACGGGTCAGGTCACCCGCATAAAAAACTTTATCGCCTGGCTTAAAGTTGCTGACTTTGCTGCCCACTTCCAGCACCACACCGCTGGCATCCCAGCCGAGGATGCGTGGCTGCTCTAGTCCGCTCTTCTTCGCCCCTTTGTGAACCTTGGTATCGACCGGGTTGACCGACGCGGCTTTGACTTCGACCCGCAGGTCATACTCCCCTGGCGCTGGGGTATCAGGGAAAATTTCAGTAAATTTTTCAGGACTTTCCGGATTAATTGCGATAGCGCGAATAGACATACATTTTTCCTGTTTAGTCAGGCTGGAAGCCTGGATCTGGTGGTTGCCATTCTGGCCCTGAAGAGTGCTCACACTCCGCAGGGGCTGTGCCACACTGTCTGTGGCAGACTGGCTGATGATTCGGAACAGGCTTTAAGTGTAGAACCTGATTTTAGCAGTGATAAGATGGACAATCTTTCATAGAGTGTTCGTCTGAGGTGAACAATGGCATTTCGTCAGTGGCAGGATATGGCACTGTTTGCGCTGGTGGCGGAGTGCGGCAGCTTTACCGGCGCGGCAGAACGCGCAGGGCTGCCAAAATCGAGCGTCAGTCAGCGCATCAGCCAGCTGGAGCAGCGGCTGGGGATTCGTCTGCTGAACCGCACCACCCGCCAGCTCAATCTGACCTTTGCGGGTGAGCGCTATCTGCTGCATTGCCAGGAGATGATGCAGGCCAGTGAACGCGCCGATCAGGCGATCGCCAGCCTGCGTGAAAATCCCAGCGGGCGTCTGCGTATCACCAGCCCGGCGGGGATTGGTGCCACGCTGCTGGCGCGCTGTAACGCGGCGTTTTTACGTCTCTATCCCGATGTGACGCTGGATGTCTCGATCTCCGATGAGATGCGTGATCTGGTGCAGGAGGGCTTTGATGTGGCGCTGCGCACCGGTCAGCCGCAGGAGTCTTCGCTGATTGGCCGCCGTATAGGCAACTGCCCGCGACTGCTGGTCGCTTCACAGCGCTATCTTGATCAGCATCCGCCGCTGGTTCATCCACAGCAGTTGTCGGCCCACCGCTGTATAGCACATCGCGCCTGGAATGAATGGGTGTTGCAGCGCGATGACGAGTTCTACCGCTGGCTGCTGCCGCCAGGCCATCTCACGGATAATTTACTCTATGCGCGCGAATCTGCGCTGGGCGATGCGGGCATTACGCTGCTGCCGCACTTTCTGACCGATGGGGCGATGGCGGATCCCCGGCTGGTGCCGGTACTGCCGGAATGGGAAATCGAGGGGAATGAGCTGTGGCTGGTCTATCCGGGCCGTAAACTGAATTCACCTGCGCTGGCGCGGTTTATTGAATTCGCGCTGCAGTCACCGGTGTTCAGGGAGTTTTATCGCTAATAAATCCATAAAAAAAGGCGACATCGCAGCCTGATGCCAGTCAGTTAAGCGACAGGTGATAACGCAGTCTGGTGCCGGGCAGGGGCTGGCGGTCCTCGCGCCGCTGCGCGGTTCCTTCACTTCATTCCTCTGCCTGACGGACCGCCGGGGATGGCACATCCTGTGCCGCCCCGCCTTTCGCCCGCGTCCTGCGGGCTCTCCTGGCAGACTCATTCTGTTCAGCGCTGCGGATTGCCTGCCCCTGCCCTGCACCGGCCTGCTCTGAAACTTCAGTGTGTATTGTTAAAAAAGGGCACGAGAGTGGAGGCCTGAGCGCCTCTGCTGCTGAAAGGGCTATCCGCAGCGCTGAGGCGTGACGGTGGGCCAGAAGTCCACGCCGGGAAGCGTGGACAGTTCGGGGCCGGCCAGGGAGGGCCGATCCCCGAACGGTTCGTCGGCACGCCGTCAAAGCCGAAGGTACCGCGTGAGCGGCGCGAGGACGGCCCGGCAGCAGCAGAGGTGCGCTGGCCCGCACTGCGGCTCGCTCGCCCGGAAAAAAAGGCTGCCACGTTTGACCGTGGCAGCCTTTACAAATCTAATCTTAACTGACCAGCATTACGACATCGCTGCCGCCCTATTATTCGATTACTTCGTCATACGCTTATACTTGATGCGCTTCGGCTCCAGCGCTTCGGCGCCGAGGGTACGCTTCTTGTACTCTTCATATTCGGTAAAGTTACCTTCGAAGAATTCGATGTTGCCCTCATCCTGATAATCCAGGATGTGCGTGGCGATACGGTCCAGGAACCAGCGGTCATGCGAGATCACCATGGCACAACCCGGGAACTCCAGCAGGGCGTTTTCCAGCGCGCGCAGGGTTTCAATGTCCAGGTCGTTGGTTGGTTCATCGAGCAGCAGCATGTTGCCGCCAACCTGCAGCAGCTTCGCGAGGTGCAGACGACCACGCTCACCACCCGACAGTTCGCCTACGCGTTTGCCCTGATCGACGCCTTTAAAGTTAAAGCGGCCGACATAGGCGCGGCTTGGCATCTCGGTGTTACCGATGCGCATGATGTCCTGACCGCCGGAAACTTCTTCCCACACGGTTTTGGCGTTATCCATGCTGTCGCGGAACTGATCCACAGAGGCCAGCTTGACGGTTTCACCCAGTACAATCTCGCCAGAATCAGGTTGTTCCTGACCAGACATCATGCGGAACAGCGTTGATTTACCCGCGCCGTTTGGACCGATAATCCCGACAATCGCGCCTTTCGGTACCGAGAACGAGAGATCGTCAATCAGCACACGGTCGCCATAAGACTTACGCAGATTGCTGACTTCCAGCACTTTGTCACCCAGACGGGCACCTGGCGGAATGAACAGTTCGTTGGTTTCGTTACGTTTCTGGTAGTCGGTGTTGTTCAGCTCTTCAAAGCGTGCCAGACGGGCTTTGCCTTTAGACTGCTGGCCTTTTGGCCCTTTGCGTACCCACTCCAGCTCTTTCTCAATCGACTTGCGACGAGCGGCTTCAGAGGAGGCTTCCTGCGCCAGACGCGCATCTTTCTGCTCCAGCCAGGAGGAGTAGTTACCTTCCCACGGAATCCCTTCACCGCGGTCAAGTTCCAGAATCCAGCCTGCAACGTTATCCAGGAAGTAACGGTCATGCGTAATCGCGACGACGGTGCCTTCGAAGTCGTGCAGGAAGCGCTCCAGCCAGGCGACAGATTCGGCGTCCAGGTGGTTCGTTGGTTCGTCCAGCAGCAGCATGTCTGGTTTTTCCAGCAGCAGGCGGCAGAGGGCGACGCGACGACGTTCACCACCGGAAAGGGTGGCAATTTTCGCGTCCCAGTCAGGCAGGCGCAGCGCATCGGCAGCACGTTCCAGCTGGGTATTCAGGTTGTGACCATCGTGAGCCTGGATGATCTCTTCCAGACGGCCCTGTTCCGCGGCCAGTTTGTCGAAGTCTGCATCTTCTTCAGCATAGAGCGCATAGACTTCGTCGAGACGCTTCAGTGCGCCAACGACTTCTGACAGCGCTTCTTCTACCGACTCACGCACGGTGTGTTCAAGGTTAAGCTGCGGTTCCTGCGGCAGGTAGCCAATCTTGAGGCCTGGCTGCGGACGCGCTTCCCCTTCGATATCTTTATCGATGCCGGCCATGATGCGCAGCAGGGTAGATTTACCCGCGCCGTTCAGGCCGAGTACGCCAATTTTTGCGCCAGGGAAGAAGCTGAGCGAGATGTTTTTCAGGATATGTCGCTTCGGCGGAACCACTTTGCCGACGCGATGCATGCTATAGACGAATTGAGCCACGTTGGTTTGAGCCTCTGGGTCTGTTGGTCGTTTGAATGATGTCGAAGTTTAGCCTTTTTCACCGTTTAATCCCAGCCGGGGGGCGGCGAATATTAGCGTGGCGGAGCCGATGCCAGGCGATGCCAGGCATAACTGACTGATTTCCACGCTCAATCGCTGACAGGGTCAGGAGAGGATGTCAGAAAGAGGCGTCAGGGCAGGCGCAGCGGGATCGCCTGCTGGGCCAGCCAGTTTTGCAACGCCTGATCGGGCGCGCTGTCACTCACCAGCAGATCAAAGCGCTGCAGCTCGGCGATGCGGGCAGGCAGCACCTTGCCATATTTACTGCTGTCAGCCACCAGCACCGACTTTCGGGCGCGCAGCATGGCGTGATGTTTCATCATCAGCTCATTGGTGTTGTAGCAGGTTGCGCCCTGATCTTTATCGATGCCCGCCGCAGAGATAAAGGCCAGCGTCGGGCAGAGATCGTCAAGGATGGTATGCACGCCAATCGGCGTAAACAGCGCGTTGTCGGCATGAAATTCACCGCCGCTGAGAATCACGTTACAGGCCGGTTTCTCTTTCAGGGTCAGAAAGGTATTCATGGCGCAGCAGATGGCGGTAAACGACAGGGTGTCGGGAATCGCATCTACGATGTAGGGCAGGGTAGTGCCGCAGTCAAAAAAGACCGTGTCGTTCTCATTGATCAGGCTGGCGGCCGCCTGTGCCAGTCGCTGCTTTCTGGCGGCATTCTGGCCATGCTGATCGCTGACAAAATAGTGGCTGGCATGACTTTTCGGATCGCTGACGATATAGCCGCCCAGCAGGACCACGCTGGAGCCCGGCTCGGTTAAATCGCGGCGAACCGTCATCTCTGAGACGCCAAGCAGCTGGGCCGCATCTTTCAGATGCAGTTTGTCGGTGCGTTTCAGCGCCTGCGTCAGCTTGTGAATGCGTTCGTCGCGCCGGGTTTCCATGGTCATCTCTCTGTTCCCTATCCTGCAGTGCGGAAGAAAGACGCCGGGATCGACGTCAATACGCTACAAACCTCACAGATTTGAATGAGTTGCGTCTCATCCGCCAGGCTGGCAGTCAATCTTACCCGCATTCCGTGAGGGCCGCAAACCTCCGCCGTGCTGTCAGCGCGTGGTGATATCGGCACGTCACCACAGGCGGTTGTGGCTTTCATACAGCGCGTTCAGTGATGTTAGCTTGTTATAATAATAACACTGAAAATCCCATTTTATGGCGTAATTTGCCTATTCTCACCGCCTCAGGATGTGGTTTTTGTCACATATTTAACCTTTAAGAATTGTTATTGTTACTTTAATAACATTTTAAGTTTAAAAAACATCCGGGAGAAAAGGTCATGACAATTGCGGTCATCGGCTCAAACATGGTCGATCTGATTACCTATACCAACAGCCTGCCGAAAGCGGGCGAAACCCTTGAAGCGCCCGACTTTGCCATTGGCTGCGGCGGTAAAGGGGCCAACCAGGCGGTCGCGGCGGCAAAAATGGGCGGCAACGTGATGATGGTCAGCAAGGTCGGTGACGATCTCTTTGCTCCGAACACCGTTGCAAATCTTCAGCAGCAGGGCGTGGACACGCGCTTCGTCACCACCGCACCGGGCACCTCCAGCGGCGTGGCACCGATTTTTGTCGATGACCAGTCGCAGAACCGCATTCTGATTATCAAAGGTGCTAACCAGCAGCTGAAACCGGCCGATATCGACGACGCGGCAGAGGCGCTGAAAGCCTGCCAGCTGATCATCCTGCAGCTGGAGATCCCACTGGAGACGGTCTATTACGCCATCGATTTTGCCCGCCAGCATCAGATCACAGTGATCCTTAATCCGGCTCCGGCCGTCGCCACGCTTGATATTGATTACGCCTGCAAATGCGACTTCTTTATGCCCAATGAAACCGAGCTGGAGATCCTCACCGGTCTGCCGGTCAGCAGCGATGAAGAGGTGATCCTCGCCGGACAGTCGCTGCTGAAGCGCGGCCTTAAAAATCTGATCATCACCCTGGGCAGCCGGGGATCGGTCTGGATGAGCGGCGACGAGATCCATCGCGTGGATGCCACACCGGTTCAGGCGGTTGACACCAGCGGCGCGGGCGATGCCTTTATCGGCTGCTTTGCGTATCTGCTGGTGGAAACCGGCGATGTGGCCGCCGCCATGACCCAGGCGTCTGCCTATGCCGCCTGCAGCGTCACCGGGCGCGGCACCCAGCGCGCCTATCCCGACGCAGAGAGTTTCCAGCGCTTTCTCAACCGTAACTGAGGGTCTGCCATGCAACAGAAAATTGTTCAGCAATCTGATGGCTATCTGAATAAAACGCCGCTGTTCCAGTTCATTCTGCTGTCGTGCCTCTTTCCGCTCTGGGGCTGTGCGGCGAGTCTTAACGATATCCTGATCACTCAGTTTAAAAGCGTATTTGCCCTGAGCGACTTTGCCAGTGCGCTGGTGCAGAGTGCCTTTTATGGCGGCTATTTTCTGATTGCGATCCCCGCGTCGCTGGTGATCCGCAAGACCAGTTACAAGATGGCGATCATGATCGGCCTGGCGCTCTACATTGCCGGCTGTATCGCCTTCTATCCCGCCTCGCACATGGCGACCTACACCATGTTCCTGGCGGCGATATTTGCCATCGCCATCGGCCTGAGTTTCCTGGAAACCGCTGCCAACACCTACAGCTCGATGATTGGCCATCGTGATCACGCCACGCTCCGGCTCAACGTCAGCCAGACCTTCTATCCGATCGGTGCACTGATGGGGATCGTGCTGGGTAAATATCTGGTGTTCCAGGACGGCGACAGCCTGGAGAGTCAGATGGCGACCATGACGGCAGAGCAGGCACATGCGTTCCGCCTGACGATGCTGGAACACACGCTGGAGCCCTACAAATATCTGGTGATGGTGCTGGTGGTGGTGATGCTGCTGTTTATGTTCACCCGCTATCCGCGCTGTAAACCCGAAAGCAGCGAGAGGTCGCGCCCCTCGCTGGGCGAGACCTTCCGCTATCTGGCTGGCAACCGACACTTTAAACGCGGAATTGTGACTCAGTTCCTCTATGTCGGCATGCAGGTGGCCGTCTGGTCGTTTACCATTCGTCTGGCGCTGACGCTGGGGGCGACTAATGAACGTCACGCCTCGAACTTTATGATCTACAGCTTCATCTGCTTCTTTATCGGCAAGTTCGTGGCGAACTTCCTGATGACCCGTTTCCGCGCCGAGAAGGTGCTGATTGCCTATTCGGTGCTGGGCGTGCTGACGCTGGCTTATGTGATGCTGGTGCCGAACTTTACCGCCGTCTACGCCGCCGTTTTTGTCAGCGTGCTGTTTGGTCCCTGCTGGGCAACGATCTACGCGGGAACGCTGGCGACGGTCGATAACAAATACACCGAAGTCGCGGGCGCGTTTATCGTGATGGCGATTGTCGGTGCGGCCTTTGTCCCGGCGCTGCAGGGCCTGGTTTCGGACTCACTGGGTTCAATGCAGCTGGCATTTGGCGTCTCGCTGCTCTGTTTCGCCTGGGTCGGATTCTACTTCTATGGCGAACTGCGCCATAAAAAACAGCCGGTTGCGACCGGTCGTCTGGCGGAGTAGTTACCATGAAAACCCGTTTACCCTTAGCGCGTGAACAGTTTCACACCACACCCTGGGTGCTGCTGGAGAGCGATGATTTCCGGGTTGAGCTGTTTCGTTATCCGGCGGGCATTGAGGCGGTGCGCATTCATAACCGGCGTGGCAGCGTGACCGTGCTGCCGTTTCTCGGGCAGATGATCTGGGACGCAGAGTTCGACAATCATAACCTGACCATGGGCCATAGTTTTAAGCAGCCGCTGCCCGCAAATTCGATCATCGACACCTATGGCTGTTTTGCGTTTCATTCGGGACTGCTGGCCAACGGCTGTCCCGCACCAGAGGACGATCATCCGCTGCACGGTGAGATGGCCTGCGCCCGTATGGACAGCGCCTGGCTGGTGCTGGAGGATCAGACGCTGTCGCTGGAAGGGGAGTGTGAATATGTCAAAGGCTTCGGCCATCACTACCTGGCCGCACCCGCCGTCCGCATTCCGGCCAGCCAGCCCCGGCTGACGATTGAGATGACAGTCACTAATCTGGCTGGCGCGCCGATGCCGCTGCAGTATATGTGTCACCTCAACAGCGCGTGGATCGATCAGGGCCGCTTCCGGCAGTCGATCCCCGAACAGGCATTCCAGCTGCGTCGCTCGATCCCGGCGCATCTGCGACCGACGCCCGCCTGGCGGGATTACACCGATCGGCTGGCGCGCGATCCGCAGGCGTTACAGCAGCTCGATCAGCCGCAGCTCTGCGATCCGGAGATCGTCTTCTTCGCGGACGATCTGCCTCAGTATGGCGATGAGGTGCAGTTTGAGCTGCATGCGCCGCAGGGCTATGCGTTGATGACGCGCTTCTCTACCGCACAGTTCCCGCACGCCACTCGCTGGCTGCTGCACAACCACGATCAGCAGGTGGCGGCCTATATTCTGCCCGCCACCTGCCGGCCAGAGGGCTTTCTTGCCGCGCAGCAGGCTGGCACGCTGATCACCCTGGCGCACGGTGAACAGCGCCACTTTTCTGTCGAGACCGGCTTACTCTGAGCCGGGTTTAAATTGCCACCAGGCCGCGCACACCCTCTGCTTCCATGGTGTCGCCGCGGCCACGCTGCACAATTTCTCCGCGCGACATCACCAGATAGCTGTCCGCCAGCTCCGCCGCGAAGTCATAAAACTGCTCCACCAGCAGGATCGCCATATCTCCCCGTTGCGCCAGCTGGCGGATCACCGCGCCGATCTCTTTGATCACCGAAGGCTGGATCCCTTCGGTCGGCTCATCAAGGATCAACAGCTGGGGCCGACAGGCCAGCGCCCGGCCAATCGCCAGCTGCTGCTGCTGACCGCCAGAGAGGTCGCCGCCCCGGCGTGACTTCATCGCCAGCAGCACCGGAAAGAGCTGGTAGATCTCCTCCGGCACTTCACGCGCCTGCGCAGCCGGAAAGCGTGACAGCCCCATCAGCAGATTCTCTTCCACCGTCAGACGCGGAAAGATTTCCCGCCCCTGGGGCACATAGCCGATGCCAGCCTGCACCCGCTGGTGCGGCTTGCGGCCATTCATGCGCTGCTGCTGCCAGTGAATCTCGCCCGACTTCGCCGGGATCAGCCCCATCAGGCATTTCAGCAGCGTGGTCTTCCCAACGCCATTGCGCCCCAGCAGACAGGTGATTTCGCCAATCTTTACCTCAAACGACAGGCCGCGCAGAATATGACTGCCGCCATAATATTGATTCAGTTCAGTAACCTGTAACATTTCAGCGCCCCAGATAAACGTCGATAACCTGCTCGTTGGCCTGCACGTCGCGCAGCGAACCCTCGGCCAGCACCTGACCCTGATGCAGCACCGTCACGTGGTCGGCAATGGTTTCGACAAAGCCCATGTCATGCTCCACCACCATCAGCGAATGCTTGCCCGCCAGGCTGCGGAACAGCTCGGCGGTGTAGTCCGTTTCGGCATCGGTCATGCCCGCGGCCGGTTCATCCAGCAGCAGCAGATGCGGCTCCTGCACCAGCAGCATGCCGATCTCCAGAAACTGCTTCTGGCCATGCGACAGCAGGCCCGCGCGACGCTGGCGTTCGCCGCCCAGCCGCAGCAGTTTCAGCACCTCATCAATGCGGTCACGCTGTTCGCCGCTGAGGCGGGCGCGCAGGCTGGCCCAGACCGATTTATCGGCTTTAAGCGCGATCTCCAGATTTTCGAACACGGTTAACGCCTCAAACACCGTGGGCTTCTGGAACTTGCGGCCGATCCCGGCGCGGGCGATCTCAACCGGTGAGAGACGGGTCAGATCGCTGTCCTGGTCGTAGATCACCCGGCCGGCGTCGGGCCGGGTTTTGCCGGTGATCACATCCATCAGCGTGGTTTTGCCCGCACCGTTGGGGCCGATCACGCAGCGCAGTTCCCCGACGCCGATCTGCAGCGAAAGATCGGTCAGCGCCCGGAAGCCTTCAAACGACACGCTGATCTTCTCCAGTTGCAGCACCGGATCGCGCTGCACCCGATGGCGATCCGCCAGTTGAGTTTGGGTAAACAGGGCATCACTCATTTTTTCCTCCGGCGCAGCAGGCCAATCACGCCGTGCGGCAGAAACAGCGTGACCAGGATAAACATCAGCCCCAGGAAAAAGAGCCAGTATTCGGGGAAGGCGACGGTGAAGAAGCTGCGTGCGCCGTTAACAATCGCGGCACCCAGCAGCGGGCCTATCAGCGTGCCGCGTCCGCCCAGCGCCACCCAGATCGCCGCTTCAATCGAATTGGCCGGTGACATCTCACCCGGATTGATAATGCCGACCTGCGGCACATAGAGCGCCCCGGCCAGGCCGCACAGCACGGCGGAGAGCGTCCAGACAAAAAGCTTGAAACCGCGCGGGTCGTAACCACAGAACATCAGACGGTTCTCCGCATCCCGCACCGCAGTCAGCACCCGGCCAAATTTGCTGCGCGCCAGGGCGAAGCCGATCGCCAGGCTCAGCAGCAGCAGCAGCACCGTGGCGATAAACAGCCCGATACGGGTGGGGGTTGCCGTTACCGAAAAGCCGAGCAGGGTGGTAAAGCCGGTAAAGCCATTGTTGCCGCCAAAACCGGTTTCGTTGCGGAAGAACAGCAGCATCCCGGCGTAGGTCAGCGCCTGGGTCATGATGGAGAAGTAGACGCCTTTAATCTTCGAGCGAAAGGCGAAGAAGCCAAAAATCAGCGCCAGCAGGCCCGGCACCAGCATGCTCAGGCAGAGCGCCCAGACGAAATAGTCGGTGCCGGTCCAGAACCAGGGTAGTTCCCGCCAGGAGAGAAAGGACATAAAGGCGGGTAAACCCTCGCCTGCGGCCTGGCGCATCAGGTACATGCCCATGGCATATCCACCCAGGGCGAAAAAGAGGCCGTGGCCCAGCGACAGCAGTCCGGCGTAGCCCCACACCAGATCCAGCGCCACCGCGACCACCGCGTAGCAGAGGATTTTGCCGACCAGCGTCAGGGTATAGGTGGAGATCGCCAGCGGATGCGTGGCGGGCAGCAGCGCCAGAAACGGCATCACCAGGAGCGCTACGGTAATCGCCAGGCCAATGCTGATGGTCAGGCGCGGCGCGGTGCGCGCCACGCGAAGCGTGATGGGTTGCGTCATCAGTCAGTCACCCTTCCTTTTACCGCAAACAGCCCCTGCGGACGTTTCTGAATAAACAGCACGATAATCACCAGAATCAGGATCTTGCCCAGCACGGCGCCAATCTGCGGCTCCAGCACTTTGTTGAGAATGCCCAGGCTGAACGCGGCAACCACGGTGCCCGCCAGCTGACCGACGCCACCCAGCACCACCACCAGGAACGAGTCGATAATGTAGCCCTGGCCCAGCTCCGGTCCGACGTTACCGAGCTGCGACAGCGCCACGCCACCCAGCCCGGCAATGCCCGAGCCGAGTCCAAACGCCAGCATATCGACGCGACCGGTCGGCACGCCGCAGCAATCCGCCATGGCGCGGTTCTGGGTCACGGCGCGCACGTTCATGCCAAGGCGGGTCCGGTTCAGCAGCAGCCAGGTGAGCGCCAGCACAAACACCACAAACAGGATCACCGCGATGCGGTTCCACGGCAGCACCAGATTGGGCAGCAGCTGTAAGCCGCCGGAGAGCCACGCCGGATTCGCCACCTCCAGGTTTTGCGCCCCGAACAGCACCCGCACCAGCTGGATCAGCATCAGGCTGATCCCCCAGGTGGCGAGCAGCGTCTCCAGCGGACGGCCATAGAGATGGCGGATCACCGTGCGTTCCAGCGCCATGCCGATGGCGGCGGTGACCAGAAAGGCGACCGGCAGCGCCAGCAGCGGATACCAGGCTAAATAGTGCGGCGCAAACTGCTGAAACAGGCTCTGTACCCACCAGGTGGCGTAAGCACCGAGCATCAGCATTTCACCGTGCGCCATGTTGATCACCCCGAGCAGGCCATAGGTGATCGCCAGACCCAGCGCGGCCAGCAGCAGGATGGAACCCAGCGACAGGCCGCTGAAGGCCTGCCCCAGCAGATCGCCCCACATCAGCCGTTTCTGAATCTGTTGCAGACTTTCCGCCGCGGCGGCCCGTACCGTGGCGTCCGGCTCATTCGCGGGCTGGGTCAGGCGTTGCAGGCTGGCTTGCGTATTGGGATCGCTGGACTCACCCAGCAGTTTCACCGCCCGCAGGCGCACCATCGGCTCGCCATCCGCCAGTTGCAGATTCGCCAGCGCCAGTGCCAGTGCGGCATGAACCCGGCTGTCCTGCTCGGCGGCAAAACGCTGCTCCAGCAGCGGCAGCTGGTCGGCAACGCCCTCACTTTGCAGCTGCTGCGCTGCACGCAGACGCAGGGCCGTATCAGTGCTGACAAGCTGGTGGGCGGCCAGCGCGTTGTTAACCAGCACGCGCAGGCGATTGTTCATAAACAGCTTTTTCAGGTTTCCCGTGGGATGCGCCACCGCATCCAGCGGCTGCAGCGTGGCTCCCTGCTGGCTGAACGGCTGTTTATTCTGGTCGATGACCACCGTTTCGGCATGCAGCGCTTCCAGCAGCGGCAGGCGATGGCTGTCCGGTGCGGCGGCCCACTGTTGCAGCAGCGTGGCCTGCTGACTGCGGCTGGCGGCGGCAAAGTCAGCCGCCGGTCCGGCACTGGCCAACAGCGGCATCAGCAGCAGCAGGCTGAAAAAGCAGCGACATAGATTCATAAAAGGAGCCTCGTCAGGGGAGGGCAGCACGGCGGGGTGCCGTGCTGCCGCTTCACAGCGGGTGACGCTGCGTATCTATCAGCAACCCGCGATTACTGCGCGGTCTTCACCGGGTGATCGGGTTTTTTGTCGTTACCGGCAATGTACGGGCTCCACGGCTGCGCGCGTACCGGCTGATCGGTCTGCCACACCACGCTGAACTGGCCGTTCTCTTCCACTTCGCCAATCATGACCGGCTTATGCAGATGATGGTTGGTCTGATCCATGGTCAGGGTAAAGCCATCCGGCGCTTTAAAGGTCTGACCGGCCATCGCCGCCCGCACTTTGTCCACATCCGTGGTGCCTGCTTTTTCCACCGCCTGCGCCCACATATGAATGCCAACATAGGTCGCTTCCATCGGGTCGTTGGTGACGACGGTGGCGGCGTTCGGCAGGTTATGTGCTTTGGCATATGCGCGGTAGTCGGCGACAAACTTCGCGTTGGTCGGATTATCGATAGACTCGAAATAGTTCCAGGCGGCTAACTGACCCACCAGCGGTTTGGTGTCGATGCCGCGCAGCTCCTCTTCGCCCACCGAGAAGGCGACCACCGGTATGTCAGTGGCTTTAATCCCCTGGTTCGCCAGCTCTTTGTAGAACGGCACGTTGGAGTCGCCGTTGATGGTCGACACCACCGCCGTTTTGCCGCCAGCCGCAAACTTTTTGATGTTGGAGACAATGGTCTGGTAGTCGCTGTAACCAAACGGCGTGTAGACCTCTTCGATATCTTTATCCGCCACGCCTTTGCTGTGCAGGAAGGCGCGCAGGATCTTGTTGGTAGTACGCGGATAGACATAGTCGGTACCAAGCAGGAAGAAGCGTTTCGCGCTGCCGCCATCTTCGCTCATCAGGTATTCCACCGCCGGAATCGCCTGCTGGTTAGGCGCAGCGCCGGTGTAGAAGACGTTGGGTGACATCTCTTCCCCTTCATACTGCACCGGATAGAACAGCAGGCCGTTCAGCTCTTCAAACACCGGCAGCACCGATTTGCGCGACACCGAGGTCCAGCAGCCAAACACCACCGCCGCCTTATCCTGAGTCAGCAGCTGCCGCGCCTTCTCGGCAAACAGCGGCCAGTTAGAGGCGGGATCGACTACCACCGGCTCCAGCTTTTTCCCCAGCACGCCTCCTTTGGCGTTGATCTCATCAATGGTCATCAGCGCCACATCTTTCAGCGGCGTTTCCGAAATCGCCATGGTGCCGGAGAGCGAATGCATGATCCCCACTTTGATGGTGTCAGCCGCCTGCGCACTCCAGGCGAACCCCATGCTGACAACGGTGGCGGAGAGGGCGAAAGCCTTGATCAACGAACGTCTTTTCATCATCTGAAACCCCTGAGTAGTTGTTGTGTTATTCGGTGAGCTGGAGCCGGGCCTGCTGAAGGCGGTGCAGCGTGATCTTTCTGACCTCCGCCTTACTCACGGCGATGTGATCGGTCAGGATGCGTTGCGCCCCGGCGGTCTGCTGCTGAAAAATCGCCTGTAAAATCTGTGCATGTTCCTGATAAGTGGCACAGATGCGATCGTCACGAGTGAAGTCGAGCCGGCGGATAATGCGGATCTTCTCGGTGAGTTCGGCGTGAATGCGTGCCATCTCCGGGTTACCCGCTGCCGCCACCAGCGTCATGTGAAACGCTTCGTCATGCTGCGACACCACCAGGCCCTCTGTAAGCGCCTCCGCCTCGCACCAGAACTGGTTCAGTTCGTTTAACAGCGCGGCACACTGCGGCGCGGGCAGGGCGCAGAGGCGTTTGACCGCCTCGCACTCCAGCACGGTGCGCAGGTCATACAGCGATTCGAACCAGGCGAAATCGAAGTTCTTAATCTGCCAGCCGCTGCGAAACCAGACGTCGACAAAGCCTTCGCGTTCCAGCCGGAACAGCGCCTGACGGACCGGGGTGCGGCTGACCGCCATCCGTCCGGCGATTTCGCTTTCGCTGAAGCGATCGCCGGGCATCAGGCGAAAGGCGAAGATATCGGCCTTCAGCGCCTGATAAACCCGTTCCGCCAGCGCTTCCGGGCGGGCTTTAGGGGAGTGGGGTTGCGTTGTCATTACCGCTCCTTATTCCAGCCACAGCAGGTTATCGCCAGGACTGACCGGACGGCCCGCCTGGCAGGCAATCCGCGTCACACGACCGGCCTGCGGGGCGATAATCGCCAGCTCCATCTTCATCGCCTCCACGATAATCAGCGTCTGCCCGGCGCTGACCTCGTCGCCCGGCTGCACCAGCACTTTCCAGATGTTGCCATTGAGATCCGCCTGCACCGGTAGCCCGTTCTCCTCCTCTTCGCTGACGCTGGCGCGCGTTTCATCCTCCGGCGGCGCGTTCTGCTCCTCCTGCGCCCATAGCTGCACTTCCTGTTCAAAGGCGGCGGCCTGGCGCTGGCGGAACGCTGCAATTTCAGCGGCGTGGTCGGCGAGGAACTGCTGGTGGGCGGCAAAATCAAACTGCGTCTCTTCAATACGCAGGCTGGCGCGGCCTTCGCGGAAATCTTCGCGCAGCTGGGTCAGTTCGGTTTCACTCACCGGATAGAAGCGCACCTGATCGAAGAAGCGCAGCAGCCACGGCGCATCGGTAGCGAACTGCGGATTTTTCAGGAAGGTGTTCCAGATGGGCAGCGTGCGGCCCACCAGCTGATAGCCACCGGGCGAATCCATGCCGTAGATGCACATGTACATGCCGCCGATCCCTACGGTACCTTCGGCGGTGAAGGTGCGCGCCGGACTGTATTTGGAACTCAGCAGGCGATGGCGTGGATCGATCGGAACGGCACAGGGCGCGCCAAGGTAGACGTCGCCCAGCCCCAGCACCAGATAGCTGGCGTTGAACAGGGTATCGCGCACCTCATCGCGGCTGCTTAAGCCATTAATCCGCTGGATAAAGTCCACGTTGTTGGGCAGCCAGGGGGCGCTGGCGCGCACCGTCTCCTGATAGCGGCTGACGGCGCCCAGCGTGGCGCTGTCTTCAAATGCCATCGGCATCCACACCACGCGGGAGGGCACTTTCAGCGTGCTGACGTCGCCCAGCGTCGCTTCCAGCGCCAGCAGCAGCGACATCAGCCCGGACTGGTGAATGATGCGGCTGTCGTAGCGCACCTGCAGCGAACGCACGCCAGGCGACAGCTCCTCTACGCCAGGCTCCGCCTGCGCCGTCAGCGCATTCATCAGCAGATGGACACGCAGACGCAGCGCCAGATCCAGTACATTGTCGCCATACTCAATCAGCACATATTTGTCGCCCGCCTGGCGATAGACCACTTTCGGCGTGCTGGTCGTGGCCTCCAGAGCGGCCAGAATCGTGGCGGAACCGTGGGCGGTTTCGGCCAGTGACGGCACGGCAAATGTGGGCGGATGCTCAGGCCGCAATGTCTCAATCAGATGCATCTGCGCTTTTTCCCGCGCCAGCGCATCGTCTGCGGTGATGGGGTGGAAGCGGATGGTGTCGCCAGGTTTAACCTGGCCCACTTTCCACAGCTCGGCTTTGGCGATAGTCACCGGACAGACAAAGCCGCCGAGGCTCGGGCCGTCGTGCGTCAGGATCACCGGGAAGTCGCCGGTAAAATTGACCGCGCCAATGGCATATTCACAGTCGTGAACGTTGGAGGGATGCAGGCCCGCTTCGCCGCCGTTGGCGCGGGTCCAGGTCGGTTTCGGGCCGACCAGCCGCACGCCGAGGCGGTTGGAGTTGTAGTGCACCTGCCAGTCACTGGCAAAGAACGCATCGATGGCGGCCTGGGTGAAGAAATCCGGTGCGCCGTGCGGGCCGTAGAGCACGCCGATGCGCCACTCGCTGCCGTAGTGCGGAATCAGCGCCGCATCGAGCGGCTGCGGATCGCTGACCGGGGCAGGCGTGGTGCAGGCTGCCCGCTCAGGCTGGGAGATCGCCAGCATATCGGCAACCCGCAGGGTGCGTCCGGCGTGACCGCCAAACTGGCCCAGCGAAAAGGTGCTGCGGCTGCCCAGATACTCCGGCACGTCGAAGCCGTTACGCACGGCCAGATAGCTGCGGCAGCCCGTCCGGGCGCGTCCCAGCGCCAGAGTCTCTCCCGCTTTCACCGCCAGCGGCTGCCAGGTGCTGACCGGTTCGCCCTCCAGCGTGGCGTCGCAGTCAGCACCGGTCAGCGCCACGATGGCATCACAGTGGAAACGCAGCGTCGGCCCCTGCAGGGTAAATTCCAGCCCCGCCGCCGCGTCATGATTACCGACGATGCGGTTAGCCAGCCGGAAAGCGAAGTCATCCATCGGGCCGGAAGGCGGCACGCCGATATCCCAGTAGCCGAGGCGGCCTGGATAGTCCTGAACCGAACTGAAGGTGCCGGGTTGCAGCACTTCCACCACGGAGGAGGCAGGCACCACGCTGTCGAGGTAGCGCGTCCAGACGTTGCCGCTGCGAAACGCGTCGCTGGCGGTAATCTGGCGCAGATAGTCGAGGTTGGTGGCGATGCCGTGCAGCTGAGTGGCATCCAGCGCATGGCGAAGTTTTTTCAGCGCCGCATCGCGGGTGTCGGCATGCACGATCAGTTTGGCGATCATCGGATCGTAGAAGCTGGAGACCTCGCTGCCGGTTTCGATGCCGCTGTCGACCCGCACGCCGTCAGGGAAAGTTACGCCGGTTAGCAGGCCGGGGCTGGGCTGAAAGTTCTTGAGTGGATCTTCCGCATAGAGCCGCACTTCAATGGCGGCGCCCTGCGGCGCCTGCTGCAGACGTGACCAGTCAACCGCATCGCCCGCCGCCACCTGCAACATGCACTCCACCAGATCGAGTCCGGTGACGCACTCAGTGACCGGATGCTCCACCTGCAGGCGGGTGTTCACTTCCAGAAAGTAAAAGGCCTGCTGGTCGACGTCGTAGATATACTCCACGGTGCCTGCGCTGCGGTAGTTAACCCGCTCGCCGAGCCGCACCGCCGAGGCGAGCAGGGCGTCACGCGTCGCCGGAGACAGGCCGGGCGCGGGCGTCTCTTCCACCACCTTTTGATTGCGGCGCTGCAGTGAGCAGTCGCGTTCACCCAGCGCGACCACAGTGCCGTTACCGTCACCAAAAATCTGCACTTCTACGTGGCGGGCGCGATCGATGCAGCGCTCCAGAAACACGCCCGCATCACTGAAGAACTGCTCGCCAAGACGGCGTACGCTCTCCCAGGCGCTGGCGAGCGCTCCGGCGTCGGCGCAGCGCGTAAGGCCAATGCCGCCGCCGCCCGCCGTGCTTTTCAGCATCACCGGATAGCCGATCTTATCGGCCGCCTGTATCGCCTCCTCCAGCGACGCAAGCAGCGGTGTGCCGGGCGTCATTGGTACACCCGCACTGACTGCCAGCTCTCGGGCACGGTGCTTAAGGCCGAACTCACCAATCTGCTGCGCGGTGGGGCCAACAAAGGCGATCCCTGCCGCTTCACAGGCTTCGGCAAACGGCTGGCTTTCTGAAAGAAAACCGTAGCCCGGCCAGATAGCCTGGGCGCCGCTCTGCTGAGCCGCCGCCAGAATTTTGTCGATGCGCAGATAGCTGTCGCTGGCTTT
This sequence comes from Pantoea sp. ABR1s, assembly GCF_057812235.1. NCBI lineage: Bacteria > Pseudomonadati > Pseudomonadota > Gammaproteobacteria > Enterobacterales > Erwiniaceae > Pantoea > Pantoea sp. ABR1s. Next base: position 3,469,636 of record NZ_CM173823.1, on the reverse strand, counting down.
ATCGCCGCCCAGCGCGATAGCGATATCCGCCTGCTTAACGTGCTGCGCGTTGCGGTCAGTATCTGAATAGACCGCGACACTTTTGACGCCAAGGCGCTTCAGCGTCCGAATGGCGCGGCAGGCGATTTCGCCGCGATTGGCAATCAGTACGGTGGTGAACATGATCAGTGACTCCCCTGTGATGCCAGCCAGCCGCGCCAGCCGCCCGTCTCAGTAATCTCCAGCGCGTTGTTCAGCGCCGCACCTTCGCAGATAAAGCCTTTCACCACCCGGCCATCCGCCAGCGTCAGACTGCCGATGCCCAGCGGTGCGGGAATCTCCGCCACAAACTCACCAAAGCGCGCCAGCGGGATATCCCACAGCTCCACGGTGATAGCGGCGCCCTGTTCGTCACGCATCAGGCCGGGTTTTTTGATCGCGCCCTCCAGCAGGGCAAACAGGCGATAGTGTGGCGCGGTCTTCGTCTCTTCCACCCAGACGGCATGGCGATCGGTGAGCTGGAAATTAAGCGGCATTCCGGTGAGATGCGCGCCCACTACCGCCAGCCGGACATGGTCGGCGGAGGCGGGCAGGCTGGTGCGCCAGGCAGGGCAGGGCTGGCCGGTCGCGCCCAGCGGCAGAGCAAGCTGCTGCTGCCAGCGAATGCCAAACTCAGCCAGCGCCCGATCGTGCCAGGCGGGCGCAATCAGCGTGATGCCTGCCGGGAGATCGTCATTGCGGAACGGTGCGGGCAGCGCCAGCGCGGCGAGGTCGGCAAGGTTGGTAAAGTTGGTATAGGTGCCAAACTGCGAGTTGTAGTGAATCGGCTCCTGCTTCATCTCCTCCAGGGTATGAATCGTGGGCGAGGTCGGCACCACCAGCGCGTCAAACTGTGCCAGCGTCTGCTGAATCTGACGCGTCAGTTCGGCCCGCAGATACTCCGCCTTATAGGCATCGACTGCGCTGTATTTCAGGCCACTGGCGATAATCTCGTGTACCACCGGGTCCATCTCCGCCGGGCGATCGAGCATCCCGCCCACCGCCGCCGTGCGTTCAGCGACCCAGGCACCGTAGTAGAGCTGTTCAGCCAGCTTCCGGAACGGGGTGAAGTCGATAGGGTGTAGCGTCACGCCACCCGCCTGCAACGCCTCCAGCGCCTGGTCCCAGGCGGCTTCGGCGGCGGCATCATCAAAAAACTCCGGGTTCAAAGGTACCGCAAAATGGGGATGGACGGGCAGGCTGGCCGGGGCGGTGCGCGGATTAATGCGCGAATAGGCGTCACCGGCATCATAGCCACCCATGACGCTGGCGACGCTAAAGGCATCTTCTGCCGTCAACGCAAACACTGAAATCGTGTCGTTGAGGCGGCAGGCGGGCACCACGCCGCGTGCAGAGAACCAGCCCTTGGTCGGCTTCAGTCCGACAATATTGTTAAAGCCCGCCGGAACGCGGCCCGATCCCGCAGTATCGGTGCCCAGTGAAAATGCGACCAGCCCGCGCGCCAGCACCGACGCGGAGCCGGAGCTGGAGCCGCCACTGACGTAATCGGCATCAAAGGTGTTACTGACCGCGCCAAACGGGGAGCGGGTGCCCACCAGGCCGGTAGCGAACTGATCGAGGTTGGTTTTGCCGATGACTATCGCGCCGGCGGCTTTCAGCCGGGCGACCGCTACCGCGTCTTCGCTGGCGGTATAGGTAAAGGCGGGGCAGGCGGCGCTGGTCGGCCAGCCCGCCACATCAATGTTGTCTTTGACGGCGAAGGGAACACCAAACAGCGGCAGCGATCCGGGATCGCGCTGATAGTGCGCCAGCAGTGGCTCAATCTGAGCCGCTAACTGCTCCGGTGTCGCCAGATAGATCCAGGCATTATCGTGCGTGTCGAGAGCCGCCAGGTGTGCGCTCAGCAGCGAAGTAATCTGTTGCGGCGCCTGCTGATAGCGCTGCTGCCAGGCGTGAAGCGTCAGGCCAAAGGTTGAAGTCATACGAAGAATTCCAGCTGGTATACAAGATGGAATTCAACAGAGCAAAGGCTGTGCCACTTTTTTAACGCAATGATTCAACAGTTTAATGCGTGCAGTGATAAGATTTTCTGATGATAATTTGCACAATTACGGCGCGCACGCTGAGCGATGACGGTGCGTTTACCTTTCGTGTGCGTAAATTTTGTGAAGAACATGGCAAGAGTCCGGTGGCCTGGTTAGCATGAAGACTGTCTGGCAACTCGCCGGCCCCAGCAACAGAGGAGATTTACGTGGTGAAGTGGCGTAACTGGATAATAGGGATCTGCATGGCCGGCACGGCCAGCAGCGCATGGGCCGATTCGCTTGATCAACAACGGCAACGTTATCAACAAATTAAACAGGCCTGGGACAGCAATCAGATGGCCACCGTGGATCAGCTGTTGCCCACGCTACAGGATTATCCGCTCTATCCTTATCTGCAATATCGCCTGCTGGCACAGGATCTCGATCAGGAGACCACCCTGGCGGTACAGAACTTTATTCGCCAGTATCCAACGTTGCCACCCGCGCGTTCGCTCAGCACCCGCTTTATTAATGTGCTGGCTTACCGACAGGACTGGCAGGGGGTGCTGAACTTCAGTCCGACTGAACCTAAGCCGGTGCAGGCACGCTGTAACTGGTATTACGCCAAATGGGCCACCGGTCAGCAGCAGGCCGCGTTTGACGGCGCGAAGCAGATCTGGCTGCGTGGCACGGCGCTGCCCGCGGACTGCGATAAGCTCTTCTCGGTCTGGCAGGCGTCCGGTCAGATTTCGCCAATTACGATCCTGGAGCGTATCCGGCTGGCGATGAAAGCAGGCAACGACAGCCTGGTGAGCTATCTGGCGAAAACGTTGCCAACTGACTATCAGACCATGTCTGACGCGATACAGGCCCTGCAGCAGGACCCGTTAACGGTCAGTACCTTCGCCAGCGCCGTCGGGCCAACCGACTTTACCCGCCAGGCGACGATTTACGCCTTTACGCGTGTGGCGCGGCAGGACATGGAAAATGCCCGCAGCCTGATTCCGATCCTGGTCCGGGCGCAGAAGATGGGGCCGGAGGATGAGCAGGCGCTGAAGGAGATTGTGGTCTGGCGCATGATGGGCAGCGATCTCACCTCTGAGCAGGCACGCTGGCGCGATGCGGTGGTGATGAACAGCGAGTCTACCGCGCTGGTAGAACGCCGGGTACGACTGGCACTCTCTCAGCATGACCGACGCGGCCTTAACACCTGGATCGCCCGTCTGCCGCTGGAAGCCAAAGAGAAAGATGAGTGGCAGTACTGGCAAGCCGATCTGCTGTTTGAGAAAGATCGCAAAGAGGAAGCGGAAGAGATCCTGCGCAAACTGATGCAGGCGCGTGGCTTCTATCCAATGGTGGCCGCGCAGCGGCTGGGCGTTGACTACCCGTTGCAGGTGGATGAAGCGCCGAAGCCTGACAGTGCCACGGTGCAGGGACCGGAGCTGGCCCGCGTTCGCGAGCTGATGTACTGGGGACTGGATAACCTGGCGCGCAGCGAGTGGAGCAATCTGATCGGCAGCCGTACGCACACGCAGCAGCAGATGCTGGCGCGCTACGCCAATGAGCAGGACTGGTGGGATCTCAGCGTGCAGGCGACCATCACTGCCAAAATGTGGGACAGCCTGAAAGAGCGTTTCCCGCTGGCGTGGCAGAGCGTCTATGAGCGCAATACCGCGGTGAAGCAGATCCCGCCGAGCTATGCGATGGCGATTTCGCGTCAGGAGAGCGCCTGGAATCCGAAAGCGCGTTCACCGGTCGGCGCCAGCGGTCTGATGCAGATTATGCCTGCCACGGCGGCGCATACCGTGAAGATGTATAACATCCCTGGCTACAGCAACACCAGCCAGCTGCTCGATCCGGAAACCAATATTCAGATCGGCACCCAGTATCTGGAATATGTCTATCAGCAGTTCAATCAGAACCGGATTTTCGCCTCGGCGGCCTACAATGCCGGGCCGGGCCGGGTGCGAAGCTGGCAGAAAACCAGTGCGGGCAATCTTGATGCCGTCGCGTTTATCGAGACCATCCCGTTCTCTGAAACGCGCGGCTATGTGAAGAATGTGCTGGCGTACGACGCCTACTATCGTCACTTCATGGGCAAGCCTGACAAGATCCTGTCAGATGCTGAGTGGAATCGCCGTTACTAGCTGTGCTAAGCTTCCGTACTCTTTAGCGAGTACGGAAGCCTCTTCATGACCCATTCTGATTCCCCCACCGATGCGCATCCGGCAGAAGATAGCTGGCAACGCTTTGTCGTGCTGATGCAGCAGGCCTTTGCTGATGGTCATGCGCTGCCACTGATGCAACTGATGATGACGCCCGACGAGCGGGAAGCGTTCGGCACCCGCCTGCGGATTATCGAAGAGTTAATGAACGGCGAGATGAGCCAGCGTGAACTGAAAAATGAGCTTGGCGTTGGCATTGCGACCATTACACGTGGCTCGAACAGCCTGAAAGAGGCGCCGCCGGAGCTGAAACGCTGGCTGGAGGCGCGTCTGGGACGCGCCTGATCACTGCTGGTAAAGCGGATGGATGAACGGGCAGAGCGCCAGAATCAGTGCCTGATGATAGACACTGGAGCGGCTGAGCAGGCCGTTTGTGAACGCCCCGATAGCGCCACCCTGGTGTTTAATATTTTCGATGCCGGTTAACCGCGCCATCTCTTCGCCCAGCTCCCGCCCTTCACGCAGACCCGCCAGCACCACCGGCGGCAGGGTGAAACTGGCCGAGCGCGATTCGCCGCGCTGCTTCTGATTTTCTACCACCATCCAGGCAAACGCGCTGTCATCTTCAATGCCCGCCTCAATCGCTACCCAGAACGCCGCTTCTGGCCGGACCTGCCGGGCATTCATCACGCGCTGACGTGCGCCAGTTCGCGTTTCGAGATGGGTTAACGGTTGTGCTGCTACGCCGCTATCGACCTCGACCCCTTCAATATGGCAGGATCCCTCGCCGAAAACGTCGTTGAATGCCTGAGCAATCGCATGAATTTTCGCTGGATTGGTGGTGGCTGCGACAACATGGTACATAATTGGTTGAACCCTCAGGTGATTAAGCGCCTGGCCTATCGGGCTGTTTGATTTGTCATTCTGAACCCGGGCAGTGCTCACAATCCTCACGTACTTTCCGTACGCGCCGGTTGTTTCGCGCTCTCCGTGTGCAGACTGACTGCAACAATGACGCCTGATGGGGTAAGCTCTAAAGCGATTTTTGTCGCAGTATAACGGAAACTAACATGCTACAGGTCTATCTTGTTCGTCACGGTGAAACGGTATGGAATGCGGAGCGTCGCATTCAGGGTCAGTCCGACAGTCCGCTGACGGAAAAAGGTGAGCAGCAAGCCTGGCAGGTGGGTGAGCGCGTGAAACATCTGGGCATTACGCACATTATTGCCAGCGATCTGGGGCGAACGCGCCGCACCGCGGAGATTATTGCGGATGCCTGCGGTTGCTCAGTCACGCTTGATCCGCGGTTGCGTGAGCTGAATATGGGGGTGCTGGAGAAGCGTCCGCTGGATGGCTTAACCGCGGAAGAAGAGCAGTGGCGCGCCACGCTGGTCAACGGCACCGAAGGGGGCCGTATTCCTGAAGGGGAGTCGATGACTGAGATGGCGACGCGCATGCACGCCGCGCTGAATGCCTGTCTTGATCTTCCTGCCGGAAGCCGTCCACTGCTCGTCAGTCACGGTATGGCGCTGGGGGCGCTGGTCAGCACGATCCTCGGTCTGCCCGCCTATGCGGAACGTCGTCTGCGTCTGCGTAACTGCTCACTCTCACGTGTTGATTATCAGCAGAGCGCCTGGCTGGCAGAAGGCTGGATTGTCGAGACGGCGGGGGATATTTCCCATCTGGATGCGCCTGCACTCGACGAGCTTCAACGCTGATTTACTTAAGGCTGCCGTCGCGATGACGGCAGCCTTAACGTCAGCTGGCTACGGTCTGGCGGCGAATGGGAATCAGATATTCGCAACGGATCTCGGTCGGTGGCTCAGCGCGTTTTTTACCGCCATCGGTGTAAAAGCGTTCGATGTCCTGTCCCTGACGGCGGGTCAGCCCCAGCGTCGGCATGCAGGTGCCATAGAGCAGCAGAATAAACTCCTGCAGATTGACGCGCGGGCCGGTATAGGTGAACTGCACGTAGTCGCCCGCTTCCAGAATCACGTTCTGCCCGGAGTGCAGGTTGACCGCGCTGTCAGCAGGCACCGCCGTGGTGTAGAGAATCTCCTGCTCATCATCTTTGTCCTGGCTGGCGCGCACCTGATGCAGGCCATACAGTACCGGCGGCACCGTGTCGGTTTCCAGCAGGAACTGCTTCCAGAAATGAATACGCATTTCGTCGCGGTAGCTGGAAATCTGCTCCAGAATACAGGTGTAGTTCTGGGTTTGTCCTACCAGCACCGTCTCCGGTAAGGTGACGAAAGCCGGTTCCGGCTGCGTCTCATCATCCAGGCGAATAGGGGGACGAATACCGAATGAGTTCCAGTCTGAAGAGCGGCGATACCACGCCGGTGTCTGAGCAAACTGCTTCTTGAATGCGCGAGTAAAAGTCTGTTGTGAATCAAAACGATACTGCAGTGCGATGTCCAGAATCGGGCGGCTGGTCAGGCGCAGCGCCACGGCGGCTTTAGACAGACGACGCGCACGAATATAGGCACCTATTGCGTGTCCGGTTACGTCTTTAAACATCCTCTGTAAATGCCATTTAGAGTAACCGGCTTTCTGGGCAACATTGTCCAGTGAAAGGGGTTGATCCAGATGGCTCTCCAGCCAGACAAGCAAATCGCGAATGATACCGGCTTGGTCCATAAAACATCCTCATACTCTGGTGGTGCAGCTAAAAGCATTCGAAGAATATTAGCACTCATTGCTCAAAAGACGTGGGCCGTTTTCCGGGGAAGGTTGTGCTAAATCAGTACGGGCTTCAACCCGTTTTGGTTTGGTCATTAACTCGATTAACAGTACATTACATTCTCATCTATTCCATTTGCAATGGTAACTCCATGACAATATTCCGACTTATGATCGCTGCGCTGACCACGCTGACCTTTTCCAGCCCGCTGTTTGCCGAACAGATTGGCTCTGTTGATACGGTATTCAAGATATTCGGGCCTGACCACAAGATTGTCGTTGAGGCTTTCGATGATCCGGACGTTAAAAATGTAACCTGTTATATCAGCCGGGCGAAAACCGGGGGTATTAAAGGCGGACTGGGTCTGGCAGAAGATACCTCTGATGCCGCGATTTCCTGTCAGCAGGTGGGTCCGGTCGAACTGAGTGATAAAATCGCGCAGGGCAAAGCAGAGGGTGAAGTGGTATTCCGCCAGCGCACCTCATTGATCTTCAAGAAGCTGCAGGTTGTACGCTTCTTCGACAAAAAGCGCAACGCCCTGGTCTATCTGACCTATTCCGATAAAGTGGTTGATGGCTCACCGAAAAATGCGATTAGCGCCGTGCCAATTATGCCGTGGCACTGATTATGCCGTCACACTAAGGACAAAAAAAACGCCCGCAGGGGCGTTTTTTATTTGCCGCGTCTGACAGGGGTTTAATCCTGCAGGTCACCGCAGAAGCGATAACCTTCACCATGAATGGTGGCGATGATCTCTGGCGTGTCCGGCGTTGATTCGAAATGCTTACGAATACGACGAATGGTGACATCAACGGTGCGATCATGTGGCTTGAGGTCGCGGCCGGTCATTTTTTTCAGCAGATCGGCACGGGTCTGAATTTTACCCGGGTTTTCGCAGAAGTGCAGCATGGCGCGGAACTCACTGCGTGGCAGTTTGTAGTGCTCGCCGTTCGGGTTGATCAGTGAGCGGCTGTTGATATCCAGCTCCCAACCGTTGAACTTGTAGCTCTCTACCTGACGACGCTCTTCGCCTGGCATGGCCAGATTCATGGTGCGCGACAGCAGGTTGCGGGCACGAATAGTCAGCTCACGCGGATTAAACGGTTTGGTGATGTAGTCGTCAGCGCCAATTTCCAGACCAAGAATTTTATCGACTTCGTTGTCACGGCCGGTCAGGAACATCAGGGCGACATTGGCCTGCTCACGCAGTTCACGGGCCAGCAACAGGCCGTTTTTACCGGGCAGGTTGATGTCCATGATGACCAGGTTAACGTCATTGTCGGTCAGCACCTGATGCATTTCAGCACCATCAGTCGCCTCATACACCACATAACCTTCCGCCTCAAAAATACTCTTGAGGGTATTACGCGTGACCAGTTCGTCTTCAACGATAAGAATGTGCGGGGTCTGCATGTTTAGCTACCTAAAATTTGCCAACAAATTGAAAACAGGGCGTACAGCGGTATGGCGTTCTCCATCATCGAGAGCGGCGGGCCGCGCTGAACCGTTGTACGAAATCATATTTTGATAAGCCATCTATCAACGTCAACAACAGTATTAGCTCAGCCAGTCAGGATGAAAATTGCATGCCCCGGGCGTTAATGATAATGGCGCATATCCTAACTGTATTAACAGCAACCTAACAGCACCAACTACAACCGATAAGCATAAAAACAACGCTTCGTTGACTTATATCAAATGCAATTGTAGCACGTTAACACTTTTGTGAAAAACTTCTCGCAGATTGCCTGTTTAGCTCACAAAAAGCATCATTTTCGTTACATTTTTTACGCAGTCGGGCCAAAATAAAACCCGCCGGAAATCACATTCTATCTCGTTGAAGTTAAATGGTTTAATAATGATTTCTTTAATAAAGCTCGTTTCAGGGATAAAAAGATTCAGGCCATCACTTTTAACCAGTTTTAACATGGTTAACACACGATTTTCTTATTACCTTCTGGCGACTGAATCATTAACAGCCATGTTAATATGGCGTTATGTTAATGGACCAATGGAATAAATATGCTTTTTCCCCTGATTCTCGTCTCGCCCGCGCGGCCAGAAAATATCGGCGCTGCGGCGCGTGCCATGAAAACCATGGGATTCAGCCAGCTGCGCATCGTTGCCAGTGACGCCTGGCAGGATCCCGCAGCGCGCCGGGTGGCACATGGTGCCGGCGAAATTCTCGACAACGTTCAGACCTTTGCAACCCTGGCCGACGCGTTAGCGGACATCGATTTTTCGGTCGCGACCACCGCGCGCAGCCGGGCAAAGTTTCGTTATTACGCCACACCGGAGCAGGTTGAAACGCAACTGCTGGAGAAACGCCAGTGGGTAAACAGTATGGCGCTGGTGTTTGGCCGCGAAGATAGCGGGCTGACCAACGAGGAGCTGGAGCTTGTAGACCTGCTGACCGGCATCCCGATGGCGAATGACTATCCTTCACTCAATCTCGGACAGGCGGTGATGGTCTACTGCTATCAGCTGTCGAAGCTGAATCAGGTTGAGGCATCAAAAGCCTCTGCGGCGGATGGGCAGCAGTTGCAGGCGCTGCGTCAGCGTTTCCATCAGCTGCTGGCGCAACTGGAGGTCAGTGATGATGAGAAGCTGTCAGACTGGATTGATCAGCGGGTGGGGCTGCTGGAACAGCGCGACAGTGCGATGCTGCATCGTCTGCTGCACGATATTGAAAAAAAACTCACAGATAAATCCTCGGCAAAAAGCTGATTTTACAGCAACAGATCGCAGGGAATTTCTGCATAGCAACCGATCGAACAGCGTTTTACGCTTTCACCGGTGGCTGTGCGCAGTGGTGGAAATCTGTCCGCCGGACAAATCGGGTTGACTTAATGTGCGCTTTGCTTTACTTCTGGAAGCAAGACGGACAGACAAAAACAGACAGAAAATAAATCTAAATGCGTAAAATCAGCCTGAACACCACAATTATTACCACCACCATTACCACAGGTAACGGTGCGGGCTGACGCATACAGGAAAAACAGAAAATAAGCCCGCACCTAAACAGTGCGGGCTTTTTTTTCGGCTTAAATTCAGGAGAGTTTATATTATGCGAGTGCTGAAATTCGGCGGGACCTCGGTAGCGAATGCGGAGCGGTTTCTTCGCGTCGCTGACATTCTGGAAAGTAATGCGCAACAAGGACAGGTTGCAACCGTGCTCTCTGCGCCAGCAAAGATCACTAACCATCTGGTGGCGATGATTGAAAAAACCATCAGTGGTCAGGATGCTTTGCCGAATATCAGCGACGCCGAACGCATCTTCAGCGAGCTGTTGCAGGGACTGGCTGACGCGCAGCCGGGCTTTGAGTACGATCGACTGAAAACCCGCGTTGACCTGGAGTTTGCGCAGCTGAAGCAGGTTCTGCACGGTATCAGCCTGCTGGGACAGTGCCCGGACAGCGTCAACGCGGCGATTATCTGCCGCGGTGAAAAACTCTCGATTGCGATCATGGAAGCGCTGCTGCAGGCGCGTGGCCATGAGGTCAGCGTGATCGATCCGGTGGAGAAATTGCTGGCGGTCGGCCACTACCTTGAATCCACTGTCGATATCGCCGAATCAACCCGTCGCATTGAAGCGAGTCAGATTCCGCCGCAGAACATGATCCTGATGGCAGGCTTCACGGCTGGTAACGAGCGAGGCGAGCTGGTCGTACTGGGCCGTAACGGTTCTGACTATTCAGCCGCTGTGCTGGCCGCCTGTCTGCGCGCCGACTGCTGTGAAATCTGGACCGATGTGGATGGCGTCTATACCTGCGATCCGCGCCAGGTGCCGGATGCGCGCCTGCTGAAGTCGATGTCCTATCAGGAGGCGATGGAGCTCTCCTATTTCGGCGCCAAAGTACTGCATCCCCGCACCATCGCGCCCATTGCCCAGTTTCAGATCCCCTGCCTGATCAAAAACACGGCCAATCCGCAGGCACCCGGCACCCTGATTGGAGCAGAAGGCGAACAGGATGAGAACCCGGTAAAAGGCATCACCAACCTGAATAATATGGCGATGGTCAACGTCTCCGGTCCTGGCATGAAAGGGATGGTCGGGATGGCGGCCAGAGTCTTTGCGGCGATGTCGCGCACCGGCATCTCGGTGGTGTTGATCACCCAATCCTCTTCCGAATACAGCATCAGTTTCTGCGTGCCGCAGAGCGAGCTGGCGCGGGCGCGTCAGGTGCTGGAGGAGGAGTTCTACCTGGAGCTGAAAGATGGCCTGCTGGATCCGCTGGATATCATTGAAAACCTGGCGGTGATTTCAGTGGTGGGCGATGGCATGCGCACGCTGCGCGGCATTTCAGCCAAATTCTTCTCGGCGCTGGCGCGCGCTAATATCAATATCGTGGCGATTGCTCAGGGCTCCTCCGAGCGTTCAATCTCGGTGGTGGTGAACAATGATGAAGTGATCACCGGGGTTCGCGTGGTGCATCAGATGCTGTTCGCCACCGATCAGGTGATCGAAGTGTTTGTGGTTGGCGTCGGCGGCGTCGGCGGCGCGCTGCTGGATCAGTTACATCGCCAGCAGGCGTGGCTGAAGAAAAAGCATATCGACCTGCGCGTCTGCGGCATCGCTAACTCCCGTGCGCTGTTAACCCACGTCCACGGCATCGATTTAAGCAACTGGCAGGCGGCATTAGGCGAAGCGAAAGAGCCGTTCAATCTCGGTCGTCTGACCCGTCTGGTGAAAGAGTATCATCTGCTCAATCCGGTGATTGTGGACTGTACCTCCAGCCAGGCGGTCGCCGATCAGTATGCTGATTTTCTCAGCGAAGGTTTCCATGTGGTGACGCCAAACAAAAAGGCCAACACCTCATCCTGGAATTACTATCAGCAGATGCGCGCCGCCGCTGCCAAATCGCGGCGTAAATTCCTCTATGATACCAACGTCGGCGCCGGACTGCCGGTGATCGAAAACCTGCAGAACCTGATGAACGCCGGTGATGAGCTGCTGCGCTTCTCCGGTATCCTCTCTGGCTCGCTGTCCTACATTTTCGGCCAGCTGGATGACGGAATGTCACTGTCGCAGGCGACAACGATGGCGCGTGAGATGGGCTTTACCGAGCCCGATCCGCGTGACGACCTCTCCGGCACCGATGTGGCGCGTAAGCTGCTGATCCTGGCCCGTGAAGCGGGTCATCAGCTGGAGCTGAGCGACATTGAGATTGAGCCGCTGCTGCCCGCCAGCCTGACCGAAATCCAGGACATTGAGCAGTTTATGCAGCGTCTGCCTGAGCTGGATAACGCTTTTGCCGCCCGGGTTGCGCAGGCGCAGGATGAAGGCAAAGTATTGCGCTATGTTGGCGTGATTGAAGAGGGCGGCATCTGCAAAGTGAAGATCGACGCCGTTGACGGCAACGATCCACTCTATAAGGTGAAAAACGGCGAGAATGCGCTGGCGTTTTACAGCCGCTACTATCAACCGATTCCGCTGGTGCTGCGCGGATACGGTGCAGGAAATGATGTCACAGCGGCTGGTGTCTTTGCCGACCTGCTGCGGACGCTGTCATGGAAGTTGGGAGTTTAATCATGGTAAAAATTTACGCACCGGCCTCGATTGGTAACGTCAGTGTCGGCTTCGATGTGCTGGGCGCGGCGGTTTCGCCGGTAGATGGCTCCCTGCTGGGTGACTGCGTCTCCGTGGAAGCGGCAGAGCAGTTTTCACTGACCAACGCCGGACGTTTTGTCAGTAAGCTGCCCGCCGATCCGAAAGAGAATATTGTTTACCAGTGCTGGCAGCGTTTCTGCCAGGAAATCGGCAAAGCGATCCCGGTGGCGATGACGCTGGAGAAGAACATGCCCATCGGCTCCGGGCTGGGTTCCAGCGCCTGCTCGGTGGTGGCCGGTTTAATGGCGATGAACGAGTTTTGCGGCAAGCCTCTCAGCGACAGCACGTTACTGACCCTGATGGGTGAGCTGGAAGGGCGAATCTCCGGCAGCGTGCACTATGATAATGTCGCCCCTTGCTTCCTCGGCGGCATTCAGCTGATGCTGCAGGAGAATGACATTATCAGCCAGGCGGTGCCGGGCTTTGATGACTGGCTGTGGGTGATGGCCTATCCGGGCATTAAAGTCTCAACCGCAGAAGCGCGCGCCATTTTACCGGCGCAGTACCGCAAAGAGGACTGCATCAGGCATGGCCGCTTGCTGGCTGGCTTCATTCACGCCTGCCATACGCGTCAGCCGCAGCTGGCAGCTAAACTTATGCAGGATGTGATTGCCGAACCTTACCGGACCCGGCTGCTGCCAGGCTTCACCGAGGCGCGGCAGGCCGCGAAAGATATTGGCGCACTGGCGTGCGGTATCTCAGGCTCTGGTCCGACACTTTTCGCCGTTTGCAATCAGATGGAAACGGCACAGCGGATGGCTGACTGGCTGAGCCAGCACTATCTGCAGAATGATGAAGGCTTCGTCCATATCTGCCGTCTCGACACGGCTGGCGCACGACAATTGGGATAACGCATGAAACTCTACAATCTTAAGGATCACAACGAGCAGGTCAGCTTCGCCCAGGCGGTGAAACAGGGTCTGGGTTCGCAGCAGGGTCTGTTCTTTCCGCTGGAACTGCCGGAGTTTGAACTGACCGACATCGACGCGATGCTGGAGATGGATTTTGTCAGCCGCAGCAGCAAAATTCTCTCGGCTTTCATTGGTGACGAGATTCCGGCCCAGCAGCTGCATGAGCGTGTTAAAGCCGCTTTTGCTTTTCCGGCCCCGGTGAAAGCCGTCAGCGAAGATATCGCCTGTCTGGAGCTGTTCCACGGCCCGACGCTGGCGTTTAAAGATTTCGGCGGCCGTTTTATGGCGCAGATGCTGTCGTATTTTTCAGGCTCAGATGAGCAGATCACCATTCTCACCGCCACCTCCGGTGATACCGGCGCGGCCGTGGCGCACGCCTTTTACGGCATGAAGAACGTGCGCGTGGTGATCCTCTATCCGCAGGGCAAAATCAGTCCGCTGCAGGAGAAACTCTTCTGTACTCTGGGCGGCAACATCGAAACCATTTCTATCGACGGCGATTTTGATGCCTGCCAGTCGCTGGTGAAACAGGCGTTTGATGACGAAGAGCTGAAGCGCGCGATTGGCCTGAACTCGGCTAACTCCATCAACATCAGCCGCCTGCTGGCGCAGATCTGCTACTACTTTGAAGCGGTCGCACAGCTGCCACAGGAAAAACGTAATCAGCTGGTGGTATCAGTGCCGAGCGGCAACTTTGGTGATTTGACCGCCGGTCTGCTGGCGAAATCGCTGGGCCTGCCGATCAAACGCTTTATCGCCGCCACCAACGCCAACGACACGGTGCCGCGCTTCCTGGGCAACGGCGAGTGGCAGCCAAACCAGACGGTCTCTACGCTGTCGAATGCCATGGATGTCAGCCAGCCTAATAACTGGCCGCGTGTGGAAGAGCTGTTCCGCCGTAAAACCTGGCGCTTAACCGATCTGGCCTGTGGTGCGGTCTCGGATGAGACCACGCGCGCCGCCATGCGTGAACTGGCTGAGATGGGCTACATTTCCGAGCCGCATGCCGCCATTGCCTGGCGTCTGTTGCGCGATCAGCTGCAGGAAGGGGAGTATGGTGTGTTCCTGGGAACCGCGCATCCGGCGAAATTCCGCGAAAGTGTGGAAGCGATCCTTGAACAGACCCTGACGCTGCCGCCGGAGTTAGCGGAGCGCGCCGACCTGCCGCTGCTGTCGCATCAGATGAAGGGTGATTTCGCCTCGCTGCGGGCGTTTCTGCTGAAGTAAACCTGTGAAAGGCTTCCCGGTTGCGGGAAGCCTGTTTGTGGAAAGCAGAGGGCGCGGGGTGTTACTGCTCTGCGCGCTTAAAGACCAGCTCGCTCTCGCTGCTGCTGGCTGCATCAAAACGATAGCCATCCAGATCAAACGCCTTTAGCTGTTCCGGCTTCGTCAGGCGCTGCTGAATCACATAGCGACTCATTAATCCACGCGCCTTTTTGGCATAGAAGCTAATCACTTTGTAACTGCCATTCTTTTCGTCGAGGAACACCGGCTTAATCATCTGTGCCCGCAGCGTCTTCGGCTTAACCGCCCGGAAATATTCGTCCGAGGCGAGGTTGATCAGCACCTCATCGCCCTGTTCCGCCAGTGCGGCATTCAGCGTTTCAGTGATGAGATCGCCCCAGAAGGTGTAGAGATCTTTGCCCGCCGGATTCGCCAGGCGAATGCCCATCTCCAGACGGTAAGGCTGCATTAAATCGAGTGGACGCAGTACGCCATACAGGCCTGACAACATACGCAGGTGCTGCTGAGCAAAATCGAAATCCTTATCGCTGAAGGTCTCTGCCTGTAAACCGGTGTAGACATCACCTTTGAACGCCAGAATTGCCTGACGGGCATTCTGAGGGGAAAAATCGGGCTGCCAGCTGTTAAAGCGCTCGGCATTCAGGTGCGCCAGTTTGTCGCTGATGCCCATTAACGAGGCGATGCTGGCGGGTGACAGCTCGCGCGCAATTTCAATCAGCTGTTGTGACTTTTCTAACAGCGCAGGCTGGGTGAAACGCGTTGTCGCCAGCGGGCTTTCATAATCCAGCGTCTTGGCGGGAGAGATCACCATCAACATAGTTGCTTCCTCGGTTAATGCCTGGTTTAACAGGGCATTGGCTGCTTATCAGGCTTCGCAGTGTACCAAAAAAGCCGCAAAGAATGACGAATCACACCTATTTGTTCGCGCTATCGTAAACGGCATTCCCTGACCTTGCGCCACCGTTGCCGCGTGATATTATCGCAACAGCCTTTTTTCACACTGACAGTTAACTAAGAGAAAAGAACATGACGGACAAACTTACCTCCCTGCGTCAGCTCACCACCGTCGTCGCCGACACCGGTGATATTGCAGCCATGAAGCTGTATCAGCCACAAGACGCCACCACCAACCCTTCTCTGATTCTCAACGCCGCGCAAATTCCTGAATACCGTAAACTGATCGATGAAGCGATCGGCTGGGCGCGTGATCAGAGCAGCAACAAAGAAGAGCAGCTGCAGCTGGTTTCTGACAAGCTGGCCGTGAACATTGGTCTGGAAATCCTCAAACTGATCCCAGGCCGCATCTCGACGGAAGTGGATGCGCGTCTCTCTTACGACACTGAAGGCAGCATCGCCAAAGCCCGCAGCCTGATCAAACTCTACAATGATGCCGGTATCAGCAACGACCGCATCCTGATCAAACTGGCCTCTACCTGGCAGGGCATCCGTGCTGCAGAGCAGCTGGAAAAAGAGGGTATCAACTGTAACCTGACGCTGCTGTTCTCCTTTGCTCAGGCGCGTGCCTGTGCTGAAGCGGGCGTGTTCCTGATCTCTCCGTTTGTTGGCCGTATCCTCGACTGGTACAAAGCCAATACTGACAAGAAAGAGTATGCCGCGCACGAAGATCCAGGCGTGGTTTCAGTTTCTGAAATCTACAACTACTACAAGCAGCACGGCTATGAAACCGTGGTGATGGGCGCCAGCTTCCGTAACGTCGGCGAAATTATCGAGCTGGCTGGCTGTGACCGTCTGACCATTTCTCCTGCGCTACTGAAAGAGCTGGCGGAGAGCGAAGGCACCCTGGAGCGTAAACTGAGCTACAGCGGCGAAGTGAAAGCGCGTCCGGCGCGCATGACCGAGTCTGAGTTCCTGTGGCAGCACAACCAGGATCCTATGGCGGTTGCGAAGCTGGCAGAAGGTATCCGCAATTTTGCCGTTGATCAGGGCAAACTTGAGAAGATGCTGGCAGAACTGCTGTAATCTGTTGACCGTGGCGGCGCAGGCTGCCACGGTTTTCCCTTTTCCGACCCTTTCACTTTATATTATCCTCTCGGCTATTCCCCTTTTACTCCAACCGCACCGCGGTAAATCACAGCGAAGCTAATCATGAATACATTACGCATTGGCCTGATCTCGGTCTCCGATCGCGCCGCGAACGGCATTTATCAGGATCAGGGTATTCCCGCGCTGGAGAGCTGGCTCGGCAGCGCAATCAGCAGCCCGTTTGAGATTGAGTCCCGACTGGTGCCCGACGAGCAGCCGATGATTGAGCAGGCGATTTGCGAACTGGTCGATGAACGTTTTTGCCATCTGGTGTTAACCACCGGCGGCACCGGTCCGGCCCGACGGGATGTCACGCCCGATGCCACCTTAGCCGTTGCCGATCGTGAAATGCCTGGTTTTGGTGAGCAGATGCGCCAGATCAGCCTGCAGTTCGTACCGACCGCGATTCTGTCGCGTCAGGTCGGGGTGATCCGCAAGCAGTCGCTGATCCTCAATCTGCCTGGTCAGCCGAAGTCGATCAAAGAGACGCTGGAAGGGCTGAAGGATGAGCAGGGCAACGTAAAAGTTCACGGCATCTTTGCATCTGTACCTTATTGTTTACAGTTGCTGGAAGGGCCTTACGTCGAAACGCATTCCAGCGTAGTAGCAGCATTTCGGCCTAAAAGCGCTATACGTGAGATAAATAACTAAATATTCCCCATTTCAGGCATAAGCTATAGCCTTGCTGGTGTGGCAAAAGATTGACGGTATAGTAATAAGATCTTTACAACTTTATCTCTTTTGCCTCTGGAATATTATGAATCCGACTCACACTCAGCGTCTGACCGGTAAGGATTACAAGACCCTGGCGCTGGCCGCGCTGGGCGGCGCGCTGGAATTCTACGACTTCATCATCTTCGTTTTCTTCGCCACCGTGATTGGCGAACTCTTTTTCCCTTCAGATATCCCGGAATGGCTGCGTCAGTTGCAGACGTTTGCCATTTTTGCCGCAGGCTATCTGGCTCGTCCGCTGGGCGGCATCGTGATGGCGCATTTTGGCGATAAGCTCGGGCGCAAAAAGATGTTCAGCCTGAGCATTCTGCTGATGGCGCTGCCGACCCTGATGATGGGCGCTTTACCCACCTGGCAGACGATTGGCATTGCTGCGCCACTGCTGATGCTGCTGATGCGGATGTTACAGGGCGCGGCGATTGGCGGTGAAGTGCCGGGCGCCTGGGTGTTTGTCGCGGAACACGTGCCCTATAAACGTATCGGCATCGCCTGCGGCACGCTGACGGCCGGGCTGACTATCGGCATTTTACTGGGGTCGCTGGTAGCCACGCTGATCAATACCTCAATGTCGCAGCAGGCGATCCATGATGGCGGCTGGCGCATCCCTTTCTTCCTCGGCGGCGTGTTCGGGCTGGTCGCGATGTACCTGCGTCGCTGGCTGCATGAGACGCCGGTGTTTATTGAGATGCAGCAGCGTAAAGCGCTGGCGGAAACCCTGCCGCTGAAGACCGTGCTGGCAGAGCATAAAAAGTCGATTGTCATCTCTATGCTGCTGACCTGGCTGCTTTCCGCCTGCATCGTGGTGGTGATCCTGATGTCGCCGGTCTGGCTGCAAAAACAGCAGGGCATCGCGCCTGCGCTGACCCTGCAGGCCAACAGCATCGCCACCGTGATGCTCTGCATTGGCTGCATTATTGCCGGACTCGCGGCCGATCGCTTTGGTGCCAGTCGTACGCTGTGTGTCGGCAGCCTGCTGCTGGCGATCTGTAGCTGGCAGTTTTATCACCTGACTGCCCTCTATCCACAGCAGCTCTTCCTGCTTTATGGCATGGCGGGTTTCAGCGTCGGTATCGTCGGCGTGGTGCCCTTTGTGATGGTGCGCGCCTTTCCGGCAGAAGTGCGTTTTACCGGACTCTCATTTTCCTACAACCTCTCCTATGCGATCTTTGGCGGGCTGACACCGATCTTTGTGTCGCTGCTGATGAAAGTCTCAGAGATGGCACCCTGCTGGTATGTGATGGCGCTGGCGCTGGTAGGATTGCTGACGGGGATCTGGCTGCGGCGTGATGTCAGCCACGAGCCTGGCCTGCAGCAGGGGATTAACTCTTTGTAATGCGGGGACGCGGAGCCAGGCTCCGCGTCTTTTTTATGCGTAAAGGCAGGCTTAGAGTGATTTCGCGCCAATCGGCAGAATGGTGCGGCCAAAGGTTTCGTTCAGCACTTCACCCATCGCCAGATAGCAGGCGCTGGCTCCACAGAGTATCCCGACCCAGCCCGCGGAGACCACCAGCGCCGGCAGGTGCATAAGATGAGCCACGGCCAGCAGCAGAAACAGCAGCGTGAGCGAGCCGAAAACAAACTGCAGCATCCGCGCACCTTTCAGCGTACCGACGAACATAAACAGCGTGAAAATGCCCCACAGTGCCAGCCAGGCCCCCAGGAAACGTTCGTCAGGCGCTTTTGCCAGACCCATTTCAGGTAACAGCAGAATCGCCACAAAGCTTAACCAGAACATGCCGTAAGAGGTAAAGGCGGTCAGCCCGAAAGTGTTGTTCTTTTTAAACTCCAGCAGACCGGCCAGCACCTGCGCAATTCCGCCATAAAAAATGCCCATGGCTAAAATCGCCACGTCCATGGCAAACAGACCCGTGTTGTGCAGGTTCAGCAAAATGGTCGTCATGCCAAATCCCATTAATCCCAGCGGGGCAGGGTTAGCCAGCGTTGAATTTGCCATAGTTCCTCGGCAGTAAAATGATCGTTGATGTAATAAACGGATTTCGTCCTGCTCCCTGAGGGGAGCAAGGCGACGCATCATATTCAGCGTTGTGGCAGCGTTCTTTGATCCCGACAGGGCCAAAGGTAAAAATTTTTTTTTGGTTTAGCCCTTGATGCGCATCGAAGCGGCCCCATTTACTTGTCATCGAGCGTTGTGAACGTTGGAAAAAAAGCATGTGCTGGCAGTTGAATGCAAACAACCCGCCCACATAAAAGGTTCACAACCCAAATTGGCAACGAATTTAAGTGGGAGATGTTTAGATGGGTAAGATTATTGGTATTGACCTGGGTACAACCAACTCTTGTGTTGCGATCATGGATGGCACTAAAGCACGCGTGCTGGAAAATGCCGAGGGCGATCGCACCACGCCTTCAATTATTGCGTATACACAGGATGGCGAAATTCTGGTCGGTCAACCGGCTAAACGTCAGGCAGTGACCAACCCGCAGAATACCCTGTTCGCAATTAAGCGTCTGATCGGTCGTCGCTTCCAGGACGAAGAAGTACAGCGTGATATTAAAATCATGCCGTACAAAATTACCGGCGCTGACAACGGCGACGCATGGCTGGAAGTGAAAGGTCAGAGAATGGCACCGCCGCAGATCTCTGCTGAAGTGCTGAAGAAAATGAAAAAGACCGCCGAAGATTACCTCGGTGAGCCAGTGACTGAAGCGGTTATTACCGTACCGGCTTACTTCAACGATGCGCAGCGTCAGGCAACCAAAGACGCCGGCCGTATCGCAGGTCTGGAAGTCAAACGTATCATTAACGAACCGACCGCTGCTGCACTGGCATACGGTCTGGATAAAGGCCAGGGTAACCGCACCATCGCGGTTTATGACCTGGGTGGCGGTACCTTCGATATCTCAATCATTGAGATCGACGAAGTTGACGGCGAAAAAACCTTTGAAGTTCTGGCGACCAACGGTGATACCCACCTGGGTGGTGAAGACTTCGATAGCCGCCTGATTAACTATCTGGTTGCTGAATTCAAGAAAGACCAGGGTATCGATCTGCACAACGATCCACTGGCGATGCAGCGTCTGAAAGAAGCGGCAGAGAAAGCGAAAATCGAACTTTCTTCTGCACAGCAGACCGACGTTAACCTGCCATACATCACGGCAGATGCGACCGGTCCTAAGCACCTGAACATCAAAGTGACCCGCTCTAAACTGGAGTCACTGGTTGAAGATCTGGTTGCTCGCTCAATCGCGCCACTGAAAGTTGCGCTGCAGGATGCCGGTCTGTCTGTTTCAGACATCAACGACGTCATCCTGGTGGGTGGTCAGACTCGTATGCCACTGGTTCAGGCCAAAGTGACTGAGTTCTTCGGTAAAGAGCCACGTAAAGACGTGAACCCGGACGAAGCGGTCGCGGTCGGTGCTGCAGTTCAGGGGGGTGTACTGGGTGGCGACGTGAAAGACGTGCTGCTGCTGGACGTTACCCCGCTGTCACTGGGTATCGAAACCATGGGTGGTGTGATGACTTCGCTGATTAGCAAGAACACCACCATCCCAACCAAGCACAGCCAGGTCTTCTCGACTGCTGAAGATAACCAGTCAGCCGTGACCATTCACGTGCTGCAGGGTGAGCGTAAGCGCGCCAATGACAACAAGTCACTGGGCCAGTTCAACCTCGACGGTATCCAGAACGCGCCACGCGGTCTGCCGCAGATCGAAGTGACCTTCGACATCGATGCGGATGGTATCCTGCACGTGTCGGCGAAAGATAAGAACAGCGGTAAAGAGCAGAAAATCACCATCAAAGCCTCTTCAGGTCTGAGCGATGAAGAGATCCAGAAAATGGTGAGTGATGCGGAAGCGAACGCTGAATCTGACCGCAAGTTCGAAGAGCTGGTACAGACGCGTAACCAGGGCGATCAGATTGCCCACAGCACGCGTAAGCAGCTGGAAGAAGCGGGCGACAAACTGTCAGCTGATGACAAAGCGCCAATCGAAGCCGCTCTGGCCGAGCTGGAAACTGCGCTGAGAGGCGAAGACAAAGCGGAAATCGACGCCAAAATGCAGGCGCTGATGGAAGTGTCCGGCAAACTGATGGAAGCAGCACAGCAGTCTCAGGCGGGTGCAGCGGATGCCGGTGACGCGTCAGCGAAGAAAGATGACGACGTTGTCGATGCTGAATTCGAAGAAGTGAAAGACAACAAGAAATAATTGCCCCTGACCGGGCGCGACGGTTGGCCTGACAGCCGTTGAAACCAGCACGGGCGTAGGAGATCTCTCCACGCCCGTGCGATCATGTTAAGGGCTAAATAAACATGGCGAAGAGTGATTACTACGAGATTTTAGGCGTCGCCAAATCCGCGGACGAGCGTGAAATCAAAAAGGCTTACAAACGCCTGGCAATGAAATTTCACCCGGACCGTAATCCCGGTGACAAAGAAGCCGAAGCCAAATTCAAAGAGGTCAAGGAAGCGTACGAAATCCTGACCGATGCGCAGAAGCGTGCGGCCTACGATCAATATGGTCATGCAGCCTTTGAACAGGGCGGTATGGGTGGCGGTGGATACGGCGGCGGCGGCTTTGGTGGCGGCGGCGCAGACTTCAGCGATATCTTTGGCGACGTGTTCGGTGACATCTTTGGTGGTGGACGCCGTCAGCGCGCATCCCGTGGCGCCGATTTACGCTACAACATGGAGCTGTCGCTGGAAGAAGCGGTACGCGGCGTGACCAAAGAGATCCGCATTCCAACGCTGGAAGAGTGTGACGTCTGCCACGGCAGCGGCGCGAAAGCGGGAACGCAGCCACAAACCTGTTCAACCTGTCACGGTGCAGGCCAGGTGCAGATGCGCCAGGGCTTCTTCACCGTTCAGCAGGCCTGTCCGACCTGTCATGGTCGCGGCTCGGTGATTAAAGATCCGTGCAACGCCTGTCATGGTCATGGCCGCGTTGAGAAGTCGAAAACGCTGTCAGTGAAAATCCCGGCAGGGGTCGACACCGGCGATCGCATTCGTCTGAGCGGCGAAGGCGAAGCGGGCGAGCAGGGCGCACCAGCAGGCGATCTCTACGTTCAGGTCTCGGTGAAGAAACACCCGATCTTCGAGCGTGAAGAGAACAATCTCTACTGTGAAGTGCCGATCAACTTTGCGATGGCAGCGCTGGGCGGTGAGATTGAAGTACCGACCCTGGATGGTCGCGTGAAGCTGAAAGTGCCGTCAGAAACTCAGACCGGCAAGCTGTTCCGCATGCGCGGACGTGGCGTGAAATCTGTGCGTGGCGGCGCGGTCGGCGATCTGCTGTGTCGTGTCGTGGTGGAAACACCGGTCAGCCTGAATGAGAAACAGAAAGCGCTGTTGCGTGAACTGGAAGAGAGTTTTGGCGGCCCGAGCGGCGAGCATAACAGCCCACGCTCCAAGAGCTTTTTCGACGGCGTGAAAAAATTCTTTGATGATCTGACTCGTTAAGTCTGCCTGATAAAAAGCGGAGCCCCGGCTCTGATGCCAGTCAGTTAAGCGACAGGTGATAACGCAGTCTGGTGCCGCGCAGGGGCTGGCGGTCCTCGCGCCGCTGCGCGGTTCCTTCACTTCATTCCTCTGCCTGACGGACCGGCGGGGATGGCACATCCTGTGCCGCCCCGCCTTTCGCCCGCGTCCTGCGGGCTCTCCTGGCAGACTCATTCTGTTCAGCGCTGCGGATTACCTGCCCCTGCCCGACCCCAGCCTGCTCTGAAACTTCAGTGTGTAGTGTTAAAAAGGGCACGAGAGTGGAGGCCTGAGCGCCTCTGCTGCTGAAAGGGCTATCCGCAGCGCTGAGGCGTGACGGTGGGCCAGAAGTCCACGCCGGGAAGCGTGGACAGTTCGGGGCCGGCCAGGGAGGGCCGATCCCCGAACGGTTCGTCGGCACGCCGTCAAAGCCGAAGGTACCGCGTGAGCGGCGCGAGGACGGCCCGGCAGCAGCAGAGGTGCTCAGGCCCGCACTGCGGCTCGCTCGCCCGGAAAAAAAGCTGCCACGTTTGACCGTGACAGCCTTTACAAATCTAATCTTAACTGACCAGCATTGGAGCCCCGGCTCCGCTTTTTTTTACTTTAAATCCCCTGCCTGTGATGGCTGCATTATCTCTCCCTCACCGCAGCACTCATAAAAATGTCGACGTTTACTGCTATTACTGCTCGGCGAAACCGAGCATATAGCGCGGTATAAGCTGCTTTTAACGAACTATATGAATCGTTACACTGTTTAACATTCTGTCTCTGCTCAGGAAGATGAACGTTGAACAAGCCGCGCAAATTAAAAAATCTGCTAAAAAGTTTTATTGAAAGTGATGCCAGCAATGGCGTGATGTTGATCGTGGCGGCGGTCGCGGCGATGATCCTCGCCAATACGGCCGCTACCGCCCAGGGTTACCAGGCGTTGCTGAATGAACCGGTGCAAATCCGCTTCGGAGCGCTGGATATCAGCAAAAACTTGCTGTTGTGGATCAACGATGCGCTGATGGCGCTTTTCTTTCTGGTTATTGGCCTGGAAGTAAAGCGTGAGTTGATGGTCGGCGAACTTGCCAGCCGTGACAAGGCGATCTTCCCGGTCATCGCGGCAATAGGCGGCATGGCGTTACCCGCCCTGATCTTCCTGCTTTTCAACCATGGTGATGAGATTGCACGTAACGGCTGGGCCATTCCCACCGCAACCGATATCGCTTTTGCGCTGGGTGTGCTGGCCCTTCTGGGCAGCCGTGTTCCCGTTGCGCTGAAAGTCTTTTTGATGGCACTGGCGATTATTGATGACCTGGGTGCCATTGTGATTATCGCTCTGTTCTATACCAGTGATCTCTCAGTACTCTCCCTGTGCGTGGCTGCTGGCGCAATTGTCGTGCTGGCACTCCTGAACCGCTTTAACGTCCGTAGAATCTCAGTCTACATACTGGTGGGTATCATACTCTGGACCGCCGTGCTGAAGTCGGGCGTCCACGCAACCCTGGCTGGCGTCATTGTGGGCTTCTTCGTGCCTCTGGAGAAGAAAGAGGGGCACTCTCCAGCGGAACATCTGGCTCATGGTCTGATGCCGTGGGTGAACTGGATGATTCTGCCGCTGTTTGCCTTTGCTAATGCCGGTATCTCACTTGCTGGCATTACGCTGAGTGATGTCCTCTCGCCTGAACCGTCAGGCATCATCTTCGGCCTGTTAATCGGTAAGCCATTAGGCATTACGCTCTTCTGCTGGCTGGCGGTAAAACTGCGGCTGGCAGTATTACCCAACGGCACAACCATACGCGATATTATGGCGATTGGTGTGCTGTGCGGAATTGGCTTCACTATGTCAATTTTTATCAGTTCGCTGGCCTTTGATGCCGCGCATGAACAGCTGGTGACCTTTTCTAAACTGGGCATTCTGACCGGCTCTCTGCTTTCAGCCGTCATCGGCTATACGCTGCTGCGAATTAAACTGCGCTAATGGAGAGGAGGCGTAAGCCTCCTTTTTTCTATGAATCAGCTCAATTTCAATCATCTCTACTACTTCTGGCACGCCTGCCGTGCGGGATCAATTACGGCAGCAGCAGAGGCACTCTCCCTGACGCCACAGACCATTACCGGGCAGATTAAGGCACTGGAGGAGCGCCTGCAGGGCAAGCTGTTCCGGCGTCAGGGACGGGGCCTGGTACCGACGGAGCTGGGGCAGCTGGTTTTTCGCTATGCTGACCGCATGTTTATGCTGAGTCAGGAGATGCTGGATATTGTGAATTACCGCAAAGAGTCCCATCTGCTGCTGGATGTTGGCGTGGCAGATGCGCTCTCAAAGCAGCTGGTCAGCAAGGTGCTGGAGACGGCAGTGGTCGCAGAGGAGAAAATTCATCTGCGCTGTTTTGAATCGACCCACGAAATGCTGCTGGAGCAGCTCAGTCAGCATAAGCTGGATATGATTATCTCTGACTGCTCCATCGACCCCACCCAACAGGAAGGGCTGTTTTCGGTGAAGCTGGGGGAATGTGCGATCAGTTTCTGGTCAACCCAGCCGCTCAGCGATCTCTCTTTTCCGGCCTGCCTGGAGACGCGTCCCCTGCTGATTCCGGGGCGCCGCTCCATGCTGGGGCGCAAAATCCTCAACTGGATCAGCACCCAGGGGCTGCAGGTGGAGATTCTGGGTGAGTTTGATGATGCGGCATTGATGACGGCGTTTGGTGCGCGACAGAATGCGATTTTTGTCGCGCCTTTGCTGGAGATGGGTCAACGTGAGGGGATATATGAAGTCGGGCGGCTCGACGCGGTATCAGAGGAGTATCACATACTCTTCGCGGAGCGGATGATTCAGCATCCGGCGGTGCAGCGACTCTGTCACGCAGACTTCAGCGAACTCTTTCCCCGCCAGGGTACAGACGAAAAAAAACCGGCGTAAGCGCCGGCTTTTTTAACAAAGCGATTAACAACAGGCTATTAAGCCAGTTTGTTGATCTGTGCAGTCAGGTTAGACTTATAACGTGCAGCTTTGTTCTTGTGGATCAGACCTTTAGCAGCCTGACGGTCCACGAGTGGTTGCATTTCATTGAATGCGTTCTGCGCAGCAGCTTTGTCGCCTGAAGCGATCGCCGCGTATACTTTCTTAACGAAGGTACGCATCATAGAGCGGCGGCTAGCGTTATGCTTACGGCGTTTCTCAGATGTTACGGCGCGTTTCTTAGCTGATTTGATATTAGCCAAGGTACAACTCCCAAATGTGTTCTATAGAGACAAATCAAAGGCCGAGGACTATGCCCTTCTAACCTGATTTTGTCAATGGATTTGTGCAAATAAGCGTCGCCCTGAGAGCGGCACTCGGTTACGTATTTGATGGCGCAGGATTCTACCAGCTTCCCCTCGCTGAATACAGTATTTCGCGACAAAATTCTTAACATGCGCTTCTGCAACAGGAAATGCAGCGCCGAAAGCATGAAAGGCGTGCTGACGGGTTAACCTGAGTCGCTTTCAAGGGTATAATCCGCCGATTTCCACCGGTTTGGGCCAGCCATGAAGTTTATCCGCGGTATTCATAATCTTAACGAGCAGCATCGCGGCTGCGTTCTGACCATTGGCAATTTCGATGGCGTGCACCGTGGGCATCAGGCGCTGATGTCGCGGCTGTGTGAAGAGGGACGTAAGCGCAATCTGCCGGTGGTGGTCATGGTTTTTGAGCCACAGCCGCTGGAGCTGTTTGCCGGTGACAAAGCGCCGGCTCGTCTGACGCGTCTGCGTGAAAAACTGCGATACATGGCGGAAGCCGGCGTCGATAAAGTGTTGTGCGTGCGGTTCGACCGTCGCTTTGCGGCCTTGTCCGCCCAGCGTTTTATCAGTGACCTGTTAGTCGAAAAGCTGGACGTAAAGTACCTTGCGGTAGGCGATGATTTCCGCTTCGGCGCTGGTCGCCAGGGTGATTTCCTGTTATTACAGAAAGCCGGTGCGGAGTACGGCTTTGAGGTCGTCAGCACCGAAACCTTCTGTGATGGCGGTAAGCGAATCAGCAGTACTGCCGTGCGTCAGGCACTGGCCGTGGATGATTTAGCGCTGGCGCAGTCGCTGCTTGGTCACCCTTTCACTATTTCCGGCCGCGTTGTGCACGGTGATGCACTGGGACGCACGCTGGGTTTCCCCACGGCGAACCTCCCTTTACGCCGCAGCGTCTCGCCGGTGAAAGGGGTTTATGCGGTAGAGGTACGGGGTCTGACGCCCGAGCCACTGCCAGGTGTCGCCAATATCGGCACCCGTCCGACCGTAAAAGGTTTACGCCAGCAGCTTGAAGTTCACCTGCTCGACATCAATATGGATCTCTATGGTCGTCACATTGATGTGGTGCTGAAACAGAAAATACGAAACGAGCAGCGCTTTGCCTCACTGGAGGCGTTGAAAGAACAAATTGCGAACGATGTGGTAACGGCCCGGCAGTTCTTTGGGCTGCTTTAACCTGAGCGAAAAACGGAATCGAGAATCTGATGAGTGACTATAAATCTACCCTGAATTTGCCGGAAACGGGATTCCCGATGCGTGGCGATCTGGCCAAACGCGAACCGGGAATGTTGCAACGCTGGTATGCCGACAATCTGTACGGCATCATCCGCGAAGCCAAAAAAGGGAAAAAAACCTTTATCCTGCATGATGGCCCTCCGTATGCGAACGGCAGCATTCATATTGGTCACTCCGTTAACAAGATTCTGAAAGACATTATCGTTAAGTCGAAAGGCATGGCGGGTTATGACTCGCCGTATGTGCCGGGCTGGGACTGTCACGGTCTGCCAATCGAACACAAAGTTGAGCAGATGATCGGCAAGCCAGGCGAGAAAGTCACCGCTGCTGAATTCCGCGAAGCGTGCCGCAAATACGCCGCAGAACAGGTTGAAGGCCAGAAGGCGGACTTTATCCGTCTGGGCGTGCTGGGCGACTGGGATCGTCCTTACCTGACCATGGATTTCGGTACCGAAGCCAACATCATTCGTGCGCTGAGTAAAATCATCGGCAACGGCCACCTGCACAAAGGCGCTAAGCCCGTGCACTGGTGCCTGGATTGCCGTTCTGCCTTAGCAGAAGCGGAAGTGGAGTATTACGACAAAACGTCACCGTCGATTGATGTGATGTTCAACGCCATTGATGCCGACGCGGTGCGTCAGGCGTTTGGTGTGGCACAGGTTAATGGTCCGATTTCACTGGTGATCTGGACGACGACACCGTGGACGCTGCCAGCTAACCGCGCCATCTCGTTAAACGCGGAATTTGAGTATCAGCTGCTGCAGATCGACGGTCGCGCGCTGATCCTGGCAAAAGATCTGGTCGAGAGCGTGATGAAGCGCGCGGGCGTCAGCGAATGGCAGGTACTGGGCGAATGCAAAGGCGCGGCGCTGGAGCTACAGAAATTCCAGCATCCGTTCCTGGCGCTTGAGTCGCTGGTGGTGCTGGGCGATCACGTCACCCTGGAAGCGGGTACCGGTGCAGTCCACACGGCACCTGGCCACGGCCCGGATGACTATGTTATCGGTCAGAAATATGGCATCGAAACCGCCAATCCGGTCGGACCGGATGGCCGCTATCTGCCAGGCACCTATCCGACGCTGGATGGGGTCAACGTCTTTAAAGCCAACGACATGATCGTTGAGCTGCTGAAAGAGAAGGGCGCGCTGCTGCACGTTGAGAAACTGCTGCACAGCTACCCGCACTGCTGGCGCCATAAAACGCCGATCATCTTCCGCGCCACACCGCAATGGTTCATCAGCATGGATCAGAAAGGATTGCGTGCGCAGTCGCTGAAGGAGATCAAAGGCGTGCAGTGGATCCCGGACTGGGGCCAGGCGCGTATCGAATCGATGGTGGCGAACCGTCCTGACTGGTGTATCTCTCGTCAGCGTACCTGGGGCGTACCGATGGCGCTGTTCGTTCATAAAGAGAGCGAAGAGCTGCACCCGGACACGCTGGCGCTGATGGAAAAAGTGGCGCAGCGCGTTGAGCAGGAGGGGATTCAGGCCTGGTGGGATCTCGATCCGCGCGAGCTGATGGGCGACGATGCCGATCATTACGTAAAAGTGCCGGATACGCTGGATGTCTGGTTTGACTCCGGTTCAACCAGCTATTCCGTGGTTGATGCGCGTCCGGAATTTGACGGACATGCGCCTGACCTCTATCTGGAAGGGTCCGATCAGCATCGCGGCTGGTTTATGTCCTCGCTGATGATCTCCACGGCGATGAAGGGCAAAGCGCCTTATCGTCAGGTACTGACACACGGTTTCACCGTGGATGGTCAGGGCCGCAAGATGTCGAAATCGATCGGTAACACGGTTGCGCCGCAGGATGTGATGAACAAACTGGGCGCCGATATTCTGCGCCTGTGGGTGGCATCAACCGACTACTCGGGCGAAATGGCGGTCTCCGATGAGATCCTTAAACGTTCTGCCGATGCCTATCGCCGCATCCGTAACACCGCGCGTTTCCTGCTGGCTAACCTCAGCGGCTTTAACCCGGCGACCGATCTGGTGAAACCGGAAGAGATGGTGGTGGTGGATCGCTGGGCCGTCGGTCGCGCTCAGGCGGCACAGGCCGATATCGTTGCCTCTTACGAGAACTACGATTTCCACGAAGTGATCCAGCGACTGATGCAGTTCTGCTCAATTGAGATGGGCAGCTTCTATCTCGACATCATCAAGGATCGTCAGTACACCGCGAAAGGCGATGGCCTGGCGCGTCGCAGCTGCCAGACCGCGCTGTGGCATATCGTCGAAGCGCTGGTGCGCTGGATGGCACCGATCATGTCCTTTACGGCGGATGAGATCTGGGGCTACCTGCCAGGCGAACGTGCGCAGTATGTCTTTACCGAAGAGTGGTATCAGGGGCTGTTTGGCCTGGCTGAAGATGAAGCGCTGAATGACGCCTACTGGGCTGAGCTGCTGAAAGTGCGTGGCGAAGTGAACAAGGTGATCGAGCAGGCGCGTGCGGATAAACGTATCGGTGGCGCACTGGAAGCAACGGTCACGCTCTATGCCGATCCGGAGCTGGCGGCTAAACTGCAGGCGCTGGGTAATGAGCTGCGCTTTGTGCTGCTGACCTCTGGCGCACAGGTGGCTGATTACGCCCTGGCGAACGACGAAGCGCAGCAGAGTGAGCTGCTGAAAGGTCTGAAAATCGCGCTGCACAAGGCGGAAGGCGAGAAATGTCAGCGCTGCTGGCATTACACTACCGACGTCGGACAGAATCCTGAGCATGCTGAGGTCTGTGGTCGTTGTTACACTAACGTAGCCGGTGACGGCGAACAGCGTGAATTTGCCTGATGCGTAAACCTATTTTATCAACCGGATTGCGCTGGCTGTGGCTGGTGCTGGTGGTGATTGTTGTCGACTTCGCCAGCAAGCAGTGGGTGATGAACAACATGATGCTGCATGAAACCCAGCCACTGATGCCCTACCTGAACCTGTTCTACGCGCACAACTACGGCGCGGCGTTCAGTTTCCTGGCGGACAAAGGCGGCTGGCAGCGCTGGTTCTTTGCCGGTATTGCGCTGGCTATCGTGATCTCACTGGTCGTGATGATGTATCGTAATCATGCCAGTCAGAAGATCGCTAACATCGCGTATGCCCTGATCATCGGCGGCGCGATAGGCAATCTGTTTGATCGCTCATACCATGGCTTTGTGGTCGATTTTATCGATTTCTATGTCGGTAACTGGCACTTCGCTACATTTAATATCGCTGACTGCGGCATCTGTATCGGTGCTGCATTGGTGGTGCTGGAGGGCTTTTTCAGCCCGAACGGCAAACAGGCTAAACAGAAAGGGTAAGTGATGACTGAGTCCGTACAGCGCGAAAGCGCGGTGTTGGTGCATTTTACGCTGAAGCTGGAAGATGGCTCGACGGCGGAATCGACCCGTGCAAACGGCAAGCCCGCGCTGTTCCGTCTCGGTGATGGCAGCCTCTCTGCGGCACTTGAGCAGGCACTGCTGGGGCTGAAAGCGGGTGAAACTAAACAGTTTACCCTGGAACCGGACGACGCCTTTGGCGGCGTCAGCCCTGACCTGATCCAGTATTTCTCGCGTCGGGACTTTATCGATGCGGGTGAGCCGGAAGTGGGAGCCATCATGCTGTTCAGCGGCATGGGCGGCAGTGAAATGCCTGGCGTGATCCGTGAAATCTCCGGTGACTCTATCACTGTGGATTTCAACCATCCGCTGGCAGGTCGTCGTATTCAGTTTGATGTAGAGGTGCTGGAAATCGATCCCGCACTGGAGGCCAACGATGCAAATCCTGTTAGCTAATCCGCGCGGCTTCTGCGCTGGCGTTGATCGTGCCATCAGTATTGTTGAGCGCGCGCTGGAGATGTATGGCGCGCCAATCTATGTCCGTCACGAAGTGGTGCATAACCGTTACGTGGTAAACAGCCTGCGTGAGCGCGGTGCCATCTTCATTGAAGAGATCAGTGAAGTGCCGGATAACGCGATTCTGATCTTCTCCGCGCACGGTGTTTCTCAGGCAGTGCGTGCCGAAGCCAAAGCGCGCAATCTGACTATGCTGTTTGACGCTACCTGTCCGCTGGTGACCAAGGTGCATATGGAAGTGGCACGCGCCAGCCGTAAAGGCGTTGAGGCAATACTGATTGGTCATGCGGGTCATCCGGAAGTTGAAGGCACCATGGGGCAGTACAATAACCCTAATGGCGGCATGTATCTGGTGGAGTCACCGGAAGATGTCTTCAGACTGACAGTGAAAGACGAAAACAATCTGAGCTTCATGACGCAGACCACGCTCTCTGTGGATGACACCTCTGACATCATTGATGCTCTGCGTCAGCGCTTCCCGGCGATTATCGGGCCGCGTAAAGATGATATCTGCTACGCCACCACCAACCGTCAGGAAGCGGTTCGTACTCTGGCTAAAGATGCGGAAGTGGTGCTGGTGGTGGGGTCGAAGAACTCTTCTAACTCTAACCGTCTGGCTGAGCTGGCTCAGCGTGCCGGTAAGCTGGCGAAGCTGATCGACTCTGCGGATGATATTCAGGAAGAGTGGGTAAAAGGCGTGGCCTGCATCGGCGTCACCGCAGGCGCGTCAGCGCCCGATATTCTGGTGCAGCAGGTGATCCAGCGGCTGCGTGAACTGGGCGGCGAAGCGGCAATTGAGCTGATTGGCCGTGAAGAGAATATTGTCTTCGAAGTGCCCAAAGAGCTGCGTGTCGAAGTGCGTAACGTGCAGTAACTCTGCGATATTACTGATAAAAAGGCCGACTCTGTTCGGCCTTTTTTGTTTTTTGAATCTGACAAAAAAAGTCGTTATTTGCTGCGGTGATTGCTTTTACTGATAATCACGGGCGGCTGGCATAAAATTCTTATTATCACGGATTAATAGTGGCGTGACTGTTAACTCATCGTTAACCTGATGACGCTTTGGATGCATAGTTTTGTTTTAGGAATGAATAAATATGAACACAATCCGCATTGCTATTGTGGGCGCGCCGGGCCGTATGGGCCGTAATCTGATTCAGGCGACGCAGCAGGCAGAAGGCGCAGAACTGGGTGCGGCACTGGCTCGCCCAGGCTCATCGCTGACCGGCAGCGACGCTGGTGAATTAGCGGGCATCGGAAAAAATGGCATCATCATCGCTGACGATTTACGCGCGGTGATTAACGATTTTGATGTGCTGGTCGACTTCACCCGCCCGGAAGGCACGCTGGAGTATATGGCGATCTGCCGTGAGCAGGGCAAAGCGATGGTGATCGGCACCACCGGTTTTGATGAAGCAGGCAAAGCGGCCATTCGGGCCGCTGCGGAAGATATCCCTATTGTGTTCGCCGCTAACTTCAGCGTGGGGGTTAACCTGGTGCTGAAGCTGCTGGAGAAGGCTGCCAAAGTGATGGGGGAGTACGCAGATATTGAGATCGTTGAAGCGCACCACCGCCATAAAGTGGATGCGCCCTCCGGAACCGCGCTGGCGATGGGTGAGGCGATTGCCGATGCGATGCAGTGGAAACTGGATGAGCATGCGGTCTATACGCGTGAGGGCCACACCGGCGAACGCCAGCCGCAGAGCATCGGTTTTGCGACAGTACGCGCGGGTGACATCGTCGGTGAGCATACTGCGATGTTTGCAGATATCGGCGAGCGCGTAGAGATAACCCACAAGGCTTCAAGCCGTATGACCTTTGCAAATGGCGCGGTTAAGTCCGCTTTATGGTTGAAAGATAAGAAATCTGGCCTGTTTGATATGCGGGATGTGCTGGATTTGTCGATGTTGTAAGTGTTGTGAACCATCGTGATGTGGTTGTTTCAATCGATAATCGCTTGATTGAAAAGGGGCAATGTTTTCATTGCCCTTAATTTTACCTTAAATTTGCCTTCCCGATATAAAAGTTAGCTCTGACTCCTGTTTTTGCCGGTTTTCTTCATTTATTTGCTCTGCCGGATGCTATTTTTGACCATTTGGTCAAAAATAAAGGCCGCGCTGCTTCTGTTTTGCTTTTACGCTGCCTGGCAAACGATTATTCCGCCGAGTTTTCCTCTCTTTTTGCTGCTTATGCCCGTTATTTTCCTCAGAAGGCAGATAAGGGTGAAAAAATCCCGCCGCAGGGTAGACAATGGCCAGGGCGATCATTAGAATGCGCGCAATTTGCCAAAAATCGACAATTCAGGCGGTTTTTGCATTGATTCAGGCGGCTATTTTGAATTAATATGCAGATATTGTGACTGTTTATTCCCTGGAGGATGTTTTGATTAAGTCAGCGCTCTTGGTTCTGGAAGACGGAACCCAATTCCACGGTCGGGCCATCGGGGCAACAGGGTCGGCAGTGGGAGAAGTCGTTTTCAATACCTCAATGACCGGTTATCAAGAAATCCTCACTGATCCTTCCTATTCCCGCCAAATCGTTACTCTCACTTATCCCCATATCGGTAATGTCGGAACCAATACCGCCGACGAAGAATCCAGCCAGATTCATGCGCAGGGCCTGGTTATCCGTGACCTGCCGCTGATTGCCAGCAACTTCCGTAGTGAAGAGGGCTTATCCGCCTACCTGCAGCGCAACAACATCGTGGCGATTGCCGATATCGATACCCGCAAGCTGACGCGCTTGCTGCGTGAGAAAGGTGCACAAAACGGCTGCATCATTGCGGGCGATAATCCGGATGCCGCGCTGGCGCTGCAAAAAGCTCAGGCGTTCCCGGGACTGAAAGGGATGGATTTGGCGAAAGAGGTCTGCACCACTGAGACCTACAGCTGGCAGCAGGGCAGCTGGACGCTGGAGGGAGGGCTGCCAGAGCAGGCCGACGCTGAATCACTGCCTTACCATGTGGTGGCTTACGATTACGGTGCCAAGCGCAACATTCTGCGGATGCTGGTCGATCGCGGCTGTCGTCTGACCGTCGTTCCGGCACAGACGCCTGCGGAAGAAGTACTTAAGCTTAATCCGGATGGCATCTTCCTCTCTAACGGTCCTGGCGACCCGGAGCCGTGCGACTACGCCATCAGCGCGATTCAGGCCTTCCTGAAAACAGAGATCCCGGTGTTCGGGATCTGTCTGGGTCATCAGCTGCTGGCGCTGGCCAGCGGGGCT
Source organism: Pantoea sp. ABR1s (assembly GCF_057812235.1). Taxonomy (NCBI): domain Bacteria; kingdom Pseudomonadati; phylum Pseudomonadota; class Gammaproteobacteria; order Enterobacterales; family Erwiniaceae; genus Pantoea; species Pantoea sp. ABR1s. Next base: position 3,435,254 of record NZ_CM173823.1, on the reverse strand, counting down.
AAGACCGTGAAGATGAAGCTGGGCCACCACGGCGGCAACCATCCGGTGAAAGATCTCGATAACAATCGCGTGATGATCACCGCGCAGAACCACGGTTTTGCGGTCGATGAGAACAATCTTCCCGCTAACCTGCGTGTAACTCACATTTCGTTGTTCGATAAAACCGTGCAGGGCATTCACCGCACTGACAAGCCCGCATTCAGCTTCCAGGGACACCCGGAAGCGAGCCCGGGCCCAGGCGATGCTGCGCCGCTGTTTGACCACTTTATTGAATTGATTGACGCATTCCGTCTGCAAGCGAAGTAATCAGGAGCTAATTCATGCCAAAACGTACAGACCTAAAATCCATCCTGATTCTTGGTGCCGGTCCGATTGTGATCGGCCAGGCCTGCGAATTTGACTATTCCGGTGCGCAGGCGTGTAAAGCGCTGCGTGAAGAGGGTTACCGCGTCATTCTGGTGAACTCCAACCCGGCGACGATCATGACCGACCCGGAAATGGCTGATGCGACTTACATTGAGCCGATTCACTGGGAAGTGGTGCGCAAAATCATCGAAAAAGAGCGCCCGGACGCGGTACTGCCGACCATGGGCGGTCAGACAGCGCTGAACTGTGCGCTGGAGCTGGAACGTCATGGCGTGCTGGAAGAGTTTGGCGTCACCATGATCGGCGCAACGGCTGATGCGATCGACAAAGCAGAAGATCGTCGTCGTTTCGACGTGGCGATGAAAAGCATCGGTCTGGATACCGCGCGCTCCGGCATTGCGCACACCATGGAAGAAGCGCTGGCCGTGGCTGAAGATGTCGGTTTCCCCTGCATTATCCGTCCCTCATTTACTATGGGCGGAACCGGTGGCGGCATCGCCTACAACCGCGAAGAGTTTGAAGAGATTTGCGAACGCGGTCTGGACCTTTCACCGACGAATGAGCTGCTGATTGATGAGTCGCTGATTGGCTGGAAAGAGTATGAGATGGAAGTGGTGCGCGATAAAAACGACAACTGCATCATCGTCTGCTCAATTGAAAACTTCGATGCGATGGGGATCCACACCGGTGACTCCATCACGGTGGCACCTGCCCAGACGCTGACCGACAAAGAGTATCAGATCATGCGTAACGCCTCGCTGGCGGTACTGCGTGAGATCGGTGTGGAAACCGGTGGCTCCAACGTGCAGTTCTCGGTTAATCCGAAAGATGGCCGCCTGATTGTCATTGAGATGAACCCGCGCGTGTCACGCTCCTCGGCGCTGGCCTCCAAAGCGACCGGTTTCCCGATTGCTAAAGTGGCGGCCAAACTGGCGGTCGGCTATACCCTCGACGAGCTGATGAATGATATCACCGGCGGTTTAACGCCTGCCTCGTTCGAGCCTTCCATCGACTACGTTGTCACCAAGATCCCGCGTTTCAACTTCGAAAAATTTGCCGGTGCCAACGATCGCCTGACCACGCAGATGAAGTCGGTCGGGGAAGTGATGGCAATTGGTCGTACTTTCCAGGAATCCATGCAGAAAGCGCTGCGCGGCCTGGAAGTAGGCGCTAATGGCTTCGACCCGAAAGTCCACCTCGACGACCCGGAAGCATTAACCCGCATCCGCCGTGAGCTGAAAGATGCCGGTTCAGACCGCATCTGGTACATCGCAGACGCTTTCCGTGCCGGCATGTCAGTGGATGGCGTGTTTAACCTGACCAATATTGACCGCTGGTTCCTGGTGCAGATCGAAGAACTGGTGCGGCTGGAAGAGCAGGTTGCCCGTGAAGGGGTTAATAGCCTGGATGAGACGTTCCTGCGCGCCCTGAAGCGTAAAGGCTTTGCTGATGCACGGCTGGCAACACTGGCGGGCGTGGCAGAGAGCGAAATCCGCAAGCTGCGTCAGCAGTTTAACCTGCACCCGGTTTACAAGCGCGTGGATACCTGCGCCGCAGAGTTCGCGACAGACACCGCCTACATGTACTCCACCTATGAGGAGGAGTGCGAAGCCAATCCAAGTCCGGATCGCGAAAAAATCATGATTCTGGGCGGTGGGCCAAACCGTATCGGTCAGGGTATCGAATTCGACTATTGCTGCGTTCACGCCGCCCTCGCGCTGCGTGAAGATGGTTATCAGACCATTATGGTCAACTGTAACCCGGAAACAGTCTCGACCGATTACGACACCTCTGATCGCCTCTACTTCGAGCCGGTCACGCTGGAAGATGTGCTGGAGATTGTGCGCATTGAGCAGCCAAAAGGTGTGATTGTGCAGTATGGCGGTCAGACTCCGCTGAAACTGGCGCGTGCCCTGGAAGCCGCAGGCGTACCGGTTATCGGCACCAGCCCGGATTCCATCGACCGTGCTGAAGACCGTGAACGTTTCCAGCAGGCGGTTGATCGACTGAACCTGAAGCAACCCGCCAACGCCACGGTGGCCACACTGGAGCAGGCGGTTGAGAAAGCCGCGGGCCTGGGTTATCCGCTGGTGGTGCGTCCTTCTTATGTGCTGGGTGGCCGTGCCATGGAGATCGTCTACGACGAGATCGACCTCAAGCGCTACTTCCAGACGGCGGTCTCGGTTTCCAACGATGCACCGGTGCTGCTGGATCGCTTCCTGGATGATGCGGTCGAAGTGGATGTTGATGCGATTTGCGACGGTGAGCGGGTGTTGATTGGCGGCATCATGGAACACATCGAGCAGGCTGGCGTTCACTCCGGTGACTCCGCCTGTTCACTGCCGGCCTACACCCTGAGTCAGGAGATTCAGAATGTGATGCGCCAGCAGGTTGAGAAGCTGGCGTTTGAGCTGAACGTTCGTGGCCTGATGAACGTCCAGTTCGCGGTGAAAGACAACGAAGTCTACCTGATCGAAGTTAACCCTCGCGCGGCGCGTACCGTGCCGTTCGTCTCTAAAGCGACCGGTGTCCCGCTGGCGAAAGTTGCCGCGCGCGTGATGGCAGGCAAAACGCTGGCAGAGCAGGGCGTCACTGAAGAGGTGATTCCGCCTTACTACTCTGTCAAAGAAGTGGTGCTGCCGTTTAACAAGTTCCAGGGCGTTGACCCGATTCTGGGGCCAGAAATGCGCTCTACCGGTGAAGTCATGGGCGTGGGCCGCACCTTCGCTGAGGCGTTTTCTAAAGCGATGCTGGGCGCACAGAGCAACATGAAGAAGTCGGGCCGTGCGCTGCTGTCGGTGCGTGAAGGCGACAAGAAACGTATTGTCGACCTGGCCGCTAAGCTGCAGAAGTTTGGTTTCGAACTGGATGCGACTCACGGCACGGCGGTTGTGCTGGGCGAAGCGGGCATCAATCCGCGCCTGGTGAACAAGGTGCACGAAGGGCGTCCGCACATTCAGGACCGTCTGAAGAACGGCGAGTATAGCTACATCGTTAATACCACGGCGGGTCGTCAGGCGATTGAAGATTCGAAACTGATTCGCCGCAGTGCTCTGCAGTATAAAGTGCACTACGACACCACGCTGAACGGCGGCTTCGCCACCGCGATGGCGCTGAATGCTGACCCGACGGAACAGGTTATCTCCGTTCAGGAGATGCATGCCCAGATCAAGGCGATGTAAGGCGATGTAATGTGAAAAACGGCTCCTGCGGGAGCCGTTTTTTTTGACCATCTTATTGGCGATAATCCGAAAACAGGGTTCAGGGAAAGCAAAGAGTTTGCGTTAAAGTCACTGATTTGGCTTATTTTTTTAGCTATAGGTGCGAATAAGACCGGTTCGCACAAATTTATAATATAAACACTTCCTGTGCGGATTTTTCGTCAGTACTATGCCTGCCGCTCATCACTGGAGCGTATCAGGACATAAATAAAAAATGAAAATGCGTACTTTTTCTCTGAGTGCAGTGGCTGCACTGATGGCAATTCTTCCTTTCGCCAGCCAGGCGGAAATTACCCTGTTAAAACAGGATCCGCAGGCCGGCGATCCGCTTAGCCGTCTTAACTTTACTTTTGGCGGCAGCATTCGTGCTCAGTTCAATCATCAGACCGGCGTGGATGACAAATCCTACAAGCGCGACGGTTTTGATGGCGGCACCCGTTTCCGTTTCGGCGCTGACTACTACCTGTTTGATGACGTCAGCTGGATCAGCTACTACGAGCTGGGCGTTAACGTCCCGGCGGTCTTCAGCTGGGATCGTCACTATGCGGACGGTGCCAATAACACCACGCGTCGTCAGCTCTACACCGGTCTGAAAAGCAAAACCTGGGGCCAGCTTACCTTTGGTCAGCAGAACAGTGTCTATTACGATACCGTGGGCGCCAAGACCGATATCTGGGATTACGACATGGTCGGCCAGGCTCCGGGTAACGGGATCAACGGCGACTACGACGGATCTTACCGCTCACGCAAACAGCTGAAGTATAAAAACAGCTTCGGCGATGCGGATCTTTACGCCTCTTATATGTTCGAAGATAACGAGTATCTGCCAGGCAACGGCCTGCGCTATAAGCGCAAAGGCGGCGGCTCGCTGGGTGTGGACTACCACATCACGGACGATCTGAGCTGGGGCACGGCGTGGAACTACACCCGCGCGGCGATGCGTAACCCGAACAACGGCGACAGCCGCGATTACGATCAGAACATTTACGGCACCGCGCTGAGCTGGACTCCAGGCAACTGGACGTTGTCAGCCGGCGGTGGCTGGTATGAGAACTTCATGACCACCAAACGCAAAGATGTGCATGACTACTTTGCCGGCGACGCGTGGGGCATTGAATATTTCGCCGGTTACAAGATTCCGGTGGGGCAGTATGGTCTGAAAGCGGTACAGCCATATGTCATGGGCGATCGCATTGAGTATGCGACAGGCCGTGATTATCAGCGCATCGACAACGGTCTGGGTGTGGTGCTGTTCCTCGACTACGGTTTCCGTGTCGATTACGAACATGTGTTTACCTCCAGCACCGATAACCTGGGTGATATGAATCTGGTGCGTCTGCGCTACGACTTCTGATAACCCTGACGGCTCCTCCGGGAGCCGTTTTCTTTTGCGCACGACTTTTGTACCAGCATAAGGCCGATCGCTGGCGAGCTGCGGCAAACTGACGCGATTAGGCGGTGAAAAACGCTGCACAGGCCTTGAAAAACGACGTCATGAAAAGCTTTACGCAATTAGACCTTTCCCCCTATCGACGAAAGTTTCACCTTTACGTATCATGGCGCCAATTTTTTTCAGTGAGTGGTTAACATGATTAGTCTTATCGCGGCATTAGCAGCAGATCGCATTATTGGAATGGAGAACGCCATGCCGTGGGACCTGCCTGCAGATCTGGCGTGGTTCAAGCGCCATACGCTGAAGAAACCGGTGATTATGGGCCGACTGACCTTTGAATCTATTGGCCGTCCGTTACCTGGCCGACTGAATATCGTGGTCAGCAGCCAGCCGGGCACCACCGAAGGCGTTACCTGGGTCACTTCGCTGGATGAGGCGTTACAGGCAGCCGGTGACGCTGAAGAGATCATGGTGATTGGCGGTGGCCGCGTCTATGAGCAGATGCTGAAGCGTGCCGATCGTCTCTATCTGACGCACATTGATGCGGAAGTCGAAGGTGATACGCAGTTCCCGGATTACGAGCCGGATGAGTGGCAGTCAACGTTCAGCGAATTCCACGACGCTGACGAGCAAAATTCCCACAGCTACTGCTTTGAGATCCTTGACCGTCGTCGCTAATCCCACCCCTGCCGGGCTGTAACCTGGCTGTCATCTTTATTCATTAGCATTGCTTCTTTTCTGGGATCGACACAAAGGAAGCAATCACTAATGAAAATCGAACTCTCCGCATTAAGCACTGACCGCCTGCCTGATCCACTGCGTCGTAAATTCCTTGCCGGTTCCGGTGCTATCGGCCTGACCGGCTTTCTCAGCGGCGGCCTGACGCTCTCGGGCAGTGCACTGGCGCAGGAGAAGCCTGCGGGCAGTCCACTGCTGGGCTTTCAGGCGATTGCCGCGTCCACGGCCGATGAGATTGTGGTGGCCCCTGGCTATCGCGCCGACGTGTTGATCTCCTGGGGTGATCCGCTGGTGAATGGCGCAGCCGCGTTTGATCCGCAGGGCAACAACAGCGCCGAAGATCAGGAAAAGCAGTTCGGTGACAACAACGACGGTATGAGCTTCTTCGCGATTAATGACCAACGCGGCGTGATGGCGATTAACAATGAATATGTGAATGAGCCGACGCTGTTCGCCCACGGCGGCAGTAAAGCGACCAGCCTGGAAGATGTCAAAAAGTCGCAGGCGGCGCACGGTATCTCCATCGTTGAAGTCAAACGGGGTGAGGACAATCGCTGGCAGGTGGTACGTCCTTCTGACTATAACCGCCGCATTACCGCCAATACCCCGATGCGCTTCTCCGGTCCGGCTGCGGGGGATAAAGCGCTGCAGACTGCCGCCGATCCGCAGGGAATGAATGTCCTGGGCACCTTTGGTAACTGCGCCAACGGCAAAACGCCGTGGGGCACCTATCTCACCTGTGAAGAGAACTACGACACCTACTTTGGCACCCATCAGGCGGACTTTACGCCGACCCCACAGCAGAAGCGCTATACCCTGAATGCCGCTGAGCCGGAGCGCAACTGGGCCGATTTTGATCCCCGCTTCGATATCGCTAAGAATCCCAACGAATTCAACCGTCACGGCTGGATTGTCGAAATCGATCCTTTCGATCCTCACTCCGTGCCGGTAAAGCGGACCGCACTGGGCCGCTTCAAGCACGAGAATGCCGCCGTGACGGTCGCGAAAACCGGCCAGCTGGTGGTTTATATGGGCGACGACGAGCGCGGCGAGTATATCTATAAATTTGTCTCAGATGACAAGGTCACTCCGGATGATGCTAAAGCCAATCACGGACTGCTTGATAAGGGCACGCTCTATGTGGCGCAGTTCAACGGCGATGCGCAGGGCACACCGCTTAAAGGCACCGGGCGCTGGCTGGCGCTGAAGTGGGGCGAAAATGGACTCACCGCTGAAAAGGGATTCAATAGCCAGGCAGATGTTTTGATCAATGCGCGTGCCGCAGCAGATGTGGTCAACGCAACGCGAATGGACCGGCCGGAGTGGATTGCGGTTAACCCGCATGACGGCCGTGCCTACTGCACTCTGACCAACAACAACAAGCGCGGAAATGAAGGCATGCCGGTCAATGCAGCGAATCCGCGGCCAAAAAATATCTACGGTCAGATTATTCGCTGGGATGAGAAAGGCGATGCTACCGCGCAGACGTTTGAGTGGGATATCTATGCGCTGTGTGGCAACCCGATAGCGCATCCTGAGGGGATCTATCGTGGCACACCGAACATCACCGCGGAGAATACCTTTAACAGTCCGGATGGGCTGGGGTTTGATGCGCAGGGGCGGTTATGGATCCTGACCGACGGCAAATACAGCAACAAAGAGGATTATCAGGGGCAGGGGAATAATCAGATGCTGGTGGGTGATCCTGATAGTGGCGAGATCCGCCGGTTTATGGTCGGTCCAAAATCGTGCGAGCTGACCGGTATTACCTTCACGCCCGATTACAAAACGCTGTTCGTGAATGTGCAGCATCCCGGCGAAGAGGGTGACTCGCATTTCCCAGACAACAGTCCGCGTCCGCGGTCGTCGGTGATTATGATCACCCGTGAAGATGGCGGCATTATCGGCGCATAAAACAGGATGCTGGCCTGATGGCCAGCATCGCCGTTATAGCGTGGGCGGTGCCAGACTGTCGCTGGAGGCCAGGGCTTTTTCGCGATTAGAGGGCTGCACCACATAGCGCTGCGTCTCCCAGTGCAACAGGGTCAGCGTTCCGCCCCAGCAGCAGCCGGTATCCAGCCCGATAATGCCCTCTGGCGTGCCTTTGCCTTCCAGCGAGGCCCAGTGACCAAAGACGATGGTGTAGTCACGTGCGACCGGCCCCTCAATGTTAAACCAGGGTTTCAGCGGCGGAAGCGCCGATTCCGGGGCATCTTTGCAGATCATGTCCAGCTGGCCGTTGGGGAAGCAGTAGCGCATGCGGGTGAGGGCGTTGGTGCTGAAGCGCAGACGCGCCAGGCCGGTCAGATCCTCACTCCAGTTGTTCGGCATGTCGCCATACATGGCATCCAGGAACAGCGGATAACTGTCGCTGGCGAGAACCGCTTCGACTTCACGCGCGCACTTTTTCGCGGTCTCAATATCCCATTGCGGCGTGATACCGGCGTGTCCCATCACCAGCTTTTTCTCTTCATCAACCTGTAACAGCGGCTGACGACGCAGCCAGTTGATCAGCTCATCCGCATCATCCGCTTCCAGCAACGGGGTCAGGCGATCTTTAGGCTTGTTACGGCTGATGCCGGCGTAGACCGCCAGCAGATGCAAGTCGTGATTGCCCAGCACCAGACGCACCGCGTCGCCCAGCGATTTTACGTAGCGTAAGACTTCCAGTGAGCCAGGACCGCGCGCCACTAAGTCGCCGGTCAGCCACAGGGTATCCTGCTCAGGATTGAAGTCGACCTGTTGCAGCAATGCACGTAATTCATCGTAGCAACCGTGAACGTCGCCAATCAGGTATGTGCTCATAACGTTTTATCCATCAGGAAGGTGCCCGACTTAACGGGCAAAAAGCGTGTGAATCAATGAATGTGGGTCTGAATGGCGAGGCGGAACACCGGGATCTCTACGTGAAAAGTGTCGCCCTGTTCGTCGACCATCACATAGTGCCCCTGCATGGTGCCCATCGGTGTTTCAATCACGGCACCGCTGGTGTACTGAAATTCATTGCCTGGCGCGATAAGCGGCTGTTCACCGACCACGCCTTCACCCTGAACTTCCGTTTCGCGGCCGTTACCGTTGGTAATCAACCAGTAGCGTCCCAGCAGTTGCACTGAGGAACGGCCCAGATTGCGTATCGTAATGGTATAGGCGAAGACGTAGCGATCATCATCCGGTGAGGATTGTGAGGCGACGTACTGGCTTTGCACATGGACGGAGACGCGGGCCGTTTCACTCATGACTTACTCCTGCGATTTTCCCTGATGATTCGCCAGCCAGTTCGCCAGCTGACAATATTGCGCCACCGAGACGTTCTCGGCACGCAGGGTTGGATCTATGGATAACTCTTCCAGCGCACCGGCGGCCACCATGTGGCTCAGGCTGTTGCGCAGCGTTTTACGACGCTGGCCGAACGCTTCAGTGGTAATACGGCTCAGGATACGCACATCGCTGACCGGATACAGCGGCTCGGCATACGGCACCAGACGCACCACGGCAGAGTCCACTTTCGGTGGTGGCGTGAAAGAGTGCGGAGGCACTTCCAGCACCGGAATGATCTGGCAGTAGTACTGTGCCATCACCGTCAGGCGACCGTAGGTCTTGTTACCCGGACCGGCAACCAGACGATTAACCACCTCTTTCTGCAGCATGAAGTGCATATCTTTGATCGAACCAGTATAGCTGAAAAGGTGGAACATCAGCGGGGTCGAAATATTGTACGGCAGGTTACCAAATACCCGCAGCGGCTGGCCTCTCTCCTGCGCCAGCGCGGCGAAGTCGAAGGTCATGGCATCCTGCTGGAAGATAGTCAGTTTCGGGCCAAGGAACGGATGCGTTTCCAGACGCGCAGCGAGATCGCGGTCCAGCTCTATCACCGTTAATTTATCGAGGCGTTCGCCTACCGGCTCGGTTAAGGCACCCAGTCCTGGGCCGATCTCCACCAGCGCTTCGTCGCGCTGAGGATGGATGGCGGAGACAATGCTGTCGATAATGTACTGATCGTTCAGGAAGTTCTGCCCGAAACGTTTACGGGCGTAGTGCCCCTGATGGACGCGATTATTCATTACTGCTCTTGATCATAGTGATGGCGAGGTTAAGCGCCGTGATGAAGCTGCCCGGTTCAGCCTGACCCAGGCCAGCGAGTTCAAGCGCGGTGCCGTGGTCAACTGAAGTCCGGATAAAGGGCAGGCCCAGGGTGATATTTACCGCCCGGCCAAACCCCTGAAATTTGAGTACCGGCAGGCCCTGGTCGTGATACATCGCCAGCACCGCATCGGCGTATTGCAGATATTTGGGCTGGAAAAGGGTATCCGCAGGCAGCGGGCCGGTCAGATTAATGCCCTGCTGACGCAGTTCATTGAGTGCCGGCGTGATGGTCTCGATCTCTTCCCGACCCATGTGACCGCTTTCGCCGGCATGAGGGTTAAGACCACAGACGTAAATATGCGGCTCGGCAATCGCAAACTTCTGCTGCAGATCACGATGCAGAATCGTAATCACTTCATGCAGACATTCACGGGTTACCGCAGCGGGCACATCTTTCAGCGGCAGATGGGTGGTGGCCAGTGCGACTCGTAGCTCTTCTGTCGCCAGCATCATGACCACCCGATGGCCGCCTGCGCGATCGGCGAAGAATTCGGTATGGCCGGTAAAGGCGATGCCGGCATCGTTAATCACGCCTTTATGCACCGGGCCGGTAATCAGGGCAGCGAATTCACCGTCGAGACAACCGTCGCAGGCGCGCGTCAGCGTGGCCAGCACATAGTCGCTGTTGGCGACGCAAAGCTCGCCGGGTGTGACCGGCGCTGCCGTTTCAATTGGCAGGATAGTCAGTGTACCCGCCTGCTGTGGCTCGGCTGCCACACCAGGCTGGTAGGGCAGCAGCGTCAGCGGCAGACCGAGTTGCGCCGCACGCTGCTGCAACAGGGCAGGCGAGGCGCAGACCACCAGTTCAACCGGCCACGACTGCTGGGCCAGCTGAACGGTAAGATCGGGACCAATCCCGGCAGGTTCGCCGGGCGTGATCACCACACGGGCATTACTGCGCATTGCCATCCAGAATCTTCACGTAGGCACTGGCACGTTGTTCCTGCATCCAGGTCTGTGCTTCTTCCGCGAACTTACGGTTAAACAGCATACGGTAAGCACGCTCTTTCTGGGCCGCATCGGTTTTATCCACCTGACGGGTATCCAGCAACTGAATCAGATGCCAGCCGAAAGAGGAGTGAACCGGCTGGCTGGTCTGGCCTTTCTGCAGGCGCAGCAGCGCGTCACGGAACGCCGGATCAAAGACTTCCGGAGAGGTCCAGCCGAGGTCGCCGCCCTGGTTCGCCGAACCCGGATCGTCAGAGTACTGTTTAGCCGCCGCCGCAAAGGTGGTTTTGCCACTGCGGATATCGTTAGCAATCTGCTCCAGCTGCGCGCGTGCCTGATCGTCTGTCAGGATCGGCGATGGCTTCAGCAGAATGTGACGCGAATGGACTTCGGTGACCGAGACATTTTTGCTCTCGCCACGCAGGTCGTTCACTTTCAGGATGTGGAAGCCCACACCAGAGCGCACCGGCCCGACGATATCGCCTTTTTTGGCGCTTGAGAGTGCCTGAGCAAACAGGGTCGGTAACTCTTCGATTTTACCCCAGCCCATGTTGCCGCCTTTCAGCGCCTGGGAGTCGGCAGAGTAGGTCACGGCCATCTTGCCAAAGTCAGCGCCATTTTTCAGTTCGCCAACCAGCTGTTTCGCCAGCGTTTCCTGCTCATCAACCTGCTGTTGCGTCGGGTTTTCCGGCAGCGGCAGCAGAATATGACTGACGTTCAGTTCAGTACCCTGGCTGTTCTGAGAGCCGATCTGGGTAGCAAGCGTATCCACTTCCTGCGGCAGAATCGTGACACGACGACGCACTTCGTTGTTGCGCACTTCGGCGATAGTCATCTCTTTGCGGATCTGAGAACGATACACGCTGTAGTTCATGCCGTCATAAGCCAGACGGCTACGCAGCTGATCAAGGCTCATCTTGTTCTGCGCAGCGATGTTCTGAATAGCCTGGTCCAGCTGCTCGTCGCTGATCTGAATTCCCGCTTTATCACCCATCTGCAGGATGATGTTGTCCATGATCTGACGTTCCAGAATCTGATGGCGCAACGTTTTATCATCCGGCAACTGCTGACCAGCCTGCTGGGCCTGAGATTTAACGGTGCTCATCATGCCATCCACGTCACTCTCAAGAACCACGCCGTTATTGACCACGGCTGCAACTTTATCAACGACTTGTGGTGCTGCGAACGCGGTGTTGGCACTGATTGCCACACCAAGAATCAGCATTCTCCAGTTCTTCATACTTTATCCATTGTTGGTTCCGCACTGCGGGATTGCCTGTCAAACATCACAACATCAGAAAGCAGGCTGGTAAGGGATAATGCCCTGACGCAGCATATCGTTGGTGCCTAAGCCATAGTTCGGACTCAGACCACGCAGCTCAATGTTGAATGAGATTTGGTTGTCGTACTTACTGTCGTTGTTTTCCCAACCGTTAATTTTGCGTTCGTAACCGACCCGGATAGCGTAACAGCATGAGCTGTATTGCAGGCCAACCAGTTGTGAAGCCGGACGCGTGTTGCGGGTATCGTAGTAGTAAGCGCCTACCACAGACCATGCGTCGGCAATCGGCCAGCTGGCCGTGGTACCTACCTGTGAAATCCCATTTTTGTAGATAGGATTCGTGACCAGGCTGCTATCGTTCAGCGCGGTCGCAACATACTCCGGGCTGCTGTAACGGTAGCTCAGCTGCACCATGCGGTCGGCATCACGACGGTATTCCAGTACGGTATTGCCCTGGGAGACGTTGTCGAGTTTGGTGTCATATTGCAGCCCACCACGGACGCCCCAGCGATCGCTGATTTTCCAGTATGTATCGCCAGCCCAGATCAGGCTGCCGGTATCATCTTCTTTACTGGTTTGATTCACACCAGTACGAGAAGGGGTAAACGAGTAGATTTGACCTACAGAAACGTTAAAACGTTCAACCAGATCGTTATCATAAATACGCGAGGTGACGCCGGTAGCCACTTCATTGGCGGAAGCGATGCGATCCAGGCCGCTATAAGTACGATCGCGGAACAGACCGGTGTAGTCGGTTTGCAGCAGCGTTGAGTCGTACGGATAGATATTGCTCTGATTACGATACGGGATATAAAGGTACTGCACGCGCGGTTCCAGCGTCTGGGTATAACCCACCGCCGAGTTCATATCGCGGTCAAACACCAGACGACCATCAACTTTAAATTGCGGCAGGGTGCGGTTGACTGACTCATCCAGTTCGCCGCTCTTATCACCCCTGAGACCATTGGCAGCGTTGTTATAGAAATCAACGTCAGTCTGCTGATAGTGGGTCGCCAGGAACTTCGCTTCGGTATCCAGGCTGGCCCAGCCGTTTGACAGCGGCAGGTTCAGCGTTGGCTCAACATGTAAACGGGTCGCTTCGGGATAGCGGCTGCTGACGTTGGTGAACTTCACCGCCTGGGCATAAACCCGGCCATCAAACGGGCCGATATCGTTCTGATAGAGATTGACGTCCAGCTGCGGCATGGCGCGGTAGACGTTATTGCTGGTGGTATCGCCGAACACCTGGAAATCTTTGGTGGAGAGCGTGGCATCCCAGTTGGTGTCCGCATAGCCGATGCTGAATTTCTGCGTGGCGTAGTTGTCTGTCGAGCTGTAGTACTTCGAGTCGAGATCGTTGAAGTAGTACTTATCGCTGACCTTGGTGTAGTCCGCGTTGAAACGCCAGTTCTGGTCATAGACACCGGCATGACGCCAGTAGAACAGCCAGCGATCGGAGCTGTCATTTTCGGCGATGCCACGCACCGCTTTGTCGTTATCGTACTGTTTGTCCGAGCCGAGGTAGTCGAATTCAACCAGACCCGCACCCAGCGTGGTCAGATAACGAAATTCGTTTTCAAACTGCATGCCGCGCTTACTCATGTAGTGCGGCGTGATGGTCGCATCGGCCTGCGGCGCGATGTTCCAGTAATAGGGCAGCGTGAACTCAAAGCCATTGTTGCTGCCATATTTTGCATTCGGGATCAGGAAACCGGAGCGGCGACGATCGCCAATCGGTAACTGCAGATAGGGGCTGTAGAACACCGGAACGGATCCGATCTTAAAGCGGGCGTTCCAGATCTCCGCCACTTCCTCTTCGCGATCCTGGATGACCTCTGAACCCACCACGCTCCAGCTGTTGGAGCCGGGCAGACAGGAGGTAAAGGTACCGTTTTCCAGAATGGTGTAGCGGTTATCGCCGCGCAGCTTCATCTGATCTGCGACGCCGCGTCCCTGACGATCTACCATCTGGTACTGACCATTCCAGACGTTGGTATCTTTGCTGTTGAGGTTTGACCAGGCTTTCGGACCTTTCAGGATGACCTGATTGTCATCGTAGTGCACATTACCCAGCGCATCGACGGTACGTACGGGCGCGGTCTGGCCTTCCTGCTGACGCTGATGAAGCTGGACTTCATCCGCCTGCATACGGCTGTTGCCCTGCTCAATATTCACATTACCGGTGAATACCGCATCGTTGGGATAGTTCCCTTTGGCGGCGTCGGAGTGAATGGTGACGGGCATCTGATTCGTATCGCCATTCACCAGCGGGCGGTTATAACTCGGCACGCCTAACATACACTGCGACATCAAATCGTCGGCAAAGGCTTGCTGGCTAATGGCTGCGCCGATCAGTGTGGCCAGCAGGGTAGGTATATGTTTTTTCATACGCGGTATCGAGAATTCCATGAAAACTGGCATCATGCCGACAATCGGGTCAGAGACTAACTTACTGCCCGGCGTTGCGCCAGTGTTAATCCTGGTCAGTCAGCGTTGCCGTTAGGCGCTGAGATAAATGACAGGTATGATAATGCAATTTTCAGCCGCAAGCATGGCGAATTGAGGAGTTTATGCGCTACTGGGGAAAAGTTGTGGGTCTGGCGGTGGGATTACTTTCCGGCGCAGGCTTTTGGGGTATTGTGATCGGTTTGATCATTGGCCATATGATTGACAAAGTACGCGGCGCGCAAGGCAAGGCTTACTTCTCAAATAATCAGACCCGACAGACGCTGTTTTTCAGCACCACCTTTCAGGTGATGGGCCATCTGACCAAGTCAAAAGGGCGCGTCACGGAAGCGGATATTCAGATTGCTTCGCTGTTAATGGAGCGGATGCAGCTGCACGGTGACTCTCGCACGGCTGCCCAGCGCGCGTTCCGCGAAGGCAAGCAGGCGGATTACCCGTTACGCAGCAAACTGCGTGAACTGCGCAGCGCCTGTTTTGGCCGGTTTGATCTGATTCGGATGTTCCTGGAGATCCAGATTCAGGCCGCCTTTGCCGACGGTTCACTGCATCCTAATGAGCGACAGGTGCTCTATGTGATTGCCGAAGAGCTGGGCATTTCACGCGGTCAGTTCGATCAGTTCCTGCGCATGATGGAAGGTGGCCAGCAGTTTGGCGGTGGTCAGCGCAGTTCAGGCGGTTTTCAGCAGGCGCAACGCGGGCCAACGCTGGAAGATGCCTGTAGCGTGCTGGGTGTGAAGAGTAGCGATGACGCCACCACCATCAAACGCGCCTACCGCAAACTCATGAGCGAACATCATCCTGACAAGCTGGTAGCGAAAGGGTTACCGCCAGAGATGATGGAGATGGCGAAGCAGAAAGCGCAGGAAATTCAGGCGGCGTACGATCTGATTCGCAAAGAGAAAGGCTTTAAGTAAACACCATGTTCCGTGGCCGCTTCTGCAACAGAGGAGGCCACGGTGACAGGCGAGCAGTAAACCTTAAAAATCGGCGGGCTGACGAAACGTCATGGCGTTACCAAATGCCGGATGGGTAATGGTCAGTGACTCCGCATGCAGCAGTAAACGGGGCGCCATCGCTTTGGCCTCCGGATGCGCATAGAAGTTATCCCCCAGAATCGGATGGCCCAGCGCCAGCATATGCACCCGCAGCTGGTGTGAGCGGCCGGTAA
Organism: Pantoea sp. ABR1s; assembly: GCF_057812235.1. Lineage (NCBI taxonomy): Bacteria > Pseudomonadati > Pseudomonadota > Gammaproteobacteria > Enterobacterales > Erwiniaceae > Pantoea > Pantoea sp. ABR1s. The sequence continues at coordinate 3,419,529 of NZ_CM173823.1, read as the reverse complement.
TCGGTTTCAGCGAAACACGCGCACTGTTATCCGCACGATATTCCAGCACCTGATATTCCGTCTGCGCGGCTTTGCCGGTCTCGAAGCAGACCATCTGCTTCGGACGATTTGGCCAGTCGCAAATCAGCGGCAGGTCAACCAATCCCTCTTCCTTCGCCGGATGACCCCAGATGCAGGCCACGTAAGTCTTGGAAGGCTCCCGCTCACGGAACTGTCGTTTCAGCTCGCGCTCAGCAGCCTTAGTCAGCGCCACGACCATTACGCCGCTGGTCGCCATATCCAGTCGGTGGACAGATTCAGCCTGCGGGAAATCACGCTGAACCCGCGTCATCACGCTATCTTTATGTTCGTCCAGCCGACCGGGTACCGAGAGCAGACCGCTGGGTTTGTTCACCACCATGATGTGCGCATCCTGATAAAGGATGTGCAGCCAGGGTTCACGCGGTGGATTGTAAGGTTCCATGGGGCTTTCCAAAAATAAGGGGCCATGCGGCTGAGATTGTAGACAAAGTCTGGCCCGCTTAGCTGTGATTGCGTGCCAGCGCAGGAAACACGGTCAGATCGGAAAGACGCAAAAGCTGTCATCCCTGACAAGCTCGGCCCGCGCGATTACGCACCTCATCCCTGAGGTGCGCCCGTTGCCGGGCCAACGCGTTGCGTTGTTCAAAAACGCTCCTGGCGTTTTTGTCCATGGCGCGGGACGCTTTCCTCCTCTGCCCCTGTTCCCTGCGTGTTGAGTTTCTCAGTTGCGGCCAGATTCATCCAGGCCCCTGAGCTTACTGGTGTGTCACCACAATCAGGCGCAGTGCGTCGAGACGCCAGTTGGCCTGATCGAGACTTTCCAGCACCTGTTCACGGTTGCTTTCCAGCGCCTCGACTTCATCGTCACGGATGTTCGGATTCACCGCTTTCAGCGCGTTGAGACGGGAGAGTTCTGCGCCCAGCTTCTCGTTCGCTTCGGCACGCGCTGCATCAATCACCGCACGCGCTTCGCTGACCACACTCTCTTCGCCCTGGGTCAGAATCGCATGCACATCCTGCTGCACCGCATTCACCAGTTTACTGGCGGTATGACGGTTAACCGCATTCAGCTGACGGTTAAAGCTTTCGAACTCCACTTTGTCCGCCAGGTTAGTGCCTTTAGTATCCATCAGCAGACGGATTGGCGTTGGCGGCAGGAAGCGGGTCAGTTGCAGATGCTTCGGTGCCTGTGCTTCAACCACATAGATCAGCTCGACCAGCAGCGTCCCCACCGGCAGCGCCTTGTTCTTCAGCAGTGACAGTGCGCTGCTGCCGGTATCGCCCGACAGAATCAGATCCAGACCGTTGCGGATCAGCGGATGTTCCCAGGTAATGAACTGGGTATCTTCGCGCGACAGCGCCTGATCGCGGTTGAAGGTGATGGTGCAGCCATCTTCCGGCAGGCCAGGGAAATCGGGCACCAGCATGTGGTCGGAAGGGGTCAGCACAATCAGGTTATCGCTGCGATCTTCCTGATTGATACCAACGATATCAAACAGGTTAAGCGCGAAGTTCACCAGACCGGTGTCGTTATCCTGCTCGCTGATGGCATTGGCCAGTAGCTGAGCCGATTCGCCGCCGTTGGAGTTCAGCTCCAGCAGGCGATCGCGACCCTGTTCCAGCTGCAGTTTCAGCGCGTCATGCTGTTTACGGCAGTCGGTGATAAACGCATCAAAACCTTCGCTGTTTTCCGGCGCGGCCAGATAGCCGATCAGTTGCGAATGGACGCTGTCATAAATTGTCCGGCCGGTCGGGCAGGTGTGTTCAAACGCGTCCAGTCCTTCGTGATACCAGCGCAGCAGAACCGCCTGTGCGGTCTGCTCCAGCCACGGCACCAGAATCTGAATGTCGTGCGCCTGACCGATACGATCCAGACGACCGATACGCTGCTCCAGCAGGTCCGGGTTAAACGGCAGGTCGAACATCACCAGACGGCTGGCAAACTGGAAGTTACGGCCTTCAGAACCGATCTCGGAGCACAACAGCACCTGCGCGCCATTCTCTTCTGAGGCGAACCAGGCGGCAGCACGGTCACGTTCAATGATCGACAGACCTTCGTGGAACACCGCTGCGCGGATACCTTCGCGCTCGCGCAGTACCTGCTCCAGCTGCAGCGCGGTGGCCGCTTTGGCGCAGATCACCAGCACTTTCTCTTTGCGGTTGGTGGTGAGATAGCCCATCAGCCATTCCACGCGCGGATCGAAGTTCCACCAGGTGCCGCTGTCGCCTTCAAATTCCTGATAAATCTGTTCCGGATAGAGCAGGTCACGCGCCCGCTCTTCTGCACTTTTTCGCGCGCCCATAATGCCGGAGACTTTAATCGCCGTCTGATACTGCGCAGGCAGCGGCAGGCGGATCTGGTGCAGTTCGCGTTTCGGGAAGCCTTTAACCCCGTTACGGGTGTTACGGAACAGCACGCGGCTGGTGCCGTGGCGGTCCATCAGCATGGAGATCAGCTCCTGACGCGCCTCCAGCTTGCCGTCACGGTCGCTGTTGGCGACCTGCAGCAGTGGCTCAATATCCTGCTCGCCGACCAGATCGTTGATCCGGTTCATCTCCTCCTGGGAGATCGCTTTATCGGCCAGCAGCGCGGTGACGGCATCGGCAATCGGACGGAAATGCTGCTGCTCTTCAACAAAGGCGGCAAAGTCATGGAAACGATTAGGGTCGAGCAGACGCAGACGGGCGAAGTGACTCTCCATGCCCAACTGCTCCGGCGTTGCGGTCAGCAGCAGAACCCCGGCGGTTTTCTCAGCCAGCTGTTCGATAACCTGATATTCACGGCTGGGCTCGCCTTCTGACCAGGCCAGATGGTGCGCTTCATCGACCACCAGCAGATCCCATTCGGCATCGGCCAGCATCTCAAGACGCTGCTTGTTACGGCGCACGAAGTCCAGTGAGCAGATAATCAGCTGCTCCGTCTCAAATGGGTTATCGCTGTCGTGCTGCGCTTCGGTATAACGGTCATCGTCAAACAGCGCAAAGCGCAGGTTGAAGCGACGCAGCATCTCGACCAGCCACTGATGCTGTAAAGTTTCAGGTACCACGATCAGGACGCGATCGGCGCGGCCAGCCAGCAGCTGCTGCTGGATGATCATCCCGGCTTCAATAGTTTTACCCAGGCCAACTTCATCGGCCAGCAGGACGCGCGGCGCATGGCGGCGGCCGACATCGTGGGCGATATGCAGCTGGTGAGGGATCAGATTGGTGCGCATGCCGCGTAATCCGCTGATTGGCAGGCGATATTGCTCACTCTGGTATTTACGGGCGCGGAAGCGCAGGGCAAAACGATCCATCCGGTCGAGCTGGCCGGCAAACAGGCGATCCTGCGGCTTACTGAACACCAGCTTGCTGTCGAGCATGACTTCGCGCAGCATCACTTCGCTCTCTTCGGTATCCAGACGGGTACCGATATAGGTCATCAGGTCATTTTCGTTGCGTACTTCATCGACGCGCATCTGCCAGCCTTCGTGGCTGGTGATGGTATCACCCGGATTAAAGATGACGCGGGTAACTGGCGAATCGTTGCGGGCGTAGAGGCGGTTTTCCCCCGTGGCCGGAAACAGCAGGGTGATCATGCGGGTATCGATCGCCACCACGGTGCCCAGTCCCAGTTCACTTTCCGTATCACTAATCCAGCGCTGACCTAATGTAAAAACCATATATTTTTTGCTCGAATTTTAACGTTTTTAGAGGTGTTCCCAAAGCTCAGGCAATAGCGTTACCGCCAGACAACAAGGCCTGGAGCGTACTTAAGAGCGGTGAGTTTCAGGAAGGGCGCTATGGTACTGGATGGCAGGACGTTCGTCACCTGTCAAAAAAGCCCCAGCTGTCCGGTAATAAGTGTAGCAAAGTCCCCTTCGACAAAAGGCAGAATCCCCTCTGCGACCGGCTGAAGTTGCCTCGTCACGTAGTGGTCATAGTCCAGCGGCGTGCTGCGCGCCTCCAGTGGCTCGGGGCCTGCGGTGGCGATGACATAACGGATCCGGCCACCATTCTGGTACTGCAAGGGCCGGTTTAATTTACGATTGTGCTCATCGGCCAGCCTGGCGGCGCGCACGTGCGGGGGCACGTTTCGTTCATATTCTTTCAGCGGACGCCGCAGCCGCTTTTTGTAGATCAGCTGATCGTCGAGTTCACCCGCCAGCAACTGCGCCACGGTTGTACGGATATAATCCTGCCACGGCTGACGGTGGAAGATACGGTGGTAGAGCTGCTGCTGGAATGCTTTTGCCAGCGGCGTCCAGTCTGTTCGCACCGACTCCAGCCCCTTAAAGACCATGCGCTCACCGGCGGCGTCACGAATCAGTCCGGCGTAGCGTTTCTTGCTGCCCTGTTCCGCGCCGCGAATGGTGGGCATCAGAAAACGGCAGAAGTGGTTTTCATACTCCAGTTCCAGTGTGCTGGTCAGACCCTGCGTCTGCTGCAGATGGTCGCGCCACCAGTCGTTCACTTTCTGCACCAGCTGCTGACCAATCGCGGCGGCATCTTCTTCACTGTGCGCCGACTTCAGCCAGACAAAGGTGGAGTCGGTGTCGCCATAGATGACGTCGTAGCCTTCCGCCTCAATCAGCGTTCGGGTCTGCTGCATGATGGCGTGACCGCGCAGCGTAATAGAGGAGGCGAGCCGCGGATCAAAGAAGCGGCAGGCGCTGGTGCCCAGCACGCCGTAAAAGGCGTTCATGATGATTTTCAGCGCCTGGGACAGCGGCTGATTATTCTGCTTTTTCGCCGCTTCGCGACCCAGCCAGATCTGTTCAACTATCGCAGGCAGGCAGTGGGTATGCCGCGAAAAACGCGCTTCACGGAAACCTTCAATCGAATCGGCATCATCAGGATGGGCCAGCCCTTCCACCAGACCCACCGGGTCAATCAGGAAGGTGCGGATAATCGACGGGTAGAGGCTTTTGTAATCCAGCACCAGCACTGAGTCATACAGGCCGGGGCGCGAATCCATCACATAACCGCCAGGACTGGCTTCCGGGGCCACATCACCCATGTTCGGGGCGACAAACCCGGCGCGATGCATCCGCGGAATATAGAGATGACCAAAGGCCGCTACCGAACCGCCGTGGCGATCCACCGCCAGTCCATTGACCGCCGCGCGTTCCAGCAGAAACGGCATAATCGCCGTTTTGTGAAAAATGCGCGTCACCAGCTCGCAGTCTTTCAGGTTGTAGCGCGCCAGCGCCGGTTTATCGTTGGCAAAGCGCCAGTTGATCTCCTCCATACGCTGCCAGGGATTATCAATCGCTTTTCCTTCTCCCAGCAGTTGCTGCGACACGGACTCGAGGCTGAATGAGGGAAAATCCCAGAACGCCGATTTCAGCGCGTCAATACCATCAATAATCAACCGGCCACTGGCCTGAGCGAAAAATACGCCGGGTTTGAAGCCATGTTCACGCCACTCCAGCGCGGCATGCTGGCGTCCCAGGCGCAGCGGAATGCCGTAACGATCGGCATGCTTTTGCAGCACCCGCAGGTCAAACTGCACGACGTTCCAGCCAATTAAGACATCCGGATCATGCTCTGCAAACCACTGGTTCAGCGCTTCAAGTAACTGCGGCCGGCTGTCGAGATAGATCAGCTCGAAATCCAGCGTGCTGGCATCACCGTTGGCCGGGCCGAGCATAAAGACCTGGCGCTGACCGCATCCCTCCAGCCCAATGCAGTAAAGCTCGCCATGCTGTGTGGTTTCAATGTCCAGCGAGACCCATTTCAGCGGCGGGCGATAGTCGGGATGGGGTTTGAGCCGTGCATTGACCACGCTGTCACCGCGCTGCTCGCCGTCAAACCAGACCGGCGCGGTAATAAAACGCTCCATCAGGTAGCGCTCCGGCGGACGGATATCGGCTTCATAGACCGGAATACCCTCTTCGCGCAGCCGTTTTTCAATGCGCTGTAGCTGGCGGTTCTGCTGGCAGTAGAGGCCGAAAACCGGGCGACGCCGAAAATCTTTCAGCGCCAGCGACTGAATCCGAAACTGACGTTCATCTTTCAGTAATTCGCTGACCTGCGCCTGAAATTCCTCAGGAATAAACGCGACGGACTCCTGCACCGGCAGCACCACGCGCTGCGCGCCCGCATCGGTCGCGAGCCAGAGGATAATTTCGGTGCCATGCGGGCTGTCGCGCCAGTGGCGGGTGAGCAGAAAACCTGCGCGGGGCATATTCAGATGTTCTCCGGACTCAGCATTTCAGGATGAGAAAACCGCTTCAGTATAACATGGATATTTATACAGTTCCCGCCACCCGCTTTTGTCAACATTGTCCTACAATTCTTGCCTTGACGCTGTGTGGCTGGCTCAGGACAATCCAGCCTTCTGCTTTTACTTAGGATGATTATGGAAGCCTGGATTCAACAACTGATTACGCAGTCCCTGGAGTGGGCGCTGTTTGCCGTTGCGCTGGTGACGTTTCTGGAGTCGCTGGCGCTGGTCGGGCTGTTGCTGCCAGGTACGGTGATGATGGCCAGTCTGGGCGCGCTGGTCGGCAGTGGCGAACTTGGCCTTTATCCGGCCTGGGCGGCGGGCTTTGCGGGCTGCCTGATTGGTGACTGGGTTTCCTACGGCATCGGCTGGAAATTTCAGGGGCCGCTGCATCGCTGGAAGTATCTGCAAAAGTATAAAGGCCTGCTGGATAAAACTGAGCACGCCCTGCATCAGCACAGCATGTTTACGATTCTGGTCGGACGCTTTGTTGGCCCCACGCGTCCGCTGATCCCGCTGGCGGCCGGTATGCTGGAGCTGCCGGTGCGTAAATTCCTGCCGCCGAACATTATCGGCTGCATTCTCTGGCCGCCGCTCTATCTGCTGCCCGGTATTCTGGCGGGTGTGGCGATCGATGTGCCCAAAGCCGCGCAGGGCGGCAGCTTTAAATGGCTGTTACTCGGCGCAGCACTGCTGATCTGGCTGGGTGTCTGGTTATGCTGGCGCTGGTGGCGCAGCGGCAAGAGTCGCGACTGGGCATCGGCCTGGCTGCCGCCTGAGCGCCTGCGCTGGGCAGGGCCGCTGGGGCTGGTGATTGCCGTCGCGGCTTTCGTCGGCATTCAGTTCCATCCGATGATGCCCATTTTCCGTCATCTGCTGTGGCAGGTTTTCTTCGCCTGAATCGCTTAACGACGCGGGATGCCGAGCACTTCGGCCTCCCGCGTGTCGCCCGACAGTAACTGTCGGGTCTCGCCATCCCAGTAAACCCGGCCATCCACAATCACCACGCTGCGCGGCGCAATCTGCTGGGCATCTTCCAGACTGTGCGACACCATCAGCAGCGTGATGCTGCGCGCTTCACACACTGAACGCACCAGTTGCAGCATCTCTCCACGCAGCGCGGGATCCAGCGCAGAAAAAGGCTCATCCAGCAGCAGCACCGGACGGTCACGCAGCAGACAGCGTGCCAGTGCCACGCGCTGTCGCTGTCCGCCTGACAGCTCGCCCGGCAGCCGCGTCAGCAGATCGCCTAATCCCACCTGATCGGCCAGCGCTGCAAGCTGCTGGCGCTGCCCGGCGCTCAGCTTCAGTCCGGGGTGCAATCCCAGCGCCATGTTCTGCTGCACGCTGAGGTGCGGAAACAGGTTGTTCTCCTGAAACAGCATCGAAACCGGCCGTCTGGCCGGCACGCTGTGGGTGTGCTCCTGGCCGTCAATCATCAGGGTGCCCTGTTTCACCGGCAGGAAACCGGCAATCAGGCTCAGCAGGGTGCTTTTACCGGCCCCGCTGGGGCCGAGGATCGCGATGCGCTCGCCGCGGGTGGCGTTGAGACTAAAGCGCATCGGCAGATGCTGATAAAGGTACGTGAGGTTATTCAGTGTCAGCATGGCGGCCTGGTAATTTTTCCATCAGGGTGAACAGCAACAAACAGAGCAGCAGCAGCAGCAGCGCGGTCACTGCACCGTCAGCACCGCGATAGGCACCGATCTGTTGATAAAGGTAGAACGGCAGGGTGCGGAAATCGGCAGTACCAAATAGCGCCACCACGCCAAAATCACCGATCGACAGCACGCAGGCAAAGGCCAGCGCCTGGGCCAGCGGACGTTTCAGCGCCCGCAGTTCAATCAGCCGCAGCCGGTTCCAGCCGTGGATATCCAGCGAATCACAGAGTCTGCCGTAACGCTCCGCGACGTCACGCATCGGGTTCTCCAGCACTTTCAGCGCATAGGGAATGGCGATCAGCGCATTGGTGAAGATCACCAGCCCGTCCGCCGACGCCGGCAGACCAATGGTGGCGTTAAACAGCAGGAAAAAGCCGGTGGCGAGCACGATGCCTGGCATCGCCAGAATCAGCATGCCGCTGGTGTCGATAAGGGTTGCCGCCGCCGGGCGCTGACGCAGGCGCAGCTCGCGGCTGCTCCACAGCAGCATCATGGTCAGCACCACACAGAGCAGACCGGCGCCGGTGGCGATGCGCAGTGAGGTAAACGTCGCCTGCCAGAGTGCAGGCTGCGCCAGCGCGCCGCGCAGTCCGCCGTGCAGACCATCGATGATAACCGCCGCCAGCGGGGGCAGCAGCAGGATCAGCGCCAGCAGGATCAGCAGCGCATCAACCAGCTGCGCCCCGCGCGAATCCTGCGGATCGCGCCAGCCGTTCAGCTGGCTGGTTCCGGCGGGAATGGCCTTGCTGAAGCGCTGACTGAGCAGCACCAGCGTCACGCAGCAGCCAAGCTGGATCAGCGCCAGCAGTGCTGCGCGCCCCGGATCGTAGTCATAACTCAGCGCCTGGAAAATCGCCAGCTCGATGGTCGTCGCCTGCGGGCCGCCGCCCAGTGAGAGCACGGTAGCAAAGCTGGCGAAACAGAGCATGAAGATCAGCGCGCCGGTCGGCAGCAGCTGACGCCGCAGCCATGGCCACTCCAGCAGACGAAAATGGTGCCAGCCGCGCAGGTCGAGCTGTGCCGCCAGCTGACGCTGTTCCGCCGGAATGCTCTCCAGCGCCTGCAGCATCAGGCGGGTCGCCAGCGGCAGGTTAAAGAAGACGTGCGCCAGCAAAATGCCCGACAGACCGTAGGGAGAGAAGTGGTAATCAATCCCTGCCAGCTGGCACAGCTGCGCCAGCCAGCCGACACGACCATAGACGGTGAGCAGACCAAATACCGCCACCAGCACCGGCAGCACCAGGGTCATGGCGCACAGACGCAGCAGCAGCTGACGGCCAGGGAAACGGCGTCGATAGAGCGCGCGCGCCAGCGGCACCGCTGGCAGCAGCGACAACAGCGCGGAGAGCAGCGCCTGACCAAAAGAGAAGGCGATAACGTGATGCAGGTAATCATCCTGCAGCACGCTGCGCCAGTCATTCTCTGGCGCGGCGCTCCAGAGTGCACCGAAGGCCAGCAGCGCCACGCTGATTAACAGCAGCGTGGCGAGCGAACCGGGGATAAGCCAGCGCGGCATCAGCGGCTGACGGCGCGTTGCCACTGGCTGATCCAGCCTGAACGCTGGCTGGCAACCTCTTCCGGCGAGAACTGCAGAGCGGTGGCGGGCACAGTGAGTGCGCTAAAACCGGCAGGCAGTGGCGTGTCGATTACCGGGTACATCCAGTTACCGGTGGGAATCGTGCGCTGGAAGTCGGGTGACACCATAAACTTCATAAACTGCTGTGCCAGCGCCGGCTGCTTGCTGCTGGCTAACTGCGCGGCAACTTCAACCTGCAGATAGTGGCCCTCTGCAAACGGCGCGGCGGCATAGTTCTCTTTTTTCTCTTCGATGATGTGGTAAGCCGGTGAGGTGGTGTAGCTTAGCACCAGATCGCCTTCGCCCTTGAGGAACAGGCCATAGGCTTCACTCCAGCCTTTGGTCACCGTCACGGTTTTCTGCGCCAGCTTCTGCCACGCCTGCGGTGCCTGATCGCCATAGACTTTCTGCATCCACAACAGCAGGCCTAAGCCGGGGGTGCTGGTACGGGGATCTTCGTAGATCACCCGCCACTTCTCCGGGCTGTCGACCAGCTCTTTCAGGCTTTTTGGCGGATTCTTCAGCCGGGTTTTGTCATAGACAAACGCGAAGTAGCCATAATCAAACGGCACGAAGGTGGTGTTGTGCCAGCCGCCGGGCAGTTTTAATGTCGAGGTATCGACCTGACTTTCGGCAAACAGACCGGTTTTCTGCGCCGCCTGTACCAGATTGTTATCCAGCCCCAGTACCAGATCGGCTTTGCTGCTTTTTCCTTCCATGCGCACGCGGTTCAGCAGCGACACGCCATCTTCCAGCGTGACGAATTTCAGCTCGCAGTTGCACTGCGCCTCGAAGGCTTTTTTAACCGCCGGGCCAGGGCCCCAGTCAGCGGAGAAGGAGTCGTAGGTGTAGACCGTGAGAACCGGCTTAGCCGCCAGAACGGGGGCGGAGAGTAACAGCAGCACCGGCAGAACTTTGTTTAACACTTTGCGCTCCTTCAGGAGAATAGGGGATGAGTCGCAAAGGATCTGAGCACAGAGGCCTCCCAAATCCCTACGTCGGTATTAACCGAATCAGGTTCGACGGGTATCTCTCAGCTGCTTGCTGGTGGCAGGCGGCACCCCGTTGAGAACGTCACATTCTAGTCATTTCAGCGCCGGGGCGAAAGCCTCACAGCGCGGGTGGCGCGAACCAGGCGGATTTAAAATCAAACCAGCCCAGCGTATTCATCCGAACGCCGCGCATGCTGCGCTGACCTTCAAGCAGCAGCCAGTGGTGAAACAGCGGATGCAGACCCGCTTCTTCGACTAACTGTTTACTCCATTCGGCCAGCGGCAGCGTTTTCTCGCGCCAGCGGGCCGCATCGCTGTGCCAGTCGATCGGCAGACAGTGATGCAGCAACGGGATCTCATAAAGCTGCGCAAACAGAGAGTAAGTCAGCGGCAGGGTAAAGTTCACGCTGCCAAGCCAGATATCACTTTCCGCTTCGCCCTGATACCAGCTTTCGTAGCTGATCTCGCGGGTCTCCAGCGTGACGCCATGCTCTGCCAATAGCGGACGCAGCGCGTTAGCGATGCCTTCATGCTCCACGTGCTGGCTGTACCAGGTCAGCGTCAGGTGGGTTAAGCCAGGCGGTTTTTCCACTGGCGTCAGGTCGCGCCGATGATGCCAGCGTGGCAGCAGGCCATACGCCGGAAACCAGTAGCGCTGGTAGCCGACACCGGCGTGATTGAGCAGGGCGATAGGATTAAACAGGTAGCTGACCCAGCGCCGGACCGCCTCGTTGCGTCCCTGTTCTGAACGCTGGTCGAACAGCAGATAGTAGCAGCCCTCTTCAAGGCGGCTCTCCTCCTGAATCTCATCGGCTCCGTCGCCCTGCAGACGGACACCGGCATAGACCAGCTCATCGCTGATGTCGGGCAGTACCCAGATAGAGACATCATCAATCAGCGCGCGAAAACCAAAATAGTCATCAAACGCTTCGATCTTCAGCTGACTCTCCTGATTGCGGATCACCCGGTAAGGACCGGTGCCAACGGGCTGGCGGGCAAAATCGTGCAGCGTCGGCCATTCGCGCGGCAGGATCATCGCACTGACGCTGCCCAGCAGCCAGGGTAATCCCTCGTCGGGCTGGCTTAAGCGGATATCCAGCGTCCAGGGCGCGGGCGAGTCGATCTGCTCAATATGGGAAAAGAGCGGATGGGGGCGCTGACGCTCCAGCGTGGCCAGCACATCCTCCATCTCCAGTTCTCTGCCGTGATGAAAGCGAATCGCCGGACGCAGAAAAAAGCGCCAGTGAAGCGGGGAAGTCTGCTGCCAGTGGTGCGCAATATCGGGCTCGATTTCCCCATTTTCCTCATTTATCCGCGTCAGGCCGTTGAAAATCTGTCGCGCAATATGGGTTTCGGAGCGCCGCAGCGGCGAACCGGGCAGCAGATTGAGCAGCGGACGATAGTAGAGCACCCGCAGGATATGCTTGCCCTGACGGAAACTGCGCCCCAGATGCGCGGCGATCATCTGCCGTACCTGATTTTTATCGCCCACCAGCTGGACCAGCTGATCGATGCGATCCTGCTCCAGCAAATCCTCGGCACGTTGCTGCTGCAGGGCCAGTCCGGTATAGCAGAAGGTAAGCTGTGAACGCTTGCCGCGTCCGGCTTCCGCCTGCCAGATTAGCCAGCCCGCGGCCTGCATCCGGTTGAGCAGATTGCGCATATGGCGGCGCGAGCAGTGCAGCAGGTCAGCCAGTTCGCTAAGGGTAATCTCCTGCGTTTGCCCCTGACAGCTCTGCCACAGGCGAATGAACTGCTGCTTCAGACGTGATGAGGACATAAAAGAGGAACTCCCGATGAAAAGCGCTCTGTTTTTCTTGCCCTATTTTAAGAGCAAACTTTGCGTTATGGGAAGAGCGGGAGGCATTCAGTTCTGAATGGCGTTCGACCCTGACTTCGCTGTTCAGCGGAGTGCTTTTCTGAGTAGGGTGCATTTACACCGCCAGCAGATGATCTCTGCTGGCTTTTTTCATGTTGCGCGGTATCGTCTACCCTTCTTTTTTCCCCTCTGTTTGTTCTGTAAGGGATTTCGGTATGAAATCGCTGTTAACGCGGCAGCGCCGCATCAATCCGGTTTACCTCGCTTTTATGGTCGCCTCGTTCATGCTGGGCATCGCGGGCGCACTGCAGGCGCCGACGCTCAGCCTGTTTCTGACGCGCGAGGTGCAGGCGCGGCCCTTTTGGGTCGGACTGTTTTTCACCATCAATGCGGTGGCCGGTATCGTGGTGAGCATGCTGGTGGCAAAGCGCTCTGACAGCGTCGGCGATCGTCGTCATATCATTCTCTTCTGCTGCCTGATGGCGCTGGTCAATGCGCTACTGTTTGCCTTTACCCGCCACTATCTGACCTTACTGACGCTGGGCGTGCTGCTGTCAGCGCTGGCCAGCGTCTCAATGCCTCAGCTGTTTGCGCTGGCGCGGGAATATGCCGATCAGTCGGCGCGTGAAGCGGTGATGTTCAGTTCGGTGATGCGTGCGCAGCTGTCGCTGGCGTGGGTGATTGGGCCGCCGCTCTCCTTCGCGCTGGCGCTGAACTACGGCTTTGTGACGCTATTTATGGTGGCCGCCGCGCTGTTTCTGATCTGTATCCTGCTGATCTGGTTCACCGTGCCGTCGGTGCCACGTTCGCAGCCCCTGATGCAAAGCGGCGGGCTGCCGCTAAGTGGCTGGCGCGATCGGGATGTGCGTTTACTGTTCCTGGCCTCAGTCGCGATGTGGACCTGCAACACTATGTATATCATCGATATGCCGCTCTATATCAGCACCACGCTGGGGCTGCCTGAGAAGCTGGCCGGTCTGCTGATGGGAACGGCTGCGGGGCTGGAGATCCCGGTGATGCTGCTGGCCGGACATTACGCACGGCGTATCGGCAAGCGCCGGTTAATGCTGATCGCGGTGGCGGCTGGCGTACTGTTTTATCTGGGGCTGGTGCTGTTCAATTCCCGCACGTCGCTGATGGTGTTGCAGCTGTTTAACGCGGTGTTTGTCGGGATTATTGCTGGCATAGGGATGCTGTGGTTTCAGGATCTGATGCCAGGACGGCCTGGTGCAGCGACCACCATGTTCACCAACTCGATCTCGACCGGCATGATTCTGGCTGGTGTTATTCAGGGCACGCTCAGTGAGCGACTGGGACATGAGGCGGTTTACTGGCTGGCATTCGGGCTGGCTATAGTGGCGCTGGTGATGTCGGCGCGGGTGCGCGACGTATAAAGAAGAAGGGCGACCCGATGTCGTAATGCCAGTCAGTTAAGCGACAGGTGATAACGCAGTCTGGTGCCGCTCAGGGGCTGGCGGTCCTCGCGCCGCTGCGCGGTTCCTTCACTTCATTCGCCTGCCTGACGGACCGTCGGGGATGGCACATCCTGTGCCGCCCCGCCTTTCGCCCGCGTCCTGCGGGCTCTCCTGGCAGACTCATTCTGTTCAGCGCTGCGGATTGCCTGCTCCTGATCGCCACCAGTCTGCTCTTAAGCTTCTGGTGCGTGCTGTTAAAAAGGGCACGAGAGTGGAGGCCAGCGCGCCTCTGCTGCTGAAAGGGCTATCCGCAGCGCTGAGGCGTGACGGTGGGCCAGAAGTCCACGCCGGGAAGCGTGGACAGGTCGGGGCCGGCCAGGGAGGGCCGATCCCCGAACGGTTCGTCGGCACGACGTCAAAGCCGAAGGTACCGCGTGAGCGGCGCGAGGACGGCCCGGCAGCAGCAGAGGTGCGCTGGCCCGCACTGCGGCTTGCTCGGCCAGAAAAAAGGCTGCCACGTTTGACCGTGACAGCCTTTACAAATCTAATCTTAACTGATCAGCATTACGACCCGATGTCGCCCTGATTTTACTCAATTAGCGCAGGAAGGCGGGCTGATTCTGCTCATACTGCGAAATGGAGGCTTCGTGCTGCAGCGTCAGGCCGATGCTGTCCAGGCCGTTAATCATGCAGTGGCGGCGGAAGCTGTCGAGCTCGAACGAATAGACTTTATCGCCAGCGGTGACCGTCTGCGCTTCCAGGTCTACCGTAAAGCTGATGCCGGGCTGGTCCGCAACCAGTCTGAACAGCTCATCCACTTCCTCTTCGCTTAACTTCACCGGCAGCAGCTGGTTGTTGAAGCTGTTGCCATAAAAGATATCCGCGAAGCTCGGCGCAATCACCACGTGAAAACCAAAATCGGTCAGTGCCCAGGGCGCATGCTCACGTGAAGAGCCGCAGCCAAAGTTTTCACGCGCCAGCAAGATGCTGGTGCCTTTGAACTCAGGCTTGTTCAGCACAAAGCCGGGCGTTGGCACGGTGCCCGCGTCATCTTCAAAGCGCCAGTCGTGGAACAGATGCTGTCCAAAACCGGTGCGGGTGACCTTCTGCAAAAACTGCTTAGGAATGATCGCGTCGGTATCGACGTTCGCGGCATCCAGCGGCGCAACAATGCCGGTGTGCTGAGTAAATTTATTCGCCATGACTTAAGCTCCTGTCGTCAGTTCACGGATGTCGGCAAAGTGGCCGGTTACGGCAGCCGCCGCGGCCATCGCCGGGCTGACCAGATGAGTACGTCCACCACGGCCCTGACGGCCTTCAAAGTTACGGTTGCTGGTTGACGCGCAACGCTCGCCCGGATTCAGGCGGTCATTGTTCATCGCCAGACACATTGAGCAGCCTGGCAGACGCCATTCAAAGCCCGCTTCCAGGAAGATTTTGTCCAGACCTTCCGCTTCGGCCTGCGCTTTCACCGGGCCGGAACCCGGCACCACCATGGCGACCACGCCAGGCGCCACTTTACGGCCTTTGGCGATGGCGGCGGCGGCACGCAGATCTTCGATGCGTGAGTTGGTGCAGGAGCCGATAAATACTTTATCAATCGCCACATCGGTCAGTTTGATGCCTGGCTGCAGGTTCATGTAGGCCAGGGCTTTTTCGGCTGAGGCGCGCTCAACCGGATCGGCGAACGAGGCCGGATTTGGGATCACCTGATCAACGGCAATGACCTGACCCGGATTGGTGCCCCAGGTGACCTGCGGTGCAATCTCTTCAGCATGCAGCGTTACCACCGCATCATATTTCGCGCCTTCGTCAGACTTCAGGGTGCGCCAGTAATCAACGGCCTGCTCCCATTTCTCACCCTGCGGCGAGAACTGACGACCTTTCAGATAGTTGAAGGTGGTCTCATCCGGTGCCACCAGGCCCGCTTTCGCACCCATCTCAATCGCCATGTTGCACAGGGTCATACGACCTTCCATGCTCAGCGCCTGAATCGCCGGACCGCAGAATTCGACCACATAGCCGGTTCCGCCTGCGCTGCCGGTTTTGCCGATGATCGCCAGCACGATATCTTTAGCCGTAATGCCGGTTGACGCCTGGCCCAGCACTTCAATCTTCATGGTTTTTGCCCGACCCTGTTTCAGGGTCTGGGTAGCAAACACATGTTCAACTTCAGAGGTGCCGATACCAAAGGCCAGCGAGCCAAACGCACCGTGAGTCGCGGTGTGCGAGTCACCGCACACAATCGTCATGCCCGGCAGCGTCATGCCCTGCTCAGGACCGATAACGTGGACGATGCCCTGGAACGGATGATTCAGGTCATACAGCTGTACGCCAAACTCAGCGCAGTTCTTCATCAGCTCCTGCATCTGAATACGCGCCATCTCTCCCGACGCATTGATATCTTTGGTCTGCGTAGAAACGTTGTGATCCATGGTGGCAAAGGTTTTGCCCGGCTGACGGACTTTACGTCCGTGCGCGCGCAGACCATCAAAGGCCTGGGGCGAGGTCACCTCATGGATCAGATGGCGATCAATGTAGAGTAACGGCGTTTCTTCTGGCGTTTCGTGGACGACATGTGCATCAAATAACTTCTGGTATAAGGTTTTCATTTTTTTATTTTTCCTCGGCGATAAAGCGGGCAATGATGCTGCCCATCTCATCTGTGCTGACCGCTGGGCCATCACCGGCTAAATCTTTGGTGCGGTAGCCCTGTTCCAGCGCACGGCTGATGGCGCGTTCGATACTGTCGGCAGCCTCATCGGCATTCAGGCTGTAACGCAGCAGCAGCGACAGCGACAGGATCTGGGCGACCGGGTTGGCAATATTCTGACCGGCGATATCCGGCGCCGAGCCACCCGCGGGTTCGAACAGGCCAAAGCCCGCTTCATTCAGGCTGGCGGAAGGCAGCATCCCCATCGAGCCGGTGATCATGGCGCACTCATCAGAGAGAATATCGCCGAACAGGTTGGAGCAGAGCAGCACGTCAAACTGCGACGGGTCTTTGATCAACTGCATAGTGGCGTTGTCGATATAGATGTGGCTCAGCTGCACGTCCGGGTACTCTTTGGCCACTTCGTTGACGATTTCACGCCACATCACCGAGGTCTGCAGCACGTTGGCTTTATCAACCGAGGTGACTTTGTTACGGCGTTTGCGCGCCGATTCAAACGCGATGCGGGCGATGCGCTCAATTTCGAAACGGTGATAAACCTCGGTATCAAATGCACGCTCTTCCGGGCCGCTGCCTTCACGTCCTTTCGGCTGACCAAAGTAGATGCCGCCGGTCAGTTCACGCACGCACAGAATGTCGAAGCCTTTGGCAGCAATGTCGGCGCGCAGCGGGCAAAACGCCTCCAGTCCGCTGTAGAGTGCAGCCGGACGCAGGTTACTGAACAGCTTAAAATGTTTGCGCAGCGGCAGCAGCGCACCGCGCTCCGGCTGCGATGCCGGCGGTAAGTGCTCCCACTTCGGGCCGCCAACGGAACCAAACAGGATCGCGTCGGCCTGCTCGCAGCCTGCAACCGTTGCGGGTGGCAGGGGTTCGCCATGCTGATCGATAGCAATGCCGCCGACCGCATACTCCTGGGTGGTGATCTGCATATCAAAGCGCTGACGAATGGCATCCAGCACTTTCATAGCCTGCGCCATCACTTCCGGGCCGATACCATCACCGGGTAAAACTGCGATATGAGATGAGCTGGACATGGTTATACGGTTTCCTTCTGATCTTTAAATTTGCGCTGCAATTCTTGTTCAACCTGACGGGCACGCCAGATATTGTTCAGAGCGTTGACCATCGCTTTGGCGGAGGACTCCACAATATCGGTCGCCAGACCAATGCCGTGGAACTTGCGGCCGTTGTAGCTCACGACGATATCGACCTGACCCAGCGCATTCTCGCCGTGGCCTTTCGCGGTCAGCTTGTAGTTAACCAGCTCAGCGTCGAACTGGGTGATACGGTTAATCGCCTGGTAGACCGCGTCAACCGGGCCATTACCGGTGGCTGCATCCGATTTAGCGACATCGCCGCAGCCCAGATTGACAGAGGCGGTGGCGGTGATGCTGGAACCGGTCTGGACGTTAAATTCGTGCAGCTGGAAATGTTCCGGCTCTTCATTCTGCTTGTTGATGAAGGCCAGCGCTTCCAGGTCGTAATCGAAAACCTGCCCTTTTTTATCGGCCAGTTTCAGGAAGGCGTCATACAGCGTATCCAGATTGTAATCCTGCTCGGCATAGCCCATCTCTTCCATACGATGTTTTACCGCCGCGCGGCCAGAACGTGAGGTCAGGTTCAGCTGGATTTTGTGTAAGCCGATCGATTCCGGCGTCAGGATTTCATAGTTCTCGCGGTTCTTCAGCACGCCATCCTGATGGATACCCGAGGAGTGAGCGAAGGCGTTAGAGCCGACCACTGCCTTGTTCGCCGGGATCGGCATGTTGCAGATCTGGCTGACCATCTGGCTGGTACGGTAGATTTCCTGATGATTGATATTGGTATGCACGTTCATGATCTGCTGGCGGGTTTTAATCGCCATGATCACCTCTTCCAGCGCACAGTTACCGGCACGTTCACCCAGGCCATTCATCGTTCCTTCCACCTGACGCGCGCCCGCCTGTACGGCAGCCAGGGCGTTGCCGGTTGCCATACCCAGGTCATCGTGAGTGTGAACAGAGATAATCGCTTTATCGATGTTAGGAACGCGATTCATCAGCTCGCCGATGATGTGGGCATACTCACCTGGCAGGGTGTAGCCAACGGTATCCGGGATGTTGATGGTGGTGGCACCGGCGTTAATCGTGGCTTCTACCATCCGGCACAGGTCATCAATCGGGGTACGGCCGCCATCTTCGCAGGAGAACTCAACGTCGCTGGTATAATTACGCGCACGTTTCACCATATGCACCGCACGCTCAATCACTTCTGGCAGCGTGCTGCGCAGTTTGGTGGCGATGTGCATCGGTGAGGTAGCGATAAAGGTATGAATACGGAAGGCTTCGGCAACGCGCAGTGATTCGTACGCCGCATCAATATCTTTTTCCACACAGCGTGCCAGACCGCAAACCCGACTGTTTTTAATGGTGCGCGCAATGGTCTGCACAGACTCAAAGTCGCCCGGTGAGGAGACCGGGAAACCGACTTCCATCACATCCACGCCCATGCGCTCCAGCGCTAAAGCAATCTGCAATTTTTCTTTCACACTCAGGCTGGCCTGTAATGCCTGCTCACCGTCGCGCAGAGTGGTATCGAAAATAATGACTTGCTGGCTCATCGTAATCATCCTTATGCTTTTTCTGGCCTGGCAACGAGCATAAAAAAACCCGCGACAGGCGCGGGTTTTTAACTTTCAGCAGGTTTGAATCAGTGTTTGATTCCGCCCACAAGTCTACCGCGCAAGCTGAGTGCGTTTAGTAGTAGACCGAGAAGGCGAACAGAACGAAACATGGATTCAAACCTTATAAAATGTTGTGCTGTACATATTGGTACTGGAATCACTCAGGGATGTCAACCTTCAATGCAGGGGTATTCTTAGTGGTGCCAGAGGAAGATATTCTGTTATTTAACGGTCAGGCAGCGTAATGAACAGCGCCGTAGTGACTGCGGAGGCAATCGACCCGGGAATGAGCACTGATTCTGCGGGTCTTTGATTTTATTGTATTGAAAATTAAAGACTTTATCGGAAGGGTGCCTCACGAGGATACAGGATATATCACCTGCTCTTTAGCATAATCGAATGCGCTTCAACGATTTAATGGTTAATTACGCCAGAAAAGAAAAGTGTCAGGCGATTGTGGGCCAGGGCAGCCGGGTAATAAGTTTTCGTTATTTCTTAGATCACGCTGAAAATAATTTCTTAATCAGCATTTTCCTCTGCGGTTCTGCCGCGTAATTAGTTTAATCCGCGCAGCCAATTCTTATCGGGCAGAGCCTTTACGCCCCTGCCTTTTAATTTACGTGGGTTTGCGGTTTGCCTGCCCGGTTAACTGCGGTTATGGTAATCGACCTACTCTCAGAAAAATAAACTCAACAGATTTCTCTGTAACCGGACAGCGGCAGTTGTTTCCGCTGTCATGCATAAACATAAGATTTTGATTGGCAAAGCAGGCACCGGGGCTATGTGGTACGCGCTAACGGGCGTATTAACAGAGCCGGGTCCGCAAGCCTGGAGGCAGAAGATGGAGATGTTGTCAGGAGCCGAAATGGTCGTCCGTTCGTTAATCGATCAGGGCGTTAAGCAGGTATTCGGTTATCCGGGTGGCGCAGTGTTGGATATCTATGATGCGCTGCAAACCGTCGGGGGTATCGATCACATTCTGGTGCGTCATGAGCAGGGTGCGGTGCACATGGCTGACGGCCTGGCGCGCGCCACCGGTGAAGTCGGCGTGGTGCTCGTCACCTCCGGACCCGGCGCAACCAATGCGATTACCGGTATCGCCACCGCCTATATGGACTCGATTCCGCTGGTGATCCTCTCGGGTCAGGTTCCCTCGTCGCTGATTGGCTATGACGCCTTTCAGGAGTGCGACATGGTCGGCATCTCTCGTCCGGTAGTGAAGCACAGCTTCCTGGTGAAAAGTACCGAAGAGATCCCAACCGTGTTGAAAAAGGCGTTCTGGCTGGCTTCCACCGGACGTCCGGGGCCGGTGGTGATCGATCTGCCGAAAGATATTCTGAATCCGGCCAACAAGTTGCCTTATCACTGGCCGGATACGGTGAGCATGCGCTCCTACAATCCGACTATTCAGGGCCATAAAGGTCAGATTAAGCGTGCGCTGACCACGTTGCTGGCCGCGAAGAAGCCGGTGATCTACGCCGGTGGTGGTGCCATTACCGCAGGCTGCGAAGCGGAACTGTTAAAGCTGGCCGAAAGCCTGAATATTCCGGTGACGACCTCGCTGATGGGCCTGGGCGCGTTCCCTGGCACTCATCGTCAGTGCGTTGGCATGCTCGGTATGCACGGCACGTACGAAGCCAACATGACGATGCACAACACCGACCTGATTTTTGGTATTGGTGTGCGCTTCGATGACCGCACCACCAACAACCTGGCGAAGTATTGTCCCAACGCCACGGTGATGCATATCGATATCGACCCGACCTCTATCTCTAAGACGGTGGCGGCGGATATCCCGATTGTCGGTGATGCGAAGCAGGTGCTGCAGCAGATGCTGGAGTTACTGGCGCAAAGCGAAAGCCAGCGCGCTGAGAGCCTGCACGACTGGTGGCAGGAGATTGAGGGCTGGCGCAGTCGTCACTGCCTGGAATTTGATCGCACCAGCGACAAAATCAAGCCGCAGGCGGTGATTGAAACTATCAGCCGTCTGACCAAAGGCGATGCGTATGTGACCTCGGATGTGGGCCAGCATCAGATGTTTGCTGCGCTCTATTATCCTTTCGACAAACCGCGTCGCTGGATCAACTCCGGCGGTCTGGGCACCATGGGCTTTGGCCTGCCCGCTGCGCTGGGTGTGAAGATGGCGCTGCCGGACGAAACAGTCATCTGCGTAACGGGCGATGGCAGTATCCAGATGAACATTCAGGAGCTTTCCACCGCGCTGCAGTACGATCTGCCGGTGCTGGTGCTGAACCTGAACAACCGGGTGCTGGGCATGGTGAAGCAGTGGCAGGATATGATCTACTCCGGTCGTCACTCCCAGTCTTATATGGAGTCACTGCCTGACTTCGTGCGTCTGGCGGAAGCCTACGGCCACGTCGGGATCGCGATTGAGCACCCGGCTGAGCTGGAAGAGAAGCTGGCGCTGGCGCTGGAAACCCTGGCGAAGGGACGTCTGGTATTCGTGGATGTCACCGTTGACGGTAGCGAGCATGTTTACCCGATGCAGATTCGCGGTGGCAGCATGGATGAGATGTGGTTGAGCAAAACGGAGAGGACATAATTATGCGTCGTATTTTATCAGTTCTGCTGGAGAACGAATCCGGCGCATTATCCCGTGTCGTCGGCCTGTTCTCGCAGCGCGGCTATAACATTGAGAGCCTGACCGTGGCACCAACGGATGATCCTACGCTGTCGCGGATGACCATTCAGACGGTGGGCGATCAGAAGGTGCTGGAGCAGATTGAAAAGCAGCTGCACAAGCTGGTAGATGTGCTGCGCGTTACCGAGCTGGGGCAGGGCGCCTATGTTGAGCGCGAAATCATGCTGGTGAAGATTCAGGCGAGCGGTTATGGCCGCGAAGAGGTGAAGCGTAACGCCGAGATCTTCCGCGGTCAGATCATCGACGTGACGCCGACGCTGTACACGGTTCAGCTGGCAGGCACCAGTGACAAACTGGACGCCTTCCTGAGTACCGTCCGCGACGTTGCCGAAATTGTTGAAGTGGCACGCTCCGGTATCGTCGGCGTTTCACGCGGCGATCGTATCATGCGTTAATCACGCAGCGTCATCATCAATCCTCACCTAACCCGGCGAAATGCCGGGTTTTTTTATTTTTTATGCGCCAGGCGAGTTACATTCAGAAAAGCGGTTGCTCCGCGCACTTTTCTGCTGTTAGATGATAGCCATGAGTTATCCATAGCTTAACTGCGGCTATTTCTGCCGTAAAAGCGGATTTGATGGTGGGGTTATCGTGAAACTGGATGAAATTGCGCGTTTGGCAGGCGTGTCGCGCACCACGGCCAGTTATGTGATCAATGGCAAAGCGCGGCAGTATCGTGTCAGCGACAAAACCGTTGAGAAAGTCATGGCGGTGGTACGTGAGCATAATTATCACCCTAATGCGGTGGCTGCCGGGCTGCGCGCCGGGCGTACGCGCTCTATTGGGTTAGTGATCCCCGATCTGGAAAATACCAGTTATACCCGTATTGCGAACTATCTTGAGCGGCAGGCCCGTCAGCGCGGCTATCAGCTGCTGATCGCCTGTTCTGAAGATCAGCCCGATAACGAGATGCGCTGCATTGAGCATCTGTTACAGCGGCAGGTCGATGCGATCATCGTCTCTACTTCGTTACCGCCAGAGCATCCCTTTTATCAGCGCTGGATCAACGATCCCCTGCCGATTATTGCGTTAGATCGCGCGCTGGATCGTGAACATTTCACCAGCGTAGTGGGTGCCGATCAGGACGATGCTCATATGCTGGCGGCTGAACTGCGTCAGCTTGAGGTCAAAAATGTGCTGTTCCTCGGTGCGTTACCCGAGCTGTCGGTAAGTTTCCTGCGCGAGCTGGGTTTCCGCGATGCATGGAAAGACGATCCCCGGCCGATTGACTACATCTACTGCAATAGCTTCGAACGCACAGCCGCCGCGGCACTGTTTGAACAATACCTTGAAGATCACCCGATGCCGGAGGCGCTTTTTACCACCTCATTTGGTCTGCTGCAGGGTGTGATGGATGTGACGCTGAAACGAGACGGACGGCTTCCGACCGAGCTGGCCATCGCCACCTTTGGCGACCACGAATTACTGGACTTTCTTGAGTGTC
Source organism: Pantoea sp. ABR1s (assembly GCF_057812235.1). NCBI lineage: Bacteria > Pseudomonadati > Pseudomonadota > Gammaproteobacteria > Enterobacterales > Erwiniaceae > Pantoea > Pantoea sp. ABR1s. The sequence goes on along the minus strand of NZ_CM173823.1, from coordinate 3,396,395 downwards.
CGGTGCTGGCGGTGGGTCAGCGTCATCGCGACGTGGCAGAGCGCGTGCTGGAATTAGTTTTAGCCTCGCTGGATGAACCCAGAAAACCAAAACCCGGGTTAACCCGCATTCGCCGTAATTTATACCGTCGCGGACAATTAAGCCGAAAAGTTAAATGAGTCACGGGCAGTATTACGCTGCCCGCCTCTTTTATTTAACGATTTAACTGATTAAATAAACAGGTCGACGTAAAAAAGCGTAAATTCTGCTCATCAAATCTAACAAAGCAGAAAGGGTTATTTTTATTATCTGCTTACAACTTCAACAAACTTACTTTCCCGTCTGGCCTGAAGCCGCTGGGCTTCCTTTCGGAAATCCCCTAAAATGCCGCCGCTGTCTCAGAAACCACGATTAATATTTAGCCCTTTACATTGTTTCATTTTTAGTCGTTTTTTCCCGGGTCGTTTTTTTTATTCAGGTATTCATCGGCTTAATTTTTACTTTCCCCTTTTATTCGTTTATATCGTCGCCAGAGATTAATTCTTCACTCTGTAAATAGTGATATTCACCTGCCGCTCCGGCTTGACAAGGATTTCATGGGATCCTTAAACTCGTTTCGTGGTAAAAAGTGGGATAAAGTGGCGTAAATGGGTGATGAGGAGAAGAGACTGGCATGTTCCGCGGAGCAACGTTAGTCAATCTCGACAGCAAAGGGCGGCTCGCCGTACCCACGCGATATCGCGATTTGCTGATTGGGGAGTCTCAGGGGCAGATGGTCTGTACCATCGACCTCCACCAGCCATGCCTGTTGCTTTATACCCTGCCCGAATGGGAAATCATTGAAAAAAAGCTGGCACGCCTTTCCAGTATGAATCCACTTGAGCGCCGCGTGCAGCGTTTGCTGCTGGGGCATGCCAGTGAATGTCAGATGGATAATGCAGGCCGCCTGCTGCTGGCGAATACGCTTCGGCAGCACGCAAAATTAACCAAAGAAGTGATGCTGGTTGGACAGTTCAATAAGTTTGAGCTGTGGGATGAACAGACCTGGTATCAACAAGTCAGGGACGATATTGACGCAGAACAGTCGGCTCAGGAGCCTTTATCTGAGCGGTTGCAGGACTTGTCGCTATAGCTATGCAGGAAAATTTCAAACATACCACCGTGCTGTTGGATGAGGCGGTTAACGGCCTCAATATCAGGGAAGACGGTATTTACATCGACGGCACTTTTGGTCGTGGTGGCCATTCACGCCTGATTCTTTCGCAGCTGGGAGAGAAGGGAAAGCTGATCGCCATCGATCGTGATCCGCAAGCTATCGCCGCTGCCGCAGAGATCACCGACCCGCGTTTTTCAATTATTCATGGCCCTTTTTCCGCGCTGGCAGAGTATGTCTCTGAACGGGATCTGGTCGGAAAGATTGATGGCATTTTGCTGGACCTGGGGGTTTCATCACCGCAGCTGGATGACGCCGAACGTGGCTTCTCCTTTATGCGTGACGGACCGCTGGATATGCGAATGGACCCGTCGCGCGGGCACTCCGCCGCAGAATGGTTGCTGCACGCAGAAGAGGCGGATATCGCGTTTGTCCTGAAGACCTACGGTGAAGAGCGATTCGCCAAACGCATCGCCCGGGCCATTGTCGAGCGTAATCGCGAACAGCCGATGACCCGGACCCGTGAACTGGCTGAGGTGATCTCAATTGCCATGCCGGTAAAAGATAAGTTTAAGCATCCGGCCACGCGCAGCTTCCAGGCGATTCGTATCTGGATTAACAGCGAACTGGAAGAGATCGATATTGCCCTGAAAGGCGCTGTTGAAGTGCTGGCTCCGCAGGGTCGTCTCTCTGTTATCAGCTTCCATTCACTGGAAGATCGGCTGGTGAAGCGCTTTATGCGCGATCAGAGTCGCGGACCGCAGGTGCCGCCTGGGATTCCCATGACTGAACATCAGCTGCGTGCCCTGGGTGGGCGTGAACTGAAGTTGCTCGGCAAAATGTCGCCGGGTGACGCTGAAGTCTCTGAAAACCCACGCGCGCGCAGCTCGGTATTACGTATCGCGGAGAAAACCGACGCATGATCGGTAATGAGCGTCACAGTCTGCCTGCCGTTATCGGCGGGGATCTGCTGCGAAAAGGCAAGATTCCGGTGCTGTTGCTGATCGCTGTGGTGGTTTCTGCCGTGCTGGTGGTGACTACCACCCATAAAACACGACTGTTAACCGCGCAGCGCGAACAGCTGGTGCTGGAGCGTGACGCACTCGATATCGAGTGGCGCAACCTGATCCTGGAAGAGAATGCGCTAGGCGATCACAGCCGCGTTGAACGCATCGCCACCGAGAAGCTGCAACTGCAGCACGTTGATCCTTCACAAGAAAATATCGTGGTGCAGAAATAAGGACCTCAGATAGCGAATGAGCGGCACAGGCAGAACGCTGAAATTGAAGAAACCGGAAGATAAAGCCAGCTTTGTAAGCTGGCGTTTTGCGTTGCTGTGCGGCTGTATTTTACTGGCGCTGGGTGGATTGCTGTCACGTGTGGCCTGGCTGCAGGTGATTAATCCTGGCAAGCTGGTAAAAGAGGGCGATCTGCGCTCGCTGCGTGTTCAGGCGGTGCCCACCTCACGCGGCATGATCAGCGATCGCGCCGGACGCCCGCTGGCAGTCAGTGTGCCGGTCAACGCTATCTGGGCCGATCCCAAAGAGCTGCACGCCGGTGGCGGCGTGACGCTGGACAGCCGCTGGAAGGCGCTTTCCGATGCGCTCTCTATTCCCCTTGATCAGCTGGCCGCCCGCGTGAATGCCAATCCCAAAGGCCGCTTTGTCTATCTGGCGCGCCAGGTCAATCCGGCTATCGGCGACTACGTTAAAAAACTCAAACTTCCCGGTATTCATCTGCGCGAAGAGTCGCGCCGTTACTATCCTGCCGGACAGGTCACCTCCCATCTCATTGGCTTTACCAACATCGACGGGCAGGGCATTGAAGGCATCGAGAAGAGCTTTGATAAGTGGCTGACCGGTGCACCCGGCGAGCGGACGGTGCGCAAAGATCGGTACGGTCGGGTCATCGAGGATATCTCTTCGGTGGACAGCCGGGCCGCTCATAACCTGACGCTGAGCATTGATGAGCGGTTACAGGCGCTGGTTTACCGTGAACTGAATAACGCCGTTGCCTTTAACAAAGCGGAATCGGGTACGGCGGTGCTGGTGGATGTCAATACCGGTGAAGTGCTGGCGATGGCCAACAGCCCGGCTTACAACCCGAACAATCTCGGCAACACGCCAAAAGATCTGATGCGTAACCGCGCCATCACCGACATTTTCGAACCTGGCTCTACCGTGAAGCCGATGGTGGTGATGACGGCGTTGCAGCGTGGTGTGGTGAGAGAGAACAGCGTCCTGAATACCGTGCCGTACCGCGTCAATGGTCATGAGATCAAAGATGTGGCGCGCTACAACGAATTGACCCTGACAGGGGTTTTACAGAAGTCGAGTAACGTCGGTGTTTCACGTCTGGCGTTAGCGATGCCTTCCTCAGCGCTGGTAGAAACTTACGCGCGCTTTGGACTGGGCAAACCGACCAATTTGGGGCTGGTCGGGGAAAGCAGTGGCTTATACCCTAAAAAACAACGGTGGTCTGACATAGAGAGGGCCACCTTCTCTTTCGGCTACGGGCTAATGGTAACGCCGTTACAGTTAGCGCGAGTCTACGCAACGATTGGCAGCTATGGCATTAATCGCCCGCTGTCGATCACCAAAGTGGATCCGCCCGTCGCGGGACAACGCGTTTTCGATGAGTCACTGGTGAAAACCGTGATGCACATGATGGAAAGCGTGGCGCTGCCCGGTGGTGGTGGCGTCAAAGCGGCAATCAAGGGTTATCGCATTGCGATAAAAACCGGTACGGCGAAAAAGGTCGGGCCGGACGGACGCTACGTCAATAAATACATTGCCTACACCGCAGGCGTCGCGCCTGCCAGTCATCCCCGATTCGCGCTGGTGGTGGTGATCAACGATCCCCAGGCCGGCAAGTATTACGGCGGTGCGGTCTCTGCACCGGTATTTGGAGCCATCATGGGTGGCGTACTGCGTACCATGAACATCGAGCCGGACGCGTTACCGACCAATGACAAGAATGAGCTGGTGACTAACAGAAGTGAGGAATCAAGTGACAGATCGTAACCTGCGCGATTTACTCGGCCCCTGGGTGCCAGGCGCGCCGGCGCGCCCACTGCGTGACATGACCCTGGATAGCCGCATTGCGGCTTCTGGCGATCTGTTTGTCGCTGTTGCAGGCCATCAGGTTGATGGACGCCGTTTCATTCCGCAGGCAATTGCGCAGGGCGTTGCCGCTGTGGTGGCGGAAGCTGAGGGTGAAGCGGTCGACGGCGAAATCCGTGAAATGCACGGCGTACCGGTTATCTATCTGGCGCAGCTGCATCAGCGCCTTTCGGCCCTGGCAGGCCGTTTTTATCAGCAGCCGGGCGAAAAACAGAAGCTGATTGGCGTCACCGGCACCAACGGTAAAACCACCACCACCCAGTTGCTGGCGCAGTGGGCGACGCTACTGGGTGAGACCAGCGCGGTGATGGGCACCGTCGGAAATGGGCTGGTAGGTCACTTAGCGGCGGCAGAAAATACCACGGGTTCAGCGGTTGATGTTCAGCATCTGCTGCACGATCTGGCTGAAAAAGGGGCGACCCTGACCGCAATGGAAGTCTCGTCACACGGACTGGTTCAGCATCGCGTCGCTGCGCTGCCGTTTGCCGCAGCGGTCTTCACCAATCTCAGCCGCGATCACCTCGATTACCACGGTGATATGCAGAGCTATGAGTCAGCTAAATGGCTGCTCTTTTCTGAGCATCAGGTCGGGCAGGCGATTCTTAACGCGGATGACGAAGTCGGTCGTCGCTGGCTGGCGCGCTTACCTGATGCCGTTGCGGTCACCATGGAGGATAACCTCCAGCCGGGCTGCCACGGGCGCTGGCTTAAAGCCGATGCGGTGGATTACCACGATAACGGCGCACATATTCGTTTCAGCTCCAGCTGGGGCAACGGCGAAATCGACAGTCCGCTGATGGGTGCCTTCAACGTCAGCAATCTGATGCTGGCGCTGGCGACGCTGCTGTCACTGGATTATCCGCTGGCGACGCTAATCAGCGTTGCACCGCAGTTGCAGCCGGTCAACGGGCGTATGGAAGTGTTCAGCGCCGCAGGAAAACCGACGGTTGTCGTGGATTATGCCCACACCCCGGATGCGCTGGAAAAAGCGCTGGAAGCGGCACGTCTGCACTGCAAAGGAAAACTCTGGTGCCTGTTTGGCTGCGGCGGTGACCGTGACAAAGGCAAACGCCCGTTAATGGGCGCGATTGCTGAGCAATATGCGGATGTGGTGGTGATTACGGATGACAATCCGCGCAGCGAAGATCCGCAGGCGATTGTAAAAGATATTCTGACCGGTTTGCTGGACCCAGGCCGCGCCCGCGTGGTCTCTGGTCGTGCGCAGGCGGTCACTAACACTATTATGCAGGCGCAGCCCGACGATATCGTGCTGGTGGCTGGCAAAGGCCATGAAGATTATCAGATCATCGGCAATCGCCGTCTCGACTACTCCGATCGTGCCACCGTTGCGGCACTGCTGGGAGGCGTTGCATGATTCCGGTTTCATTAAAAACCCTGGCGGAGATCACCGGCGGCACGCTGCATGGCAGCGATTTAACGCTGAGTGACGTGACCACCGATACCCGCAAAGTCACGGCGGGCAGCCTGTTTGTTGCGCTGGTGGGCGAACGCTTTGATGCGCACGACTTCGCCGGCGATGCCATTGCGAATGGCGCACAGGCGCTGCTGGTAAGTAAGCATTTACCTGTCGCTGTGCCACAGGTGGTGGTTGAAGATACCCGTCTCGCCTTTGGCAGGCTGGGCGCATGGGTTCGTCAGCAGTCGAACGCCCGTGTAGTGGCGCTGACCGGCTCCTCCGGCAAAACCTCGGTTAAAGAGATGACGGCGGCGATTCTGCGTGAGTGTGGCGAAACGCTCTACACCGCAGGCAATCTTAACAACGATTATGGCGTACCGATGACGCTGCTGCGGCTGACCGCAGAACATCAGTATGCGGTCATCGAACTCGGTGCGAATCATCAGGGCGAAATCGCCTACACCACCGGACTGGTTCAACCGGAAAGCGCGCTGGTGAATAACCTGGCCGCGGCGCATCTGGAAGGTTTTGGTTCGCTGGCCGGTGTCGCTAAAGCCAAGGGCGAGATCTTCCAGGGCTTACCGGCTCAAGGCATTGCGATTCTGAACGCAGAGAGCAATGACTGGCCCAACTGGCAGCGCACGCTGCAGGATAAAACCGTGTGGCGTTTCTCACCGCAGGCGGCAGAGTGTGAATTCTCCGCCCGTGATATCCGCATTGCTCAGGATGGTACTCATTTTGTGATGATAACGCCGCGTGGCGAAGCTGAGATCGTGCTGCCATTGCCGGGTCGGCATAACATCGCCAACGCCCTGGCGGCGGCGGCACTGGCTCTGTCAGTGGATGCACCGCTTAGCGCCGTTCAGCAGGGGCTGAAAAACCTGCAGTCGGTGCCAGGTCGTTTGTTCCCGGTTCGCCTCTCTGCGCATCAGCTGCTGCTGGATGACAGCTACAACGCTAACGTCGGTTCGATGACAGCAGCTGTTCAGGTCCTGTCAGAGATGCCGGGTTACCGGGTGCTGGTCACGGGTGATATGGCGGAACTGGGTGAAGAGACCGAAAGTTGTCACCGCGAAGTGGGGCAAGCGGCACGTGACGCAGGCATTGATCGCGTGCTGAGCACCGGAAAATTCAGCCATTTCATCAGTGAAAGCAGTGAAGTTGGCGAACATTTCAGCGATAAGACTGCGCTGACTGAACGTTTGCGTCAATTGTTGTCCGAACACTCAGAAATTACCGTCCTGATAAAAGGTTCACGTAGTGCCGCCATGGAGCAGGTAGTACAGAGCTTAAAGGAGAAAGGAACATGTTAGTTTGGCTGGCCGAGCATCTGGTCGCTTTTTATTCGGGATTTAACGTCTTTTCCTATCTGACGTTTCGCGCCATTGTCAGCCTGCTGACCGCGTTATTCATCTCTCTCTGGATGGGGCCGCGCCTGATCGCGTGGCTCCAGAAATTACAGATTGGCCAGGTCGTCCGTAACGATGGCCCGGAATCGCATTTCAGTAAGCGCGGCACGCCGACCATGGGCGGCATCATGATTCTGACCTCCATCACCATTTCGGTGCTGATGTGGGCATATCCGTCGAATCCCTATGTCTGGTGCGTGCTGTTCGTGTTAATCGGCTTTGGCATCATCGGTTTTGTCGATGACTACCGCAAAGTGGTACGCAAAGACACCAAAGGCCTGATCGCCCGCTGGAAATATTTCTGGATGTCGGTGATTTCGCTGGGCGTCGCGTTCGGGCTCTATGCGGCAGGTAAAGATACCCCCGCGACCCAACTGGTCGTGCCCTTTTTCAAAGACATCATGCCGCAGCTAGGTCTGTTTTATGTGCTGCTGGCTTACTTTGTGATTGTCGGAACGGGTAATGCGGTCAATCTGACCGATGGCCTGGATGGGCTGGCGATTATGCCAACCGTCTTTGTCGCCGCGGGCTTTGCGCTGGTTGCCTGGGCCACCGGTAACGTGAAGTTTGCTGAATATCTGCATATTCCCTATCTGCGTCACGCCGGTGAGCTGGTGATTGTCTGTACCGCCATTGTCGGGGCAGGGCTGGGCTTCCTGTGGTTCAACACCTATCCGGCTCAGGTCTTTATGGGCGACGTGGGTTCGCTGGCGCTGGGCGGCGCGCTGGGCACCATTGCGGTGTTGCTGCGTCAGGAATTTTTACTGGTGATCATGGGCGGCGTATTTGTGGTTGAAACGCTGTCGGTGATCCTGCAGGTGGGATCGTTTAAGTTGCGCGGCCAGCGTATTTTCCGCATGGCGCCGATCCATCACCACTATGAACTTAAGGGCTGGCCGGAACCGCGCGTCATTGTGCGCTTCTGGATTATTTCGCTAATGCTGGTGCTGATTGGCCTGGCCACGCTGAAGGTGCGTTAATCATGGCTGACTATCGGGGTAGAAAAGTCGTCATCATCGGGCTGGGCCTCACCGGGCTCTCCTGTGTTGATTTCTTTTTAGCGCAGGGCGTAACGCCTCGCGTGATGGACACCCGTGTCTCGCCGCCGGGGCTGGATAAATTGCCCGGGCAGGTTGAACGCCATCTGGGCGGCATCAACGGCGACTGGCTGCTGGCGGCCGATCTGATTGTTGCCAGCCCTGGCGTCGCGCTGGCGCATCCGATTCTCAGCGAAGCCGTCGAAGCCGGCATTGAAATTGTCGGCGACATTGAGCTCTTTTGCCGCGAGGCGCAGGCGCCGATCGTGGCGATCACCGGCTCCAACGGTAAAAGCACGGTGACTACGCTGGTGGGTGAAATGGCGAAAGCCGCAGGCTGGCAGGTGGGCGTCGGCGGCAATATTGGTCTGCCCGCGCTGAGTCTGCTGCAGTCACCGGCGCAACTCTATGTACTGGAACTCTCCAGTTTCCAGCTGGAGACCACGCACAGTCTGAAAGCTGCGGCGGCAACCATACTTAACGTCAGCGAAGATCATATGGATCGCTATCCGCTGGGTATGCAGCAGTATCGCGCCGCTAAGCTGCGGGTTTATGAGAATGCACAGGTCTGCATCGTTAACGCCGATGATGCGCTGACGATGCCGGTACGCGGCGCGGACACCCGCTGCGTCAGCTTTGGTGTCGATTTCGGGGACTACCACCTTAACAAGCAGCAGGGCAGTATCTGGCTGCGGGTGAAAGGCGAGAAGGTCCTGAACACGGCCGAAATGAAGATGGTGGGACAGCACAACTACACCAATGCGCTGGCTGCGCTGGCGCTGGCCGATGCGGTGGGACTGCCACGCGCTTCCAGCCTGGCTGCCTTAACGCACTTTAACGGTCTGGCGCATCGCTTCCAGCTGGTTCATGAGCATCAGGGCGTGCGCTGGATCAATGACTCCAAAGCCACCAACGTCGGCAGCACCGAAGCAGCGCTGAATGGCCTGCAGGTGAAGGGAACGCTGTGGCTGCTGATGGGCGGTGATGGCAAGTCGGCCGATTTTACGCCGCTGATCCCCTGGCTGCAGGGCGACAATGTGCGCCTTTACTGCTTTGGTCGCGATGGCGATGCGCTGGCGGCGCTGCGTCCGGAGATCGCCGTGCGCACTGAGACCATGCGCCAGGCGATGGAGCAGATTGCGCCGCAGGTTAAAGCAGGCGATATGGTTCTGCTGTCGCCAGCCTGTGCCAGCCTTGACCAGTTCCGTAACTTTGAGCAGCGCGGTGAGCAGTTCGCGCAACTGGCGAAGGAGCTGAGCTGATGCGTATTCCTGGCGCCGGACTGGCGGGATATTTCTCAGGACGCCTGAAAGACTGGGTCATGGGCGCACGCGAAAGTGATGACTCTTCGCTGGTGCTCTATGACCGCACACTGCTATGGCTGACGCTGGGCCTGGCGGTGATTGGTTTCGTGATGGTGACGTCGGCTTCAATGCCGGTGGGTCAGCGTCTGAATGACGATCTCTTTTATTTTGCCAAGCGCGATGCCTTCTACATCGTGCTGGCTGTATGTATGGCGCTGGTCACGCTGCGGGTGCCGATGGATTTCTGGCAGCGCTACAGCAACGTGATGCTGATGGTCACGGTCGCGATGCTGCTGATTGTTCTGGTAGTCGGTAGCTCGGTTAACGGTGCATCGCGCTGGATCGCGCTGGGTCCGCTGCGTATTCAGCCTGCAGAGCTGTCGAAGCTCTCTCTGTTCTGCTATCTCGCCAGTTATCTGGTGCGCAAAGTGGAAGAGGTGCGTAACAACTTCTGGGGCTTCTGTAAGCCGATGGGCGTGATGGTGGTGCTGGCCGTATTACTGCTGGCGCAGCCGGATCTCGGTACGGTGGTTGTGCTGTTTGTGACGACCCTGGCGATGCTGTTCCTGGCGGGCGCCAAACTGTGGCAGTTCCTGGCAATCATCGGTTCCGGCATCTTTGCGGTGATCCTGCTGATCATTGCAGAACCCTACCGTATGCGCCGTGTGACCTCGTTCTGGAACCCGTGGGAAGATCCCTTTGGTAGTGGCTACCAGCTGACCCAGTCACTGATGGCATTTGGTCGCGGGGAATTCTGGGGCCAGGGGCTCGGTAACTCCGTGCAAAAGCTGGAATATCTGCCCGAAGCGCATACCGACTTTATTTTCGCCATCATCGGGGAAGAACTCGGCTACGTCGGTGTGGTAATGGCACTTTTAATGGTATTCTTCGTCGCTTTTCGTGCGATGTCGATTGGCCGTCGTGCTCTGGAACTGGATCAGCGTTTTTCCGGCTTTTTAGCCTGTTCAATCGGAGTCTGGTTCAGCTTCCAGGCGCTGGTTAACGTCGGTGCGGCAGCCGGTATGTTACCGACCAAAGGTCTGACCTTACCGCTGATCAGTTACGGTGGGTCAAGTCTGATCATTATGTCGACTGCCATCGTCTTTTTATTACGCATAGATTATGAAACGCGCCTGGCGAAAGCGCAGGCGTTTACCCGAGGTGGTCGATGAGCGGTAAGCGATTGATGGTGATGGCAGGCGGAACCGGCGGACATGTCTTTCCCGGTCTGGCTGTCGCCCATCATCTGATGGAACAGGGCTGGCAGGTCCGCTGGTTAGGCACTGCCGACCGTATGGAAGCCGATCTGGTGCCAAAGCACGGCATCGACATCGACTTCATCCGCATCAGCGGATTACGTGGTAAAGGCATGAAGGCGTTGCTGCTGGCACCGCTGCGCATCTTTAATGCATGGCGTCAGGCCCGTCGCATCATGAAAGCCTGGCAGCCGGATGTGGTGCTGGGCATGGGTGGCTACGTTTCCGGTCCTGGCGGCTTAGCGGCCTGGAGTTGCGGTATTCCGGTGGTGCTGCATGAGCAGAACGGTATTGCCGGGCTGACCAACAAATGGCTGGCGAAAATCGCTACGAAAGTATTGCAGGCGTTCCCGGGCGCGTTTCCCGCCGCCGATGTGGTGGGAAATCCGGTTCGCACTGGTGTACTGGCACTGCCTTTACCCGCGCAACGTCTCGCGAATCGTCATGGCCCGATACGGGTGCTGGTGATCGGTGGCAGTCAGGGTGCGCGGATACTGAACCAGACGCTGCCGCAGGTTGCCGCGCTGGTGGGTGATGAGATCACCCTGTGGCATCAGACCGGTAAAGGGTCGTTGCCCGAAACAGAGAAAGCTTATCAGCAGGTCGGGCAGACGCAGCACAAGGTGAGCGAGTTTATTGATGACATGGCTGCCGCCTACGCCTGGGCTGATGTGGTGGTGTGCCGCTCCGGCGCGTTAACCGTGAGCGAAGTCGCTGCCGCTGGCTTACCGGCGATTTTCGTGCCATTTCAGCACAAAGATCGCCAGCAGTACTGGAACGCGCTGCCGCTGGAGAAAGCGGGCGCCGCCAGAATTTTTGAGCAGCCGCAATTTACTGCGGAGGCTGTAGCGGATCAGCTACGCCACTGGGATCGCGCAACACTGCTGACGATGGCTGAGCAGGCCCGTCAGGTGGCGATCCCCGATGCGACTGAACGGGTCGCTCAGGAAGTGGCTCGCGCCGCAAAGTAATCATTCCGGTCAGCGCGTCTGACCTGTACCCGGACTGGGTACAAACTGAAATAGCAGGTAACTGAGAGCGATGAATACACAACAATTGGCAAAACTGCGTTCTATCGTGCCCGAGATGCGTCGCGTCCGGCACATCCACTTTGTCGGCATCGGCGGTGCTGGCATGGGCGGTATTGCCGAAGTGTTAGCAAATGAAGGCTACCATATCAGCGGTTCAGATCTGGCCCCTAACCCGGTGACGCAGAACCTGATTGCGCTGGGTGCCACCATTTATTTTAACCATCGCCCCGAAAACGTGACCGATGCCAGCGTCGTGGTGGTTTCCAGCGCCGTTTCGCAGGATAACCCCGAACTGGTGGCGGCACGTGAACAGCGTATCCCGGTGATCCGTCGCGCGGAGATGCTGGCTGAGCTGATGCGTTTTCGTCACGGCATCGCCGTTGCGGGTACCCATGGCAAAACGACCACCACGGCGATGGTGTCGAGTATTTATGCGGAAGCGGGTCTCGATCCGACTTTTGTTAACGGCGGACTGGTCAAAGCAGCAGGCACCCATGCCCGTCTGGGTCACAGCCGGTATCTGATTGCTGAAGCGGATGAGAGTGATGCGTCGTTCCTGCATCTGCAACCGATGGTGGCGATTGTGACCAACATCGAAGCTGACCATATGGACACTTATCAGGGCGATTTTGAGAACCTGAAGCAGACGTTTATTAACTTCCTGCACAACCTGCCGTTTTACGGTCGTGCGGTGATGTGTGTGGATGATGCGGTTATTCGTGATCTGATCCCACGCGTGGGACGCCATATCACCACGTACGGTTTCAGTGATGATGCTGACCTGCGCATTGAAAATTATGAACAGAGTGGCGCGCAGGGGCATTTCACCTTGATCCGTCAGGATAAAGCACCGCTGCAGATTACGCTGAACGCGCCGGGACGCCACAACGCCCTGAATGCGGCAGCCGCCGTCGCCGTCGCCAGTGAAGAAGGCATTGAAGACAATGCTATCCTGGCTGCGCTGGAGAGTTTCCAGGGCACGGGCCGTCGCTTTGATCTGCTGGGTGAATTCCCGACAGAGCCGGTCAACGGACAGCCGGGCACCGCGATGCTGGTTGATGATTACGGTCATCATCCCACCGAAGTGGACGCGACAATTAAAGCCGCGCGCGCAGGCTGGCCGGATAAAAAACTGGTGATGGTGTTTCAGCCGCACCGTTACAGCCGTACCCGCGATCTGTTTGATGATTTCGCCAACGTACTGTCGCATGTGGATGTGTTGCTGATGCTGGATGTTTACTCTGCCGGTGAAACCGCCATTCCGGGTGCTGACAGCCGGTCGCTGTGCCGTGCGATTCGTAATCGCGGCAAGGTGGATCCGATTCTGGTGCCGGAACATGACGCGCTGCCAGAGATGCTGGCACCGCTGCTGTCAGGCAATGACCTGATTCTGGTGCAGGGAGCCGGTAACGTCGGCAAGGTTGCCCGCAAGCTGGCTGACACTAAGCTCCAGCCGGAACGCAAAGCGGAGGATCGTCATGGCGGATAAAGTTGCAGTATTAATGGGTGGCACCTCGGCAGAGCGTGAGGTTTCGCTGAACTCAGGTCAGGCCGTCCTCGCCGGATTACGGGAAATGGGCATTGATGCGCATGGCATCGATACCCGTGATGTCTCTGTGCTGACGCTGAAAGAGCAGGGCTTTACCAAAGCCTTTATCGCGCTGCATGGCCGGGGCGGAGAAGATGGCACGCTGCAGGCGGTGCTGGAGTTCCTGCAACTGCCGTACACCGGCAGCGGCGTGATGGCATCGGCCGTGACCATGGATAAGCTGCGCACCAAGCTGCTGTGGCAGGGACGTGGTTTACCGTCAGGAAAGTTTGTCTGGCTGACGCGTCAGCAGTTTGATGCCGGTCTGGACGCAGAAAACAACGCGGCAATTGCGGCGCTTGGCCTGCCACTATTTGTGAAGCCAGCCTGTGAAGGCTCCAGCGTAGGCATCAGTCGGGTTAACGATCTGAGCGCGCTGCCGGCGGCACTGGACATGGCGTTTAAGCACGACAATGACGTGCTGGTCGAAGCGTTTCTCAGCGGCGCGGAGTACACCGTCGCGATTGTGGGCGATCGTATTCTGCCCTCGATTGAAATAAAGAGCGCCAGCGAGTTCTATGACTATGAAGCTAAATACATTTCTGACGATACTCAGTACGTCTGTCCGGCCGATATAAGCGCTGAACGTGAAGCGGAATTACAGCAGCTGGTACTGGCGGCCTGGCGTGCGCTGGGATGTCGCGGCTGGGGACGGGTTGATGTGATGACCGACGGGGAAGGGCGCTTTCAGTTACTGGAAGCCAATACCTCACCGGGCATGACCAGCCACAGTCTGGTACCAATGGCAGCGAAACAGGCGGGCATGAGCTTCCCGCAGCTGGTTGCCCATATTCTGGAGCTGGCCGACTGATATGTCACAGGCGGCGATGAGAGTTCGAAACCGTGAACCGCAGGAGCGTATTCGCACCGGGCGCAGTAACGGTGCCCGACTGTTCGGCATTATTTTTCTGCTGATCGTCATCGGGATTATGGTTGCTGGCGGGCTGGTGGTACTGAAGTGGATGAACGATGCGTCCCGGCTGCCATTGTCAAAACTGGTGGTGACAGGACAGACGCACTACACCACACACGATGATATTCGTCAGGCGATTTTGTCGCTGGGTCCGCCTGGTACGTTTATGTCTCAGGACGTGGACATCCTGCAGCAGCAGATTGAGCGGCTGCCCTGGATTAAGCAGGTCAGCGTACGTAAGCAGTGGCCGGACGAACTGAAGATCCACCTTGTGGAGTACACACCGGTGGCGCGCTGGAACGATTTGCACATGGTGGATGCTGAGGGTGTCTCCTTCAGCGTACCCGCCAGTCATGTCGGCAAAGAGACAATGCCGATGTTGTACGGGCCGGAAGGGAGTGAGAAAGAGGTCCTGGCGGGCTATCACAGCATGGATGATGTGCTGAAAGCCCGGAAGTTTACTCTGAAGGTGGCGTCGATGACGGCGCGGCGTTCATGGCAGCTGGTCACCAGCGACGATGTTCGTATCGAACTGGGCCGCAGCGACACCATGAAACGACTGAATCGCTTTATTGAGCTCTACCCGGTGCTGCAACAGCAAGGTCAGAACGAGAGCAAACGTATCAGCTACGTGGATTTACGATACGACTCTGGCGCTTCTGTTGGCTGGACACCGATCGTGATGGAGCCACAGGACAGTAATCAGCAACAGAACCAGGCACAGGCTAAACAACAATGATCAAGGCAACGGACAGAAAACTGGTAGTTGGACTCGAAATCGGCACTGCGAAGGTTGCCGCCCTGGTTGGGGAAGTTCTGCCCGATGGTATGGTCAACATTATTGGGGTGGGCAGCTGCCCTTCCCGCGGTATGGATAAAGGTGGCGTAAACGACCTTGAGTCGGTGGTGAAATGCGTTCAGCGCGCCATCGATCAGGCTGAGCTGATGGCAGATTGCCAGATCTCCTCCGTCTACCTTGCTTTATCGGGCAAACATATTAGTTGTCAGAACGAAATCGGGATGGTTCCGATTTCCGAAGAGGAAGTGACTCAGGATGATGTAGAGAACGTCGTACATACCGCCAAATCGGTGAGAGTACGTGACGAGCATCGCATCCTGCACGTCATTCCTCAGGAGTACGCCATCGACTATCAGGAAGGGATTAAAAATCCGGTCGGGCTTTCCGGCGTGCGTATGCAGGCGAAAGTGCATCTGATCACCTGCCACAACGATATGGCGAAGAACATCGTTAAAGCCGTTGAGCGTTGCGGGCTGAAAGTGGATCAGCTGATTTTTGCCGGTCTCGCCTCCAGTTTTGCCGTTCTGACTGAAGACGAACGTGAGCTGGGCGTGTGTGTTGTCGATATTGGTGGCGGTACAATGGACATAGCCGTATATACCGGCGGCGCTTTACGGCACACTAAGGTTATTCCGTATGCAGGCAACGTCGTTACCAGCGACATCGCCTATGCGTTTGGCACACCACCAACGGATGCTGAGGCGATTAAAGTGCGCCATGGTTGCGCGCTGGGCTCGATTGTCGGCAAAGATGAGAACGTTGAGGTGCCGAGTGTGGGCGGACGTCCACCACGTAGCCTGCAACGTCAGACGCTGGCTGAAGTGATTGAGCCGCGTTACACCGAACTTTTGAATCTGGTCAATGACGAGATTCTGCAGTTACAGGAACAACTGCGTCAGCAGGGCGTGAAGCATCACTTAGCCGCAGGCATTGTCCTGACCGGTGGTGCAGCGCAAATCGAAGGACTGGCGGCCTGTGCGCAACGCGTATTCCATACGCAGGTGCGTATCGGACAGCCGCTGAATATTACCGGCCTGACTGACTATGCGCAGGAATCGTACTACTCCACTGCCGTGGGACTGTTGCATTACGGCAAAGAGTCGCACATGAACGGTGATGCAGAGACCGAAAAACGGGTCTCAGTAGGTAACTGGTTCAAGCGTATTAACAGTTGGTTAAAAAAAGAGTTTTAATTTTTGTGAAAGGGGATCATGCTGTTTTCTTTAGTGATCTCCAGGCGACAGGCACATAACGGAGAGAAATCATGTTTGAACCTATGGAATTAACCAACGACGCGGTGATTAAAGTCATCGGCGTCGGTGGCGGCGGCGGTAACGCCGTAGAGCACATGGTACGCGAGCGTATCGAAGGTGTGGAATTCTTTGCTGTGAATACCGACGCGCAAGCGCTGCGTAAAACAGCTGTCGGCCAGACCATTCAGATCGGTAATAACATTACCAAAGGTCTGGGTGCGGGTGCGAACCCGGAAGTGGGCCGTAACTCTGCAGAAGAAGATCGCGAAGCACTGCGTTCTGCGCTGGAAGGGGCAGACATGGTCTTCATCGCAGCAGGTATGGGCGGCGGTACTGGTACCGGTGCAGCGCCTGTCGTGGCTGAAGTGGCTAAGGAGCTGGGTATCCTGACGGTGGCGGTTGTCACCAAGCCGTTCAACTTCGAAGGCAAAAAGCGCATGGCGTTTGCCGAGCAGGGGATCGCCGAACTCTCTAAGCATGTCGATTCACTGATCACCATTCCAAACGACAAGCTGCTGAAAGTGCTGGGCCGTGGTATCTCTCTGCTGGATGCGTTTGGTGCAGCTAATGACGTGCTGAAAGGCGCCGTTCAGGGTATCGCTGAGCTGATTACCCGTCCTGGCCTGATGAACGTCGACTTTGCTGACGTGCGTACCGTCATGTCCGAAATGGGCTATGCGATGATGGGTTCAGGCGTCGCGTGCGGTGAAGATCGTGCGGAAGAAGCGGCTGAAATGGCGATCTCCAGCCCACTGCTGGAAGATATCGACCTTTCTGGTGCGCGTGGCGTGCTGGTCAACATTACGGCGGGCTTCGACCTGCGTCTGGATGAGTTCGAGACCGTGGGTAACACTATCCGCGCCTTCGCCTCTGACAACGCGACCGTCGTGATCGGTACTTCACTGGATCCGGAAATGAATGACGAACTGCGCGTCACCGTGGTGGCAACCGGTATCGGCATGGACAAGCGTCCTGAAATCACCCTGGTAACCAACAAGCCAGCCAGTCAGCCAGTGATGGATCATCGCTATCAGCAGCACGGTATGTCACCGCTGCCGCAGGAGCAGAAACCTGCTGCCAAAGTCGTTAACGACCAGGCTGCGCAGTCGAACAAAGAGCCCGATTATCTTGATATTCCGGCCTTTTTACGTAAGCAGGCCGATTAGGATTAACCCTATAATTGGGATTCTCCGCTCTTTGTGCTAAAGTCTCTGTCCGCTGGTAAAGTATACTGGCGGTCGGACAGGTGATATTGCGAGATAATACGATGATCAAACAAAGGACATTAAAACGTATTGTTCAGGCGACTGGTGTCGGTTTACATACCGGCAAAAAAGTCACCCTGACATTACGCCCTGCGTCGGCTAATACCGGGGTCATCTATCGTCGCACCGACTTGAATCCACCGGTAGATTTTCCGGCTGATGCAAAATACGTGCGCGACACCATGCTGAGTACCTGCCTGGTGAATGATGAAGGCGTGCGTATTTCAACGGTTGAACACCTCAATGCCGCCCTGGCGGGTCTGGGTATCGACAACATTATTGTTGAAGTCGATGCGCCAGAAATCCCGATCATGGATGGCAGCGCAGCACCGTTTATCTATCTGCTGATGGATGCGGGCATCGAGCAGCTCAACAGCGCGAAGAAATTTGTGCGTGTTAAGCAGACCGTGCGTGTGGAAGAGGGTGACAAATGGGCCGAGATCAAACCGTTTAACGGCTTCTCGCTTGATTTCACCATCGACTTCAAACACCCGGCTATCGATTCCAGCTCACAGCGTTATGCGATGAACTTCTCTGCTGACGCCTTTGTTCGTCAAATCAGCCGGGCGCGTACATTTGGCTTTATGCGTGAAATCGAATATCTGCAGTCTAAAGGCCTGTGCCTGGGCGGTAGCTTAGATTGTGCGATAGGTCTGGATGATTTCCGCGTACTGAATGAAGAAGGCCTGCGTTTTGAGGACGAGTTTGTCCGTCACAAAATGCTGGACGCGATTGGCGACTTGTTTATGTGTGGTCATAACATCATTGGCGCATTCACTGCGTTCAAATCGGGCCACGCGCTGAACAACAAACTGCTGCAAGCGGTTCTGGCTAAGCAGGAAGCCTGGGAATGGGCAACCTTCGAAGACGAAGCTGAACTGCCGCTGGCATTCAAAGCACCGAATCTGGTTCTGGCTTAATTACCCCGGAACGTGAAACGGCTGGTTATGCTGACACCCTCTCCGGTCAGCGGCGCCAGCCGTTTTTTATTGCCTCTTATCACACGCCTGATGACTGCGACCTCGCTCGCAAAGCGTTGTCTGTTCTGCTGATTTGCTGAACAATCACACGCGTTTTCTCTCGCCATCACTTTAATCCCAGGTGTGGATGCCCCACATTAATGATACTATCTGTGGCGCTTTTACAGGCCGAAATCCGTTGCGGCTCGCGGCGGGTACCAGAAAACAAGAGCGCAACAGAGCATGCGCGATGGAAAGGTTGTGATCGGGATTCTTCTGCGCTGGCGACAATTAGGTAGACGCTACTTCTGGCCTCATCTCCTGTTAGGGATGGTAGCGGCCAGCTTTGGCCTGCCAGCCTGTGCGCAAAGCTCCGAACTCAACGCATCCTCTGAATCTCCGGCCAGCAGTCTCTTTCTTGGCAATGCCACACGCTTTGATCACCTGATCCGGCTGCAGGAAGCATCCCGACGCCCGAGCTTCAGCGTGGATTACTGGCATCAGCACGCCATCCGTACCGTTATTCGTCATCTCTCTTTCACGCTGGCGCCCCAGGCGCAGGCGGAGCAACAGACATTACCGCTGGCGGCACAAAAGCTGGCGCTGATCGACTCACTGCATAGTTTACTGACATCACATTCTGCGCTGCACACTGCACCGCAGCAGATCTCTACGCCGCCTCTTTTCACGGCCGTTACCCGTTCATGGGTAGAGTGGCATGCCAGCGTGCATGGCATTCGCGCCGGACCTGCCCGATTGTTCTGCTAATATTTTTGGTTTTATTCACTCTGTTAAGATTTCGCAGTCCGGAATGCTCCGGCTGAATTGAGAATATATTTACTATGTTAAGCAAAATTTTAACCAAGGTTTTTGGTAGCAGTAACGATCGTACCCTGCGTCGTATGCGTAAAGTGGTGGACGTCATCAATAAGATGGAGCCCGATTTTGAGAAGCTCTCTGATGATGAACTGAAAGCGAAAACTGACCTGTTCCGCGAACGCCTGAAAAAAGGTGAATCGCTGGAAAGCCTGATCCCGGAAGCGTTCGCAACCGTGCGTGAAGCGAGTAAACGCGTGTTCGGGATGCGTCACTTCGACGTGCAGCTGATCGGCGGTATGGTGCTGAACGATCGCTGCATTGCTGAGATGCGAACCGGTGAAGGTAAAACGCTGACCGCAACGCTGCCAGCCTACCTGAACGCGCTGTCCGGCAAAGGCGTTCACGTGGTTACCGTCAACGACTATCTGGCACAGCGTGATGCGGAAAACAACCGTCCGCTGTTTGAGTTCCTGGGTTTAACCATTGGTATCAACATGTCGGGCCTGCCGGCGGTGGCAAAGCGTGAAGCTTACGCAGCAGACATCACCTACGGCACCAACAACGAATATGGCTTCGACTACCTGCGCGACAACATGGCTTTCAGCCCGGAAGAGCGTGTACAGCGTAAACTGCACTATGCGCTGGTGGATGAGGTCGACTCCATCCTGATCGATGAAGCGCGTACGCCGCTGATCATCTCTGGTCCGGCGGAAGACAGTTCTGAGCTTTACACCAAAGTGAACAAGATCATCCCTCATCTGGTGCGCCAGGATAAAGAAGATACCGAAACCCATCAGGGTGAAGGCGACTTCTGGGTCGATGAAAAAGCGCGTCAGGCTCACATGTCTGAGCGCGGTCTGGTCAAAGTGGAAGAGCTGCTGGTCAGCGAGGGCATCATGGAAGCGGGCGAGTCACTCTACTCTCCGACCAACATCATGCTGATGCACCACGTCACTGCGGCGCTGCGTGCGCACGCACTCTTTACCCGCGATGTGGATTACATCGTGAAAGATGGTGAAGTGGTGATTGTTGATGAACACACCGGCCGTACCATGCAGGGTCGTCGCTGGTCTGATGGTCTGCATCAGGCGATTGAAGCGAAAGAAGGCGTTGAGATTCAGAACGAGAACCAGACGCTGGCCTCTATCACCTTCCAGAACTACTTCCGTATTTACGAGAAGCTGGCCGGTATGACCGGTACCGCTGATACCGAAGCATTTGAATTCAGCTCCATTTATAAGCTCGACACCATTGTCGTGCCGACTAACCGTCCGATGGTGCGTAAAGATCTGGCTGACCTGGTCTACATGACCGAGAAAGAGAAGATCGATGCCATTATCGAAGATATCCGTGAGCGTACTGCAAATGGTCAGCCGGTGCTGGTGGGAACCATCTCGATTGAGAAATCAGAAGTGGTCTCTAACGAACTGACCCGTGCCGGTATCAAACATAACGTTCTGAACGCCAAATTCCACGCCCGCGAAGCGGATATCGTGGCGCAGGCTGGTCAGCCGGGTGCGGTCACTATCGCCACCAACATGGCCGGACGTGGTACAGATATTATGCTGGGCGGCAGCTGGCACGCTGAAGTGGCCGAACTGGAAGAGCCAACTGAAGCGCAAATCGAAGAAATTAAAGCGGCATGGCAGATTCGTCATGATGCGGTTCTGGCGTCAGGTGGTTTACACATCGTTGGTACTGAGCGTCACGAATCGCGTCGTATCGACAACCAGCTGCGTGGTCGTGCAGGTCGTCAGGGTGACGCCGGTTCTTCTCGCTTCTACCTGTCGATGGAAGATGCGCTGATGCGTATTTTTGCCTCAGACCGCGTCTCGAATATGATGCGTAAACTGGGCATGAAGCCAGGCGAAGCGATTGAGCATCCGTGGGTCACCAAAGCGATTGCCAATGCCCAGCGCAAAGTTGAAAGCCGTAACTTCGATATTCGTAAGCAGCTGCTGGAATATGATGATGTGGCTAATGACCAGCGTCGCGCGATCTACAGTCAGCGTAATGAGCTGCTGGATGTGTCTGACGTTAGCGAAACCATCAACAGCATTCGCCACGACGTCTACAAAGTCACCATCGATACTTACATTCCGCCGCAGTCGCTGGAGGAGATGTGGGATGTGCCAGGCCTGGAAGAGCGTCTGCGCACTGACTTCGATCTGAACCTGCCGATTGCAGAGTGGCTGGATAAAGAGCCCGATCTGCATGAAGAAGTGCTGCGTGAGCGCATCATGACCCATGCTATGGAAAGCTACGCTGAGAAAGAAGAGATCGTTGGCGCAGAGATGATGCGCAACTTCGAAAAAGGCGTGATGCTTCAGACGCTGGATTCGCTGTGGAAAGAGCATCTGGCCGCGATGGACTATCTGCGTCAGGGCATCCATCTGCGCGGCTATGCGCAGAAAGATCCGAAGCAGGAGTACAAGCGTGAATCCTTCGCCATGTTTGCCGCGATGCTTGAATCACTGAAATATGAAGTGATCAGTACGCTGAGCAAAGTCCAGGTGCGCATGCCAGAAGAAGTTGAAGCGATGGAGCAACAACGTCGCGAAGAAGCTGAACGTCTGGCACAGCAACAGCAGCTGAGCCATGTTGAAGAGGATCTGCTGGCAGCCGCAGAGCCTGTGGCGGAGCAGAGTGGTGAACGCAAAGTCGGCCGCAACGATCCCTGCCCATGTGGTTCCGGTAAAAAGTACAAGCAGTGTCATGGCCGTATCGCCTGAGACTGAATGCTAATAAAAAAGGAGCCGCTGGCTCCTTTTTTTATGTTCTCTGCCACCCAGGCAACAGCGACTCCGCTGAGCTAAAGCGGTTAACATCCGCTACGGCATGCTCTAAAATCAGGCTTCATTCACCCATTACTACCGGATAGTCTCCATGAAGCACCTGCAGGTTGCAGTTGGCATCATTCGCAATGCCAGTAAACAAATTTTCCTTGCCCAGCGCGCGGCGACCTCTTACATGGCGAACAAGTGGGAGTTTCCTGGCGGTAAGATTGAAGCGGGCGAAAGCGCCGAACAGGGATTGATAAGGGAACTTCATGAAGAGACCGGGATTGAGGTCACCGAGGCACGCCCGATTGGTCATGCAGACCACAGCTATGACGATCTGCGGGTGACGCTGCATTTCTTTCTGGTTGAAGGGTGGAAAGGAGAGCCGTGGGGCAAAGAGGGTCAGCCGCAGCGTTGGGTTGATCAGCATGCGTTGGTCGCGGAGGAGTTTCCGCCCGCGAATCATCAGCTGATTGCGCGTCTGATCGCCGGCGAACTCTGAGCGGATGGGGCAGCGCGCCCCATCCGGTTCGGCTGTCAGCGATCTTCTTCACTCCAGTTGTCACTGTCGTTCATATCGTCGCGGCTGGGAATGCGTTTCTCTTCTGCGGCCCACTCACCTAAATCAATGAGCTGGCAGCGCTTACTGCAAAAGGGGCGCCACGGGCTGAGTTCATCCCAGATCACATCTTTGCCGCACTGCGGACAGGCAACGGTCATCACTTCTTGCTGCATTTTTACCTCTAACAACAGGCCAGTTGAAAATTAAGGCGGGCCGGAACTTCACCACGCTCACTATCAAGCGGCATAAAACGAATGGCGTAGCGGCTTTTATGTCCGGACACCTGTGGATAGAGCGCATCCTCCAGCGACAACTGCAGTCGCAGCAGATCGGCGCCTTCGGCATTATCCTGATAAAAACCATTAAGGCTGGTCTGCACATGAAACGCGCCGGACTGGCGGATCAGATCCAGTATCATCGCCAGCGCATGATGCAGTGGCTCCAGCGTCAGCATCCAGGCTTCGACCTGCGCATCGCGTGCTTCCTGCGGCAGATGGAGCCAGATGTGCAGGCCTGGCAAATCAAAGCTGCAGCATCCTCCAGGGATGCTCAGACGCTGCCGCACCAGGGCAATCAGACGGTCCTCGCGGAGTTGCTGGCCCATACGTGGGGCATTCATCAACTGCGTTGACTGAATTTTGAGTTTATCGCGCAGGGCATTAACCAGCGTCATATCAACACCTGGCACATCAGCCCATGCACGTAACTTTTGCTGCTGACGCTCCAGCTCTTTTAACAATTCAGTACGCATATCGCCACGCTCAAAAATGTCGAGCAGCTCGCTAATCAGGCGAAAAAAGGTCAGCGCATTAACGGTTTTATCCAGTGGGACAATTTCATCTAACTGATTGATCAAAAACTCAACCCGTAACCAGGTTCGCATTTTTTCATTCAGTGGGTGTTCAAACAGAACGGGTGTGCTCATGGTATTAATCCTGTTTCGTTGCCGCTAGCCTGAGATAGCGCTGATGGAGTTCGGCAACCTGCGGCAAGGCGTCGTCGGGCTCGCCACTGTTATCAATAATGTCATCGGCACAGGCGAGGCGCTGCTGGCGCGTCGCCTGTGCGGCAAGAATGCGTTTCGCCTGCGCGACGGAAAGATGATCACGCTGCCGGGTGCGCGCTAACTGCGTTGCCTCATCAACATCCACCACCAGTACCCGATCAGCCTGGTGCTGTAACTGATTTTCCACCAGTAGCGGCACCACCCAGAGCACATAAGGTGTGGTGGCTTCGGCGATCAATTGACGCGTCCGGGCATTAATCAGTGGATGCAGCAGCGCGTTTAACCAGCTTTTCTCTTCCGGCTGCTGAAAAATAATGTCGCGAAGCCGGCTACGATCAAGCTTCCCCTCATCAGTCACTATCGACGAGCCATAGCGCGCCTGAATGGCCTGCAAAGCGGGTGTGCCGGGTTCGACAACTTCACGTGCTATCAGGTCAGCATCAATAATTTCCACGCCAGACGCTGCGAATGCCTGGGCAATCGTACTTTTACCACTGCCGATCCCCCCTGTAAGCGCGACGATATAGGGCATGTTTCTCACCTGACTTCTCTTTTCGACAGGGCTTCAGGGTAATGATCTGTATAAAAAACGCAAAAATGCGCGTCAGATCACACCGATAAACCACAATTAAATTTAACGGATTGTAGCGTAAATAAAGTGAAATTCGCAGTCTTGTCGCGCAGCGAGAGGCGCGTATCATAACGTCACTGGAGCTGTGCTTACTTCGTGAACGACGATTCATTGCCACTTACCAGGACACTGTTTATGCGTATTGAAGAAGATTTAAAACTGGGCTTTAAAGATGTCTTAATCCGCCCCAAACGCTCCACGCTGCAAAGTCGCTCACAGGTTGAGCTGGAACGCAGCTTTACCTTCAGACATTCGGGCCTGAGCTGGAGCGGCGTACCGATTATCGCCGCCAACATGGATACCGTCGGCACATTTTCAATGGCTGAGGCGCTGGCCAGCTTCAATATCCTTACAGCAGTCCATAAGCATTACAGCGTAGATGAGTGGCGCGCGTTTATTCAGCGCGTCCCCGCGACGGTATTGAAACATGTGATGGTTTCAACCGGCACCTCGGAGGCCGATCTCAATAAACTGGTCGCGATTATGGCGCTGTCAGACGATCTGCAGTTTATCTGCATCGACGTGGCCAACGGTTACTCTCAGCATTTTGTTGATTTTCTGCAGCGCGCCCGTGAAACCTTCCCGGCTAAAACCATCTGTGCCGGTAACGTGGTAACGGGCGAAATGGTGGAAGAGCTGATTCTCTCTGGCGCGGATATAGTTAAAGTCGGCATTGGCCCGGGTTCGGTCTGTACAACCCGGGTGAAAACCGGCGTGGGCTATCCGCAGCTTTCCGCTGTCATTGAATGTGCCGATGCGGCGCATGGCTTAAGCGGACAGATTGTCAGTGATGGCGGCTGTTCAGTGCCTGGCGATATTGCGAAAGCGTTTGGCGGCGGTGCCGACTTCGTGATGCTGGGTGGTATGCTGGCGGCACATGATGAGTGTGAAGGGCAGGTGGTCGAAGAGAATGGCGAAAGCTTTATGCTGTTTTACGGCATGAGTTCCGAATCGGCGATGAAGCGTCACGTTGGCGGTGTGGCGCAATATCGCGCAGCAGAAGGTAAAACGGTGAAGCTGCCATTGCGTGGCCCGGTTGCTGACACCGCGCGCGATATTCTGGGTGGACTGCGTTCCGCCTGCACCTACGTGGGCGCGGAGCGGCTGAAAGAGCTGACCAAGCGCACCACCTTTATCCGGGTTAATGAGCAGGAAAACCGCGTTTTCAACCGATAGTCATCCGGGGCGCAGCCTGCGCCCCTTAATGCATCGCATCACCCAGCCCGAACACCGGCAGATACATCGCAATCACCAGCGTGCCGACAATGCCGCCGATCACCACCATCATCATCGGTTCCAGCGAAGCAGCCAGTGTGTCAGCGCGCTTTCGGGTTTCTGCCTCATGCCATTCCGCCAGACGAGCCAGCATTAAATCCAGCGCACCCGCCTCTTCGCCGACGCGAACCAGCTGACCGCATAATGGTGTGAACAGCGGATGATGCATCAGCGCCTGATGCAGAGGATTCCCCTGAGCAATGTGCTGCTGCAGTCCGGCCATTGCTTCCCGCCATAGCAATGATGAGAGCGTCACTTCAACGGCAGCCAGTCCCTGTAGCAAAGTTAACCCGGCGCGCTGTGTCAGATTCAGAATGGTGTAGATCTGCGTCAGCTGCGTGCCACGCCATAACCCGGAAAGCAGCGGGATGCGCAGGAAAATCGCCTGCTCACGGCGCTGCCAGCCCGCAGAGCGTCGTCGTAACTGATGCCAGGCTGCCAGCATCAGCGATACGCTGATGGCTAACACCGCTCCCCACTCCTGAAGCGCGGCAGATAACTGCATTACCGCTGCCGTAAAGGCGGGCAGAGGGGCATCAAAGGAGTCATAGACGGCAACGAACTCTGGCAGAACGAACAGCAGCATGCCGCAGGTGACCGCAATCGCCACCAGCAGAATGAACAGAGGATAACGCAGCGCCTTCGCCACCTGATGCCATAACTGCTGTTGCCGGATCTGCTGCCGGGCCAGCTCACTGCAACAGGTATCCAACTGACCGGTCAGTTCGCCCACCTCCATCAGGGCCGGATAGAGTGCCGGAAAAATCTGCGGCCATTCACGTAAAGCCTGCGAAAAAGGGGCACCGCTGAGTACCCGATGATGCAGGACAAGCATCAGAGCACGCCAGCCTGCATGCGGATGGCCCTCAGCCAGCAAAGCCAGACTCTCTGCCAGCGGCAGTCCCGCTTTGAGCAGGGTTGCCAGCTGACGAATCAGATCGGTTTTGTGCTGCCACTTCCACTCCCTCTGACGCCACACTTTTTCTCGCTTCCAGCTCACCGGCAGAAGATCGCGCTGCGCCAGCATCAGCAGCAGGTTATCACTGTCGATAGCCAGTAGCTGGCCACTGACTAACTGGCCCTGGCTATCGACCGCCTGCCAGCGAAATAAAGACGCATCAGCCATCGTCCAGCCCAATCACCCGTTGCATCTCTTCCAGCGAGGTATCACCCCGGCTTACCGCTTCCAGGCCAGACACCAGCAGGGTGCGTAATCCCTGCTGTTTCGCCAGGCTGAGCAGATTCTCCAGCGGCATTTCGGCGGCGATCGCATTTTGCAGCCTGGCATTGATCGGCAGCAGTTCAAACAGCGCCAGCCGGCCAAAATAGCCGGAAAAACAGTGGTCGCAGCCGGGTGCCCGCCAGGTTTGCAAGGTACCGGGCCAGAGTTCCGCAGGATAGTGCGCCACCGCCTGAGCGGGCTGACGGCAGTGGGGACAGAGGCGTCGAACCAGGCGCTGAGCAACAATCAGTTTCAGCGCCGACCCCAGAAGATAACCGGGAATACCCATCTGTCGCAGCCGGGTCAGGGTCTCGGCGGTGGAGTTGGTGTGCAGCGTCGACAGCACCAGATGCCCGGTCTGTGCCGCTTTAACCGCAATCTCCGCCGTTTCAGCATCGCGGATCTCCCCGACCATGATTACATCCGGATCCTGTCTCAGCAGCGCCCGCAGCACGCGGTTAAAATCGAGGCCGTTTTTAGCATGGATCTGCGTCTGGTTAATGCCGGGCAGGGGGATCTCAATCGGATCTTCAACGCTGCACAGATTTTTTTCCGGCGTATTCAGGGCACTGAGTCCGCTATAGAGCGTAAACGTCTTGCCGCTGCCGGTAGGTCCGGTGACCAGAATCAGCCCCTGCGGCTGCGCCAGCGCGGCGCAGAACAGGCGCAACTGCGCGACGGGCAAGCCGAGCTTATCCAGCGACAGCGCCGCGCTTTCACTCTGCAACAGCCGGACCACCGCTTTCTCACCACCGTAGATGGGTAAGGTCGCCAGGCGAAAAGAGGCGGGTTTACCGGCGATCTCCAGACTGAACTGACCATCCTGCGGTAACCGGCGTTCGGCGATATCCAGTCCGCCGAGGATCTTCAGTCGCGCCAGCAGCGCAGCAGGCTGGGTGGCGGGCAGGGAAGATAGAGGGTGCAATACGCCATCGATACGCAAACGCACCCGCAGGCCATCACGGCCGGGTTCGATATGGACATCAGAGGCGCGACGCTCCAGCGCCTGACGCAGGATCAGCTGTGTCGCTTCGATCGCTGATTCTGTGGGCGCCTCTTCGCGCGCCACCAGCGGTGTGTCAGCGTGCTGAAGCTGGTCGAGCCGGGCCTGCGGCCAGCATTCAATTTCAATCTGACACTGGCTGGCAAAATGGAGGGCTTCAGCCAGCCCTGGCGGCACGCTCTCCGCAACGGCAACACGCAGCTGGCTGGCATCATGGTGCAAAACCAGGGCGCGATAGCGCTGACATAATGCCGCGATCGCCTCATCAGGCTTGCTCATCGCTGGCTCCTTTATCCGCAAAGCGGAACTGCTGCAGGCAATTGTCACGCAGACTATTGTTGCTGCTGGTGCAGCTGCGTTGCCAGCTGATGCCGCCCTCGGTGCTGTCCCAGAGCGGCAGCATTTCAACGCTCAGCCCATTCAGGCTCTCCTGGCCGGTCAGCGTAATGACCCCGTTGGTCACGCTCAGTGCCGAGACATAGCGCGATCCCCTGGCAGCAGGAATACCCGCTTCTCCGGCCTGGCACTGCATCGGGCCGCCGCGCTCCATGGCGCAAAGCTCAACAGCGGTTTTATAGGGCACCATGGTTTGCAGCATGTCAGTAAGGGCAGCACGCTGCAGATAATTTTGATAAGCGGGCAGGCCGATGGCACTTAAGATTGCCACAATACCTACCACAATCATCAGTTCAACCAGCGTAAATCCACGTTGATAATTCATCACATCGTCTCCGTATTAAGAAGGCGACAGGTTAAAAATCGGGGGCAGTAAAAGACAGGCAGAGATGGGCAAACTGGAAAGCGTGATGTGAACAGATTTCAGACTTACAGCGCAGTCGAAACTGCGCCGGAAGCAGGGTCGCAAAATCGCCGTGTTGAGTGACGGCGAGGCAGGCTATTTTTGTTTAAAGCGCATCGAGAGATCCAGCGCCCGCAAATGTTTGGTCAGCGCGCCAACCGAAACATAGTCCACGCCGGTCAGGGCGATCTGTGGCAGGGTGGTTTCGGTGACGTTACCGGAGACCTCCAGCAACGCCCGACCCTGATTAAGTTCGACGGCGGCACGCATCGCTTCCAGGCTAAAGTTATCCAGCATCACGATATCGGCTTCCGCTTCCAGCGCCTGACGTAACTCCTCCAGCGATTCCACCTCAACTTCAACCGGCACATCGGGCTGCAGCCATTGCGCTCTTTCCACTGCCTGCCGAATCGAGCCGCTGGCAATAATATGGTTCTCTTTGATGAGATAAGCGTCAGAGAGGCCCAGCCGATGATTACTGCCACCGCCGCACAACACGGCATATTTCAGCGCAGTCCGCAGTCCGGGCAGGGTTTTACGCGTGTCCAGCAGTTGCGTCTGGCTTCCCGCCAGCAGCGCGACATAGCGGCTGACTTCGGTAGCAATGCCTGAGAGCGTCTGCACAAAATTAAGCGCCGTTCGCTCGGCGGTCAGCAGCAGCCGGGCAGGCCCCTCGATTTCAAACAGCAGCTGGTCAGCCTCGATCTGATCACCATCTTCGACATGCCAGATCAGGGTCGCGTGTGAGCCGAGCTGAATGAACACCTCTTCAACCCAGCGTTTACCACAGAAAACACCGGCTTCGCGGGTGATGACCTGCGCATCGGCCTGGGTATCGGCGGGTAACAGCTGCGCGGTGATATCGCGGTCAGCGTCGATCTCGCCCCCGAGATCCTCTTTTAACGCCAGCGCAACGCTATCCGGAATGTCACTTTCAATGCGTTTAATCAGCGCCTGACGACGGCTGTCGGGATCATAACCACGGGATGACATAGGCGTTTTACTCCTGAAAGGGGAATGACAGAGGCGGTCACAATAGCCTGAACCGCCATTCGGTTCCAGCAACAGATAGCATTTTGTTTAGTATCCTTAACACGAAGTGCGTGAATGTCATCAGACCGGCACACTAAGAAGCAAGAATCCTTTATTATTCATGCTATTCTCAGCCAGTGAAATAAGGAAAACCGCTATGAAAATCAAACAGGGCTGGCTGACCCGCGTGCGTCATGTGCCGTCGCCGCATTGCAACGAACGCCCTGATAATGAGGCACCTTCACTGCTGGTGATCCACAATATCAGCCTGCCACCCGGTGAATTTGGCGGGCCATGGATCGATAAACTGTTCACCGGCACCTTACCGCCCGATGCCCATCCCTATTTTGCGGATATCGCCGCGCTGAAAGTGGCGGCACACTGCCTGATTCGCCGTGACGGGGAGATCGTGCAGTATGTCCCCTTTGATAAACGCGCCTGGCATGCAGGCATTTCGCAGTTCGAAGGACGTGAGAACTGCAACGACTTCTCCATAGGCATCGAACTGGAAGGAACAGACAGTGAGCCTTATAGCGAGGCGCAATATCGGGCCTTGCAGCAGGTGACGCAATTACTGCTGCAACACTATCCGTTAACGCCTGCACGTATCACGGGGCACAGTGACATCGCACCGGTACGCAAAACCGATCCCGGACCTGCTTTTGACTGGGACTACTACAAACAGCTGTTAACGCAGCAAAAATCCTGATTTTTGCGGAGTCAGTATGACGTTGTTTACCTTGTTGTTGGTTTTAGGCTGGGAGCGCCTGTTTAAACTGGGCGAGCACTGGCAGCTCGAACACCGGCTGGAGCCGATCTTTCGCCAGCGCCACCATTTCTCAATGATGTGCACCCTGCTGATGACCGTGCTGGCGATGGCGCTGACCGCGCTGGTGATCTGGAGTCTGAAAGGGCTGCTGTTTGGCGTGCTGCAGCTGCTCTTCTGGATTGTTGCCGGACTGCTCTGTATCGGTGCCGGTTCTGTGCGGCAGCACTACCACAGCTACCTGAAAGCGGCCAGTCATGACGACGACGCTGCGCATCAGGCGATGGCGGCTGAACTGACGCTGATCCATGGCGTGCCGGTGGAATGCAGCGAGCGCGAGTTCCTGCGTGAGCTGCAGAATGCCCTGATCTGGATAAACTTCCGTTTCTACCTTGCGCCAATGTTCTGGCTGGTGGTAGGCGGTCCGTGGGGGCCAGTGCTGCTGGTGGGTTACGCTTTTCTGCGGGCCTGGCAAGGCTGGCTGGCAAAGCATGGAACACCGATGGCGCGTTCACAATCTGGCGTGGATGCCATTCTGCATCTTCTCGACTGGATCCCGGCGCGGCTGGCGGGTGTGGCTTACGCCCTGCTGGGTCATGGCGAGAAAGCGCTGCCTGCCTGGTTTGCTTCGCTGACCGATCGGCATCGTTCTCAGTATCAGGTGCTGACGACTCTGGCGCAGTTCTCACTGTCACGCGATCCGCACACCGATAAAGTCGAAACGCCACGGGTTGCCGTGGCGTTAGCGAAACGTACCTCACTGGTACTGGTGGTCGCTGTCGCGTTGCTGACGATTTACGGCACGCTGGTGTAATCGGCAGGCGGCACGCCGAAATCAGGCGTGCCATCTTCCCGCCAGCTGAAATATTTCAGTCGGGTATGGCGGTTCGGATCCCATAACGGATCGCCTTCAATTTCAGTGTAGTTACGCGCGTGGTATACCAGCACGTCGCGTCCCGCCTCATCCTGGGTAAAACTGTTGTGACCCGGCCCATACTGATGGTTGTCCCAGCTGGAGACAAATACCGGACGTGCAGACTTTTGCCATGCGGCGACATCAAGCGGATCGGCATCAGCAGCAATCGACAGTATTCCCAGACAGTAATTCTCATCGGTGGCGCTGGCAGAGTAGGTCACAAACAGCCGATCCGCGTGACGAATAACCGCCGGTCCTTCATTAACGCTAAAGCCTGCGCACTCCCACTCATATTCTGGCCGGCTCAGCATCACCGGCGTGCCTTTCAGCGTCCAGGGATTAAGCAGCTCAGCCAGATAGAGGTTAGAGTTGCCGGGAATCAATGGATCTTTCTGCGCCCAGAGATACCAGTTTTTACCCTGATGCACGAAGTGGGTGGCATCCAGTGAGAAGCTGTCAAACTGGCTGAACACCCGGCGGCAGGGCTGCCATTCCCCCTGCAGCGGATCTTCCGCCTCACACACCAGCGCATACATCCGGTGCTGAAACAGTCCCTCTTTGATTTCACGCGTCGGTGCTGCCGCGAAATAGATGACCCACTGTCCGTCAATGTAGTGCAGCTCAGGTGCCCAGATTAACTCGCTAAAGGGGCCGCTCTCGGGCTTGCGCCAGACGACCACCGGCTCGGCGCTGCGCAGGCCAGCCAGCGTCGTGGCGCGACGGATCTCCAGCCGGTCATACTCCGGCACCGATGCCACAAAGTAATAGTACTGTTCATGACGCAGGATAAAGGGGTCGGCGCGCTGCTCGATAAAAGGATTCGGCCAGTCTGGGGTCATTTTACATCTCCTGTTTGCGGGGCAGCACCGTCGCGCAGGCGGACAGTGTGTAAATCATGGAAGTTTTCGCGGCGCAGCGCGAGATCCTGCTGGATGGTAATCATCATTTTGCGGTCGACCTTCATCAGTCGTACCACACCTGCGGTAATCAGATAGCCGACGCCAGGAATAATGGTGAACAGCAGCATGATGCCGTTAATCGCCTCAGGTGACTGCTGCTTAGCACCTGCATTGTAGCCATAGATCGACAGCAGAAAGCCGACCATCGCACCGGCAACCGCCAGTCCCACCTTGAGGAAGAACAGGTTGCCGGAGAAGCTGATGCCGGTGATGCGTTTGCCGGTTTTCCATTCGCCGTAGTCATCCACATCGGCCATCAGTGACCAGTGCAGTGGAGAGGGGATCTGATGCAGGATATTCAGCACAAAGTAGGCGATCACGACCATCACGGTGGCGTGGGGATCGATCCAGTAGAAACCGCTGGAGAAGAGTGCCAGCGCGATATTGGTCCAGAAGAAGACTTTGAGTTTGCACCAGCGATCGGTGAGCAGTTTCGCCAGCGTGCTGCCGACCATCATGCCAATCACACCCAGGCTGATAAACAGCGTGGCGAAGTGCGTCGACTGGCCCATGACCCAGGTCACGTAATACATGGTGGCCGCCATACGGATGAAGCCGGGACAGACGTTACAGAAGGTCAGCAGCAGAATGCGTACCCACTGGTCATTCTTCCAGACGTCACGCAGATCTTTTTTCAGGTCATCATTGCTCGGCACGGCAGGGCGGATACGTTCACGTACCGTGGCAAAGCAGAACAGAAACATCGCCAGGCCAATGGTTGCCAGTACCGCCATCGCCATCTGATAGCCGCGCGCTTTGTCTTCGCCACCGAACCACTCTGCCATCGGCAGCAGGGACAGGGAGAGTATCAGCGTAGCGATGCCGACCATGACAAAGCGATAAGACTGGCAGGAGACGCGCTCACCGGGATCGTTGGTAATCACGCCGCCCAGAGAGCAGTAAGGAATGTTAATCGCCGTGTAGGTCAGCGACATCAGGAAGTAGGTGACGAAGGCCCAGATCACCTTGTTGTGATAGGTCCAGTCTGGCGTGGTGAACATCAAAACGCTGAACACCACATAAGGTACGGAAACCCACAGCAGCCAGGGACGAAAACGTCCCCAGCGACTCTGGGTGCGATCGGCGATCGCGCCCATAATCGGATCGGTTACCGCATCGAGCACTCTGACCGAGAGCAGCAGGGTCCCCACCAGCGCCGGGGCCAGGCCGAAAACGTCGGTATAGAAGTAGTTCAGGAACAGCATGATGGCACCGCCAATCATGTTGCATCCGGCATCGCCCATGCCATATCCCAGTTTTTCCCGAAACGGGAGGGCTGTACCTTTCATGGTTTTCTCCTGCGCATCCAGTGTGAACAGGAATTATTGGCAGGAAATCAGCGAGATGAACGGGAGTAATTCGTTATGAAGATGGACAAAACAGTTGCGGGGAGAGAAGTGTGAACTGGATCGGGACAGTTGAGACGGTCAGAGAGGCGCGGGTGACGTGCTGCAACCCCGCAGGAGGTCGCAGCACGTGGTAAAGCATCAGGCTTTCTGTGTCTGGTTCTTGATAAAGTAACCCACGCCCAGAATCACCAGCCAGACCGGAATCAGCCAGACAGAGATCGCCATGCCCGGCGTGGTCGCCATCAGTACCAGAATCGCCGCCAGGAAAATCAGGCAAATCCAGTTACCGGCCGGATAGAGCAGCGCTTTAAAGCGCGTGGTTACGCCCTGCTTATCTTTCTTACGACGGAACTTAAGGTGCGCCAGGCTGATCATCGCCCAGTTGATCACCAGCGCAGAGACGACCAGCGACATCAGCAGACCAAACGCTTCACCCGGCATCAGATAGTTGATCAGCACACACAGCGCAGTGGCGACAGCAGAGACCAGAATCGTTAACACCGGCACACCGCGACGATCGACTTTCAGCAGCGCTTTTGGCGCATTACCCTGCTGTGCCAGACCAAACAGCATACGGCTGTTACAGTAAACGCAGCTGTTATAGACCGACAGCGCCGCTGTCAGGATGACCACGTTGAGCGCATTCGCCACCATGGCATCGCCCAGTTCGTGGAAGATAAAGACAAACGGGCTGACTTCTGACGTGACACGCGTCCACGGCATCAGTGACAGCAGCACCGCCAGCGAACCAATGTAGAAAATCAGAATACGCCACAGCACCTGGTTGGTCGCTTTTGGAATGCTCACTTCCGGGTTATCCGCTTCAGCGGCGGTGATACCTACCAGCTCCAGACCACCAAACGAGAACATGATAATCGCCATGACCATCACCAGACCGCCGATGCCATGCGGGAAAAATCCGCCCTGTTCCCACAGGTTGCGCACGGTAGCCTGCGGACCCGCGTGACCGCTGAACAGCAACCAGCCTCCGAACAGGATCATGCCAATCACCGCAACCACTTTAACGATGGCGAACCAGAACTCCATCTCACCAAACACTTTCACGTTGGTCAGGTTGATAGCGTTAATCATCACGAAGAAGATGGCAGCCGAAGCCCAGGTCGGAAAGTCTGGCCACCAGAACTGGACATATTTGCCAACGGCGGTGAGTTCCGCCATGGCGACCAGCACATAGAGCACCCAGTAGTTCCAGCCCGAGGCGAAGCCTGCAAAGTTGCCCCAGTATTTATACGCGAAGTGGCTGAAGCTGCCGGCGACCGGCTCTTCCACGACCATTTCGCCTAACTGACGCATGATTAAAAAGGCAATAAAACCGGCAATCGCATAGCCCAGAATTACGGCCGGTCCGGCGGATTCAATGACCGATGCACTGCCCAGAAACAGGCCGGTTCCCACTGCACCACCCAGCGCGATGAGCTGAATATGGCGGTTCTTGAGACCACGTTTCAGCGCTTCGCCTTGCTGTTGTTCCATACAAACCTCGTGATGTTTTTATTCTTCGTTCGCAGCGCAGGACGCTGTAATGAAGTAGTTACAATAACGTATTGATTATTTTACGGTATCTGGCGTGCTGAATAGTGCCATCTGCTACCCTGGCGACAAGAATAGTGATAAGCGAATCGCTTTGCACCTGCTTTCGCCTTTCGTGCTGAGAGTTGACTGAAAAAACGCCGTCCTGGTCACGTCTGCCCACAACAACTTCTGCCATGAAATTCCGTTAATGACGAATAGCTTTCACTTATGTCTGCCGCTGCGCTAACGCGCTAAGCGGGTGTAAGGTTTGGTAAAAGTGAAATTATTTAACATTTGCGGTAACGCGAATTTTTCATTTTTTTAACCGCAAGTTAGCGCCAGCACAGGCTTTGGGGGCAGGTGAATGTCGCAGACACCATATAGACACAAGGTGAATACTTTGTTACTTTACCGGCACCTCTTTTCAATTGGTATTACCAATTTACTCCGGACGATTGGCTTAATAAGAAGGGATGATGGCTTACAGTAAGATTCGCCAACCTAAGCTCTCCGACGCTATCGAGCAACAGCTCGAATCGCTGATTATGGAAGGGACCCTGCGTCCGGGAGAGAAGCTGCTGCCTGAGCGCGAACTCGCCAAACAATTCGATGTCTCACGTCCGTCTCTCCGCGAAGCGATCCAGCGCTTAGAAGCCAAAGGATTATTGCTGCGCCGACAGGGTGGCGGAACGTTCGTGCAGGAGAATCTCTGGCAAAGCTTAAGCGATCCACTCGTTGAGCTTCTCGCCGACCATCCGGAATCACAGTTTGATCTGCTGGAAACGCGCCATGCCTTAGAAGGCATCGCCGCCTATTACGCGGCGCTGCGCGGCACAGAGGAAGACCTGCTGCGCATTCGCGACTGCCATGTGAATATCCAGCAGGCGCAGGACAGCGGCGATTTAGACGCCGAAGCGGACGCAGTGATGCAGTATCAGATCGCTGTCACAGAAGCGGCCCATAATGTTGTGCTTTTACATTTGCTACGCTCAATGGGCCCTATGCTGGAACAAAACGTTCGCCAGAATTTCGAATTGCTCTACTCGCGCCGGGAAATGCTGGCAAAAGTGAGCGGTCACCGCGCCAGAATCTTTGAGGCGATTGTGGCTCGTGAGCCAGAAAAAGCGCGCGAGGCTTCACACCGTCACCTGGCGTTCATAGAGGAAATCTTGCTGGACAGAAGTCGGGAGCAGAGCCGTCGAGAACGCTCCCTGCGTCGTTTACAGCAACGTAAGGAATAACGTGCGACAAAGATCGTACTGACATCAGACGAGCCTGCCTGCATCTGCTTTAACAGGCTCCCGATTATTCAACGTATTAGACACAGATAAGGAACACACCCATGTCAGAACGTTTACACAATGACGTGGATCCGATTGAAACTCGTGACTGGCTACAGGCGATCGAATCGGTCATCCGTGAAGAAGGTGTTGAACGTGCACAGTATCTGATTGATCAGGTACTGGGTGCAGCCCGCAAAGGCGGCGTAAACGTGGCTGCAGGATCTTCTGCAATCAGCAACTACATCAACTCTATTGCCGTTGAAGATGAACCCGATTATCCGGGCAATACCTCTCTTGAACGTCGTATCCGTTCCGCAATTCGCTGGAACGCCATCATGTCGGTGCTGCGCGCATCGAAGAAAGATCTGGAACTCGGCGGCCACATGTCCTCCTTCCAGTCTTCTGCGACGATTTATGAAGTGTGCTTCAACCACTTCTTCCGCGCGCGCAGTGAGAAGGATGGCGGCGATCTGGTCTATTTCCAGGGCCACATCTCTCCCGGCATCTATGCCCGTGCGTTCCTTGAAGGTCGTCTGACCGAAGACCAGATGAATAACTTCCGTCAGGAAGTTGACGGTAAAGGCCTCTCTTCTTATCCGCACCCGAAATTAATGCCGGAATTCTGGCAGTTCCCGACCGTATCAATGGGTCTGGGTCCGCTGTCGGCTATCTACCAGGCGAAGTTCCTGAAGTATCTGGAACACCGTGGACTGAAAGATACTTCTGCTCAGACCGTTTACGCCTTCCTGGGTGACGGTGAGATGGATGAGCCAGAATCCAAAGGCGCGATCACCATCGCGACCCGTGAAAAACTGGATAACCTGGTCTTCATCATCAACTGCAACCTGCAGCGTCTGGATGGCCCGGTGACCGGTAATGGCAAGATCATCAACGAGCTGGAAGGCATCTTTGCCGGCGCTGGCTGGGAAGTGATCAAGGTCATCTGGGGCGGTCGCTGGGATGAGCTGCTGCGCAAAGATACCAGCGGCAAGCTGATTCAGCTGATGAACGAAACCGTCGACGGCGATTACCAGACCTTCAAATCCCGTGATGGTGCCTATGTGCGTGAGCACTTCTTTGGTAAATATCCGGAAACCGCCGCGCTGGTTAAAGATCTGTCCGATGATGAAATCTGGGCATTGAACCGTGGCGGCCACGATCCGAAGAAAATCTACGCGGCACTGAAAAAAGCGCAGGACACCAAAGGCAAGCCAGTACTGATCCTGGCGCATACCATCAAAGGTTATGGTATGGGCGACACCGCGGAAGGCAAAAACATTGCCCACCAGGTGAAGAAGATGAACATGGATGGCGTGCGCTATATCCGCGATCGCTTCAACGTGCCAGTTGCAGATGACAAAATTGAATCCCTGCCGTACGTGACCTTTGAAAAGGGCTCTGAAGAGCACACGTATCTGCACGGTCAGCGTGAGAAGTTAGGCGGCTACCTGCCAACGCGTCAGCCGAAGTTTACTGAAAAGCTGGAAATGCCAGCACTCGAAGAGTTCAGTGCGCTGCTGGATGAGCAGAACAAAGAGATCTCAACCACCATCGCCTTTGTGCGTGCCCTGAACGTGATGCTGAAGAACAAGTCGATCAAAGATCGCCTGGTTCCGATCCTCGCTGATGAAGCGCGTACCTTTGGTATGGAAGGTCTGTTCCGTCAGATTGGTATCTACAGCCCGAACGGTCAGCAGTACACCCCGCAGGACCGCGAGCAGGTTGCTTACTACAAAGAAGATGAGAAAGGCCAGATTCTGCAGGAAGGGATCAACGAGCTGGGCGCAGGTTCATCCTGGCTGGCTGCGGCGACCTCTTACAGCACCAACAACCTGCCGATGATCCCGTTCTACATCTATTACTCGATGTTCGGCTTCCAGCGTATCGGCGATCTGATGTGGCTGGCGGGCGACCAACAGGCGCGCGGCTTCCTGGTCGGCGGCACCTCAGGTCGTACTACCCTGAACGGCGAAGGTTTGCAGCATGAAGATGGTCACAGCCACATTCAGTCGCTGACTATCCCGAACTGTATCTCCTACGATCCTTCTTACGCCTATGAAGTGGCTGTCATCATGCAT
This sequence comes from Pantoea sp. ABR1s, assembly GCF_057812235.1. Lineage (NCBI taxonomy): Bacteria > Pseudomonadati > Pseudomonadota > Gammaproteobacteria > Enterobacterales > Erwiniaceae > Pantoea > Pantoea sp. ABR1s. Next base: position 3,357,897 of record NZ_CM173823.1, on the reverse strand, counting down.
GACGGTCTGGTGCGTATGTATGGCGAAGCGCAGGAGAACGTTTACTACTACATCACCACGCTGAACGAAAACTACCATATGCCAGCAATGCCCGCTGGTGCAGAAGAGGGTATCCGTAAGGGTATCTACAAACTGGAAACGGTAGACGGCAGCAAAGGCAAAGTGCAGCTGCTGGGCTCAGGTTCTATCCTGCGTCATGTGCGTGAAGCTGCGCAGATCCTGGCGAAAGATTACGGTATCGGCTCTGATGTCTACAGCGTCACCTCGTTCACTGAACTGGCACGTGATGGCCAGGATTGTGAGCGCTGGAACATGCTGCATCCGACAGAAGAAGCGCGCGTACCTTACATCGCTCAGGTGATGAACGACGCACCTGCTGTCGCCTCAACCGACTACATGAAACTGTTCGCTGAGCAGGTTCGTAGCTATGTCCCGGCCAGCGATTATCGCGTACTGGGTACCGATGGCTTTGGTCGCTCTGACAGCCGTGAGAACCTGCGTCATCACTTTGAAGTTGATGCATCTTATGTGGTGGTTGCCGCGCTGGGTGAGCTGGCTAAACGCGGCGAGATCGAGAAGAAAGTGGTGGCCGATGCGATCACCCGATTCAATATCGATGCCGATAAAGTTAACCCGCGTCTGGCTTAAGAGGTAATAGAGTAATGGCTATCGAAATTAAGGTACCGGATATCGGGTCTGACGAAGTTGAAGTCACCGAGATTCTGGTGAAAGTTGGCGACAAGGTGGAAGCCGAGCAGTCGCTGATCACCGTGGAAGGCGACAAAGCCTCAATGGAAGTGCCGTCGCCGCAGGCTGGCGTAGTGAAAGAGATCAAAATCTCTACCGGTGACAAAGTTGAGACCGGCTCACTGATCATGGTGTTTGATGCTGAAGGCGCTGCGGAAGCAGCACCTGCCGCCGCCGAAGAGAAAAAAGCGGACGCGGCGCCAGCGCCAGCCGCTGCTGCGGCCACTGCCAGCAAAGAAGTGGCTGTGCCGGATATCGGCGGTGACGAAGTTGAAGTCACTGAGATTCTGGTTAAGGTTGGCGACAAAGTCGAAGCCGAGCAGTCACTGATTGTGGTGGAAGGCGATAAAGCGTCGATGGAAGTCCCGGCTCCGTTCGCGGGTGTGGTCAAAGAGATCACTATTTCCACCGGCGACAAGGTCAGCACCGGTTCAGCCATCATGGTCTTTGAAGCAGAAGGCGCAGCACCGGCCTCTGACGCGAAGCCAGAAGTGAAAGAAGAAGCGGCATCGGCACCTGCCGCGGCTGCAGGCGCAAAAGACGTTAACGTCCCGGATATCGGCGGTGATGAAGTTGAAGTTACCGAGATCCTGGTCAAAGTCGGCGACAAAGTTGAAGCTGAGCAGTCACTGATTGTGGTTGAAGGCGACAAAGCCTCTATGGAAGTGCCTGCGCCGTTTGCAGGAACCGTCAAAGAGCTGAAAGTGGCGACCGGCGATAAAGTCAGCACCGGCTCACTGATCATGGTGTTCGAAGTCGAAGGTGCTGCTCCGGCTGCCCCTGCGGCCGCGAAACAGGAAGCCGCACCGGCCCCTGCTGCCAAATCTGAAGCTAAAGCCGCGGCACCCGCTCCAGCTAAAGCGGAAAGCAAAGGTGAGTTCGCAGAGAACGACGCTTACGTTCACGCTACCCCGGTGATCCGTCGCCTGGCGCGCGAGTTCGGTGTTAACCTGGCGAAAGTCAAAGGCACCGGCCGTAAAGGTCGCATTCTGAAAGAAGACGTGCAGACTTACGTGAAAGAGGCCGTGAAACGCGCTGAAGCGGCACCAGCTGCAGCCAGCGGCGGCGGTCTGCCAGGCATGCTGCCATGGCCGAAAGTTGATTTCAGTAAATTTGGCGAAATCGAAGAAGTCGAACTGGGTCGTATCCAGAAAATTTCTGGCGCGAACCTGAGCCGTAACTGGGTAATGATCCCGCACGTTACGCATTTCGACAAAACCGATATCACCGATCTGGAAGCCTTCCGTAAGCAGCAGAATACTGAAGCAGAGAAGCGTAAGCTGGATGTGAAGTACACCCCGGTGGTGTTCATCATGAAAGCGGTCGCGGCGGCGCTTGAGCAGATGCCACGCTTCAACAGCTCGCTGTCTGAAGATGCGCAGAAACTGACGCTGAAAAAATATATCAACATCGGTGTGGCGGTTGATACGCCAAATGGCCTGGTGGTTCCGGTCTTCAAAGACGTGAACAAGAAAGGCATCACCGAGCTGTCGCGTGAACTGATGGCGATTTCGAAGAAAGCGCGTGACGGTAAGCTGACAGCGGGCGACATGCAGGGCGGATGTTTCACCATCTCCAGCCTGGGCGGCCTGGGCACCACGCACTTCGCGCCGATCGTGAACGCGCCGGAAGTGGCTATCCTGGGTGTCTCTAAATCGGCGATGGAGCCGGTGTGGAACGGTAAAGAGTTTACTCCGCGTCTGATGATGCCGATTTCTCTCTCCTTCGACCACCGCGTAATCGACGGTGCTGATGGTGCACGATTCATCACCATCATCGGCAATATGTTGTCTGACATTCGTCGTTTAGTTATGTAAATGTAAAGAAGGCCGGCGGAAGCCGGCCTTCCTGTAACGATTCGTCGCGCCGCGGTTGGCAGTTTGTTAACAATTCTGTAAACTCTTGCGGTGAAAGTCCCGGTGGAACAAGGGCATTATAAGAAAGTCTGACCCGCCGGATATCAATTAAGAGGTCATGATGAGTACAGAGATTAAAACCCAGGTCGTAGTACTTGGGGCAGGTCCTGCAGGTTACTCTGCAGCCTTCCGTTGTGCGGATTTAGGTCTGGAAACCGTACTGGTAGAGCGTTACAGCACCCTGGGTGGTGTTTGTCTGAACGTCGGTTGTATCCCATCTAAAGCGCTGCTGCACGTTGCTAAAGTGATTGAAGAGGCGAAAGCCCTTGAAGAGCACGGCATTGTGTTTGGTCAGCCATCTACTGATATCAACAAGATTCGCAGCTGGAAAGAGAAGGTTATCAACCAGTTGACTGGCGGCCTGTCAGGAATGGCAAAAGGTCGTAAAGTCACCGTGGTTAACGGCCTTGGCAAATTCACCGGTGCTAACACCCTGGTGGTTGAAGGAGAAGGCGGCGCGACCACCATCAACTTCGATAATGCCATTATCGCTGCGGGTTCACGTCCAATCGAACTGCCATTCATTCCACATGAAGATCCACGTGTCTGGGACTCTACCGATGCGCTGGAACTGAAAGAAGTGCCGAAGCGCTTGCTGGTCATGGGCGGCGGCATCATCGGTCTGGAAATGGCGACGGTTTATCATGCGCTGGGTTCAGAGATTGATGTGGTTGAGATGTTCGACCAGGTTATCCCGGCTGCGGATAAAGACGTGGTGAAAGTCTTTACCAAGAAAATCAGCAAGAAATTTAACCTGATGCTGGAAACCAAAGTGACCGCCGTTGAAGCAAAAGACGATGGCATTTACGTTTCAATGGAAGGTAAAAAAGCACCAGGCGAAGCGCAGCGTTATGACGCGGTGCTGGTGGCGATCGGTCGTGTGCCGAACGGTAAAGGTCTGGATGCCGGTAAAGCGGGCGTGGAAGTGGACGATCGCGGCTTCATTCGCGTCGACAAGCAGATGCGCACCAACGTGCCACACATCTATGCTATCGGCGACATTGTCGGTCAGCCAATGCTGGCGCACAAAGGCGTGCACGAAGGCCACGTGGCGGCAGAAGTGATCTCCGGTCTGAAGCACTACTTCGATCCGAAAGTGATCCCTTCAATTGCCTATACTGAGCCAGAAGTTGCCTGGGTCGGTCTGACCGAGAAAGAAGCGAAAGAGAAGGGCATCAGCTACGAGACCTCCACCTTCCCGTGGGCAGCCTCAGGCCGTGCTATCGCTTCTGATTGTGCAGACGGTATGACCAAACTGATTTTCGACAAAGAGACGCACCGGATTATTGGTGGCGCGATTGTCGGTACTAACGGCGGCGAGCTGTTAGGCGAAATCGGTCTGGCGATTGAGATGGGTTGTGATGCTGAAGATATTGCGCTGACCATCCACGCTCACCCGACCCTGCATGAGTCAGTCGGTCTGGCGGCAGAAATCTTCGAAGGCAGCATCACCGATCTGCCTAACGCGAAAGCGAAGAAGAAATAACTTTCTGCTACTAAAGAAGAAAGCTCCCGTTATGGGGGCTTTTTTTTCGCCTGGATTCTGGTGCTGTATGGCAAGAATCGATTTGGGTTAAGACTAAAGGTAACCCCAATAACCCTGAAAACGTTGCCTATGAGAGTTATTAGAGTTATCGTGCTTTCATCGGGACGCGACAGAACACAGGGATGGATAGCAGCACGTTAATTTCCGAAATGAAGGCTGATGGCTGGGTTCTGACAGGGATAAACGGTAGCCATCACCATTTCACACATCCGACAAAACCGGGGCTGGTTACAGTACCCCATCCTAAAAAAGACTTACCGATCGGTACGGTAAAGAGCATCAGGAAACAAGCGAGAATTTAATCCCGCTTGCCCGTAGAGGTATGAATATGTTTTATCCAATCGCGATTGAAGCGGGTGATCACGAACACGCATACGGCGTAATCGTTCCCGATTTACCAGGGTGTTTCTCTGCCGGGGATACTCTTGATGAAGCCATTAAAAACGCCAAAGAGGCTATCACAGGGCATATCGAATTATGTGTAGAACTCGGTCATGAGATCCCTGCCGTGTCCACCATTGAGACTCTGGCCACGAATCCTGAATATCAGGGTTATATCTGGGCATTGGTTGATGTAGATGTCATTCGCTTGCTGGGCGGCTCTGAAAAAATCAATGTCACTTTACCTAGGTCGTTAATTGATCGGATTGATCGTTGTGTGGCTTCACACCCCGAATACAAAAGTCGCTCGGGCTTTCTGGCTCAGGTAGCGCTTGAGCGTATTACTGCTCCGATTAACAGGCCTCAAAAGTAAGTCCGCGTGATAGCTAAATTTATTGGTGGCAGAGGAATCAAAAGGCACCGTTTATGAGTTTTTACCCCTAAAGCCGTTGCCATGATCTTTCTCACGTATGGTCAGGTTGATGTCTTTGATGATGCTTTTATCCAGATTGATAAAACCGGCGTAAGAATGCATATTCCGGTGAATCTGGATGGACTGCAGCTGATTCTCTTCCTGACTCTTACAAATCAGTGAGTTACTGATCTTTAAATACGTGAATTTAGTGGTGATTTTTTTATGAGGGTAAAATCATCATATTTTACAGCCACATACATTAAGAGTGTTCCCCGCGCTAGCGGGGATAAACCGCATTGATGATGGAGGTGGCCAGACATCTGGCCTGTAATCCCCTACGAATGTGAATATCAGAGTCAGGCCCGATGAAAAAAAAGAACAGCACTCCCACACCTCACGATGCCACTTTCCGGCAGTTTCTCTCACAGCCGGACATTGCCCGCGACTTCATGGAACTGCATCTGCCCGCCGAACTGCGCGCTATATGCGACCTCAGCACCCTGAAACTTGAATCCGGTTCGTTCGTTGAAGACGATCTTCGCCAGTATTTCAGCGATATCCTCTACAGCCTGAAGACCAGTAACGGGGATGGGTACATACACGTCCTGGTTGAGCATCAGTCTACGCCGGACAGGCATATGGCATTCAGGCTGATGCGATACGCCGTGGCGGCTATGCACCGCCACCTTGAAGCGGGCCATAAGCAGCTGCCGCTGGTTATACCGGTACTGTTCTATACCGGCAAACGCAGCCCTTATCCGTATTCAACACGCTGGCTCGACGAATTTGAAGACCCTTCGCTGGCGGAAAACCTCTATGGCAGCGCCTTTCCACTGGTGGATGTCACGGTGATCCCGGATGAGGAAATCATGGGGCACCGCAGCATGGCGGCGCTGACGCTGTTACAGAAGCACATACATCAGCGTGACATCGCGACTCTCACCGATCGGCTGGCCACGTTACTGATGGCCGATTATCTTTCTTCACCCCAGGTAACAGCGCTGATACACTATTTACTGCAGGCAGGCGAGTCGGCTGACTCCGAAGCCTTCGTGCGCGAACTGGCACAGCGAGTGCCGCAACACGGAGACGCACTCATGACAATCGCACAGCAGTTAGAGCAGAAGGGCATTGAGAAGGGAATTCAGCTTGGTGAACAGCGTGGAATCGAGAAAGGCCGAAATGAAGGCAAACTTGAAGTTGCCCGTACCATGCTGCAGAACGGCATTGACCGTAACACCGTCATGAAAATGACTGGACTCTCAGAAGATGAACTTTCACAGATCCGTCACTGATTTTGATGTCAGAAAACGGCTCGGCAACGTAAAGCCCTGCACTACAGGGCTTAACAAATTTAATGAAACGCAGGCGCTGCTCATCAGTCAGTGCGCTGACACAGTCTCCCGGGTTAACTGACTATAATTACGAGCGTGCTTTTCTGCCATCCCCGAAACTCATCACAAAGCAATTCGACTGTTATGACAAAATTACCGGGGCTCCTGGCTTAAACATCAGGATAGGTGACGTTCCTGGGAGGAAGCGAAGAGGGCTGCAGATCAGCAGGGCATAACCTTCCTGGATGCTAAAATTCAGGGGCCGGCTAAGGTCTGGCTTATCCCTTTCACTGTTTCCAGTAAACCCGGTCAAACAGAATATGGGATGCTGGACTGTGGCACTGTGGCACTGTGGCACAGGGGCAGTCGAATTCTCAGAAGATTAGGCAGCAAGCTAACCTTCATCTAACCACGCATCTCCCATGCAGCCACTCGTTCAATAAACATCTGCGCCAGGGCAGTAATGGCGCTGTTGCCGGGTAGTCTTTCTTCATTGATATACATCACCAGCGAACTACTGCGTCGGCGGCCCTGTAACAGCGGCAGGGGACGGAGCTCACCGCTCTCTAACAGCGCTGCGATATTCTGTTCCGGCAGCCAGCCATAACCTAACTGATGCTGGACCGCTTCAATGGCTGCCGACAGCGTCGTGAATGACCAGTTCTCCGCCTGATCGCCATTGACCTCCGACTGCTGCTGTTGCTGACGATCCAGAATGGTAATGCAGGGCCAGCGTGCCAGCGTAGCAGCATTAAGCGGGGCGGATTCGCGGTGCAGCGGGTGGTCGCGATGGGCGACGGCGACGAAATCGACACTCATCAGGCTTTCGCCTGCTAACGGCGTGTCACCATATTGCGCTACCAGCCAGAGATCAGCCTGATGCTCCGCCAGTCTGTCAGGCGTTTCGCTTCGGACGATTTCGCTAAACCAGATGCGGACATGCGGATAGCGTTGCTGAAAGGTCTGGAGCACATCGAACAACAAGGGTTTGGGCAGTGTCGCATCGACCATCAGATCGATGCGCGAACGCTCGCCGCGTTGCAGTGCACTGGCCTGCGCCTCAAGCGCGCCGAATCCCTCCAGCAGCGGACGCACCTGTGCCAGCAACTGATGTCCCTCTGCACTCAGGACAGCGCGGCGGCCCTCCTGCTGTAATAGGATCAAACCCAGCCGCTGCTGTAACAGGCTCAGCTGATAACTCAGTGAGGACTGGCTGCGATTGTTCTTCTCCGCTGCCTGCGCAAAACTCCCCTCATTCACTACTGCGTCAAGCAGATACCACTGTTCGAGTGTTGTCTTGTACATGATAACTCATCTAAAAATTAAATGATTTAGTGCTAAAAATAGCGTTATTCATCGGTTTTGTAACGCGCAATAATCTCCTCAAGGAAAACAAATGAGGAATTAACCATGAGCACTTTCGATAAACATGACCTGTCTGGCATCGTCGGCAAACATCTGGTTTACACCTATGACAACGGCTGGAATTACGAGCTCTACATTAAAAATGCCAGCACCATCGACTATCGCATTCACAGCGGTATGGTCGGTAATCGCTGGGTTAAAAATCAGCATGTCTATGTCGTCCGTCTGGCGCAGGATGTCTATAAAGTTTCCTGGACTGAACCAACCGGTACCGATGTCAGCCTGGCCGTTAATCTGGCTGATAAAATTTTCCACGGCACCATCTTCTTCCCGCGCTGGGTAATGAATAATCCGGAGAAAACCGTCTGCTTCCAGAATGATCATCTGGAAGAGATGGCAAAATTCCGCGAAGCGGGTCCGGCTTATCCAACCGAAGTGATTGATGAGTTCGCGACGCTGACCGTAATCCGTGATGTGGGCGAAAATAACGAAAGCGTGATCGACTGTCCGCCTGACCAGTTGCCCGCCAATTTTCCAGAAAATCTGAAAAATTAAGCATGCACAGAAGAGGTCATAACGACCTCTTCTGAATAACAGCTTATGTTTTGTAGCTTCTGACGTGTAACTTGCGAGGATGAAAAAGAGATTTACCGACCAGGGTTTTATCAGTAGTAATCAGCAGGCCGTATTCGGTGTAAGTTCCATCATCATGGGCGAGAGGCGCTGTAATCCTCTTAAGCGCAAAATACATCAGGCTGATTTTCGGCCTGGTGTTGTTATCCTTCTGAGTTCACCTCCGCTGTACCCCATAAACACGCCGGCTTCTATTCCTGCCAGTTATCTATTTCCCTGAATCACTTCGCTAAAGCCACGGCAAAACTGACATAAACCTGCAGCCATTTGTGTGGAATGCGGTACGCTGCAGAGAGACCCATTCAGCCGACTCAGCTGGCTGATGCAGGGAGTTGAGCGGGCAGAATGGCCGTAGTGGATTATGTTGTATTTTTGTAAACAGATTAACAAACAGACGAAATACTGCTATTCTGCCCTCCGCGAAACCGGGCACCTCAACCTGGACGAGAAAGGGAAGATTGTTCTCCATAAGTGAGCAAGGTGGTCGGAAAGCCCTACATAATGAGAGCGAGGATAACGTCGTGCTAGAAGAATACCGTAAGCACGTTGCCGAGCGTGCTGCCCAGGGAATTGTACCTAAGCCTTTAGAGGCTTCCCAAATGGCCGCGCTGGTTGAACTGCTAAAAAATCCACCTGCGGGTGAAGAAGAATTTTTGATCGATTTATTGGTCAACCGCGTCCCACCTGGCGTCGATGAAGCGGCGTATGTCAAAGCCGGTTTCCTGGCGGCTGTTGCCAAAGGCGAAGCAACCTCTCCTCTGATATCTTCTGAAAAAGCGGTTGAACTGCTTGGCACCATGCAGGGCGGTTACAATATTCATCCGCTGATTGAGGCGCTGGACGATAGCAAACTGGCTCCGATTGCCGCGAAAGCCCTTTCACACACGCTGCTGATGTTCGACAACTTCTATGATGTCGAAGAGAAAGCGAAAGCGGGTAATGAATACGCGAAGCAGGTGATGCAATCCTGGGCAGATGCGGAATGGTATCTGTCACGGCCTGAACTGGCAGAGAAGATCACGGTTACAGTGTTTAAAGTCACTGGCGAAACCAACACCGACGATCTCTCTCCGGCCCAGGATGCCTGGTCACGTCCAGACATTCCTCTGCACGCCCTGGCGATGCTGAAAAATGCCCGTGAAGGCATTGAGCCTGATGAAGCGGGCAATATCGGCCCGATCAAACAGATCGAAGCTCTGAAGACCAAAGGTTTCCCGCTGGCGTATGTCGGTGATGTTGTCGGAACCGGTTCTTCACGTAAATCCGCCACCAACTCGGTGCTGTGGTTTATGGGCGACGACATCCCGAACGTGCCAAATAAAAAAGGCGGCGGCGTGGTGCTGGGCAGCAAAATTGCACCCATCTTCTTCAACACCATGGAAGATGCGGGCGCACTGCCCATTGAAGTGGACGTAAACAACCTGAACATGGGCGATGTGATCGACATCTATCCATTCAAAGGCGAAGTCCGCAACCACGAAACCAATGAGCTGCTGGCCAGCTTCGAGCTCAAAACCGAAGTAGTGATTGACGAAGTGCGCGCCGGTGGCCGTATTCCGCTGATCATCGGTCGCGGTCTGACCACCAAAGCGCGCGAGTCGCTGGGTCTGCCGCACAGCACCGTATTCCGTCAGGCGAAAGATGTCGCGGAGAGCACCCGTGGTTTCTCGCTGGCGCAGAAAATGGTTGGCCGCGCCTGTGGCGTAACCGGTGTTCGTCCGGGTGCCTATTGCGAACCTAAGATGACCTCGGTTGGCTCGCAGGATACCACCGGCCCGATGACCCGTGACGAGCTGAAAGATCTGGCTTGCCTGGGCTTCTCGACCGATCTGGTGATGCAGTCGTTCTGTCACACCGCCGCGTATCCTAAGCCGGTGGATGTGAGCACGCACCATACGCTGCCAGACTTCATCATGAACCGCGGTGGTGTGTCACTGCGTCCGGGTGACGGCATTATCCACAGCTGGCTGAACCGTATGCTACTGCCGGATACCGTTGGTACCGGTGGTGACTCGCACACCCGTTTCCCTATCGGCATCTCTTTCCCGGCGGGTTCAGGCCTGGTGGCGTTTGCCGCCGCGACTGGCGTAATGCCGCTCGACATGCCGGAATCGGTTCTGGTGCGCTTCAAAGGTAAGATGGAGCCAGGCATTACCCTGCGCGATCTGGTTCACGCCATTCCGCTGTATGCCATCAAACAGGGTCTGCTGACCGTTGAGAAGAAAGGTAAGAAAAACATCTTCTCTGGTCGCATCCTGGAGATTGAAGGTCTGCCGGATCTGAAAGTCGAGCAGGCGTTTGAGCTGTCCGATGCGTCAGCAGAACGTTCCGCTGCGGGCTGTACCATCAAGCTGGATAAAGCGCCGATTATCGAATACCTCAGCTCTAACATCGTGCTGCTGAAGTGGATGATCGCAGAAGGCTACGGCGATCGTCGTACGCTGGAGCGTCGCATTGAAGGTATGGAGAAATGGCTGGCCGATCCTCAGTTGCTTGAGCCGGATGCCGATGCTGAATATGCCGCCGTGATCGAAATCGATCTGGCTGAAATCAAAGAGCCAATCCTCTGTGCGCCAAACGATCCGGACGATGCACGTCTGCTCTCTGACGTTCAGGGTGAGAAGATCGACGAAGTGTTTATCGGCTCATGCATGACCAACATTGGTCACTTCCGTGCTGCGGGTAAACTGCTGGATAGCCACAAAGGCCAGCTGCCAACCCGTCTGTGGGTGGCACCGCCAACCAAGATGGATGCGGCACAGCTGACCGAAGAGGGCTACTACAGCGTATTCGGCAAAAGCGGTGCGCGTATCGAGATCCCGGGCTGTTCACTCTGCATGGGTAACCAGGCACGTGTTGCAGATGGTTCGACGGTGGTCTCTACCTCGACCCGTAACTTCCCGAACCGTCTGGGTAACGGCGCTAACGTCTACCTGGCGTCAGCGGAGCTGGCTGCGGTCGCGTCTCTGCTTGGCAAACTGCCAACGCCGGATGAGTATCAGCAATTCATGGCGCAGGTCGATAAAACGGCCAGCGACACGTATCGCTATCTCAACTTCGACCAGCTGACGCAGTACACCGACAAAGCTGATGGTGTGATTTTCCAGACCGCGGTCTGATTCTTCACCTTGCAGGCATGAATAAGGGGCGATGATTCGCCCCTTTTTTTCGTCTCAGCATGGGGTAGAGAGACAATCAAAAGCTGGCTTTCGGCAGACAGCCTGTAATAATGCGCGACGTGTCACACTTTGCCGCGAGAGCAGCACGGACACTTACCAGGTGAGACGACGACGTTGAGAGGAACGGGCGATGGAATATGAATTTTTACGCGATGTGACCGGACAGATTAAGGTTCGCATGTCGATGGATCATGAAGCGGTCGGCCACTGGTTCAACGAAGAGGTCAAAAACGATCCGGGATTGCTGGATGAAGTTGAAGCCGCCATTGAAGATGTCAAAGGCAGCGTACGTCAGTGGCAGCGGATCGGCAGCGAGTACACCATTCTGCTGGATGAAGAGGAGGTGATGATCCGCGCCAACCTGCTGGCTCTGGAAGATGACGGTATGGAAGAGGGGATGAACTACTACGACGAAGAGAGCCTCTCATTCTGCGGCATTGAAGATTTTCAGCTGGTGATCGCTGCTTATCGCCAGTTTATGAACCAGTACGGCAAACCCGTACGGTAAGACAGTAAGGCAATCCTTTACGGTTATAAGGCCGGGCGAACTCAGCAGCCCGGCCTGTTAACTAACTCAGCGATGCACCGCCACACATTACCAGCTGCTGGCCGGTGATCGCCGCCGCCGCAGGGGAGAGCAGGAAATCGACCAGCCCGGCCACTTCCTGCGGCTGAATATAGCGGCCAATGGGAGGCAGACGGGGCGGTGAACTGGCACGGCCCGGCTGTTGCAGCATCGGCGTTTCGGTGGCGCCTGGCGCCACAATATTGGCGGTAATGCCGCGCGGAGCGAGTTCCGCCGCCCAGCTGCGCACCATACCGATCATCGCCGATTTGGTGGCGACATACTGACTGCGGCCCGCCGCACCGCCTGATGTCCGGCTGCCCAGCAGCACAATTCTGCCGCCCACACGCATCCGCGGTGCAAAATGATTCGCCAGCTGCTCAGCAGCGGCAACGTGCAGTTGCCATAAGCGTGCGCTGGCGTTCAGATCCAGCTCCCCAAGCGGCGCGGCCTGCATCATACCGGCTGCATGGATCACCGCCTGCGGTACCGGTAGCGCGTCCAGTAAAGCCTGCAATGCCGCGCTGTCGCTGATATCGATCTGATGACTCTGCCAGCCCGCTTCTGCCCGGCTTATCGCCGAGCGGCTCAGGCCGATAACCTGCCAGCCCTCATCGAGTAAACGGTCAGCAATCGCCTGACCGATGCCGGAGCTGGCCCCGGTCACCAGCGCCATCCGTTCAATCACGCATCACCTCCCTTCACCCATGACTCCGCGACCCGCACATACTTAATCGCCTGACGATACCAGGTGTAGGCGATATGCAGTTCGCCATCCAGGCCTTGTTTAATGCTGGGATAAGAGAACTCACGGTTTAATTTCTGCTGGGAGTTATTGGTCATGCAGTAGCCATCGCCCTCGTCCAGATTGCGCTGCAGCGGCCAGCTTTTACCGCCATCCGTTGAGATAGCCAGCGTCATCGGCGCACGAGGCGCACCCCAGAAAGCGGTGCGACCACTGTGCATCACCGGCTCAGCGGCGACGGCAACATCACTTTCCTCTTCATCATCTTCAATTTCGTCATACAGCGACAACCGGCGTTCGCTGGCACCTTCGGCGCTCATGGCATTGAACACCAGCGCCAGATGACCATTGCGCAGCGTCGTGACCTGAATTGAGGAGTTATTGTTGGGCAGCGACAACGGCTGTGGCGCGCTCCAGCTTTCACCCTGATCAAGTGAGCGGCTCTGATAGATGTGGTCGGCCCAGCGGCTGCGGTAGAGCGCCAGCAGCGAGCCATCATCCAGCAGGGTTACGTTCATATGGACGCAGCCGGTGCTGTCAGGCACGCTGACGTCGCGCCAGCTCTGGCCTTTATCTTCTGAGATTTTTACCGCGCTCACGTCATAGCTGCCGACCCACTTTTCGCCAGGCTGCGTCAGGCAGTAAAACACCGGCAGCAACCAGTTACCGTTGGGCAGCACCACAATCGGCTGGCGAATAAAGGTGCCAGGCTTATCCAGCAGCGTTTTGATCTCCCCCCAGCTCTGGCCCAAATCGTGAGACTGGCGATAGCGAACAATCGCGGTGTCCTGATTGCCCGATTTCTGCGCCGTCCACAGCAGCCACAGTACCTGGTCGGGATCGAGAAACAGCACCGGATTCTGTTCTGAACGGCCCGGATCGTCAGAGAGTTTTTGTGCTTCACTCCAGCGATCGCTGCCTTTTCGCAGCCGTGAACACCAGACAGAGATATCGGCAATCCCTTCCTGCGTGCCGCCAAACCAGACGCAAAGCAGATCGCCATCGGGCAGCGGCAGCAGGTTAGCCGCGTGGTTTTGCGGGCAGGAGGAGGGCAGCATCGCAACCTGCTGCGCGCTATCCTGCGGGTGAGGCGCAAGCAGGCCGGTGCGTTCTGCGGTGACGGTTTCCTGAGTCATTTTAGGCTCCACTGTTTTGTGCATTGTGTTGCGATTGAGGCTGAGACTGGCGTGACGGGATACAGCGGTCAATCACCATAATAATTGCCGGGGTGATCAGCGCCACGTACATATTGTCGATACCAAACGGGTTACCCATCAGGAACCAGACGGAAGTGACAACGCAGGCGCCAATCAGACCGGCATTGGCGCCGCGTGTGCTCTTAAACCACGGCAGGTAGAACGCCATGATCGCCACAACGGTAATCGACAGACGAATCGCACGGGTAAAGAACGAGAGCTTCAGCACTTCCGGGAAGAACAGAACAAACAGCAGCGGGAAGAAGCCGATGCCAATCGAGATCCAGCGTGTCATTTTAAATTCGCGCTCTGGCGTAGGATTACGATAAGGCACGTAAAAGTCTTTCACCACCAGCGAGGCGATGGCCAGCGCCACGGTACCGACGCTGACGAAAATCGAGGCCACCAGCGAGGTGGTGACAATGCCCGCCAGCCACGGTGACATATCCTGCAGAAACACCGGCAGCGCATAGAGGCTCTTGATATCCGGGTGAGCAAACTTCGCTGCCACGCCAATCAGCGCCATCGCCAGACCAATCGGCAGGCAGAAGAAGAAGGCGACCCAGGTGGCGCGCTTCGCTGACTTCACATCTTTGGTGGAGGAGATCGCCTGAATCACAAACTGGGTACAGAAGATCGAACCTACGGTCCCGATCAGCCAGGCCACAATGGTACTGGCACCGACGTGACCATCCCATGTCCAGTAGAACGCCGGCATTTTTTCCATCATCGGGGCGACGCCGCCGGTCATCTTCAGCGCCACATAGAGGATAATCAGGATCCCCATATACTTGATGGCGCTGTGCAGCAGCGTGACCCAGGCCACGCCTTTCATGCCGCCAAATGCAAAGTAGAAGGTGCTGACCACCGCAGTGATAAAAGCCGCCTGGGTCAGGTCGATCTTGAGTACGGTGGAGATCGCCGCCGCGCCGCTGATGTAGTTACCGACGTTCACCAGCAACAGCGCATAGATCATGATCAGCGAAATAATATTTTTGGTCGAACTGCCATATTTCTCGGCGATAGCACCGGAAATAGTGATCTTTCCGGTGTTGTAGATGCGTTTGACCAGTATCAGGCCAAACAGCGGGAAGCCAATTGCCGCGCCAATCACCGACCATGAGGCGGCGAAGCCATCTTCAAAGGCCGCCTGCGCGGTGCCGATGGTGGATTTTGCCCCGATATATTCAGACATCAGCATAATGCCGACGATAAAAGCAGGCATGGCGCGCGAGCCTTCCATAAAGTCGCCGCTGGTTTTACTGCGCAGCCGCCAGGTGAGCCAGGTGGTGAACAGGATATAGGCGACCACCATGCCGACGATCAGTAAGGTGCTCTCAGTTGAAAATGCTTTCATCATGACCTCGATTGTTCTGGCAGATGGCGACCATCAGGTTCGTTCTCATCTGACCGGTAGGGTGCAAAGGTGATGGACGTTATTGCAGGTAGTGGTTCACGATTTGGCGGATCTGCTGCTGCTCTTCGGCGCTGAACTGCACCGCATAACGGCTTTCACCCACCTCAAAGCCTTGCAGGCTGACCGCTTTTTTCACGGCGGCCGGTGAGAAACCGATGCTGTAAAGCGCGGTGCGCAGGCCGGTGACGTTCTCCTGTGCCTGATGCGAACCGGCAATATCGCCCGCATGGAAGCGCGCCCAGATGGCGTTAATCGCCTCCGGTGCCACGTTTGCCAGCCCGGAAATTGAGGCGGAGCAGCCATCCACAAAACCCTGGTGGATCAGCGAATCCGGGCCGTTCAGCACAGCAAAGTCCTGACAGTCGGCGGTAGCCTGCAGAAAGCCGCTCAGACTTTCATAGCTGCCTGCTGAATCTTTAATGCCGATGATGTTCGGATGCGCGGCCAGCGTACGAACGGTCTCTGGCTGCAAGGTATTGCCGGTACGCGCCGGGATGTTGTAGAGGAACAGCGGTACCGTAAGCGCGTCAGCCACGCGCTGATAGTGGTCGATCAGCTCCTGCTGGTTAAGCGGAACAAACCACGGGGTGATCGCGGAAACAGCATCTACGCCAAGGCGGGCAATCTGTTTGCCGAGCCGGATAGTTTCACGGGTCGAAATCTCCCCGATATGCGCCACCACCGATGCCCGGCCGTTAACTTCATCGACGCAGGTGGTGGTAACCGCGATCTTCTCCTGCTCGTTCAGCACAAAGAATTCGCCGTTGGTTCCGCCACAGAAGATGCCGTTACCAGCGTTGATCTGGCGTCTGACCTGTTCGCGCTGCCTCTCCGGATCAAAGGCACCTTCCCGGTCAAAAGTGGTGACGATGGCGGTCAGTACGCCATTTATTTTCTTATTCATGACAATCCTCATTACGCCTGGCAGGAAGGGAAAAGCGTCAGGTAGACGGCGCGCACATCGTCGGCGGTGACCGCCATCGGCACGTTGTTCATCAGACGCTGGACGTTGAGCGCGGCTTCCACTAACCAGGGCAGTTGATCCGGGCTGATGCCCAGGGCTTCCAGGCTGGCAGGCAGCTGCAGCCGCGCTACCAGCGCGGTGAAGTAGTCGACCAGCGCGTGTGATTTCTCTTCATCGCTTAAACGGACGTCGGCGTCGGGCAGCAGATCATAGACCTGAGCGAATTTGCTCACCGCCGCCGGACGGACAAAGCGCATGCAGGGAGCCAGCAGGATGGCGTTGGCGACGCCGTGTGGCAGATGATATCTGCCGCCGAGCGGGTAAGAGAGGGCATGCACCAGATGTGTCCCGGCATGGGCAATCGATGCACCGCCATAATAAGAAGCCCAGAGCATCTCCAGGCGTGCCTGCAAATTTTCTGGCTCGCGCAGGGTGGTTTCGAGATTAGCGAACAGTTTCTTCATCCCAGTCAGCGCATAGTTGTCGCTGACCGGGTTGGCGACATTGGCGGTAAAGCACTCAATCAGATGGCAGAGGGCGTCAATACCGGTTGAAGAGGCGATGTGGGCCGGCATGCTGGTGGTCAGTTCCGGCACCAGGGCCACCACATCGGGTAGCATCACCGGTGAAATAATGCCGACTTTGGTCTCTTTCTCCGGGATCGCCAGGATCGCATTGGGCGTCGCTTCAGAACCCGTGCCTGCGGTGGTAGGGATCAGTATTGAACGGGTACGGCGCTGCGGTTTTTCGCCTGCCAGCAGGGCGTCCAGCGAAGGCGCGGCGTCGATGCACAGCACTGAGAGTAGCTTCGCCACATCCAGCACGCTGCCGCCGCCGATGCCAATCACCATATCGACATGGGGCCGGGAGAGCGTCGCGATAATCGCTGCCACATCATGCTGGCTTGGTTCAGGCGGGACGCTGTTGACCACGCTGATACCCGGAATCTGATCCCGAAGTTGACCCATCAGCGCCTGCACTGCCGGAATCGCCTCAATGTTCCGGTCAGTGACCACGACTGCTGTCGATATTCCCTTCAGCAGATAGCGCATGTCGTTTAACGCCTGATAACCGCTAATCACCGTGCTGTTAATGTTCATTTCATACCCTTATTTCTGTCCTGTCTGAGCGGATGATTAATCTTGCTCAGCGCAATGCGAAGTCAGTCACTCTCTGTGGCTAATTTTATAAGGCATATCGATTTCGATTAATTTGAACTTGCTCACATATAATCAATCATGATTGAATATAATCAAATGCAGCGGCAATCGCCTGACAGGAGTGAGGATGGGCTCATCATTATGGAAAACCCCGGTGCTGGTCATCGCCGATGACTTTACCGGTGCCAACGATGCGGGTAGCGGACTGGCACAGGCTGGCGCCCGCGTACATGTGCTGTTTGGCACGGAGGCGCCGTTGCCAGAGGACGCTGCGGATGTGCTGGTTATCAGCACCGACAGCCGGGCAGTCAGCGCCAGCCAGGCCGCAGAGCGCGTCGCTCAGGTGGTGCAGCACTTCGCCGCACAGCTTCAGCAGGGCTGGCTGTTTAAAAAGATCGACTCCACGCTGCGCGGCAACGTCGGTGCTGAAACCGCGGCTGCGCTGCGGGCCAGCGGCAAAAGGCTGGCGCTGGTTGCGCCGGCTGTGCCACGACTGGGCCGCACCACACGCGAAGGTAAAGTGTGGGTCAATCAGCGGTTACTGACAGACACCGAATTTGCCAGCGATCCTAAAACCCCGATCCTCAGCGCCCGCGTAGTCGATCAGATGCAGATCGACGGCACGGAGATCGATCTCCCGACGCTGCGCAGCGATCGGCTTGATGCGGTGTTAGCGGCGGTGCACGGCGTCGTGGTGGTGGATGCCGAAAATGAAGCCGATCTGGCGCGACTGATAATCGCTGCGGCGCGGCTGACAGAGAAGCCGCTGCTGGTGGGAGCAGCCGGGTTAAGCGATGCGCTGGGCGCAGCGCTCTCTGTTCGCCCGTCGCGGCCCGTGCTGGCGGTAGTGGGATCGATGAGCAGCAGCGCGCAGCAGCAGATCGCCACGCTGCTTAAACAGCGGGCAGTTGAGATCGTGGATGTCGATATCCGTCAGCTGTTTCAGCAGCCCGCCTGGCCCGACCGGGATCGCTGGATCCAACAGGCTGAAACCGCACTGCGTGCCGGTCGCCATACGGTGATCCGCACCTGCCAGCATGAATCCCAGCGTCACGACATCGGGCATCTCAGCCAGCAGCACAGCGTGACCCGCCAGCAGCTGGGCGAGGGGATCAGTCAGTTGCTGGGCGAAATAACCCACAGCCTGTGCCGGACACAGCTGCCGCATGCGCTCTATCTATCGGGAGGCGACGTGGCGATTGCCGTTGCCCAGGCACTGGGGGCCAGCGGCTTTAAAATTCAGGGTCTGGTGGCGGGCTGTGTGCCGCACGGGGTTCTGCTTAACAGTGAATTTACTCTGCCGGTGATGACCAAAGCGGGTGGCTTTGGTGATGAAAATACCCTGGTAGCAGCCATTGGTTTTATTGAGGAGAAGTCGAGTGAGTAAAATTATTGCGATCACCATGGGCGATCCAGCGGGCATCAGCCCGGAAATCATCATTAAGTCACTCTCTGAAGGTGAGCTGAATGGCATCCCTGCGGTGGTGATTGGCTGTGCCAGTACGCTGCGCCGCATTATGGCAATGAACATTACGCCACAGGCCGAGCTGCGGGTGCTGGACCGGGTGCAGGATGCGCGATATGCGCCCGGCATCATCAACGTCATCGATGAGCCCCTGGCCGATCCTGACGTGCTCAAACCTGGCGTGGTGCAGAAAGAGGCGGGAGATCTGGCGTGGCGTTGCGTGAAGCGTGCTACAGAGCTGGCACTGGCGGGCGACGTGCATGCCATTGCCACCGCGCCGCTGAACAAAGAGGCGCTGCATGCGGCAGGCCATCTCTATCCTGGTCACACTGAACTGCTGGCGCATCTTACCGGGACCAAAGATTACGCCATGGTCCTCTACACCGATAAGCTGAAAGTGATTCATGTCACGACCCACATTGCGCTGCGTAAGTTCCTGGACACGCTGAACCAGACGCGCATCAAAACCGTGATTGGTATGGCGGACACTTTCCTGCGTCGTGTCGGTTACAGCGCCCCGCGTATCGCCGTAGCGGGCGTTAATCCGCACGCCGGAGAGAACGGCCTGTTTGGCGATGAGGAGATCACCACCGTGGCACCCGCTATTGAGGCGATGAAAGCGCAGGGGATTGATGTCTACGGGCCTTGTCCGCCGGACACGGTGTTCCTGCAGTGCCAGGATGGACGGTATGACATGGTGGTGGCGATGTACCACGATCAGGGGCATATTCCGCTTAAACTGCTGGGCTTTTATGATGGCGTCAACATCACCGCAGGCCTGCCGTTTATCCGTACCTCTGCTGACCATGGCACCGCATTTGATATCGCCTGGACAGGTAAAGCGAAGTCTGACAGCATGGCGATCTCTATTAAACTCGCGATGCAGCTCGCATAGGGATATATGAAGGGACAGAGCCGTCTTGACCAGATTATGGATTACCTGAAAAGCCATAATCTGGTGACTGTTGAGCAACTGGTCAGTGCGATTTCCGCCTCACCCGCTACGATTCGCCGTGATTTGATTAAGCTGGATAAAGAGGGCGTGATCAGCCGCAGTCATGGCGGCGTTACCCTGAATCGTTTTATTCCTGCCCAGCCGACCACGCTGGAGAAGATGCAGCGTAACCTGGCCGAGAAGCAGGCGATTGCAGAATGTGCCGCCAGCTTTGTCCGGGCGGGCGATGCGGTCGTGCTGGATGCGGGCACCACTATGCTGGAGCTGGCGCGGCAGCTCACGCATCTGCCGCTGCGGGTGATCACTGCCGATCTGCACATTGCACTGTTTTTGTCTGAGTTTAAGCAGATCGAAGTGACGATTATCGGCGGACGTATCGACGACTCCAGTCAGTCCTGTGTAGGCGAACATGGACGGCGGTTGCTGCGCAGCATCAATCCTGATATCGCCTTTGTCAGCTGTAACTCCTGGAGCCTTGAGCGCGGCATTACCACGCCGACTGAGGAGAAAGCGGGGCTGAAACACGATCTTCTGGCCAATGCGGCTCGCCGGGTCTTGCTGGCGGACAGCAGTAAATATGGCTCCTGGTCGCTATTCTGCGCTTCTGCGGTGGATGACCTGACGGATGTGGTGACCGATAGCCGGTTAGAGGAGGCTGTCTGCCGCACGCTGCGCGAGCGCGGGATTTCGCTGGCGCTGACCTCCGTCTGAACAGAACGCGCCGTGTTGCTCTGACCTGATCAGCAGGACGAGAGCAGCACCGCGCGTTTATCTTTATCTCTCGCCGTTAAAACGCGCCGTTAACGCGCGTACGCATCATTCTCTTCGCGCGTAATCGCGGGTGCGTCCACCGAAACCCGTTCAAACCTCAGTCCGGCGGTTGCCGTGATGAAAAAGCAGAAGTAACAAGAGGGAAGGAGACGCGCAGGTTATGATCTATAACGCTGCGCGCCTGATAATCAGAGGGTCTTCAGGCCCACTGAGGGGATATTTCTGCCGTAGTAGATCTCGCGCATCTCTTTCCAGAGCAGATCGGTAATGCGCTTGTGCTCCTGCGGAGTGAGATCTTCCGGGCGGGTGTTAAACAGGTAGTGTTTAAGGTCGAACTCTTTCAGCAACATCTTGGTATGGAAGATGTTTTCCTGATAGACATTCACATCCACCATGTCATACATCGCTTTCATATCTTCAGACATGAAGTTCTGAATCGAATTGATCTCGTGATCGATGAAGTGCTTCATCCCTTTCACGTCACGGGTAAAACCGCGCACCCGGTAATCGACGGTGACAATATCTGACTCCAGCTGGTGGATCAGATAGTTCAGCGCTTTCAGTGGCGAAATGACGCCACAGGTTGAGACTTCAATGTCCGCACGGAAGGTGCACAGGCCGCCTGCCGGATGGCTCTCCGGATAGGTGTGCACGCAGATATGACTTTTATCGAGATGAGCCACCACCGAGTTGGGCAGCGGACCGGGGTGCTCTGAGTTATCGATATCTTTCGGATCGATCGGCTCTTCGCTGACCAGAATCGTGACGCTGGCCCCCTGCGGTTCATAATCCTGGCGCGCAATGTTGAGCACGTTAGCCCCGATAATGGAGCAGGTCTCAGTCAGGATTTCCGTCAGACGGTTAGCGTTATATTGTTCGTCAATGTAGGCGATGTAACCATCGCGTTCAGCTTCAGTATTCGCATAGCAAATATCGTAAATACAAAAACTCAGGCTTTTCGTCAGGTTGTTGAAGCCATGTAGTTTTAGCTTTTGCAATTTCGTTCACCCCCTTAGAAATGCACTATCAGCACGCGGCAGATAACGCATTTAACAGATATTGCGGCAGGGCAAAGCTGCCGGTATGGATTGCTGGCGTGTAATAACGGCAGGTCAGGCCAGCGGCATCGAAACGCGCCTTTAAGGTCGCGGTGTCGAGCTGGCGCAGCGCCGGATTATCACTCGCCCAGGCAAAGGTCATAATGCCGCCGTAGTAGGTCGGAATCGCCGCCTGATAGAAACTGACGTCCGCAAAGTAATGTCCCAGCTTGCGATGGCTGTTAACGGCCTCATCCTGCTGCAGGAAGCAGACGCCATTCTGCGCCACAAAGATGCCATTTTCATTAAGGGCCGCTTTGCACCCGGCATAAAATTCCGAGGTAAACAGACTCTCGCCCGGACCAATCGGATCGGTGCAGTCGGAGATAATGACATCAAACTTTTCCTGCGTCTGATTAACGAAGTTCACCCCGTCATCAATCACCAGCGTAAAGCGCGGATCGTCATAGGCACCCGCGCTGTGGTTCGGCAGATACTGGCGGCAAAAGGTCACCACGCCCGCATCGATCTCCACCATGGTAATCTTTTCGATCCCGGGATGACGTGACACTTCACGCAGCATTGCGCCGTCACCGCCGCCGATAATCAGAACGCTCTTCGCCGCGCCGTGCGCCAGCAGCGGAACGTGGGTCATCATTTCATGGTAGATAAATTCGTCGCGTTCGGTGGTCTGAACGACGCCGTCCAGCGCCATTACGCGGCCCATCGCGGCATTTTCGAAAATGATTAAATCCTGATGCGCAGTCTTCTCACGGTACAGCTCTTTATCGACCGTGAAATACTGGCCAAAACCGGCATGAAGGGTTTCATACCACGTTTCATTGTGGGCCATGGTGCTCTCCTCTGATGACATCGCCATGAAGATGGGCGGCATATGATAGCTAACACTGACCGTGGTTGCACGGTCAATGTCCGGCTGCAGAGGGAAGAATCGTTACCTGACGTAGGCCAGCAGGCTCAGCGAATCGCGGGCCAGTGACTTGCACTTTTTGTCGTTGGTGATGGCGATGCCGCTGAGATCGCGATAGCTATCTTCACCCAGCGCTTTCATGTTGTAGTTGCTGTAGTTGCTTAAATCCCAGCGGTTCTGCTGAGCAAAAAAGACCAGCGCTTTGCGAATCTGCGCGTCCGGTAAATCCTGATAGCCACAATCATTTTTCAGATAGACGAAAACCGCCGTGAGATCGGCCAGATCTTCCGCTTCGGATTCGCTCAGGGCAAAACTGGTGGAGGAGAAGCCAAGGAGTCCCGTCAGCAGCAGGATCCTGATACTTTGCTTCATAGTCGTTCTCTTCAATGGATATTGCTAATGACGTTAGCACAGTTGCTCTCAGGTTTTCGATTAATTTGCCGCTGTGGGCCGCTGCACCGCCTTTTTTTCGTCAGATTCGCACGGTCAGGACTTGACCTTCCCATAAGGTCAGGGTTTAGGCTGTGCGCTCTGATGCCACAAGGATGATCACCATGCAACGTCGCCATTTCCTGAAACTCACTGCCGCACTGAGTGCAGCCGGAGCATTACCGCTCTGGAGCCGTTCGCTGATGGCAGACACCCGTCCGCTGCTGCCGATTCCGTCTCTGCTGGAACCCGATGCCAGGGGCAGCTACAGCCTCACCGCGATGCAGGGTACCACCCAGTGGAACGGCAAAGCGGTGCCGACCTGGGGCTATAACGGCAGCCTGCTGGGGCCGGTGCTGAAGATGCAGAGTGGTAAACCGGTGACGGTGAACATCCATAACCGGCTCAGCGAAGCGACCACACTGCACTGGCACGGGCTGGAAATCCCCGGCGCAGTGGATGGCGGCCCGCAGGCAGTGATTGCGCCTGGCGGCTCGCGTCAGGTCTCTTTTACGCCCGATCAGCCCGCTGCAACCTGCTGGTATCACCCGCATCTGCATGGCAAGACCGGGCATCAGGTGGCTCAGGGGCTTGCGGGACTGATCCTGCTGGAAGATAAAGAGAGCGGAACGCTGCGTTTGCCCTCGCAGTGGGGTGTGGATGATGTGCCGCTGATTTTTCAGGATAAGCAGCTGACCAAAGATGGCAGCCGCATTGATTATCAGCTCGACGTGATGCGCGCCGCGGTGGGCTGGTTTGGCAACATGATGCTGACCAACGGCGTGCACTATCCGCAGCATGCGGTGCCGCGTGGCTGGCTGCGTCTGCGCCTGCTCAACGGCTGCAATGCCCGTTCGCTGCATGTTGCCGCCAGCGATCGCCGACCGCTCTATGTGATCGCCAGCGATGGTGGCCTGCTGGCTGAGCCGGTAAAGCTCGACTCGCTGCCGATCCTGCCGGGCGAGCGTTTCGAGGTGATGATCGATACTTCTGACGGTAAGAGCTTCGATCTGGTGACGCTGCCGACAGAGCAGATGGGCATGACGCTGCCGCCGTTTGACCAGCCGCTGCCGCTGGTGCAGATCCTGCCGCTGCGGGTGATGGCCAGCGCCACGCTGCCGGATCAGCTGGCGACGCTGCCAGCGCTACCCTCAACAGACGGCCTGACGACACGCTGGCTGCAGCTGATGATGGACCCGCAGCTGGACCAGCAGGGCATGCAGGCGCTGATGCAGCGCTACGGCGAGAAAGCGATGGGCAAGGGCGGTCATCACACGATGCCGGAAAAAACGGCTGCCGAGCCGATGCCACCAATGGAAAATATGGCAAGCATGGATCACAGCATGCACGGCAATACGCCGCCCGCCGGTTACGATTTCCGCAACGGCAATAAGATTAATGGCCAGGCCTTTGATATGACGAAGCCGTCGTTTGCGGTGAAGCTGGGTGATTACGAGAAGTGGACGATTTCAGGTGAAGGCGATGCGATGCTGCACCCGTTCCACATTCACGGCACCCAGTTCCGTATTCTTTCAGAAAACGGCAAACCGCCAGCCCCGCACCGGCAGGGCTGGAAAGATATGGTGAATGTCGACGGCTGGCGCAGTGAAGTGCTGGTACGCTTCAACTATGTCGCCGCCGCAGAACACGCTTACATGGCCCACTGCCATCTGCTGGAGCATGAAGACACCGGCATGATGCTGGGCTTTACCGTCAGTTGATTACGCCTGATCCAGCGCCAGCTTCACATCTTCAATCAGGTCGCCGGCGTTTTCGATGCCAATCGACAGCCGCACCGTGGCGTCAGTGATCCCAATACGCTGACGCACCGCCTGCGGCACGCCGGAGTGGGTGGTGCTGCCAGGATGGCTGGCCAGCGACTCGGTCCCGCCCAGGCTTACCGCCTGCTTAAACAGCGACAGCGCATTAAGAAAACGGAACGCAGCGGGCTGATCGCCGACGATATCAAATGAGAAGGTTGAACCGGCACCGCTGCACTGCTCGCGATAAGTTTTCCCTTCGGCGCTCTCCGCATCCAGATAGGGCAGCCAGTGCAGCTTCGCCACTTTCGGGTGATCGCGCAGAAACGCCGCGACCGCTTCCGCATTCTGCCAGGCTTTCTCCATGCGTAGCGACAGCGTTTCCAGCGAGCGGCTGAGCATCCAGCTGGAGTGTGGATCCAGCTGCGTGCCGATTGCGCTGCGCAGGGCGCGCACTTTCGCCATCAGTGCTTTACTGCCCATCGCCGCGCCTGCAATCAGGTCAGAGTGACCGCCAACATACTTGGTCAGCGAGTAGAGTGACAGGTCAGCGCCCAGCGTTAGCGGCTGCTGGAACAGCGGGCCGAGCAGCGTGTTGTCACAGGCGATAATCGGTCGTGAACCCTGCTGCTGATCAATCTCATCAGCGATACGCGCCATCAGACGGATATTGACCAGGCTGTTGGTGGGATTCGCTGGCGTTTCAATCAGGATCACCGCTACCCGGCCCTGGGCCATCGCCTGCTGAGCGGCTTCACGCACTTTGACTTCATCATTGCCGTCGCTGAAACCCACCGCTTTGATGTCCAGATTGTGCAGCGTCTTGCTAAGCAGGGTTTCGGTGCCGCCATACAGCGGCTGGGAATGCAGGATCACCTCGCCCGGACGGGCAAACGTCAGCAGGGCAGTGGAGATGGCGGCCATACCGGAAGAGAAGAGCGAACAGCTCTCCGCCTGCTCATAGACCGCCAGCCGATCTTCTACAATTTCGCTGTTAGGGTGGTTAAAGCGGGAATAGACCAGCCCACCCGATTTGCCTTCCGGCGGCTCACGTCGGCCAGAGACGTAATCAAAGAAATCCCGTCCCTCTTCGGCGCTGTCAAAGACAAAGGTTGATGTCAGAAACACCGGCGGCTTCACCGCACCCTCAGAGAGGCGGGGATCATAGCCATAGTTCAGCATCTGGGTTTCAGGGTGCAGCGGCCTGTCGCCGATATGCGTTTTTTTGCTTGAAGATGAAGTCATTGTGATCTCCGGCCAGCGGCGCGAGTAGGGTAACGATCTGTTGGATAAAGGCTACCATGCAGCGAATCATGCTGGTAAATGCCAGAATGTTCTAAGGTAATGCGCATTTCAGCGAGCCGCAGGCGGCGGGTAATAATTTTCGCGACGTAATCGTTTGCTTATGGGGCCGCGCAGCCGTCGCTGCTGCGTCTGTGATAGACTCCGGGGCTTTTCTGACGTAACCGGGCTGAACGCAATGAAACACACTGTTGAAGTGATGATCCCTGAACAGGCAATCGCCACGCGCATCGCTG
The DNA here is from genome assembly GCF_057812235.1 of Pantoea sp. ABR1s. Taxonomy (NCBI): domain Bacteria; kingdom Pseudomonadati; phylum Pseudomonadota; class Gammaproteobacteria; order Enterobacterales; family Erwiniaceae; genus Pantoea; species Pantoea sp. ABR1s. Next base: position 3,331,448 of record NZ_CM173823.1, on the reverse strand, counting down.
AACTGGGCAAAGAGATTAACGACCACTACCGCGACAGCGGCAGCGATATGGTGCTGGTGGGGCTGCTGCGCGGCTCCTTTATGTTCATGGCTGATCTCTGTCGCGCCATCGATGTGCCGCATGAAGTCGACTTTATGACGGCTTCCAGTTACGGCAGCGGGATGTCCAGCACGCGTGATGTGAAAATCCTGAAAGATCTGGATGAAGACATTCGTGGCAAGGATGTGCTAATCGTCGAAGATATCATCGACTCCGGCAACACCCTGAGCAAAGTGCGTGAGATTCTGCAGCTGCGTCAGCCAAAATCTCTGGCGATCTGTACCCTGCTGGATAAGCCAGAGCGCCGTGAAGTTGAAGTGAACGTCGAATATGTCGGCTTTGCGATTCCGGATGAGTTCGTGGTGGGCTTTGGTATCGACTATGCTCAGCACTATCGCCATCTGCCTTATATTGGCAAAGTGGTGCCGCTGGAATCCTGATACCGCTCTACCGCACATTCTTCCAAGGCCTGCACCGGTTGCCTGGTGTAGGCTATGCCGCGCTTTACGCTGCGATCGGCTCAGGCCTCGCCGTTCTTCCGCAGATTAGCAATGCCGTGGCGGTAGCGCTGTTCGAGGATCTCCCGGCTGTTTGCCGTCACATCAAGGTTACGCAGACAGCCGTCCTGAATGCCGTATACCCAGCCGTGCAGGGAGACATCCTTTCCGCGTTTCCAGGCAGATTGCAGTACGGTGGAGTGCCCCAGGTTATAGACTTGTTCAATAACGTTGATTTCGCACAGTTTGTCCAGGCGCTTATCCGGCGGGAGTTCCCCCAGCAACACGCTATGCTTGTACCAGAGGTCGCGGATGTGCAGCAGCCAGTTGTCGATTAATCCCAGTTCCGGGTTATCCATCGCCGCCTGCACGCCGCCGCAGCCGTAATGGCCGCAGACGATAACGTGTTCCACTTCCAGCACTTCGATAGCGTACTGCACCACGGACAGACAGTTCAGGTCGGTGTGGATTACCAGATTGGCCACGTTGCGGTGAACGAAGAGTTCGCCGGGTTCGAGCCCGGTCAGACGTTCGGCAGGAACCCGGCTGTCAGAACAGCCAATCCACAGGAAGCGCGGTTTTTGTGCCTGGGCGAGCCGCTCAAAAAAGCTGGGATCTTCTTCAACCAGTAATTTTGACCATTCGCGGTTGTTTCTGATCAGGGTGTTGATGTCTGTCATGGTGTTGAGCGACCGGTTACTGCGCAGAGTGCGCGCGCGTACTATATGACAGGGCCTGATAAATTTAAACGGCATTGCAATGCCATCAAAACAGGGTATGGATGCAGAATGACTTATGCACTGGAACTTTCCCGGCTGACCAAGACCTATCCCGGCGGCGTGCAGGCGCTGAAGGGCATCGATCTTAACGTTGAAGCGGGTGACTTTTATGCGCTGCTGGGGCCAAACGGTGCCGGTAAATCGACCACCATCGGAATTATCAGTTCGCTGGTTAACAAATCCGAGGGCAGCGTGCGGGTGTTTGGCTACGATCTCGAAAAAGATGTGGTGAATGCCAAGCGCCAGCTCGGCCTGGTGCCGCAGGAGTTTAACTTCAACCCGTTTGAGACGGTGATGCAAATCGTCGTTAATCAGGCGGGTTACTATGGCGTTGAGCGTCGTGAAGCCAATGAGCGGGCAGAAAAGTATCTGAAGCAGCTCGATCTGTGGGGAAAACGCGCTGAACGTGCACGCATGCTTTCCGGCGGAATGAAGCGTCGCCTGATGATCGCCCGTGCGCTGATGCATGAGCCTAAGCTGCTGATTCTGGATGAACCGACAGCCGGGGTCGATATCGAACTGCGACGCTCGATGTGGGTATTCCTGAAAGATCTCAATGCCAAAGGCACGACCATTATTCTCACTACCCACTATCTGGAAGAGGCGGAGATGCTGTGCCGCAACATCGGCATCATCCAGAGCGGTGAGCTGGTGGAGAACACCTCAATGAAAGGGCTGCTCTCCAAGCTCAAATCAGAAACCTTTATCCTGGATCTGGCACCCCGCAGTCCGCTGCCCACGCTGGAAGGGTTCCAGTACCGGCTGACCGATACCTCAACGCTCGAAGTGGAAGTGCTGCGTGAGCAGGGGCTCAACAGCGTCTTCAGCCAGCTTAGCGCGCAGGGTGTGCAGGTGCTGAGTATGCGCAATAAAGCCAACCGTCTTGAAGAGCTGTTTGTGGGTCTGACGACGCAGGGAAAAACAGGAGCAAAAGCATGACACATCTCTACTGGGTGGCGCTGAAGAGCATCTGGGCCAAAGAGGTTAACCGTTTCGCCCGCATCTGGATCCAGACGCTGGTACCGCCGGTCATCACCATGACGCTCTATTTCATCATTTTTGGCAACCTGATCGGGTCGCGCATCGGTGAAATGCACGGCTTCAGCTATATGCAGTTCATCGTGCCGGGATTGATCATGATGGCGGTCATCACTAACGCCTATGCCAACGTGGCGTCGTCGTTCTTCAGCGCCAAGTTCCAGCGCAATATTGAAGAGCTGCTGGTCGCGCCGGTGCCGACCCACATCATCATTGCCGGCTATGTTGGCGGCGGCGTGGCGCGTGGTGTCTGCGTGGGTATTCTGGTGACGGCCATCTCGCTGTTCTTTGTGCCGTTCCACGTGCATTCCTGGACGATGGTGGCGGTCACGCTGCTGCTGACCGCGATTCTGTTTTCACTGGCAGGTCTGCTGAACGCTGTCTTTGCGCGCACGTTTGACGATATCAGCCTGATCCCGACCTTTGTGCTGACGCCACTGACTTATCTGGGCGGCGTATTCTATTCACTGAGTTTGCTGCCGCCGATCTGGCAGGCTGTCTCTAAACTCAATCCAATCGTTTATATGATTAGCGGATTCCGTTATGGCTTCCTCGGCATTAATGATGTGCCGCTGGTGTTTACCCTCTCGGTGCTGGTGGCCTTTATTCTGGTGTTCTACTGGCTGGTCTATGCGCTGATACAGCGCGGACGCGGATTACGCACCTGACGTTAAGCTGAATGGTAAGGGCCACGCTGCGATAAGGGCGTGGCTTTTTTTTGGGTGGAGAGCAAATTACGCTGACTACGGTTCTGCCTGGCCTTAAAAATCACCTTAAAACCCGCCTCATTCGTTATATTTTGTCTCTGAAGCCGCCCGACGCCTCGCTTACACCCTTGCTCACAAAAAATAACCCTAAGTATTATCTGATAATACTCTGACATCTTTCGCTATCTGAATGATTCTTAACTATTAAATATTTTTTAAGAATAGCCTTAAAGTCTGGCTGTTGTTTATTTGATTATGAATTATCAGAATAGCGCCGGAATAAGGTTATTCCTCTGCTCAGGGACGAATGAGTAGGCTAAGAGTCTTCTTAATAAGAAAAATGGCAACCGAATCAGGGCCAGTTTTTAATCAAAGGCAGGAAAAGATGAATCGTATAACGTGGATCGATAATCTGCGGGGATTGAGTATTCTCGCAATCATTTTTTTGCACAGCACTATTGCCGTACATAATAACGCCGGACACTTTACCGCCTTCAGCGGCCTGTTAAATGAGATGCTGGCACCGGTAAGGCTGGGGCTGATGTTCTTTGTTTCGGGTTTATTTGTCGATGCCGGGTTAAGAAAAGGCCTGGGTCCTTTTTTTAATAACAAGGTGCGCAGTATTCTCTATCCATTTGTGGTCTGGGTTGCCGTCTACGGCGGGTTGAAAATCCTGTTCAGCTCAATGGCTAATACGCCGCAATCACCGATGAATATTATTCTCTCCCACCTGACCGGTGGCGGTGATATGACCTGGTTCCTGCATTCGCTGTTTATCTTCTTTATTGTGATTATCTTTGCCCGTCACTTGCCGTTCCTGCTGGTGTTTGCCATCTGTATGACGCTGAGCTGGGCGCTGCCAGCGATTGAGGCGGATGGCGTGTTTGCCAGCTTCGACAATACCCACATCAATAAATCGCTTTATCTGTTTGTATTCTTCTATCTCGGCGATTACGTCGTGAGGAAGCAGGTGGATATCGCAGAGAAAGTGCAGCATGGCCCGACGCTGTTTATCTCGGTAATTAGTTTTGTGCTGCTCTCCTGCCTGAATATCTTTGTACTGGAACGTCATTCCCAGGCGTTATTGTCACCGCTGGCACTATTATCGGTTCCGTTCTTTGTCTGGATTGCGCTGAAACTGAAGTCTGAACTGGTCTACTACATAGGCGTCAATTCTATCGTCTTCTACCTGTCGCATTATCTGGCGATTCAGTTCTTCAGTAAGATTGTGAAGTTTGAAAGCCCGTCTGCCTGGGTAAATGACCTGAAGTTTATTTCGGCATTCCTGGTGGCGCTGGCGTTACCGTGGACATTATGTCTGATGAGAAAACGCGGCTGGTTTAATTTCCTCTTTACGATGAAAAAGTCATCGAAGCCGATGACAACCAAACCGGTTTAATTACTGCAGCAGAAATAAAAAGGGCCGCCCGTTTTACCGGCGGCCCTTTTTTAATCAGGTTGTAATCAGGCAATCTGCACCGGCAGCGCTTTCGCCAGACGCTTCATCTGGTTGTCACCTTCGAAATAGGCGACCTTAGGCTGCCACTGACGCGCTTCGGCATCGTCTACCTGCACATAGGAGCAGATAATTAAAATATCGCCTTCGCAGGCGCAGCGGGCGGCCGCACCATTGACCGAGATGATTTTCGAGCCACGCTCAGCCGCGATAGCGTAGGTGGAAAAGCGCTGACCGTTGGTGACGTTATAAATATCGATCGCTTCATATTGCAGAATGCCGGAAGCATCCAGGAAATCCTGATCGATAGCGCAGGAACCTTCATAATTGAGGTCCGCCTGCGTCACCTTCACGCGGTGCAATTTGCCTTGCAGAACTGTGCGAATCATAGCCAGAAACCTTGTCAGAGAAATAAAATAACCTGCAGCGGGATGAATTACTGCGTCAGGTCAACGGTTTGATTATCAATCAGGCGGGCCTTGCCCAGCCAGGCGGCCATCAGCACCACCGCGCGCTGGCTGTCCACCGTCAGCGGTTGCAGCGTTTCCGCATCACAGATCGCCAGGCCATCAGGACGCAATCCCTGCGCCAGCAGTGCCTCACTGGCTACCTCAATGATCTCGTCAATATGACGCTCGCCATTCTCCAGCCGCGTCGCCATCTCATGCATCACCTGGCTCAGGACCGGTGCCAGCTTACGCTCATCTGCCGTCAGGTAGCCGTTGCGCGAACTCAGCGCCAGGCCATCTTTAGCGCGCACCGTAGGCACACCAACAATCTCAATGTCGAAGCCCATATCGGCCACCATCTTACGAATGATAGCCAGCTGCTGAAAATCCTTTTCACCGAAACAGGCAATATCGGGCTGTACCAGATTAAACAGTTTGCTGACGATAGTGGCCACACCGCGAAAATGACCTGGACGTGTGGCCCCTTCCAGCAGGGAAGAGAGCACCGGCACCTCAACAAAGGTCTGATTCTGCGCGCCCTGCGGATAGACTTCAGCAGGTGAGGGGGCGAAGACCACGTCAACCTGGTGGCGATTCAGCTTTTCACAATCTTCCTGCAGCGTGCGCGGGTAGCGCGCTAAATCATCGGCGCGATCGAACTGCATCGGATTGACAAAGATCGAGACAATCACGATGTCGCCGCGCGCCCGTGCTTCATCCACCAGCGTCAGATGACCTTCATGCAGGTTGCCCATGGTCGGCACCAGCGCAATGCGTTTACCCTGCTGGCGCCAGCGACGGACTTCCTGGCGCAGCATCAGCAGCGTTTCAATGATCAACACGGTGACTCTCCTGGATTACTGGAAACTGTGCTCTGCCGCCGGATAGGTTCCGGCCTCGACTTCGGCGATATAGTGGCGAATCGCCGCGCGAACATCGCCGGTCTCCGCCAGGAAATTTTTGGCAAACTTGGGAATGTGGCCGCCGGTTACGCCCAGCGCGTCATGCATCACCAGAATCTGACCATCGGTGACATTGCCGGCACCGATACCGATCACCGGGATGGTGAGCGCGTCGGTAATCCGCTGCGCTACCGATACCGGCACACACTCCAGCACCATCAGCTGTGCACCTGCGGCTTCCAGCGCCAGCGCATCGGCCAGCAACTGCTCTGCACCGGCTTCATCCCGGCCCTGTACTTTATAGCCGCCAAAGATATTGACCGACTGCGGTGTCAGGCCCAGATGACCACACACCGGAACGGCCCGCTCGGTCAGCATCTGCACGGTCTCAGCCAGCCAGCTGCCGCCTTCCAGCTTCACCATGTTAGCACCGGCACGCATCAGCTGCGCGGCGTTGTCAAAGGTCTGCTGTGGCGTGGCATAACTCATAAACGGCAGGTCGGCGAGCAGCAGTGCCTGTGGTGCGCCACGGCGCACGGCGGCGGTGTGATAGGCGATGTCGCTGACCGTGACCGGCAGGGTGGAATCATGCCCCTGCACCGTCATCCCTAAAGAATCACCAACCAGCAGCACCTGAATACCTTCATCGGCAAACAAGCGGGCAAAACTGAAATCGTAGGCGGTCAGGGTCGCGAATTTTTTACCGCTGGCTTTCGCCTGACGCAGATGTGAAATCGTGGTGGGTTTCATGGCGCTCTCAACTCAGGAATTCTGATGGGCGCAGTTTACTGGATAGCGTGAAAGAGCGGAATCAGAGATGTGCGTTTGTCTGCTCAGCCGTGCCACAGCACGATGCTGCTACTGTCGAGGTTAGCCAGGATTGTGCTGAGTGCGCGACCGTCGGGCAGGCGGGCGTCTGGCGCAATCGCCAGCAGGGGCACCAGCATAAACGCACGATTCAGCAGATCATAGTGCGGCACAATCAGCCGCTCCGTGTTGATTTGCATCTCGCCAAACAGCATCAGATCGATATCCAGCGTGCGCGGACCCCAGCGTTCTGACTTGCGCACCCGGCCATGCTCCCGCTCGATCCGCTGGGTATGGTCAAGCAACGCTTCTGCACTGAGATCGGTCTCCAGCGCCACGGCGGCATTGAGAAAATCGGGCTGATCGGGCGGGCCATATGGCGGCGTGCGGTAGAACGGCGAGGTAGCGATGCGTTGCGTCTGCGGCAACGCATCCAGTGCGGTCAGCGCTGCATCAACCTGATGCAGCGGATCGGCCAGATTACTGCCTAACGCGAGGTAAACCCGTGTCATGAGACGTTCTGGTTGTCACGACGCGGTGCGGAAGGACGGCGGCGCGGACGACGCGATTTATTACGCGGCACCGGATCGTCACCCAGGTTATTGAGCATGTTTTTCTGATGCGGCGGCGCAGCCACCTGGAATTCACCCCACCACTGGCTCAGGCGCAGCAGTTCCGGGTTATTTTCCACTTCCGCCCGCAGCGCCAGCAGATCGTAAGCGGCGCGGAATTTCGGATGCTCCATCAGTTTCCAGGCGCGTTTACCGTGACGGCGGGACATGCGTAACTGCAGCAGCCAGATATCGCGGATTAGCGACGTAATACGTTTCGGAATCGCCAGCGCACGGCAGGCTTCGTCCAGCGTATCGTTCATCGCCATCGCAAAAGCTTCGAAGTAGGTCAGGCCACTCTCCTGCGCAATGCGTTCTGCCGTTTCAAGCTGCGGATACCAGAACATCGCGGCAAACAGGAACGCCGGATTAACGCGCATGTCGTTGTGAATGCGGTTATCGGTGTTTTTCAGCACCTGCGCCAGCATCCGCTCCATGTGGCTGTCGCTGTTTTCGGTGAAGTTGCGCGCCAGCGTCGGGAACAGTGGCTGGAACAGCTGATATTCACACAGCTTGAGATATGTGCTGTAGCCGTAGCCAGCCTGCAACATCTTCAGCGACTCTTCAAACAGGCGAGCAGGCGGAATATCACGCAACAGCGAGGCCAGACGTGGAATCGGCTCGGCGGTTTCCGGCGCAATGCTCATATTGAGTTTGGCAGCAAAGCGTGCGACGCGCAGCATGCGGACCGGATCTTCGCGGTAGCGGGTTTCCGGATCGCCAATCAGGCGAATGATGCCCTGTTCGAGATCGCTGATGCCGCCGACATAGTCACGCACGCTGAAATCAGCCACGCTGTAGTAGAGGCTGTTGATGGTGAGATCGCGTCGCTGGGCATCATCTTCGATTGAGCCGAAGATGTTGTCGCGCAGCAGCATACCGCTCTGGGCACGCTGCGAGCTGTTGCGATCCTCTTCCGGCTCTTCCGCCTGATGATGTCCACGGAAGGTGGCGACTTCGATCACTTCCGGGCCAAACATCACGTGCGCCAGACGGAAACGACGGCCAACCAGGCGACAGTTGCGGAACAACTTACGCATTTGCTCAGGCGTGGCATTGGTGGTCACGTCGAAATCTTTGGGTTTTTGCCCCAGTAGCAAATCGCGCACGCCACCGCCTACCAGATAGGCTTCATAACCGGCTTTGTTCAGGCGATAGAGCACTTTGAGGGCATTTTCGCTGATGTCTTTACGTGAGATGGTATGGCTTTCACGAGGAATGATGGTCATCAGACGCTCTGGTTCAACCTCTGCTGGGGCTTCCTCTTCATCACGCTTCAGGACTTTCCGGCAAAAATTAGCTACTCGGGTAAAAATGGGACACCTCGACAGTGGCAATTAGGGTGTAGGTAAAATCAGCGGCTAATCATAGCCTGTTGAGAACCGTTTGAGAATGCTGTTGTCTATGCATCCGGTTTCAGGGCGTTCTCTTGCGGCATCAAAGCGATATTCCACTGCGCCACCGCATCAGACAGCAGTTTGTCCTGCGTTAAGTCCTGCCAGCCGCCTGAAACCGGCTGTCCGAGGAAGCGTAACGCCGCCACCAACAGGGGTCTGGCATCGCCATCCGGCAGCGGAGGTGCATGATTCTGCTTCGACAACTTATGGCCATCGTGGTTAAGCGCCAGCGGCAGATGCAGCCAGTCAGGCACCGGCCAGCCAAATTGCTGGCAGAGCGCAATCTGTCGCACCGTCGGCTCAATCAAATCTGCGCCGCGAACCACTTCGGTAATGCCCTGAAAATAATCATCGACAACGACCGCCAGGTTATAGGCAAACAGGCCATCACGGCGGTGAATAATAAAATCTTCCTGTGCCAGACGCCTGTCCGCCTCCACACGGCCACGCAGACGATCGTCAAACGCAAAGACCGGCGCATGCTGGCGTAAACGCAGCGCGGCATTCTCCGGTCCGCGTTGCCGTTCACGGCAGTAACCATCATAGAAACCGCCAATCTGCTGAATGCGACGCCGGGGGCAGGTGCAGTAATAGCTTTGACGATGCTGCTGCAGCCAGGCCAGCGCGTCACGGTAGGCCTCATGACGTTGTGACTGCCACAGAACCTCGCCATCCCACTCTAAACCGTAGTGCTCCAGCTGATGCAGGATACGGCTGGCGGCACCCGGTACTTCCCGTGGCGGATCGATATCTTCAATTCTCACCCGCCAGACGCCGTTTTGCGCACGCGCGCTCAGGTAACTGCCCAGGGCAGCAATCAGCGATCCGAAGTGGAGTTCACCAGAGGGAGAAGGGGCGAAGCGACCGATACAGGAGGATGACATAGGTTTCAGAAGTGACCACGCAGCGGACAAAACAGCAGTTGTTCCACTGCGTGGTAACAGGCTGGACGCGGCATCAGCCGGCCATTTGTTTCTCACGAATTTCTGCTAACGTCTTACAGTCGATGCAGAGATCGGCAGTAGGACGGGCTTCGAGACGGCGGATACCAATCTCAACGCCACAGGAATCGCAATAGCCGAAGTCGTCATCTTCAACTTTCTTCAGCGTCTTCTCGATCTTTTTGATCAGTTTACGTTCGCGATCGCGGTTACGCAGCTCCAGGCTGAACTCCTCTTCCTGCGCGGCACGGTCAACCGGGTCCGGGAAGTTAGCGGCTTCATCCTGCATATGAGAAACGGTACGATCGACTTCGTCCCGTAATTGATTACGCCAGGCTTCCAGAATCTTGCGAAAATGGGTCAGCTGCGCATCATTCATATACTCTTCGCCAGGCTTCACCTGATAAGGTTCGACGCCAGCAATAGAGAGAATACTCAGGGACGATGTTTTACGGTTTTGACCTTCTTGCATGTTGCTTCTCCTGGATAACACGCACTATACCCTTCGAATTTCGTCTCGCAGGGGCCTTGCTGCCAGCCTGCATTTGACGTCTGCGGGGTACATCGATCCCCCATTGGGGAAAAAAACAGGCCGCTATAAATAACAGAAGCAGTCAGGGTTGGCAATTCTTCATGAACACACCTTGACAAGCCTGTGAGGAACAGCGTAATTGGCCCTTAGCTCAGAACATTCTTAACACATAAAATTGCAAAAGATATTACAAGGTTACGTTGATCGGCGATTTAAGAAACATTCCCTCCGCCGATAAGTCTGCCTGGTACGCTAAAACCTCTACGCCCTCCTGCTGCGCCTGAGCCAGTTGTTCTGCATACGCCACATCAATGTGACGTGCCGGAGAAACGTCCTCAATCCCCGAGTGCAAAACGGCAAACAACAAAACGGCCCGATGACCCTCTGCCGCAACTGTCGCCAGTTCACGCAGGTGTTTCTGTCCTCGAATCGTCACCGCATCCGGAAAATACCCTTTTCCTTCATGTAGAAGGGTTACGGATTTCACCTCAATATAGCAGTTGCGCCGGGCCTCTGCTTTGAGCAGGAAATCAATTCTGCTTTTTTCAGTGCCATATCTCACTTCCGCCTGACGATGCGTATAACCGGCCAGCGCCGGCAGCCGTTCCTGCTCCAGGGCCTCAGCCACCAGTTGGTTGGCGCGCAGCGTATTCACGCAGATCCAGTGGCCCTGTTGCGTTTCGGTCAGCTCCCAGCTGTGGGGGTATTTGCGCGTCAGGCTATCGGACGTCGAATACCAGACCCGATCGCCCGGCGTGGCGCAGCCGGTCATGGCGCCGGTATTGGCGCAGTGAATCGTCAGAACGTCGCCCTCTGGCGTCACCACATCGGCCAAAAAACGTTTGTAACGGGCAATCAGACGGGCGGGTTTAAGGGGCGGAGAGAAGTGCATGTGGATCCTGAGAATGTAATGGCCAGCTAGCCAGGGCGCGATAGCGGGTGCGGCCCCGGGCATATTCAGAGGCGAACAGAGAAAAGGTAGAGACGCGAAAACGCCAGTGAAAGCCGCGCGGCGGTAACGTCACCGGCTGCGTGGCGTGGCTTAACAGCGTAATGTGCGGATGAAACGGCTGGGGACTCTGGTAACAGCCATGCCGGGCGGCCTGCGCCCGCAGCAGGCTGGCGAGCTGCAACAGACCGCGTGGCGCACGCTGGCAGCCGAGCCAGACCACGCCGGGGCGCGGCCAGTGTCCGGCATCATCCAGGTCGAGATCAAAACCGGGCTGCACAATACGGGAGGCCAGCGTCTGCAGGCGCTGTGAGGTTTCCGGCGCAACTTCACCCAGAAACGCCAGCGTCAGGTGCAGATTCGCCGCGACCACCGGCTGGCCCGCCTCCGCAGGAAAGGTATCGGCCCGCCAGCGCACCAGCTCTTGCTGCATCTCGTCAGGCAGGCTGATGGCAAAAAATAAGCGTTGTGTCGCCATGGCGCTCTCCGGCAAATATCACGGATGGATGCTACAATGCGCGCCATCTTAGCACAGGCAGAAGCGGAGTTTGCTGTGAGCGATTTACCGGTCAGCGCGGTGCTGCCTGACATCCTGGCGGCGCTGAGTGACGCCCCACAAATCCTGCTGGCCGCACCAACCGGCGCGGGCAAATCGACCTGGCTGCCGCTGCAGTTGTTACAGCAGGCGGCGCTGCCAGGACGGATCATCATGCTGGAGCCACGTCGGCTGGCGGCGCGTAATGTGGCGCAGCGGCTGGCGGAGCAACTCGGCGAGCAGCCGGGTGGCACGGTGGGATTCCGGATGCGTGGCGAAAGCTGCGTCGGGCCACAGACCCGGCTGGAAGTGGTGACCGAAGGCATGCTCACGCGCATGCTTCAGCACGACCCGATGCTGGAAGGCGTGTCGCTGGTGATCCTCGATGAATTTCACGAGCGCAGCCTGCAGGCCGATCTGGCGCTGGCGCTGCTGCTTGATGTACAGCAGGGGCTGCGCGACGATCTTAAAATCATGCTGATGTCCGCCACGCTGGACAATGCCCGGCTGGCGGCGCTGCTGCCGGATGCGCCACTGATCGTCTCAGAAGGGCGCAGCTATCCGGTTGAGCGACGTTACGCGTCACTGAATCAGAATGTGCGTTTTGAAGAGGCGGTCGCGCGTGAAGTCGCCCAGCTGCTGCGGGATGAGAGCGGTTCGCTGCTGCTGTTTCTGCCGGGTGTGGCGGAGATCGAACGGGTGAAGCGCGAGCTGGAATCACGCATCAGTGACGACGTTGATCTGACGCCGCTCTATGGCGCACTGCCGCTGGCGGCGCAGCGCCGGGCAATTCTGCCTGCCGCCGACGGCCGCCGCAAAGTGGTGCTTGCCACCAATATCGCCGAAACCAGCCTGACCATTGAGGGGATTCGACTGGTGGTCGACAGTGCGCTGGAACGCAGCGCTCTGTTTGATGCCCGCAGCGGCGTTACGCGTCTGCAGACCCAGCGAATCAGCCAGGCATCGATGATCCAGCGAGCGGGTCGCGCCGGGCGACTGATGCCGGGACTCTGCCTGCATCTGGTGCCGCAGGAGCAGGCATCACGAGCGGCGGCGCAGAGTGAACCGGAAATCGTTAACAGCGATCTCTCGTCGCTGTGGCTGGATCTGCTGCAGTGGGGCTGTACCCAGCCGCAACAGCTGCAGTGGCTGGACCAGCCGCCCGCCAGAAATCTGGATGCGGCGCAGCAGCAGCTGACCCGACTGGGAGCACTGGACAACAACGGCCTGCTCAACACGCTGGGACGGCGCATGGCGCAACTGGGATGCGATCCCCGACTCGCCGCCATACTGTGTGCCGCAGGCGATGAGCCGGATGCGGTCGCCAGCGCCGCGCTGCTGGTGGCGATTCTGGAAGATCCTCCCCGCAGCGGCAGCGCCGACCTGCGTGATGCGCTGCATCGGCCGCAGGCGCAATGGCAGCGGCGGGCGCAGCAGTGGCAGCAGCGGCTTAAAATCCGTGGCGGGCGCATCGATGAAGATCGTTTCGCCGGATTGCTGGCGGTGGGCTTTGGCGATCGGCTGGCGCGGCGACGCGATCAGAGCGGTCGCTATCAGCTGGCCAACGGGCTGGGCGCCAGACTCGATGAGCAGGATGGCCTGACGCGTAATGAGTGGCTGATTGCGCCTGCTCTGTTGCAGGGCAGTGCCACACCGGATGCCCGGATGTTGCTGGCACTGCCGGTCGATATTGAAACGCTATGCCAGCAGCAGCCCGCCCTGATTGAGCGCCGGACCGAAGTAGAGTGGGATGAAGAGAAAGGCACGCTGCGTGCTTTCAGACGTGAGCAGATTGGCGCGCTGATACTGAAAACCCAGCCGATGGCGCGCCCGGAACCGGAGGTGCTGCACGCGGCCATGCTGCGCTGGATCGCCGAAAAAGGTCTGTCGATACTGGGCTGGACGCCGGAGGCCGAACAGCTGCGCCTGCGCATCCAGTGTGCGGCCCGGTGGCTGCCGGAAGAGAGCTGGCCCGCGACTGACGATGAAACGCTGCTTGAGAGCCTGTCGCAGTGGCTGTTGCCGCAGATGTCAGCGGTACGCGATCTCCGCAGCCTGCAGGCGGTGAACCTGACCACGGCACTCTTACATTTACTCACATGGTCACAGCGTCAGCGGCTGGATACTGTGCTGCCAACTCATTACACTGTGCCCACCGGAAGCCGGCTGCCAATCCGCTACGATGCGGAGAAGCCGCCCGCGCTGGCGGTAAGGATTCAGGAGATGTTTGGCGAAGCGCAGAATCCCACCGTGGCGGAAGGACGTATTCCGCTGGTGCTGGAGCTGTTATCGCCCGCCCAGCGCCCGTTGCAGATCACCCGCGATCTGGCGGCGTTCTGGCGCGGTGCCTGGCCGGAGGTCAGGAAAGAGATGAAGGGACGTTATCCTAAACATCCCTGGCCCGAGGATCCGGCCACCGCCTTGCCAACAAGGCGAACCAAAAAAATGTCCCCGCAGGGTTGAGTCCACTGGATCGAATTCAGAGGGTTCTGCCATGCGGCACGCGAGAAAGCAGTTAGAGTAGCGGCGCTGCCGTAAGCACTGCCTGGAGAAGAAAAGTAATGTCTGGGAACGATCGCGAACCAATAGGGCGCAAAGGTAAACCGTTGCCGCCGCGCAGCAGTGCGGGCCGGGGACGACGCAGGGATATCGAACAGGATATCGATCAGGACGATTTTAATGATGACGAGGAGGAAGCGCCGGTGCCACGTAAAGGTAAAGGTGGAAAACCGCCGCGCGGCAAACGCCGTTGGCTGGGATGGGTAATCAAACTGTTCCTGGTGTTTGTGGTGGTCATGGCCGCGTGGGGCATCTACCTCGACTCGGAAATTCGCAGCCGGATTGACGGTAAAGTGTGGCAACTGCCCGCCACCGTCTATGGCCGCATGGTCAGCCTGGAACCCGGCATGGCCTACAACAAAAGTGAAATGGTGGCGCTGCTGGAAGGTACTCAGTATCGCGAAGTCTCCCGTATTACCCGCCCTGGCGAGTTTTCGGTGAAGGGCAACACCATCGATCTGCTGCGTCGCCCGTTTGATTTCCCCGACAGTAAAGAGGGGCAGATCCACGCGCGCATGAGCTTCAGTAAAGATGAGCTGAGCGAGATTAAAAACCTCGAAACCGGTCGTGATTTTGGCTTTTTCCGCCTCGATCCGCGCCTGATCACCATGCTGCAGTCGCCGAACGGTGAACAGCGACTCTTCGTACCGCGCGCCGGTTTCCCGGATCTGCTGGTCGATACGCTGATCGCCACCGAAGATCGCCATTTCTATGAGCATGATGGCATCAGCCCTTACTCCATCGGCCGCGCCTTCCTGGCGAACATCACGGCCGGGAAAGCGGTGCAGGGCGGCAGTACGCTGACGCAGCAGCTGGTGAAGAACCTGTTCCTCACCAACGAGCGTTCGCTGTGGCGTAAAGCGCGTGAAGCCTACATGGCGGTGATCATGGATGCGCGCTACAGCAAAGATCGCATCCTGGAGCTCTACCTGAACGAGGTCTATCTCGGTCAGGCTGGCAGCGATCAGATCCGCGGTTTCCCGCTGGCCAGCCTCTACTACTTTGGCCGTCCGGTTGATGAGCTGAGTCTGGATCAGCAGGCGATGCTGGTCGGCATGGTGAAAGGCGCGTCGCTCTATAATCCGTGGCGTAACCCGAAACTGGCGCTGGAACGACGCAACCTCGTGCTGCGCCTGTTGCAGCAGCAGAAAGTGATCGACCAGGAGCTGTATGACATGCTGTCGGCCCGTCCGCTGGGCGTGCAGCCGAAAGGCGGCGTGATTACGCCGCAGCCGGCCTTTATGCAGATGGTGCGTAACGAGCTTCAGGCAAAACTGGGCGACAAGGTGAAAGATCTCTCCGGGGTGAAAATCTTCACCACGCTGGATCCGGTGTCGCAGGATGCGGCCGAAAAAGCGGTGATCGATGGCATTCCGACGCTGAAAAAACAGCGTGGTCTGAAAGATCTGGAAACCGCGATGGTGGTGGTTGACCGTTTCAGCGGCGAAGTCCGCGCTATGGTCGGCGGTGCCGATCCACAGTATGCCGGTTACAACCGCGCGCTGCAGGCACGTCGCTCTATCGGCTCACTGGCGAAACCGGCGACTTACCTGACCGCGCTGAGTCAGCCAAACAGCTACCGGCTGAACAGCTGGATCGCCGATGAACCGATTGCGCTGAAACAGCCAAACGGCAGCATCTGGAAACCGATGAACGACGATCGTCGCTTCAGCGGCAAAGTGATGCTGGTAGATGCGCTGACCAACTCAATGAACGTGCCGACCGTAAACCTCGGCATGACGCTGGGGCTGGATGCGGTGGTGGATACCTGGAACAAGCTGGGCGTGCCGAAAGAGCAGCTGCATCCGGTGCCATCGATGCTGCTGGGTGCCTTAAACCTGACGCCGGTTGAAGTGGCTCAGGCGTTCCAGTCGATTGCCAGCGGCGGCAACCGCGCGTCGCTGTCAGCGGTGCGTTCGGTGATTGCGGAAGATGGCAGCGTGCTCTATCAGAGCTATCCGCAGGCGCAGCGTGTTGAGCCGGCGCAGGCCGCTTATCTGACGCTCTACACCATGCAACAGGTAGCTGACCACGGTACCGCCCGTGCGCTGGGCGCGCGTTTCCCGAATGCGCATCTGGCGGGCAAAACCGGTACTACCAACGATCTGGTGGACAGCTGGTTTGCCGGTATTGATGGCAAAGAAGTGGCGATCACCTGGGTGGGACGCGATAACAACCAGCCGACCAAACTCTATGGTGCCAGCGGCGCGATGCAGCTCTACCGTCGCTACCTGGACATTCAGGCCCCGATGCCGTTACAGCTGACGCCGCCGGAAGATGTGTCGCTGATGAATGTGGATTCTGCCGGTAACTTTGTCTGCGGCACAGGCAGCAGCACCTGGCGTTCTCTGCCAGTGTGGGCGCTGGATCCGAATGCCCTGTGTCAGCAACAGCAGCAGCAGGTTCAGCAGCAACAACAGCTCTTCGATCAGCAGCAGCAACAACAGCAGCAGCCGCAACAACCGGCCCAGCAACAGCAACAGCAGGAGCAGAAAGATAGCGACGGCGTAGCAGGGTGGATAAAAGATATGTTTGGCAAATAAATCAGTCAGACAGGTTAAAAAGGGCGCTTCGGCGCCCTTTTTTTGTTCCTGATCAATACGCGTCAATCGGCCTGCAAACGGCGTCACTACTGGGATTTCTTCTTGCAGTACCTGCTGAATTTCGCATATTATCTAAGCGTTATAATAATCATTATCGTTTCGATTCGCCTGCCTGAGCCTATTGTTAAGAGACACTTTTATGAATGCGCGAACGACTTTTTCTGACAACACCAAAAAAACATTTTCCCGACCGCTTCTGGGCATCATGATCTCACTGAGCCTGAGCTCCTCTCTTTACGCCGCGCAGACGGAGACGATGGTCGTCTCGGCTGATGGCGGCAGCGGCGTCGAGGCGGAAAGCGCCTGGGGACCAGCACCCACCGTGGCAGCGAAACGCAGCGCCACCGGGACCAAAACTGATACCCCCATTGAAAAAAATCCGCAGTCCATCTCCGTGGTCACCCGTGAAGAGATGGAGATGCGTAACGTAACCAGCGTGAAAGGGGCGTTTAACTACACGCCTGGCGTGCTGACCGGTAACCGGGGCAGCTCAGACGTGATTGATGCGTTGTCGATTCGCGGTTTCAGCGAAACCAACACCAATCAGTATCTGGATGGTCTGAAACTGCAGGGTGACAACTACTCTGAGTTTGCCATCGATCCTTACTTCCTGGAACGTGCTGAACTGCTGCGCGGCCCGGTTTCGGTGCTCTACGGTAAGAGCAATCCCGGCGGCGTGGTCTCGCTGGTGAGTAAGCGTCCGACCCAGGAAACCCTGCGCGAAGTGCAGTTCCAGATGGGTAACGACAACCTCTTCTCGACCGGCTTTGACTTTGGCGGCGCGCTGGACGACGACGGCGTCTACAGCTATCGCCTGACCGGCCAGGCGCGCAGTCAGGATGCGCAGCAGGCGATGAACAAAGAGAAGCGCTATACCATCGCACCGGCTTTCAGCTGGCGTCCCGACGATCGCACCCGCATTGACCTGCTCACCTATTTCCAGAACGAGCCAGAAACCGGTTATTACGGCTGGCTGCCGCGTCAGGGCATGGTGGTACCGATCACCCGCGCCGATGGCAGCCAGTACAAACTGCCAACCAACTTTGATGAAGGCGAGCAGAGCAACAAGATTTCACGCAACACCAAAATGGTCGGTTATAACGCCGAGCACAGCTTTAACGACACCTGGACGCTGCGCCAGAACCTGCGTTATGCCGACCTGCGCACCGATTACCGCAGCATTTATGGCAATGGTTTCCTGCCGGCGACTCAGGAAATCACGCGCGGTTCGGCGGTTTCAGAAGAGAAACTCAACCAACTGGCGGTCGATACCCAGGCGCAGGCGAAATTCGCCACCGGCCAGGTTGATCATACGCTGCTGCTGGGCGTGGACTTCCAGCGTACCCGCAATGATATCGATGCACAATTTGGCACTGCCTCCAGCCTGAATGCGGTTAATCCGCAATATGGTGATAACAGCGTAACGCCATTTGGTCCTTATCAGCATCTCAACAAGCAGCGTCAGACCGGCCTCTATGCTCAGGATCAGATGGAGTGGAACCGCTGGGTGCTGACGCTGGGTGGCCGCTACGACTATGCCATGAACTCGGTTTACGATCGGGTAGCGGATAGCGTTGATCGCCAGAACGATCAGGCCTTTACCTGGCGCGGCGGCCTGAACTATGTGTTTGATAATGGCATCGCGCCTTACTTCAGCTACAGCGAAGCCTTTATTCCGAATGCAGGTTCGACCTATGAGGGTCAGGCATTTGATCCGTCACGTGCTAAGCAGTATGAAGCGGGCGTGAAGTATGTGCCGAAAGATCGTCCGGTGGTGCTCACCGCCGCGCTTTATCAGCTGACCAAAACCAAGAACCTGACTGCCGATCCCGATCCAAACAGAGCTTTTTTCAGCGTTCAGAGCGGTGAAATCCGGTCACGGGGCGTAGAGCTGGAAGCTAAAGCGGCGCTGAATGCCAACGTTAACCTGACGGCGTCCTACACCTACACCGATGTGGAATATACCGAAGACACCCAGCTCAAAGGCAAAACGCCGGTACAGGTGCCGAAACATATGGCCTCACTGTGGAGCGACTACACCTTCCACGAGACAGCCCTTTCAGGCGTAACGCTTGGCGCGGGTGTGCGTTATGTCGGTGAGAGTCAGGGCCTTTACAGCACTGGCACTGAGCAGAACCAGAACTTTAAAGTTGCCGGTTACACCACGGTGGATGCGGCGCTGAAATATGATCTGGGTCGTTTCGGTTTGCCGGGTTCGACTGTGGGCGTCAACGTCAACAATCTGTTTGACCGCGACTACGTCGCCAGCTGCTATCGTGAATACGCCTGCTACTGGGGTGCGGAGCGCCAGATTGTCGGCACCGCGACCTTCAGATTCTGATTTAACCGGGCGCTTCGGCGCCCGTTCACAGGGATAACCATGCCGCATCCGCACGCAGAAGAGGCGACCTTTACGCTGAAAAACGCCAGTTTTGAAGTGCCGGGCCGGACTCTCCTTCAGCCACTGTCGCTGACCTTTCCGCCGGGAAAAGTGACCGGGCTGATCGGTCACAACGGCTCGGGCAAATCAACACTGTTAAAAATGCTGGGTCGTCACCACGCGGCCAGCAGCGGAGAGGTGCTGTTGAATCAGCAGCCCGTCGGACGCTGGAACAGCAAAGCCTTTGCCCGTCAGGTGGCCTATCTGCCGCAGCAGTTACCGGCAGCCGAAGGGATGACGGTGCGTGAACTGGTGGCGATTGGCCGCTATCCCTGGCACGGCGCGCTGGGGCGCTTTGGTCAGGAAGATCGCGACCGGGTAGAGGATGCGATTGCCCAGGTCGGACTTAACGCCTTTGCCGGACGGCTGGTAGATAGCCTGTCGGGCGGCGAGCGTCAGCGCGCCTGGCTGGCGATGATGGTGGCGCAGAACAGCCGTTGTCTGCTGCTGGATGAACCGACGTCGGCGCTGGATATTGCCCATCAGGTTGAGGTGCTGGCGCTGATAAAAGCGCTGAGCCAGCAGCGCGGCTTAACCGTGATTGCGGTGCTGCACGATATCAATATGGCAGCACGCTACTGCGATCATCTGGTGGCGCTGCGTCAGGGCGCGATGATTGCCGAAGGAGACGCAGAGGCGATTATGCAGGCTGAGGTGCTCGGTGCGATTTATGGCATTCCGATGGGCATTTTACCGCACCCGCAGGGCGGCACGCCGGTCAGTTTTGTCTGTTAAGGAGAGGATGATGCCCGATCTTAATCGCCGCCGACTGATGCTGGCGCTGGCAGTCTCTCCGCTGTTTTGTGCGCTTCCCCTGCGTGCCGCCACGCCAAATTCGGGTCGGATTATTGCACTGGAGTGGTTACCCACCGAACTGCTGATAGCACTAGGCGTCACGCCCTGGGGCGTGGCCGATCTGCACAACTACAACATCTGGGTAGGGGAGCCGCCGCTGCCTGAAGGCGTGATCGATGTAGGTCTGCGCACTGAACCCAATCTTGAGCTGATGGCGCAAATGCAGCCGTCGCTGATCCTCTGCTCCAACGGCTACGGCCCGCCTAAAGAGAAACTGACGCGCATCGCGCCCATTATGGGCTTCGACCTCCACAGCGGCGACGGGAAACCTCTCACTGCCGCGCGCGCATCGCTGCGTCAGCTGGCGGCGCGCCTTGGATTAAGCGCGCGAGCAGAACAGCATCTGCGCGAGGTCGATGATCAGCTGGCGGCGGCGCGCCAGCGGCTGGCGCCCTATGCCGGACGCACTATCCTGCTGATGTCGCTGCTCGACAGTCGTCACGCCATTACCTTCGGCAAAAACAGTCTGTTTCTGGAAGTGATGACTCTGCTGGGCCTGAAAAATGGCTGGCAGGGCGAAACAAATTTCTGGGGCAGCGCGGTGATCGGCATTGAAAAGCTGGCGCAGGTCGGGGATGTGGATGTCATCTGCTTTGATCATGATAACGATGCGGAGATGCAGCAACTGATGCGCAGCCCGCTGTGGCAGTCGCTGCCGTTTGTACGCACCGGACGCTTTCAGCGCGTCCCGGCCGTCTGGTATTACGGTGCGACGCTCTCGGCGCTGCACTTTGTTCGCGTGCTGGAACGCGCGCTGGAGACGCACTGATGCGCCATGCTCTGTTTCCCGCAGGCCTCCTCAGCCTGCTGTTTCTGCTGGCGCTCAGCCTGACGCTGGTCAATCTGCATCAGGCGTTGCCACAGGCTGAATGGTGGCAGGCACTCTGGTCACCGGTGGTCGATAGCCTGCCGCAGATGGTGTTTCACTACAGCCTGCTGCCGCGCACGGTACTGGCGCTGCTGGTGGGTGCCGGGCTGGGCTTAGCCGGTCTGCTGTTTCAGCAGATATTGCGTAATCCGCTGGCGGAGCCAACCACGCTGGGCGTCTCTTCAGGTGCACAGGTGGGCATTACCGTGGCGACGCTGTGGCATCTGCCGGGCGGGGCGCTGACACAGCAGTTTGCCGCGCTCAGTGGCGCGCTGCTGGTGGGCGCGCTGGTGTTTGGTGTGGCCTGGGGCAAACGTCTGTCGCCGGTAACGCTGATTCTGGCCGGGCTGGTGCTGAGCCTCTACAGCGGCGCGGTGAATCAAATCTTCGCTATCTTCAATCACGATCAGCTGCAGAACATGTTTCTGTGGAGCACTGGCGCGCTGAATCAGATGAGCTGGGAAAATGTGCAGCAACTCTGGCCGCGCCTGCTGCTGGCGTTTGTGCTGGCGCTGGCGCTGCTGCGTCCGCTGACGCTGATGGGGCTGGATGATGGCGTAGCGAAAAACCTTGGCCTTGCGCTCTCCGTGGCGCGTGTCGGTGGCCTCGGGCTGGCGATCCTGCTCAGCGCACAGCTGGTCAACGTCGCCGGTATCATCGGCTTTATCGGGCTGTTTGCGCCGCTGCTGGCGAAGATGCTGGGTGGACGACGGCTCATCACCCGGATGCTGCTGGCTCCGCTGACTGGCGCGCTGCTGCTGTGGCTGGCGGACAGTTGCGTGTTGTGGCTCAGCACCCACTGGCGCGATATCCCGACCGGCACCGCCACGGCGCTGCTCGGCGTACCGATTCTGCTGTGGCTGCTGCCGCGACTGCGCACCGGTTCGGTGCCGCCCGCGCTGAATCAGGGTGATAAGGTGCCCGTCGAGCGACAGAACCTGCTGCGCTGGGCGCTGACGGGACTTGCCATCCTGGCACTGCTGGGGTGGGGCGGTCTGGCGTTTGGGCGAGATGCGCAGGGCTGGGTCTGGTCAGCGGGTGAGATGCTGCAATCGCTGCTGCCGTGGCGCGCACCGCGCGTGCTGGCCGCGCTGGTGACCGGCCTGATGCTGGGCGTGGCGGGGAGTCTGATTCAGCGGCTGACCGGCAATCCCATGGCCAGTCCGGAAGTGCTGGGCATCAGTTCGGGTGCCGCTTTTGGCGTGGTGATGATGATGTTCTTTGTGCCGGGCGATGCGCTGGCCTGGCTGCTGCCCGCCGGTGCGCTGGGCGCGGCGCTGACGCTGCTGGTGATCATGGCGGTAGCCAGTCGGGGCGGCTTTTCGCCGGAACGAATGCTGCTGGCGGGCATGGCGCTTAACAGCGCCTTTGTCACCCTGCTGATGCTACTGCTGGCGAGTGGCGATCCGCGTATGGGCGGGCTGCTGAGCTGGATCTCCGGCTCGACCTATAACATCAGCGGCACTCAGGCGATTCAGAGCGCAGTCTGCGCGCTGGTGCTGGTGTCGCTGGCACCGCTGGCCAGTCGCTGGCTGACGTTGCTGCCGCTGGGAAGCGCTACCGCACGCTCGGCCGGTATGGCGTTGACGCCTGCGCGGCTGAGTCTGCTGCTGCTGGCGGCCGCGCTGACCGCCAGCGCGACACTGACTATCGGCCCGCTGAGTTTTGTCGGACTAATGGCGCCCCATATGGCACGCATGCTGGGATTCCGGCGGGCGTTGCCGCAACTGCTGCTGTCAGGATTACTGGGGGCGGGATTGATGGTGCTGGCTGACTGGTGCGGACGAATGCTGGCATTCCCGGATCAGATCCCAGCCGGGCTGATGGCGACCTTTTTAGGCGCGCCTTACTTTATCTGGCTGCTGCGGCGTTCAGGTTAAGAGGAAAAAGCAGGCTGGTTTCAGACGCCGGCCAGATCCAAAGTAGGGTGAATCTGACAACAACGAAGAAGCTCAATGCGCAGGAAATTGGGTCAGAGGAGGAAAGCGTCCCGCGCCAGGGACGGCGCGGGCCGAGCGAGTCAAGGATGACGGCTTTCGCGCCTTTCCGATCTGACCCTGTTTCCTGTGCGTGCACCCTCTCACAACAGAGCGGGGCAAGCCTCATCAATAACAAAAGACCAACTGCTGCCGGTCTTCATCTTTAACGCTGCCGAAATTACAGCTTCGCGAAACAACGACGCGCGGCGTCGACAGTGCGCTGAATATCCTCTTCGCTGTGCGCCAGCGACATAAAGCCCGCTTCATAGGCTGAAGGCGCAAAGTAAACGCCCTCCTCAAGCATCAGGTGGAAGAAGGTTTTAAAGCGCTCCACATCGCAGCGGGTTACATCGGCGTAACAGGTCACACTGTCAGCATCGGTGAAGAACAGGCCGAACATCCCGCCAACATGGTTAATCACCAGCGGGATATTTTGCTGTTGTGCTGCTTCGCGCAGACCCTCTGCCAGCTTGCGGGTCAGGGCATCCAGCTTCTCATGGGTGCCCGGCTGCGCGATCTGCGTCAGGCAGGCGAAACCCGCCGCCATGGCGATCGGGTTACCAGAGAGCGTTCCCGCCTGATAAACCGGACCGGTCGGGGCCAGCGCTGCCATCACTTCGCGACGGCCACCGAACGCACCGACGGGCATTCCGCCACCAATGATTTTCCCAAGGCAGGTCAAATCAGGGCGCACATTGTAATGAGCCTGCGCGCCACCCAGCGCGACACGGAAACCGGTCATCACTTCATCAATAATCAGCAGTGCGCCGAACTCATCACACAGGGAACGCAGACCCGGCAGGAACTCCGGCTGCGGTGGGATGCAGTTCATGTTGCCAGCCACCGGCTCAACGATGATGGCCGCAATCGACTCGGGATATTGCTCAAAAGCGCTGCGCACTGAGTCGAGATCGTTAAAGGTGCAGGTCAGGGTATGTTTAGCGAAATCGGCCGGTACGCCCGGCGAGTTCGGCTGACCCAGTGTTAACGCACCGGAGCCGGCTTTCACCAGCAGATGATCGGCGTGGCCGTGGTAGCAGCCTTCAAACTTGATGATTTTATCGTGGCCGGTAAAGCCACGCGCCAGACGGATAGCGCTCATAGTCGCTTCGGTGCCGGAGTTGACCATCCGCACCATCTCCATGCTCGGCACCAGCTCACACACCAGCTGTGCCATGGTCACTTCCATTTCGGTCGGTGCGCCAAAACTTAAGCCGCGCTGTGCCGCTTCAATCACGGCGTTACGGATCGCCGCGTTGTTATGACCCAGCACCATCGGACCCCATGAGCCGACATAGTCGATATAGGCTTTGCCGTCAGCGTCATAGAGATAGGCGCCATCAGCGTGTTCAATAAACAGCGGAACGCCGCCCACACCGGTAAATGCGCGTACTGGCGAGTTTACGCCACCCGGGATCAGGCGTTGTGCCTCGGCAAACAGTTGTTCGGACTTACTCATTTTCGGCTCCAGCGGTTCATAAAAATATTGCGCCATTCTACGGAAGAGGGGCAGCAGACGAAAGGTGGATTCACCCCCTGTGCCCTTAACAGGAGTGAAAGCGGCACAGAGTGCGAAGGGCAGAGCTTGATTGCGCTGAGGTGCTGGCTGATAATAGCGTAATTAAGGTCGTTTTCTGACCTGGGCGTTTACCGGAGTAAAACATGAGTGATGAAGTAGTAGCACTGCCGTTGCAGTTTACCGACGCCGCAGCCACCAAGGTGAAGAACCTGATTGCCGACGAAGAGAACCCGGCGCTGAAACTTCGCGTCTATATCACCGGTGGCGGTTGCAGTGGTTTCCAGTACGGCTTCACCTTTGATGACCAGATGAATGATGGCGACATGACGATTGAAAAGCAGGGCGTCTCACTGGTGGTTGATCCGATGAGCCTGCAATATCTGGTGGGCGGTTCAGTGGATTACACGGAAGGTCTGGAAGGCTCACGCTTTATCGTGACCAACCCGAATGCCAAAACCACCTGTGGCTGTGGCTCTTCCTTCAGTATCTGATAATGCAGGCCGTCATACAGACGGCCTCGTTTACCATTCTATTGTGACCAGCCGGTTACTTTGCTTCACACTTCCCTGCGATTGAATCTGGCCGTTTGTTACGCGCGGCTGCGCGCTTGCCTGTCTGCCGCAGTTGATCTGCGGTGCGGGCTGGCCGTTAGCCGTGTTGATTTCACAGCGTGAATAGATGACAAGTCTGGCGCCAATAGAGCCATTTATCGATCCTGCAAAGGCAGAACCGGCGATCGACAGCCCTATGGCCAGCAGCAGTGCTCTGGTCATATAAGGTTCCTGGTGTTTTAAAAAAGCGCCGGAGCGCTAAAAGGACGGCGAGCATACGTGGCGCGTTCGTCTCTGGTATTGATCAACGGCAAAAATCGCAGTGACTTTAATCAATTCGCCGATTTATTCATCGGGATGCAGGGCCGCACAGAGTTGCTGCGCGGCCAGCAGCAGTCGCGGGCCTGGCCGGCTAAGCCAGTCCTCGTTGATGGCAATCACCGGTACATCCAGCTGCGGTCGCCAGAACACACGGATGTTTTCCGCCTGCTGCGCACTGCCACCCGTCACAACGGCCTGAGGATGGCGCATCAGCACCTGCTCACGGCTGACCTGCGGCCAGCTGACGCGGCTGTCAGCAAAGATGTTCCTGCCACCACATAACGTAATAATTTCATTCTGCAGCGTGGCTCTGGCGGCGGTAAACAGGGGCTGCTGACCAAATTGCAAAAAAAGCGGAACCGCAGTCAGATGAGCATAGCGCTGACGCAGCGCGGCTTCCTGCTGACGTAACTGGCGGGCAGCGCGAGTTGCCTGCTCCGGTCTGGGACTCCAGTGGCCCAGATCGGCCAGCGCCGTGAACATCTCATCCAGCGTCAGCGGATCTATCCATTTAACCGGCACGCCGAGCTGCTGTAACTGGTCAATCTGCCGCTGCGGATTACCGCCTCGCCAGGCTAACACCAGATCCGGCTTAAGCTGCAGAATACGTTCAGCCTTGATGCCCTGCCAGTTTGCGACCTGCTCAATCTGTTTCGCCTGCGGCGGATAGTCGGACCAGGCGCTGACCGCAATCGGGGTAATCCCGGCAGCAAAGGCGAGTTCGGTAAGGTGAGGGGAGAGGGTAATCACGCGTGGCGGGGAAGCCAGCAGGCTGCCGCTTAACAGCAGCAGCCAGCAGAGGAGTAGCGTTTTAGCCACGCGCCAGATGCGCCAGCAGGTTCTCCACCATCAGCGAAGATTGCTTCGCCGCAACGCTTAAGAACTCATCAAAGCTGAGGTGAGATTGCTTATCGGCCACGTCGGAAATGGCGCGGACTACTACAAAAGGCACCTGGAACTGATGACAGACATGGCCGATAGCGGTGGCTTCCATCTCAACGGCAATCGCCTGCGGGAACAGATTACGAATGCGCGCCAGCGGTTCGGCACCATTGATAAAGGCATCACCGCTGACCACCAGACCGCGTACGGCTTTCAGATCCAGCTGCTGAATACAGGCTTCTGCAGCGGCGATAAGCTTGCTGTCTGCCACAAACGCGGCCGGACAACCTGCCATCTGACCCGGCTCATAACCAAAAGCGGTGACGTCAGCATCGTGATAACGCACTTCTTCTGACACCACGATATCGCCGACGCTGAGCGACGGCGCTAAACCGCCAGCCGAACCGGTGTTGATCACCACATCCGGCTTGCAGAGCTGCAGCAGCAGCGTGGTACCCAGCGCGGCAGAGGTTTTACCAATGCCCGATTTCAGCAGAGCCACCTCAACGCCCTGCAGGGTGCCGGTATAAATTTCACAACCCGCCAGCGACAGCGTTTGACGGTTTTCAATTTTGTCGCGCAGCAGTGTGACTTCCTGCTCCATCGCGCCAATAATGCCTGCTTTCATAGTGAGTTCCGCTAATGTAAAGAATCAAAATTTAGGGCATAGTCTACCATGGCATTCAGGGGATTAATTCACGAAAAAATAAGGGGTAATCCATGTCAGCGATCAATTTCAGGAAGAAGATCAGCTTCTCGCGCCCTTATAACAGCCGCAAGGAACCGGAAGGCGAATATTACATTACGCGCCATTTTGAGAGCGATCGCGGACGGATTATAAACTCCGCCGCAATCCGGCGTTTGCAGCAAAAAACGCAGGTGTTTCCGCTGGAGCGTAACGCTGCCGTTCGTTCCCGCCTGACGCATTCGCTGGAGGTGCAGCAGACCGGGCGTTACATCACCAAAGAGATCCTGCAAACCCTGAAGATGCAGGGCGGGCTGGCGCAGTATGGTCTTGATGAGCTGGAAGGCGCGTTTGAAAGTCTGATTGAGATGGCCTGTCTGATGCATGATGTCGGTAATCCACCTTTTGGCCATTTTGGCGAGGCGGCGATTAACGACTGGTTTGAAGAGAACCTCTCAGCCGAGCTGGTGGATCCGCTGGTGGCCGGCGTGGAAGGAGAAGCACAGCGTAAAGCCTTTGATCAACTCAACGCCATGATCCGCCAGGATCTCTGTCACTTTGAAGGCAATGCGCAGGCGATCCGGATGGTGCATACGCTGCTGCAACTGAATCTCAGTTATTCTCAGGTCGCCTGCATCCTGAAATATACCGCGCCTGCCTGGTGGCAGGGGGAAAAGCCCGCCGAATTTAGCGTACTCATGAAGAAGCCTGGGTTTTATCTCTCTGAGCAGGATTATATTGCCGACCTGCGTGCTGCCACCAATATGGAAGAACACCACCGTTTTCCGCTGACTTATATAATGGAAGCTGCGGATGATATCTCCTATTGTATTGCCGATTTGGACGACGCTGTAGAAAAAGATATCTTTAATGTTGAAAGTTTGTATGAGTTTCTCAATAAAGCCTGGGGGCCGGTTAAAAATAATGACGCTTTCAGCCGGACTATTGGCGAAGCCTGGCGTGAAGCCTGCAGTAAAAAACGCCGAAGCCGCAGCGATCAATTTTTTATGTCACTCCGCGTAAATGTTCAGAGCGTGCTGGTAAGCTATGCGGTGAAACGTTTTGTTGATAATCTTCCTGCTATATTCGATGGAAGTTTTAACCATGCGCTACTGGAAGATGAGGGTGAAGAGGGCCGCTTACTGCAATTGTTTAAAACCGTTGCGCGCCAGCAGGTCTTTAATCATTCTGAAGTAGAGCAGCTGGAGTTGCAGGGTTACCGGGTGATTAAAGGGCTGCTGGAGATCTATCAGCCGCTGATGCGCCTTAATTACGAAGCCTTTACCACGCTGATAAATGAAGATTTCCTGCGTCAGCATCCGATCGAAACCCGGCTTTTTCATAAGCTCTCGGGTAAACACCGTAAAGCCTATTTGCATAAGATGCGTAATCTGGTTGTAGAACATAAATATCAGCGTCTGTTGTGGGAACGTTATTATCGCTTCCGGCTCATTCAGGATTATATCAGTGGTATGACCGATCTCTATGCCTGGGATGAGTACCGACGACTGATGGCGGTAGAATAAGCCGCCAATTGTAAAGAGCGCGAATAAATTTTTACTTTTGCCTTAAACTTTTAAAGGAACTTCGCGCTAAAACATTTATCTCACCTTTCGACCACAGCAATGGTCTGAACAGTAATCTTATTGAGAAACGAAAAATGAAAAAAAAGACCTTAATGTTAAGTGCGCTGGCGTTGAGCCTGAGCATGGCGCTCGCCCCTGTTACTGTTTCTGCTGCGCAAACGGCCTCTTCCGATAGCCTGCAACAGCCAAGTCTGGCACCGATGCTGGAGAAGGTGATGCCGTCTGTGGTCAGTATCAGCGTCGAGGGGACCACCACGGTGAAAACCCCGCGTATGCCGCAGCAATTTCAGCAATTCTTTGGCGACAATTCGCCATTCTGCCAGGATGGTTCCCCGTTCCAGGGCTCACCGATGTGCCAGAACGGCGACGGTGCAGGCGGTAACGGCGGCGCGCCAGTGCCTGATACCCAGCAGGAAAAATTCCGTGCTCTGGGATCGGGCGTCATCATTAACGCTGAAAAAGGCTATGTGGTAACTAATAACCACGTCGTGAATAATGCCACCAAAATTCAGGTACAGCTCAGCGACGGTCGTCGCTATGACGCCAAAGTCATCGGTAAAGATCCCAGCTCTGACATTGCCCTGATTCAGCTGCAGGAAGCCAAAAATCTTACCGCAGTCAAAATCGCTGACTCTGACAACCTGCGCGTCGGCGATTATACCGTGGCGATCGGCAACCCTTATGGTCTGGGTGAAACGGTCACCTCAGGTATCGTCTCCGCGCTGGGACGCAGTGGCCTGAACGTGGAAAACTACGAAAACTTTATCCAGACAGATGCGGCCATTAACCGGGGCAACTCCGGTGGTGCGCTGGTTAACCTCAACGGTGAACTGATCGGGATTAACACCGCCATTCTGGCGCCCGATGGCGGCAACATCGGTATCGGCTTTGCTATCCCCAGCAACATGGTGAAAAACCTGACGGCACAGATGGTCGAGTTTGGTCAGGTGAAACGCGGCGAGCTGGGCGTGCAGGGGACTGAGCTGAACTCTGAGCTGGCAAAAGCGATGAAGGTCGACGCACAACGTGGTGCCTTTGTCAGCCAGGTGCTGCCAGACTCGGCTGCCGCCAAAGCCGGTATTAAGGCGGGCGACGTCATTGTGTCGATGAACGGTAAACCGCTGAGCAGCTTTGCTTCGCTGCGTGCGGAAGTGGGCTCACTGCCGGTTGGCACCACCCTGAAACTGGGGCTGCTGCGTGACGGCAAACCGGTCGATGTCTCTGTTAAGTTGCAGCAGAGCAGCCAGTCAAAAGTGCAGTCCGCGACCATCTACACTGGCATTGAAGGCGCCGATCTCAGCAATATCGAAGCGGGTACCAAAGGTGTCCGGGTTGATAACGTGAAACCGGGCAGTGCTGCGGCGCGTATCGGCCTGAAAAAGGGCGATGTGATCCAGGGTGTTAACCAGCAGGTAGTGACCAACCTGGGTGAGCTGCGCAAAGTTCTCGACAGCAAGCCGTCCGTTCTGGCGCTGAATGTAAAACGCGGCGACAGCAGTATCTATCTGCTGATGCAGTAAGCGAACAGCAACGGATGAAGAGGCGGACTGCGGTCCGCCTTTTTTATGTCCACTTTCTGCCTCGTCAGAGTGTGATGCTCACCGCAAATTCGGCAAATGACGGCCTGGCTCTGTGCAATTGCACAATGTTCTGCGTGCTGTGCATGCGTATTCTGTTTCTCCCCCTCTTTTTCAGGAGTAATGGATGGCTACCTATCACCTTGATGCCCGGCTGGCACAGGATATCGTGGCGCGCACCATGAAAATTATTGACAGCAATGTCAACGTGATGGATGCGCGGGGCCGGATTATCGGCAGCGGTGACCGGGAACGTATTGGGGAGTTGCACGAAGGTGCATTGCTGGTGCTCTCTCAGGGGCGCGTTGTCGACATCGATGAGGCCGTGGCTAAACATCTCCATGGCGTGCGGCCTGGCATTAACCTGCCGCTGCGCATTGATGGTGACATCGTCGGGGTGATCGGCCTGACCGGTGAGCCGCTGGCGCTGCGGCATTATGGCGAGCTGGTCTGCATGACCGCAGAGATGATGCTGGAGCAGGCCCGGCTGCTGCATATGCTGGCGCAGGACAGCCGTCTGCGTGAAGAGCTGGTGCTGAACCTGATCCGCAGCGATACCCTGTCGCCACAGCTGACCGAATGGGCGCAGCGGCTCGGTATCGATCTCAATCAGCCGCGTGTGGTCGCCGTAGTGGAAGTGGATAGTGGTCAGCTCGGCGTCGACAGCGCGATGTCAGAGCTACAGCAGTTGCAAACGCTGCTGACCACGCCGGAGCGGGACAATCTGATCGCGATTGTATCACTGACCGAAATGGTGGTGCTGAAACCGGCCCTTAATGGGCATGGGCGTCACGATCAGGAAGATCATCGCCGCCGCGTAGAGCAGCTACTACAGCGGATGAAAGAGAGCGGTCATCTTCGGATGCGTATCGCGCTGGGCAACTTCTTTACCGGACCCGGCAGCATCGCACGCTCTTACCGGACGGCGCGCACCACGATGATGGTGGGCAAGCAACGTATGCCCGAGGTGCGCAGCTATTTTTATCAGGATCTGGTGCTGCCCGTGCTGCTCGACAGCCTGCGGGGTGGCTGGCAGGCCAATGAGCTCGCCCGGCCACTGGCGAAGCTCAAGAGCATGGATAACAACGGCTTGCTGCGCCGCACGCTGATCGCCTGGTTCACCCATAACGTCCAGCCGAGCGCCACCGCGCGTGCGCTGTTCATTCATCGTAATACGCTGGAATACCGGCTGAACCGGATTTCTGAACTGACCGGACTGAATCTTGGCCATTTTGATGACAGGCTGTTGCTCTATGTCGCTTTGCAACTGGATGAGCAGGGCTGAAGTGAAGATTTGCGGCATAAAAAAGGCCAGCAATGCTGGCCTCTCTGGTCGGGCAGGAAATTAACGACCGTTACGGGTTAATTTTTCCAGATCCGATTCAATTTCAGTGATCTTGTGAGAAACCACGCTTTCCAGGTGACGCAGGTCATCCAGAATTTTGCGTTTCAGATCCACTTCAACCTGATCGCGCTGGCAAATCTGGTCCAGTTCATCGATGACATAACGCAGATTCGGGCTGATTTCCTGAACTTCTTTGTAGCCCTGGGTCGCGTGATCGGCAACAACCGTTTTGCGCTGGCGCGGATATTTGAATTTGACGCTCTTCGCGAAAAACTCACCTTTATCTTTGCGGAAGTAGATTTTCAGAATGTCGTTATTGGCTTCCTGACGCAG
This sequence comes from Pantoea sp. ABR1s, assembly GCF_057812235.1. Taxonomy (NCBI): domain Bacteria; kingdom Pseudomonadati; phylum Pseudomonadota; class Gammaproteobacteria; order Enterobacterales; family Erwiniaceae; genus Pantoea; species Pantoea sp. ABR1s. Next base: position 3,299,706 of record NZ_CM173823.1, on the reverse strand, counting down.
GCTGTAGCGGTCAATGTCGTCCGGGTTACTGATACCTAAGCTTTTCAGATTGTCATACATAGCGTTGTTTCCATCAAAAGTGAGAAGCGCGCAGACTTGTTCATGACGTCCGTCAACTGTAGACATAAATAAGCGGGATGAACATTGCGCGACAGGATTTAACTGGCGCGGATTATGACCTGGATAAAAACTAAACGCACCAGTTAATTCGCGACGCGAAGCATGTTATTTGGGAATCACTGTAAAGAAAAGATGACGGGCTGGAAACCAGCCCGTCACTTAAATCAGTCGATGGTGCGCAGCAGTTCGTTGATGCCTGTTTTGCCCAGCGTTTTCGCATCCACTTTCTTCACGATTACGGCACAGTAGAGGCTGTAGCTGCCATCTTTAGAGGGCAGGTTACCTGAGACCACCACGGAACCCGCAGGAACACGGCCGTAATGCACTTCACCGGTCTCGCGGTCATAGATTTTGGTGCTCTGACCGATGTAAACGCCCATTGAGATCACGGAACCTTCTTCAACAATCACGCCTTCAACGATTTCAGAGCGCGCGCCAATGAAGCAGTTATCTTCGATGATGGTCGGGTTCGCCTGCAGCGGCTCCAGCACGCCACCGATACCCACGCCGCCAGAAAGGTGAACGTTTTTACCAATCTGCGCACAGGAGCCAACGGTCGCCCAGGTGTCCACCATGGTGCCTTCATCCACAAAGGCGCCAATGTTGACGTAAGAAGGCATCAGCACCGTGTTGCGGGCGATATAGGCACCCTGACGCACAGCCGCAGGCGGCACGACGCGGAAACCGGCTTCTTTGAAACGTGCTTCATCCCAGCCAGCAAACTTCATCGGCACTTTGTCGTAAAAGCGGGTTTCTGCACCTTCCATCACCTGATTGTCATTGATGCGGAAAGAGAGCAGTACGGCTTTCTTCAGCCACTGATGCGTTACCCACTCGCCGTCGATCTTCTCAGAAACGCGCAGTGCACCGCTGTCCAGCAGGGCGATCACCTGGTTGATGGCATCACGGGTTTCGCTGTCGACGCTGGCGGGTGTGATGTCAGCGCGACGTTCGAAGGCGGATTCAATAACGCTCTGTAACTGTTGCATATTTTTTTCCTGATCTGTCATGTGCGATGCCGGGCAATACCCCGACACAAGTAAAGAGATTAATGTTTACAAATCGAGTCTGGTCACACTTTATCGTTTGGATTAAGGGCCTCTGTCAACCGTTGTCGCAACGCTTTTCGCATTTCTTCGTCCAGTGCCTGACGTTCACTGTTGGCCAGAATAAACAAATCTTCGACCCGCTCGCCGATGGTGCTGATGCGTGCGCCATGCAGTGAGACTCCGAGATCGGCAAAGACTTCACCGACCCGCGCCAGCAGGCCTGGCTGATCCAGCGCCACCAGTTCCAGATAGCTGCGACGATCGGTATGCGTCGGCAGGAAATTGACCTCGGTATCGACGCTGAAATGCCTGAGTTTGGCCGACGGACGGCGGGTACGCGGCGGCACCCACTCTGACTGGGTTATCGCCTGCTCCAGCGCCTGAATGATCATCGGATGGCGATCCGGAGAGAGCGGGCTGCCATCCGGCTCCAGCACAATAAAGGTATCCATCGCCATGCCGTCGCGGCTGGTAAAGATTTGCGCATCGTGCACGCTGAGATTACGGCGATCGAGTTCACCCGCAACGGCGGCAAACAGGTGCGGGCGATCGGGACTCCAGATAAAGATTTCGGTCCCGCCGCGCGTGGCCTGCGGACTGACCAGCACCAGCGGTTTTTTCAGATCGTGAACCAGTAAGTGGCGGGCATGCCAGGCGATCTGATTCGGCGTATGGCGCAGGAAGTAGTCAGCGCGGCAGCGATTCCAGATCTGGTGCAGACGCTCTTCATCAATGTTGTCCATCCGCAGCAGCGCCAGCGCCTGCAGGCGATGATGACGCACCCGCTCACGCAGATCCGGACTGTTTTCCATGCCGCGTCGCAACTGCTTCTCGGTGGCGAAAAAGAGCTCGCGTAACAGGCTCTGCTTCCAGCTGTTCCACAGACTTTCATTGGTGGCGCAGATATCGGCTACGGTCAGGCAAACCAGATAGCGCAGCCGGTTCTCATTCTGCATCACCTCGGCGAACTGCTGTATCACCGTCGGGTCCTGAATATCGCGCCGCTGTGCTGTCACCGACATCAGCAGATGATGACGCACCAGCCAGGCCACCAGCTGGGTTTCACGTGAGTTGAGGCCGTGCATTTCAGCAAAGTCGAGCGCATCCTGCGCGCCGAGAATAGAGTGATCGCCGCCGCGCCCTTTGGCGATGTCATGCAGCAGCGCGGCCATCAGCAACAGCTCCTGCTGCGGCAGGCGCGGCCATAACTCGACGCACAGTGGATGCTGCGGACGAGTGCTTTCATTGGCAAAACTTTCCAGCTTCTGCAACACCCGAATGGTGTGCTCATCCACGGTGTAGGCGTGAAACAGATCGAACTGCATCTGTCCGACGATATGGCCCCACAGCGGCGTATAAGCCCACAACACGCTGTAGCGATGCATCGGTACCAGCGCCCGGCTGACCGCGCCGGGATGGCGCAGAATCGACATAAAGGTGCGGCGCGCTTCCGGGATCTGACACAGCGGCTGTTTAAGATGACGACGCGCATGGCGCAGGTGACGCAGAGTGGTGGAGTAGATCCCTTTGATGCTGTCGTTACGCACCATGACGTAGAACATGCGCAGAATCGCCTGCGGCTCTCGCCGGAACAGCGTTTCGTCGCGCAGGTCGATCAAATCGCCACGCAGCTGGAAATCGTCATCAATAGGCCTGGGCTTTTCGCTGGTGGAGAGCGCCAGAATCGCCTCATCAAACAGCTGCAGCAGCATCTGATTCAGTTCGCCGATACGCCGCGTGACCCGATAGAAATCTTTCATCATCCGCTCGACCGGCTCATTGCCCTCGCCCTGATAATTCAGGCGTTGTGCCACGCTGAGCTGGCGATCAAACAGCAGGCGATTATCGTAGCGGGGCAGGGAGAGGTGCAGGGCAAAGCGGATGCGCCAGAGAAATGCCTGACATTCGTTGAGTTCGCTGCGCTCCGCGTCGGTGAGGAAACCAAAGCCGACCATCTCATCCAGCGTGGTGGCGCCAAAATGGCGTCGGGCGACCCACTGCAGCGTATGAATGTCCCGCAGGCCACCGGGGCTGCTTTTAATGTCCGGTTCGAGGTTATAGCTGGTGCCGTGATAACGCTTGTGGCGCTCCTGCTGCTCTTCAATTTTGGCGGCGAAAAAGCAGGATGAGGGCCAGAAACCATCGCTGAAGATGTTTTTCTGTAATTCCAGAAACAGCGCCACATCGCCGGTCAGCATGCGTGACTCAATCAGATTGGTGGCAACGGTCAGGTCAGATAACCCCTCCAGCAGGCACTCTTCCAGCGTGCGGACGCTGTGACCCACTTCCAGCTTAAGGTCCCACATCAGCGTTAACAGATCGCTGGTGCGCTGCGCAGCCTGTTCATTCAGCGGCTGGCGGCTCAGGATCAGGACGTCAATATCAGAGAGTGGATGCAGCTCGGCACGGCCATAGCCGCCAACGGCGACCAGCGCGATAGCCGGCATCTCATCAAAGCCAAAAAAGCGCCACAGGCGACGCAGCAGCCGATCGATAAACAGCGTGCGGGCATCAATCAGCGGCTCAACGGGTTCACCGGCATCAAAAGCGGCGGCCAGATGTTGCTGAAACTGCTCCAGCCGCGGCTTCAGAATGTCACGTGTCAGCTGGTCGTCACTCCATTCGGCTGGCGAATCGACCAGACCGTTTTTCACATCTTCTGACAGACTCACGCTCATGCAGCTCTTCTCTTTTTTAGCCAAAAAAAAGCCGGCTCAGCGCCGGCTTGATCTGTAATGGGGGAATTACCCTTCGGCGACAAGCACAGCGGGCAGCGTGTCGTCTTTGCGCAGGGTTAAAATCTCACAGCCGTTCTCCGTCACCACAATAGTATGCTCATACTGCGCGGACAAGCTGCGATCTTTGGTTTTTACCGTCCAGCCATCTTTCATGGTGCGGATGCGGTAATCCCCGGCATTGACCATCGGTTCTACCGTAAAGGTCATGCCCGCCTGGAGTACCACGCCGCCATCATCGGCATCGTAATGCAGCACCTGAGGCTCTTCATGGAAACCCTTGCCGATACCGTGACCGCAATATTCGCGCACCACAGAGAAGTCGTTGGCTTCGACATATTTCTGGATGGCGCGACCCAGTTCGCGCAGGCGGATGCCGGGCTTGATCAGACGCAGTGAGAGATAGAGGCTCTCCTGCGTGACACGGCACAGGCGTTCACCCTGAATGGTCGGCTTACCGACGATAAACATCTTTGAGGTATCGCCGTGGTATTCATCTTTAATTACGGTGACATCGATATTCACTACATCACCATCTTTTAACGGACGATCATCGCTGGGGATCCCGTGGCACACCACTTCATTCACCGAGATGCAGACCGACTTCGGAAAGCCGTGATAGCCGAGGCAGGCGGAGACAGCCTGCTGCTTTTGAGTAATGTGATCGTGGCAGATACGGTCCAGTTCACCGGTGGTCACACCCGGTTTTACGTAAGGCTCGATCATCTCCAGCACTTCGGCGGCCAGTCGGCCGGCGACGCGCATTTTTTCGATTTCTTCAGGGGTTTTAATTGAAATTGCCATTAAATTAATCCGCAGCTGTCGAAATTTTCGACAATAATAAGTTCTGTGCTGTCATGTTAGCAGCCAGCAAATGGGCTGCCAAATAGAGAACGCGCTGACCTCCGTCAGCGATCATTTATTGGCGTCCCTGGGCTGGTTGTGGTATAAAGCGCGCCGACGATTCTCTGTATGGCCGTTTCGGTCAGCAGGAAACGCATAACTCTCATTATGTGTAATAAAACACACATGTATCGACACATACGCCGGGGTGCCTTGAAAGAGGTCGGTCGTATGGGATACATGGAGGCCCAACCCCAATCAAACTTTAGAGGTTTTATCATGGCAACTGTTTCCATGCGCGACATGCTCCAGGCTGGTGTTCACTTCGGTCACCAGACCCGTTACTGGAACCCAAAAATGAAGCCATTCATCTTTGGTGCTCGTAACAAGGTTCACATCATCAACCTGGAAAAAACTGTACCTATGTTCAACGAAGCTCTGGCTGAACTGAACAAGATCTCTTCCCGTAAAGGTAAGATCCTGATCGTAGGTACTAAGCGTGCTGCTGCTCAGGCGGTAAAAGAGTCTGCACTGAGCTGCGACCAGTTCTTCGTAAACCACCGCTGGTTGGGTGGCATGCTGACTAACTGGAAAACCGTGCGTCAGTCAATCAAGCGTCTGAAAGATCTGGAGATTCAGTCTCAGGATGGTACTTTCGACAAACTGACCAAAAAAGAAGCGCTGATGCGTGCGCGTGAGCTGGCCAAGCTGGAAAACAGCCTGGGCGGTATCAAAGATATGGGCGGTCTGCCAGACGCGCTGTTTGTTGTCGATGCTGACCACGAACACATCGCAATCAAAGAAGCAAACAACCTGGGTATCCCGGTATTTGCTATCGTTGATACCAACTCAGATCCAGATGGCGTTGATTTCGTTATCCCAGGTAACGACGATGCGATCCGTGCTGTAAACCTGTACCTGACTGCCGTTGCGACCACCGTTCGCGAAGGCCGCTCTCAGGACCTGGCTGAGCAAGCTGAAGAAGCGTCTTTAGAAAACGCTTAATAAGGTTTGCTCTGCATAAGAGCCCTTAGCATTCAGATGTGATCTGTAAGGGGCCTATACTGGCCCCTTTATTTTATCTAAGTCTGTCACGCCCCCAACCGGACGGCGGGACAGAGTAAATTTTCCGCAAATAAGTGTCTGCTGGTGCAAACGTACACAGGCACGAACCGAGGATTCTGGAATGGCTGACATTACCGCTGCATTGGTAAAAGAACTGCGTGAGCGTACTGGCGCTGGCATGATGGATTGCAAAAAAGCGCTGACTGAAGCGAACGGCGACATTGAGCTGGCGATTGAGAACATGCGTAAGTCTGGCGCAATCAAAGCAGCGAAAAAAGCAGGCAACGTTGCTGCTGATGGCGTAATCAAAACCAAGATCGTTGGCGACTACGGCGTGATTCTGGAAGTAAACTGCCAGACTGACTTCGTTGCAAAAGATGGCGGTTTCCAGGCGTTCGCAGACAAAGTTCTGGATGTGGCTGCAGCTGATCGCGTTACCGACGTTGAAGTTCTGAAAGCGCAGTTCGAAGAAGAGCGCGTTGCACTGGTTGCTAAAATCGGTGAGAACATCAACATCCGTCGCGTTGCTATCCTGGAAGGCGCAGAGCTGGGCAGCTACCTGCACGGCGCACGTATCGGCGTTCTGGTTTCAACCAAAGGCGCTAACGAAGATCTGATCAAACAGATCGCGATGCACGTTGCGGCAAGCAAGCCTGAATTCGTTAAGCCAGAAGACGTTTCTGCTGACGTGGTTGATAAAGAGTACCAGGTTCAGCTGGACATCGCGATGCAGTCTGGCAAGCCAAAAGAGATCGCAGAGAAGATGGTTGAAGGCCGTATGAAGAAATTCACCGGCGAAGTCTCTCTGACTGGTCAGGCTTTCGTTATCGACCCAAGCAAAACCGTTGGCCAGGCTCTGAAAGAGCAGGGCGCTGACGTTATCAACTTCATCCGCTTCGAAGTTGGTGAAGGCATCGAGAAAGTTGAGTCTGACTTCGCTGCAGAAGTTGCAGCAATGTCCAAACAGTCTTAATGCTTTGAAAGAACCGCCAGATGGCGGTTCTTTTTTGTCTGTGAATCGCAACAGATACGTTTTCAGTTTCATCCCAATAGCAATTTCATTGCGGTAAGCGGATGATCGATCAGAATTTACTTCTCCTTTACACCCAATCTTCCAGGAAGAACTGACCATGGCGACCAACGCAAAACCTGTTTATCAACGTATCCTGCTTAAACTCAGCGGCGAAGCCCTGCAAGGCGCTGAAGGTTTTGGTATCGACGCGAGTGTGCTTGACCGCATGGCACAAGAGGTAAAAGAGCTGGTTGAACTGGGCATCCAGGTTGGCGTGGTGATTGGCGGAGGGAACCTGTTCCGTGGAGCGAGCCTGCAGCAGGCCGGCATGAACCGCGTTGTGGGTGACCACATGGGTATGCTGGCAACCGTGATGAACGGCCTGGCGATGCGTGATGCACTGCACCGCGCCTATGTGAATGCACGCCTGATGTCAGCGATTCCACTGAATGGCGTCTGTGACAACTACAGCTGGGCAGAAGCAATCAGCCTGCTGCGTAACAACCGCGTGGTGATCTTCTCCGCCGGTACCGGTAACCCGTTCTTCACCACTGACTCTGCAGCGTGTCTGCGCGGCATTGAGATTGAAGCGGACGTCGTGCTGAAAGCGACCAAAGTGGACGGCGTCTACTCTGCGGATCCGGTGAAAAGCCCGGACGCAACGCTGTATGAGCAACTGACCTATGCTGAAGTGCTGGATCAGGAGCTGAAAGTGATGGATCTTGCGGCCTTTACCCTGGCGCGTGACCACAAATTACCTATCCGTGTTTTCAACATGAATAAGCCTGGCGCACTGCGTCGCGTAGTGATGGGTGAAAAAGAAGGCACCCTGATTACGCATTAATACCCGAGGCGAGATAAAATAAGGTATATTCTGTCAGCGCGATGATAATGCATCGCGCACCAGTCAGGATTATCGATGATTATCGATCCCGCTTCCGGTTACGCCGGAACTGGCCAGGTCAAACCGAATCCAAGGGTTTCAACGTGATTAACGACATCAAAAAAGATGCTGACACGCGCATGGAAAAATGCGTTGAAGCATTCAAAACCACCATCAGCAAAGTGCGCACCGGTCGTGCTTCACCTTCGCTGCTCGACGGCATCGTCGTCGAATATTACGGCACGCCGACGCCACTGCGTCAGCTGGCTTCTGTCACTGTGGAAGATTCACGCACGCTGAAAATCAACGTGTTTGATCGTTCACTGAGTCCGGCAGTCGAAAAAGCGATCATGAAGTCCGATCTCGGTCTGAACCCAAGTTCAGCCGGTACCGACATCCGTGTTCCGCTGCCTGCGCTGACAGAAGAGCGTCGTAAAGATCTGATTAAAATCGTGCGCGGCGAAGCCGAGCAGGGCCGTGTGTCGGTACGTAACGTCCGTCGCGATGCCAACGATAAAATCAAAGCGCTGCTGAAAGATAAAGAGATCAGCGAAGACGACGAACGTCGTGCGCAGGATGAAGTGCAAAAAATGACCGATGCGTACATCAAGAAAGTTGATGCTGCACTGTCAGAAAAAGAGACGGAGCTGATGGATTTCTAATCCCATCACTGCCGGACAAAACGCCGTACAGAGAGGTATTCGTATGAATGCGACATCTGGCGGCGTTTTACATTGTGCCTGTGGGCACGCTGACTTCACACGGATAGCTTCATGAAGCGATTAACTCTGCTGGGATCCACCGGCTCTATCGGCACCAGTACGCTGGCGGTGGTGCGCGCCAACCCGGCGCTTTATCAGATTACGGCGCTGGTTGCCGGCCATAACGTGGCGCTGATGGCCGAGCAGTGTGCGGCCTTTACACCGCGCTACGCCTGCATGGCAGACGAGGCATCCGCCGCTGCGTTGCGTGAGCGACTGAGAGCAATCAGGGTCAATACTGAAGTGCTCTCCGGCGTTCAGGCAGCCTGTGAGCTGGCCGCGCTGGATGAGGTGGATCAGGTGATGGCGGCGATCGTTGGCGCATCGGGTTTGCTGCCGACGCTGGCGGCCATTCGCGCCGGAAAAACGGTGCTGCTGGCCAACAAAGAATCGCTTGTCACCTGCGGCCGTTTGTTTATGGAGGCCGTGCGTCATCATAACGCACAGTTACTACCGGTCGACAGCGAGCATAACGCCATTTTTCAGAGTTTACCGGCTACCATCCAGCATCAGTTAGGTTACGCTGACCTGCGGGATAATGGCATTGAGTCGATTATCCTTACGGGATCGGGTGGTCCTTTTCGTGACACAGATTTAGCGGATCTCAGCGCCATGTCGCCAGATCAGGCCTGTGCACATCCGAACTGGTCGATGGGGAGAAAAATCTCTGTCGATTCGGCCACCATGATGAATAAAGGTCTTGAGTACATTGAAGCCCGTTGGTTGTTTAATGCCAGCGCAGCGCAGATGGAAGTGATACTCCACCCACAGTCGGTGATTCACTCCATGGTGCGATACTGCGATGGCAGCGTGCTGGCTCAATTAGGTTCTCCTGATATGCGTACGCCGATTGCCCACAGCATGGCCTGGCCTTCGCGCATCAATGCAGGCGTGACGCCGCTGGATTTTACCCGCATGTCGGCGCTCTCCTTTGCAGAACCTGATTTTAGTCGCTACCCCTGTCTGAAACTGGCCATTGATGCCTGTGATGCAGGGCAGGCGGCGACCACCACGCTGAATGCAGCCAACGAGGTTGCCGTCGCGGCTTTCCTGAATCACCAGATCCGCTTCACCGACATTGCCGCGCTTAATAGTGAGGTGATGGCGGCACAAGTGTGTCCGGAGCCGGATTCGGTGGACGCTGTCCTTGAAATCGATCGCACTGCGCGCGCGCTGGCGACAGAAATGTTGCCGCGTTTCACGTCGTGATGCCGATCGTAATGAGGCCATTTGTTCGCTTCAGGTGAAAATGATATAGTCGCTGGCTCGCGTTTCACGGTCTGTCACCGAATTCGGTGTGGCCCGGCACTGAGAGTGTGTCGGGATTTGAATCGGGCGCAATGTATTCAGAAACCACAGCATTTCTGATGAAAGGAATTGGTTAAGCGTTATGTCGTCTAACAATCACAACAACACTGATGACCAGCAGGGAAACGGTCCGCGCCACGTCGCTATCATCATGGATGGCAATGGCCGCTGGGCCAAAAATCAGGGGAAATTGCGTATTTCAGGCCATAAAGCTGGCGTTAAATCGGTACGCCGTGCCGTCAGCTTTGCGGTCAGTAACAATCTTGAAGCCCTGACGCTTTACGCCTTCAGCAGTGAAAACTGGAGTCGTCCGCCGCAGGAAGTCACCGCGTTAATGGAACTCTTTGTCTGGGCGCTTGATAGTGAAGTGAAGAGCCTGCACAAACACAATGTTCGCTTACGCGTCATTGGCGATACCAGCCGTTTCAGCCCGCGTATTCAGGAACGTATTCGCCGTTCTGAGACGCTGACCGCAAATAATAGTGGCCTGACGCTCAACATTGCTGCCAACTATGGCGGCCGTTGGGATATTATCGAAGGCGTGAAAAAACTGGCTGAACAGGTTCAGGAAGGATTACTGCGACCTGACCAGATTACCGAAGAGAGCCTGACGTCGCAGCTCTGTATGCAGGAGCTGGCGCCAGTGGATTTAGTGATAAGGACCGGGGGAGAGCATCGGATTAGCAACTTCCTGCTGTGGCAGATTGCCTATGCTGAATTCTATTTTACCGATGTGCTCTGGCCGGATTTCGATGAACACGTTTTTGAAGGTGCACTGAATGCATTCTCTCTGCGGGAGCGTCGTTTTGGCGGCGCTGCACCAGGCGGCGCCTGAGCAATCTGGGGGTAACCTTTGCTGAAGTCTCGTCTGATTACCGCGTTGATATTAATTCCGCTGGTAATAGCTGCACTGTTCTGGTTACCGCCTGTTGGCTTCGCCCTGACAACCATCGTTATCTGCATGCTGGCAGCCTGGGAATGGGGTCAGTTTGCAGGGATGGCATCACGGCAACAGCGCGTCTGGCTGGCTGTACTTTGTGGTCTGCTGCTGGCGCTGATGCAGTTTACGCTGCCACCTTATCAACACACGGTGCATCTGCCACAGATCGCGACATCGCTTTGGGCGTCGCTGGTGTGGTGGGTCGTTGCACTGCTGCTGGTGCTCTCCTATCCCGCTTCTGCGGCCTTCTGGCGCCATTCGCGTCCCCTTCGCTTACTGTTTGGCGTGTTAACGCTGGTCCCTTTTTTCTGGGGCATGGTGGCGCTGCGCCAGTATCACTATGACACCGACCACTTCGCCGGTGCCTGGTGGTTGCTGTTTGTGTTGCTGCTGGTATGGGGAGCGGATTCAGGTGCTTATATGTTTGGCAAGATGTTCGGCAAGCACAAGCTGGCGCCAAAGGTCTCACCAGGCAAAACCTGGGAAGGCTTCCTGGGCGGTCTGGTCACCTCGGCGCTGATTGCAGTGCTGTTTGCGACGCTGGCGCCACTGACGGTTTCCACCGGTACGCTGGTGATTTGCGCGATTATCGCGACGCTGGCCTCTGTGCTGGGCGACCTCACTGAGAGCATGTTTAAACGTGAAGCGGGCATCAAAGACAGTGGTAATCTGATTCCTGGTCACGGCGGCATTCTTGATCGTATTGATAGTCTGACTGCGGCGGTGCCGGTGTTTGCCTGTTTATTGCTGCTGGTGTTTCGCACCCTTTAAGGACAGGCAAAGATGTTGAGCATACTCTGGAGTTTCGTCGCCTTTATCGTTGCGCTGGGCGTATTAATTACCGTTCATGAGTTTGGCCATTTCTGGGTCGCTCGTCGCTGTGGCGTCAAAGTTGAGCGCTTTTCCATTGGTTTTGGTAAGTCGCTCTGGCAGCGCCGTGACCGCCACGGCACCGAATTTGTCATCGCGCTGATTCCCCTCGGCGGCTACGTTAAAATGCTCGACGAGCGCGTTGAAAGCGTGCCAGCCGAATTTCGTCATCAGGCTTTTAACAACAAAGCCGTCTGGCAACGCGCCTCCATCATTGCGGCAGGTCCTGTCGCTAATTTCATCTTTGCCATCTTTGCCTACTGGGTTGTGTTTATTCACGGCGTGCCCGGCGTGCGCCCGGTAATCGGTGAAATTTTAAACGGTTCGGTGGCTGCGGAAGCTCAAATTACGCCCGGCATGGAACTTAAGGCTGTTGACGGTATCGAAACGCCTGACTGGGATGCTGTGCGTATGGCGCTGGTGGGTAAAATCGGCGACAGCAGCACCACCTTAACAGTGGCTCGATTTGGCGAGGACGCAACCCAGCAGAAACAGCTGGATTTGCGTAACTGGCAGTTTGAGCCTGATAAGCAGGATCCGGTCGTCGCGTTAGGGATTCAGCCACGCGGTCCGCAGATTGAGACCACGCTGGCAGAAGTGCAGGCGAACTCGCCAGCCAGTGAAGCCGGTTTGCAAGCAGGCGACAGGATCGTTAAAGTCGATGGTCAGCCATTATCGCAGTGGCAGACTTTTGTCACGCAGGTCCGGGATAACCCCGGCAAAAGCATGGCGCTTGAGGTGGATCGCGGCGGTGAGTCTATTGCGCTGACGATGACGCCAGAAGCGAAATCTGGCAGTAAAGCGGGATTTGCGGGTGTCATTCCGCGCATTGTTCCTCTGCCAGAAGAGTACAAGACGGTAAGACAGTATGGCGCGTTTGCGGCTATCGGTGAGGCTAGTGTAAAAACCTGGCAACTGATGAAGCTCACCGTCTCCATGCTGGGCAAGTTAATAACCGGTGATGTGAAGCTGAACAACCTGAGCGGGCCAATTTCGATTGCGCAGGGTGCAGGGTTGTCAGCAGAGTATGGGTTGATTTACTACCTGATGTTCCTGGCGTTGATTAGCGTCAACCTGGGCATCATCAACCTGTTCCCTCTGCCGGTTTTAGATGGTGGGCACTTGCTCTTCCTGGCGATCGAAAAGATCAAGGGTGGACCGGTGTCCGAGCGAGTTCAGGACTTTAGTTATCGCATCGGTTCAATTTTACTGGTGCTGTTAATGGGGCTTGCACTTTTCAATGATTTCTCACGTTTGTAACCGCTGGAACGCGAACATTCGAGGGATGTGTTAGGAAAACGCATAACAACGATGGCGATGAAAAAGTTGCTCATAGCGTCGCTGCTGTTTAGCAGCGCCACCGTTTACGGTGCAGACGATTTCGTAGTGAAGGATATTCATTTCGAAGGGCTGCAGCGAGTCGCCGTCGGCGCGGCTCTGCTGAGCATGCCAGTACGGGTTGGCGATACGGTGAATGACGATGATGTCAGAAATACCATTCGCTCGCTGTTCGCTACTGGCAACTTTGAGGATGTTCAGGTCCTGCGAGACGGTACAACGCTGATTGTCCAGGTCAAAGAACGTCCTACCATTGCCAGCATTACCTTCACCGGTAACAAAGCGGTGAAAGAGGATCAGCTCAAACAAAATCTGGAAGCCTCAGGTGTCCGTGTCGGCGAAGCGCTGGACCGTACCACCATCTCCTCTATCGAGAAGGGACTTGAGGATTTCTACTACAGCGTAGGTAAATATACCGCCAACGTGAAAGCCGTGGTCACGCCACTGCCGCGTAATCGTGTGGATCTGAAGCTGGTCTTTACTGAAGGTGTCTCTGCAAAAATTCAGCAGATCAACATCGTCGGTAATAAAGCCTTTAGCTCCGATGAGCTGATTTCCCGCTTCCAGCTGCGCGATGAAGTGCCATGGTGGAACGTGGTCGGCGATCGTAAATATCAGAAGCAGAAACTGGCGGGTGACCTCGAGACCCTGCGCAGCTTCTATCTGGATCGTGGCTATGCACGCTTTAACATCGATTCGACGCAGGTCAGCCTGACGCCTGATAAAAAAGGCATCTACATCACGGTGAACATCACCGAAGGTGACCAGTACAAAATCGCTGGCGTGATCGTCAATGGCAGCATGGCGGGCCATTCAGCAGAAATTGAACATCTGACCAAGATTCCGGCAGGCGAGCTTTATAACGGCGCCAAAGTCACGAAAATGGAAGATGACATCAAGAAACTGCTGGGCCGCTACGGCTATGCCTATCCGCGCGTGGCAACACAGCCAGAAATCAACGACGCCGACAAAACCGTAAAACTGCATATTAATGTGGATGCGGGTAACCGTTATTATGTCCGTAACGTCCGTTTCGAAGGCAATGACACGTCGAAAGACTCCGTGTTACGTCGCGAAATGCGTCAGATGGAAGGCGCGTGGCTGGGCAGCGATCTGGTTGAACAGGGTAAAGAGCGTCTGAACCGTACCGGTTACTTTGAAACCGTTGATGTGGATACTCAGCGTGTGCCAGGTTCGCCGGACCAGGTTGACGTGGTCTACAAGGTTAAAGAGCGTAACACCGGTACCTTTAACTTCGGCGTCGGCTACGGCACCGAAAGTGGTGTGAGCTTCCAGGTCGGTGTCACGCAGGATAACTGGCTGGGCACCGGTAATACCGTGGGCATCAGCGGGACCAAGAACGATTACCAGACCTATGCTGAATTCTCGCTGACTGACCCTTACTTCACCGTTGATGGTGTCAGTCTGGGTGGTCGTCTGTTCTACAACGACTTTAAAGCAGATAACGCGGACCTTTCTGACTATACCAACAAAAGTTATGGTCTGGATGGCACGCTTGGCTTCCCGGTTAACGAAAACAACACCCTTCGTGTCGGTCTGGGCTATGTCCACAATGACCTGTCAAACATGCAGCCTCAGGTGGCGATGTGGCGTTATCTTGACTCGGTCGGCAAGCCGCAGCAGCTCAATGATGAAGGTGATTTCTCAGCAGATGACTTCACCTTTAACTACGGCTGGACTTATAACACCCTGGACCGCGGCTTCTTCCCGACGTCCGGTAACCGTACCAACCTGAACGGTAAGGTGACGATTCCGGGCTCGGATAACAGCTTCTATAAGGCCACGCTGGATACTCAGCAGTATGTGCCGATTAACCAGGATCGTACCTGGGTGCTGTTAGGCCGTGGTCGCGTAGGTTATGGCGATGGTCTCGACGGCAAAGAGATGCCGTTCTACGAGAACTTCTACGCCGGTGGTTCAAGCACCGTGCGCGGCTTCCAGTCCAACACCATTGGACCGAAAGCAGCCTACTTAAATAACAACTCGTCGAACTGCCGAATCGCCGATCCAAATGGCGTCTGTAAGTCTGACGATGCGGTGGGCGGTAACGCCATGGCGATTGCCAGCCTTGAGCTGATTACGCCAACGCCGTTCCTGAGCGAGAAGTATGCTAACTCGGTTCGTACCTCGGTGTTTGTCGATGCCGGTACAGCGTGGGATACCCATTGGGAAAATACCGCGGAAACGCGTGCGGCGGGCATTCCTGACTACAGCGATCCAAACAATATCCGTGTATCCAGCGGTGTTGCGCTACAGTGGATGTCACCGCTCGGCCCGCTGGTGTTCTCTTACGCCCAGCCGATGAAGAAAGTCGATGGAGACAAGTCAGAGCAGTTCCAGTTTAACATTGGTAAAACCTGGTAATGTTCTGAGCATGGATGCATAGCTGAAGTATTGCTGCCGGACAGCACCTGTTGCTGTTCCGGGGCAAACACTGTGTCGCTGACACAAACGTTGATGGTAAGGAGTTTATAGTGAAAAAGTTGTTGTGTGCCGCAGGTCTGGGTCTTGCTTTAGCGGTTTCCGCTGGTGTTCAGGCTGCCGACAAAATTGCAGTGGTAAACGTGTCCAGCATTTTCCAACAGTTACCGCAACGTGCGACTGTTGCTAAACAGCTGGAAAACGAGTTCAAAGGCCGTGCAACTGAGTTGCAGAGCCAGGAGCGCGATCTGCAAACCAAAATGCAGCGTCTGCAGCGTGACGGTTCTACCATGAAGGCGAGCGAACGCAGCCGTATGGAAAAAGATGTCATGTCTCAGCGTGAAGCTTTCTCTACAAAAGCCCAGTCTTTTGAGCAGGATAATCGCCGTCGTCAGATGGAAGAGCGTAACAAGCTGCTGAGCCGTATTCAGGATGCCGTGAAGAAAGTCGCTGACAGCGATGGTTACGACGTCGTGATCGACGCTAACGCGGTGGCTTATGCGTCAAACGCAAAAGACATCACTGCTGACGTGCTGAAACAGGTTAAATAATTCATGTCATCTATTCGACTGGCTGATTTAGCCCAGCAGTTGGATGCAGAATTGCACGGAGATGGCGATATCGTCATCTCCGGCATTGCTTCTATGCAATCCGCCACAACTGGCCAAATCACTTTTCTTGCAAACAGCCGTTACCGCGAGCAACTCGCCCTGATTAAGGCCTCAGCCGTGGTGCTGACGGAAGCGGATCTGGAGTGGTGCAATACCGCAGCGCTGGTGGTGAAAGATCCCTACCTGACCTATGCGCGTATGGCACAAATACTCGATACCACGCCACAGCCAGCGCAAAATATTGCCCCCAGTGCAGTGGTCAATCCCTCAGCCCGACTCGGCAGCAACGTCGCCATTGGCGCCAATGCGGTGATCGAAGCGGATGTTGAGCTGGGCGATAACGTGGTCATTGGTGCAGGATGTTTTGTTGGCAAAAAAACCCGTATCGGCAGCGGTACCCGTCTCTGGGCCAACGTCTCTGTTTATCACGAAATTGAAATCGGTCAGGATTGCCTGATTCAGTCAGGTACCGTCATCGGTTCTGATGGTTTCGGCTATGCCAACGATCGTGGTAACTGGGTGAAAATCCCGCAGTTAGGCGCGGTGATAATCGGCGATCGCGTAGAAATAGGTGCCTGCACCACTATCGATCGCGGTGCGCTGGATAACACTCTGATCGGCAATGGTGTTATCATAGACAACCAGTGCCAGATCGCTCACAACGTAGTTATTGGCGACAATACTGCGGTTGCAGGCGGTGTGATCATGGCGGGTAGTTTGAAAATTGGGCGTTACTGTATGATTGGCGGTGCCAGCGTCATTAACGGCCATATGGAAATCTGTGACAAAGTAACGGTGACCGGTATGGGTATGGTCATGCGTCCTATCACAGAGCCTGGTGTCTATTCATCAGGCATTCCGCTGCAACCCAACAAAACCTGGCGCAAAACTGCAGCGCTGGTGATGAACATCGATGACATGAGCAAACGCTTAAAAGCCATCGAGCGCAAGGTCGGCAAAGACGACTAACCGCCATCCCAAAACTGACCGGCTTTCATAATAAAAATGTTAAGCAGGGAAGCCCGGCGCCACAGAACCTATTTGCGGCCTGCGGAAGATCATTTTGATCTGTGCAGGCCGTGTTATTGATGTCATCAGATTTTTAGGACAGGAAGAGTATTTTGACTACTGAAACTCATACTCTGAAAATTGAAGAGATTTTAGAGCTGCTGCCGCACCGCTATCCGTTTCTGCTGGTAGACCGCGTGCTGGAATTTGAAGAGCACAAATACCTGCGTGCAGTGAAGAACGTTTCTGTTAATGAACCGTTTTTCCAGGGGCACTTCCCTGGTAAACCGATTTTTCCTGGCGTTCTGATCCTGGAAGCGATGGCGCAGGCTACCGGTATTCTGGCGTTTAAAAGCGTAGGTAAACTGGAGCCAGGCGAACTCTACTACTTTGCCGGTATCGACAGTGCCCGTTTCAAGCGCCCTGTGGTACCAGGCGACCAAATGATCATGGAAGTTACTTTCGAGAAAACCCGCCGTGGTCTGACCCGCTTTAAAGGCGTGGCGACTGTCGACGGTAAAATCGTTTGTGAAGCGACCATGATGTGTGCCCGCAGCCGGGAGGCATAATTCGTGATTGATCCAACAGCCACTATCCATCCCAGTTCTGTCATCGAAGAGGGCGCTATTATTGGCGCCCGCGTGCACATTGGCCCGTTTTGCTTTATTGGTGCGAATGTTGAGATCGGTGAAGGAACGGTACTGAAGTCACATGTTGTGGTGAACGGCCACACGCGCATCGGTAAAGATAATCAGATTTATCAGTTCGCCTCAATTGGCGAAGTGAATCAGGATCTGAAATATGCCGGTGAGCCAACACGGGTTGAGATCGGTGATCGTAACCGCATCCGTGAAAGCGTGACGATTCATCGCGGCACCACGCAGGGTGGCCAGGTCACCACAGTGGGCAGCGATAATCTGCTGATGGTTAATGCTCACATCGCGCATGACTGCGTGATTGGCAACCGCTGTATCTTCGCCAACAACGCCACCCTGGGTGGTCACGTGACGGTCGATGATTTCGCCATTATTGGCGGCATGACAGCGGTACATCAGTGGTGCATCATCGGTGCTCACGTGATGGTTGGCGGCTGTTCGGGCGTGGCGCAGGATGTGCCGCCTTATGTTATTGCGCAGGGCAACCACGCTACGCCGTTCGGGATCAATATCGAAGGCCTCAAGCGTCGTGGCTTCAGCAAAGAGTCGTTGCACGCTATCCGCAACGCCTACAAGTTGCTCTATCGCAGCGGCAGAACGCTGGAGGAAGTGAAACCGGAGATCGAAGCCATCGCACAGCAGCACAGCGAAGTGCAACCTTTCTACGATTTCTTCACCCGTTCAACCCGTGGATTAATTCGTTAATCCATGTCAGCGCGTCCCTTAACGATTGCCCTGGTCGCCGGAGAAACCTCCGGCGATATTCTTGGTGCAGGTCTGATCCGTGTCCTGAAAGCCCGTCATCCGGATGCACGCTTTGTCGGCGTAGCGGGTCCCCTGATGCAGGCTGAAGGGTGTGAAGCCTGGTATGAGATGGAAGAGCTGGCGGTGATGGGCATTGTCGAGGTGCTCGGTCGCCTGCGACGCCTGCTGACAATTCGTCGCGATCTCACCCGTCGTTTTACCGAACTCCGACCCGATGTCTTTGTCGGGATTGATG
Organism: Pantoea sp. ABR1s; assembly: GCF_057812235.1. Classification (NCBI taxonomy): domain Bacteria; kingdom Pseudomonadati; phylum Pseudomonadota; class Gammaproteobacteria; order Enterobacterales; family Erwiniaceae; genus Pantoea; species Pantoea sp. ABR1s. The sequence continues at coordinate 3,281,065 of NZ_CM173823.1, read as the reverse complement.
CGCCCGATTTCAATATCACGCTGGAAGGCAATCTTAAACGCACTGGCATTCGCACTATCCACTATGTCAGCCCCTCGGTGTGGGCATGGCGGCAAAAGCGTGTCTTTAAGATTGGTCGTAACACCGACCTGGTGCTGGCATTCCTGCCATTTGAAAAAGCTTTTTACGATCGCTATAACGTTCCCTGTCGTTTTATCGGTCACACCATGGCGGATGCCATGCCGCTGCAACCCGATAAGCTGGCTGCACGCCATCATCTGGGCATTGCCGATGATGCGCTCTGCCTGGCCTTGCTGCCCGGCAGCCGGGGTGCGGAAGTGGAAATGCTCAGCGCCGATTTTCTGAAAACCGCTCAGTTGCTGCGTCGTCACTATCCGGCACTGGAAATCGTGGTGCCGCTGGTCAACGCCCGTCGCCGCGAACAGTTTGAGAAGATTAAAGCCGAAACCGCCCCCGAACTGCCGATGCATCTGCTTGATGGTCAGGGACGTGAGGCGATGATTGCGAGCGATGCCGCACTCCTGGCGTCAGGCACTGCCGCACTGGAGTGCATGCTGGCAAAATGCCCAATGGTCGTCGGTTATCGCATGAAGCCGGCCACCTTCTGGCTGGCGAAACGGCTGGTCAAAACCCCTTACGTCTCGCTGCCAAACCTGCTGGCAGGGCGTGAGCTGGTCAAAGAGTTACTGCAGGATGAGTGTCAGCCTGAAGCCCTGGCCGCAGCGTTAGATCCGCTGCTGCATGCCGGGCCTGAGCGAGAAACACTCCTGCAGACGTTTCATGAATTACATCAACAGATCCGCTGGAACGCCGATGAGCAGGCAGCGGATGCGGTACTGGAGCTGGTGAATGCCTGATTTTATCTATCCTGTCGCCAGACTGATTGCCGGTGTGGACGAAGTGGGGCGCGGTCCGCTGGTTGGCGCGGTCGTTACTGCCGCGGTGATCCTCGATCCGGCAAACCCGATTACCGGCCTGGCCGACTCGAAGAAACTGTCTGAGAAGCGCCGCCTGGCGTTGTATGACGAAATTAAAGAGAAGGCGCTGGCATGGAGCCTGGGACGCGCAGAGCCTGAAGAGATCGATCAGCTCAACATTCTGCATGCCACTATGCTGGCGATGCAGCGCGCCGTTGCTGGCCTTGGCATTCAGCCCGATTATGTGCTGATTGATGGTAATCGTTGCCCGGCACTGCCAATGCCTTCACAGGCGGTAGTTAAAGGGGATAGTCTGGTTGCCGAAATCAGTGCAGCATCGATCATCGCCAAAGTGTCGCGTGACCAGGAGATGACCGAACTCGATCTGCTGTTCCCGCAGTATGGTTTTGCGCAGCACAAAGGTTATCCGACGGCGCTGCATATGGAAAAACTGACGCAGTATGGCGTCACGCCGCACCACCGTCGCAGTTTTGCGCCCGTACGCAATGCGCTGCTCGATGCTGAAGTACTGGCTGCACGCCAGACCCTTACGCTTTAATAGCCTGACGCTGTTTTAACCGGAAACTGATATGGCTGAACCCCGTTTTATACATCTGCGTGTCCACAGTGACTATTCGATGGTTGATGGCCTGGCGAAAACCGGGCCGTTAATCAAGAAGGCGGCTGCCCTTGGCATGCCGGCTATCGCGATTACCGACTTCACTAACCTCTGTGGCCTGGTGAAATTCTACGGTGGCGCGCACAGCGCAGGGATAAAGCCGGTCATTGGTGCCGATTTCAACGTTGCCAGTGAGCTGATGGGGGATGAACTGACACAGCTTACCGTGCTGGCGTCCAGTAATACCGGATACCAGAACCTGACGCTGCTGATCTCCCGTGCCTATCAGCGTGGGTATGGCGTGGACGGACCGATCATCGACCGCGACTGGCTGATTGAATTGCAGGAAGGATTAATCCTGCTGTCGGGCGGACGGCGCGGCGATGTGGGTCGCAGCCTGCTGCGCGGCAACAATGCCCTGGTTTCGCAATGCCTGTCGTTTTACCAGCAACATTTCCCCGATCGCTACTACCTGGAGCTGATTCGTACCGGCCGTCAGGACGAAGAGAGCTATCTGCATGCGGCAGTTGAACTGGCGATTGCAGAGGGAATACCGGTCGTTGCCACCAATGAAGTCTGCTTTATCAATGCAGAAGATTTCGATGCGCACGAAATTCGCGTCGCCATTCATGACGGCTATACGCTGGATGATCCCAAGCGTCCGCGTAACTACAGTCCTCAGCAATATATGCGCAGCGAAGAGGAGATGTGCGAGCTCTTCTCGGACATCCCGGAAGCGCTGGAAAACAGCGTAGAGATTGCTAAGCGTTGTAACGTCACGGTCCGGCTGGGCGAATACTTCCTGCCGCAGTTCCCGACCGGTGATATGACCACCGAAGATTATCTGGTGGTGAAATCCCGTGAGGGTCTGGAAGAGCGTCTCGAGTTCCTGTTCCCGGACGAAGCCGAACGCCTTGAGAAACGCCCGGAATATGATGAACGTCTGGAGATTGAACTCAACGTTATTAACCAGATGGGTTTCCCCGGCTACTTCCTGATCGTAATGGAGTTCATCCAGTGGTCCAAGGACAACGGCGTGCCGGTCGGGCCGGGGCGTGGTTCCGGTGCCGGTTCGCTGGTGGCCTATGCGCTGAAAATCACCGATATCGATCCGCTGGAATTTGACCTGCTGTTCGAACGCTTCCTGAACCCGGAACGCGTCTCGATGCCCGATTTCGACGTCGACTTCTGCATGGAGAAGCGCGATCAGGTGATCGAACACGTTGCAGATATGTACGGACGTGAAGCGGTTTCCCAGATTATTACCTTCGGCACCATGGCGGCGAAAGCGGTCATTCGCGATGTGGGCCGCGTGCTGGGACATCCTTACGGCTTCGTTGACCGCATTTCAAAACTGATCCCGCCCGATCCCGGCATGACGCTGGAAAAAGCCTTTATTGCTGAACCGCAGCTTCCCGCCATGTATGACGCGGACGAAGAGGTTAAAGCGCTGATCGACATGGCGCGCAAGCTGGAAGGGGTCACGCGTAACGCCGGTAAACATGCGGGCGGCGTGGTCATTGCGCCAACGAAGATCACCGATTTTGCGCCGCTCTATTGCGATGAGCATGGGCAGTTCCCGGTGACCCAGTTCGATAAAAATGATGTGGAATATGCCGGCCTGGTGAAGTTCGACTTCCTGGGTCTGCGTACGCTGACCATCATCGACTGGGCGCTGAAGATGATCAACCCGCGCCGGGAAAAGCAGGGACTGGAGCCGATCGATATCGCCTCTATCCCGCTGGATGATAAGAAAAGCTTCGATATGCTGCAGCGCTCGGAAACCACCGCGGTGTTCCAGCTTGAATCGCGCGGCATGAAAGATCTGATTAAGCGTCTGAAGCCCGACTGCTTCGAAGATATGATCGCACTGGTGGCGCTGTTCCGTCCTGGCCCACTGCAGTCCGGCATGGTGGATAACTTCATTGACCGTAAGCATGGCCGTGAAGCGATCTCCTATCCCGACATTCAGTGGCAGCATGAAAGCCTGAAACCGGTGCTGGAACCGACCTACGGCATCATCCTCTATCAGGAACAGGTGATGCAGATCGCCCAGGTTCTCTCCGGTTATACGCTGGGCGGTGCGGATATGCTGCGTCGCGCCATGGGTAAAAAGAAACCCGAGGAGATGGCCAAACAGCGTTCTGTATTCCGCGACGGTGCCGAAAGTATGGGCATCGACGGGGAACTGTCGATGAAGATCTTCGATCTGGTAGAAAAATTTGCAGGTTATGGCTTTAACAAGTCACACTCTGCGGCCTACGCACTCGTCTCCTACCAGACGCTGTGGCTGAAGGCGCACTATCCGGCTGAGTTTATGGCTGCGGTCATGACCGCCGATATGGATAACACCGAGAAAGTGGTTGGCCTGGTCGATGAGTGCTGGCGGATGGGACTGAAAGTCCTGCCGCCTGATATCAACTCCGGTCTCTATCAGTTCCATGTTAATGACGCGGGCGAGATCGTTTACGGCATTGGCGCGATCAAAGGCGTCGGTGAAGGTCCGATCGAAGCGATCATCGACGCCCGTAACGAAGGCGGTTATTTCCGCGAGTTGTTTGATCTCTGCGCCCGTACCGACACCAAAAAGATCAACCGTCGGGTAATGGAAAAATTGATCATGTCCGGGGCCTTTGATCGCCTTGGACCGCATCGTGCTGCGCTGATGAGTTCACTCAGTGACGCGTTAAAAGCGGCCGATCAGCACGCGAAAGCGGAAGCGATTGGCCAGGCTGATATGTTTGGCGTACTGGCGGAAGAGCCGGAACAGGTTGAGAAATCGTACGCCAGCGTCACGCCGTGGCCTGAGCAGGTGCAGCTGGATGGCGAACGGGAAACGCTGGGTCTTTACCTTACCGGCCACCCGATTAATCAGTACCTGAAAGAAATTGAGCGTTACGTTGGCGGGGTGCGGCTGAAAGATATGCATCCTACCGATCGGGGTAAAATTACCGTGGCGGCCGGTCTGGTGATCGCGGCACGGGTAATGGTCACCAAACGCGGCAACCGAATTGGTATCTGTACTCTGGACGATCGCTCCGGTCGTCTTGAGGTGATGTTATTTACCGATGCGTTAGATAAATACCAGCAGTTGCTGGAGAAAGACCGAATTCTGATCGTCAGCGGACAGGTCAGCTTTGATGACTTCAGTGGTGGCCTTAAAATGACCGCTCGTGAAGTCATGGACATCGACGAAGCTCGCGAAAAATACGCGCGCGGACTTGCTATCTCGCTGACGGACAGGCAAATTGATGACCAGCTATTAAACCGACTCCGTCAGTCTCTGGAACCTCATCGATCAGGGACTATTCCGGTGCATCTCTACTATCAGAGAGCCGACGCGCGAGCGAAGCTGCGCTTTGGTGCAGCGTGGCGAATTTCGCCCAGCGATCGTTTACTTAACGATCTGCGCTCGTTGATTGGATCGGAGCAGGTGGAACTGGAGTTTGACTAGAACAGGAACATTATGAGTCTTAATTACCTGGATTTTGAACAGCCAATTGCAGAACTGGAAGCGAAGATCGATTCGCTGACCTCAATTGGTCGTCAGGATGATAAACACGTTAATCTGGATGAAGAAGTTCAGCGTCTGCGTGAGAAAAGCGTTGAGCTGACCCGTAAGATCTTCGCCGATTTGGGCGCATGGCAAATCGCTCAGCTGGCGCGTCATCCTTTGCGTCCTTACACCTTTGATTACGTGCGCAACGCCTTCGACGATTTCGATGAGCTGGCGGGCGACCGTGCTTATGCCGATGACAAAGCGATTGTGGGCGGGATTGCACGTCTTGATGGACGTCCGGTGATGATCATCGGGCACCAGAAAGGCCGTGAAACCAAAGAGAAAATTCGCCGTAACTTCGGCATGCCAGCACCGGAAGGCTATCGCAAAGCGCTGCGCCTGATGGAGATGGCTGAGCGTTTCAAAATGCCAATCATCACCTTCATCGACACACCGGGTGCCTATCCGGGTGTGGGCGCGGAAGAGCGTGGGCAGTCTGAAGCGATTGCCCGCAACCTGCGTGAAATGTCTGGCCTGAAAGTGCCGGTGATCTGTACGGTCATCGGTGAGGGCGGTTCAGGTGGTGCGCTGGCGATTGGCGTGGGCGATAAAGTGAATATGCTGCAGTACAGCACCTATTCAGTGATCTCGCCGGAAGGCTGTGCATCCATTCTGTGGAAAAGCGCTGACAAAGCGCCGCTGGCCGCTGAAGCGATGGGCATTACCGCTCACCGTCTGAAAGAGCTGAAGCTGATTGACTCCGTGATCCCTGAGCCACTGGGTGGCGCGCATCGCCGTCCGGTTGATATGGCGCAGTCACTGAAGCAGCAGCTGCTGGCCGATCTGGCCGATCTCGATGGATTTAGCACTGAAGAGCTGCTGGATCGTCGTTATCAGCGCCTGATGAGCTACGGCTACGCCTGATTTAGCCCCATCAATAAAAGCGGACTCCGGTCCGCTTTTTTTATGTCGCCGGTTTATCTCCGCACGCTATTCCCCTCTCTTTCAGCGCCATCCGATAGCCGCCTCGCTACACCTTCCGCGGGTTAGCGGTTATGCTTGTCCGGTTCCACAATAATCAGGGAGATGGGCATTGAATATTCTGGCGATCATGGGCGCGCACGGCGTGTTTTATAAAGATGAACCGTTACGCGAACTCGACGCGGCGTTAAATCTGCAAGGCTTCAGGCTGCTGTACCCGAAAAACAGTGAAGATCTGCTGAAACTGATCGAGCACAATCCGCGTATCAGCGGCGTCATCTTCGACTGGGACGCGCACAACAGTCCGGAACTCTGCGGTGAGATTAATCAGCTCAACGAATACCTGCCGCTGTACGCCTTTATCAACACCCACTCGCAGATGGACATCAGCGTCAATGAGATGCGCATGCCGCTGCACTTTTTTGAGTACGCGCTGAATGCCGCCGACGATATCGCGCTGCATATCCGGCAATATACCGATGACTATCTCGACCACATTACGCCGCCGCTGACTAAAGCGCTGTTCACCTATGTGAAAGAGGGCAAGTACACCTTCTGCACGCCGGGCCATATGGCGGGTACCGCGTTTCAGAAGAGCCCGGTGGGCTGCCTGTTCTACGATTTCTTCGGGGCCAATACCCTGAAATCGGACATCTCAATTTCCGTTACCGAACTGGGTTCGCTGCTTGATCACACCGGTCCGCACCTTGAAGCGGAGGAGTACATTGCACGCACTTTTGGCGCCGAGCAGAGTTACATGGTGACCAACGGTACCTCAACGTCGAACAAAATTGTCGGCATGTATGCCGCACCGGCGGGCAGCACCGTGCTGATCGATCGCAACTGCCACAAGTCACTGACCCATCTGCTGATGATGAGCGATCTTATCCCCATCTGGCTGAAGCCGACCCGCAATGCGTTGGGTATTCTCGGCGGTATCCCGAAGCAGGAGTTCACCCGCGAGAGCATTTCGTGCAAGGTGGCTGCCACCGACCGTGCCACCTGGCCGGTTCATGCGGTGATCACCAACTCCACCTATGATGGGCTGCTCTACAACACCCAGTACATCAAAGAGACACTGGATGTACCGTCGATTCATTTCGATTCAGCCTGGGTGCCTTACACTAATTTCCATCCGATCTACGCCGGTAAAAGTGGCATGAGTGGCGACCGCATCCCGGGAAAAGTGGTGTATGAGACGCAATCGACCCACAAACTGCTGGCGGCGTTTTCGCAGGCATCAATGATTCACATTAAGGGCGACTACGACGAACAGACGTTTAACGAAGCCTACATGATGCACACCACCACCTCGCCCAATTACGCCATCGTCTCCTCTATTGAAACTGCTGCTGCCATGCTGCGTGGCAATCCCGGTAAACGACTGATCAATCGCTCGGTGGAGCGCGCGCTGCACTTCCGTCGGGAGATCCAGCGCCTGCGCGAAGAGTCCGACAGCTGGTTCTTTGATATCTGGCAACCGGAAGAGGTTGACGAAGCGCAATGCTGGCCGATCCAGCCCGGCGACGAAGAGTGGCACGGATTTACTCAGGCCGATCGCGATCACATGTACCTGGATCCGATCAAAGTCACCATTCTGACGCCGGGCATGAGCGAACTGGGGAAGATGGCGGAAGAGGGGATCCCGGCGGCGCTGGTGGCGAAGTTTCTGGATGAGCGCGGCATCGTGGTGGAGAAAACCGGTCCCTATAACCTGCTGTTCCTGTTCAGCATCGGCATCGACAAAACCAAAGCAATGAGCGTGCTGCGCGGACTGACCGAGTTCAAACGCGCCTACGATCTTAATCTGCGGGTGAAAAACATGCTGCCGGATCTCTATGCCGAAGATCCTGACTTCTATCGCAATATGCGCATTCAGACACTGGCGCAGGGGATCCATCAGCTGATCCGCCATCACGATCTGCCGCGTCTGATGCTGCAGGCATTTGATGTCCTGCCCGAAATGAAGATGACGCCGCATCAGGCATTTCAGCAGCAGGTGAAGGGCAATATCGAAACGGTGGAACTCAGCGAGCTGGTCGGGCGGGTGTCAGCCAATATGATTCTGCCTTATCCGCCAGGCGTTCCACTGGTGATGCCAGGCGAGATGATTACTGAGAAGAGCCGCGCGGTGCTCGATTTTCTGCTGATGCTGTGCAGCATTGGACGGCATTATCCGGGCTTCGAAACGGATATTCACGGTGCCAGCCTGACCGAAGAGGGCGAGTATCGCGTCCGCGTGCTGAAAAACGACCTCGCATAAACCTTTAAACGACTATCAGCGGCAGGGTGTCTGCGGACAGCCTGCCCGAATCAGGGAATTGAACATGTTGCAGTTAACCGCTATTCACCACATCGCCATCATCGCCTCTGACTATCAGCGCAGCAAAGCATTCTATTGTGACGTACTGGGTTTCCGTCTGATGGGCGAATATTACCGCGAAGCGCGGGACTCCTGGAAAGGCGACCTTGCCCTACAGGATCGCTATACCATTGAGCTGTTCTCTTTTCCTGAGCCGCCGGCGCGAGTCAGCCATCCCGAGGCGTGTGGCCTGCGTCATCTGGCCTTTACCGTGCCGGATATTGCCGCTGCCGTCGCGACGCTGGCCGATAAAGGCGTTATCTGCGAGCCGATTCGCATTGATGACCTGACCGGTAAACAATGCACTTTCTTTGCCGATCCGGATGGTTTGCCGCTGGAGCTTTATCAGGCGTAAAATAGCGCGCTCAGCGGGCGACATTCAGTGGCCCGATTTTCTGGATTCTGCCATGTCTTTGCCCGCTTTTGACACTCTGTTGCAACCTGATGCCGCCCTGGTGGTCGCATTCAGCGGTGGACTGGATTCAACCGTGCTGCTGCATCAGCTTCGCGGCTGGCAGCAGCAGCATCCTCAGTTGCGCCTGCGGGCGCTGCATGTTCACCATGGGCTTAGCCCGAATGCCGATCGCTGGGCAACCCATTGCCAGACGATTTGCGCGCAGTGGCAGCTGCCCTGTGAAGTGCTCCGCGTTAACGTTGATGGCAGGGAAAACGGCATTGAAGCAGCCGCCCGCACTGCCCGTTATCAGGCGCTGAGTGCGGCACTGCAGCCGGGCGAAGTGTTACTCACAGCGCAGCACCTCGACGATCAGTGCGAAACATTCCTGCTGGCGCTGAAGCGCGGCAGTGGCCCCGCCGGGCTGGCAGCGATGCCCGCGACACGCACGCTGGGTTCACATCAGCTGGTGCGTCCGCTGCTGAATCAGACGCGACAGTCGCTTGAAGCCTATGCCGACGCGCATCAGCTGGTTTGGATTGAAGATGAGAGCAATCAGGATCTTCGCTACGACCGCAACTTTCTGCGTCAGCGGCTGCTGCCTGAGCTTTACCAGCGCTGGCCCCATTTTGCCGGGGCAACGGCCCGCAGTGCGGCGTTATGCAGTGAGCAGGAGCAGTTGCTGGATGAACTGCTCGTCGGGCAACTGGCAGAGCTGATCCAGCCTGATGGCAGCCTGCACTTTCCACCCTTAATGGCCATGAGTGAGCTGCGTGCTAATGCCTTATTGCGGCGCTGGATCGCCGGACAGGGTGGGACGATGCCGTCCCGTGAAGCGCTGAAACGCATCCACGACGAAGTGATGGCGAGCCGGGAGGATGCGCAGCCCCGGCTGCGATTCGGTCAGGCTGAACTCCGTCGTTACCGTCAGCAGCTCTACTGGCTGCCGTTGTTCAGTTCACTGCGCGACACCGCGCTGGCATGGCCCGATCTCTGCCAGCCGCTGGCGTTACCGCAGAACCTTGGCACGCTGCGTGCCAGCCAGTCGCAGAGCCTGTTGCGCTATCCTGAGCCGGATGAGCAGGTCAGCGTGCGGTTTCACGCACAGGGTCATGTCCATCTGGTGGGCCGTCGTGGCGGAAGGGAAATGAAAAAACTGTGGCAGGAGTTACAGATACCACCGTGGCAGCGTGAACGGCTGCCGTTAATTTTTTATAACCAGACGCTGGTCTGCGTTCCGACTCTCTTTGTCACCCGTGATGGCGCGGCCCCTGATCAGCAGGGCTGGCAGATAGTCTGGGACGGGGCATCCGGCGCAGGAGAACAACAATAATGAAACAGTGGCTTATCGCCTGTTTAGCGGTCACCGTGTTACCGGCATGGGCAGCGGGTGATGCGCAGCGCGGCGCACAGAAAGCGGGCAGTTGCATGGCCTGTCATGGCGCAGCGGGAAAAGCGGCGGTGCCGCTCTATCCTGACCTGGCCGGGCAGCACGCACCTTATCTGGAACATGCGCTGCAGGCCTATAAAAAGGGCGAACGCAGTGGCGGTCAGGCTGAAGTCATGAAGGCGTTTGTGGCGGGATTGAGTGACAGCGATATGGCGGATTTAGCGGCGTACTACAGTTCGTTGCAGCCCTGAAGTTTAACAGGGCGGAAAGGTCCCGCCCTGAATGCGTAGGTTACTCTGCGCTGACAACCACCGTACCCAACTCGGGATGGGTGAAGCTGGCGATATGGTCGAGACGTAATTCGCGATGTTCACCGGAAAGATCGATAGCCAGATATTCAACGTTCTTACGTGAAAAGATCTCTTTGGCTTTTGCCTTAAGCTGCTCGCCATCTTTCATTTCCAGCGACAGCATCCAGTTGTTCTGGCAGGCGAGTTCCAGATTATCGTAATCATCGCAATTGATAGGTTGGTACGCTTCATTTATCAACATAGTCGCTCACCAATAAGTTAGCAGCGGCGTAGGCCGCCTGTTCCCTGACAGAAGAGTTTAGCTCAGTATTTGCGGCAACATCATTAAGTGCCTTCAATGCGCAGCCAATCGCATCCGGTATGTAACCTAAATCCCCGCTGCCGATTTCGGCATACTTCCGGCGAACTAACTCACAATAATTTTGCACGTGGCCCTCCTCGGCAGAGCGTAAATACTCTGGTTAACTGGCGACTATATCATAGCCATTTAGAGGAAATCAGCCTGCGTAAAGCAGGAACAGTGCGCGAATCACTGCTAAAGTGACAGATTCCGCTGTCTGAGGCGGAATAAATCAGAGCACAAAAGGTTAATTTGATGAACAGGTTATCGGAGGTCAACGTGGTTAAGGTGTGGGGAGCGAGCTTATGATTATGCTATCCCGTTCGGTTGAGATTCCGGAGAGTGAGATCGAGCTGACGGCGATTCGTGCTCAGGGCGCAGGCGGACAACATGTCAATAAAGCCAGCACCGCCATTCATCTGCGTTTCGATATTGCTGCCTCTTCACTGCCCGCGTTTTATAAAGAGCGGCTGCTCACCGCCACTCATCATTTGATTACCGGTGATGGCGTTGTGGTGATCAAGGCGCAGGAGTATCGCAGTCAGGAGATGAATCGTGAAGCGGCGCTGCAACGTCTGGTTAATCTGATCCAGGAGCTGAGTACCGTGGAAAAAGCCCGGCGCGCCACGCGGCCGACCCGCGCCTCAAAAGAGCGCCGTCTGGAAGGAAAAGCCCGCCGCAGTTCAACTAAATCGATGCGCGGCAAGGTGCAATAAAAAACGCCCCGCAGGCGGGGCGTTTGAGTACTTACAACGTCAGGGGCGAGCGGCGAAGAGATCGAGCCTGCTCAGGGAACGGGGTCAGATCGGAAAGTCGCTAAAGCCATCCATGGCCGCTCGGCCCGCATCGTCCCTGGCGCGGGACGCTTTCCTCTCCTGACCCGGTTCCCTTCGCGTTGAGCTCATCTGTTGCGGCCAGATTCAGCCCGCTTTGATTAACGCTAAGAACTTACTTATTCAGAGCCTTCAGCAGGAATTCAACAATTTCATCCTGCTTAATCATCTGCTTCTCACCGGCACGACGTGATTTGTACTCAATCTCCTGATTATCGAGATTGCGGTCACCAATGACGATGGTGTGTGGCACACCGATCAGTTCCATATCAGCGAACATCACGCCCGGACGCTCTTTACGGTCATCCAGAATAACCTCAACGCCTTTAGCACGCAGGGTGGCATACAGCTCTTCCGCCAGCTCTTTAACCCGGAACGATTTCTGCATATTCATTGGCAGAATCGCAACCTCGAAAGGTGCCAGTGCGGCTGGCCAGATAATGCCGCGGTCGTCATGGTTCTGCTCAATGGCTGCCGCAACAACGCGGGTGATGCCGATGCCGTAGCAGCCCATGCTCATCACCTGATTGCGGCCATCTTCGCCCTGAACAGACGCTTTCAGCGCGTCAGAATACTTGGTGCCGAGCTGGAAAATATGACCGACTTCGATGCCGCGCTTAATCTGCAGCGTGCCTTTACCATCCGGGCTTAAATCGCCTTCGACCACGTTACGAATATCCGCAACGCTGGCCAGCGGCAGATCGCGCTCCCAGTTAATGCCGAAGTAGTGCTTACCATCGACGTTGGCACCGGCGCTGAAGTCGCTCATCTTCGCCACGGTACGGTCAGCAATAACAGGCATCTGCAGACCAACCGGGCCGATTGAACCCGGTCCGGCACCCACTGCAGCGCGAATCTCTTCTTCGGTCGCGAACACCAGCGGTGACGCAACGATCTCTGACTTCTCCGCTTTGATCTCATTAAGCTGATGATCGCCGCGTACCAGCAGGGCAACCAGCGCGTGGCCGCTCTCTTCAGCACCTTTAACAATCAGCGTTTTCACTGTTTTTTCAACAGGCACACTGAATTGCTCAACCAGCTCCGCGATGGTTTTTGCGTCTGGCGTCTCGACCAGTTGCATCTCCTGCGACGGCGCTGCGCGCTCACCGGCGGGTGCGACGGCTTCGGCCAGCTCAATATTGGCCGCGTAATCAGAATCGGTAGAGAAGATCACATCATCTTCACCGCTCTGCGCCAGAACCTGGAACTCATGGGAGGCGCTGCCGCCAATCGAGCCGGTGTCGGCCTGCACGGCGCGGAAATCCAGACCCATACGGCTGAAGATCTGGCTATAGGCGCGGTACATCGCGTCATACGTTTCCTGCAGCGACTCCTGCGAAACGTGGAACGAGTAAGCATCTTTCATGATGAATTCACGTGAACGCATCACGCCAAAGCGCGGACGGACTTCATCACGGAATTTGGTCTGGATCTGATAGAGGTTGAGCGGCAGTTGCTTATAAGAGCTCAGCTCATTGCGGATCAGGTCAGTGACCACCTCTTCATGCGTTGGACCCAGCACGAACGGACGCTCGTGGCGATCTGCAATACGTAACAGTTCCGGGCCATACTCCTCCCAGCGACCGCTCTCCTGCCACAGGTCGGCGGGCTGCACAACCGGCATTAAAATCTCAACCGCGCCCGCGTTGTTCATCTCTTCGCGCACGATGTTTTCGACTTTTTTCAGCACGCGAACCCCGGTCGGTAACCAGGTGTACAAGCCAGAAGCCAGTTTGCGGATCATACCGGCGCGCAGCATCAGCTGGTGGCTGATCACTTCAGCGTCGGAAGGCGTCTCTTTCTGAGTAGAGAGCAGATATTGAGTAGTACGCATTGATTACGGTTCCAGTTGATCGGAAAGTCACAGACAGAATTTTGCTGGCGGCTAGTGTACCAGTGAGATCACCGGCTCAAAAGCGGGTTTTAACGCGGGTCGATAGCGATCACTTCAGTACCGGCATCGTCAATGCGCCAGCGTACATTAAAATCCATCAGCCAGGCCGCATATTCCCGCGCCTGCGTTTCGCCCTGACGGTAAGCGGGACGGGGATCCTGTGCCAGCACTTCACTGATAAAGCGAGCCAGATTGGGGTAGCGCGACTGCTGGTGAAGCTGCTGTTGTGCCAGCGCGGAGAAGCGAACCGGCATATCAGCCGCAGGTGCCGCCTGAGCAAAACCCGCCTGGGCATGGGGCAATGCTTCGGCAAAAGGCAGATAAGGTTTGATATCCACCACCGGGGTGCCATCGACCAAATCCAGACTGCCAAGCTGCAGGATCACCTGCTGTTTTTCAATCCTGATACCCCTTAGCTCAACCAGCGACATGCCAATGGGATTGGGACGGAACGTTGAACGTGTCGCAAATACACCCATGCGCGCATTGCCGCCCAACCGGGGAGGGCGAACCGTGGGACGCCAGCCGCCCTCCATCGTCTGATGGAAGACAAACAGCAGCCAGAGGTGGCTGAACGCTTCCAGTCCACGCACCGCTTCCGGCTGATTGTAAGGTGGCTGCAGGTGCAGTTCGCCGCCGCCATCCTGCACCAGCCCTGGCTGGCGCGGCACGGCAAACTTCTCCTTCCACGGTGAGCGGATTACCCCAATTTGCGCAAAGGCGAATTCACTCATTGATTGCTGACTTTCAGTGCCGAACCCTGACACACCGCCTGACGATAGCAGCCTGGCGTGCCGGTGACGATTTCACACTGATGCAGCAGCACCGCATTGGCTTTCATCTGTGACGCTTTGATCTGCAGGCGTTTACGTGCAGTAGCGATGTTGGCTGGGGAGTTCTGATTACTCATCTGGCAATCTTCAGCGGAGACTTCACCCAGATCGCGGAACGGCTTGCTGACCAGATCGGCGGCATCGGTATAGAGCTTAACCGGTGCCGGTCGTGACACAGGCTTGCGGGTGGGTTCACTGGATTGCTGCGGCCGGGACGGTGCGCTGCTTATCGGGTGATACTCATGAACACACCCTGTCAGCATCAATGCTAACAAGCAGAGCGGTAAAAAACGCATGGCAACATCCTCAGGTTTCAAAAAGTGGCGTTATTGAAACAAGGACAAGAATAAATAACAAGTCGGGCAGGGCACCCAATAACAGAAAGGGCGGCATAGCGCCGCCCTTAAGGAGATGAACAGCTGAATTACCAGCCTTTAACCGCGCCGCCGTTAAAGACTTTGTTAGCGGCATCGTAGACTTCGTCAGACTGGTAAGCCTTGACGAATTTCTTCACGTTTTCCGCATCTTTATTATCTTCGCGCGCCACAATCAGGTTCACGTACGGTGAATCTTTATCTTCGACGAAAATACCATCTTTGGCTGGTGTCAGGCCAATCTGGCTGGCGTAGGTGGTGTTGATAACCGCCAGCGCGATCTGCTGATCGTCCAGTGAGCGTGGCAGCTGCGGCGCTTCCAGCTCAACAATTTTCAGATGCTTAGGGTTTTCAGTGATATCCAGTGAGGTTGGCAGCAGGCCCACGCCATCTTTCAGCTTGATCAGACCCACTTTCTGCAGCAGCAGCAGCGTACGGCCCAGGTTGGTCGGGTCGTTTGGAATGGCAACCTGAGCGCCATCCTGCAGCTCATCCAGTGACTTAATCTTTTTCGAATAGCCCGCGATCGGGTAGACGAAGGAGTTACCCACTGAAACCAGCTTGTAGCCACGATCTTTGATCTGCTGATCCAGATACGGTTTGTGCTGGAAGGCGTTGACGTCGATATCGCCTTTGCTCAGCGCTTCATTCGGCAGTACGTAATCGTTGAAGGTGACCAGCTCAACGTCCAGACCATATTTCTCTTTGGCAACTTTCTGCGCTGCTTCAGCAACCTGCTGCTCAGCACCGACAATCACACCCACTTTGATGTGGTTAGGGTCTTTCTCTTTTTGATCGCATCCTGCCAGCGCAATCGCGCCAATCAGTGCACCCACAGCGGCAATTTTCTTGAATCTGAAAGACATATCCTTTCCTTCTTAATAATGTGATATTGCTGGCTTATTTATGGGACACCGCATGCACGATGCGGTCGCCACAGAATTGAATGAGATACACCAAAACCACTAACAACACCAATACCGTATTCATCACAGTGGCGTTATATCCGATATAACCATACTGATAACCGATCTGGCCCAGACCACCGGCACCCACCGCGCCACCCATGGCGGAGTAACCAACCAGGGTAATCAGGGTGATGGTCGCAGCATTCACCAGGCCAGGCATCGCTTCCGGCAGCAGAACCTTACGGATGATCTGCATTGGCGTGGCGCCCATAGCTCTTGACGCTTCAATCAGTCCGGTTGGCAGTTCCAGCAAGGCATTTTCAACCATACGTGCGATAAACGGCGCCGCGCCAACGGTCAACGGAACGATGGCCGCCTGCAGTCCGATTGAGGTGCCGACGATTACGCGAGTAAAAGGAATCATCCAGACCAGTAAGATAATGAAAGGAATGGAGCGGAAGATATTCACCAGCGCGGAGAGCACGCGATAAAGTCCCTGATTCTGCAGAATCTGGCCCGGACGGGTGACATAGAGTAAAACGCCGACCGGCAGACCCAGCACAAAACCGAAAAAGCCCGAGACGAAGGTCATCATAAGCGTTTCCCACACGCCCCGTCCCAGCAACCACATCATCGCTTCAGACATAACCTAACACCTCTACTTTCACATGATTCTCCTTCAGCCAGGCTATCGCCTCGCGGGTATCGCTTTCTGTGCCGTGCATTTCGGCCAGCATGATGCCGAACTTCACGCCACCGGCGTAATCCATCTGGGCACTGATAATGTTGTTATTCACGTTGTAACGGCGGGCAGCTTCAGACAGCAGCGGCGCATCAACCGATTTACCGGTGAATTCCAGCCGCAGCAGAGGCACGGTGCCTTCAGCGGCGGTGGCAGAAAGACGCTGCTGGTAATCATCCGGAATATCCAGATGCAGCGTAGACTGAATAAACTGCTGCGCCAGCGGTGTCTTAGGATGAGAGAAGACCTCACTGACGCTATCTTTCTCAATCAGCTCACCGTGACTGATGACCGCAACCTGATCGCAGATGCGTTTCACTACATCCATTTCATGGGTGATCAGCAGAATCGTCAGCCCAAGCCGGCGGTTAATGTCTTTAAGCAATTCCAGAATAGAGCGGGTCGTCGCGGGATCCAGTGCGCTGGTGGCTTCATCACACAGCAGAACCTTGGGATTGCTGGCCAGGGCGCGGGCAATCGCGACACGCTGCTTCTGTCCGCCCGACAGATTGGCGGGCCAGGCATCATGCTTGTCTGATAATCCCACCAGTTCCAGCAGCTCAGTTACGCGAGCCGTGATCTGAGCGCGGGAGAGATTACCGAGTTCCAGTGGAAGAGAAACGTTGCCCGCGACGGTACGGGAGTTCATCAGATTAAAGTGCTGGAAGATCATGCCGATCTGGCGGCGCGCCTGAGTTAACTGACGTTCGTTGAGTGCGGTTAAATCAGCACCGTCTACCAGTACGCGGCCCGAAGTAGGGCGCTCCAGCAGGTTAACGCAACGAATCAACGTACTTTTACCGGCACCGGAAGCACCGATAACGCCATAAATCTGTCCGGCAGGCACGTGCAGGCTGACATCCGTTAACGCCGGAACAGACCGCGTGCCTTGCTGAAACACCTTGGTGATATTTTCTAGTTTAATCATTATGTTATTTATTATCGTGTTGCGTTGTCCGTGGTGTGGGAAGCCTCGTCGCTTTTATTCGGTATAAAAGCTGGATGGATGTTAAGGCATCCAGACGTCTAAATCAATGGAAGTGATTCAATCTGACATTCTCCCTTTTATAGCAATCATGCGATACTGATCGGCAATTTTTACAGCAGGAGTTTCTACGTGGCGAATAAAGTCCCCGCTATTTTTCTTGATCGTGATGGCACCCTTAATGTCGACAATGGCTATGTCCATGAGATCGATGACTTCCAGTTTATTGACGGCACGATTGAAGCGCTGCAACAACTTAAGACAATGGGTTTTGCGCTGGTGGTCGTGACCAATCAGTCTGGCATCGCGCGCGGTATGTTTACTGAAGATACCTTTATGCGGCTTACAGAATGGATGGACTGGTCGCTGGCCGATCGCGATGTTGATCTTGATGGCATCTATTTCTGTCCTCACCATCCTGAAGCAACAGTAGCAGAGTTCCGTCAGGCCTGTGACTGCCGCAAGCCTCAGCCGGGTATGCTGCTGACGGCGCAGGAAGAACTGAATATTGATATGGCCGCTTCTTATATGGTGGGTGACAAGCTGGAAGACATGCTGGCAGGGCAGGCTGCCGGTGTCGGCAAGAAAGTACTGGTGCGCAGCGGCAAACCGGTCACTGCTGAAGGTGAAGCAGCAGCAGATTGGGTGATTAATAGCCTGGCAGAGCTTCCGGCGCGCATTAAAAAGGGGTAAAACGGCGCTTTTGTGCAAATTTCAGACGAACAGAAAAAAAGTCTCAATTTGCACTTGCGCTATCTGAGCCGTTCCCTATAATGCGCCTCCACTGACACGGCAAACCGGAAACGGAAAACGGGTCAGGAGGCACAGGAGACTGCGCCGCCGGAGAAAAACTTCTGAGAAAGAGGTTGACTCTGCAGGAGGAAAGCGTAATATACGCCACCTCGCGACAGGACGCTAACGCACTGTTCGCACTGCTCTTTAACAATTTATCAGACAATCTGTGTGGGCACTCGCAGGATTGATATCAGCGTCTCCGGACGTAAAAAAATATCAAGCCTCACGAGTGAACACATAATGAAATTCATTATGACGTTTTACAGATGAGCACCGCTTAACTTGTTTAAGCAAATCAAACTTAAATTGAAGAGTTTGATCATGGCTCAGATTGAACGCTGGCGGCAGGCCTAACACATGCAAGTCGGACGGTAGCACAGAGAGCTTGCTCTTGGGTGACGAGTGGCGGACGGGTGAGTAATGTCTGGGGATCTGCCCGATAGAGGGGGATAACCACTGGAAACGGTGGCTAATACCGCATAACGTCGCAAGACCAAAGAGGGGGACCTTCGGGCCTCTCACTATCGGATGAACCCAGATGGGATTAGCTAGTAGGCGGGGTAATGGCCCACCTAGGCGACGATCCCTAGCTGGTCTGAGAGGATGACCAGCCACACTGGAACTGAGACACGGTCCAGACTCCTACGGGAGGCAGCAGTGGGGAATATTGCACAATGGGCGCAAGCCTGATGCAGCCATGCCGCGTGTATGAAGAAGGCCTTCGGGTTGTAAAGTACTTTCAGCGGGGAGGAAGGCGACAGGGTTAATAACCCTGTCGATTGACGTTACCCGCAGAAGAAGCACCGGCTAACTCCGTGCCAGCAGCCGCGGTAATACGGAGGGTGCAAGCGTTAATCGGAATTACTGGGCGTAAAGCGCACGCAGGCGGTCTGTTAAGTCAGATGTGAAATCCCCGGGCTTAACCTGGGAACTGCATTTGAAACTGGCAGGCTTGAGTCTTGTAGAGGGGGGTAGAATTCCAGGTGTAGCGGTGAAATGCGTAGAGATCTGGAGGAATACCGGTGGCGAAGGCGGCCCCCTGGACAAAGACTGACGCTCAGGTGCGAAAGCGTGGGGAGCAAACAGGATTAGATACCCTGGTAGTCCACGCCGTAAACGATGTCGACTTGGAGGTTGTTCCCTTGAGGAGTGGCTTCCGGAGCTAACGCGTTAAGTCGACCGCCTGGGGAGTACGGCCGCAAGGTTAAAACTCAAATGAATTGACGGGGGCCCGCACAAGCGGTGGAGCATGTGGTTTAATTCGATGCAACGCGAAGAACCTTACCTACTCTTGACATCCAGCGAACTTAGCAGAGATGCTTTGGTGCCTTCGGGAACGCTGAGACAGGTGCTGCATGGCTGTCGTCAGCTCGTGTTGTGAAATGTTGGGTTAAGTCCCGCAACGAGCGCAACCCTTATCCTTTGTTGCCAGCGATTCGGTCGGGAACTCAAAGGAGACTGCCGGTGATAAACCGGAGGAAGGTGGGGATGACGTCAAGTCATCATGGCCCTTACGAGTAGGGCTACACACGTGCTACAATGGCGCATACAAAGAGAAGCGACCTCGCGAGAGCAAGCGGACCTCACAAAGTGCGTCGTAGTCCGGATCGGAGTCTGCAACTCGACTCCGTGAAGTCGGAATCGCTAGTAATCGTGGATCAGAATGCCACGGTGAATACGTTCCCGGGCCTTGTACACACCGCCCGTCACACCATGGGAGTGGGTTGCAAAAGAAGTAGGTAGCTTAACCTTCGGGAGGGCGCTTACCACTTTGTGATTCATGACTGGGGTGAAGTCGTAACAAGGTAACCGTAGGGGAACCTGCGGTTGGATCACCTCCTTACCTGAAGATACCTTCCCGCGCAGTGTCCACACAGATTGTCTGATAAAAAGTAATGAGCAGGACGGCTGCGAAGTCGTGACACTTTTGTGTCCCCTTCGTCTAGCGGTTAGGACTCCGCCCTTTCACGGCGGCAACAGGGGTTCGAATCCCCTAGGGGACGCCACCTGCTTGGTGACAGGTGAAAGGTGTCTCCATACAGTATCTCAAAACCGATTTGGTTGCGTAAGCAGCCGGGCCGCGTTTGAGATATTTGCTCTTTAACAATCCGGAACAAGCTGAAAATTGAAACGACGCAGCGCGTCATTCCTCCGTAATAGGGAATGACAAAGCGATGCGTTCGAGTCTCTCAAATGCTTGCAATTCGCAGCGTTGTAAAACGCCTGTGGGTTGTGAGGTTAAGCGACTAAGCGTACACGGTGGATGCCCAGGCAGTCAGAGGCGATGAAGGACGTGCTAATCTGCGTAAAGCGACGGTAAGGTGATATGAACCGCTACAGCCGTCGATGTCCGAATGGGGAAACCCGGTGCACTCTGTGCATCATTGCAGCATGAATACATAGTGCTGCAAGGCGAACCGGGGGAACTGAAACATCTAAGTACCCCGAGGAAAAGAAATCAACCGAGATTCCCCCAGTAGCGGCGAGCGAACGGGGAGCAGCCCAGAGCCTGAATCAGCTTGTGTGTTAGTGGAAGCGTCTGGAAAGTCGCAGGGTACAGGGTGATACTCCCGTACACAAAAACACACATGCTGTGAGCTCGATGAGTAAGGCGGGACACGTGGTATCCTGTCTGAATATGGGGGGACCATCCTCCAAGGCTAAATACTCCTGACTGACCGATAGTGAACCAGTACCGTGAGGGAAAGGCGAAAAGAACCCCGGCGAGGGGAGTGAAACAGAACCTGAAACCGTGTACGTACAAGCAGTGGGAGCCTTCTTTATGGGGGTGACTGCGTACCTTTTGTATAATGGGTCAGCGACTTATATTCTGTAGCAAGGTTAACCGTATAGGGGAGCCGCAGGGAAACCGAGTCTTAACTGGGCGTTAAGTTGCAGGGTATAGACCCGAAACCCGGTGATCTAGCCATGGGCAGGTTGAAGGTTGGGTAACACTAACTGGAGGACCGAACCGACTAATGTTGAAAAATTAGCGGATGACCTGTGGCTGGGGGTGAAAGGCCAATCAAACCGGGAGATAGCTGGTTCTCCCCGAAAGCTATTTAGGTAGCGCCTCGTGAACTCATCTTCGGGGGTAGAGCACTGTTTCGGCTAGGGGGCCATCCCGGCTTACCAACCCGATGCAAACTGCGAATACCGAAGAATGTTATCACGGGAGACACACGGCGGGTGCTAACGTCCGTCGTGAAGAGGGAAACAACCCAGACCGCCAGCTAAGGTCCCAAAGTCATGGTTAAGTGGGAAACGATGTGGGAAGGCACAGACAGCCAGGATGTTGGCTTAGAAGCAGCCATCATTTAAAGAAAGCGTAATAGCTCACTGGTCGAGTCGGCCTGCGCGGAAGATGTAACGGGGCTAAACCATGCACCGAAGCTGCGGCAGCGACACTATGTGTTGTTGGGTAGGGGAGCGTTCTGTAAGCCGTCGAAGGTGTGCTGTGAGGCATGCTGGAGGTATCAGAAGTGCGAATGCTGACATAAGTAACGATAAAGCGGGTGAAAAGCCCGCTCGCCGGAAGACCAAGGGTTCCTGTTCAACGTTAATCGGAGCAGGGTGAGTCGACCCCTAAGGCGAGGCCGAAAGGCGTAGTCGATGGGAAACAGGTTAATATTCCTGTACTCGGTGTTACTGCGAAGGGGGGACGGAGAAGGCTATATCGGCCGGGCGACGGTTGTCCCGGTTTAAGCGTGTAGGCGGAGGGTCCAGGTAAATCCGGTCCCTTATTAACGCTGAGGCGTGACGACGAGGCACTACGGTGCTGAAGTGATAAATGCCCAGCTTCCAGGAAAAGCCTCTAAGCATCAGGTAACACAGAATCGTACCCCAAACCGACACAGGTGGTCAGGTAGAGAATACCAAGGCGCTTGAGAGAACTCGGGTGAAGGAACTAGGCAAAATGGTGCCGTAACTTCGGGAGAAGGCACGCTGGCGCGTAGGTGGAGGGACTTGCTCCCCGAGCCGAAGCCAGTCGAAGATACCAGCTGGCTGCAACTGTTTATTAAAAACACAGCACTGTGCAAACACGAAAGTGGACGTATACGGTGTGACGCCTGCCCGGTGCCGGAAGGTTAATTGATGGGGTTATCCGCAAGGAGAAGCTCTTGATCGAAGCCCCGGTAAACGGCGGCCGTAACTATAACGGTCCTAAGGTAGCGAAATTCCTTGTCGGGTAAGTTCCGACCTGCACGAATGGCGTAATGATGGCCAGGCTGTCTCCACCCGAGACTCAGTGAAATTGAACTCGCTGTGAAGATGCAGTGTACCCGCGGCAAGACGGAAAGACCCCGTGAACCTTTACTACAGCTTGACACTGAACATTGAGCCTTGATGTGTAGGATAGGTGGGAGGCTTTGAAGCGCGGACGCCAGTCTGCGTGGAGCCAACCTTGAAATACCACCCTTTAATGTTTGATGTTCTAACGTAGGCCCGTAATCCGGGCTGCGGACAGTGTCTGGTGGGTAGTTTGACTGGGGCGGTCTCCTCCTAAAGAGTAACGGAGGAGCACGAAGGTCAGCTAATCACGGTCGGACATCGTGAGGTTAGTGCAATGGCATAAGCTGGCTTGACTGCGAGAGTGACGGCTCGAGCAGGTGCGAAAGCAGGTCATAGTGATCCGGTGGTTCTGAATGGAAGGGCCATCGCTCAACGGATAAAAGGTACTCCGGGGATAACAGGCTGATACCGCCCAAGAGTTCATATCGACGGCGGTGTTTGGCACCTCGATGTCGGCTCATCACATCCTGGGGCTGAAGTAGGTCCCAAGGGTACGGCTGTTCGCCGTTTAAAGTGGTACGCGAGCTGGGTTTAGAACGTCGTGAGACAGTTCGGTCCCTATCTGCCGTGGGCGCTGGAGAATTGAGGGGGGTTGCTCCTAGTACGAGAGGACCGGAGTGAACGCACCACTGGTGTTCGGGTTGTCATGCCAATGGCATTGCCCGGTAGCTAAGTGCGGAAAAGATAAGTGCTGAAAGCATCTAAGCACGAAACTTGCCCCGAGATGAGTTCTCCCTGACTCCTTGAGAGTCCTGAAGGGACGTTGAAGACTACGACGTTGATAGGCCGGGTGTGTAAGCGCAGCGATGCGTTGAGCTAACCGGTACTAATGACCCGTGAGGCTTAACCTTACAACGCCAGAGGCGTTTTTGAGAGACAGATTTTCAGCTTGTTAACCGGATACAGTTGTGTCCTGCGGACTGAAGTCCGAAGGATTTTGCGCTGAGGCAAGGCGGCAACCGACCGATACGAAGGAGCATACTGAAGTATGTGACGGAGTAGCGCGAGGGCGGCCAACGCAGCATCAGCACAAAAAACACAGGACAGAGCACAAAGAATTTGCCTGGCGGCTTTAGCGCGGTGGTCCCACCTGACCCCATGCCGAACTCAGAAGTGAAACGCCGTAGCGCCGATGGTAGTGTGGGGTCTCCCCATGCGAGAGTAGGGAACTGCCAGGCATCAAATTCGTTCCTTTTCCCCTGACAAGGAAAATAACAGGAACAGACGGCCATCAGCCCGTTGCTGACAGCTGTGAAAGAATCGGTGGAGCGGTAGTTCAGTTGGTTAGAATACCTGCCTGTCACGCAGGGGGTCGCGGGTTCGAGCCCCGTCCGTTCCGCCACTTAATTGGAAAGCCCTGACTTAACGGTCAGGGCTTTTTCCATTGCAGCAAATTCAACACGGAAAAATACACCGCGCTGATTCTCTTCGATCTCCCGGATCATTTTAACGATCGCTAATTCTTTGAATCTGAAGCGATAATCGCGCAATCGATCCCACCCCTTCCAAATTGTGTGCGGGCAGACCCCGATCAGGCCTGCCCCTGTAGACTTCAGGTACGCCACGGCTGGTCAGCTGTCCACTCACTCAGAAAATCGATAAAAGCGCGCACACGCTGGCTTACGCCAATATCACTGTAGTAAACAGCATGGAAGGGCATCTCGACCGGCAGACGCTGATCGGCCAACACTTCCACCAGTTTTCCCTCAGCAACTTCACGATCGATCATATAGTCCGACAGGCAGGCAATACCATTACCGGTAAGACAGAGCTGCTTGATCGTCTCTCCACTGTTAGAGGAGATAGCCCAGCTAATATCATAGAGTTCGCCGCTTTCACGGGAGATGGGCCAGCGATTGAGTCGTGGGGAATCATCAAAGCCGAGACAGTGGTGGTTATCCAGCTCAGCCACCGTTTGCGGTGTCCCATGCTCACGGAGATAGGCGGGTGAAGCAACCATCTTGCGAAAGCTCCTGAACAGCAGCCGGGCGCGCAGCGTTGAGTCGGTGAGATTGCCGGCGCGAATGGCGATATCCACTTTCCGCTCAATCAGATTGATAAAACTCTCTGAGGAGATCAAAGAAAGAGTCACGTCAGGATAGCGCAGACGAAAGGGTTTAATCATCGGCATCAGCAAATGCAGAATGACCGGCGTCGCGGCATCAACGCGCAGTAGTCCTTTAGGCGCCTGTAAACTCTCGATCAAATCGCTTTCTGCCGTGGTCATCTCCTGCAAAAAACGTTGAACATGGCGAAAATAGCGTTCGCCCTCCTGAGTAAGCGCCAGCTGCCGTGTTGTGCGAGTCAGCAGGGCAATACCCAGCTTGCTCTCCAGCTTTTTAACTGTCCTGCTGACGGCAGAGTTAGCCATTTTCAGCTGTTCAGCAGCGCGACTGAAACTTCCACTTTCTACAACGCTGACAAACACTTTTAGTTCATCAGAAGATGCCTTCATTCTTCCTCCCTGCAGTCACATGGCCATTAAGCCAGTTTATGACTGATAATGCTGTTATAACCAGTACAGGAGCCGTTAACGATGACATCGGGGATGTCACCGCCTGATCTGCCTCGTTTTGCTTAGCGAACTTAAAAGGGCTGCTTTATTCTGGAAAAGGGGATGAATTCTGACATTCACCTGCATCCATTGAAACCCCGGTCTAAAATCCCTATAACAGACAGGTGTTAACTGTATTTTGAATCATCAGCCAGGCGGGAAAGTGCGCAAAAAAACTTATGCAATGCGATATGTAGCAGGACAACCAGTGGAACAGATCTTTCCACCTGGCGCGATGCTCCATCTCGGTCAGGCACTGCCACCCGGCGCCCCCTTGCCCGCGCACCCAAACCTCAAAGTTCTGGTGTGGAACATCTTTAAGCAGCAACGCGCAGACTGGATGTCGGTACTGGAAGGATTTGGTAAAGATGCGCACCTGGTATTACTGCAGGAAGCGCAGACCACACCAGAACTGGTGGAGTTTGCCACCAGTAATTATCTTGCTGCCGATCAGGTACCTGCCTTTGTGCTGCCTCAGCATCCCTCTGGGGTGATGACGCTCGCCTCTGCGCACCCGGTCTATTGCTGCCCGTTGCGTGAGCGTGAGCCTCTGCTGAGGCTGTCAAAATCGGCACTGGTCACGGCGTATCCGCTGCCCACGGGGGAAATGCTGATGGTCGTGAACATCCATGCGGTAAATTTCAGCCTGGGCGTCGACGTCTACAGTAAACAGCTGGGGCCAATCGGGGAGCAGATCATGCATCACCAGGGGCCGGTGATTATGGCCGGGGATTTCAATGCCTGGAGCCGTCAGCGTATCAATGCACTCTACCGTTTTGCACAGCGAATGAAGCTGGAAGAGGTAATGTTTACTGCCGATCACCGCCGTAAAGCCTTTGGTCGCCCGCTGGATTTCGTCTTCTATCGCGATCTCAGGGTGAGTGAGGCATCCGTACTGGTGACGCGCGCGTCCGACCATAACCCCTTACTGGTGGAGTTCAGTTCAGGAAGCTAGTCCGGTGCATTAAGCGAGCCTGTAGAAGGAGGAGGGAAGTCCGGCAGATGAGTAAACGGTGGCGGATGAATAAAAGAAAAAGGCTGACAAATGTCAGCCTTTTCAACGTATCAGGTATCAGGTGTTGCGTTATTATTCACAAACAGCGTTAAGTTATCGCCGGGTTGAATATCTTTCGCACTGTCCAGCACACTGTTCCAGCGCATCACGTCTTTGATGTTAACGCCGTGATGACGGGCAATACTGTCAAGAGAATCACCCTTACGAACACGATAGGTGATGCTGTTGCCGTTATCAGCCAGTCGGGTGCCATTCGAACCAATGGTCAGAGTCTGACCCGGTCGGATATCAGCACCGCGCAGGTTGTTATCCTGCTTCAGTGTCGAGACGCTAACGCCAAGTTTTGAGGCGATACCAGAGAGCGTATCACCCCGTCGCACTTTGTACCCGCCACTCGCACTGGCTTTCGCAAGCTGAGTAGGCTGTACCGCTGCGATGTCACCGGAAGCCAGTGAGTTACGCAGTTTCGCGACGTTCGACTTCGGCACCATAATATAGTGTGGGCCGTTTGGCGCTGTTGCACCGCCTTTATAACCGGTATTGAAGCTCTTCAGTTTCGTGAGCGACATACCCGCCATTTCGGCAGCCTGCGTCAGCTGTATCTGCTGACCCACTTCCACTCGCGCCAGAGCACGACTTTCATTAGGTGTCGGCAGTTTGATACCGTAACGCTTGTTATTTTTGAGCAGTTCACTCAGAGCTAACATTTTAGGCACATACACGGTCGTTTCGCGTGGCAGCGATAAATGCCAGAAGTCAGTCGGCTTACCGCGCGCCTTGTTCTGCTTTATCGCTTTGAGTACACGTCCTTCACCACTGTTGTACGCTGCGATGGTTAATAACCAGTCGCCGTCAAACATGGTGTTAAGACGCTGCATCATATCCAGCGCAACTTTCGTGGATGCGACCACATCGCGTCGCCCATCGTAATACTGGTTCTGTTTCAAACCATAGTTTCGACCTGTTGCAGCAACAATCTGCCAGATACCAGCGGCATTGGCGGATGAAGTTGCCCGGGGGTCAAAAGCGCTCTCCACTATGGGTAGCAGTACCAGTTCCATCGGCATTTTACGTTTCTGTATCTGCTCGACTATCCAGTACATGTACGGCTCTGCCCGTAATGTTACATCGTGGAGATAGCTCTTATTTTTTAAAAATTTACTTTTTTGTTCGCGGATTGCCGGGTTTTCCGGAATCCCCATCTTCAACTCGTCACTAATGAAACTCCAGAGATCTGCGTCTGCTGCGAGGCCAGTTCCATCTTCCTGCCATCGCGGCGACAAAAACTCGTCTCCGTACTTTCCATTTTCACCTTGACCAGCTGAAGACAGACTCTGTGCATGCTGTACCGGGATATTGGCATCGTTCCTGGACGCCTGACATCCTACCAGCAAGACTGAGGCGAGTAAGATCGCTTTAGCCTTCATGTGTGTGTCAATAGTTCGCTTAAAAGACGAGCAACTATACGTGACGACTTTTCACAACACAACCCGAAAAATCAAAAAGCGTCTTTCTTCTCGCGTAGAACGGCAAATGAACGCCATACGGGTTCATCAGTAACGTTAACGTTTAATGCCCTTTGTAAATCAACGTCTTGCGTGCGAAGAAATAAATTTATTGTCCGTTCGTGCGCCAGTTTTGTGGGCAAACTAATGCCATTTTCAGCGCGTAAGTCCTTAATTTTCTGATATTCGGCCGTTATTTGTGGGTCATGGGGCAGAATAGCCGCAGCAAACTTCAGATTGGATAAAGTATATTCATGTGCGCAGCAGACTAATGTTTCACCTGGAAGCTGGTTAAGCTTTTGAAAAGAATCATACATCTGCTCTGCCGTGCCCTCAAAAAGGCGTCCGCAGCCGCCCGAAAAGAGTGTGTCACCGCAGAAAAGATAAGGTGAGCTGTAATATGAGATATGTCCTAAAGTGTGACCAGGGGTATGGATCACCTCAAACGTCAGGCCCAGTACCGTGACCTTATCGCCTTCGCTGACTATGGTTCTGGCCCCTTTAGCCGCAGTTTCCTGGGGACCATAGACCTCAAGCTGAGGGAAATGCTCGCACAGTGTTTTCACTCCGCCCGTATGGTCGTTATGGTGGTGAGTCAGCAGAATAGCGACCGGCTGCCAGCCGTTGGAGGCCATTTTTTCTAACACCGGTTGGGCTTCGCCGGGATCGACAATCAGGCATTTACCCTCATCATCAGTCAGCGTCCAGATGTAGTTGTCCTGCAACGCAGGAATACTGGTAAGATTCATCATCACCTCTCGCAGGTCGTAGGAAAAGGAAGAGCGTAAAGCATGAAGCCCGCTAAATCACGCCAGATTCTGAACGCACCGCTGTCATGGCGCGATATGCCGTGGGGAGATTATTTCCGCGATGCGCTAACGCAGCAGCTTCAGCCTTACCTTGGAAAGCTTTATGGCTTTCATATGCTTAAGCTTGGCAACCTCAGCGCAGAAATCAACACCGAAAACTGTGCTATTTCACATCAGGTCAATGTTGGCAGGGAAGGTGAGCTGTTACAGGTGCTGGCTGACCCGATGCAACTGCCGTTTGAGTCGAAGTCGATCGATGCCTGTTTGCTGGCCCATACGCTCGCCTGGAGCCAGGATCCTCACCGGGTGTTACGTGAAGTAGATAGGGTGTTAATTGATGATGGCTGGATGATTATCAGCGGCTTCAATCCATTCAGCCTGCTCGGCGTGAGTAAGATGGTGCCGGGCCTGAACCGCAAAGCCCCCTGGAGCGGACGGATGTTCAGCCAGGTGCGGTTAGTCGACTGGCTGGGACTGTTGAATTATGAGGTAGTCTATCGCACCCGCTTTCAGGTGCTGCCGTGGCATCGGCAGGGCGGAAAACTGATCAGCGCCCACTTACCGGCGCTGGGCTGTCTGAATATTGTGGTGGCACGTAAACGCACCTTCCCGCTGCTGCCGACCCGGGCTAAGAAGAGTATGAGCACCAGCAAGATCCGCCAGACGGTCAATGCCACACGCCAGTTCCGGCAGGCAGAGGATCAGGATTCGGTTTTATAACCGATATCCTCAAAAGCGGGATTTTCAGCCGCGCTGCGGGCCAGCACGTCGCAGCGCTCATTTTCCGGATGTCCGGCATGGCCTTTAACCCACTCCCACTGAATCTTATGGGTGCTGAGTGCTAAGTCGAGACGCTGCCAGAGATCGACATTCTTCACCGGCTTTTTGTCGGCGGTTTTCCAGCCACGCTTTTTCCAGTTATGGATCCAGCTGGTAATTCCCTGACGCACATACTGACTGTCGGTACTGAGCACCACATCGCACGGCTGGGTCAGCGCTTCCAGTGAGACAATCGCCGCCATCAGCTCCATCCGGTTATTGGTGGTAAGGTGATAGCCCGCGCTGAAGGTTTTCTCATGCTGACCGTAGCGTAAAATCGCCCCATAACCGCCGGGACCGGGATTTCCAAGACAGGATCCATCGGTGAATATTTCTACCTGTTTGCGCATCTCTGGTAGACTTCCTCTCAAAAACGCTAAGTCTGACATAAAACGGGTCTTATGAGCACTGCAAATAACCGCCAGATCGTTCTCGATACTGAAACCACCGGCATGAACATGATCGGGGTACATTATGAGGGGCACCGCATCATTGAGATTGGTGCGGTAGAGGTGATTAACCGTCGCCTGACCGGTAACAATTTCCATATGTATCTTAAGCCCGATCGGCTGGTCGATCCCGAAGCCTTTGGCGTACACGGCATTGCCGATGAGTTCCTGGCCGACAAGCCTGCCTTCAGCGAGATTGCCGATGAGTTTCTCGACTACATTCGCGGTGCTGAATTAGTGATCCATAACGCCCCGTTTGATATCGGCTTTATGGACTACGAGTTTGCAAAGCTGAACCGCGGCATTGAGAAAACCGAAACCTTCTGCAAAATCACCGACAGTCTGGCGCTGGCGCGCCGTATGTTTCCCGGCAAGCGCAACAGCCTTGATGCGCTTTGCTCGCGTTACGAAATAGACAACAGCAAACGAACCCTGCACGGCGCACTGCTCGATGCCGAGATTCTGGCTGAAGTCTTCCTGACGATGACCGGCGGACAGACTTCACTCTCCTTTTTATCGGAAAGTGAAAGCGCCCGACAGGCGCAGGGAGAGAGCATCCAGCGCATCGTGCGTCCCACCTCTGCACTGCGAGTGGTCACGGCCAGCGATGAAGAAGTGGTTGCCCATGAGTCACGTCTGGATCTGGTGATGAAAAAGGGTGGCAGCTGCCTGTGGCGCGGCTGAATTACGCATTTTTGTGGATAAAATCAACGGCAAGCTGAAAAAAACAGCAAACGATTTGTTCGCCTGGAAAAAGCGTTGACGTCGCAACAGGCTGCCATTACTATGCGCCTCGTTCCCGACGGGGAACAAAGCGCGGAGCGGTAGTTCAGTTGGTTAGAATACCTGCCTGTCACGCAGGGGGTCGCGGGTTCGAGCCCCGTCCGTTCCGCCAATCTCTTTAAAAAAGCCGATTCAGAAATGAATCGGCTTTTTGCTGTCTGCTATTCAGCGGCGGCCTGGTTCTTCTGCGGCATCACCTCGCCTTGCCAGCGGGCACCATCCTCCGCCTCACGATCTTCACGGGCAATAAAGCGATAGCAGCCTGCCGCCAGACCGGCACCAATAAACCAGCTGAAGTTCGCCACCTGATGCAGGGAAGGGATAAAGCTAATCACCAGGCAAATCGCCACCGATGGCAGCAGCGCGCCAATCGCTTTAGGGTTAAAGCCACCGCGATACCAGTAACGGCCTGCTGGCGTATCGTTAAACAGATCGTCGACCGAGATACGTCCACGTTTAATCAGATAGAAATCGGTCAGCAAAATCCCGAACAGCGGCCCGATAAACGATCCCAGCACATCCAGCGTGTAGTGAATCAGCTCTGGAGACTGGAACAGATTCCACGGCGTTAACAGCACCGACCCCACCGCAGCGATCATCCCGCCGGTACGGAAACTGATTTTCTGCGGTGAACAGTTAGAGAAGTCAAAAGCGGGTGAGACGAAGTTCGCCACGATATTGATACCGATGGTGGCGGTAATCATGGTCAGCAATCCAATCGCGACCGCCAGATCGTTGCCGACCATGCTTACGGTTTCGATGGGATCGGTAATCATTTTGCCAAACAGCGACTGGGTGCCCGACACAATCACTACGGTCACCACCGAGAACAGCAGAAAGTTAAACGGCAGTCCCCAGCGGTTGCCGCGACGGATCTCTGACATGCTTTTGCCGTAGCGTGAGAAGTCACCGAAGTTCAGCAGCGGCCCGGAGAAGTAAGAGACCACCAGCGCCGTCGCCGTAATCATCTGCCACGTCTGCTCGCCTGCGGTAAGCGATTTGCTGGCGAGGGTAAACGAGATCCCATCGAAGCCGGTCTTGTATACAATCCAGCCCGCCAGCGCGACCATCACCACATAGACCGCCGGTCCGGCGACATCAATAAACCGTTTGATGGCGTTCATGCCATGCCAGAACACCATCGCCTGCAATAACCACATAATGCCGAAGCAGCACCAGCCCAGCAGCGACAGACCAAGCCAGTGCGGCACGGTCATCGACGTCAGCGACGGCGCGAACTTCAGCAGCACCAGCATCAGCGCATTCGCCGCCAGATAGGTCTGGATGCCATACCAGGCGAACGCGATCAGGCCGCGTATCACCGCCGGGATATTGGCACCAAACACCCCAAATGCCTGACGGCAGATCACCGCATAGGGGACGCCCGCCATCTGGCTCGGTTTCGCCACCAGATTCGCACAGATCTGCACGATGCAGATCCCCGCCAGCAGGCAGAGCAGCACCTGCCAGCTGGCTAATCCCAGCGTGAAGAAGCTGGCCGCCACCACATAGCCGCCCATGCTGTGCACATCCGACATCCAGAAAGAAAAAATGTTGTACCACGACCAGTTCTGATCGCGAGTCGGTGCCAGGTCGTCGTTACAGAGTCGTGGGCTGTAACGGGCGTTGGCTTCAGAGGCCGTGCTGGCCACCGTTGATTGATTTGGCATGAAACCTGCTCCTCTACCCGAGAGTGGAATGAATAATCTGGTAAAGCGGTATTGCAGGATCCAGGCCAGATCTCTTTTCTTGTATACAATATTTATTTTTCACGTATACGATATGTGGCGTACAGCAAGCGACCGGAGCGGGTAATGACGAGTAAAACAGGACAGCGAGACGCCACCAGGCTGCAGGATAAAGATGAAGGGATTTACCAGGCATTGATGAACGCCATTGTTGAGCATCAGCTGCCGCCGGGCAGTAAATTGCCGGAAGAGGCGCTTTCCGGGGTCTTTGGCGTGAGCCGCACCGGCATCCGCAAAGTGCTGCAACGCCTCGCGGCGGTGCAAATGGTCACTCTGACGCCCAAACGTGGTGCGCAGGTCTCCACGCCCGGCGTTGAAGAGGCGCGGGATATCTTCTCAACCCGCAGTTTAATGGAGTGCGCTAATCTGCCAGTGGTCCTGGCCCATTTGCAGCCCCCGCATCTGGTGGCGCTGGAGCAGCTCATCGCGCAGGAGAATCAGGCGCACGCCGATCATGATGGCCCGGCAGCCATCCGGCTGTCAGCGGCCTTTCATATTCAGTTACAGGCGATCTCCGGGAATCAGGTGCTCACCGGCATGGTGACCAGTCTGACGCAGCGATCATCGCTGGTGATCGCCGCCTATGGCGCACCCTGGCAGCGTGGCTGCCGCTGTGACGATCATGCGAATCTGCTTCAGTTACTGCGCGCGCGTGCGCTGCAGCCGCTGACGCAGGCGCTACAGCATCACTTCGAGCACATCGTCTCCAGCCTGCACTTTGAGCGCAGCGGGGAAACGCTGCCCGACTTTTCCCGACTGTTTGCCGCAGGCTCTGGAGCGGCCTCATGAGCCTGATTCAGGTTATTAACCCTAATACCAGCCTGGCGATGACCGAAACTATCGGTCAGGCCGCGCGTGCGGTCGCCGCACCGGGCACCGAAATTCTGGCTGTTTCGCCGTCGCAGGGCGTGCCTTCCATTGAAGGGCACTTCGATGAGGCGATCGCCGCCATCGGCGTACTGGAGCAGATTAAACTGGGCAGAGCGCAGGGCGTCAGCGGCCACGTCATTGCCTGCTTTGGCGATCCGGGTTTGCTGGCGGCACGCGAGCTGGCCAGCGGACCGGTGATCGGCATCGCGGAAGCGGCGATGCATACCGCCACGCTGCTGGCGACGCGTTTCTCCATTGTCACCACGCTGCCGCGCACCCTGGTGATTGCGCGTCATCTGCTGCAGCAGTATGGCTTTACCCATCACTGTGCCGCGCTGCATGCCATCGATCTGCCGGTACTGGCGCTGGAGGATGGCAGCGGCCTGGCGCAGGAAAAAGTGCGGCAGCGCTGCATTCAGGCGAAGCGGGAAGATGGCAGCGGGGCGATTGTGCTGGGCTGTGGCGGAATGGCGACGCTGGCCGGGGAGCTGACCCGGGAGCTGGGACTGCCAGTCATCGATGGCGTCAGCGCGGCGGTGAAGATGGTGGAGTCGCTGGTGGCGCTTGGTTTTGGCACCAGCAAACATGGTGATCTGGCCTGGCCTTTGCAGAAACCTCTCTCAGGTGCGTTTCAGCATCTAAACTAACGGAACTTTCCCGAATCAAAACAGGTGGAGTGATGACTGACGCTGCAGAGAAGAAAGAGTACAGCTTTAACAAAAACTATCCGCGCGATTTAATCGGTTATGGCGCTCATCCGCCGCACGCCGCCTGGCCCAACAACGCCCGTGTGGCGGTGCAGTTTGTTCTGAACTACGAAGAGGGCGCAGAAAACAGCGTGCTGCACGGCGACACCGGCTCAGAGCAGTTCCTCTCCGACATCATCGGGGCAGCGAGCTATCCCGATCGCCACATGTCGATGGAGTCGCTGTATGAGTACGGCTCACGCGCCGGTTTCTGGCGTATCCACAACGAATTCCAGAAACGCGGTCTGCCGTTAACGGTTTTCGGCGTGGCGATGGCGCTGGCGCGTCATCCGGAAGTCGTCGAGGCGATTAAACAGGCTGACTACGATGTGGTCAGTCACGGCTGGCGCTGGATCCACTATCAGGGCATGGATGCAAAAACCGAACGCCAGCATATGCAGCAGGCGGTCGATGTGCTGGTTGATCTGTTTGGTAAAGCGCCGACCGGCTGGTACACCGGCCGCGACAGCCCGAATACCCGGCGGCTGGTGGTGGAGCAGGGCGGTTTTAGCTATGACAGTGACTACTACGGCGACGATCTGCCTTTCTGGACCCAGGTCACCTGTCAGGATGGAACGGTTAAACCGCACCTGATTATCCCCTATACCCTGGAGTGCAATGACATGCGCTTTGCCTCGCCGCAGGGATTTAATACCGCGGAACAGTTCTTTACCTATCTGCGCGACAGCTTCGATGTGCTGTATGAAGAGGGCGAAACCGCACCGAAGATGATGTCGATCGGTATGCATTGCCGCCTGCTGGGTCGTCCTGGCAAATTCCGCGCGCTGCAGAATTTTCTCGATCACATCCAGCAGCATGAGGATGTCTGGATCTGTACCCGTCAGCAGATCGCTGACCACTGGATCAACACGCACCCGGCACCTTAAGCCGGTTCCGGCGCTCGGCCCGCGTTGATCGGGCGAAGCGCCGGACGATGTCAGCTCATCAGGCTGACCTGCGCCGCCACGATGCACCAGCCGTGGGGCATGCGTACCCAGGTCTGCTGCTGACGGCCAATTTTATCGCTGCCGGTGCGGGTAAATTCGGTGCTGCAGACCGCATAATCCTCGCCAAAGGTGGTGATCACGGTGTTTCGCAGCGTCCGGTTCAGCCCGGCTGAAGGACGCGCGGCGCGGAAGGCCCGAATCTCATCAATGCCATACAGATTCTCACCTGCGCCGAGGCGCACGGTTCGCGGGTCGTGCCAGAACAACGCATCCAGTTCGGCCACGTCATTGCTGACCAGCGCCTGCTCGTAGCGGTAAAACTGCGCCGTCACCTCGGTGACCACCTGCGGTAAATTAATCTCTCTGTTCATCAGGCTCCAGCCATATTGATTTGCGGTATCGTGATGCCGCGTTGTTCCAGTGCCCAGGCGGCACGTAACACCGCCTCTTCATTAAATGGACGGGCGATAAGCTGTAATCCAATCGGCAGACCGCTTCGGGTCGCCAGCGGCACGGTACAGACCGGCAATCCCAGGAAGGAGATCGGCTGCGTCAGCATACCCATGCTCGCCTTAGCGGGCAGCGATTCCCCCTGAATCGACAGGGTCTGCTGACCGATGGTGATCGCGCTGCAGGGTGTCGCCGGCGCTATCAGCACATCAAACCGATCAAAAAGCGGCAACACCTGCTGCTGGAAATGGCGGCGGAAACGCTGCGCCTGCACGTACCAGGCACCTGGCATCATGGCACCGGCCAGCAGACGCTCGCGTGAATTAGGTTCAAACTGCTCAGGCGTCTGGCGCAGGGCGGGCAGATAGTGATTGCCGCCTTCTGCCGCGGTCATGATAAATGCCGCCGAGCGTGCCAGCTCAGCGTCCGGCATCAGCACCTCTTCCTGTGCATCAAGTGCTGCCGCGATCACCGCGACGGCAGCGCGGGCATCCTCATCGCACCAGCGGGCAAAAAAGCCACCCAGTACGCCGCAGCGCAAGCCTTCGCTGCTCTGTGACAGCCCCGGTAGCGTCGCGGCCAGCGGGCGATCGGCCTGAAACGCATCGGTGTGGTCTGCGCCCTGCAACAGATCATATACCAGCGCCAGGTCTTCAACCCGCCGCGCCAGAGGACCGATGTGATCGAGGCTGGCGACAAACGGATGGCTGCCGCTGCGTGATAACCGGCCAAAGGTCGGCTTAAGACCAAAAATACCGCACAGCGACGCGGGCACCCGAATCGAGCCGTTGGTGTCGGTCCCCAGCGAAAAGTGGACCAGACCGGCGGCCACGGCAGCCGCCGAACCGCCTGACGAGCCGCCAGCCACGCGGCTGAGATCGCGCGGATTGTGCGTCGCGCCGTAGTGGCTGTTTTCGGTGGTAAAACCATACGCGTAGGCATCCATGTTCAGCATGCCAGACAGCAGCGCACCAGAGCGACGCAGTTTATCGACAGCAAACGCATCTGCACGTGCCGCCGGCCGGTCGCTGAACAGGCTGGCACCGGCCAGGGTAGTGTGACCCGCCACATCAAACAGGTTTTTTACCGCATACGGGATGCCCGCCAGCGGTGGCAGGGTTTCGCCGCGCTGCCGCTGCGCATCAATCGCACGGGCTTCTTTTAACATGCGCGGCCCGGTCACTTCCGTCCAGGCATTCAGCGCCGGATTGTGCTGCTCAACCGCCTGCAGCGTGCGCTTTGCCACTTCCAGCGCACTGATTTCACCCTGCTGAATCGCCCGCTGCAGGGTCTGAATCGAAACGTCACCTAATCTCATGCCTGGTATACTCCTGCCACTTCAAGCCGGTCATCCAGCGGAAACGTCATCAGCGGCACGGCCATCTCCGCGATACGCGACAGCTGGATCAGCAGTTCAGCGCGGCGGGCGTCATCCAGTTCCAGTTGCAGTATCTGCTCCATATGGCCGATGTAGCTGGCCCAGTCGTGTTGATTCATGATTCGCTCCTGTTAAAAACCGGCGGCGCTGCCGTTACTGCGTGGATCGCTTGCGCCCTCAAACATGCCGTTGCTGTGGCGCACAATGGCGCCCGCATGGCCCACGGATTCGCTGAAGTCCGGCAGCAGCTCCACCTCATGTCCCCACAGACGCAGCATCAATACCGTTTCGTCGTCAAAACGGCCTTCCAGTTTCAGCGAGTCTGATGATTGCCCCCAGGTCCGGCCCAGCAGCCAGCGCGGCGCACTGACCGCCTGTTGTAACGGCAAGCCCTGAATCACATGGCGGGTAAAAATCGCCGCCTGAGTCTGCGGCTGTCCATCCCCACCCATCGCGCCATACACCAGCGTCCGGCCATCTTTCAGCCGTGCGGCGGCGGGATTCAGGGTATGAAACGGTTGCTTACCGGGTGCCAGGGCCAGCAGATGGTCAGGATCGAGGCTGAAAGCGGCGCCGCGGTTCTGCCAGGTGATACCCGTGCCGGGCAGCACCACACCACTGCCAAATTCGTGATAAATGCTCTGAATAAAGGAGACGGCCAGGCCGCTGCTGTCCATCACGCCCATCCAGACCGTATCGCCCGGCCCGCGTCCGTTTCCCCAGGCTGCCGCCTCTCCATCGGTGATCTGGCTGGCGAGTGTGGCAAGGTGATCGCTGTCCAGCAGCGCCTGCAAATCTTCCGTGACGTGACGCGGATCGGTGATGTGTTTGTCGCGCAGTGCAAACGCTTTTTTGGTGGCTTCCACGATACGGTGCACCGTCTGCGCATCGTCAGCCTCCGCCATCTCCAGCCGATCGGTGATGCCCAGGATCGCCAGCGACACCATGCCCTGCGTTGGCGGGGTGATATTCCAGATGTCACCTTCGCTGTGGGAGAGATGCAGCGGCGTCGTGCGGCGGGCGCGATGCTGCTGCAGATCGGCCAGCGTCACCGGCATGCCCAGCGTGGCCATCTCATCGGCCATATGGTGAGCCAGCGGGCCGCGATAAAAGCTGTCGAGCCCCTCTTCAGTAAGCTGGCTCAGGGTGTTAGCCAGTGCGGGCTGGGTAAAACGGCTGCCTGGCTGCGGCACGTTGCCGTCAGGCATAAAGGTGGCGCTGAAGCCGGGCTGATGCTGCAATTCACTGCGGAACGTCGCGGTGGCGGCGCTCTGTGAGGCAGTCACCGGAATACCGTCGGCGGCGTAGCGAATCGCATCGCGCAGCAGACGTGCCAGCGGCAGCGGTGGGGTGCCCATCTCAGCCGAGAGATTCAGTGCCTCCTGCCAGCCGCTGACCGTACCGGCCACGGTCAGCGCCGCTTTCGGCCCGCGATGCGGAATCTTAGGGTGATCGGCGTAGAAATCGTGATGAGCCAGCGAACCGGCTGCGCCGCTGGCGTCGATAGCGACAGGATCGCCGCCGGGCGGCAGAATCAGCCAGAAACCATCACCGCCCAGTCCATTCATATGCGGGTAGACCACGGCGATGGTCGCGGCAGCGGCCACCATCGCTTCAATGGCATTACCGCCATCACGCAGTACCGCGAGC
The DNA here is from genome assembly GCF_057812235.1 of Pantoea sp. ABR1s. Lineage (NCBI taxonomy): Bacteria > Pseudomonadati > Pseudomonadota > Gammaproteobacteria > Enterobacterales > Erwiniaceae > Pantoea > Pantoea sp. ABR1s. Next base: position 3,242,872 of record NZ_CM173823.1, on the reverse strand, counting down.
GCGCTTTCACTCGCCAGATGGTGTGGCGTCACCGCCATCCCCTGCGGGGCCATATTGCTTTGAATCATCTTTTTCTCGTTATCCGGGGGACAGAACCGATAACAAAGCAAGAGCTGTTCCAGTTTTCACCCTGAGCTGACAATGCGCCGCTTAACCTGGCGCAAATTGTGCTAGCTTCTGCTGAAACAAAAGTTACAGGACGGGTTATGAAACAGCTTGATGAACGACTCAGGAGTCACTATTCCCAGCTCTCTCCGCAGGAGCAGCGCATTGCCGACTTCGTGTTTGACCACTTCGATGACCTGATCAGCTACAACAGTGCCGAGCTGGCGCGGCTCAGTGGCGTGTCGAAAGCCACGGTCAGCCGGCTGTTTAAGCGTCTGGGCTATGAAAAATACAAGGATATGCGTGATGAGTTACGCATCCTGCGCCAGAGCGGCATGCCGCTGACCGACAACCGGGATGCGGTGCAGGGCAATACACTGCTGGCGCGACACTACAAGCAGGAGATGGCTAACCTGACGCAGTGGGTGAACAGTCTGGATGCCCGGCACTTTAATGAGGTTATCCAGCAGCTGGCGCAGGCAAAACGCGTCTTTATCATCGGCATGCGCAACGCCTATCCGGTGGCACTGCATCTGCGACAGCAGCTGGTGCAGGCGCGTTCGCAGGTACATATCCTGCCGCAGCCGGGCCAGACGCTGGCTGAGGAGCTGGTGGATATTACGCCGGAGGATATGGTGGTCGTGATGGCCTTCCGTCGTCGTCCCCGCATCATTCGCCCGCTGATGCAGCAGTTGCAGGCGGCCGGTATCCCGCTGCTGGCGCTGTGTGAGCCGCAGGCGCAGACGGTGATTGCGCTGGCGCGCTGGCAGCTCTGTACGCCGCTGGACAGCGTTTCCGCCTTCGACAGTTATGGCTCCGCCATGAGTCTGGTTAACCTGATTGCCAATGCACTGCTGCATGAAATGCTGGCACAGGGACGCCAGCGCATTCATCAGATCGCCGACCTTTACCAGCAGTTTGACGAGCTGGAGCACCGCTAAAAGGCACCGTTTTGGTGCTTTGCCCCATTTCAGAACAGACCTTCCCCCGGCGTAGTCGTCCCGATTACGCCAGATTTCAGCTGAATGCTTTGCCGCTTAACCCTTTTTCTGTGGCCGTCCGGATTGGCACATTAGTTGCAGATTGCATCTCAAAGAATCTTTTGTTTCACGTTAATCTCACCGGGGTGCATAATGAAAAAAGTTTTGATGGCGGTTGCGACAGCGGCATTACTGATGGCACAAGCGGGAAGCGCGCTGGCCGATCAACTGCAGGACATCCAGAAACGCGGCGTCATTCGCATCGCCGTGCCGCAGGATTTCCCGCCGTTTGGCTCGGTTGGCACCGATCTGCAGCCGCAGGGGTATGACATCGACACGGCCAGATACCTGGCAAAGCAGATGAAACTTAAGTTGCAGCTGGTGCCGGTCAGCAGTGCCAACCGCGTGCCTTATCTGCAAACCGACAAGGTCGACCTGGTCATCTCCAGCATGGGTAAAAATGCCGAGCGGGAAAAAGTGATCGACTTCACCCGCGCCTATGCGCCGTTCTTCCTGGGTGTATTCGGGCCGAAAGGCGATGAAATCAAAGCGGCGTCTGCCCTGAGCGGCAAATCGATTGGCGTAACACGTGGTGCAGTAGAGGACATGGTGCTCAGTGACGTTGCGCCGAAAGATGCACAGGTGAAACGCTACGAAGATAACAACACTACCTTGTCTGCGTATCTCTCCGGTCAGGTGCAGTATGTGGCGACCGGCAACCTGGTGGTCGCCGCCATTGCCCGTCAGAATCCGGCTAAAGCGCCGGTGGCGCAGTTTATGCTGAAAGATTCTCCCTGCTATATCGGCCTGAAGAAAGATCAGCCGGCACTGAAAGCGAAAGTGAATGCGCTGATTGAGCAGGGCATCAAAGATGGCACCCTGAATAAACTGTCAGAAGAGTGGCTGAAAGCGCCGCTGCCCGCCAACCTCGGCGCCTGAGGAAAGATTCATGACCGGGCAACTTAACTTTCCCGCCCTGTGGCCCTACTGGCCGGAGCTGCTCTCCGGTCTTTGGGTCACCATTCAGCTGACGGTGCTGGCGACTACCGGTGGTGTGGCGCTCGGCATTGCGGGCGCGGCGCTGCGCAGTGGCAGACCCAGCTGGATGAGCCGCCTGTGGGGCATCTATGTCGAGCTGATCCGCAACACGCCGTTTGTGGTGCAACTGTTCTTTATCGTTTTCGGTCTGCCTGCGCTGGGGCTGAAACTCACTGCTGGCGAGGCGGCGCTGTTGGCGATGCTGATCAACCTTGGGGCATATAGCACCGAGATTATTCGTGCCGGAATACAGGTAACACCCAAAGGGCAGTGGGAAGCGGGACGGGTGCTGGGATTAACCCGCAGCCAGACGTTTTTGCGGGTGGTCTTGCCGCCCGCGCTGCAGCGCATTTATCCGGCGCTGGTGAGTCAGTGCATCATCGTGATGCTGGGTTCGTCGGTGGTGTCGCAGGTCTCCTACGAGGAGCTGACCTTTGCCGCCAACCTGATCCAGTCGCGCACCTTCTTAAGTTTTGAGGTCTATCTGGTGACCACGCTGATCTACCTGGCGTTGTCGATTGCAATGCGCCATCTGCTGCTGGCGATTGGCCGTAAATGGTTTGGAGTGCAGCCATCATGATGACGACCTTTACCGACTGGGACATCCTGCGCAACCTGCTGCTGGCGGCACGCTGGACCCTGTTGCTGTCGCTGGTGGCCTTTGTCGGCGGCACACTGGTGACGCTGCCGCTGCTGTTTATGCGCCTGCTGCAACGCAAATGGTTAACGCGGCTGGTACGCGGTTACACCGCGCTGTTTCAGGGCACGCCGCTGCTGATGCAGCTGTTCCTGGCGTTTTTCGGCGTCGGCCTGTTCGGCATTGATGTTGCACCCTGGACGGCAGCCTCGCTGGCGCTGACCTTCTACACCAGCGCCTTTCTGGTCGATATCTGGTACGGCAGCATCCGCGCCCTGCCAAAAGGCCAGTGGGAAGCGTCGCGCTGTCTCGGCCTGACCTTTGGTCAGACGCTGTGGCGGGTCATTGCGCCGCAGGCGATCCGCATCGGTATTGCCCCGACTGTGGGGTTTGCTGTCCAGGTGATCAAGGGCACCGCGCTGGCGTCAATTATCGGTTTTATCGAGCTGACCAAAGCGGGCACCATTCTGAACAACGTGACCTATCAGCCGTTTAAAGTCTTTGGGCTGGTGGCGCTGGGCTACTTCCTGATGTGTTATCCGCTGTCTCGCTACAGCCAGTATCTGGAGAAAAAATTCAATGCCGCTCATCACCATTAATCAGGTGCAAAAATATTACGGCGACAACCATGTGTTGAAAGGCGTGGATCTGGATATCGACATGGGCGAGGTGATCTCAATCATCGGTCGCAGCGGATCGGGCAAAAGCACGCTGCTGCGCTGCATGAACGGGCTGGAAGGCTATCAGGAGGGCAGCATCAAGCTCGGCGGTATGACGATTACCGATCGCGACTCGCAGGCGCGTGAAATCAGCCGCTCGGTCGGGATGGTGTTTCAGAGCTTCAATCTGTTCCCGCACATGACGGCACTGGAGAACGTGATGCTGGCGCCGCGCCGGGTGCTGAAAAAAAGCGAGGCCGAGTGCCGGGCGCTGGCGGCGCAGATGCTGGAGAAGGTCGGGCTGGGCGAGCGTCTCAACTACTATCCTGCCAGCCTCTCCGGCGGTCAGCAGCAGCGCGTAGCGATCGCCCGTGCACTGGCGATGACGCCGAAAGTTTTACTCTGTGATGAGATCACCTCCGCGCTCGATCCCGAGCTGGTGGGCGAAGTGCTCAAAGTTCTGGAGCAGCTGGCATCAGAAGGGATGACGCTGATCCTCGTCACGCATGAAATGAGCTTCGCCCGCGACGTGGGCGATCGTGTGGTCTTTATGCATCAGGGGCGCGTATGGGAGCAGGGCGACAGTAAGACGCTGTTTGCTCAGCCGCAGTCACCGGAGCTGAAGCAGTTTATCTCTTCGGTTCGCCTCTGATTCTGAAAAAGGAAATTACGATGGATATCAATCAATACCCGCAACTTAACCCGCCACAGCGTCTGCTGATGGGGCCTGGACCGATCAATGCCGATCCACGGGTGCTGCGCGCCATGTCGAGTCAGCTGCTGGGGCAGTACGATCCCGCGATGACCCACTACATGAATGAAGTGATGGCGCTCTATCGCGGCGTGTTTCGCACAGAGAACCGCTGGACACTGCTGATTGACGGCACCTCCCGCGCCGGTATCGAATCGATTCTGCTGTCGTCGATCCGGCCTGGCGACAAAGTGCTGGTACCGGTGTTTGGCCGCTTTGGTCATCTGCTGTGCGAAATTGCCCGCCGCTGTCGGGCGGAAGTGCACACCATTGAAGTGCCGTGGGGCGAAGTCTTTACTCCCGACCAGATCGAAGATGCGATCAAAAAAGTGCGGCCGCGCCTGCTGCTGACCGTACAGGGCGACACCTCAACCACCATGCTGCAGCCGCTTGAGCAGCTGGGGGCGATCTGCAAACAGTATGGCGTGCTGTTCTACACCGATGCCACCGCGTCGCTGGCGGGTAACGCGCTGGAAACGGACGCCTGGGGGCTTGATGCCGTATCCGCGGGGATGCAGAAATGCCTGGGCGGTCCATCGGGTACCTCGCCGATCACGCTGAGCGCAGAGATGGAAGCGGTGATCCGCAAACGCAAATGCGTAGAGCAGGGGATCCGCACCGAGGCGCATCAGGATGGCGAAGAGGAGATGATCTACTCCAACTATTTTGATCTCGGCATGATCATGGATTACTGGGGGCCGGAGCGGCTCAACCACCATACCGAAGCGACCAGTGCGCTGTTTGGCGCGCGCGAGTGCGCCCGTCTGATCCTGCAGGAGGGGCTGGACAACGGCATCGCCCGCCACAAGCTGCACGGTGAAGCATTGCTGAAAGGCATTCAGGGGATGGAGCTGGAGACCTTCGGCGACCTGAAACACAAAATGAACAACGTGCTGGGCGTGATGATCCCGTCTGGCGTAAACGGCGATCAGGTGCGCAAGCTGATGCTGGAAGATTTCGGCATTGAGATTGGCACCTCGTTTGGCCCGCTGCATGGCAAGGTGTGGCGCATCGGCACCATGGGCTACAACGCGCGTAAAGATTGCGTGATGCAGACTCTCTCCGCGCTGGAAACGGTGCTGACCTATGTCGGCTATCGCACGCCGCAGGGTGCCGCGGCGCAGGCCGCCTGGGATCACTACGGGAGCCACGCATGATGATGAGCGCCAGCGAAGCCCAGGCCGCTGCACAGCGCGTTATGGCGCGCTGCGATGCGCTGGCGGCGATCAGCGAAACGGCCGAGGGGCTGACCCGCGTCTACCTCTCACCCGAACATCTGCGCGCCAACGCCTGTGTCGGTGAATGGATGCAGGCGGCGGGGATGCAGGTGTGGCAGGATGAAGTCGGCAATATCTGTGGGCGCTACGAGGCGGCAGAAGCGGGTGCACCCGCTTTACTGCTTGGCTCGCATCTCGACACGGTGCGCAACGCCGGTCGCTACGACGGCATGCTGGGCGTGCTCAGCGCGATTGAAACCGTGCAGTGGCTTAACGAACATCAGCGCCGCTTACCACTGGCGATTGAAGTCATTGGCTTTGGCGACGAAGAGGGCACCCGTTTTGGCATTACGCTGCTCGGCAGTCGTGGCATTACCTGCAGCTGGCCGCAAAGCTGGGTGACGCATCCTGACGGCAACGGCATTACCGTGGCGCAGGCGATGGCGGATGTCGGGCTCGACAGCAGCCAGATCCAGGCAGCTACGCGTCGGGTTGAGGATATCGTCGGTTATCTTGAGCTGCACATCGAGCAGGGCCCCTGCCTGGAGCAGGAGGATCTGGCGCTCGGTGTGGTCACGGCCATCAACGGTGCGCGCCGCCTCAACTGCCGTTTCACCGGTGAAGCGGGCCATGCGGGCACGGTGCCGATGACCCACCGCAAAGATGCGCTGGCTGCCGCTGCCGAGTGGATGGTGTTTATTGAGCAGACCACCCGTGAGCAGGATCCGCAACTGGTGGCTACCGTCGGTACGATTAACTGCGCGCCGGGAGCGGTAAATGTAATCCCTGGCGAGGTATCGCTGTCGCTGGACGTGCGCGGTCCGCTGGATAACCCACTGGAGACACTGCTCTCCAGTCTGTTAACCCAGGCGGAGGCGATTGCGCTGCGGCGTGGACTCCGCTTTGAGTCGAACGAATATTATCGCATCGGTGCCACCGCCTGTGACTCCGCGCTGCAGCAGGCGCTGAGTCATGCGGTGGAAACGGTGCAGGGTCGCAGCCTGTCACTGCCGAGCGGCGCCGGGCACGACGCCATCGCTATCGCTGAACGCTGGCCGGTCGGCATGCTATTTGTGCGTAACCATCGTGGTATCAGCCACCATCCGGCAGAGTCCGTGGCGGTGGCTGATGTGGCGCCCGCGCTGCAGGCTTATTTACAGGCGGTCTCGCTGATTGCTGAACGGAGCTGAACATGGAATTAGCCGCATTTAATCAGCTGACAGCTGATGAGGCGCAGGCGGCCATCCGGCATTGTGTTGCCATCCCGCACTGGCAGCAGTCGCTGGTGGCAGCCCGGCCTTTTGACACCCTGGATGCGCTACGGGAAACCGCCGATGCGCTGGCCCGCCAGTGGCAGCAGCCTGAGCTGGAGGCAGCACTGTCGGCGCATCCCCGCATTGGCGAACACGCTAACGGTGCGGATAAAGAGGCGGCCCTGTCGCGTGGAGAGCAGTCTGCGATGCAGCAGGCCGACAGCGCTTTGCAGCAGGCGATGCAGCAGGGGAATCAGGCTTATGAAGCCCGTTTTGGCCGGGTGTTTCTGATTCGCGCTAAAGGGCGCAGCGGCGAGCAGATGCTGGCAGAGTTGCAGCGTCGGTTGCAGAATAGCGATCCTGCCGAGCAGCAGGAGGTGCTGGATCAGCTGCGTGAAATTACCCTGTTACGCCTGAAGGAGACGATTCAATGAGTACTGTTACCACCCATATTCTGGACACGGCGCTGGGCAAACCGGCCAGCGGTGTAGCGATTTCACTTGAGCAGAACAGCCCGGAAGGGTGGTTTCCGATTTCACAGGGTGAAACCGACAGCGACGGGCGTCTGAAAGATCTCACGCCCGAGCCGCTGACGCCGGGCCACTACCGTTTAACGGCAGAAATCGGCGACTATTTTGCCGCCGCCGGTCGGGATGCACTCTACGTCAGCGCGCAGATCGATTTTATGATTGCCGAAGCGGGCAGCCATTTTCATCTGCCGTTTCTGATTTCGCCCTGGTCCTGGTCAACCTATCGCGGCAGTTAATGGGCGGGCTGACTGCCCGCCCGCCATTCACAGCGAAAAGCGATCCGCATCCTGCCAGGCCGGGAAGCGCTCGCGATAAGCATTCAGTGCGTCCAGCGACAGCTCTGCGTCCAGCCTGGCGCGCTGGTGCGGCTCAGCCGCGCTGAGGATCTCACCCTGCGGTGAAATAATCTGGCTGTCGCCGCTGTATTCATGCTGATTGCCATCACTGCCGACGCGGTTACAGCCTGCTACATAAGCCTGATTTTCAATTGCCCGCGCCAGCAGCAGCGCCTGCCAGTGCAGTGCACGCGGTGCAGGCCAGTTGGCGACATAGAGCGCCAGATCGTAATCGTTGCGGTTGCGCGAGAAGACCGGGAAACGCAGGTCGTAACAGATTTGCGGCAGGATGCGCCAGCCGCGCCACTCAAACACCTGACGCTGTTCGCCTGGCAGATAGTGGTGATGCTCGTCCGCCATGCGGAACAGGTGGCGCTTGTCATACTGATGCAGCGTGCCGTCCGGCTCCACCAGCAGGAAGCGGTTTACCGCGCCGTGTTCGGTCTGAATCGCCGCGCTACCGCCGACCAGGGCATCGTTGCGACGGGCATGCTGATGCAGCCACTCCACCACCTGCGCCTGAGGCAGCGAGCTTTTCGCCGCTTCCATTGCAAAGCCGGTGGTAAACATCTCCGGCAGTAAAATCAGATCGCGCCCGTTGAGTCCATCCAGCTGCTCGTCAAAATGGCGCAGGTTGGCCTCGCCATCCATCCAGCTCAGCGTCTCCTGCAGTAACGTGATTTTTAAAGCTGACATAAGCGCTCCGCGGCGGCATCTAATGTCGCCGGTTGTTTGGCAAAACAGAGGCGGATCAGTTTATGAGGAAAGGGATCGGCGCAGAACACCGACAGAGGAATCGCGGCAACGCCCACTTCGCGGGTCAGCCACTGGCAGAAACTGACATCATCCAGATCGGAGATGGCGCTGTAATCGACCAGCAAAAAGTAGGTACCTTCGCAGGGAAGCACCTTAAAGCGGCTGCTGCTTAGCGCCGTTGCCAGCCGATCGCGGCGGTCGCGATAAAACGCCGGCAGTTCAAGATAGTGCTCCGGATGCTCACGCAGCATATCGGCAATCGCCAGCTGCGCCGGCGTATTCACCGAGAAGGTCAGATACTGATGCACCTTGCGCAGTTCCGCGCTGATCGCGGCAGGGGCAATGCAGTAGCCCACTTTCCAGCCGGTCATATGGAAGGTCTTACCAAACGACGACACCGCGATAGCGCGCTGGCGCAGTTCGGGATGTGCCAGCACGCTGGCGTGGCCTGCCTGATCGAAGCAGATGTGCTCATAGACTTCGTCGCTCAGTACATAGACCGGTCGCGCAGCAATCGCCTGCCATAGCGCGGTGAAATCCTGCTGCTGCCAGACGGTGGCGGAAGGATTGTGCGGCGTATTCAGGATCACCAGCCGGGTTTTATCACTCAGCAGCGCAGCAAACGCCTGCCAGTCCACCCGGAAAGCGGGCGGCTGCAGCGTAATGCGTTTCATCACGCCGCCCGACAACTCTACCGCAGGCGCATAGCTGTCGTAGCTGGGATCAAAGCAGATCACCTCATCGCCTGGCCGCACCAGCGCGGTAATCGCCGCATAGAGCGCTTCGGTTGCGCCCGCCGTCACCGTAATCTCCGTTTCGACATCAGGACGATAGTCATAGAGCCGCGCGGTTTTCTCTGCAATCGCCTCACGTAACGGCAGCGCACCGGTCATCGGCGCATACTGGTTCGCGCCCTGGCTGACGTGATACGCCAGACGCTGCTGCAGATAGTCCGGGCCGCTAAAATCAGGAAAGCCCTGAGAGAGATTGATAGCGTTATGCTGCTGCGCCAGCGCACTCATCTGGCTGAAAATGGTGGTGCCGAGCAAAGGGAGTTTACTCTCGGGGATCAGGTTGTGCTGCGTCATGATGTCAGGCCTTAAGCGCGAAGATTGATGCGGTGTCACCCGGTGTTTGTGCCACTATAAACAGGATGGTAGTATTTGGCAATCAAGACGCTTAGATGGCTAAATGCGTCATGCTCCGGGCGATAAGCGCTTGCCGCCTTGCTGAGATGCGGATCATCTGGCAGGACCCGGAGAGTATGGTTCAGCAGTCGGGCACGTTTGCTAACTGTTTAAGATTTTCAACCTGTTGTAATTTTATAGCCATTATCGTTATCTGGGCTGAGCCACCCGAGATCATATTTCACCGCAAGGAAATTTTATGTCGCAGAGTCTTCCATTAGATCAGCTGGTCGCCGCCTGTCACTGGATTGGCGCGAAAGGCTGGGCACCGGCCACCGGCGGGAATATGTCGGTGCGCCGCGATGAACATGTCTGCCTGCTGAGTGAATCGGGCAAAGATAAAGGCACGCTGACGCGGGATGACTTTATTGAGGTCGATATTGCTACCAGCCAGTCGCTCTCAGGCCGTAAGCCGTCGGCAGAAACCGGTCTGCACACGATGATCTATCGACTCTTTCCCGAGGCGGGCGCGGTGCTGCATACCCACACCGTAAATGCGACGGTGCTGTCGCGAGTGGAGCAGGGCGCGGCGCTGCTGCTGCACGGCTATGAGATGCAAAAATCGTTAAGTGGACAGCACACCCATCTGGATACGCTGGCCATTCCTGTGTTCGACAACAGCCAGGACATTGCGGCGCTGGCGTCAGAAATTGAAGATTACGCCGCCCGCTTTCCGCTGCGTTACGGCTTTCTGCTGCGCGGCCACGGCTTGACCTGCTGGGGCCGGGATGTCAGCGAAGCACGCCGTCATCTGGAAGGTCTGGAATTTTTATTTGAATGTGAACGTCAACGTCGCCTGCTGGAGAGAGCATGATTCGCGCCATTGTTACTGATATCGAAGGTACCACCAGCGATATCCGTTTTGTACATAACATCCTGTTTCCCTACGCCCGTCAGCATCTGGCGAGTTTCCTGCGTGAAAATGCGCATCAGCCCGATGTCGCTGCAGCACTGCAGTCGGTGCGTGAGGAGGCCGGTCAGCCGCAGGCCGACCTGAATGCGGTCACGGAGATTCTGTTAGGGTTTATGGACCAGGATCGCAAATCAACCGGCCTGAAAGCGCTGCAGGGCATGATCTGGCGCGAGGGTTATGTTAGCGGCAGTTTTACCGGTCATCTCTACCCCGACGTCCTGCCTGCGCTGAACCGCTGGAAGACGCAGGGCATTGAACTGTATGTATATTCCTCCGGCTCGGTTGCGGCGCAGAAATTGTTATTTGGCTACAGCGACGAAGGTGATATTACTGACCTCTTCAGCGGCTATTTTGATACGCACGTGGGTGCCAAACGCGAAGTCGCAGCCTATCGCGCTATCGCCGCTGAAATTGATCAGCCAGCGGAGCAGCTGCTGTTTCTCTCCGATATTCATCAGGAGCTGGATGCCGCCGCTGAGGCGGGCTGGCAGACGCTGCAACTACTGCGTGGCGATGCAGACGGCGAGAGCCGCCATCGTCAGGTGACCGATTTTTCCCAGATTAACCCGGAGTCGATTTAGGATGAGCGCACTGACTATTTTTACCGACCGCGAAGCCAGCCAGCCGGTGTGGCACAGTACCGACGCGGAAGAGATTCGTGAACGCCTGAGCGCCAAAGGCGTCCGTTTTGAGCGCTGGGAAGCCGATCGCGATCTGGGTGAAAATCCGGATCCCGAAACAGTGATCAACGCCTATCAGCATGCGATCGATCGGCTGGTGGCAGAGAAGGGCTATCAGAGCTGGGATGTGATCAGCATGCGCGCCGATAATCCGCAGAAAACCGTGCTGCGCGAGAAGTTCCTCTCTGAACATACACACGGCGAAGATGAGGTGCGTTTCTTTGTTGAGGGTGCCGGACTCTTTTGTCTGCACCTGGATGGCGAGATCCTGCAGATCCTCTGCGAAAAAAACGATCTGATCTCGGTACCAGCGGGAACACCACACTGGTTTGATATGGGATCGTCACCGCACTTCACGGCTATCCGTATTTTCGATAATCAGGAAGGCTGGGTAGCGAACTTTACCGGCGATAAGATTGCGGATGCCTATCCGCGTCTGGCGTAAACCGCCCGTCGTTTTCGCAAGGCGTTTGCCGCTCACGGTAAACGCCTTGCAGACCGTTATTGTGGCTGGAAAATGCCACCCTGAACCTGGTCAGGCGTAACTACCCCGGTGTCCAGTACCCAGCCGCTGATCAGGCTGGCGGGCGTGACATCAAACGCCGGGTTATAGACCTTCGCCGCTTCCGGCGCCCACTGCACGCTGCCAAAACTGCCGGCAACGCCCGTTACTTCACTGGCGGCGCGCTGTTCAATAGGAATCGCTGCGCCGTCCGGACAGCTGCGATCCAGCGTGGTATGCGGGGCCGCCACGTAAAACGGAATCTGATGATAATGGGCCAGCACCGCCAGGCTGTAGGTGCCGATTTTATTCGCCACATCGCCGTTGGCGGCAATGCGGTCAGCGCCTACCCATACGGCATCGACCTCTCCACGGGCCATCAGGCTGGCGGCCATGGAATCGGTAATCAGGGTGTAAGGAATCGCCAGCTCGCCCAGCTCCCAGGCGGTTAACCGGCCGCCCTGTAACAGCGGACGGGTTTCATCAACCCAGACATTCTTAATCAGCCCCTGCTGATGGGCGCGGGCAATCACGCCAAGGGCGGTGCCTACACCGGCGGTGGCGAGTCCGCCGGTATTACAGTGGGTCAGCAGCTGGCTGCCGGGTTTCACCCGCGTACAACCCGCGTCAGCAATGGCGTCACACAGCTGCTTATCTTCCTGCACCAGTCGCCAGGCTTCTTCTGCCAGCGCGGGGGCAAAGTCCGGCTGCGCCAGCGCCAGTTTCATCCGGTCCAGATTGTTCATCAGATTGACCGCGGTAGGGCGGGCGGCGCGCAGGGTCTCCAGTGCCTGCGCCAGTTCAGCGCGCGTCTGCCCCTGTTCTGCCAGCAACGCCAGCAGCAGCGAGGCGGAAAGGCCGATCAGCGGCGCACCGCGCACCCGCAGCGCATGAATATGTTCAATCAGCTGGGGCACGCTGTGCGCGGACAGCCAGTTCTTTTGCTGCGGCAGTGCCTGCTGATCCAGAATCCAGAGCTGATTGTCACGAACCTGTAAGCTGGTGGTTTGAAGTGTCTGCATTGTGGGTGAAATCCATGTTGCGTTAATGATACCTATTGTGCCAACATGCTGAACGGATGTATAGACGTCTGAACGGCTTATTACACCCAGGTTATCCCCCTTCGATTGATGAGGAACAGGCAATGTCGCAATACCGTACCTTTACTGCTGCTGATGCTGTGGAATATGCCCGACAATTTGGCGGCGTGGACAATCCTGCCGCGCTGAGCAGCGCAGAAGAGATTGGTGATGGCAACCTCAACCTGGTGTTTAAAATTTATGACGATCAGGGCAACAGCCGGGTGGTGGTCAAGCAGGCGCTGCCCTATGTGCGCTGTGTGGGTGAGTCCTGGCCGTTGACGCTGGATCGGGCGCGGCTGGAAGCGCAGACCCTGGTCGAACACTACAAATATTGTCCGCAGCACACGGTGAAGATCACCCATTACGATGCGGAGCTGGCGGTGATGGTAATGGAAGATCTCTCCAGTCATCGCATCTGGCGCGGCGAGCTGGTGAAGGGCGCTTACTACCCGGAAGCGGCTCAGCAGTTAGGCGACTATCTGGCACAAACCCTGTTTCATACCTCCGATTTCATCCTGCATCCGCACCAGAAAAAAGCGGAAGTGGCGCGTTTTATTAATCCGGAAATGTGTGAAATCACCGAAGATCTTTTCTTTAACGATCCCTATACCGACCATGAGCGCAATAGCTATCCCGAAGCGCTTGAACCGCTGGTCGCCAGCCTGCGTAATGACGATGCACTGCGCATTGCGGTAGGCGGTCTCAAGCATCGTTTCTTTGCCCACGCTGAAGCGCTGCTGCATGGTGATATTCACAGCGGCTCGATTTTCGTTGCTGATGGCAGCCTGAAAGCGATTGATGCGGAATTTGGTTATTTTGGCCCTATCGGTTTTGATGTCGGCACCGCCATTGGCAACCTGCTGATTAACTACTGCGGCGTGCCGGGTCTGCTGCCACCGCGTGAGGCCGCCGATGCACGCGAGCAGCGTCTCAGCGATGTACACACCCTCTGGACCACCTTTGCCGCGGGCTTTCTGGCACTGGCGGCAGAGAAAACCCGCGATGAGGCACTGGCTTATCCAGGCTATGCAGAGGCGTTTCTGCGTAAAGTATGGGCCGATACCATCGGTTACTGCGGCACCGAACTGATTCGCCGCACGGTGGGGATGTCACACGTGGCGGATATGAAGCTGATTGCCGATCCGGCGATGCGTACCGACTGCATCCGTAATGCAATTAATCTGGGACGCACGCTGATTCTGGCGGCCGATCATGTAGAAGATGTGGATGCGCTGATTGCCCGCATCCGTCAGGCGGGATAAAAAAAGCCGACGTGATGTCGGCTTTCAGGTAAATCAAAGGCTGGCTGTAAGAGTGTGCCCGCGCCGGAAACAGGGGCAGATCGGAAAGTCGCTAAAGCCATCCCTGGCTCGCTCGGCTCGCGTTGTCCTGACGCGGGACGCTTTCCTCTTCTGACCCTGTTCCTGCGCCGGTGATGCAGGCTAACGCTAACCCTATGCTGCCTCACTCGCCCGCGACGCAGCCTGAGGGGCTTTCTCTGGCACCGGCACTGCCAGCGCATCCGCCTCAAACTCATCGACGTTAATCGAACGCAGGCGGCTGGCCTCAGCACGCTGCAACACTTCAGCCTCTTTAGCATCAATCCAGCCCTGCTCCAGCGCGCGCTTCGCCAGCGCATCCAGCCGGGTAAAGGAGAGGTGCTGCTTCGTCTGTTTGCACAGCCTGTCATGGATCACTTCTGCCGCCATCACATCCTGCAACGCCTGTTCCAGCTGACCGGCAGGGTTGTGCTCGCTGGGCGTCAGGTACATGCCACGGCCCAGACGGCTGCGGGTAGCTGACGGCTGTTGCAGCAGTTTTGCCAGCTGATGGTCCAGACGGTCAGACGGAGCAGGGCAGTGATGACCGCCTGCAAAAATAGTCATCCGCAATGCGCCCGCGACCAGACGGTTCGGGAAGTTACGCAGCAGATCGTCCATCGCGACTTCCGCCTGATGTAACGCATCCTGCACGCCCCAGTGCACCAGCGGCAGATCGGCTTCGTTGCGGCCTTCATCGTCATAGCGTTTCAGCGTCGCCGAAGCGAGATAGAGCTGGCTCAGCACATCGCCCAGACGCGCCGAAATACGCTCACGACGTTTCAGGCTGCCGCCCAGCACCGCCATCGACACATCAGAGAGCAACGCCAGGTTGGCACTGATGCGGTTCAGATGCTGATAGTAACGACGGGTGCCATCGCGGGTCGGGGTGGCGCTGGTGCGTCCGGCGGTTAAGCCCAGCCACAGGCTGCGGATGGTGCTGCTGCCGACATGACCGATGTGGCTGAACAGCGCCTGATCAAACGCGTTAACATCGTTGCTGGCTGCTGCCGCCATCTCCTGCAGTACATAAGGATGGCAGCGAATCGCACCCTGTCCGAAGATAATCATGCTGCGGGTCAGAATATTAGCGCCTTCTACCGTGATGGCGATAGGCGCACCCTGATAGGCGCGGGCCAGGAAGTTGCTGTTACCCAGCATAATGCCTTTACCGCCGGCAATATCCATGGCGTCGATGATGGCGCGCTGACCGCGATGGGTGCAGTGATATTTCACAATCGCCGACAGCACTGCCGGTTTTTCACCCTGCATAATACCGGCGGTAATCAGCGTAGCCGCCGCATCCATCACGTAGGCGTTACCGGCAATGCGCGCCAGCGGCTCTTCAATCCCTTCCATCTTACCGATTGAGACGCGGAACTGACGACGGATATGGGCATAGGCGCCTGTCGCCAGCGCCACACTTTTCAGGCTGCCGGTTGAGTTCGATGGCAGCGTAATGCCGCGACCCACAGACAGACACTCCACCAGCATCCGCCAGCCCTGACCGGCCATTTGTGGGCCGCCAATAATATAGTCAATCGGCACAAAGATATTGTTGCCGCGTGTCGGCCCGTTCTGGAACGGCACGTTAAGCGGGAAGTGGCGATGACCAATCTCCACGCCGGGCGTGTTGGTCGGGATCAGCGCACAGGTAATGCCAGGATTTTCGTTATCGCTGAGCAGATGATCCGGGTCGGAGAGTTTAAATGCCAGCCCCAGCACGGTGGCGATCGGCGCCAGCGTAATATAGCGCTTGTTCCAGGTCAGCCGCATGCCCAGCACCTGCTGACCCTGCCACTCGCCCATGCAGACCACGCCGGTATCGGGGATGGCTCCGGCATCTGAGCCCGCTTCCGGACTGGTCAGCGCAAAGCAGGGGATCTCATCGCCGCGTGCCAGCCGGGGTAAATAGTGATTTTTCTGCTCTTCAGTGCCGTAGTGTTGCAGCAGTTCGCCCGGACCTAATGAGTTAGGCACGCCTACGGTAATCGCCAGAATCCCGGAGACGCCCGACAGTTTTTGCAGCACGCAGGCCTGCGCATAGGCGGAGAAATCGAGTCCGCCATACTCTTTTTTGATAATCATCGCGAAGAAACGATGCTCTTTCAGATAAGCCCACAGTTCCGGCGGCATATCGGCCAGCTCATGGGTGATCTGGAAATCGTTGGCCATGCGGCATGCTTCTTCAACCGGACCATTGAGAAAAGCCTGCTCGTCGGCAGTCAGGCGCGGCTGCGGATAGTTGTGCAGCTTCTGCCAGTCTGGTTTGCCCTGAAACAGATCGCCTTCCCACCAGGTGGTGCCCGCATCGATCGCTTCTTTTTCGGTGCGTGACATCGGCGGCATCACCTGCTGGAAGCGCTGAAACATCGGCTTTGAAAACAGGCTGCGGCGCAGTGACGGCAGGTTGAACGGCAGCAGGATGATCGCCAGCGGCAACAGTAACCATGGCGTCCAGAGGTGAGCAAAAGCCATCGCAGCAGTCCACAGCAGCAGAATCGCGCTGCTGAGCCGCAACGACAGGCGGTGATAGAACAGGGCGCCAATCAGCGCCACCGTGGCAAGTATCGAGACAACCATCATAATGAACCGCTCCAAGTAGTAAGAGGTCTGACCTGTTATGTAGAGAGGTTTAGAGCAGTTGGGTTGATTTATCAATTTGTTTACATCGCAATTACAACCTGCCTCACAAAAACCGATTTCTGTCCATTTTTGCATCACCCGCTGCAGTGATAATCGCCGCCACTGCCTGGCCAGCCATGGCATGACGCTTTGCGCTGACCGGCCATTCCGTTAAACTTGCTGCGATTAACCTCTCCTAAAAAAGGACATCCCTATGTACCAGGACATTATCCGCTCTGAGCTTAATGAAGCTGCTGATACGCTGAATAAATTCCTCAGCGACGAGGCCAATATCCATGCGATCCAGCGTGCGGCGGTGCTGCTGGCTGACAGCTTTAAGGCGGGCGGCAAGGTGCTTTCCTGCGGTAACGGCGGTTCACATTGCGATGCGATGCATTTCGCTGAAGAGCTGACCGGTCGCTACCGCGAAAATCGTCCTGGCTATCCGGCGATTGCCATCTCTGATGTCAGCCATCTCTCCTGCGTCAGTAATGATTTTGGTTATGACTATGTCTTTTCACGCTATGTGGAAGCGGTAGGGCGTCCGGGCGATGTGCTGCTGGGCCTCTCAACTTCCGGTAACTCTGCCAATATCATTAAAGCGATTGAAGCTGCCCGTGCGCAGGGGATGAAAGTGATCACCCTGACCGGTAAAGATGGCGGTAAGATGGCAGGCAGTGCCGACATTGAAATCCGGGTGCCACACTTTGGTTATGCCGATCGCATCCAGGAGATCCACATTAAAGTGATCCACATCCTGATGCTGCTGATCGAAAAAGAGATGGTGAAGTAACTGCGCTGGCCTCCCGCCTGACGGGAGGCCGCTTACTCTAAGGCGGTGGCTATGTGCGAATTGCTCGGGATGAGCGCCAATGTTCCCACGGATATCTGTTTCAGCTTTACCGGTCTGGTTCAGCGTGGCGGTGGAACCGGGCCTCACAAAGATGGCTGGGGCATTACCTTCTACGAAGATAAAGGTTGTCGTACGTTTAAAGATCCGCTGCCGAGCTTTAACTCGCCGATTGCGCGTCTGGTGCAGGAGTATCCGATCAAATCGCATTCGGTGGTGGCGCACATCCGCCAGGCGAATCGCGGGCAGGTGTCGCTGGAAAATACCCACCCGTTTACCCGTGAGTTGTGGGGCCGTAACTGGACCTATGCGCACAACGGGCAGCTCAGGGGCTATCGGCAGCTGGAGACCGGCACATTCCGGCCGGTGGGCGAAACGGACAGCGAGAAGGCGTTCTGCTGGATCCTGCATCAGCTGGCGACGCGCTATCCACGTACGCCAGGCAACTGGCCTGCGGTATTCCGTTTTATCGGGGAGCTTGCCGGCACGTTGCGGCAGAAGGGCGTGTTTAACATGCTGCTGTCAGACGGCCGTTATCTGATGGCCTTTTGCTCCACCAATCTTTACTGGATCACCCGTCGCGCACCCTTTGGCCGGGCGCAGTTACTGGATCAGGATGTGGAGGTCGATTTTCAGCAGCACACCACGCCGCATGACGTGGTGACGGTGATTGCTACGCAGCCACTGACGGCCAATGAAACCTGGCAGCGGATCGTGCCAGGTGAATGGGCGTTATTCTGCCTTGGAGAGCGCCAGGAATGAACGTGAAGCCGCTTCGGGACTGGCTAAAACCGGTGCCGGGCTGCTGTTCATCACATATTTACCGCTGGCGACATTAACCATCGGCGGCTGATGATATTTAGCAAAGTAAGCGTATCCCGGCTGCAGCTGCTGCCAGAAACTGGCATAGGTGGAGTAGCGGTGACGCTGCATATTGCTGTCGGTCATGCGGAATGGATAGATGCTGATGCTGATATCCTGCTGGCCGTTACGCAGCGCGGCATTCACATAGGTAAAAATCTCATCCATATAGGCGTTAGTCATGGCATAGCAGCCAATCGACTTACAGTCGCCATGAATCATCAGGTAATTGCCGCTGTAGCCCTGATTACGATCGTACTGATTCGGAAAGCCGATGTTGATCGCGCGATAAAACCGGCTATCCGGCTTCAGCTGATTCAGCTTCACGTTGTAAAAACCTTCCGGGCTTTTGAAATCGCCTTCACGGCGTTTCGGGCCGAGGCCGCCAGAAAAGTTACAGATGCGGTAGGTGTCCAGCAGGCGGTATTCGTTACCGATTTTGCCGTAGAGTTCGAGCGTGCGTTCTTCCTTGAAGATCTGGATATAGACCGGGGTGCCAAGTAACTGCTTCTTTAATTCTTTGCTGACCGGTGCCGTTGAGACGGGTTCGGGTGTCATTGCCATGCTGAGGGCTGGCAGTAAAATCATCGCAAACAGGAGTGCGATTTTGCCCATGCTGTGTGTACCTTGAGGTGAAGAGAACATGACGCAAAATGTGCGTCTCTGTTTGCATTATCGGAACTGTCCGCTACCGCAGCGCAACATTAAACATTGTCTGTTTTTTTAGCAAGACGGCGTCAGCCAAATTCGCGATTTACTGAAAGATATTCGGCCAGAAATTTGTAAACTTTAATCGTCAGCGCGACAAATATTGCAGTTACCCCTGCCAACTGTATACTTATCCAGTGCCGGAGGGGGTATGCGTAAAATCATTCATGTCGATATGGACTGCTTCTATGCCGCGGTGGAGATGCGTGATAATCCCCAGCTGCGCGACATCCCGATCGCCATTGGTGGCAGCCGCGAGCGTCGCGGCGTGATCAGCACCGCCAACTATCCGGCGCGCAAATTTGGCGTGCGCAGCGCGATGCCAACCGGCATGGCCCTCAAGTTATGCCCGCATCTGCGTCTGCTGCCAGGACGCTTCGACGCCTATAAAGAAGCCTCCGCGCAGATCCGCGACATCTTTACCCGCTATACGCCGCTGATTGAACCGCTCTCCCTTGATGAAGCTTACCTGGATGTCACCGACAGCCCCCACTGTCACGGCTCTGCCACGCTGATGGCGCAGGCGATCCGTGCCACCATCTACCGTGAAACCGGGCTTACCGCCTCAGCGGGCATCGCCCCGATTAAATTTCTGGCGAAGATCGCCTCTGACCTCAATAAGCCGGACGGCCAGTTCGTGATTACCCCGCCGGAGATGTCCGGTTTTCTGCTGACCCTGCCGCTGGCGAAGATCCCTGGCGTCGGCAAGGTCTCGGCCAAAAAGCTGGAAGAGATGGGGCTGGTAACCTGTGGCGACGTGCAGAAGGCAGACTTAGCGCTGCTGTTAAAGCGCTTTGGCAAGTTTGGCCGGGTGCTGTGGGAGCGCAGCAATGGCATTGATGACCGTAGCGTGATCGTTGAGCGCGAGCGTAAATCGCTGGGGGTTGAACGGACGCTGGCGGAAGATATCAGCGACTGGGATGCCTGCCTGGAAATTATTGATTTTCTCTACGCCGAACTGGAACGCCGGCTGACGCAGATCCGACCTGACAAGCAGGTGGCGCGTCAGGGCGTCAAACTGAAGTTCAGTGATTTTCAGCAGACGACCCAGGAGCATATCTGGCCGGTGCTGAACAAAGAGGACATGATTGCCATCGCCCGTAAAACCTGGGATGAGCGTCGTGCCGGGCGCGGCGTGCGGCTGGTGGGATTACATGTGACTATGGTGGATCCCCAGCTGGAGCGTCAGCTGCTGCTGGGTCTGTAACCGTCAGCCTCACCGACCGGCAAGGCTGACATCCGATTACTTCTTATATTTCGCCGCCAGGGTCGCAAACCACGGGGCAACGAAATCCTCATTGCTGCCCCAGCCCGGAATGATCTTGTTCAGTGACGCGACGTTCACCGCGCCAGGCTGGCTGTTAAGCTGCTGCTGAGAGATCGATGCCGCTTTAAACTGATAAGTCGCTGGCGTCTCTTCACCGGCAATTTTCTTCGCCACCAGACGCATATTCACCGCGCCAATAGTTTTAGGATCCACCGCTACCGTCTGCACCCACGGGCTGTTTTTCTCGCGCATCAGCTGCAAATCCTGGTTCGAAACATCAATGCTGTAGAGTTTGATCTCGGTACGGCCATTCTCCTGCAGCGCTTTGTAAGCGCCCTGGCTGAAGGCGTCCCAGGCACCCCAGATGGCGTCGATTTTGCCTTTCGGGTATTTCGCCAGAATCGCGCCAATTTTATTGGCGGTGTCGCCCTGAACGTCAGTTGAAACCGCACCAATCGACTCAAGCTGATGAATGCCCGGATTCTCTTTCAGCAGTTTTTCATACACCACCTGACGGCGTTCCATCGGCGGGAAACCGGCAACCCATAGCTTGACGATGTTCGCCTTGCCGTTGAAATCATGGATGAGCTGGCCCAGCGACAACTGCGCCAGTGAAGCGTCATCCTGCGCGGTGACGGTGACGCCCGGGATCGGGCTATCCACCGGCGTATCAAACACCGACAGCTTAATGCCTGCATCGGCAATGCGCTTCACCAGTCCGCTGGCGTAGGGCGCTTTACCGTGCGACAGCACGATGCCGTCATATTTCTGGCTGATCGCCTGATTCACGAAATCCTGGAAGCGCGCATCGTCGCCGTTGCTGAGAAAGGTGCTGACCTTGAAGCCAAGCTGGCGACCCTGCTGAATGGCACCGGCAACAAACTGGGTGGTGTTGTCATCGGAGCCGAGATTGCGGATCACCGCAATGCGGATCGGGCCATCATGACTGGCGATAGCCGCAGGCACCGGCGTGACCGTATCCGCGAAGGCGGCGCTGGCGTTCAGCAGGCTCAGGGCCAGCAGCGAGAGTGTTATTTTTTGCATTGTTATCAACTCCGGTAAACGCGCCTCAGCGGCGCTGGATATAGGTGATCGCCAGTGCTAAAGCCAGCACCAGCCCTTTAATAATGTCCATGGCGTAGTAGGGAACAGAGAGCATCACCAGACCGTTCTGCAGCACGCCGAGGATCACCGCACCGACCAGCGTGCCCAGCGCATTCGGCTTGCCGGAGCCCGCCAGTGAGAAGCCAATCCACGCCGCCGCGACCGCGTCCATCAGGTAGCCGCTACCGGCGTTCACCTGCGAGGAGCCGATACGCGAGGCGAGCAGAATGCCGCCCAGACCGGCCAGCAGTGAGGCGATCACATAAGCCAGCACCCGATAGCGGGTGGTGCGGATGCCGGAGAGGCGCGCCGCTTCCGGATTGCCGCCCAGCGCATACATCCGGCGACCATGTTTAGTCAGTGAGAGCGCCAGCTGCGCGGCGACGGTGACGACCAGCATGATGATGACGATGGTGGGCACCTGGCCGAGCAGGCCAAACGCCGCCGGAATGGTGCCTTCCGCCATATCACCGCTCGGCAGCACCATGTTCTCGGTGATCGATCCGCCAAAGCTGTAGGTCATCGCCACCCCCTGAATCACAAACAGTGTCGCCAGCGTTGCCAGCATGTCGGGGATGCGCAGGATCACAATCAGAAAGGCGTTAAACAGCCCGACCAGGGTGCAGAGCGCCAGGGTGAGCAGGATGGCGGTAGTAGTGCCGAAGCCGTACCAGACAAACAGTGAAATCACCAGTGCATTGGCCAGCGAGGCGGTCGATCCGACCGACAGATCAAAGCCGCCAACGGTCAGCGAGATCGAGACGCCGATCGCAATCACCGTGACAATGGCAATTGAGCGCAGAATATTGATGATGTTGTTGGGTTCAAGGAAGCTGTCGGAGGCGAGACCAAAAGCGGCGATCAGGATCACCACCGTGAGCAACATGCCCCATTTATAGAGAAAGTCGAACAACTGGTGACGCCACGGCGAGGCTGTCAGATTCAGGCTGGTTTCTTTGCTGCTCACGCAGGGGTTCCTCCGGTGGAATAGAGCAAAAGCGTCTCTTCGGTGACGTCGCGTGCAGCCAGCTCGGCCACAATGCGTCCATCCCAGAGCACGCAAATCCGGTCGCATAAACCGACCAGTTCAGAAAACTCTCCCGACGCGTAAATGATGCCTTTCCCCTCGCGCGCCAGGTTATCGATCAGGGTGAAGAGTTCGGTTTTGGCTTTGATATCGACGCCTTTCGTCGGCTCATCGAAAATCAGCACGTCGGCGTTGTTGCGCAGCCATTTGCCTATCGCCACTTTCTGCTGATTGCCGCCGGAGAGACGGCGCAGCGTCTGTGCCGGACCGGTGGTGCGCACCTGCAATTGCTGGATAACCTGCTCCGCCCAGCGCCACGCCTGGCGATGACCAAACAGGCTCCAGCGCGAAAAGCTGTCGTCTGCGCTGACGCTGAGGTTCATTGCCACCGACTCATCAATAAAGATCCCCTCTTTGCGCCGCTCCTCCGGCACCAGCGCCATGCGGCGACTGACGGAGTCATGCGGCGAACGGGGCTGCCACGGCTGGCCATGCAGTTCACCGCGACTGACGCGGCTTTTGCTGGCACCAAACAGCGCCTTACAGAGTTCGGTTTTACCGGCACCGGCCAGGCCTGCAATGCCCAGAATTTCCCCTTTGTGCAATCGTAGCGAGATATCCTGCAGCAGTTGCTCATCATGAAGACCGTCAATCGCCAGCAGCAGCGGCTGAGTCTGCTGCGCACGACGGGCCGGGAAGATATCGGTGAGCTGATGCCCCAGCATCTTCTCCACGATCTGCTCACCGCTCAGTGCCGCCATCGGGCCGGTTTCGATCAACCGGCCATCACGCAGCACCGTCAGCTGGTCACAGATTGCTTTCAGTTCATGGATGCGGTGAGAGATAAACACCACACCGATGCCGCTGGCCTGCAGGCGACGCACCACAGCAAACAGCCGCTCACTTTCATGCTGATCCAGCGGGGCAGTGGGTTCATCCAGAATCAGAAAGCGGCAGTGGTGCGACAGCGCGCGCGCCAGCAGAATTTGCTGCTTTTCAGCCAGGGTACAGCGCTCCACCAGCCGGTTGACGTCCAGCGCCACGTCGAGCTGAGCCAGCAGCGCCCGCGCCTGACGCCGAACCTCGCCCCAGCGATAGCGGTGGCCAGGCTCTGCCAGCCGATCCAGCAGAATGTTTTCCGCGACGCTGAGCTGCGGCACCAGCGCCACGTCCACTTCCTGCTGAACCAGATGGATACCCAGCCGTTTCGCATCACGCGGCGTACGGATGGAGACCGGCTCACCATCCAGCAGGATCTCGCCGCTGTAGTGGCTGTGCGCACCGGAAAGGATCGCCATCAGTGTTGACTTACCCGCGCCGTTAGCGCCGGTCAGTGCATGTACTGAATGGCCGTCACTGCGGAAATCCACCGACGATAGCGCGGCAAACCCGCCAAAAGCGATGGAGATGTTACGCATCTCAAGGCAGTTTAACCCTGGCATGTCATTACTCTCCTGAAGAAACACTGGCCGCATTTTTTCCTGAACCTTCAGGCGCGGCAACAGCCGAAAGCGCATAAGCTAGCACGAAATCTTATTAGCCATCCAGACATCTGGACATAATGGCGGCTACAACCAGCGAAGCGCGGGAAAGCGGCGGAATAGCGGGGGAAAGGGCGGAAAAGGCAGCGAATTATGCTGGGGGAAAGTCACAGGCATAAAAAAACCAGGCCGGAGCCTGGTTTACTTTTTTTGTGACAGAATTACTTTTCTGGCACCACATTCAGCAGGGTGGTCAGCAGTTTCCAGTAAAGGCCAACGCTTTCGATGTGAACCTGCTCATCCGGCGAGTGCGGCCCGGTGATGGTCGGCCCAATCGATACCATATCCATCTCCGGATACGGTTTTTTGAACAGACCACACTCCAGACCGGCGTGGATCACCTGAATGTTCGGGGTCTTATCAAACAGCGCGATATAGGTCTGACGGGTCAGCGCCATAATGGCGGAGTCCGCATCAGGCTGCCAGCCTGGGTAGCCGCCTTTCGCTTTGGTCTGTGCACCGGCCAGCTGGCCCAGTGAGGTCAGCATCTGCACCACATAATCGCGGCCGGTGTCGATCAGCGAACGGATCAGGCAGTTGATCTCTGCATGATCGGCTTCCATGGTCACCACACCGATATTCAGTGAGGTTTCTACTACGCCTTTCGCCACGTCGGAGTTGCGGATCACACCGTTTGGCATGCTGTTGAGCAGGTTCAGGAAGCGATCGCGGCTGTCAGCGTTCAGAGCATCACCCTGATGCGCCAGCGGCTCAGTGACCAGGGCGATGTTCGGCTCTTTGATGCCGTGCTCATTTTTGATGGCGCTCAGGAAGTGCGCCGCCGCTGATTTCAGCGCATCCGCTTTGTGGCTCTCGACCGCCACGGTAGCGAAGGCTTCACGCGGGATCGCGTTGCGCAGCGTACCGCCACTGAAGGCCAGCAGACGCAGATCCAGTTCAGCAGCGTGTGCCGCCAGGAAGCGCGCCAGCAGTTTGTTGGCGTTGCCGAGGCCCATATGAATATCGGCACCGGAGTGACCGCCACGCAGGCCTTTCAGCGTCAGCTTCAGGGTCTGGAATTCAGCAGGCACCGCTTCACGGGTCAGTGGCAGGGTGGTGACGAAGTCGATACCGCCCGCGCAGCCCATGTAGATCTCACCTTCTTCTTCGGAGTCGGTGTTGATCAGGATTTCTGCCTGCAGCCAGTTGGGTTGCAGACCGAATGCGCCATCCATACCGGTCTCTTCAGTCATGGTCAGCAGCACTTCCAGCGGGCCATGTGTCAGGCTGCTGTCAGCCAGTACTGCCAGCGCAGAAGCCATACCGATGCCGTTGTCCGCGCCCAGCGTGGTGCCGCGCGCTTTCACCCACTCGCCGTCAACCCAGGGCTGAATCGGATCTTTGGTGAAGTCATGAACGGTGTCATTATTTTTCTGCGGCACCATATCCAGATGCGCCTGCAGCGCAACCGGGGTACGGTTTTCCATGCCTGCGGTGGCGGGCTTACGAATCAGGATGTTGCCGACCTGATCGCGCTCACACCAGAAGCCTTGCTCTTTGGCCCAGCCGACGATGTAACTCGCCAGCGCTTCTTCGTGAAAAGAGGGATGGGGAATAGAGCAGATCTTAGCGAAAATATCCCACAGCGGCTGTGGAGAGAGTTGAGACAATTCAGACACGACAGGTCTCCTGTGTCAGTGTACCGGCGAGGCCGGACATCGCGAGTTTCCAGTGAAAAATCGCCGTCAGAGAATCTGACGAGCCAGGCCCGAGAATATCACTGTTTTCTACCGGGTGCGCTCTCAGACGCGCTAAAAAGCCGCAACCAGTGCGCGGGTGCTGGTTTTTAGTGCGTCAACTCCTTATAATCTCGCGCAACCTTTTCCCCGTTGCACATTTTTACGCCACCTCGGTTGGCTGGGATTTCTATTCTATGAGCGAAAAATACGTCGTTACCTGGGACATGCTTCAGATTCATGCCCGTAAACTGGCCCAGCGCCTGCTTCCTGTTGAACAGTGGAAAGGCATTATCGCGGTGAGCCGCGGCGGTCTGGTACCGGCTTCGCTGCTGGCACGTGAACTGGGTATCCGCTACGTCGATACCGTCTGCATCTCCAGCTATGACCACGATCATCAGCGCGAAATGAAAGTTCTGAAGCGCGCAGAAGGCGACGGTGAAGGCTTTATCGTGATCGATGACCTGGTGGATACCGGCGGCACCGCCCAGGCGATTCGCGAGATGTACCCGAAAGCGCGTTTCTGCACCATTTTCGCTAAACCGGCCGGTCGCTCACTGGTTGATGATTATATTGTCGATATTCCGCAGGATACCTGGATCGAGCAGCCGTGGGATATGGGCGTGGTCTACATCCCGCCGATTGTTAAAAGCTGATTGATATGCATCAGACAACGCCCGGTTTTCCGGGCGTTGTGCTTTCTGTGCCTCGCACCCCGAATTGCCGTACAGTACACTTAGCCATCGCCGTTTCTGTTGCAGGAGAAGTGAGTATGTCGAGCAAAAATCTCAGCGAGGAGTTGTTCAAACCGCGCTTTAAACATCCTGAAACCTCAACCCTGGTTCGCCGCCACCATCATGCTACTTCGGATGTCCACTCAGCCCTGGATGGTGACAGCCAGCGTGGCTGGTATCGTATGCTGAATAAGCTGATGTGGACATGGCGTGGCCTGTCGCCGCAGGAGATCAGCGAAGTACTGGCACGTATTGCCATCAGCAATGTTGAACATACGGATGAGACGCTGCTCGACACTGTAATCGGTTTTCGCGGCGGCAACTGGCATTTCGAATGGTGTAAACAGGCGGGTATCTGGCAGCAGAAAGCGCTGGAGGCCACCGACGACAGCGAGGCGGGCGACTACTGGCTACACGCGGCGCATCTCTACAGCGTTGCGGCCTATCCCTATATAAAAGGGGATGAGCTGGCCGACCAGGCGCAGACGCTGGCGAACCGCGCCTATGAAGAGGCGACTCAACGCCTGCCGGGCGAGCTGAAACCGCTGACGTTCGCCATTCAGGGTGGCAGCCCGGTTAACGGCTTTCTGCACATGCCGCCTGACGTTGAAGCGCCTTATCCCACCGTGCTGTTCTGTGGCGCGCTCGACTCATTACAGAGCGATCACTATCGCCTGTTCCATGATTACCTTGCCCCGCGCGGCATCGCCATGCTGACCATTGATGTGCCGTCGGTAGGCAACTCGGTGAAATGGACGCTGAGTCAGGACACCAGCTTTTTGCATCAGCAGGTGCTGCGCGATCTGAAAAACGTGCCCTGGATCGACCATACCCGCGTGGCGGCGTTTGGTTATCGCTTTGGCGCTAACGTGGCCGTACGACTGGCCTATCTGGAATCGCAGCGGCTGCGTGGGGTCGCCTGTCTTGGCCCGATTGTGCATGCGCTGCTGACGCAGACAGCGTTGCAGGATGAGATCCCGGATATGTATATGGATATGCTGGCGAGCCGGCTGGGCATGGCAACCGCCTCTGACAGTGCGCTGCGTACCGAACTCAATCGATATTCGCTGAAAACTCAGGGATTGCTGGGCCGCCGGACGCCGACACCCATGCTGTCGGGCTACTGGCAAAACGATCTTTTCAGCCCGGAAGAGGAGAGCAAGCTGATCGCTAACTCTTCGTCAGATGGCAAAGCGTTGCTGATTCCGGTGAAGCCGATGATGGCCAGTTTCGACAAGGCGCTGAATGAAATTTGCGACTGGCTGGAGAAGCGTTTAAAAAGGTAACTGGCAAAATTTACAGTATTTGCTACAACTAGTAGCGGAATTCTTCCGGGCTGCCGTTAAGCGAAACATGACATTCCCTGGCCGTCCGGAAAATCAAGGCTGTATAGCGGTCAAAATCTATGGAGATTCAGCATGACGTTACCAAGTGGTCATCCCCGCAGTCGCCTGCTTAAGCGCTTTACGGAGCTTGGGCCTTATATTCGCGATGGGAAATGTGGCGAAACCCGGTTCTTTTTCGACTGCCTGGCTGCCTGCGTTAATGTGAAACCGGCACCGGAACTGCGTGAGTTCTGGGGCTGGTGGATGGAGCTGGAAGCGCAGGCTGACCACTTTACCTATGTCTACCATATCGGTCTGTTCGATAAAGAGGGTGACTGGTCGGTGGCAACCATCAAAGGCAAAGAGAATACGGCGCGCGTGGAAGAGACCTTACGGAATTTCCATACCCGTCTGAAAGCGATGCTGAAAGAGTTCGAGCTGGATCTGATTCCGGCCAGCGATTTCGATGAGAAACCGGTAAAGCTGAGCGCCTGATTGGGTGTTTAGAGATTAAAGGGTGAGTTAAAACGCTTGCCCACAAACTGCTGACAAATCTCAAGTAGGGTGAATCTGGCAGCAACGAATAAGCTCAACGCGCAGGGAACACGGGCAGAAGAGGAAAGCGTCCCGCGCCAGGGACGGCGCGGGTCGAGCGTGTCAGGGATGACGTCTTTTGCGTCTTTCCGATCTGACCGTGTTCCCTGCGCAGCTCGATCTCATAGCAGAGCGGGCCAGATGTTGTTAACAAGCAAAGGGCGCGTTGAAAAACGCGCCCTTTTTCATGCTCATACATTCTGTAGCTTATGCTGTGCGGCATTAGCCTGAAATCAGAACTGGTAAGTCACACCCATCGCGACCACGTCATCGTTGTTAATCGACAGCGCGTTGTCATCATCCAGCTGGTTGATTTTGTAATCAACGAAGGCGGACATATTTTTGTTGAAGTAGTAGGTCGCGCCCACGTCGATATATTTCACCAGATCCGCATCGCCGATACCGTTTTCGATATCTTTGCCTTTTGTCTGTACATAGCCAATAGAAGGACGCAGGCCGAAATCAAACTGATACTGCGCCACCAGTTCGATGTTCTGCGCTTTGTTGGCTGCGCCCGCGACGGTAGCACCGGTGTTACGGTTGGTGCCGCTGATTGGTGTCATGTTGCGGGTATCGGTATAGATCGCCGCCAGGTAGACGCTGTTGGCATCATACTTCACGCCTGCGCCCCAGGAATCCGCACGGTCACCGCCGCCATAGGCACGTGCCTGCTGCTGGTTGGTACGGTCAGAAGAGGTGATGGCACTCATCAGGCTCACACCGGAATCACCCAGGGCATAGCCCAGTGAGGCACCGTAGCCGTCGCCATTCTGACGGTTGATGTCGGTGCGGGTGTTGGCGCTGGTGGCGTCGTTTTTACCCTGATACTGCAACGCAAACTTCAGCCCATCGACCAGACCAAAGAAGTTGTTGTTACGGTAAGTCGCCACACCGGTTGCACGCTGAGTCATAAAGTTATCGGAACGGGCTGTACCGTCACCGCCGAATTCCGGGAACACGTCGGTCCAGGCCTCAACGTCATACAGCACACCGTAGTTACGACCGTAATCGACCGAACCATACTGCGAGAATTTCAGACCAGCAAACCCAAGGCGGGTTTTGTTGCCATTGTTGGCGTCGCTGCCTTCGGAGTTATTGACGTTGTACTGATATTCCCACTGACCATAACCGGTCATCAGGTCGTTAATCTGTGTCTGACCCTTAAAACCGATACGGGTATAGGACTTGTCTCCATCCTGGCTGGCATTATCGCTGATGTAGTGCTCAGCTTTAACTTTGCCGTATAAGTCCAGTTTGTTGCCATCTTTGTTATAGATTTCGGCAGCCTGCGCGGCAGATGCCAGCGTCAGCGTGGAGAGGATCATGGCCAGTGTGCTTTTCTTCATTTGCTATCAATCCCAATGTGAACGCCGTAAAAAAATGAAAGTTTTTGTAAAGCACGGACTTTTTACCCGTCAGCGATGAACTTTTTATGACACTTTTCATGATTTCTTGTTAACCCTGAACTTTTGGTCTACGTCCTTGTCCGCGTAAATTCGTGCTTTTCCCCCGCTGGCTGTTGGCTTCCTTATCGACTCCTGTTAAAACGTCCTTTCGTAAAAATTTTTCACTACGGCAGGAAATATGAGTGGCAGTCAGACCTTAGTGGTCAAGTTGGGTACCAGCGTTCTCACCGGCGGCTCCCGTCGGCTGAATCGGGCGCACATGGTGGAACTGGTTCGTCAGTGTGCGCAGCAGCACGCGGCGGGCCACCGCATTGTGATTGTGACCTCTGGCGCGATGGCCGCCGGACGCGAACATCTGGGTTACCCCGAACTGCCACCCACCATCGCCTCAAAGCAGCTGCTGGCTGCGGTGGGGCAGAGCCGTCTGATTCAGCTGTGGGAACAGCTGTTCTCAATCTACGGTATCCATATTGGTCAGATGTTGCTGACCCGTGCCGACATGGAAGATCGCGAGCGCTTCCTTAATGCCCGCGACACGCTGCGCGCGCTGCTGGATAACCACATAGTGCCGGTGATCAATGAGAACGATGCCGTCGCCACCGCTGAAATCAAAGTGGGCGATAATGACAATCTCTCAGCGCTGGCGGCGATGCTCGGCGGTGCCGACAAGCTGCTGCTGCTGACCGACCAGCAGGGACTGTTCACCGCCGATCCGCGTAACAATCCTGAGGCTGAGCTGATCAGTGATGTCCATGTGATCGATGATGCGTTGCGTGCCCTGGCGGGCGACAGCGTATCGGGTCTCGGCACTGGCGGCATGTCGACCAAGCTTCAGGCGGCGGATGTCGCCTGCCGCGCCGGTATCGATGTGATCATCGCCTCAGGCAGTCGCAGCGGTGTGATCAGCGATGTCATTGACGGTAAGCCGGTCGGTACGCGCTTTCATGCGCAGCAATCGCCGCTGGAAAATCGTAAACGCTGGATTTTCGGTGCGCCTCCGGCAGGTGAACTCACCGTCGATGATGGTGCACTGGCGGCAATTATTGAACGCGGCAGTTCGCTGCTGCCGAAAGGGATCCGTGCTATTCAGGGGAATTTCTCACGTGGGGAAGTGATCCGTATCCGCAGTTTGCAGGGCAGGGATATCGCGCATGGTGTTTCACGCTACAACAGCGACGCGATGCGGATGATTGCCGGTCATCACAGCCAGCAGATCAGCGAAATCCTGGGCTATGAATATGGCCCGGTGGCGGTTCACCGCGACGACATGATCGTCAGTTAAGGAGCGGACAATGCTTGAAGAGATGGGAAAAGCGGCGCGCGCCGCAGCTTACACCGTGGCCGATCTGTCGACGGCAGAGAAAAATCAGGTTCTGATGACCATTGCCGACCGTCTGGAGGCGGAAAGCGCACACATTCTGGCGGCCAATGAGCTGGATTTAGCCGATGCGCGTCAGAACGGCATGAGCGCCGCGCTGCTGGACCGGCTGACACTCAATCCGCAACGCCTCGGCAGCATCGCCAGCGATGTGCGCCAGGTCTGTCAGCTGGCCGATCCGGTGGGGCAGTTAATTGACGGCGGTCAGCTCGACAGCGGGCTGCGCATTGAGCGTCGTCGCGTGCCGCTGGGCGTGGTGGCTGTGATCTACGAGGCGCGTCCCAACGTCACGGTGGACGTCGCCACTCTGTGCCTGAAAACCGGTAACGCCGCCATTCTGCGCGGTGGTAAAGAGACCTGGCGCACCAATGCGGCCACCGTCCGGGTGATCCAGAACGCGCTGAAACAGCACGGTCTGCCTGCGGCGATCGTTCAGGCGATCGAAAATCCGGATCGCGAGCTGGTGAATCAGCTACTGAAGCTGGATCGCTACGTCGATATGCTGATCCCGCGTGGCGGAGCCGGGCTGCATAAGCTGTGCCGGGAAAACTCCACTATTCCGGTGATCACCGGCGGCATCGGCGTTTGTCATATCTATATTGATGAGACGATGGAGATCGAACCTGCACTTGATCTGATCGTCAACGCCAAGAAACAGCGTCCCAGCGCTTGTAACTCACTGGAGACGCTGCTGGTGGATCAGGCGATTGCCGATCGTTTCCTGCCCGCCTTCAGCGCGCGTATGGCACAGGAAGCGATTGCGCTGCATGCTGACAGCAACGTGCTGGCGCAGCTGCAGCAAGGCCCGGCATCGGTCACGCAGGTGAATCCGCAGCAGTACAATGATGAGTGGCTGTCGCTGGATCTTAACGTCAAATTAGTGGCGGATATGGATGAGGCGATCGATCATATTCGTACGCATGGCACGCAGCACTCGGATGCCATCCTGACCCGTAATACCCGTAACGCCGCGCGTTTTGTCCGTCAGGTCGACTCCTCAGCGGTCTATGTCAACGCAAGCACCCGCTTCACCGATGGCGGACAGTTTGGCCTGGGTGCCGAAGTGGCGGTCAGTACCCAGAAACTGCATGCTCGTGGCCCGATGGGATTAGAGGCGCTGACGACCTATAAATGGATAGCATGGGGCGACGATACGCTCCGGCCATAACTGCCATAATTTTTAACAAAGCGGGAGTCTTTCAGAGACTCCCGTTTTTTTTAGCTCCATTTTCCGGTCCAGTGAAAGATAGAGTTTTCTGCGCATCAGCTTAATTTCCGTTCCGGTCTCGTCACTACTGGCCATTATTCTGGCTGATATTCACGCAATTTTTTACGGAACATTCCTGAAAGCCGGGGCTGTACGCGGCCTGAGGCAATATTTTTTGTCCAGCCGCGGGCTGAAGCGGATAATGATTATCAGGAATGCTTGATAAAGCGGTTAGGTAGTAAACGAGCGGTAATATAAAATGAACTGGTAGCAATAATGAAAATAACATCCAGTATCTCTTCTATGGCTGATTATTAACTAATGGTTAAAAAAGAAAGTACAAGACAAGCTTTCACCGCCAGGCTGATAGCGGCCTGTGAGAGTGCCGGCATTGCCGGACATGGACGAAACAAACAGGTTGCCAGGGCTCTGCAGCAGCAAGGCTGTAAGATTTCAACGCCGGGAGTGTGGAAGTGGTTTAACGCGCAGTCAGTGCCGGATGGCGGCAATTTACTGGCTCTCAGCCAGCTGCTGGGCGTCAGGGTTGAGTGGCTGCAATACGGTATGGAACAACCTGCTGAACCGGTGACGCTAAGTGCGCTCACCGGTCAGAAGAATGTGTTTCGGATTGATAGCCTCGACATTGGTCAGCGAAGTGCTGCAGGCCTGCCTGCGCGTGATGAGTTTGTCGAGACTATCCAGGCGATCGAATATGGTCTGGATGAGGCGCGGGTGCTGTTCAACGGGCGCCCGGCGGAAAACATCCGGTTAATCGCTATCAACAGTGACTCCATGGCTGACACCTTTGCGCCGCGCGATCAGCTGTTTGTGGATATCAGCGTGCGGATGTTCGACGGCGACGGCATCTATATTTTCACCCTCGATGAGCAGCTCTATCTCAAGCGCCTGCAGCTGCAGCATAAGAAAATCGCTGTGATATCAGACAATAAGCGCTATGAAACCTGGTATCTCAATCATGATGACGTCACCAGCCTGAAGGTACTGGCCAAAGTGATCATGAGCCAGGCGCGACATTATCAAATCCTCGGTTAAGGCCACTTCTGCCGGTTTTTTCAGGAAGGCTGAAAAAAAAATAATCGGCATAAATTCATAAATTTAACCAGCGGTAAATAAAAAATTAACCAACAGTGTTTGATAAAGCATAAGAACCTGTTAATAATTTGGATATGGATGAACGAAGCAGTTCTTTCAGGGACGAGCCGCTCTTAAACAATTGAGGCGCTGCACAAGCGCGAATCATACCACCCCAAAGTTAGTGAACTTTGGGATGGGGTGGATGCGCAAAATGCAGCGTCGTCAGATGCCGTTTATTTCCCCTCGCTTACTTTCCACCTGACTGCTAATGCAGCCGGGCGGTAAGCGTGCGACCGTGATACGCGACATTCGGGCCCGTTCGGTTCGCCGAAAGCTCGCGCCTGCCACCCCATCGCCAAAGACTCATTCACAGGAGGAGTTATGGCGATAATTCACTATGGCAAAAGCGTTTTTATAGGCAACGCACGTACTCGTCGCCACCGGCGGCGCCAACCTCTCAGCAGCCTGACACAGAGCATCGACGAGGCCCTGAACTTCCCAACTGAAACACCCACCCTGAGACGTGCAGAGCAAATCTGCCAGCGTCAGGTCGCCCCGCGCGTTGACCGCGCAATTACTGCACCCCGCGTCACCAGTCAGGAAACACCCAGCTTCGACAATTGCTGTCTTCCGCACGTTCATCTCTACGCCGTGAGCTGAAACGCGCAGAAAACGCATTTTTCCGTTCCGGCTAACTCTTCGCTTTCTCCAGTTCTCACTGGGCGCAATTTGCTGAATTACTGTTCAGTTTTGCTGCAGGGTCAGTAAGGCCTTCTGCTGCGCCGTGCTGAGTAATGATCAGCGAGCGTTATGTATTTCTTTTCACAAGGCTGAGTTGCTTTAACCCGTCATTGAGGAGTCGTTATGAGCCAGATAATCGCAGTACTGAATTTTGAAGAGGGGTATGTCGACACGCCCTATCTCGACACGCTGGGCTTTCCCACGGTGGCCGGCGGCATTCGCATTGGACCCAAGGGGGCGTCTCTGAGTAATTACGCTTTCCGCGTGCCACGGCGCGTCGGTGATGTCTGGAAGCAGTGCATTCTTGAAAACAAAATTCAGGAGATGCAGGGCAGGGAGCTGCTGCGTAATGCGCTGGCGAAGTGCAACGACGCCCGCACCGACGTGCTGCTGAGCATGGCTTATCAGCTGGGCGTCGAGGGCGTCCTGCAGTTCAAAAACATGCTCAGCGCGATCGTGGCTGAACAGTTTAATGATGCGGCTGACGCGATGATGAACAGCCTCTGGGCCCGTCAGACGCCGGGCCGCGCCAGACGTCACGCGGAGATGATGCGCAGCGGAACCTATGCGGTTTACAGGGGGTTGCTATGAGATGGCTCATGTTTCTCACCGCCGTGCTGACGGCAATCATCATTCTGCTGCTGCTGCAGCGCTTTACCACCCTCCAGTTTGTCTCTCATGCCCGTCTGCTTTTCAAAACCTGGTCTGTCTGGCTTGCGTCGCTGGGTTCCATGCTCAGCGCCTGGGCGCAGTCGTTTCCTTCGGCCGCCGTTGATGCCTGGAGCGCACTGCCCGAAGACGTTAAAGCGATTCTGCCGCACAACTACCTCGGGCTGGTGGGCGCCTTCATGGTGGCGATGGGGGTGATTGCACAATTTGTTCGTCAGAAAAACCTGCTCAATGCGAAGGAGCAGTCTGAAGGAGCGAAGCCATGACTCTGATTACCACCTTACTGGGCGGCAGCTGGCACTGGATCGCCGCGCTGGCTGCGGTCATCGCGGCGCTGGGCGCCAGTTATTTCGGCGGCAAGAAAATCGGCAAAGTGCAGCAAAAAGCGCGTTCTGACGTCGATAACGCGCAACAGGAGGCGTCCCGCGTCACCGCGGTAGCGCAACAGCAACAACATAATCGCGAGGAGGCTAACCGTGTGGCGACTGACAACCATAGCCTTGATGACGCTGCTGCTCGCGACAAGCTGCAGCAGTCGAAATACCACAAACCCTGAGCCGGTGGCGATCACCGACTCTGCCTGCGTACTTTTTTCCCCTCTTTATACCTACGGCGATGACGCGCAAAAAATGGACGTTCGTACGGTGCGCGCCATCAACACCCACAACGACATGTGGGACTCCCTTTGCGGCCATCCGGCTGCGGCTAAGTAGTGCGCTGATTTCAGCGCGATATCTCTATGATCCTGAGGAGGATTCTATGATCGAAGTTAACTCTTTTGCTGAACTGCGTACCACTGTTCCACCAAAATCAGGTGAAGTCGCGAGCCTTAAACGCTATTACGATAAGGACTCCAGCTTCCGTGGCGGCGCAGACTTTGTCGGTTTTCTCAGCACCACTCCGCTGAAAGATGATGGCGGTACGGTGGCGGTGGGTAACGGTTTCTACTGGAAGCGCACCATCAACGATCCCGCCGAAGTGAACATTCTGCACTTTGGCGCGAAAGGGGATGGCGTGACCGATGACACTGAAGCCTTTAAGCGGATGCTGGCATGGACACAATCCTACAACGCCTACGCGAAAGCGATTCCGGTGCGTTTTCCGGGGGGCCGCTTCCTGATTTCACCCATCGATATCAGCGATACGGAGTTGTCGTTTTTTGGTCTGGCAGGCGATGATATGGAGCTCGGGTCGGCACCGCGCACCACCATTGTTTCTGATAAAAGCGCGAATACCGTGTTTAAGGTTAATGCGCGTCGAATCGTTATTAAAGGTATCTGCTGGCATGGACAGGCTAACGCCGGGACTGTCGACACCGCGGCCAAAGTCACCGTCACGCCTGAACAGTGTAGTAACACGCAGCCGTTCTTTGAAAATACTATTGTCGGAGGCCAGATCGTCAATATCTTCTGCTTCAAGGCGCAAAGTACCGGGGGAACCGTCTTTAAGCTGCAAGATACGCTCGACAGTAAGTTCGATCAGATTTACAGCTCCAATACCTTTTCACGGGTGTTTGATGTCGGCTGGTCAAACACACCGAAGGGGAACTGGGACCACTCAACCGCCATTGAGCTGTGTAATGCCAACTTCCAGTCGGGCTATGGCGACGCCACGCTCTATATGCCACGCGTCACACAGGGAGTGATGCGCAACGTCTGGATTGAGCACACGACTAACCCAGGGGATCTGTCGGATGGTGGCTGGAACATCGAAACGCTCAACATTGAAGATTGCGCCACGCCGCTCAATCTCAATAATGCCCGCGTGGTGATGCGCCATATCAACCTGCAGGCGGGGGCGAAAATCACCAATGATCTGGCCGGAAGTAAGTGGTTATCGACCTTCGAATATGGCTATCGTCGGGATGAGAACTACGGCACGTTCATGACCGGTTCGCTGCGTGCCGGCTACTACAGCGGCTATAAAGTGGTGAACAACACCGATACCGACAACTGGTATCGGCTGGGGCAGCTCTATTTCCCGGCGCCTAACCAGCAATGGGTAATGGAGCTGATCGGGAAAGCGGATGCGACCACGCCCTCCGGCACTGCCGGTTCACCGGTAAATATGCCGGCTACAGGTAAAACCCTGATCAACCTCCAGCGACTGGAGACGGTCTGGGCGGATGCTTACCATATGGGTCAGCCTTCCGTGCTGGACATTCGTTATGGCCGGGTAGGGACCACCTATGCCGTAATCTGGGTCAAGCTGAGAGCGAACAGCGGCGAGACCATGTTCAACCTGAAGACGACCGGTCCGACCCGCTTCGATACCGGTTCCTGCTCGCTGTTCCAGGCTGATATGTCGGTGGTTACGGACATCACCAAAATCAGCAACCTGAAACCCGCTGCACGTTTTGGCATGCACAACGGGCTGGCGGGCATCGGGGCCAACGAAAAAGGGGTGGTTACGCTGGCTACTGCTGCGGGTACGCCGACCAATAAGACCGCTCCGACCGGTTTTGTGCTGATCAATATCAACGGCGTTGACCGTAAGGTTCCTTACTACGATTGATGATCGGCATGTTTTGGGCGAGGCTCCGGCCTCGCCCTTTTTTGATCTGACATTATCTCCGCTTCTTTTTACGTCGCCAGAAAAGTCACCGCTGCACTGTGAAGCCAGACAGTCTCCCTGACACCGCCTTTCGCCTTCATCCTCGTCAACGGGCTGATTGCGATTAATTTGAATTACGGCTTGCGTCACTTTAAGAAGTGTGGCCTAATGAATCGTCGGTTTGATTAACAGACACTATCAAAGTAAGTAACCAAAGCAGTTCTCATCTCTAAGTTTGTCGCGAGACATCCCTTCTTTTTGAGTCTTCTCTTACGTTCTGATTAAAATCTGTTCTCAGGCCATTATGTATGCCGGAAGGCTCGATATATTAAGGATTTAAGCATGTCTAACAAAATTCGCGGTACCGTTAAATGGTTTAACGCAGAGAAAGGCTTCGGTTTCATCTCTCCTGCAGACGGCAGCAAAGATGTATTCGTACATTTCTCTGCAATCCAGGGCACCGATTTCCGTTCATTAGATGAAGGTCAGCAAGTTGAATTCACAGTAGAAAATGGCGCCAAAGGCCCAGCTGCTGCGAACGTTGTTGGTCTCTAAGGACTGAAAATTACTTTTAAATGTCCTCACTGTAGTGGCTCACAGTTTCGTACATCACATTTTGATGTTACAAGAGCCAACCCGCATGGAGCGAAATGCATTTTCTGCAAATCTGTCGTGGTTCAGGTGAACCTGGCAAGGATTGCAATTCAGAGTCAGCTTCGCGCTCTCTGATTAAGGCTAGTGAGCTTTATAGCGTTGTTGCATTTACAGTAATAAAAGGCTGCCTCTGGCAGCCTTTTTTGTTTCTGCGTTTCCTCCTTCTCAAACCTCACGCTTTATTCTTGTAACCTGCCTGTTTACTTTCACTTTCCCTGTATATTTGCAATTCCCTGGTATAACGCTAACCGCTAACCGCTAACCGCTCTGTTGCCTGTAACCTATCCGCCCTTATCGTCATCATTCTTAAACTGGCCCGCCGAAGCAGGCCGTTGAGAGGGATTAACGCAGTACGGGTTGCAGTGAGAGCTTGCCGGTATTAAACACGCTCATCGCCTGCGCCATACGCTCTGCCTGATCCTGCAGCGCTTGTGAGGCGGCTGACGCTTCCTGTACCAGCGCGGCGTTCTGCTGCGTCACCGCTTCCATCTGGGTAATCGCCTGATTGATTTCATTGATGCCGCTGCTCTGCTCGCTGCTGGCAATGGTGATTTCGCTCATGATGTTTGCCACGCTCTGCACGCTGTTCACCACTTCGCCGATAGTTGAACCGGCGTGTGTCACCAGCTTGCTACCTTCATCGACTTTAGCGACGGAATCTTCAATCAGTACCTTAATCTCTTTGGCCGCTGAGGCTGAGCGCTGCGCCAGATTACGCACCTCACTCGCCACCACCGCAAAGCCACGACCCTGTTCACCCGCGCGTGCCGCTTCAACCGCGGCGTTCAGGGAGAGAATATTGGTCTGGAAGGCGATGGAGTCGATAACGCTGATGATATCGACAATTTTTCGTGAGGAGAGGGCGATCGCTTCCATCTTCTCAATGACCTGCTCCATTACCACGCCACCTTCACGCGCCACGCTGGAAGTGGTTGAAACCAGGTGATTGGCTTCACGCGCGTTGTCGGCATTGTGTTTCACGGTCGACGTCATCTGCTCCATGGCAGAGGCGGTCTCTTCCAGCGAACTGGCCTGCTGTTCGGTTCGGGTCGAAAGATCAAGGTTCCCGCTGGAGATCTGATTAGAGGCCACCGCAATAGTGTCGGAGCCGGTACGCACTTCGGTCACAATCGACAGCAGATTATCGTTCATCCGTTGCAGCGCCTGCATCAGGACGCCGGTTTCATCGCGTGAGGTCACCTGCATCTGTGAACTCAGATCGCCTGCGGCAACGCGTTCAGCAACGTCAACTGCTGCAACCAGCGGACGCACAATAGAACGGGTCAGGAAGTAGCCCAGCAGAATAGACGCCAGAATCG
This sequence comes from Pantoea sp. ABR1s, assembly GCF_057812235.1. NCBI lineage: Bacteria > Pseudomonadati > Pseudomonadota > Gammaproteobacteria > Enterobacterales > Erwiniaceae > Pantoea > Pantoea sp. ABR1s. The sequence goes on along the minus strand of NZ_CM173823.1, from coordinate 3,203,594 downwards.
CCAGCGCGGAGAAAATCAGCGTAATGGAGATAGCCGACTGACCATTTTCCACAATACCCTGGCCTTCACTGCGCAGCTGTGCGTCCTGAGAGTTGGCAAAATCTACGGCATCCTGAAGGAATTTGTTCTGGGTGGCGGTCATCGATTTCAGGACATAGGTGCTGGCAGCCTCAAAATCGCCCGCTTTCACCAGGGTGATCAGCTCTGCTTTAACCTTCTCAAAAGCCTGGGAAGAGGCCAGCAGACCGGCGATCTTTTTCTTGCCGACCGGCGTGACCTGAATATCTTCGATCCTTTTCATTGCGCTGTTGGTGCGTTGCGTGGCTTCATCCAGCTGACCATAACGCTTCACATTCATTTCCGGACGTGTCGTGTCGATCACCATGCCGCGCAGGTATTTGATCTGATCGTTGACGCCATCGCGCACATCAAATGCCAGTCGTACTTTCACATAACGATCGTCAACGATCGAGGCGATCGCCGTATTAATGCTGTTAATCCTGGTTATGGATGTCACGCCAATCACTATCAGTAACGTCACAATAATACCGAAGGCTGCTGCGAGCCGCATTCCCACCTTCATATTCTTGATACTGAACATGTTCTCTTCCCCGTTTTATTATTAATCAATTTGTTAGCAACACTCAGGTTTCCTGCTGTTGTGCGCAGTGCCTTGCTGATGTCTGTGGTCACAGCCTCAGGCAAAAAGGTGATCTCGCGCATACTGTTATCGGAGAACGAAGTTGTACCTTTAATAATTTTTAAGTAATAACGCCGGGTGAATAAATAGTCAGTAAAAATCATCAGAAATGGTTAAGTAATAACCAGAGGAAATTCAGACAAAAAAAAGGGCTGTCAGCAGTGATGCTGACAGCCCGATCCAGACAAGGATGAATGGATTCAGAAAACTAAGAAGTAGAGGCCTGTCCAGAACGCGACGCTTAATGTGACGGCGCTAATCCAGGCCAGCTGGCGTAAACGGCCACGCAGCACCTTTTGACGGGAAGGCGTAGCAGGTGCAGGCGTAACGGGTAAAGTTTCAATGTGCATAGTCGGTTCCTGATCAGGTCAGCCATTCTGCTGGCTAAAAAGTAAAAGCGTGCCGGGCATTCTTAGCGGCCCGCATTCGCTTAGCGGGCAGTGTCGAGAACGTTGAAAATCACGTCTGACAGCTCATTCAACTCAAACTTTGCCACATAGCCATCGGCACCCACTTTGCGCACGTGATCTTCGTTGGCGCTGCCAGAGAGTGAGGAGTGAATGACGACCGGCAGAGCCTTGAGGATCGGGTCACGCTTGATGTTGCGGGTCAGCGTAAAACCATCCATCTCTGGCATTTCCAGATCGGTCAGCACCAGGGCGATTTTGTCATGAATCGATTCGCCGGCAGCCTGCGCTTCCTGGCTCATCAATTTAATTTTTTCCCAGGCATCCAGACCGGTGTTAAACATCAGCGCCGGAATGCCCATACTCTTCAGACCCTGCTCCAGCAGCTGACGCGCGACTTTGGAATCTTCTGCCACAATCGCCACCGCACCTGGGCTGTAGTTGAAGGCACGCGGTCTGGCTGCTTCCGGTTCGACGCCGCGCACCGATGGGATGATGTCATAAAGGATTTGCTCAACGTCCAGCACCATCGCCAGCTCGTTGCTCTGCTTGTCACTGTCCAGGCAGGCGATGCTGGTAATGTTGCGGCCGCCGATACCGGCTTCGGCGGTATGCACCTGGCTCCAGTCGAGACGCACAATGTTCTCAACTGACTCCACGGCAAACGCCTGGGTGTTACGGGCATACTCGGTAACCAGCAGCAAGTTAAGACCGGTTTCCGGCACACAACCCGCCACGGCAGGCAGGTCGATGACCGGAATGAACTGGCCACGAATACTTGCCATACCCAGCAGCGGCGAACGCATGCCTGCGGCTTTGGTGATAGTTGGCATCGGCACAATTTCACGCAGCTTGAAGACGTTAATGCCAAACAGTTCAGACTTGCCTTTCAGCTGATCGGAACCTAAGCGAAACAGCAGCAGCTCAAACTTGTTCGATAACGCGAGGTTCGCTCTCTCATCGATCTCTTTCTGAAAATTATCCATGGTTGCCTCTGCATTAACGCAGCTGGTGAAATAGGGTGTGAACAGGTTATCGGCAGCAAACGGAAAAAGGTGAGAAGAGAAGGGTGAAATAAAACGGACGCCAATTAATGTGCCAGGATTAACCCTGAAGGTTCAACATGGACACCTTTCCAATAAAGGAGTGTGAAATGAAAAAAGTGATTCTGGCGTCGTTGCTGGTGATGATGAGTGCGGGTGTTTCGGCCGAAGAGGGCGGATACAAAGCAGGCGATACGCCACCACCGCAACACAAGCAGGATGCCGGCTATAAAGGTTCAGAAGATACCGGTCAGACACATATTGATCAGATCCGCGATTTCCGTCAGGGCGGATATGTGACGCTGGAAGGTTACATCCTGAAGAAAGAGCAGGGCGAACGGTATCAGTTCCGTGACAACACCGGCACCTTACCGATTATCGCGCCGAAGAAGACCTTTGATGGTAAAACCTACACCGCAGAAGACAAAGTACGCGTCAGTGGCAAGGTACAGGGCAAAGGGGATAAAACCACGCTGCATGTGACCCAAATCGAAGAGCCGTAACAAACCGGGCGAGATAATCTTCTCGCCCGTTTTATTTAGTCCTTCAGCAGAATCGCCCGGCAGGTTTTGCCTTTGATTTTGCCCTGCTTGAGTTTAACCAGCGCATTTTTGGCCTGATTCGCCTCAATCGCCACGTAGGCGTGGGTCGGCGTCAGGACAATTTTGCCGATCTGCTCGGCACGATAACCCGCTTCACCCGTCAGCGCGCCCAGAATATCTCCCGGACGTATCTTGGCTTTACGGCCACCATCAATGCACAAAGTCATCATAGCTGCAGGCAGCGGCTTGCTGCTGCCCTTTTTCAGCGTGCTGGCAGAGACCCACGGCAGCTTCTGCTGCAGGAAATCTTCCAGCGCATGCGCGCGAGCCATCTCATCGGCAGCAACCAGGCTGACCGCAACGCCATGTTCGCCCGCACGCGCCGTACGACCAATGCGGTGCAGGTGGATTTCAGGATCCCAGGCGAGCTGATAGTTAACCACCATCGCCAGCGATTTGATGTCGAGTCCGCGTGCAGCGACGTCGGTGGCGACCAGCACGCGACCACTGCCGTTAGCGAAGCGGATCAGCACGCGTTCGCGATCGCGCTGCTCCAGATCGCCATGCAAAGGCAGGGCGCTGATATCACGCGCGTTAAGCGCCGCGGCGACATCATCACATTCACGTTTGGTGTTGCAGAAGACCACACAGGATGAGGGCTGACGATCGCTGAGCAGGGCTATCAGCAGACCCAGTTTTTCATTGTGGCTGGCTTCGAAAAACTGCTGATCGATTGAAGGCAGTTCGCTGACATCTTCTGTCACCACGCTCAGCGCATCACGCTGAAAGCGGGTGCTGATGGCCGTAATGCCGTCTGGCCAGGTGGCGGAAAAGAGCAGCGTCTGGCGCGAAGCGGGCGTCGCTTCAATGATCGTTTCCATATCATTCAGGAAACCCATCTCCAGCATCCGATCGGCTTCATCCAGGACCAGCGTGCTGAGCTGGTCCAGCTTGAGGTTTTCGCGGTTAATGTGGTCGAGGATACGACCCGGCGTGCCGACCACGATATGGGGCGGATGCACCAGCGAATCACGCTGTGCGCTCATCGGCTGTCCGCCACACAGAGTGAGAACTTTGATGTTGCGGGTGAAGCGCGCCAGCTGGCGCAGCACATTGCCTACCTGATCCGCCAGTTCACGGGTCGGACAGAGAATCAGTGCCTGGGTCTGAAAGCGGGCGCTGTCGATATGGTGCAGTAAACCAATACCAAAGGCAGCCGTTTTACCGCTGCCGGTTTTCGCCTGCGCGCGCACGTCGCGTCCCTGCAGAATGGCGGGCAGCGTGGCGGCCTGCACGGGCGTCATGCTGGTGTAGCCCATCTCGCGCAGGTTTTCGAGCTGGCTGTCGGGAAGCGAATTGAGGGTAGAAAAAGCGGTCACGGGCGCGGCCTCTGAGGCTGAAAGTGTAGGGCATTATTGCGGGGCAAGTCTGGCAGAAAGCACGCCTGACAGCAACGGGAACCTCGATGGTTAGCAGTATGAAACTATATCTGTCAGAGGGCTTAGGAATAGACTGAAGTTTACGGGAAAAAGGTGGTTTATTTTTATAGATTAACCCCGACTCAATATGATTGTTCCAGGATGACGATCCTTTGAGGCCAGTGGTTATTTGATAAGTAGCCGTTTTTAAATATTTATTTCATTGTTAATCAGATAAATCCTTAACTACTACTCCAGTAATAGAATTAATCATTAAAAAATATCACCACTGGTGCCGATAAAAATCCTGAGCTAATTGCTTTATATTTAGCGCGCCATATTCCTGGTACAACGACCGGTAGAGGGTATTTGCATTGAGTAATCGCATCCAGGGACCACATGAAAATGTGCTTAAAATAGTAGGCCGCGCCGTACTGACACTGCATGTTCATGGAGAGAGCTTATCGGCTGATAAGATCGCTTCGATGATTGCGTGTTATGCGGAAGATGAGCCCTGTGATCAGGAAGATCGTCGCTTATACGCGCTGGCAATGGAACTAATGTCGAATGATAAATGGGCCAAAAGCGCGTAACCCGCACTCCGCTCAGGTAAATGCAGAGCCTCCCTTGTGGAGGCTCTGTTGTTTTTGGGGGAGTAGGTTTGCGTTGTGGGGCAGGTACTGGCTCCCGGCGCTTTAGGTAAGGTGGTCGTCTGTAACCGGGCCTGAGCCGGCTCGATCTCTCCGCATTTGCTGAGAAGGCTCAGCGCGGGCGATTACGCACCTCATCCCTGAGGTGCGCCCGTAGCCGGGCCAACGCGTTGCGTTGTTCAAAAATGCTCCCGGCGTTTTTGTCCGTGGCCCGTGATGCTTTGCTACAGGCATATGCTACCTTCGCTTCACGTCCGGCAGATGCTTCCCGTTTCAGGACCGTCGCTGCTGGTAAACCACGGGTACTGAGAATCTATCAGCAATAAACAAGCTTAAAGCGCAGGGAAGCCGGTCAGAAGAGGAAAGCGTCCCGCGCCAGGGACGGCGCGGGCCGAGCGGCCATGGATGGCTTAAGCGCCTTTCCGATCTGACCGGTTTCCCTGAGCCGGCTCGATCTCTCCGCATTTGCTGAGAAGGCTCAGCGCGGGCGATTACGCACCTCATCCCTGAGGTGCGCCCGTAGCCGGGCCAACGCGTTGCGTTGTTCAAAAACGCTCCCGGCGTTTTTGTCCGCAGCCCTGCTGTTTCAGGCTGATGCCAGCGCAAACACTGGTTTACCGCGCGAGAAGGTCGCGACGACCGGCGAAATCCGTGCCACGGCTTCGGCGGAACAGCTCGCCGCTACCAGCATCATGCTCGCTTCATCGCCCGGTACTGGCCACTGGCGGTCACCCTGGGCTGTCAGCGGCAGCCGATCGTCTGTGGCGATCGCCAGCGCCCGCGACAGCGAGAACTCATCCGATCCCCGATAGAGCTGCGCATAGAGATTCGCTTTTTCCAGCATGCTGCCGGTGCCAAACGGTGACCAGTGATCGATAACGCTGTCGGTGCCGGTCATCACCTTCACGCCCGCTGCCTGTAATTGCGGAATCGGCATGGTCAGCTTGCCGATCGGCAGCGTAGAGGCGACGCTGAACTGCTGCTCCGCCAGCCCTTCGATCATCTTATCCAGCGTACTGCCGGTCAGGGTCGCCAGCGCAAAACCGTGGCTCAGCGTCACTTTGCCCTTCAGCGCCGGATTCTTTGCCACGGTGTCAATCATGTACTGAATCGCCGCCACGCCAGCAGGTGAGGTTTCATGCAGATGTATATCCACGCCGCGCTGATAGTCGAGCGCAATCTGGAACATCGCATCCAGTGACTTCTCCATGGCACCATCGACATTGGTGGGGTCCAGGCCGCCGACATACTCAACGCCGTGCTGCATCGCCTCGCGCATCAGCCCATCGACCTGCGAGTGCAGCAGGCCGTGCTGTGGAAAGGCCACAATCTCGCAGGGAAAGGCGGGATGACGGGCTAATGCCGCCTGCAGATGCTCCAGACTTTGCAGGCCGCTGACCGGATCGATATTGCAATGGCTGCGGGCGCGGGTGGTGCCTTTGGCGTGCAGCAGGGCGATCAACCCTTCGGCGCGCGCCTGAGAGTGCGGCAGCAGTTGCGGAATCAGCACCTGTTCACGCGCAATCATGTCCATGATGGTTTTGCCCTGACGGGGACGCGGAGCCTGCCACGGGCCGCCGTAGAAGGTTTTATCAAGGTGGATATGCATATCCTGGGTGGCGGGCAGCAGCAGGGCATCCTGTGCATCCCACGACGGCAGGGTGCTGTCACCCTGACCCGCGGGTGTCAGCTGGTCAATTTTACCGTCGCGCACGCTGATGTCGTAACGCCCGGTGCGGGTCGCAACGATCTCATCATCCTCACGGATAAAGCCCTCCTCCAGCCGCACATTGCGCAGCAGATAGTGATCCTGCCGGGGCAGGGCGGCGGGCTGGTCGGGATTGATGGAGGACAAAGGTGATGGCGTGGCGGCACTGGCCTGGCCGAGACCGGCGGCCAGCAAGCCGCCTGCGGCGGTCCAGCGGACGCTCTGCCCAAGGAAATCACGGCGGCTCGGCGAAGAGGAAATAGGCATCAGAGGCTCCTGCAAAGTGAACAAGGTCTTAATCTGACAAACGACGCTCCACCCTGCTGCGTTATTTTCCACTGACGACTATTCGATATCTCACTGCCAGCGCAGCTGGCTGAAGGTTGCCAGGGATTCCGCCAGCTCGCGCTGCAGCGGATCCTGCGGATGACGACAGAACAGCGCCAGTTCGAAGGTATCAATCACCGGCAGACCCTGTTCCGGGCCCAGTACCCGATGTTGCGGCAGGCGGCAGCTGGCGGGCAGTAATGTCAGCCCCAGACCCTGCGCACTGGCGGCGGCCAGCGCGACCAGGCTGGCGCTGCTGTAACTAATGCGCCAGCTACGGCCCAGTGCGTCGAGCGTCTGACACACCTCATCGCGATAGAGCCCCTGCTGGGGAAACAGCACCAGCGGTACCGGCGTCTGCTCAAAGCAGGGCCACTCTGCGCTATCGAGCCACAGCAGGGGTTCAGGACGCGACGCCAGCGGACGCTCGCCAGCGGGCTGTTTAATCAGCATGATGTCGAGCTCTTCACGCTGCCAGGCGCGACGCAGCTCCACCTGCATGCCACTCATCACATCCAGCCGAAGTTGCGGATGGTCGCGACTGAAGTGCGCCAGCAGACCGGCCGTGGGCGCGGCGAAATCTTCCGGCACGCCAAGACGCAGCACACCGTCGCGCCACTGGTCACTCAGCACATCGTGCGCTTCCCCATTCAGGGCGATAATCCGCCGGGCGTAGCCTAAAAGCTTCTCGCCCTCTTCGGTGATCTGCACCTGATGCGAGGAGCGGTTCAGCAGCTCTTTGCCGACCATCTCCTCCAGCCGTCGCACCTGCTGGCTGACGGTGGATTGCGACAGGTGCACCCGGTCGGCGGCGCGTGTAAAGCTGGCGGTTTCGCACACCGCGACAAAGCTGAGCAGCTGCTGCGGAGTAAACATCGGCTGACGATTCATATTTCCACTACCTGGCAGAGTAATATTTCATTTCCAGATAGTAGCGACTGCTGCCAGGCTGGCAACTTTTAACTGTGTGGATCTCAGATGAAGAGAGAGAACAACCTGCTGCTGGCGGCGCTGGTGCTGGCCGGGCTCAATATGCGACCGCTGATGACCTCGGTCAGTCCGTTACTCGGCGAGCTGCGGCAGAGCATCGGTCTGTCGCCGCTGGCGGCATCGCTGTTGCCTGCGGTGCCGATGATGATGATGGGTGCCATTGCGTTAGTCAGCGCCCCGCTGATGCAGCGCTTTGCGGTACGTAAACTGCTGCTGGGTGGCCTGTTGCTGTTGCTGCTGGCGCTGGTGAGTCGGCTGTTTGTGGCTGACGGAGGCTGGCTGGTACTGAGTACTGTGCCGGGAGGGGCGGGCATTGGCATTGTGCAGATGGCGATGCCGGGATTGATCCGTCAGCGATTTGGCAGCCGCAGTGCCGGCGTGACCGGACTGTGGGCAGCGGCGCTGATGGGCGGCGGCGGGATTGGCGCGGCGATCTCGCCGTGGCTGAATGGGCAGCTTGGCTGGCAGGGCGCGCTGAGCAGCTGGGCGCTGCCGGTGGTGCTGGCCATCCTGCTCTGGCTGTTTATCACCACCCCACGTGCAGCCCGGACGGAGGCCGCCGCTCTGCCTTCGCTGTGGCGGAAAACCCGCGCCTGGACGCTGGCGTTGAGCTTCGGTCTGGTGAACGGCGGATATGCCATCTGTGTCGCCTGGCTGCCCGATTTTTATCATCAACTCGGCTGGAGCGCGCAGGCGGGCGGTTCACTGCTTGGCATGATGATCGGCTGTCAGGTCACGGGTGCGCTGCTGCTGCCCTTGCTGGCGCGGGGCCGCGATCGCCGTCCGCTGCTGCTGCTGACACTGGCGATGCAGTTCAGCGGCATGCTCGGTTTCCTGTTTGCGCCACAACTGGCGCCGTGGCTCTGGGCGGGGATTGCGGGCTTCGGGCTGGGCGGGGCATTTCCGCTGGCGCTGGTGCTGGCGCTGGATCATCTGGAGCAGCCGCAGGCTGGCGCGCGGCTGGTGGCTTTTATGCAGGGCGTCGGCTTTATTATCGCGGGCAGCATGCCGTTTATCGCCGGGCAGTTGCATGCGCTCACCGGTCACTTCACCAGCGTCTGGTTATTGCAGGCGGCGGTCACGCTGCTGTTAATCGTGCTTAATCTGCGTTTCCATCCGCGCAGCTATCAGCACGCCTTTCCTGAGGTGAATCGCTGATTTTGGTCCGACCAATTCCGGCAATATTTTTCTCTGGTTCACACTCCGGGAAAATTCGCGCATCTTCTGTTGCCATAGGTTAACAATGCGTTAACTATCTGTTGCCATAAGCCCCGACAGAGCGGTTTGGTCTGACCAATCCGGGGCAGATGGCACCAGCGCTGCGGCTGCGTGCCACGTCACCTTTTCCTCTGGAGATACTGGCATGCAGATCTGGCAACAAAACTACGATCCGCTGGGTAATATCTGGCTTTCAAGCCTGATCGCACTGATCCCGATTCTCTTTTTCTTCTTTGCGCTGATTAAGCTGAAGATGAAAGGCTACCTGGCGGCCACCACCACCGTGGTGCTGGCGCTGCTGGTGGCGCTGTTTCTCTATCAGATGCCGGTTGCACAGGCGCTGGCCGCCGTAGTGTATGGCTTTCTCTATGGCTTGTGGCCGATTGCCTGGATTATTGTCGCCGCGGTGTTCGTCTACAAGATCTCAGTCAAAACCGGCCAGTTCGACATTATCCGCGCCTCTATCCTGTCGATTACTCCCGATCAGCGTCTGCAGATGCTGATTGTCGGCTTCTCGTTCGGGGCGTTTCTGGAGGGGGCTGCGGGCTTTGGTGCGCCGGTGGCGATTACCGCCGCGCTGCTGGTGGGACTCGGCTTTAATCCGCTCTACGCCGCCGGGCTCTGCCTGATTGTGAACACCGCGCCGGTGGCCTTTGGCGCGATGGGCATCCCGATTATTGTGGCGGGGCAGGTGACCGGGCTGGACAGTTTTGCCATCGGCCAGATGGCCGGACGCCAGCTGCCGCTGCTGACCCTGATTGTGCTGTTCTGGATTATGGCGATCATGGATGGCTGGCGCGGAGTGAAAGAGACCTGGCCGGCGGTGGTCGTGGCAGGGGGATCGTTTGCCATTGCCCAGTTCCTCAGCTCCAACTTCCTGGGTCCGGAGCTGCCCGATATTATCTCGTCGCTCGCCTCGCTGATTTCGCTGACGCTGTTCCTGCGGGTCTGGAAGCCGGTGCGCATCTTCCGCTTTGCCGATGCAGAGGCGAAACAGGGCGATCCGTTGCTGCCACCGCAGAAGTATCGGCTGGGGCAGGTGATCCGCGCCTGGATGCCGTTCCTGTTTCTCACCGCCACCGTCACGCTCTGGAGTATCCCGCCGTTTAAAGCGCTGTTCGCCAAAGGCGGTGCGCTCTATGAGTGGGTGCTGGCTATGCCGGTGCCGATGCTGAATGAGCTGGTGGCGCGGATGCCGCCCGTGGTCGGCACTGCAACCCCTTATCCGGCCATCTTTAAGCTGGATCTGGTGTCCGCCACCGGCACCGCCATTTCAATTGCGGCGATCATGGCGATGATTTTCCTGCGCATGAAGCCAAAGGCGGCATTGCAGACTTTTGGTGAAACGCTGAAAGAGCTGGCGCTGCCGATCTACTCTATCGGGATGGTACTGGCCTTTGCCTTTATCTCGAATTACTCCGGGCTGTCTGCGACGCTGGCACTGGCGCTGGCTCACACCGGCCACGCTTTTACCTTCTTCTCACCGTTCCTGGGCTGGCTGGGCGTCTTCCTGACCGGATCAGACACCTCATCGAATGCGCTGTTTGCTGCTTTACAGGCCACGACCGCGCAGCAGATTGGCGTCTCCGATATTCTGCTGGTGGCGGCCAACACCACCGGTGGCGTGACCGGTAAGATGATCTCGCCGCAGTCGATCGCTATCGCCTGTGCGGCGGTCGGGCTGGTGGGTAAAGAGTCCGACCTGTTCCGGTTTACCGTTAAACACAGCCTGATTTTCACCTGTATGGTCGGTGTGATAACCACGCTTCAGGCCTACGTCTTCCCCTGGATGATCCCATGAGCAGCAATGCTGATCCGCTGGTGACGCGCCTGCGGGCCTATATCACCGAACATCAGCTCGAGCCGGGCATGCGCCTGCCCGCCGAGCGTCAGCTCTCTGCGGAGCTTGGCGTCTCGCGCTCCTCGCTGCGTGAAGCCATACAACAGTTGATCAGCAACGGCATGCTGATTAGCCGACGCGGCGGCGGCACCTGGATCCGTCAGCAGCTGGCGCCCTGGTCGGAACAGCGCATCGTCGAGCCGATTCGCCAGCTACTGCGCGACGATCCCGACTACCGCTACGACATTCTGGAAGCGCGCCATGCCATCGAGGCCAGCACCGCCTGGCACGCCGCACTGCGCGCCACCGACGCCGACAAAGAGAAGCTGCAGTACGCTTTCGACGCCACCCTGAAACTGAAAGAGAGTGACGATCCCGATCTCGCCGCCCAGGCTGATGTGCGCTTCCATCTGGCGATTGCCGAGGCGTCGCACAACGTAGTGCTGCTGCAGACCATGCGTGGTTTTTTTGAGCTGCTGCAATCATCGGTAATGCAGAGCCGTCAGCGCATGTATACCCAGCCCGCGATTTTTGCCCGCCTGACTGAACAGCATCAGGCGCTGCTCGATGCGATCCTCACGGGCGATGCCGACGCTGCGCGCCAGGCGGCGATGCAGCATCTGGGATTCGTGCACACCACCATGAAAAGCCTGCATGAAGATGAAGCGCGTCAGGCGCGCATCACCCGCTTACCGGATAACGACACACGCAACCCAAAGGAATCTGACTGATGATTATCTCCGCTGCCAGTGACTATCGCGCGGCCGCGCAACGTATCCTGCCGCCGTTCCTGTTTCACTATCTTGATGGCGGTGCCTATGCCGAGCACACCCTGCGTCGCAACGTAGAGGATCTCTCGGATGTGGCGCTGCGCCAGCGCATTCTTAAAAATATGTCGGAACTGAGTCTTGAAACCAAACTGTTCAATGAAACCCTGTCGATGCCGGTTGCGCTGGCACCGGTCGGCCTGTGCGGCATGTATGCCCGCCGGGGTGAAGTACAGGCGGCGCGCGCGGCAGACCTGAAAGGCATTCCGTTTACCCTGTCGACCGTCTCGGTCTGCCCGATCGAAGAGGTGGCCCCGCAGATTAAGCGTCCCATGTGGTTCCAGCTCTATGTGCTGCGTGACCGCGGCTTTATGCGCAACGCGCTGGAGCGCGCCAAAGCCGCCGGTTGCTCTACGCTGGTGTTTACCGTGGATATGCCCACGCCGGGCGCGCGCTATCGCGATGCGCACTCCGGTATGAGCGGCAATCACGCGGCGCTGCGTCGTTACTGGCAGGCGGTCACCCATCCACAGTGGGCGCTGGATGTGGGTCTGCAGGGGCGTCCTCACGATCTGGGGAATATCTCCACGTATCTGGGCAAGCCTACCGGGCTGGAAGATTACATCGGCTGGCTGGCGAATAATTTCGATCCCTCTATCTCGTGGCGCGATCTGGAGTGGATCCGCGAGTTCTGGGATGGACCGATGGTGATCAAGGGCATTCTCGATCCGGAAGATGCGCGTGATGCGGTGCGCTTTGGCGCCGATGGCATCGTGGTCTCTAATCACGGCGGACGCCAGCTGGATGGCGTGCTCTCCTCGGCGCGTGCGCTACCGGCCATTGCCGATGCGGTAAAAGGTGACATCGCCATTCTGGCGGACAGTGGCATTCGCAACGGGCTGGATGTGGTGCGGATGATTGCGCTGGGCGCAGACAGCGTGCTACTGGGACGGGCATTTATCTATGCGCTGGCAACCCACGGTCAGCGCGGCGTAGAAAACCTGCTGACGCTGATTGAAAAAGAGATGCGCGTTGCCATGACCCTGACCGGCGCGAAGTCGATCGGTGAAATTACCCGCGATTCGCTGGTGCAGGCGGAAGCGTTACTGGCACCGCAGAGCACACCGCCACGTCCCCGCGCGGTGAGTTGAGCCTGCGAAAATGAATGTATTGTCTATACTTAGCTTCTTTACCAACAGGAGGAACGACATGACCATTCATAAGAAAGGTTCGGCGCATTGGGAAGGCGATATCAAAGGCAAAGGCACCGTCAGCACCGAGAGCGGCGTGCTGAGCCAGCAGCCTTATGGCTTTAACACCCGTTTTGAAGGCGCCAAAGGCACCAACCCGGAAGAACTGATTGGTGCAGCGCATGCAGCCTGTTTCTCTATGGCGCTGTCGCTGATGCTGGGCAACGCAGGTCATCCACCGGAAAGCATTGATACCACGGCCGACGTGTCGCTGGACAAAAAAGGCGATGGCTTTGCCATCACCAAAGTGGCACTGACCAGCACCATCTCTCTGCCAGGCATTGATGAGTCGACCTTCGACGAGATCATCAATAAAGCCAAAGCGGGCTGCCCGGTTTCTCAGGTACTGAACGCGGAAATTACGCTGGATTACACCCTGAACAACTGATGCCGGTAACGGGTCGCCTTTTGGCGGCCCGGGCGTTATGCTATGCCTCACCGGTCCTGTTGCTGACCGGAACAGATGCGCCTTCTGGCGCATCTTCGCTTTCTGATCAGAGGAAACTGAGGTGACGAGATACCGGGCAGCCAAAAAATACTGGAAGATGGTGCTGGTTCTGTTGTGCATCTGTGGCGCGCTGCTGCTGATCCGCTGGGCTGCCATGATCTGGGCCTGAACAGATGAAGGGGATTGGCCGCCACACGCTGGGCATATTATTAATGGTGATTATTGTGCTGGAAGCGGTTCACTATCTGCTTACTGCCTCATGGCTGCCGTGGCGATAAACGCGCTCAGACAAAGGCATCCTCGCGCCTTTTAGCCCGCACATCGCTGCGCGCAATGCGATAAGCCTTGCGCGGATCGCCCACCACAAACTCAAAGGTTGGCGTGTAGTAAAATGGCAGCCAGCCGCCATAGCTGCTCTCCCACTCCCAACGGACGGGGCAGGGCCACAGAATGCCATCATACAAAAGATAGTAAACCCAGCGTCCACCAGGACGACGGGGGCGTGATGTTTTCATGGGATTCACAACGATAATGGTTAACAACAGCTTATATTTTGTACGCTAAAGCGTCAGCTTGCAACGTTACAGCCCTGCTTTATTGAACCTGGCCCTGAATTAGCGATGTACTTCGCCGCACAGCAGTACCACATTCGGTCTGACTTTATGAATGCGGTTCGCCATCGTTTCACAGTCGACCTTCGTCGGATAGATGCGCTCTGATACCGGCAGCGCCTCGCAGGCATCGTAGCCGCATGCGCTCACTAACAACACAAATCCTATCAACATAGATCCTCTCCTTTACACGGTCTGGTGGTCCGGACTGTGGTGCTTTTTATCCCTTTTTAACATCCAGTATAGACAAACGTGCCGGGGCGGCATTGTCAGTGTGAGCTATGGTCCGCCAGCCAGGATGTGATGCGGCGGCCTGTAAGGTGTGTCAGAAGGGGCGGGCCTGGCGCTAGCCTGCGAAATACCAGGCGGGCAGCAGCGCAATCAGGTTATTCAGCGTGTGCAGGAAGATGGGCAGCGCCAGACTGTTACTCCGCAGCCGGGCGTAACAGAGCAGTAGCGAAAACAGCGTCAGGGCGATAAGGGTCTGCCAGTGCACATACTGCGTATGCATCACCGCAAACAGCAGTGAGGTCAGCAGCATACAGGCAAAGCGGCTCCGTGGCGCCCACAGCAGAAAGCCCTGCAACAGAAAACCGCGGAACAGCACCTCTTCAAACACCGGTGCGAGCAGCACGGCGGTGAGCAGCAGGATCAGCAGCGAATTACGTCCCTGCTGGGCCTGCATCACCAGCCATCCTTCCGGCTGCATGAACTGCATCTGTGCGGCCATCAGAACAAATAGCGCGCCAGTAAACAGCAGAGTTTGCAGCGTGCAGAGTTCACCCAGCGGCAGGTCTGTACGGCGCTGGCAGTAAAAGCGGTAAAGCGGATAGATAACAGCAAATTCAAACAGGCAGAGCACCGGCACCAGCAGGCCGTCATTACGCAGCACGCTGTAATTAGGGAACAGCGTGATCAGCATGGTAACCAGGTAATAGACCACAAAGCTGCCGACGTAGAACAGCGTCAGTGTCACTCTGTCGGAATTGGTATTCATAGGCGACTCTGCCAGCGAAGGTTAGCGCATAGTAGCAATGCACCAGATCGCTGTCGAGTCAGCCTGTAACACAATATTTAAGCGCAAAATGTTTACCGCAGACTAAACACCCGCGCGCGTGAGCCGATAACTGAGGAAACTAATCTGGTCAGCACTGCATGTTGTATTGCAGGCCCGTCATCTCAAACTCTGACTGTGTAGTGAGCACTCTTAATGACTTCTAACCCTCCGGCGCCACCCTCGCCTCCATTCAGTCATGCCGCTGAAGACCGCACTGTCCGCTTTACGCGGCGCAGCCTGCGCACGCTTTCGCTGCTGCTGTTTGGCGTGCTGGTGCTCTCGATGCTGATGGTGCTGACGATTGCGCAGCGGCAAAACAGCGTATCGGTTGAGCATGACCAGTTGCTGATGCAGCAGGCGTGGAAAAATCGTCAGGAGGCGATGGTCACGGATATCCGGGATTATGCGTTCTGGGGCGAAGCCTGGCGCAATCTCCATGTCAGGGTCAACAAAGTCTGGGCTTATGACGAAGAGAACTTTGGTCCGGGCCTCTACGAAGAGTATCACTATGAGGGCGTATTCGTGGTCGACGGCAACGGTCACACCACGTACAGCGTCATTAATGGGCAACTGGTGGATACGCCGCTGGAAGCCTGGCTGGGAAAAGAGGCTCCAGCGCTGATTGCGGCGGCACGTCAGCGCAACGACGCGGCGATAACCCGTGATGCGCTGATTAATCATCTGCCCGCCATTGTGGTTGCCGCCCCCATCGGCAGCGGCAAACTGACGAATATGCCGCCGATAGCGGGGCCAGCGTCAGTCATGGTGTTTGTGAATCTGTTCACCCCTGCCAAATTACAGGCGCTGGGCGCCACGCTGGATGTGCGCGAACTGCGCCTGCCCGTCAGTGCAGGGGATGCCCTGCGTGAACCGCGGATGGTGCAACCGTTACCCGGCGGCGATCTGATTGTGCTGCGCTGGACGCCAAAGATGCCTGGCATGGGCCTGGTCTGGTTTCTGTTACCACTACTGATGCTCATGGCGATCATCATTGGCATAATCACCCATCGCGTCAGCCGCCATGCGCTCTCTAATGCGATTCTTTCTGACCGGCGCTTTGCCCTGCTGGCGATCAGTCAGCAGGAGCTGGCCAACAGTGAAGCGCGGTTTCGCGATCTCGCTGAGGCGGCGTCAGACTGGATCTGGGAAACGGATGGAGAGGGCCGCCTGATCTACCTGTCAGCGCGCTTTCAAACCGTGACCGGCCACGATATTACACACTGGCTGGGCCGTCACATCGATCACCTGCTGACGCATCCCAGCCATTCGCTGGTCGCCTGGCTGCAGCGTCAGGAGGAGGAGGGGCAACGGATGCCACTGCGCTGTCAGTTTATGTCGGCGCACGGCAACCGCCGTATCGGCCAGCTGGTCGCGAAAACAATCTGGCATGATGCGCGACGTATCGGGTTTCGCGGCACGGTGTCGGACATCACTCAGAGCATGGAAGCCGAGGCGCGCATTCATTTTTTGTCGCGTCATGACGTCTTAACCGGCCTGTCGAACCGCGTACAGCTGCAGGAGTTTCTGACGCTACACCTTGAGCTGCCTGATGGCGCTGCGCCGCTGACGCTGATTACCCTCGATCTCGATCAGTTCAGGCCGATTAATGAAACCTGGGGCCATGCGGCGGGCGATGAAGTGCTGAGCCAGATAGCGCAGCGTCTGAAGCGCTGTATCGGCCCGCAGGAGCTGGTGGCGCGGCTGAGTGGCGATGAGTTTGTGCTGGTATTGCGTGAAACGAACCGTGAGCGGGTCGATCAGCGTTGCGCACAGCTGGTGCACGAGGTTCAGCAGCCCATCAGCACCGGCCAGCATGTCCACTATCTCACCGTCAGCATGGGGATTGCCTGTGTACCGCAGGATGCCAGCCATCCGGAAGCGCTGCTGCAAATGGCGGATATCGCCCTGAATGAAGCACGTGAAGCGGGACGCAATCAGTGGGTCTGGTATGCCAATGAGATGGCCAGTCAGCGTGAGGATAAGCGTGAAATGGCGCGGCGGATTGAGAAAGCGCTGAAGAACAATGAATTTCGCCTGCACTACCAGCCCCGTTATCAACTGCTGACGGGGCAGCTGGCAGGTGCCGAGGCGCTGATTCGCTGGCAGATTGCGCCGGATGAGTGGATTACCCCCGATCACTTTATTCCGCTGGCGGAAGAGAGCGGTCTCATCGCCACCATCAGTGACTGGGTGTTGATGCGCGCGTGTGAGGATGCGCTGGGATGGGGGGGCGATCGCTATGTTTCGGTTAATATTTCGCCCATGGAGTTCCGCACCAGCGATTTAGTGCAGCGGGTTGCAGATGTGCTGGCGAAAAGTGGCCTGCCGGCTACCCGGCTGGAGCTGGAGATCACGGAGAACGTGACCTTTGAACATCCGCAGCATGCGCTGGAGGTGATGCAGGGTTTACGGTCACTCGGGGTAAGGTTAACCGTTGATGATTTCGGCACCGGCTATGCGGCCCTGGGCTACCTGAAGACCTTCCCGTTTAATGGGCTGAAGATCGATCGCTCCTGGATGAAAGATTTCCCGGAGTCGCAGCAGGCACAATCGGTGGTCGCGGGGATTATTGCGCTGGCACGCGCCTTTGCCCTGACAATTACGGCTGAGGGGATTGAAACAGAAGCGCAACTGAACCAGCTAAAACAGCTCTCGTGCGAAGAGGGGCAAGGCTACTTCCTCGGTCGACCGATGCCGCTGGCTGCATTCAGTACGCTTCTGGAAAGAACCGCGCAGAACCAGGCTGAACCCATTTAACGGACTTTGACCGCCACGGCGGTCATCAGCATTGCGCAGACGACAAAAATAATCAGTTCCATCATGACCTCCACAGGACTAAGACTATTCTTAATATTGTAGTTTCCTGGAGTGCTTTTTTTAGGCAATGAGTGCGATTAATCTTAAAAAATGATCGGTGCCGCGACCCGTTTAATGCTGCTGTAACAACTTTACTTTTTAGGGGTTCAGGTCAGCAGGTGCGCTTTGCTACTCTTGGGGCAGGGTTTTACACGTCCAACAGGAGAATAAACGTGAAATTTTATGGAAAAGGGCTGCTGGTAGTGGGGCTGTTTGCATTAACCGCCTGTCAATCTGCCTCTAAGCCCGATACCGCCAGTGTGGCGCAGGATCCCGAAGCTGACCGCTGTGGTGCCTCTCAGTTTCAGAATTATGTCGGTAAACCGTTAACCGCGCTGCAGGGTCAGCACTTCGAACAGAAGGTCCGCGCCATTCCCTATAATTCTGCCGTCACCATGGACTTCAACCTTAACCGGCTGAACTTCCTGGCTGACAAAAATGGCAATATCAGCTCAGTTTATTGTGGTTAACGGCAAAGATGTCATAGGTTTGTCATAACGGCAGGCGAGGATAGCAGCGCGTTTAAGAAACTTCCTCGTCACACAATAGATAGTGCTCGTCTTGTTTATTCCCGCCCCGGCGGGAATTTTTTTAGCGGCTTCGGGCCGTAACAGGAGCAGAGAAGATGAAACGCATAATCGGGGCACTTCTGCCCGCATTGTTACTCAGCTGCACACTGGCGCAGGCTTCCAGTGAAGAGGCCTGGCAAAAGAGCCGTCAGGTGATGGTGCAGGCCTGCATTAACGCCAGTCATCTGAGCAAAGTAAAGGTGCTGGGCGAGGCGATCGAGTATGACGACAACACGGGCTACAGCGCACTGTTGCTGGAGGGACGCTATCCCCAGCCGCAGATGAAAAATAAGCGTGGACGGGAGCTGTGCCTGTTTCAGCGCAGCAGCGGACGGGCCAGTATCAGCGAAGCGGATAAATTGCGCTGGGTGAAGTAGGTGGTGGGTTTACGCCTCCGGCTGCGTGTCGATTAACTGCGCCAGCAGGGTGCGATAACGCTGCAACTGCGTCTCGTCGCCTTCCACTTCCAGTTTATCGATCACCCGCGCAATAAGGGCTTTATTGGTGGCGGGTTCTCCCGCTTCCATTATTTCACGCAGAATCACCGCCAGCAGATCGGACTCAGGCGGTATCCGCCAGTCCGGGCTGTTAAAATAGTCGCTGATAGCACGGCTGGCGCTGTCAGGTTGTACTCTCATTACCCACCTCCGCTAAAACAAGACCCCCTCCCTTACACCTGAGCATAAGGGCGTTTAACCATGAAATAAGCTGGTTCGCCTCAGCGTAGCCGGACGGTCTGCACCGTTTTTTGCGGAGGATGTCGCGCCGATTAAAAAGATTGCTATACCGCCGCGGCTGGCGGTTTTTTAAACATAGAAGCGGGGTGAAGAGTTGTCAGTAACAGAATGACATATTTTTCTATATTGACGGGCCGGATTGAGGGAGATCGGGTCTGGCCAGACCATCGCCCGCGTGCTTCGCGCTAAAAACCCGGTGGGCTGGAAAATTTGCGCCGGTGATTGCGCTGAATCAAAGAGGAAACCGGTCTTTTGCCATTTGTGCCATGTTTTGTCGGTCACGCTGAGAATAGCCGCGTTAGACTGAACATTCCCTCTCTTTAAAATATCTGCTCATGCCACGCACTATAGAACCCTGGAAGATAAACCTGATCTCGGTCTGGTTTGGCTGTTTTTTTACCGGCCTGGCCATCAGCCAGATTATCCCGTTTCTGCCGCTCTACCTTGAGCAGCTTGGCATAACCGGTGGCGAATCACTGAGCCTCTGGTCGGGTCTAACCTTCAGTATCACCTTTGTGGTTTCGGCGGCCGTAGCCCCGCTGTGGGGCAGTCTTGCCGATCGTAAAGGCCGTAAGCTGATGCTGCTGCGCGCCGCTTTTGGCATGGGCGTGGTAATTCTGCTACAGGCTTTTGTCACCGAAGCTTGGCAGTTGCTGCTGCTGCGTGCCCTGATGGGGCTGACCTCCGGATATATTCCCAACGCCATGGCGCTGGTGGCCGCTCAGGTGCCGCGTGAACGCAGCGGCTGGGCGCTGAGCTGTGTCTCAACCGGTCAGATTGGCGGGGTGATTCTGGGGCCGATGCTGGGCGGGCTGCTGGCAGACTGGGTCGGTTTGCGTACGGTGTTTATTGTCACCGCAGCGCTGCTGATGGTCAGCTTTCTGGTGACGCTGTTCCTGATCAAGGAGACCGGTTACACCCCGGTGAGTAAAAAGGAGAAGCTCAGCGGACGCGAGGTTTTCCGCTCGCTGGATAATCCAAAACTGATGCTCTGCCTCTTTTTCACCACCATGGTGATTCAGATGTGCAACGGATCGGTGAACCCGATCCTGACGCTCTTTGTGCGGGAACTGGCACCCACCGCTGAGAATATCGCTTTTCTTAGCGGGGTCATTGCCGCGCTGCCTGGCGTCTCTGCACTGCTGGCCGCGCCTCGTCTGGGACGACTGGGCGATCGCATCGGCACGCAGCGTATCCTGCTGGCAACGATGGTCATCTCGCTGCTGCTGTTTATCGCCATGTCGTTTGTCACCAGCACGACACAGCTGGGGGTATTACGTTTTCTGCTGGGCTTTGCCGATGGCGCGATGATGCCCGCGGTGCAGACCCTGCTGGTGCGTCACTCGCGTGACAACATCACCGGCCGGATCTTCGGCTATAACCAGTCCTTTATGTATCTCGGCAATGTCGCGGGTCCGCTGCTGGGCGCCGCGGTGTCGGCGGTGGCCGGTTTCCGCTGGGTCTTTTTTGCCACCGCCGTGGTCGTGCTGATTAACGTGCTGTTTCTTAAGCGCTTTTACCGGCGTCCGAAGACAGCGCTGCCCGCGTCGGCTGGCAAATCGTCAGTTCAGCCTGCCAGAGCTGCTGAGTCAGTAAAAACTCAGGACTGACGCTGGGGCTCCAGGAGTCATCGCCGCCGACACCCATGTGGCAGGCATCCAGATGCAGCCAGCAGCCCGCTTCCGGACGCAGATGGTGGCGGTGTGATGCCTCCCGCAACTGCTCCAGGCTAAAACGGCTCAGTGAGAATGCGAAATCGCCGCTGACCTGCCAGCTGCCGCTGTCGAGCTGACGGGTGCCGCAGCGCAGACCGTTCTCACCCGGGAAAACATAAGGCGTTGAGAGCTGATCCAGCGGCAGCTCCCAGCGGGAAAACTGCGCGGCCAGCTGGCGATCGGGATAGTTTTCATGCGGACCCAGGCCGAGCCAGCTCACCTGTTGTGGTATCTGCGTCAGCTCACAGCGTAATCCGATGCGCGAGGGCGGGGGCAATCCGCGCGACTGCTCAACGGAAAGCTGCAACTGCAATTCACCCTGCGCATTGATCAGATAACGTTTACGGCTGATAAAGGCGATCTGGCCATGGGCGAGCCAGCTGTGCAGCGTCTCAATCTGCACCGCCTGTGGCAACGCATTCGCCGTCATCGACACCAGCTGGCTGCTCATCTGGTCATAACCCGCTGCTTTCCAGCGCTCGACCCAGGCATTGGGATCAACGCGTTCCGCTTCGCTGGTGCCGATGTCATTGTCCAGCGGGGCGCGAATAAAGCAGTCCTGAAGCGGTGAAAGCAGTGTGGGCTGTTCATCCACAAACCACTGCGTCAGTTCGCCGCTGTGGCGTGAAAAATGCCAGCGTTGCTGCTGATGGGTGATGACAATCTCACGGGTATCATCGTGCAGGCCCGGTGCGTGGCCGCTCTCCGGCTTTGATGGCAGCGCCAGCGATGAGGGCAGCGCCCATTGGTGCCAGGCGACACGCCAGCCAGCGGTGCTCCATTGGGTCGGTTGAATCTGATGAACCGCGACGTTCAGCCAGCATTCGCCCTGTAATGCTGGCGGTGACGGCAGCGTGATCCGCTGCTGGCCCTGTGGAACGATATCCAGCGGCACTTCTCCTTCCGTTACTACACGACCCGCCTGTTCGATGCGCCAGCGCAGCACTTCGTTGTCACTGTGGCGGAACAGATAGTCGCTGCTGACCGTAAAGCTCAGCGGATCGCCGGGATCGACGGCAAACTGCCAGAACTGCTGGGCGCACTGCGCCTCATAAAGCGCCGGATGCGGCGTGCGATCGGCAAATACCAGCCCGTTCATACAGAACTGACGATCGTTGGGTTTATCGCCAAAATCGCCGCCGTAGGCCTGCCAGGGTTCGCCCTGATCGTCATAGCGGGTCAGGCTCTGATCAACCCAGTCCCAGACGAAGCCGCCCTGCAGACGCGGGAACTGGCGGAAGGCCTGCCAGTACTTAGCAAAACCGCCAAAGCTGTTGCCCATGGCATGCGCGTACTCACACAGGATCAGCGGACGCGTCTCACCCGGCAGACCGATCCACTTTTTCAGCGACCATTTCGGCACCGCCGGGAAGGGCTGATCTTCATCAACCCTGGCATACATCGGGCAGATGATATCGGTAGCAGCGGTATCCGCACCGCCGCCTTCATACTGAACCGGACGGGTTGGATCGCTGCTTTTTACCCAGCGGTAGAGCGCATCGTGTGTGGCACCATGTCCTGACTCATTGCCCAGCGACCAGATAATAATGCTGCAGTGATTACGATCGCGCTGCACCATGCGCGTCACGCGTTCGCTATAGGCGGCAAACCAGCGGGGATCATCGGAGAGCCGGTTCATCGGCTGCATACCGTGGGTTTCGATATTGGCCTCATCCACCACATAAAGCCCATACTGATCGCACAACCGATACCAGAGCGGATGATTAGGATAGTGTGAACAGCGCACCGCATTAAAATTGTGCTGCTTCATCAGCTCGATGTCGCGGCGCATTGTCGCCTCATCCACCACCTGACCGCGCTCCGGATGATGTTCATGACGGTTGGTGCCGCGGATCAGCAGCGGTTTGCCGTTCAGGCAGAGCAGGCCGTTATCGATGGTGACCTGACGGAAGCCGACATCATAGGCTTCCACCTCGATCAGCTGTTGATTCTCATCCAGCAGCGCCAGCGTGGCGCGATAGAGATGGGGTGTTTCGGCACTCCACAGCGCAGGCTGTTCCACCGGCAGGCTGAGCAGGGCGCGTTCGGGATAGTGACCCCGCTCGTCAATAATGGCACTGCCCAGCGGCTGCTGACACTGAGCAATCTGCTGGTCACCCTGCCACAGCGTCAGACGCAGCTGATAGCGCGAACTGACGTCAGCTGGCAGAGCAACACGAACCCGGGCACGCAATTCGGCATGGTAAAACTCCGGGCTGAGCCGGGTTTCCAGCTGAACATCTGCCAGATGCACCTGCGGTTTATGCATTAACGTGACATCACGGAAAATACCGCTCATTCGCCACATATCCTGATCTTCCAGATAACTGCCGTCGCTCCAGCGCAGCACCATTACTGCCAGCCGGTTTTTGCCCGGCCGCAGATAAGGCGTCAGGTCGAATTCAGCGGGCAGACGACTGTCCTGAGAGTAGCCAATCCAGTGTCCGTTGCACCACAGGTGAAAGGCCGAGTTTACGCCGTCAAAAATGATGCGTGTCTGCCCATTATCCAGCCAGGCTGCGTCAGCGCTGAATGTGAGCGAGTAACATCCGGTTGGATTCTCTGTGGGTACCAGCGGAGGAGTAACCGGAATCGGATACTGCACGTTGGTATAAATGGGCGCATCGAAGCCGTGCATCTGCCAGTTGGCCGGAACCGGAAGGGTCGTAGTGTCCGGCAGATCCTGCAGTAACCAGCTGGCCGGGACCGCTTCAGGCTGCGTAAAATAACGGAAACCCCACTCTCCGTTGAGGCTCTGCAGTGACGCCGAGGGGCTGTCATCCCGCGCGGCTGCTTCATCTCGCCAACTGGCGAATGGCGGGTGCGCATCCAGCCGATGCAGCGAGGTCACGACCGGATTTTCCCAGTCGCGCCGGGAGAGGATGTCACTGAAAGCAGCCTGAGAGAGAGTCATGTTTATATCCTGTAAATGTAATGCGCTCACAATGCGCAAAATTACGCCGCCTGTAAAGTGTTCACCCTCCCGATTTGCACAAATAATTTGTGCTGTAATCCAGCCGGGATGTTGAGATTGTGCCGCCTTAATGGTGGTAAATCGTTAAGTCTGGTCAGCAAAGATGAATAGTCGCCGGATGCGGAAGAATCTCACTTGTCGCCATGCAGGTGGCTCCATACACTCAGCCCGATTTCATCACCCTGAGGTAGATATGGTACGAATCTTTAAGCTGGCTGCCGTTGTGGCATTGGTTACTGCATTAAGCGGATGTATTTTCCCGCCTCCAGGCGGCGGCGGCGGTGGCTGGGGCGGACACGGCGGCGGACCAGGCCGCGGATTTGTCGATCCTCGCTAAGCGAAAGACCGATTTCGGGCGGGCGAAACGTTTAACCATAGCGTTGATTGCAGGGAAAACGTTTCGCTCGCAAGGTTAGCCGAAATCGTCTGAGCAGACGGTGAGGAATGCGGGCTAACTCACTGAAAAAAGTAGCGGTTACCCTCTGTTTTTTTAACCAGCGTGGTGATAATTTCAGCTTTTCTCCACCGCTGAGATAACAGCATGAAAAACCTGATTGCTGAATTGCTGGTAAAGCTGGCTGAAAAAGAGGCGACAGCCAAAGAGCAGATGGCGCAAATCGAAGCGCTGGAGATTGTTGTTACCGCGCTGGTTCGCAAGCTGGAGCCGCAACAACATCTGGCTATAACCACCAGTATTGAGACCGCAATAGACAATGTGGCCGATGCCGGAGATGAAAATGCGCAACTGCTGCGCAATTACATCGAAAAGTTACTCCGCCATCCTCGTCAGTAACAATCCCAGTGCCAGACTGGAATGGGATCTTCACATCACTTTGACCTGAAACATTTTCCGCTTTGCTTATTCGCTGCCAGAATAACAAAGGACAATCCACTGTGGAGATAACAAGATGAAAGTCGGTTTAATGGCGATGATGATGGCGGGCCTGCTGGTCAGTGGACTGGCCGGTGCGGCGGAAAAGACCCCGCAGCAGGAGAAGATGACGATGTGTAACCAGCATGCTAAATCACAGGATCTTAAAGGAGATGCGCGCAAAACCTTTATGAGTGAATGCCTGAAAAAGGACAGCAAGCTGTCGCAGATGTCACCGCAGCAGATGAAAATGAAAAGCTGTAACGGCGAAGCTGGTGATAAAAAACTGGCGGGCGATGCGCGTAAAACCTTTATGAGCCAGTGCCTGAAAAAAAGCTGATTATCCCCACGGCCACGCAGGTGGCCGCTTCTCCTTCCCGCGCAATGCTGATTAAATTCCATTCTATAACAGCATGTTAACCTTCTGATAAGCATTCATCGCCAGGCTTCCCGGTTCTTTTGCCACACTTAATGTTTGTGGGGATTTGCGCAGCACTCTGTTTTGCCGCGCAGCACAAGACAAGAACCGTTAAAGGAGCCATGTCGTGAACTATCAATTTACCGTCAACCTGAACGATCTGCCCCAGCGCCAGCCGGTTAAAAAAACGCTCGGCGAGGTGGAGGTGTTGCTGATCCGCGAAGGTGACAACGTACGTGCTTATCAGGCGAAATGCCCGCACGCAGGCGCGCCGCTGGAGCAGGGCGCGATTTGTGGCGATCGGCTGGTCTGTCCGTGGCACAAAGCCGCGTTTAATCTGGCCAGTGGAAAAATGTGTGAACCGCTGGCGTTAGCCGATCTCAAACAGTATCCGCTGCGCATTGAAGAGGGCCGGGTGCTGGTGAATCCGAAAGCGATGTCGCCCGCGGCGCCGATTGGCAGTGGGGCAGCCGCACCGGTCTATGTGGTGCTCGGTGGTGGGGCAGCGGGCAGCGCGGCGCTGTGGCGTCTGCGCCATGAAGGCTTCAAAGGCCGTGTGATTCTGGTTGAGCGGGAAGCGGATGCGCCTTACGACCGCACCGCGCTGACCAAATTTGTGCCGTCGGGCAAAATGGATATCAGCGAGGTGCCGCAGCTGCTGAAAGCGGATGTGATGGACCACGTTGAACGGCTTCAGGCTACCGTGAGCCGCCTGGATGCCCAGCAGCAACGGCTGATCTTCGAGGATGGCGAGACGCTCGCCTTCGACAAACTGCTGATCGCCAGCGGCGCGACGCCAGTCCGCCCCGATTTGCCGGGCAGCGATCTCGATGGGGTCCATCTGCTGCGCAGCAAAGCGCAGACCGATGAGCTGCTTCAGGCGGTGGATGCCAGCCATAAAATCGTGATTATCGGCAACAGTTTTATCGGCACCGAACTGGCGTCGGCGCTGCGTAATCGTGACATTGACGTGACGATAATCGCCCGACAGGCGTTGCCCTTTGCTAAACAGTTTGGCGATCAGATTGGCCGCTATTTCTATCAGCTGCATGAGCAGAACGGCGTGAAGTGGGTGCAGGGCGAGATCGAAGCCTTACAGGGCGACCAGCAGGTGAGCGGCGTGCAGCTCAAGGGTGGACGGTTGCTGGACGCGACGGTGGTGCTGTTTGCTACCGGGGTTAAACCGGCTACCGACTTTATCCACGATCTCCCGCTGGCAGAGGATGGCAGCCTGCAGGCGGATGAGCAGTTGCGGGTCGCTGACAATATCTGGGTGGCGGGAGATATCGCCACGTATCCGTCGGCACAGGGGCCGCTGCGCATTGAGCACTATCGCGTCGCGCATCAGCAGGGACAAACCGCCGCATGGAATATGCTGGACCAGACCGTCGCGTTTGATCGTGTGCCGTTCTTCTGGACTACGCAGTATGGCACCCGTTATGAGTATCTGGGCCATGCTAAAGAATGGGATTCATTCCAGCTGCTCGGCTCGCTGGAGGATAAAAAGTTTATGGCGTTTTATGGCCAGCAGGGGAGGCTGGCGGCAATCTGCTCATGCGGCATGTATACGCTGACCGCTGAGCTGGTGGAGCGGATGCAGCAGCCGATGACGTTTGCCGACGCGGTGGCGCTCTGTCAGGAACAGATCCGTTAATATCAGTTAAGGCGTAGGCAAGGCGGGCCAGCATACGGGGCCGCCTTGCACATCCTTTGTTGAGCGGTTAGCTGCGGCTCAGTTTTTCTGACTTCGCCATGCACTGCAGCATCGCTTCCATCACCGCCGAGCGCATGCCTTTCTCTTCCAGCACTTTCACCGCTTCGATGGTGGTGCCGCCCGGAGAGCAGACCATATCTTTGAGTTCAGCCGGATGTTTACCGGTGGTCAGCACCATCTGCGCCGCCCCTTTCACCGCCTGTGCAGCAAACTGATAGGCCTGAGCGCGTGGCATGCCGCCCAGCACGGCCGCATCGGCCATCGCTTCGATAAACATAAACACGTAGGCCGGCGCAGAACCGCTGACGCCGACCACGGAGTGAATCAGATATTCATCCACCACGGCCGCTTTGCCGAAGCTTTCAAAAATCGCCACCACCTCGTCGATTTCCGCCTGCTCAACCAGCACGTTGGGCGTGACCGAGGTCATGCCTTCGCTGACCAGCGAGGGAGTATTCGGCATCGCACGGACAATTTTACGATCGTAACCCAGCACCGATGAGAGCGAATCGAGCGTCACCCCAGCCGCAATCGACACCACCAGCGCCTCTTTTTTGAGGCTGCCTGTCAGCTCTTTTAAGACTTTCAGAATGACATTGGGTTTGACCGCGCCGAACAGGATGTCCACTTCACGCGCCAGCGCTTCAGCGCTCTCCGCTGCGTTAATGCCATACTGCTCTGCCATCGCCTGGTTGGTCTCTGCTTTGCGATCGTAAACGAAGATATCAGACGGGGCGATTTTGCCGCTGTTGACCAGTCCGCCGATAATGGCTTTCGCCATATTTCCCCCGCCGATAAACCCGATTTTCTTTGCCAGCATCGCCATCTCCTTAGGACATTATTCGTTTTTCTCAGTGAGCTAGCTTACTTCAGCCAGCCTGAATAACAAGTCAGCCGGGCGCAGGCTGGAAAGCACGCCGCAAATAAAATTTGCCATTTAGGGGGAACCCGGCAAGATCTTACTCTTCTCTGACTGTAAGGAATCATGATGTTTATCTGGGTCGATGCCGATGCCTGTCCGAATGTAATCAAAGAGGTGCTCTACCGCGCAGCCGACCGCACCGCAACTACCATCACTTTTGTGGCGAACCAGTTTCTGCGTGTGCCGCCCTCACCGTATCTGCGCACCCTGCAGGTGCCTGCCGGATTTGATGTGGCGGACAATGAGATCGTCAGACGTTGTCAGCCAGGCGATCTGGTGATCACCGCCGATATTCCGCTGGCAGCAGAGGTGATTGAGAAGGGTGCGGCGGCGCTGAATCCGCGCGGCGAGCGTTACTCACCGGCGACGATACGTGAACGCCTGACGATGCGGGATTTTATGGATACCCTGCGGTCAAGTGGGGTGCAGACCGGCGGCCCCGCGGCGATGAGTCCGCGTGACCGCCAGCAGTTTGCAAATGAGCTTGATAGCTGGCTCACCCAGCAGAAACGCTGAAGTTAAACGAAGCTGTCGTCGTCGTAATCGTTGCCGCCAAAATCATTGAGATCGCTGTTGTCGGCATAATTACTGTCCCAGCCTGTATTCTGGTCGAGGAAGGCGTTGTCGTTACCGCCGTTAAAGGTATCGGCATTGTCATCGCCACCGTTGAAGGTGTTGAGATTGTCATTCACATCGGGCAGGGGTGGCTCATTGATGATGTTCACAATCTCTTCCGGCTGTGAATGGTGGAACATGCTGGTCAGCATATCGGCCATCACCACACCGCCCGCCACACCCACAGCTGTCTGCAGTGCGCCGCCGAGGAAACCGGTGCCGCGTGGTGCAGGCGCTTGTGCAGGCGCATATTGCGGCTGAGCCGGTTGCTGTGCCGCACTGTTCCACGGTGACGATTGCTGTTGCTGCTGCACAGGCGGCTGCTGACGCGAACCGCTGCCAAACAGCCCGGACAGAAAGCCGCCGCTGCTCTGTGCAGGTTGCTGCTGCTGTTGCTGGGCCAGCTGGCTTTCCAGCGCCGATACTTTCTCATTGAGTTTTTTCAGCGCCGCTTCCTGAATCAGGATCGCCTGTGCCATGTAGTAAGGCGCGCCCGGCTGCGCCTGCAGATGCTGGTTAATCAGTTGTTCGGCAGCGGCATCGCGTGCCACGGTCTGGCTTTCAGCCTGTTTCAGACGGCTGAACAGCCCTTCGATCAGTTGTTGTTCTTCGCGTTGCATGATGACTCTCCTGTGGCGATTGTTACCAGTATATGTGGGCGCCAGCGTGAAAAGTAAAATCGGGGCAGTAAGCAAATATTGCCGACGCATTTTAGCCGCTCTTTTGCGGAGTTTTTATCGCTCTGTTACGGCCCTGATGCACAAAACGTGCATGCATTTCCCCTTGAAAACACAAAGATTGTCACTGTTCAGGGGACGAAAATGCGTAAATCGTGCCTGACAGGTAGAGGCCATAATAATTTCCAGTTATTATGCGTCGCATTAATAAGCTCATCATGCAGCCGCATCGCGCGGTCAGGCGGAGGAACGGCCCTGATGTCACTACCCATCTTTTTGATTGGCGCTCGCGGTTGCGGCAAAACCACGGTCGGCGAGGCGTTGTCGCGGGCGCTGGGCTACGCCTTTACGGATACCGATCACCATCTGCAACTCAGCACGCAGCGGAGCGTGACGGAGATTGTGGCGGAGGAAGGCTGGGAAGGTTTCCGCGCCCGTGAAACGGAATCGCTTAAAGCGGTGACGGCACCCGGAACCGTCATTGCCACCGGCGGCGGCATGATTCTGGCTGAAGAGAACTGTCGTTTTATGCAGGAGCAGGGCCAGGTGATCTGGCTTAGCGCGTCCCCCGAGGTGCTGGCAGAGCGGCTGGAAAGTGAACCTGAAGCGGCCCAGCGTCCGACCTTAACCGGCCGTCCGATTGCTGATGAGATGAGTGATGTGCTGCGTGAACGTGCGCATCTCTATCAGGCTGCGGCCCATCATCAGGTGAATGCGATGCAATCGCCTGAGTGCGTGGTAGAGGAAATTCTGCTGTCACTCTCTCTGGCGCGCGCCAGCTAACCCTCAGATTTTTCCCGCTTTGATCCCGCTTCAGACGGCATTGTCTATACTTATCCTATGACAGGCAGCGGCCTGTCCTGTGGAATGTTATTCAGACAAGAGGGACACAGTATGCCGACCAGACCACCGTATCCACGTGAAGCGAAAGTTGTGCCTGTTGAAAAGGGCACTGAAGGTAATAAAGTAACCTCTTACGAATTGCGTGCTGATCATCCCAAACCGAATTCATTAATCAGTGAGCACGAAACGGAAGAAGAAGCGCGTGACGCTAAAGCGCGCTACGAAGACGTTGAAAAAGAGTAAAGCTTCACTGCTGGCAGGGACGCCAGCCTGTTACACCGGATAACTGCTTATTACTGACCCGCCTGACGCTGTGCCTGAACCACGCCTTTTTTTACTCCCACCTGAAGTCGATCGGGTTATTTAAGAAGCGAAATTGACGCAGATTTACTGTCGAATGCTCTCTGCGTATGCTTCTGTTCTGCACTCTCCTTGTCTCACCAGATAAAGCCCCGCTAATCATTTTTATCCCCTTATTTTCTCTGCTGCCGATCTCTGTGTGAGTCAAATTGTCGCTTGACCGATTCAGCGCCACGCTTTATTTTCATCAAACCAACAGAGGAACTTAGTTCCATATAGTGGAACACGTAACATGACCACACTTGAAAATGCTGCCGCCGTACTTCGATTGTTTCAGCACAAAGGTGTGACGCAGGGGCATGTTGGTCTCTCATTCAGTGAGGTGGTTGAGGCGTTAAACCTGCCAAAAAGCACCGTTTCGCGTCTGCTGGCCACCATGGAAAGTCAGGGGCTGCTGGAGCGGAATGCGGATACGCGCGGTTATCACATTGGTCGCGTATTGCTGGCTGCCGCCGGACATTATCTTTCGGCACCGCTGGTTGACAGCGTTTCAGCGGCGATGGTCAGGCTGGCTGCGAAGACCGGCTGCATGGGTTACGTGTCGAAGCTCGACGGGCGGGAAGTATTAGTGATGCGTATGTTTCATGGGCGTCACTTTACGCAGATGGTCACGCCACCGGGCAGTCGGATGCCGGCTGCCGCGACCTCGACCGGCCGGGCGCTGTTAGCGCAGTTAAGTGATGAAGAGGTGCTGGCGCGCTTCTATGATCAATGGCAGGTCGCATCAGCGAACTCGCCGCAAAGTCCTGAGGCACTCTGTGCCAGACTGGCTGAGATCCGCCAGCAGGGCTGGTCACTGGCCCGAAATGAATCGCTGCCAGGCATCAGTTCGCTGTCAGTTATTGTTCATAACAAACATCATGGCGAAACGGTGGCACTCTGCCTGTCGTTTCCGTCTATGGAGTCTGAACCGGGTTTCCCGTCAGAGCTCCTTGAAGCATTACGCGCAACGGCCACTGAGATGACCGAAAAATATGGCGCGTAACTTCACACCGTTTTTATCGGCGTAGTACTTTCGCCACACCAGGGAAAACAAAGGCCTTCGGGCCTTTTTCTTTCAATCTGATCGCCACGCTTTACGCAGCACTCCGGTTGCCTGTGTCCGTCTCTCATTGCCTCCTGTATCGGTTCAGCATGCGGAGGGACGACCATCTGCAATGGCTGTTGCAATCTCTGTGCGCATCAGAGCAGTGAAACTGATAACCGGCGTAAACCGGCCAGCGGGCGGGTAGACGTTATTTCATTTCTTCTGGACAAGGACTGGCGGGGACATATGGAACGGGTAAATCCGATTAAGCACGTTGGCGTGGCACTGGTTTTAATTCTTCTCTCCATCGCGGGTGCCATTATTGGCATTCAGCTGATTACCACCATTGGCGTAACGCCTAACACCTCTATTATCGGCGCGCTGTTTGCCATGCTGCTGGCGCGTATTCCGCTGCAGGCATTCCGCCGTTATCGTTCGATTGAAATCCAGAACCTGGCGCAGACCGCTATCTCTTCAGCCACCTTTGGGGCGGCGAACAGTCTGTTGATGCCGATTGCCGTGCCCTGGGCGCTGGGTGAACCGCAACTGGTCCTGCCGCTGTTCTGTGGCGTCAGCGCCGCGATGCTGCTGGATGCCTGGCTGCTCTATCGGCTGTTTGATACCCGCGTCTTTCCGGCCAGTAATGCCTGGCCACCGGGCGTTGCAGCAGCAGAAGCGATCAAAGCGGGAGATAAAGGCGGACGCCAGGCGTGGCTGCTGGTGCTGGGCATTGTGGGTGGCGTCGTCGGTGCCATGCTGAAGATCCCGATGTCCGCCTTTGGCACCGCGTTTATCGGCAATATCTGGGCACTGTCGATGCTCGGCATCGGTTTTCTGCTGCGTGCCTATGCGCAGCCGGTGGCCGGTATTGATATTAATGCGCTCTATATTCCGCATGGCGTGATGGTCGGTGCCGGTCTGGTAGCGCTGATTCAGGTCGTGATGGTGATTCGCAGCCGCAAAAATGATGCGCTGGTGGTGAGCCGCAATGGCAATGAGGTGCAGCGGGCGCTGGGTTTCGGCAGCGTGGGTTACATCGTGATTTCGGCGCTGCTGGCGCTGGCGGGCGGCCTGTGGAGTGAGATGGGCATCGCGATGCTGCTGCTGTTTGTTCTTTATGCCGCGTTTGCTGCTTTCGCCCATGAACTGATTGTCGGCATTGCCGCTATGCACTCCGGCTGGTTCCCGGCCTTTGCCGTGGCGCTGATTACGCTGATTATCGGCATTCTGATCGGCTTCCCACCGCTGGCGCTCTGCCTGCTGTGCGGCTTTACCGCCGCCACCGGTCCGGCGTTCGCCGATATGGGTTATGACCTGAAGGCAGGCTTTATCCTGCGCGGCAACGGTGCCGATCTGCAGCAGGAGCTCTGGGGACGTCGTATTCAGCTCATCGCAGCTATGATCGCCTTTGTTGTGTCGATTCCGCTGGTCTGGTACGCCCATACCTTCTTCTTTGCTGACAACCTGCTGCCGCCTGTAGCGCGGGTGTATGCCAAAACCATTCAGGCGGGTGCTGAGCCAGGTATCGCCGGTAATCTGCTGATGTGGGCGATTCCGGGGGCCATTATCCAGCTGATCGGCGGACCCAAACGCCAGCTGGGCGTGCTGCTCGCCACCGGTTTATTAATTAATAACGCCATGGCGGGCTGGGCAGTGGTGGTGGGGATCGCCTTACGCATTGTAATCATCCGGATCTGGGGCGAGCGGGGCCGGTCGCCTATGGAGGTGATGGCGGCAGGCTTTATTGCCGGTGATGCCCTCTACAGCTTCTTTCATTCGCTGTTTGCCAGCAGCAGCAAGAAATAAAAGGATAAAGCATGAGTTTGCAGCAGACCCTGGCGGTTTTTGAGTTACTGGATAGCGCCCACATTGACGGACAGCAGGTGGTGGATCTCTTCGCGGCGTATCCTGATGTTGATGCCCGCTTTACCCGTGTCTCCGGTCCCAAAGGCCGCACCGATTTTGTGCGCATTGATATTCCGGGGACGCAGGGCAAATCAGGCGGCGGCAGTGCACCGACGCTGGGGATTATTGGTCGCCTTGGTGGCATCGGCGCTCGTCCTGGTCGTATCGGCATGGTGTCAGATGCGGATGGCGCGATCGCGGCCGTTGCCAGCGCGCTTAAACTGGCGCAGATGCAGAGCAAAGGCGACAGGCTCGATGGCGACGTCATCATTACCACTCATATCTGCCCGGATGCGCCAACGCGGCCGCATCTGCCGGTCGATTTCATGGACTCGCCGATTGACGATGTCACCATGAATGATAATGAAGTGGTGGCGGGTGTGGATGCGATTCTGTCAATCGACACCACCAAAGGTAACCGCATTATCAACCACAAAGGCTTTGCCCTGTCGCCGACGGTGAAAGAGGGCTACATCCTGCGGGTTTCGGAGGATCTGCTGCGCATCATGGAGATGACCAGCGGCCGTCCGGCGGTGACCTTTCCCATCACCACGCAGGATATTACACCTTACGGCAATGGGGTTTATCACCTCAACAGCATTCTGCAACCTTCTACCGCCACGGATGTGCCGGTGGTGGGGGTGGCGATCACTGCCGAGTCGGTGGTGCCGGGCTGCGGAACCGGCGCCAGCCATGAAGTGGACATTGCGGCAGCGGCGAAGTTTGCCATTGAGGTGGCCAAGGAGTTTGGTCGTGGAACCTGTCACTTCTACGACGCCGAAGAGTATGCGCGGCTGATTTCACTCTATGGCAGCCTGGCGCATCTGCGTCACCGGAATCACTAAGATGACGAAACCACTGGTAACGCTGACTATCGGCCAGTCTCCGCGCAGCGATATTCTGCCGCTGCTGCGGCAGCATCTGCCGGATGCGCTGACCGATCACGCCGGTTTACTGGATGGACTCAGCGCGGCAGAGATTGCCGCACGCTTCGCGCCAGCAGCGGGCGACCGGGTTCTGGTGTCGCGGCTGCAGAGTGGCGAACAGGTGCGGCTGGCGGCCTCGAAAGTGGAGCAGGGATTGCAGCGCAAAATCAGTGCGCTGGAACAGGCGGGCTATGCGACCATTCTGCTGCTCTGCACCGGTGAATTCAGCAGGCTCCGCACCCAGCGTGCGCTTCTGCTGGAGCCGGATCGCCTGATTCCACCGCTCATCTGCGCCATGGTGCAGCAGCAGCGGGTCGGCATTGTCGTGCCGGTTGAGGAGCAGATTGTTGAGCAGGCAGGTAAGTGGCAGCAACTGCCTGCGCAGCCCTGCTTTGCGGTCGCCAGTCCCTATCAGGGCGATCAGGCAACCTTCGCCGATGCCGCAAACAGTCTGAAAGCGCAGGGCGCAGCGCTGGTGGTGCTCGACTGTATGGGGTATCACCAGCAGCATCGGATAGGGTTACAGCAGCGGCTGGGCGTACCGGTTCTGCTCTCTAATCAGCTGGTGGCGCGCCTGGCGGCGGAGTTGCTTCCCTGAGGAAAGAGATCACAAACGGCCATCATTTCGCGTGACAGATCAGCGGGTTCCCTTCTACACTGCCAGACACACAACATGTGCTCTGGAGAACTATTATGCTCAACGTTAGTGAGTATTTTGACGGAAAAGTTAAGTCTATCGGTTTTGACAGTGCGAGCACCGGACGTGCCAGCGTGGGCGTAATGGCTGAAGGCGAATACACATTCGGTACCGGCCAGCCGGAGGAGATGACCGTGGTCAGCGGCTCGCTTAAGGTATTACTGCCAGGTGAAACCGAGTGGAAATGGTTTGAAGCGGGTTCGGTGTTTAACGTGCCGGGTCACAGCGAATTTCATCTGCAGGTTGGCGAGCCAAGTTCCTATCTCTGCCGTTACCTGAAAGATTAAAAACATGGCCGCTTAGCGGTAATGCTGGTCAGTTAAGATTAGATTTGTAAAGGCTGCCACGGTCAAACGTGGCAGCTTTTTTCTGGGCGAGCGAGCCGCAGTGCGGGCCAGCGCACCTCTGCTGCTGCCGGGCCGTCCTCGCGCCGCTCACGCGGTACCTTCGGCTTTGACGTCGTGCCGACGAACCGTTCGGGGATCGGCCCTCCCTGGCCGGCCCCGAACTGTCCACGCTTCCCGGCGTGGACTTCTGGCCCGGCGTCACGCCTCAGCGCTGCGGATAGCCCTTTCAGCAGCAGAGGCGCTCAGGCCTCCACTCTCGTGCCCTTTTTAACAGCACGCACCAGAAGCTTAAGAGCAGACTGGTGGCGATCAGGAGCAGGCAATCCGCAGCGCTGAACAGAATGAGTCTGCCAGGAGAGCCCGCAGGACGCGGGCGAAAGGCGGGGCGGCACAGGATGTGCCATCCCCGGCGGTCCGTCAGGCAGGCGAATGAAGTGAAGGAACCGCGCAGCGGCGCGAGGACCGCAAGCCCCTGCCCGATACCAGACTGCGGTATCACCTGTCGCTTAACTGGCTGGCATTAACGCTTAGCGGCCATTTTTTTGGCGAATATCGTCTGTCAGGATGATTCTGCCGGTGACTGATTAACGCTGGGCTTCGCCGCCCAACGCTTCTACCAGATTGCTGGTCAGTGCGGCCAGTTCGCTGGTCATCAGAATAAAATCCGCATCAAAGCGCTGTGCAAAATCTTCGCGGTCAATATCGTCGTTCTGGTCGCGCAGCGTGTCGCTGAACTTCAGGCGTTTGATTGAACCGTCATCGGCCAGCATAAACTGAATGCGCTCCTGCCAGTCGAGCGCCAGTTTGGTTACCAGCTTGCCCGCTTCGATGTGGTTGGCGATCTCATCGCACACCAGATCCTGTTTCTTGCAGCGGATAACGCCGCCATCTTCCAGCAGCGCTTTCAGCTCCGCTTCATCCATCAGGGCGAATCCGGCAGGCAGCTCGCCTGAACGTACCCATTCTGTCAGGGTCAGTTCAATCGGGCTTTCCAGCGTCAGCGGCACCACCGGCAGTGAGCCCAGGCTTTTACGCAGCAGCGCCAGGGTATCTTCCGCTTTTTTTGCGCTGGCACAGTCAACCATAATCAGGTTGTTGACCGTGTCGATCCAGAGGTAGGTCTGGCTGAAACGGCTGAAGGCGCGCGGCAGCAGGCTGTGCAGCACTTCATCTTTCAGCGAATCTTTTTCGGTCTTTTTGAGCTTGCGGCTCTGCTCAGATTCCAGCTTGTCGATTTTCGCTTCCAGCGCCTGTTTCACCACTGGCGAAGGCAGGATTTTCTCTTCTTTGCGGGCGCAAATCACAATCTGGCCTTTGTTTTCATGGGTCAGCGCATCGCTGCGGTTGCCCATCGGCGAGACCCAGCCGGTCTTGCTCATATCCTGACTGCCACACGGTGAAAACGTGAAGGCGTCGAGCTGCTTTTCCATCTCATCTGCGGACAGCGGAATGTCACGATTCAGACGATAAACCATCATATTTTTAAACCACAACATCGGGATTCCTTACCGTGGCGCGATCGGGCGCACAAGTCTGCGAGAGTCAGCGCGCATGATAGCGAAACATCGGAGTGGTTTCATTGCCTTTCCGGCAGACGCCTTTTACTGTATCTCTCACCTGAACGAATAACGAGGACGTAATCTTGCGCATAGGCATAGATCTGGGTGGCACCAAGACAGAAGTGATCGCATTGTCGGATAAAGGAGAGGAGCTGTTCCGCCACCGGGTGAATACCCCGCGTGATGACTATCAGGCAACGGTGCAGGCGATTGTCGATCTGGTCACGCTGGCGGAGCAGAAAACCGGCGCAACCGGCACGGTCGGCCTCGGTATTCCCGGCACGCTTTCGCCCTACAGTAAGCGAGTAAAAAATGCCAACTCCACCTGGCTCAACGGTCAGCCGCTGGATAAAGATCTGGCGCAGGCGCTGAACCGGGAAGTGCGTATCGCCAACGACGCCAACTGCCTGGCGGTGTCGGAAGCGATCGACGGTGCCGGTGCCGGACAGTCGCTGGTGTTTGCCGTGATCATCGGCACCGGATCGGGCGCCGGTGTGGCGATCAACGGTGAGTCGCGTATCGGGGGCAACGGCAATGCCGGTGAGTGGGGCCACAATCCGCTGCCGTGGATGGATGAGGATGAGCTGCGCTACCGTCAGGAAGTGCCCTGTTATTGCGGGCAGCAGGGCTGTATTGAGACCTTTGTTTCAGGCACCGGTTTTGGTATCGACTATCAGCGGCTGAGCGGCGTACATCGCAAAGGTGCGGAGATCGCCTCGCTGCTGGCGCAGCAGGATCCGATCGCCGAACTGGCGATGAGCCGCTATGAGTTGCGGCTGGCAAAATCGCTGGCGCAGGTGGTAAACCTGATCGATCCCGATGTGATTGTACTGGGCGGTGGGATGAGCAATGTGGATCGTCTCTATCAGACCGTGCCGGTGCTGATGAAGAAGTGGGTATTTGGCGGGGAGTGTGAAACGCCGGTGCTGAAGGCGCAGCATGGCGACTCCAGCGGCGTACGCGGTGCGGCGTGGCTCTGGCCGCTTAACGGCTGAGTTACCCGAGCATCCGCTGACGATTCAGCGCCAGAGAGACCCGGCGCTGAATCGTTAACCCAAGGCACTCACCCGCGCCGCTTTTATTCGCCGACCAGCATACTGTCCTGCGGCGCCCGATCGCGCTGCGCTTTGGTGGCGAGGAAGTAGAGATAGCCTGCCAGCATGATGGCGAAAAACAGCGCGCCTATCACCGGATTAAACCACAGCATCGCCAGCAGACAGACCACCGACAGCAGCAGGGCGATGCCCGGAACAATCGGATAGCCCGGCGCGCGGAAACTGCGGACCATCTCCGGCGCGCTGCGGCGCAGTTTAAACAGGCTCAGCATACTCATGATGTACATCACAATCGCGCCAAATACCGCCATGGTGATCATCGCCGCCGTCAGCGTCATCCCCTGCAGATTAATCACACCATCGCTGTAAATTGCCGCGATACCCAGCACGCCGCCGAGAATAATCGCCCGATGCGGGGTCTGGAAACGCGAAAGTTTGGCCAGAGAAGGCGGCAGATAGCCCGCGCGTGCCAGGGCAAAAAACTGCCGCGAATAGCCGAGGATGATGCCGTGGAAGCTGGCAATCAGGCCAAACAGTCCAATCCACACCAGCATATGCATCCAGTTAGAGTGTTCGCCGACAATCATTTTCATCGCCTGCGGCAGCGGATCGTTAATATCGGCAAGTTTGCGCCAGTCGCCCGCGCCGCCCGCCATCAGCATCACACCTATCGCCAGCACCACCAGCGTCAGAATTCCGCTGATGTAGGCGCGGGGAATGGTCCGGGTCGGATCTTTCGCCTCTTCGGCCGCCATCGCCGCGCCTTCAATGGCCAGGAAAAACCAGATGGCAAAAGGAATGGCGGCGAAAATGCCGGAGAAGGCGGGCAGTCCGAAGCTGTCACTGCCTGCCCAGCCGTGTGCGGCGAAGTTCGCCAGGCTGAAGCCGGGTGAAACCACACCCATAAACACCAGCAGTTCAATCACCGCCAGCACCGTCACAACCAGTTCAAACATCGCCGCCAGTTTTACGCCGAGAATATTCAGCGTCATAAACAGCAGATAGGCGCCGACCGCCGCAGTCTTCGGGTTCAGTTCGGGATACTGCACGTTGAGATAAGCCCCAATCGCCATGGCAATCGCCGGTGGCGCAAAGACAAACTCAATCAGCGTCGCCAGACCGGCAATCAGTCCGCCGGTTTCGCCAAAGGCGCGGCGACTATAGGCAAATGGCCCGCCTGCATGGGGGATCGCGGTGGTCAGTTCGGTGAAGCTAAAAATAAAGCAGGTATAGAGCGTGGCGATTAACGCGGTGGTGACCAGAAATCCCAGCGTGCCCGCCACGGCCCAGCCGTAACTCCAGCCAAAATATTCGCCTGAAATGACCAGGCCAACCGCAATCCCCCACAGATGCAGGGTGCCCAGAGTGGGCTTGAGTCTGTTTGTCATTCTGTTATCCCCGTCGTTGTTGGTCTCACGCGGCGTTACACCGCCATTACGCTACAGTAAGGGGATAATGCCGTTGCATTACTCGCCACGACTTGACGCGGGCGCAGTGACTTCTGTCCTCCACGGTCAACTCACAGGCAACAACCGGGCCAGCTGCACGCTGCGGTCAACTTTGTCTCTTCCGGAGTCAAGCAGCTCACCTTCTGGCAACGCATGCTGAGATAACGCAAGTGACAAGGAGCCGGACTGATGAGCGCTAAACAATATGACAACCTGACTGATTCCCAACTCACCCTGATGGCGCAGCAGGCGCTGGCCTGTTATCCCGCCGCGCTGCAGGGCCAGCTCAGCCTGCTGTGCCGCTCAGAGAACGCCACGTTTCTGCTGCAGGCGGCAGGCCGGCGTTATGCGCTGCGACTGCATCGCGGCGATTATCATCAAAAAGCCGACATCGTCAGCGAACTGCTGTGGCTCAATGCGCTGCGCGAAACCGGCATTATGGTGCCGGAAGCGGTGCCGGACAAAGAGGGCGAAACCGTGCTGACGCTGCGGCTGCCGGAGGGCGGTGAACGCTACGTGGTGCTGTTTCACTGGATCGACGGAGAGATGCCGACCACCGACGTCGATCCCCGCGCTTTTCAGCAGCTCGGCCAGATCACCGCGCGGCTGCATCAGCACAGTAAACAGTGGCAGCCGCCTGCGGGTTTCCAGCGCATCATCTGGGATCACCACACCATGACCAGCGCAGAGAGTCACTGGGGACGCTGGCAGGATGCGCCGGATCTGAATCCTGCCGATCACGGCGTGGTAGAGCAGACGATAAGCCAGGTCGGCGCGGCGATGGCGCAGTTCGGTAAAGGATCGGATCGCTATGGCCTGATCCACGCCGATCTGCGGCTGACCAATCTGCTGCTGCACAAGGGCGAAACGCGGGTGATCGATTTCGATGACTGCGGGTTAGGCTGGTATCTGCACGATCTGGCGGCGGCGATCAGTTTTGTTGAGCATCATCCGCGCGCGCCAGAGTGGATCGATCACTGGATCCGCGGCTATGAGCAGGTGGCGCATATCAGCGATGCGGAGATGGCCATGCTGCCCGCGCTGTTAATCCAGCGTCGTATCCAGCTCACCGCGTGGGTGGGATCACATGCCGAAACCGAAATGGCGCGCAGCCTGGGATCGGCGTGGGCCAGCCACTCGGTCCGCCTCTGCCGCCGTTATCTGGAAGGTGAGCAGCTGCCGGTCGGCGTCTGATGCACCAGCGGCGGGCGTCGCTGCGCCGCCGCAGTGCCCTGCGCGTAACCTGCACGCCGCCCGGACAGCCCGCAGGCGGAGCGTCGGGCATCAGGGACCTGGTATGGAAATTGCTCGGATAGAAGTGACGGGTGATCCACCTGAATTCTGACTGAGGCGACCATGAATCCGACACTGATAAAGCCCGATGCGTTTGCGGCCTGCTCGGCAGCGGCGGGGGCAGGCAATCACGGCGTGCTGGCAGCAGCGGCGACTGGCTTAGGCGACTTTATTCATACCCAGGGCGGCGATGTTGATCGCATCTTCGGCATCAGCGGCATCGATCCGGAGCGCCTGGCCAGTCCGACGCTCAGCCTGGGGCTGGTTAACTACTGTCGGGTGCTGGAAGAGGCGGCGCGTCACTCCGGTTTTGATAACTTCGGTTTGCACTACGGCAGGCAGTTTAAACCGCAGTCATTAGGCCTGATCGGCTACATCGGTTTGTGCTCCGCCACGCTGGAACAGGCGCTGCATAATGTGGTCAACGCATTTCCCTGGCATCAGCACGACACCTTAACCCGGCTGGTGGATAAGGGAGAGTGCTGGCGGCTGGATTATCAGGTGCGACATGGCGCGATCCTGTCGCGCCGTCAGGATGCGGAGCTGACGCTGGGGATGTTTATGAATCTGATCCGCCACGTGGCGGGCAGACACTGGGCACCGCGCGAAGTCCACTTTGAACATCCGCGTCCCGGCCAGTGGCACGATCACTGCAAAGTGTTTGATGCGCCGGTCTGGTTCGATCAGCCGTTTAATTCACTGGTGATCCCCAAGCGCGATCTGCTGCGCGCCATGCCGGAGAGCGATCCGATCCTGTTAATGGTGATGCAGGATGCGATCCGGCGGCTTAACCGTGTGACGTCGCAGCAGAGCATGATTGAGCAGGCGCGTTCGCAGGTTAATTTATCGCTGATGCAGGGTGAGCCGGTGCTGGAAGAGGTGGCGGATAAGCTCGGACTGTCGAGTTGGTCACTGCAGCGGCGGCTGCGCGAAGAGGGCAGCAGCTTTACCGCGCTGGTCGATCAGGTGCGCTGCGAAATGGCGACACACTATCTGCAGCAGAAGCAGCTGCCCATCTCTGAGATGGCGCTGCTGCTGGGCTACTCGGAAGTCAGCGCGTTTTCACGCGCGTTTCGTCGCTGGTTTGGCATCAGTCCGCGCCAGTGGCGTCAGGAAGGTCTGGCCAGCTAACCGCGCGGCGCAAAGCCGAACCACGCCGGTTGTCCAGGCTCCGGCGGCGGCGGCAGATCGCGGGTCTGCGCGACCAGTTGCCAGGCGCGCAGGCAGAGCGCTTCATCACCCTGCGTCTGGGTCACCGCATAATGTCTGCTGTGTGGTTGCCACTCCATCCGTACCAGACATTGCTGACCGGCGTAACGCGCCGCATCGCTGAACTGCCGGTTCAGTACTGGCTGCATTTGATTAGTCCAGTGACAGGATTGGCTGTCAGGATCTTTCGACGGCTGACAGAGGTTTGCCACGCTATCCCGTTGCTTTGTCACAGGTTGCTGACAGGCGCTGAGCGACATTGCAATAATCACCCCCGGCAACATTCTCATCGTTATATTAATTAAATTCATTTAACTGGCCAACTTTCCTTAAAGATCTTCCGGTCTGCTGCCGACAGTCTACAGACCGGCATCATGAATGCTATGGCATTACTCCGACTGTCGACAGAACCAGAATTTACCGCCCTGGCGCGGGTTACATCTCTTTCACTTCATGGATTAGAAATGCAGAAAAAATATGCCTTTGCGGCACTCTCCCTGTTAACGGCCTCGCTCATCAGCGGCTGCGCCACTGAATCTTCCCGCGCTATTCAGGCCCCCCAGGTTCGCGCGGCCAGCCAGCCGGTTTATCAG
The DNA here is from genome assembly GCF_057812235.1 of Pantoea sp. ABR1s. Classification (NCBI taxonomy): domain Bacteria; kingdom Pseudomonadati; phylum Pseudomonadota; class Gammaproteobacteria; order Enterobacterales; family Erwiniaceae; genus Pantoea; species Pantoea sp. ABR1s. Next base: position 3,161,288 of record NZ_CM173823.1, on the reverse strand, counting down.
GGCGTGCGCAGCCCGATTGCGGTGGGGCAGTTTGATAACCGCTCCTCCTATATGAACGGCATTTTCTCTGATGGTGTCGATCGGCTGGGCAATCAGTCAAAAACCATTCTGATTACCCATCTGCAGCAGACCAACCGGTTCAGCGTGCTGGATCGCAGCAACCTGAAAGAGCTGCAGCAGGAGTCGGACTTCAAACGCAGCCAGCAGAATATCAAAGGCGCGAACTTCATCATCACCGGTGATATCACCGAGTTTGGCCGCAAAGAAGTGGGCGATCAGCAGCTGTGGGGCATTCTGGGCCGCGGCAAAACGCAGATCGCCTATGCCAAAGTGAATCTGAACGTAGTGGATGTCACTACCTCAGAGGTGGTCTACAGCACCCAGGGCGCGGGCGAGTATCAGCTCTCCGCACGTGAGGTCATCGGCTTTGGTGGCACCAGCAGCTATGACTCTACGCTGAACGGCAAAGTGATGGATCTGGCGATTCGCGAAGCGGTCGATCATTTAGTGGATGGAATCAACAACGGCGCATGGCGTCCGGCTAAATAAGGAAGCAGTAAATGAAGATAATGACACTGAGCAGCCTGCTGATTGCAGCGGCGTTGCTGGCTGGCTGTGCGCCAAAAGCGCCGAAAACGATCTACTACTGGGGCGATTATCAGCAGCAGGTCTATAGCTACTATCAGCCGGGCAGCGATCCGCTGAAGCAGATCGATGCGCTGAATCTGGACATTGAAAAAGCCCGTGCCGTTAACCAGCCGGTTGCGCCTGGCCTGCACGCCCAGCTTGGCCTGCTCTATGCCAAAACCGGCGATACCAATAAAGCCTTTGGTCAGTTTGCCACCGAGAAGCAGCTGTTTCCCGAATCGGCACCTTACATGGATTTTCTGATGAGTAAAAAACAAGGAGTGGTACGGTGAAAAAACTGATTGCCCTCGGCGGCGTGCTGATGATGCTGCTGCTGACCGGTTGTGCGACGAAAAAACCGTATGACTACAGTGCGTTCCGTGCCAGCAAGCCCGCCTCGATTCTGGTGCTGCCGGCCGATAACACCTCGCCGGATATCAATGCCGCTCACAGTCTGACCTCGCTGGTGACGCACCCGCTGGCCGAAGCCGGTTACTACGTCTTCCCGGTGGCAGTGGTTGAAGAGACCTTTCAGCAGAATGGCCTGACCAGCGCCAGTGACGCCCAGGCCGTCAGCGCGAAGCGTCTGAATGAGATCTTCCACGCCGACAGCGCGCTCTATATCTCGATCAGCGAATATGGCAGCAGCTATCGGGTCATTGACAGCGTGACGATCGTGACCGCCAAAGCACGGCTGGTGGATCTGCGCAGCGGCAAAGAGATCTGGCAGGGTAAGGCCAGTGCCAGCGACAGTGAAGATGGCAACAACAACAACGGTGGGCTGGTCGGTATGCTGGTCAGTGCGGCAATCAAACAGATTGCCAGCAATGTGACTGACAAAGCGCACACCGTGGCCGGACTGACCAGCAATCGTCTGCTGGCACAGAACGAGCAGGGCGGGTTACTCACCGGCCCTCGCTACAAGCTCGTCAGCGCCCGCTGATTGCACGTAAACGGGCGCTCTGGCGCCCGTTATCCCTGCGGCAGTTCCAGCTGGCTGTAACCCAGCCCATTCATTTTGCGTACTTTAATCTGTACCGGAATGCGCTCCTTCATCGCTTCCACGTGGCTGATCACCCCAATGGTTTTGCCGCTGGCGTTGAGTGCATCGAGTGCGTCCAGCGCGGTGTCGAGCGTCTGCGCATCCAGCGTGCCAAATCCCTCATCCAGAAACAGCGATTCGATGCGCGTTTTGTGGCTGACCAGATCCGACAACGCCAGCGCCAGCGCCAGACTCACCAGGAAGCTCTCACCACCGGAGAGCGTGCGGGTATCGCGCGCCGCATCGGCCTGCCAGGTATCGACCACATCCAGCTCCAGCAGATCCTGCGCCCGTCGCTGCAGCAGATAGCGGCCATGCAGCCGATCGAGCTGACGGTTAGCCAGGGCCACCAGGTGATCCAGCGTTAAGCCCTGGGCGAAGCGCCGGAATTTATCGCCGCTGGCGGAGCCAATCAGATCGTTGAGCAGGCTCCACTGCGCCAGCGTCACACCATCCTGTTCAATCTGTGTCATCAGGCTCTGCTGGCGCACACGAAGGCTGGCATCGCTGTGCAGCTGCTGCTGAATCTGACCCTGCTGGCTGGCGTTGTCGCGCAGTGCCAGCCGTAACTGCTCCAGCTGTTGCGCCAGCGCCTCGGCGGATTCCGGCATCGCAGCGGGTTTCGCCTGCTGATGGAGACTGAGCCGCTGACGCAGATCCGCCAGTCGCGCCTGCTGCTGCTGGCATTGCTGATCGAGCTGCTGCAACTGCTGACGCAGTTGCACTGCGGTCTGCTCATCCAGCAGCGCCGCGCGCAGGCTGGCTTCATCCGCGAATCCGGCGCTCTCGAGTGCCTGCTGCAGCGCGCTTTCCGCCTCTGCCAGTTTGCTATTGAGCGTCTGCCGCTGATTTTCCAGCCCCGAAAGCTCACCTTGCAGGCGACTGACCTCGGCCTGCGCCTGTTGCAGGGCCGTGAGCTGCTGTGCCAGTTGTTCATCAGCCTGCTGAACGCGGGCCTGTATCTGCTGACGGGCGTGGGTGACCTCGCGGTCGCCAAACAGCGCCTGACGGGCACGGCGCATCTCGCTGAGCTGCGTCTGGCGCTGGTTTTGCTGCTGCTGACGAGTGGTGAGCTGCTGCTGCTCCAGTTCTGCCTGCTGTTGCAGGGCAGTGAGCTGGGTTTCCCCCTTTAACAGCTGCGGTTGCAGATTAGCGAGCAACCGCTCACTTTCCTGCCAGCGCTCCCAGCGCCGCTGCTGTTCTGTCAGCCACGCCTCGCGATGGGCGGCGTCGGGCAGGGCAAGGTTGTGTGCACTGAACTGCTGCTCCAGACGACTCTGCAATTGCGCCATGGCCTGCTGTTCCTGCTGCTGACGCTGTTGCAGCGCATCCAGCGCCTGTTGCAGGCTGGACAGCGACTGCTGCGCCAGCTGTTCTGCCTGCAAATGCTGCTGCCAGGCCTGTGACTGCTGAAGATGGTAATCCTTTGCGGCCTGACGCGCCTGTTCGGCGGCTTCCTGCGCCTGTCGCTGTTGCTCAAGCTGGCTTTCACGTTCGCTTTGCTGCTGCTCCCACGCGGTTAAGGCATCCCGATCGGCGAGCGGGAAGGTAAGTGCCAGCTCACTGCTCAGCGCCTGCCATTGCTGCTCAAGCCGATCGAGCTGTTGCTGCATCTCCGCGATCTCATCGCGCAGGGTCTGCTGCTGCACGGCTGACTGTTTCAGCTGTTCGCTTTTTGCCGTGTCCGCTTCGCGCAATGCCTCGGTTTGTTGTTGCAGTGCAGCCCGGCGCTGCTGGTTAGCACTTACTTCCAGCGTGCTGTAGGCCTCAACGGCGGGATGCGTGCAGGAGCCGCACAGCGGACAGGGCTGATCGGCGACGAGCCGGGCGCGGTAATCGCTGAGATCAACAATCTGCTGCTCCAGCGCGCAGATTTTTTCGACATCATCCAGTTGCTGTTTTTCGCGTTTCCACGTCTCGCGTAGGGCCTGGAGTTCCGCTTCACTCTGCTGATGCGCTTTTGCGAGCGCGATAAGCCGCTGCTGGCGCTGGCCCAGCTGCTGGTGCAGCGGCTGCCACTGGGTTGAAAGCAGCAGCAGTTGCTGACGAGCCGGACGGCTGTTCTGCAACTGGCTTAATGCCTGACGCAGTGCGGCAGGCGGATGCTGTTCCTGTAGCGAAGTTAGTACTTGCTCCGCCTGCGAGAGCGCCTGGCGGGCCTGTTGCTCCGCCTGCTGGCGCGGGAGCGCCTGTTCTGCCTGCTGCTGCTGTTCCGCCTGCTGGGCAGCGATCTGTCGCTGCTGCTGCTCGCGCTGTTGCGCCAGTCCGGCCAGGGTCGCTTCACGCTGCGCCAGCAGGGCAAAGTTCTCCTGCCACACCGGCAGCGAAGCGCCCCATTGGGCGAGATCGGCAAGCTGCTGGCGTAACTGATGCTGTTCGGCAATCGCCTGCTGCCATGCCTCAACCTGGCGCTTCTGCTCTGCCAGGCTGGCCTGTGTCTGATCAGCATGCTGCTGCTGCCGGGCGTTTTCCTGCTGCTGCTCCGCAAGCTGCTGCTGCAGTGCGCTGATCCGCTGATCCAGCGGCAGCACCTGCTCTGTCAGCAGGCTCTCCTGCTGCTGCTGTTCCTGCAGCGCCTGCTGGCGGGCACTCTGGGTCGCCGCGTAGTGCTGCTGATGCTGCTGCTGTTGGGTCTGCGCCTGCTGCTGCGCCGCCGTGAGTTGCTGACAGCGGCTCACGACCTGCTGCTGTTCGGTGCGTAACGCGTCGCGCTGCTGCAGTTTTACCCGCAGCTTTTCAGCCGGTTCGCTGCGTGCAAGACGCTGACGATCGGCCTCTGCCGCCTGGGATGCAGCCTGGGCCTGCTGCAGCGCGACGTCAGCCTGCGCATTTTCCTGCTGTAACTGCTGCGCCTGCTGTTGCCACTGCTGCTGTTGCTGCGCCTGCTGATAGTGCGCGCTGAGCTGCTGTTCCGCATCGGTCAGATCGGTGAGCTGCTGTTGCAGCGCGTCGCGTGCGTCGCTATCCAGCAGCGCCATCGCTCCCGCCTGGCTGCGCAGCAGATCCAGCTGGGTTTTTGCCTCTTTGTGGCGCTCGTAGATGGCGGCGGAAATCAGACCGTAAATTTCGGTGCCGGTCAGCTCCTCAAGCAGTTCTGCGCGCTCACTGGCTTTGGCATTGAGAAAGGCGGCGAACTGGCCTTGTGACAGCATCATCGAGCGGGTAAACCTTTCGAAATCGAGCCCGGAGAGGGTTTCGATCAGCTTCAGCTTGTCACCGACTTTATCGGCAACAATAGTGTTGTCAGCGCAGCGTGCCAGCTCAACGCGCGGTGCCTGAAGTTTGCCGTCGGCAGTGCCGCGCGCGCGGTTCTGGCTCCAGAAGGCGCGCCAGGCTTCTCCTTTGATCTCAAACTCCACCTCGGCCAGACATTCGGCACAGTCGCGGGTCATCAGCGCATTCTGGCTCTGTGAAATCGCGCCCAGGCGCGGTGTCTGGTGATAGAGCGCCAGGCAGATGGCGTCCAGCAGGGTGGTTTTACCGGCGCCGGTGGCACCGGTAATGGCGAACAGGCCGTTGCTGGCGAAAGGTTCGGCGCGGAAGTCGATGAACCATTCACCGCGCAGGGCATTGAGGTTTTTGAACCGTAGCGTGAGGATCTTCATTGGGTCTCTTCCATGGCGGCCAGCGTCTGGCGGAACAGGGTGGTCATCTCGGCAATTTGCTCTGGTTGCAGCTCCTCATCCAGCGCCAGCCGGCGGGCAAAGACCTCCTCCACCTTCAGCTCACTCAGGGTTTCGTTGTCGAGCCGCGCCAGGCTCTGTTGCCGCTGTTCACGGCTGCGGCGGAGCAACAGGACTTCGACCGGCAGCGTGGCGGTCAGGGTTTCTACCTGACGCTGCAGATCGCTGAGGTACTCCTGGGTGGTGACTTCGATGTCGAGCCAGGTCGGCTTCTCCTGCTCTGCCGTGCTGAAGGCATTTAACTGTTCTGCAATCTGCGCCAGCGATCCTTTCAGCACCTGCATCGGCTGCGCCTGTGGCACCACCAGCGGCGTGACCGATTGCAGGCCGCTGGTGGTGAGTTCCAGCAGGAAGACGCTTTTTTCTGTGCCCAGCTCGTCAAAGCTCAGCGGAATCGGTGAGCCGCTGTAGCGGATATGCTCGCTGCCCGCGACGCGCTGGGCGCGATGAATATGCCCCAGTGCGATATAGTCAGCCGCGGGAAACGCGCTGGCCGGGAAGGCATCCAGCGTCCCGATATAGATGTCGCGCACCGAATCGCTCTGGCTGACGCCGACGGTGGTGAGATGGCCGGTGGCGATAATCGGCAGTGCATGGCCCAGCGCCTGGGCGGCGGTGAATCGCTGCTGATAGTGGTGGGCGATCGCTTCCAGCAGCGAGGTCTGCTTGTCGCGTCCCGACTGACCCGCCCGGCTGCGCAGGATATCGCGCGGCCGCAGATAGGGAATCGCACACAGCAACGCGCCCGGCTCGCCCTGGCGGGTGTTGAGCAGCAGCACATCATCCTTCTCCTGCGGGGTGGCGATCACCCGGGTATTGAGACAGGCGAGCAGCTCACGCGACTCATTCAGCGTGGCAACGGAATCGTGGTTGCCCGCCAGCACAATCAGCTGACAGCCGCTGGGCTGCAGCGCCACCACAAAGCGGTTGAACATTTCGCGGGCGTAGCTGGGCGGTGTACCGGTATCAAACAGATCGCCTGCGATGATCAACGCATCCACCTGATGCTGTTCAATCTGGATCAACAGCCAGTCGAGAAATGCCTGATGTTCGGCTGCCCGACTTTTGTTGTAGAAGAACTGCCCCAGATGCCAGTCCGCAGTATGAATGATGCGCATGATGAGTCCCTGCCGTTGTGATTCGCCCGGCGATTATACTGGCTCTGCGGCCAAAGCAAAAAATTGTCGCTGCGCTGTCATAAATGATTACCAGTGAGGTTACAGGCAGGTTATGTTTTTCATAAAAGTGTCACAAATCTGACGCATAATGGCGCCGCGAATCTCAGTGACATCCGTCATAATCAGCAGGAGTAATAATGGCTAAGCGCATTTTGGTTGTGGAGGATGAAGCCCCCATCCGTGAAATGTTGTGTTTTGTTCTGGAGCAGAACGACTATCAGCCAATCGAGGCGGAAGATTATGACAGCGCCGTTGGCAAGCTGATTGAACCCTGGCCCGATCTGATTTTGCTGGACTGGATGTTACCCGGTGGCAGCGGTATTCAGTTTATCAAACATCTGAAACGCGAGGCGATGACACGCGATATCCCGGTGATGATGCTCACCGCGCGCGGCGAAGAGGAGGATCGGGTGCGCGGCCTGGAAGTGGGTGCCGATGATTACATTACCAAACCCTTTTCACCTAAAGAGCTGATGGCGAGGATCAAAGCGGTGATGCGCCGTATTTCGCCGATGGCCGTGGAAGAGGTGATTGAGATGCAGGGGCTGAGTCTGGATCCCTCCTCACATCGCGTGATGTCCGAAACCACGCCGCTGGAGATGGGTCCGACAGAATATAAGCTGCTGCACTTCTTTATGACCCACCCGGAACGCGTTTACAGCCGCGAACAGCTGCTGAACCACGTCTGGGGCACCAATGTGTATGTGGAAGATCGTACTGTCGATGTTCACATCCGCCGTTTACGTAAAGCGCTGGAAGTGTCCGGCCACGATCGCATGGTACAAACCGTTCGCGGAACAGGGTATCGTTTCTCTGCCCGCTACTAAACGGAGCCTTAACCGTGCTGGAACGCCTCTCCTGGAAGAGATTACTGACAGAACTGCTGCTGGTCTGTCTGCCCGCAGTGCTGCTGGGCCTGCTGTTCGGCGGTCTGCCCTGGTGGCTGCTACTGAGCGTGCTGACGGTGCTGTTGTGGCATTTTCACAATCTGATGCGGCTGTCGCACTGGCTGTGGCTCGACCGCACCATGACGCCACCGGCCGGGCGTGCCAGCTGGGAACCGCTGTTTTATGGTCTTTACCAGATGCAGCTCCGCAACCGGCGGCGACGGCGTGAACTGGGCAATCTGATTAAGCGTTTCCGCAGCGGTGCCGAGTCGCTGCCGGATGCGGTGATTCTGACTACCGAAGAGGGCACCATTTTCTGGTGTAACGGCCTGGCGCAGCAGCATCTTGGACTGCGCTGGCCGGAAGATAATGGCCAGAACATCCTCAATCTGCTCCGTTATCCGGAGTTCTCGCGCTATCTTCGCCAGCGCGATTTCGACAAGCCGCTGACGCTGGTGCTGAACAACAAACTTCACATGGAGTTCCGCGTCATGCCCTACAGCGAAGGGCAGTGGCTGCTGGTGGCGCGTGATGTCACGCAGATGCATCAGCTGGAAGGGGCGCGCCGCAACTTCTTTGCCAATGTCAGCCATGAATTGCGCACACCGCTCACGGTGCTGCAGGGCTATCTGGAGATGATGAACGACTCGGTGATGAGCGAGCCTTCGCGCAGCAAAGCGCTGCACACTATGTCGGAGCAGACGCGCCGCATGGACAGCCTGGTCAAACAGCTGCTGACGCTGTCGCGCATTGAAGCCGCGCCCGCAATCGATCTGAAAGAGAAGGTCGATGTGCCGGTGATGCTGAAACTTCTGCAGCATGAGGCGGCAACGCTGAGTGGTGGCCGTCACGACATCCATTTCCATACCGATCCCCATCTGAAAGTGTTCGGCAACGATGAACAGCTGCGCAGCGCCATCTCCAATCTGGTTTACAACGCGGTAAACCACACACCGGATGGCACGCGAATTGATATCAGCTGGCTGCGCGGCAAACAGGGGGCCATTTTCCGGGTGTGCGATAACGGGCCGGGCATCGCCTCAGAACATATTCCGCGTCTTACCGAGCGTTTCTACCGGGTCGATAAAGCGCGTTCGCGTGCGACCGGCGGCAGCGGGCTGGGGCTGGCGATAGTGAAACATGCTCTGAGCCACCATAACGCCCGGCTCGATATCACCAGCGTGCCGCACAAGGAGACCTGTTTTACCTTTACGCTGCCAGCGAGGTTGATTGTCAGCAGCGTGATGCAGGAGAATGCCGTTCATTAATCGCTGCCGGATCTCCCTGATGCGCATCCTTCTTTTGTTGATCGTTACTCTGCTGCCGGGCCTGGCACTGGCCCAGCCCGGCGCGCTCTCCGGCAATCTCAGCAGCGTCGGATCCGATACGCTGGGTTATCTGATGACGCTGTGGGGCGAAGATTTCAGTCGCCAGGCGCCGGGCGTCAATGTCCAGGTTCAGGCCTCCGGCTCTTCTACTGCGCCGACCGCGCTGGCGGCGGGTGCAGCACAACTCGGTCCGATGAGCCGCCCGATGCAGGCAGATGAACGCCAGGCCTTTGAGGCGCGCTACGGCTATCCGCCGCTGGCGGTTCCGGTGGCTATGGATGCGCTGGTGGTAGTGGTGAATCAGCGCAATCCGCTACAGCAGATTGAACCGCGACAGCTCGATGCCATCTTCTCGATTACCCGTCTGTGTGGCGCACACAGCGTGCCGCTGCGCTGGGGCGATCTCGGCTTAACCGGCGCGCAGTGGAGCAAACGGCCGATTCAGCGCTATGGACGTAACTCCGCCTCCGGCACATGGGGTTTCTTCAAGCAGCAGGCGCTGTGTAAAGGTGATTTTCGCAGCGACGTGGCGGAGTTTCCCGGCTCGGCCGCAGTGGTGCAGGCGGTGGCCGGTAATTCACGCAGCATCGGCTACGCCAGTTTTGGCTTTCATCTCAGCGGCGTAAAAATGCTGGCGGTGATGAATGATCAGGGGCAGGCGATTACCCCGGATGCCGATGCCATCCGCAGTGGCCGTTATCCCTGGGCGCGCCCGCTCTATCTCTACGTGAATAAAGCGCCCGGCAAACCTTTGCCGCCGCTGGTGGCCGCGTTTCTGCAGCAGGTACTTTCGGCGCAGGGACAGCGGCGGGTCAGTGAAGCGGGCTATCTGCCGCTCTCTGACAGTCAGATGACGCAGGCGCGCGCCGCGCTGCGTTAATCTCCCACACGTGAATTTTTTTCATCATCACTGAATTTTCTTCAGTTGCAGAAGAAAGCCGCTCATGCCACTCTGTGTTCAGACATGTAGCCATCCAGATGGCTATTTATATCAGGATGCAACTATTTCCTGCCGTCATTAATGGCAGGAGAGACAGGAGTGATCATGCAAAGAGAAACCGCCCCGTTCCGTGCCGATACCGTTGGCAGCTTTCTGCGTCCCGCCGCCATTAAGCAGGCGCGCGAACAGTTTGCAGCCGGAGAGATTGATGCGGCGGCCCTGCGTCAGGTTGAAGATGATGCGATTCGCGATGTGGTGGCGAAACAGCGGGAAAATGGCCTGAAAGTGGTCACTGATGGCGAATTTCGTCGCGGCTGGTGGCACTTCGACTTCTTCTATGGCCTGAATGGCGTAGAGCGCTATGAAGCGGAGCAGGGCATTCAGTTTAATGGCGTGCAGACCAAAGCGCATGGCGTGAAAGTGGTGAGCAAACTCGGTTTCCCGGCGGATCATCCGATGCTGGCGCATTTCCGCTTCCTGCAGAGTATTGCCGGTGATGCGGTGCCGAAGATGACCATTCCCAGCCCCAGCGTGCTGCACTTCCGTGGTGGCCGTAAGGTGATCGACGCGGAAGTCTATCCCGATCTGGCAGACTACTTCGACGATCTGGCGCAGACCTACAAAGCGGCTATTCAGGCGTTTTATGACGCGGGCTGCCGCTATCTGCAACTGGATGATACCGTCTGGGCTTACCTCTGTTCTGAAGATCAGAAGCGTGATATCCGTGCGCGTGGCGACGATCCTGACCAGCTGGCACAGACTTATGCTCAGGTGTTGAATAAAGCGCTGGAAGGTAAACCTGCCGATCTGACCGTGGGTCTGCATGTCTGTCGCGGCAACTTCCGCTCAACCTGGATCTCTGAAGGCGGCTATGGGCCGGTCGCAGAAATCCTGTTCGGCAGCGTCAACGTGGATGCCTTCTTCCTGGAGTATGACAACGCCCGTTCCGGCGGTTTTGAACCACTGCGTTACATTAAGCCAGGTCATCAGCAGGTGGTGCTGGGTCTGATTACGACCAAAGTGGGAGAACTGGAGGATCCAGCGCAGGTGAAAAACCGGCTGGAAGAGGCGGCGCAGTATGTCAGCCTGGATCAAATCTGCCTCAGTCCGCAGTGTGGTTTTGCCTCAACCGAAGAGGGCAACAGCCTGACCGAAGCGCAGCAGTGGCAGAAGATTCGCTTAGTGGTCGATATCGCGAATCAGGTCTGGTAGTGCTGTAACGTTGTGCAGACAGGCGCGTAAAACGCGCCTTTTGTGTATCTTCAGGCCCGTTTATGCGGGGATTTCTCGCGCTCTGTCTATTATTTAGGCACATCATCTTGTGTGCCTGCTGCAAAAATTAACGCTATCCACTGCCTTTTGAAAAAATGGCGGCATAACCTTCTGGTTTTCCGATCCCGTATTGCCTTTCACCGCTATAAACGTTTTACTTAGCGCCGTTGTCGATCCATCCCTCTGTGAACAGAATAAAAGCAGCTCAAATCACCTGTGCTTTACCCTGCGACGAGCATAATGCGCTGACATTTTCAGCCTGGTCGCGGTTTACACGCAGCGAGGGGACAACACTAACCCAACTTCCACCGCAACATCAGTGACAGGCCGTATGACACATCGTTTAACTTCGAAGGACATTCTCGCGCTGGGCTTTATGACATTCGCCCTGTTTGTTGGCGCGGGCAACATCATTTTCCCGCCCATGGTCGGTATTCAGTCTGGCGAACACGTCTGGACTGCCGCGATTGGTTTTCTGATTACCGCAGTCGGTCTGCCCGTGATGACCGTGATCGCGCTGGCCCGCGTCGGCGGCGGCGTGGATGCGCTCAGCACCCCGATTGGCAAGGTCGCTGGCATCGTGCTGGCCACCGTTTGCTATCTGGCTGTCGGGCCGCTGTTTGCCACACCGCGTACGGCCACGGTCTCGTTTGAGATGGGTATTGCCCCGCTGACCGGTGATGGCGCGCTGCCGCTGTTTATCTATAGCCTGATTTACTTCACGCTGGTGATTGGCGTATCGCTCTATCCCGGCAAGCTACTCGACACGGTAGGGCACTTCCTTGCGCCATTAAAAATTATTGCGCTGACCGTGCTGGGCGTTGCTGCCCTGGTGTGGCCTGCTGGCGGCACGGTTCCGGCTACCGCTGATTATCAGCGTGCGGCCTTTTCCAGCGGTTTCGTCAATGGCTATCTGACCATGGATACGCTGGGCGCGCTGGTATTTGGTATCGTAATTGTCAACGCCGCCCGTTCGCGTGGCGTCGATAATGCCGCGCTGCTGACCCGTTATACCGTGCTGGCAGGGTTAATCGCCGGTCTGGGCCTGACGCTGGTCTACCTCTGCCTGTTTAAGCTGGGCGCGGGCAGCGGTGCGCTGGTGGATCAAAACGCTAACGGCGCAGCGATTCTGCACGCGTATGTTCAGCACACCTTTGGCAACATGGGCAGCTTCTTCCTTGCCGCGCTGATCTTCGTCGCCTGTATGGTGACCGCCGTAGGCCTGACCTGTGCCTGTGCGGAATTTTTTGCGCAATACCTGCCGTTATCGTATAAAACGCTGGTGTTTATTCTGGGTCTGTTCTCCATGGTGGTGTCGAATCTCGGCCTGAGCCACCTGATTCAGATCTCCATCCCGGTACTGACGGCGATTTATCCGCCCTGTATCGTGCTGGTGGTGCTGAGTTTCACTCTCAACTGGTGGAATAAGAGCAGCCGGATTATCGCGCCAGCCATGTTAATCAGCTTGCTGTTCGGTATTGTTGATGCGATTAAAACCACCGGGTTTAAAGATTTGCTGCCCGCTTTCAGTCAGAATCTGCCGCTGGCCGATCAGGGTCTCGCCTGGTTGCCGCCGTCGCTGGTGATGCTGCTGATTGCCGCTGTTATTGATCGGGTGAAAGGGCCGGAACAGGTGACCGTTCACTCGTAGCAGAGAGCACTGATTTTTCTTTAACCACGGGCCTGCCCGTGGTTTTTTCATTTCACAGGTACAGGTTGTTATGCAAGAAACCAACAAGCTCAAACGCGGACTGAGCACGCGCCACATCCGCTTTATGGCGCTGGGATCGGCGATTGGCACCGGGCTGTTCTACGGTTCCGCTGACGCGATAAAAATGGCCGGACCGAGCGTGCTGCTCGCCTATATCATCGGCGGGGCAGTGGCTTACATCATCATGCGCGCACTGGGTGAGATGTCCGTTAATAATCCTCAGGCCAGCTCCTTCTCACGTTACGCGCAGGACTATCTTGGGCCGATGGCAGGCTACATCACCGGCTGGACGTACTGTTTTGAAATCCTGATCGTGGCGATTGCGGATGTCACGGCGTTCGGCATCTATATGGGCGTCTGGTTCCCTGAGGTGCCGCACTGGATTTGGGTGCTGAGCGTGGTGCTGATCATCGGTGCCGTCAATCTGATGAGCGTGAAGGTGTTCGGCGAAGTGGAGTTCTGGTTCTCCTTCTTCAAAGTCGCCACCATTATCGTGATGATTCTGGCCGGTTTCGGCATGATCATCTGGGGTCTCGGCAACGGCGGCCAGCCGACCGGCATCCACAATCTCTGGACTAACGGCGGCTTCTTTGCGCACGGCGTAGTCGGTATGCTGCTGTCGCTGCAGATGGTGATGTTTGCCTATGGTGGCATCGAAATCATCGGTATCACCGCCGGTGAAGCGAAAGATCCGGAGAAGTCGATTCCGCGCGCCATCAACTCGGTGCCGTGGCGCATTCTGGTGTTCTACGTCGGCACGCTGTTTGTGATTATGTCGATCTACCCGTGGAATCAGGTGGGCACCTCGGGCAGCCCGTTTGTGCTGACCTTCCAGCATCTGGGCATTGCGGCGGCCGCCTCTATCCTCAATTTTGTGGTGCTGACCGCGTCACTCTCGGCGATTAACAGCGATGTGTTTGGCGTGGGCCGCATGCTGCACGGGATGGCGCAGCAGGGACATGCGCCGAAGGTCTTTATGAAGGTCTCTTCGCGCGGGATTCCGTGGGTGACGGTGGTGGTGATGATGTTCGCCATGCTGATTGCGGTTTATCTCAACTACCTGATGCCGGAAAAAGTCTTCCTGGTGATCGCCTCGCTGGCGACCTTTGCAACAGTGTGGGTCTGGATCATGATTCTGCTGTCGCAGATCGCGTTCCGTCGCAAAATTGGCAAAGAGGCTGCCAGTAAGCTGCAGTTTGCGCTGCCAGGCGGCAGCTGGACTGCTGGCGTCGGCATAGCCTTTCTCTGCTTTATTATCGGTCTGATTGGCTATTTCCCCGATACCCGCATTTCCCTCTATGTCGGTATGGTGTGGATAGTGGTGCTGCTGCTGGGCTATAAGCTGGTTCGTAAAGTCCGCTAATCTCCTGTTCTGCTCTCTCATTCGTGGGGGAGCAGAACACGCTATTTCCCGCGCTTTTATATTCCTGCTCATCTGATTATTTATGTGACCCAATCCACAATATGGAATCCTGTTATCAGGAGCAAAACGCCTGCCTGCGAAATAAGTTTATGTCCCGGTTTATATCCATGAATGCGTATTTTAATTGGCAGTGAATGTGGCCGATAGTGATAACCGGGCAGGGGCGATAAGGGAGATTCAGAGAAGTGAGCGTGCAGTCACACAGGCGCTGGCGGGCAGCAGTAGCGGGGCGTGTAAGAAATAAAAAACGGCGAAACCAGTCGCCGAAATACTCAAGAATTACAGGAAAATAGTTAATAAAGGGATGATTGACGGGTCTATCGTAAAACAAAACGAGTGGCGCTGATAGTCAGGCGATTTAAATAAGAAAAGGTCGGAATGGCGTTAATTAACAGCGGTTAACATTATTCAGGCCGCGTTGATGCTGCGGCCTGAATTTGATTAGCCACAGACTCAGGGCAATATAACCGAAACCGGTAGCACAGCGCTGTCATCCAGCTTTTTCCGCAACTGAATCAGCGTGGATTGATAAGGGCAGAGCACGCCGACATCGGTGATTCTGCAGTCGGGCTGATGCCACTCCTGACGTAATAACGGATGTTTATCATCAATCGGTTGTAACTGACGAATCCCATCCAGACTCTGCGCCTGGAAATAGAGCCGCAAAAAACGTTCGCCGCTGTGGGTGTCGCGCCAGCGCTCCAGCACCAGACTACTGCCCGGTGGAATGTTGCCGCGCGAATAGCCAGGCAACTGCCAGCTAAAGCCCATCAGGGTGCGCACCATCGCAATATTAGTGTCATGTGCCACCAGAATCAGCCAGCGGCCCGGCGCGCTATCGGAAGCAATCGCCTCCAGCAGGGCGTTGAGCAATATTGAGCCACGGCGCTGTGCCTGATAGAGCACGTCGTTGCTGAGATCGTAGTTTGCGGTCAGCAGCGGCAGCAGCGTGGTGATCTGCGCGGCCGATATGATGTGTCCCCAGGCGAGCTGATCCCACGGCAGGTTTTCGCTGTAGCCCAGTCGCAGCGTCTCCACCATGCTTGCCATCACACTCAGCCCGTAAACGTATGTGTTGCCGTTACGGGTTTGCCGGAACGACCAGGGCGCATCAAAGAGGGGGCAGTCAGTCGCGGGCGGGCAGACGGCGGCTTTCAGCTGCTGAATGGCGGGTTGCAACTGCTGTTGCAGCCGCGCCAGATCGCCCGCTTTCTGCTGCTTAGCTGCCAGCTCCTGAGCAGGATCGGTGTGGGTGACCGTCAGCTTTTCACTCTGGAACAGCGGATCGACATCGCCCGCGACGTGATGCACCGGCACGCCGCAGCCGGGAAAGGTCCCGTCAGTCAGCGCTGCGGCCGTGGCACGGGTGCGCTGCAGCGGACTGGCGCGCACGTAGACCTGTGCTGCATCAGGACAGCCCGCGCCCAGCAGGCCGAGATGGCGATAGTGCTCGCCTTGCCAGCGTCCTTTATTGACCACCGCGCTGTAGCCATGACCGGTCAGCTCACCATCGGCGGTGGTCCACTGCGTCCAGGGTTGCTGGCTGGCGGCTTCAATCTCTTTGCGATTACCGGGGGTGGGCGGACGGACACCGTGACGGCTCAGTTCGACCACCTTCTCCAGCTGGTAATCCGCCGCCTGTGACACCGGACTTAACAGCCAGAGAGAACAGAGGATTAGCGCGCAGCGGTACAGGCCTGGCAGCGTCATTTACTCCTCCAGCGCGCGATTACCGGTCAGCGCTTTGATTTTTGGATAAAGAGTCGCATTGGCCAGCAACACCGGGTTGCCGTTTTTTAGCCCCTCGTTGCGCAGATAATCATTAGTGACGCCGCCCGCTTCGCGCATCAGGACGATGCCCGGCAGACTATCCCAGGGATGCATATGCGCTTCATAGTAGCCAATCAGTCGCCCGGCGGCCGCCCAGGCGCTGGTCAGCGCGCCAGAACCGATGCGAATAAACATGCCACCCTGTTCAGTTAAGCCGCTAATCAGGCGCGAGACGCTTTCGGCAGGGGTGCGACTGGAGTTGCTGATGCCGAGCAAACCCTCGTTGAGATGCGTCGCGCCATGAACCTGGAGACGGCTCTCATTAACCCACGCACCCTGACCTGCTCGTGCGTGAAACAGCTCCTGATGATTGGGATCGCAGACCACGCCGATCACCGGTTCGCCGTCACAGACCACCGCCAGCGAGACGCACCAGTTAGGCAGGCCGTTGACGAAGCAGGCGGTGCCGTCGATGGGATCGACCACCCAGATAAAGGGCGCGCCCTGAACCTCACCACCGCTCTCTTCGCCATAGACAGCATCGTCAGGAAAGCGCTCAGCGATTAATGTCTTAATCAATGCCTCAACGTTACGATCAGCCTCGCTGACCACGTCCTGCAAATCCCTTTTGTGTTCCACCACCAGTGTCTGACGCTGCTGATACCACGAATAAGCCCGGCTGGCCGCCGCACGGGCGATGTCGCAGGCGTAACGGTAACGCGCGTCAATTTCAGAATGCGAAGCGGATGACATCTTTTCCTCTTATGTCTTTTTGTCAAAACGAACGGAAGGCACGCCTGAACAGGCGGTCTGGCTGTGATATTTACTTAACTATTGTTAAGAAAGGCTTCATTAAGCCGCAGATAGGCAGCAATGGCAAGATGGTGCGGGGTCGGGTGAGGCGCTTTCCCGGCGGGCGAAAGCTGGCGTCCGCCAGCCCGGCAGCAGAGGATCGGGTTTTACAGGGTTCTGCTGGTCGCCAGCGCCATTAAACGCGGATAAAAAACAAAAAACAGCGCTTCCAGCTGATCATAGTGTTGCGTGAAATCGTGGTAGGAGTCGCGCAGGGCTGCCAGGCGTGGACGGCGGCTGGCCATGCCGTGCAGCACCCGCTCCAGCCGCGCGGGCTGGGCATAATGCTCAAACCAGCGCTCGCGCCACATCACCGCGTTGAGTTCCTGAAACTCGATGGGGGTGTCTGCCAGTTGCGGCATGATCTCGCGCTCGGCGGCGGCAGAAAAGTGCACCAGCGTCTGGCCGGGCGTGAAGTGCTGCCAGTGCCGGGCCAGAAAATGGTCCCAGATGACGTCCAGCGTAATGGGTGCCACGCGATAGGTTTCGGCACGGAATAGCTGACGGGCGCTGCGCACTTCCGGCAGCGCATCGGTCATCACATCGAGACGACGGTGCATCAGAATGCCGTCCGCGACGGGCGCAGACCAGTGCTGGTGCGGGTTGCCACGCACAAAATCGGCCATTAAATTGCCGAGTAAGGAGCTGTCGGCCAGCTTAGCCAGATGGAGATGAGCAAGAAAGTTCATGCCGCATTATAGGCTGAACTGCCTTTGCGCAGCCAGTTGTTCAGAATTGGTCGATTTTCCGCTAAACTGTGCCGCCTGTTTTTGCCTGAGAAAGAACTCTTTCATGCGTGTCGCCGATTTTGCTTTTGAACTGCCCGAATCCCTGATTGCTCACTATCCCCAGGCGCAGCGCAGCGGCTGTCGTCTGCTGTCGCTCGATGGTCCCAGCGGGACGCTGTCGCACGGTGTGTTCACCGACGTGCTGGATAAGCTGAATCCGGGCGATCTGCTGGTGTTCAACAACACCCGTGTGATTCCGGCGCGCGTCTTTGGCCGCAAAGCCAGTGGCGGCAAAATCGAGATGCTGGTGGAGCGGATGCTCGGCGACAAGCGTGTGCTGGCCCATGTGCGCGCCTCGAAAGCGCCGAAGCCGGGAGCAGAACTGCTGCTGGGCGAAGACGAGAGCGTGAAAGCGACGATGGTGGCGCGTCACGATGCGCTGTTTGAGATTGTGTTTGATGATGAGCGCGCGGTGCTCGACATCCTCAACAGCGTCGGCCATATGCCTCTGCCGCCTTATATCGACCGTCCGGATGAAGAGGCGGATCGCGAGCTCTATCAGACGGTTTACAGTGCCCGACCGGGTGCCGTTGCGGCACCGACCGCCGGTCTGCATTTTGATGAACCGCTGCTGCAGGCGCTGAAAGAGAAGGGCATTGAGATGGCGTTTGTGACGCTGCATGTCGGTGCGGGAACCTTCCAGCCAGTACGCGTCGACAACATCGAAGAGCATCACATGCATGCTGAATATGCCGAAGTGCCGCAGGAGGTTGTTGATGCGGTGCTGGCCTGTAAAGCACGCGGCAATAAGGTGGTCGCTGTCGGCACCACCTCTGTCCGTTCGCTGGAGAGCGCCGCCAAAGCGAGTCAGGATGCCCTGATTGCGCCGTTCTTCGACGATACCCAGATTTTTATCTATCCGGGCTATGAGTATCAGGTGATCGATGCGCTAATCACCAATTTCCATCTGCCCGAATCGACTCTGATTATGCTGGTCTCGGCGTTTGCCGGTTATCAGCACACCATGGCCGCGTACCGCGCAGCCGTGGCTGAGCAATATCGTTTCTTCAGTTATGGTGACGCGATGTTTATCAGCAAAAATCCGCAGGCGCCGCTGGAAAAAGTGGGCGACTGATTTATTAACCGATAGCCGGAATCGACTGAGAGCGACTGAAGGTTATCTGCATCGGACTGTTTCTCCGATGGAGGCTTTGTGAAATTTGAACTTGATACCACAGACGGGCGCGCACGCCGTGGCCGTCTGATTTTTGATCGCGGTGTGGTGGAAACCCCTGCGTTTATGCCTGTTGGCACCTATGGCACCGTTAAAGGCATGACGCCGGAAGAAGTGCAGGAGACCGGCGCGCAGATCATTCTGGGCAATACCTTCCACCTCTGGCTGCGTCCGGGCCAGGAGATCATGAAACTGCATGGCGATCTGCATGACTTTATGCAGTGGAAAGGGCCGATCCTGACCGACTCCGGCGGCTTCCAGGTCTTCAGCCTGGGCGACATCCGTAAAATCACCGAAGCGGGCGTGCATTTCCGTAACCCGATCAACGGCGACCCGATCTTCCTCGATCCGGAAAAATCGATGGAGATTCAGTACGACCTCGGTTCCGACATCGTGATGATTTTCGATGAATGTACGCCCTATCCGGCGGACTGGGACTACGCCAAACGCTCGATGGAGATGTCGCTGCGCTGGGCGCAACGCAGTCGTGACCGTTTTGACAGCCTGGGCAATAAAAATGCGCTATTTGGCATTATTCAGGGCTCGGTTTACGAAGATTTACGAGATGTCTCGGTGAAAGGTCTGGTAGAGATTGGCTTTGATGGGTACGCTGTGGGCGGCCTGGCGGTGGGTGAGCCTAAGCAGGACATGCACCGTATTCTTGAGCACGTCTGTCCGCAGCTTCCGCAGGATAAACCGCGTTATCTGATGGGTGTCGGCAAGCCAGAAGATCTGGTTGAGGGCGTCCGTCGCGGCGTCGATATGTTTGACTGCGTGATGCCGACCCGTAATGCCCGAAATGGTCATCTGTTTGTGACTGAGGGTGTGGTGAAAATCCGCAACGCCAGATACAAAGATGACACTGCGCCACTGGATGCGGAGTGTGATTGTTACACCTGTCGCAATTATAGTCGTGCCTACTTGTATCATCTCGACCGTTGTAACGAAATACTGGGCGCGCGTCTGAACACTATCCACAATTTGCGCTATTACCAGCGCCTGATGGCAGGTTTACGCCAGGCCATCGAAGAGGGTAAATTAGAGCGCTTTGTAAACGAGTTCTACCAACGGACGGGCAAAGAAGTTCCGCCTTTAACGTCTGATAATTCATCAATGAGGGAAATTTAATGAGCTTTTTCATTTCTGACGCCGTGGCCGCAGCAGGCGCACCGTCTCAGGGAAGTCCGTATTCTCTGGTGATCATGCTGGTGGTGTTTGGTCTGATTTTCTATTTCATGATCCTGCGTCCGCAGCAGAAACGTGCGAAAGAGCACAAGAAGCTGATGGATTCTATCTCTAAGGGTGATGAAGTGCTGACCAGCGGTGGCCTTGTAGGCCGCGTAACAAAAGTCTCTGACACGGGCTACGTAGCTATCGCGCTGAATGACACCAATGAAGTCGTCATTAAACGTGATTTCGTCGCCGCCGTGCTGCCTAAAGGCACTATTAAGGCGCTGTAATTCTTTCTTCCCTAAGGGAACTGCCGTGTTAAATCGTTATCCTTTGTGGAAGTACGTGATGCTGGTCGTCGTGATTCTCGTCGGCCTGCTCTATGCGCTTCCCAACCTGTATGGTGAGGATCCGGCCGTTCAAATCACTGGTGCGCGCGGAAGCGCCGCCAGTGAGCAGACGTTGGATCAAATTCAGTCCGCATTAAAACAAGACAATATCCAGAGCAAATCAGTTGCGCTGGAAAATGGTGCGATTACCGCGCGCTTCAATAATACGGATGTGCAGTTACGCGCCCGTGAAGCGATCATGAAAGCGCTGGGTGAAAACTACGTTGTTGCGCTGAACCTCGCGCCAGCCACGCCTCGCTGGCTGTCGATGCTGTCAGCAGAACCGATGAAACTCGGTCTCGATCTGCGTGGTGGTGTGCACTTCCTGATGGAAGTGGACATGGACACCGCACTCGGCAAACTGCAGGAGCAGAATGCTGACTCGCTGCGTAGCGACCTGCGCACTAAAAGTATCCCTTACACCACCGTCAACAAAATCGCGAACTACGGCGTGGAAATTCGTTTCCGTGACGCAGCCAGCCGCGATGCGGCGATCTCCTGGCTGACCTCGCGTCATCAGGATCTGGTGATCAACAGCAGCGGCAGCGATGCCCTGCGTGCCACCATGAGCGATGCTCGTCTCAGCGAAGCGCGTGAATATGCGGTTCAGCAGAACATTACTATTCTGCGTAACCGTGTGAACCAGCTGGGCGTGGCCGAACCGCTGGTACAGCGTCAGGGTTCCGATCGCATCGTAGTTGAGCTGCCGGGTATTCAGGATACGGCACGCGCTAAAGAGATTCTGGGTGCAACGGCGACGCTGGAATTCCGTCTGGTAAACACCAGCGTGGATCCAACCGTAGCGGCCAGTGGTCGTGTACCGGGTGACTCTGAAGTTAAAGACATGCGTGATGGCCAGCCGGTGGTGCTCTACAAGCGGGTGATCCTGACCGGTGACCACATCACCGACTCGACTTCCAGCATGGATGAGTACAACCAGCCACAGGTGAACATTTCACTGGATGGCGCAGGCGGTAACATCATGTCGAACTTCACCAAGGACAACATCGGCAAGCCGATGGCGACCCTGTTTGTGGAGTACAAAGACAGCGGTAAGAAAGATGCCAATGGCCGTTCAATTCTGGTGAAACAGGAAGAGGTGATTAACGTCGCTAATATCCAGTCTCGTCTGGGGAACAGCTTCCGTATCACCGGTATCAATAACCCGAACGAAGCGCGTCAGCTCTCGCTGCTGCTACGTGCCGGTGCGTTGATTGCGCCCATCCAGATTGTGGAAGAGCGTACTATCGGGCCGACCATGGGTCAGCAGAACATTACTCAGGGTCTGGAAGCCTGCCTGTGGGGTCTGCTTGCGTCGATCCTGTTTATGGTGGTGTTCTACAAGAAGTTTGGTCTGATTGCGACCAGCGCGCTGCTGGTTAACCTGGTGCTGATTGTCGGCATTATGTCGCTGTTGCCGGGTGCGACCCTGACCATGCCGGGTATTGCCGGTATCGTGTTAACGCTGGCGGTGGCGGTGGATGCCAACGTGCTGATTAACGAACGTATTAAAGAAGAGCTGCGTAACGGGCGCTCGGTTCAGCAGGCAATTCATGAGGGCTATAAAGGCGCCTTCTCCAGTATTGTCGATGCGAACGTGACCACCCTGATCAAAGTTATCATTCTTTATGCAGTCGGCACCGGTTCGATCAAAGGCTTTGCTATTACCACCGCAATTGGTATCGCAACCTCAATGTTCACCGCGATTGTCGGTACCCGTGCCATTGTTAACCTGGTTTACGGTGGCAAACGCATCAACAAGCTGTCTATCTGAGGAGTGCGTTGTGGCACAGGAATATAACATTGAGCAGTTGAACCACGGGCGTAAAGTCGTCGACTTTATGCGCTGGGATAAGCTGGCCTTCATCATTTCGGGACTGCTGATTCTCGCCGCGATTGCTATCGTGGGTGTGCGTGGTTTTAACTGGGGCCTCGATTTCACCGGTGGTACGGTGATTGAGATCGCGCTGGAAAAACCGGCCGATCTTGAAGTCCTGCGTGGTGATCTGGTGAAAGCGGGCTTTGACGAGCCGCTGGTGCAGAACTTTGGCAGCAGCCGTGACGTCATGGTGCGTATGGCACCGGTTACCGGCCCGGCGGGCACCGAGTTAGGCAATAAAGTGGTGTCGGTCATTAACCAGACCACCCAGCAGAATGCTACCGTTAAGCGCATTGAGTTCGTGGGTCCGAGTGTGGGCAGCGACCTGGCGCAGGCGGGTGCGATGGCGCTGTTGTCCGCGCTGATTGCGATTCTGATCTACATCGGTTTTCGCTTTGAGTGGCGTCTGGCGCTGGGTACCGTGCTGGCGCTGGCGCATGACGTGATCATCACCTGCGGCCTGCTGGCGCTGTTCCGCATTGAAATCGACCTGACGATTGTTGCCTCACTGATGTCGGTGATTGGCTACTCGCTTAACGATAAAATCGTGGTGTCGGACCGTATTCGTGAAAACTTCCGCAAGATCCGTCGCGGCAGCTCTTATGATATTACTAACGTGTCACTGACCCAGACGTTAAGCCGTACGCTGATTACCTCGCTGACCACGCTGGCGATGATCCTCATCCTCTTCGTGTTTGGTGGTGCGCTGCTGAAAGGCTTCTCACTGACCATGCTGATTGGTGTGACGATTGGTACGATTTCATCGATTTATGTCTCTTCGGCGCTGGCGCTGAAGCTGGGCATGAAGCGTGAACATATGCTGGTGCAGAAAGTCGAGAAAGAGGGCGCCGATCAGCCTTCTATCCTGCCTTAATCGCCGCAGAGAAATAAAAACGGGCAGCCATGTGGCTGCCCGTTTTTTTTTGCACCTGTGATCAGGGTGCAGCAGGGGAGGTCTGGGCAGGTGCGTCGCCGGTGACGTTATGCACGCGGACATAACCTGATTGATCCGGCGTGAGGCCGCTGAGTTGCAGCGGTATGCTCACCGAATGCTGGGGCAACAGCGAGGCAGGGACCGCTATTGTCTGACTCAGACTGCCGTTACTCAGTGGTTTACCGGTTGCCGGATCGAGTTCGCCCCAGTTCACCGTAGCGTGCAGGGCGGGCAAAGGGCGATCGTCCATTGAGCGAACCGTCAGGGTTGCCCGCGAGCCGCTGGCTTCAGCGGTGACAGGCGAGAGCGTCAGTCGCAGCGTGCCGAGCTGGGTTTGCAGCGCCACCGGCGTGTTCGCCTGCGGGATCAGCCACGCGCCTTGCTGCGAATGGCTGTTTAGCTGCCCCTGAATCTCCAGCGCGCTGGCCTGCGTGGTCAGGTGCTGCATCTGCTGATTAAGCTGACTCACTTCCTGATGCAGCTCTCTGACCTGCGGGTTGCTGGCGCTACTGCTGCAACCGCTCAGCATCACCAGAGAGAGCGCCACCGGAACCCAAACCATCCTGCTCATAAGTTATCCTTGTCCGTTATTTTGGAATACGTAAAACCTGGCCAGGATAGATCTTATCAGGATGAGAGAGCATTGGCTTATTTGCTTCGAAAATCTTGTTGTATTCGTTGGCATTTCCATAAACCTGTTTGGAAATTGCGCTCAGCGTGTCGCCTTTTTTCACGGTGTAAAGTTCTGACTCGGCCGCGCTGTCTGTCACGGTCACCTTATCTTCCACTTTGGTGATGCCTGCAACGTTACCGGCTGCGATCAGAATCTTCTCTTTCAGCTCCTGGGAAAGGCCATCGCCCGTCACGGTCACGGTATCGCCATTGACCTTCACATCCACTTTGTCGCTGTCGGGTAAACCGAGCTTGTTGATGTGATCCTGCAGCTTTTTATTCTGGTCATCGCCGCCATTCACGGCATCCCATAATTTTTCACCGGCTTCTTTCACAAAATTAAACAGACCCATACAACCTCCAGTGTGTTAGTGGATATACGCCGTCTTTCGGCTCTATAAGCGTAGACCCTTTTGCCGTCGCTGATATTTAACATCATTTATGCTGTGCGTGGTGGCACAGGAAAGGCACGGAAGAGATTTTGTTGATTCGCAGTTCGCGTTACACTGTCTGGCCCATCTCTCTCGCGTCAGGAAACGTCATGCATTGCCCATTCTGCTCCGCTGTGGACACCAAAGTGATTGATTCTCGTCTGGTTAGTGAAGGCTCTTCGGTGCGCCGCCGCCGCCAGTGTCTGATGTGTCATGAGCGTTTTACCACCTTCGAGGTGGCGGAACTGGTGATGCCACGCGTGGTGAAAAGCAATGACGTGCGCGAACCCTTTAATGAAGACAAAATGGCCAGCGGGATGATGAAAGCGCTTGAGAAGCGTCCGGTCAGCGCCGATGCGGTTGAAAGCGCCGTAAACCATATTAAAACCCAGCTGCGTGCCACCGGTGAACGTGAGATCCCCAGTAAACTGATTGGCAATCTGGTGATGGATGAGCTGAAGAAGCTCGATAAAGTCGCCTACATCCGCTTTGCCTCGGTTTACCGCAGCTTTGAAGACATTCGTGATTTTGGCGAAGAGATCGCCCGGTTACAGGATTAAACCATGGATGAACTTTACATGGCGCGTGCGCTGGAACTGGCGCGACGCGGCCGCTTTACGACGATGCCGAACCCCAATGTGGGCTGCGTGATTGTGCGCGATGGCGAGGTGGTCGGTGAGGGCTGGCATCAGCGCGCCGGTGAACCGCATGCTGAAGTCCACGCCCTGCGCATGGCGGGCGAGAAAGCGCGTGGCGCAACCGCCTATGTCACGCTGGAACCCTGCAGCCATCATGGCCGTACGCCACCTTGCTGTGATGCGCTGATCGCCGCTGGCGTTACCCGTGTCGTGGCCGCCATGCAGGATCCGAATCCGCAGGTAGCGGGTCGCGGACTGCACCGTCTGCATCAGGCGGGCATTGAGGTCAGCCACGGTCTGATGATGCCCGAAGCGGAGGCGCTGAATCGCGGTTTCCTCAAACGCATGCGCACTGGCTTCCCCTGGATCCAGCTCAAGCTGGGTGCCTCTCTGGATGGCAGAACGGCAATGGCCAGCGGCGAAAGTCAGTGGATAACCTCGCCGGCTGCCCGTCGTGATGTGCAGCGCCTGCGTGCGCAGAGCGCCGCCATTCTCAGCAGCAGCGCCACGGTGCTGGCGGACGATCCTTCCCTGACGGTACGCTGGTCTGAACTCAATGCAGAGAGCCAGGCACTGCTTGATGAGCAGCAACTGCGTCAGCCGGTGCGGGTGGTTATCGACAGCCAGAATCGCGTGACGCCGCTGCATCGGCTCATTGAGCAGCCAGGCGAAACCTGGCTGATGCGTCATCAGCCCGATCAGCAGAGCTGGCCCGCTGACGTGACGCAAATCGCTGTTCCGCTGCGCGAACAGCAGCTGGACCTGGTGGCGATGATGATGCTGCTGGGACAGCGACAGATTAACAGCGTCTGGGTTGAAGCGGGCGCCACGCTGGCCGGTGCCCTGTTGCAGGCCGGACTGGTCGATGAACTGATTGTTTATCTGGCGCCTAAGCTGTTAGGTCATGAAGGACGCGGGCTGTGTCAGCTGCCGGGACTAAGCCAGCTGGCTGACGCACCTGCCTTCCGTTTCAGTGATGTCCGCCAGGTCGGTGACGATTTACGCCTGACCCTGACACCACAATAACACGGTCGGAAAAGCGAGAGCACGCCGCCCAAGAGTATGATAGAATCCGCCCCCCTGCGCGGGGCCAACCAAACCCCTGAAAGGATAAGTATGAAAGTTATCGAAGCTGCTGTTGCAACGCCTGAGGCCAATGTTGCCATCGTTATCGCGCGTTTTAACAACTTCATTAATGACAGCCTGCTGGATGGCGCAGTTGATGCCCTGAAACGTATCGGCCAGGTCAAAGATGACAATATCACCGTAGTCTGGGTGCCTGGTGCATACGAACTGCCTCTGGCAGCACGCGCGCTGGCCAACACCGGCAAATATGATGCGATTATCGCACTCGGTACGGTTATTCGTGGTGGCACTGCGCACTTCGAATATGTGGCGGGTGAAGCCAGCTCCGGTATCGCCAGCGTTGCCATGAACAGCGAGATTCCTGTCGCGTTTGGCGTGCTGACCACTGAAAGCATCGAGCAGGCCATTGAGCGTGCCGGCACCAAAGCGGGTAACAAAGGTGCTGAAGCGGCTCTGACTGCGCTCGAAATGATCAACGTATTGAAAGCCATTAAAGCCTGATTTTTGTAAGGGGAATTTTGTGAAACCTGCTGCTCGTCGTCGCGCCCGTGAGTGCGCTGTTCAGGCGCTTTACTCCTGGCAGTTGTCGAATAACGACATTGCCGATGTGGAATACCAGTTTCTGGCGGAACAGGACGTCAAAGACGTCGACATTACCTACTTCCGCGAACTGCTGTCCGGTGTGGCGACCAACAGTGCGTATCTGGATGGACTGATGAAGCCCTATCTGTCGCGTCAGCTCGAAGAGCTGGGCCAGGTTGAAAAAGCTATCCTGCGCATCTCGCTGTATGAGCTGAGCAAACGTAATGATGTGCCTTATAAAGTGGCCATCAACGAAGGGATTGAGCTGGCGAAAGTCTTCGGTGCCGAAGACAGTCATAAATTTGTTAACGGCGTGCTTGATAAAGCCGGTCCACAAATTCGACCCAATCGCAAATAAACAAAAAGGCCGGCTTGCCGGCCTTTTTTCATGAAGGGTTAAGCGGAACGCAATTATGTCTTGTGGTGAATTTGAACTCATCGCACGCTACTTCAACCGCAGAACACGCAGCCGCCGTGATGTCGAACTCGGCATCGGTGACGATTGTGCGTTACTTAGCGTGCCGGAAAAACAGACGCTGGCGATCAGCACCGATACCCTGGTCGCGGGTGTGCACTTCTTACGGGATATCCATCCTGCCGATCTGGGTTACAAAGCCCTGGCTGTGAATCTCAGCGACCTTGCTGCCATGGGCGCCGATCCCGCATGGCTGACGCTGGCCTTAACGCTGCCGCAGGTCGATGAGAGCTGGCTCTCTGCCTTCAGCGAAAGCCTGTTTGAACTGCTGGAATATTACGACATGCAGCTGGTCGGTGGCGACACCACCCGTGGCCCGCTGAGCCTGACGCTGGCGATTCACGGTCTGGTGCCGCAGGGCCGCGCCCTGAAACGTTCAGGCGCGAAGCCGGGTGACTGGATTTACGTGACCGGTACGCTGGGTGACAGCGCGGCGGGCCTGGCGCTGCTGCAGCACCACTGCCGCATCAGCGATCCGGCGGTGCATGAAGCGCTGATTAAACGTCATCTGCGTCCTATGCCGCGCATTCTGCAGGGCCAGGCGCTGCGTTCGCTGGCCTCCTCAGCGGTGGATCTTTCCGACGGCCTGATTTCCGATCTCGGCCACGTGCTGAAAGCCAGCGGCTGTGGCGCACGGCTTAATCTGGATGCGTTGCCCCTTTCGGCTGCGCTGCGCGACCATTTCGACCCTGAGCAGGTCCTGCGCTGGGCGCTGAGTGGCGGAGAAGATTACGAACTCTGCTTTACGGTGCCCGAGGTCAATCGCGGCGCGCTCGATGTGGCGCTGGGTCATCTGGGCGTGCCCTATACCTGCATCGGGCAGATGGCACCGGAGTCGGAAGGCTTAACGCTGCTGGATAATGGCAAGCCCGCCACATTCCGTCATAAAGGGTTTGATCACTTTGATGCTAAATAACGACGTGGCGAAGAGTCGCCTGCGGATGAGCAATCCCTGGCATCTGCTGGCGACCGGTTTCGGCAGCGGATTAAGCCCGGTCGTGCCTGGCACCATGGGATCGCTGGCGGCCATTCCGTTCTGGTGGCTGATGACCTATCTGCCGCAGGATCTCTATTCGCTGGTGGTGCTGGTCGGTATCTGCGTTGGCGTCTATCTCTGCCATCGCACCGCTAAAGATATGGGCGTACACGATCACGGCAGTATTGTCTGGGATGAGTTTATCGGCATGTGGATCACGCTGATGGCGATTCCGGTCAACAGCTGGCAATGGGTTCTGGGTGGCTTTGTGCTGTTCCGTATTCTTGATATGTGGAAGCCGTGGCCGATTCGCTGGTTTGACCGCAATGTGCATGGCGGCATGGGCATTATGGTGGATGACATTATTGCTGGCGTGATTTCCGCTGCCATGCTGTATGGCTTTGGGGTCTGGCTGGCGGGTTAACTGCCAGGGCTTTTAACACCGCGACAGAAGGTGACGCCCGGGCAGGGCGTCTCCTTCTCTGATTTTATTCGAATCCTACCGGCTGATGCGGCTGATAGACCTCTTCCAGCAGTGCAACTTCCTCATCACTCAGCGTGACATCCACCGCCTTCACCAGATCCTCAAACTGCTCAGCACGCGACGCACCAATAATCGGTGCCGTGACGGCAGGCTTGCTCAGCAGCCAGGCCAGAGCCACCTGCGCCCGCGTTACACCTTTATCTTCCGCCACCTGCGCCAGCCGCTCTGCAATCACAGCATCATTCTCTTCGGTATTGTCGTAGAGCGACGCCATCACTTTGTCAGAAGCGGAACGTGCGGTATTTTGCCCCCACGGGCGGGTCAGCTTACCGCGCGCCAGCGGACTCCATGGCAGCACGGCAATCTGCTCTTGCAGGCAGAGAGGATGCATTTCACGCTCCTCTTCGCGCTGAATCAGGTTGTACTGATCCTGCATGCTGACAAAGCGATGCCAGCCCTGTTCCGACTGCATCTGCAACGCCTGAGCAAACTGACTGGCGTGCATCGAGGAGGCACCGATATAACGTGCTTTGCCAGACTGCACGACTTCATGCAGCGCTTCCAGCGTCTCTTCCAGCGGCGTCTCATAATCCCAGCGGTGAATCTGCAGCAGGTCGACATACTCCATGCCGAGGCGCTGCAGGCTGTCATCAATGGATTGCAGAATATTCTTGCGCGACAATCCCTGTGACAGATTGGTCAGCGGGAAATAGACTTTGGTGGCGACCACGATCTCTTCACGGCGGGCAAAGTCTTTCAGCGCCCGACCCAGGATCTCTTCACTGCTGCCATCTGAATAGCTGTTGGCGGTATCGAAAAAGTTGATCCCTGCGTTCAGCGCCTGCTGGATCAGCGGACGGCTGCTCGCTTCCGGCAGCGTCCAGGCATGGTTGCCGCGCGTGGGTTCGCCATAAGTCATGCAGCCAAGACAGAGACGCGACACCTGCAGATCGGTGGTACCCAGTTGAATCGTTTTCATGGTGGAGGCTCCTGCGAAAGTGCAAAGGTCTTAGCATAGCAGGATGTTGCGCTCCCCGAGGGGGAGCGCAGCGAGAGGAGGTTACTGCGCCAGCCAGCGGGCGATCTGCTGCTGAATGCCCTCCGCGTCCAGCAGATAGTCATGACGCACTTCGTCCTGCGTCCCCTGCGGGATGAACTCATCAGGCAGACCGATGTTCAGCACCGGAACAGCCAGACGTTTCGCCATGACAAATTCATTGACGCCACTGCCGGCACCGCCCTTGATGGCGCCTTCTTCCAGCGTAATCAGCGAGTCGTGCGTGGCGGCGAGCTCGGTGATCAGCGCTTCATCCAGCGGCTTCACAAAGCGCATGTCGACCAGAGTCGCATTCAGCGCTTCCGCCGTGGCGGCCGCTTCCGGCAACAGGGTGCCGAAGTTCAGAATCGCCAGCTTTTCACCCTGACGTTTCACCACGGCTTTACCCAGCGGCAGGCTCTGCAGCGGAGCCAGTGGCGTACCGACACCAGTGCCGCGCGGATAGCGCACCGCACTTGGACCATCCTGATAGTGATAGCCGGTGTAGAGCATCTGCCGACACTCATTTTCATCGCTGGGGGTCATGATCACCATATCCGGCACGCAGCGCAGATAGGCGAGATCAAACGCGCCCTGGTGAGTCTGCCCATCCGCGCCAACAATACCACCGCGATCGATAGCAAACAGGACCGGCAGTTTCTGGATGGCGACGTCATGGATCAGCTGATCGTAGGCGCGCTGCAGGAAGGTGGAGTAGATAGCAACAATCGGTTTATAGCCGCCAATCGCCATACCGGCAGCGAAGGTCACGGCGTGCTGCTCGGCAATCGCCACATCGAAATATTGTTTCGGGAATTCGCGTGAGAAGGCCACCATGCCGGAGCCTTCGCGCATTGCTGGCGTAATCGCCATCAGTTTCGGATCGTCGGCGGCCATTTCGCACAGCCAGTTGCCGAAGATTTTAGAGTAGCTTGGCAGACCTTCCGCGCTTTTTGGCAGTTCGCCAATCGCAGGATCAAATTTAGGCACGGCGTGCCAGGCAATCGGATCTTCCTCTGCCGGGGCGTAGCCTTTACCTTTCTTCGTCATGATATGCAGGAACTGCGGCCCTTTCAGGCTGCGCATGTTGCTCAGCGTATTGACCAGCGTCAGCACATCGTGACCATCTACCGGGCCGATATAATTAAAGCCCAGCTCTTCGAACAGCGTACCCGGCACGACCATGCCTTTGAGATGCTCTTCGGTGCGTCTTACCAGCTCTTTAATCGGTGGCAGGCTGGTCAGCACACGCTTGCTGCCTTCGCGCAGTCGCGCGTAGGTTTTACCCGACAGGATCTGCGCCAGACGGTTATTCAGCGCGCCGACGTTTTCGGAGATCGACATTTCGTTGTCGTTGAGGATCACCAGCATGTCCGGCTTGATATCACCGGCATGGTTCATCGCTTCAAACGCCATGCCAGCGGTGATGGCGCCATCGCCAATAATACAGGCGGTGCGACGACCCTGACCTTCACGTTCTGCCGCCGCGGCCATGCCGAGACCGGCACTGATGGAGGTTGACGAGTGTCCGACGCTCAATACGTCATATTCACTTTCGCCGCGCCATGGAAACGGGTGTACGCCATTTTTCTGACGAATCGTACCGATGCGATCGCGGCGACCGGTCAGAATTTTATGGGGATAAGCCTGATGACCCACATCCCATACCAGATGGTCGAAGGGGGTGTTATAGACATAATGCAGCGCAACCGTCAGTTCGACCACGCCCAGACCCGACGCAAAATGGCCGCTGGAGCGGCTTACACTGTCTAACAGATACTGACGCAGTTCATCACAGAGCGCAGGCAACTTCTCTTTCGGCAGGGCGCGCAGCTCCTGAACCGTGTTTGCCAGCGCCAGTGTCGGGTATTTAGCAATATCAAAACTCATCAGAGACTCATTATGGAAGTTATTTGTCGCGTTCAATTATGAAGCTCGCCAGCGCCTGCAGTGCTGTAGTGTTATAAGAGTGCGCAGCGAGCATTTCTAACGTATCAAGTGCTTCCTGATACAAATCCCGCGCTTTAGCTTGGGCATTTTCAAGGCCTAACAGTGAAGGATAGGTGCTTTTTCCCAGATGCTGATCGGCACCCTGGCGTTTTCCGATCACCGCTGTGTCACCGATCACATCCAGAATGTCGTCCTGCACCTGAAACGCGAGACCAATGGCCTCTGCATAGCGGTCGAGCAGCGGCAGGGCTTCCCGGCCAGCATCGCCCGCCGTTAAGGCGCCTAACCGTACCGCTGAACGGATCAGCGCGCCGGTTTTATGACGATGGATCTGCTCCAGCTGGTCCAGATCCACAGATTTACCTTCCGCCGCTAAATCAAGCGCCTGTCCGCCACACATGCCGGCCACGCCGCTGGCTTTCGCCAGTTCAGAGAGCATCATCAGACGATATTCAGCGCTGACACCGGGCATCGCCTGGTCGGCCAGAATTGAAAAGGCCAGCGTCTGCAGGGCGTCGCCCGCCAGAATCGCGGTATCTTCGCCATATTTAATGTGACAGGTTGGCTGCCCGCGACGCAGTGCATCATCGTCCATTGCGGGGAGATCGTCATGAATCAGAGAGTACGCATGAATGCATTCAACCGCGGCGGCGGCATCCAGACTCGCCGGGTCGGCGTGGAGCATTTCGCCGGTAGCGTAGACCAGAAAAGGACGCAGGCGTTTACCGCCTAATAATGCCCCATAATGCATGGCATTCACCAGAGGAGAACTCTGAAAAGGGAGTGGCTCTATAAAACGCGTCAGTGCGGCATTAACCTGCTGCTGATACGCGTCGAGTAATCGGGCGAAATCCATTAGCTGTTTTCCGGCGTGAAAGCAGTGAGGTCGGCATCTTTATCATCGTTCAGCAGAATACGGACCCGCTGTTCAGCCTGCTGCAGCGTCTGCTGGCCAGTCCGCGCCAGCTGCACGCCGCGCTCAAATTCGTTCAGGGCTTCTTCCAGCGGCAGTTCACCACTTTCCAGACGGCTGACAATCTGCTCCAGCTGCTGCAATGACGTTTCAAAGCTGGCTGGCTGTTCGGCTTTTTTCGGCATATTTCGTGTCGACTCACGGTTGGGACATTATCTCGCAATCGGTCATGGTAGCTGAGACCCTATGATTAGCAAAATAATCAATGCGGCGGCTGATGAAGAAGCAGTCACCTGACAAAGGTGATATACTCCCGCGCCTCGGATGCGGTTGCGCCTTGCAGCCCGCAATTTTGTGATTTTACCAGCTAAGTGCTGCCTGTTTTAGCACTTATTTGCCCAACGAAGCTGTGTCGCCGCCATGAAGTTTATCATCAAGTTATTTCCTGAAATCACCATCAAGAGTCCGTCGGTGCGTTTGCGCTTTATCAAGATTCTTGCCAGCAATATCCGCAACGTCCTGAAAACCGTTAGCGACGAAATCGCCGTTGTGCGTCACTGGGATCACATTGAAGTGCGTTCGAAAAATCCGGTGCTGCGGGACATTATTCCCGATGAGCTGACGCGCATTCCGGGGATTCATCACGTTTTAGCGGTTGAAGATCGTGAGTACACCGATATTCATCACATCTTTGAACAGACTTTAGTGCAGTATCGCGACAGCCTTGAAGGGAAGAGCTTCTGCGTACGTGTTAAACGTCGTGGTAAGCATAGCTTCAGTTCACAGGATGTGGAGCGCTATGTTGGCGGCGGTCTGAATCAGCATATTGAAAGCGCCCGCGTACAGCTTAAAAACCCGGACGTGACGGTGAATCTTGAAGTTGAAGAGAATCGTCTGACGCTGGTGACTGCGCGCTACGAAGGTCTGGGCGGTTTCCCGATCGGCACGCAGGAAGATGTGCTGTCGCTGATTTCCGGTGGCTTTGACTCCGGCGTCTCCAGCTATATGCTGCTGCGTCGCGGCAGTCGCGTACATTACTGCTTCTTTAATCTTGGCGGTGCCGCCCATGAGATTGGCGTCCGTCAGGTTGCGCACTATCTGTGGAATCGTTTTGGTCGTTCACACCGCGTGCGGTTCGTGGCGATCAATTTTGAGCCGGTAGTGGGTGAGATCCTCGAAAAAGTGGATGACGGTCAGATGGGCGTGGTGCTGAAGCGCATGATGGTGCGTGCCGCTTCGACGATTGCTGAGCGCTACGGCGTGCAGGCACTGGTTACCGGTGAAGCGGTGGGTCAGGTGTCGAGCCAGACGCTGACCAACCTGCGCCTGATTGATAACGCCTCTGATACGCTGATTCTGCGTCCGCTGATCTCTCATGACAAAGAGCACATCATCAGGATTGCCCGTGAGATTGGCACCGAAGATTTCGCCAGCACCATGCCGGAATATTGCGGTGTCATCTCAAAAAGCCCGACCGTGAAAGCGGTGAAAGAGAAGATCGAGGCTGAAGAGCAGAATTTCGACTTCACGATTCTGGATCGGGTCATTGAAGAGGCGACCAACGTCGATATCCGTACCATCGCTGAGCAGACAGAAGAGGAGGTGGTTGAAGTTGAGACCGTCGCCATGCTGAGTGAGAACGACGTGGTGCTGGATATCCGCTCTATTGATGAGCAGGAAGAGAAGCCTCTGGCACTGAAAGCCACGGAAGTGAAGTCGCTGCCGTTCTACAAACTCAGTACGCAATTTGGCGATCTCGATCAGAACCGGACCTGGTTGCTCTACTGCGATCGTGGTGTGATGAGCCGTCTGCAGGCACTCTATCTGCATGAGCAGGGCTTTAAAAACGTCAAAGTCTACCGCCCGTAGTGACAGTTTAGAGCCAGTCAGCGCCTGTTCAGGTCTGACTGGCTGCATTGCCTTAAACAGAGCGTTTTAACTCAGCGTGTTTACGCCTGATAGTCATAAATGCCGGGAGCCAGCACCAGCTGTGCGGCCACCTCGCGCGCCATCTCTTTTCCCACCAGCAGATCGATCAGCTTCAGCGCAAAATCCATTGCCGTGCCAGGTCCCTGGCTGGTCAGCAGATTGACGCGCGGATCCCAGACCACACGCCGCTCCATCCACTTGTCTGACGGAATGGTCTCTTTTAAGCCGGGAAAGCCGGTCATGTTACCGACCGGGAAGAGATCGTGGGGGATGAGTACCGTGCCTGCTGCTGCGCAGATAGCGGCGACGATCCTTTCATTGAGGTGAAACTGGCGTACCGTTTCGACTAACAGCGGACTGTCACGGAAGGTTTCGGCGCCTTTCAGGCCGCCGGGCAGGACGATGGCGGCGAAATCATTGTCGGCGACTTCAACCAGCGTCACGTCAGCCAGCAGACGAACACCGCGTGAGCAGACGATCTCCCGGTTGCCGTCGCTTTCGACGCTGGCGGTGACAACGTTCAGCCCGGCGCGTACCAGCAGGTCGATGGTGGTGACAGCTTCGGTTTCTTCACTGCCATGTGCCAGGCAAACCAGCACTGATGCGTTCGCGGTCATAATGGGACTCCTTGCGTTTTACAATGTCATACAGAC
This sequence comes from Pantoea sp. ABR1s, assembly GCF_057812235.1. NCBI lineage: Bacteria > Pseudomonadati > Pseudomonadota > Gammaproteobacteria > Enterobacterales > Erwiniaceae > Pantoea > Pantoea sp. ABR1s. The sequence goes on along the minus strand of NZ_CM173823.1, from coordinate 3,126,416 downwards.
GGGTATTCTCCGTCAGCACCAGGCCGTGCGTCCGGGCGCGGCGCAGCAGAAAACCGCTGATATAGTCGATTTCGCTAAGACGCTGGGCGCGTATGTCCTGCAGCATCGAAGATGTGTTGGCCGCGGTGCTTTCAATCACGTCGAAGATGATGTCCTGCAGGCTTTCGCTGGCAACGTTCTGACCTTCGCGCTCCATGACCCAGCTGATCTCTTCGCACAGTTGCGCGATCTGCTCCGGATAAGCGCGCAGGGCACCGTTCTGGCACTCATACTCCACGCTTAGCGGATTGATGATGCAGTTCACTGCCAGCTTGCGCCAGCAGGCCGCCCGGATGTTGTCATGCCAGGCGACGTCAGGCAGGGCATGATGCAGGATATCGGCGAGATCGCTGTAAGCGGCGCTTTTGCGGTTACCGGGGCCGATGTGGGTAATGCCACTGGCAATGTGTTTAATAACAGTGCCGTCGCGCATCGCCGCATGGGTGGTGACGCCGCGCAGCAGCGGCTGAGTCAGCCCTTTCAGCTCTTCCAGCGTCCCCATGCCGTTGTGCAGCAGCAGCACCGGGCAGTTTTCTGGCAGCACGCTTTCCAGATTTTTCACCGCGGGCGAGACCTGCGGGGCTTTGAGCGTAACCAGCAGCAGCTGGCTTTCTGCCAGAAACAGCGGATCGTTGGCGATAAACGTGCGGTTCGAAATGTTACCCTGTGGATCAATCACATTGGCTGAACAGTAGGGCTGCGGCACCCGCAACCATCCCTGCACCTCATGTCCCTGGCGGGCAAGGGCTGTCATCCAGATCTGACCCAGAGCACCGCAACCTAACACGGTAATTTTCATGCTGCCTCCCGCTGGCGGGCTATCCATCTATTATTTACTGTCACACTGTCATTATAGCGTTGTGTGCAGCCTGATTTTATTTAGCACCTTAAGACGCGTATTATGCATGTCACTTTAGCGTCAGGAGAAGAAGAGATGCCATCTTTCGATATCGTTTCAGAAGTCGATCTGCAGGAAATTCGCAATGCGGTGGAAAATGCCAACCGTGAAGTGTCTACCCGCTTCGATTTCCGCAACGTGAGCGCCGAGTTTGAGCTCAACGAAAAGAATGAAACCATCAAAATCACCAGCGAGTCCGATTTTCAGGTTAAGCAGCTGGTGGATATTTTGCGTGAGAAGTTACTGAAGCGCGGGATTGAAGGCGGTGCTTTAGAGGTGCCGGAAGAGATTGAGCACAGCGGCAAAAGCTGGGCGGTCGATGCCAAACTGAAAAAAGGCATTGAAAGCGACGTGGCGAAGAAGCTGGTGAAGCTGATCAAAGACAGCAAGCTGAAAGTGCAGACCCAGATTCAGGGTGAAGCATTGCGTGTAACCGGCAAAGCGCGTGATGATTTGCAGGGTGCGATGGCAATCGTGCGCGGCAGCAATCTGGGGCAGCCATTCCAGTTTAAAAACTTCCGCGATTAAGCGGGGGCCGGCTGAATTTCAGCATGAATGCAGTGATAAAAACCCGGCTAAGGCCGGGTTTTTTGTTGTTGAGCGAGAGGTCGTCTGGATGATAGCGTTCTGGCTCAGGCACCCATCGCCTTGGATTTATGAGTCGTCTGTAAGAAGGCTTGTGCCGGGTTTGGCGCGGTTGAGCCTATGCTGGCCCCCCTTGCTTTGAGTTTATAAGCTGTCTGAAACCAGGATTGAGTTGGATTTGAGTCTGTTAACAGATTCAAATCCTGGGGGAACTTAGCAGCAACTCAAAAGCTCAGGGGCGCAGGGAACACGGTCAGAGGAGGAAAGCGTCCCGCGCCAGGACGGCGCGGGCCGAGCGTGCCATGGATGGCGGCTTTTGCGACTTTCCGATCTGACCGTGTTCCCTGAGCCAGCTCGATCAAATAGCGAAATGGGCTAACGGTTATCTGAGCGAGCAAGCCGGTTTCCTCTACACGCAAGATCCCACGGCTAACCGGCCAGATTTAACCAGCACAACCCATTTTAAACTAACAACTACCCAGCAGAGCTTCCAGCTCAGGGCGGCTGGTAACCTTGCTATCAATTTTGATGTAGGCGCTTTTCTCTTCGGGCACGATAAACACAGAGTTAACGCCCGGCTGCGCTTTCAGGCGCTGCTCCAGATTCGGCACGGCCAGTGCGGCATCACTCAGCACGATGCGCAGGCTGCTGACATAAGGCGGTTCCTGCATTGTCATGCTGACAAACAGCCAGGCTGCGGCTACCATCGCGCCAACCAGGAATACGGTCTGCGCATCGAAATGACCAAATACCCAGCCACCCATGCTGCCGCCAACGGCCACGCCCAGGAACTGGCTGGTGGAGTAGATCCCCATCGCCGTGCCTTTGTAGCCTGCGGGCGACTCTTTACTGATCAGCGAAGGCAGAATCGCTTCCATAAGGTTGAAGGCGAAGAAGAAGAGCTGAACACCCACCACCAGCGTCCAGAAATGTCCTTCCGCGCCCCACAATACGATCTCAGCAATGACAATCATCCCGACGCAGCCGACAAAGACACGCTTCATGCGGCGCTTCACTTCGGCATAAATAATGAAAGGTACTACGCCGGCAAAAGCGATCAGCATGGTGGAGAGATAGACTTTCCAGTGTTCGGGAGCCGGGAAGCCTGCCTGCTCAAACTGCCCCGGCAACGCGACAAAGCTCGACATCAGCAGGACGTGCAGGCAGAAAATACCGATATTGAGCTTCACCAGACGTGGGTTAGCCAGCACTTTGCGGAAGCTGCCTTTAACCATGCCTGATTCACGGTTCAGAACATGATGGGAGGCCGATGGCACCACCAGCAGGGTGATCACGATACCCAGCGACGCCAGAATCGCAATCATCCAGAACAGCGCATGCAGGCCCAGTGCGTGAGTAACAATCGGGCCGACCACCATGGCGATCGCGAAGGTAACGCCAAAACTGATGCCGATAAACGCCATCGCTTTGGTGCGGTTCTGCTCACGGGTTAAATCGGATAACAGCGCCATCACGGCAGCGGCAATCGCGCCTGAGCCCTGAAGTGCACGGCCCAGAATAATGCCCCAGATGGAGTCAGTGCAGGCAGCAATAATACTGCCCAGGACAAACAGCAACAGTCCGCCAACGATCAGCGGCTTACGCCCGATGCGATCGGAGAGCAGACCAAAAGGAATCTGAAATATCGCCTGGGCAAGGCCATAAATGCCGATTGCCAGGCCAATTAAGGTTTCACTCGCGCCCTGTAATGCCATGCCATAAGTGGTCAGTACCGGCAGGACCATAAACATTCCCAGCATGCGCAGGGAAAAGACCGTACCGAGGCCCCATGTGGCGCGCAGCTCCACCGGAGTCATTTTATTATCGTTCATTCCAACCTCTGTTAATGTGCTGCATTTATTCTAGGGGGCGGGGCAGGGCGGGTAAAACAATAGTTTTTAAGCAGTGGTAACAAAAAGAAAGGGCGCGAAAATCGCGCCCTTTTCATGCTGTATCGGTGCCGGTTACCAGACGTAAGTCAGCAGGTCCTTCGAGGCCGGAGCCATCGAATCCACCGACATCATCACGCTCAGTGCGGTGATGGTCACGATAGAGAAGACAAACAGTTTACGCGCCCAGACACGGTCATCAGCGGTTTTATAACCCGATAACGCCATGCCCAGCCACCAGACGCTGACCGCAGCAGCCACCACCAGATATTTGTAGCCCGCGTAGCCTCCCAGCGTCAGCATCAGCGTGGCAATCATAAACGCCAGGATATAGAGCGTAATATGATTTTTAGCCACGGAAATGCCTTTCACCACCGGCAGAACCGGGATGTTCGCTGCCTGGTAATCTTTAAAGCGGAAGATGGCAATCGCGTACGAATGCGGCATCTGCCACAGGCTAAAGATCGCCAGCAGGATTAATGCGCCAGCATCAAACTGGTTAGAGACCGCGCAGTAGCCGATAACCGGCGGCGCAGCACCCGACAGACTGCCAATCAGCGTACCGTAAACGGAATTACGCTTCATGTAGAGACTGTAGATGCCCACGTACACCACGAAGCCCATCACCGCCAGCCACATGGCCAGCGGATTAGCACCGAAGTAGAGCAACGCAAAGCCAGCAATACCCAGCACAGTGGCATAAACCAGGCTTACTTTCGCGGAGATGAGGCCTTTTACCAGCACCCGATTCCTGGTTCTCTCCATCTTGATGTCAATGTCGCGGTCGATCACGTTGTTAAACACACAACCCGATGCAACCACCAGTGACACGCCCACCAGGGTGATGAGAAACAGGGCGTAATCCGTGTTGCCTTTGGAAGCCAACAGAAATCCGCCGATCACAGAAATTAAATTCCCGAAAATAATTCCTGGTTTTGTAACTTGCAGGTATTGCTTAAACATTACGCGTGACTCTTTAGTGAGGCATCATGTTGTAGTTGAGGTTCCACATGATCCACAGTGAGCCTACTACGACAATCAGGATGATGATGGCCGAGAAGACAATGGCTACCATGTTCCAGCCACCCTCAGATTTGCTGTCTAAGTGCAGGAAGTAGACCAGGTGAACCAGCACCTGAATCACCGCACATACCAGAACAACACCAAGGATAGTACCGTGAGATGCACTGCCATCCATTACCATCCAGAACGGGATCGCCGTCAGGATGATAGAGAGGATGAAGCCGATCATGTAGGACTTCACGCTACCGTGTGAAGCGCCATGTTCGTTAACAGAATGACTCATTACATGGCTCCCATCAGGTAAACAACGGTGAAGACGCAAATCCAGACCACGTCCAGGAAGTGCCAGAACAGGCTCAGACACATGATACGGGTGCGATTAGTCGCGTTCAGGCCACGTTTGGAAATCTGGAACATCAGAACCAGCATCCAGATCAGACCTGAGGTCACGTGCAGACCGTGGGTACCGACCAGCGTAAAGAAGCCAGACAGGAAGCCACTGCGATCCGGACCAAAGCCTTCAGCAATCAGGTGATGGAATTCATAGATTTCCATTCCGATGAAGCCCAGACCGAACAGGAAGGTCAGCGCCAGCCAGCCGATAACGGCACCTTTTTGCTCCTTATTCATGGAGATAACAGCCATGCCGTAAGTGATCGAACTCAACAGCAGCAGGGCGGTTTCTACCAGAACAAACGGCAGCTCAAAGATATCTTTACCTGCCGGGCCACCGGCAGTGTTGTTGACCATGACAGCATAGGTCGCAAACAGGGTTGCGAAGATAATGCAGTCACTCATCAGGTAGATCCAGAAGCCAAAGACTTTATTGGCTCCTGCATCGTGATGCCCATGCTCCGCATGGGCGTCGTGGTGATGTTTAATCAGAGTTTCAGTTGACATTATTTCAGACCTGCTTTGCTGATTTCGTCAAAGTGCTGGTTCTCAATCTTCTGAACTTCGGCAACCGGAACGTAGTAATCCACGTCTTCGTCGAAGCTCTTCACGATCCAGGAAACGATCATGCCGAGGAATGAAACACCCGCCAGCCACCAGATATGCCAGATCAGCGCGAAACCCATTACCGTTGCAAATGCGCAGATGATAATTGCGGCACCGCTGTTTTTCGGCATATGAATCTCTTCATAAGATTCCGGCTGTTTGTACGCTTCGCCTTTCTCTTTCATTTCCCAGAAAGCGTCACGCTCATGCACATGCGGGATGACAGCAAAGTTATAGAACGGTGGTGGTGAAGAGGTTGCCCACTCCAGCGTACGACCGCCCCATGGGTCACCCGTCACATCACGGTTCTGATCGCGGTCACGTACCGAGACGTAGAACATGGTCAGCTGACACAGAATACCCAGCGCAATCAGACCGGCACCGCCCGCAGCTACCACCAGCAAGGTGTGGAACTGTGGATCGATATCCTGGCTCAGACGACGTGTCATACCCATGAAGCCCAGTGCGTACAGCGGCATAAAGGCAACGAAGAAGCCAATGATCCAGAACCAGAATGCGCGCTTGCCCCAGGTTTCGTTCAGGGTGAAGCCAAATGCTTTCGGGAACCAGTAGGTCACGCCCGCCATACAACCGAACACCACACCACCGATGATAACGTTATGGAAGTGTGCAATCAGGAACAGGCTGTTGTGCAGAATAAAGTCAGCACCCGGAACGGCCAGCAGTACGCCGGTCATACCCCCTACAGAGAAGGTTACCAGGAAGCCAACGGTCCACAGCATGGCAGAGTGCATCTGAATGCGGCCCTGATACATGGTGAACAGCCAGTTAAAGATTTTAACCCCTGTCGGAATCGCGATGATCATCGTCATGATACCGAAGAAGGCGTTAACGTTGGCACCCGCACCCATGGTGAAGAAGTGGTGCAACCAGACGATAAACGACAGCACGGTAATGGCGATGGTCGCCCACACCAGTGAGGTATAACCAAACAGACGTTTTTTGGAGAAGGTCGCAGTAATTTCTGCGAACACACCAAACACCGGCAGTACCAGGATATACACTTCCGGATGGCCCCAGACCCAGATCAGGTTGACGTACATCATCATGTTCCCGCCCATTTCATTGGTGAAGAAATGGAAGCCGAGATAACGATCAAGGGTCAACAGCGCCAGGGTCACGGTCAGAACCGGGAACGCAGCGATGATCAGGACGTTGGTGCACAGCGCGGTCCAGGTAAATACCGGCATTTTGAACAGGCTCATGCCCGGTGCACGCATCTTCAGGATGGTCACGAAGAAGTTAATACCGGTTAAGGTCGTACCAATACCTGAAAGCTGAAGGCTCCAGATCCAGTAATCGACCCCGACCCCGGGACTGTACTCCGCGCCGGAAAGCGGCGGATAAGCCAGCCAGCCGGTCTGTGCGAACTCGCCCACACCCAGAGACAGGTTAACCAGGATCACACCGACCGCAGTAAACCAGAAGCTCAGGTTGTTCAGGAACGGGAACGCAACGTCACGTGCACCAATCTGCAACGGAACCGCGATGTTCATCAGGCCAACCACGAACGGCATCGCCACGAAGAAGATCATAATCACGCCATGCGCGGTAAAGATCTGGTCGTAGTGGTGCGGTGGCAGAATGCCCGCTTCACCGGCCGAAGCCATAACCTGCTGGGTACGCATCATAATGGCATCAGCGAAACCACGAATCAGCATGACGAACGCCATGATGATGTACATGATACCCAGGCGTTTGTGGTCGACTGACGTCAGCCATTCAGACCACAGATATTTCCACTTACCAAAATAGGTGAGCGCAGCAACCAGCGCTGCACCACCTATCAGGATAGCGGCAACCGTAACCATGATAATCGGCTCATGGTACGGCACTGCATCAAGTGTTAATTTTCCGAACATCGTATTATTCCTCGGCTCCCGCGGAAGCGGCGTGACTCATGTCCATACCTTCATGTTTTGGCATGTCCATTTTCCCGTGGCTCATCTTGAACTTGTCGATGACTTGCATGAACAGTTTCGGATCAGCTGAAGAGAAATATTCCACCGGGTGATTTTCGCTTGGCACAGCCACTTTCTCGAAATCATCCATAGTGTTCAGCGTGTTAGGGGCTGCTTTAACTTTAGCCACCCACTGCTGGAATTCCGCATCGTCTTTGGTTGCAATGGCTTTAAACTTCATGCCAGAGAAACCACGACCACTGAAGTTCGCAGAGATACCGTCGAAAATTCCCGGCTCATTTGCAATCAGATGCAGCTTGGTCTGCATACCAGCCATCGCATAAATCTGGCTGCCGAGCGTTGGGATGAAGAAAGAGTTCATGACGGAGTTAGACGTGATTTTGAAGTTCACCGGAGTATTTGCCGGGAAGGCAATCTGGTTCACGGTCGCAATACCCTGTTCCGGGTAAATGAACAACCATTTCCAGTCCAGTGCAACCACATCGATCTCAACCGGTTTCACATCAGATTGCAGCGGTTTGCTGGGCTCCAGTGCGTGGGTTGATTTCCAGGTCAGCACGCTGAGGAAGAGAATGATCAGGATCGGAATGGTCCAGACCACGGCTTCCACTTTGTTAGAGTGTGACCAGTTAGGGCTGTACTTCGCATTCGTGTTGGACGCCCGATATTTCCAGGCAAACACCACGGCCATCAGGACTGCGGGGATGACGACGATCAACATCAGGCCAAAGGCAGTCAGTATCAGCGAACGTTGCTCCAGTGCAATCTGTCCTTTGGGATTTAACAATGCACTATCGCAGCCACTCATTAATAAAGTGCCTGCAATTAATGACAAAATCCCCAAACTTTTATTGTATTTACTGAGTCTCATTTAACGACCTCAATGACAAAGGGCTCTATTGTCGTTTAAGTGTGCGCGCATTTTACGGGAAGGTTTATGCAGTGTAAACCAGCTTAAGGATGTGTCAGATACGTGTTGACACCTTTTGCTAAGGGTGTCACAGATGTTGCGCCAGGTGACAAATAATTAACGCAGACAAGCAGTTGGCATCAATATAACAAAAACCAATGGAAGTAACCGTAAAAAAATCAGGGAAAGGAATAACCCTTACTTTTAACTCCCAAATATTTAACAAGTCTGCATCATTTGCGCGATGAAATTTAACTAAAGTAATTGCTCACCGGTTTTTAGTATTTCCGCTACGCCTCCTCAGGTCACATTGTTATTTTTAAAAAATAACACGCGATGATAAATGGCGGCGACTTATCGGGGTGTCATAAAATAAGCCGCAGCCCGTAAACCTATCGATTTCACTTAAGCATCTGATGCAGGCAACGCAGGGGTTCTCTTCAGGGCCCGATAGTCCAGCAACACTCCCGAAAGCACCGCCAGCAGGGAGAGTGTCATACCCAGCTCAAACAGCCGGGTAAGCAGCGGTGTCAGCGCCGTCACGCCCAACGCATTCAGTGCCAGAGCCACCAGCCAGAGCGCCAGCACGCCGCATCCGGCTGCAAACAGACGATTAGTCCAGCGATAGCCATGAGGATAGTAGCTACGTGTCAGAAAATTGCCACTTTGCTCGACCTGATTCAATGTTTGTCGGCAAAAAGCCAGCAGCACCAGGCCCGGCAGACCCGCCATCACCGTGAATGCATAAAAGGTCGGCCAGCCCCAGAGTTCCACCAGCCAGCCCGCCGCCGGGCCCACATAGACCCGACCCACCGCTGAGAGCGCCGACAACAGGGCGAACTGGGTAGCGGAGAACGACTTATTGCACAGCGTCATTAACAGCGCCACAAAGGCCGCGGTGCCCATGCCGCCACAGAGATTTTCAACAAAGACCGCGCTGGCCATGCTCCACAACTGTTTATCGGTCACCGCCAGCAGCCAGTAACCAAAGTTCGAGACAGCCTGCAGCAGACCGAAAATCATTAGCGCCCGGAACAGGCTCAGACGCTGCATCAGTACGCCGCCATAGAGCGCGCCGATAATGGTCGCCAGCAGACCCAGCGTCTTGTTGACCAGACCGACGTCACCGGCGTTGAAGCCCACGCCGCGAATCAAAAAAGTGGTGGTCAGCGAGGCGGCAAACGCATCGCCCAGCTTGTAAAGAATAATCAGGGTAATCAGCAGCCAGGCGTTGTTGCGCTGAAAGAAATCTTTTAGCGGATTGACCACCGCCTGACGCAGTGAATGGGGTGTGGAGATACGGGTATCTGGCTCGCTCGCCACCAGCGTGGCGATAATGCCCGGCACCATCATCAGCGCCATCAGCCAGTAGGTTGCCTGCCAGCCGAGGTAGCGGTCAGCCAGCCACAACGCCAGCCCGCCGGAAATCAGCATTGCCAGTCGATACCCCAGCACGGTAATCGCCGCACCGCTGCCACGCTCTTCAGGCGGCAGGATGTCCGTTTTCCATGCGTCAAAAACGATGTCCTGTGAGGCGGAGCAGAAGGCAATCAGCACGGCCAGCGCGGCCATCAGGGTAAGATCGCGTCCCGGTTGCAGAAATCCCATCGCGATTATCCCGCCAACCAGCGCCAGCTGACTGACCAGTAACCAGCCGCGACGCCGGCCCAGAAACGGCGGCGTATAGCGGTCCATCATCGGTGACCAGAGAAACTTAAAGACATAGGCCTGGCCGACCAGCGAAAAGAAGCCGATGGTTTTCAGGTCGACATTTTCCACCGTCATCCACGCCTGCAACGTGCCCGATGTCAGGGCCAGCGGCAGTCCGGAAGCAAAACCAAGAAGCAGCAATACGGCGGCGTTTTTCTGGCTGAAGAGGCGAAGATAGTGGTTCATGCGGATCCTGCAGATAACAAAAAGCCCTGCGCAAGGCAGGGCAGAGGAGAGACTGAATTAACGGGCGTTCTGCTTGATGAAGTCGTTGACGCTGGTGTCCTGAGCCATATCCGCGATCACATCGCTCATAGTGGCGTTCACCGCGTTGGTAATCTTCTGGTTATTGGCGTTGAACGCGCCTTCTACGCTGTAAGTCTGGCGGTAGTTTTTAACCTGTTTGTTGCCGTTTTTCGCTGTTGCGATAATAGAGATGTCCGCTTTGGTGGTGATGCTGTAGCGCACATTGCCCTGAGTGACGTCGGCATAGAGGTTGTTCACCACAATCTGCAGATCGACCGCGCCATTAGGACCAATCATATAGCCGCGTGCTGTCATCTGCTTCTCCAGCACTTCCTGCAGCAGGAAACGCAGGTCGCGCGATGACGTTAAGGTCACTAACTGACCATCACGATTTACTTTTGCCAGCGCCTGATCTTTACGCTGGTCGGCACCGTTGATGCTGACAGTCACGCCCATCAGGCCTGGGTCCTGCTGCGGTAACTGAATTTTAGGCTGGATAGTCAGGGTATTATTGCTGGTTGCACAGCCGGCTAAAATGAACGCAGCCAACAGTGGGAATAACAGTTTTTTCAACATACTTTTTCTCGTTGGTGTCAGGGGGTTGGTTTGCAAAAACTGCGGTTATCATAGCATTGCCCGGCAGTGAAAAAAGCCCTGTTGCCGGGGAAATTGTGTCTGAAACCGTTTTAAGCCTCTTCTCTGACAGGCCGGTTTGCTGTTCGTTTCAGCTGCGTTATTATGCGTGCCGGAAGCGGCCTGACATAAAATGCAATATTTAGCGTCGGCTGACGGGTAAGCGCACTAAAAGCGACTAAGATTGAATGAGATGGGGCACTGCGCTCGCCATTGAGGAGTAATAGCCATGATCCGCGAACAAATAGAAGAAAAGCTGCGTGTGGCGTTTCAGCCAGCTCATCTGGAAGTGCACGACGAAAGTTACCGGCACAATGTTCCTGCCGGATCGGAAAGTCACTTCAAAGTGGTCATCGTGAGCGACTGCTTTGCAGGCCAGCGCTTTCTGGCGCGTCATCGCCTGATTTATGGCGAACTGGCCGCTGAGTTAGCGGGCAGCGTACACGCCTTAGCCCTGCATACTTACACCCTGAAAGAGTGGGAAGGGTTGCAGGATACCGTACTGGCTTCGCCTAACTGTCGTGGTGCCGGAACACTCGCCTGATCTCCCTTCTCTGAAACGGCCTGCGGGCCGTTTTTTCTGTTATTTAGCGAAAAACGCGATCCCTGGCTCAAAAAAGCAGCAAACCTGCTGAAAAGTGGTGAGTTAGCATCCTCGACTCATTCCAGCGATGCCGCTATAATGCTGCGTCTATTTTTCCGGAATGTCTTCGGGACGCTTCTGGTAACAGGGATCAGGTTCTCTTCACGGAAGCCGTCCCGGTTGTTGGATACGGCGCATTTCACTATGTGTGGTGTCTGAAGTTGACCGAGCACGTGATTTTTTGAGGTAACAAGATGCAAGTTTCTGTAGAAACCACTCAGGGCCTGGGCCGTCGCATTACGATTACTGTCGCTGCTGACAGCATCGAAAGCGCTGTAAAAAAAGAACTGGTTGACGTTGCCAGGAAAGTTCGCATCGATGGTTTCCGTAAAGGCAAAGTGCCGATGAACATCGTGGCACAGCGTTACGGCGCTTCTGTCCGTCAGGACGTGCTGGGCGAGCTGATGACGCGCAACTTTGTTGACGCCATCATCAAAGAAAAAATTAATCCGGCTGGCGCACCGAACTACGTGCCAGGCGAATACAAAGAAGGTCAGGATTTCACCTACGCGGTTGAATTCGAAGTCTATCCGGAAGTTGAGCTGAAAGGCCTGGAAAACATCGAAGTCGAAAAACCTGTCGTTGAAGTAACTGATGCTGACGTTGATACCATGCTGGACACTCTGCGCAAGCAGCAGGCCAACTGGATCGAAAGCGACGCTGCAGCAGGTCCGGAAGATCGTGCCACTATCGATTTCAACGGTTCTGTGGACGGTGAAGAGTTCGAAGGCGGCAAAGCCTCTGATTTCGTTCTGGCCATGGGCCAGGGCCGCATGATCCCAGGCTTTGAAGAAGGCGTTGTGGGTCACAAAGCGGGCGAAACTTTCACTATCGACGTGAAATTCCCGGACGACTACCACGCAGAAAACCTGAAAGGGAAAGATGCGAAGTTCGAGATCGTGCTGAAGAAAGTTGAAACGCGCGAACTGCCAGAGCTGACTGAAGAGTTCATCAAACGTTTCGGCGTTGAAGATGGTTCAGTTGCCGGTCTGCGTACTGAAGTGCGTAAGAACATGGATCGCGAGCTGAAAGGCGCTATCCGTAATCGCATCAAAACTCAGGCAATCGACGGTCTGGTTGAAGCGAACGAAATCGACGTGCCAGCTGCGCTGGTTGACAGCGAAATCGACGTTCTGCGTCGTCAGGCTGCACAGCGTTTCGGTGGCAACGAACAGCAGGCGCTGGAACTGCCACGCGAACTGTTCGAAGAGCAGGCTAAACGCCGTGTGGTTGTCGGTCTGCTGCTGGGCGAAGTGATTCGTACCCACGAGCTGAAAGCTGACGAAGCGCGCGTAAGCACCATGATCGAAGAGATGGCTTCTGCGTATGAAGATCCGCAGGAAGTGATCGAGTTCTACAGCAAGAATAACGAGCTGATGAACAATATGCGCAACGTTGCGCTGGAAGAGCAAGCGGTTGAAGCGGTCCTGGCGAAAGCTAAAGTGACCGAGAAAGAGACCAACTTCCAGGATCTGATGAATCAGACCGCTCAGGCCTGATCACGCATTTAACCGTCTGTGCTAAGCCCGTGACTGAAAAGTCGCGGGCTTTTTTGTGTTTTGCGTCCGGATAGCCACTCTTCGCCGCTATTTGTTTAATAAACAGGCGAATTATTCACGCATCGCTTTTTCCGGGTTAGCGAACAGGGAAAAGATTGTTATGCTTGAAACATGCGTGCAGCATCCCCAGATACAGGGAGTATGCAGAAATAAGAGTGAGGCTGGCTGATTAACCGTCCTGAAGGTGTCGGAAAAAGGCGCGGCGTGGAGTTTCCCGCGCGTCTTACGTAGAATCGGTACAGAATGTTGCCAATGAAATTTATCCAGGAGACGGTAATGTCATACAGTGGCGATCGTGAATATACAGCACCGCACAATGCGCTGGTGCCAATGGTGGTTGAACAAACTTCGCGTGGTGAGCGTTCTTACGACATCTACTCCCGTCTGCTTAAAGAGCGCGTCATTTTTCTGACTGGCCAGGTCGAAGACCACATGGCTAATCTGATTGTGGCGCAGATGCTGTTTCTGGAAGCTGAAAACCCGGAAAAAGATATCTATCTCTACATTAACTCGCCAGGCGGTGTCATCACGGCCGGTATGTCGATCTACGACACCATGAAATTTATCAAACCGGATGTCAGCACTATCTGTATGGGACAGGCCTGTTCTATGGGCGCTTTCCTGCTGACGGCGGGGACCAAAGGCAAACGTTTCTGTCTGCCAAACTCACGTGTGATGATCCACCAGCCGCTGGGCGGTTATCAGGGTCAGGCGTCAGACATCGAGATCCACGCGCGCGAAATCCTTAAAGTTAAGCAGCGTATGAATGAGCTGATGGCTGAGCACACCGGTAAAACGCTGGAAGAAATTGAGCGTGACACCGAGCGTGACCGTTTCCTCTCTGCAAATGAAGCGGTAGAGTATGGATTAGTCGATTCAATTCTGACGCATCGCCAATAAGACCCGACTTACCGTTGTCCCTGGTCTATAGTTAACAGGACAACGGTACTATTATGGGTTGAATGAATTTCGGCCGTCTCTGCACGGCCTGAGCCGTACGCGGGTATGGCCTGAGAACAAGAAGAGGTTAACTGATGACAGATAAGCGCAAAGACGGTTCAGGAAAGTTGCTGTACTGCTCTTTTTGCGGCAAAAGCCAGCATGAAGTGCGAAAGCTGATTGCCGGGCCGTCAGTGTATATCTGCGATGAGTGTGTTGACCTGTGCAACGACATCATTCGCGAAGAGATTAAGGAAGTTGCCCCGCATCGTGAACGTAGTGCGTTGCCAACCCCACATGAAATTCGCCATCACCTCGATGATTATGTCATCGGTCAGGAAAGAGCGAAGAAAGTGCTGGCGGTTGCGGTTTACAACCACTACAAGCGTCTGCGCAACGGCGATACCAGCAATGGTATCGAGCTGGGCAAAAGCAACATTCTGCTGATTGGCCCGACCGGTAGTGGTAAAACGCTGCTGGCAGAAACGCTGGCACGCCTGCTGGATGTGCCGTTTACCATGGCTGATGCCACCACGCTGACTGAAGCCGGTTACGTGGGTGAAGATGTTGAAAACATCATCCAGAAACTGCTGCAGAAATGCGACTACGACGTACAGAAAGCACAGCGCGGCATCGTTTACATCGATGAAATCGACAAAATCTCACGTAAGTCTGATAACCCGTCGATTACCCGTGACGTGTCAGGCGAAGGCGTACAGCAGGCACTGCTTAAACTGATTGAAGGCACCGTGGCTGCCGTTCCCCCGCAGGGTGGACGTAAGCATCCGCAGCAGGAATTTTTGCAGGTTGATACCTCTAAAATTCTGTTTATCTGCGGCGGCGCATTTGCCGGCCTGGACAAAGTGATTGCCCAGCGTGTTGAAACCGGATCCGGTATCGGCTTCGGCGCGACCGTGAAAGGGAAATCGCAGAAAGCCAGCGAAGGCGAACTGCTTGCGCAGTGTGAACCAGAAGATTTGATCAAATTTGGTCTGATCCCTGAGTTCATCGGTCGTCTGCCTGTTGTTGCGACCCTGAGCGAGCTGAGCGAAGAAGCGCTGATTCAGATTCTGCGTGAGCCGAAGAACGCCCTGACCAAACAGTACCAGGCGCTGTTTAACCTGGAAGGCGTTGAGCTGGAGTTCCGTGACGAGGCGTTAACCGCCATTGCTAAGAAAGCGATGTCACGTAAAACCGGTGCACGTGGTCTGCGTTCAATTGTAGAAGGCGCGTTACTGGAAACGATGTATGACCTGCCTTCCATGGACGACGTGGAAAAAGTAGTGATTGATGAATCAGTTATTGAAGGTCAGTCTGAGCCCATGTTGATCTACGGTAAGCATGAAGCCCAGGCATCTGGCGAATAATTAAACAGATCGTCCATCTTGTCGTAATAAAAAAGGGGAAAATGTTTCCCCTTTTGCTTTTCTCGCCTCTGTGACGTTGAATGTCGGACAATCATCCCCATATACTCAGATACCTGTGGGTTTAACTGCATACCTGCCTGATGCGGTTCCCATCACCTGGCGGACATTAAACAAAGAGAGAGCTCTATGAATCCTGAGCGTTCTGAACGCATTGAAATCCCCGTGTTGCCGCTGCGCGACGTGGTGGTTTATCCGCACATGGTAATTCCGTTGTTTGTTGGCCGGGAAAAATCAATTCGGTGCCTTGAAGCCGCAATGGATCATGATAAAAAAATCATGCTGGTCGCACAGAAAGAGGCTTCAACGGATGAACCTGGCATTAACGATCTCTTCTCAGTAGGGACCGTTGCATCAGTATTACAAATGCTGAAACTGCCGGATGGCACCGTCAAAGTCCTGGTCGAAGGTTTACAGCGCGCCCACATTACGACGCTGGCCGATAACGGTGACCATTTTGTGGCACAAGCTGAATATCTGGTTTCGCCAGAGATCGAAGAGCGCGAGCAGGAAGTGCTGGTGCGCACGGCGATCAATCAGTTTGAAGGCTACATCAAACTCAACAAAAAGATCCCACCCGAGGTTTTAACCTCGCTGAACAACATTGACGATGCGGCCCGCCTTGCCGACACCGTCGCAGCACATATGCCACTGAAGCTGGCAGACAAACAGTCTGTGCTGGAGATGTCCGACGTCAACGAACGTCTGGAATATCTGATGGCGATGATGGAATCTGAAATCGATCTGCTGCAGGTTGAGAAGCGCATTCGCAACCGTGTTAAGAAGCAGATGGAGAAGAGCCAGCGCGAGTACTATCTGAATGAGCAGATGAAGGCGATTCAGAAAGAGCTGGGCGAGATGGACGACGCGCCCGACGAGTACGAAGCGTTAAAACGCAAAATCGATGCGGCAAAAATGCCGGAAGAAGCGCGCGAGAAAGCGGAAGCTGAGCTGCAGAAGCTGAAGATGATGTCCCCGATGTCCGCTGAAGCAACCGTGGTTCGCGGCTATATCGACTGGATGGTGCAGGTTCCGTGGAACGCGCGCAGCAAAGTGAAGAAAGATCTGCGTAAAGCGCAGGAGACGCTGGATACCGACCATTACGGGCTGGAGCGCGTGAAGGATCGTATTCTTGAGTATCTTGCGGTTCAGAGTCGCGTCAGCAAAATCAAAGGGCCGATTCTGTGCCTGGTCGGACCGCCAGGGGTAGGTAAAACCTCTCTCGGTCAGTCGATCGCCAAAGCAACCGGACGCAAATATGTGCGTATGGCGCTGGGTGGCGTGCGTGATGAAGCTGAAATCCGCGGTCACCGTCGTACTTACATCGGCTCTATGCCGGGTAAATTAATCCAGAAAATGGCGAAAGTCGGGGTTAAAAACCCACTGTTCCTGCTGGATGAAATCGACAAAATGTCCTCTGACATGCGCGGCGATCCGGCTTCAGCGCTGCTGGAAGTGCTTGATCCTGAGCAGAACATTGCGTTCAACGACCACTATCTGGAAGTCGACTATGACCTTTCTGATGTGATGTTCGTTGCCACATCGAACTCAATGAACATCCCGGCACCGCTGCTGGACCGTATGGAAGTGATTCGTCTGTCGGGTTACACCGAAGATGAAAAACTGAACATCGCTAAGCAGCATCTGCTGACCAAGCAGATTGAGCGCAACGCCCTGAAAGCCAATGAAATTACGGTTGAAGACAGCGCGATTGTGGGCATTATCCGTTACTACACCCGTGAAGCCGGTGTGCGTAGCCTTGAGCGTGAGCTGTCGAAACTGTGCCGTAAAGCGGTTAAATCGCTGCTGATGGACAAGACGAAAAAGCACATCACTATCAATGGCGAAAACCTCAAGGATTTCCTGGGCGTTCAGCGCTTCGACTACGGTCGTGCGGACAGCGAAAACCGTGTGGGTCAGGTAACGGGTCTGGCATGGACCGAAGTGGGTGGCGATCTGCTGACCATCGAAACCGCCTGCGTACCAGGTAAAGGCAAGCTGACTTACACCGGTTCTCTGGGTGAAGTGATGCAGGAGTCGATTCAGGCTGCGCTGACCGTGGTGCGTGCCCGTGCCGAGAAGCTGGGCATCAATGGTGACTTTTACGAAAAACGTGATATTCACGTTCACGTACCTGAAGGCGCTACGCCAAAAGATGGTCCAAGTGCCGGTATCGCCATGTGTACTGCCCTGGTCTCCTGTCTGACCGGTAACCCGGTGCGGGCGGATGTGGCGATGACCGGTGAGATCACCCTGCGTGGTCAGGTGCTGCCGATTGGCGGGCTGAAAGAGAAACTGCTGGCAGCGCACCGTGGTGGCATTAAAACCGTGCTGATCCCTGACGACAACAAGCGCGACCTGGAAGAGATTCCACAGAACGTGATTGCCGATCTGGAGATTCATCCGGTGAAACGCATTGAAGAGGTGCTGAATCTGGCACTGGAAAATGCGCCATACGGTATGCAGGTTGTAACAGCAAAATAGTGATTAACGGCAAAAACCGTTAAAAAGCGGAGCTGGCAAGGCAATTGGCGCTTGCCAGCTTTTTTTTGTGCCGTTAATTTAGGTGGCTGCCGACGCGACGTTCTCAGAGAAATTCCGTTGTTTCGGCTCCACAGGCTTGATATAACTTGCTGCGCGTTCGCACCCTGCCGGATGCAGGGTACGATGTGAAATAATAAAAGAGGGGATGAAGAGAGTGAATAAGTCACAATTGATCGACAAAATTGCTGCCGATGCTGATATTTCTAAAGCTGCAGCGGGACGTGTTTTAGATGCATTTATGGGCTCAGTTTCAGATGCGCTGAAAGACGGTGATGAAGTGGCTCTGGTAGGTTTCGGCACATTCTCTGTGCGTGACCGCGCTGCACGTACCGGCCGCAACCCGCAAACCGGTAAAGAGATCACCATCCCGGCCGGTAAAGTACCAGGCTTCCGTGCTGGTAAAGCATTGAAAGACGCTGTCAATTAATAACAACGAATAGATTCATTGACGCATTTTCTTCAGTGGATTAGAGGACGATTAACCCGTTCTCATGTAACATACGGGCACATCAATCAGATGTGCCTTTTTTGTTTTAACCGGTGAGAATCGGGCCGTAAGATGGACCTGGACCGGATTGAGACTGCCAGCTAAGCCAGCAGTTGCGTGAGTCGCCAGCCAATGGCGAATTGCGACCGAGCTTTACATTCACACTACAGCGGAGTGTTGCCATACCATGATGGACAATTTACGCGCGGCGTCGAACCATGTCGTGCTCAAGATTATTTTGGGGCTGATTATCCTCTCCTTTGTGCTGACGGGCGTTGGCAACTATCTGATTGGCGGCAATAACGACTATGCGGCCAAAGTTAACGGCCAGGAGATTAGCCGGGGACAGCTGGAGCAGGCGTTCAACAGCGAGCGCAGTCGTCAGCAGCAGATGCTGGGCGATCAGTTCTCACAGCTGGCCAGCAACGATGGCTACATGCAGCAGATTCGCCAGCAGGCGCTGTCGCAGCTAATCGATCAGGCGCTGCTTGATAGCTACATCAAAGATCTCCACCTCAGCATCAGCGACGATCAGGTGAAGCAGGCGATCTTCAATCAGCAGGCTTTTCAGACCAACGGTAAATTCGACAATGCCAAATATCTGAGTCTGATCAGCAATATGGGCTTCAGCGCCGACCAGTATGCCGAAGCGCTGCGTAAGCAGCTCTCCAATCAACAGCTAATCAATGCCGTGGCTAACACCGACTTCACGCTGAAAGGCGAAGCCAGCAAACTGGTGGACCTGGTTTCACAGCAGCGTGAGATTCGTCAGGCGACGCTGGACGTCAATGCACTGGCGGCGAAGCAGGCCGTTACTGACGACGAAATCAGTCAGTATTATCAGCAGCATAAAACCAGCTTTATGGCACCAGAGCAGTTCCGTGTCAGCTACCTCCTGATGGATGCGGCCAGCATGCAGCAGGATGCCAGCGAGGCCGATATTCAGGCCTGGTACGACCAGCATAAAGCGGACTATTCGCAGCCACAGCGTACGCGCTACAGCGTCATTCAGACCAAAACTGAAGCCGATGCCAATGCGGTCCTGGCGCAGCTGAAAGCGGGTGCCAGCTTCGCTGACGTGGCAAAAGCCAAATCCATTGACCCGATCTCGGCGCGTAAGGGCGGCGATATGGGCTGGCTGGAACCCTCTACGACGCCGGATGAGCTGAAAAATGCCGGTCTGACTGAGAAAGGCCAGATGTCAGGCGTGATCAAATCTTCAGTGGGCTTCCTGGTGGTTCGTCTTGACGATATTCAGCCAGAGCAGGTTAAGCCACTGGATGAAGTGCGCAGCGCCATTGCAGCGAAAGTGAAGCAGGAGAAGGGCGTTGATGCCTTCTACAAAGTGCAACAGAAAGTCAGCGAAGCGGCCAGCAATGACAATGAGTCACTGGCGGGTGCAGAGCAGGCTTCTGGTCTGAAAGCGAAAGAGACTGGCTGGTTCAGTCAGGATACGCTGCCAGATGAGCTTAACTTTGATGCGGTGAAGCAGGCGATCTTTAATGGCGGTCTGGTCGGGCAAAACGGCGCGCCGGGCAACAACTCCGATATCATCACTGTCGATGGCGACCGTGCCTTTGTGCTGCGTATCAGTGAGCATAAACCGGAAGCGGTAAAACCGCTTGAGCAGGTTAAGGCGCAGATCACTGACACGCTTAAGCATGATAAAGCGACGCAGCAGGCGAAAGCTCAGGCCGATAAGCTGCTGGCCGATCTCAAAGCCGGTAAGCAGGATGCGCTGACTGCCGCAGGTCTGACGCTGAGCGCCAGCAAGACCGTTGATCGCAATGCGCAGGATCCGGTGGCACAGACTGCCTTTAACCTGCCTCAGCCTGCGGAAAATAAACCTTCCTGGGGTGTCAGCGAAGATATGCAGGGCAATGTGGTACTGGTGGCGGTTGATAAAGTTAAAACCGGCAGCATGCCGCAGGCGCAGATTGACGAAATGGTCAAAGGCGTTACGCAGAATAATGCGCAGCTGGCGTTTGAAGCGTTACTGCAAAACCTGCGTAAAGAGGCCAAAATTAAGTACGGCGCTGCCGCACAAATGCAGTAAGCCTCGCAGAAACTGCGCAACGACTGTAACAATCAAAGGCCGCATTCGCGGCCTTTTCCATTTCTGAAATCCCGCTTTTGAGCCTTGCGTGCAGTAGTGCCACTCTGTCGCTGCTGTTTACACACAAGGAGAAACACAGCATGGCTAAACCTAAACTCGTTGCCTTTTATCTTTCACTCGCGCTGGGCGGCGCACTCTGTCACAGCAGCGTCTCTGCGGCACCTGAACCTGTCAGCGCAGCCGTCACGCAGAGCTCACATCCTGCGTCGAAGCCGGAAGCCGCCGCGCAGCCACAGCAGGAGCAGGTCAGCATCAATGAAGCAACAGCCGAACAGCTCTCTGCCGTTATGAATGGGGTGGGGCTGAAAAAGGCGCAGGCAATTGTGAGCTATCGCGAACAGTACGGACCGTTTAGCGCAATTCAGCAACTCAGTGAAGTGCCGGGCATCGGCAATGCGTTGATAGAGCGAAATGCGGCCCGGCTGAAATTGTGAAGCAGTACACATCTGTGATGCTTAACCCACGATAGACAGGCGACTCTGCTAAAGTGAACAGGTCCAACCAGTTAATTCACAGCAGCAGGAGAGCATGATCATGCAGACCACCATAAAAGTGCGCGGCTATCATCTGGATGTCTATCAGCACGTCAATAATGCGCGCTATCTTGAGTTTCTGGAGGAGGCGCGCTGGGAATGGCTGGAAGAGGTGGAAGCATTCCACTGGTTGCAGGAACAGAAACTGGCTTTTGTGGTGGTAAACATCAACATCAACTACCGTCGCCCGGCCGTGCTGGGCGACGTACTGACTATCGACAGTGAGATCACGCAGTTGAATGGCAAAAGCGGCATTATTGCGCAGCGGGTTTTGCTGGCAGGGCAGGAGACCGTGGTGGCGGATGCCGCACTCACTTTTGTCTGTATTGATTTACGGACTCAGAAGGCGGTTGCGCTGGAAGGGGAGTTGCGCGAGCGACTGATGCGTCTGATGGCATGAGTCGATAAAAAGGCGGCAACCCGGATTCTCTGCCGCCACCTCAGACACTCTTAGTTAAGACCGCTTTTTGCTTTCATTGCCGCCATTACGCCAGCACGATCGTTGAGATAACCCTGCAGGCCATTGGCCCGTAAATGACAGGCTGCACACTCACCACATCCATCACCTTTCACGCCGTTATAGCAGGTCAGCGTCTGCTCGCGTACCAGCGCAAGCTGCTGCCAGTAATCCGCCAGCGCCCAGGTTTCCGCTTTATTGAGCCACATCAGCGGCGTCTCAAAACGAACATCGCGCGCCATGCCAAGCGACACCGCATGGTTCAGCGCTTTGACAAACTCATCGCGACAATCGGGATAGCCGGAGAAATCGGTCTCACAGACGCCAGTGATCACCGCTTCCGCTTCGACCTGATAAGCGTAAACCGAGGCCAGCGTCAGAAAGAGAATATTGCGTCCCGGCACAAACGTACTGGGTAATCCACTGGCCTCGGGATTATAAGCCGGCACCGGAATGTTATCCCGCGTCAGGCTGCTGACGGCGAGTTCGTTCAGCATGGTGACATCCAGCACTTTATGCGCGCGCGCGCCCAATTTAATCGCCAGGTCGCGGGCCACATCGATCTCTTCCCGATGGCGTTGTCCATAGTCGAAAGTGACGCAATGAACGTCATCATATTGTTCTAAGGCCTGAATCAGGCAGGTAGTGGAGTCTTGTCCACCGCTGAAAACTACAACAGCGCGTTTCATGGTGTTTTCCTGATAATTAATTTTGCGCTTATGGTAATGCCTCAGTCCGCCGCTGAACAGCTGCATGGCAGATCAATGGGCGGCGGGATCCATGCGCGGCTGAAATCGAACCAGCCCAGCGTATTCAGTTCAATCCCTTCAACGCCCGGCGGCGCGTAAATTTGATAGCGATAATTGAACAGTGGCAGCAGGATGCCGCCCGTCATCAGCTGATGATAAAGCTGATGCAGCGAGCGGGCACGGGTTTCGTCGTCAGCAATTTGCTGGATAGCCAGCAGTTGCGCCTGAATCTCTTCGCCCTGCAGTGTGGGCCACAGCGGCCGCCATAGCGGGTCAGTCTGCAACCAGCTGGCCAGCGTAAAGACCGGCGCATCACCAATCAGTCTGTCGCCCATCACGATATCTGCCTCATCAAGCGGGTCGATGCCGTGCCAGTTTTTTACCGGATGAAAAACTACCTTCAGGGTGCAGCCGTGCTGTTTTAACAGTGCAACCAGCGCCTGTGACATCTGGTGTAGCTCAACCGGCAACTGATAATGCAGCGTCAGGGTAGACGGTAAGGGAACCGTGACAGCATCAATCAGCGGCACACTCCAGCCAGGTAATAGCTCTTTACTGGGAGTGATGAGTCCCTCATCCAGAGGCAACCGGCTGACAATGCCGCTTTGCTGGATCAGCTGGAAAAGCGTGCGCGCCTGATCAGCGGTAAATCCGGCTCGCGGTCGGCAGACCAGATAACAGAAGCCGAGGCTGATACTGCTGCTGACCGGTTGCAGCGTCCTGAGCTCTGTGGCATCGCCTATCGCAATCTGCACCGGATGACGACAGCTGCTGCCGAGAGCGGGATCAAACAGCTGAGGGGTAATCCAGTACTCTACTGCCTGCAGCAGAGGGCGCTGCAGATGCCAGCGCGCGTGACTTTCAATCCTGACCAGCTCGGTGCTGAAGTGCCTGAGTTTCCACGGCCCGCTGCCCGTGGCGAGATCGATGGGATGGGGCAGCAGGCACAACAAGTGGGCGAGCCGATGGGGCAGCCAGAAATCAGGGCGTCGCAGTACGAAACGCACCGCAAGCGGATGGGGCGCATCCACGCTGACCACATCGGCCAGTAACATACTGACGCGCCTATCCCGCAACAGCTGGTGGAACTGCGCCACCAGTTGTGCGGCCTGCACAGGTTCGTCGTTGTGCCACATCAGCTGAGGCCGTAACCAGAATAACCAGCCAGATGACGCCTCGTCATGTTGCCAGTGATGCGCCAGATCGCCGACCGGCTCATCCTGCTCAAAGCGAGTCAGACCGGAATAGATCTGGCGAGCCAGGTGCTGCTCGGCCCGACCGGTAATCTGGCGCGGCTCTGTGCTCTCCATCGGACGATAGTAGGGGATGCGCAGAACCGGCGTATCGTTCTGCCACTGTCCACCCATTAATGGCCGCAGCATATTGATCAGCCTTTCCGGCGGCAGATCCAGCAGCTGCAAGGCCTCAGCGGCGTCTCCGGCGTCGAGCTGTTGTTGCAGCAACTGCTGCCGTAATTGTTCAGGTGAGCGCAGAAACACTATCTGTCCCTGTTTGCCACGGCCAGGCTCGCCGCGCCAGCTGAGCCAGCCTGCATGCTGCCACTGTGACAGCAACGTGCGCAGATGACGCTCGCTGCAGATACAGTGGCGGGCCATCTCCGCCACGCAGGTTTGCTGTGGGGCGCCCTGACTCTGCTGCCACAGACGCTGGAACTGATTAAGACGGTTAAGCTGGCGCATGTTAAACCCGGAACAGTTTTTTAAAAGTATTCACTATTAGTTCCGCAATTAACAGGCAATAGTGGAGTTCATCTTTCAGCAGGAGGTAAATCATGGTGCGTTTAGCCGCGTTCGATATGGATGGCACATTATTGCTGCCGGATCATCAACTGGGTCAGCAGACGCTGGATAGCCTGCAGGCGTTGCATCTGCGTGGCGTTAATCTGGCGCTAGCGACGGGCCGCCATCTGCTGGAGATGCAGATCTTACGGGAAAAAATGACACTGCCCGCGTGGCTGATTACCGGTAATGGTACCCGTGTACACGACAGGCAGGGCAATCTGATCTTTGCGCGTGATCTGCCCTCTTCGGTCGCCGAAGAGGTGATCCACCGCCGCTGGGATACGCACGCCACCCTGCATGTTTTCAACGATCAGGGGTGGTTTACCGATCACCCACAGCCTGAACTGCTGGTGGCCCATCAGATCAGCGGATTTGGCTATCAGCTGTGCGATCTTAAAAGATTGCCCGCGCATCAGGTGACAAAAATCTGCTTTATCGATCAGCATCAGCGCCTCTGTCAGCTAAAAACAGAGCTGGATGCCGCACTGGGCGAGCAGGCTAACATCTGCTTCTCTGCCGTGGATTGTCTGGAGGTGTTACCCGCCAGCTGCAATAAAGGCAGCGCGCTGGCACTGTTATGTGACCATCTGTCGCTGACCATGGCGGAGTGTATGGCGTTTGGTGATGCGATGAACGATCGCGAGATGCTGGCGCAGGCCGGACAGGGTTTCATCATGGGCAATGCGATGGCGCAGCTGAAAGCCGCGCTACCGCATCTGCCGGTATTAGGGCATTGCGAGACACAGGCGGTGTCTCACTATTTAAATCACTGGCTGGCAACACCCGACCTCGCGTATTCCCCCGAATGCTGAGGATTGCCGTGAACCGGACAGGATGTCCGGTTTTTTATTCCAGCTCGCGCTGCCATGGCGTGATATCGCCAATATGTTTTGCCACCCACTCAGGCTGATAGTAGCTATCGGGATAACGTTCGCCGCTGTCGCACAGCAGTGTCACCAGAGCTCCCTGCTGATTCGCTGCCCGTAGGCGTTTTGCCACCTGCATCATGCCCCAGAAATTGGTGCCGGTAGAGGCGCCAGGCTTGCGTCCCAGAATCTTTTCCAGTTTCAGCATGGCGGCCAGCGTTGCACCATCCGGCACTTTGATCATTTCGTCGATCACGTCTGGCATAAACGACGGCTCCACTCGCGGACGGCCAATTCCTTCGATCATGCTGCCGCGCGCGCTGGTCAGGGTGGCATCACGCTGCTGCCAGTAATCAAAAAACACCGAATGCTGCGGATCAACCACCAGTAGTTTGGTTTCCAGTCCCTGATAACGGATATAGCGGCCCAGCGTGGCTGAGGTGCCGCCCGTGCCCGCACTCATGATTATCGTATGGGGAATCGGATAAGGTTCATGCTCCATCTGACGGAAAATGCTCTCTGCAATATTGTTATTGCCGCGCCAGTCGGTGGCACGTTCAGCATAGGTAAACTGATCCATAAAATGGCCATTGAGCTCCCGTGCCAGCCGTTCAGATTCAGCATAGAGCTGGCAGGGATCTTCAACAAAATGGCACTGTCCGCCATAAAAAGTGATCTGCTCGATTTTACGCTTCGCCGTGCTCGCCGGCATCACCGCAATAAAGGGCAGACCCAGCAGCCTTGCGAAGTACGCCTCAGAAACGGCAGTGCTGCCTGACGAGGCTTCGATAATCGGCGTATCCTGTTTAATCCAGCCGTTGGAGAGGCCGTAGAGGAACAGGGATCGTGCCAGCCGGTGTTTAAGACTGCCACTGGGATGGGTACTTTCATCTTTCAGATAGAACCAGATACCGGGAAAGTCCGCCAGATCGAAACGGATCAAATGGGTCTCAGCCGATCGTTGAAAATCAGCGTTAATTTCGTTGATAGCGTGGCGAATCCAGCAGGTGTGCATCTCAGGTGTCCGGTAAAAAAGTGATGCGGCTATTTTATGGCACGTGCAGGAAAAAGAGATTGCACAATTACCGCTAAAATGGCGGTAATGGAGAAAATGATTCTCCCGGAGCCGCGAATGTTAGATAAAACTGACCTTAAATTGCTCTCACTGCTGCAGCATGACTGCACGCTGTCGCTGCAGGCGCTGGCGGATGCCGTCAACCTCACCACCACACCCTGCTGGAAGCGCCTGAAAAAGCTTGAAGATGATGGCATTATTCGCGCACGGGTGGCGCTGCTGGATGGAGATAAAATCGGACTGTCACTGACGGCGTTTATGTTTGTTAAAACGCAGCAGCACAGCCGCGACTGGTATCAGGCATTTGTCTCGGTGGTGAGCAGCATGCCGGAGGTAATGGCCTTTTACCGTATGGCAGGCGAGTATGATTACCTGCTGCGCATTCAGGTGGCCGACATGAAAAGCTATGATGCTTTCTACAAGCGATTAGTGAATGGGGTGCCTGGCCTGATTGATGTGACATCCAGCTTCGCCATGGAAGAGATTAAATACACCACGGCTTTACCTGTTGCCCCCTGAGGGCCTGAGATTGAGAGCAGCGTTGTGCGATTATTCAGTCAATTAAGTTGGTATTTTCTGCGGGAGTGGCGGCGCTATCTGGGCGCGGTCCTCCTGCTGATTGTTATTGCTATTCTGCAGCTGCTGCCACCGCATGTGGTCGGGGTGATTGTCGATGGCGTGACGCGTGACAACATGAGCACCAGCCGCATCATGATGTGGATTGGGATCATGCTGGCAACGGCAGTGGTGGTCTATCTGCTGCGCTATGTCTGGCGCGTGCTGCTGTTTGGTGCCTCCTACCAGCTGGCGGTTGAGCTGCGCGAAGATTTCTATCGCCAGCTGAGTCGTCAGCAACCGGCATTTTATCTGCGTCACCGCACCGGCGACCTGATTGCGCGCGCCACCAACGACGTGGATCGGGTGGTGTTTGCGGCCGGGGAAGGAGTACTGACGCTGGTCGACTCGCTGGTCATGGGCTGCGTGGTGCTGCTGGTAATGAGCACGCAGATCAGCTGGCAGCTGACGCTGCTTGCGCTGGTGCCGATGCCCATTATGGCCATCGTGATCCATCGCTACGGTAATCAACTGCACCATCGCTTTAAGCTGGCACAGGCCGCCTTCTCCAGTCTTAACGATCAGACGCAGGAGAGCCTGACCAGCATCCGGATGATTAAATCCTTTGGCCTTGAACAGCATCAGTCGCAGCAATTTTCCGATATCGCCCGCGATACCGGTGAAAAAAACCTGCGCGTGGCGCGGGTCGATGCCCGTTTCGATCCCACTATCTATATCGCTATCGGCTTCTCAAACCTGCTGGCGATTGGTGGCGGCAGCTGGCTGGTCTGGCATGGAGAGATGACGCTGGGGCAGCTCACCAGCTTTGTGATGTATCTCGGCCTGATGATCTGGCCGATGCTGGCGCTGGCGTGGATGTTTAATATTGTTGAACGCGGCAGCGCCGCCTGGAGCCGTATCGGCGCGCTGCTGGCGGAAGCACCAGCGGTGGAAGATGGCGATAAGTCACTGCCATCTGAACCGGGCACGCTGCAGGTCGCGATTCGTGCCTTTAACTATCCGGCCAGCGTGGGTCCGGTCTTAAGCGATGTCAGCTTCCAGCTGAAACCCGGCGAGATGCTGGGGCTGTGCGGACCAACCGGCAGTGGCAAAAGTACGCTGCTTAGCCTGATTCAGCGCCACTTTGATATTCAGCAGGGCGACATCCGTTATCATCAGATCCCGCTGCCGCAATTGCGGCTGGACAGCTGGCGCAGCCGTCTGGCCGTGGTCAGCCAGACACCGTTCCTGTTCTCAGACAGCGTGGCGAACAATATTGCGCTGGGAAAACCGGGCGCAACCCAGCAGGAGATTGAGCATGCCGCCACGCTGGCCTGCGTTCATGACGATATCCTGCGTTTGCCGCAGGGCTATGAAACGGAAGTCGGGGAGCGCGGTGTGATGCTGTCGGGTGGGCAGAAGCAGCGTCTTTCGATTGCCCGGGCGCTGCTGCTGAATGCGGAAATCCTGATTCTGGACGACGCGCTTTCCGCGGTCGATGGCCGTACCGAACACGAAATCCTGCATAACCTGCGCATCTGGGGGCAGGGACGCACGCTGATTATCAGCGCGCACCGCTTATCGGCGCTGACGGAAGCCAGTGAAATCCTGGTCCTGCAGCAGGGCAGAGTGGCGCAGCGGGGCGACCACGACGCCCTGACCGGCAGTGCTGGCTGGTATCGGGACATGTACCGTTACCAGCAACTGGAAGCGGCGCTGGATGATGATGAAAATGAGAAAGGAGTGCCGCATGGCTAAGTCTGCACGCTTGTGGCCTACCCTGAAGCGTCTGCTGAGCTACGGTAAGCCGTGGCGTAAATCCCTGTCGCTGGCGGTAGGGATGCTGTGGATCGCTGCCGCGGCGGAAGTGACCGGACCGGTGCTGGTCAGCTACTTTATCGATAACCTGGTGGCGAAACATCAGATGCCCTGGGGAGTGGTCGCCGGACTGGTGGTCAGTTTTATCCTGCTACAGCTGCTGGCCGCCGGGCTGCACTACTGGCAGGCGCTGTTGTTTAACCGAGCCGCTATCGGCGTGGTACAGCGGTTACGCAGTGACGTGATGAATGCCGCACTCTGTCAGCCGCTGAGTGCCTTTGATACCCAGCCGGTCGGGCAGATTATTTCACGCGTGACTAACGACACCGAAGTCATCCGCGATCTCTACGTCACGGTGGTTTCAACCGTGCTGCGCAGTGCCGCACTGGTCGGCGCCATGATGGTGGCGATGTTCAGCCTTGACTGGCGTATGGCGCTGGTGGCGATGATGATCTTCCCGCTGGTACTGGTGGTGATGTTCATCTATCAGCGTTACAGCACGCCCATTGCCCGTCGGGTTCGCAGCTATCTGGCAGACATCAATAATGGCTTTAACGAAGTCATCAGCGGTATGAGCGTGATCCAGCAGTTTCGTCAGCAGGCGCGATTTGGTGAGCGAATGGGCGAAGCAAGCCGCTCTCACTATCTGGCGCGAATGGAAACGCTGCGTCTGGATGGTTTTCTGCTGCGTCCGCTGTTGAGTCTGTTTTCAGCGATGGTGTTGTGTGGGCTGCTGATCCTGTTTAGTTTCTCGATGCCTGGCGTGTTTGAAGTGGGGGTACTCTATGCCTTTATTACCTATCTGGGGCGTCTGAATGAGCCGCTGATTGAGCTGACCACTCAGCAATCGATGCTGCAGCAGGCGGTAGTTTCAGGTGAGCGTATTTTCGAACTGATGGATGCTGCACAGCAGCAGTATGGTGCCGATCAGCAACCGCTGGCTTCAGGTCGTATCACCCTGAACAATCTGAGCTTTGCCTACCGTGAAAACCGCGATGTGCTCAGTGATATCAATCTTGAGGTTGCCCCACGCGAGTTTGTGGCGCTGGTGGGACATACCGGCAGCGGTAAAAGCACGCTGGCGAACCTGTTAATGGGTTACTACCCGGTGACGCGCGGCGAGATCCGCATTGATGATCGACCCATTAGCGACCTGAGCCATGCCGTGCTGCGGCGCGGTATCGCGATGGTGCAGCAGGATCCGGTGGTGCTGGCCGATACGCTGCTGGCGAATGTGCGGCTGGGACGCGACATCAGCGAAGAGGCCGTCTGGACGGTGCTGGAACAGGTGCAGCTGGCTCCGCTGGCGCATGCGTTGCCGGAGGGAATACATACCCGGCTGGGCGAGCAGGGCAATAATCTGTCGGTCGGGCAGAAGCAGCTGCTGGCACTGGCCCGGGTGCTGGTTGATCTGCCGCAGATACTGATCCTCGACGAAGCGACGGCCAATATTGATTCCGGCACCGAGCAGGCTATTCAGCAGACGCTTGAGACGCTGCGCCAGCACAGCACGCTGGTGGTGATTGCTCATCGCCTCTCAACGATTATTGAAGCAGACAAGATTCTTGTGCTGCATCGTGGTCGTGTGGTTGAGCAGGGTACGCATCAGCAACTGCTGGCGATGCAGGGACGTTACTGGCAGATGTATCAGCTGCAGCAGGCAGGTGAAGATCTGGTATCGGGCGTCGCTGTAACAACTGAAGGCTGAGTTGCACCTTTTTTGCGCACCTTTATCAGATTAATCTGTATAAATGCACTCCTTTGACGCCTGAAGCACCAAAGGAGTGCAGCCCTCCGCTGCAATTTCCCCTGTACGGCCTCTCTGTTTCTCATCCTCTTTAAAGCATCCCTTGTCGCGTCTCGCCTGAACAACGTATTACCGTCATTTTCACACTCTGGCACAGGCTTTGCTTATATCCCTGCGTGTCCGTAAACGTTACCTATTTACTCGCTGGAGGGGATCCAATGAAGCTGGTTACCGTCGTAATTAAGCCATTCAAGCTGGAGGATGTACGTGAAGCTTTATCCTCTATCGGCATTCAGGGACTGACCGTCTCCGAAGTGAAAGGTTTTGGCCGTCAGAAGGGCCATGCAGAGCTTTATCGTGGCGCAGAGTACAGCGTGAACTTCCTGCCTAAGGTCAAAATTGATATCGCTATTGCCGACGATCAGTTAGACGAAGTGGTGGATGTCATCAGTAAAGCGGCTTACACCGGCAAAATTGGCGACGGTAAAATTTTCGTAGCTGAACTGCAGCGCGTCATCCGTATTCGTACCGGCGAGACCGACGAAGCCGCTCTGTAATAAAGACTCAGTACTGTGATGGGATGGAATAAAAATGAATAAAATTTTCGCTAAGTTGGGCCTCACCAGCCTGGCACTGTTACCCTCACTCGCAATGGCTGCGCCTGCCGTTGCGGACAAGGCTGATAACGCATTTATGATGATTTGCACCGCGCTGGTGCTGTTTATGTCAATTCCAGGTATCGCGCTGTTTTATGGTGGTTTGATTCGCGGTAAAAACGTGCTGTCGATGCTGACTCAGGTTGCCGTCACCTTCTCACTGGTCTGCGTATTATGGATGGTTTACGGCTATTCACTGGCGTTCAGTGAAGGCAACGCCTTCTTTGGCAGCTTTAACTGGGTGATGCTGAAAAACATTCAGCTGACCGCCGTCATGGGCAGCTTCTATCAATATATTCATGTCGCGTTCCAGGCCTCGTTTGCCTGTATCACGGTGGGCCTGATTGTCGGTGCTATCGCAGAACGCATCCGTTTCTCTGCCGTACTGATTTTTGTCGGCGTCTGGCTGACCCTGGCTTACCTGCCTATCGCGCACATGGTGTGGGCTGGCGGTTTCCTGGCACAGGATGGCGCGCTGGACTTTGCTGGCGGCACCGTGGTGCATATTAACGCCGCTGTCGCCGGTCTGGTGGGCGCTTATCTGGTGGGCAAACGTGCCGGCTTTGGTAAAGAGGCCTTCAAACCACACAACCTGCCAATGGTATTCACCGGCACCGCCATTCTGTATGTCGGCTGGTTCGGTTTCAACGCCGGTTCTGCTTCTGCAGCAAACGAAATCGCGGCGCTGGCCTTCCTGAACACCGTTGTCGCAACAGCGGGCGCCGTGTTGTCATGGACCTTTGGCGAGTGGGCGGTACGTGGTAAGCCTTCGCTGCTGGGTGCCTGTTCAGGCTTTATTGCCGGGCTGGTAGCGATTACGCCTGCCTGTGGTTATGTCGGCGTCGGCGGTGCATTAATTATCGGCCTGGTTGGCGGACTGGCGGGACTGTGGGGCGTGACCACCCTGAAAAAATGGCTGCGCGTGGATGATCCCTGCGATGTGTTCGGCGTGCATGGCGTGTGCGGCATTGTCGGCTGTATCCTGACTGGCGTGTTTGCCTCCTCTTCACTGGGCGGCGTAGGCTACGCAGAGGGGGTCACCATGGGCCATCAGGTCTGGGTACAGCTCTTCAGCGTGGGCCTGACTATCGTCTGGTCGGGCGTTGTCGCCTTCATCGGCTTCAAGCTGGCTGATTTGATTGTCGGTCTGCGCGTTCCGGAAGAGCATGAGCGTGAAGGTCTGGATGTAAACAGCCACGGCGAGAATGCTTATAACCAGTAACGGATGGGCAGTGAAAAGATCAACCGGGGGCGAGGAATCGCCCCCTTTTTTTTTATTCGCTGCGCTGACGCATCACCCCTTCCTGAACCGTTGAGGCCACCAGCACACCCTGCTGATTGTAGAACTCGCCCCGGACAAAACCCCGTGCGCCTGACGCCGAAGTACTGACTACGCTATAGAGCAGCCATTCACTGAAGTCGAACGGGCGGTGGAACCACATTGAGTGGTCGATAGTGGCGACCTGCATGTCCGGCTCTAAAAAGCCTTTGCCGTGCGGCTGGAGCGCGACCGGCAGGAAATTGAGATCGGAAGCATAGCCGAGCAGATACTGATGGATACGCAAATCGTCGGGCAGTGGGCCGGTGGCACGGATCCAGACCTGGCGTTCAGGCTTATCCACATGGCCCCGGAGAGGATTGTGAATCTGTACCGGGCGGATCTCCAGCGGACGCTCAGCAATGAATTTTTCACGTAGCTTTTCTGGCAGCAGATGCGCCATTTTCTGCGCCATCGCCTGTTCAGTTAACAGATTCTCTGGCCCCGCCACCTGTGGCATCGGATTCTGATGTTCAAAGCCGCTTTCCGGTGACTGGAACGAGGCGGTCATATAAAAAATCGGCTGCCCATTCTGAATGGCACTGACCCTACGTGCGCTGAAACTTTTGCCATCACGCAGCGTTTCAACATCGTAAATAATCGCTTTCTGACTATCGCCGGGCCGCAAAAAATAGCTGTGAAAAGAGTGAATAATTCGATCTTCCGCCACAGTTTGCTTTGCGGCATACAGCGCCTGACCCACCACCTGACCGCCAAACACCTGACGAAGGCCAATATCTTCGCTCTGGCCGCGATATAAACCCTCTTCCAGTTTTTCCAGATTTAATAAATTCAGCAGATTTTGCAGTGCCTGACTCATGGCGCATTCCTCAATATAGTGACCTCCTCAGTGTGAAAGATCGGACCAGTTGACGTCAATCAGACTTTCTACATTGTCGGTGCCAGGCAAAATTTCATTTTTGTGCCAACATTAAGGACATACGGCGAGTGAAGCGCTGTAAGCAGGATTCGCTGCCGACAATCATTTTGATCAAATGGAGACGACATCAATGAAACTCAGGCATGTGTTCAGTGGAGTAGTTATGGCGGTTGCTGTTGTAGGATGCGCCGACAAGAGTAAACCCGTGCCAACGCCAACTCTGGGTTCTGCAGTTGCAGGACAGACGGCGGCGATTGCGCAGCCTAACGTAAGTGGTTCAGTCTTTATCCGCCAGCGCATTGCGCTGCCGCCGGATGCGGTATTAACCGTGACGCTCTCTGATGCGTCCGTCGCCGATGCACCCTCAAAAGTGCTGTCGCAGCGCGTGGTGCGAACCGAAGGCAAACAGGCACCGTTCCAGTTCGTGCTGCCGTTTAACCCAGCCGACATCAAGCCTGATGCACGCATTCTGTTAAGCGCAGCCATCTCAATCGACGGTAAGCTGGCCTTTATCACTGAAGGCGTGAAGCCAGTGATTAACCAGGGTGGCACCAAAGCAGAGCTGCTGCTGGTACCGGTACCGTCTATGGCGATGCCAACCCAGCCGGGCGCAGCGACCACCGTTCCTTCGACCTCACCGACTCAGGTGACGCCGTCTGCTGCGGTTCCTGCTCCAACTCGTCTGTAAACTCATTTCGGGGCGACATTGTCGCCCTTTTTACCCTGTCTAAAATCGCCAGCGATAAGTCTCGAGATCGAGCTGTCCGTCGTCACTCACCTCTATGCCTTCCGCCTCCAGTGCATCCCGCTGCCGCAACAGACGGTCACCCTGAAGAGAAATTGTGCCGTGTCGGTTTACGACGCGATGCCAGGGAAGGGTAGTGCCCTCGGGTAAGCGACTCAGCACGCCACCAACCTGACGCGCCGCGCGCGGAGAACCGGCCAGTAGCGCCACATCGCCATAGGTGGTGACGCGGCCAGCCGGAATAGCGGCAACAATTTGCCAGATGCGTTGCTGGAAAGTGTCTGGCTGATTCATGTACTTATTTCATCAGGAAAAAGGGTTTTAACTTTAGCACGGGGAAAAGGCGGAGAAAGCGTAAAAGCGGTGGTTGTTCAAGAAAACAACGGTTGTCCCGACTACGCTTGCAATTGCCACCTCCTTCCCAGATAATGCCCCCGCTCTCGTAAAGAGGGCTTGTCAATGGGGGCCCTGTTGGTTCTCCCGCAATGCTAGCTTGTGAACTCGGTCAGATCCGGAAGGAAGCAGCCGTAGCAGGTGACGCGTGTGCCGGGATGTAGCTGGCAGGGCCCCCACCACTTTCCCCCTTCGATATTCTCCCCCTAAGCTGCAGACAGGCAAAACCCGCCTGGGCCGATCCTTTGCCGGCAGGCAGGATTATCCGGTACTTTATTGGGGTAAAACTGAGCCGTAAGCGATCAGATTAACGGACAAATTTCCATACTGAACCCGGGACTTTATCGTAGAGCTTGTTCATCGTCAGTTCCGCCAGGCGATGGTCAGCTGCTGAGTAAAATACCGCTAATTCATCTTCCGGTAATTCATACTTATTTTTTTCAATCACCCTTTCCAGGGTATCAAGAGAGCGGCAGCGCCGCAGTCGCATCAAATAATCGGTTTTAGTCAGGGTTTTGTTCATAAATAAACCGTTCTCATGTCTTTACTATAATGAATGGCTCGGTTGCTGGAGAAAAGCGCACTCTTCAGTGAACAGATTAAATAAGCGTTTTGCTGAACGTTGCCACCGCTGAAGATCCGGACTATTGACACCATAATTGCTGAATAGCATAAAAGTATCATCAAGATATTCATCGATTTGCGAAATCAGCGCTTCATCTTCAACGTGCTTAATTTTGTAATTCATGGTGAAAGAGGCGATATGCTCAATCAAATCGTTAAGCTGTAGATTGCTTTCAGAAGTGGGATCATTAACCCAGCCATGATGACTGTCGGTTAATGTTGCCATGCTGTCGTCAAACAGACTCTCACAAAGGTATTTAAGCTGGGCAATATCATGCCGTTTCGGTGAGTATTCGTCCATCTTTTTCCCCTCCATAGCTAGCACAGTTGCCGCAGGGCGGCGAGAGAAGATCACGCGGCCAGGAAGCGATTATTCGGGCAGTTATTAAACGGGATACCTTAAAGATAGTGTAAAACCATTAGTTCTGCTCACCTCCATTACTAAATATTACAATTCATCGCCAGGGGAGGGTTGCTCATTGTCGATCACATCAAACTCAAGTGCACCGGGCTTAATGTGAAAGTTTACCTGTTCTGACTGCGTCACGGTTTCATTTAGATCCAGGCAGGGACTAAATAAATTCCAGTCAAAATCGTAAAGTAATTTAAAACTATTCAGATCCTGGTATTCAACCGAAATGATTTTTAAACTGCCTGGAACTAACCGGGCATTTTGTGAGTACCAGCGTAAATCCCCTACCAGCAAATCGGTTATTTTGAGAATATTCCGCTGAACAATCTCTGCTATTTTTGCGCAGTCCGATTCACCCGCGGCAATATCACATTCAATGCGTGACAGCATATCTGTTCCACTTATAACCGTTAATAAACCTATCATTGGTTTTCTGCAACTGGTTTGCAAGTCAGTTGAGCACAAAACTCTCAGTTTCTGAGATTTGCCAGACGCAGCCGCAGGCCTTATCGCCAGCGCGGGTCTGCCAGTGTGTGCAGCTGGTATTTATCTTTTGATACACAATCCCACATTCAACAGAGAGCAACATCAGGTATCTTTACTGTTATGTTATAACATTATGGTGAAGTAATGCGTCAGAGTGGACTACTTATGTCACTGGGCGGGCGGCTGGGAGTAGCACTGCTATTTATCACGCTGCTTGCTGTGGCAATAAAATGGGGGATCAGCGCATGATCCTGTTTAACGCGCTTCGCGCGGGCTACCAGGGACAGGTTGTGACCCCGGTGATTACCGGCCAGCTCGAAGCCGGCTCGATGACCGCGCTGGTCGGCGCGAACGGTAGCGGCAAATCAACCCTGTTAAAAACCATTGCTGGCTTACTGCCACCGATAGCCGGGCGCTGCGAGCTGCAGGTTGCACGCCGGGATATCGGCTGGTTGCCGCAGCGCACCGAACTTGAGACCCGCTTTCCCCTGACGGTATTTGAACTGGTCTCTATTGGCTGCTGGCCACGCTGCGGCTGGTTCGGCGGCATTAACCGGATACTGCGTCGGGAGATCTGGCTGGCGCTGGAAGCGGTTCAGATGAGTGATTATGCGGATGCGCAGCCCGCGACGTTATCCGGCGGACAACTGCAGCGGGTATTGTTTGCGCGGCTGATGCTGCAGCGCAGCCAGCTCTGGCTTCTGGATGAGCCTTTTAACGGCATTGACAGCCAGACGGTGACGCTACTGATGTCGATCCTTGAGCAGCAGCAGCAGGCCGGAACAACCCTGCTGGTGGTGCTGCACGATCGTCCGCTGGTGGCGCGCTACTTCAGTAACGTGATGTCGATGGATGAACGTGAGGTTAACTGCACCTGCCTGCCAGCTTCCTCTCTGCGGAGTCGTGCGCCGTGACTCTCATTCAACCCTTTATTGAGTTTGGTTTTATGCGACGCGCGCTGGTGGCCTGTCTGGCGCTGGCCGTCAGCGCCACGCCGCTCGGGGTATTCCTCTCCCTGCGACGTATGAGCCTGATTGGCGATGCCTTATCACACGCGGTGCTGCCCGGTGCCGCCATTGGCTATCTGATCTCCGGATTGTCACTGGTCGCGATGGGTGTTGGCGGCCTGATCGCTGGTTTAGCCGTGGCGCTGCTCTCTGGCGCGGTCAGTCGCTACACGCCGCTGAAAGAGGATGCCAGTTTTGCCGGGTTCTATCTGGGTTCACTGGCGCTGGGCGTCACGCTGGTTTCATTACGCGGCTCAAGTGTGGATCTGCTGCACGTTCTGTTTGGCTCGCTGCTGGCGGTAGACAACGCAGCGCTGTTGCTGGTGGGCGGCATCGCTGCCTTTACGCTGATTCTGCTGGCGGTGATCTATCGTCCGCTGGTCATCGATGCGTTTGACGGCGACTTCCTGCGTGCGCAGGGAAAATGGAGCGCGCCGCTGGTGCATGGTCTGTTTTTAATGCTGGTGGTGCTGAATCTGGTGGCGGGTTTTCAGGTGCTGGGCACCCTGATGTCAGTGGGTTTAATGATGTTGCCCGCCGCCAGCGCCCGCTTCTGGAGTCGCCATCTCGCCGCGATGCTGGTTATCGCCATTTTCATGGCAATGATTTCGTCGCTGGCCGGGCTGATGCTCTCCTGGCACTTCTCATTGCCGGCGGGTCCCGCTGTGGTGCTGAGCGCCGCCATGCTGTTTTTTTTCTCCATTCTTACAGGGCCGTGCGGCGGAATTTTACGCCGCCATTAATCTTAAGGGGTATCTATGAAAAAATTACCGGTTAGCCTGGCGCTCGCTGCGCTGTTTGCCACGCCTCTGGCGATGGCCAAAACGGTGGATGTCGTGGCGAGCTTTACCGTGCTGGCTGACATCGCTAAGCAGGTCGGCGGCGATCATGTAAAGGTTAAAAGCCTGGTGGGGCCGAATGGCGATCCTCATACTTTTGAACCGACACCGCAGGACAGTCAGGCGCTGGCGAAGGCCGATCTGGTGTTTGTCAGCGGACTGGGACTGGAAGGGTGGATGGATCGGCTGGTCAGCGCCTCAGGGTATCGCGGTCAGCCGGTTGTCGCCTCAACCGGTGTCACCACCCGCAGCATGGAGGAGGAGGGTAAAACCGTTACCGATCCTCACGCCTGGAACAGCATGCAGAACGGCGTTATCTACGCGACCAACGTGATGAATGCGCTGGTCAAAGCCGATCCTGAAGATGCTCCGGCCATTCGTCAGCGTGGACAGAATTACATTCAGCAACTGCAGGCGCTGGATCGCTGGGCAAAAACCGCCTTTGACGCTGTGCCAGCCGATAAGCGTAAAGTGCTGACCAGTCATGATGCGTTTGGTTACTTTGGACAGCGATATGGCGTGACTTTCCTGGCGCCGGTAGGGTTCTCTACTGAGGCGGAAGCGAGTGCCAGCAACGTGGGTAATTTAATCACTCAGCTGAAGCAGCAGCACATCAATCGCTATTTCATTGAGAACCAGACCGACCCGCGTCTGGTAAAACAGATTGCCAGCGCCACCGGGGCAGAGCCGGGTGGTGAGCTCTATCCGGAAGCGTTATCCACGGCCTCTGGCCCGGCAGCCACCTATCAGGCGGCTTTTAAACACAACGTGAATGCGATGCTGAAGAGCATGCACTAAGCATAAAAAAGGCCGGGCAAGCCCGGCCAGTCATCACGACACAAACTAGCGTTTTTTCTTTCTTCCCTGTACTGCTTTAAACCGCGGGTTCGATTTACAGATAACGTAAATACGGCCTTTGCGGCGGACCACTTTACAATCCCGATGGCGATTTTTTGCTGAACGCAGCGAGCTTAATACCTGCATGATCCTCTCCTCTATTTCTTTCCAAGAAAGCGCCCGAAACGCTGGTTAAAGCGCGCGGTGCTGCCCTCTTTGGCAAAATCTTTCTGTTTACCGGTGTAGAACACATGTGAGGCAGACGACACATCCAGGGTGACGTAGGGCAGCGTTTCGCCTTCAAACTCCACGGTGCGATCGGTTTTGATGGTTGATCCGATTTTGAACCAGACATCAGCCGATGTGTCATGGAAAACCACGTGACGATAGTGAGGATGAATATTCGCTTTCATAATGCACACCTATGTAATGTTATACTATAACAATATTATGCGATGCACAGGCCAGGATTGCAACTGTCCGTGAGACAGGAAAAGCAAGGGGACAGGAAATGAGAAGGGCTGAATCGCAGGCATAAAAAAAGGCCGCTTGCGCGGCCTCAGATGATTTACAGCTTAGTGAGTCTGGTTATGCTCAACCGGATGACTATTCGCTGATTCTTCTTTTTTCTTGCCAAAGCGGCGGCGTACCACCACAAAGAACACAGGAACGAAGAAGATCGCCAGTATGGTCGCGGTGACCATACCACCGATAACGCCGGTACC
This sequence comes from Pantoea sp. ABR1s, assembly GCF_057812235.1. Lineage (NCBI taxonomy): Bacteria > Pseudomonadati > Pseudomonadota > Gammaproteobacteria > Enterobacterales > Erwiniaceae > Pantoea > Pantoea sp. ABR1s. Next base: position 3,087,305 of record NZ_CM173823.1, on the reverse strand, counting down.
TACGGCGTTTTGCGAACCGGAACCGGCACCGGTACTGATCGCCAGCGGCAGTACCCCGAGAATAAACGCCAGTGACGTCATCAGGATAGGACGCAGACGCATACGGCACGCTTCCAGCGCAGCTTCAATCAGCCCTTTACCCTCTTTATCCATCAAATCTTTAGCAAATTCGACGATAAGGATGGCGTTCTTGGTGGAGAGGCCGATGGTTGTCAGTAACCCCACTACGAAGTAGACGTCATTACTCAGGCCACGCAGGGTGGTAAAGATCAGTGCACCAATGACCCCGAGCGGGACAACCAGCATAACCGAGAATGGAATCGACCAGCTCTCGTACAGTGCGGCGAGACACAGGAAGACCACAATCAGCGAGATGGCATAGAGCGCAGGGGCCTGGTTGCCTGACAAGCGTTCCTGATAGGACATACCGGTCCAGTCATAGCCGATACCGGCAGGCAGTTTCGCCGCCAGCTCTTCCATCAGGTCCATTGCCGCACCCGAGCTTTTGCCTGGCGCAGCCTGTCCCAGGATTTCCATCGCAGGCAGACCGTTGTAACGCTCAAGGCGCGGTGAGCCATATTGCCATTTCGCTGACGAGAAGGCAGAGAAGGGCACCATGGTTCCGCTGCTGTTGCGCACGTACCATTTACCAATGTCGTCCGGCAGCATGCGGGCGTCCGCTTTACCCATGACGTAAACTTTCTTCACGCGACCGCGGTCAATGAAGTCATTGACGTAGGAACCGCCCCAGGAAGCCGCCAGCGTGGTGTTGATATCACTCAGTGATACGCCCAGCGCCTGTGCTTTCTCCTGATCGATGGTCAGCTTGTACTGCGGGGTATCTTCCATCCCGTTAGGACGGACGCCAACCAGCGTATCAGGATGCTGCGCAATCATGCCGAACAGCTGATTACGCGCTTCCGTCAGCTTATCGTGGCCAAGGTTATTCTGGTCGATCAGCTCAAAGTCGAAGCCGGTCGCGTTACCCAGTTCAATAATGGCTGGCAGGTTGAAAGGAATGACCATTGCATCTTTGATCGCGCCCAGCGCCTGCATGGCACGGCCAGCAATCGCCGGTACTTTCATGTCGCTGCCGGTACGCTCATCCCACGGCTTGAGACTGACGAAGGCGATACCAGTGTTCTGTCCACGACCGGCAAAGCCGAAGCCGTTAACGGTAAACACCGATTTAACCGTGTCTTTCTCCTGGGTCAGGAAGTAATCCGTCACCTGATCCAGCACTTTCTGCGTACGCTCCTGGGTTGCACCAGCAGGCAGCTGCGCCTGAGCCAGCAGCAGACCCTGATCCTCTTCCGGTAAGAATGAAGAGGGCAGGCGCACAAACAGAAACGCCATACCGACCACGATCACCAGATAGATCACCATATAGCGACCCGTACTGCGAACCATGTGACCCACACCATCCACATAGTGGTTGGTGCTTTTGTCGAACATGCGGTTGAACCAGCCGAAGAAACCGGTGGTTTTACCGTGCTCGCCTTTTTTAATCGGTTTCAGCATGGTGGCACAGAGTGCCGGCGTCAGAATAAAGGCGACCAGCACCGACAGCGCCATTGCCGAAACGATAGTGATGGAGAACTGACGGTAGATAACACCGGTCGAACCACCAAAGAACGCCATCGGAATAAATACGGCAGCCAGCACCAGCGCGATACCGACCAGTGCGCCCTGGATCTGCTCCATAGAACGCTTAGTCGCTTCTTTTGGCGGTAATCCCTCTTCCGCCATCACGCGCTCAACGTTCTCGACCACCACGATGGCGTCATCCACCAGCAAGCCGATAGCCAGTACCATCCCGAACATCGTCAGAGTGTTTATCGAATAGCCAAAAGCGCTGATAACGGCAAACGTACCCAGCAATACCACAGGGACCGCGATGGTAGGAATGAGCGTGGCGCGGAAGTTCTGCAGAAACAGATACATGACCAGGAACACCAGCACGATCGCTTCGATCAGCGTTTTCACCACTTCGAAAATCGAGATCTTAACGAAAGGCGTGGTGTCATACGGATAGACCACTTTCAAACCGGCCGGGAACGTCGGCTGCAATTTGGCCAGTTCTTCTTTCACCGCATTGGCGGTATCCAGCGCATTCGCACCGGTGGCCAGCTTGATACCGATACCGGAAGCAGGCTTGCCGTTATAACGGGCAACGATCTCGTAGTTTTCCGCACCAAGTTCAATCCTTGCCACATCACGCAGACGAACCTGAGAACCATCTTCATTCACTTTCAGCAGGATTTTGCCGAATTCATCGGTAGAGGTGAGACGGGTTTGCGCAATGATAGAGGCGTTAAGCTGCTGTCCCGGAACCGGAGGCGTACCGCCCAACTGACCGGCAGCGACCTGGGTGTTCTGCGTATTCAGGGCGCTGATAACATCAACCGGCGTCAGGTTGTAGTTGTTAAGCTTGTGCGGATCCATCCAGATACGCATCGCGTACTGCGCACCGAATACCTGGGTATCACCCACGCCTTTGGTACGGCTGATCGGATCTTTGATGGACGATGAAATAAAGTCAGAAATATCATTCTGCGTCATATTGTCATCGTCGCTGATGAAGCCCGCTACCATCAGGAAGCTACTGGAAGATTTCTTAACCTGAATCCCCTGTTGCTGTACTTCCTGCGGCAACAGCGGCGTCGCCAGCTGCAGTTTGTTCTGCACCTGAACCTGCGCGATATCGGCATCTGTTCCTGACTCAAAGGAGATCGTCAGGGTCAGCGTACCGGATGAGTCGCTGCTTGAGGACATATACATCAGTCCATCAATGCCGTTCATATTTTGTTCGATGACCTGGGTCACCGAGTCCTGCAGCGTTTTAGCATCTGCACCAGGGTAGGTGGCCTGAATCTCAATCGCCGGCGGTGCAACATTGGGATATTGCTCAATCGGAAGTTTGAGAATCGATAGCGCACCGACCAGCATAATGATGATGGCGAGCACCCACGCAAAGATGGGCCGATCGATAAAGAACTTAGCCATGAATCAACGGCTCCTGTTATGACGATGACTTGTCAGACTGCGGCTTTGAATCGGGTGCCGCTTTCGCATCGTCTGAGACTTCTTGTGGGGTAACCTGTGCGCCCGGCTTGGCTCGCTGCAGACCCGTGCTGATCACACGTTCACCCGCTTTAACACCGTCGGTGACTAACCACTTGTCGCCAATCGCCTGAGAGGTGGTGACCTGACGAGCTTCCACTTTGTTATCTGCACCTACCACCATGACCGTTGCCTGACCCGTTGGGGTGCGGGCTACCGCCTGTTGCGGAACCAGCAACGCATTAGGATTGGTACCTTCATCCAGACGAGCGCGAACAAACATGCCCGGTAACAGCGCATGGTTCGGGTTCGGGACAATGGCGCGCAGGGTGATAGAACCCGTGGTTTCATCAACGGTAACGTCAGAGAACTCCAGCGTACCTGTCTGTGGATAGCTGTTGCCGTTCTGCATCAGCAGGGTCACGTTGGCTTTGCCATCGTTCTGCTTCAGCTGACCCGACTCCAGTTCTGAACGTAAGCGCATGAAATCTTCGCTCGACTGGGTAACGTCGACATACATCGGGTCAAGTTGCTGCACAGTGGCCAGGGCGGTGGTTTGTGCGTTTTGTACCAGCGCACCTTCCGTTACTGACGATTTGCCGATGCGGCCACTGATAGGCGAGGTGACTTTGGTATAAGCCAGGTTAATGCGGGCCGTTTCTACATTGGCTTTTGCTACCTGAACCGCAGCATCGTTTTGCGCGGCCGTGGCAACGGCGGTGTCGTAATCCTGCTGACTGATATATTTGGTGCCGAGTAAAGGCTTATAACGTTTGACGGTCAGCTGAGCGATGCGTGCATTGGCCTGCGCCTGAGTTAAATCACCTTTGGCGCTGTCATAGGCGGCCTGATAGGTAGCAGGATCGATCTGATAAAGAGACTGACCCGCTTTGACATCGCTGCCTTCAACAAAGTTACGCTTCAGAATGATACCGGAAACCTGCGGACGGACTTCGGCGACACGATATGCCGAGGTGCGGCCAGGTAATTCAGTCGAGATTTTCAGGGGTTCAGTTTTCAGTGTTACAACCCCCACTGCTGGCGGTTGCTGGGCGGCTTGTTCGGATTTATTGTTGTCACATCCTGTTAACAAAAAGCTGCCTGATAGCATCAGGACGGCCGCCAGAGGCGATAATCCTCTGATTTTATTCATAAATAAACCTCTAGTGTCCGATATCAATTGGTCAATGGATCACAAACTGAAAAACCCATTGCTGTGTCAAGTCGCAGGTCATGCTATGGTACATACATTCGCAAATGTATGTAAACTTACCTGTTTGTAAAAAAAGCCCCTTATGGCACGAAAAACCAAAGCGCAAGCACTTGAAACGCGACATCAAATTCTTGATGCCGCCATTGTTCTGTTTTCGCAGCAGGGCGTTTCAGCCACTTCTCTGGCGGATATTGCAACCGCTGCCAGCGTCACGCGAGGGGCCATCTACTGGCACTTCAAAAATAAAGCCGATGTATTACATGAAATATGGCTTCGTTGTGATGCTGGTCTGGACGATGTGGAACTTGAGTATCAGACAAAATACCCTGGCGATCCACTCTCTGTGTTGCGAGCGATGCTGGTCTATATCTTTGACGCGACAGCAAAGGATCCGCAGCGCCGCGCCTTGATGGAGATCATTTTCCACAAATGTGAATTTGTGGGCGAAATGTCGGCGCTGAAGAATATGCAGCAGAGCTTACTGCTGGAATGCTACGACAAAATTGAAGATGTGCTGCGCCAGTGTATCGAAGCCGGACAACTTCCGGGCAGTCTCAGCACGCGTCAGGCCGCTCTTATCCTGCGCGGTTACGTCAACGGTATGATGGAAAGCTGGCTGTTTGCGCCGGACAGTTTTGATTTAGCCGGAGACGCGCCGACGCTGGTCAATGCCTTTATCGATATGCTGCGCCTCAGTCCGACGCTGACTGCCCACCACTAAGCCGATGGGCGATCACGCTTGTTTTCGAAATCGCGCTGCACCATGGCCAGCGCTGAGAGCACGGTTTCTACTGGCAGTTGATGCTCTTCCAGTAGCTGAATCAGATCAACTGCCAGTTTGACGTCGTCAGGGGCATTTTCCAGTGACATCTCTTCTCCTAAATACGTAGTCGGGCCGCGACCAGCAGCATCACTAATGCACCGAGAATCGCCATGCCCAGTGCGCCGATATGCAGCGTAGCCAGGGTGCCCAGATCAAAATAGGTGGCGATATAGCCGCCAATCAGTGCCCCGATCATCGACAGCGTCAGGGTAGCAACCAGGCCGCCCGGTGGTCCCGGCATCAGCAGACGCTTCAGCAACCCCAGCAGTAAACCGCTTAACAGCCACACAAGTAAAGCCATGGTTCTTCTCCGCGCCGAATCACACCCAGTATAGGAGCGCTTTTGTCACGCTGCGCTTTATTCGCTGCCGCGCAACGAAGAGGCCCATTCGACAGAGCGAATCGCCTGCCGACAGCGTGCCAGTCGCTGCTCTAACGTTTCCAGATCCTGTTTCAGCTGATGCTGTACCGCCAGCGTTTCGGCCAGCGCCAGGCGCTGCTCACGCTGATCGATCATTGCCAGTAAACGCCGTTCAAATTCACGGTACTCCTGATATTTTGCGGCGCGTGGGTTCCTGATGGGCTGTTCGCGTCGGGTACGCAGCTGTTGCGTACTCGCCTCGCGTTGCAGGGCGGCAATCTGATCGACCAGGCGTTCAGCCAGCCACGCACTACGGGCCAGATCGTGGCTGCTGTCGCACAGCCGGGCAAAATTCTGTTCCACTTCCAGCAGGTAATCAGCCAGCCGCGTGCCTTTGGTGCGAAACAGCTGAGTATCAAAACGTGGCAGACGGCAAACCCCATCTGAATGGCAGGCGAGTTCCTGCCGCAGGGCGATAAGGAGCTGTTGCAGGCGCTGTTGTATGGCGATCGCACTCATCGCGTGACGCTCAATTGTGCTAACGTACGCTGATGAGGAAAGAGTTGGGCGGCATTCATGCAACGCATTCTGTTATTAACCCTCGGCTGGCTGGCGATTGTGCTGGGGACGCTGGGCATTGTATTACCTTTATTACCTACCACGCCATTCATGCTGCTGGCGGCCTGGTGTTTTGCCCGTTCATCGCCGCGTTTTCATCACTGGCTGCTGTGGAAATCGCCATTTGGCCGCTATCTGCGTCACTGGCAGCAGCATCGCGCGATGCCGCCAGGGGCTAAAGTACGCGCTATCTGCCTGATAGTCGCCACCTTTAGTCTCTCACTCTTCCTGGTGCATCAGCTCTGGGTACGCATCATGCTGCTGATCATGCTGGCGGCGCTGCTGCTGTTTATGTGGCGTATTCCGGTGGTGGCAGAAGCAGCGGACGCACCGCCGCCGCCGCGATAAAGTTGCATTTAGCCGGTCATTTGCTTAGATTTGGGCGTCTTCGTGCGTGGCTTCCCTTTGTGAATTGACTTCCGCTGAGCCTGTTATCAGGTATTAGCGCTTTTGAAGCTGCGCGAAACAGAATTTTTTACCAGGCGTATCATTATGACCGACACTGCGCAGCAGCTTGAATTCATTAAAAACAGCATTAAAAGCATTCCCGATTATCCTAAGCCAGGCATCCTGTTCCGCGATGTCACCAGCCTGCTGGAAGATCCCAAAGCCTATGCCGCGTCGATTGCGCTGCTGGTTGAGCGTTACCGTAATAAAGGCATCACTAAGGTGGTGGGGACGGAAGCGCGCGGTTTCCTGTTTGGTGCACCGGTGGCGTTAGGCCTCGGCGTCGGTTTTGTTCCGGTGCGTAAGCCCGGCAAACTGCCCCGTGAAGTCTACAGCGAATCCTATGAGCTGGAGTACGGCACCGATAAGCTGGAATTGCACAAAGATGCCATCCAGCCAGGCGATCTGGTGCTGGTGGTTGACGACCTGCTGGCGACCGGCGGGACGATTGAAGCGACCGTTAAACTGATTCGTCGTGCAGGCGGTGAAGTTAAAGACGCGGCTTTCATTATTAATCTGTTCGATCTGACCGGAGAAACGCGTCTTAATGCCATGGGCGTTGAGAGCTACAGCCTGGTTAAATTCCCCGGCCACTAAGCCACTCTTTCGGCCTTGCCATCCGGCGAGGCCGTCACGCCTTCGGCGTCAAGATAACGAGTGCCAGCCAAAAGCGTAGCTGATAGACTACTGCAATCTTATACAGGGGTTGCAGAGCGTCTGCGCTCATCTTTCCATCCAACTTCGTCGAACTCCACATGAGCTATCAGGTACTTGCGCGAAAATGGCGTCCCCAGGCTTTTGCTGATGTTGTCGGTCAGGAACATGTTCTGACGGCGCTGGCGAATGGATTGTCTCTGGGACGCATCCATCATGCTTATCTCTTCTCCGGCACCCGCGGAGTAGGGAAAACCACTATTGCGCGTCTGCTGGCCAAAGGCCTTAACTGCGAAACCGGTATCACTGCCACCCCCTGTGGTCAGTGTGATAACTGCCGTGAAATTGAGCAGGGCCGCTTTGTCGATCTGATTGAGATTGACGCCGCATCGCGTACCAAAGTTGAAGATACCCGCGATCTGCTCGACAACGTGCAGTACGCCCCGGCGCGTGGCCGCTTCAAAGTCTATCTGATCGATGAAGTGCATATGCTGTCGCGTCACAGCTTCAATGCGCTGTTAAAGACGCTGGAAGAGCCCCCTTCACACGTTAAATTCCTGCTGGCGACCACCGATCCGCAGAAACTGCCGGTGACCATTCTCTCGCGCTGCCTGCAGTTCCACCTCAAAGCGCTGGATGTGGATCAAATCCGTCAGCAGCTTGAGCATGTTCTGAAGCAGGAACAGATTGAGAGTGAAACCCGGGCGCTGCAGCTGCTGGCGCGGGCTGCCGATGGCAGTATGCGCGATGCGCTGAGCCTTACCGACCAGGCCATTGCCATGGGGCAGGGCGCGGTGACCAGCAGTACGGTCAGCGTCATGCTCGGCACGCTGGACGATGAGCAGCCGCTGGGGCTGCTGGAAGCGCTGGTCGACGGTGACGGTCAGCAGGTGATGAGCCTGTTGAGCCAGGCCGCGTCACGGGGTGTGGAATGGGAAGCGCTGCTGGTAGAAATGCTGCGCCTGCTGCACCAGATTGCGATGGTGCAATTGCTGCCGACCTCGCTTAATGACGATGATGAGAGTAACGCCCTTCGCTTGCGTGAACTGGCGCGCGTGGTGCCGCCCGCCGATCTGCAACTCTATTATCAGACCCTGTTGATGGGCCGCAAGGATCTGCCTATTGCGCCCGATCGTCGCATGGGTGTGGAGATGACGCTGCTGCGTGCACTGGCGTTTCATCCTAAAGCTGCCGTGGCTGAACCCATTGCGCGTCCCGCATTAACTCAGCAGACGGCGCCTGTCGCCCCTGCGCAGACGTCACCGGCAGCATCCGGGCCATCGCCGTTAGCACGGCAACCGGCAGCACAGCCAGCCTCACCGTCACCTGCCGCTGCGCCGCCGTCGCACACCGCGTCGCCCGTCGCGCAGCAGACTCAACAGCAGATGCCGGAGCAGACGCAGCAGCAGGTTGCTGCTCAGCCGCAGATGGCCGCGCCCGATGCTGCACCGCAGCATTCGCCGTCGCCTGACGTTGCACCTGACACCGCACTCTCCAGTTCCACCAGTCAGCTCCTGCAGGCGCGCACTCAGTTGTTGCGTCAGGGAGCGAACAAGCCAAAAAAGCGTGAGCCGGCAGCGCCAGGTGCGCGGCCGGCCAACTCCGCGCTGGAGCGGCTGGCCTCGGTCACCGAGCGCAGTCAGCAGCGTATCCGCGATCGCGAGCCTGCCGCCCCGGTAAAAGAGGAAGCGTACCGCTGGAAAGCGGTTAATCAGCCGGTGGAAGTGGCGGAGCCGGTGGCGACGCCAAAGGCCTTGCGTTCTGCGCTGGAGCATGAGAAAACCCCTGAGCTGGCGGCGCGTCTGGCCGAAGAAGCGCAGCAGCGCGATCCCTGGGCCGCAGAGATTGCGATCCTGCCGCTGCCGAAACTGGTGCAGCAGCTGGCGTTAAATGCCTGGAAAGAGACCACCGAAACTGGGGTCTGCCTGCATTTGCGTAGCAGCCAGCGTCACCTTAATTCACCGTCGGCGCAGCAGGTATTAAGTGATGCGCTGAGTGAGCATGCCGGGCAGAGAGTTGAACTCTCGGTAGTTGAAGACGATAATTCATCGGTGTTGACGCCACTTGAATGGCGTCAGGCCATTTACGAAGAGAAACTGGCGCAGGCGCGTCAGTCAATCACCTGTGATACCCACATCCAGACGCTGCAGCGCTTTTTTGATGCCGATCTGGATGAGGAGAGTATCCGACCTGTTTGAACACGCTGCTGCTATCTTAACGATAGCGTTGTAGCCTCAGCTGAGAGAGAAAACTATGTTTGGTGGTAAAGGCGGATTGGGCAACCTGATGAAACAGGCCCAGCAGATGCAGGACAAAATGGCCAAGGTTCAGGAAGAGATTGCCGCGATTGAAGTGACCGGTGAGTCTGGTGCTGGCCTGGTAAAAGTCACCATTAACGGCGCGCACAACTGCCGTCGCGTGGAAGTCGATCCCAGCCTGCTGGAAGATGACAAAGATATGCTGGAAGATCTGATTGCAGCCGCGTTCAACGATGCGGCACGTCGCATTGATGAAACCCAGAAAGAGAAGATGGCTTCTGTCTCTTCAGGCATGCAGCTGCCACCAGGCTTTAAGATGCCGTTCTGATGCAAACCAGTCCACTGCTTGAATCTTTGATGGAGTCGCTGCGCTGTCTGCCCGGCGTTGGGCCGAAGTCGGCGCAGCGCATGGCGTTTCAGCTGCTGCAGCGCGATCGCAGCGGTGGCATGCGGCTGGCGCAGGCGCTGACCCGGGCGATGTCGGAGATCGGACACTGCGCCGATTGCCGGACATTCACCGAGCAGGAAATTTGCACCATCTGCGCCAATCCAAGGCGTCAGCAGAATGGTCAAATCTGCGTGGTGGAAAGCCCGGCGGATATTCACGCCATTGAGCAAACCGGCCAGTTTGGCGGTCGCTACTTTGTGCTGATGGGACATCTCTCGCCGCTCGACGGCATCGGTCCGGCTGATATTGGCCTGGATCGTCTGGAGCAGCGACTGGAGAGTGAAACCCTGCAGGAAGTGATCCTCGCCACCAACCCGACGGTTGAAGGCGAGGCGACCGCGAACTACATCGCGGAACTCTGTGGTCAGTATGGCGTCGACGCCAGCCGTATCGCGCACGGCGTGCCGGTGGGCGGTGAGCTGGAGATGGTTGATGGCACCACGCTGTCCCATTCACTGGCGGGCCGCCAGAAGTTTAAATTTTAATCACTTGCCGGTGTTGTGACAGACACCGGCTTGAAAATCTCCCTGTCACCCCCACATCAACCTCAACGTTTGTTCAACCTGTTTTGTTGAGGTAGCAATGACCATGAAAGGACAAGAGACCCGTGGCTTTCAGTCGGAAGTAAAACAACTTCTGCACCTGATGATCCATTCTCTCTATTCAAACAAAGAAATTTTCCTGCGTGAGCTGATCTCCAACGCCTCGGATGCGGCAGACAAACTGCGCTTCCGTGCCCTGTCAGATTCCAGCCTGTATGAAGGTGATGGCGAGCTGCACGTTCGTCTCTCTGTTGATAAGGACAACCGTACCATTACGCTCAGCGACAACGGTATCGGTATGCGTCGCGATGAGGTCATTGAGAACCTCGGGACTATCGCCAAGTCAGGCACTAAATCCTTCCTTGAATCGCTGGGCTCCGATCAGGCGAAAGATAGCCAGCTGATTGGTCAGTTCGGTGTCGGTTTCTATTCTGCATTCATCGTGGCGGATAAAGTCACTGTGCGTACCCGTGCCGCGGGCGCGTCAGCCGAAGAAGGCGTGTTCTGGGAATCCGCAGGCGAGGGCGAATATACCCTGGCTGAGATTGAGAAAGCCGATCGCGGTACCGAGATCACCCTGCATCTGCGCGAAGGCGAGGATGAGTTCCTGGATGCATGGCGCGTGCGCAACATCATCAGCAAATATTCCGATCACATCGCGCTGCCGGTTGAGATCGAAAGCAAAGATGAAGAAGGCGAAGGGACACACTGGGAGAAGATTAACAAAGCCCAGGCGCTGTGGACCCGCAACAAATCTGAGATCAGCGACGAAGAGTACAACGAGTTCTACAAGCATATCGCCCACGATTACAGCGATCCGGTCGCCTGGAGCCACAATCGGGTGGAAGGTAAGCAGGAATATACCAGCCTGCTCTACATTCCGGCGCGTGCGCCATTTGATATGTGGAACCGCGATCAGAAACATGGCCTGAAACTCTACGTACAGCGCGTCTTTATCATGGATGACGCTGAGCAGTTTATGCCGAACTATCTGCGCTTTGTGCGTGGCCTGATTGACTCCAACGATCTGCCGCTGAACGTTTCCCGTGAGATCCTGCAGGATAGCCGCGTGACCCAGAGCCTGCGCGCTGCGCTGACGAAGCGGACCCTGCAGATGCTGGAAAAACTGGCGAAAGATGACAACGAGAAATATCAGACCTTCTGGAATGAGTTTGGTCTGGTACTGAAAGAGGGCCCGGCGGAAGATCACGCTAACCAGGAGACGATCGCTAAGCTGCTGCGTTTCGCCACCACCCAGAGCGAAGGTTCGGCACAGACCAGTTCGCTGGAAGATTACGTCAGCCGCATGGTGGAAGGTCAGGAGAAGATTTACTACATCACCGCTGACAGCTATGCCGCCGCGAAGAGCAGCCCGCATCTGGAACTGTTCCGCAAAAAAGGCATTGAGGTGCTGCTGCTCTCCGATCGCATCGACGAATGGATGATGAGCTATCTCACTGAGTTCGATGGTAAAACCTTCCAGTCAGTCAGCAAAGCGGATGAATCGCTGAGCAAGCTGGCGGATGAAGAGACCGAAGAGCAGAAAGAGGCGGAAAAAGCGCTGGAGCCTTTTGTTGAGCGGGTGAAAACTCTGCTGGGCGAACGCGTGAAAGAGGTGCGTCTGACGCATCGCCTGACTGATACTCCGGCGATTGTCACCACCGACGCCAACGAGATGACCACGCAGATGGCGAAGCTGTTTGCCGCGGCCGGACAGGAAGTGCCGGAAGTGAAGTACCTGTTCGAAATCAACCCGGATCATCCGCTGGTGAAACGTGTTGCGGATACGCAGGATGAAGCACGCTTCGGTGAGTGGATTGAGCTGCTGCTGGATCAGGCCTTGCTGGCCGAGCGCGGCACGCTGGACGATCCTAACCAGTTTATCCGCCGCATGAACCAGTTGCTGACCGCATAATGGTAACAGGCCGGTGGTTTTCACCGGCCTCAGACGGCTGATAAAGCCACAGCATCAAGCCGGTGACCCTCACCGGCTTTTTTTATGGTTTTGCGGCATCCTGCAGCCAGTCGCGAAACAGGCTGATCTCCGTATCATGCCGACGGCTCTGTTTTGTCATCAGCCATGTGGCCCGCTCAACGCGTACAAAGCCAAGCGGCGCAAGCAGCGTGCCATCCTCCAGCTCTTTGCGTACCAGCAAACGCGGTGCCATCAGGACGCCAAGACCACTTCGTGCGGCCTGAATCCCCAGTGTCAGACTCTCAAAATGCTTTCCGCCGTTAAAGCGGCCGCTGACCCCTGCTTTGTCCGCCCACTCTGACCAGGCGTGCAGCCGGGTATCCGCATGCAGCAGGGGCATCGCGGCCAGATCCTCGCCGACCCGCAGTTGCGAAGCAAAGTGAGGTGCGCAGAGCGGTCCAATCTCATCCTCGCTGACCAGCGTGGCGTCTATGTCAGATTCAGGTGGCTCGCCGTGACTGAGGATCAGCACATCCACATGTTCGCTGCGCAGTTGCGAGATCTGCGTCAGCGGCTGGAAGTGAACTTCAATCTCCGGATAGCGTTGATAAAAGCTGGCGATACGGGGGATCAGCCATTGCGACAAAAAGCTGGGGGCGCAGGAGACCCGAATCTGCTGAAGCAGCCCGGTACGAATGCTTTCGCAGCTGCTGCGCAACTCACTGAACGCCTGCTGACAGCTCAGCAGCAGACGTTCACCGTGTGAGGTCAGTTTCACGCGGCCATGGCTGCGGACAAAAAGTGGTTTGCCCATCCAGCTCTCCAGCTGGCGAATCTGATGGCTGATGGCGCTGTGCGTAACATGCAGATGTTCAGCCGCCACGCTAAAACTGCTGTGTAAGGCTGCCTGGTGAAAATAGTGCAGCGCTCTCAGTGGCGGCAGTCCGTTCATCCTCTTCCCCTGTGCAAAAATCTAACAGGGATTGTCAATTTATATCATTTTAAAGTCCAGCCGCATTGACCTACTCTGTAGGGCAAATTCTGGCGGGTTGACTCAGCCTTATATCTGTGATTTTTCAGGGTATTCCGCCTCGCTTAACCAGCGTTCACGCCGCACACTCCCCGAAGCGAGACAACCATGGCACACCGCTCTTTATCCTCTGAAACCTCAGCAGAGGCGCGCCATCGGTTACGCCTGGCGCTCTCACGTTTTTACCGGCTGGAGCAGTTCGATCTCTTCTTCGCGCCCTCGCTGCATGTGGCGCAGGTCCTTCTTTCTCAGCTCTTTCTGCGGCAGGAGCAGGCGCGCAATCAGCACCGTTACGCCTCGCACTTTCCGGTAACCGAACTCAACATCCTGCCAGCAGTTCCGCTGATCGCGGGCAGCATCATGCTGGTACCACATGTCGAATTGCCCAATGGCCGCGTGCGTCCGCTGCGGGATTGCCAGAACCAGGGCGTGACGGAGGCGAGCGAGAGTTTTGCCAGCGTGCTGCATCAGAAACTGATCGACGAAGCCCATCTGTTTGTCACCCGACTGGATCGCCACGCCGAGATCTGCAGCGATCTGGTGCTGGTGGCGTTGCGGACACATGACTTCAGTACGCTGGTGCGCAGCGAACTGCGGCTTTTCGAACAGGGGCTGACCCTGACCGCCACGCATGAGGCACTGCGCCGCTTCGACGATCCGCACTGGCGGCCTTACAATGCCGCCACCGTCGATGCGCTCTCCCTGTCAGACCCGCTGCCGCTGAACTCCTGCCATCAGCCCGGTTTGCCGTTTGCCAGCTTTAATGTCCCGGCCTCCGTGATCACATCGCTGTCAGATGCGGAAGATGTGGTGAAATGGCCGCAGCAGGCGCGGCTGCTGCTGAATGCTAACGTGCGCGGCAGCGGCAAAAAAAGCGTGAATATGACCCATCATCTGAGCCGACGACTGCAATTCCTGCTCGGCTCAGGCGGTAAATCTGAAAAAGCGTCCGGCAGGCCGGGCGGGTAGGGGGCAGGGCCAAAAAGCAGCTCAGGTCGCCCTGCGCGATCCGCGCCCTTCCTTGTGATGAGCGGGTCATAATGGTATGTTCTTTCGCTTCTAAGATAGATCAATGCGATTCGCAAGGGGATTTACGCAATGCGTATTATTCTGCTCGGAGCTCCGGGCGCAGGTAAGGGGACTCAGGCCCAATTCATCATGGAGAAGTATGGCATTCCGCAAATCTCCACCGGCGACATGTTGCGTGCAGCAGTAAAAGCAGGCAGCGAGCTGGGCAACCAGGCGAAAGCCATCATGGATGCTGGCAAACTGGTGACCGATGAGCTGGTGATTGCGCTGGTCAAAGAGCGTATCACCCAGGAAGACTGCAAAAACGGTTTCCTGCTGGACGGTTTCCCGCGCACCATTCCTCAGGCAGATGCAATGAAAGAGGCCGGGATCACCGTTGATCACGTGCTGGAGTTCGCCGTACCGGATGAACTGATCGTTGAGCGTATCGTGGGCCGTCGCGTTCACACGCCATCAGGCCGCGTTTATCACGTCACTTTTAATCCACCGAAAGTGGAAGGCAAAGATGATGTGACCGGCGAAGAGCTGACCATGCGTAAAGACGATCAGGAAGAGACCGTGCGTAAGCGCCTGGTGGAATATCATCAGATGACCGCGCCGCTGATTGCTTACTACAGCAACGAAGCGGAAGCGGGCAACACTGCCTATCACAAAATCGACGGCACCCGTAAGGTGACCGAAGTCAGTGCCGAGCTGGCTAAGATCCTGGGCTAAGTTCACAGGGGCCGGTATTACTGGCCCCTTTTGCAGTAATCGCTTTTACCTCCCACTAATTCCGCTACAATTTCCCCGTTTTCACGCATCCCCGTTGTTATCAAGGAACTCAAATGAGGCAAGATAAGGCCGGCGTGTTATTGGTTAATTTAGGTACGCCAGACGCGCCCACCACACCTGCAGTTAAACGCTATCTGAAACAGTTTTTAAGCGATCCGCGCGTGGTCGATGCGCCGCGCTGGCTCTGGTGGCCGGTTCTCAATGCCGTTATTCTGCCGTTTCGCTCGCCGCGCGTCTCTAAGCTCTACGCATCGGTCTGGATGGAAGGCGGTTCACCGCTGCTGGTTTACAGCATGCGTCAGCGCGATGCGCTGGCGGCACGGGTCGATATGCCCGTCGAGGTGGGCATGAGCTACGGTAATCCCAGCCTGAAAAGCGCGGTTGATAAGCTAATGGCGCAGGGCGTGACCCGCCTGATTGTGCTGCCGCTCTATCCGCAATTCTCCTGCTCCACCGTGGCGGCAGTGTGGGATGGCCTGACCGCGGTATTCAAAGATTACCGCTCGCTGCCTGATGTGCAGTTTATCCGCGACTACGCCGAACATCCGGCCTATATCGCCGCGCTGAAAGCGACGGTGGAGCGATCCTTTGAGCGGCACGGTCAGCCCGATCTGCTGGTGTTATCCTTCCACGGCATTCCGCAGCGTTTTGCTAACGAAGGCGATGACTACCCGCAGCGCTGTGCGGATACCACGGCGGCCCTGGTCAAAGCGCTGGGCCTGCGTGACGATCAGTATATGATGACCTTCCAGTCGCGTTTTGGTCGTGAGCCGTGGCTGATGCCCTACACCGATAAAACCATGGAAAGCCTGCCCGCTAAAGGGATCAAACATGTTCAGGTGATGAGCCCGGGCTTCTCGTCAGACTGCCTGGAGACGCTGGAAGAGATTAGTGGTGAAAACTGCGAAATCTTTATGCATGCCGGGGGTGAGAAGTTTGAGTATATCCCTGCGCTGAATGCCGATGAGGCGCATATCGACATGATGGTGCAACTGGTCGACGCACGCCGTTAAAGCTCAGGCGGAGAGTGTGATATCATTCTCCGCCTGTTTTTCCAGACGGCACCTCCCGATGAAATTTCCCGGCAAACGCAAATCCAAACACTACTTTCCCGTCAGCGCACGCGACCCCCTGTTACAGCCCGCCCAGCACGATGTTGATGCAGGCAGCTGGGTAGTGGGTATCGACCAGACGCTGGTGGATATCGAAGCCAAAGTCGATGACGCTTTTCTCGCACGTTATGGCCTGAGTGCCGGGCACTCGCTGGTTATCGATAATGCCGTCGCGGAAGCGTTGTACAACGAACTGATGCAGGAAGCGCTGATCACCCATCAGTTTGCTGGTGGCACCATCGGTAACACGCTGCATAATTTCTCGGTGCTGGCCGATGACCGCTCCGTGCTGCTGGGCGTCATGTGCAATAACATCCAGATTGGCGGCTACGCCTATCGCTATCTCTGTAACACCTCAAGCCGGGTCGATCTTAACTATCTGCAGGGCGTGGATGG
Source organism: Pantoea sp. ABR1s (assembly GCF_057812235.1). Classification (NCBI taxonomy): domain Bacteria; kingdom Pseudomonadati; phylum Pseudomonadota; class Gammaproteobacteria; order Enterobacterales; family Erwiniaceae; genus Pantoea; species Pantoea sp. ABR1s. The sequence goes on along the minus strand of NZ_CM173823.1, from coordinate 3,070,622 downwards.
CGCCATTGGTCGCTGCTTTACGCTGATTGGCGAACATGGCGAGCGAACCTTTGCTATCAGCCCCGGCCAGATGAACCAGCTGCATCCGGATAACGTACCGGAAGAGGTGATCGCCGGAGCCTCTGCGCTGGTACTGACCTCCTATCTGGTGCGCTGTGCCGAAGGTGAACCGATGCCTCAGGCAACGTTACGGGCGATTGAGTATGCCAAACGCCACAACGTGCCGGTGGTGCTGACGCTGGGCACCAAACATGTGATTGGCGACAATCCTCAGTTCTGGCGCGATTTCCTGCGCGAGCATGTCAGCATCGTGGCGATGAATGAAGAGGAAGCGCTGGCGCTGACCGGCGAAAGCGATCCGCTGCTCGCCGCCAATATGGCGCTGGACTGGGTCGATCTGGTGCTGTGTACTGCTGGCCCGATTGGGCTCTATATGGCGGGTTACACCGAAGAAGAGTTCAAACGCAAAACCAACCATCCGCTGCTGCCTGGCGCGATTGCTGAATTCAACCAGTATGAGTTCAGCCGGGTGATGCGCCAGCAGGATTGCCAGCAGCCGCTGCGCATTTTCTCGCACATCGCGCCTTATATGGGCGGACCGGAAAAGATCATGAACACCAACGGCGCCGGAGATGGTGCGCTGGCGGCGTTACTGCATGACATCACCGCCAACAACTATCACAGCCTGAATGTGCCAAACTCCAGCAAACATGCGCGTCCTTACCTGACCTACTCATCGCTGGCGCAGGTATGTAAATATGCCAACCGCGTCAGCTACCAGGTGCTGAATCAGCATTCGCCGCGTCTGACCCGCGGTCTGCCGGAGCGGGAAGACAGTCTGGAAGAGTCTTACTGGGATCGGTAAAGCTGGCAGCTGCCGCGCATAAAAAAGCCCTTCTGAAGAGAAGGGCCTTAGAAGACTGGCAATGTCTGGCTCGGTTAGCGATGAGATCGAGCCTGCTCAGGGAACACGGTCAGATCGGAAAGTCGGTTAAGCCATCCCTGGCCAACGCTTTGCGTTGTTCAAAAACGCTCCCGGCGTTTTTGTCCCTGTCGGCGGGACGCTTTGCTCTTCTGTCCGTGTTCCCTGCGTATTGAGTTTATTCGTTGCGGTAAAATTCACCCTGATTTTGATAGAGCAGAAGCCTGCCAGGCTTTGCTTAACACGAATCAGCGCACGACATCGCAGGGCTGTAAATCTTCGCCCTGGGTCATCTCATCCTGCAGGATTTGCAGCATACTGCTGGCGATCTCACGTTCGCCCATCACCACACGGGTGGCACCCCGTTCCATGATGTACTCGACTTCATCGTCATAGTGGGCGCGGGCGATAATCTCGATATTCTGATGTTTTTCACGCGCGGCGGTGACCACTTCACCCGCTTCATAGCCATTCGGAATAGTCAGTAACAGCCAGCGGGCGCAGTCGAGTCGGGCCAGTTCCATGGTGTCAGCGCGGGCTGCATTACCCAGCACCGCCTTAATACCGCGCTCGCGCAGCGCTTCAACACGGGCGCGGGAGTTTTCAACTACCACCAGCGGAACATTGGCTTCAAGCAGCTTCTGACCAATCAGACTGCCCACCCGGCCGTAACCCACAATCACCGCGTGATTGCAGAAATCCACCGGGATCTGCTTCTCTTCTTCAATCGCCTCTTCCAGCGTCTGCTCTTCCATCGTCTCCGTTTTCGCCAGGAAACGCTCCAGCAGGGTAAACAGGATCGGATTAAGCATAATCGACAGGATGGCGGCGGCCAGCACCAGGTTGCGGCCCTCGTCAGTCAGCAGGCCCAGCGAGATACCCAGACCGGCCAGAATAAAGGCGAATTCACCAATCTGCGCCAGACTGACCGAAATGGTCAACGCCGTACGACGTGAATGGCCGAGCAGCGACACCAGCAGCCAGGCGGCGACCGATTTACCCACCACAATAATCACCAGCGCGCCCAGCACTGCCAGCGGCTGCGTCACCAGAATCGACGGGTCAAACAGCATGCCGACCGAGACAAAGAACAGCACGGCAAAGGCATCACGCAGCGGCAGCGTATCGCGCGCGGCGCGGTGGCTCAGTTCCGACTCGTTCAGCACCATACCGGCAAAGAAAGCGCCCAGCGCAAACGAAACATCAAAGAATTCAACAGCACCAAAGGCGATGCCCAGCGCCAGCGCTAATACCGCCAGAGTAAACAGCTCACGCGAGCCGGTGGCGGCGCTGCGGGCGAGGATCCAGGGGACGGCACGCCGTCCCACCACCATCATCAGCACCATAAAGGCGGCGACTTTGCCGATGGTCCACAGCAGGTCCCAGGCCAGCAGTCCGGCGCTGGCATTGCCCTGTTCCATCATGCCGGCAATCGCAGGCAGCAGCACCAGTGTCAGCACCATCACCAGATCTTCAACAATCAGCCAGCCAATCGCAATCTGCCCGCGCTGGCTATCGATCAGTTGCCGCTCTTCAAGCGCGCGCAGTAACACCACGGTACTGGCGGTAGAGAGGCAGAGACCAAACACCAGGCCGGTCATCCACGACCATCCCAGCGTCCACGACAAGCCCATTCCCAGTAACGTCGCGACCGCGATCTGTGCGATGGCACCGGGAATGGCTATCGACTTTACCGACATGAGATCTTTCATTGAGAAGTGCAGGCCGACACCAAACATCAGCAGAATCACGCCGAGTTCTGCCAGTTCAGGAGCCAGATTGGTATCGGCAACAAAGCCGGGAGTAAAAGGTCCAGCCAGCACGCCTGCCATCAGGTAGCCAACCAGGGGCGAAATACGCAGGCGGTTCGCCAGCATCCCAAGGAGAAATGCCAGAACCAGTGCTCCGACAATGGTAGTGATCAACGGTGTGGTGTGATGCATGCCTGTCTCCTTGTATACAAATGTATCCGCTTGTAACAAATGAGTTTAAAACAAAATCTATTCTTTCGCTGAGCAATTTGCGGGAATACCCTAAAAAAGCAGGAAAAAAAGTCAAATGCACAATCGAAAGGGTGTTTTTGTTCATTATCCATAATATTGGCTGATTTGACGGTTTAAAGCGGTCCGGGTAAATAAAAATTAGCATCCCTAAATGCCGTGGGTATGACACAAATAAGGGTTAAATGCGCGCACAGACAGGGTAAAGCCCGTCAGCGGCACTTTTGCAGGGGTAAACAACTGGTTAACATCAGGCCTGGCTACCCGTTCTGGCTTATCCGGAACAAACCAGTCTGACGCGGGCGCGGCCTTGCGGCTATTGTCATGCTCAGCAAAAGCGGTCCGGAGATAAAAAGAGCGGCATACAGAGACAGGCGAATGTGCGTTGGCCTTGAGTTCGCCGGGGGAATGTGCGACACAGTGGGGCAAACCGGCAGAAAATCGGGCCAGACGGCAAATTAAGGAGAATCACAGTGTTGTTATCTAAATGGACAGGGGCGGGCGTGGCACTACTGGTGGCCCTGATGCCGCTGTTTTCACAGGCCGCCCAGGCCGATCGCACCTATCGTTTCAGCCTGCTGCACACCAACGATGAGCATGGTCATTTCTGGTTTACTGAGCAGGGTGAATATGGTCTGGCGGCGCAGAAAACCTTAATGGATACGATGCGCTACGATGTGCAGTCCAGAGGCGGCGGCGCATTGATTCTCTCTGCCGGTGATGTGAACACGGGCGTACCGGAGTCCGATGAGCTGGACGCTGAACCCGATTTTCGCGCGATGAACCTGATTGGCTATGATGCCATGGCGCTGGGCAACCATGAGTTCGACAAGCCCATCGCGGTCCTGCGCAAGCAGGAGAAGTGGGCGCGATTCCCGCTGCTCGCCGCCAACGTTTATCAGAAAAGTACCGGTCAGCGCCTGTTTAAGCCCTGGGCGGTATTCAATCGTCTCGGGCTGAAAATTGCGGTGGTCGGGCTGATCACCCCGGATACGGCGAAACTGGCCAATCCGGCGGGCCTGACGGATACCGAGTTCCGCGATCCGATTGCGGAGGCGGAGAAGGCGGTGGCTGAACTGCGCGCCACAGAGAAGCCGGACGTGATTGTCGCGCTGACCCACCTTGGTCACTATGACGACGGTAAGCATGGCAGCAATGGCATTGATGACGTCACCCTGGCGCGCAGCCTGCCTGCCGGCACCATCGATCTGATTGTGGGTGGTCATTCGCATGATGCGGTCTGCATGGAAAAAGAGAACGTCAGCGTTAAAAATTATCAGCCGGGCCAGCCCTGCAAACCCGATCAGCAGAACGGGATCTGGATTATGCAGGCGGATAAATGGGGCAAATATGTCGGACGTGGTGACTTCACCTTCCGTAACGGGCAGGTGACGCTGGAGGCTTATCAGCTGGTGCCGGTCAACCTTAAACATCAGATAAAGAACGCGGATGGCAGCGAAACCTGGCTCACCTGGCAGGAAGAGATCCCGAAAAACACCGCCATGATGAAACTGCTGATGCCATTCCAGAAACGGGCTGAGGCGAAGTTAACCGTGAATGTCGGCAGCGCCGACGGCAGCTTCAGCGGTGAAAAAGAGCAGGTTCGCTTTGAGCAGACGAATCTCGGCCAGCTGATTCTGCGCGCCCAGATGGCGCACACCAAAGCCGATTTTGCGGTGATGAGCGGCGGTGGTATTCGCACCTCGCTGAAATCGGGCAAGCTGAGCTGGCGTGACCTGCTGCAGGTCCAGCCGTTTGGCAATCAGGTGGTCTCGGTCAGCCTGACCGGGGCGGAGATCAAAGAATATCTGGATGTGGTCGCTAATATTCAGCCTGACTCAGGCGGCTACGCCCAGTTTGCCGGTATCAGCCTGACCGCAGACGGTAAACATGTCAGCGACGTCAGCATTAACGGTAAACCGCTGCAGGATGCACAGCATTATCGCATGGCAACCAACAGCTTCAATGCGGCTGGCGGCGACGGTTATCCGCGTCTGGATAATCATGCGGGTTATCTCAACAGCGGGGCAGTCGATGCGCAGGTGTTACGTGACTGGATCAAGACGCACTCGCCGGTCAAAGCCAGCGACTATCAGCCGAAAGGGCAGATTGTGCATCTGACCGATGAGCAGATCCGGGCGCGGGATGAAGCTGCGGAAAAAGCGCGGAAGCGTAACTATCCAAAAATGATCCTGGCGTGGATCTGGCCGTGGGGGAACGAAACAGCCGCCACGCATTGAACTGACCGGGAGGCGCTTGCGCCTCCCGTTTTTCTTACGCCCGGCAGGCGTGACGTCTGATCCAGCGCTCGCGCAGTTTGTCCCACACCCAGTTGTAGGCCATGGTGTAGGGCAGGAAGAAGAGGAAAAAGGCCACTTCGACCAGGAAAGCCTGACCCAGAGAGATATCCAGCATCCAGGCGGCAATGGGCAGACCAATCAGGATAAATCCACCTTCAAACCCCAGCGCATGTAATACACGCACGCCCGGGCCACGTTTCTGGCCTGGCGCATAGAGGCGATCAAATCCGCTGTTGTAAATCATGTTCCATAGCATCGCGACCGTAGAGAGCATAATCGCCAGCGATCCCATCTGAAACAGCGGTTTATTCATTGCCCATGCCGCCAGCGGCGATACGGTCAGAATCGCCAGTGTTTCAAAGCAGACAGCATGAAGAATACGTTCTTTAAGTGAGCGGGTACGCATTGTGAGTTCTCCTTCAATAATGCGGCGCATTTTCACACGTCAGAATGCTAAGATAAAATGAACACCTATCGAAAAAAGCGATGGTTCAGATGCGTTACTCCCCGGAATCCCTTGAGGCTTTTATGCAGACTGTGGCGAGCGGTTCTTTCTCTGCCGCTGCGCGCGCGCTGGGTAAAAGTCAGTCCACCATCAGCGCGGCGGTAGCCAGTCTTGAAGACGACCTTGGCTTTGCGCTGTTTGAACGGGCAGGTCGGCAGCCGGTCCTCACCGAGCAGGGACGCCGCGTTATTCCTCAGGTTCAGCAGATCCTGGCGGCCAGCGAGCGGCTGGATGCGCTGGCAATACGGTTGTCGCAGGGCGTTGAACCCCGGCTCAGTTTTGCCATGTCAGACTTCTGGCAAACCGATCATCACGAGCATCTGCTCAGGCAATTTGATGCCCGTTATCCGGAGATTGAACTGGAGGTCATGATTGCCGAGGATGGTGATGTGCTGGATCTGTTGCAGGCCGGACGGGTACATCTGGGCGTGGTGCGGGCACAGCCCAATCTGCCGGTGGATATTGCCGTGGCGCGACTGCAGGTTGAAGCGCAGATGGCGGTCTTTTTACATCGCGATCATCCGCTGGCCCAGCTTAAGACCCTGAGCGAAAGCGAGCTGGAAGGGGTTCGTCACCTGCGGTTAAATACCTGGGTTGAAGCATCTGAACCCGCGCCAATGGGCCGCATCTGGTCGGCACCGACCTATCTGTTACTGCTGGAGATGGCGGAGCAGGGATTTGGCTGGACGATTCTGCCGCGCTGGCTGGTGAAACAGTTTGGTCATGGCGTTCTGAAAGAGTTGTCGATGCCGGGCTGGCCGCAGCATATCGCCATTGAGGTGGTCTGGTCACGCCGTACGCCACCCGGTCCGGCGGGTCGCTGGATGATCGATCAGCTCTGCGCCCAGCCACGGGTTTAGTCGTGGCGGGCGATATCCGCAAACGGAGCGTCCAGCAGTCGTGAAAGATCCTGGGGAGCCAGTTCGATATCCAGCCCACGCTTGCCGCCTGAGATAAACATGGCGTCAAACGCGCTGGCAGAGTGGTCGATCACCGTAGGCAGCCGTTTTTTCTGGCCCAGCGGACTGATGCCGCCCACCAGATAGCCCGTGACCCTCTGCGCCAGCTGTGGGTCGGCCATATCCGCTTTCTTCGCGCCCAGCGCTTTTGCCACTTTCTTGAGATCCAGTTGCGTCGATACCGGCGTAATCGCCACTGCCAGCTGTTTCGCCTCGCCATTCAGCGCCACCAGCAGCGTCTTATAGACCTGGCGCGCATCCAGATTGAGTTTACGTACCGCTTCGTCACCAAAATGGGTTTCGCTGCTGTCATGCTCATAGGGATGCAGGGTGAAGCTGACTTTTTGTTTTTCCAGCAATTTTACGGCGGGCGTCATACAGGTTCCTTACTAAGAATAATCTTATTACGCAGAATCGTGGAAAAAGGTGGCGAAACTTTGTTCTTTGAGTGAAAATTAGCCGCGCGCCAGCAATCTGATTGCTGAGCGATAACCAAAATCATAAACAAATTCCTCTTTGACGGGCCGATAATATTATCGGCTCTCTTTTTTTCAGGGCTTCTTCAGCATCTCAGGCAGGTTATCTTCGCCGTAGAGATGCAGAGCACCGACCGCCACCACATAGTTTCCTGCTGATAATCCCTGAAGCCGGTCACACCACTGCGCATTTCGCTGACCGATCAACGTATCATTCAGCGCCTGGCTGAAGGTGGCGGGCAGGGTGATTTCCGGCTGGCGTGGCGGCGTATCGAGCCACCAGCTCACCATCATCTGCAGCAGGCGCGCATTGGTGTGCCAGTGCAGCAGCGTATCCTGCAACAACGCCATGCCGTCATCCGGCAGCGCAGTCAGCAGGGCGATCTGCGCCTCTGCGCCTTCCAGTTCAATCACCGGTTTGTTCAGACCTTTCGCGGCCTGCAACAGCTGATAATCAATGCCGTAGTCAGGTCGCAATCCCAGCCTTTGTGCCTGCTGCGCCTGTAACATCAGCGCCACCTGCCAGGCGGGCAGATTATCAAACAGGCTCAGATTGAGGCTCATCTCCTGACAGAGTGCAGTGAGCGTTTGCATCGCGTGGCTATCCAGCCGGGTGGAAAGCGCGGGACGATCGCCGTGGTGATCAAAGGGTGAACCACCCTGCGTAATATCCGCTTCCACAATCAGTGCATCCGCCTGCTGCAACTGACGCAGCAGACGGGCGGGCAACGGCTGCATGTCGCGCGTTCCCATATGGATGCTGCCGACCAGATGCAGCTGACGATCGCCAAGCCGGACATCCATCGCAGGCCAGCGGTAACTGGCGGGAAAAAGTTGGCTGATAAAGCCGCGCAGTGAGCGCCAGATGTTGCCTGTCATTCCCGGTCCTTTGCGATTCAAAACCCCATGCTAGCGACTTCAGCGCGTGAAAAACAGCGCTGAAACGGCGATCACTCGCGTGGTGGCCGGTAACGCAGCAGGCGGTTAGCATTGCTGACCACGGTAATGGAGGAGAGCGCCATCGCTGCACCCGCCACAATCGGGCTGAGCAGGGTACCGGTCAGCGGATAGAGCACACCCGCTGCCACCGGAATGCCGATGCTGTTATAGATAAATGCCCCAAACAGATTCTGCCGGATATTGCGCAGCGTCGCGGAAGAGAGCGCTAACGCGTCCGCCACGCTGTTCAGGTCGGCACGCATCAACGTAATGCCCGCGGTTTCCACCGCCACATCGCTGCCGCCACCCATGGCAATGCCCACATCGGCCTGCGCCAGTGCGGGCGCGTCATTGATGCCATCACCCACCATCGCGACGCGACGGCCCTGCTGCTGTAAGTGTTCAATTGCGGCCGCTTTGCCTTCCGGCATCACGCCCGCAATCACTTCATCAATACCGACCTCGGCAGCAATGGCGCGCGCGGTATTTTCATGATCGCCGGTCAGCATAATCAGGCGATAACCCTGCTGATGCAGTCGCTTCAGAGCTGCGCCGCTTTCCGGCCGAAGCTGATCGCGCAGCGCGATAAGCCCGGTTAGCTGGCCCTGCTCAGCCAGTAACACCGGCGTTGCACCCTGTTGCGTCAGCCGCGCAATCTCTGCTTCCGCCGCCTGGTAATCGACGCCGTTATCCTGCATCAGCGCGGCATTACCCAGCAGCAGCGTTCTGCCATCCAGACTACCGCTGACCCCTTTGCCGCGTATTGTACGAAATTGCGCTAACAGAGGCGGCTGGGTCAGTTTCGCTTCGGCGACAATCGCTTTTGCCAGCGGATGACCCGAGGCGAACTCCAGCGCAGCCGCGGTCGCTAACACTGATTCACGGGTGGCATCGCCCCAGACCTGCACGTCACTGACCTGCGGCTTGCCGGCAGTAAGTGTGCCGGTTTTATCAAACACCAGGGTGTCGATTTGGCTGGCGCGCTGCAAGGCATCGGCGTCGCGCACCAGCACCCCCAGCTCGGCGGCGCGGCCAACACCAGCAATAATCGACATCGGCGTCGCCAGGCCCAGCGCACAAGGACAGGCGATAATCAGCACGGTTGTCGCGATCACCAGCATGTAGGCAATTTGTGGCTGCGGTCCGAACAGATACCACACTGCGCCGCTGAGCAGTGCGATCAACACCACCACCGGGACAAAAACGGCGGAGATGCGATCCGCCAGACGGCCCACATCCGGTTTACTGCTCTGCGCCTGACGCACCAGCCGGATAATGCGCGACAGGGTGGTGTGATTACCCGTCGCCCGGGCGATAAATTCTACCGAGCCATCCTGCACCAGGGTGCCGGCAAAGATGGCTGCGCCCGGGGTCTTGCTTTGCGGCACCGCCTCACCGGTCAGCATCGCTTCATCAAACCAGGCTTCACCCGAGGCGATTTCGCCATCGACCGGCACCCGATCGCCGGTGACCAGGCGCAGCGTCATGCCGGGCTGCACATCGCTGACCGGAATCAGCCTGTCGCCCTGTTGATCAACCTGCCGCGCCTGGGCTGGCGTCAGATCCAGCAATCTTTCCAGCGCTTTAGAAGATCGCTGACGCGCCCGCTGTTCCAGGGCATGCCCCAGATTGATCAGGCCCAGGATCATGACGCTGGCTTCGAAATAGAGATGGCGCGCCTGTGGCGGGAAAAAGTCGGGCCACAGCACCACGCTAAAGGAGTAAATCCAGGCGGCGCCTGTGCCGAGTGCCACCAGCGTATCCATGGTGGCGCTGCCATTGCGTAAACTGCGCCAGGCACTGCGATAAAAATGGCTGCCGGTGACGATCATGATCAGCAGAGTCACGATGCCCAGCGTCAGCCAGACGCCGTGGTTGTGGTCGGTGAGCATCATGTTGTCGCCCACCATGCCCCAGATCATCAGCGGCAGGCCAAACGCCAGGGCAACAGCAGCCTGCCAGCTGAAACGCCGCATCGCGCTGCGGGCGCTGAGCTGCTGCTTCTCTCGTCGCTCCTGCTCGTCATCCACCACCTGTGCGCCGTAACCCGCGGCATCGACGGCCGCTACCAGCTGCTGCGGATCAGCGTCGCCCAGCACCAGCGCACTGCGTTCGCCGAGATTAACGCGCGCCTGGCTGACGCCTGCGACCTGCTGCAGCGCTTTTTCCACCCGGCTCACGCAGCTGGCGCAGGTCACGCCCTCAATCAGCAGCATATGGGTGGGGAGGGTTGTTCCTGCCGGACGGGAAGCAGTCTCCGTTGTCAGCGCCTCCGGCGGCGGCTCTGATGCTGTCAACGGTTCAGACTTTGGGGAAGCGTCCGCGGTTTTCAGCGTCGCGTGATAACCCGCCTGCTCCACGGTGGCGATCAGCGCGGCCGCATCTGCGTGACCGGAAACCTGCGCTTCCTGTTGGGTCACTTCGGCCTGGTCAACATCATCGCGTTGTTCCAGTGCCTCTTTGACACGTTTGACACAGTGGCCGCAGGACAAGCCGTCCAGTGCCAGAGAAATAGTGTGTGACATAATCAACTCCTTCTGTAATCCCATTTGACCGATTGGTCATTTTCGATTCATGCTTAAGCATAAACCTTCCATCAAGGGGAAGGTCAAGGGGACGAAAATGAACATCAGCGATGTGGCAAAAAAGACCGGGCTGACAAGCAAGGCGATACGTTTTTACGAAGAGAAGGGGGTGGTGACGCCGCCGTTGCGCAGTGAAAATGGCTACCGCAGCTACAATGGACACCATCTTGAGGAGCTCAACCTGTTACGTCAGGCGCGACAGGTTGGCTTCACGCTGGATGAGTGTCGTGAGCTGGTGGCGCTGTTTAACAATCCGTCGCGCCACAGTGCCGATGTAAAAGCCCGTACTCTGCAGAAAGCGGAGGAGATTGCGGCGCATATTGAAGAGCTGCATGTCATGCGCGCTCGCCTGCTGGCGCTGGCAGAGGCCTGTCCCGGCGATGACGGCGCCGAATGTCCGATTATCAACAATCTGGCTGGATGCTGCGGTCAGCGTGGCTGAATACGCAGCGTAATCCCCTCAATGCCGGTTACGACCACTGCTGTGCCCGCAGGCAGATCCTGCTCCGCCTCGACCCGCCAGCTGCTGTCCCCGATCCGCACATGGCCGGTGCGGTTATGCAGCGCGGTATCCAGCGTCAGCTGCAACCCGATCATCTGACTGCCGCGCTGGTTCAGGGCATTGGGTTTCTGACGCGCTTCACGGTGGCGCATCCAGCGATACCATAAAAAGACGCAGATCAGCGTCAGCACGGCAAACAGAGAGCCCTGCGCCGTCCAGCTTACCGGCACAAACCACTCAATGAGGCCGACGATGACCGCCGCCAGCCCGCTCCAGAGCAGGTAACCGCTGGTGCCCAGCATCTCAGCCGCCAGCAGTAACCCACCCAGCGTCAGCCAGAACCAGTGCGGATGCGCGATAATATCGACCAGCATCAGCGTTTCGACTCAGTGCGTGATTCCTTCAGCAGTTCACCGATGCCCGCAATCGAACCCAGCAGACTGCTCGCCTCCAGCGGCATCATCACCACTTTGCTGTTATTAGCTTCACCGATTTTTTGCAGCGCATCGGTATATTTCTGTGCCACAAAGTAGTTAATGGCCTGAATATCACCTGATGCGATCGCTTCCGAGACCATCTTAGTGGCGTTAGCTTCCGCTTCCGCCTGACGTTCGCGCGCTTCTGCCTGCAGGAACGCCGAGGTCCGTTCACCTTCTGCTTTGAGGATTTGCGACTGCTTATCCCCTTCAGCGCGCAGGATAGCCGCCTGTCGCACCCCTTCGGCTGTCAGAATATCGGCGCGTTTAGTTCGCTCCGCTTTCATCTGCGCATTCATCGCGCCAATCAGCTCCTGCGGCGGACGCACATCGCGGATCTCGATGCGGGTGATCTTGACGCCCCACGGATTGGTCGCTTCATCCACGATATGCAGCAGGCGGGTGTTGATGCTGTCGCGCTGTGACAGCATTTCGTCCAGCTCCATGCTGCCAAGCACGGTACGCATATTGGTCATGGTGAGGTTAAGAATCGCCTGCTCAAGATTGCTGACTTCATACGCGGCACGCGCCGGGTCAACGACCTGAATAAAGCAGACCGCATCGATGGTGACGTTGGCATTGTCTTTGGAGATGATCTCCTGCGAGGGAATATCGAGTACCTGTTCCATCATGTTGATCTTACGACCCACACGATCCATGAACGGCACCACCAGGCTTAATCCTGGCTGCAGGGTGCGGGTATAACGGCCAAAGCGCTCAACGGTCCATTGAAAACCTTGTGGCACGATCTTGACGGTGGCCCAGACCGCCACCAGCGCCAGAATAATCAGGGCAGGAATTACAGTTATCATACAACCTCCGCGTTGTCAGATTAACGGGCCGAGTCGCTTCGGCCCGGGGTGCTGCCGCTTAGTAGAGCAGGGAATAGAGCTGACGACGATAACGCGCGGCAAGTGCATCGCCGGTACCCAGCGCCGCCAGAATCTCCTGCAGCATTTTACGCGCCTGGCCATCAGCGGCATTGAGATCGGATTTCAGGAAGCTGAACAGCAGTTCCAGTGCTTCTTCATTACGACCCACCTGATGCAGCTGTAACGAGAGTTTAGCAGCCAGCCCGGCGTTAGTCGGGTCAGCCTCCAGCTGGGATTGCAGCTGCTGAATCTCCGGCGTATCCGCTGCCTGTTTCAGCAGATCGATCTGCGCCATCAGGCTCTGATAGCGGGTATCCTGATCCTGCAATGGCACCACTTTCAGCACCGCTTCCGCTTCATCGCTGCGGTTCAGGGTAATCAGTACGTCAGCCAGCAGGAAACCGATCTCGCTGGACTGGTTGCTCAGCTGCCACGCATCTTTTAATAACGGCAGCGCCTCCAGCGGTTTACCTTCCTGCATCAGCGCCATCGCCTGCTGCGCTTTCAGCTCTTCTTCGCGCGGCAGGACTTTTTCCAGCAGGGCGCGGATCGCTTCTTCCGGCTGTGGACCCTGGAAACCGTCAACCGGCTGACCATCCTGGAACAGATAGACGGTCGGGATTGAACGCAGACCAAACTGCGACGCCACCCTTTGCTCTTTGTCGCAATCCAGTTTTGCGAGAATAAACTGACCCGCGTACTCCTGCGCCAGGCGCTCCAGCACGGGCGTCAGATCCTGACAGTGCTGGCTACGCTCAGACCAGAAGTAGAACAGCACCGGCAGCTGCATCGACTGCTCAAGGGTCTGCTGCAGGTTAGATTCGTTGATGTCGATGATCGAAGCTTGTGGTGACATGGATAAGTCTCTTTGCAAAAAGTGTTCTAAGAATATGGGGCCAACTGGCCCGGCTTCAAGCGCTATTGCGCATGGCTGATTAATGGCTGCGCAAAATGCGATCCAGCATCCAGCCGGGGAGTAACCGTTTCAGCAGGCTCATTATGTGTGCGACCAGTGTCACCGGATAGCGTAAACGCGGGTGTTTACTCTCGAGTGCATGACGAAGTTTAGGCAGAATGGCTTCCGGTGGCAGGGTAAAACGTGCCGCGATGCCAGGATTGCGCACCGGGTTATGCTGTTCGCCCTGCGTCACATTGTCGGTAAAACGGGTCTGAATCGGACCCGGTTCAATCAGGCTGACCCGGATGCCGCGGCTGCGCACTTCAAGCCGCAATGCATCGCTCCAGGCTTCCAGCGCATATTTACTGGCGGCATAGGCACCCCGGCCTGGTGTGGAGATCAGCCCCAGCACCGAGCTGGTATTAATAATGCGGCCATCGCCGCTGGCCTGCAACGCGGGCAACAGACGCAGTGTCAGCTGATGGACGCCGAAAAAGTTGCTGGAAAACTGCTGTTCCAGCTGCTGGCGGGAGAGGGTGTGCAGCGGGCCATAGAGACCGAATCCGGCGTTGTTAAACAGCGCCGTCAGACGGTTATCGCAGAGCGCGAGCACTGTGTCGGCGGCCTGATCCACACTTTGCGGATCGTCGAGATCCAGCTGCAGCCCGGTAAAGCCCAGTGTTTCCATGCGGGCGACATCCTCTGCTTTACGGCAGGCGGCGATCACCCGGTAGCCCCGCGCCAGTAAATCGTGAGCGGCAACCAGGCCAATACCGCTCGAACAACCTGTAATCAGAATGGTTTTTTGCACAAATTCACGCCTTGAATAAGATTTAATAATCAATAAGTTAAGTTATGTTCGTTAATGCTTTTATGTTGTGGATTGACAGTTTGTCGCCCGAACCGGCTGACAGAATGGGCGGTAAACGGGGCTATACAGCCCCGCAAAAAATGCCCGATTTCAGATTTTACGTCTGAGCAGTGAGACCAGTGTGCTTAATTGACGGGTGGCAGTCCCATTTGTGTGATTTCAGCAGAATGGTTTTTGTTCAGATTAATTTGGCACTGGTCGATATATGACTGGTAGTCGTATGCGTCCTCGTTAAGCTCTGTAGCTACAGACAGGCAAAGTTGAGTCCGGTAATCCTTCCATTTTTTTTGCGCATCCAGAAAGCGCCGAGAGTAAACGTCTCCGGACGTTTCTTTGCTGGACTCTTTTCCATTAAAAGGGCCGACATTGTTGGCTTTGATTCTCTTAACTGTATCCGCTATTAGCGCATCCAGCGCTTTATTGCTGTTGTCTCTTTTGGCAGACAGACAGTTATATGCAGTTGGTATGTCTTCATTCTGTTTGAAGCAGGCGTTACGTTCTGGCCCTGATGATAATTCAGCCTGCGCCATAGCAGGTGCAATAAGAGCAACCATTAGAATTAAGACTTTTTTCACTGTAGATACCTTATTCTGTTTCTGTGGTTTTCGTAGGTCATGTATGCAGGACTACTTTTAATATGGGCTATTAATGCGGGCTTACCTTCAATTGCGGCCTGAAACAGTGCTCTGGCATTGTGAACACCCTGATAGAAAATATCGGTTACGACATCTCGAATTTTGGGGTCTAACTGTTCCCATATTGGGGCGGAATTATCTTTTCGCATTGATATTGTTTAGAGAGTAAGCCTGGACACTTAGAGATGGCAAAGCGGTCGAAAATCTCCGTCGCCACCTTGCCGTTATTTAGTGCTTTTGCATTTCTTTACCCTTTTGGCACATCCAGGCGCGCTACGGCTGCTTAACTAAGGGGGCCAGGTCTTTTGCCATTAACTGGGCGATAAAAGGCTGGGCATCAGGATTAGGATGAATGCCATCCTGCTGCATCCACTCGGGTTTCAGATAAACCTGTTCCATGAAAAAGGGCACCAGAGGAATGTTATGCTGCTGCGCTAATCCGGGATAGATGCCGCTGAACGCTTCGGTGTAGCGGCGGCCATAGTTGGCAGGCAGACGAATCTGCATCAGCAGCGGCTTCGCATTGGCGGCTTTAACATCGTCGATAACTTTACTCAGATTCTGCGCGATAGCGTCGGGCGGGAAACCGCGCAAACCATCGTTACCGCCCAATTCGATTAACACCCATTGCGGCTGATGCTGTTTTAATAGTGCGGGCAGGCGCGCCAACCCCTGTGCAGCCGTATCACCGCTGATACTGGCGTTGATCACTTTAGGTTTTTGCTGCCACTGCTTATCAAGCAGGCTGGGCCAGGCCGCGGTGGCAGACATGCGATAGCCCGCACTCAGGCTGTCGCCCAGCACCATCAGCGTATCTGCAGCAGCAAGACGCGACACCAGCAGAAGAATCAATAACAGGAAGGGATAATGCCAGCGGAAAACATTGTTGAAGTTCATCATCTTACTAAGTCCGTCGGTCAGGGAGAGCATCAGCTAACCATCCTTACCGGAGTTGAGTTGGTTGTCAAACCAGCTGAGACCATTGCGCTGATTGGCGAGTCCGGCTCCGGCAAGTCAACCCTGCTCGGAATTCTGGCCGGGCTGGACGATGGCAGCAGCGGCGAAGTCCATCTGCTGGGGCAGCCACTGCACCAGATGAACGAAGAGCAGCGTGCGGCCCTGCGTGCCCGGCAGGTCGGCTTTGTATTCCAGTCATTTATGCTGGTGCCAACCCTGAATGCCCAGGAGAATGTGCAGCTGCCATCGCTGCTGCGCGGCGACAGCGATCGCCAGAGCCGTGAACAGGCGAGAGAGCTTCTGACGCTGCTCGGACTGGGTGAACGTCTGCATCATCTGCCCGCCCAGCTTTCAGGCGGCGAGCAGCAGCGGGTGGCGCTGGCCCGCGCCTTCAGTGGCCGTCCTGGTCTGCTGTTTGCCGATGAGCCGACCGGCAATCTCGATCGTAAAACCGGTGACCGCATTGCTGATCTGCTGTTTTCCCTTAACCGCGATTTCGCCACCACGCTGATTCTGGTGACGCATGACGAGCAACTGGCGGCGCGCTGCGATCGTCGCCTGCGGCTGCGCGACGGTAAATTGTGGGAGGAGCAATGATCTGGCGCTGGTTCTGGCGCGAGTGGCGTTCGCCCTCGCTGCTGATTGTCTGGCTTGCGCTGACGCTGGCGGTGGCCTGCGTGCTGGCGCTGGGGTCGATCAGCGATCGCATGGAAAAAGGGCTGAATCAGCAGAGCCGTGATTTTATGGCCGGCGACCGTACGCTGCGCAGCAGTGATGCAGCGCCAGAAGCCTGGCTGGCAAAAGCAGCTGAAACCGGTCTGACGGTCAGCCGTCAGCTGACTTTTATGACCATGACATTTGCCGATCAGTCACCGCAGCTTGCCTCAGTAAAAGCGGTGGATGATCGCTACCCGATGTTTGGCACGCTGCAGACGCAGCCACCGGGGCTGAGGCCGCAGGCGGGTACTGCGCTGGCAGCACCGCGCCTGATGGCGCTGCTGAACCTGAAAGTGGGCGACACGCTGGAAGTGGGTGACACCCAGCTGCGCATCAGCGGCGAGGTGATCCAGGAGCCGGATGGCGGCTTTAACCCGTTTGAGATGGCGCCGCGTCTGCTGATCAATCTGGCGGATGCCGCCAAAACCGGTGCGATTCAGCCAGGCAGCCGCATCACCTGGCGCTATAAGTTTTCCGGTAATCCCGATCAGCTGGCCAGCTATGACCGCTGGATTGAACCACAGCTGAAAGCGGACCAGCGCTGGATCAGCGTGGAGAACTCGGAAGATGCACTGGGCCGTTCGATGCAGCGGGCACAGCAGTTCCTGCTGCTCTCGGCCTTGCTGACGCTGATGCTGGCGATTGCGGCCGTGGCGGTCGCCATGAGCCACTATTGCCGCAGCCGCTACGATCTGGTGGCGGTGCTGAAAACCCTGGGTGCGACGCACGGCGCGTTGCAGCGGCTGATCATCGGTCAGTGGCTGGCGGTTCTGCTGCTGGCGGCGATTGCCGGTGGACTGGTGGGGCAGGGCGTTGAAGCGATCCTGATGGCGATGCTGAAACCCGTGCTGCCTGCCAGCTTACCGGCGGCGAGCGTCTGGCCGTGGATCTGGGCGGTGGGATCGTTGTTTGTGATTTCGCTGCTGGTGGGTCTGCGTCCCTATCGTCTGCTGCTGGCGACGCAGCCGCTGCGGGTGTTGCGACGTGATGCGGTGGCGAACCTCTGGCCGCTGAAGATCTATATTCCGGTGATGATCGCGGTGGTGGTGACGCTGTTAGCGCTGCTGGTTGGCGGCAGTAAAATGCTCTGGGCGCTGCTGGCGGGTGTGGTGGTGCTGGCCGGATTGCTGGCACTACTCGGCTGGGGAACCCTGCTGCTGCTGCGTCGGCTGGTAGTGCGCAATCTGGCGTTACGACTGGCGATCAACCGGCTGCTGCGCCAGCCCGGCATGACGCTGAGCCAGCTTGCGGCCTTTTCGCTGTCGTTCATGCTGCTGGCGCTGCTGCTGGTAATGCGTGGCGATCTGCTGGATCGCTGGCAGCAGCAGTTACCGGCGGATAGCCCGAACTTCTTCCTGCTGAACATGACGGCAGATCAGGTGCCGCAGGTGCGTGATTTCCTGCAGTCGCATCAGATCACGCCCGGGACCTTTTACCCGATTGCGCGGGTGCGGCTCAGTGAACTCAACGGCAAACCGGCCGATCCGAAGCTGGATAATGCCCTGAACCGTGAGCTCAACCTGACGGAACTGGCCGATCGCCCGGATCATAATCCGCTGGTGGCAGGCAACTGGCCACCTAAAGCGGGTGAAGTGTCGATGGAAGTGGAACTGGCCGATCGGCTGGGGCTGAAGCTCGGCGATACCCTGACGTTCGATGGCGATACGCAGACCTTCAGCGCGCGCATTACCAGTTTGCGTAAAGTGGACTGGGAAAGCCTGAAGCCAAACTTCTTCTTTATCTTCCCGCCGGGCGCGCTCGACAGCCAGCCGCAGACCTGGCTCACCAGCTTCCGCATGGAGGCGAATCCTGTTCTGCTGGCGCAGCTTAACCGTGCTTTTCCGGCGCTGAGTCTGCTGGATATCGGCAGCATTATGCGGCAGATCGGCCAGGTGCTGGCGCAGGTCAGCCAGGCGCTGGAGATCATGGTGGTGCTGGTGACCGCCTGTGGTGTGTTACTACTATTGGCGCAGATTCAGGTCGGTATGCGCCAGCGGCGTCAGGAGCTGGTGGTCTATCGCACGCTGGGTGCCGGTAAACGCCTGCTGCGTACGACGCTGTGGTGTGAGTTTGCCCTGCTCGGCGTGGTCTCCGGCGTGGCGGCGGCGATGGGGGCAGAAGCGGCGCTGTGGGGATTACAGACTAAGATTTTCGACTTCCCGTGGCAGCCTGACTGGACCCTGTGGCTGGCGCTGCCGTTGTGTGGCGCGCTGCTGTTATCGCTGTGCGGTGGCTGGCTGGGGATCCGATTACTCAAAGGGAAAGCGTTGTTCAGGAAGTTTGATGCGGCGTGAGTTAGCACCCGTAGCGCTCGACGGTAAGGTGCTGGCTCAGGGAGCATACGCCCTCCGCAAAGACGCAAAAACGCCATCCATGGCAGGCTCAGCACGGGCGATTACGCTCCTCATCCCTGAGGTGCGCCCGTAGCCGGGCCAACGCTTTGCGTTGTTCAAAAACGCTCCCGGCGTTTTTAGCCGGGCGGCCCGATGCTTTGCTCCAGGCGTATGCTCCCATCGCATTAAGCTTCTGAGCTGCCTGGTAAAGCCATTACCAGACTCAGGTGCGGGGATTACAGTTTTTCAACCGCCCAGGCGATGCCGCTGGCGTACGCTTCCGGTAGCTGCGGCACCAGCGCATTAAGGGCAGCCCTGAGCCGCTCTGTATCGCTGTCGGTCAGATTCAGATGGCCCACTTTACGACCCGGACGCACCTCTTTGTCATACCAGTGCAGATGCACCAGCGGCTGCTGCAGCCAGCTGAGATTCACGTCAGTGCCGATCAGATTGACCATCGCCGACGGCGCAAACACCACCGGCTGCGGTAATGCCAGACCAAGAATGGCGCGCAGATGCAGCTCAAACTGGCTGATCGACGCACCGTTCTGCGTCCAGTGCCCGCTGTTATGGACGCGCGGCGCCAGCTCATTGATCAGCAATCCAGCTGGCGTAACGAAACACTCCATCGCCATTACGCCGACGTAATTCAGTTCCTGCATGATCGCACTCAGCATCGCTTCGGCCTGCTGCTGCTGTGCCTGATCCGCCTGCGGCAGCGCAACGCTGGTGCGCAGAATGCCATCCTGATGCAGGTTATGCGTCAGCGGATAGAACACTACCTGGCCATCGTGACCGCGCGCCCCCACCAGTGAGACTTCACCGGAAAAGTTGATGCCCTGCTCAACGATGCATTCGCCGTAGCACGCCTCCGGCAGGGTGTGAGTATCATCGGCACGCAGACGCCACTGACCCCGGCCGTCGTAACCGCCGGTGCGGCTTTTCACAATGGCTAACTCGCCCAGCGAGTCAAACACTGCTGGCCATTCGCTTTTATCTGCCAGCAACTGCCACGGCGCGGTGGCCAGTCCCAGCTGATCCAGCAGCTGTTTCTGCGTCAGACGATCTGCCAGACGCGGAAAGATATCGCGGTTAACAAAGGCCGGATGGCTGGCCAGCTCACGCGTCAGCGCCGTCTCCGGCCAGCGTTCGATTTCGGCGGTGATCACGCTGTCGGCGATAGGGAGCGCGGTGGGATCGGCGTCTAAGCCTACCGGATACACCGCGATGCCCAGGGGTTCACCCGCCTGACGCAGCATACGACCTAACTGGCCGTTGCCCAGTACGCAAACCGGCTTCATGCATCCACCCGCGGATCGGGATGGTTCAGCACCTCATCGGTCTGGCTCTGACGCCAGGTGGTCAGGCGTAACGCCAGCGCACTGTCATGCAGCGCCAGAATCTGCGCCGCCAGCAGCGCGGCATTGGCTGCGCCTGCCTTGCCAATCGCCAGCGTACCGACCGGAATACCGCGCGGCATCTGCACAATCGAATAGAGGCTATCGACGCCGCTCAGTGCTGCGCTCTGCACTGGCACACCCAGCACCGGCACCAGCGTTTTTGCCGCCAGCATACCCGGCAGATGTGCCGCGCCACCTGCGCCAGCAATAATCACCTGAAGACCCTTGTCGGCTGCCGTTTCGGCGAAGCTGAACAGTTTATCCGGGGTGCGGTGCGCAGAGACCACTTCAACATCAAAAGGGACGTCCAGGCTGGAGAGGATTTCAGCGGCGAACTGCATGGTGGCCCAGTCACTTCTGGAACCCATAACAATGGCGATGCGGGCCGGGGCGTTGGATGACATGCGGTCAACTCCTGTGAATGAACAAACAGACCTGGCCGGGCGGACAGGTTTTGAAGGGCACCGAGAATAGCATGAGAAGCACGCAAGGAAAACGGTTGCGTCGGGCTTAAGGTCGTGGATTTAACCGCAGATTAAAAGTCGAAATGGATAAGCTGAATGCCACTGGCGTCGAGCTGGATCATGGAACCCCGGCTGTGCCAGGCACCCAGCACTGCGCGTTGCGCCGTTTCACCCTGGAGGCTCAGCGTATGAATCGCCGGGCGATGAGTGTGACCGTGGATTAACAGCGGCACCTGCTGGCGCAGCATAGTGGCGACGACCGCTTCCTGATTCACATCCATGATGGTCTGGGATTTATGCTGGTTGGCCTGTTTACTGTCGGCGCGCATCCGGGCGGCAATACGTTTACGTATCCATAACGGCAACGCGAGAAACAGCCGCTGGATCCAGGGATTATGCACTTTGGCCCGAAAACGCAGGTAACCCGCATCGTCGGTACAGAGCGTATCGCCATGCATGATCAGCAACCGATGGCCGTAGAGCGTCAGCACCTGCTCTTCCGGCAGCAGCGTCATGCCGCAGGCCTGCGCGAAGCGTCGGCCAATCAGGAAGTCGCGATTGCCATGGATAAAGTAAACCGGAACCGGCAGGGCGCGCAGGGCGCGGGCAACCTGCTGATGCAGCGGATTGGGATCGTCGTCGCCAATCCAGGCTTCAAACAGATCGCCGAGAATATAGAGCGCGTCGCAGTGGGGCGCTTCGCGCTGTAAAAAATGCAGAAAACCGGCGGTAATCGCCGGTTCTTCCTGACACAGATGGAGATCTGCGATAAACAGCGTGCGCGACATTACTCGCTGACGGTCACTTTCTGGATAACGACGTCGTCTTTTGGCACATCCTGGTGCATGCCGCTGCGGCCGGTAGAGACCGCTTTGATCTTCTCGACCACATCCATACCTTCAACCACTTCAGCGAATACGCAGTAGCCCCAGCCCTGAACGCTTTCGTCACGGAAGTTCAGGAAGTCGTTGTCAGCTACGTTGATGAAAAACTGTGCGGTCGCAGAGTGCGGCGCAGAGGTACGTGCCATTGCCAGCGTACCTTTGGTGTTTTTCAGGCCATTGCTGGCTTCGTTCTGAATTTCGGCTTTGGTTTCTTTCTGCTTCATGCCCGGCTCGAAGCCGCCGCCCTGAATCATAAAGCCGTTGATTACGCGGTGAAAAATGGTGTTGTCGTAAAAACCTTCACGGCAGTAATCCAGGAAGTTCTTTACGGTTGCCGGCGCTTTATCATCGAAAGTTTTGATTACGATATCGCCATGGTTCGTCTGGAAAGTTACCATTTTTGTCGTCCTGTAAAGGTTGTCATCAGTTGCTGAGGTCGCTCTGTCGATGGGCGTCCCCCTTTTTGTCGACCGTTCTTATATCATAATTTCCAATGACGCGTCAGCAGCGCGGCGCAGTTGGCTTGCTTTGCGTCGCGCGAGCGATAAAAATACGGCACAATGTCTGGATACTTAAAAGTGCCAACCACACGCGAAAACGGAACCGTTCAATGCTTAAGATTTATAACACCCTGAGTCGACAGAAAGAGGAATTCAAACCCATTCATGCCGGTAAAATCGGGATGTATGTTTGCGGCATCACGGTGTATGACCTCTGTCACATTGGTCATGGGCGGACGTTCGTGGCGTTTGACGTGGTGGCGCGCTACCTGCGTTACCTCGGTTATCAGCTTAATTATGTACGTAACATCACCGACATTGATGACAAAATCATCAAGCGCGCCAACGAAAACGGCGAGAGCATCGAAACCCTGACTAACCGCATGATTGGCGAGATGCACAACGACTTCGCCGCGCTGGGGATTCTGCCGCCCGATGAGGAGCCGCGCGCTACCCGTCACATCGCTGAGATTATCGAGCTGGTGGAGACGCTGATCGCTCGCGGTCACGCTTATGTGGCGGAGAACGGCGACGTGATGTTCGATGTGCTTAGCGACACCGATTACGGCGCGCTGTCGCGTCAGGATCTGGAGCAGTTGCAGGCGGGCGCGCGTGTTGAAGTCGCCGACGTGAAACGCAATCCGATGGACTTCGTGCTGTGGAAAATGTCCAAAGCGGATGAGCCAGCCTGGTCATCGCCGTGGGGCAACGGTCGTCCTGGCTGGCACATCGAGTGCTCGGCAATGAACTGCAAACAGCTGGGCACCCATTTCGATATCCACGGCGGCGGCTCCGATCTGATGTTCCCGCACCATGAAAACGAAATCGCTCAGTCGAGCTGCGCCCATGACGGTCCTTACGTCAACTACTGGATGCACTCCGGCATGGTGATGGTTGATCGCGAGAAGATGTCCAAATCGCTCGGTAACTTCTTCACCGTGCGTGACGTGCTGCAACATTATGATGCGGAGACGGTGCGTTACTTCCTGATGTCCGGTCACTATCGCAGCCAGCTTAACTACGGCGAAGATAACCTGAATCAGGCGCGTGCGGCGCTGGAGCGTCTCTATACGGCACTGCGTCACACCGACAGCAGCGTGCCTGCCCACGGCGGCGAAGCGTTTGAAGCGCGGTTCCGCAGCGCAATGGATGATGATTTCAACACCCCGGAAGCCTATTCGGTGCTGTTCGACATGGCGCGTGAAGTGAACCGCCTGAAAAGTGAAGATGGCGCTTCAGCGCATGGGCTGGCGTCGAAGCTGCGCGAGATGGCCAACGTGCTGGGCATTCTGCAGCAGGATCCTGAGCTGTTCCTGCAAAGCGGCGCGCAGGTCAATGACGAAGAGGTTGCCGAGATTGAGCACTGGGTGAAAGCCCGTGCCGATGCGCGCGCCGCCAAAGCCTGGGCGGAAGCGGACATCGCGCGCGACAAGCTTAACGCGCTGGGTGTCATCGTCGAGGATGGGCCGCAGGGCTCCAGCTGGCGTCGAAAATAAACCGGAGAGGGCGAGCAATCGCCCTTTTTTATTATGGCGATTGAACAGATTCAGATCCGCGGCTTCCGCTCGATACGTAACCTGACGCTGTCGCTGCAGCAGCTGAATGTGGTGAGCGGTCCCAACGGCTGCGGTAAATCCAACCTCTACAAAGCGGTGCGGCTGCTGCATGAGGCGGCCAGCGGTCGTCTGGCACTGGCGCTGGCTGAAGAAGGCGGCATTCAGAAAGCGATGTGGGCGGGCGGTTTACGTCGGGGCGATCGCCGACACGATCCAAAGCGGCTGGAGCTGGCCGTGGTGATGGATGACATGGATTACCAGCTGGAGATTGGCTTTCCCGAGCCGCTGGTGACCAGCCTGTTTAATCTCGATCCGCTGGTGAAGCAGGAGCGACTCTGGCTGAGCGGTCAGCAGCGCCGTCCTTCCGCCTGTATTATGCAGCGCGAAAATCAGACCGCCTTTCTGCACAACGTTGAGGGCGAGCGCGTCGCCTATCCGGCGGTGCTGCATCCCGAAGAGTCGCTGTTTGGTCAGCTTGGCGAACCGCATCGCTATCCGGAGCTTTCGCAGTTGCGCGAACGTCTGCAGCAGTGGCGCTTTTACCATGAGTTTGCGGTCTGGCCTGGCTCACCGATACGGGCACCGCAGATTGGCGTGCGTGCGCCGGTGCTGAGCCATGATGGCAGCAATCTGGCGGCGGCCTGGGCGACCATTGTTGAGCGCGGTCATTCCGAACTCCTGTCTGAGGTGATGGAACAGGCGTTTCCCGACAGCCAGTTTGATGTCGATGTGCAGAATGGCCGTTTCCAGATGCTGATGTCGCGCCAGGGCATTCTGCGTTCGCTGGAGAGCGCGGAGTTTTCTGATGGCACGCTGCGGTTTCTCTGTCTGGTTGTCGCACTGCTCAGCCCGCGTCCGCCCGCCTTTATGGCACTGAATGAGCCGGAAAACAGCCTGCATGAAGATCTGTTGCCTGCGCTGGCGCGCTTAATCGCCGAAGCCAGCGAGTTCAGTCAGCTCTGGATCACCAGCCATTCACCCCGGCTCGCGACGTTGATAGCGCAGCATACGGCGGTGAATCATATTGCACTGGAACAGCGGGAAGGGGAGACGTGCGTAAAGGGGGATGAGCGGGTGTAACAGCGTCCCCGCAGGGACGCCCGTAAATTACTCGACCACAGTAATGCGGAAACCCGCGAATTCCACGGTCTGACCGGCTACGATTTTGCAGCGCTTGCGGGTTTCTACCGCACCGTTGACCTTCACTTCACCCTCGGCAATCACGACTTTCGCCTGTGCGCCGCTCTGAACCCAGCCTTCCAGTTTCAGCAGGTCACACAGATCGACGTGCGGGAATTTACCCAGTGAAAAACTTGTCATTTATACTACCTCTTTATCATGAAACTCTTCGCACGCCTGCAGCGTGTTTTGAATCAGTGTTGCTACTGTCATCGGACCAACACCGCCCGGCACCGGGGTAATGTAGGAGGCGCGCTCGGATGCACTGTCAAAATCAACATCGCCCACCACTTTGCCGCTCTCCAGCCGGTTAATGCCCACGTCGATGACGATGGCGCCCGGTTTGATCCATTCACCCGGAATAAACCCTGGCTTACCCACTGCAACGACCAGCAGATCGGCATGCTCAACGTGATGGCGCAGATCTTTGGTAAAGCGATGAGTGACGGTCGTGGTGCAGCCCGCCAGCAGCAGTTCCATACTCATCGGACGACCAACAATGTTGGATGCGCCAACCACCACGGCATTCAGGCCGTAGGTGTCAATGTTGTAGCGCTCCAGCAGCGTCACGATACCGCGTGGCGTGCAGGGACGCAGGGTTGGCGCACGCTGACAGAGGCGACCGACGTTATAAGGGTGGAATCCATCGACATCTTTATCAGGCGTGATGCGCTCCAGCACTTTGACGTTATCAATGCCGGCTGGCAGTGGCAACTGCACCAGGATGCCATCGATTTCGTCGTCCTGATTGAGCGCATCAATCAGCTCCAGCAGCTCAGCTTCGCGGGTCGTAGCAGGCAGATCGTAAGAGCGGGAGTGGAAACCGACCTCTTCACAGGCGCGGCGTTTGCTGGCCACGTAGATCTGCGATGCCGGGTTTTCACCCACCAGAACCACTGCCAGACCTGGCGCGCGTTTTCCGGCGGCCAGGCGCTGCTTCACTTTTTCCGCAACCTCAACGCGCACCTGCTGCGCAATCGTTTTACCGTCAATAATTTTTGCTGCCATCAGAGAGGAAATCCACTGTGTTGTGTTGAATCGGGGAAGGGGGGTATTTTGTCAGAAGCGCGGCGCGCTGTCAGTTACAGTTTCAGCCGCGTATGTGCTTTCCGGCTTTTTCGTCGCGACGAGTGCCAGCCTGCATGCGTATGATATCTGCAGGACAATCCGGGGACGATGTTATGATTTGGATAATGCTTGCTACTCTGGCGGTGGTGTTTGTCGCTGGATTTCAGCTGCTCACCGCTGGCTCACGCCACGCCGCTCAGCGGCTCAGCAAACGGCTGCAGCTGCCACCGGTACAGGTGGAATCAATGATCTCTATGATGGGGAAAGAGGCGGCGAAAGAGTTTACCGACTATCTCAGCAAGGATAATGAAACGCACCTGCATAATGGCGCAGCGGTACTGCTGATCTGGCAGGTGTTCATTGTTGACGGCAGTGAGGAGAATAGCCAGCGCTGGCATGCGATTCTCAGTCGAGCCGGTTTTCCACCGCTTATTAGCCGCCAGCAGCTGCTGCTCGCGCTGGGCTTTCTGCGCCAGCTGGAACCGGACATCCAGGAGCTGCATGCACTTCGTGAGCAATTCAATGCGCGTTTCACAGCACAAGGGATTGAGCTGGAAGGAGAATTTACCGACAACGGTAAACTCGTGTCGCTCAGCGAATGGCGCAGGCGTCACTGACGCCAATTGGTCATTACCGCAGCACTTCGCTGCGGAGAAACGGCAAAAACGTTGACGTACCCGCTTCCCGACGTATAATCCGTGCCATCTCCATGCGCCCTTAGCTCAGTTGGATAGAGCACCGGCCTTCTAAGCCGTAGGTCACAGGTTCGAATCCTGTAGGGCGTACCAAATAAAATCATCGGTTTACGCCAGCTTCAATCCTACCTGATTATCTTCTTGTGTCGTATTTGTGTCGCTCTCACCCAAAAGTGAGTCAATTTTGCGCGCATGTTCGGTCAGGTGGTTAGGTGCGAGGTGAGCATACCGACGCACCATTTCAATATTTTCCTATCCACCCATTTCCTGCAGCGCGGAAAGCGGAACACCAGACTGGATTAACCAGCTCGCCCACGTATGCCGTAAGTCATGAAAGCGGAAGTCTTCTATGCCTGGCGCTTTTAGACCGATATTCCACGCCGTGTTATCATCACTGCGCATTTTCCTGCCTGCCGGTGCCAGCGTTCCATCGCTGCGATGCTTCGCCTTGGTTTGTACGAACACCTAACGTGACTGCTTATCTATCTGCCCCTTCAGCACTTTGCATGTCGTATCATTCAGAGCCACGCCAATAGCCTTGCCCGCTTTGGCGTTCTCCGAATTAATCCAGGCGACCTTCCTTTGCATATCAACCTGCGTCCATTCCAGATCCAGAATGTTTGAAAGGCGAAGGCCGGTAGCCAGCGCAAATATGACCACTGGTTTTATGCTTTCCGGCATGCAATCAATCAGCCGGTTCGCTTCCTCTCGCGTTAACAGCGGATGCGCTAGCTGACAGGCTTCTTTGTTTTGATAACCGGCGCTGTCTTTATCCAGCCCCATTCATTTGCTGCTGCACGCAGCAGCGATTGCATAAGGGCTGCATGGATGAGGTTATTGAGGCATTCAATATGCAGACACTTTTGAGTGAGTGGCGAAATATTACGCCACCCTTACTGGAATCTTATATAGCTGTGTAATAATGAACCTAAAAAATTGGCTGGGATGAAAAATAATGGGATTTCAGTATTGGTTCACAGTATGTGCCGCCTTTATAGTTGGTCTAATAACGCTGGCTGAGTCTTTCATTTACATGCATCGGGGAATCTATACCAAAACCTTTAAGGGAACGAGTCGCAAGGAATTCATCTACAAGGATGCCAAACCTATTGAATATTGGATCAGCACTATTCTTCATTTTGGAATTAGCATCATGATGATTGGGATCGGCTTCTGGTTCTTACAGGAAATCCCCGCAGTTAACCATTGGTACAATGAAATCCGCACAATGCCAGCATTTTGGTTTTAGGTCTCGTTCGCAGTTCAACCTTTGCTTAGGAAAAACAACCTCATCGTTTACCCAATCTTAAACCTCTAACTTGCGGTTTTTTTATTGCCCGGAGAAAGCTATGGGCATTCAAGTAAAAGGCATTCAACTGGCTCAGTAGAACCTCAACCCTCTGATTGGAGACATTTAGGGCTGAGCAGCGAGAAGTGTTTGAAAGGAATTAAAATTTGAATGGGTAATCCATATTTCGCATGATGGTTATAATCTTCAGGTAGCTATACCATTTTTGCTGCACACCTTTTAGGTGGCGATGATGAGATTCTTGTTAGTCTGGGGGAGCACTCAGGGAGTATTGGGCTCGAAGAGCCAGAATTTATGAAAAGACTAATGAAGTTGTTGCAACAAAGAATCGCTAGTGCCTTTCCATAAATTCATAAAGTGCATAATGGCATAGCCCACTCAGGTGGTTTTTTTGCTATCAGGTCTCAAGCATTGGGCAGATTGGGCCACTTCTTATAAGCGAAGATATAGAGTGTAAAGAAATGCAAGCCGGGGAATGATAGTAACAGAGCCATTTTCCATCCGAATCCCGCCTTTTGAGCCATACGAAAGCATGGAATAAACATAAAAAACCAGATTATGAACGTCATCGCTGCGAGTGGGTTTGGGTGTTCCATTGTGATTTCTCCGTGATTTGCGTTCTCTGGCTTATCGGCAGGCGCGCTATGACTTTTAGCAAAATTGATCATTTTCCACTTTTTTTCGACTACTCCATGCGAGGATTTATCCCGTCTATTATTTTGGGTATAGGGATATGAAGAAGCTGATTTTTGGTGCGGTTATTGCAACATTGCTTTCCGGCCGCGTCTACACAGGCACTAACTTCGACGAATCAAAGCTGAAGAAATGGATAAAGTAATTACCATTTCTCAAAACGGCTTAGCCGCTTTGTCTGACAACTACACCAACCTTGCGTGAATGAATGCTCAGGCTAAGCCCCTGAGGTCCTTCTGTTGGCCGTCGATGAACATCTTCTTGAATGTCGCTTCGTTATCGTTGGTTAGCTTTGCGATATAGCCAGACACCGATAAAGGCCAGCAGAACCGAAAGCACCGCCTTAAGTGCAATCACTGTGAATTCGAAACTATCCATAGCGCCTTCACCGTCACCGCTAATGTGGCCTTCTACCAGGGATCTGATGATCCCTTCAGGTATGAGAAACCAGGTTGCGGAGAAGATTAAAATAAATATCAGTATTTTCATCGCACTACACACTTTGTGAAATCAGGAACATCAATGCGGCCGTATGCTGGTAATCCTCCTTTCATAAAGCCACGTCCCATTCTTACGGCTCCTTGATCGCTGCCCTGATATGCCTTCCGACTAACGAGTCTATTGGTTATCCCTTCTGTACAGTGCCCACTCCTCGATGCGCTCTCCGCCTGGCAGAGTACAGTAACCTGATTCACCATCCGGGCCCTTAACTATGTCCAGCTTGCCGCCCCTCTTTTCACAATGCACAGAGGCTGGGTTAGCCATGCCCACAGCGTGTTGTCTGTCATTATGGGGTACACAGGCTGTGAGTAATAAAATGGTCGCTGCGATTGTAATTATTTTCATTTTTAACCTTATCTGAAGAGATTGATGAGGGTTAATCGTTATATCCACGCTGCTTCATCTCGCGCTGGTTTTTCTGTTTAATTAAACGGCTATTGTGACCCTGTGTAGCCATTGAAATCAGATCATAACCTGGGCTTAATCCCGGCAGTTAGTGTGGATTTATACATACATCGTGTTCATTAGGTGCATCACCTCTATCCCTTACCTTTGGGATCGCATCTCATCAGGGTACAGCCAGAGCTGCGTTGGTCACATAAACCGGCTACAGGCGCTGCTTCAGCAGCTGCATTGCTGGCCGCTTATTCGCCAGTTGCAACAGTCGCATTGATAGACCACTTAAGGAGGAGAAGCCATCGCGGGATTAACGGGTACACCACAGCAATGACAGCAGCGCAGACAATGTCATTTGGCGGTACCGGTGTCGGCTACGTAAAGAGGTGGGTTAGCATGGGCCGGGTTCACTGTGCTATATTTCGCACGTATCACAACGTCATTCAGGATGAATCAGATGAACGAATTTGAGAAAGAACTTCTTAATAATGGTTTCTCTGCTAAAGAAATCGGTAAACTCAAAATTATTATAAAAAAAGACGAGTCAAAAAAAGATACACTTCAGAGCCTCGTGATTGATCTAAGTAAACGCTTCTGGGGCGGAGTTATTGCTCTTATTATTTTGATGCTTATTGGACTGGATGGCATTTTCAATGCAGATGCTTCAAATGCCATTCCATATATTGTTGTTCTGACGTTTGCATTCCTTGTGGTCTATTTTGTTACGCCTATGAGACTGGCATGGAAATCCTACAAATTTGTCAGAAAAACCAGAAGTTAGTTTTGAGAGGAGCTATTTTGCATTTGATAAAGGTTGATACCTATTCCACTCCCCTTATAGGCTGCTCCAGCGCCTTTTAAAGCAAGTGCTGGTTTACTCATAACCTGTACTTTGCGGTAATAGTCAGTTGGCAGATATTTGTATAGCCTCCAGGCCTCTGGCTTCAAAGTCAGCTTGAAAATGCCATAGTATGAAGTGGTCAAATCAACGACCTGATAGGCTAGCAATCCCAGTCGCTTATCAAAGCCAAAGAAATCTGCAACATCTTCATATTTATCTCTTATTGGGTTAGATGGATGAGCCACACCGCTAAGTCTACCTATGCTCTCAATCCCTGATCCCACTCCATTCATCACAAGGGTGGAACCCGCTACAACACCTAAAATATTACCCGTGGTGACAGAACCCACAATCAGACCGACCCCAGCCACGATTTGTAAGCCACTCAACACCACGCCGATGCCATTGATTACATATCCAATGACCTTTTCATGGTCATAGTAAAACTGCACCGAAGACGATACGACAGCTTCACCGGTTCTGAGCATTCGGTCCTGAATCTTAAGATACTGGCTTTCCTGCTTCAGATTCTGGATACACTCCTGACACTGATCATCCGAAGTCGAATTGCGAATCGTATGGAGCTGTAGTCGAGCGAATCCACGCACTTCATCCTGAAATTTCACTCTTAAAAGAGCATCTTTAAGATGAAAGTGAGAGAGAGAGGTTGCTACATTAACTAACTGATTAGCTTCCAAATTTGCCATCGTTAGAAAGTAGTTTGAGAGTCTTTTCGTGTCCCAATAGTTGTCCATAACAATACCTTTATATAAACGTCGTTCTCACCAGACATGGTTAATCAGATCCTAAAATAGCTGGAGTTTTTAGAGATTACAAATTGAAGATTTTAAGGAGTGGAGACAATTTTAGTAAGGGGTGCCTCAGGAGCATGCAACAAATTCAGATAAAGAAATTTTTAGATCAATATGCTTTCTAACAGGAGTAAATCCTTTAGGGCACCCAATCCTATCTTCTGTTTAGCATCCACATATTCTTTGTTTTCTTACTGACGTCATAATACCTCAATAGTTTGCTTTCGTTCGTACGAACGTATTTAATAGCCGTACTTTGATTATGTGGTGGTTTGGATATGGCACCTATTTATGGCTTTGTCTGGAGCTTAGTAAAGTCAAAACCTGTTTATTGACAGTTCTGATGTTTGCATTCGCCGATTAATTTCTGGCGCTGTAGGATATTCAGCAAGTTTAAAAAAGGTTCATCCAGGGTAGATAAACACTGATGGCGGATTAGATTATATAAAAAGGTTGGTCAGGATGGTATCTTCGTACGCATATAAACATCCTTCAGGAGGAATCTGATAAACAAATTTGAGCAAAATTTTCTTCAAATATTTTCTCAGCTAAAGATCTCATAAAACTAAAAGATATGCTTACCAGAGAATGTAAGTGTTAATTTTTTGTCCATTTTTAATTGCCTGCTTTTTTTTTACTCATTTAGAGTAGTGCGATTCTTACAAAAGCATAGTGTGTACATCGATAATCTGTATTTTGCGATAGCAATCTGATAATAAACATTTAATAATTCTTCAGAAATAATTCCAATCTATAGATTATCTTTAATCTCATTATAAAAGGCGATTAAAACGGGGGGGAGCTACGTTGGCGGGGCAAAAGATCCTTTAAATATAGAAACGCGGATAATTATTGCCAGCAATACTGATCTGCCGCTTCCCAACCAGAAGCGGCATCCTTTTACCTCAACGCCACTACCCCGCAACCACACCTGACAAAGCCAGAACCTGCTTCTGTTTCCTGGCGGGCAGCTTATTCAGCTGCGCTAACGCGTTAACCAGCTGCTCATTGACCGGCTCTGGTGGTTTGACCGTCAGCACAATACGGCCCGCCGTGACTTTTACTTCTACTTCGGTGCCGGTGGTAAATCCGGCGGCAGCCAGCCATTGGCCTTTCATGATAATCGACGGAATACGCGCGTAACTGGGATACCGGCTGGCGTAACTCACCGTTAATTTGCGCTGGGAAATGGAAGGGGCTTCTGAATTTAAACCAACTGCATTACACTCTGAATCAGTCATGATCTCTATTCCTTTTCAATAGTGATTGTGATTAGCGATACATGGGTGCTCCAACACCTCTGTATCGCGCTAAATACCTGTACATATAATCAACTATTGCAGGAAAAGTCCAGCTGAAAATCGATGTAAATCAGTGGCTTTAATCATCTGATAAACAGCAAGTTTTAGGATAACGATCTCAAAAAAATGCAATTAACTGAAAGCATTCATTGTTCGGAATATAAGGAAAGTCACAGATGATATCTCGTCATAAATATCTGCCATTAGCCGTATTCAGTAAGCACGCTATTAGTAAGCGGTGCTTAACCCGCAGTGTGCTTAAGCAGAAAGTCGATTAACGTTTTTACTCTTTTCGTTTTACCCGCGCTTTTAGGATAATAGAGATAAACCGGCGGATAAGTTTTCCAGTAACGCTCCATCACCGGAATAAATGCCTCTTTATCCGGCTGTAAATTATGAACCGGTTCAAACAGTCGCCCGATACCCAGCCCGTTGCGAATGCCATCAGCCATCACCTCAATATCATTACTCATCAACTGACCCGGCATCTCAACGGTCAGCTGTTCGCCATGATGATCCAGAATCAGCGGCAGAATACGATTATTGGTGATAAACCGGTAACCGATAAGCCGGTGCTGATGCAGGTCAGACGGAGACTCTGGAATACCGAACGCTGCCAGATAGGCAGAAGAGGCATACAAACCTTCGCGAAACGGCTTCATCAGCGGGCGCGCCACCACGCCACCTTCCAGAATGTCGCCAAACCGGATCCCCAGATCAAAACGTTCATCAATGATGTTCACGGTGCCATCGTATACCGAAATTTCCAGCTGAATACCGGGATATTGCTGGCAGAAATCGGCCATCGCAGGTTTCAGCACCAGCAGATAGGCAAAGCGCGAAAGGGTGATTCTGACCAGTCCCGACGGTTCCTGATTCTGGTCACGGATGCTTTCCAGCGATTTTTCCAGCGAGGCTACCGCTGCTGAAGTTTGTTCCAGCAGCTGCTGTCCGGCATCGGTCAGCTCAATCCGGCGCGTGGTTCGCACAAATAGCGGATGACCGATGTGCGCTTCAAGCAGCTTCAGCGCCTTACTGACAGAGGGGGGAGTAATCTCCAGTTTGCGCGCTGCCGATGAAATATTCCCTTCGCGGGCGATGCTCTGGAAGATGCGTATTTGGTTATAGATGGCGTTGTTCACGGGATAATCCTGACACAATCGGGCTGCTTATTATTAGCCACAGACTAAATATCTTTGAGTCAATAGTGGCCTAATCTTCACTAAATCGCGAGCATATACTCCTTATCAGTTCCCCCTGGCCGTGAATCTCAGGAGATTGATATGCGAATTTTGTGTCTGGATAAACCCGTACCCGATGCCACGCTGGAAAAGTATCACCCTCATCTGGCTGACGAAGCTTTCCATGCCTGGAGTCTGTATAAATCCGGTGCGCTACGCGATATTTACTACCGACAGGATCGACCCGGCGTTGCGATCTTCCTTGAATGCGACTCGGTGGAACAGGCCCAAAGCCTGCTGGCTGACTTTCCGCTGGCAAAAGCCGGTCTGCTGAGTTTTGACTGCATCCCGTTAGGTGCATTCACCAACTGGGAAAGCCTGTTCGCTGCAGAGTATAAGCCTCAGCAAGAGGGCGCCACCCAATGATCAGTCGCAAACCGCTACCGTGTGTTGTCACCAGTCATCAGACAGGTGTCAGGCAGGCGGCGCAGTAAAAACGCCGCGTGAAGCGCTGGCTGCAGGAAAGGCGGAAGCCGTAGCGAGTGGATTTGATTAAACGGTGCCGGACGGCAAAAAGTACCCAGCGCGTGATGGCATCGCCAACGCCTTGCCATCTGTTAAAAAAAGATGATTAAAAACTGAAAATGAAAAATATATTAATTATTTCCGGTCATCCTGACCTGAGCCATTCGGTAGGTAATGCTACCATTCTTAATGAAGTCGCTTCTGCGCTGCCTGATGCTGAAATCCGTCGTCTGGATGCACTTTATCCGGACAACAACATCAATGTCAGCGCCGAACAGGATGCACTGCTGAAGGCAGATATTATCGTCTGGCAATTTCCCTTCTCATGGTATTCGCTGCCAGGGCTCATGAAGTTATGGCTGGATGACGTATTTGTTCATGGGTTTGCGCACGGATCGACGGCCAGACTCGGCGGTAAAAAACTGATCCTCTCCTTCACCACTGGCGCACCGCAGGCGTTATACGCGGCAGATGGCGTCTTTGGTCATCAGCTGGAGGATTATCTGATTCAGTTTGAAACCACCGCCCGGCTCTGCAATCTGGAGATGCAGAAACCGGTTTATACCTGCGGGATAAGCTATGCCAGTCGTAATGAAACTATTATCACGCAGCAAATTGCTGCAGCAAAGCAACACGCGTCGCGACTCATTGCTCAGCTCAATACGGAACTCACAACGGCTTAATAGCCAGATGAAACAGAAATCGCGCCGGTTAATACACCGAATGAATCGCAAATCACCTCATCCGATAATTAAGGCAGACCGTGAACAATATTACCGCTCTGACTCTGACTCTGCTGATGGCCGGCCCGGCATCGGCAGCCGCTTTAACAGAACCCACAAATCGTGTCATTAATCTGCATGAAATGGAAATTAAGGCCGGGAAAAACGGACAGTACGATGAAGTTGCCACAGATAATATTACCCGTTCGCTGGCAGAGCAACCAGGTACGCTGGCGATGTATTCACTGAAACATAAAGAAAATGCTCATCAGGCTTATATGATTGAAATTTATGCGAGTGAAGAGGCATACCAGCAACATCTCAGTTCTGAGCCGTACCGGTCTTTTATTACACGCGCACCTGATCTTATCGGCCAGAAAAAGAGCACCGTGCTGGAGCCGCAGTTTCTGGGCGATAAACCCTTCGTACAGAATAAAGGAACCATCAATAACCTGGTGATTGTTGACGTGAAACCGGCCGATCAGCAGGCATTCCGCGATATTGTGCTGCCTGAAATGGCGGAATCACTGAAGGTGGAACCGGGCGTACTGGCGATGTATGCCGCGACCGATGCAAAAAACAGATATCGCTGGTTCTTCTATGAAATCTACGCGAGTGACGCCGCCTATCAGCAACACCGCGAAACGCCCCATTTTCGCGACTATATCCGGCTGACAGCTGAGATGACCGACCGCAAAGAGGCGATCCCCGTGGTGCCAGCTCTGCTGAAAAACCGTGGCGCTCTTAACTCTTTTGTTAACTGACCTTTACCAGGAAGCTGATCAGAGGATGAAAAAAGTGATTGCCGCCGCCGCGATCTCCATGATGTTGGCCGACCTGGCCGCTGCTGAACCCAAAAGAGGTGAAACTATGTTGAACGTTAATCCATCCAGCCTTTCGGTTGCCGACATTGAGTCCGTCTCTCCCGCACTGGCTCGTTTCGGACGTGAAGCGATAACCGACGATCTCTGGAAACGCGACGCACTTTCGATCCGAGACCGCAGTATCGTCACGCTTGCCATTCTCATCGCCCGCAACCAGCCTGCTGAGTTACAACATTACGCCGGTGTGGCGCTCGACAGTGGCGTGACGCCTGCTGAAGTCTCCGAAATAATCACTCACCTGGCGTTCTATTCCGGCTGGCCCAATGCGATGTCCGCAATTGCGGTGACCAAAAATGTGTTTCAGGCGCGAGGTATTGGTGCCGATCAACTGGCCGAAGCCTCTCCGGCACTGCTGCCACTGAATCAGGCAGCCGAACAGCAGCGTTCTGCAACGGTGGAGAAAAATGTGGGGCCGATCTCGCCCGGGCTGGTCAGATTCACCGCCGATCCGCTGTTTCTCAATCTGTGGCAGCGGCCAGCGCTACAACCTCGAGACAGAAGTCTGGTGACGGTCAGCGCGCTGATTGCTTCGGGACAAAGTGCGCAAATTAGCTACCATCTCAACCGGGCGATGGACAACGGATTGACGGCTGAAGAAGCGGGCGAGATTATCACTCAGGCCGCGTTCTATGCTGGCTGGCCAAATGCCTTTTCAGCGGTTCCGGTGGTGGGTGACGTGCTGCGGGATCGCGCAGCAAAACAGGAATAACCCGCAGCGGGTGAGGAGCTCAGGTTTTACTTCACCCGCCGTTTCTTATGCCCGCCGGATACCGACAGAGATCCGGCAAAGTGCTGCGCCATTCTGGTGGTTTTTTCCCTCCCGGCGCAATGCCATGATGACCGCTCCAAAACCTCCGCTCACGACCAACCCGCCACCGGGCATAAAAACAGAGAGCACCGCGTCATGGAAAGTAAAAATCTGACAGATATTGCTGAAGACGTTTCAGGCGGTGTGAAATATAAAGCAGTAATAAATTAAAGATGGGCAGGGAAGGACGCAGAAATTACATCGCGGAATAAATTAAATAAGCCGTGGCGGGCGCCACGGCTAATGTTTTATGCAGACTGCCACTCACTTTCAACATCCGCTTTGGCTTTAGAAAGGATGACTTTATTATCATCAACTTCTTTCACCCAGCTGAATGGAATAATGTGGTGTTTGCCGCCCGCTTCAGGATCGCTTTTCGCCAGCTTAATTTTGTCGTCGCCTTCGAAGTGGTCGACAATCCCGACATGTTCGCCATTCACATCTACAACCTGCGCGTGATCTAAAATTTCTGATTTATCTACCATGGTGGCTTAATCCTTATATTTAATGAGTTCAGTTGCCCTCAGACAAAACAAGCCTGGTTGTTAAATGCTGTTTTCGCCAGGGGATTAACAAAATGAAATAGTTCAGTGAACTGGACCTGGTCGCAGTTATTTATTTGCGGCAGGAGAATAAAGGGCATATAAGCGAAACCGCAAACAGAGCCGGAGTATCTGCAGCCACGGGTCTGCTGACCTCACTGCCTGCCACATCGGCATCATCAGATTTGCCGCAATCGTCTGCCGCCCGTTCACCAATCAACGCTATGATAATCAGGTCAATCGCCACGCCGCAGATCGGCCAGCACGCGGGCGGTTTAACTTACCCAAAGGAGTGCCTATGACAGCAGTCAGTTCCATTACCACTGAAGGTGGCGTCTGGATTAATCAGCCGCCGGTACACAGCCTGGATGGCGATACGCTGAGGTTCGAAACCGCGCTGAACAGCGATTTCTGGCAGCGTACCTGGTACGGTTTCGAACGGCACAGCGGCCACGCTTTCGGCTTCTGGGTGGAACACGACTTTACCGTTCAGGTGCAGGTAAGGGCGGATTTCAGTCAGCTCTACGATCAGGCCGGGCTGTTTATTCAGGATAACGAAACGCACTGGGTTAAGGCGGGCATTGAGTTTAACGATGACCAGCCCGCAATTGGCAGCGTGGTGACGCGAGAGTTTTCCGACTGGTCTACCGGTGTGTTTCCCGGCGATGCGCGCCAGTTCTGGCTGCGCGCCACGCTGGAAAATGCGGCCTTAAGAATTCAGTACTCTACCGACGGCGTGAGCTGGCCGCTGTTACGGCTCTGCCCGTGGCCCGGTCAGGCGCGGCGGTTTGTCGGAGTGATGGGCTGCTCGCCTGAACGTGAAGGGCTGGCGATGAGTTTTACGGACTTCGCTATTACTCCACCGCTCGGCAAAGCACTGCACGATCTCTCCTGAGCCAGGCGGCGCATTGCATGTCGTCGCAGAATCGGCTTAATTGTCAGGTCAGAATTTGCGGTGACGCGTCGCCCGTGCAAGACGACGCCTTTACAGGGAAAGCTATGCGTTGCGCCACCTCGTTTATCCCGCTGCTGGTCATCAGTTGCTGCGCCGGATGGGCACAGCAGGCCACTGCCGATACCGTCTGGCTGAATAATGGCGATCGGCTGACCGGTACGATTCGTTATCTCAGCGACGGCAAGCTGGGGATAGAGACACACTACGCCGGTACCGTCACGCTGGACTGGAGTGCGGTCAGTACGCTTGCCAGCGAGAATCCGGTGAATGTCGAAAACAAAAAGACCGGCGAACATTATCAGGTGCGGCTCTCCTCATCCGATCCCGGCTATGTCTGGGTGGAACGCAACGAGCAGGAGCAGCAGGTTTCGCTGCGACGCATTGATGAGTTTATGAAAGCCAAAGTCCGCAGCGATCAGCTTGCCTGGACCGGCAACATCGATGCGGGCGTGAAAGTCAAAAAAGCCTCGACCAAAACTGACGACTACAGCTTCGCGCTCAACACGAAACTGAACCAGGGAAAATGGCGTCACGATATCGGTGCGACCTACAATCGCGAGCAGGAAAACGAGAACATCAATACCGATAACTACAGCCTGCGCTACGCCTTCGACTATCTGGTCAGGGAGCAGTTCTTCTGGCAGACCCGCGCCACCTACAAGCGCGACTGGGTGGAGAATCTGTCACGTCAGGCGCTAATCGGCACCGGGCCTGGTTATCAGTTGTGGGATACCGAACTCAGCGCGTTCTCACTCTCGGTGCTGGGTGGTGCCTTTGAGTATGGCTACAGCGATGACCGGGAAGAGCGGCACTTTGGCGGTTCGCTGCGCTGGAACTATCAGCGCTATCTGCTGGGCAAGTCGGTCACGCTTTACAGCAATGGCGATGTTGGCCATTCGCTGGATGATGACGGCGTATTTATGCTGGATGCTGAAGTCGGGCTGCGCTACAGCCTGACTTCGTGGTCAACGCTGCACGTTGGCTATCACCGTAATCTGGTCAGCGGCATACCCGATACCCTGAACGAAGGCATTTTCTCCACCGGATTAGGGCTGAAGTGGTAAGCCGCTGATCGAACAGCGTCGCAGCAAATCCTTACGGTTTTTATCCGGTTACAGGCGCGGGATTGGCTAAGCTGCATGTATTGTCACAACGGGAAAGCAGAAGATGATCGTAAGCAGCAGGGTGTATCGTCCGGGATGCGCGGGCGAAGAGGTTGAAGTCGATGATATCAGTGAAGTGATCAAAGAGCCGGAGGCGTTTATCTGGCTCGGGTTGTGGCAGCCAGACGCTGAGTTTATGGCGAAGATTAAAGAGGAGTTCGGACTTCATGAACTGGCGGTTGAGGATGCACTCAATGCCCATCAGCGACCTAAAATCGAACATTATGGCGAATCGCTGTTTATCGTGGTGAAAACGGTGTGCGCTAAGGATGACAGCTGCGAACTGGGCGAAACGCATCTTTTTGTCGGAAAAAACTTCCTGATCAGCATCCGTCACGGCGCCTCTGAAAGCTACACCCCAGTGCGGCAGCGGGCGGCTGAAAACCCGGCGCTGCTGAAGTTTGGTCCCGCTTATCCGCTCTACTGCCTGCTCGATTTTATTGTTGATCGCTATGCCGAATTGTCCACTTCACTGAATGAACGGGTCGGGCAGATGGAGAACGATCTCTTCACCAGTGAATTTGATCGCAAGTCGGTGCAGTCGGTCTACACCGTGCGGCGTCATCTGCTGAAACTGCGCAATGCGGCGCTGCCCGTGGAGGAGATCTGTAATCAGCTGATCCACCTGCATGAAGATCTGATCCCGCGTCCGCTGCGCGCCTACATCCGCGACGTGCAGGATCACGCCCGGCATGTCGTCACCGACGCGGAAGATATGCGCGAAATGCTGACCAGCGCCATGCAGGTCAATCTGGCGCTGGTGACGGTGCAGCAGAATGAAGTGGTGAAAAAGCTGGCAGGCTGGGGTGCGATCCTGGTGATCCCGACCGTGGTCTTCAGTATGTATGGCATGAACTTCGAGCATATGCCGGAGCTGAAGTCGCTGTATGGCTATCCGCTGGCGGTTGGGCTGACCCTGCTGGCCTGCGGCGGGCTTTGGGCCAAACTGCGTCGCTCCGGCTGGCTGTAAACGGCAGGATGCGGTGCCAGATTGTCCCGGTGAAAAGGTCACGACCCGCCAGATAGTGAACCGATACTGTCTGGCTATGCTTAACGCAGCGTGCAGTTTTTGTTCCTGAGCCAACAGTGTGTGAGGTCACGGTGAAAAAAGAGGATAGCAGCGGTCAGGCAGTACCGATTCAGGAAAACCTCCGCTGGATACGTCGTGAATGGCTGATTCAGCGTATAGGTGAATACGTCCTGATTGCGCTGGTGATTCTGGGGGCATGCGGACTCTTTTCCAAAGGCGTGCTGAGTAACGGCAGCGCCCGCTCGCCGGATGGGACCATTCAGGTGGAGTATGAACGGTTTGGCCGGGTTGAGAGCAATATGGATATGCGCATTCGCTACAACGCACCGGTAACCGATCGCTTTACCGTTACGATTGGCGGTGGCGCCCTGGATAACCTGCAAATCCAGACGCTGCAGCCTCAACCGCTGGAGGCGGTGACGATTGGCAGCGATCTGCGGCTGACCTTTTCG
Organism: Pantoea sp. ABR1s; assembly: GCF_057812235.1. NCBI lineage: Bacteria > Pseudomonadati > Pseudomonadota > Gammaproteobacteria > Enterobacterales > Erwiniaceae > Pantoea > Pantoea sp. ABR1s. Next base: position 3,029,814 of record NZ_CM173823.1, on the reverse strand, counting down.
GCCCGAAATACCGGACCGGATCACGCGATCTGGCTTGGCCTGCAGCCGCGCAATGCGGGCCGCATTCACGTCACTATTCATGGTGACGGCCATGCTCCGGCCCGTTTTACCCAATGGATTTATCCCTGACAGAGGCGCTTTATGGAAACGGTATTACGTGCCGCAGCGATCTACCTGGTGCTGATGGTCGTGTTCAAAATTGCCGGCAGACGCACTCTGTTGCAGATGACCTCTTTCGATCTGATTCTGCTATTGATCATCAGTGAAGCAACTCAGCAGGCGCTGCTGGGCGACGATTTTTCTGTTACCGGCGCTGCGCTGACTATTATCACGCTGGTAGCGATTGATATTGTGCTGGGCAAACTGAAAAGTCGCTTTCCGGTGGTAGAGCAGGTGATCGATGGCGGCCCGGTGATCCTGGTCGAGAATGGTAATCTGCTGACTGACCGCATGAAGATGACCGGCATCAGTCCTGATGATGTGCTGGAAGCGGCGCGCTCCGGGCAGGGTCTGGAGCGATTTGATCAGATTAAATATGCGGTGCTGGAGGTTAACGGGCATATCTCGATTATTCCCCGAGCCGATAAAGAGTCCTGAGGGGCGTTCGCCCTGGCCTGACAGGAGAGCGCCCGTGCCGGAGTCGCGCAGGTTACACACGCCTGAGATATCCTCATCCCCTTGCTGCAGCAGGCCCTGAATGCATTACAGATCCTCATTGCGTCACGCTGCGCTTGTTATGCCGCTTCCCTTGTAATCCTGTCGATTTCGTTCAGACTGAGTATTCCACTCATGCTTTATCATCAGAGCTGGCCTGACTATCAATCAGCGTTATGCTTTTACAGTCAGGATTAAATGAATGAATTTACGCGATTTACCTTCTACCCGGTTACCGGCTGGCATATTGGTCCCCTGAATACCCATCAGGCACTGGTAGTGAAATTCGGTTATATCGATCCCAATGCCCCGCGTGAAAAGGGCCCGCAGGAGACCCTGTTTCTGGGTCTGACCCTCGAAATGGCGAAAAAGCTGGTCGCCAATCTTTCCGAACACATCGACTACGCTGAAAAAAAGAGCACCCAGCACTAGTTTCTCACCGCGATCGGTTACCACGCCCACCGTCGGGCTATTTTGCTGCGCTGTCGCCCGGTGCATAAACCCGCAGTGCACTGGCTATCAGGCGAAAATGTGCGGGTGTCTGACCGATAATCTCACCATCTGCATTGATGTAATGGGGACGGCGCGTCTCAATCGTCAGCTCCGTGGCGCTGAATGCCCGCACGTTACGCCAGCGACCGTGAGTGCCGCGCCGCAGAAAGGGCAGCAGCGCAATGAGCTGCCAGCTATGCTGCAGCTCCAGACTGTAGACATCCAGTAACCCATCGTCCGGAGCGGCACGCTGTTCCACTGTCATGCCGCCCCCATAAAAGCGTCCATTGCCCACCGACACCTGAACCGTTTTGATCGGCGTCCGATGGCCCTGATGCACCAGCGTAGCGCTGAAGGGACGGCTCTGCCGCAGCACCCGCAAAGCCGCCAGGGCATAACCGCCCACTCCCCAGCGTTTTTTCGATTCCGCCGTGAGGTTGCGCGCCAGTTCCACCGAAAAGCCGATGCTGGAGACGTTCAGAAACAGGTGCTGATTCACTTCACCCAGGTCCACTGCGCGCAGCTGCCCGTCAGCGATAATCTTTATCGCGGACTCCAGGATGGCAGGAATGCCCAGCGTGCGGGCAAAATCGTTGGCGGTGCCCAGTGGTAAAATGCCCAGCGGCAGGCCGGTCTGCATCAGTCCCGGCGCGGCCGCATTAAGCGTGCCGTCGCCACCGCCGACGATCACCGCATCAGCGCGATGGGCATACGCCGCGATTAATTCGCTGTAGCTGCGGGTATCATCTCCGGCCGGTTGCAGCAGGGTGAACCCGGCCTGAGCCAGCAGCGACTGTGCGCGGCTGGCCTCGGCGCGTCCTTTGCGCGAGCGCTGATTAATCAGCAGCAGGGCAGTTTTCTCCTGTTGAGACATACTTTTGCGTTATCCCGATGTCAAAATGGCTGTAACGAGACGGCAAGTACAGCACTGGCCTGACCGGTGAACAACCCTGCTTGCGCTACTTTACGTAACCTGTTGAGTGCCATAAGCGGCGATAAAGATCGTCTACACTGCTAAGGGTCAGATCCACACTGAGGAGTTGCGATGACAGAACACGAATTCAGAAAATTGTTAGCCGAACAGGGTTTTGACGAGCCTCTGTTGATTGAGCGTGCAGCCGCCGCCCAGCTTGATAATCATGTACATCCCTTTGAAGCACTGGCACTGATTCTGAGTGGTGACATCACCATCAGTACCGAACAGGGCGATACCACCTATCATCCCGGTGAGACATTTCATCTGCAGCCCAACGAACTCCATCGTGAGGCGTTCGGGTCGCAGGGCGTACGCTATCTGGCGGGACGTAAATATGAGTGACTGGCAATCAGCATGAAGGTTTCTGACGACCTGTTTACCCGGCTGTCACGCTCGCCGTTCCGTCAGCGCTTTCGTCTGGGACGCGCGGAATATGATTATGCGAGCAGCAAAGGCGAGCCGGTATTGCGCCAGCACGCCGCTGAGTTTGTGGCACAGCGGCTGGCGCCTGCGCAGCCTGAAAATGATGGCAAGCAGACGCCGATGCGCGGCCACCCGGTGTTTATCGCTCAGCACGCCACCGCAACCTGCTGTCGTGGCTGTCTGAGTAAGTGGCATAACATCGGACAGCACCAGCCGCTGAGCGCGGAGCAGCAGACCTATATAGTGACGGTGTTGCTGCAGTGGATCACTAATCAGATGCAGCAGCCTGCACCGCCTGCTCGCGTCAGCCGAAGCCAGCCGAAACCGGATGAAAATCCGCAACTCGCACTTTGGTAATGGACGAAAAAGCTACAACCGGCGGCTTTTTCTGGTGAAAACTGGCCCTTTTTCATTCCTGGTTTATTCTTAAATCTTTCCTGGGAACACTATGCCAGGATTAAAACCTACACGGCAACGATTCATACAGAGGGAATTATGAAGAAATCAATTATTGCACTGTCTGCTATTTTGCTGGCCTCGCCGGTATTTGCTGCTACCACCACAGACAACACCGTTGCGGAAGCGCATAAAGGCGCCGATACCGCGAAGGAAAAACTGCATCAGACCCAGAACGAAGGCAAAGAGCTGAAGCTGAAGTCTGAGCATGCCGCTGAAGGCAAAAGCGATACCACCGGGAGTAAAATCACCGAAGGTACGCAGAAAGGCTGGCACAAAACCAAAGAAGGCACTGAGAAAGGCTGGGATAAAACCAAGCAGGGTGCTGAAGATCTGAAAAACAAAGCGACTAACTAATTCGCGGCTGTTCTCAGGTTAAAAAAAGAACCCACCGACAGGTGGGTTTTTTTTATGGTTGGGAAATTCTGGCTTTGGATTGCTGCTGGATCGAGCCTGCTCAGGGTACTGGGTCAGATCGGAAAGACGCAAAGGCCGTCACGGTCAAACGTGGCAGCTTTTTTTCTGGGCGAGCGAGCCACAGTGCGGGCCTGAGCACCTCTGCTGCTGCCGGGCCGTCCTCGCGCCGCTCACGCGGTACCTTCGGCTTTGACGGCGTGCCGACGAACCGTTCGGGGATCGGCCCTCCCTGGCCGGCCCCGAACTGTCCACGCTTCCCGGCGTGGACTTCTGGCCCGCCGTCACGCCTCAGCGCTGCGGATAGCCCTTTCAGCAGCAGAGGCGCTCATGCCTTCACTCTCGTGCCCTTTTTAACAATACGCACCAGACTGCGTTATCCCCTGTCGCTTAACTGACTGGCATTACCCACCGAAAGGTGGGTTTTTTTATGCCTGACGCGGATTAGGCTTTCTTTTCCGCTGTTTCTTTCTCCGAGGCGGCTAACGCCGCGACTTTCCTTTCCGTCTCTGCCGCCGCATCGGCGGAGGCCGCCGCCGCTTCAGCCGCAGCCTCTGCCGCGGTATCAGACTGTTTCTTGCCTTCTTCGATAAACTCTTCGTCGATGGCTTCGATGTTTTCGCGGTTATCGCGTCCTGAGAGCAGGTTCCAGCAGGCGATAAACAGAGCGGCAATCACCGGACCGATAACAAAACCGTTGATGCCGTAAATCTCCATGCCGCCCAGCGTGGCGATCAGAATCAGGTAGTCAGGCATTTTGGTGTCTTTGCCGACCAGCAGCGGACGCAGGATGTTATCCACCAGTCCGACGATCACTACGAAGAAGCCCACCAGGAACAGCCCTTTCCACAGTGCACCGGTGGCGAAGAAGAAGATCGCCGCAGGCACCCAGATAATGGCGGAACCGACTGCCGGAATAAGGGAGAGGAAGGCCATCAGTGCGCCCCACAGCAGGCTGCCGTCGATGCCGGTAAACCAGAATGCCAGCCCACCGAGAATACCCTGAACAATACCGACCACCACCGTGCCTTTCACCGTCGCGCGCGCCACGGCCGCAAACTTCACCATCAGGTGATGCTTCACGTAGGTTGAGAGCGGCAGCGCTTCCAGGATCAGATGTACCAGATAGGAGCCATCTTTCAGCAGGAAGAACAGCAGATAAAGCATCACGCCAAAGCCGACGGTGAAGCTGAACGTCCCTTTACCGATGATAAAGGCGCTGCCTGCCACATACTGACCGCCCTTAAGGGCAAACGAGGAGAGCTTCTGCTGAATCTGTTCGGCGTTATCCAGGTTATTTTCAGCCAGATAATGTTTTGCCCAGCGCGGCAGATGCTGCAACAGATCGGCGAAGACCGCCGGGAACTGCGCCGAATTGGTCTGCAGTTTGTGATAGACCGCATTGGTTTCGACCACCAGCGATGAGGCGATAATGGCCAGCGGCGTGAACACAATCAGACAGATACAGAGCAGGGTAATCAACGCGGCCAGGCCATTGCGTTCGCCCATTCGGACCCGCAGATACGTTTTCAGCGGATGGAAAATCACCGCCAGAATCGCCGCCCATAAAATCGGCGAGAAATAGGGCGAAAGCACCTCGAAAAAACCGAGGGTGGCAATAGCCAGAATCAAAATGAAAAACCCGATGTTCAATCCTTTAAAACGCATGGAAAAACCTCATCTCGAACAACTCTGATAAACCCGACGCGCGAATTTTCTGTGTCTGGCTTTGCTTATGCGGCTGCCTCGTCACTGATTATCGGTCAGGCTTTGCTTTTTAAACGCTGCTGATGACAGCATCATGCTGGCTAACTCTTTGAAAGGTCTGGCAGAAGTGATGAACGGGCAATGTGCGTTCGCTGCGTGACTTCCTATAGGTAACACGCTGCAACTGACAGCAGCGCGCTGAATCCTACATTAGCGTAGCGGTTTCGACCATTATTGGTAGGTCAGAGACTCATGATCCCGGGGGATGCTGCCGATAACAGTATTAACTGGATAAAAAACAGGCAATGAAAAATGAGTAAACAGAGCGTCTTAATCGTGCTGCTGACGCTGGTATTAACCGGCTGCGCCACCAAGCAGTATCCGCAGGCATCCGCGGTCACCCCGGAAGAGACGGCGATGCTGAATTGCAGCGCGCTGGATCAGGAGCTGGTGAAAGCGCACAGCGTGCAGAGTGATATTGAGCAGACCGGCCAGTTCGATGCACTGACCGTGCTGGGCTTTGTCGGGGATTTCGGGCTGGGCAATGGCATTGCGAAATACAATGCCAGCCAGAAGGCGGAGCGGCGACTGACGCAGTTGCAGTCGCTGAAAGCCGCGAAGTGCAGCCAGCGGCTTTCGTAGCGACTGCGCCGGGTCAGCCGAGCGTCCGTTCGCTGACATGCTGCAGCCGGACATTTTCGGCGGCGCGTTTACCGGCAAGGAAGGCGTGATCCGAGTTGTAATATTCCCACTCGCTGTAGCGGCCTGACAGATGAATGTCCTGGGTCAGCAGCCACTGGCGGATCAGCGCCACGTTAGCGCTGCGCGCATGGTCATAGACCACGTAGGCGTAGGGCATATCGACTTCTGAGGCACAGAGCAGCGGATCGTCCGCGGTGATCATGCCAACTCTGATGCAATCCTGACGGCAGCGCTCAATCAGCGCATCCCCCGCCAGCGGCAGCGGATTGGCCGCGTTATAGGTAATTTCGCAGGTTAAGCCGAAACCGCCCGGCGGGTTGCAGTGCGGACTCGCATTGCCCTGCACAAAGATGCGGTGAAACAGCGTATCACCAGGATAGTAAATCCAGTGCTTTTCGGTCAGGTCAGCGCGGCCAATCCCCAGATTAACGCAGCGCACCGAGACAAACTGCAACTGCTGCGCCGCCCGTTGCACACTATCCGGCACTTCATCGCCCATCAGTTTAATCAGCTCCGGCAGCGGCATGGTGCTGATCAATTGTTCATAACGGTAGTGGCGGCCATCCGCCAGCAGCGCGACGTGCGCCTGCGGGTAGAGGCGGGTCAGGGTGGCATCCGTTTCCAGCGTACATTTCAGGTGCGGCAAAAAGCCGGACATCAGCGCCTGGAAACCACCGCGCAGCGGATAGCCGAAACGGGCGTTGGGGCCAACCGGCTTCGCCAGCGGTTGCAGCGCGCCATCAATGATCTGCGCCAGATCGGGCAGCGGTACGCGTCCGCCCAGCCATGAAGTTTCCATGTCGGTCAGCGGCACCTTCCACAGTTTCTGGTTGTAGGGCAGGGCAAAGTGACGCGCGATGCCTTTGCCCCAGGTGCGCATAATGAAGTGCTGGAAATCCTCTTCGCCTTCCACCACGCCTGTGCTGCTGCCCTCATCGGGGATCGCGCCATCTGCGCAGCAGTCCCGCCGTGCCCGCGCCCGATCCAGTGGCACCGCGGCGGCGGCCGTTTCGCCATAACGCGCCTCGATAGCGCCCAGCACGCACTCTTTTACCACCTCGACCGGCAAGCCGTGTAGCGCGGACTGGAAGGGATAGCGGGTATAAACGCCGTCGCTGTAGACCCAGGCTTCACGCGCCTGCCAGTGCAGGTTGTCGCCCAGCAACATCTCATACAGCTGCAAGACGTACGGGTCCTGCGAGAACATAATGTGACCGGCATAGTCGAAGGTAAAACCCTGATCGTCAATCGAGCGGCACCAGCCGCCAGGCGTGGCATTTTTCTCCAGTAACACTGCGCCTTCGCCATAGTGATAACCGGCGCTCAGCCCGGTTGGCCCGGCTCCGATAATCAGGCAGGGCACAGCTTCACTCTCCAGCATCAATGGGGTTAACGGCGTGATATTCGCCTGCGCGCTGCCCTGGCTGGCCGACCTTAGTGCGGGCTGACGCTGCGTCAGCGCCTGCTGGATCAGTCCATGAATCTGTTCAGCGGTGCGATCCCATGAGGTGGCATCGACCTTTGCCTGCATCCGTCCCGCCAGCGCCAGCCGTTCTGCGGCACCAATCGCCATCGCCTGTTCACAGGCGGCAATAAATTCAGCGGGGCTCTCTGCCACCGCCACTTCCTCTGCGTAATGCCGCGCTACGTCAATAATCGCGGTACTGACAATCGGCAGCTGCGCCGCCATATACTCCAGCACCTTGGTCGGTGAGATGAAGCGGGTCGAGGCATTGATGGCAAACGGCATCAGACAGACATCCCAGCCCGCCAGAAACTGCGGCAGCGCCTGATAGGGCTGCTGGCCGAGCCAGTGAATATTGTCGCGCTGCGGCAGGCTGGCGGGATCAATTTTTACCACCGGCCCGACCATAATAATCTGCCACTCGGGGTGGCTGTCCGCCAGCGCCGCAATCAGCGGCAGGTCTATGCGCTCATCCAGCACGCCGTAATAGCCAAGACGCTGTGCCGGAATCGCATCCTGCATCGGATGACGATTGCTGCGATCGCGCGCCTGCTCAAAATGAATAGCATCAACGCTGCTGGGAAAGCAGTAAACCTGAGGATGTTTGTCACGCTTCGCTTCATAGAGGCTGGTGCCGCCGGTAAAGACCAGATCGGCGCGGGTCATCAGCGCGGATTCGCGCTGCTGCAGCTGGCGCGGTGCATTCTGAAAAGCGGAAAGCTCATCCATGCAGTCGTAAATCACCAGTGACGGATTAAAAGGGGTCAGCAACGGCAGCGCCATCGGCGTATAGAACCAGATCAGCGGCTGTTCATCTTCCTCCAGCAGCGGCGTCAGCAACAGCAGCAGCGGGGCGATCTGGCTGTCGTGGAAACCAGGCGAGTCGCTGTCGGTATGCGGCTGGATCACCGTGATGTTAGCGGCAGGCGAGCTCTGATGCAGGCCCTGTGGCCCCGCCTGCCAGATCGGCTCTTCGACAAACAGCACGCGATAGTGCTGTGCCAGTCGTGTCAGTAGCTGCTGCGGACGCTGAAAAACAAATCCCCAGCGTAAATGGCTGAAAACGATGAGAACAGGTGGTTTCATAGTGTGCTCCTGACAGGGGTGTTTTGAGGAGTGGATGTGCTGCAAAAAGCGCTGCGCCTGACGTAATGCGTCGGCATAAGGCTGCTGTAGCTGGCGGGCATAGGGATCGGCCCCCAGCAGATCGAGATCCCACAAACCGCTGCGGGTCCAGAAAGTCGTCTCCTCCCATAAGGGACGATCGAGGATCGGATAGAGGCAGATGCCGTGCAGCTCAACGCCTGCCAGTTGCGCCTGCGCAACCTGCGCGGCGATCTCAAGGATCCAGCTTCCGCGTCCGCTGCCGACGTGGCTGGTTTCCGCCAGCAGCAGTGGCCGCTGATAACGCTGCCAGACCTGCTGCAGCATCCGATGCAGCGGCAGGCGTCGGCTGTCGCCCAGATGCCAGTAAAGCCGCCGGTTTGATCCCTGCTCCCACTGATTGTCGTGGTAGTAATTCACGCCAATCAGATCGAGATAGCGTGGGGCGCCGCCCAGTTCCGGGTTGCGCCTGCCGCTCAGCATGTCCCATGCCTGATACTGGGTGTCACACATCTCACGTGCCAGCACGTCGCTGGCCGGATCGGCGGGATCGGGCACGATATGGATCAGTGGATCACAGTGCAGCAGACGGGCTCGCGGATCGGCCAGCCAGATGGCATCACAGGCTGCCAGCGTAGCGCGCACCAGCTGCTGCTTGGCGGCATCCGCCCGATCCGCTTCAGGGATCGCCTCACAGGTGAACAGCCCTACCGAGATACCCCAGCTGACAAAGGAGATCTCATTCATCGGAGAGTAGACTGGCGCCTGCTGATACCAGGGGGCCAGGAAGCGGGCCAGTGCGCCACAGAAGGCGGCGAAACGGCTGACAAAGTCGTGGTCAAACAGGCTGACGCCAGCGGGCCAGCCGTAGTGGCAGATTGTCCAGCTCAGCTGAATGCCCTGCTGCTCTGCGGCCTGCATCCGGGCCGCGACCGTCGAGAAGTCATAGCGGCCATCGTGCTCACATAACCGCCAGCCGACGCTTTCGCGCACTGTGCGAATGGAAAAGGGGGCCAGCGCGGCATAATCTTCTGCTGCACGCGCCTGATGCTGGTTAAGATCGTTCATCGACAGCGCAAGGCCGGCAGGATTGATATGATCGGCACCTTCGTAGCCGGCCTGCCAGAAACTGGAAAAGGGCGTCATGGCATCTCCCGAAAAAAAGCAACACGCTTCCCGCTGACGAGCCGTCGTGAAACGGGTCAGGGCGTCAGGGTATGCATTGCAGACTGATCGATCTGACCACTCTGAACGGACGGGCGATCCATGCCATAAGCCACAGACACTGAGTTGCAGGCATCAGGGCCTGTCGCGGTGTGGACGAGTGAGATAGCAGGTATAGGCCAGTGACGCTATCGGCAGAAAAAGGCTGGCTTCTCTGGATGTTGAAAGGATTTGCGGAAGCCTTACTGGAAAGTATAGGCAGTAAGGTTTGGTTCGCAATTTATTGAAGTAAAAGAAAAAAGCGCAGCGGTAAAAATTATCCAGCAAGAAACAGGAAGTTTTAGCATGCGGTTTTGCGAACGGCCCGATAAGCGTAGCGTGAATAGTGTCAGTGCCATTTTCAGCTTTGTTAACCTTTTCCTCAACATGCAGAGAGGTCAGACTCGCCCACTTTCGCGTTACAGCTTCGCTTGCCTTTTGGCGGGCTGGCGACAAGATTTACTTATCACTGGCCTGAATCTGCGGGTCATCAACGGGTGATGCGACGATGCGCGCCCCCTAAAACAGGATGTTTTACAGGCTATGTTCTCATTCGACTGGCACCGTTTCTTACTTAACGATCAACCGGCCACCTTTTTGTTTGAGGTGGTGGTACGGGTCATGATCGCTTATCTGGTGGTGTTCACCTTTCTGAAAGTCTCAGGACGACGCGGCGTGCGCCAGCTGTCGTTGTTCGAGTTGGTGGTGATCCTGACGCTGGGTTCCGCGTCCGGTGATGTGACATTTTACGATGATGTGCCGGTGCTGCCGGTCATTATGGTGTTTGTAGTCCTGCTGGCGCTCTACCGCTTCACGACCTGGCTGACGGCGCACAGCCCGCGCTTTTCACGGCTTATTCAGGGAGACGTGATTACCCTGATTAAAGAGGGATTGTATGTGCTGGAGAGTCTGGATCGTCTGAATATTTCTGAAGATGAGTTTTATATGGAGTTACGGCAGAGTGGTGTGGAGCATCTGGGGCAGATCCGGCTGGCGCTGGTGGAGGTCGATGGTCAGCTCAGCCTCTATTTCTACGATGACGATGAGATGCGCGCCGGGTTAAGCGTACTGCCCCCTGAGCACCGGCAGGATTACAGCACTGTACCGGTCAGCGCGCTCTATGCCTGCACCCATTGCGGCCAGACGCAGATCGTTGAGGCTGAGCAGCAGGCTGTCTGCCCGCGCTGTCAGCGACAGCGCTGGTCCGCGGCACTGACCGTGCGTCGGTTGCATTAACGAGATCAGCAAATCGGGCTAAACAGCAGTTAAACCGGTTGTGCCTTGTCTCCGCTTACCACATAACTTTGCCTGTTACTGACAGAAAATGAAAACCCTTCGGGCAGCATAGCGGCACCGTTACCAAAGAGGTGTGCGTATGAAAGTGAGGCTGGCCAGTGCATTACTGTTTTTGCTGTTATCGTTTGGCGCGTTTTCACAACAGGTGATCAGCGAAAGTCATCCCCATTCACGCAGTGCGCGATGGCTGGAGCAGGGCAGTCAGGTTGATACGGCGGATTCGCCGGATGAACATCTGCTGGAGAGGCGGGAGTGGCGAAGCAGCCTGCAACGCAAGCCGTTCTGAGATGAGCTCCCCGGCGGAGAATAGCCGGGGAGCCAGGGGTTAAGCGTTTCAGACCCGTTGTGAAATTATATTGTGGCCTGTGTCGCTGCCATGCCAGGCACCAGAATCACCTTGCGGCACTCCTCTTCGCGTTTGGCGAAAATATCGTAGCCACGCGCAGCATCTTCCAGCGGCAGATGGTGGGTCACAATCTCTTCCGGCGTCAGATGGCCCTGTTCGATCAGCTTCAGCAGGTCGGGCAGATAAGCGTGTACGTGGGTCTGTCCCATCTTAAAGGTCAGCCCTTTGTCAAAGGCGTCACCAAACAGGAAGCCGTGAATGAATCCGGCGTAGACGCCCGGCACGCTGACGATACCGCCACGCCGCACTGCGGCAATACACTGACGCAAAGCTTTACCGCTGCTGCCTTCCAGTTTGAGATTGGTGAGCACGGTTTCGGTCATGCTGCCTTTTGCCTCGAATCCTACTGCATCAATCACTGCATCCACACCGCGATTGCCGGTGCTGTGTTCGATAATCCAGCCGGCCGGGTCATCGATCTCATCAAAGTTAATCGGGATAACACCGTAGCGCTCGCGGGCAAAGTTTAAGCGGTAGTTGTTGTGGTCGATCATGTAGATCTGTTCGGCACCCTGCTGTCGGGCGCAGGCGGCACTGAGCAGGCCAACCGGTCCGGCACCGAAAATCGCCAGGCTGGAGCCGGGTTTCACCTCGGCGTTTTTCACCGCCTGCCACGCGGTGGGCAGAATGTCTGACAGGAACAGCACTTTCTCATCCGACAGTACCGACGGCACTTTAAACGGGCCGGTATTGGCTTTCGGCACCCGGACATATTCCGCCTGTCCACCGGGCACACCGCCATAGAGTTTGCTGAAACCAAACAGGGCCGCGGGCGGCGTGATGTTTTTCCGGTTCAGGATGGCACCCCGTCCGCTGTTGGTATTTTCACAGGCAGCATACTGGCTCATCAGGCAGAAAAAACAGTCGCCACAGGCGATAACAAACGGGATCACCACCCGATCGCCTTTGGCCACGGCGGTCACTCCGCTGCCTGCTTCAACCACTTCGCCCATAAACTCATGACCAAAGATATCTCCGTGCCCGGTACCGGGGATTTTGCCGCGGTAAAGGTGCAGGTCTGAACCGCAAATAGCGGTGGCGGTCACACGCAGAATAATGTCATCTGCGGCTTCCAGACCGGGATCGGGAACGTTATCGACGCTGACTTTATGGGGGCCGTGATAAGTTAATGCTTTCATCTCTTCATCTCCTGATGATTAGGGACGGCGGCCAGACCAGAAGGCGTGGCCACGCACGGGAAAGACTCAGGAAACCTGAAATCGAAACCTGCCTGAAGTGTAGTAATCCTTTAAGGAGTAAGCAGAGCGGTGCAGCCGGCTGGTCAGTTTCAGCCGGGCTGACAGGGCGGCTGCACCTGCGTTGTGGCGACCGTCACGGCTCGGGTTTCGGGTTGCCAGAGAGCGAGGTCGGCAAACGCACGACGATAAACCGTGTCGATTTGTGCCGGAACCTGTTCGATGTAGTGCCAGGCATGCTCACGCGTTTCACCGGTGAGTTGCTGCAGATAGTGCCGCGCGTCGTCCAGCGTCGGGATCTGGCCTTCAACACCCGCCATGCGGGCAGGCAGACCGGTCCAGATCAGACCTTCTATGCCTTTGGTCTTAGCCCACTCTGCCAGTGGTCCCGCTGAGGTCGCTGTCACCGTCATCATCCCGATGCCATCGATACGGCTGTCCGGAATGGCCTCACGGAGGCGCAATGCGCGGCAGGCGGTCTCAAGTGAGGCGGTATTCAGCCAGGCCCAGTACACCGCCACCGGGCTGGCGTTAAGGCAGATCGCGGTCGACAGCTCGCCGCCGTCAGCGATGCGCACAAACTCAATCGGTAGCTCAGGACCATCATGATGCCACTGACTGGCCACCGGCAGTGCGCCAGCTTTCCAGATTAACGATCCCCATCCGAGGCAGGCAATTTTCATTCTCTTCTCCAGTGCACCTGTCGGCGTGATCGCGACAGAATCTGTTTAAGCGTAGCCCGTTGCGCTGAACCGTTACAGGGATCACCTTTTTAGGGGCGGTAAAACTGCCACAAAGATGGCATGATCGCCGCGCAGTCACTTTGCACAACCTGACGGTTTTTTCAGCAATCCATGCGTGTTTATCTGCACGGCTTGAACTTTTATCGTCAGGTAGTGTAAAAAGTGGCGCACGCAATCGATTACCTATGCACGGGCGGGTCAGCATCACGTTGACTGATCCGGTTGCAGCTGAGGCGCAGAGTGGGGCGGACATTTGCCTGCCTGACGGCTCAGGTTACTGGCGGCTTTTAAAACGGAAGATCTGATGAAAACCACGCAAACTGGCACGCTGGGCGCGCTTGAGAGTGACGTCGATACAGGATGGCGTAAAACCGACACCATGTGGATGCTGGGTTTATACGGCACGGCGATTGGGGCGGGTGTGCTGTTCCTGCCTATCAATGCTGGCGTCGGCGGGCTGATCCCGCTGATCATCATGGCGATACTGGCGTTTCCGCTGACCTTTTTTGCGCACCGCGCCCTGACCCGATTCGTTCTCTCCGGTAAAAATCCGGCCGGGGATATCACCGAGGTGGTCGAGGAGCATTTTGGTGTTGGTGCGGGCAAGCTGATTACGCTGCTCTATTTCTTCGCTATCTACCCGATTCTGCTGATGTACAGCGTAGCGATCACCAACACGGTTGAGAGCCTGATGGTGAATCAGCTCGGCCTGGTGCCGCCACCGCGTGTGCTGCTGTCGCTGCTGCTGATTGTCGGACTGATGACCATTGTGCGTTTCGGCGAGAAGATGATTGTCAAAGCGATGAGCGTGCTGGTTTATCCCTTTGTGGCGGTGCTGATGCTGATGGCCTGCTATCTGATCCCGCACTGGCACGGCGCTGTGCTTTCGACCCTGAACGTTCAGCCCGCGGGCAGCAGCCTGTGGATGACGCTGTGGCTGGCGATTCCGGTGATGGTCTTCTCCTTTAATCACTCGCCGATTATCTCCTCATTCGCGCTGGCAAAGCGGGAAGAGTATGGCGATGCCGCAGAGAAAAAGTGTTCGCGCATTCTGGCCTGCTCGCACCTGATGATGGTGGTGACGGTGATGTTCTTTGTCTTCAGCTGCGTGCTGAGCCTGTCGCCTGAAGATTTACACGCCGCCAAGGCGCAGAACATCACCATTCTTTCCTATCTGGCGAACCATTTTAAGGTGCCGATGATCGCCTGGCTGGGACCGCTGATTGCCATTGTGGCGATCACGAAATCGTTTCTCGGTCACTATCTTGGCGCGCGCGAAGGATTTAACGGCATGGTTAATAAGGCGCTGCGCAGTCGCGGCAAAACCATCGCGCCCGCCAGACTGAATCGCCTGACCGGACTCTTTATGCTGCTGACGACCTGGCTGGTGGCAACGCTGGATCCCAATATTCTCGGCATGATTGAGACGCTTGGCGGGCCGGTCATTGCGATGATTCTGTTCCTGATGCCGATGTACGCTATCCAGAAGGTCCCCGCGATGCGGAAGTACAGCGGTCACATCAGCAATCTGTTTGTCGTGCTGATCGGACTGATTGCCATCTCCGCAATCTTCTATTCGCTGGTGAAGTAACACTTAGCGCAACAGGCGCATCTCAATCCCCCTGGGATGCGCCTGCCATTCTGCCCGCCCTTCGCCATTCTCTCCGTGCACCTCCACGTATTCAGCGATATCGCTCCCTGATTTAAGCCCGCTGCCGCGTTGTTAATGCCGCCTCTCAGACGCATCTGGTTAGCAATAGTTACATTTGGTACTTATCAGCATGGTAGAGTTAACGCGAATAATTATTATTCCCTAAAAGGACAGGAGAAAAATGAAAATCGGGATAGTTGCTGCCACCACACTTTTACTGTCAACCGCCTGTGCGGCTACCACCTATCCGGTCACGGTGACCGATATGGATGGTCAGAAAATTACGCTGCAAAAAGAGCCGCAGCATGTGATTTTACAGGATGGGCGTGACGTGATGGCGCTGGCATTACTGGATCGCCAGAACCCGTTTCAGCGTGTCGTTGCCTGGAACAACCTGCCGAAAAAGCAGGATACCCAGACCTGGGACCTGCTGAAGCAGCGCTGGCCGCAGGCGGCATCGATTGTTGATATGGGCTTTAACGATCAGGGGCAGGTCAATCTGGAGAGCGTGCTGGCGAAGCAGCCCGATCTGATGATTGCGCAACTGCGCGCCAAACCGGCCCTGACCCAGTCAGGCGTGCTCGCCACCCTGAAAAATCTCCATATCCCGGTGCTGTTCCTTGATGTTGAACTTCATCCGAAAGAGAACACCCTGAAGAGCGTGAAAGTGCTGGGCACCGTTCTGAATCGCGAAGCCGAGGCGAAAGCCTACGCCGATTTTTACCAGCAGCGCTGGCAGATGCTTCAGCAGAAGATTGCGCAGGTGCCCCACAAGCCAACCGTGTTTATTGAACCGATTGCCGGTAACAGCGACAACTGCTGCTTTACCCACGGTCATAACGGCTGGGGCGCGCTGGTGGAAGCGGTCGGTGGCAAGAATATCGGTTCTGCACTGCTGCCCGGCAGCTCAGGATTTGTGTCGCTGGAGAAGATTATCGCCATGAAGCCGGACGTCTATATCATGACCGGCTCTAAACGCCCGAACAGTAACGTGCTGCCGTTTGGTTACGGTGCCAGTCAGACCGACGTGACCGCCACCTTTAACCGCCTGCAGAGCCGCACCGGTCTGGAGCAGATCGAACCGGTGAAACAGAAGCGGGTGTATGGCGTTTATCACCATTTCTATAATCACCCTTACAACATTATCGGCATGGAAATTCTGGCAAAAGATCTCTATCCGGAAGTGTTCCGCGATCTGGACCCGACGGCTGATTACCACCACATCGTGACGCACTTTACCGGGTTACCGGATGCGCCAGTGATCCTCAGCACGCCATAACCGCAAAAATGTCAGGGTGCGTTTCAGCATCCTGACTTTTCATCGGCCATCATCCGTCAACCAGAGCGTGATTTTCAGACAGCGCAGGTTGCCCGGTTAACCTCTGGATTGCGTCAGCAACGTTGTCATCGCATGTCCTGTGTTAAGAAAGCGCTAAGCAAGCGTAATAGTGTGTAAGTTACCGGATTTTAAGACTTTTACAGATGTCTCCCGCCACAATTATTGCCATGATGCCGATCAACGGTGCCTGAACAGCCGTTATTTTCGGAGGCAGTTTCATGAAAAAAACAACATTAACGCTTATCGCTTCACTTTTAACATGCAGCACACTCTTTTCTCAGGCCTCACGGGCAGACGATCGTGATGACGCGCACCGCAAGCCTGTGCCGCATCAGAACGGTGACCATCGTGCTGACAATCGCGGTTCTGACCAGAATCAGGAGCGTGGCAACAACCGTCATGACAGCGTCAATCATCGCCCGGATCAGGACAACAACGGTCGGGGCAGAGAGGCACGTAATGACCGCGACCATTTCGCCTGGCAGGGACACGACTTCCGTCGCGGGCATCCTGTCCCGCAAGAGTACCGCGGCGACCATTACCGCGTAGCCGACTGGCATGAACGCGGTCTGCGTGAACCGCCGCGCGGTTATCACTGGGCAAACATCGACGGCAACTATGTGCTGATTGCTGCTGCAACCGGGGTAATTACCGCGCTGGTGCTGAACAGCGCCCTGAACTGATCCCCAGGGGATGGCTGCGGCCATCCCTCTTTCTTTCCGTTTTGCTGCGCCAGCGGCTATCCTGACACTCCACGCTGAAAATTCCCTGTGTAAGGAGTCATGATGACGACGGTTAAGATGGTTGCGGTAGATATGGATGGCACCTTTCTGGACGATAACAAGCAGTACAATCGATCCCGCTTTCTCGACTGCTATCAGCAACTCACCGCCCGTGACATCAAATTTGTGGTGGCCAGCGGCAATCAGTATTACCAGCTCAAATCCTTCTTCCCGGAGATCGCCAGCGATATCGCCTTTGTAGCCGAAAACGGCGCATGGATTATCGATCGTGATGAGGAACTGTTTTGCGGTGCCTTTGAACGCCGCGATGTTGACGCGGTGATCGATACCCTGCAAAACGGCGACTATCCGGGTCTGCGTTACCTGCTGTGTGGCCGGGAGAGCGCCTGGTACTTCGACGGCATGGAAGAAAACTGGCTGAAGAAGATGCGCCATTACTGTCACCGGCTGAAGCCGATTCATCATCTGGATGAGGTGCAGCATGACCGGCTGTTTAAGTTCGCGCTGAATCTCTCTGATGACTATATCGAGCCACTGATGGCGGATATTGAACGTCTGCATCAGGGGCGAGTGGCAGCGACCTCAAGCGGTCACGGCTCGGTGGATTTGATCGTGCCGGGGAATCATAAAGCGCACGGTCTGGATCTGCTGGCACAACGCTGGGGGATCGCGCACGACCAGGTGCTGGCCTTTGGTGATGGCGGTAACGATCTGGAGATGCTCAGACAGTCTGGCTTCAGTTTTGCCATGGACAACGCGCCACAGCGGGTGAAACAGGCGGCACGCTATGCCGCACCTTCTAACAACGAGCAGGGCGTGCTGCAGGTGATTGAGCAGATGCTGGCAGGTGAGGGGCCTTTTAGCGCCACGCAGGCTTAGCCGCCTGGCGCTGCGATTAAGCCAGGGCGGTTAGCGCCGTGATTCAGCCAGCCGCCTGGCTCAGAGAGCGGGTGCAAAAGGATAGCGCTGAGGAGCAGCAAAGCCGGGCGAGGCTGGCAGGCCCGGTTGTGCCTGGTCAGCGAATGCGGGCAACGCGGCTCCTGATCACGCCGTGATTTCCCAGGCCTGCGCGATCATCATCTGCATCTGTTCGCGGCTGTAATTCACCAGCGAATTTTTGCTGTTGGCTCGCGCCAGAATCCACTCCACCTCGGCGCGGCTCAGTGAAGGGCCATCCTGCCAGAATGGGGTGATCGCCTGCTGCTGCAGCCACTGTTTCAGAAACTGCGCCGGTGAGTCCGTGGTTTCGCTGAAGAGCTGCGGGTGCAGTTCCGCCATCAGCTTACGCTGCAGTGGCTGTTCGCTGTCGGACAACAGATCCAGGAACGGAAACAGCAGACGTCCGCACACTTCACCGTGATGGAACGGCTTTATCGCGCCCAGTTCCCCTGCAATACCGTGGATCACCCCCAGACCCGCACTGCTGAGACTGACACCGCCCAGCCACGACGCCATCATCATCGCTTCCCGTGCCGCGTCGCCAGCAGCATCCTCACGATTAAGTGCAGGCCAGGCCTGAACAAACTGACGCAGGCCGGTCAGCGCCAGCTGTCGGGTAAAGAGGTTGCCTTTGCCGGAGAGATACGCTTCGAACAGGTGGGTAAACGCATCAATACCGCAGGTTGCCAGCACCCGGTCAGGCGCACCTTTCAGCAGATCGGCATCGAGAATTGCCACCTCCGGCACAAAGACCGGGTGGCGCAGTGACGCTTTTATCTGAATGTCACGCTGATCAGTCACCACCGCATTTTGCGTCACTTCACTGCCGGTACCGGCGGTAGTCGGGATAGCAATCAGCGGCAACGTGATGGGCTGAACCGCGGTGTCGCCCACTTTTTCCAGATAGCGGGCGGTTGGCAACGGATGTTGTACCATCGCACTAAACGCTTTCGCCGCATCCAGCACGCTCCCGCCGCCAATCGCGACGACCCGATCGACATGACCGCGCCAGCGCGCAACCCAGCCATCGATCTCGGCGGGTGAGGCTTCATGACTGACAATTTCATAGCCAATAATATGATCGTTGAGTCCGGCTTTTAGCCGGGCATATGCGGGGCCTTGCAGAAAAGATTGTCCACAAAACAGCAGGGTAGGCTGTGACCGGGCGGCCAGCAGCGGTACCAGTTTATCCAGGCTGCCCCGGCCAAAGAGGGTTCGTTGATTACTGTACAGCTCACTCAGGTTCTCACTCACCAGCGCATCCTTTTTACATTTCGCTAAAATCTGAGTGTAACGAAAAGCAAGGCGCCGCGACTGGCAAACTTTCTGATAACGCATTGGCAAAAAGTTGATCACCTTCGCAAAACAGAAATTCACCCCCGGCGGGGTGGTGCTTTCCTGCTGATGTTACCCTTAACATGTTATCGGTAACAGCGTTTGTCGGGATGTGTAAACATCTTACAGCGCACTGTTTTGTAGCCCTCAGGGGATCATGATAATAAACCGACACTGAATGATGTTCAGTGCACAAGGTGGAGAAAAGCTATGCCATTACTCTATGTGGCGATTGGCGTCGCGTTACTGCTGCTGCTGATGATTCGCTTTAAGCTTAATGGATTTATCGCGCTGATCCTGGTGGCGCTGGCGGTCGGTGTGATGCAGGGCATGCCGGTTAATAAAGTGATTACCTCAATCAAAGCGGGCGTGGGTGGCACGCTGGGCAGCCTGGCGCTGATCATGGGCTTTGGTGCCATGCTCGGTAAATTGCTGGCCGACTGCGGCGGTGCGCAGCGTATTGCCACCACCCTGATTGAAAAATTCGGCACTAAGCATATTCAGTGGGCGCTGGTGCTGACCGGTTTTATCGTCGGATTTGCGCTGTTCTATGAAGTCGGCTTTGTACTGATGCTGCCGCTGGTGTTCAGCGTTGCGGCGTCGGCACGTGTGCCGCTGCTCTATGTCGGGGTGCCAATGGCGGCTGCCCTGTCCGTGACGCACGGCTTTCTTCCGCCGCATCCTGGCCCGACCGCAATCGCGACGCTGTTTAACGCTGACATGGGTAAAACGCTGCTGTTTGGTACGCTGCTGGGTATTCCTACGGTGATTCTGGCGGGTCCGGTCTACGCCCGCTTCCTGAAAGGCATCGACAAACCGATTCCTGAGGGTCTCTATAACCCGAAAACCTTTACCGAGGCGGAAATGCCGGGGTTTGGCGTCAGCGTCTGGACGGCACTGGTACCTGTGGTGCTGATGGCGCTGCGTGCGGTGGCAGAGATGCTGCTGCCTAAAGGCCATGTGCTGCTGCCCTATGCGGAGTTCTTTGGCGACCCGGTGATGGCGACACTGATTGCGGTGCTGATTGCAATCTTCACCTTTGGACTGAATCGCGGCCGCACGATGGAACAGGTCATGGATACCCTGACCGACTCGATCAAAATCATCGCCATGATGTTGTTGATCATCGGCGGTGGTGGTGCCTTCAAACAGGTGCTGGTGGATAGCGGCGTGGATAAATACATTGCCAGCATGATGCATTCTACTCAGCTGTCGCCAATCTTTATGGCCTGGTCGATTGCCGCGGTGCTGCGTATTGCTCTGGGTTCTGCCACGGTAGCGGCCATTACCGCCGGGGGAATTGTGGCACCGCTGATTGTTACCAGCGGCGCCAGCCCGGAACTGATGGTCATCGCCGTAGGGTCCGGTAGCGTGATCTTCTCGCACGTTAATGACCCGGGCTTCTGGCTGTTCAAAGAGTATTTCAACCTGACGATTGGCGAAACCATCCGCTCCTGGTCGGCGCTGGAAACCATTATTTCGGTCTGTGGTCTGGTGGGTTGCCTGCTGCTCTCCTGGGCGATTTAACCTCTGGCCGCTGGCAAGCCTGCCAGCGGCTCTCCGCTTTCGCGTTTCTCCCGCTGCCTCTTTGAGCTTTGAACATCCCGTCGCGCTTGCTGCCCCTGTTGCCGGTTAAACCGGAAAGGCGGGATGTGCGGGACAGACAGCATAAAAAAGGCCGCAAGGTGCGGCCTGACAGAGAAGATTCAGTCTGAATCTGCCACGTTAATGAGGCGGTTCAAAACCGGCTTTCACCATCTGTTCCCGCAGCGCGTGTGCAATGTCACGGTTGCCACCGGTAACGGGGTAGATAACGTTATTCACCACATCATCAAGGTAGTGCTCGTCAAACTCCTGCAGAGAGAGCTGCGTGCCGCCTTCATCGTTGATGGCGAAAGTCCCTTTGATGTGGTTACCGCTGTTTTTTGCCTTGAGGCTGTAGCGGCCCATGCTGGTATTAATCGTGCTCATAAGATCTCCTCGCGACTCATTTTCAATCTCATCACTCTTGAGGCCTGCCTTGCCGCCTAAATTTTAGCCAGGAGTGTTCTGTAAAACGAAGAAAGAGAGCCGTTAAAA
This sequence comes from Pantoea sp. ABR1s, assembly GCF_057812235.1. Lineage (NCBI taxonomy): Bacteria > Pseudomonadati > Pseudomonadota > Gammaproteobacteria > Enterobacterales > Erwiniaceae > Pantoea > Pantoea sp. ABR1s. The sequence continues at coordinate 3,008,491 of NZ_CM173823.1, read as the reverse complement.
AGTGGTGTTGCGATCGTTATCTCAGAATTTAAATAAAGCTCAGGGTTGATGAACTTATGACCAGTTGAGCCGTAAGTGAAGCGGCAGGGCGCATTTTCCTGTCTATAATGCTTAAAGGAAAAGTGTTTAATTGGTGAGGGGAAAGGAAATGAAAATTATTCTGTGGATTATTGCGATCATTTTTATCGTTGGCTTACTGACCCTGACAGGGGTGTTCAAACTGATTTTCTGATATCTGTTAACGCTTCAGCAACAGCGGGCACCTAATCAGGTGCCCGCAATGTTTTCTGGCTGGCCAACAGAGCGCCTGTAATGGGATCCATCGGCGTATTGGGCAGCAGATCCTGTGAGCCCAGAGGTTTCTTACAGTATGCGCAGCAGGCACCATGAAAGTTTCGCTGGCCCTCGCGGTAATCAGTAAAAACGAATCGGGCGCTTCCACATTGACCGCAACGTATCTTCATCACCATCCTGTGTCTCACCCTCCTTTTACTCAGCATTAACGGATGCCTGTGCCTGACCGGTTAAGCGGACTTTATCTATTGCGCGGCAATATTATTTCGCACTGCGATAAGAAAAGTAGTTTCTTATACTTTTGATTGTTTGTTGCCAAATGCGCATTCGGCCACTAAAAAGCATTTCATTGATCCAGATCTGTGTTTATTAGTTGTTGGCTAAAATATCCGCGAATAGCCTGCCATGACTGATGATAATGGCACAGCCGACTCATTTTTTTTGGCGAGGGAGCGGGATCTGCGCCAGTGAATTTAAGATTTATCGTACAATAAATAGCCACTGGCAGGACGCAGGCCTGAAAAAGCAGAAAAACGGGTTTAAGGTCATGGGACTTACCGTCTGGATGATAGAAAAAAAATGTCCTTTTAGCGGCGTAAACGTCATTAAGAACAGGAATATATCTTAATCAGATTTTTCTTTTTAACGTCAGTAACGTAACCGCTTAAAATTAAAAAGGGTTTCGTTTCCAGCAGGTTAGCGACCGATACCCGCTCTGCGCCTGATACGCGTTGAGCGATGTTTCGCAAGTCGAAAAGCAGGAAAGTGTGATGGATGTACAGAATGTCGATATTTATCACTTTTTCATCAAATCATGCTGGACAAATCCCTCAGCAATTGCTGTACTAGACCCCGACACAGTTTAGTGTCCATTTTTCATGTAAAGGTAATATAGATGTCTAAGATCAAAGGTAACGTTAAGTGGTTTAATGAATCTAAAGGATTCGGTTTCATTACTCCTGAAGATGGCAGCAAAGATGTATTCGTACATTTCTCTGCAATCCAGAGCAACGGCTTCAAAACTCTGGCTGAAGGTCAGCGCGTAGAGTTTGAAATCACCGACGGCGCTAAAGGCCCATCTGCTGCTAACGTTATCAGTCTGTAAGTTAACAGTCAGAATTCTAAAAACCCGCCTTATGGCGGGTTTTTTTATGGCTGTAATCTGCGCTTCATCCCCCCTGTCGTACTCTCACTCTCGGCGTGTTGCCGCACAAACTGCGCGGCGGTTCACACTAAATAACCGTAACATATTTATAACAACCCGATATGCAGCTTTTTGGCTTGCGACGCTATATAACTGTGCGACAGAACCCGGTGAGTGAGGAGGCAGGATGAACATACGTCAGGCAGAGTTGAAAGACAGTTTTGCGTTGAGTGCATTACTGAGCGAGTTAGGCTACGGCGGCACTGAAAGCTTTATTGAACAGCGCCTGGCGCAGTTATGCAGCGATCCCAGTGAAGCGCTGTTGGTGGCTGAACATGGCAGTCAGGTGCTGGGGTTTCTCTCCTTACATTTTATTCCTCAGCTGGCGCTGGCCGGTGATTTCGCCCGCATCAGCTATTTCTGCATTGCAGAAGGTGAGCGCAGTAAAGGCGTCGGCCAGCAGCTGATTCAGCATGCCGAAATGCTGGCGGCTCGTCGTGGCTGCGATCGCATGGAAGTCCATTGCCATCAGTCACGTCTCAAGGCGAACCAGTTCTACGCCCGCGAAGGCTATGTTGAATCCCCCTGTTATCTCATCAAAGATCTGCAAGCGAGTTAACTTCCCGTCCGCTGGCGATGATCAGCGCCCCGGCAATCATCTCCCGCTGTTCATCCCTGAGGCTGGCGATACTGACGCGAATAAATTGGGTTGGGCCGAGCCGACAGCGCTCGCCTGGCACGACCGCAATACCGCGGGCAGCCAGCGTGATCATGGCAAACTGCTCTGAAGTCACCGGAATATAGAGGCTTAATCCGTCGCGAAGCGGCAGATCAAGTCCACGCTGTGCCAGCGCCGCGAGCAACGCTTCACGCCGTTGCCGGTAGGTCGCGCGTGCGGTGGCGATCTGCCGTTGCGTTTCCTCATCCTCCAGCAGCCACGCCACCGCATCCTGCAGAATGCGGCTGGTCCAGCTGACGCCAAAATTTCGCCATGACTGAATGCGCCTGACCATCTCCGAGGTGGCAGAGAGCACTGCCAGCCGCAGATCCGGTCCATAGGCTTTGGAAAACGAACGGACGTGCAGCGTGCGCTCAGGAAAGATTGAACCAAGGCTCCAGCTCGCCTCCGCGGAGAGATCGCCAATACCATCATCCTCAACGATCAGTGTGTTGCTCTGTTGCAGAACCTGCGCCATTGCCTGACGTCGCGCCGGGCTGATGCTGTTCCCGGTGGCCGAGTGGGTGCGGGGCTGATAGATCAACATTACCGGTGCCTGCTCCAGCAGAAGAGAAAGAACCTCTGGCAGCGGGCCTTGATCATCACACGCCAGCGGCAGAATCTCTGCGCCGACGTTATCCAGTATATCGAGTAGCCGGGTCGCGGTTGGATCTTCAATAATCACGCGGTCTCCCGGCGAGACCAGGGTTTGCACCAGCAGATTCATCGCGTCAAAACCGCCATCTGTCGCCAGAAACGCCTCGGCCGCATAGGGCCAGCGCGGCGCGATCGCCTGAAGCAGCGGCGCGGAAATCGCCTCACGGGTGTAGCTGTTGAGCTGCGGTGAGTGCAGGGCCGCCTGCAGCGCACGCTGCAGGTCAGGCAGCAGGGCGGGGTCGGGCGCGGCGAGGGTCAGATCGGCGCGGATGTTATCACCGTAGTTGCCGATCTTCTCAAAGCGAATCGGACGCGGCATCACCGTATTACTACTGACCCAGACACCACTGCGCCCCTTGCCCGCCAGCACTTTCTGCTTTCTGAGTTGCGCCCAGGCAGCAGAAACGGTTGCCGGGCTGACACCCAGCTGCTCCGCTATCTCCCGCACCGCAGGCATCTGCATACCTGTCGCGATCTGTCCGTCACGAATCAGCGCGGAGGCTGCCTGTGCAATGCCTTTCACTGAAGGCGATTTTATCTGGCTGCAAAACCAGTTGAGGTCGACGCTCTCTGTCATAAGAAAATACTTTGTTCAGTAACAAATTAATGATTGTTCAGGTAAGTATTCCGGATCTAGTATCAAATTCAAGCACTATTTTATGCCCCGTCCCGACGGTGCAGCGTAAACGGAGAGATCATGGCAAGGCTACTCATCAGACTGGCGGTACGCGACTGGGACTACTTCACCCCGCTGGCGCTGGGCGATATCAGACCAGAAGGTTTTGAACTGCAGATCGACCGCGTCGGCACACTTGTGAATGATCTGGCGACCAGCCCCGACTATGACGCGGGCGAAGTCTCCTTCAGCCGCTATGCTCAGGGCCGGGCCAGAGGAGACGAAACACTGCTTGGCCTGCCGCACTTCCTGATGCGCGGCTTCCGCCAGCGCTGCATTATCACAACCAGCAGCAGCCCCATCACCACGCCTGCGCAGCTGAAAGGTAAGAGAATCGGCGTCACCGGCTGGCAGGATTCGGGCAATACCTGGACACGCACGGTGCTGCGTGAAGCAGGCGTCGAAATCGATGATGTGTTCTGGTATGCCGGTCGTCTTACTGCCGATCATCCGATTGTCGATCGGCTGGCGGGATTTGGCCGCCCGGGCCGCATTGAACCCGCGCCTGACGAACGACCGCTGATAGAGATGCTGCAGGCGGGTGAGCTGGATGCCATCTTCACGCCATTTATGCCGGAGGGCTTTTTCCTGCCTGGTTCGGGATTACGTCAGCTGCAGACCGATTTTTATCAGGCGGAGCGGGACTACTTTAATCGTGTCGGCTATGTGCCGGGCATCCACATTCTGGCGCTTAAACCGGCACTGGCGGCGGCGCATCCGTGGCTGCCTGCGGCGTTAAGTGAGGTCATCGATCGCTCTTACCGGCTGTGGATGCAGAAAAGAGAGAAATATGCCGACACCACGCCGTGGCTGCTGGACGATTTGCGACGCACTGCGCAGGAATTGCCCGCTGACTGGAATCAGAATGGTTTTAGCGTTAACAGAAAGATGATTGCGGACTTTGGCCGTGAGCTCTATGAGCAAGGGCTGACTCACCAGGTACTGACGCCGGAAGCAATGTTTCCGGCCGCTGCGGGAGAAGACAAATGATGAAAGTAGCACTGGGACAATTTGCGGTGAGCCGCGAATGGCAGGAGAACGCCAGTATCTGTCTGGACTTAATGCTGCGGGCGACAGAAGGTGGCGCCGATCTGCTGGTACTGCCGGAAGGGGTGCTGGCACGTGATATAGCCGACCCCGATTTAGTGCTGAAGGCGGCGCAGCCGCTGGATGGTCCTTTTCTGAGCCAGCTGCTGGCCGCCAGCAAGCATACTGCGCTGACCACCATGATGAGCATTCACGTTCCCACCGGGGAGCAGAAAGCGCTCAACGTACTGGTAGCGATCCGCAACGGTGAGATCATCGCCGCCTATGAAAAGCTGCATCTGTACGATGCCTTTGCGATGCAGGAGTCGCAGCGGGTCAATCCCGGCCACGTCATTCCGCCGCTGATTGAGGTCGCGGGTATGAAAGTCGGATTAATGACCTGCTATGACGTGCGCTTCCCGGAGCTGGCGCGTCGGCTGGTACTGGATGGTGCAGAGGTGCTGGTGCTGCCTGCCGCCTGGGTTAAAGGTCCGCTGAAAGAGATGCACTGGGAACTGCTGACCCGCGCCCGCGCGCTGGAAAACACCTGCTATATGGTGGCGGTGGGGGAGTGCGGCCCGCGCAATATCGGCAACAGTCTGGTGGTCGATCCGCTGGGCGTGGCGGTGGCAAATGCGGCTGAATCGCCGGCGCTGCTGTTTGCCGATCTCGATCCTGAGCGCGTCGCCTATGCCCGCCGGGTGCTACCGGTACTGGAAAACCGGCGCTTTGCCCGTCCCGAACTCAACTGATCCGCTGAACCAGGAATCCATTATGACGAAGAGAGCAACCGCCTTAATCGTGGCGCTGGGGCTGACTGCATCCCTGGCGCAGGCTGCCGACGCTATTCCGGTGCAAAAAGTTGATCAGGCCCTGCATGACAGACTGCCGGATGAGATCAAAAAATCGGGCAAAATGATTTCAGTGAATAACGGTTCATTTCCGCCCTATGAAATTGTGAATGGCCCGCACTCAATGGAGGGCGCGTCGGCCGAATTAACGACTGCACTGGCACAACTGCTGGGTGTGAAGATCGAGCATGCGACGGTGAGTGGTTTATCGGGCGTACTCACCGGCATCAATGCGGGTCGTTATCAGCTGGCAATTGGGCCGATTGGTGATTATCCGGACCGTCAGCAGAAAGTGGATTTCATCGATTTTGTGCAGGAGTTCGTGGTGTTCGGCGTGCAGAAGGGCAATCCGGCCAGAATCAATCAGCTGGACGACACCTGCGGCAAGCGCATTGCCGTTATGGCCGCTGGCTCTGCGGAACAGGTTATCCGTAAGCAGTCAGCCCGGTGTGTGGCCGACGGGAAACCGGCCGTGACGGTGCAGGCCTTTACCGATCAGCCTTCATCAATTCTGGCGGTACGCTCTAAACGCTCCGATGCGTTCTTCTCATCACAGGCGCCGCTGACTTACTTTGTTAATCAGGCGAAAGGGCAACTTGAGCTGGCGGGCAAAGGGCAGAAAAACGGCTTTGGCGATATTTTCCAGGGCACGGTGGTGCCGAAAGGCTCGCCGCTGGGTCAGGTGGTGCTGGATGCCTACAAAGAGCTGTATCAGAACGGAACGTATGCGGCCATCATGAAAAAGTGGCAGCTTGAGGGCAACATGACCACCGCACCCGGACTGAATCTGGCGAAAGAGGCCAGCAAATGAGCCCGCCGCGCCATCTGCACAGCGGTGACAGAGGCGAGGCACAGCTGCGCGACGTGGCGTTCGCTCGCAGCGCCCCCACTTACGGACGCTGGATCAGCTGGATTTTAGTGCTGGTGATCGGCACCAATCTATTGTGGCTGGTGGCGACCAACCCTAATTTTGAATGGCAGGTGGTACTCAAGTGGTTTACCGAAGGATCCGTGCTTAAAGGGTTGCAGGTCACTCTGGGGCTGACAGTGGTGTCGATGGTACTCGGCACGCTGCTCGGTCTGCTGCTGGGCGTCTGGCGGCTCTCTGAGAACCGGTTGCTGCGCGGCGTTGCCGGACTCTATATCTGGTTCTTTCGTGGCACGCCGCTGCTGGTACAGCTGATCTTCTGGTACAACCTTTCTACGCTGTTTCCGGCGCTGTCGCTGACGCTGCCGTGGACCGATATCACGCTGGCCAGCTGGAATACCAACGATCTGATTACGCCGCTGACAGCTGCTATTGCCGGGCTGGCGCTGAATGAAGCGGCCTATATGGCGGAAATTATTCGCGCCGGTCTGCTGTCGGTGGATAACGGTCAGGTAGAGACCACACAGGCCTTTGGCATGAGTCGTTCACGGGCGCTGCGGCGCATCATTATTCCGCAGGCGATGCGGTCGATTATTCCGCCCACCGGCAACCAGCTGATCAGCATGATCAAGGCGACGTCGCTGGTCAGCGTGATCGCAATGGGCGATCTGCTCTATTCGGTGCAGGCCATCTACAACCGTACCTTCGAGATCATCCCGATGCTGATGGTAGCGGTGATCTGGTATCTGCTGATCACCTCGATCCTCAATCTGGGCCAGTCCGCCATCGAGCGTTACTACGCGCGTGGCACTCGTCGGGTGGCCAGCGCCCCCAGACGCGCCGCCGTCGCGGCTAACGTGCAACCCCAGCAGGAGGAGCAATGAGTCAGCGTGAACCCCTGGTCTGCGCCCGCAATGTGCAGAAGAATTACGGCGACAATCAGGTTCTGAAAGGGATCGATCTGGATGTCTGGCCCGGTGAAGTAGTGGTGATCCTCGGGCCATCTGGTTCCGGTAAATCCACGTTTCTGCGCTGCATCAATCATCTTGAAGAGATGAACGCCGGATCGATTCGGGTCGGCGATGAGCAGATCGGGTATGTACTTAAAGGGCATGTGCTGCACCGGTTGTCGCCACGCCAGATCGCCCGTCAGCGCCAGAAAATTGGTATGGTGTTTCAGCAGTTCAATCTCTACCCCCATATGACCGTGCTGCAGAACATCACTGAAGCGCCCATCGGCGTGCATAAATTCCCGCGTCAGGAGGCTATGGCCCATGCCCGATCGCTGCTGGCGACGGTGGGGTTAAGCGATAAAGCGGACGCCTGGCCACGTCACCTCTCGGGCGGACAGCAACAGCGTGTGGCGATTGCGCGGGCGCTGGCGATCAAGCCGCAGCTGATGCTGTTTGATGAGCCGACCTCCGCGCTCGATCCGGAACTGGTGGGCGAAGTGCTGGCGACCATGCGTACCCTGGCCGACCAGGGATTAACGATGATCGTGGTGACTCATGAGATTAGCTTTGCGCGGGAAGCCGCCGATCGCGTGGTTTTTATGGATGGGGGGGTGGTGGTGGAGCAGGGCACGCCTGAAGAGGTGATCGCGAATCCACAGCATCCGCGCACCCAGGCGTTCCTGAGTCGCTTCATCTGAGATCTTACTCTGTTACAGATTCCAGTTGTCGCCGCAGGCAAACTGCGCGTAAATATCAGTCACCGTGATTCGATAAAGTTGAAAGGTTAAATATGGAAGGTATCAGTATTGCCAAGCTGCTGATTATCGGTGCGCTTATCGTACTGCTTTTTGGTACCAACAAGTTGCGCTCACTGGGTGGCGATCTGGGCTCCGCAATCAAGGGCTTTAAAAAAGCCATGAAAGATGAAGATACCAGCGCAACCCGAACTGCGGCTGAAGACGTGCCGGCAGAACGCGTCGTTCATAAAGATTAATCGGTTATTTGCTGCAAATAACTGTTACTTTTTATTTCAGGCACAGATAAAAAAACCAGACTGTTTCCAGTCTGGTTTTTTGTTTTTCGGGCTTCCTGAAGCAAAAGCGTGCTTATTTCACTTCTTCGCCTTTAGCCTGCATATCCGCATGATAGGAAGAACGGACAAACGGACCGCACGCGGCATGGGTAAAGCCCATCGCCATCGCTTCTTCTTTCATTTCATCGAACTCAGCCGGGCTGACGTAACGCTGAACCGGCAGGTGGTGGCGGCTCGGCTGCAGATACTGGCCCAGCGTCAGCATGGTGACACCATGGCGACGCAGATCGCGCATCACTTCAACGATTTCGGCATTGGTTTCGCCCAGGCCCACCATCAGACCCGATTTTGTCGGGATGTGAGGATGCGCCTCTTTGAAACGTTCAAGCAGCTTCAGTGACCACTCGTAGTTCGCGCCCGGACGCACCTGGCGGTAGACGCGCGGTACGTTTTCCAGATTGTGGTTAAACACATCCGGTGGCGTCGCGGTAAGAATCTCCAGCGCGCGATCCATACGGCCACGGAAGTCCGGCACCAGCGTTTCGATTTTGATCGTCGGATTTTTTTCGCGAATCGCGCTGATGCAGTCGGCAAAGTGCTGTGCGCCACCATCACGCAAATCATCGCGGTCAACCGAGGTGATCACCACGTAGCGCAGGCCCATATCGGCAATCGTCTGCGCCAGTTTAGCGGGTTCGTTAGCGTCAGGGGCATTGGGGCGGCCATGTGCCACATCGCAGAACGGACAACGACGGGTACAGATTGCGCCAAGGATCATAAAGGTGGCGGTGCCGTGGTTGAAGCATTCGGCGAGGTTAGGACAGGATGCCTCTTCACAGACTGAGTGCAGCCCGTTTTTACGCATCGCGGCCTTAATGCCCTGAATACGACTGGAGTCAGCTGGCAGCTTGATTTTCATCCATTCCGGCTTACGCAACATCTCCTGCCGTTCAACAGCCACGGTTTTCACCGGGATCAGCGCCATTTTGTCTGCGTCACGATATTTGACGCCGCGTTCCATCTGAATTGGTTTACTCATAAATCAGCAGGTTCCGGTCGGATTGCGATTTGAAAGCGTTCCCACTCAAACCGGGAAGGCTGCTTTCAACTTTATTTGAAAAAAGTGCAAAAATTATATCATCACATCGCCTGCGAAGCAGCCACAGTCAGCGCGGATAAGTTACATATTTGTAAATTCGCATTCTGCGTTAAGGTTTAACAGGGAGATCCCCTGAAATCCATTCAACATTTTCATAACCTGACAGCCGCGCAAACGCGCTGACCAGCGGAGAGTGTACCTGCTCCGTCGTCACCTCTGGCTGGAAATTTTTCAACTGGGTCATGCTCATGCCGGCGTAACCACAGGGATTGATGCGCAGGAAGGGCGACAAATCCATAGCAACATTCAGCGCCAGACCGTGAAACGAGCAGCCTTTACGGATGCGTAATCCCAGTGAACAGATCTTCTCTTCCCCGACGTAGACGCCAGGTGCATCAGCACGGGCGCGGGCGCTGACGCCAAACTCTGCCAGGGTGGCGATAACCGTCTCTTCCAGAATGGTCACCAGCTGGCGTACGCCGAGCTTACGGCGTTTTACATCGATCAGGACGTACATCACCTGCTGTCCTGGCCCGTGATAGGTGACCTGACCCCCACGGTCACTCTGCACCACCGGGATTTCGCCTGGCATCAGCAGATGCTCTGCTTTGCCCGCCTGACCCTGAGTAAAGACCGGAGGATGTTCAACCAGCCAGATTTCATCACGACTCTGGTCGTTGCGCTGGTCGGTATAGTGATGCATGGCGTCGGAGACAGATTGCCAGTCGCGCAGACCTGACTGGCGGACAAGAAGAGTTTCAACTGACAAAACGATAGCCCGCTAAAGGAAAAAACGCTGAGGATAACGTCGGCAAACCGTCAGGCAGAGGCGCCTTGCCGACCCGTAAATTACAGTACCATCCGCACAATTTCGATGTTGCCCAGCTCTTCGTACAGGCGTTCTACCTGCTCGATGTGGGTGGCGGTGATAGTGATGTTGACGGAGTGATAGTTGCCTTTGCTGCTCGGCTTAACTTCAGGGCTGTAGTCGCCTGGCGCATGGCGTTGCACCACTTCAACCACTTGATCAACCAGCTCCGGTTGTGCCAGACCCATTACTTTGTAGGTAAACGGGGTAGGAAATTCGAGCAGCTCATTCAGTTTGGTTTTCATATTAACTCCGGTGCATAAAAAACAGGCTCCCGCCTGAGCGGGAGCAACATAATATCGTGTAATGGGGGCGAAGGGGTGATTTTTCAATCACCCGCCACGCTTAACCGAACCAGTGATGGAACATCAGCTTGATGTAATCAACGATACGGCCAAAGAAACCCCCTTCAGAGATCTCGTTCAGTACCACCAGCGGACGCTGTTCGATAGTCTTGCCATCCAGCTGGAAGTTGATGCTGCCGACCACCTGATTTTTCTTCAGTGGTGCATGCAGTTCCGTGTTGGTCAGCACATAGCTGGCTTTCAGATCTTTCATGCGGCCACGTGGGATGGTCAGGTAAGCATCTTTTTCCACGCCCAGCTGCACACGGTCGTTATCGCCGAACCAGACTGGCTCAGAGGCGAACTCTTTGCCCGCTTTCAGTGGCGCCACGGTTTCAAAGAAACGGAAGCCCCAGGTCAGCAGTTTCTTACTCTCGGTCTCACGGCCTTTGTAGGTATGACCGCCCATCACAGCAGAAATCAGGCGCATCTGGCCTTCAGTCGCAGACGCCACCAGGTTGTAACCGGCTGAGTTGGTATGACCGGTTTTGATGCCGTCCACATTCAGGTTGGTATCCCACAGCAGACCGTTACGGTTCATCTGACGGATATTATTGAAGGTGAACTCTTTCTCTTTATAGACAGCATACTCTTCCGGCACGTCACGGATCAGCGCCTGACCGATCAACGCCATATCGCGCGCGGAGCTGTACTGACCTTCCGCGTCCAGACCATGAACGGTCTGGAAGTGGGTATTCTGCAGGCCAATCGCTTTGACGTAATTGTTCATCAGGTTAACGAACGCATCCTGGCTGCCAGCGACATAGTCAGCCATCGCAACACAGGCATCGTTACCGGACTGCAGCACAATCCCACGGGTCAGCTGAGAGACCGGCACGCGGTCGCCTGGCTTCAGGAACATCAGCGAGGAGCCTTTGAACACCGGGTTGCCGGTCGCCCAGGCATCCGGGCCGACGGTGACCATATCGTCCTGATGAATTTTACCCGCTTTAACGGCCTGACCAATGACATAGCTGGTCATCATCTTGGTCAGACTGGCAGGATCGCGGCGTGCATCGGCATTTTTCTCTGCCAGCACTTTGCCTGAGTTGTAGTCGATAAGGACGTACGCTTCGGCATCAATGTCCGGCACGCCCGGAATCATGGTCTTGAGATTGACGTCATCAGCAATAGCAGCATGGCTGAGAGAGAAAGCGATCAGTGATCCCACTGTCAGGCGTTTCAGCAAACGAGATGATTTCAGCGTGTTCATGTGTAGGACTACAACATCCGTGAGTTTGAGGTTGAAAATGTCACTCATCATACTCAATGCCAGATTAACTGGCACCGGGCGTGATGATTGGGTTGTTAGCAGACGTAACGTGCAGCTGTCTGATAAACGGTTCAGCGACGCGTGTTAGTAATAAATGAGGCGGCCTGGCCTTCACTGCTCAGGCGCTGTTGCAGCGCAGCCGCTTCGGCGCGGGAGGCGTAACCGCCGAGCTGAACGCGATACACATTGTTGCCCGCGTCTTCTACCTTACCGGGCACGCCATAACGCTGGCTCAGGCTTTTCATCATCTGCTGGGCACGCGCCGGGTCATTCAGCGCACCGACCTGCACCACATATCCGTCGGCACCACCACTGCTGGCTGCAGGCGCGGCGCTGGCTGCTGCGGGAGCAGAACTGCTGGCTGCTGGTGCGGAACTGGCTGGTGCGGCGGCTGGCGGTTCATTACCTTCCAGTACGCCGGTCGCTAATGGCTGGGGTGCACCAAGAAAGCCGCTGCTCTGCACCGGCGCGCCCATGTTGTCACCGCTTTGCAGCGTACTGTTGCTGATGGCCTCAACATTTTGCGCAGGCGGCTCTGAGGGGGCTGCGCTGCCGCCGTTCATCACCGCGCCACCACTCAGGTCCGGACGGGCAGGCAGAGAGTAGCTCTGTTTTGCCACGACGGTCCCGATGGTGCCGGGGCCAGAGAGCGAACCGTCTGGGGCGACCTTGATGAAATCAACCCGCACGCGCGAATTGTTGGAGATGTTCAGGCGGTCACCGGCAGCCCGCGACAGGTCGATAATGCGTCCTGGCGTGTAAGGGCCGCGATCGTTAACGCGCACCACAATCTGACGGCCATTCGCGATATTGGTCACGCGCACATAGCTCGGCAGCGGCAGAGTAGGGTGGGCCGCGGTCAGCGCATCAGGATCGTAGGCTTCGCCGGTAGCGGTGCGGTTGCCCTGCGCCTCTTCGCCGTACCAGGTGGCCAGGCCGACTTCACTGTAGTTCGACGGATCTTTAATGACGCGATAATTTTTGCCGTTCACGCTGTAATCCTGGCTGGTGCCTGGATTGATCGGCTCATAACGTGGCTCAACGCCTGGAATCTCAACAACCGGTCCATTGTAAGCCGGTTGCGGCGGCGCCGTATTTTGGGGTTCCGGCGTGGTACAGGCCGCCAGAACCAGTGATGCCAGTGCAACGCCAAGCCATTCCTTACGCATCTGCAGCCTCTTAGACACTTTTAGATAACATTTTTCGGTGAGTGTGGATCGACATCACAATGCCAAATCCCGCCATAAGCACGATAAGCGCGGAGCCGCCATAACTGACCAGCGGCAGCGGCACGCCAACTACCGGTAAGATACCACTAACCATGCCAATGTTAACGAAAACATAAACGAATAAAATCAGCATTAAACCGCCCGCCATTACCCGGCCAAAGGTGGTCTGCGCCCGGGCTGCCACAACCAATCCCCGCATGATCAGCAGCAGATAAAGGGCCAGCAGCAGCAGCACGCCAACCAGGCCTAACTCTTCGGCCAGAACCGCAAAGATAAAGTCAGTATGACGTTCCGGCAAAAACTCCAGCTGAGACTGGGTGCCCTGCAGCCAGCCTTTACCGCGCAGGCCTCCTGAGCCAATAGCAATTTTCGACTGGATAATGTGATAGCCCGCACCCAGCGGGTCCGTTTCCGGGTCGAGCAGCATCATCACGCGGTCACGCTGATAATCGTGCATCAGGAAAAACCACAAAATCGGGATAAAGGCGGCGACCAGCAACACGGCTACGCCAATCAGTTTCCAGCTCATACCCGAGAGGAACAGCACAAACAAGCCGGAGGCGGCAATCAGAATCGAGGTGCCGAGATCGGGCTGTGCCGCCACCAGCAGGGTGGGCAGGAAGATCAGAATCAGCGCAATGCCGGTATTTTTCAGCGTTGGCGGACAGACATCGCGGTTAATAAAGCGCGCCACCATCAAAGGCACCGCTATCTTGGCAATCTCAGAGGGCTGAAAACGCACAAAGCCGAGATCGAGCCAGCGTTGAGCGCCTTTACTGATCTGCCCAAAGGCATCCACCGCCACCAGCAGAATGACACAGACAATATAAAGATAGGGCGCCCAGCCTTCATAGACGCGCGGCGGTACCTGCGCCAGCACAATCATGATGACCAGCCCCATCGCAATCTGACCGAGTTTACGCTCCATCATGCCGGGGTCCTGACCACTGGCGCTCCAGATCACCACAGCGCTGTAGGTCAGCAGGCCGAGAATGATCAGCATAAACAGCGGATCGATGTGGATGCGCATCCAGATCGAACGTTTCTGCGGACTATCTTGCATCGACATGTTTATTCACCTTCATAACCGGGCGGCACAGGAGCGGCGTCCGGCAGGACTGTATTGTTATCACCCAACATAATGTGATCCAGAATCTGGCGCATGACGGTGCCGACAGCCGGACCGGCGCCACCGTTTTCCAGGATAATGGTCACGGCGACCCGAGGTTTGTCATAAGGGGCAAACGCGGTCATTAATTTATGGTCGCGTAATCGTTCAGCAATTTTATGGGCGTTATAGGTTTCGTTCTCTTTCAGGCCAAAGACCTGAGCCGTACCGGACTTGGCGGCGATTTTATAGGGTGCATCGGCGAAGCTCTTGTGCGCGGTGCCGTTGGGCCGGTTCGCCACGCCATACATGCCATCTTTGGCAATTTCCCAGTAGCCGGAATGGATATCACCAATCGGGGCTTCAGGCGGCTGGCGATAGGGCACCAGGGTACGGCCTTCGCGGGTGGCGCGCAGCATATGGGGCACCTTGACGACGCCGTCGTTGATCAGAATCATCATCGCTTTGTTCATCTGCAACGGCGTAGCGGTCCAGTAACCCTGTCCGATCCCCACCGGAATGGTATCGCCCTGATACCACGGCTTTTTAAAGCGTCTCTGTTTCCAGTCACGGGTCGGCATGTTACCGGCGCTCTCCTGCGGTAAATCGATGCCGGTACGGCTGCCGTAACCAAATTTATTCATCCACTCCGACAGCCGGTCGATACCCATGTCATAGGCAACCTGATAGAAGAAGGTATCGGCAGACTCTTCCAGCGCTTTGGTGACGTTCAGACGTCCGTGGCCCCATTTTTTCCAGTCGCGGAAGCGTTTTTCTGAACCAGGAAGTTGCCACCAGCCGGGATCAAACAGGCTGGTATTACGGTTAATCACGCCAGCACTCAGGGCAGAGACCGCCACATAAGGTTTAACCGTCGAAGCCGGTGGATAGGCAGCCTGAATCGCACGGTTATAGAGCGGACGGTTTTCATCTTCCAGCAGGCCGCGGTAATCCTTACTGGAAATACCGTCGACAAACATGTTGGCGTCATAGCTGGGCGTTGAGACCATGGCGAGGATTTCGCCGGTGCGCGGATCGCTGACCACGACGGCCGCGCGACTGCCCGCCAGCAGGGTCTCGACATATTGCTGCAGTTTGAGATCGATAGTCAGATAGATATCACGGCCTGCCTGAGGGGACTCCTCATGCAGCTGGCGAATGACCCGGCCACGGTTGTTGACCTCAACCTCTTCAAAGCCGGTTTTGCCGTGCAGCAAATTTTCGTAATAGGCTTCAATGCCCAGCTTACCGATGTCGTGCGTCGCGGCGTAGTTAGGCCATATGCCCTCTTTGTCGAGGCGTGCAACGTCACGATCGTTGATTTTTGAGACGTAGCCGACCACATGCGTCAGCGTGGCACCGTAAGGGTAGTAGCGGCGCTGGTAACCTTTAACTTCCACGCCGGGGAAGCGGTACTGATTGACCGCAAAGCGCGCGACCTGCACGTCATTCAGACCGGTTTTAACCGGGATAGAGGTGAACCGACGCGAGCGTTTACGCTCTTTCTGGAAGTTTTCGAGGTCGTCGTCAGTCAGCTCAAGAATCGGGCGTAAGTTTTCCAGGGTCTGTTGCAGATTATCAACTTTTTCCGGAACCAGTTCTGCCTGATAGATGGTGCGGTTCAGCGCCAGCGGCGTGCCGGTACGATCGTAAATTATGCCGCGGCTGGGGGCCACAGGCACCAGTTTGATACGGTTCTGGTTGGAGCGGGTGCTGTAATCATCAAAGCGAAGGATCTGCAGGTGGTAAAGGTTAACCACCAGTACTGAAGAGAGCAGTAAGATACCGACGAAGGCGATAAAGGCCCGACGGACAAAGAGTTTCTGTTCGGCGCTGTAATCGCGAAAGGCGTTGCTTTGTAATTTCATCCGCTACTTGTCATGTCTGATGTGGGCTGATCGGTCATTCACGATGATAAGGATGATTTGTCGTTATGCTCCAGGCCCGATACAGACTTTCGGCTACCAGCACGCGCACCAGCGGATGGGGCAACGTCAATGCTGACAGTGACCAGCTCTGCTCTGCCGCCGCTTTACAGGCGGGGGCCAGGCCTTCAGGCCCGCCAATCAGCAGGCTGACGTCGCGACCATCCAGCTTCCAGCGTTCAATCTGCTGTGCCAATTGCGGGGTTTCCCACGGATGACCAGGAATATCCAGCGTGACGATGCGATTGCCTTTGCCGACCGCCGCTAACATCGCTTCACCCTCTTTTTCAAGAATGCGTTTGATATCAGCATTTTTACCGCGTTTACCTGCGGTCACTTCGGTCAGCTCAAGCGGCATATCTTTCGGGAAGCGGCGCAGATATTCCATAAAACCGGTCTGCACCCAGTCAGGCATTTTCGTGCCGACGGCAACAAGTTGCAGTTTCACCGATTAGCCCCAGAGTTTTTCCAGCTCATACAGCTGGCGACTCTCTTCCTGCATCACATGCACGATGACATCACCCAGATCGACCACGACCCAGTCTGCCGCGCTTTTACCTTCAATGCCTAATGGCATCAGGCCTGCTAAACGCGACTCCTGCTCTACGTGTTCTGCGATCGAAGTCACATGACGCGTGGAGGTGCCGGTGCAGATGATCATGAAATCGGTGATGCTGGATTTGCCCTGAACGTCGATGGTGACAATGTCCTGGCCTTTGAGATCATCAATCTTATCAATAACGAACTCTTGGAGTGCTTTACCTTGCAAAAGGTTCCCCTTGGAATCTGGTGGTAACGAGCCGGCTGTAAGCCCGGAGAGTGCAGCCAAAAAATTAAGCGGCGTAGTATAGCATGCCCGGATCAGTCGCGATATAAGCCTTCGCGGTCGATATAATCGATAACCGCAGCGGGCAACAGATCGTCGCAGGGCTGATTCTGGTGGCGACGACGGCGAATTTCAGTGGCCGAAATGTCATAGAGAGGGGTGTCCGCCAGCCAGATATGGCCTGCGGGCTGCTGATGCAGCTGCCGGATATCCTGAGCGAGGTGTTGCTCAAGCCAGCGCTGCATGTCAGGCGAGTCGAACCGGGTCGGATAGCCGGGGCGCTGGCACACCAGCAGATGGCAGAGTGACAGCAGATCCTGCCAGCGATGCCATTTTGATAAGCTCAGCAATGAATCCTGACCAATAATAAACCCCAGCGGCTGTTCTGCACCGCGTTCGGTGCGCCAGGCTTCCAGGGTGGTCACGGTCCAGGACGGCGTGTCGCGTTCCAGCTCGCGGGTATCGATCTCAAACAGCGGCAGGTCGCGGATAGCGCAGCGCAGCATAGCAACCCGCTGGGCAGCGCTGGCTTCCGGTTGCGGACGATGCGGCGGTACATTGTTGGGCAGCAGCGTCACACGCTGCAGGCCGGTCTGTTGCGCCAGCGCTTCGACCGGGCGCAGATGGCCAAAATGAATCGGATCAAAGGTGCCGCCAAACAGTGCGTGTAACTCAGACATGGGCAAAGCTCGTCGGAAAAGCACGACTGCTGAGCAGCAGCGTCAGGGTCTGTAACTGCGGCCACACCGGCTGTCCATAATCCTGCTTCAGGGTGATTTCAATCTGACTCAGCAGATGAATGGCGCGTTGCAGACGCGTGGCATCCACTCGTTGCAGCGCGTCGGTAAACAGCGCACGGCGGTTCTGCCAGATGCGCTGCTGATCCATCAGCGTACGAAGCGGCTGCGCTGTCTGGTGGCGTTGCAGATGCAGCAGCGTCAGCAGATCACGCTGCAGCGTACGCAGCAGTATCACCACTTCGCTCTCTTCTTTCTCCAGCTGATGCAGAATATGCAGGGCGCGGCGGCTTTTTCCCGCCAGCAGGGCATCCACCCAGTGGAAAGGAGTAAAGTGCGCGGCATCACTGACCGCCTCTTCAACCCGGGGCAGGGTCAGCTTGCCGTCGGGCCACTGCAGCGAGAGTCGCTCCAGCGCCTGCGCCAGCGCCAGCAGATTGCCTTCATAGCAGTAACACAACAGCTGCACGGCCGCGTCATCCACCGATAATTTCAGCGCCTTAGCGCGATTAACGACCCAGCGTGGCAGTTGCGCCTGTTCAGGCGTCTGACAGGGCACCAGTACCGCAGAGGCGGACAACGCTTTAAACCAGGCGCTGTTTTCCTGCGCTTTGGTCAGCTTCGCCATCCGGCAGATCAGCAGAATATCGGCGTGCAGCAACTGCGACAGCTTAACCAGCTGTTCTGACATCGCGGCGTTGGGGCCATTATCGGGGAATTGCAGCGTCATGGTCTGACGCTGAGCAAACAGACTCAGTGACTGGCAACTGACGAACAGGCTCTCCCAGTCAGTCTGTGCATCCAGCGTAAAACTAAAATGTTCTTCGAATCCCTGCGCGGTTGCGGCGACGCGAATCGCATCTGAACTTTCCTGCAGCAGCAGCGGTTCGTTACCGGCTAACAAATAACAGGCGCGCAGCCCCTCACGGAGCTGCGCGCTGAGTTGCTCAGGATAAATCCTGATCATTGCAGGCTGGTAGCAGAGGAAGTGGGCGCTTCCTGTGAACCCTGACCCGGCACCGGAATCACTGACGCCGGTAAGGTCTCTTTGCTGTTGATCTGCGCGGCGTGTACCGTCAGCAGTTTACGTACCAGCTGTTCAGCAGCACGCTGACGCATCTCCTGCGTAATCAGATCCTGCTCGGCATCTTTTGCCAGCGCAGCGTTCGGGTTATCGAAGAATGACCGATAAACCGTGGTGCTGATAGGATAGATACCTTTGCCCGGCAGCAGCACCTGCGCCGTGATGGTCATCACCATCTGATACTCCGCAGAGGTGCCGCTGATAAAGACCGAAGCCGTGTTACGGCCTTGCGCTTCAGGCCCCAGGCGCAGCGTCGGAATATCGGTGCGATTCTGTTTGCTGTCTTCAACAATTTTGACATCGTTGATACGCAGCTGCTGACGCACAGTACGCGCCAGCGGCCCATAAGGATCGCCGGTTGAAACAATCAGGGTTTTCAGTTCGCTGGGCACCTGAGTGGTGCCGCGCGGATGAAAACCACAGCCAGCGGTGATCACCACCGCCAGCATGACAAACAGCCTGATAATCGGATGTCGCACAGTTCCTCCTGAACTTAACCTACGACCAGGTTAAGCAGTTTGCCCGGTACATAAATGACTTTACGGATAGTCACGCCGTCCAGATACTTCGCTACCAGATGCTCCTGCGCAGCGCGTGCCTGAACCTGTTCCTGTGTTGCATCGGCTGGCACGGTGATTTTACCGCGCACTTTACCGTTAACCTGAACCACTACCAGCAGCGAATCTTCAACCATAGCGGCTTCATCCGCAACCGGCCAGCTCGCTTCATCGATAGTGCCTTCGCCACCCAGCGTCTGCCACAGAACATAGCAGGCGTGCGGGGTAAACGGATAGAGCAGACGGACGATGGCCAGCAGCGCTTCTTGCATCAGAGCGCGATCCTGCTCGCTTTCCTGCGGGGCGCGTGCCAGTTTGTTCATCAGCTCCATGATCGCCGCAATGGCGGTGTTGAAAGTCTGACGACGGCCAATATCATCCGCCACTTTGGCGATGGTTTTGTGCAGATCGCGACGCAGCGATTTCTGCTCGTCATTCAGGCTCTCCACATCCAGTGCCACTGTCGCACCTTTCTGTGTATGCTCGAAGACCAGCTTCCAGACACGTTTCAGGAAGCGGTTCGCCCCTTCAACGCCCGACTCCTGCCACTCCAGCGTCATATCCGCCGGTGAAGCAAACATCATAAACAGACGCACGGTATCCGCGCCGTAACGCTCAACCATCAGCTGTGGGTCGATGCCGTTGTTTTTCGACTTCGACATTTTGCTCATGCCCGCGTAGATCACTTCGCGGCCCTGCGTGTCTGTGGCTTTAACAATGCGGCCTTTCTCATCCCGCTCAACCTCAACGTCAACCGGTGAAACCCAGTTACGCTCGCCGTTGGCACCAAGGTAGTAGAAGGCGTCAGCCAGCACCATGCCCTGGCACAGCAGACGTTTGGCTGGCTCATTGGAGTTCACCAGGCCCGCGTCACGCAGCAGCTTGTGGAAGAAGCGGAAATACATCAGGTGCATGATGGCGTGTTCAATACCGCCCACATACTGATCGACCGGCAGCCAGTAGTTTGCCGCTGCCGGATCCAGCATGCCTTCCTTGTAGCTGGCGCAGGTATAACGCGCGTAGTACCAGGAAGACTCCATGAAGGTGTCAAAGGTGTCGGTTTCACGCAGGGCTGGCTGGCCGTTTACCGTGGTTTTAGCCCACTCCGGATCCGCTTTGATTGGGCTGGTAATGCCATCCATCACCACATCTTCCGGCAGGATCACCGGCAGCTGGTCTTCTGGTGCAGGCATAACGGTGCCATCTTCCAGCGTCACCATCGGGATAGGGGCACCCCAGTAGCGCTGACGGGAGACACCCCAGTCGCGCAGGCGGTAGTTCACTTTACGCACGCCCACGCCTTTTGCCGCCAGCGAATCCGCAATGGCGTTAAAACCGGTGGCGTGATCCATGCCGTTAAACTCACCTGAGTTGAACAGCGCACCTTTGTCAGTCATCGCCGCGATGCTGACATCAGGAATGGAACCATCCAGATTCAGGATGACCGGCTTAATCGGCAGATCATATTTAGTGGCAAACTCCCAGTCGCGCTGATCGTGCGCCGGAACCGCCATCACAGCGCCGGTGCCATATTCCATCAGTACGAAGTTGGCAACCCAGACCGGGATAAGCTCGCCGGTCAGCGGATGAACAACAGACAGGCCGGTCGCCATGCCTTTCTTCTCCATGGTCGCCATATCGGCTTCGGCCACTTTGGTATTGCGGCATTCAGCGATAAAGTCAGCCAGCGCCGGATTATTGACCGACGCCTGGGTCGCCAGCGGATGGCCTGCGGCAACGGCAACATAGGTTGCGCCGATAAAGGTATCCGGGCGGGTGGTGTAGACGGTGACCTTCTCTTCGCTGTCAGCCACATCGAAGGTGATTTCGACACCTTCAG
Organism: Pantoea sp. ABR1s; assembly: GCF_057812235.1. Taxonomy (NCBI): domain Bacteria; kingdom Pseudomonadati; phylum Pseudomonadota; class Gammaproteobacteria; order Enterobacterales; family Erwiniaceae; genus Pantoea; species Pantoea sp. ABR1s. The sequence goes on along the minus strand of NZ_CM173823.1, from coordinate 2,987,381 downwards.
AGCGGCCAATCCAGTTACGCTGCATGGTTTTGACCTGCTCAGGCCACTCTTCCAGCGTATCCAAATCGTTCAGCAGCTCTTCCGCATAATCGGTGATTTTGATAAACCACTGCGGGATCTCTTTACGCTCAACTTTGGTGTCGCAGCGCCAGCAGCAGCCGTCGATCACCTGCTCGTTCGCCAGCACCGTCTGATCGTTCGGGCACCAGTTCACGGCAGAGGTCTTTTTATAGACCAGGCCTTTTTCATACAGTTTGGTAAAGAACCACTGTTCCCAGCGATAGTACTCTGGCTGGCAGGTTGCCAGTTCACGACTCCAGTCATAGCCAAAGCCCAGCAGTTTGAGCTGGTTTTTCATGTAGGCGATATTGTCGTAAGTCCACGGGGCCGGAGCGGTGTTGTTTTTCACCGCAGCGCCTTCCGCAGGCAGGCCGAAAGCATCCCAGCCAATCGGCTGTAGTACGTTTTTGCCGAGCATACGCTGATAACGCGCGATTACGTCGCCGATGGTGTAGTTACGAACGTGGCCCATGTGCAGGCGGCCAGAAGGATAGGGCAACATGGAGAGGCAATAGTATTTCTCTTTACCTTCCTGCTCAGTCACTTTAAACGTTTCGTTTTCATCCCAGTGCTGCTGCACACGGGATTCAATTTCTTCCGGGCGGTATTGCTCTTGCATGGCTGCCTGTGGTCCTTTATGAAAAACATTTTTCTGGCTCTAAGATCCGCATAGCATACCCATAAGGCCGCGTATCAACAACACTTCCCACTTTTGCCGGCACGATTTCTGCCGAAAGCGTCAGAGCCTTCACCCTTTTGTAATTCACTGTACAGACGACACGGCAAAAGCAACATTACGACTAAACTTAGTTCAGCGAGGGTCTGCATAAAGGAGAACAAAATGAATAAAGTGGCTCAGGAATATCGCGAGTCGTTAGCCGTATTGACCGAACGTCTTCGTCAGGGCGATCGTAACCTTGATGAGCTGATTGCCGGGCGACGAAGCCAGTTGCTGGTGCGTGATGATATGACGGAACAGGAGATTGACCAGGCGCTCAGCTCAGTGCGCCGTGATCTGGGCGAGTTTGCACGCAGCTACACCGATGTGGAAGAACCGCTGGCGGACTCACTGTTTATGCGCATCATCCGCGAGAGCGTCTGGAAAGAGCTGGCGGATATCACCGATAAAAGTCAGCTGGAGTGGCGAGAGGTCTTCCAGGATCTGCATCATCACGGGGTTTATCAGAGCGGGGAAGTGGTGGGGCTGGGCAATCTGGTCTGTGAGAAATGCCAGTTCACCCGGGCAATCTACACGCCTGAAACGCTGTCACGTTGTCCGGAATGCGGCAACGATCAGTTCCAGCGTCAGCCGTTTGAACCCTGATAGTGCGGCGTAGCTAAATGAAGCGGGCCACCCTGGGTGACCCGCCTGTTCGTCAGGTTTAGTGCAGGATTTTTGCGAGGAAATCTTTAGCGCGCTCAGACTGTGGATTATTAAAGAAGTCATCTTTGTTGGTGTCTTCGATAATTTTCCCTTCATCCATAAAGATCACGCGATTGGCAACCTTACGGGCGAAGCCCATCTCATGGGTCACCACCATCATCGTCATCCCTTCCTGTGCCAGTTCAACCATCACATCCAGCACTTCGTTGATCATTTCCGGATCCAGCGCGGAGGTGGGTTCATCAAACAGCATCGCGATAGGGTCCATGCAGAGCGCTCGCGCAATCGCCACACGCTGCTGCTGACCACCTGAGAGCTGGCCGGGAAACTTCTCAGCATGGGCGGAGAGACCCACTCGCTTCAGCAGCTTCAGCCCTTTATCGCGGGCTGCAGCTTTGTCGCGCTTCAGCACTTTCACCTGCGCCAGAACCAGGTTGTTGATAATGCTCAGATGCGGAAACAGCTCGAAGTGCTGGAACACCATCCCGACCTGGCTGCGAAGCTGCGCAAGATTAGTCTTTTTGTTATTCACCTCGGTGCCGTTCACCGCAATCACGCCCTGCTGAATCGGCTCAAGGCCGTTCACCGTTTTGATCAGCGTTGATTTACCGGAGCCGGACGGGCCGCATACCACCACCACTTCACCGGTTTTGACGTCGGTTGAGCAGTCGGTCAGCACCTGAAAGTGACCATACCACTTAGAAACATTTTTCAGGCTAATCATTTAAACCGTCCTTTTTCTTTTTAGATAGCTGACCAACAGCGATGCGCTCAGGCTGATAACGAAGTAGACCAGACCTGCAAACAGAACCATTTCAACCTGGGTGCCATCACGCTCACCAATGGTGGATGCGGTACGGAAGAAGTCCGCCAGGCTTAAGACATAAACCAGCGAGGTATCCTGGAACAGCACGATACCCTGCGTCAGTAACAGCGGAACCATGGCGCGAAACGCCTGTGGCAGGATGATCAGTCGCATTGCCTGCCACTGCGTCATACCCAGCGCCAGAGCCGCACTGCCCTGTCCACGCGAGATACTGATGATGCCGGCGCGAATAATTTCAGAGTAGTACGCCGCTTCGAACAGCGAAAAGGCGACCATGGCCGAAATCAGTCGGATATCCGTTTTGGGCGACAGCCCCAGCACCTGCTGCAGAAAACTCGGCACGACCAGATAGAACCACAGCAGCACCATAACCAGCGGCACCGAGCGGAACAGGTTGACGTAAATTTTAGCGAACCAGCTGATAGGCTTAAACGTCGACAGGCGCATCACCGCCAGCAGAGTGCCCCACAGGATGCCGAAGACCACGGCGGTAATCGTGATCTTAAAGGTGATCACTAAGCCATTAAGCAGATAGGGCAGGCTGGGTGTAATCGAACTCCAGTCAAACTCGTACATTACTTGCCTCCCGCATTGCCTGGCAGCCGGACTTTGCGCTCGACCAGACTCATCAACAACATAATCACCAGGTTAATCGCAACGTAGGCCAGCGTAATAGCGGTAAAGGATTCATAGGCGTGGGCAGAATAGTCGAGCAGTTTGCCCGCCTGCGCCGCCATATCGACCAGACCAATGGTGGAGGCGATAGCGGAGTTCTTCACCAGGTTCAGCATTTCCGAGGTCATCGGCGGCACAATCACGCGATACGCATTCGGCAGCAGCACATAGCGATAGGTCTGCGGCAGGGTTAAGCCCATCGCCAGACCGGCATTCTTCTGTCCACTCGGCAGTGACTGAATCGCTGCGCGCACCTGCTCGCAGACGCGGGCGGCGGTAAACAGGCCAAGACAGATCATCGAGGAGAGGAAGAACTGAATGTTGGGATCCAGCTCAGACTTAAACCACATGCCAAGCTTTTCGCCCACCAGCTCGGGCGCTACCAGATACCAGAAGAAGAACTGGACGATCAGTGGGATGTTACGAAACAGTTCGACATAGCAGGTGCCAATGGTCGACAGCAGGCGATTAGGCACGGTGCGTAGAATGCCGAAAAATGAACCCACGCAGAAGGCGATAATCCAGGCGCAGCAGGAGACGGCAATTGTCACCTGAAAACCGGACCACAGCCAGCCGAGGTAGGTCGTGTTACCGAACGGGGCCTGTTCGAGGAATATGCCCCAGTTCCAATCGATACCCATAACGAGCTCCGGAAAAAAAGGGTAGCTAAGCTACCCTGAAGATTGATGAACGGCGTTTTATTTCCTGACTCAGGGGAACGACCCGTGTCAGTCTGTCTGTCCATGCCGCGGTTTCAGCAATCGAGAGGGCAGCCAGGCCGCCCTTGTTATACCCGTCGTCTTTCAGGCTGCATTTTTGTTGGCTACATTCACTCACCCGAATCACTTACCGGAGCAGGCTCATCGGGAGTCATTTTTCTGCTGCCTCAATGCAATCTGAAATCCATTGGGTATTTTGTTGTTAATTCAGTGCTTTATCATTTGGCGTTTTGAACAGCGCTTTCATGTCATCAGAGAGCTCAAAGTTCATGTTCAGGTTCTTTGGTGGAATCGGCTGTTTGAACCAGGTGTCGAACCATTTTTCTGCCTGGCCAGAGGTCTGGGCTTTAGCAATGGTTTCATCCACCAGGGCTTTGAACTGCGGATCATCTTTACGCAGCATGCAGCCATAGGCTTCTTTTGACTGTGGCGTGCCCAGAATTTCCCAGTTGTCCGGCTTTTTGGCTTTGGCGCGTTCGCCTGCCAGCAGGGCATCATCCATCATAAAGGCCACGGCACGACCGGTTTCCAGCGTACGGAAGGAGTCGCCGTGATCTTTTGCGCTGATGATGCGCAGATCCAGTTTCTGTTCGTCGTTGAGTTTGTGCAGCAGCACTTCAGAGGTGGTACCTGAGGTCACCACTACGGTTTTGCCTTTCAGGTCAGCGAAATCTTTGATCGGGCCATCTTTCTTAACCAGCAGACGGGTGCCGATAACAAAAATAGTGTCTGAGAAGGCGGCCTGTTTCTGGCGCTCAAGGTTATTGGTGGTCGAGCCACACTCATAATCGTAGGTGCCGTTTTGCAGCAGCGGAATACGGTTTTGTGAGGTGATCGGGATCATTTTGACCTGCAGATCAGGCTTGTTCAGCTTTGCTTTAATCGCTTCAACGATGGCGTTTGAGTAAGCCTGTGAGTAGCCGACGACTTTTTGCTGGTTGTCATAATAAGAAAAGGGAACTGATGATTCGCGATGCCCGACCACAATGACGCCATTGTCATTGATCTTCTTCAGGGTGCCGCTGAGATCTTCCGCCTGGGCCGCTCCCGCCGCTGCGCTGATCAGCAGAAGAGATAATGCCACTTTGCGTAGTTGCATGTTCCAACTCCTTCGTATGAAAAAGGCACAGGATATAACCTGCGCTGATTATGATGTTGAGTCTGTTTTCTGCTGCGTTTCTGCTCATTCTGCGGTTTAAACGGGCGCAGAAGAGTCATTAACATAGCGGATTGTTAACGCAATGAAACAAAAAAGTTTCTTTTTTGCGAGGTGATACGCACCAAAAAAAGGCAATTTTTTCACCCTGCGCGTTAATGGTGCAGCAGCGTCAATTGTTTTGGTGCAACCCGCCCGGCATCAGCGCCTGCAATCAGCCTGTTTGCGAAAAGCAGTGAAACATTTTGCAATCATCGTGCCAGAAAGAGGTTATGAGTTAGAAAGACAGCAGAGTGTGCGGCGTGGGGAGTGAAAAAAACCGGAGAGTCACCATGAAAAAGGCGAAGCACGTGCTTCGCCTTCAGTGAGCACAGGAGGGGAGGTTATCGACGACGGCGCAGGAGTGCTATCACCGCCGCCAGCAGCGTCAGTGACCATACTGGCCAGATGCCAGCCCGCGCATAAGGGGTTTCTCCCCGCGTTGGCGTAACCTTGCTGGTCAGCACATCGCGGGTAAACTGCGGCAGCATGGCTTCCACATCACCACTGGCATTGACCACCGCCGTCACACCATTATTGGTGCTGCGCAACAGCGGACGTCCCAGCTCCAGCGCACGCATCCTCGCCATCTGGAAGTGCTGCCATGGGCCGATAGAGTGACCAAACCAGGCATCGTTCGAAACGGTCAACAGGAAGTTGGTGTCAGGATGGAAGTTGGCCCGCACCTGTTCTCCCAGCACGATCTCATAACAGATGGCGCTGGTCAGGTTATAGCCCGCCACGCTAAGTTGCGGCTGGAGGTAGTTGCCACGACTGAAGGCCGACATCGGCAGATCGAAGAACGGGGCCAGCGGACGCAGCAGATCGGCCAGCGGCACAAATTCGCCAAATGGCACCAGGTGATTCTTCTGGTAACGATTGCCGCTGAAGTAGTTGTATGGCGCTTTACCGCCCAGCACGATCACGGTGTTGTAATCGTGATATCGGTTCTGCTCCAGCCGGGAGTCCACAATGCCGGTGATCAGCGAGCTGCCGCGCTCACGCAGTTCGTCATCCAGCGAACGCAGGAACGGCTGCTGATTACTCTCCAGATCGGTAATTGCCGATTCAGGCCAGATAATAATCGGCGCTTTGCCCATCAGCGGCTGACTCAGACCATTGTAAATGCGCAGGGTAGTGAGCAGCTGCTGCGGATCCCACTTCATCGATTGCGGAATGTTCCCCTGGACCAGCGCCACCTCGACGGCCCGCTCGGGCATCGGCTGAACCCACTGGATGTAGCGCAACGGCCATGGCAATGCCAGCAGCAGCAGCGCTGCTACCAGACTTCTGACGTTGCGCTGTTGCAGGGCATAAGCCAGCAGGCCAGCCACCACCATCAGCAGGAAGGTCAGCGTCTCTACGCCCGCCAGTGGGGCCAGGCCTTTTAACGGGCCATCGATCTGGCTGTAACCAAACTGCAGCCACGGAAAGCCGGTCAGCACCCAGCCGCGCAGGAACTCGGTGATCTGCCACAATGCCGGTGCCGCCAGCGCCAGGCGCCACAGCGTCGTTCGCGGCCAGATGCGATTCAGTACGCCGGCAAACAGCGCCGGGTAGATCGCCAGATAAGCCGCCAGCAGCGCTACGATAAAGACATTGACCGGGCCAGGCATGCCGCCAAAGGTGGCGACACTGACATAAACCCAGTTGATGCCACTGCCGAACAGACCTAAACCCCAGACAAACCCAATGGCGCTGGCCTGCGGGCTGGAGCGGTTAAGAGTCAGCAGCTGTAAGCCACACAGCGAGAGCAGTGCAGCGGGCCAGAAATCGTAGGGAGAAAAGGCGAGGGTGCCAAGTGCACCCGTTATTAAAGCCAGCAGCAGGCGAACCCGCTGACGCGGGTAGAGTGAGGCTAAAGCCATAGACTTATTCGTCTTCCAGTTGAGGTTGTGGCGAATTTTCCGGAATAGTCACGTGAACCTGGATGATGCGGCGGCTGTCAGCCATCGCCACCTTGAACTGGTAACCCTCAATCTCGATGCTTTCACCGCGAGCGGGCAGATGACCGAAGCCCTGCATTACCAGACCACCGATGGTGTCGACTTCATCGTCACTGAACTGGGTGCCAAACACCTCGTTGAAATCTTCAATGGCGGTCAGTGCACGCACGGTAAAGGTGTGACGGTTGAGCTGACGGATATCACGATCTTCTTCGTCGTCATACTCATCTTCAATTTCACCGACGATCAGCTCCAGGATGTCTTCAATGGTCACCAGACCGGAGACACCGCCAAACTCATCAATGACGATCGCCATATGGTAACGCTGGGAGCGGAACTCTTTCAGCATCCGGTCAACACGCTTACTTTCAGGCACAACCACCGCAGGACGCAGCACTTTCTCAATGCTGAAAGGCTCAGATTCGCTGCTCATAAACGGCAGCAGATCTTTCGCCATCAGAATCCCTTCCACATGATCTTTATCTTCGCTGATCACCGGGAAACGAGAATGGGCGGATTCGATGATGACATCCAGGCACTCTTCGAGGCTCTGATTACGTTTCAGGGTGATCATTTGCGAGCGCGGGATCATGATGTCACGCACGCGCTGCTCCGCAATATCCAGTACCCCTTCGAGCATGTCGCGGGTGTCCTGGTCAATCAGCTCTTTGTTATTCGAGTCGCGGATCAGCTCCAGTAGCTCATCACGGCTTTTTGGTTCACCGTGAAAGAGTTGGTTGATCAACAGGGAGAAAAATCCCTTTTTACTACTGGGTGCATCGCTGTTTTGAGAATGGTCGTCGCTCATGGCGGTTTTTAAAGATCTCTCTGGTGAGGAATGGGTGCTGTCAGTAGCCTGTACTGACAGCAGGATTGACTGAATTCAGGATTCAGGCGTCTTCTTTCTCCGAAATGTACGGATCAGGATACTCAAGAGCAAGCATTATCTCGGTCTCCAGCCCTTCCATCTCGTCCGCTTCGTCGTCTTCAATATGGTCGTAACCCAGCAGATGCAGCGTGCCGTGTACCACCATATGTGCCCAGTGGGCCTCAACGCTTTTACCCTGTTCAGCGGCTTCCTGCTCAACGACCTGGCGGCAGATGATCAGATCGCCCAGCAGCGGCAGCTCAATGCCCGGCGGTGCTTCAAACGGGAAAGAGAGGACGTTGGTCGGCTTGTCTTTGCCGCGATAAGTCAGATTAAGCTCATGACTCTCCGCTTCATCAACCAGACGCACTGTAACTTCGCTTTCGGGCTGAAAAGGGGTGACAGCCGCGGACAGCCAGCGATGAAACTGGCTTTCATCAGGCAGGTCAGCGGTGTTGTCACAGGCGACCTGCAGGTCGAGAATCACCTCGCTCATTTGCTCTCCTGCGTGGCGCTCTGTGCAGCCAGTGCTTCACGTTTACGCTCTTCGGCCTGCTGGTCACGACGGGTCTGATCGGCCGCTTCCCAGGCTTCATAGGCGGTGACAATGCGGGCAACCACCGGATGGCGCACCACATCTTCGCTGTGGAAGAAGTTGAAGCTGATCTCTTCAACGTCCGCCAGCACCTCAATGGCATGACGCAGGCCTGACTTGACGTGACGCGGCAGGTCAATCTGGGTAACGTCGCCGGTAATCACCGCTTTAGAGTTAAAGCCGATACGCGTCAGGAACATTTTCATCTGCTCGATGGTGGTGTTCTGGCTCTCATCAAGAATGATAAACGCATCGTTCAGGGTACGACCACGCATGTAGGCCAGCGGGGCGACTTCAATGACGTTGCGCTCCATCAGCTTTTCCACCCGCTCGAAGCCGAGCATTTCGAACAGCGCATCGTAGAGCGGACGCAGATAAGGGTCGACTTTCTGGCTCAGATCGCCTGGCAGAAAGCCCAGCTTTTCACCCGCTTCGACGGCAGGGCGGGTCAGCATGATGCGGCGAATCTCCTGACGCTCCAGCGCATCCACTGCCGCGGCTACCGCCAGATAGGTTTTACCGGTACCCGCCGGGCCGACACCAAAGGTGATATCGTGGTCGAGCACATTAGCGATGTACTGGGCCTGGTTTGGAGTGCGCGGCTTGATCACACCGCGCTTGGTCTTGATATTGACCGCTTTACCATACTCCGGCACGCTCTCAGCGGTTTGCTCCAGTACCCGGCTCTCTTTGATCGCCAGGTGAATCTGATCAGGCTCAATATCCGGGATGTCGCCACGCACAGGCGCGGTATCGACATAGAGGGTTTTCAGAATATCTGCTGCGGCATTGACGCAAAGTGGACGTCCTGACAGCTTAAAAACGTTGTCGCGACGATTGATCTCAATGCCCAGACGACGCTCAAGCTGTTTTACATTATCGTCGAAAGGCCCACACAGGCTCATCAGACGACGGTTATCAGCCGGTTCAAGGGCGATTTCACGAGTTTCGATATTCAAACGAATCCTTTGGGTCACTCAGGGCCAGTTATGGGATGTGTCTGACGCACCGTTAAACTTAACCGGATGCACCATAACGAAATTATTTATGCCGTAACGCCTGGGCGCAAGCTTATGGAGAGATATTTGGGCGACACTTTCAGAAAGCAAGTGGTGCAAAGTGAAATTGGCGGCAACGCGATGCGCGCTGCCGCACAGTAAAGCGGGCATCACGGCTGGAACAGACTCACGCCGATTTCATTTTCTTTACGGGTACGGGCGATCACGGACGCCGGGCTTTCCGCCATGCGCAGCCCCATCTCGTCTTCAGTACGCACCAGTTTGCCGCGCAGCGAGTTGGTGTAGACATCAACAATCTCAACATCCACAAAGCGGCCGATCATTTCAGGCGAGCCTTCGAAATTCACCACGCGGTTATTTTCGGTGCGGCCAGAGACTTCCATCACGTTCTTGCGGGAGATGCCTTCCACCAGAATACGCTGCACTGTGCCCACCATGCGGCGACTGATCGCCTGCGCCTGCTGGTTAATGCGGTCCTGCAGGATCCACAGACGCTGCTTTTTCTCCTCTTCGCTGACATCATCCGGCAGGTCAGCGGCGGGCGTGCCGGGACGGGCAGAGTAGATAAAGCTGAAGCTGACGTCGAAATTGATCTCGGCGATAAGCTTCATGGTCTGCTCGAAATCCTGCTGAGTTTCACCGGGGAAACCAATGATGAAGTCAGAGCTGATTTCAATATCCGGGCGCGCCGCGCGCAGCTTGCGGATAATCGCCTTATACTCCAGCGCGGTATGAGCACGCTTCATCAGCGTCAGAATACGGTCTGATCCACTCTGAACCGGCAGGTGCAGGAAGCTCACCAGTTCCGGCGTATCGCGGTAGACCTCGATGATGTCATCGGTGAACTCAATCGGGTGGCTGGTGGTGAAGCGAATGCGGTCGATACCGTCGATGGCGGCGACCAGGCGCAGCAGCTCAGCGAAGGTACAGATTTCACCATCAAAGGTGGCACCACGATAGGCGTTAACGTTCTGGCCAAGCAGGTTAACTTCACGCACGCCCTGCGCCGCCAGCTGAGCGATCTCCAGCAGAATGTCATCGCTGGGACGGCTCACTTCCTCGCCACGGGTGTAAGGCACCACGCAGAAAGTACAATATTTGTTGCAGCCTTCCATGATGGAGACAAAGGCAGTCGGGCCGTCTGCGCGCGGTTCCGGCAGGCGATCAAATTTCTCGATTTCCGGGAAGCTGATGTCGACCACCGGGCTTTTGGTGCCGCGCACGGTGTTGATCATCTCCGGCAGGCGGTGCAGTGTCTGCGGACCAAAAACGATATCCACGCAGGGCGCACGCTGGCGGATATGATCCCCTTCCTGCGACGCCACGCAGCCGCCCACGCCGATAATCACATCCGGGTTGCGCTCTTTGAGTTTTCTCCAGCGTCCCAGCAGGTGGAATACTTTCTCCTGCGCTTTCTCACGAATAGAACAGGTGTTAAGCAGCAGAATATCCGCCTCTTCAGGAACCTCGGTCAGCGTATAGCCGTGCGTACTGTTCAGCAGATCAGACATCTTGGATGAATCATACTCATTCATCTGACATCCCCAGGTTTTGATATGCAGTTTTTTTGTCATCGCGCTAACCATTGATTCAGTGCAGTGAAGTGCGGGGCGCGTATTGTAATGCTTTGATGCTGTTGTGACCAGCCTCAGGGCTTTTCTGCCAGCAATCCGGTTTTCCGGTACACTTTGCTTTATTCAGACCCGTGTTGCGCAGGCTGGCGGGAATAAGAGAGGGACATAAGCAATGCAGGATAATCAGTTTGATGTAGTGATTGTTGGCGGTGGCATGGTCGGTGCGGCGCTGGCATGTGGACTGACGCAGCAACATTTTCGCGTTGCGGTAATTGAGCGTGCCGAACCCGCGCCTTTTGATGCCGACAGCGATCCCGATCTGCGAATTTCGGCGATTGGGTCATCCTCGGTGGGGTTGCTGAAGCAGCTCAACGTCTGGCCACGGGTAGAGGCGATGCGCAGCGCGCCCTATCGCAGGCTGGAAACCTGGGAGTGGCAGACGGCGCAGGTGAGTTTTGATGCGGCCTCGCTGGGGCTGCCCGAGCTGGGCTTTATGGTCGAGAACAGCGTGCTTCAGCGGGCGCTATGGGAGGAGATGCAGTCGCTGGGCGTGACCTGCTATTGCCCGGCCACACTGGAGAACCTGCAGCCAGAAAATGGCGGCTGGCGCATCGACCTCAACGACGGCGTTGCCTTACACGCCCGCCTGGTGGTTGGGGCTGATGGCGCGAACTCTCAGGTGCGACAGATGGCCGGGATCGGTATTCATGGCTGGAGCTATGCGCAATCCTGTTTACTGATCAGCGTGACCTGCGAACATCCGGCAGGCGATGCGACCTGGCAGCACTTTACGCCTCAGGGACCGCGCGCCTTCTTGCCGCTGTATGGCAACCGGGCCTCGCTGGTCTGGTATGACGCGCCTGCAAGAGTCCGGCAGCTACAGGCGATGCCGATGGCCCAGCTGGAAAAAGAGATAGCCAGCCATTTCCCGGCGCGGCTGGGACGTTTTAAAGCCCATGCGGCGGGCGGCTTCCCGCTGGTACGGCGTCACGCTTCACGGTATGTCCTGCCAGGACTGGCGCTGGTCGGTGATGCCGCGCATACCATTAATCCGCTGGCCGGGCAGGGCGTGAATCTGGGCTATCGCGATATTGATGCGTTGATTAATGTGCTGGTCAGCGCACGCGGTGCGGCGGAAGATTGGGCATCCGAGCGCGTATTGCAGCGCTATCACCGGCAACGTCGTAAAGACAATATGCTGATGCAGGGCGGTATGGATCTGTTCTATTTTGCCTTCAGCAATCAGCTGGCACCGCTGCGGTTTGCACGTAATCTCGGATTGATTGCCGCCGAACATTCCGGGGTACTGAAGCGGCAGGTATTGCGCTACGCGCTGGGGTTATAGCAGATTGCGCATGTCGGCTCGCCGCACGGCGGGCCTGCAATCAGGAAGGGGAACGACAAAAACAACAAAGCCCGCAAAAGCGGGCCAGGTTGTGCAATTTGGCTGGGGTGCAGGGATTCGAACCCCGGAATGCTGGTATCAGAAACCAGTGCCTTACCGCTTGGCGACACCCCAATAATGGTGTTTTTCAAATTGTCTTTTGTATGGCTGGGGTGCAGGGATTCGAACCCCGGAATGCTGGTATCAGAAACCAGTGCCTTACCGCTTGGCGACACCCCAATTATATGGTGGCTACGACGGGAATCGAACCTGTGACCCCAGCATTATGAGTGCTGTGCTCTAACCAGCTGAGCTACGTAGCCAAATTGTACTGCATTTCAATGATGGCTGGGATACCTGGATTCGAACCAGGGAATGCCGGTATCAAAAACCGGTGCCTTACCGCTTGGCGATATCCCATTCGTCCGTTCTCAGCCTCGAGAATCATCGAAATTGGCTGGGATACCTGGATTCGAACCAGGGAATGCCGGTATCAAAAACCGGTGCCTTACCGCTTGGCGATATCCCATCCACGCTGCCGAATAATGAAATGGTGCGGGAGGCGAGACTTGAACTCGCACACCTTGCGGCGCCAGAACCTAAATCTGGTGCGTCTACCAATTTCGCCACTCCCGCAAAAAAAGATGGTGGCTACGACGGGAATCGAACCTGTGACCCCAGCATTATGAGTGCTGTGCTCTAACCAGCTGAGCTACGTAGCCATCTTTTTTTCGCGTTACCTTCATCGGCGTTGCGGGGCGCATTATGCGGAGTTGACCAGACAGCGTCAACAATTTTTTTACCGTTTTTTGCCAGATAATCGCTGTTTGACTGGCTTATAACCAGCCTGGGTGTTTATTCGGCAATTTTTCAGTGAATACAACGCTAATCGTAAAAAAAATGGGCCGCAGCGGGCCCATTCTGGTTGCTTTCAGCCGGCTTATTTATAGGCTGACTGATGCACACCCACGGCACGACCAGAGGGATCGTCCATGTTTTTAAACGCTTCATCCCATTCAATCGCTTTAGCTGAAGAACAGGCGACTGATGGACCGCCAGGCACACACTCTGCCGCGCTCGCCAACGGGAACAGCTCTTCAAAGATCTCACGATAGAGATAGGCTTCTTTCGAACCTGGCGTGTTGAACGGGAAGCGGAAGTGAGCGGTAGCCAGCTGCTGATCGCTGATTTGCTTCGCAGCCACTTCTTTCAGTGAGTCGATCCAGCTGTAACCCACGCCATCCGAGAACTGCTCTTTCTGACGCCACGCCACGCTCTCCGGCAGGTAAGAGGAGAAACATTCACGCAGAATGTGCTTCTCCATTTTACCGTTGCTGCCGCACATTTTATCGGCCGGGTTGATTCGCATCGCCACATCCAGGAATTTTTTATCCAGGAACGGTACGCGGGCTTCAACGCCCCAGGCGGACATCGCTTTGTTGGCACGGGCGCAGTCGAACATATGCAGCGCCTGCAGTTTACGTACGTTTTCTTCGTGGAACTCTTTGGCGTTTGGCGCCTTGTGGAAATAGAGATAGCCGCCGAAGACTTCATCTGCGCCTTCGCCCGACAGCACCATCTTAATGCCCATCGCTTTAATTTTACGTGACATTAAGTACATTGGCGTAGAGGCACGAATGGTGGTGACGTCATAGGTTTCAATGTGATAAATCACATCGCGAATGGCATCCAGACCTTCCTGCACGGTGAAATGAATTTCATGGTGTACGGTGCCCAGATGCTCCGCCACCGATTTCGCCGCTTTTAAGTCGGGTGAACCTTCCAGCCCTACCGCGAAGGAGTGCAGCTGTGGCCACCACGCATCACTTTTATCCTGATCTTCAACCCGCTTCGCCGCGTAACGCTTGGTCACGGCTGAAATGATGGAAGAGTCCAGACCGCCTGACAGCAGCACGCCGTAAGGCACATCTGACATCAGGTGGCTTTTCACGGACTCTTCCAGCGCATGTTTCAGGCCAGCGGCGTCGGTGGTGTTGTGCTCAACGTTTTTATATTCCATCCAGTCGCGCTGCCAGTAACGGCGGATCTCGCCATCGGTGCTGGAGAGGTAGCTTCCCGGCGGGAACTCTTTGATTGAACGGCAGGCAGGCACCAGCGCTTTCATTTCTGAAGCAACAAACAGGTTGCCATGCTCATCGTTACCCATATAGAGCGGGATGATGCCGATGTGGTCGCGACCAATCAGGTACGTTTTTTTAACGGTGTCATAGAGGATAAAGGCGAACATGCCTTCCAGCTCATCGAGGAAATCGACACCTTTCTCCTGATAGAGCGCCAGAATCACTTCACAGTCAGAACCGGTCTGAAACGCGTAACGATCGCTGAGTTCAGCGCGCAGTGCCTGATGGTTATAAATTTCGCCGTTAACTGCCAGTACGTGGGTGTGATCGGCGTTGTACAGCGGCTGTGCGCCATTGTTAACGTCAACAATGGAGAGACGTTCATGCGCCAGAATAGCATGGTCATCGGCGTAGACGCCTGACCAGTCCGGGCCGCGATGACGCATTAAGCGTGAACATTCCAGCGCTTTTTTGCGCAGCTCAACAGGATCGGTTTTCAGATCCAGCACACCAAAAATTGAACACATAACTGACTCCTGAGCTCACCTTACGGCGATGTTATCTTTTGCGTTTGTCCGGCAGCCTGATGCTGCGTAATACATAAGAAAATGCGCTATTTGGTGCATTCAATGCAAGAGGAATCGTGATTTACTGATAAAAAGATTGCTTGCATGGCAATAAAATTGAATAAACGATAATTTTAAAGCCGATTAGTTGATGGATCAGCAATAAAATGGCTTTTTCGAGCAGAAATCAGACAGTAAAAGTGGGAGATATAGCGCAAAAAGGGGTGACGCATCACAGAATAGCCGGATGCGTCATAAGAGAAATGAATCAGAACAGGTCAATATCGGCCACAGAAGGGTAGATCCAGTCCGGACGGAACGGCATGGCATCGATATCACTCAGCGTCGAGACGCCGGAGAGCACCAGCACAGTCTCCAGACCCGCCTGAAAACCGGCCAGAATATCGGTTCGCAGATTGTCACCGACAATCACGGTCTCTTCCGAGTGGGCCTGCATTTTGTTCAGCGCGGCGCGCATGATGTAGGGGCTGGGCTTGCCGACAACAAACGGGCGACGGCCTGATATCTTCTCAATACCCGCACAGAGTGCGCCACAGGCAGGAATAAAACCGCGCGCATGGGTATCCGGATTGGTGGCAATAAAGCGAGCGCCATTAGCCACGAAGAAAGCCGCTTTATGCATCATGTCCCAGTTAAACGAGCGCGTCTCTCCGACAATGACAAAATCGGGATTCACATCGGTAATGGTAAAGCCCGCTTTGTAGAGTTCATGAATCAGTGCGCCCTCACCAATCACATACGCCTTTTTGCCCTCCTGACGGCGCAGGAAGTCGGCGGTTGCCATTGCGGAGGTATAGAAAACGGAGTCGGGCACCTCGACACCGGCCGAGGCAAAGCGGTTTGCCAGATCCTGCTCGGTTTGCGAGGGATAGTTCGTCAGCACCACCAGCGGCATCTCTTTGGCCAGAATGCGCTGTAAAAACTCCTGTGCGCCGGGAACGGCCGTGTTGTCGTGCATCAGCACGCCATCGATATCACAAATTACGCTTTTAATGGTCATAGTCAGATCCGATATGGCCCGCCACAGCAGCGGGTTAGCTTAGAGCCTATCCCATTAGGCTATTTTATTTGTCATTCTGAACCTGGGCAGTGCTCACAATCCTCACGTACTACGTGTACGCTCCGGTTGTTCCGCGCTGTCCGTGTCCAGACTGCCTGCACCAATTACGCCTACTGGGATAGGCTCTTAGTCTTCCAGAAGATGTTGCAGCAGAATGCCGTTAAGCATGGCACGTTTAGCGAGCGCAAAGGCGCCAATAGCGGAACGATGATCCAGGGTGGAACGCACGACCGGCAGATTTTTACGGAAGGCCTCTAATGCCTGAGTATTAATGCAGCCCTCAATCGCGGGCAGCAGCACTTTTTCTGCTTCAGTGATCTCACCCGCCAGCACCACTTTTTGCGGATTAAACAGGTTGATCGCAATCGCGATAGCTTTGCCAAGATAACGGCCAACGTGTTCAACCACTTCGCAGGCCAGTGCATCACCCTGATTGGCCGCTTTGCAGATGTGAGATATCTGGCACGCCTCCAGCGTCAGTACGCTGGGATAGCCCTGATTCAGCAGATGGCGTACCCGATTTTCAATGGCGCCGTTGGCAGCAATAGTTTCAAGGCAGCCAAAGTTGCCGCAGTGACAGCGCTCGCCAAGCGGGTCGACCTGAATGTGGCCGATCTCGCCAACGTTGCCGTTGCTGCCGAGAAAAATATGGCCGTTGGCAATAATGCCGGCGCCCGTGCCACGGTGTAAACGCACCAGAATCGAGTCAGCACAGTCGCGGCTTGCACCGAAATAGTGCTCAGCCAGCGCCAGGCTGCGAATATCATGACCCACAAAACTGGTAACGTTAAAACGTTTTTTCAGGCTGGCGACCAGCGGCCAGCGGCTGACAGAGATGTGTGGCATATAGCGGATCACGCCGTTAATCGGATCGACCAGCCCTGGCAGGATCACTGAAATCGCGATCAGCTCGCGAATTTTACGCTGGTGCTGCTCAATGAAGCTGCTGATGGCGTTAAACAGCGCATGTTCCAGCGTCTCCTGAGTGCGTTCCGGCAGCGCATAATCTTCCTGCGCCAGCGATTTACCGCTGAGGTCAAACAGAGTCAGGGTGGCGTCGTTGCGTCCGAGGCGGACGCCGATGGTATGGAAATGGCGGGTTTCAGTGATGATGGAGATGGCGCGGCGACCACCGGTAGACGCCTGCTGGTCTACCTCTTTGATCAGGCCGCGCTCAATCAACTGACGGGTAATTTTGGTGACGCTGGCGGGCGCGAGCTGGCTAAGTTCGGCAATCTGAATGCGCGATATCGGCCCCTGTTGATCAATCAGCCGGTAAACCGCTGCGCTATTGAGTTGCTTAACAAGATCGACATTTCCTATTTGTGACTGGCCGCCAGTGGTCATTCAGTGCTTACTCGCTCAGGACGTCGTCTCCGTTGACAAACGTCTTTATGATTTTAAAGTCGCGCGTAAACACAGTCAGGTTCGCGATTTTTCCTGCTTCGATCGAGCCTGACTGCCTTTCCACGCCCATCGCCCGTGCCGGGTAGAGTGTTGCCATGCGCAACGCTTCGTCCAGTGCGATCCCTGCATGCTCAACGCTGTTTTGTACCGCTTCAATCATCGTCAGGGCAGAACCACTTAATGTGCCGTTTTCGTCGACACAGAGCCCATCGCGATAATAGATTGTTTTGCCTGCAAAAATAAACTCGCTTATGTCTGCGCCAGCCGGTGCAGTGGCATCCGTGACCAGCACCAGTTTGTCGCCTTTAATGCGTTTTGCATTGCGCACGTTAGCGTAATGTACATGTAAACCGTCCGCAATAATGCCGCAGTATACATCAGGCGAATCAAACAGCGCACCGATAAGCCCGGGTTCACGTCCCGCAAAAGTGGGCATGGCGTTGTAGAGGTGCGTCGCGAAACTCACACCAGCAGAAAAGCCCGCTTTAGCTTCTTCATAGGTCGCATTCGAGTGACCGGCTGAGACAATAATCCCGGCATCAGTCAATTGACGAATCACATGGCTACCCGCATTTTCAGGGGCAAGCGTGACTTTGGTGATGACGTCCGCGTTGTCGCACAGGTACTGCACCATTGCCGCATCCGGCAGGCGAATCAGCGCCGGATCGTGGGTGCCTTTTTTCGCTTTGCTCAGCCAGGGCCCTTCCAGATGCAGACCCAGCGCCTGATTCTGATGTTTCTGCAGGTAGGCGCGCATGGTTTCAATCGCCCGTTTCATCAGGGCGTCGCTGCTGGTGATAAGCGTCGGTAAAAAGCTGGTGCAGCCAGACTTTTCATTGGCGCGCTGCATCGTTTCCAGCGTTTCAATGCTGAGCGCCTCAAGGCTGTCATTGAACTGCACGCCACCGCAGCCATTGAGCTGGAGATCGATAAAGCCTGGCGCAATATTTGCCCCTGCCATATCCCGCTGCTCAATATCCGCCGGGAGTGCTTCACGCGGACAGACGCGCGCTATACGCCCATCGGCAACTACCACCGCGTGATTATCCAGAACCTCATGGCCACTGTAGATTCGACCGTTAACTAATGCGTACATCTCTCTTCTCCCGTCCTGGCCTGCTGTCACTCAGCGTAACAGCAGGGCATGACAATGTTCTGTTACACGCCTTTCATATTTTCCGCTTCCATTTCGCGGAAATATTTCACGGTTTTCACTTTCAGTTCCATGGTGGCCGGCTCATCGCACACTACCACCGATTTCGCGTGCAGCTGCAGGCAGCTGATAGTCCACATATGATTAACGTTGCCTTCAACCGCCGCCTGTAATGCCTGCGCTTTAACATGGCCGGTAACCAGAATCATCACTTCCTCTGCATCCAGCAGCGTACCGACGCCGACCGTCAGCGCATATTTAGGCACCTGATCAACGTCACCGTTAAAGAAGCGGGAGTTCGCCACGCGGGTGTCATGGGTCAGGGTTTTAATGCGGGTACGGGAAGCGAGAGAGGAAGCCGGTTCGTTAAAGGCGATATGACCGTCGTTGCCGACGCCGCCCATGAACAGGTGAATTTTACCCAACGCGCGAATTTTCTCTTCGTACTGACGACATTCTGCGTCAATATCGGGGGCATTACCATTCAGCAGGTTGATATTTTCCGGTTGAATATCAACGTGATCGAAGAAATTGCGATACATGAAGCTGTGATAGCTCTCAGGATGCTCTTTTGGCAGGCCAACATATTCATCCATATTGAATGTCACGACGTTTTTAAAACTGACCTGGCCCGCTTTGTGCATATCAATCAGGTGTTTGTACGCTTCCAGTGGCGTACCGCCGGTTGGCAGCCCCAGGACAAAAGGTTTATCCGCCGTCGGGTTAAACGCATTGATACGATTAACAATATGTCGGGCGGCCCATTTTCCCACCTGGGTTGGTGTCGCTAAAGGAATCAGTCTCATGTTTCACCTCAATTGAAAATAGAAAGGGGATGGCTAAGCCGTTGCGTGAGTCACCAATCTGAACAGATGATTCATTGTCGCCATGGCCAGCGCATAATTCAATATTTCGGATCATAAAATAAGTTTACGGTCATAGCCAGATGTTGCCGTATGAAACGATGTTTTTTAGTGATAAAAATCACATTTACCAGGCTTTTAATTTGCGAGGCGAATTAATTTATCATTACACTTCGCTGCGTGATATGAAGTGTATTAACGATCTTTGCAGCTGACATAACAACATTAAGCAGCGCAAAGCGACAAGTCAGGCTCATAGGGGGGAGGGGATATGTTAGGTTACTTACAAAAGGTGGGGCGCGCACTGATGGTGCCGGTAGCAACCCTGCCAGCAGCAGCGATATTAATGGGCGTGGGCTACTGGATCGATCCAGACAGCTGGGGCGCAGGTAATGCGCTGGCGGCATTGCTGATCAAGTCGGGTGCTGCCATCATTGAAAACATGTCAGTGCTGTTTGCGATTGGTGTCGCGTATGGCATGTCGAAAGATAAAGATGGTGCGGCAGCCCTGACCGGCTTTGTCGGATTCCTGGTAGTCACCACGCTCTGCTCACCGGCCGCGGTGGCGATGATACAGAAGATGCCGGTTGACCAGGTGCCTGTGGCATTTGGCAAAATTAATAACCAGTTTGTCGGTATTCTGGTCGGTATCCTGTCGGCGGAGGTCTATAACCGCTTCAGCCACGTCGAGCTGCCGAAAGCACTCTCCTTCTTCAGCGGACGGCGACTGGTGCCGATTCTGGTCTCGTTCCTGATGATCCTGGTCGCCTTTATCCTGATGTATATCTGGCCGGTTATCTTTAACGGTCTGGTGGGCTTTGGTGAACATATCCAGAAGCTCGGCTCTGCCGGTGCCGGTATCTACGCCTTCTTTAACCGCCTGCTGATTCCGGTCGGTCTGCATCACGCCCTGAACTCGGTGTTCTGGTTCGATGTTGCGGGCATTAATGACATTCCTAAATTCCTTGGCGGTGCACAGTCACTGGCTGATGGCTCGGCAACAGTCGGCATCACCGGTCGTTATCAGGCGGGCTTCTTCCCGATCATGATGTTTGGTCTGCCGGGTGCTGCGCTGGCTATCTACCACTGTGCGCGTCCTGAGAACCGCGTCAAAGTGGGTAGTATCATGCTGGCCGCGGCGTTTGCTGCCTTCTTTACGGGTATTACCGAACCGCTGGAGTTCTCCTTCATGTTCGTGGCACCCGTGCTTTATCTGATCCACGCCGTCCTGACCGGTATTTCTGTCTTCATCGCTGCCAGCATGCACTGGATTGCCGGATTTGGTTTCAGCGCCGGGCTGGTGGATATGGTGCTGTCGACCCGTAATCCGCTGGCGACACACTGGTACATGCTGATCCCGCAGGGTCTGGTCTTCTTCGTTATCTATTATGTGGTGTTCCGCTTTACCATCAAAAAATTCAACCTGATGACGCCGGGCCGCGAGCTGGCGGTTGATGGTGATGAAACTGATGGTTATGACGTTAACGTTGATAAAACGGATAGCGGTGAAAGTGCCACAGAGTCACTGGCGCGCCGCTACATTGGGGCGATTGGTGGTTCAGCTAACTTAACCAGCATCGATGCCTGTATCACCCGTCTGCGTCTTAACGTGAATGACTCGGCGCAGGTGAATGAGGCGGTTGCTAAGCGTCTTGGCGCGTCCGGTGTGATCCGTCTTAACAAACAGAGCGTACAGATCATCGTGGGTACCCAGGCAGAAAGCATCGCCTCGGCCATGAAAAAAGTGCTGACCAAAGGTCCGGTCGCTGCAGCGGCTACCAGCAGTGCGCCGGCCGAGCCGGACGTTAAACCGCAGGCGGTGCTGAACAGTGAGAAGCAGGTCATCGCCACGCTGCTGGCGCCGGTCAGCGGTGAAGTCGTGGCGCTGGATGATGTGCCGGATGAAGCCTTTGCCAGCAAAGCGGTGGGCGACGGTCTGGCGATCAAGCCCAGCGACAAATGGGTAGTGGCACCGATTGCCGGTACGCTGGTGAAAATCTTTAACACCAATCATGCCTTCTGTCTGGAAACCGACAATGGCGTGGAGATTGTGGTGCACATGGGGCTGGATACCGTGGCGCTGGAAGGTAAAGGCTTTACCCGTCTGGTTGAAGAGGGGGCCAGCGTGGTCGCCGGTCAGCGAGTACTGGAGATGGACCTTGAATTCCTTAACGCCAATGCCCGCTCAATGGTGAGTCCGGTCGTGGTCAGCAACAGCGACGATTTCGCCGGTCTGACTTTACTGGCACAGGGTCAGGTAATAGCAGGGGAAACCCCGCTGTATGAAGTGAAAGGCTAATCCCCGCAACAGAACCCCACAGGCAGGAAGCGATTCCTGCCTTTTTTGTTTTAAAGGCTTAACAAACGGTTGTTTCCCTCAGACGCTTTGTGGATCATACTCCGTTACTTCGTGGTACAAATCACCCGTTATTCGTATTGAGGATTTTTGAGATGAGTGAGGCTGAAGCCCGCCCAACTAACTTTATTCGTCAGATCATTGACGAAGATTTGGCGAGCGGTAAGCACAGCAGCGTGCATACCCGTTTTCCGCCGGAGCCCAATGGCTATCTGCATATTGGTCATGCGAAATCGATCTGTCTGAATTTTGGCATCGCCCAGGACTATCAGGGGCAATGCAACCTGCGTTTCGACGATACCAATCCGGTTAAAGAGGATATGGAATTCGTTGAATCCATCAAGCGTGACGTTCAGTGGCTGGGTTTTGAGTGGAGCGGTGAGGTCTGTTACTCATCAAACTATTTCGATCAGCTCTACAACTATGCCATCGAGCTGATTTCCAAAGGACTGGCCTACGTTGATGAACTGAGTCCGGATGAGATTCGTGAATATCGCGGCACCCTGAAAGAGCCGGGTAAAAACAGCCCTTATCGCGATCGCAGCGTGGAAGAGAATCTGGCGCTGTTTGAGAAGATGCGAAACGGTGAGTTTGCCGAAGGCACCGCCTGTCTGCGCGCCAAAATCGACATGGCCTCTAATTTCATCGTGATGCGCGATCCGGTGCTTTACCGCATCAAGTTCGCGGAACACCACCAGACCGGCAATAAGTGGTGCATCTACCCGATGTATGACTTTACCCACTGCATCTCCGATGCGCTGGAAGGCATTACGCACTCGCTCTGTACGCTGGAGTTTCAGGACAACCGCCGTCTCTATGACTGGGTGCTGGACAACATCACTATTCCGGTTCATCCGCGTCAGTATGAATTCTCGCGCCTGAATCTGGAGTATGCGGTGATGTCGAAACGTAAACTCACTCAGCTGGTGACCGAGAAGCACGTAGAAGGGTGGGACGATCCGCGCATGCTGACCGTTTCAGGTCTGCGTCGCCGTGGTTACACCGCCGCTTCTATCCGTGAGTTCTGTCGTCGTATTGGCGTGACCAAGCAGGATAACATCGTGGAGATGGCCTCGCTGGAGTCCTGTATCCGCGATGATCTCAACGAGAATGCGCCCCGCGCCATGGCGGTTTTAGATCCGCTTAAAGTGGTGATCGAAAACCTGCCAGCAGGCCATAGCGAAATCGTCACCATGCCAAATCATCCGGGTAAACCGGAGATGGGCACGCGTGAAGTGCCGTTCAGCCGCGAGATCTGGATCGATCGCGCGGATTTCCGTGAAGAGGCGAACAAACAATATAAGCGTCTGGTGCTGGGCAAAGAAGTCCGCCTGCGTAACGCCTATGTGATTCGTGCTGAGCGGGTCGCCAAAGATGAAGCGGGCAACATTACCTGCATCTACTGCACCAGCGATGTTGATACGCTGAGCAAAGATCCAGCCGATGGCCGCAAAGTCAAAGGCGTGATTCACTGGGTTTCTGCGGATCACGCGCAGCCAGCTGAGTTCCGCCTGTATGACCGTCTGTTCAGTGTGCCAAACCCGGCTGCTGCAGAGGATTTCCTGGCGGTCATTAATCCTGAGTCACTGACCATCAAAAACGGCTTTGTTGAACCCAGCCTGCGCGATGTGGAACCAACAACACCGTTTCAGTTTGAACGTGAAGGTTATTTCTGCGCCGACAGCGTTTACTCGAAACCGACGCAACTGGTGTTTAACCGCACCGTCGGTCTTCGTGATACCTGGACCAAAACGGGCGAATAAATTTTTTGGGGCTGACCTCATAAAATGACAAAAGGGTGATTTATCGCCCTTTTTTATTGCCCCGATTTTTACCATCGCCGACGTTTATTCTGCACTAACCACAACCGGTTCAATACCGCCTTGTGGGAGTAATCTGAGTTTAAAAAAATTAATCAATTTCAGGATGTGAATTGTCAGCTTTCAGGTAGGCTATCCGCTCTCAGAGGTTGCAAAGCGGGTTACAGAAGGAAAAAAAATGACAGTTCTCGCCCAGGAAGCCAAACACAGTGTCGTCGTTTTACATCAGCTCATTGAACGTATTTTTAATCAGCCAGCCGGATCTGATGACAGTTTCCAGCTGCTGATGTCCTATTTTCATCCTGAATTTCGCATGGTGACCCCAAAGGGCAAAGAGTACAATCTGAACGAGGTCGAGGATCTTTTTCAGCAATTACAAGGGCAGCGGGAAGGGATGCGCATTGCCACCTGTGAACATGTCATTCTCTCTCATCATGAAAAAGAGATCGTCGTACAGTATCGCGAAATGCAGATGATGAACGGCAATAACCAGAGCCGCATTTCGCTGGCCATTCTGGATTGCAGCAGCTCCATTCCACGCTGGCGCTATCTGCAGGAGACGCTGGTCGCGTGAGGTGAGGGCAGAAAACAGACGAAAAAAAACCGGTGAATTCACCGGTTTTTTTATTTCAGGCCGCGCCAGCGTTACTGGTCGTGCAGCGTTTCGTCTTCACGGCAATCGCCCAGCGTACAGTGTCCATAGAGATAGAGGCTGTGGTTGGTCAGCTTGATGCCATGGCGGGTCGCGATTTCACGCTGACGCGTTTCAATCGATTCGTCGCTGAACTCGATAACCTTGCCGCAATCCAGGCAGATCAGGTGATCGTGGTGATGCTGCTGCGTCAGTTCGAAGACAGACTTGCCGCCTTCAAAGTTGTGACGAGTCACAATACCGGCATCATCAAACTGGTTCAGAACACGGTAAACGGTCGCCAGGCCAATCTCTTCGCCAATGTCGATCAGGCGTTTATACAAATCTTCCGCACTGACGTGATGGCACTCAGGTTCCTGAAGCACTTCCAGAATTTTCAGTCTGGGCAGCGTTACTTTCAGGCCAGCCTTCTTTAATGCGGTGTTGTTGTCAGTCATGCGGATTTTGTCCTGTTACTAATATTCACTTTTGTGGCTTATCGCCTTGAATGTCGATCTGTGCTCATTCTCATTTGCGTCTCATTATAGAACTGAAGCGATGAAATGAAAACCAGAGGGCGTGTCTGAATCATCATGGGCTATTGGGGATTCGTCACCGGGCCGGGGAAGATTCTGACAGAGGTCTGTTAGCACATCACTTAGTCTTGCCGCCTGAGAAAATAAGCGGAAGATCGATGCGGGTATTCTACAGATTAAACGGAGAAAGTTAAAAAAATGTGGCTATTATTTCTATAGGCATTTTCATTGCCTCAATGTGAGCTGGCGCTCACATTGAGTCGGGCAGGATCAGGCTTCGATGATCTCTTTCAGCTGCAGTTCATCAAAAATCTGCTTAACCCATTGGTCAACACGCTGGCTGGTCAGCTCAGGCTGGCGATCTTCGTCAATGGCCAGGCCCAGGAAGTGGGTGTCATCGGCCAGGCCTTTCGAAGCTTCGAAGTGATAGCCTTCAGTTGGCCAGTGTCCGACAATCACGGCACCGTGCGGTTCGATAATGTCGCGAATCGTGCCCATGGCATCACAGAAATACTCTGCGTAATCTTCCTGGTCGCCACAGCCAAACAGCGCAACCAGCTTGCCGTTAAAATCGATCTCTTCCAGCGTCGGGAAAAAGTCATCCCAGTCGCACTGCGCTTCGCCGTAGTACCAGGTCGGAATACCCAGCAGCAGGATATCAAACGCTTCCAGATCTTCTTTTGTGCTTTTTGCGATGTCATGGACTTCTGCAACATCTGTACCCAGCTGTTTCTGGATCATTTTTGCAATGTTTTCGGTATTGCCGGTATCGCTGCCGAAGAAGATGCCTACGAGTGCCATGAGTAAAATAACCTCTTAAATCCTGATGATGAGATGTGTGCCGCAGCACATTTCAGCGAATAATAGCAGACGAGAGAAAACCGGTGAACGGTTAAAGCCCCGACATTTGCCTCTGCGTGCGATTTGCCCGCATTAATCCAGTTTGAGCTGTGCCAGTAGCATCTGTTCAATCAGTTCGCTACGGCTGAGATTGCGCTGTTCTGCCAGCGTATTGAGTGCATCGACGGCGTCACTGTTCATTTTCAGTTCGACACGACGAAGTCCGCGTCCTTTGTCACGTTTCAGTTGATTGCGCTTGTTAATGCGCAGCTGTTCATCACGCGAAAGCGGACTGGTTTTGGGTCGACCAGGGCGGCGCTCATCAGCAAAGAGATCGAGCGTCGTGCGGTCAGTCTGTTCTTTTGCCATGGCTTAGTAAAACTGAATGGGGGCGGGCGCCAGACACTCACCGCGCAGATTATAAATTATTGGCCATTGCCGCAGCAAAACTGACCCGCGGCAAAATTTTAGCGCGCCATCATACTTCACGCTTACGCCGGACGCCAATCCTAAACCTTTGCCGCCATCTATTTGCTTTTAAAGCGCAAAAAAGCGACGGACACTGCGCAAAACGGCATCGGGTTTCTCTGCATGAACCCAGTGTCCTGCGCCACCGATCACATGCGCCTGAGCAGCCGGGAACTGCTGCAGCAACGCATCGCGATAGCTGTTATCCAGGTAGCTGGAGTCGCCGCCGCGAATAAACAGCGCCGGGTGATTCCAGGCGGGAACCGGCTGCCAGCCAGAGATCGTGGTGTAGTTATCCCACAGCACCGGAACGTTGAAGCGCCACTCCCCCTCCTGGAAGGATTTCAGCAGGAACTGGACCACCCCTTCTTCCTCGATCAGCGTTCGCATGACCTTCGCCGCCTCGCTGCGGGATGAGACGCCCGCATCGGTGACGGCACGAATGCCGGCAAATATCTGGTCATGACGGCGCGTCTGGTAATCCACCGGGGCGATATCGATCATCACCAGGCGCTCAATGCGTTCCGGCACCAGCGCGCTCATGGTCATGGCGATTTTACCGCCCATCGAGTGTCCGATCACCGCGACGCGATCAATGCCATGTGCATCCAGCGTATCGACCATATCCTGCGCCATTACAGCGTAGTTCATCTCGTCGGATCGTGGTGAAAGGCCGTGGTTGCGGACATCTACCTGCAGCAACGGACCGGCATCTTTCAGCCCGCGCGCCAGCACGCCAAGGTTATCGAGACTGCCAAACAGACCGTGAATAAGCAGGATGGGCAGAGAATCAGCAGGGGATTGTTCAGTTTGCAGACGGGCGTTCAAAATCATAGCAAAGTTCTTAAGTTTGAGACCTGAGCTTAGGTTATCATGGTTTCACCTTTTCAGGCGCGCCGGTTCCGGCGGCATTAGGACATATTCTGACTTTTGCCCGTAAACCGTTTGATTGCTAACAACCCGCCTGACTTTAACTTTATAATCCTGATGTTAGAACCCACACACCCTTTGAATTGCCTGACTATACTCAGAGCTTTTCAGGAAACAGGTGGTTCTGTCATGAGAAAGAACCGTACGGAATAAGATGAAAACGATCGAAGTTGACGAAGAGCTCTACCGTTATATTGCCAGCCACACGCAACACATTGGTGAAAGCGCATCCGACATTCTGCGTCGTATGCTGAAGTTCACGGCCGGTCAGACTGCACCCGCTTCGCCTGCACAGCCAGCCTCAAAAGATGCAGCGAAAGAGTCCCAGCCTGCGTCTGTGGGTTCGCGCCCGCAGGATCGTGTCCGCGCGGTGCGCGAGCTGCTGCTTTCCGATGAATATGCGGAGCAGAAGCGGGCGGTGAATCGCTTTATGCTTATCTTGTCAACGCTCTATCGTCTTGATACCGCAGCCTTTGCTGAAGCTACTGCATCTCTGCAGGGCCGCACCCGCGTCTATTTTGCAGGTGATGAGCATACGCTGTTGCAGAATGGCACCCATACTAAGCCGAAGCATGTGCCCGGCACGCCGTACTGGGTGATCACCAACACCAATACTGGTCGTAAATGCAGCATGATCGAACACATCATGCTCTCGATGCAGTTCCCTGCGGAACTGACCGAGAAAGTTTGCGGCACCATTTAAAACTTAAGCGTCAGGGAGCAGCGCCAATGGCCAATCACCCACGTGCCGGGCAACCCGCCCAGCAGAGCGATTTGATTAACGTTGCACAATTAACGTCACAATATTATGTCCTGCAGCCCGATGTGGCGAACCCGGAACATGCGGTGAAATTTGGCACTTCAGGCCATCGCGGCAGTGCAGGGCGTCAAAGCTTCAACGAGATGCACATTCTGGCGATCGCTCAGGCGATTGCCGAAGAGCGTAAAAAGAATGGTATCACCGGGCCTTGCTACGTCGGTAAAGACACCCATGCGCTGTCTGAACCCGCCATCCTGTCTGTTCTGGAAGTGCTGACGGCGAACGGCGTTGATGTGATTGTGCAGCAGGATAATGGCTATACGCCAACCCCTGCGATCTCGAATGCGATTCTTGAGCACAACAAAGCGGGTGGCGCGCTGGCTGACGGCATCGTGATTACGCCGTCGCATAACCCACCAGAAGATGGCGGCATCAAGTACAACCCACCTAACGGCGGACCTGCTGATACCAACGTCACCAAAGTGGTTGAAGATCGTGCCAATCAACTGATCAAAGATGGCCTGAAAGAGGTGAAACGTCTGCCGCTGGAGCAGGCGATGGCCAGCGGTCATGTGGTCGAGAAAGATCTGATCCAGCCTTATGTTGAAGGTCTGGCAGAGATTATCGACTTCCCGGCGATTCAGAAAGCGGGCCTGAAGCTGGGTGTGGATCCACTGGGTGGTTCCGGTATTGCTTACTGGCAGCGTATTGCTGAGCACTACAAGCTGGATCTGACGCTGGTGAATGACGCGGTCGATCAGACCTTCCGCTTTATGCATCTGGATAAAGATGGCGTGGTCCGCATGGACTGCTCGTCTGAAAGCGCAATGGCAGGCCTGCTGGCTTACCGTGACAAGTTCGATCTGGCGTTCGGCAACGATCCCGATTATGACCGTCACGGCATTGTGACCCCGGCGGGTCTGATGAATCCAAACCACTATCTGGCGGTGGCGATCAACTATCTGTTCCAGCACCGCCCACAGTGGGGTCAGGATGTTGCCGTGGGTAAAACCCTGGTCTCCAGCGCCATGATTGACCGTGTGGTCAACGACATTGGTCGCAAGCTGGTGGAAGTGCCGGTGGGTTTCAAATGGTTTGTTGATGGTCTGTATGACGGCAGCCTCGGTTTCGGTGGCGAAGAGAGCGCAGGCGCTTCATTCCTGCGTTTCGACGGTACGCCGTGGTCTACGGACAAAGATGGCATCATCATGTGTCTGCTGGCCGCTGAAATTACTGCCGTGACCGGTAAAAACCCGCAGCAGCACTATGACGAACTGGCAGCGCGCTTTGGCGCACCAAGCTACAACCGTCTGCAGGCATCAGCCACCTCAGCGCAGAAAGCCGCGCTGTCGAAGCTGTCACCGGAGATGGTCAGCGCTGATACGCTGGCAGGTGATCCTATCACCGCTCGTCTGACTGCCGCGCCAGGTAATGGTGCATCTATCGGCGGTCTGAAAGTGATGACGGAGAATGGCTGGTTTGCTGCTCGTCCTTCAGGCACCGAAGACGCTTACAAAATCTACTGTGAAAGCTTCCTGGGCGCTGAACACCGCGCGCAGATTGAGAAAGAAGCCGTTGAGATTGTCAGCGAAGTGCTGAAAAACGCCTGATTAGTCAGGCAGATAAAGAGGCGCATCGCGCGCCTCAGAGCTGCTGACAAACTCACATCAGGGTAAATCTGACCGCAACGGATTTATTTAACGCGCAGGGAACAGGGTCAGAAGAGGAAAGCGTCCCACGCCATGGATGGCGTGGGCCGAGCGTGTCATGGATGACGGCTTTTGCGTCTTTCCGATCTGACCCTGTTTCCTGAGCAAGCTCGGTCTCACAGCGAACCGGGCCAGAATTCGTTGACAGTCTCAGGCGCCTCTGGCGCCTTTTTTTATGGCATAAAGCGATAGCCGATCCCGGTTTCCGTCAGCAGATGAGCCGGTTGTGTCGGATTGGCTTCCAGTTTCTGGCGCAGATGTCCCATATAGATGCGCAAGTAGTGGCTGTGCTCCACCGCATTGGGTCCCCAGACCTGGCTCAGCAACTGCCGCTGCGTCAGCACCTTGCCGGCATTGTTAAGCAGAATACTCAACAGACGAAATTCAATCGGGGTAAGGTGAATCTCGCTGCTGCCGCGCTGTACCCGTCGTGCGGCGAAATCGACGCTGACGTCGGCGAACGTCACCCTGGCATCCGGCTGCTGGCCACTATGACGACGCAGCGCAACCCGGACACGCGCCAGCAGTTCGCCAATGCCAAAGGGTTTAGTCAGATAGTCATCTGCCCCCGCATCCAGTGCGGCGATCTTATCCTGCTCATCGCTGCGCGCTGACAGCACAATCACCGGTATGGCGCTCCACTGTCGCAGGTCACGAATGAAATCGGTGCCATCTCCATCCGGCAGACCCAGATCCAGGATCACTAAGTCCGGCTTGCGGGTCGCCGCTTCAATCAGTCCGCGTTGCAGTGTATCGGCATCAAACACCTTAAGGGCTTCATTTTCCAGCGCCAGCCGGACAAAGCGCCGGATCTCTTTTTCATCTTCAACGATCAAAACCGTGGTCACGCAATACCTGCCTTGAGTGGGGACCGAAGCGCTACTTTATCAACATTTTATGCTGGCGTCCGTGACCATAATCTGTCGGCCCTTTCAACGCTAACGCAACCAAGCGGTAACCTTTTTGTAACTTAATTACAGGTTGATTCTTAAACATCAAAAATAGCGGTAAATAAGTGGTCAGATGAGTAGTAAAATTACACAACCTGGCGTAAAGTTGAACACAGATCACATTCACACTATTTCACTTACCGGGAGGAGAAACCATGTATCGGGCTTATCCACGTTATAAAATTATTGCGCGACGTACGCTGGTGGTTCTTCTCGGCGTACTGGCGCTTCCTGTTATGCTGTTTCGACAGGATCGGGCACGTTTCTACAGCTATCTGCACCGCGTCTGGTGTAAGACCAGCGCCAAGCCGGTCTGGCTGGCGCAGGCTGAAGCGGGTGGTGGCGCGTTCTGGTGATTTCCCCTGCCGCAAAACAGGCCTGGTCAACTGACCGGGCTTTTTTTTGCGTTTTTTCTGAGAATAAGCGATCCGGAATCCCGTTTTAACCCTTTATTCCTGACCATTTTACGCTACACTTAAACCTCTACAAGATTTCGGAGGTTGTACAAGTATGAGCAAAAAAATCCCCGTTGGAATCAGTGCATGCCTGCTCGGCGACCGCGTCAGATTTGATGGTGGGCATAAGCGTCTTACTTTTGCGACCGACGATCTCACCCCATTTGTCCGTTTTGAGCCCATCTGCCCTGAGATGGCGATTGGTCTGCCAACGCCGCGCCCGGCATTGCGTCTGGTGAAGCAGGGCGATGATGAGCTGCATCTCTGCTTCAGCAAAGATGGCGGAGAAGAGGTTACGACGCAGATGCGTGACTGGTCTGCTGAGCGGGTAAAATCGCTGCATCACCTCTGTGGCTATATCCTCTGCGCCAAATCACCCAGTTGTGGCATGGAGCGGGTGCGGGTCTATGAGCCCGATAACAACAATAACCGCAAAGCAGGCACCGGTATTTTTACTGAATTCCTGCAGCGCGAGATGCCCTGGCTGCCGCTGGAAGAAGATGGTCGTCTGCACGATCCCGCCCTGCGTGAGAACTTTATCGGTCGTGTCTGCGCGCTGCATGAATTTAATCAGATGTGGGAAAGCGGTCTGACCCGGCAGGGACTGATCGCCTTCCACAGCCGTTACAAGCTGATGATGCTGGCGCATTCGCAGGAGAAATACCGCGAGCTGGGACCCTTTGTCGCCTCCATGAGCCAGTGGGAGTCGCTGGACGCCTTTGCCTTTGAGTACCGCAATCGCATGATGGAACTGATGTCACGTCCCGCCTCACGTCGCAATCACACCAATGTGCTGATGCATGTGCAGGGCTACTTCCGCACTCACCTGAGTTCACCGCAGCGCCAGGAACTGGCAACGCTGATTGACCGCTATCGTCAGGGCACACAACCGCTGCTGGTGCCGATTACCATTCTCAAACACTACATGGCGGAGTACCCGCACCCGTGGCTGGCCCAGCAACGCTATTTCGATCCCTATCCCGAAGCCTTGTGCTTACGCTACGGACAGTAATACAGGAGGAGTATGACCACCCATCTGGTCTGGCTGCGTAACGATTTACGCGTCAACGACAATCTGGCGCTGCACGCCGCCTGCCGCGACAGCGATGCAAAAGTGATTGCGCTCTACCTTGCCACGCCAGCACAGTGGCAGCAGCATGACATGTCACCGAAGCAGGCGGCGTTTATCCACGCCAGTCTGTTGCAGGTGCAGCGTGCGCTGGCGGAGCGGGGCATTGAACTGCACTACCAGGCGTGTCACGCCTTCAGCGACAGTATTGATGCGCTGGTGCAGTTCTGCGCTAAGCAGCAGGTCGATCAGCTCTTCTATAATTACCAGTATGAAGTTAATGAACGCCAGCGCGATGCGGAGGCTGAAAAGCGTCTCGACGAAGCGGGCGTGATTTGCCAGGGCTTTGATGACAGCCTGTTGCTGCCGCCCGGCAGTGTGCAGAGCGGCGATCGCTCGATGTATAAGGTATTTACCCCGTTCAGCAAAGCCTTTGTCCGCCGCTTACAGCAGGGGCTGCCTGAGTGCGTGCCTGCGCCGAAAGCGCGCGAAGGCGCACCGCTGAAAGCCTCCCCGATTCCCGCCTTTGACTATCCAACCGAAGCCTTTGATCAGAATCTGTTTCCGCCAGGCGAAGCGGCGGCGCTGAAGCGGTTGCGCCATTTCGCCACGCAACCGGTTATCGACTATCCCGCTAAGCGCGACCTTCCGGCGCTGGACGCCACCAGCCGTCTGTCGGTTTATCTGGCGACCGGCGTACTGTCGCCACGTCAGTGCCTGCATCGCGTGCTGCATGAACATCCCGATGCGCTGGACAACAGCCGCGCGTTCACCTGGCTGAACGAGCTGATCTGGCGTGAATTCTATCGTCATCTGCTGGTTGCCTGGCCGGCGCTGTGCCGACACAAGCCGTTTATCGACTGGACGCGAAACGTTGAATGGCAGCGTAACGACGCACATTTCGACGCGTGGAAAGCGGGTAAAACCGGCTATCCGATTGTCGATGCCGCAATGCGTCAGATGAAGGCGCTGGGCTGGATGCACAACCGCTTACGGATGATCACCGCCAGTTTCCTGGTCAAAGATCTGCTGATCGACTGGCGTGAAGGTGAACGCTATTTCATGCAGCAGCTGATTGATGGTGACCTGGCTGCGAACAACGGCGGCTGGCAGTGGGCGGCCTCGACCGGCACGGACGCGGCGCCCTATTTCCGCATCTTTAACCCGACCACGCAGGGCGAGCGCTTCGATGAGAAGGGGGATTTTATCCGTCACTATCTGCCGGAACTGGCCGGGGTGCCTGACAGCGATATTCACCAGCCCCATGTCTGGGCGGAGAAGCATCATAAGAAACTCGATTATCCGGCACCAATCGTGGATCATAAGGTGGCACGCAAAAAGACATTAGACGCCTTTGAGCGCGCCAAAAGCGCAGCCTGAGGCCTCGAAGGAGCCTGAATGAACCATTACGAATTAGAGACGCTGATCAATCAGCAACTCGATAGCCACAGTTTCAGCGATTACGCCCCCAACGGTTTGCAGGTTGAGGGACGCTGCGAGATCAAAACGATTATCACCGGCGTCACTGCCTGTCAGGCGCTGCTGGATGAGGCGGTGGCGCGTCAGGCCGATGCGATTATTGTCCATCATGGCTATTTCTGGAAAAGTGAACCGGCCACGATTAAGGGCATGAAGCGCCGTCGTCTGCGGACTCTGCTGGCCAACGATATCAATCTCTATGGCTGGCATCTGCCGCTCGACGCGCATCCTGAATTAGGCAACAACGCCCAGCTGGCGAAACTGCTGGATATCGAAGTGCGCGGCGAAGTGATGCCGCTGGTGTTCTGGGGTGAGCTGGCTGAGCCCCTGTCCGGCGAACAGCTGGCCCGCCGAATCGGTGAGAGGCTGGGACGTGAACCCCTGCATTGTGGTGACAACGCGCCAGCGCTGATCCGTCGTATTGCCTGGTGCAGCGGGGGCGGGCAGGGCTTTATCGACCAGGCGGCTGCGGCGGGCGTCGATGCCTTTATCACCGGTGAAGTCTCTGAACAGACTATTCACAGCGCGCGTGAGCAGGGGCTGCATTTCTTTGCCGCAGGCCATCACGCCACCGAGCGCGGCGGCGTAAAAGCGCTGGGCGACTGGCTGGCGCAACACCACGATCTTGATGTGACCTTCATCGATATCCCTAATCCTGCCTGACACTCTCCCTTGTCCTGCGCGCCTGCGCAGGACCTAAATCTGTTGACACATCCCTGTCACTTTCGCATAACTGTTTGCTTTACGTAGATAAGCAATGGGTTGCACCGGGCATCCGGTCAGGTCGGCCAGGCGCGATCTCAACTGAGCGGGAGGTAGCTGTTGCAACGAGCACGGTGTTATTTATTGGGTGAACGCGCTGTCGTGCTGGAGCTGGAACCGCCGGTCTCACTGGAGAGCCAGCAACGAATCTGGGGACTGAATCAGCGCCTGCACGACTATGCCAGCGTGCTGGAGGTGATCCCCGGCATGAACAACATCACCCTGATTCTGCGTGATCCCCAGCAGAGCGCGCTGGACGCGATAGAGCGGCTCCAGCGCTGGTGGGAAGAGAGTGAAGCGCAGTTGCCGGAGTCGCGTCAGGTGGAGATCCCGGTGATCTATGGCGGCGAGTCTGGCCCCGATCTGACGGTGGTGGCGGAACACGCCGCGCTGACGCCCCGTCAGGTGGTTGAGCTGCACAGCAGCAGTGACTATGTGGTCTTTTTTATCGGCTTTCAGCCCGGTTTTCCCTATCTGGGCGGACTGAATCCGCGCCTGCACATTCCGCGGCGTGCTGAGCCCAGGGTTGCGGTGCCCGCCGGCTCGGTGGGCATCGGCGGCAGCCAGACCGGCGTCTATCCGCTGGCTTCGCCCGGCGGCTGGCAGTTGATTGGCCAGACGCGCACCGCGCTGTTTGATCCCCTGCAGCAACCGCCCACGCTGCTCCGTCCCGGTGACAGGGTTCGCTTTGTGCCGCAACAGGAGGGCGTATGTTAAACATTCTGCGAGCCGGCCTGGCCGCGACTATTCAGGATGCGGGCCGTTACGGCTGGCGTCAGTATGGCATCAGCCCTGGTGGTGTGCTGGATCATCCCGCGATGTTCACCGCCAATGTGCTGGTGGGCAATGATCCCGACAGCGCGGTGCTGGAGATGGTGCTCGGCCAGTTCAAAGCGGAGTTTACCCGCGATGGCTGGTTTGCGCTGACCGGCGCAGGCTGCCATGCGGAGCTTGACGGCCAGCCGGTCTGGACGGGCTGGCGCACGCCGGTGAAACGGGGGCAGCTCCTGTCACTGGCGATGCCGCGGCGCGGTATGCGCAGCTATCTGGCAGTGCAGGGCGGTTTTGATATCCCCGCGATGCTCGGCTCCGCCAGCACCGATCTAAAAGCAAAATTTGGCGGATTTCAGGGGCGAGCCTTGCAGGATGGCGATCAGCTCCCGCTGGGTAAACCGACCCGCACGTTTGACTGTAAAGTCGGGGTGCGGCAACTGCTGTGGGGCAACCGCATCCGCGCACTACCTGGCCCGGAGTATCACGAGTTCAGCCGCGAAGCGCAGCAGGCATTCTGGCGTACCGCATGGAAACTCAGCCCGCAAAGTAACCGGATGGGATACCGGCTTGAGGGACGCAAGCTTGAGCGCGAGAGCCCGCGCGAGCTGCTGTCACACGGCGTGATGCCGGGTGTGATTCAGGTGCCGCCGAACGGACAGCCTATCGTGCTGATGGCGGATGCCCAGACCACCGGCGGCTATCCGCGCATCGCCTCGGTTATCGAAGCCGATCTCTATCACCTGGCGCAAATCCGGCTGGGTGAGCCGATTCACTTTATTCACTGCACCCTGCCAGAAGCGATGCTGGCACGTCAGCATCAGCAACGCGCCCTGGACCAGATGAAGTGGGGACTCAATGAAAATTGATTTAAACGCCGACCTGGGCGAGGGCTGCGCCAGCGATCAGGCGCTGCTGCAACTGGTGAGTTCCGCCAACATCGCCTGTGGCTTTCACGCAGGTGATGCGCAGACCATGCTGCAGTCGGTGCGCTGGGCACAGGCATCCGGCGTCGCGATTGGTGCACATCCCGCTTTTCCCGATCGGGAGAACTTTGGCCGCAGCGCCATGCAGCTGCCGCCGGAAACGGTCTACGCCCAGATGATCTACCAGATTGGTGCGCTGAAAAGTCTGGCGGAAAGCGAAGGTGCGCGGCTGCTTCATGTTAAACCGCACGGCATGCTCTACAACCAGGCTGCGGCCGATCCGGTGCTGGCGGATGCCATTGCCCGCGCCATCAGGGCGGTCGACAGCCAGCTGATTGTGGTGGGACTGGCTAACAGCGAATCGATTCGTGCGGCGGCGCACTACGGCTTACGCACGCGGGAAGAGGTGTTCGCCGACCGGGGCTATCTCAGCAGCGGTGCGCTGGTGCCGCGCAGCGAGCCGGGCGCGCTGATTGAAGATGAACAGCAGGCTATCAGTCAGACGCTGACGATGGTGCAGCAGGGCAAAGTTAAAAGTATCACCGGAGAATGGGTAGCGGTAAATGCACAGACCGTCTGCTTACATGGCGACGGCGCGCACGCCCTGCAATTTGCACAGCGGTTGCGTGATGCGTTTGCCGATCAGCAGATTCGTGTCACCAGCAACTGAATAACCACACTTAGCCCGGCGTATGCCGGGTTTTTCAACTCTGAGGGAAATCCATGGATAGTGCAGTAAATCTCTGGCCATTACTGGGCATCGCCGCCATCGTCGTCGGCTTCCTGTTACGGTTCAATCCGGTGCTGGTGGTGATTGTCGCCGGGTTTGTGACCGGTCTGGCCGCGATGATGCCGCTGGCGGACATTCTGGAAAAGCTCGGGGCAGGTTTTCTCAACACCCGCAACCTGCCACTGATCCTGCTGCTGCCGCTGGCTGTCATTGGCCTGCTGGAGCGTCACGGACTGAAAGAGCGGGCGCAGGCGTGGATTGCACAGATCAAAACGGCAACCGCCGGACGGCTGCTGATCGTCTACCTGTTTGTGCGCGAAATCACCGCCGCGCTGGGGTTAACCAGTCTCGGCGGACATCCGCAGATGGTGCGTCCGTTGCTGGCACCGATGGCGGAAGGAGCAACTGAAAGCCGCTATGGCGAGATCTCACCTGAGCTGCGCCATCGGCTGCGCGCGATGTCAGCGGCGACCGATAATGTCGGCCTCTTCTTTGGTGAGGATATCTTCGTGGCGTTTGGCGCGATTATCTTTATGCACAACTTTATGCAGGAGTCAGCCGGGATTCAGACCGAACCGCTGCACATCGCCTTATGGGGCATTCCGACTGCCGTCGCCGCGTTCCTGATCCACTCGGCACGTCTGGTGCGGCTGGATCGGCAACTGGCGCGAGAGCTGCAGCAGCTGAACCGTCAGGCGCTGAAAGCCAAAGGAGGTGAGTAATGTTCCAGCAACAATATCTGATGTGGCTGGCGGGCATTATCCTGCTGGTGGTGGCGGTGCTTTCCTGGCGTGACAGCGCGAATCCACGTCGCTTTACCACCGGACTGTTCTGGGCCTTGTATGGCCTGGTTTTTCTGGTCGGTGACTGGACGACGCAACTGATGAGCGCCTGGATGGGGTCAGATGCGGCGGGCACCCGTATGCTGCACATCGGCATCGGTGTCATTGTGGTGGTGATGGCGCTGATTGCCGGGTTTGGCGGTGTCAGGCTGGGTCGCTATCATCAGCGCAGCGATGAAGAGAAACAGGCCAGTGCGCTGCGTCTGCGCAATAAACTGTTTCTGCCTGCACTGTCGATTCCGGTCGTGACCGTGGCCGGTGTGCTGGCGTTTAACCATATTCCCGGTTTGCAGGATGCGGTGTTCGGCCCCGGTAACCACGCCACGCTGGTGACGCTGTTTTCAATGATGGTCGGTTGCGTGATTGGCTGGCTGGTGGCGTTAAAACTGACCCACGAGAAACCGGTGCAGTCGATGCAGGAGACCCGTCGCCTGCTGGATTCGATTGGCTGGGCCTTTATCCTGCCGCAGATCCTCGCCACCCTGGGGCTGCTGTTTACCAGCGCGGGCGTGGGCAGCGCCATTTCGCATCTGACAGAAACCTGGCTGGCGGTAGATAATCGCTTTGTCGCGGTCACCGTCTATGCCGTCGGGATGGCGCTGTTAACCATGATCATGGGTAATGCTTTTGCGGCGTTTCCGATTATCACCGCAGGCGTCGGCATCCCGATTCTGGTGTTGCAGCACGGCGGAAATCCGGCAGTGATGGCGGCAATTGGCATGTTCTCCGGCTATTGCGGCACGCTGATGACGCCGATGGCGGCCAACTTCAATATCGTCCCGGCAGCGCTGCTGGAACTGCCCGATCGTAACGCGGTGATCAAGGCTCAGATTCCGACCGGTGTGCTACTGTTAATCGTTAATATTTTCCTGCTCTATTTCCTGATGTTCCTGTGAGGTTGCATGAAAACTGTCCTGATGACCGCCTTTGAACCTTTTGGCGGTGAAACGATTAACCCTTCATGGGAAGCGGTGCGCGCGCTGGAAGGTAAACAGATTAGCGGGGCGACGATAGTTATCCGCCAGTTGCCGGTGGTATTCAGCGACGTACTCAGGGTGCTGAATCAGGCGCTGGAAGAGGTGAAACCGGATGCGATTCTGTCGGTGGGGCAGGCGGGCGGGCGAAGCGACATTACCGTTGAACGTATTGGTATTAATGTCGATGACGCCCGTATCCCGGACAACGCTGGTCATCAGCCGGTAGATGAGCCCGTTGTAGCAGGTGGCCCGGCAGCCTATTTTTCCCGTCTGCCCATCAAAGCGATTGTGGCGGCGGTGCGGGAAGCGGGGATCCCCGCTTCAGTGTCGCAAACGGCGGGCACCTTTACCTGCAACCGCGTAATGTACGGCCTGCTGCACTGGCTTGAGCAGCATGACAGTCCGGTGCGGGGAGGCTTTATCCATATTCCTTATCTGCCTGAACAGGCGGCGCAGCATCCGGGCGCACCGAGCATGGCGCTGGCGTCCATTATTCAGGCGCTGGAAATTGCGGTAAAGCTCACGCTGGAGACCGGCGAGGATATCAGACAGGCTGGCGGCGCCACCCATTAAGAGGATGAACGATGCCTGAAGGACCGGAAATTCGCCGCGTGGCGGATAAACTTGAAGACGCCATTGTGGGTCAGCCGTTAACGGAAGCGTGGTTCGCGTTTCCTCAGCTCAAAACCTATGAACCGGCATTGATTGGTGAGCAGGTTAATGCGATTGAGACGCGGGGTAAAGCGCTGCTGACTCATTTCAGCAATGGCCTGACGCTCTACAGCCATAACCAGCTTTATGGTGTCTGGCGCATTGTAAAACCCGACACCGAACTGAATTCCACCCGTCAGTTGCGGGTGCGACTGGCG
Organism: Pantoea sp. ABR1s; assembly: GCF_057812235.1. Lineage (NCBI taxonomy): Bacteria > Pseudomonadati > Pseudomonadota > Gammaproteobacteria > Enterobacterales > Erwiniaceae > Pantoea > Pantoea sp. ABR1s. The sequence continues at coordinate 2,948,105 of NZ_CM173823.1, read as the reverse complement.
ACGGCGGGCAAAGCGATTCTGCTCTACAGCGCCTCTGATATTGAGCTGCTTAATGCGGATACGCTGGCGGCACATCCGTTTCTTAATCGTATCGGGCCGGATGTGCTGAACAGCGCGCTGACAGTGGAAGAGGTGAAAGAGCGGCTGCTGTCACCCCGTTTCCGGCGGCGGCAGTTCAGTGGTCTGCTGCTGGATCAGGCTTTTCTGGCCGGGCTGGGAAACTACCTGCGTGCCGAGATTCTGTGGCTGGCGCAGTTGCTGCCAAATCATCGGGCGCAGGATCTCAGTAACGATCAGCTGACTGCTTTCAGCGAAGCGCTGCTGTCGGTGCCGCGCCATGCCTATCGGATGCGTGGAACCATGAAGAAATATCATGAGGAAGCGGCGTTTCAGTTTGAGGTTTTTCATCGGCAGGGCAAAAAATGCCGACGCTGCGGCACGGTGATTGAGAAGGGCACGCTCTCATCACGGCCTTTTTACTGGTGTCCGGGTTGTCAGAGATAGACAGTAAAGTCAAAAGGGTAAAATGCTCTTACGGCTGACAGAGTCAAACCCGTGTGAATCTTACAGCAATAAAATAGCTTAACGCGCAGAGAACATGGTCAGAAGAGGAAAGCGTCCCGCGCCATGGACAAAAACGCCGGGAGCGTTTTTGAACAACGCAACGCGTTGGCCCGGCAACGGGCGCACCTCAGGGATGAGGTGCGTAATCGCGCGGGCCGAGCGTGTCATGGATGACGGCTTTTGCGTCTTTCCGATCTGACCATGTTCTCTGCGCAGGCGCGGTATCACAGCCAACCGCCCCCGGCTTTAAAGCAACATCAGGCGGAGATCCCTCTCCGCTATTAACTGAGCCTTACTTTTTCAGCTGTGAGCTGAATTCGCGCTCGGTATAACCGGTGTAGAGCTGACGCGGACGGGCAATCTTCATGCCTTCGTCGTGCATCTCTTTCCAGTGTGCAATCCAGCCAACGGTACGGGCCATCGCGAAGATCACCGTAAACATGGAGGATGGAATACCCATCGCTTTCAGAATGATACCGGAGTAGAAGTCCACGTTTGGATAGAGTTTACGCTCGATGAAGTACGGGTCGTTCAGCGCAATGTGTTCCAGCTCCATCGCCACTTCCAGCAGGTCATCCTTCATACCCAGCTCATTCAGGACTTCATGGCAGGTATCGCGCATCACGGTCGCGCGTGGATCGTAGTTTTTGTAAACGCGGTGACCAAAGCCCATCAGACGGAATGAATCATTTTTGTCTTTGGCGCGTTTAACAAATTCCGGAATGTGCTCAACGGTGCTGATCTCTTCCAGCATACGCAGGGTCGCTTCGTTGGCACCGCCGTGCGCCGGTCCCCACAGGGAGGCGATCCCGGCGGCGATACAGGCAAACGGATTCGCGCCGCTTGAACCAGCGGTACGAACGGTAGAGGTTGAGGCGTTCTGCTCATGGTCAGCATGCAGGATCAGGATGCGGTCCATGGCGCGCTCCAGCACCGGATTCACTTTGTACTCTTCGCACGGCGTGGCAAACATCATGTGCAGGAAGTTACCCGCATAGGAGAGATCGTTGCGCGGATAGACAAACGGCTGGCCGATAGAATATTTGTAACACATCGCTGCCATCGTCGGCATTTTAGAAAGCAGACGGAATGCTGCGATTTCGCGGTGGCGCTCAATGTTTACATCCAGCGAATCGTGGTAAAACGCAGCCAGTGCACCAGTGACACCGCACATTACCGCCATCGGATGCGAATCGCGACGGAAGCCGTGGAACAGGCGGGTAATCTGCTCATGAATCATGGTGTGGCGGGTAACCGTGGTACGGAACTCATCAAACTGTTTCTGGTTTGGTGCTTCGCCGTTCAGCAGGATATAGCAGACTTCCAGATAGTTAGAGTGGGTCGCCAGCTCAGAAATAGGGAAACCACGGTGCAGCAGGATACCTTCATCCCCATCGATAAAGGTGATTGCAGATTCGCAGGACGCGGTAGACGTAAAACCGGGATCGAAGGTGAACAGGCCACTTGAACCCAGAGTGCGGACATCAACGACATCCTGGCCCAGCGTACCTTTCAGCACGTCCAGTTCAATAGATGTTCCATCTTGCAGGGTTAGCGTTACTTTTTTATCTGTCATTTTCGTCTCCATAGCGCCTTATGTAGGTAAGGATCTTTAGACACCTGAAACGCGTTCATGTTGCGGTTGGCAAAACTACACAGTATCACTCTGCGGGGATAAAACGGGTGCAGGGTACAGAGTGAGCGGCGCGTTCCCAGCGGGAACCGGTGAGCCATGGACATGCTGCATATCGCGGTTGTTAAAGATCCGGTCAGGACATAACTTCTTGGTAACCAATAACCTGATGCTTTTTAATGCTCATTATCGCAATGTTACATAACTTGCGCTTAGGGGAAAGTGTATCCCCATAACTTTTGCGCATCATAGGAATTTACAGGCTTAGTTTGTAACTGAATTGTTGAACTATTGTCAAATCAGATAATTAAAATTGTATCAATTGTGAAAATCGTGAGTAGGATCACTGTTCCACCTAAAATATACCAAAGAGTTTGTAGGGGAATTGTAATCAGAATGTGATCCTCCTATACTCCAGGCAGGTCTCCGGAACACCCTGACACCAGGAGCCACCCAGCGTTTACTACCGCGTCAATTAACACTGGATGTTGCTTTTTTGGTGACGGTTAAAGTCTGCCACGCGTTGTGATTAGACTCCGCCTCAGGTCCGGAGGAAGCAAAATAAAAAAGAGCTGTGTGGGCAAAACCGTGAAAAAAAAAAGACCTGTCAACTTGGATCTCTCGACGATCCGGTTTCCCGTTACTGCAATATCGTCCATTCTTCACCGCGTCTCCGGCGTAATCACATTGGTTGCCATTGGCATCCTGCTGTGGCTGCTCGGTCTCTCTCTCTCCTCTCCTGAAGGTTTCCAGCACGCTGCGTCCATCATGGATGGCTTCTTCGCGAAGTTCATTATGTGGGGCATCTTAACGGCGCTGGCCTATCACGCGGTGAGCGGGATTCGTCATATGTTGATGGATTTTGGTTATCTGGCCGAAACGCTGCAGGTTGGTAAGCGTTCCGCTCATATGACTTTTGTGATCACTGTCGTGCTGGCAATTCTGGCGGGAGTCCTCGTATGGTAAGCAATGCATCCGCATTGGGTCGCAACGGCATTCAGGACTGGCTGCTGCTGCGGGCAACTGCAATTCTCATAACGCTCTACATCGTCTATATCCTCGGTTTCGTGGTGATGACAGACACGCTGACTTATGACCTGTGGCGTGGCTTCTTCGCTTCCGCATTCACCAAAGTGTTCACGCTGCTGACGCTGTTCTCCATTCTGATCCACGGCTGGATTGGCATGTGGCAGGTGTTAACAGACTACGTTAAATCACTGCCAACCCGCTTGTTGTTGCAGTTTGTGATTGTCGTGGCGCTGTTGTGGTATGCGATTTATGGATTTGTTGTGGTGTGGGGTGTGTAAATGAGTTTGCCAATCAGAGAGTTCGATGCCGTGGTAATCGGCGCAGGTGGCGCAGGAATGCGAGCCGCACTGCAAATCTCCCAGGGCGGCCAGAGCTGTGCCCTGTTATCTAAAGTTTTCCCGACCCGTTCCCACACCGTATCTGCGCAGGGCGGTATTACCGTTGCGCTGGGTAATACCCATGAAGATAACTGGGAATGGCACATGTACGACACCGTCAAAGGTTCCGACTATATCGGTGACCAGGACGCGATTGAATATATGTGTAAAACCGGCCCGGAAGCGATTCTGGAACTGGAACACATGGGTCTGCCTTTCTCGCGTCTGGAAGATGGTCGAGTCTATCAGCGTCCGTTTGGTGGCCAGTCAAAGAATTTCGGTGGCGAGCAGGCGGCACGTACGGCGGCTGCGGCTGACCGTACCGGTCACGCATTGCTGCACACCCTTTATCAGCAGAACCTGAAAAACAAAACCACTATCTTCTCTGAGTGGTATGCACTGGATCTGGTGAAAAACGCCGATGGCGCAGTCGTGGGTTGTACCGCTATCTGCATCGAAACCGGCGAAACCGTTTATTTCAAAGCGAAAGCGACCATTCTGGCCACCGGCGGCGCGGGCCGTATCTATCAGTCCACCACCAATGCACACATCAACACCGGTGACGGCGTAGGTATGGCACTGCGTGCGGGCGTACCGGTGCAGGATATGGAGATGTGGCAGTTCCACCCAACCGGTATCGCCGGTGCGGGCGTGCTGGTCACCGAGGGCTGCCGTGGTGAAGGCGGCTATCTGCTGAACAAACATGGCGAACGCTTCATGGAGCGTTATGCGCCGAACGCCAAAGATCTGGCGGGCCGCGACGTGGTTGCGCGCTCAATGATGATTGAAATCCGTGAAGGTCGCGGCTGTGATGGCCCGTGGGGTCCACATCTCAAACTGAAACTGGATCATCTGGGTAAAGAGGTGCTTGAGTCACGTCTGCCTGGCATCCTTGAGCTGTCACGCACCTTTGCGCACGCCGATCCGATTAAAGAGCCGATTCCGGTCATCCCGACCTGCCACTACATGATGGGCGGTATACCGACCAAAGTGACCGGCCAGGCCCTGCGCGTCAATGAGCAGGGCGAAGATGTAGTGATTCCAGGCCTGTTCGCCGTCGGTGAAATCGCCTGCGTATCGGTGCATGGTGCCAACCGTCTGGGCGGTAACTCACTGCTCGACCTGGTGGTCTTTGGCCGTGCAGCGGGTCTGCATCTGCTGGCGAGTATTCAGGAGCAGGGCGACCTGCGTGATGCCACAGAAGATGAGATCGCCGGGGCGATGGCGCGTTTCAACCGCTGGGAAAATAACACCACGGGTGAAGATCCGGTTGAGATTCGTAAAGCGCTGCAACGCTGCATGCAGAATAACTTCTCGGTATTCCGTGAAGGCGAAGCGATGGCACAGGGTCTGGAAGAGCTGAAAGAGATTCGCCAGCGCCTGAAGTCAGCGCGTCTGGATGACCGCTCACCGGATTTCAACACCCAGCGTATTGAGTGCCTGGAGCTGGATAACCTGATGGAGACGGCCTTTGCCACGGCGGTAGCGGCTAACTATCGCACCGAAAGCCGCGGTGCGCACAGTCGCTTCGACTTCCCGGATCGTGATGATGAAAACTGGCTGTGCCACAGTCTTTATGTCCCGGAAACCGAAAGCATGACGCGCCGTGAGGTGAACATGCAGCCGAAACTGCGCGCGGCCTTCCCGCCGAAAGTGCGTACCTACTAATTTCGGAGACGATCATGAGACTCGAGTTTTCAATTTATCGCTACAATCCGGACGTCGATGACAAACCGCGCATGCAGGATTACACCCTGGAAGCGGAAGATGGTCGCGACATGATGCTGCTGGACGCACTGATTCGCCTGAAAGAGAAAGATCCGACCCTGGCGTTTCGTCGCTCCTGTCGTGAAGGCGTCTGCGGTTCCGATGGCCTGAACATGAACGGTAAAAACGGACTGGCCTGCATTACGCCCGTCTCGGCGCTGGGCAACGGCAAACAGAAAATTGTTATCCGTCCGCTGCCAGGTTTACCGGTGGTGCGTGACCTGGTTGTAGACATGAGCCAGTTTTATGCACAGTATGAGAAAATTAAGCCTTTCCTGTTGAATAATGGGGAAAATCCGCCAGCTCGTGAACATCTGCAGTCGCCGGATGAGCGTGAACACCTGGATGGCCTGTACGAATGTATACTCTGTGCCTGCTGCTCAACCTCATGCCCATCATTCTGGTGGAATCCTGAGAAGTTCATCGGTCCTGCTGGCCTGCTGGCCGCGTACCGCTTCCTGATTGACAGCCGCGACACCGAAACCGAGGCGCGTCTCGACAATCTGAATGATGCTTTCAGCGTATTCCGCTGCCATAGCATCATGAACTGTGTGAGCGTATGTCCGAAAGGGCTGAACCCGACGCGCGCCATCGGCCATATCAAGTCGATGCTGCTGCAGCGCGGCGCATAAGCAGTTTCTGCCGGGAACCTCAGGTTCCCGGTGTTTTACGGAAGCCTCTGTAAGCGCGGTGATTACCACGTTTACAAAGGTTCCCTTACGGGCCACGCGCGCTGCGCAAAGTGCTCGTATCGCTGAACTCACTACGGCAAACCGCGAAAGCGGCAACAAATGAAACCTCAAAAAAGCATAGCAATGCTTAAGGGATCACAATGCAGAACAGCGCGATGAAGCCCTGGCTGGACTCTTCCTGGCTGGCCGGCGCGAATCAGTCTTACATAGAGCAGCTCTATGAGGATTTCCTGACCGATCCTGACTCTGTCGATGCAGTGTGGCGCTCGATGTTCCAGCAGTTACCGGGCACCGGAATGAAACCTGAGCAGTTTCACTCCACCACACGTGAGTACTTCCGTCGCCTGGCGAAAGACGCATCTCGTTACACCTCATCTGTCTCCGATCCTGAAATCAACTCCAAGCAAGTAAAAGTGCTGCAGCTGATTAACGCGTTTCGTTTCCGCGGTCATCAGCACGCCAATCTTGACCCGCTTGGTCTGTGGAAACAGGACCGGGTAGCCGATCTCGATCCCGCTTTTCACGATCTGACCGAGGCCGATTTTCAGGAAAGCTTTAACGTCGGCTCTTTTGCCATTGGCAAAGAGACCATGAAGCTGGCCGAACTGTTCGAGGCGCTGAGTCAGACTTACTGCGGCTCGATCGGTGCAGAATATATGCACATCAACAACACTGATGAGAAACGCTGGATTCAGCAGCGTCTTGAGTCAGTCGCGGGCCGTGCAGCCTTCAGCAATGAAGAGAAAAAAGGTTTTCTGAAAGAGCTGACCGCGGCCGAAGGGCTGGAAAAATATCTCGGAGCGAAATTCCCGGGTGCCAAACGCTTCTCGCTGGAAGGCGGCGATGCACTGGTTCCGATGCTGCGCGAAATGATCCGTCATGCCGGTAAGAGCGGAACCCGTGAAGTCGTACTGGGTATGGCGCACCGTGGCCGTCTCAACGTGCTGATCAACGTGCTGGGTAAAAAGCCACAGGATCTGTTCGACGAGTTCGCCGGTAAGCACAAAGAGCATCTGGGCACCGGTGACGTGAAGTACCACATGGGCTTCTCGTCTGACGTGGAAACCGAAGGCGGCCTGGTTCACCTGGCGCTGGCGTTTAACCCGTCGCACCTGGAGATCGTCAGCCCGGTGGTCATGGGTTCAGTGCGTGCCCGTCTGGATCGTCTGGATGAGCCAGCCAGCAATAAAGTCTTACCGATCACCATTCATGGTGATGCGGCCGTAATTGGCCAGGGCGTGGTTCAGGAAACTCTGAACATGTCACAGGCGCGCGGTTATGAAGTGGGCGGTACCGTTCGCATCGTCATCAACAACCAGGTTGGCTTCACCACCTCCAACCCGAAAGATGCGCGTTCGACCCCTTACTGCACCGATATCGGCAAAATGGTGCTGGCACCGATTTTCCACGTCAATGCTGACGATCCGGAAGCGGTCGCGTTTGTGACCCGCCTGGCGCTCGACTATCGCAACACCTTTAAGCGTGATGTGTTTATCGATCTGGTCTGCTATCGCCGTCATGGTCACAACGAGGCGGATGAGCCAAGTGCGACCCAGCCGCTGATGTACCAGAAAATCAAAAAACACCCGACGCCGCGTAAAATCTATGCCGACCGTCTGGAAGGTGAAGCCATTGCCACGCAGGAAGATGCGACCGAAATGGTCAATCTCTACCGTGACGCGCTGGATGCGGGTGAGTGCGTGGTGCCGGAATGGCGTCCAATGAGCCTGCACTCCTTTACCTGGTCACCTTACCTGAATCATGAGTGGGATGAACCTTACCCGGCTCAGGTCGACATGAAACGTCTGAAGGAGCTGGCGCTGCGTATCAGCCAGGTGCCGGAAGAAGTGGAAGTGCAGTCGCGTGTTGCCAAGATTTACAACGACCGTCGTCTGATGGCTGAAGGCGAGAAAGCCTTTGACTGGGGCGGCGCGGAAAACCTGGCATATGCCACGCTGGTTGATGAAGGCATTCCGGTGCGTCTGTCGGGTGAAGATACCGGTCGCGGAACCTTCTTCCATCGTCACGCGGTGGTCCATAACCAGGCGAACGGCTCAACCTATACCCCTCTGCACCACGTGCACAGCGGACAGGGTCAGTTCAAGGTGTGGGACTCCGTGCTGTCAGAAGAGGCGGTACTGGCCTTTGAATATGGTTATGCCACCGCAGAGCCGCGCATCCTGACCATCTGGGAAGCGCAGTTTGGTGACTTCGCCAACGGCGCACAGGTTGTTATCGACCAGTTCATCAGCTCCGGTGAGCAGAAATGGGGCCGGATGTGTGGCCTGGTGATGCTGCTGCCGCACGGTTATGAAGGTCAGGGGCCAGAGCACTCCTCTGCGCGCCTGGAACGTTATCTGCAACTCTGCGCTGAGCAGAACATGCAGGTCTGCGTGCCGTCTACCCCTGCGCAGGTTTACCATATGCTGCGTCGTCAGGCGCTGCGCGGTATGCGCCGTCCGCTGATTGTGATGTCGCCGAAATCACTGCTGCGTCATCCGCTGGCGATCTCCACGCTGGATGAACTGGCTAACGGCAGCTTCCAGCCTGCGATTGGCGAAGTCGATGATCTGGATCCGCAGGGCGTGAAACGCGTCGTGCTGTGCTCCGGTAAAGTCTATTACGACCTGCTGGAGCAGCGTCGTAAAAATGAGCAGACCGATGTGGCTATCGTGCGCATCGAGCAGCTCTATCCGTTCCCGCATCACGCGGTACAGGAAGCATTAAAAGCGTATGCTCACGTGCAGGATTTTGTCTGGTGTCAGGAAGAGCCACTGAATCAGGGCGCCTGGTATTGCAGTCAGCATCATTTCCGTGAAGTTGTGCCGTTTGGTGCCACTTTACGTTATGCAGGCCGCCCGGCATCCGCCTCACCGGCCGTGGGTTACATGTCCGTACACCAACAACAGCAGCAAGACCTGGTTAATGACGCGCTGAACGTTAATTAATTAAAAGGAAAGATAATGAGTAGCGTAGATATTCTCGTTCCCGACCTGCCTGAATCGGTTGCCGATGCCTCTGTGGCAACCTGGCATAAAAAACCAGGCGATGCAGTCACTCGCGATGAAGTGCTGGTCGAAATCGAAACTGACAAAGTTGTACTGGAAGTGCCAGCCTCTGCGGACGGTATCCTGGAAGCCGTTCTGGAAGAAGAGGGCGCCACCGTCACTTCCCGCCAGATCCTGGGTCGTCTGAAAGAGGGCAACAGCGCCGGTAAAGAGAGCAGCGCGAAGTCTGAAAGCAAAGAGTCTACCCCGGCTCAGCGTCAGACTGCATCACTGGAAGAAGAGAGCAACGATGCGCTCAGCCCGGCTATCCGCCGTCTGATTGCAGAGCACAATCTTGATGCCTCGCAGATCAAAGGCAGCGGTGTTGGTGGTCGTCTGACCCGTGAAGATGTTGAAAAACATCTGGCCAACAAACCGCAGGCTGCCAAAGCCGCTGCACCAGCTGCTGATGCGGCCGCCGCGCAGCAGCCAGTGGCTAACCGCAGCGAAAAACGCGTGCCGATGACCCGTCTGCGTAAGCGTGTTGCCGAGCGTCTGCTGGAAGCGAAGAACAGCACCGCGATGCTGACCACCTTCAACGAAATCAACATGAAGCCCATCATGGATCTGCGTAAGCAGTATGGTGAGGCCTTCGAGAAGCGTCACGGTGTACGTCTGGGCTTTATGTCCTTCTACATCAAAGCGGTTGTTGAAGCGTTGAAACGCTATCCGGAAGTGAATGCTTCTATCGATGGTGAAGATGTGGTTTACCACAACTACTTCGACGTCAGCATTGCGGTCTCTACGCCACGTGGTCTGGTTACACCCGTCCTGCGTGACGTGGATGCGCTGAGCATGGCGGACATCGAGAAGAAAATCAAAGAGCTGGCAGTGAAAGGCCGTGACGGCAAACTGACAGTTGAGGATCTGACCGGCGGTAACTTTACCATTACCAACGGCGGCGTTTTTGGTTCACTGATGTCCACCCCGATCATCAACCCACCGCAGAGCGCCATCCTGGGCATGCACGCCATCAAAGATCGTCCGATGGCGGTCAATGGTCAGGTTGTGGTGCTGCCGATGATGTATCTGGCGCTCTCCTACGACCACCGTCTGATCGATGGCCGTGAATCAGTTGGTTATCTGGTTGCAGTGAAAGAGATGCTGGAAGATCCGGCGCGCCTGCTGCTGGATGTCTGATTTTCACCGGGCGCGCCTTGCCGCGCGCCCAACCTCATTACTCTTTTCAGACCTGAATGGATAGAACATCATGAACTTACACGAATACCAGGCGAAACAACTGTTTGCACGGTATGGCATGCCGGCACCAACGGGTTACGCCTGTACTACACCACGTGAAGCGGAAGAAGCAGCCTCTAAAATTGGCGCAGGCCCGTGGGTAGTTAAATGTCAGGTTCATGCCGGTGGCCGCGGTAAAGCGGGCGGTGTGAAAGTGGTTAACAGCAAAGAAGAGATTCGCGCTTTTGCTGAAAACTGGCTGGGCAAACGCCTGGTTACCTATCAGACAGACGCAAACGGCCAGCCGGTAAACCAGATTCTGGTTGAAGCGGCGACCGATATCGATCAGGAGCTCTATCTGGGCGCTGTGGTCGATCGCGCAACGCGTCGCGTAATTTTCATGGCCTCCACTGAAGGCGGTGTGGAAATTGAAAAAGTGGCGGAAGAGACCCCGCACCTGATCCACAAAATGGCGCTGGATCCACTGACCGGCCCGCAGCCTTATCAGGGTCGTGAGCTGGCGTTCAAACTTGGCCTGACTGGCAAGCTGGTTGGCCAGTTCACCAAGATCTTCATGGGTCTGGCGACACTGTTCCTGGAGCGCGATCTGGCGATGGTTGAGATCAACCCGCTGGTGATCACCAAACAGGGCGACCTGATCTGCCTGGATGGCAAACTGGGTGCCGATGGCAATGCCCTGTTCCGTCAGCCAGAGCTGCGCGAAATGCGCGATCCAAGCCAGGAAGATCCGCGTGAAGCCCATGCTACACAGTGGGAACTGAACTATGTTGCGCTGGAAGGCAACATCGGTTGTATGGTTAACGGCGCAGGTCTGGCGATGGGCACCATGGACATCGTTAAACACCACGGCGGTCAACCGGCCAACTTCCTTGATGTCGGCGGCGGCGCAACCAAAGAGCGCGTGACCGAAGCCTTCAAAATCATCCTGTCTGACGATGCGGTTAAAGCCGTATTCGTTAACATCTTCGGCGGTATCGTACGCTGCGACCTGATTGCCGACGGCATCATCGGCGCAGTCGCTGAAGTGGGTGTGAACGTACCAGTTGTGGTACGTCTGGAAGGTAACAACGCCGAGCTGGGCGCCCAGAAACTGGCGGACAGCGGTCTGAACATCATTGCAGCAACCAGCCTGACAGACGCCGCACAGCGTGTTGTTGCTGCCGCGGAGGGTAAATAATGTCCATTCTGATCGACAAAAACACCAAAGTCATTTGCCAGGGTTTCACCGGTGGCCAGGGGACTTTCCATTCTGAGCAGGCGCTGGCATACGGCACCCAACTGGTTGGCGGCGTGACGCCAGGCAAAGGTGGCACGACCCATCTCGGCCTGCCTGTGTTCAACACCGTTCGCGAAGCGGTAGAAGCAACAGGCGCGACCGCCACTGTGATCTACGTTCCGGCTCCTTTCTGTAAAGATGGCATCCTGGAAGCGATCGACGCGGGCATCAAACTGATCATCACCATCACCGAAGGCATCCCGACCCTGGATATGCTGACCGTGAAAGTGAAGCTGGATGAAGCAGGCGTGCGGATGATCGGTCCAAACTGCCCAGGGGTTATCACCCCAGGCGAATGTAAAATCGGCATTATGCCGGGTCACATTCACCAGCCGGGCCGCGTCGGTATCGTGTCACGTTCAGGCACCCTGACCTATGAAGCGGTTAAGCAGACCACGGATATCGGCTACGGCCAGTCAACCTGCGTTGGCATCGGTGGTGACCCGATCCCAGGCTCTAACTTCATCGACATCCTGAAAATGTTCCAGGATGATCCACAGACTGAAGTTATCGTGATGATCGGTGAGATCGGCGGTAGCGCAGAAGAAGAAGCTGCAGCCTTCATTAAAGAGCACGTGACCAAGCCGGTTGTAGGCTACATTGCTGGCGTCACCGCGCCAAAGGGCAAGCGTATGGGCCATGCTGGCGCCATCATTGCCGGTGGTAAAGGTACAGCAGATGAGAAATTTGCTGCGCTGGAAGCGGCAGGCGTGAAAACCGTCCGCAGCCTGGCGGATATCGGTGACGCAGTTAAAGCCGTATTACCTGCTAAATAAGTCAGCGTCATCTGAGACTAAGCCACCTTTGGGTGGCTTTTTTTATGGCTGTAAATGAGAGCTATAACGCAGGAAGCTAAAGAGAATAGTGCGGGGTAAAATAGCTGGCCCGCGGCTCATTACGTTAAGAAAAAGTGTCAAAGGTAAATTATTTCTTCGCGCTTTATTTCATTACTGACATCTCATTAACAAGAAACCTACCTGACCCTATCTGGAAACTTATTGCGTTAATCCAGATCAATTAATCGCGACTTATATCCAACTATATCTCTGGCAAAGCGCAACGCTAAGGGCGTAAATTGCGCTGCATCAATCCAGCCTTTTACATAAATTTTCAAACGTCTGCTCAACCCGGGATAACACCCGCTTTCCTCCTGTTAAAGCACGCGTTAACGAAAGCGCTGATTGACAATTTTCTGAGCTGCTTCATTCGCTACTCGCCTGTTCGGGCAGCTCACAGACCTGTTCTGCGGGTAATAAAAAACTGGAATCAATAAACAGTCGTTGCTGACTCTGATTGCGTTCGATCTGTTCGCGCGCGTGACGGAGACAAAGCGAGGAGCAAGGAGTCCTTATGTTAGATATCGTCGAGCTGTCGCGGTTACAGTTTGCCTTAACGGCGATGTACCATTTTCTGTTCGTCCCTTTAACGCTGGGTATGGCGTTTTTGCTGGCGATCATGGAAACGGTATATGTCCTGAGCGGCAAACAAATCTATAAAGATATGACGAAGTTCTGGGGCAAGTTATTTGGTATTAACTTTGCGCTGGGTGTCGCCACCGGCCTGACCATGGAATTTCAGTTCGGGACTAACTGGTCATATTACTCTCACTACGTCGGCGATATCTTCGGCGCGCCGCTCGCCATCGAAGGTCTGATGGCGTTCTTCCTGGAATCCACCTTTATTGGCCTGTTCTTTTTTGGCTGGGATCGCCTGGGCAAAGTGCAGCACCTCGCCGTCACCTGGCTGGTGGCGCTGGGCTCAAACATGTCGGCGCTGTGGATTCTGGTGGCTAACGGCTGGATGCAGAACCCGATCGCCTCTGAGTTCAACTTCGAAACCATGCGCATGGAGATGGTCAGCTTCTCAGAGCTGGTGCTGAACCCGGTCGCGCAGGTGAAATTCGTGCACACCGTGGCAGCCGGTTACACCACCGGAGCGATGTTTATTATGGGCATCAGCGCCTGGTACATGCTGAAAGGCCGTGACTTCGCCTTTGCTAAACGCTCGTTCGCTATCGCGGCCAGCTTTGGCATGGCGGCGGTGCTGTCAGTCATCGTTCTGGGCGATGAGTCAGGTTACGAGATGGGGGACGTGCAGAAAACCAAACTGGCCGCTATCGAAGCGGAGTGGGAAACCCAGCCGGCACCGGCCTCGTTTACCCTGTTTGGCCTGCCCGATCAGGCAACTCAGGAGAACCGATACGCAGTACAGATCCCCTGGCTGCTGGGCCTGATCGCCACCCGATCTACCGATACGCCGGTAACCGGCCTGAAAGATCTGATGGCACAGCATGAAGTGCGCATCCGCAACGGCATGAAAGCCTATGCCCTGCTGAATGAGCTGCGCGGTGGCAGCCAGGATCCGGCGGTGCGTGACGCGTTCAACAGTCACAAACAGGATCTCGGCTACGGTCTGCTGCTGAAGCGTTATACCGACAACGTGGCTGATGCAACCGAAGCGCAGATTAAACAGGCGACGCAGGACTCTATCCCGCGTGTCGCTCCGCTCTATTTTGCCTTCCGCATCATGGTGCTGTGTGGCGTATTGCTGCTGGGCATTATCGCGCTGGCGTTCTGGAGCGTACTGCGTAACCGCATCGGCAAAAATCGCTGGTTACTGAAAGCGGCGCTGTTTGGTATTCCGCTGCCGTGGATCGCTATCGAATCAGGCTGGTTTGTGGCGGAGTATGGTCGTCAGCCGTGGGCTATCGGTGAAGTTCTGCCGACTGCGGTGGCCAACTCCTCCCTGACCGTTGGCGATCTGCTGTTCTCCATGATCCTGATCTGCGGACTCTACACAATGTTCCTGGTGGCTGAGATGTACCTGATGTTCAAATTCGCCCGCCTTGGGCCGAGCAGCCTGAAAACCGGGCGTTATCATCATGAGCAGATCACGGCAATCACCCAGCCGGTACAGGGATAAGGAGAGCGACCATGTTTGATTATGAAGTTCTGCGCTTTGTGTGGTGGCTGTTGATTGGCGTACTGCTGATTGGCTTTGCCGTCGCAGATGGTTTTGATATGGGTGTCGGGATGCTGACACGCATCCTGGGCCGGAATGATACTGAACGTCGCATCATGATTAACAGTATCGCACCACACTGGGACGGTAACCAGGTCTGGCTGATCACCGCAGGTGGCGCGCTGTTTGCCGCCTGGCCGATGGTTTACGCGGCAGCCTTCTCTGGCTTCTACGTGGCGATGATTCTGGTGCTCGCGTCGCTGTTCTTCCGTCCGGTTGGCTTCGATTACCGTTCGAAGATTGAAGACAATCGCTGGCGCGGTGCCTGGGACTGGGGGATTTTCATTGGCAGCTTCGTGCCGCCGCTGGTGATCGGCGTAGCGTTTGGCAACCTGTTACAGGGCGTGCCGTTCCATGCCGATGAGTATCTGCGCCTGTTCTATACCGGTAACTTCTTCCAGCTGCTGAATCCGTTTGGTCTGCTGGCAGGTGTGGTCAGTGTGGCGATGATTCTGGCGCAGGGTGCAACCTATCTGCAGATGCGCACTACCGGCGAACTGCATCTGCGTTCACGCACCGCAGCACAACTTGCCGCCCTGGTGATGATGGTCTGCTTTATCCTGGCGGGCGTCTGGGTGAAATATGGTATCGATGGTTATGTGGTGACCAGCACTATGGATCACTTCGCCGCCTCTAACCCACTGGGCAAAACCGTGGTGCGCGAAGCGGGTGCCTGGATGGTCAACTTCCAGAACCACCCTGTGTTGTGGCTGTTCCCGCTGCTGGGCGCTGTGCTGCCGCTGCTGACCATACTCTGCTCGCGGGTTGAGAAGGGCGCCTGGGCGTTCCTGTTCTCCTCACTGACGCTGGCCTGCGTCATCATGACAGCCGGTATTGCAATGTTCCCGTTCATCATGCCATCCAGCACGGTGCCGGGTGTGAGCCTGACCATGTGGGACGCAACGTCCAGCCTGCTGACGCTGCAAACCATGACCGTTGCCGCCGCTATCTTTGTGCCGATCATTCTGGCCTACACCACCTGGTGCTACTGGAAGATGTTTGGTCGTATCACCAAAGAGCATATTGAAAGCAACAGTCACTCACTCTATTAATTAAGGAGACGTCGCATGTGGTATTTTGCCTGGATTCTCGGCACGTTGCTGGCCTGTGCCTTTGGTATCGTGACCGCGCTGGCGATTGAGCACATTGAAGCGCAGGATGAGCCTCACTGATGCGAACGCTAATTCGGATGCTGTATGATCTGATGGATAAGGGCCCGTTACGGGCCCTTTCACTGCTGCTGGCGCTGCTGACCGCAGGCGGCGTGATGTGGGATCCGACACGCTTTGCCAATCAGGCAGGCCAGTTACCGGCTCTGCAGGGGCTGGTGCTGATCTGGGCGGTCTGCAGTGGGGTGATCCACGGTGTGGGCTTCCGGCCACAGCAAACCCGATGGCAGGCGCTGTTTGCCCCGTTACCCGCCATGCTGGTGCTATTTATTGCGCTTTACCGTTTTTATCTTTAAGACCCCGTCTCATCGGCGCTGTCAGTGAATTTTTGTCAGCGTCTGGTCAATTAATCTCCCTGAAATCGTTCCGTTTGTTACGGAGCGATAATTATTTTCGCCTGGCTCTGACGAGCCATTCCCAACCCCAATTCTCTTGCGTATAGTAACAACGTTTAAAACGAGGCCGGGATGTAGAGTGAGTACAACGCTGTTTCGCTGGCCGGTTCGGGTCTACTACGAAGATACTGATGCCGGTGGTGTGGTTTATCACGCCAGCTATATCGCTTTTTATGAACGAGCACGTACTGAAATGTTGCGACAGCACCATTTCAATCAGCAGACGCTGTTAGAACAGCAGATCGCTTTTGTGGTACGGCGTATATCGGTGGACTATCTGGCGGCGGCGCGTCTTGATGACCTTCTGGAGATCCAGAGCGAGGTCACATCAATGACACGGGCTACCATGACGTTCACTCAGCGTATCGTGAATACTGAAGGCAAAGTGCTCAATGAGGCAGAAGTCCTGATTGCCTGCATTAACCCACATCTAATGAAGCCGATTGCGCTTCCCAAGTCTATTGTCGCGGAGTTCAAGCAGTGACTGACATGAACATTCTTGATTTGTTCCTGAAGGCGAGCCTTCTGGTCAAACTTATCATGTTGATTTTGATCGGCTTTTCTATTGCCTCCTGGGCCATCATTATTCAGCGCACACGTATTCTGAATGCGGCGGGAAGAGAAGCGGAGGCGTTTGAAGACAAATTCTGGTCCGGCATCGAACTCTCGCGCCTCTATCAGGAGAGCCAGGAGCGCCGGGAAGAACTGGGTGGTTCGGAGCAGATTTTCTATTCCGGCTTTAAAGAGTTCGCCCGCCTGCATCGCGCCAACAGCCATGCGCCGGAAGCGGTCATTGATGGTGCGAGCCGTGCGATGCGTATCTCAATGAACCGTGAGCTGGAAGCGCTGGAAAACCACATTCCATTCCTCGGCACCGTCGGTTCTATCAGCCCTTATATCGGACTGTTCGGCACCGTCTGGGGGATCATGCACGCCTTTATCGCACTGGGTGCCGTGAAGCAGGCAACCCTGCAGATGGTTGCACCGGGTATCGCTGAAGCGTTGATTGCGACCGCTATCGGTCTGTTTGCCGCAATTCCGGCGGTGATGGCGTACAACCGTCTGAACCAGCGCGTAAACAAACTGGAGCAGGGCTACGACAACTTCATGGAAGAGTTCACTGCCATTCTGCATCGCCAGGCTTTCTCCAGCGATAGCGCTAAGTAAATAGAGGTTAATGATGGCCAGAGTACGTGGTCGCAAACGCCGCGACCTGAAGTCGGAAATCAACATCGTTCCGCTACTGGACGTCCTGTTGGTGCTGTTGCTGATCTTCATGGCAACGGCGCCCATTATTACCCAGAGCGTGGAAGTGGATCTGCCTGATGCGACCGATTCGAAAACCGTTGCCAGCGATGATAATCCGCCGGTGATTGTCGAAGTGGCGGGCGTGGGTCAGTACAGCCTGGTCGTGGATCACGATCGTATGGATCAACTTCCACCAGAGCAGGTCATCAGCGAAGCGCAGCGTCGACTGGAAGCGAATCCTAAGACGGTCTTTTTGATCGGGGGCGCGAAAGAGGTGCCTTACGATGAAATTATTAAAGCGCTCAACCTGCTGCACCAGGCGGGTGTTAAATCTGTCGGTTTGATGACGCAGCCGATTTAAAATCGAACCGTTTTTTGGGAACCGAGTGTGTCGAAGGCAACCGAGCAAAACGAGAAGTTAAAGCGCGCGATAATCATTTCGGTGATTCTGCATATCGTGCTGATCGCGCTGCTGATTTGGAGCTCGTTTAATGAGCACATTGACGCCAGCAGTGCGGGTGGCGGAGGCAGTGATATTGATGCAGTGATGGTCGATCCCGGTGCCGTCGTGAGTCAATACAATCGCCAGCAGAACCAGCAAAGTGACAGCCAGCGGGCTGAGCAGCAGCGTAAAAAGCAGGCGCAGCAGCAGGCTGAAGAGCTGCAACAGAAACAGGCTGCTGAACAGCAGCGTCTGAAAGCGCTGGAAAAAGAGCGTTTAGCCGCGCAGGAAACCGCGAAAGAAGAGGCAAAACAGCAGGCTGAGCAGCAGAAGGCTGCCGAAGACGCTGCTAAGCAGGCGCAGGAGCAGCAAAAAACGGCGGAAGCGGCGGCTGCCAAAGCCAAAGCGGATGCAAAAGCTCAGGCAGATGCGCAGGCAAAAGCCGCGGCTGAGCAGGCGAAACAGGCCGCAGCCGAAGCAAAGAAGCAGGCTGATCAGCAGGCGAAAGCCGCCGTTGCCGCTGCTGCAAAAGAGAAAGCCGTTGCGGAAGCGAAGGCGAAATCTGAAGCAGATGCGAAAGCCGCAGCTGAAGCCAAAGTGAAAGCGGCGGCGGATGCCAAAGCCAAAGCGGCTGAAGAGGCTAAACAAAAAGCTGCTGAAGCCAAAGAAAAAGCCGCAGAGGCGGCGAAAGAGAAAGCCGCAGAAGCAGCAAAAGAGAAAGCGGAAGCGGCTAAAGAGGCCGCCAAAGAGAAGGCAGAAGCTGCCGCGAAAGCGAAAGCCGATGCCGCGGCGAAAGCCAAAGCCGATGCTGCCGCTAAGGCCAAAGCGGATGCTAAAGCCAAAGCCGCCGCCGATGCTGCCAACGACAGCGATGTCGATGATTTGCTGGGTGGACTCGCTTCCGGTAAAAATGCACCGAAAAGCGGCACCTCTGGCGGCGCAGCAGGGCAGGGAAACCAGAAGAAAGCGGGTGCATCAGGCGCGGAAATCAACTCCTACATGGGTCAGGTTGTGAGTGCGATTCAGAGCCGATTCTATGATGCGGATCTGTATCGCGGAAAAACCTGTGATTTGCGGATTAAACTTGCGCCTGATGGCTTGTTGATTGATGTTAAGTCAGAGGGTGGCGATCCCGCGCTCTGTCAGGCCGCGATTGCTGCCGCAAAACAGGCACGTATTCCGAAGCCGCCTTCGCAGGCGGTCTACGAAGTGTTTAAAAACGCCCCAATGCGTTTTAAACCGCAATAATGCAGTAACGGGCGGCAAGTTGATCTATGTTTAGCGTGCCGTACTTAAGTTGTACTCGTGGTTTCCAGGAACAGTGCCAATTATCGTGGACTGAGGTTCAGATAAGGGAGATAAAATGAAGCAAGCTCTTCGCGTTACGTTAGGCTTTTTTATCCTGCTGTGGGCAGCCATGCTGCATGCAGAAGTTCGAATTGAGATCACCCAGGGTGTCAACACTGCGCGCCCGATTGGCGTGGTGCCGTTTAAATGGGCCGGTGCTGGCGCAGCGCCGGAAGATATCGGCGGCATCGTTGCAGCTGACCTGCGCAACAGTGGCAAATTTAATCCACTGGATCGCTCGCGTCTGCCACAGCAGCCTGCCAGCGCGCAGGAAGTTCAGCCTGCCGCGTGGAGTGCACTCGGCATTGATGCCGTGGTCGTCGGTCAGGTCGCGTCTAACCCGGATGGCAGCTATCAGGTTTCGTACCAGCTGGTCGACACCGGCGGTGCACCCGGTACCGTGCTGGCACAAAACAGTTATAAAGTGACGAAGCAGTGGCTGCGTTATGCCGCTCACACGGCCAGTGACGAAACGTTCCTGAAGCTGACCGGTATCAAGGGCGCTTTCCGTACCCGTATCGCCTATGTGGTGCAGACCAACGGCGGCCAGTTCCCGTATGAACTGCGCGTTGCTGACTACGATGGTTACAACCAGTTTGTCGTGCATCGTTCACCACAGCCTCTGATGTCGCCAGCCTGGTCTCCGGATGGCAGCAAAGTCGCTTACGTGACCTTTGAAAGCGGCAAATCTGCGCTGGTGGTACAGACGCTGTCGAACGGTGCTATCCGTCAGATCGCCTCCTATCCACGTCACAACGGTGCCCCAGCGTTCTCGCCGGATGGCTCTAAGCTGGCGTTCGCGCTCTCTAAAACCGGCAGCCTGAACCTCTATGTGATGGATCTGGCCTCAGGTCAGACGCGTCAGATTACCGATGGTCGCTATAACAGCACCGAACCAACCTGGTTCCCGGACAGCCAGACGCTGGCTTACACCTCCGATCAGGCTGGTGCTCCACAAATCTACAAAGTCGGACTTAACGGTGGCGCGCCACAACGTATTACCTGGGAAGGCGGTCAGAACCAGGATGCGGATGTCGCAACAGATGGTAAGTCAATGGTGATGATTAGCACCAACGGTGGTGCTCAACACGTCGCCAAACAGGATCTGGAAACGGGAGCCGTTCAAACGTTAACGGACACGTTCCTGGATGAAACGCCGAGCCTGGCACCCAATGGCACAATGGTAATCTACAGCTCTACTCAGGGTATGGGTTCCGTGTTGCAGTTGGTTTCTACCGACGGCCGTTTCAAAGCGCGTCTTCCGGCAACTGATGGACAGGTAAAATTTCCTGCCTGGTCGCCGTATCTGTAATGTCTGACAGTTCAGACATCACAAACAATAAACAATAATGGGATTTTGAAATGCAACTGAACAAAGTGCTGAAGGGTTTGATGCTGGCTCTGCCGGTTCTGGCAGTAGCGGCTTGTAGCTCACACAAGAACAACAACAATGACCAGACTGGCATGGGCGCTGATGGCGGCGCTTACGGTGCAAATTCTGGCATGAACGGCAACGGCGGCAACATGTCTTCTGACGAGCAGGCTCGTCTGCAGATGCAGCAGCTGCAGCAGAACAACATCGTGTACTTCGGCCTGGACAAGTATGACGTTCAGTCTGATTACGCACAGATGCTGGATCAGCATGCAACCTTCCTGCGCAGCAACCCGTCATACAAAGTGACCATCGAAGGTCATGCGGATGAGCGCGGTACGCCGGAATACAACATCGCCCTGGGCGAACGTCGTGCTAACGCGGTTAAAATGTACCTGCAGGGCAAAGGCGTGTCGGCTGATCAGATGTCTATCGTATCTTACGGTAAAGAGAAGCCAGCCGTTCTGGGTCATGACGAAGCAGCGTATTCTAAAAACCGTCGTGCCGTTCTGGTCTACTAAGAGAATCACATGGTTAGTAACTTCAGACATCACCTGTTGAGTCTGTCGTTACTGATTGGCGTAGCGGCCCCCTGGGCCGCTAATGCCCAAGCGTCAATCAGTAGCGTTGGCTCCGGCTCGGTCGAAGACCGTGTCACCACTCTTGAACGAATTTCTAATGCCCAGGCACAACTGATGCAGCAATTGCAGCAGCAGATGAGCGATAACCAGCGTGATATCGACGCGCTGCGTGGGCAAATCCAGCAAAACACGTATCAGTTAAATCAGGTGGTTGAGCGGCAGAAGCAGCTTTACCAGCAGATTGACAGCCTGAGCAGCACCAGCACCAGCGGCGGTCAGCAGGCAGCGGGCAGTAATGCCGCAGCGGATACCGGCGCAGCAGCAACCGCAGGCGCGGCAGCATCAACGGATAGCGCACCTGCGCAGACCGGTGACGCTAACAGCGATTACAATGCGGCTGTGGCGCTGATTCTGGAGAAGAAACAGTATGATCAGGCGATCAGCGCGCTCCAGGCGTGGGTAAAACGTTACCCGGATTCGACCTATCAGCCGAACGCCAATTACTGGCTGGGACAGCTGAACTATAACAAAGGCAAAAAGGACGACGCGGCTTACTATTACGCCACGGTAGTGAAAAACTATCCGAAGTCGCCGAAAGCTGCAGAAGCGTTGTTGAAAGTGGGCGTCATCATGCAGGAGAAAAAAGACACAGCGAAAGCTAAAGCGGTCTTCCAGCAGGTGATCAAACTTTATCCAGACACCGAATCTGCTAAGCAGGCGCAAAAACGTCTGACAAGTCTGTAATCTGTACGGTTCAGGCCAGATATCGTGTGATTTCTGGTCTTGCCGTATGAAAGGTAAGCAACTGAAGCATTTAGCAGAAATAAGAGTTGCGCTACCCCGCTAAATCAGTAATATATGCCGCCGTTGCCGGGACACATTGCAAAGTGTCTGGTAAGCCTGAAGATGGGTCGTTAGCTCAGTTGGTAGAGCAGTTGACTTTTAATCAATTGGTCGCAGGTTCGAATCCTGCACGACCCACCATCTTCCTCAGACGCGCTTTTACCGCGCAGTTTTAAGAAGAACACTTCAGCATTGCTTCACAACCTAAGATGGGTCGTTAGCTCAGTTGGTAGAGCAGTTGACTTTTAATCAATTGGTCGCAGGTTCGAATCCTGCACGACCCACCATCTTATCTCAACCGCCTGGCGTGTTGAACGGTTGTAAGCCCCCAGCGGGTCGTTAGCTCAGTTGGTAGAGCAGTTGACTTTTAATCAATTGGTCGCAGGTTCGAATCCTGCACGACCCACCAATTAAGAAAAAAGCGCCCTCAGGGCGCTTTTTTTGTTTATGCGGCACGGCGTTCCCCGTGCAGGGTGAGAACCTGCAGCAGGTTCGACTGAATCGCCAGGCGATTCAGGCTGATGCGACAGCATCACCCGAAGGGCGAGGCCCCGGATGGGCCGAGGCAATCCTGCACGACCCACCAATTAAGAAAAAAGCGCCCTCAGGGCGCTTTTTTTGTTTCTGCGGTATCTGAAAACTTTTTCAAAGCAAAACGTCACTGGTTTTTGAAGTTGTTGGCAAACTCTGGCCCGTTCCGCTGAGAGATCGAGCCTGCGCAGAGAACAGGGTCAGATCGGAAAGACGCTAAAGCCAATCCCTGACCTGCTCGACCCGCGCGATTACGGCCCGTAGCCGGGCCAACGCGTTGGGTTGTTCAAAAACGCTCCCGGCGTTTTTGTCCCAGGCGCGGGACGCTTTCCTCTTCTGACCCTGTTCCCTGCGCGTTGAGCATCTGTATTGCTGGCAGATTTGCCCCCACTCTAGCCGTCACGGCTTTTTCTTTGCCTTTGCCACTGCCAGGCTCTCCCAGATATGCATCACTGCATAGCTGCGCCAGGGACGCCATGACTGCGATCGCGCCTCCGCTTCTTTCGATGACATGCCGCCCAGGTTATTCCGGATGGCAATATCTTCTTTGGGAAAGGCATCCGGCCAGCGCAGGGCGCGCATCGCGATGTAGTGCGCGGTCCAGGGACCAATGCCCGGCAGGCTAATAAGTTTTTTTATGACCTCGTCTGGCGCCTGAGCGGCGCTGAGACGCAAATCTCCGCTGGCGCAGGCAGTTGCAAAGGCGATGATGGCGCGGGAGCGGGCGGCACTGACAATCCCCATCGGCGCGACATCGTCTACCGTCAGTCCGGCGATGCGTTCAGGATGGGCGGTGTAGCGGGTCAGATCGGCGAACGGCGTCTCACAGGGTTCGCCAAAGGCGGCGGCAAAACGGCTGCTGACCGTGGTGGCCGCTTTGACCGTCACCTGCTGGCCGATAATGGCGCGCACGCCCAGCTCAAAGGCGTCGAATGCGCCAGGCACACGCAGACCCGGATGCGAGATCAGGCTGGGTGCCAGCAGTGGGTCCTGCGCCAGACAGGCGGCGATACGCTGCGGCTGTGCGTCGAGATCGAACAGATCGCGCAGACGGCGCAGCAGCAGAGGCAGAACCGGCGTCAGCGAGGTTGAGAGCGTCACCTGCAACGCATTCTTTTGCGGCAGATGCGAAACAGAAACCCAGCCCCGGCAGCGGCCCAGCACCACGGTGCGTCGCCAGCTGCCATCTTCCACCGCCTCGACCTCTTTCATCAGATGCGTCTGCAAAAACCAGAGCATCGCCGCCCAGTCATAGGGAGGGCGATAGGCCAGCCGCAGCGTCACGCGGTCGCCGGGCTGCGCGCATTGAGTGCCCGTATCGTCCCTGCGCAGCGCGCCTGGCGTCATGCGGTAACGCGCCTGGAACACATCATTAAAGCGCCGCAGGCTGCCAAAGCCGCTGGCATAGGCAACGTCAATAATCGGCAGTCGGGTTTCGGTCAGCAGTTGTTTAGCCAGCAGCATGCGCCGCGTCTGCTTCAGCTCCAGCGGCGAGACACCCAGCTCCTGCTGCACGATACGGCGCAGCTGACGCAGGCTGATACCGAATTCAGCGGCAATCGCCTCCAGTCCTTCACGTTCCTCCAGCATGCCTTCCTCGATACGCTGCACCAGCCGCTCGGCCACACGGTGCGGCTGATCAACCGGCGCATTACCGGGTGCCAGTTCGGGCCGACAGCGCAGGCAGGGGCGAAAGCGGGCTTTCTCCGCCGCTTCGGCGCTGCTGAAGAAAAGGCAGTTCTTCTGCATCGGCGCTTTGACCGGGCAGACCGGACGACAATAGATACCGGTTGAGGTCACGCCAACAAAGAAAACGCCGTCAAAGCGGGTATCACGAGAGGTCAGCGCCTGATAGGCAATGTCGGGATCGAGCATGGCAGTTCTCCGGTAAATAAGCGCAGCCTACACCGGTGAATCCCGGCAGACTGGCTGTTTTCGGACAGCACAACAGTTTATCGCCATGACCGAAAACAGCCAGTCAGGCTGATGAAAAGTGCGATAATAGGCGACAGAACCGTGACGGGAGAATCACCATGTACTACTTCAAACCGATAGTCACCCCGGTGGGTGAACTGAAACTGGTCGCCAGCGATAGCGGCCTGGCGGGTATTTTGTGGGAAAACGACGATCCAAAACGCACCCGGTTTTTGCCGCAAACGCGCGATGACGATCATCCCATTCTGATCGAAACTGAGCGTCAGCTCAGCGAGTACTTCACCGGTGCTCGTTGCTGCTTTGAGCTGCCGCTCGATTTTGTCGGCACTGAGTTTCAGAAAAAAGTCTGGCAGGCGCTGGTGGCGATCCCGTTTGGTGAGACGCGCAGCTACAGCCAGATTGCGCGGGAGATCGGCCATCCGCTGGCGGTGCGTGCCGTCGGGGCGGCCAATGGGCGTAATCCGCTCTCGATTGTCGCACCGTGCCACCGCGTGATTGGAGCCAACGGCAAGCTGACCGGCTTTGCGGGCGGACTGGATATCAAAGCCTTTCTGCTGGCACTGGAAGCGCCGCAAAAACCGCTGGTACTGGCAGATGAAACGCAGCCCGGCAGGGTCGGCGCTGTGATGCAGACAGAATAAATATCGCACGACACAGCCAGGCTTTTCCGCTATCGTGTTTAGCATATAAAACACGATGGCGGATTGGACGCCATAAGTCGCCGGAACAGGCGATTTTCGTTAATTAGACAAAACGAGAGCTGTGTCATGAGTGTGATGTTCGATCCAGAAAGCGCCGTTTATCCCTTTCCGCCCAAACCCGCTCGCCTGAGTGACGACGAGAAGGCGTTCTACCGTGAGAAAATTAAAGCGCTGCTGAAGGCGCGAAACGCGGTGATGGTGGCGCACTACTACACCGATCCGGAAATTCAGGCGCTGGCAGAAGAGACGGGCGGCTGCGTTTCGGACTCGCTGGAGATGGCACGCTTTGGCAGCAACCATTCGGCGACGACACTGCTGGTGGCCGGCGTGCGCTTTATGGGGGAAACCGCCAAAATCCTCAGCCCGGAGAAAACCGTACTGATGCCGACGCTGCAGGCAGAGTGCTCACTGGATCTCGGCTGCCCGATTGAAGAGTTTAACGCCTTTTGCGACGCCCATCCCGATCGCACTGTGGTGGTCTACGCCAATACCTCGGCGGCGGTAAAAGCGCGGGCCGACTGGGTGGTGACCTCAAGCATTGCGGTCGAGCTGATTGAGCACCTCGACAGTCTGGGCGAAAAAATTATCTGGGCGCCGGATCGCCATCTTGGCCGCTACGTTACCCAAAAATCGGGCGCGGACGTGCTCTGCTGGCAGGGCGCGTGCATTGTGCACGACGAGTTCAAAACCCAGGCGCTGCAGCGTATGAAAGCGCTCTATCCCGACGCGGCAGTGCTGGTGCATCCTGAGTCACCGCAGGCGATTGTCGATCTGGCCGATGCGGTCGGCTCGACCAGCCAGCTGATTCAGGCCGCCAAATCCCTGCCGCATCCGCAGATGATTGTGGCGACCGATCGCGGCATCTTCTACAAAATGCAGCAGGCGGTGCCGGATAAAGAGCTGCTTGAAGCGCCGACCGCCGGTGAAGGTGCCACCTGCCGCAGCTGTGCTCACTGTCCCTGGATGGCGATGAACGGCCTTAAAGCCATCGCAGAGGCGCTGGAGTCGGGTGGGATGGAACATGAGATTCAGGTGGATGAGGCGCTGCGTGAGGCGGCGTTACTGCCGCTTAATCGCATGCTATCCTTTGCAGCGGAACTTAAACTCAACGTGAAGGGAAACGCGTAAGCGTTTTCCGGACAGGTGCTCAGCATGGACTTCTTCAGCACACACAATATTCTGGTTCACATTCCTCTGGGTGCCGGAGGCTACGATCTCTCATGGATTGAGGCTATCGGCACGCTGGCGGGCTTACTCTGCATCTGGTTTGCCAGCCTGGAAAAAATCATCAACTATCCCTTTGGCCTGATTAACGTCACGCTGTTTGCGGTGATTTTCTTTCAGATCCAGCTCTACGCCAGCCTGCTGCTGCAGCTCTTCTTTTTTGCCGCCAATATCTACGGCTGGTACGCCTGGAGTCGGCAAACCTCCGATCATCAGGCGGCGCTGAAAATCCGCTGGCTGCCGCTGCCTAAGGCGCTGGCCTGGACGGCGGGCTGTGTGATTGCGATTGCGCTGATGACCCTCTATATCGATCCGGTGTTTGCGCTGTTAACCCGTGCGGCCGTCACGCTGATGAACGGCGTTGGCCTGTCGGTGGCGATGCCCGCGCTGCAGCCGGATGCGTTCCCGTTCTGGGACTCCTGCATGATGGTGTTGTCGATTGCGGCGATGGTGCTGATGACGCGCAAATATGTTGAGAACTGGCTGCTGTGGGTCATCATCAACGTGATTAGCGTGATGATTTTTGCCCGTCAGGGCGTCTATGCGATGTCGCTGGAGTATGTGATTCTGACGCTGATTGCGCTGAACGGCTCACGCATGTGGATCCGCAGCGCGCGGCAACAGGGTTCCCGCGCGCTGTCGGCTCAGTGAGTGTGCACTTCGCCTTTAGCGTGAGCATGCTTATGGTCGTGTGAATGGCTATGGTCATGGCCGGTGGCGGCAGCACCGCTTAAGCCGAGTTCACACTCGGCACCGGCACAGGGCTGATACTCCATCTGCACGGTCGCATGCGCAATCTGATAGTGCTGGCGCAGATAGTCGTGGATACGATGCAGCAGCGCATCGTGATCGTAAGGCGGGATCACCTGCGCATGCAGCGTCAGCAGCGGCTTTTCGCCCACCTGCCACAGATGCACATGGTGAACATTGCGCACCTCTGCGATGTTCAGGGTGAGATCCCGTATCAGCCGGTTCACATCCAGCGATCGCGGCGCCCCTTCCAGTAACTCCTGCAGACTCTCACGCAGCAGCGCCCAGGCGCTGCGCAGCACCAGCAGTGACACCAGTAACGACAGAATCGGGTCGATTGGGGTCCAGCCGGTCAGCATAATAATCACCGCCGCGACAATCGCACCCACCGAGCCAAGCAGGTCGCCCATCACATGCAGCGCCGCGGCCCGCACGTTGAGATTCTTCTCTTCGCTGCCGTGATGCAGCAGCCAGAACGACAGAATATTGGCCAGCAGGCCGCCAATAGCAATCCCCAGCATCAGGCCGCCGGTCACCGGTTGCGGGTCGGCAAAGCGGCGCACCGCCTCCCAGACGATCAGTGCGGTAATGCCCAGCAGCGCAATGGCGTTAACAAATGCGGCCAGCGTGGTCAGACGCAGCAGGCCGAAGGTGTGGCGTGCATTGGGTTTACGGCGCGAGAACTGCACCGCCAGCAGGGCCATCAGCAGCGCGGCGGCATCGGTCAGCATATGCCCGGCGTCCGCCAGCAACGCCAGTGAACCCGAGAGCCAGCCGCCAATCACTTCAGCCACCATAAAGACAACGGTCACCCCGAAGGCGGCCGCCAGACGCGTGCGATTACTATCCTGCCCGCTATGAGTGTGGGTATGTGCCATAAGATTCCAGTTTTTTCAGTAACCTGTTTGCTAATAATATCAGTAATTGCCACGTCTCAGACGTGTCCTGATGCTGTTTTGCCTGCTCCGCCAGTTGCTGGCTGAGCTGTGCGCCGTGATCCAGTCCCACCAGTAACCAGCTTCCTTTCATCCGGTGCGCCGCTTCGGCGAACGGCATCCACTCCTCGCGCTCGCGTGCTTCGCGCATCACGGCCAGATCCTGTGTCACCGTGCTGTGCAGCGTCTGGCTCAGACGGCGGAGGAATTTCTCATTCTGCTGCGCCAGTTGCCATAGATTATCATCCAGTGCCGCCAGCGGATCTTCCTGCCACTCTGCCAGCAGCGCGCTGAGATCGGCTAACTGCACCGGTTTGATCACTACCCGCTCCCGCGCCTCCAGCGGTCGCGACAGCAGCTGGGCATCCGCGGAGCAGAGCACCCGCATCGCCTGACGCTTCCGCTGACGGTCACGCCGCCGCAATATCCGCAACAGCAGTGTGCCGTCAGGCCGCGGCATCATCTGGTCGATAAACAGCAGGTCATAAGGCTGTTGCGCATCGGCCTGCAGCAGCGCGCGTCCCTGCTCAAAGATGTCAGCCTGAATCGCAAAACGCGACAGCTGCTGCTGCATCACCAGCAGATTGGTCGGATGGTCATCGACAATCGCCACCCGCAGCGGTGGAAGGTCGGGAAGGGCGGTTTCATCCACGTGGTTTGCTGGTGCGCAGACCTCCAGTGGCAGCGTCACGGTGACCTGGGTGCCGTGACCGGGTTCAGAGGCGAGCCGGATGTCGCCGCCCATCCGCTGCACCATTTCCCGGCAGATAAACAGCCCCAGGCCGCTGCCCTGCACCGAAACCGATTTACCGGACGGCGCCTGATACCAGGGATCGAACAGCTTCTGCTGCTCCTCTGGCGGAATGCCGCTGCCGCTGTCGCTCACCGTCAGAATCAGCTGTTGTTGCTGTGCGGCCAGCGTCAGGCGAATCGCGCCGTGGCGGGTAAATTTCAGCGCATTGGTCATCAGGTTGTTGACCACCTGCTGCAGGCGATCGGCATCGATCATCACGGCATCAGGCAGCGGCGTCAGCGCCTCGACGATCAGATGCGGGCCGTCTTCGCGCATTAACGGATGATAAAAGTGCTGCTGCTGATTGAGCCACTGCGCCAGCGCCAGCGGACGGGGCGCCAGGGTAAAACTGTTGCTCTCGATGCGCGCATGATCCTGCAGATCATTCAGCAACGTCAGCAGCGATTGCGCACTGCTGTGCAGCAGCGTCAGGTTCTGGCTGCTGTGCTGCTGCTTCTCCAGCTCCAGCAGTCCGAGGATCGCCTGCATCGGCGTGCGCAGCTCATGGCTGACGGTCGCCAGGAACTGGCTCTTCATCGCATTGGCGTGCTCAGCCTGTTCACGCTGCTGACGCTCCCGACGCTGTTGCCAGTAGCGGCGCGCCAGCAGCAGCAGCAGCAGCGCAATGGCCGCACCTGCCACCGCCAGCACCATCATCGGCAGCGAACGCATCACCATCACGCTGCCGGGCTGTGGCGGGGTTGACCAGCTGTCGCGCATCTGACTCTGTGTGTCAGCCGGGATCTGCTGCAGCGCGCGATCCAGCAGGGTGCGCAGCACCGGCTGGTCAGGTGTCACACCCAGCGCGATCGGCCAGGCGATGTCGCTGGCGGCAAAGGCGAGGTGGATGCGCGCATCATCGCGGCTGGCGATACGCCAGCGGGCGGAGAGCACGTTATCGACCAGCGCATCGATCTGCCCTTTTGCCAGCGCGTCATAGAGGCTATTACGATCGGCAAACTGCAGCGGCTGCAGATCCGCAGGCAGCAGACGCAGCGCCAGGTCATCCTGTAACACGCCGACCCGCTTGCCGCGCAGGTCGCGCCAGTGCGCCAGCGTATCGGGCTGGAGGGTGTAGATGCCCCACAGCGCGCGCCACACCGGCAGCGAGGTGCTCTGCATCGCATCGCCGTTCAGCGGCTGCATCAGCTGCAGCATCGCCTGCTGCTGGCCTATCAGCGTGTTCGCCTGACGCGGATTGCTGACCCACACCGGTTCAAACTGCAGGCCGGTGCTCTGAGCTATCGCTTTCAGCAAATCCACGCCATAGCCTCTGGCGGTCCCGCTGGCATCGCGATAACTCCAGGGATAGTTGTCCGGTTCGGCGGTGTAAGTAATACGCGGATGATCGGCAATCCAGGCGCGTTCAGTGGGGCTGAGCATCAGGGTCTGCGTATCCTGATAGCGCGGCAGGGTACTGCTCCAGCGCGCCTGCAGCGTGTTCATCAGTTCTGCTGGCAACTGACGCAGGCTCTGATTAATCCAGCTGATAAGCTCCGGATCGCGGGAGACCGCGCGCAGGTTGAGCTGTCCGGCCTCGATGTGTGAGGCGATCTGATAAATCTGGCCTTGTTGCAGCTGGCTCAGCAGAAAACCGGCGCTGGTCTCATCCGCCACCACATAATCATTCTGCTGATTCAGCAGGGTATAGAGCGCCTGCAGATCACTGCTGTAGTGTCGCCAGCTGTGGCGGGCCGCCAGCGCAGGCGGCAGTTGTGCCAGCGTGCTTTCGCTGATCGCCAGTTGGGCATTCTGGCTGTTAAACATCACGGCACGCTGGTTTTGCTGATTGCGGTAGACCCGAAGCGGGCTGCTGTACCAGTTATCGCTGCTCAGCGCGCCGGCTGGCAGGGGAGAAATCCACATGCCAAGCGCAAAATCGATCTGGCCGCTGTTCAGCGCCTGCATCAGATGCGGCTGATCGCTGTAGAGGTTGAGGCTGAACTGCGCGCCAGTCAGCTGGCGCAGTGCGGAAAGATAGTCAGCATTGATGCCATACAGGTCGTTGCCGATGCGCATCGCCCAGGGGGCGTGGTTCTCTTCCAGCAGGCCAACACGCAGAATTTTGCCCTGCATGGTTTCCGCGTGTGTCACCGGCAGCATCATCGGCAGATTGATGCTGCTCACCGGACGCACCTCAGCCAGAACGGAGCCGCATAGCAACAGCAGCATCAGCAGGAGAGTTCTCACTGCTGCGCCTTCCACAGGTCAGCCAGTTCCACCACCGAACGAGCGCCGGTTTTTTCCAGAATGTTCTTTTTATGGGTGCTGACCGTTTTGTTACTGATGTGCAACTGGGCGGCGATTTGCAGATTGGACAGGCCGCTGGCCAGCAGCGCCAGAATCTGACGCTCTTTCTGGGTCAGCGGGAGTTCCGGCTCATCATCCATCACCGGAAACGCCGTCTGACCGCCCAGCACCGCCAGGATAGCGCTAAGCAGCTGCGCCATGCGCTGGCTCTTCACCACATAACCGGCGGCACCCAGCGCCTGGGCACGACGCACATAGTGGCGGGTCTGCTGAGCAGAGTAGATCAATACCGGACAGTCGGGCCGATGGATCTTCAGGCGACGCAGGAACTCCAGCCCATCGCTATCCGGCAGGCCAATATCCAGCACGATGATGTCCAGTGGCTGCTGAAGCAGGGGACGGGCGGCTTTTTCACTGCTGGCAGAGAGGAGCTGAACCGGAATAGGCGACTGGCTCAGAGCGGCTTCAAGTGCCACTTCAACCAGCGGATGATCGTCAATCAGAAGCAAAACGGCCATGAAGGATTTCCTGTAAAATTCACAGGATTAGCATAGCGGAAGAGTGGGACAGAGGGGAGAAAAACCAGGAGAGCGTCAGCTCTCCTGGCTAAACAGAATTACTGGGTGGTGCCGTCGGTTTTGGTATCTACGTCACCGCCGCCCACTTTAGTCTGAACTTTTTTATTGATGTTCGGACATTTACCATCTTTACACTGGGCGTTCTGGTCCATTTCGTTAGCAGACATATTACCATGGCTGGTGGTGCTGCCGGACGTTGCAGGATTGGTATCGTTGCCAGTGTTATTAATTTTGCTGTTATCGACATTATTTGGCGGCAGATTCTCTTTCGCTCCGCCCGCTGCTGCACCTGCACTGGCTGCCTGATTCGATGTACCGTTATTGCTGCTGCTGTCTGCAGCCAGTACCGCACCGCTGCTCAGTGTCATTGCTGCTGTCAAAAAGAGTAAGGCAAACTTTTTCATCATTATGCTCCCGTTAATAAATGAAGATGCTTTAAGCCCAGAGGTGCAATTTCGGGTAAGAAAATCCCTGACGAAATATAATTCGCCGGTTGGCTTAAACAGGGTGATTTAATTTGGTAAGCGGGACGTTCCTCAGTGCTTACCATTAAAAAGTCTAGTCGCTAACCTGATTAATGCAAATATCACCCGCACATTTAACCCGCAGCGGGAATTTACACCCCAGGCGCTTCGGGCTACATTGGGCAGGTTGTGTCCGGCGGGCGCCGGGCCAGAAATAATATGGAATCAGTATGAATTACCAGAACGATGACTTACGCATCAAAGAGATTAAAGAGCTGTTACCTCCGGTTGCGCTGCTCGAAAAATTCCCGGCGACCGATCGTGCTGCACAGACCGTTTCACAGGCCCGTCAGGCGATTCATCAGATCCTGCAGGGCAAGGACGATCGCCTGCTGGTGGTGATCGGCCCCTGCTCAATTCATGACACTGAAGCGGCAAAAGAGTATGCCGACCGCCTGCTGGCGCTGCGTGATGAGCTGAAAGGCGAGCTGGAAGTGGTGATGCGGGTCTATTTTGAAAAGCCGCGCACCACGGTGGGCTGGAAAGGGCTGATCAACGATCCCTACATGGATAACAGCTACCAGCTCAATGACGGTCTGCGTCTGGCGCGTAAACTGCTGCTGGATATTAACGACAGCGGCTTACCGGCGGCGGGCGAGTTTCTGGATATGATTACCCCGCAATATGTGGCTGACCTGATGAGCTGGGGCGCGATTGGCGCGCGCACCACGGAATCTCAGGTACACCGTGAGCTGGCGTCCGGTCTCTCCTGTCCGGTCGGCTTCAAAAACGGCACCGATGGCACCATTAAGGTGGCGATCGATGCCATTAACGCGGCGGGATCGCCGCACTGTTTCCTGTCTGTGACGAAGTATGGTCACTCCGCCATTGTGGAAACCAGCGGCAATGGTGACTGCCATATCATTCTGCGCGGCGGCAAAGAGCCGAACTACAGTGCGCAGCATGTTGCAGAGGTCAAAGAGGGCCTGGCAAAAGCGGGTCTGCCACAGCAGGTGATGATCGATTTCAGCCACGCCAACAGCAGCAAGCAGTTCCAGCGTCAGATGGTTGTGGCAGACGATGTCTCACAGCAGCTGATTAATGGTGAGCAGGCGATTGTCGGTGTGATGATCGAGAGTCATCTGGTGGAAGGCAACCAGAGTCTGGAGAGCGGCGAGCCGCTGGTCTATGGCAAAAGCGTCACCGACGCCTGTATCGGCTGGGAAGATACCGACAAGGTGCTGCGTCAGCTGGCGGCAGCGGTTAAACAGCGCCGCGGTTGATTGCTGGCGAGACTTTGTCATAAATAAAAAAAGGCCAGACTTTCGTCTGGCCTTTTTGCATTTCAGCGAGAAATTACTTCGCTTTACCCTGATTCGCAACGGCTGCGGCTTTCGCGGCAATCTCGTCCTGGTCGCCCAGGTAGTAGCGTTTCAGCGGTTTGAAGTTTTCATCGAACTCATAAACCAGCGGTACGCCGGTAGGGATGTTCAGTTCGAGGATTTCATCTTCGCTCAGGTTATCCAGATATTTCACCAGCGCACGCAGTGAGTTGCCGTGTGCGGCAATGATCACTTTCTCACCGCTTTTGATGCGCGGCAGAATGGTTTCGTTCCAGTAAGGGATAACGCGGTCAATAGTCAGCGCCAGGCTTTCGGTGGTTGGCAGCTGCTCTGGGGTCAGTTTCGCGTAACGCGGATCATGGCCCGGGAAGCGCTCATCTGAACGATCCAGCTCTGGCGGAGTAACGGCAAAGCCGCGACGCCACTGCTTAACCTGCTCATCACCATATTTGGCAGCGGTTTCCGCTTTATCCAGACCCTGCAGCGCACCGTAGTGACGCTCGTTCAGACGCCAGGTTTTCTCAACCGGCAGCCAGGCCTGATCCAGCTCATCCAGCACATTCCACAGCGTGTGAATTGCACGCTTCAGTACTGAGGTGTAAGCGAAATCGAAAACAAAGCCCTCTTTTTTCAGCAGCTGACCTGCTGATTTGGCTTCGCCACGACCTTTCTCAGAAAGGTCAACATCATACCAACCGGTAAAGCGGTTTTCGTTGTTCCACTGGCTTTCGCCGTGTCGCACCAGAACCAGCTTAGTTACAGCCATAGCTTAACTCCTTAATACTGTGATGTTTCTGTGAGATTGGAAACCTGCTGCTGCCCGCCTGACACGCGAGCTGATTGCGCCATACCATAACGGAAAAGCGGGCAGCGCGTAAGCCTGTGTGTGACGCACTGCGCGTTTTTCAGCCGGAGGCTCAGCGTGGCGTGAAGCGATAACGCGTCACGGATTCCCAGCGATCTCCCGGCTGCAGCCAGCAATCAGGCTGAGGCCATTCATCATGATTAGGCGAATCCGGTAAAAATTCGCTCTCCAGCGCAATACCCTGAAATGCAGTATAGCTCGCCTGCTCACGGGCACGGGTGCCCGCCAGGTAGTTGCCGGAGTAGAACTGCAACGCCGGTGCCGAAGTGGTCACGCTGAGCTGCAGTCTGCCATCTTCCGACCAGAGTTCTGCCGCAGGCTGAGTGTCGTCGCCTGCGCTGTTGAGCAGAAACGCATGGTCATAGCCCTTCACCGCTCGCTGGTCGTCGTCTGCCAGAAACTCCTGTGCCACGACTTTGGCCTCGCGGAAATCAAAACTGGTTCCGGCAACCTCTTTCAGCGGCGCATTCGGGATGCCTTCGCTGTCGACCGGCAGATAATGGTCGGCGTGCAGTTGTAAGCGATGCTGGCGGGCGTCGCCATGATGCGCATCAAGGTTAAAGTAGGCGTGGTTAGTCAGATTGACCGGGCAGGGCTGATCGCAGCGCGCTTCATAGCTAATGCTCAGGCAGTTCTGGTCATCCAGCTGATAGCGCAGATCGGCAATCAGATTGCCGGGATAGCCCTGATCGCCATCGGGCGAATCAATGCGGTAGTGCACCTCGCTGTCAGACTGGCTGACAATCTGCCAGCGGCGCTTATCAAAGCCTTCCGGTCCGCCATGCAGCTGATGTCCGCCCTGGTTCGGCACCAGCTGGCGGTTCAGTTTATTCAGTTTTGCCCCGGCGATGCGGTTAGCGTAGCGGCCGACCGTCGCGCCCAGATAGGCATCCTGATGGAGATAGTCAGAGGGCGTGGCGCAGCCGAGCAGCGCTTCACGCACCGTGCCATCCTGCATCGGCACGCGGGCGGAGAGCCAGGTTGCGCCCCAGTCCATAAAGGTGGCCAGCATGCCGTTGGCATTGCGCAGCACCGTTATGCGCCACGGCTGACCGTCGGGCGCATGGGAGTTGACGTCGTTCAGCATTGGCCAGCTCCTTCAGAGGCTTTGCAGACGTAGAAGGTCTCTTTGATGCCGGTTGCTGCTTCATACTGCTCCGCTACGGCGGCTTTGACCTGATCGACCAGATCCAGTGGCATCAGCGCGACGATACAACCACCAAAGCCGCCGCCGGTCATACGCACGCCGCCGCGCTCACCGATCTGCGCTTTCACGATCTCTACCAGGGTATCGATCGGTGGCACGGTGATCTCGAAGTCGTCACGCATCGAGGCGTGAGATTCGGCCATCAGCTGGCCCATACGGGTCAGGTCGCCCTGCGTCAGCGCATCGGCTGCTTCCAGGGTGCGGGCGTTCTCGGTCAGAACGTGACGCACGCGTTTTGCCACCTGCGGGTCGAGCTGCGCCTGTGCCGCTTCAAACTCGGCCAGTTCAACGTCACGCAGTGCCTTCTTATTGAAGAAACGCGCGCCCGCTTCACACTGCTCACGACGCGTGTTGTATTCGCTGCCAACCAGGGTACGACGGAAGTTGGAGTTGATGATCACCACCGCGATATCTTCCGGCATCGACACCGGACGCGTGCCCAGCGTGCGGCAGTCGAGCAGCATGGCGTGATCTTTCCGGCCCAGCGCGGAGATCAACTGGTCCATGATGCCGCAGTTACAGCCGACGAACTGGTTTTCCGCTTCCTGACCATTCACGGCAATGGCGGCGCCATCCAGCGGCAGATTATAGAGCTGCTGCACCACGGTGCCGACCGCCACTTCCAGCGACGCAGATGAGCTGAGGCCCGCGCCCTGAGGCACGTTGCCGCTGATCACCATATCGATACCGCCGAAATCGGCATGACGCTGCTGCAGATGTTTCACCACGCCGCGCACATAGTTGGCCCACATCGGTTCCTGCAGGCTGACGATCTCTTCATCCAGCGAGAATGTGTCCTGCGCATTTTCATAATCCGCAGCGACCACCCGAATCTGGCGATCGTCACGGCGGGCACAGGCAATCACCGTCTGGTAATCGATGGCGCACGGCAGCACGAAGCCGTCGTTATAGTCGGTATGCTCGCCAATCAGGTTAACGCGGCCCGGTGCCTGAATGGTATGCGTAGCGGCGTAACCGAAGGTGTCAGAGAAAAGCTGCTGCGTGATGGTTTTTAAGCTCATTGTTGTGCCTCACGGAAGTGAACGTCGCTGACAGAACGCAGACGTTCCGCCGCCTGTTCCGCCGTTAAATCGCGTTGGGTTTCGGCCAGCATTTCATAGCCAACCATAAATTTACGCACCGTTGCTGAGCGCAGCAGCGGCGGATAGAAGTGAGCATGCAACTGCCAGTGATCGTTGGCTTCGTCGTTAAACGGCGCGCCGTGCCAGCCCATGGAGTAGGGGAATGAGCACTGGAACAGGTTGTCGTAGCGGCTGGTCAGCAGCTTCAGCGCCAGCGCCAGGTCGGTACGCTGCGCCTCATTGAGGTCGGTAATTCGTTTGACGTGCGCTTTCGGCAGCAGCAGGGTTTCAAACGGCCAGGCGGCCCACCACGGCACCACCGCCAGCCAGTGATCGGTTTCCACCACGGTGCGGCTGCCATCCTGCTGTTCGCGAGCCAGATAATCGACCAGCATCGGCGAGCCATGTTTAGCGAAATAGTCGCGCTGATGATCATCTTCACGCTGCGCTTCATTCGGCAGGAAGCTGTTGGCCCAGATCTGACCATGGGGATGCGGGTTGGAGCAGCCCATCGCCGCGCCTTTGTTCTCAAACACCTGCACCCAGGGATAGTGCTGACCCAGATCGGCGGTCTCTGCCTGCCAGGTACGCACCACCTCTTCCAGCGCGTTCAGCGACATCTCCGGCAGGGTTTTGCTGTGATCGGGCGAGAAGCAGATGACCCGACTGGTGCCGCGTGCGCTTTCACAACGCATCAGGATATCGTCGCTCTCAGGCGCGTCTGGCGTGTCGGTCATCAGCGCAGCAAAGTCATTGGTAAAGACGTAGGTGCCCGCATAGTCCGGGTTTTTGTCGCCGGTGATGCGGGTGTTTCCGGCACACAGGAAGCAGTCCGGATCGTGCGCCGGTAACGTATTGACCGCCGGGGTTTCCTGCGCGCCTTGCCACGGACGTTTGGCCCGATGAGGTGAAACTAAAATCCATTGATCAATCAGTGGATTGTAACGGCGATGCGGGTGATCGACCGGGTTGAATTTTTCCATGTTAGATCCTGGTAAGCGTCAAAAGCCAAAGAGGCATCGGTAAAAAGTAGCACATCAGCGCGCCCGAAAGCGTGATCAAGTCTGGATAAATGGTATCGTTTACACAAGCTGAATATTCTTATTTCGTGGCATTGTGTGCGGATATATGGCGTGAAAGGTGATGTGGAATGGTAGCGCTTACACAAGGGTGCTTTAAAACGCCGCAGCAGCGGCGTGGGGTGACGCGTTACAAGAGCCTTAGTGCAGGGTTTCCTGCTGATAGTGATAGCCGCCGTCATGGGCGATAAAGCTCAGGCGATGTGTGATGCAGGCGGGCGCATCTTCCGCGTGATGCGAAACAAACAGCAGCTGAGTCCGTCCCTCGCCAATCAGCACATCGACAAAGCGCCGCACCAGCTGGCGGTTAATCGGGTCGAGCCCCTGTAGTGGCTCATCCAGTATCAGCAGCGTCGGATGCTTAACCAGCGCGCGGGCAATCAGCACCAGCCGCTGCTGTCCCCATGAGAGCGAGTGGAACGGCGCATCGGCCTGTCCGTTATCCATCCCCAGCAGTGCCAGCCACTGCTGTGCCAGCGCTTTTTGCCGGTCAGAAGCCGCCTGATAGAGACCAATGGAGTCGAAGAAGCCCGACAGGATCACCGTGCGCACATTGGTGCTGACGCGGTAATCGAGATGCAGGCTGCTGCTGACATAGCCAATATGCTGCTTGATATCCCAGATGGTTTCACCACTGCCGCGACGGCGGCCAAACAGGGTTAAATCATTGCTGTAGCCCTGAGGATGATCGCCGGTCACCAGGCTGAGCAGGGTCGATTTCCCTGCGCCGTTCGGGCCGGTAATCTGCCAGTGCTCGCCGGCGTTGACCTGCCAGTTCAGCCCCTGAATTACTGGCTTATCGTTATACGAGACGGTGCCGTTGCGCAGGATAACGCGCGGCGCATCATCCGCCAGCGATGGCAGCTGATCCGGTACATCCGCCTCAGGTAACGCCATTCCCATCAGTTGTTCACTGTGTGCCAGCTGCGCCACCAGCGCTTCCGTTAAAATGGCCTGGCGTGGCCCACTGTGGGTGAGGGTGCACTCCGCCAGCACGCCAACCTGCTGAATGAAATCGGGAATATCGTCAAAGCGATTGAGCACCAGCACCAGGGTAAATGTCGGTTGCTGCAGGCCGCGCAGCGTGTCGGTCAGGCTGGCGCGCGACGCCACATCCAGCCCGTCAAACGGCTCATCCAGAATCAGCAAATCTGGCTGGTTCATCAATGCCTGACAGAGCAGGGTTTTGCGGGTTTCGCCGGTAGAGAGATATTTGAAGCGGCGTGAAAGCAGCGCTTCGATGCCGAACTGCTGTGCCAGCTGCTCGCAGCGCTCGGGCTGCTGCACCTCCGCCTGAATCACCTCTGCCACGGTCAGCCCGGTATCCTCTTCACCTTCGCTGAGCATATCGGTGTTGTTGCGCTGCCACTCCTGCGCCACCAGGGTTTGTAGCTGCTCCAGCGACAGCCGGACCGGCAGTCTGAAGTCGCTGCTGACTGAACCGGCCAGCGGCGGCAGTTCTCCAGAGAGTGCGCGCGCCAGTGATGATTTGCCGCTGCCGTTGGCACCGACAAACGCCCAGCTTTCGCCGCGCTGCAGTTCCACCTGATTCAGGCTCAGTATCCGGGTATCGCTAAGACGAAACGTGCCTTGCGAAATGTGCAATGAAGCCATGTTCTGTTCCATTTTTTGCATCGTGTCACTGAGTTGTAACCATTGCCCGTAATGAAGTCAAATCAACGGCTAGAGCAGGGTGGCGACGATGGCGTGTTCCGCATTGAAACTGGCGATCACGGCGTCGCCGGGCTGCAGCCTGAGTTGCTGCAGCTGATCGTTGCTCAGGGTCGCGCACAGGGTTTCGCCGCTGGCGAGCTTCATCAGCACTTCACTCATCTGCTCGCCGGGTTCGATGGCACTGACCGTCGCTGCCAGCTGATTGTCATCCTGTGCGGCGTCACGACTGATGCGGATCCACGGCGCCTTGATCAGCACCAGCACCTCTTTACCGGCGGCCAGTTGCAGGCGATCGGCGCTGCGCTCGGTCAGCGCCACATTAAGCTGCGTGACGCCATCGGCCAGTTGAATCAGCAGATGCTGGACCACCTGCTGCGCATCGTTACTGACGACGGTGCCAAACAGCTGGTTACGGGCGCTGGTCTGCAGCGAGAAGCGGGCGATGGCCGCCAGCAGACTGTCGAGCGGTAACGTATCCTGCTGTAGCGCATCAAAGGCTTTCTGCTGGATCTGCTCCATCAGCTGGAACAGCTGAATCAGGCGTTCACCGTAGCGGGTCAGCGTGGCACCGCCGCCGCCTTTGCCGCCGGTGGCCCGCTCTACCAGCGTTTCATCCGCCATCTGGTTCATCTCATTAATCGCATCCCAGGCACTTTTGTAGCTGATGCCGGCCAGCTTCGCACCCTGACTGATCGACCCGGTCTGCTGTACGCGTTTCAGCAGCTCAATACGTCGCGGATCGGCAAACAGTTTCTGTTGTAAACGGATATGAAGGGACAGTTCGGCTTCCATGACAGCTCCGGCAAAGGGTTAAGGCGAAGGCCGATGATAGCGGCGTTTTGTGACCAAAGTAAAAGCACGAAAAGGTCTGCGCAAAATTTTGCTGACCCGTTACAATCTCTTTTTTGTTAGCAGAGTGAGACTCTCCATGCTGGAATTACTTAAAAGCCTCGCCGTTGCCATACTGATGGTGCCTGTCGTGATGGCGCTGATGCTGGGCATGATTTATGGCCTGGGTGAAGTGTTTAACGTCATCTCTAAAATTGGTCATCGCGAAAAATCCTCAGCCCGTTCGCACAATTAATTGCTGCCACGCCCGCCATCTGCGCGGGCGTGGTCGTTTTTACCTCTTCTGATTTAACCTTTTGTTGCCCCTGCCGATAATTTACTGAACCTCACTGACATTGCGCTATATTATCCGCTACACAACGAATAGCCGGAGAAAATCATGTCATTTAAACACTATCGCTGGGGCGTCGCGGCCCTGATCACCGTTTCGCTGGCCGGACAGGCTGTGGCCGCCGACAACATTACTGTGTTTGCCGCGGCTTCACTGACCAACGCGATGCAGGATATTGCCAGCCGTTACAAGCAGGAAAAGGGGGTGACGGTGGTCTCTTCGTTTGCCTCCTCTTCAACGCTGGCGCGCCAGATTGAGCAGGGTGCTCCTGCCGATCTCTTTATCTCTGCCGATCAGCAGTGGATGGATGATGCGGTGGCGAAAAAAAGTGTGATTACCAGTAGCCGCTATACCCTGCTGGGCAACGATCTGGTATTGATTGCGCCACGCAGTGCCGCCGCGAAAGCGGTGACGCTGGACCCGCAGACTGACTGGAAAACCTTGCTGCACGGTGAGCGTCTGGCAGTCGGCGATCCGGACCACGTTCCTGCGGGCATCTACGCCAAAGAGGCGCTGCAAAAGCTGGGTGCCTGGGAAGGCGTTGCGCCTTCGTTAGCGCCAGCCAATAATGTGCGGGCAGCGCTGGCGCTGGTCGAGCGTAATGAAACGCCCTATGGCATTGTCTACGGGTCCGACGCGGTCGCCAGCGACAAAGTGCAGGTCGTCGGGCATTTTCCGGCAACCAGCCATAAACCCGTAGAATATCCGATGGCGATCGTGAACGATCACGACAACGCTGCCGTTAAAGCGTTTTATGATTATCTGAAAGGGCCTCAGGCCGCGGCTATCTTTAAACATTACGGATTCACACCGACGAAATGATACTCAGCGATCCCGAATGGCAGGCGGTACTGCTTAGCCTTAAAGTCTCTGGCATAGCCGTGATAGGCAGTCTGCCGTTTGGCATCCTGATGGCCTGGATTCTGGTGCGCTGCCGTTTTCCTGGTAAAGCGCTGCTCGACAGCCTGATCCACCTGCCGCTGGTGCTGCCGCCGGTGGTGGTGGGTTATCTGCTGCTGATTAGCCTTGGGCGGCGCGGCATCATAGGCGAAAAGCTTTATGACTGGTTCGGCTTCAGCTTTGCTTTCAGCTGGCGCGGTGCCGCACTGGCCTCTGCCGTGATCGCCTTTCCGTTGATGGTGCGTGCCATCCGGCTGGCGCTGGAGGCGGTGGATAGCCGGCTGGAGCAGGCGGCGCGCACGCTGGGCGCCGGACGCTGGCGGGTCTTTTTCACCATTACGCTCCCGCTGACGTTGCCAGGCGTGATCGTTGGAACGGTGCTGGCGTTTGCCCGATCGCTGGGCGAGTTCGGCGCCACCATCACCTTTGTTTCCAATATTCCCGGCGAGACGCGCACGCTGCCGCTGGCGATGTTTACCCTGATAGAGACACCGGGTGCGGAAGGGGCGGCGGCACGGCTCTGCGTCATCGCGATCGTGCTGGCGCTGGCGTCACTGCTGGCGTCGGAATGGCTGGCACGTGCAGGCCGTAAGCGGATGGGAAACTGATGCTATCACTCAACATTATGCAGCAGCAGGGCGATCACGTGCTGGAGGTCGACCTGCAGATCCCGGCCAAAGGGATCACCGCTATTTTCGGCGTGTCAGGCGCCGGAAAAACCTCCCTGATCAACGCGATCAGCGGGCTGACTCAGCCGCAGAGAGGACGGATCCAGCTGCACGATCGTCTGCTGTTTGATGCGGAGCAGAAGATTGCGCTGCCGCCGGAAAAACGGCGTATCGGTTATGTGTTCCAGGATGCGCGGCTGTTCCCGCACTATCGGGTCCGTGGCAACCTGCAATATGGTATGGCACCTAAGATGAAAGCGCAGTTCGACAGTCTGGTCTCTCTGCTGGGTCTGGAGGCGCTGCTGCCGCGCTTTCCGCTGTCGCTGTCGGGCGGGGAAAAGCAGCGGGTCGCGATTGGCCGTGCGCTGCTGACCGCACCGGATATGCTGCTGCTGGATGAGCCGCTGGCGTCTCTGGATCTGCCACGCAAACGTGAACTGATGCCCTATCTGCAAAAGCTGGCGAAGCAGGTTGAGATTCCGATGCTCTACGTTTCGCACAGTCTGGAGGAGATCCTGCAGCTGGCTGATAACGTGCTGGTGCTGGATGCGGGCAAGGTCAAAGCCTTTGGTCCGCTGGAGCGGGTCTGGAGCAGCAGCGCGATGCGGCCCTGGCTGCCGGTGAGTGAACTGACCAACGTGCTGCGGGTGCAGGTGCTGGAACAGCATCCCGACTATCCGATGACCGCGCTGTCGCTGGGCGATCAGCACATCTGGGTCAGCCGGGTGAATCAGCCGGTTAAAACCCCGCTGCGTATTCGCATTGCCTCGGCCGATGTCTCGCTGGCGCTGCAACCGCCGCAACACAGCTCGATCCGCAACATTTTACCGGCTCAGGTGGTGGAATTGCTGGAGGTCGGGGACCAGGTTGAGGTGAAACTGCGCATCGGCATCAGCGAACTCTGGGCGCGCATTACGCCGTGGGCGCGGGATGAGCTGGGCATCCGGCCGGATCAGTGGCTTTATGCCCAGATCAAAAGCGTCTCGGTGACGCCCTGATTACAACACGTACTGATAGAGGGTATCGGCAATACCGGTTTCAAGGTTGGTGCCGATCACCATTTTCGCCCGCGCTTTGATCGCCTCATCGGCATTGCCCATCGCCACGCCCAGTCCGGCCGTTTCCAGCATGCTGAGATCGTTATAGTTATCACCGAACGCGATCACATCGGACATACTCAGCCCCAGTGATTCAACCCACTGCGCCAGTCGTTTGCCTTTGCTGTTGCCGCCTTTGGCGATATCCACCTGATCGTGCCACGACCATTCGCAGGCCAGTCCCAGTTCCGCTTCCACCCTGGTGGCGAACTGCTGCAGTTCCGGGATGTTGTTGTGCGACAGGGCAAACTTCCAGATCGAACCGGCGTCGCGTGCCGCCTGGGCCAGGTCGGGCACCTGGCGGAACAGTGGACGCTGGTGGGCGGGCAGCGATTCGGCCCACTTCAGGGTGCGCATCACGTGGCCGGTCGGGGTCTGATAGAGCATCGCATCATCCACGTAGAGCAACCCGTGAATCTGCTGCTGATTCAGCATCTCAATCACCTGCAACGCCAGCTGCGGGTCGAGGGGATCGGACGCCAGCACCTTTTTCGCCTGGTAATCATACAAATAGGTGCCATTACAGCAGATTGCGGGTGTATCCAGCTGTAACGCCTGATAAAAAGGGTGGATAGCGCAGTGATGGCGTCCGGTCACGATAGCGACATGAACGCCCGCCTGGCGTGCCTGATTTAGCGCTTCGATTGACTGCGGCAGAATCGTTTTGGCTGGGGTCAGCAGCGTGCCGTCGAGGTCGAGGGCAATTACACGGTAGTTCATTAATCCTCTCGTTTTTCCTGGTTTGCAGGTGCTGAAGTCTACACCTCACCACGGCCTGGAGACAAAAAACAGGGCACAAATGATCCCAGCGCAGGGCAATAAAACAGGCTACAGTGATTCACAGATCATGATCAGGCAGCAAAAAAGGAGAATGCATGAAACAAGTTGTCTACACCGCCAGTCCCGAGAGCCAGCAGATCCACGTCTGGCAGATGAATGATGAGGGCGGGCTGACGTTGCTTCAGGTGACCGATGTCGCCGGCCAGGTTCAGCCGATGGTGGTGAGTCCGAACCGCGATTTTCTCTATGTCGGTGTGCGTCCCAATTTCCGCGTGCTGGCGTTTCGCATTGCCGCCGATGGCACGCTGACCGAAGCGGGTCAGGCGCCGTTGCCCGGCAGTCCGACTCACATTTCCACCGATCGCC
This sequence comes from Pantoea sp. ABR1s, assembly GCF_057812235.1. Lineage (NCBI taxonomy): Bacteria > Pseudomonadati > Pseudomonadota > Gammaproteobacteria > Enterobacterales > Erwiniaceae > Pantoea > Pantoea sp. ABR1s. The sequence continues at coordinate 2,903,700 of NZ_CM173823.1, read as the reverse complement.
AGGGCAGGTTCCTGTTCTGCGGCTCCTACAATGATGCCTGCGTCAGCGTCAGCCCGATTGGCGATGACGGCATTCCGCAGGCCCCGCTGCAGGTGATCAGCGGACTGGATGGCTGTCACTCGGCCAACATCGATAATGACAACAAGACGCTCTACGTGCCGGCTCTGAAGCAGGACCGTATCTGTCTGTTTAAGCTGGGCGAAGACGGTCAGCTGACGCCGCGTAAACAGGCTCAGGTCACGACAGTAGAAGGCGCTGGCCCGCGTCATATGCAGTTCCATCCGGGCGGCCAGTACGCTTACTGCGTGAACGAGCTCGACAGCACGGTTGAGGTGTGGGCATTAAATACGGGCGAAGGCGAAGCAGAAAGCGTGCAGACGCTGGATATGATGCCGCCTGATTTCAGCGGTACGCGCTGGGCAGCCGATATTCATCTGACGCCGGATGGCCGTTTCCTCTATGCCTGCGATCGCACCAGCAGCACGCTGGCGGTCTTCAGCGTCAGCGACCTGGGCGATGAGCTGACCCTGGAAGGGTTCCAGCCGACGGAAACGCAGCCGCGCGGATTTAATATCGATCACAGCGGACGCTATCTGGTGGCGGCGGGACAGAAATCTCATCACATCGAAGTTTATGCGATTACCGAACCGAAAGGGCTGTTAAAGCCGCTGGGACGTTATGCGGTGGGGCAGGGCCCGATGTGGGTTGTGATTCATCAGTTACAGGCGTAACCCGCTACGAGAAACGCCTCTCCTGTCAGGGAGAGGTATGAGATAGTTGACGAAGTCTGCCACAGCCCAGCTGTGAGATCGAGCAGACACAGGGAACGGCGTCAGATCGAAAAGACGCAAAAACCGCCATCCATGGCACGCTCTGCCCCCGCCATCCATGGCGTGGGACGCTTTCCTCTTCTGACGCCGTTCCCTGCGTTTTGAGCTAATACGTTGCTGCCAGGTCACCCAGCCTTGGGTTTGCCAGTAGTCTGGCGTGCTGAATTACTGATAATTCACGGTCAGCGAGGCGCTCGCCAGTGCGTGGAAATGCACATTAAAGCCGACCATTGCGCCACTGGCGCCTTCATCTACTTCAATCGTCTCCACATCCAGCGCATGCACGGTGAAAATGTAGCGATGGGTTTCGCCCTGTGGCGGCGCCGCGCCACCGTAGCCCGCCTGACCGAAATCGGTACGGGTCTGGATTGCGCCTGCTGGCAGTGATGCTTTGCCGGAACCGGCACCCTGCGGCAGTGACGTCGTGCTGGCCGGAATATTCGCCACCACCCAGTGCCACCAGCCGGAACCGGTCGGGGCATCAGGATCGTAGCAGGTCACCACAAAACTTTTGGTACCCTCTGGTGCCGCTTCCCAGGCAAGATGGGGAGAGATGTTCTCGCCCTGATAACCCATGCCGTTGAAAACATGCTTTTCAGGCATCTTCTCGCCGTCATTAAAATCCTGACTAAAAACGCGCATCACATCTCCTTAATTGTCGATGAATAGCCTGTCATCATAACCAAAAGCGCCGTCAGTGCCAGCGATCAGCCCGCTTCAGGCGGCAAAATGTTGAGAATGCTCCAGCGCGCCGCCAATCGCCTGCACCAGCCTGCTCAGCGCCTGCGGCGTGATGATGTAGGGTGGCATCAGGTAGATCAGCCGGCCAAAAGGCCGGATCCAGACGCCCTGTTCAACAAAGAACTGCTGCAGCGCCGCCATATTAACCGCCTGATGGGTTTCCACTACGCCAATCGCGCCCAGCACGCGCACATCGGCCACCTGCGGTGAACTGCGCAGCGGCAGCAGCTCAGCCCGTAACTGCTGTTCGATCGCCGCCACCTGGCGCTGCCAGTGACCTTCCGCCAGCATGGTCAGGCTCTCCGCCGCGACCGCGCAGGCCAGCGGATTGCCCATAAAGGTCGGGCCATGCATAAAGCAGCCCGCCGCGCTGCGACTGATGGTGTCCGCGACCTCGCGGGTAGTCAGAGTCGCCGCCAGCGTCATCATGCCACCGGTCAGCGCTTTGCCGACGCAGAGAATATCCGGGGTAATGCCCGCATGCTCGCAGGCGAAGAGTTTGCCGGTACGGCCAAACCCGGTGGCGATCTCATCTGCAATCAATAGCACGCCATAGCGATCACAGGCTTCCCGTACCTGCTGCAGATAGCGCGGATGGTAGAAACGCATGCCGCCCGCACCCTGCACAATCGGCTCCAGAATGACGGCTGCCAGTTGCCGGTGATGCTGTTCTATCAGCCTGGCAAAATCATCGAAATCAGGCTGGTGCCATTCATCATCAAAGCCGCAGGCCGGGGCCGCCGCAAAGTGATGCTCGGGCAGATAGCCGCGCCACAGGCTGTGCATCGAGTTCTCGGGGTCGCACACCGACATCGCTGCAAAGGTATCGCCGTGATAGCCGCGTTTCAGCGTCAGGAACTGCTGACGCGTCTCGCCACGCCCCAGCCAGTACTGCAGCGCCATCTTCATCGACACTTCCACCGCCACCGAGCCTGAATCGGCCAGGAAGACGCACTCCAGCGCCTCAGGCGTCATCGCCACCAGCTGACGGCAGAGCGCCACCGCCGCCGGATGGGTAATGCCGCCAAACATCACGTGCGACATCTGTGTGACCTGCTCTGTCAGCGCCCGGTTCAGGCGCGGATGGTTGTAACCGTGGATCGCCGCCCACCACGAGGACATCCCATCCACCAGCTCACGGCCATCGGCCAGTTTCAGCTGAAAACCCTGTGCGGCGACCACCGGGTAGCAGGGCAGCGGATCCTGCATGGAGGTGTAGGGATGCCAGATATGCTGGCGGTCAAAGCGGGCATCGTCTGAGGAGAAAACGGGGATAGTCATCGGAGTTGTAAACCAAAATAAAAAAATATAGTTTACAAGTATAACCCTGCTTTTCGTCGGGATGACACCCTTTTTGGAGTAAGTAATGGCTCAACGCTGGACAATTGCACAGGCGCAAGCGCTGTTTGATCAACCTTTTCTTGAACTGATGTTTAACGCGCAGCAGGTGCATCGGCAGCACTTCGATCCGCGCCAGGTGCAGGTCAGTACCCTGCTGTCGATTAAAACCGGTGCCTGTCCGGAAGATTGTAAATACTGCCCGCAGAGCGCGCGCTACAAGACCGGCCTGGAGTCGGAGCGTCTGATGGAAGTGGAAGAGGTGCTGACCTCAGCGCGTCAGGCCAAAGCCGCCGGTTCAACCCGTTTCTGCATGGGTGCCGCGTGGAAAAATCCGCACGAGCGCGATATGCCCTATCTGGAGAAGATGGTGGAAGGCGTGAAGGCAATGGGAATGGAAACCTGCATGACGCTGGGCACGCTCAGCGACGACCAGGCGCAGCGACTGGCGGGCGCAGGTCTCGATTTCTACAACCATAACCTCGACACCTCACCGGAATTCTACGGCTCCATCATCACCACCCGCAGCTATCAGGAACGTCTGGATACGCTGGGCAAAGTGCGCGACGCCGGCATCAAAGTCTGTTCGGGTGGCATTGTCGGTCTGGGCGAAACCGTTAACGACCGCGCCGGTCTGCTGGTGCAGTTAGCCAACCTGCCAACGCCGCCGGAGAGTGTACCGATCAACATGCTGGTGAAGGTTAAAGGTACGCCGCTGGCGGATAACGATGATGTGGAACCGTTCGATTTTATCCGCACCATCGCGGTGGCGCGCATCATGATGCCGACCTCGCATGTGCGCCTCTCAGCGGGCCGTGAGCAGATGAGTGAGCAGACCCAGGCGATGTGCTTTATGGCCGGGGCGAACTCGATTTTCTACGGCTGCAAACTGCTGACCACGCCGAATCCGGAAGAGGATAAAGACCGTGTGCTGTTCCGCAAACTGGGTCTTAACCCGGAGCATACTCACACTCAGCACGGCGATCAGCAGCAGGAGCAGCAACTCAGCGAGCAGCTATTCCATGCCGACACTGAACAGTTCTACAACGCGGCGCTGTAATGGGCTGGCAGCAACGTATCCGTCAGGCGCTGACGCAGCGCCGGGCGGCCGATGGCTGGCGGCAGCGACGGGTGATCGATCAGCAATCGACCCGCACGCTGCACAGCGGCGGCCGCAGCTATCTCCACTTCTCCAGCAATGATTATCTCGGCTTAACCCAGCATCCGGCGGTGATTGCGGGCTGGCAACAGGGCGCGGCGCAGGCGGGCGCAGGTGCCGGTGCTTCAGGGCATGTCACGGGTTATCACCGTCAGCACGCCGATCTTGAGGCGCAGCTGGCCGACTGGCTCGGCTACGACCGTGCGCTGCTGTTTATCTCTGGCTTTGCGGCCAATCAGGCGGTCATTCATCTGCTGGGCGAGAAAAACGATCGCATCCTGGCCGATAAACTCAGCCACGCCTCGCTGCTCGACGCCGCCAGCCATAGTCCGGCACAGCTACGACGTTTCCATCACAACGCGCCGGAGAGTCTGGCAGCCCGGCTCGCCTCTCCCTGCGAGGGCGAAACGCTGGTGGTGACGGAAGGTATTTTCAGCATGGATGGCGACAGTGCGCCGCTGGCCGCCCTGGCGCAACAGACGCGCCAGGCAGAGGGCTGGCTGCTGGTGGATGATGCGCACGGCATCGGCGTAGTGGGTGAGCAGGGGCGCGGCAGCTGCTGGCAGCAGGGCGTTAAACCGGAACTGCTGGTGGTCACCTTTGGCAAAGCCTTTGGCGTCAGCGGTGCCGCGCTGCTGTGCGACGCAGCCACCGCCGACTATTTTCTGCAGTTCAGCCGACATCTGATCTACTCCACCGCGATGCCCGCGGCGCAGGCGAGCGCGCTGCAGGCGGCGCTGCGTGAAGTTCAGCAGGGCGATGCCCTGCGGCAGCAACTGCAACAGAACATCGGGCATTTCCGGCGCGGTGCGGCCTCGCTGCCGTGGCAACTGATGGACTCCGGCAGCGCGATTCAGCCGCTCCTGGTGGGCGAAAATGGCGATGCGATGGCGCTCTCCCAGCGGCTGGCTGAGGCGGGCTGCTGGGTCAGCGCGATCCGGCCACCGACCGTGCCGCCGGGGACGGCCCGGCTGCGCATCACTCTGACCGCGGCTCATCGCCCCGAGGATATTGACCGGTTACTGGAGGCGCTGCATGACGCTGCGGGTTGACAAGCAGGCGGTGGCACGCGCCTTTGGCCGGGCGGCCAGCCATTACGATGCCCATGCGGCGCTGCAACGCCTCAGCGGCGATGCCCTGCTGGCACTGGCGCCCGCACAGAGCGGTCTGCAGCTGCTGGATGCCGGTTGCGGCACCGGCTGGTACAGCAGGCTGTGGCGCGAACGTGGCAAACAGGTAACGGCTCTGGATCTCTCTCCGCAGATGCTGCAACAGGCGCGGGACAATGACGCGGCGCAGCACTATCTGGCCGGTGATATCGACGCGCTGCCGCTGGCGGATAACACGATTGATCTGGTGTGGAGCAACCTGGCGGTGCAGTGGAGCGAGGATCTGCCCGGCGCGCTGAGCCAGTTCCGGCGGGTGCTGCGGCCCGATGGCACGCTGCTGTTTTCCACTCTGGGCGACGGTTCGCTGCAGGAGGTTCATGAAGCCTGGTCCCATCTGGATGCGCTGCCTCACGCCAACCGCTTTCTCAGCGAGCCGCAGATTGCGGCGGCCTGCCACGCAGAGCACCTGCGCTGTACCTCAGAGGTGGTGACCCTGCATTTTCCCGATGCGCTCAGCGCCATGCGCTCCCTGAAGGGGATTGGCGCGACCCATCTGCACCAGGGGCGTGACGGGCAGGTATTAACCCGACAACGGCTCAACCAGTTAGAGGCGCACTGGCCGCGCGATCGGCACGGCTATCGCCTGAGTTACCATTTAATCTATGGAGTAAGTGCATCATGAAACGCCTGTTTATCACTGGCACCGACACCGAGGTCGGTAAAACCGTGGCCAGCGGCGGGCTGCTGCAGGCGGCCGCCGCAGCGGGCTATCGCTGTGCGGGCTATAAGCCGGTTGCCTCAGGCTGTGAGATGACGTCAGAGGGCATCCGTAACAGCGATGCGCTGGCGCTGCAGCGCTACAGCAGCGTGCCGTTAACCTATCAGCAGGTCAATCCACTGGCGTTTCTTGAGCCGACTTCGCCGCACATCGTCAGCGCCGAAGAGGGCAGGCCGATTACCCATCTGGCGCTGTCGGCGGGTCTGGCGGCGCTGCAACCGCTGGCAGACTGGATTCTGGTCGAGGGCGCGGGCGGCTGGTATACCCCGTTGTCGGAGACGCACACTTATGCGGACTGGGTGGTCAGCGAAAAGCTGCCCGTGATTCTGGTGGTGGGGATTAAGCTCGGCTGCATCAATCACGCCATGCTCACCGCTGACGCGGTGCGGGCAAGCGGCCTGCCGCTGGTGGGCTGGATCGCCAACACCGTCGAACCGCCGGGTAAACGCTATCAGGAGTATCTCACCAGCCTGAAAAACAGGTTACCTGCGCCCTGTCTGGGCACCATCCCGTTTCTCACCGATGCGGCGCAGCAGGCGTCCTGTGGTCACTACCTGACGTTGCCGGAGTAACCGCGTAGCCTGGCTATTTTATTTGTCGTGCTGAATCCGGGCAGTGCTCACCATCCTCACGCGCTGTGCACACGCTCCGGTGGTTCTGCGCGCTCCGTCTTCAGCCTGCCTGCAACACTTACGCCCGGTGGGGCAGGCGCTGAATGTCAGGCCACCGTCAGCCATTTATCGACGGTGTGGTCATCAAGCTGTTCCATGCTGCCCTGCGCCACATTGCGGCCGCGGTGCAGCAGCAGGAAATAGTCCGCCACGCGACGGATCAGCGACAGGCGCTGCTCCAGCAGCAGGATGGTCAGCCCGTAGTCGAGGTTAAGCCGACGGATCAGATTGCCCATCTCCTCTTCCAGCCACGGCGACATCCCGTCGGTCGGCTCATCCAGAATCAGCAGTTTGGGCTGCAGCACCAGCGCGCGCGCCAGGGCCAGCTGTTGCTGCTGATCGATCGGCAGATCGCCACTGCGCTGCTGGCGCAGAGAGTAGAGCGCCGGGAAGAGGTCGAATACCATTTCGGGAATGGCGCGATGGCGGTCGCGCTGGCTGGCACCCGCCAGCAGGGCAATCAGCAGATTATCTTCCACGCTCATCTGGGTAAAAATATGGCGGCCCTGCGGCACATAGCCAATCCCCATCTGCGCCCGCTGTTCAGCCGGTTGCAGCAGCAGATCTTCCGGCGGCGAGCCATCCTCTTTCCAGGAGATAGAGCCGCTGTTAATCGGCAATCTGCCCATGATGCAGTTCACCAGCGTGGTTTTGCCCATGCCAGGACGGCCCAGAATGCCGGTGCAGGTGCCAGGCGACAGATCCAGGTCCACATCCCACAGAATATGGTTTTGACCGTAAAATTGATTTACCGAACGTAAACTCAGCATCTGACACTCTCCTTCCCGATCGTTAGCCTGATTGCTTCCGCGCTCTGTCGTCTGGCAAACAAGTCATCAGCAACGGCAGCCTCGCCATTGCAGCACAGTGCGCGTTCCGCGCGGTGACGCTACTGACTCCTGCAATTCCCAGGCCAGATCTAAAAACGGCCCTGTTTCCTGCTGCAGCGCCACGTATCAGGGATGAAAGGTGAGAAAAACTTATCAATTCCCCACGGTGACCACGCATCTGCACTTTTGCAGTGCCCTGGAGCGCTGTTTCTGGTGCAGACGTACTGTAACGTGGCAGGAAGTCCGATTAAGAATCTTAGTATGAGGCGTGCAAATTTGCGTACGACACCCGGTGACAGATTAAAATTGCAGAATAATCCGTCAGCAGGCGACGCGAAATTTAACGCAAAAAAAATTATTTTCACGGTAGTGAGAAGGCAGGGAAAAATTATACACAGCAGATGGCGTCGGGGCTGCCATCACTTATCCACCATTCCTGTGGATAACCTTGTGCATTAGGTAATGAAAACCAGTTGGAAGCGAGGAAATACGCGGCCTGGTAACATAATGACGAGAATCTGGCCTCATAGCCTTATGTCAGTAAAATCAGTTGCTTATCAAAAAACAAGCCTGAGAATTATCTGTCAGGTAACCGTACTGTAATTTTGTGACACTCTATTGACAAATGTTAAATCAGATCCCTGCCTGGGGATAACATTGCGCAACATGCTGAGCGATAACGCTGCCAGCCTGCAGGGACATCAGGTGCCATCCTGCTGGCGTTAACATTGCACCAATACTGTTTTTATATCCAGTATTATTTTCTGGCAAAATCACCATAGCAGAGTAAAATAAGTGCCTGCCCGCCGACTTCTCCAGCAGGAACTGCATTCATGAGCAAAGCCTTTAAATTGAACTCCGCCTTTAAACCTTCGGGCGACCAGCCTGAGGCGATACGTCGCCTGGAAGAGGGGCTGGAGGATGGACTGGCCCATCAGACCTTATTAGGCGTAACCGGCTCCGGTAAAACGTTTACCGTCGCCAACGTGATTGCCGACCTCAACCGTCCGACCATGGTGCTGGCGCCCAACAAGACGCTGGCCGCCCAGCTCTATGGCGAGATGAAAGAGTTTTTCCCGGATAACGCCGTCGAGTTTTTCGTCTCTTACTACGACTACTACCAGCCTGAAGCCTATGTGCCGAGCTCCGACACCTTTATCGAAAAGGATGCGTCGGTGAACGAACATATCGAACAGATGCGTCTGTCGGCCACCAAGGCGCTGCTGGAACGGCGCGATGTCATTGTGGTGGCATCGGTTTCGGCTATCTACGGTCTGGGCGATCCCGATCTCTATCTGAAAATGATGCTGCACCTGACCCGCGGCATGATTATCGATCAGCGCAGTATTCTGCGCCGTCTGTCAGAGCTGCAGTACACCCGCAACGACCAGGCGTTCCAGCGCGGCACCTTCCGGGTGCGCGGCGAAGTGATCGATATCTTCCCGGCGGAGTCGGACGATATTGCGCTGCGCGTCGAGCTGTTTGACGAAGAGGTTGAGCGTCTGTCGCTGTTTGACCCGCTGACCGGCCAGATCGATTCGGTCGTGCCGCGCTTTACCATCTACCCCAAGACGCACTACGTGACGCCGCGTGAGCGTATTCTGCAGGCGATGGAAGATATCAAAGTCGAGCTGGCGGACCGCCGCCGGGTGCTGCTGGAGAACAATAAGCTGCTGGAAGAGCAACGCATTACTCAGCGTACCCAGTTTGACCTGGAGATGATGAGCGAGCTGGGCTACTGCTCCGGCATCGAGAACTACTCACGCTACCTCTCCGCACGCGGACCGGGCGAAGCGCCGCCGACGCTGTTTGACTATCTGCCCGCCGATGGCCTGCTGGTGGTGGATGAGTCGCACGTGACCATTCCGCAGATTGGCGGCATGTACAAAGGCGACCGGGCGCGTAAAGAGACGCTGGTGGAGTACGGCTTCCGCCTGCCGTCGGCGCTGGATAACCGTCCGATGAAGTTTGAAGAGTTTGAGGCACTGGCACCACAGACCATCTATGTTTCGGCGACGCCGGGCAAATATGAGCTGGAAAAGTCGGGCGACGAAGTGATCGATCAGGTGGTGCGTCCTACCGGTCTGCTGGACCCGATCATCGAAGTGCGTCCGGTCGGTACCCAGGTTGACGATCTGCTGTCAGAAATCCGTCAGCGCGTGGCGATCAACGAACGTGTACTGGTGACGGTGCTGACCAAACGCATGGCGGAAGATCTCACCGAATATCTGTCTGAGCATGGTGAGAAGGTGCGTTATCTGCACTCTGATATCGACACGGTAGAGCGTATGGAGATTATTCGCGACTTACGTCTGGGCGAGTTTGATGTGCTGGTGGGCATTAACTTACTGCGTGAGGGGCTGGATATGCCGGAAGTGTCACTGGTGGCGATTCTCGATGCGGATAAAGAGGGCTTCCTGCGCTCCGAACGCTCGCTGATTCAGACCATTGGCCGTGCGGCGCGTAACATCAACGGTAAGGCAATTCTCTACGGCGATAAAATCACGCCGTCGATGGCGCGCGCCATTGAAGAGACCGAGCGCCGCCGTGAGAAACAGCAGCTGCACAACGAAGAGAATGGCATCGTGCCGCAGGGCCTGAATAAGAAGATCACCGATATTCTGGAACTGGGCAAAAACGTGGTGAAAACCCGCGGCAAAGCGAAACCAGCCCGTCCTGGCGAAGCCCAGGCGCTGGCCGATTTCCAGCTGTTAACGCCGCAGGCTCTGCAGAAGAAGATCCACGAGCTGGAAGGGCAGATGCAGCAGCATGCGCAGAACCTGGAGTTCGAACAGGCGGCCAACGTGCGCGATCAGCTGCATGAACTGCGAACGCTGTTTATTGCGGCCTCGTAGCGCCGTTAAAGCCCTGAATGGCATGTTCCAGCGCCACCCGTAACAGCTGGCGGTCGTGACGATATTGGATATCGGCGGCCTCCAGCGGTTCACGGACAATCAGCCGGTTTTCAATGCCACGGGTGTCCACCGCCGGGCTGACGACCAGCGCATCAATCACCCGCTTGCCGATATAACGCTCCATCATCTGCAGCTTGTCAGCCACTGAGAGACTGGCGGCGGCAGGACTCAGCTCGCGGCCCAGATTGCCGATAAACACCATAGTGGCAGGCGTGCGACGCAAGGCCTGCGCCATCTCTTCCATCAGCAGAATCGGCATCAGGCTGGTGTAAAAGCTGCCGGGTCCAATCAGGATCAGATCCGCTTCACCAACCGCCTGCAGCGCTTCCCGCGTTGGCTGGACGTTGGGATGCAGCATCAGCTCCTGCGGCGGCTGCTTCATCTCGTCAATTGCGGTTTCGCCATAAACCATGTTGCCTTCAACATCCATCGCCACCAGATCCACCGGCTGCTCCGACATCGGGATTAAAAAGGCGTCGACTTTAAGCAGGTTACGGATGATGTTGATCGCTTCCAGCGGACGAACGCTGAGATGATCCAGCGCCCGCAGCATCAGATTACCCAGGTTGTGTCCGGCCAGTTCGCCATTACCGGCAAAACGGTACTCAAACATCGCCGAAGCGACGCTGGGTTCTGCAATCAGCTGGTTAAGGCAGTTACGCATATCGCCCCAGGCGATACCACCTTCTGAGCGACGAATACGGCCGGTTGATCCGCCGTTGTCGGTGGTGGTGACGATGCCGGTGAGACGCGAGCCCAGCGGGGAAAGGGCAGACATGACGCGGCCTAAACCGTGTCCGCCTCCCAGTGCCACAACGCGATCAAGATCGGCCAGAGTGCGATTCATACTTCTCCTTAATATCCGTTCGCGTGGCGTGGCTCTAATCGCTAAGCCCGCGCGGATGACTTACGTCAAAATCTGGATCGCATTTTAACGTATCCTGTCGCGAAAATGCGGTGAAAATTCGATATGTATAAGAATATATAGCGAAAACAGCAAATGGAAGAGTGACGAAAATCACGCTACCATCATGCTTACCGCGCTGATCAACGGGTCAGCGTACACTCAAGCCTGAATGCCTACGTCTGCGGATAGGGGGTTCAGGCCGTAGCCATCGAGCTGCCAGGGTGCAGGAAGAAATGACTGCATCTCCCAATCTGGAAAGGTGTTCTGGTGTCACAATTTACTGATGCATACGCGCGTAAGTTCTATTACCTGCGCCTGTCGGTCACGGATGTCTGTAATTTCCGCTGTACCTACTGTCTTCCTGACGGCTACAAACCGCAGGGAATTCGTAACAAAAGCTTTCTCTCGCTGGATGAAATCCGCCGCGTCACGCGGGCCTTTGCCGCTGCCGGAACGGAAAAAGTGCGGCTGACCGGCGGTGAGCCGTCGCTGCGCCGTGATTTCACCGACATCATTGCGGCGGTGCGCGAAAACGCCTCCATTCGCCAGATCGCGGTAACCACCAATGGCTACCGGCTGGCGCGTGACGTGAAACAGTGGCGTGACGCGGGGTTAACCGCACTCAACGTCAGCGTCGACAGCCTGGATGCCCGTCAGTTTCACGCCATTACCGGTCAGGATAAATTCCATCAGGTGATGAGCGGTATTGATGCTGCCCTCGACGCCGGTTTTCGCCAGGTCAAAGTCAACAGCGTGCTGATGCGCGATCTCAACAGCCGTAATCTGGCTACGTTCCTCGACTGGATCCGCACCCGTCCGATTCAGCTGCGCTTTATCGAGCTGATGGAGACCGGCGACGGCGGCACGCTGTTCCGCGATCAGCACGTTTCCGGCATGGTCATCCGCGATCAGCTGATCGCCCAGGGCTGGCAGCGTCGGGAGAGCGGACGCAGCGACGGCCCGGCGCAGGTCTTTTACCATCCCGATTATGTCGGCGAGATTGGTCTGATCATGCCCTACGCCAAAGATTTCTGTGCCAGCTGCAACCGTCTGCGCGTTTCGGCGCACGGTAATCTGCACCTATGCCTGTTTGGTGACGGCGGTGTGCCGCTGCGCGATCTGCTGGCGTCAGACGACCAGCAGGCCGAACTGCAGGCGCGCATCGCCAGCAGCCTGGGGCAGAAAAAGCAGACGCACTTTCTGCATCAGGGCAACACCGGCATCACACAGAATCTCTCTTACATTGGCGGCTAATTTCAGGAGGCAGTATGGGTAAACCAGCCAGCGAATTTCAGGCAGTGCAGATTGCGGTGATGACAGTGTCAGATCGTCGCGATGCCAGTGACGATACCTCCGGCGACTATCTGCGCGAAGCCGCAGCCGAAGCGGGGCATGAGGTGGTCGATCACGCCATCGTGCCGGATAATCTCTATCGTATTCGCGCCACCGTGTCGCGCTGGATCGCCAGTGAAGATGTTCAGGTCGTGATTATTAATGGCGGAACCGGCTTTAATCTGAAAAACAGCACGCCGGAAGCGCTGCTGCCGCTGTTTGACCGCGAGATTGATGGATTTGGCGAACTGTTCCGGATGATCTCCTATGAAGAGATTGGCGGTTCGACATTGCAGTCGCGCGCGATTGCCGGTCTGGCTAATCAGACGCTGATCCTGGCCGTGCCGGGTTCCACCAGCGCCTGCCGCACCGCCTGGGAACGCATTATCGCTGACCAGCTTGATGCGCGCACCGCGCCCTGTAATTTTGTCTCACATCTCAAGAAACGGTAAGTATGTCTCAACTCACACACATTAACGCCGCGGGCGAAGCGCACATGGTGGATGTCTCCGCCAAGGCGGAAACCGTGCGCGAAGCGCGGGCAGAAGTGCTGGTGCTGATGCAGCCGGAAACGCTGCAGATGATTATCGAAGGCAGCCACCACAAAGGGGATGTCTTTGCCACCGCGCGCATCGCCGGCATTCAGGCGGCGAAACGCACCTGGGAACTGATTCCGCTCTGTCATCCGCTGATGCTGAGCAAAGTGGAAGTGAACCTGGAGGCGGAACCGGACCACAGCCGGGTCCGCATCACCACGCTCTGTCGCCTGACCGGCAAAACCGGCGTGGAGATGGAAGCGCTGACGGCCGCATCGGTTGCCGCGCTCACCATCTACGACATGTGCAAAGCGGTGCAGAAAGATATCGTTATCGATCAGCTGCGCTTAATCAGCAAGAGCGGTGGCAAAAGCGGCGATTTCCAGGCGGTCGCGCATGATTAAGGTGCTGTTTTTCGCCCAGGTCCGTGAGCTGACCGGCACCTCATCGCTTGAGGTCGGTGCTGATTATCCGGATGTGGCCGCGCTGCGCAGTGCGCTGGCAGAACGCGATGACCGCTGGGCGCTGGCGCTCGAGTCAGGCAAGCTGCTGGCGGCGGTTAATCAGACGCTGGTGCCGATGAGTCACCCGCTGCACGCCGGTGATGAAGTGGCCTTCTTCCCGCCCGTGACCGGAGGCTAAGATGGAAACGCAGATTCGCGTCGGCCCCGCGCCCTTTGATATGGCGGAAGCGTATCGCTGGCTGGCGGCCTGTGATGAAGATGGTGCTGTAGTGACCTTTACCGGCAAAGTCCGTAACCACAATCTGGGCAACGACGTCGCGGCACTGACGCTGGAGCACTATCCCGGCATGACCGAAAAAGCGCTGCAGGAGATTGTTGATGCGGCGCGCGAACGCTGGCCGCTGCAGCGCGTCACGGTGATCCATCGCGTGGGCGAACTGTTTCCCGGCGATGAAATCGTGCTGGTGGGCGTGACCAGCGCCCATCGCGGCAGCGCCTTTTCCGCTGCAGAGTTCATTATGGATTACCTGAAAACCCGCGCGCCGTTCTGGAAGCGAGAAGCGACAGAGCAGGGCGATCGCTGGGTGGATGCCCGCGACAGCGACCACCAGGCGGCTCAGCGCTGGGACTAAGCTGCATTAACGGCTTAGCGGGCAAAGGCGTCTGCGTCCGCTGAGCCGTTAACCGCAGACACGCCGCTGCCCGCATCACCAGGCATCACGACGCTCAGCGCGGGATTAAGGCTGCTTTAGCTGCTCAGCCGGACCAAAACCGGTCTGACCGTGGCTGTGTTCGCCGCCGCCGGCGGTGCGCTTCAGCTGAATGACTTGGCCCTGTTGCCAGGCATTGGCACCTGCCGCGGCAGGATGCGCCACGATATCCGCACGCTGGGCGCGGATCTTTTTGCTGTCGACGTCAAAACGACGATCGCGGTCCGCCAGCAGTCGCGAGTCCATCTGACCATCCTCCGTAAAGCCCATCATCAGCGCCGGAATGCCGATCGGCAGCGTTTTGTCGCGATCGGTGTGCCAGGTGTGCCAGGTTTTCCCGTAGGTGTTCACAATGCGCTTCATCAGGGCGTGGTCGGCGGCTTCCGGTAAGCCTGGTGCAATCAGCGTGCCCGATTTCACCTCATACTGATGGCTGTGCCAGAGCTTCTTTTCTTCGGGCGGCAGGGTGTTAAACAGCCGTTCGCTGATAATGTACTCCACGCCCATCAGCCGTGCATCACGCGTATTGCCGTCGTAAATCACCGCCTGCATCACATCGTCATTCAGCACGGTGACATAGTGGTGCGCCTCCATCTGACCGTTCTTATCGCCGTTATAAAAATGGAATCCGTCGAGATAGGTGTTGATGGCGTCGATGGGCGGACGTGACTGCATCACGCTGGCGCCGGTCTCCAGCACCTTAAGCGAGGAGGAGGTGGGGGCGCCCGGCGATTTTACCTGGGCAGGCGTATTATTGGCGCCGCAGCCGGTTAATAACAGGCTGAACGCCGCAACAGGCCAGAGTTTAAACATCGTAAGTTCCTTTAACGGTAAAAAAGATAACCTTAGTTCAGTTCTCGCCTGCCTGTGAAACTCTGGCAATGGTAGAGTAGAGCTTTGGTTCATTCTGAGGACAGGCATGTCATCCACCCCGATTCTGCAACGTCTGACACTGGTCGCCGCACTGGTGCTGGCAGGTTGTAGCAGCAAGAAAACCCCTGAGGCGCCGGTGCGGCAGCCTGAAGATGTCAAAGCGCAGATCCAGCGGCTGCTGCCGTCGCACGTCAGCAATAAAGCGGCGTGGAGCGACGATATCTACACCACCTTCCGCACTCAGCAGATCGATCCCAGCGCCAGCAACCTCTGCGCGGTGATCGCCGTGGCGGATCAGGAGAGCAACTTCAGCGCCGAGGCCGCCGTGCCGGGTCTGCCAAAAATCGCCTGGGGCGAGATCAACCGCCGTGCGGCGCAGGTGCACGTTCCGGCATTCCTGGTGCGTACCGCGCTGCAGATCAAATCGCCTACCGGTGAAAGCTACGCCGCCCGACTGGACAAAGTGCGCAGTGAGAAAGAGCTGAGCGCTATTTTCGATGACCTGATCGATATGGTGCCGATGGGCCAGACGCTGTTTGGTAATCTCAATCCGATCCACACCGGCGGGCCGATGCAGGTCAGCATTGCGTTTGCCGAAGCGCACGCCAAAGGCTACCCGTGGCCGATCGATGGCACCATCCGGCGTGAAGTCTTCACCCGTCATGGCGGGATCTACTTCGGGACGATGCACCTGCTCGGCTATCCGGCTGACTACAGCCAGCCGCTCTACCGCTTTGCCGACTACAATGCGGGCTGGTATGCCAGCCGCAATGCGGCCTTCCAGGCGGCGGTGTCGCGCGCCACCGGCATGAAGCTGGCGCTGGATGGCGATCTGATTCTTTATGGATCGGATGCGGCGGGCGGCACCGAACTGGCGGTGCGCACGCTGTCGAAGCAGATCGATATGAGCAACAGCGACATTCGCCGCGATCTGGAGAAAGGGGAGAAAGCGTCGTTCAGCGACAGCGAACTCTGGAAACAGGTCTTTACCCTGGCGGATAAAATGGCGGGTCGAAAGTTACCGCGTGAAATGCTGCCGGGCATCAAGCTGGAAAGCCCGAAAATTACCCGTAATCTCACCACGGCGTGGTTTGCGCAGCGTGTCGACAGCCGTTATCAGCAGTGCCTGTCGCGACGTTAAGCGGCATGTTGTGGCGCAGTTGAGCTGAGCTGTGCCACACTTAGAGCCAGTTCCGGGCGACTTTTATTGTTATTCTGGCCCTGAACTGTGCGCATCCTCATAAGGCCGTATGGGCCCGTGGCGGTTGTGTCGCGCTGTCGCTGGCCCAACGGGCTGAAACAGAAACAACGTATGCCTGCCAGACCAGGTTATTCATCCGGTTCCCTGTGTGGAGCCGGTCCTAATCCGTTTAACAAGAGGTGCATCATGGACCGATATCCACGAAATGATTCCATCGTTCAATCCGCATCTCGCGGTTTACAAGCCTATATGGCGCAGGTCTATGGCTGGATGACCTGCGGTCTGTTACTGACGGCGTTTGTCTCCTGGTACGCTGCGCGCACGCCAGCGATCATGGAGCTGGTGTTTGCTAACCGCATCACCTTCTTCGGACTGATTATCGTGCAGCTGGGGCTGGTCTTCTTCCTGTCAGGCATGGTGCATCGCCTGAGCGGGGCCGTGGCAACCGGGCTGTTTATGCTCTATTCGGCGCTGACCGGCCTGACCATGGCGAGTATCTTCCTGGTTTACACCAACTCTTCGATCGCCAGCACCTTCTTTATCACGGCGGGGATGTTTGGCGCGATGAGCTTCTACGGCTATACCACCAAACGCGATCTCAGCCGTTTTGGCAGCCTGCTGTTTATGGCGCTGATTGGCATCGTGCTGGCGTCGCTGGTGAACTTCTGGCTGAAAAGCCCGGCGCTGATGTGGGCGATTACCTACATCGGGGTGGTGGTATTTGTGGGGTTAACGGCCTATGACACGCAGAAGCTGAAAAATATCGGTGAGCAGATCGATGCCCGCGATACGGAAAACCTGCGTCGCTACTCGATTATGGGCGCACTGACGCTGTATCTCGACTTCATCAACCTGTTCCTGATGCTGCTGCGGATTTTCGGCAACCGCCGTTAAGCCTGAGGGAGTAGCGGGGGAGGCGCACTGTCTGCGCCTCCCCTTTTTTATTACGATTTTTGCAACTTCTGCTCGTTCTTCTGGCGCAGATGCTTCGCCCGACTCTCCAGCCCCAGATAGAGCACCAGCGCTAACAGCAGCGGCAGGATAAAGTAGAGCACGCGATAAGCCAGCAGCGCCGCAATGATAGTGCCATGCGAGGCGTGCTGACCGCTGAGTAACGCCAGGAAGACCGCTTCCAGTACGCCAATGCCCGCCGGAATATGAATGATTACCCCGGCAATACTGCTGATCAGCAGCACGCCCAGCACCATCGGATAACCGACGTCTCGTCCCAGCAGCAGCCAGATAATCGCCCCCATCACCATCCAGTTGGCACAGGAAACCGCAAACTGCAGCAGCGCCATGCGCAGCGAGGGCAGCTGCAGCGTCTGGCCTTTGATCGTCCAGCGACGCTGTTTTGAGAAGGCACAGGCCCAGAGGTAGACCGCCACCAGCACCAGCAGAGCGCCACCAATCAGCCGCAGGGTGGTTTCACCAATAAACCAGCCGCTGGGAATCGACACCATGCCCGCACTGAATACCACGCCCGCCAGCAGAATATAGCCCAGCCAGTTAGTGGCGATGCTCAGAGAGAAGATGCGGGTAATGGTGCCGCTATCCAGCCCTAACCGTGAATAGAGCCGGTAGCGCATCGCGACGCCACCCACCCAGGTGCTCAGCGTCAGGTTGAAGGCGTAACAGATAAACGATACCAGCATCACCTGCCGCTTCGCCAGCTTATGGCCGCAGTAGGCGCGTCCAATCAGGTCATAGCAGCCATACACCAGGTAACTCAGCACCACCAGTCCGGCGGCGGTCAGTACCACAAAGCGGTTGTAGTTAACGATGACGTCATAAACATCTTCCCAGTTCACTTTGCGGGCATAGACCACCAGCAGAACCACCACCGCGATGAAAAAGAGCACGGTGAGGATTTTTTTCGCCAGTTGCCAGCGTGGATGTTTTTTTGCCATCAGGATTTTGCTCCCGGGTTATCAGTTTCAACGCGATCCTGCGTCTCCATTTCAGGCTGTACCGGCTCACCCACCTGGGCCAGCAGCGGCGTATGCGCCGGCAGCCAGCCAGCGATGGCCGGGAAATGGCGCAGGAAGTGGAATACCACCACGCTTTTACTCAGTTGCCACCAGTTGCGCGGCGGTAAGCGATCTTCCTGCACGCGCTGGCAATCGTTGGCCAGCAGCGCTTCCAGGTTATCACGCAGCGTCTGGTTAAACGGTCTGTCGTGGATGATCAGATTGGCTTCAAGGTTAAGTGACAGGCTGAGCGGATCGAGATTGCTGGAGCCGACGGTGGCCCAGTAGTCGTCTTTTACCGCGATCTTGCCGTGCAGCGGGCGACGGATATATTCGTAAACTTCAACGCCGCCATCGACCAGATAGTTGTAGAGCAGCTCCGCGCCCACTTTCACAATCGGCATATCTGGCTCGCCCTGCACAATCAGTCGCACCCGGACGCCACGCTGCGCGGCGTTGCGCATCTCACGCAGCAGCCGGTAACCCGGGAAGAAGTAGGCATTGGCGATAATCACATCCCGCTTCGCCTCACGCAGCATCTCCAGGTAGTGGACTTCGATGTCGTCACGATGCTCGTCGTTATCGCGATAAACATAGAGCACCTGAGCATCGCCGGGCGTGGCGTTGACCGCCGGACGATGAGAGCGCGACCCCCACCAGCGGCGGGTATTCTGTTCGCTGCCAATCGCCTGTTGCAGATAGCGGGCGATGTCGCCCACCACCGGGCCTTTGACCTGTACCGCATAATCCTGTTTCGCTTCCGGGCCATAATCGGTGTTGTGCTCGGCCGAGAAGTTAATGCCGCCGACAAAGGCTACCACGTCATCCACCACCACGGTTTTGCGGTGCAGGCGGCGGAAAACGTTGGTGCGCATCCCCATCACCAGCGGACGCGGATCGTAATAGATGAAACGCACGCCAGCGCTGGTCAGGCTGTTAACAAATTTGTCGGAGAGTTCGGCAGAGCCATAACCATCGACCATCACTTCGACCCGCACGCCGCGCTGGGCTGCCGCCAGCAGTTCGCGGTGCAGGGCGTTGCCCACGTCATCCTCAAACAGAATAAAGGTTTCGATTAATACCGTACGTTCCGCCCGCTGGATCGCGCCAAAGACCCGCGGGAAAAACGCTTCGCCATTTTCCAGCAACAGCAGCCGGTTGCCTTCCTGCCAGCTAAAATTCATAGGTGAATCTCCACCGCCAGCGGCGCATGGTCGGAAAGATGGGACCAGGGCTTGCGCGGCAGCGCCCACGGATGACTGACGGTGGCGTTGCGGACATAGATGCGGTCAAGCCGCAGGATCGGGAAGCGCGCCGGGAAGGTGCGCGCCGGGCGTCCGGTTTTCATGCTGAATACCTCTTTCAGGCCTGCGCCATGTTTCAGAATGGAGTTAGCGCGTCGCTGCCAGTCGTTGAAATCGCCCGCCACCACCACCGGCGCGTCGGGCGGCAGTGAGTTAACCATTTCACATATTTTCTTCATCTGCGCGTGACGATGGGCCACTTTCAGACCCAGATGAACGCAGATGACATGCAGCGTGCCGTGCGGCTCGGGCAGGGCGATCTGGCAGTGCAGCATGCCGCGGTTTTCACTGCCCGCCACCGAGATATCCCGGTTCTCATAGTCGGCGATCGGGAAGCGAGACAGCACCGCATTGCCGTGATGCCCCTCCGGATAGACCGCATTACGCCCATAGGCGAAATCGTTCCATATGGTGTCGGCCAGAAACTCATAATGAGGAGAATCGGGCCACTCCTCATGGTTAAGGGAGTGGATGGCATGCGTGCCCATCACCTCCTGCAGAAAGACCACATCCGCCTCCGTTGCGCGAACGGCGTCGCGTAATTCGGGCAGGATGAAGCGGCGATTGAAAGGGGCGAAACCCTTATGTGTATTGATCGTCAGGACTTTTATTGAAAATCCTTGCTTGTTTTGTGGCATACTCGCGACGCACTCCTTTTCATCATCAATAGAATCAAAGTGTAGTCTTTGTCACAAATGGGTGGTGAAAGAGGGCGAAAATTAGGGCGTTATCCGAAAATTGTTTTACATTGAGGAAATCGTTTCCGGCTTGTGCCGGTAGCACTTGGGCGACCTGTTGGGTCTGCCAGGAGAACTGAATGAAATGGTCTAATCGTATTCAAATTATCACGGGTCAAACGTTGTTGCATATTGCTATGCATCTGCTGGTGATCGCTGCACTGATCTGGGGCTGGAAGCACAAAGCGCTGGTTGATGTCTGCAGTACGCTGGTGGCGATGTACGCACTGGTTTTTGTTGCCATGCTGGTGACACAGCGCATTGCCCGTTTACGTACTCTCGGCGATTATCTTGAAGAAGCGACCACCACTTACTACTTTGGCGCCGCCATGATGACACTGTTCCTGGTGTCGCGGATTTACCACAACAACCTGCTGCTGGCGTGTCTCGGCGTAGTGATGTTGCTGGGTCCGGCGCTGGTCTCGCTGCTGGCGAAAGAGCCACCGCGACGAATCGAAAACAAACGTAGTTAAGTTGAAGGCCACCGGAAGGTGGCCTTCCTGTTTTCAGGCGGTTAAGTTGTGTCAGGAAATGTGAGCTATCTCGCACACTTCTCTTAAAGCTGTTACACTCGCCCGCTTACGCATCGTAGTTTGCGCCCTTTTCACGCGTCAGCCCTGGCTGGCGTCACTATCCCTCTGAAAACTACACCGTGAATCACGGTCAGAGCGGACCGGAGTAAATCACTTAATGTCTTTTGACTCTCTCGGCCTGAGTGCCGATATTTTGCGCGCGGTCGCCGAACAAGGCTACAGCGAACCCACACCTATCCAGCGCCAGGCGATTCCTGTTGTGCTGGCAGGCCGCGATCTGCTGGCGAGCGCCCAGACCGGCACCGGCAAAACAGCCGGCTTTACCTTACCGATGTTACAAAAACTCTCTGCCACTGCCACGCCCATCCGCGGTCGTCGCCCGGTGCGCGCCCTGATCCTGACCCCAACCCGTGAGCTCGCGGCGCAGGTCGGCGAAAACGTCAGCGACTACAGCAAATATCTCTCGCTGCGTTCCATGGTGGTGTTTGGTGGCGTCAGCATCAATCCACAGATGGTAAAACTGCGTGGCGGCGTCGATATCCTGGTGGCAACGCCTGGACGCCTGCTGGATCTGGCACAACAGAATGCGGTTGACCTGTCACAGGTCGAAATTCTGGTGCTGGATGAAGCGGACCGTATGCTGGATATGGGCTTTATCCACGACATCCGTCGCGTACTGGCGCGTCTGCCGGCTAAACGTCAGAACCTGCTGTTCTCTGCCACCTTCTCTGATGAGATCAAAGGCCTGGCTGAAAAACTGCTGACCAACCCGGAAATGATTGAAGTGGCTCGCCGCAACACCGCCTCCGAGCAGGTCGCGCAGCAGGTGGCTTTCGTTGATAAGAAGCGTAAGCGTGAATTGTTGTCGCAGCTGATTGGCGAAGGCAACTGGCAGCAGGTGCTGGTCTTCACCCGGACCAAACACGGCGCGAACCACCTTGCCGAGCAGCTGGGCAAAGATGGCATCTCCGCCGCCGCGATCCACGGCAACAAGAGCCAGGGTGCACGTACCCGCGCGCTGGCCGACTTTAAGTCAGGCGGAATTCGCGTCCTGGTTGCCACCGATATCGCGGCCCGTGGCCTGGATATCGAAGAGCTGCCACACGTCGTGAACTATGAGCTGCCTAACGTCGCCGAAGATTACGTTCACCGTATTGGCCGTACCGGCCGTGCGGCGGCGACCGGTGTCGCACTGTCACTGGTCTGCGTCGATGAGCATAAACTGCTGCGTGATATCGAACGTCTGCTGAAGCGTGAAATCCCGCGTCTGGCCGTTGAAGGTTATGAACCCGATCCGAGCATCAAAGCGGAGCCGATCATCAACGGTCGTCAGCAGCAGTCTCGCGGCGGTGCAGGTGGCGGTGGCGGCGGCCGTGGTCGCAGCCAGGGCGGACAGGGTGCAGGCACATCGCGCTCATCTTCATCCGGCGAAAAGCGTCCTCAGGCGCGTCGTCAGAGCCAGGCCGCTCCTCAGGGCGATAGGCCCGCAGCCCGTCCGCGTCGTCCGGCAGCAGCGAAGCGTACCGGAAACGTCTGAGTATGAGGGTTTTACTGGCACCGATGGAGGGCGTGCTGGATTCACTGGTGCGCCAGCTGTTATCGGAAGTGAACGACTACGATCTCTGCATCACTGAGTTTTTGCGCGTGGTCGATCAACTGCTGCCGGTAAAATCTTTCTACCGTCTCTGCCCCGAACTGCATAACGCCAGCCGCACGCCTTCCGGCACGCGGGTGCGTATGCAGCTGCTGGGGCAGCATCCCGAATGGTTAGCCGAGAACGCCGCACGTGCGGTGGAACTGGGCTCATGGGGTGTGGATCTCAACTGTGGTTGTCCTTCTAAACTGGTCAACGGCAGCGGAGGCGGCGCAACTCTTCTTAAAGATCCCGATCTGATCTATCGCGGCGCGAAAGCGATGCGTGAAGCGGTGCCTGCAGATTTGCCGGTAACGGTGAAAGTGCGGCTCGGCTTGGACTCCAGCGCCCGCAGTCTGGAGATTGCCGATGCGGTGCAACAGGCCGGTGCCAGCGAGCTGGCGGTGCATGGGCGGACCAAAGAAGAGGGCTATCGCGCAGAGGCGATCAACTGGCAGGCGATTGGAGACATTCGTCAGCGGCTGCGCATTCCGGTGATTGCCAATGGCGAGATCCGGGACTGGCAAAGCGCGCAAGACTGTATGGCGGTAACCGGCTGCGATGCGGTGATGATTGGCCGTGGCGCACTGAACATCCCCAACCTGAGCCGGGTAGTGAAATATAACGAGCCGCCGATGGCCTGGCCTGATGTGGTGCGGTTATTACAGAAATACAGCCGGCTGGAAAAGCAGGGCG
Organism: Pantoea sp. ABR1s; assembly: GCF_057812235.1. Taxonomy (NCBI): domain Bacteria; kingdom Pseudomonadati; phylum Pseudomonadota; class Gammaproteobacteria; order Enterobacterales; family Erwiniaceae; genus Pantoea; species Pantoea sp. ABR1s. The sequence continues at coordinate 2,880,433 of NZ_CM173823.1, read as the reverse complement.
ATACCGGCCTCTACCACGTGGCGCGTATCAAACAGTGGCTCGGTTATCTGCGCAAAGCCTATGGCGAAGCCGATGGCTTATTCAGCGAAATCCGTGCGTTAAAATCGTCGGGCGACATTGCACAGGCGATTGATCGTCACGCACATGTTCATGGTTTGTGATAAAAAATCAGGCGACCCTTTAGTGACCTGACGGTATAGTGGGAAAAATTTCCTGGACCCCTTGCCTGCTATGTCTGACTCCGCTGTGTTGAGCAACAGCCAGCTCAACAAACGAATCCTCTCCGTTATTATCTTCACCTTCTTCTGCTATCTCTCTGTCGGACTGCCGCTGGCCGTGCTGCCAGGCTTCGTCAAAAATCATCTTGGCTTCAGCTCCTTTATCGCCGGACTGATTATCAGCATTCAATACTTTGCGACGCTGCTCAGCCGTCCGCAGTCGGGCCGTCTGGCCGATCGCCTTGGGCCAAAGCGGGTGGTGATGCTGGGACTGCTCTGCTGCGGTATGAGCGGGGTGCTGACTATCGTGGCCGCACTGCTGAGCGGCTGGCCGTGGCTGAGTCTGGCGCTGCTGGCCATCGGACGGCTGTTTCTCGGCGTAGGTGAAAGCTTCAGCAGCACCGGCTCTACCCTGTGGGGTATGAATATCGTCGGGCCGATGCAGACCGCGCGCGTGATCTCCTGGAACGGTGTTGCGACCTATCTGGCAATGGCCGTCGGTGCACCGCTGGGTGTGCTGCTGAACAGTGAATTTGGTATGAGTGGATTTGCCGGGCTGATTGCGCTGATGGGCGTGGCGGGCTATCTGATGGCCAGCCGCAAAGCGGCGGTGACGGTCAGTGTGGGCGAGCGCATTCCGTTTCACCGCGTCTTCTCCCGCGTCTGGCTTTATGGCCTGGCGCTGGGCTTCGGCACCATCGGTTTTGGCGTTATCGCCACCTTTATCACCCTCTATTTTGCCAGCCGCGACTGGCAGGGCGCGGCCTATGCGCTGACGCTGTTCAGCCTGGGGTTTGTGCTGGTGCGTCTGGGATTTGGTCGCTTTATTACCCGTTTCGGCGGGCTGCGCGTGTCGCTCTTCTCTTTCCTGCTGGAGTGCCTGGGACTGCTGATTATCTGGCAGGCGGACAGCGCCTGGCTGGTAGGGGCGGGCGCATTCCTCACCGGCAGCGGATTTTCGCTGGTCTTTCCGGCGCTGGGCGTTGAGGCGGTTAAACGGGTTGAGCGTCAGGATCAGGGCTCTGCACTGGGCACCTATTCCGCTTTTCTCGATCTGGGCCTGGGCTTAACCGGCCCGGTGGCGGGATTGCTTATCGGACACTGGGGGATGCAGTCAGTCTATCTGGCGGCGGCGTTGATGGTGCTGGGAGCGCTGCTGATTACCCTGCGGCTTTACTGGCAGCAGCGGCTTATCGCCTGAATGACGATAAGCCGCAGACCGTTAAAAATGGCTGAACGCCCAGTAGAGCAGGGCAGAGAGCAGAATAGAAACCGGCAGCGTTAAAATCCAGGCGACGGCCAGGTTACGCAGCGTCGAGAGCTGCAAGCCGGAACGGTTCGCCGCCATGGTGCCCGCCACGCCGGATGAGAGCACGTGGGTGGTAGAAACCGGTAAACCGAAACCGTCTGCCGCGCCGATGGTCATCATCGCCACCAGTTCGGCGCTGGCGCCCTGGGCATAGCTCAGATGGGTTTTACCGATCCGTTCTCCCACTGTGACTACAATCCGGCGCCAGCCGACCATGGTGCCCAGTCCCAGCGCAATCGCCACCACCACTTTCACCCACATCGGAATAAAGCGGGTGGCGCTGTCGAGTTCCGTTTTCACTGCCTTAAGGTTGCGTTCCGTCTCCTGCGGCAGTCTGACCTCAGCGCTCTGCAGATGCTTGATCGATTCTGACGCCAGATACATCTGGTTGCGGGTATTGGTCACCGCCTGAGCTGGAATGTTTTCCATTGAACCGTAACGACGAATCTCATCGCCGACTTCGCGCAGCGTCATCGCCAGCGCGGGCAGCACGTCGGGATTCATGCTGTTGCTGCCAACAAAGCCGGTCAGTACCTCACGGGCCGGTGGAGGATTGGCTGAGGCGGGTTGCAGTTGCAGCAGCTGATGGGCGGTCACTTCGTTCAGCGCCGCGACGCGCGGGATCTGATCGGGTGGCAGCGATCGATTCAGGGCGTAGGCGATCGGCATGGTGCCCACCAGGATCAGCATAATCAGCCCCATCCCTTTCTGACCATCGTTAGAGCCGTGCGCAAACGACACGCCGGTACAGGTCAGGATCAGCAGGCCGCGGATCCAGACCGGTGGCGGCTGATTGCTTTCTGGCGCCTGATAAAGCTGGCGATTGCGGATAAACAGTTTCATCACCCACAGCAGCAGCCCGGCGCAGACAAAGCCGACCACCGGCGACAGCAGCAGTGCATAGCCGACCTTCAATGCCTGATCCCAGTCAACCCCGCTCAGACCGCTGCGTCCGTGCAGCATTGCATTGGCAACGCCGACGCCGATGATCGAGCCGATCAGCGTATGGGACGACGACGACGGCAGCCCTAAATACCAGGTGCCCAGGTTCCAGATAATCGCTGAGAAGAGCAGCGCATAGACCATGGCAAACCCGCTGCCGCTGCTGGCCTGCAGGATCAACTCCACCGGCAGCAGTGAGATAATGCCAAACGCCACCACGCCGCTGGAGAGCAGCACACCCAGAAAGTTACAGAAACCGGACCAGACCACCGCGACGCCGGGCGTCAGCGAATGGGTGTAGATCACGGTCGCCACGGCATTGGCGGTATCGTGAAAGCCATTCACGAACTCAAAGCCGAGCGCAATCAGCAGTGCCAGCCCCAGCAGAAAGAACGGCAGATAGCTGGTGACCGGCATATTGGTCTCTTCAACATCGCTGACCAGATTGAGGCCAGCGAACGCCAGTCCGGCAACCAGCAGAATAAAGAACAGCGGTTTACTGAAACGGCTATTTTTGCCGTTGAAATCGGGGCGACCTCGGGCTGATGAGGAGGAGAGACTGTTTTCGCTCATGGTGTACCTCTGGTGGCTGATGCCGGATGCTGATTTGCACCGGGTCAACGCAGTGTGATACGCGCTTTATATGACAGATTAATGATCGTCGGACGGGGCATTCTGAGCGGAGTGCGGGGAAAAACGCGGAAACGCAGGCAATAAAAAAGCCAGCGACAGGCGCTGGCTTCTGAAAGCAGGGCGGCAATTACGAGCTGGTATTGGCCGCGGCTGCAGGGGCTGCTGGTGTTACCGGAGCGGCCGGTGCGGCTGGCTCAGTGGCCGGCTGCTGTGGCTGCGCGGCATCACTGTTTGCGCCCTGAGAGGTGACTGGCGTCATTGGCTCTTCCTGTGGCACAGCCTGCGGATTTTCCGGCATCGGAACTGGCGCAGTCTGGATGTTGTTCTCCACGCCGTTCACTTTTACTGGCATACCGGTACGGCCCTGAATCGCGCCATTAACCTGATCCTGATTGACGCTGGCATCAACCAGAACTTTGCTCACCGCCTGATTCAGCGTAATCGGCACCAGCTCACGCGAGTTGAACTGCTCTTCGGTGGTCGACAGCGGGTTATGCACTTCTACATACCGTGAACCGTCTGGCTCCACGGTCGCTTTTACCGGCTGATCAACAAACTGTACGCGCGTACCGACCGGCACGTTCTGATACAGCCATTTGATATCGTCAGCGCGCAGACGCACACAACCATGGCTCACGCGCAGGCCGATACCGAAGTTGGCGTTGGTGCCGTGAATCGCATACAGACGACCGATATAGAGCGCATACAGGCCCATCGGGTTATCCGGGCCTGGCGGGAAGACCGCTGGCAGGGTTTCACCGCGCGCCGCGTAATCTGCATGCATGCCTTTGGTTGGCGTCCATGTCGGGCCATCTTTTTTACGTTCTACCGCTGTGGTCCAGTTAATCGGGGTATCTTTACCCAGTTCACCGATACCAATAGGCAACACCACCACGGTTTTGCTGCCTTTCGGATAGTAGTAAAGACGCATCTCCGCGCTGTTAATCACAATGCCTTCACGCGGTGCGTCCGGCAGGATCAGCTGCTGTGGGATGATCATTTTGCTGCCAGCTTTAGGCAGATAAACGTCAACGCCCGGATTGGCTTCCAGCATATTGCTGAGGCCCATCTGGTACTGCGCCGCAAAAGCTTCCAGCGGCAGTTTGCTGTCTTCAGGGACAGTAATTTCGATATTTTCGCCGATCAGACGACTGTTGGCCGGCGGTAACGGGTAAACCACAGCAAAGGCTGACTGGCTGAAGGCCGCCAGAGCCAGTGCGATTGAAGCGAAAGCGCGAATGATTTTCATATTTTACAATTCTTTATCGCCATATTTCAGGCTGTTCAGTGTGTCGAATTCATGCTGGCCAATGTGACCTGCTGCGCATTATATGTTCATTAATCTGACGTTGTGAATCGGGATTTTAACCTGCCTGCAATACTTTACGTAAATTCACCGCGGATGTTAGCGCATTTCCGGAAAGCAGGGCGCTAAAAATGGGGCTTTCCGGGCTTATCGCTGACTAAGGTTGCCACTGTGTTTGTTCGCCGCTGAGTTTGCGGTTCAGGAAAAAGGCGGCACTGATCAACGCCAGATGGGTCAGCGCCTGCGGCGTGTTGCCCAGCGCATGGCCGTGGCTGTCAAACTCCTCCGCGTAGAGGCCCAGTGGATTGGCGTAGCTCAGCAACTTTTCAAATTCAAAATGCGCTTCCTGAATCCGGCCCGCGCGCGCCAGACACTCGACATACCAGAAGGAGCAGGCTCCGAAGGACCCTTCTGAGCCTTTCAGGCCATCGGCGGGCGTCTCATGCGTATTGTAACGGCGCACCATACCGTCGCTGACCAGATTGGTTTTGATCGCATCCAGCGTGGCAATCCAGTCCGGGTCGGTGGCTCCCACAAAACGCACCAGCGGCATCAGCAGCATTGAGGCGTCGAGATGTTCGCCATGACGGGTTGAAGAGAAGTGACCCCGCTCACTGTTCCAGAAGTTAGCCCAGATATCTTCGCGGATCTCCCGGCGCGCCCGATCCCAGCGTTCATAAGGCATCGGCAGCGATCGCTTCATGCCCAGACGCAGCGCGCGATCCATCGCCACCCAGCACATCAGACGTGAATGCAGGAAATGTTCCGGTTCACCGCGCATCTCCCAGATACCGGCATCGGGCTGATCCCAGTTCTCACACAGCCAGTCGATCATTTTGACGACATGTTCCCAGCCGCGCTGAGAGATCGCCTCACCATATTTATTGGCCAGATAGACCGCATCCATCAGCTCGCCATAGATATCGAGCTGTGTCTGCTGCCAGGCGTCATTGCCGATGCGCACCGGACGGGAGTCGGCATAGCCGGAGAGATTCAGCAGCTCCATCTCGTGCAGTTCGGTGCCGCTGTCCAGCCGGTACATGACCTGCAGGCGCATCTCATCGTGATGGCTGTTTTCAACGCAGCGACCAACCCAGTGGGTAAAGTGTTTGGCTTCATCGATATAGCCCAGCCGCATCAGGGCATACATGCTGAACGAGGCGTCACGGATCCAGGAGGCGCGATAGTCCCAGTTGCGTTCACCGCCCAGCTCTTCGGGCAGGCCAAAGGTCGCAGCCGCCGCAATAGAGCCGTGCTGATGTGAGGTCAGCAGTTTGAGGACCAGCGCCGAACGCTGCACCATTTCGCGCCAGCGTCCCTGATAGTTACTGTGGGCGCTCCAGCGTCGCCAGTAGTTCAGCGTCTCTTCAAAGCAGTGTTCGGTGGTCAGCGCTTCGATATGCGCATCATCCACGCTGCCAAATTCAAACTGCGCATGTTCACCGGGTTGTAACGTGAAGAGGGCGGTCGCGCTCTCATCCTCCAGCGTCATCGCCACGCTGGCGGCGAGGCGCAGCGACGGCTGGCCCTCGGCATGAAAATCGATACAGCCGTTGTGCGCCTCTGCACGGGTCTGCGCCCGGGCGTAGTCGTGACGCGGTGAACAGCGCAGGCTAAAGGTCGCGCTGCCGCGAACCATTTTGACCCGCCGGATCAGACGCGGCAGCTTGTCCTTGTCATCACAAATCGGCATGTAGTCGGTGATCTCCGCCACGCCTTCATCATCCAGCCAGCGGGTCTGCAGGATGTTGGTATCGGGCAGGTAGAGCTGCTGACGTCGCGCATTGGGCCAGTCAGGGGCCAGGGAGAAAAGCCCGGCATCATCGCTGTCGAGCAGGGCGGCAAAGACCGACGGGCTGTCGAGTTCCGGCCAGCAGAGATAATCAATGGTGCCATCATTCGCGACCAGTGCGCAGGTGCGCAAATCTCCGATCACGCCATGGTCTTCAATCTTACGTTTTACCTTACTCATCCTCATCTCCCTGTCAGTGTCCATCCTAACTATAGCTGAGCCATCTGATGCGGCTTCGTTTGGGCACAGATGGTTAACGTACGGTTGAATGAGGCAGGGAAGGGGTGAGGGCGGGTGAGACATGGAAAATCGCCAGCAGGGTCGCCTGTCGCTGCTCAGCGTAGGCGACCTGTACCACCGCTCAGCTCACTCTCATAGCGGGTGGCGTCTGCTGGCGAATCCGTGGTTCATTTATTCCTGATCGGCACGACGATTGTGCCAGCGGCGGATCACCCAGCGCAGCGCAAAGGCGAATACTACTGCGCCGACCAGCCACAGCAGATGCTTCAGATGCTGGTCGAGTTTATGCAGCCACGGCGCGATGATGCCGCCCGCGAAATAACCCAGCGTGACAAAGATCAGCGCCCAGATGGCTGCCCCGATGACGTTAAGAATAAAAAACTTCATCGGATTGAGGCGGCTGGCCCCGATGATGATTGGGCCAATCAGTCGAAAGCCATACATAAAGCGCACGCCAATCACAAACAGGCTGGGACGGCGTTTAATCAGGCGGTTCGCCTTGACCACTTTGTCCTGATGCTTTTTAAAGCGGCGCAGGATCTGTGTGCCCCAGCGGCGACCGACCCAGTAGAGCAGTTGATCGCCGACAATACCGCCACCCATTGCGGCCAGCACCACTCCCACGTAATGCAGCAGCCCCTCATGCGCGGCGACGCCGCCCAGCAACGTAAATGTTTCCCCCTCGGCGATACAGCCAATAAAAAGTGCCAGATAACCGTACTGCGTAATTAATGCGTTGATATCCAGATGCAAAATGACCCTCCCTGTTCAGTGACTGTTTCTTCCAGTCTATACGCGATTTGGCTTCGCTTCCGCCCGTGCCTCATGGGTCCGTTTATTTATGCTGTTTTTTTGTCCGATCACCACGAAAGTTTCGCTGCCGTTTATACTTGAGAGGACGCTGCCCCCAAAGACGGATGCATCATCGGGCGGCCCACTGCATCAGAGGAGTGAATCTATGAATCATGTCTGGGGTCTGCTGGCGCATCCGAATCAGGAAATGCGTCATATCAAGCAAGAGAATGAGAGCGTATCGCACCATTACACCCACCATGTTCTGCTGATGGCGGCGATTCCGGTGATCTGCGCCTTTATCGGTACAACTCAGCTGGGCTGGAATCTGGGCGAGGGGCAATATGTGCAACTCAACCTGTTGACCGGGATTGGGCTTGGCATTCTGTTCTATCTGATTATTCTGGGTGGCGTCGCGGTAATGGGACGCGTAATTCACTGGATGGCACGTGATTATCCGCAGCGCCCCGGCGTACAGCGCTGTACGGTGTTTGCGGGCTATGTGGCCACACCGCTGTTTCTCAGCGGGCTGGTGGCACTCTATCCGCTGGTCTGGCTCTGCGTGCTGGCGGGCGCCCTGGCGCTGCTCTACACCGGCTATCTGCTCTATATCGGTATTCCACTGTTTCTTAATATCGACCGCGAAGAGAGTCTGCGTTTTTCCGGTTCAACGCTGGCCATCGGCGTGCTGGTATTTGAAGTATTACTGGCATTAACCGTGGTGCTGTGGGGATATGGACCGCATCTGTTCTGACCGACCGCTGCCGCCGCTCTGGCGGCAGTTCTCTTTTTACGCCCGGAAACACTCTCACCAGGAAATTTCTTAACCTTACGGGTATGATATCGCCGCCAGCCCGCGCTCCGACCTCACTGAAGCGGGCGGCCTGTGTCGGTCTGACACAGTACATATTCATAACCGGGTTTTTTCTACGATGCCTGCAAAAATTCGTTCTACCCTGCTTTCGCTGGCGCTGCTCGTTTCAGGGCAGATTGTTTCACTTCCGGCGCAGGCGACGACGTCGCTGTCGCAACTGGCGCCGATTGCTCAGCCGCAGATCGCCTCTGGCAGTGCGATGATTGTCGATCTCACGACCAATAAAGTGCTGTTTTCCAGCCACCCTGATCGGGTCAGGCCCATTGCCTCCATCACCAAGCTGATGACCGCAATGGTGGTGCTGGATGCGCATCTGCCGATGAACGAGATGATAACCGTCGATGTCAGCCAGACGCCGGAAATGCGGGGTGTATTCTCACGCGTTAAGCTCAACAGCCAGATCAGCCGCCGGAATATGCTGCTGCTGGCGCTGATGTCCTCGGAAAACCGCGCCGCCGCCAGCCTGGCTCATGCTTATCCGGGCGGCTATAACGCCTTTATCCGGGCGATGAACGCGAAAGCGCGGTCACTGGGCATGAAACAGACCCGCTATGTGGAGCCAACCGGCCTGTCGACGCAAAACGTCTCCAGCGCGCAGGATCTGGTTAAACTACTCAAAGCGACGCGGGAATATCCGCTGCTTGGTGCGCTCAGCACCACTAAAGAGGAGACGGCGGTGTTTGCCCATCCGAGCTATGCGCTGCCGTTCCGCAACACCAACCATCTGGTCTATAAAGATGACTGGCATATTCAGCTGACCAAAACCGGTTACACCGATGAGGCGGGCCACTGCCTGGTGATGCGCACCATGATTAATAATCGTCCGGTGGCGCTGGTGGTGCTGGATGCCTTTGGCAAATATACCCACTTCGCCGACGCTAACCGTCTGCGCAGCTGGATTGAGACCGGTAAAGCGGCGCCGGTGCCGGCTGCCGCACTGGCCTATAAAAAACAGAAGTCGGGCCAGGTTGCCAGTAATGGGGCCAGCAGCGCCGACGTTGAGTAGAATATAGCCGGTGTTGCGCGCTGCGGACACTGGCATTACCTGCAGGCTGAGCGGGTATCCGGGATGATGCAGGCAGAGGCGTACAGCGATTTTCACGCTTCTGTCTGCACCGAATTAGCCCGAAAAATGCCCGTTATTCCTATATTGCCATCCCTTGCAAAGCCCTACACTACGCGCGACTGGCGAGGGACGATCGCCTGATTTAAGCTGCCGGAATCTTACTCATATGTTTAAGCTACGATCCTTTTTTGCATTGTTAATGCTGGCGCTGGTGGCGTTTGCCCCGGCGCTGACGCTGGCCGCGGATGATAAGGCCACTGCTGCTCAGGAACAGGATGCTCCGCCGAAGCTGAATGCTGCGGTTGAACTGCCGAAAATGCAGAAGATCCTCGATAAAATCAAAAGTCAGGTCTCCGTTGATGCTGGCGAAAACAAGCTGACTCAGCTGAATGAAATGGCGCTTGAGCTCTCGGGCAGTGCCGACACGCTGGGCCAGGCGCTGATCCCCGATCGCCAGCAACTGGACGCCCAGTTGCAGGTTCTGGGGCCGGCACCTAAAGCTGACAGCGGCGTAAAAGAGACGTCGGAAGTGACGCGCAAGCGTAACGCGCTGGAGAGTCAGAAAAGCAAACTCGACGACCAGATCAAACAGGCCGAAGGCATTAAAAATGGCGCGCTGATGCTCTCCTCGCAGATTGTTAACCTGCGCCGCGATCAGCTGAAAAGCCAACTGGCGCTGAACTCCGGCACCATTCTGGGGCCGCGCTTCTGGTCACCGCTGCTCAATAGTCAGGATCTGGATGGCGAGAAAATCGGTGAATTCCTGCAGGAGTTGCAGGACACTGCGGCACTCTCATGGGAGCCGGGCTGGCGCGTGGGCAGTGTCTTCTGGCTGCTGGCTGCCATGCTGGTGATGACGGCTGGCCGTCGTTACAGCGAAGAGTTTCTGGCCTGGATCAGCATTCACAAACTGCCGGAAGGGAAGCTGCGCCGCAGTTTCCTGGCGGCAGCGATAGCCCTGACCACCCTGGTGGCTGTCGTCCTCACCTTTAACTTTATCGCCCTGGCCTTTACCCGCCGTGATGAGGTTTCTGAAAACGTTCAGGACTTTGTGGATCAACTGGTTCGGCTCAGTGTCTTTTGTGGCCTGATTGCCGGACTGGGACGCGCTTTCCTCTCTACCCGTCGACCCAGCTGGCGGTTACCGACCATCTCCAATGAAGTGGCGATGGCGTTAAAACCGTTTCCACCGATTACCGCCGTGCTGGTCTTTATCTTCCAGACGGTCGAAGCGTTTAACTACAGCGTCGGCACCAGCCTGAATACCACCATTTTTGCCAACGGGCTGACGGCACTGCTGATTGGTACTACCGCGCTGGCGATCAGCATGCGCACCAACCGCGTTCGTCGCCGTATGACCCAGGCGGGCACACCACCGGAGGCCCGTTCTACGCTGGTCGGACTGATCCAGATGGGTCTGACGCTGACCGGCATCGCTATTCTGGTGTCGCTGCTCATCGGTTACGTCACGCTGGCGCGCTTCCTGAGTTATGAAGTGATCTGGTGCGGCCTGCTGTTTGGTTCGTTCTACTTCCTCAGTCATCTGCTCAACGATGGCTGTGAGAGCCTGTTCTCGACCAGTAACGCAACCGGTCGCCGTATTCAGAGTTCGCTTAACATCAATGAGCGCCATCTGCAGCAAACGGCTACGTTGCTGACGGCCATCGGTAAAACCTTCCTGGTGCTGGTTGTGGCGCTGGCGCTGGTCAACGGGACCTTTGCCTCTTCAACGCCGATTGAACTGCTGCAAAAAGTGATTGAGTTCTGGGGCGGTAAAGGGCTTGAATCCCTGAATATCGTCCCGGCGCATATGGTGAATGCGATTATCTGCCTGATCGTCGGCATCTATGTGCTGCGAACGGTGCGCCGCTGGCTCGACACTGATTTTCTGCCGAAAACCACCATGGATGTGGGCATGCGGGTGTCGCTGGTGACGCTGTTCAGCAACATCGGTTATGTACTGGTCATCCTGCTGACGCTGTCGATCATGGGTCTGCAGTGGAATAAGCTGGCCTGGATCGTCAGTGCCTTGTCGGTAGGTATCGGTTTTGGCTTACAGGAGATTGTTAAGAACTTTATTTCGGGGCTGATTCTGTTGACCGAGCGGCCAGTGAAGGTTGGCGATCTGGTGAGCATCAGCGGTATCGAAGGGGATATCCGCCGGATTAACGTGCGCGCCACCGAGATCCAGCTGGGCGATAAATCCACGGTGATTGTGCCGAACTCGCAGTTTATCTCGCAGAACGTGCGAAATGCCACCATGGGTAATGCGCAGGGGGTGGTCACGATTACGCTGACGTTCCCGCTCGACATCGATCCGGCGAAAGTGCGCGATATCCTGCTGGAGGTCTACAACGAAAATGAACGCATTCTGGAGACGCCAGAGCCATCCGTTTCGTTTAAAGATCTGACTCAGCAGGGAATTATACTGAGCGTCACCGGTAACGTGGCGGGTCAGCGCCAGATCGCAGGGGCGAAGAGCGATCTGCTGTTCGATATTCTGACGCGTCTGCGTAAAGAGGGCATTCTGCTCTCCACACCGCAAACCATGATTATCGAGCGCCGTCAGCAGATGGCGGGAGCGGAGCCGGTACCCGAAGAGAAGCTGGTTTAGGTGTGAAAGGGCCGACTTCTGTCTAATGCTGATCAGTTAAGATCAGATTTGTAAAGGCTGCCACGGTCAAACGTGGCAGCCTTTTTTCTGGGCGAGCGAGCAGCAGCGGCGCTCAGGCCTTCACTATCGTGCCCTTTTTAACAATACACACTGAAGTTTCAGAGCAGGCTGGGGCCGGGCAGGGGCAGGTAATCCGCAGCGCTGAACAGAATGAGTCTGCCAGGAGAGCCCGCAGGACGCGGGCGAAAGGCGGGGCGGCACAGGATGTGCCATCCCCGGCGGTCCGTCAGGCAGGCGAATGAAGTGAAGGAACCGCGCAGCGGCGCGAGGACCGCCAGCCCCTGCCCGGCACCAGACTGCGTTATCCCCTGTCGCTTAACTGACTGCCATTAGACTTCTGTCGGCCTTTTTCATATTCAAACGCTGGCTTCTCAGCCCGTTCACACTTCGCTTTCTACAGGGATTCAACGCGGCTGGTGTGCTGCCCGTCTCGGCTCACCGAGCGAATTGCCACCGCACCGCTGACCTGCGGCGGTCTGGTGGCATCGTAGCGCTGCCAGTTTGTGCCCTTGTCCAGGCTGTACTCCAGCGTAACGCCCGGTAAGGCCACGTTCATCGACAGGATGCCATCAACGATTCTGGCTCCCGGCACCGGCAGGCGATAATCGATGCCCGCCTTATCCAGCTTCGCCAGTTCCCGCTGTCCCAGCAGATTGGCAAATCTCTGCCAGTCATTCAGACGCGCCTGCTGATCGACCAGATGGGTTTTGCCCCCCGCATACTCCTGACCTGCCTTGTAATCCTGCTCCCAGCTGGCGCGGTGCCAGCTTCGTTCCGCTACTGCAAACAGGCGAGGATAGATCATGTGCTCCATTTGAGCGTCAGTGCGTACCGTTTCGCTCCACAGCTGGGCCGAAATGCCGTAAGCACCGCTCCAGGGCTTCTCTGATTTGGCGCTGAAAAAGTTGCCATCGCGATCCACCGAGGTTTCAGCATTCTGCGGCAGGTTGTCCGGCGCGAACCCAAAGATTTTGCGCTCGTCGTTGAAGCGCGTGCCCCAGTAATAGCCGCGTTCCAGCGGGTTAACTTCATACGGAAAATCCAGATAGAGATAGTCGGGGCTGGAGATCACCACGTCGTAACCTTTCTGTGACCAGTCGCTGGCTGTGTCAAAACCGCCCCAGTAGAGGGTGTCCCAGAAGTTGACCGCGACGCGCGGTGTGGCAAAGGCTGCTGAATCTTTGGCATTTTTTAAACCATCCTGCCAGGCCTGCATTTTGCCAATACCGTGCCGGTTAACGATGTCACTGACGGTCAGGGCAAAATAGCTCGGCAGGTGCGCCAGATCGTCCACTTTGCCGCTCTTCACCAGCGCCTGACAAACCTGCGATTTCGCCCACGGCAGATCTTCTTTACTCCAGTCGCGCAGACCGGTGCCCGGTTTAGGGTCGCGTTTATCCGAGTAGCCAGCACCCAGCCGGATATTCTTCGCTTCGTCACCGCCAAAATGCCAGACGGTGAGCGGCTGTCCCGCTTCCCGGTGCATCGCCTGAACTTCACCGATCACTTTATCGACAAACCGCTGCGAACCCTCAATACAGGGATTAAGATAGCTCGTGCGGTCATAGAGCTGCACCGAGGTGGTATTAGAGTCGTCGGTGGGATCGATCAGGCGATACGCACTGGCCTGTTCAGCTTCTCCCTCCTTCATCAGCCGCTGATAGCGTGCTTCCATGGCGATGACGGCGGCACGGGCATGGGCGGGCATATCAATTTCCGGGATCACCTGGATGTGACGGGCCTGCGCATACTTCACAATCTCGATGTAGTCGGCACGACTGAAATAGCCGCTGCCGTTGTTATCGCTGAACGGACCGGAACCAAGCTGCGGCAGCAGGCAGCGCTGTTCGCTCAGGTCATGGCAGCGTTTAGCCCCCACGTCAGTCAATTCCGGTAAGCCGGGAATCTCAATCCGCCAGCCCTCATCGTCACTAAGGTGAAAGTGGAAGCGGTTCATCTTCCAGGCCGCCATCTGATCAAGCAGCCGCATCACTGCCTGTTTACTGTGAAAGTTACGGGCAACGTCAAGAAACGCGCCGCGATAGGCAAAGCGGGGCGAGTCATGGGCTTCCAGCGTGGCAATACGCGGCGCGCCTTCTGTAGGGATCAGCGAGAGAATCGACATCAGACCATAGAACGCACCGGCAGCATCGTAGCCCACCACGATGGCGCGGCGGGGAGTGATATCCAGATCGTATGCGCCCGGTTTAGCCTGTTTGCCGCTGAAGTGACCCGGTTTGATCTGCGTCCTGATGGCAAATCCATCAGGATCTTCTTTCAGACCAAGCAGGGTCAGACGCTGCTTTACCGCCTCACCGGTTTCACGGGTCAACCCGGTCAGAGACAGACTGACGCCACGGCTGAGATCGGCATCCTGCGGACGCAGTTTTACCGCAAGCGGCGTGGGTGTGATTTGACCGCGCAGCGCGGAAGCGGGCAGGGTGGCAACATCGCTGTTTTTATCAAACCGGCTGGCGGGTTGCATCAGGATATTCCGGTCATCGGCACTGCGTCGCCAGTTATCCCCTAGCGGCAACACAAACTGGCTGGGATCTTCATGATCGGTGCTGGCAATAATTTTGGGGGTGGCCTGCCCGGACGTCACATACCAGCGCGGCATCACATCCGTGGCAAACAACTGCCAGTATTCGTTAACGATCGGAATCTGCACCGATTCGCCCGCGCCAATGCCGGTGAACTTCTCAGTCGGCTCCAGCCGGGTCAGGTCGCCGACCAGATGGGTCATTTTAAACTGTTCGTTATCAACCCGCAGCGTCTGGTGGACGTTGCTCATGTAGATTGCCCAGTGTTTGTCGGTCAGGGCTGGGCCGTTATTGGTCAGGGTAATGGTGGCGCGATTGCAGGCGGCATAGTCGGCACCCAGCGCGGCGCAGTCGGTGCCATGAAGGGCGGCCTGATTATCGTTCACCTGATAAGTGACGCCAAACTGGCTGATCTGATTCACCACCTGCTGCGCTGACGAGCTGGCGTGGCCTGTGGCTGCAACGCCCAGCAGAGTGAGCGCGATAAGGCTTAACTTAAACATAATGATTCATCCTTGCTGCTGAAGAGATATCCGGGAGTCTGCAGGGCGTCAGAACAGCGTAAACGGCACGATAACCATAAATTTGATGTCCTTCTCGTCCTGAAAAATGTTGCCGTAACCGCCGCTGTAACTGGGCAGATTGCTGTGATTGTCGTAGCGGGTGTAATGCAGTTTAAACAGGGTATCTTTGGCGCGGCCCTGCTGGATTTGATAGATCAGATCAAGGTTCCAGGCGGACTCTTTCAGCCGCTGGCTCTGGTCAACGGTGGGCAGCGTGGCGGGTCTGGCATCCCAGCCCCAGACGTACGATGCGCCTACTTTCCATCCCGCCAGCTGCCACGGCGTTAAGTCGAGCATCGCCCCGGCAAAGATCGCTTTTTCGCCATTGGCGTTCCAGTCGGAACGGGCATCCCACCAGATATCCAGTCGTCCATTGGAGCTGGCGTAGCCTGGCGTCATGCGCTGCAGGAAGAAGCCCTGATTCCCCTCTGCTTTGACCCAGCTACCTTCGAGTCGCAGATCAACCGGGCCGACGGTATAGCCGACCGTGATCGCCTGTAACCAGGCCAGGCCGTCATAGACATCACGGGGATTAGCGGCACCGCCCGCTACTTTGTCGTGCGCCCCGTAAAACTGATAGCTGGTGTAGAGTGCATTGCCGCCGGGCGTGGCTGACCACGAGGCTTTGGCAAAATATTGATCCATATAATCCGCCGCCTGGCCAAATGCGCCCTCAAGCACCAGGTTATTCCTGAAGTCATATTTCATGCCGAACGAATGCAGGTAGCTGACAGGCGTTTTGCCATCAGCCTGACGAAAATTATATAAATCACGATACCAGGGCGCTTTATATTTGTCGCTCCACATCCAGGAGAGCGATAATGCACCGGCCTGCTGGAAATCATACAGCGCACCAATTTCGACGCCGCGATAGGTTCCGGGTAAGAAACTCCAGTGTGGCGCAATAATTGTCTGGCCGGTTGGCTGAATATAACCGGCGCGCAACCAGTAATCGTTATATTTTAATTTCAGTGCGGCTTTATAAACAGAAGCACCGCCGCTGTCGCCATTCCACTTTTCATCCCAGCGGGTACGCGCCTTACTGAAGCCAATTTCATTGGGTGCGGCGGGGCCGCTGTTGGAAAGCTCAGCAGCACCGAAAATGGCGAGGTCCAGACCAATCCACTCTCCGGCATAGCCTGACTGATAGTCAAGATTACTGTTGAGCGAGGCATGATGTAAATTAGCCCGATACTGTCCCTGATATTCACTGGTGGGATCGGTGTCTCTGCGATCTCGCTGACGCTGCCAGTAAAAAACATTACCTTTCAGCGATGAGTCCTCAATAAATCCGCTGGCGTAAGCCGGTGATGAACTTATTGCAGTTAACGCTATTAATACGGTGGCTATTTCAACTAACGCTAATGCGTAATTAATTTTTCGCATGATTATTCCTCCCTGAATGCAATCCGGATAATTAAGCAGAATATTATTATTGTGGCGGTAATCTATTTTTCGCGACGCGAATTATCAATTAGCAGCGTGGTGATTTGTGAACTATTGCGCAGAACCCGATGAGATAAAATAAAGCAGGTGCAATATGGGAGGGGAGATTAATTTTCTGATGAAAATGTTAGCTATTGGCAGGACTGTTGCAATGGGAAGCTGGTGGTGCGAACGGGCCTCCCGGTTGTATGACAATCAGCCTGCTCAGATAAGCAGGCTAATCCATAAGGCGATTAAACCTGCTTCACCGCCCATCCCTTTTGCTTACTGGTTTTGCCAATCCCAGGATTGAAG
The DNA here is from genome assembly GCF_057812235.1 of Pantoea sp. ABR1s. Lineage (NCBI taxonomy): Bacteria > Pseudomonadati > Pseudomonadota > Gammaproteobacteria > Enterobacterales > Erwiniaceae > Pantoea > Pantoea sp. ABR1s. The sequence continues at coordinate 2,863,741 of NZ_CM173823.1, read as the reverse complement.
CTGTTGGTGGGATCGAGCTGGCGATAGAACGCCGCCAGCTGCGGTTTGGCCTGATAAAGATGTCCGACGTTATGTTCAGCGGGATATTCCGCGCCCCGCGCCTGAAGAATCTCCAGCATCTGAGCTTTGAGCGCATGCACATCGACGCCTTTTCTGACGATGTAATCCTGATGAAACACATGACAGAAGAAGTGACCATAGTAGAGACGATGGCTCAGCGAGGCGCGGATCTCATCGGGCAGGGTTTCGAACCAGTCCGCATCGTTACGACGCAGGGCGATATCCAGCGCCAGAATGTCCTCGACCTCATCAGAATGCACCGCGTGGTAGCGCACCGCCGCACCCGCCGCTGCAAAGCGATGCAGAAAGGCGTGCGCACCTTCTTTGCCTTCACACTCGAAGAATTCGCCACCGCCTTCACGGAAGTAGTCGCGCAGATAGTTACGCGCTTCCGCCACGCCGTCGCCAGACATCTTCAGCATCAGATGGTGTTCATATTTGTCGCGATACTGCTTCATGCGTTTAGGCAGATGCGCCGGAAACAGTTTACTCAGGCGCTGCAACAGGCGATCGCTGAAGTGCGGTTTAACGAAGGAGAGTTTGCTCAGCCAGGCATCAACCCGCCCCTTCAGCGTGAAAAACAGCGGCATCTTGTCGGTGCCCAGCTTGTCGATCATCAGGAAGGTATCTTTGCCGTAGACTTCCGCAATGTCATAGATGTCGCGGTGCATATATTCGCCTGCCACCGGCAGATGGATGAAATGCGCCAGCATGTGACGGCGGATATCGCTGAGAACACCGGGCTCGTTGGTGCCGATGTAAAACACCTGCTGCTGCGGTTCGCTGGCGAAGGTATCGAGTCGCACCGCGAAGACCGCCAGCTTCCCGGCACAACCGGAGGCTTCAAACAGGCGACGCGCATCGGCGTTATAGCGGGCGGGCGTATCCGCATCCACTTCACGAACCCGGTCGGCATATTCATGATCGGAGGCGTGACGGCCATCGTGCTGCACATCTTTGGGCTGCCAGCGGTCATCATCCAGCCGCCCCAGAATCTCTTCCGGCGACGTCCCAAGATCGATACCGAGATGGTTCACCAGCTTCAGTTTTCCCTGCGCATCAATCTGGGCAAACAGCGCCATTTCACTGTAGGCCGGGCCGCGCTTGATCAGCGATCCGCCGGAGTTATTACAGATGCCGCCCAGCACCGAGGCACCAATACAGGAGGAGCCAATCACCGAGTGGGGTTCACGCCCCAGCGGCTTCAGCGCTTTTTCCAGCTGGTAGAGTGTGCTGCCGGGGAACGCCAGCACCTGCTGGCCTTCGTCGATCAGCTGAAGCTTATCCAGCCGCAGGGTGCTGACAATCACCAGCGGACGATCGTAATCGTCGCCATGCGGCGTCGAGCCCTCGGTCAGGCCGGTATTCGCCGCCTGCATCAGGATAATGACATCGGCATTTACCAGCGTTTGCAGTACCCGCCAGAGCTCCAGCAGCGTACCGGGAAACGCCACCGCCAGCGCCTCGCCTTCGCCGGAGCGAAAGCCTTTGCGATAGCGCGCGGTCTGTTCAGGTTCAGTCAGCAGATGGGTAGGGCCGACCAGGCGGCGCAGGTCAGAAAGCAGGGCAGAGGTTTGTATCATGAGCAATTCCCTTGTCTTATCAGTGCGTCCTAACTGTAGCACGTCAACTCACCTCAACGCAGTGTGACAGCGGCAGCTACCTGCTATTCTCATCTTGTGGCACACTGCCGCCTGTTTATTCGATATTGCGCAGTTACTTAAGAGAACCCAACCTGATGAAATGGATTTACTCTGTTAGTCTCGCTGTCTCCCTCGCGATGCAACCCGCATTAGCTGAGACAGTGCCAGGTAACCACCCGATGACCGAACAGGCGCGGGATGCCTTCGTCAACCAACTGCTTAAAAAAATGACGCTGGACGAGAAGATCGGCCAGCTGCGTTTAATCAGCGTCGGACCTGATAATCCGAAAGAAGTGATTCGCGACATGATTCAGAAGAGTCAGGTTGGCGCGATTTTTAATACCGTAACCCGTCAGGATATCCGCGCGATGCAGGATCAGGCGTTGCAGCTCAGCCGCCTGAAGATCCCGCTGTTTTTCGCCTACGACGTTATTCATGGTCAGCGCACCATTTTCCCGATTCCTTTGGCCCTGGCGTCGAGCTGGGATCTGGATGCGGTGAAAGAGGTGGGGCGCGTCTCTGCCTATGAAGCGGCCGACGATGGCCTGAACATGACCTGGGCGCCGATGGTGGATGTCAGTCGTGAACCGCGCTGGGGCCGTGGCTCTGAAGGTTTCGGTGAGGATACGTATCTCACCAGCGAAATGGGTCGCAGCATGGTGCAGTCGATGCAGGGCAAAAGTGCTGCCGATCGCTACAGCGTGATGACCAGCGTGAAGCATTTCGCGCTCTATGGCGCAGTTGAAGGCGGACGCGATTACAACACCGTGGACATGAGCCCGCAGCGCATGTTCCAGGACTATCTGCCGCCCTATAAAGCTTCACTGGATGCCGGCAGCGGCGGCGTGATGGTGGCGCTGAACTCGATCAATGGCGTACCCGCCACGGCGGACAGCTGGCTGCTGAAAGATCTGCTGCGCGATAAGTGGAAGTTCAAAGGCATCACCATCAGCGACCACGGCGCAATCAAAGAGCTGATCAAGCATGGCGTCGCCAGCGATCCGCAGGAAGCGGTACGCATCGCCCTGAAGTCGGGCGTCGATATGAGCATGAGCGACGAATATTACAGCAAGTATCTGCCCGCTCTGGTGAAGAGCGGCGCCGTCACCATGGCGGAGATTGATGATGCGGCGCGCCATGTGCTCAACGTCAAATATGACATGGGCCTGTTTAACGATCCCTACAGCCATTTAGGTCCGAAAGAGAGCGATCCGCAGGACACCAATGCGGAAAGCCGTCTGCACCGGGCTGAAGCGCGCGACGTCGCGCGTAAAAGCATCGTGTTGCTGAAAAACCGCCTGGAAACGCTGCCGCTGAAAAAATCGGGCACCATTGCCCTGATTGGTCCGCTGGCAGACAGTCAGCGCGACATTATGGGCAGCTGGTCCGCCGCTGGCGTGGCGAAGCAATCTGTTTCGCTGCTGCAGGGCATGCGCAATGCCACCGAAGGCAAGGCTACGCTGCTCTATGAGAAGGGCGCTAACGTCACCGACAACAAAGGGATTCAGGACTTCCTGAACCTCTATGAGCAGGCGGTTTCCGTGGATACGCGTTCACCGCAGCAGTTGATTGATGACGCGGTCGCCAAAGCGAAGCAGGCCGATGTGGTGGTTGCCGCCGTGGGCGAAGCGCAGGGTATGGCGCACGAAGCCTCCAGCCGCAGCGACCTGGTGATCCCGCCGAGCCAGCAGAAGCTGTTAGCGGCACTGAAAGCCACCGGTAAGCCGCTGGTGATTGTGCTGATGAACGGACGCCCGCTGTCAGTGGTGAATGAAGATCGGATGGCCGATGCGATGCTGGAAACCTGGTTCAGCGGCACCGAAGGTGGCAACGCCATCGCCGATGTGCTGTTCGGCGACTACAACCCGTCGGGCAAGCTGCCGGTTTCCTTCCCGCGTTCAGTGGGTCAGATTCCGATCTATTACAACCATCTGCCAACCGGTCGTCCTTACAACTTTGCTAAGCCGAACAAATACACGTCGCACTACTACGACGCGGCTAATGGCCCGCTCTATCCGTTTGGTTACGGCCTGAGCTACACCACTTTCACCGTGTCGCCGGTAAAAATGTCCTCACCGACTATGCCGCGTAACGGCAGCATTGAAGCCAGCGTGACCGTGACCAACAGCGGTAAACGCGATGGCGCGACGGTGGTGCAGATGTACCTCAACGATCCGGTCGCTTCCATCAGCCGTCCGGTGCAGGAGCTGCGTGGCTTTAAGCGCATCATGCTGAAAGCGGGTGAGTCGCAAACCGTGACCTTTAAAATCGACGTGGATGCGCTGAAGTTCTGGAACCAGCAGATGCAGCATGTTGCAGAACCCGGCAAATTCAACGTGATGATTGGACTCGATTCCGTTCGTACCGAGGATGGGCAGTTCAACTATTTATAACCGTCAGCCTTTCCCCTGACGTCAGGGGAAGGTGATGCGGCGCGTCGTTAGCGTCCTGCTACGGCGCGCCGCGTCATATCCACTATCAGAGCCATCATGATTAATCTGCGTGACCGCATTCAGCAGCAGGTATTCCGCCTTAACGGCCTGTCGATGAATGAATTTGACCTCTCTCAACCGCCTGGCGATCCCGGCCTGTTTGGCCCGGACAGCGTGATCTGGCGCGTCCACGGTGACTTCACCTCCATGATGTGCGGTGGGATCAGCGCGCTGCTGTTGCAGATGCTGCATCCGGCGGCGCTGGCGGGCGTCTGGGATCACTCCAATTTCCGTGAAGATATGATGGGCCGCCTGCGGCGCACCAGTCAGTTTATCGCGGTGACCACCTACGGTAATTCGCAGGATGCACAGACGCTGATCGACCGGGTGAAACGCATTCACCTGAAAGTCAGCGGCGTTGATAGCGAAGGCAAACCCTATGCCGCCAGCGATCCGCATCTGCTGACCTGGGTGCATGTGGCGGAGACCAGCCGTTTTCTGGCCGCCCATCTGCGCTACAAAAATCCCCAGCTCACCCGCGCCGATCAGGATCAGTACTATCAGGAAGCGGCACAGATAGCCGAAGCGCTGGGGGCGGAGAAGGTACCGAAAAGCGTTGTCGACGTCGCGGATTACCTGCAACAGATGCGTTCAGAGCTGCGCTTTGATCATCGCACTGCCGAAGTGACGCGATTGCTGATGAATGCCCCTGCACCTAGCTGGCAGGCAAAACCGGTGATGAAAATCATGCTTAAGTCAGGGTTCGGGCTGATGCCAGCCTGGGCGCAGGCAATGTCCGGTACGGAGATCGGCCGCTTTCAGCAGGCGATCATTGACCGGAAGATTAATGCGATTGCGGTGGGATTAAGGTGGTCGATTCAGCGCGGTGCCTGGTATCGGGCGATGGTGCGGATGGGAAGGGATGTGGGGTGAGGGGTTCACGGGTAAAAGGGTGGGGGGCTAGTGGTCATAAAGAGATTAGGCAGCACTAGTGATTGATGCTGCTAATTGGATAGACGCTTTTGTTCACCCAATAAATTTATTTGGGTTATTCAAAATAGGCTGATCGGGGCAGATATCAACGTCCGCTTTGTGCCAGGAGCGGACATTTCGTGCGTATGAAAAAAGGGGTAATGCCTATGGCAATCCCCTTTGTATTGAGAAGAATAAATCAGCTTTGACAGAATCGGAGCCGGTTTCCAAATGTGTTGAAGATTTCCAGAATATCTCCCCAGTCCTGCTTCACTATTTCCGGGCGACCATAACGGAGATGGATGGTGTGAAGCAGCAGAATGCGTCGCTGGTCGAGGAATCTGCGTCGGCCTCGCAGAGCCTGCGGGAACACGTCTCCCCGCAGCTGCAGTCAGTGTCAGTGTCAGTGTCAGTGTTCACGCTTGCTAAAGTCTCACATCCCACAGCCACCCGGCATGCAATTGTATCTTCACCAACCGCAGTTAAGAAGGAAGCGCCTGCTGATACAGACAGAAACTGGACCACCTTCTGATGTCTGGCTGCGTCCTGCAGGGCGCAGCCGCCCTCCTTTATTCATATCATTTCTGTCGTCTCGTAGGCCTGCACGAATATAACTATCTTTGACAGACCAGCCTGCAGGAAGGGAGCCATGTACGGTGTTTTACGCGACAATGTCCAATAAAAGTGATGGACATTATTTTTGCGAACCCGGAGTGCGCCGGAGATACTGTCTAAATGCGAGGCTAACCTTTTAGTAGGCTTGAATATCTGAAGAATAGGCGGTTTTTAATTTTTCATAAATGCTTTTTTAAATAATCTATACAGCCTTTACTATTTTAAGAATGAAATTTTATAATTAATAAAAATGTAATGTGCCTCAGCTTGTAAAATATGTGACCGTGACGTGCATCTCACTTTGTGATTATGCCTAATAAATTAGCGCCGCACAGAAACATGCATTCGAAATCATGCAAATACTTTTGCTGCTTTATACACATCAGCTAATCCCGAGACACTTCTGATTACACCTGAACTTCTTCTATTTTCCTGTTTTTTTTAATTTACTTGAGGTACCCCTACAGCGGGGTTATCCGTAATGTATTTTTTCTCATGTGTTTCTTACTTTAAGGATAGATTATGAGACCGAACAAAATCACTTTTGCTTTAGGGTTGTTACTGATCACTGCAGCTCGTCTGTCTGCCGCAACTCCATTGCACAGTGTGCCTGTCACATCAGACTCTGTGCATCCCTTTGTCTTAATCGGCGATGCCAATGGTGCCCCTGGTTCTGCCGGTGGCAACGGGGGTAATGGTGGTAATGACAACTCACCAGGAGCTCCTGGTGGGGATGGCGGTAATGGTGGTAATGGCGGTAATGCCGACAGTGGAAATGGCAGTAGCAATGGGAATGACAGCGGGGACAATAACGGAACCGGTAATGGTGACGGCAGCGATAATGGCGGCGGAGATGGCGGTGGAGATGGCGGTGCATAATAAAAGGCATGCTTAATTTTAATACGCGGTGGATTATTTCATCGCGTTTTCATTATGGAGATATAAATATGAAATCCAATCATATAGTCATCAACTCTCTTATTTTCTCAGTTCTGACAATCAGTGCCTTGAGCGCCCACGCCTCGAACAAGCATCATCATAAACATAACGACTGCTCATATCTGAATGGGAAAAATGGCGGTACGACTGAAAATGGTGACGCTAATGGAGAAAACGGTAAGAAAGGGGTATCGGGGACGTCATGCATCGACGGTGGCAACGGCGGTAATGGCGGCAACACAAGTAACGGAAACGCAAATGGCGGAAGCGGCGCGCCCGGAGCTAATGGAGCTAACGGATGAATAGCAGAATAAATAAGGTTTTCACGTTGAGCATTTTTACCGTTGTGTCTCTCAACTCAATGGCAAATGCGTGGGCAAATAAGGAAGATACTAATGTAGTGTCTGTTTCCCATCTGGTTCATCAAATAGCTGATGGCGGGAATGGTGGTGACGGTGGCAGTGGCTCTGCAGGGGGAAATGGCGGGAATGGAGGAAACGGCGGAAGCGGGCCTGAGGGTGGTAATGGCGGCAACGGTGGCAACGGTGGCAATGGCAATAGTGCTGATTCGCCTGGGGGGAATGGCGGTGATGGAGGGGATGGGGGCAATAGCGGTAACAATGGGCAAGGAGGAGAAGGAGCTGCAGGAGCGAATGGAGCTGATGGTGGAAATGGAGGTGATGGCGGCAGCAATAATTCACCAGGAGGGAACGGTGGTGATGGTGGTGATGGCGGGGATGGGGGAAACACCTGATTAAATAAAGTGATGAATTGAATGAAGGAGATTTTAAATGCGAATTTTTCCTTTACGCACGTTTTTAAGATCATTATTGGTTATAGCTGTCATAACACTTCGAATAGCAATCTTCTGTACGCCTTCTTTTCTGCTGCCGGCTTTGACTTTCACCGCCAGCTTTAGTGCCATCGCAGAGGATGGAGATGGCGGGAATGGCGGTGACGGGTCTGGCAATGGGAACGGTGGTGATGGCGGGAATGCCGGAGCCGGTTCTAATGGAGATGGAGGAGATGGGGGAAGCGGCGGCGAAGAAGGAGGTAATGGAGGAAACGGCGGCAACGGTGACGGTTCAGGCAACGGTGGAAACGGCGGCAACGCGGGACCCGGCGGATTAGGTGGTCAGGGTGGACAGGCAGGCAGCAATGGAGATCACGACGGCTCGCCGGGAATGAGCGGTGCCAGGGCTTCAAAGTAGTGTTGCTATTGAAAAGATAACGTGATGAATATCTGTCAGTCAGGTCACCGAGATTCCGGTATTAAGTGATTTCGCCCTGGCTGACTTCTTGACTCTTCAGTAGTTCCACTTCGTGCTAAAAACGAGCATTTCAAGGTCACGTGTTAAATTTGAACGCAGCTATCGTTTGTTTAAAACAGGAGCCAACAAATGAACATTGACTGGCATAGTTCTTCATTAACACGCTTTACAATCGTAGATAAAGACTACAAAAAACACACAAAACGTTCGCCGTTTTATGGTCAATGAGTGTGGTCCAGATTTCCGGTTTGATCGCGAGTTTATGGCCTGGATACGAAATGACGTACAAAAAAATCTGGGTGATGTGGTTGATGAGTGGAAGCGCAGACATCCACTTTCACTTTAGTGCAGGAACGTCCGGTCTTCGCTCATAGCGAACTACGCAATTGCAGATCTGCTTTATGCCAGTCGCGTGATTACCTGTATGCGGTTAGCGCAATAAGGCACCTGCCTCTGACAACCAGGATTTCTTACGGTCAGCTGAAAGAGGGGGGGTATGCGCGTTTCAACATAACTGCGCGCTTCAGCAACCGAAAAAATCACTGCGACCGAGCAACGCCAGCGTTATTGGCGTGCCGCAGACCTTTTGCCCACATAGCTGTGGGGGGACCAGTGCGGTTCAGCTGGCTGACTATGATTTGCTACCACGAGGCATACATTAAGACGTATGAACGAAGAACCGTTATGTGTAACTTGCTGAGTCTTGCAGCCTTAAAGTCTTGAAAGATTAGTTTGCTTCGTCCTTCAGCCGGTGACGATAATTTTTCAGGACAACGAGTGTCACGATCTGACTGTAAATAAATCCGCCAAGCCCAGCTAATATTACGGTGCCGACTATGCCGCCAAAGTACGCTCCCGCGCCAGCAAGGACTCCGCAGAGAACGAGACCACCCCAGATCTGCCAGTGCCGGAAAGCCGATTTATACGCGCTCCGCCAACGCCTTCCACGCTCCCTCATAGATAAGTCTTTCAGTTCGGGGATACTTTTGTGGGTCCAGTAGATTTTCATGGCGAAGTCCTAGTTCAGATGGCTAAGCGAAGGAAAACATAAAACGCCAGCATAGGAAAGGTTCTGTCGATATCTGCTTCCCGCTCATAGCGGACTTTAGCCTGCTGAACGTCCGCTTTGTGCCAGAAGCGGACCTTCTAAAGAGCGCGTCGTTACAGATGACGCAGGATGTTTATTTTCGTATGGTAACTGGCTACTTTTAAAAAACCGCACGGGAGAAAGCATGGACAGTCGTCAGGGAAGGTTAAGAATCGCAGCAGGACAGTTTGCTCCGGCGCGCGGCCTTATTGATGAGAATATTCGTTATCACGAAATGTTGATTGAGTCTGCGGCATCGTCGGGCGTTAACCTTATCTTTTTTCCGGAACTTTCTCTGACGGGTTATGAACCAGAAATGGCTGAAGAGCTGGCTTTGGCTGATGAAGGCTGTCTGAGTCCGCTTCAGGTATTGTCTGACAGATACGATATGACGATTATTGTGGGCGCACCGTTGCGTGTAAGAGAGGGAAAACCGGCTATTGGTGCATGGGTGATTTCATCAAAACGGCCTGTTTTCTGTTACCGAAAAATATATCTCCATCCGGGAGAATCCGATTATTTTTCAGCTGGTGATACTGAGTGCGTTTTTAAAGAAAGGTCATTTAATGTCGGCATAGCCATATGCGCAGATGCAGGGCAGCCAGTACATGCAGAACGCACGGTGCAGCAGGGTGCTGAAGTGTATCTGAATGCCGTTTTGAGCGCCGGCGGGTTTGATAAAGATTCAGGGCAGCTGCAAAGCTACGCCAGACTTTACGCCATGCCCACGCTGATGGCCAATTACTGTGGTCCGTCAGGCGGCTGGAAACCGGTCGGAAAAAGCGCCGCATGGGATGCAAGGGGTGAACTTATTGCTCAGGCTCCGGAGGATTGTGCTGCCCTGGTCATCATGGACCTACAGGATGATGGATGCTCCGGGCAGGTGATTTGCCTGCGTAAATAAAAAGAGTGAGTAAGCTCAGCATGTCTCTTTCGCAAGCTCCTCAGCGCTTTTCTGCCATATCAGAGAGGCGCTTTTTTCTTGCTGAACATCATATCTCCTGTGGTTTGATAGCTTGAAAGGCCAGCGTCTGCTTTTCGCTCATAGCGGACATGGGCCAACGTGTAAGTCCGCTTTGTACCAGAAGCGGATGTTTCACATGCACTCCTATGTAAAATACTGAAGGCCGTCATAGATGGAACATTATGTTAGATTCAGTAGTTAAAACTGAATCCAGGATAGCGAATGTTCAGCATTTCAGAAGTAGATAAAAGTGATTCTGACCTACTGTGGCTAGTAAGCGAACTCGATGCCTTTCAGAACGCACTATATCCTGCAGAAAGTAATCACTGCCTGGATCTTTCAACAGTTACTGATGAGCAGCTCCGGTGCATTATCGTACGTGATGAAGGTGGCTTACCTGCAGGTTGTGGTGCTTTGCTATTTCATGAAAATGGCTCAGCTGAGATTAAGCGGGTTTATATTCGACCGGAATATCGGCGTAGGAAGCTCGGAGAACAGATAGTCAGCGCAATCGAGACGATTGCTTCAAAAAAGAATTCGAGCCTTTTGCAGCTTGAAACAGGGATTCACCAGCAAGCGGCTATAGCACTTTATCGTAGATGCGTTTATGAGATATGCAATTCATTCCCACCTTATGCAACAGATCCGTTGAGTGTTTTTATGTGCAAAAAACTTCCTTAACTTCATGTTTTTATGTTGCTAAAGGGTGTAGATGTAAAGTTATAATGTCCGCACCCCCACCTATGAACAGGCTATCTGGTTTTATCGGAGATGCTTTTTCATTGAAGGTGATGTGTGAGCCACAAAGCCATTCCGTTCATAAAACGGTATCGCCTGCTGTCGGGCATCAAGGAACACGAAGTTCATATCCCTGCTTTCTGATTCAGTGGTGGCAAAATCCAGCAATTTTTTCCCTATCCCTGTGCTTCTTAAAGCCTCATCTACGATCAAATCATCAATATGGAGATGTGATCCTCTGGCCAGAGTATGAACGGGACGGAAACCCATCAAGCCAAGCATTTTTTCATTGCCAAATGCGCCAACAAGTTCATAACCGTTCAACGTCTGAATTCTGACGCTTTCGATAAATTTTTCTTTGGAAATGTTCCGTAGCTGTGAAATCAGACTGTAAGCATGATCCCATTCTAGCGGCAGTAACTTTCTGATTGAAATGTTCATAGTGCCTTCATTTCCATATAGGTTTCTGATTTTATAAGCTTATGAGCAATGATCCGCAACAGTGAAGTTATGTTTAACGTATTAGAACATTCAGTTGTCATAAGTGAAACGTCTGCTCCTCGCTCATAGCGGACCTTGCCTGCCGTCAGCCCGCTTTGTGCCAGAAGCGGACGTTCAAGATATCATGACGCAGTTAACGTCGAAGATCCGGCCGACTTGTTTTCAAGTATGTTAATGATTAAGTCGCGTGGAAAAATTGTCTCATTGGTGTGTATGAGCTCTTCTATTGTCCACAAATGATGATCGCGAATGAGTTCCTTTTCATTGCTACTCCATCCTGAACGATCGAGATCTACTGTATTTGCATTAATCATAAAGAAACGCTCATCAGCAAGTACTGTCTCCCCACTTGGTAGCATCATTGTGAAGGTTCGGGACGCTACTGCTGGTCCTGTTAATGTTTCTTTCAATCCCGTTTCTTCAAATAATTCGCGTATAGCGGCCTGCTCGAAAGATTCATTTTTTTCAAGCCCTCCTCCCGGAGTTGCCCAGTATGTTTTTCCCCTTAGAGCATCATCTTTATGACAGAACCTAAAGAGCAGGACATGATTTTCAGGCGAAAGAATGATCAATCGAGATGATGGTCTAATGCGCATATATCCCCCTTAAAAAGCTTAAATACTGATTCTCAATATTTATATAAACATAAATTGCAGCCTGAATCGCCCTATAGGTCTGTAATTTCTTACAGCTTTAATCTCACTCAACGTCCGCTTTTCGCTCATAGCGGACCTCACTATGCTGACATATCTGCGCTATGCCTGATGAGGCACTTAAAGAGAGCCGTATAAGGTCAACTACCACGTTGTTTCTCTAATCGAATATAAGCGCCATCTAACGTTGTCATATTACCCCAGCCAAGGTGCAGGTAGAATTTAGCCGCACGGCTGTTTTTATCGGTTTCCAGCCAGGCAACTTCGTGATGTTTGAACAACGCCTGTTCCGCAATCTCTGTAAGTCTGCGACCAATGCCTCTGCCTTCATAATCAGGAAGGACAAAGAGACCAAAAAGAGAGCCTTTTTCCCTTAAAATCATCGAAAAGCCCACTGCTTTATCATTATCTGTCGCAACCCATGCGCAACGACTCTCTTCGATCATATTGCTCACGGTACTTTCGGTTATGCCCATCTCCTGCATCTCTTCACGGCTTAGGTGATTTTCGACAACAGACGTTCTGATAGTAAAAATACTTTCAACATCAGATAATTGAGCTGGTCTTATATTGATATTCATTAGTCTTATTCCACATATAAAATCGATAAATTTTGAGAGTGATATAATCCTGTCCTTTACAGAAGCATAGAACCTTGGGCGAGCTCAATACCGCACGTCATGTCCGCTTCTCGCTCATAGCGGACCTTCAGCTCAGTTAGCCAGCCCACCTTGTGCCAGAAGCGGACACTAGCAATTGTAATTTGCTTCAATACCACCACGAGGCAATTTTTTTTTGCTACTCACATGGGCGCGGTAAAACCCTGATTCTGCCGAACGATAAAACTCTCACGCCGCGCACAGATAACTTGACGTAGTAGTTCCCCTGCGTGGCTCTGGTATAAAGTAGCCGCTGCCGTCACCGGGCGGGATTGCAAGCGGGGAATTAGCATGCCGAAGTTTATCATCACCTTTTTTACGTCTGAAGAACACGAACCCTGGGTGATCGGCGGCGCTGCCGTGGGCGCGGCGATCACCATTACGGCGATGGTTATCATCCTCGTCAGATCGTTCCGTAACAAATAGGCCGGGTGCCGGGCCTTTTTTTGCCGCATTCGGTAAAACGCCAATTCTCCCGAATGGCACCCTGCCCCGCGCCGCTGCGGCGCTGATAACTACATATTGTGGTTTTCTCAGCTGCTGCCGATACTACATATAGTGGGTGCGGGGGAACCGGCAGGCCAACACCAGGGCAGAACGCGCCGGTTTTCCCGCTGCGCCATTCGGTAAAACTCCGGCAGGGCCGGATTTCCCCGAATTAGAATTGAGGCGAAAAAATTTAAAAATGAGAGGTTTTTTTAACTTTTTATATGCTTGAAACCTGACCAGAGAATTAGTGATAGTCGGTGGTATCTAAGTTTGATACCACCGACTAATTGATCTTTGTTATAAATGCTTAAATACGATAGATAGACATAAAATCCCGTATACGTATTGCCGCTTCCACACATTCTGCAACCGATGCAACCAATGCCATTCGAACCCAACCTGAGCCCGGATTGATGCCGTCAATCTCGCGCGAGAGATAGGAGCCTGGAATAACCGTAACATGTGCATGGCCAAAGAGTTGACGGCAGAAATCTGTATCGTCACCAGGAACTTTTGCCCAAAGATAAAAACCTCCGTCAGGCTTGTTCACTTTAAGAACGGGGGTCAGAATTTCCAGAACCGCATCAAATTTTTCCCGATAAAGAGAACGGTTGTCGCGAACGTGTGCCTCATCCCGCCACGCAGTGGCGCTTGCGAGCTGGCTTTGCACCGGCATCGCGCAGCCGTGGTATGTGCGATAAAGCAAAAATGCTTTGAGAATTTCTGCATCGCCAGCCACAAATCCAGACCGAAGACCCGGAAGGTTCGAACGTTTTGAAAGACTGTGGAAAACAACACAGCGCTTAAAATCGCTACGGCCAAGTTCAGCACACGCAGTCATTAAGCCTGGAGGAGGCGCCTGCTCGTCAAAGTACAACTCGCTGTAGCATTCATCGGCTGCAATAATAAAATCGTATTTATCCGCAAGGCTAATGAGTGATTTCAGTGTTTCGATAGGGATAAGTGCACCGGTAGGGTTGCCGGGGGAACACAGGAAGACAATTTGACAACGTGTCCAGATATCCGCTGAAACTGCCTCAAAGTCAGGAATAAAACCATTACTCTCAAGGCATGGCAGGTAATGCGGAACAGCGCCCGCCAAGATGGCAGCACCTTCATATATCTGATAGAAAGGGTTTGGGCTTACCACCAAGCCATCGACATTCGGTTCAACAACGGCCTGGGTAAAAGCAAATAATGCTTCACGTGTCCCGTTTACCGGAAGAACGTGACGGCTCGCATCAAGCCATCCTGTCGGAACGTCAAACCTCTGTTCACACCAGCCTATGATTGCCTCGCGCAATGCAGGAATACCCAAGGTTGCGGGATACACCGACATCTTATCAATACTGGCGATAAGCATTTGTTTGACCAGGTCAGGGGCCGGATGTTTAGGCTCTCCTATCGACAATGATATTGGCGTGAGATTTTCATCAGGTTGAACCTCAGCCAGCAAGGCTCGAAGTTTTTCAAACGGGTAGGGATGAAGTTGTTTCAGCGCAGGGTTCATAATGGCCAACACTCCAGTATTTCTGAGTTGAGGGAATTTTTGTGACGCGAGCCACAAATCCTTCTTAGAGACCACTATTTATCATGATCGTTCTCATTCGCTGATTTGTCTGATCGCTTCAGAATCCGAAAAAGCCATCCTCTTTTGCCTTGAACGTGGACCATTGTGTATCTTACTAAGACCATAAACACCAGGTATATACACGATAGTGTGACCACACACGCACACCCTAAAGTTTTATTTATATATATGTATTAAAAGGAAAAAATCCATATTTTATATCCTTCCTGCAGGCATGAAAGTATACTGCCCATCAAAAATTTAGGCATGTTTTTACGGCAGCTTAGTAATCAGGTACCTTAAAAAAAACATAAGTTTTTTTACATTTTGTAAGGAAATAGTAGCTTAATGTTATAATAACTTATGTAGATTAAATCCTTGCTGAAGCCGGATGAAGGGAAGGATATCGAGCAGTGTAATCAGTGAAGCAGCACATGCTCAGACATAAGTTTGTTTAGGTGTAATGCAACAAAATTAATTGTTTTTTCATGAGGAACTCTCAGGTATAGGGAGTTATAGATTACATCCTAATTACCTTCCTAGAAGGAAAGTAAATGAAAATTAAACGGCTATTGGATTTAGGATAAAACTGACGGTTTATAATTTTGAGGTTGATATGTTAATGTAATACAAAGTTAATAAACAATTAATTGAATGTTCTATATAAACATAATATTATATAAAACTATAAAAAGTCCGCATTAAATATTAAGAATATTGTTAAATTTGATTTTTAGAGGAAAGTGGAGCGCTAGCCTCAATCCAATGATAAAATTATTTTTAAGTCGGCGTTATAAAGTTTTATTTTATTAATTTTTTGATTAATTCTCAGGCGTTGCGATATTAAAGGGTAGATGCCTTGCAATGCGGAGAAAGTTAATTTCAGATTTATCATCAAGTAATTGTTGAAAGTCGAACCTTTATAAATCTCGAATTTTTATTCTCTTTAGATAATAAATTTTATAGCCATGAGGTCATGCACTGTGAAAAAAAACATATCTCCAGATGCATATGTGATCAAAAACTCACGAACACCAATTGTCAGAACTCAATATGGCAAGGTAAATGGCTACGTACGCAATGGTGTATACATTTTTAAAGGAATTCCTTATGGTGATGATACATCCGGATCAGGGCGATTTATGCCACCGCAAAAACCGCAACCATGGAGGGGAGTAAGAAGTTGCTCAAGTTATGGTTTTAACTGTCCGCAGCCAGATAATTATGCATGGGATAATGATGAAGAAGCATGGTTGTTCGAGTGGAATATTGGCCCCCAAAATGAAGATTGCCTATGTTTAAATATCTGGACAACAGAGATCAGTTGCATCAATAAAAGACCAGTTATGGTTTGGCTACATGGCGGAGCCTTTATGACTGGTTCTGCTTACGAACTAAAAGCTTATGATGGGGAGAATATATCAAGAAATGAGGATGTTGTGATGGTTTCACTTAACCATCGCCTCAATGCGTTCGGTTTTCTTGACCTTTCGAATTACGCAGAAAAATATGCATATTCTGCCAACGTAGGAATGATGGACATTGTTCTGGCACTTGAGTGGATAAAAGATAACATTGCTGAATTCGGTGGAGATCCAGACTGTATTACTATTTTTGGTCAATCCGGGGGCGGCGGGAAAATTTGTGCTCTTATGGGTATGCCTTCAGCGGAAGGGTTGTTTCATCGCGCAATAATACAGAGTGGTTCGCTCGGTTACCACCTTACACCGGACCAATCATCCGCAGTTACAAATAAATTCCTTAAAGCACTTAACATAGATGGAAATTCAATTTCTAGATTACAAGGCTTAAGCTCGTTAGAAATAGTTAATGCTGCTTGCTATGCTGTAAAACCGTTAATTCAACCGCATCCACTAATTGATTTTCGCCATGCGAGCGAGTTAATGGGTTGGGCACCTGTGCTTGACGGCCATATACTTACAGCAAATGCTTTCAATCCTACACCCTCGCATTTAAAGAAAATACCAATTCTTGTTGGTAGTACGTTTAATGAGTTCACAACTGCGATTGGGCATCCTGAATATTGGGACTGGACTGATAAGGAGTTAATTACAGCAGTAAGTAATGCTCTAAAAAATGATAAAATAAAAGAAGCAGTAAATATGGTGAAAAAAATCTATCCTAACCTTAGACCATTTCAACAATGGTCAGTAATTGCTTCAAGTACAGTGAGAGGAGCAGCAATAGAACAGGCTAAAAGTAAAGCTTTGACTGGAGGTGCTGCTGCGTATATTTACTATTTTACTTGGCAGTCACCTTTGCTTGATGGGAGGCCGATGAGTTTTCATTGTAGTGAAATCCCCTTTGTTTTTAATAATATAAATATTTGTAATCATATGACAGGTGGTGGATGTGATGCTCAAAACCTTTCAAACAACATGAGCAAGGCATGGGTTAATTTTGCACGAAATGGAGATCCAAATCATAGCGGTATTCCGGAATGGCCGGCTTTCACACCTGAAAATAATGCGTCTATGGTGTTCGATACTGTATGTGAAGTCATTACACAAAAGGACAGGTTATTACAGCAGCTCATAGGGCGAAGATAAGGATAGTATCAACGTCAGAATTTATAAAACGATGACAACTATCAACCTCGCTTTGCAGATTATAGAATTATCGCAATTAAAACTTACGGAGATTGTAAATAATTATGAAAAATCCTTACGCATCATTAATTATTAACTCAATTGGACCGAGAATGGGAATAACAGTAGAACTTGAGCCCGAGTTTGGGTTTGCAGGTGAGTTGATTTTCCCGAATGAGAGATCTCACCTTTTCTATAATACTTCTCTTAATATTAATCTAGAGGGTTCAGCTAAAATAGCCAAGGATAAACATTATACGAAATATTTTTTGTCAAAAAAAGGGATTCATGTACCGGATGGGAAAACTTTTTTTTCTGACAATTTGTGCACCAGACTTCAGACAAATTATAGACGTGGCACCAGAGAAATAGTTGGCTATGCTCAGGAGTTAGGGTGGCCAGTATTTATTAAACCCAACAATTCAAGTGAAGGTAATCTGGTTTATCAGGTTAAAGAAAATAACGAACTATTGTTTGCTGCAAAGGAAATATTTGAAGTAACAGATGTCTTACTTGTTGAAAGTTCATGTCCTGGTAAGGATTACAGAGTTGTGGTTTTGGATAATGAGATTGTTGCTGTTTATAATAGGGAGCCTATGAATGTTTTAGGGGATGGAACTTCAAGTGTAAGTAAACTTCTCGACTCTTACATCGCTAGCCTTTTAGATTCCGGTCGGATAAATACAAACCTTTTAAAAAATGATAAAAGAATTGATTATATGCTTCTTCAAAACAATATGAACAGAGAATCGGTTCTTGAAAAAGGCGCCAAATTAACACTTTTTCCGAATGCAAATCTTTCTTCCGGTGGTACAGCTGTCGATGTAACTGATAAAATACATCCAGACTTCGTTAGTATAGCCTTCCATACATGTAAAATCCTCGGGCTACGTGTTGCTGGAATAGATATTATTTGTGAAGATATCACTTCTAAAGCTGATAAACAGACATGGAATGTTTTGGAGGTTAATGATTCGCCTTGCATGGATAATTTCTCTAAGCTGGGAGCTAAACAGCTTAACATGGTGATTAGTTTTTATTCAAAAATCCTTCGTATTTTAATGGAAGAAAATAAGTAGGATTCCTAATTTTTTCAAAATAATATTTACCATAATTTTTTTAACTTATGCCAATAAATAAAAAAAGACTGAAGTAAATTTGCTATTTTTTATTTCAGTCATTTTATCTAATAATTATTTTCTTTAACTTACAATTTAATATTTTACTCGTTATTCATTTTCATGAAACTTGCGTATCTAGCTTATTGAAGCTATTCTAATTGATGCTATCCAGAACGGGATAAATTATCGTTTACTTCAATACTCATATTTCCGAAATATTTATTTTTAATTGCTGAATAGGTGCCGTCTTTCATGATGTTATCCAAGCCTTTATTAATTATTATTTGCGTTTTTCTGTCATTCTTGCGAATGCCATATGCAGAACCGACACTAAACAAGTCTGCATCAGTCACTTCCTGCCCTTTTACTTCGAAATCTTTACCTTCCGGAGTCTGCAAAAATCCAAACTTTAATGCAACCGACGGACACAGCGCTGCAGATACACGTTCGGCATACAAATCCTGGTAAACAGCTTCAGAATCTGGATAACTTTTAACAATCACTCCTGAAGGAAGCCAGTATTTATTAGCATATGCTTCTTGGATTGTGCCCTGTTGTACTGCAACTGATTTCCCTTTGAGACTATTAGCATTAGGCAATAGATTATATTCCTTTCTGCCAACCAAAACAGTAGGTATATGGAAAACGTAATTGCTGAAAGCTATGGCTGCTTCTCTTTTTTTCGTCACCCCCAAGGGTGAAATAACATCAATTTTACGAGAAAGAAGTGCTGGAATTTGGGTGTCGAAGGTGTTTACCACATATTGGCAGCTTAAATGAACAGATTTACATAGTGCATTCGTTACTTCAATTTCAAATCCCGTAGGGTGACCATTTTGATTCTTATATTGAAAAGGGGGGTAGGTTAAATCGACACCAATTCGCATTATCTGTTTTTCAGCGGATAATGCAGGATTTGAAATTACAAAAAAAAATATTAAAGCTAATATGTTGTTAAAATTCACTTATCACCTCTTTAATTTTAATAAGAAAGATTTAGCTCTTTTAAAATAATGACAAAAATTTTAATTTTATCAAGTAATTATAGCTTATGGCATGCATCATCGTGTCATTTGTAGAGTGAAAGTAATATTGCTTATATAATTGAATGCTTTGCCAAATAATATTTTATTTATTTTTTACGTTTTTCTTATTTCATTCAGAGTTGATAATATATTTCTGATATCCGTCTTACTTGATTTTGGTACTGACATATTATTTTCAAGTCGTACTAATACTTCCGCAGAAAAATGGGATACATCTAAATAGTTTTTTATTTCCCTTAACAGTCTATTGTCCAGATGACTTATCTGAAGCCTTATGGGGTCAAGTTCCTGAACCAATTGACGTTTATCAGGTGATGAAATCCAGTCAGCTAGATAACGGTATTGAGCGGCTTTTCCTGCTTTCATGAGAGAGTCTGCGAAAGTTACGACAGATTCAGGATCAATTCCGGTCTGTTCAGCATTTATCCTCATTTGCTTTAATATAGTCTGTTCACGAATAGGATCTTCAATAGGCAAAAGATACTCCATTTTATAGCTGGCGACAGTTTCCATCAACATTAAGCGCTCAACAAGCAGAGATGCCAGGAGTTCAATTTTTTCTGAGGAACCTGAATTTAATAAATTCGACGCACATAATATAATGGGATAAGAAAAAAGCACTGAAGGATTGAGCATAATGGCCTCTTAATGGTGAGAAATTATCTTAATCTACACTGCATAAATAAATTTTTTCATAAAAAAATGTGTCTTAATGTGAAATACATGACAATGGTATTTCAATGCGACGTGTAAGCCTTAAGGTATTTATCTTGACATAGAAAAAACAAACAAATCAATCATCGTCACGGTTTTAACTGACACCTCAGAGTCATTTAAGATGGCTTAAAGAGAAGTGCCCATAAATGGTAAGCGTTATCCAGAAGAGTTTAAAATTGAAGCCGTCAAACAGGTTTTTGATCGTGGCCATTCTGTTTCCAGCGTTGCAACACATCTCGATATCACCACCCACAGCCTTTACGCATGGATAAAATAGTACGGTCCGCATTCTTCCACTAATAAAGAACAGTCAGATGCTCAGGCCGAGATCCTCCGTCTCCCCCATTGGCTTACTTCGCCCAAAAAGGGCATGTAAAAAAAATCGAATAAAAATCCGCACACATACGTTCACTCGTCATAAACCTGACTGAGAGACAGCAAACCATGATTCAAACAGAACCCAAAAAAAAACGACAGCGCTACGATGGAATGACACTGGTACTGCACTGGATTACCGCTGTCAGCGTCATCCTTTTGTTTGCCAGTGCGCACATCTGGGAATTGCTGGAGCGCGGGACTCCGCTCCGGAAGGGATTACAATCGGTTCATATTTCCTGCGGGATCATCCTGGCACTGGTGATGGTAATTCGGCCTGTCTGGCGGCTGATGAGCCAACGCTCACCTCAGTACGCGATGCCGGCAGCCGAAATTTCCCGCCCGGCAAAATTCTTTTCGCACTGCGTTCACGGTGCGCTGTATCTGCTGCTGTTCACACAAATTGTGCTGGGCTTTATGTTTCGCTGGGCGCAACAGGAACCCTTTCGCTTTTTTGGTCTTTTCGATCTGACCAGATTGGTGCATGTCGATCCCCTGCTCAAACATACCCTGGGTGAATTACACAACAATGTCGCATGGGCGCTGATTATTCTGGCCTCGCTCCATGCGCTGGCCGCCCTGATCCACCACTATTTTTTACGCGATAACGTGCTGTGCCGCATGCTGCCCGGTCGTACCTACCGTTAACTGGAGCACTACCATGAAAAACACTTCTTCACTGCTTCGTGCCACAGGCCGTAAGCTGCTGGTTCCGACCCTGCTGTTTGTTGTCCATGCTACCCCGGCACTGGCCGCGGGCGATGACAGCGCCAACAGTAAAATTCCAGACTGTCCGCGTGGACAGGTTTACGACAGTAAGACTAAACAGTGCGTTCCTGACAAGACTGCGCGCCTGAGTGACGAAGACAAGACGAACTATGCCTATCATCTGGCGAAGAAAGGCGATTATCAGGCCTCGCTTACCCTTCTGGATAGCCTGAAACATCCCAATACTGCTGAAGCCTGGAATTATCGGGGGTATGCCACCCGAAAACTCGGGCGTACCGACGAAGGTATCAGGTATTATCAACGCTCGCTGGCTCTTAATCCGCGCTATGCGAAGGTTCGCGAATATCTGGGCGAGGCGTGGCTGATTAAAGGGCGTCCCGATCTGGCAAAAGCGCAGTTGAAAACCATATCCAGCCTGTGCGGTACAGGATGCGAAGAGTATCGTGATTTGCAGGCCGCCATTGATGGCCATCCGGAATCCTGATACGTATCATGAGGACAGTCACATCACTACCAGCGAAGTTCGTCAGCAGCTTGCTGCCCATCTGACGCGCCTGTGGCGCTATGGGCTGGTACTGTCACGAAATCACGACGTTGCCGAAGAACTCGTTCAGTCTACTTGTGTTCGCGCGCTCGAAAAGAGCGTGCAGTTTACGCCGGGTACCCGGATAGATCGCTGGCTGTTCACGATTCTTCACTCCATCTGGATTTCCGATCTGCGCGCCCGTCGCGTACGGCTGGGACAGGGTTTTGTTGAAAGCGATGAACTGCTGGCCCCCGATACTCGGGAACATGACGATAAACGTCTGCATTTTCAGAAAGTCATGCAGCGCGTCAGCGCATTGCCAGAAGCCCAGCGCAACACATTATTTTTAGTGTATGTCGAAGGATTTACCTATCAGGAAGCTGCTGAGACGCTGGCCGTGCCCATCGGTACCATTATGAGCAGGCTGGCAACCGCGCGTTTGACGCTGGCAAAATCATTTGATACTCGAGCCGCTGCGAAGGATAAACGCTCATGAACATGCTGCATTTTTCGCCCCCCTACAGCGACGAAGCCTTAATCGCCTGGCAGGATGGCGAAATGACTCCCGAGGATGCACGCAGGCTCGAGTCGCTGATGGACAACGACCCGAAACTGGCTGAACGCGTAGATGAACTGATGAAAACCCAGCTCGACTTTGACGCTGCCTTTGCGCCCTTACTGGATAAGGCACCGGAAGCCAAAATGCAGCGCCAGCTCGACGCGCTGTTAGCCGCGCCAGAGCAGGTACCCGCCGCAGCCGTTGCCGCCACATCGGGCGTCAGTCGTCGTTCGCTGGTTGCGGCCTCGCTGAGTTTTCTGGTGATCGGATCGGGACTGGGCTACCTTGTTCGCCCGGCTAAAACCACGCTGAGCGTGAGCGAGAAAATTCGCGATCTCGAAGCGCAGTACATGTCACTGTACAGCGCAGAAACCCTGCTTGATACGGATAACTCCCCTGCGGCGCTGCAGCATGGCCTGGCGCGGACAGCGCAGGACATTGGTCTGCGCCTTCACGCACAGCAGCTTGCCTTACCAGATGCAGAATTAAAGATGGTGCGCATGCTGCGCTATGACAGCACTTCCATTGCACAGATTGCATGGTTCCATGCGGAATACGGCCCGATGGCGCTGTGCATTTCTCCGGACGAGCAGCCTGCCGCAACCGGACTTCAGCGCGAACAGCGGCATGATATGCGCCTTGTCTGGTGGCATCATGGCGGCTACCAGTTTGTCCTGATTGGTCGCAACCCGGACGTGGAATTGTCAGCCAGTGCTGACGTCTTGAAAAAATCTCTCAACGCTTAACGGCCAGCGGCCCTGCTGGCTGTAAAGACGTTTCACAGCACGTGGCTGGCCTTTGCATAGATATTAATATTGATGATCACCTTCTCATCGACTAGCTCGGCAAACCGATCCATATGGTAGGCCGAGCGGGAAATCGTTGTCATCGCATGCAGCGATATCCTGTCCTCGCTCTGCGCAGTGCGGTCGTGCTCTTCCATCGTGGCTTCCAGAATCACCGGCCGCTGAACGTCTTTTACCGATAATGAACCAAAAATCCTGAAATGACCGTTGCCCTGCGCCACGATCCGGCTGCTGGTAAAGACGATATTGGGATAACGGGAAGCATCAAAATAAATGCTGCTTTTTAACTGGTACGTCAGCAGATTGATGCGATAAGCGTGGAGACCGGAATGCTGACCTTTACATGATTATCCACTTCATTCGTCGGATTCAGCGATACCTCGCCGGTCACACCCGATAGTGACCTGCTCCCTGTAAATGAATACACGGCTTTATTAGCAAATCATTCATCTACTTTTGGATAGCTACGAATGTCCGCTTCTCGCTCATAGCGGACATTGTTTTTGACAGTCCCTGCTTCATTCGTTCGGGCGCACTACTGCTCTATAACTGCGGTCGCAATTAATTCTTTAAAGGGAAATCTGATGAAAGCAGGACTGCTTTCACTGGTTTTGCTGGCTACCACGCTGCTTACCGGTTGGGATGCTGGCGCGAAGGGTATTGATTGGTATAAAGCGCATGACGCGGAGCGCAAAGCTAAATATGAGGAATGCACGAAAGCCTTTGATCCACGCGATACCGAAGACTGCCGCAATGCGATTGATGCCACTGTCCACGGCGGCTCTTTTACAAAGAGTCCTAATAAAAGTTGGTAAATTCAGGCGAGCCGCCGCCTGGCGGTTTTTTATGCCCTTCTGCGGGCACAGGTAACGTCCCTCCAGTCAGCCACTCAAAGGCAGATGCCGGGCACAATTGACATTGTTCTCCCAAAAAGCAATAGTTAATTTTTAGAATCAAGTGGATCTACTATATTCGCACATAAGGAATGTAGTTCTCATGTCATATAGCTGCTATTTACTTCTCAATCGGCGTGAAATGACCAGCCTGAGCTGCCCTGGTATTGGTACATTTCCTGCTTTTTCTGGTCAAAAAGAAGGCCGCAATAATCCAGAAAAAACAAACGTACCTGATATAGGCCCAATAGTTCGTGGCCGTTACTTTATTGTAGAACGACCTTCAGGTGGAAGATTGGGGCCGTTTAGAGAACGCTTGTTGAAAGACATATACGGTACGGATCGTTCAACATGGTTTGGACTATTTCGTGACGATGGAAAAATCGATGACTACACGTTTGTACAAGGCATCAGGCGGGGCAATTTCCGTCTGCACCCTATTGGGCCATTAGGGCTGAGTGAAGGCTGCATCACACTTCAACATCCTCTTCAGTTCAATTACATGCGCGACATGTTCCTTAAATCTGGCCCAACGCTTAACATCCCGGGCAGCCAGCTCAAAGCCTATGGAACGGTAAAGGTATACTAACGATGCGCTTTATTTTAACTATTTTTCTATTTGTTTTTTGCGCGATTGCTATTTCAAAAGCTATTGCTGTCATAGTGCCGGTAACATTCTTTTATGCCATCGCAGGATTTTTCAATATTAATGGCGATGAGGCAACCATCGACTTTGTACTCTCAGCCAACATCCTTATTTCTGTCATTATGTCTGTTGCGCTTTTATGGGTGCTGAAAGCTTTTTTCAAAAAGCATTAAACAGGACGATATGAGTACCATGGATTAGAGAAGTCAGTCTGCTAACCATAGTGAACGCTACAATCAACACCGTATCCGGTTAACTTTATGGGGCAGTGCATCGCGCTCCTTCGCTGCATCCACCCGTTACTGTAAGAGCATTATCAGACCGTGATGGTATGAGTATGCTGCCAGATGGGCCTCTGCTCCCGCCAATTGCGCCTGCTGTACTCTTCACCACCCCTCCAACTCCCACACTTTGAGACTATTACCCTTGTCTCAGATAGCCGCAGCCAGGATCCTGCTCTATTCTCGGGGAAAATGGATTCCTCCAGGCTTTGTCGAGGCACTATGACGTACAAATCCCTGATTGCTGAAGTCCACAATCAGCAGCGCACCCTGACCGCCATTGTCGAACAGGATGAGCGCACTGCCTATTTTTACATCTGGCCAACCGACCTGTTCCGCAGCCAGTATGCGGTACGCGGCTGCTGGCTACGAAACCTGCTGCCGGCACCGGCGCAGGAAGATCGCGAGGCGATGGAGCAGGGCATAGCGCCGCTGCTCAGCGCCGAGTATTGCCGTAATCTGGAAGCGGAACCCGCGCTGGATCCAGCCGGTCTGCAGGTGCTATGGGAGCCGAGCGATGATGGCGCGGCGCTGTGGTATTACGGCCAGCTGCTGGCGGTGATCCCCGGCTGGAGCCTCTATCAGGAGAAGCAGGTGAGCTTCTCTGCAGGCTGCATCAAAAAGAACCGGCTGACGGCACCGCTGGGGTCGGCATCAACCAATGACTACTACGCCCGTGCGGAGCATCAGCGTCAGTTCTGGCGCGAATGGCACGACGGCAGCGAGTGGGATAAGGTGCAGAACGATCTGATGGCCTGCTATCAGGCGCGCTTTGGCGAGTCAGTGAAATATTACGCTATCGATCAGGGCAGCTGGCCGCCGATGGCAATCTCCCAGCACTGGCATCAGGGCGTCTGGTATTTCCTGACCATCGGCATGAGCATCCGGCCGATGCCGCAGGTCGATTATCTGTTTGATGAGCTGGCGCCGCAGTATCGCCGCATTGAACTCGGCATGGCGGTTGACGGTGAAGTCATGACCGAAGGCAACGCGGTGCAGATGGCCAGCGCGCTGGCGGAGTTCGTGCATCTGCCTTGGGCGCGGCTGACCTGGCTGGGCGAGGGCCATACGCTGGCGTCCGAAGTGGCACCGGTCGGCTTTGAAAGCTTCCTGCTCGCCAATGAGCTGGCAACCGATCAGGCGCAGTTCTCGCTGCCAAAACGTGACGGCGATCGCCCGACTCTGCTCTGGACCACGCCGATTACGGAAGCGGAGCGCCAGTTCGCGCAGGCGGATGAACATGGCGGTCAGAAGTTACGGGAATTGTTAACGGCGGATGGCAATAATCACATCTTCCGTCCGCGCCAGCAGGTCGTCAGTTCAGAAGAGTAGGCCAGCAATAATGCGCCTGTTCGCCCATTCCCCGGCGCCCGCCGGGGATGTGATAGTTTCTCTATGAAATTAAATTTTTACATAAATCAAACATTTCTCAAATATGTGATCCTGCTCATCTCAAGTTCCTGTTTGCCGTGCCGTTAAACCCGATCAGGCAATCGCGCCGCACCAGGTTCAGGGGAACAAAGATGTTTAAAACAACACAATCCCGCTTCACCGCAACAATGATCGCGTTCTTTGTTGCGCTTTTACTCGTTACAGTCTGGGTTATTAATCAGTTTGTCGCGCCACAGCTGGTCGATAGCGAAAGCCGTCTGGTTCGCTATCAGGTAGATTCGCTGGCTTCCGGTATCGTTGAACAGATGAACCGCGTTCAGGCCCAGCAGCGCGCCATTACCGAAGCCGCATCCGTTATGGAGAGCGCCACCATCGACACCCTGTTACCGACGCTGGTTAACCAGTATCAGGACAGCAATGTGTTTGGCGGCGGGATCTGGCCACTGCCAAACCGTCGTGATCCGGCCAAAGAGAAGGACAGCAGCTTCTTTGCCCGTAATGCCAGCAATGAACTGCAGGTGAACACCTACTGGAACTCCGACGCGGCTGACAAATACTGGGAGCAACCCTGGTACAAAGATGGCATGGCCGCTCCGAAAGGCCAGTGTGCCTGGGCAAAAGCCTATCAGGATGCCGCCAGCCCGCAGCCGCGCACCAACTGCGCTATGGCCATCTACAAAAACGGCACGGCGTGGGGAGTCGCCACCATCGACGTGACGCTGGGGTTCTTTAACCAGCTGGCGAAGCAGATGGGTGAAACCATTCAGGGCAACGTCCTGATCGTCGAAGCCGACGGTAAAGTCGTGGGCAATGGCGCGCTGGTGAATGCTGCACCGAAGCTGGAGAACCTGGCTGACGTGCAGATGCCGATGGCAGCACCGCTGAAAACGCTACTTAACGGTGTTGGCAATCAGCCGCTGGAAACCACCTATGACAGTAGTGAAGGCGAGCAGACGCTGTTCGTGCAGGCCATTCCTGGCAGCCCGTGGTATCTCGCCAGCAGCCTGCCAACCAGCCTGCTGAAAGCGCAGTCGCATAACATGCTGACCCGCCTGGGTCTGGTGCAGATCCCTCTGGCGGTAATCCTGCTGCTGGTGTCGCTGGGCTTTGTCCGCGCCATGATGAAACGCCTCAACGTGCTGAACAGCAATATCGAAGCGCTGTCGACCGGTGGTGCGGATCTGACTCAGCGTCTGCCAGCCAGCAACAGCCCGGAGTTCAACGCCGTCGCGCAGAGCTTTAACCAGTTCATCAGCTATCTGCAGGGGCTGCTCCAGCAGGTGGGCGACAGCGCGCTGGCGATCACCGCCGCGTCGCGTGAAATTGCCAGCGGCAACGCTAATCTCTCTTCCCGTACCGAAGATCAGGCCAGCTCGATTGTGGAAACGGCCGCGTCGATGGAGCAACTGACCGGCACCGTGCGTCAGAACGCCGACAACGCCACCCACGCTAACCAGCTGGCGGGTGATGCCTCGCAGGTGGCCGCACGTGGCACCGAAGTGGTCCGTCAGGTGGTCACCACCATGGGCGAGATTCATCACTCATCCCGTAAAGTGGTCGATATCATCAGCGTGATCGACAGCATCGCATTCCAGACCAATATCCTGGCGCTGAACGCCGCGGTAGAAGCTGCACGCGCCGGTGAACAGGGTCGCGGTTTTGCGGTGGTGGCATCGGAAGTGCGTAACCTGGCACAGCGTTCAGCCAACTCGGCGCGTGAGATTAAAAAGTTAATCGAAGAGTCGGTGGCGAACATCGATACCGGCAGCGCGCTGGTCGAGCAGGCGGGTCAGACCATGGATGAGCTGATGAAGGGCGTGAGCAGTGTGACCACGCTGATGAGTGAAATCATGTCAGCCAGCCGCGAACAGAGCCTGGGCATCGAACAGGTTAACGTTGCGATTACCCAACTGGATGGCACCACACAGCAGAACGCCGTGCTGGTGGAGCAGGTTTCTGCTGCCGCGCAGGCGATGGAATCGCAAAGCACCCAGCTTGAGCGGGTGGTTCAGAGCTTCCGACTGTAATCCCTCTCCAGGCCAGCCCTGCTGGCCTGATTTTCTCTCTGCTTCATCCGCTTATCTCCGCCTGACCCGGGTAAAAAATCCTCGATGATCCGCCCAAACCGATAATTCTGTGCCAGAATAGTTGGGAATAATCTCAAGGAAACGCCATGTCTGCTATTGAAGTTATCCTCGTTGACCACCTCGATCGTCCCACCGGCAAGATGGAAAAGCTGGAAGTGCATGAAAAAGGATTACTGCACCGCGCGGTGACGGTCTACGTCTTCAATTCCCGGCAGGAGCTGTTGCTACAACGGCGTGCCAGCGATAAATATCATTGTGGTGGCTTGTGGAGTAATACCTGCTGTGGTCATCCTTATCCCCATGAATCAACCCGCGACGCCGCCGAGCGCCGCCTGCGTGAAGAGATGGGGATGGTGGTGACGCTGACGCCGGTGTTTGAGCTGAGCTACAACCTGAAACTGAGCAATGGCCTGACTGAACATGAGTATGGTCACGTCTTCTTTGCCGTCTGCGACAGCCTGCCGCAGCTGAATCCGCAGGAAGCGGATGCCTGGGATTATCGCCCGATGGCGCTGATTGAGCAGCAGATGCAGCAGCAGCCACAGCAGTTCACACCGTGGTTTTTGCATACCTTCCCGCGCATCCCGGACTATCTGGAGCAGTTTCCTTTCCCGGAAGTCACCGCATAAAAAAACCGCACTAAGGTGCGGTTTCAATGCTGGCCGGAGAAGTCGGGCCGGGGTAAACAATGCGCCAGGGTTATAAGCCCGTTTGCTCCCTGAGCCTGCGCGCTATCCACGCCCTGAGCGTTGATTATCGCTGCAGCTCGAAATCTTCCGCATCCACATCATAACCCGACGGTTCCCAGCGGATCGCCAGCAGCGCCAGCAGGCCCGCCAGTGGTGCCAGGAAGATCACCCAGAACACGCCGGTGCCCAGCGCCGCGACCAGCACCGGAAACAGAAACAGCGAAACGGTAGAGCTGCCGCGCATCAGCGTCTGATTAAAGCCGACACCCACGCCGCGCAGCGACGTCGGGTAGCTCAGCGACGCAAAAGTCATGGTATGGGAGCCAGGCCCGAATCCCTGTCCAAAGAGGAACAGCGCCAGCATGCCGATCGCCAGCGCGGCTTCCTGGCCGCCTTCCGGACGACCAATCAGCGCCAGCCCGAGCAGCGCCACGCACTGACAGGCATAACCCGCCACCGACATCTTCCACGCCCCGAGGCGCGGCACCAGTCGCACCGCCAGTATCCCGCCGACAAAGGCAAACAGCAGATTCAGCGCCAGCGACACCAGAATGGTGGTAAGCATTGACTGGGCAAAGAAGCTGGAGATGATCACCGGCAAGCCAAACGCCACCGCGTTATAAGCAAAAGATGAGGCAATGGAAGTGATGGTCGCCAGCAGGGTACGGCGGCGATAGACACCCTGTAACAGCGCACCATAGTTACGCCAGCTCGCCTTGCGCACCGGCGTGGCAGGCGTCAGCGCGGCGTCGGGCGCCACCTGAGCATTAATACTCCACGCACTGCGTAAAATCGCCGCGGCACCTTTCAGGTCGCCCTGATTCGCCGCCCAAACCGGGGATTCGCTCATGTAACGGCTACGGATGGCGATGATGATAATCGCCGGAACGGCACCAAAACCAAGGATTAGACGCCAGAGCCAGTCGGTGTGGCTTTCGGGTAACACGGCATAGAGCAAGAGCACCAGCAGATAAGAGATGCTGATTGCCGCATACCAGGTTGGGCACCACATCGCCACGCTGGCCGCTTTATTTCCCTTGCCACGTAGTCTGGAAAACTCCGCCAGAAACGCCATCGCCACCGGCAGATCGATTCCGACTCCCAGGCCCATCACAAAACGCGCGCCGGCCAGCACGTACTCATTGGGGGCAAACGCACAGGCGATAGCCGCCACCACGAAAAAGAACATATCGGCCATAAACACCCGATAACGGCCAATTTTATCCGTGAGATAGCCGCCGATCAGTGCGCCGATAATGGCCCCGAAGGTGATTGCCGAGGCGACCATGCCGGTGCCGGTCGGGGTGAGATTGAATTCGCGCGTGATGTCTTTGATGCCAAAGGCCAGCGCACCCAGGTCGTAAGCGTCAAGGAAGACGCCCCCCAGCGCAATCGCCACCACAATGCGGGCATTATTACGGGCGCTGTCGCCACTGTTCACTAATCGGGAGACGTCAGCTGCGCTGCGGATCCACTGTGTTTCGCCACCGGGCGAACTCCCTGCTGTTGCCACATGGGCGGAAGAGGTCAGGTCGGACATGATGTTGTGCGTCTTTTATTATAAAAACAGATTTCCGAGAATAGCCGTTTAGACGCCCAGACGTAAATTCATTTAGGTTATATGAGATGAATTTATAATCTCAAATCGTTATCAATTTGCGATAAAGTCAGCTGCATCGCCGCTGCGCCAGGCTACGCTTTTAAGGCAGATAATTTCCGCTGCACGCCTTGCCAGCCTCCCGCAGAGTGGCAGGAGGGCAGCCTGAACGCGCAGGCGCACAACGCCTTGTTAATCATCACGCACGAACAAAACGTAAAAACAACACACTGCGATAAGGAAAAAGCCATGGTCAGAATTCGGGGTTGGATGGGCGTCAGCGCTTTGCTGCTCAGCATGGGGATAGCACAGGCGGCAGACCCGGTGCGGGTCGGCTCAAAAATTGATACCGAAGGATCACTGCTGGGCAATGTGATCCTTCAGGTGCTGGAAAAGCATGGGGTAAAAACCGTCAATAAAATTCAGCTCGGCACCACGCAGGTGGTGCGCGGTGCCATCACGGCGGGCGAACTTGATATTTATCCGGAATATACCGGCAACGGTGCATTTTTCTTCAATGATGAGAAAGACAGCGCCTGGAAAAATGCCGCCGAAGGCTACGAGAAAGTGAAGAAGCTGGATGCGGAGAAAAACCATCTGGTCTGGCTGACACCCGCTCCGGCTAATAACACCTGGACCATCGCTGTGCGAAAAGATCTGGCTGAAAAAAATCAGCTCAATTCTCTGGCGGATCTCAGCGCCTGGCTGAAAAAAGGCGGCACTTTCAAACTGGCGGCCTCAGCAGAATTTATTGAACGCAGCGATGCCTTACCCGCCTTTGAAAAAGCCTATGGCTTTGACCTCAAGCAGGACCAGCTGCTGTCGCTGGCTGGCGGCGATACCGCTGTCACCATCAGCGCAGCGGCACAGCAGACTTCCGGCGTAAACGCGGCGATGGCGTACGGCACCGACGGTCCGGTAGCGGCATTAGGTCTGCAGACGCTCAGCGATCCTAAAGGGGTTCAGCCGATTTATGCGCCGACGCCGGTGATCCGTGAATCGGTACTCAAAGCCTATCCAGAGATTGCAGAGTGGCTGAAGCCGGTGTTCAGCGCGCTTGACGAGAAGACGCTGCAACAGCTCAACGCCAGAATCGCGGTCGATGGTCAGGATGCCAGCAGCGTAGCGACCGAATGGCTGCAGCAGAAAAAGCTGCTGTAACCGATGCAGATATCGCGGGAAGCGATACGCCGTCCGGTTGAGCAGCCGGTGGCACTGCTGCTGCTGACGCTGCTGACTCTGGCGCTGGTGGCATTGCCGTTTCTGAACTTCGCCCCGAACCGTCTGGTGGCGGGTGAACCGCTGATGGGCTGGCAGATTAGCCGCTTCGGGCTGTTGCTGCTGCCGCTGTTGACGCTGTGGCTGCTGCTGTGGCGGCATCCGACCCGCATCACGCTGATGCTGGCGCTGCTGGCGGCAGAACTGATGCTGGCGGCGATCATCTGGCTCAGCGGTCATCAGGCCACTTTACTCAGCCAGCAGGGCAGCCGACTGGCGCGCACCAGCTTTGCCAGCGGATTGTGGTGCAGCGGCGCGCTGATTCTGCTGCTGATCACCGATCAGGTGCGGCAACTGACCCGCCATCGGCTGGCACAGCTGCTGCTCAATCTGCAGGTCTGGCTGTTGCCGCTTTTGCTGCTGTTCAGTGGCCAGCTCAGCGATCTCTCCCTGCTGAAAGAGTATGCCAACCGCCACGCGGTGTTTGATGCCGCGCTGAGCCGTCATCTCACCCTGCTGGCGGGTACGGTGCTGCCTGCGCTGATGATTGCGCTGCCGCTGGGCGTCACGCTGTTCCGGCGGCCTGGCTGGCAGGGCGGGGTGTTCGGCGTGCTGAATGTGATTCAGACTGTGCCCTCGGTGGCGCTGTTTGGTCTGCTGATTGCGCCGCTGGCCGGACTGGCTCAGCAGTTTCAGTGGCTCGGCGACTGGGGCATCAGCGGCATTGGGATGGCTCCGGCGCTGATCGCGCTGGTGCTTTACGCCCTGTTGCCGCTGGTGCGCAGCGTGGTGGTGGGGCTGCAACAGGTGCCGCACGAGGTGCGTGAGAGTGCACGTGGCGTCGGCATGAGTGGCTGGCAGCAGTTTATTGCGGTGGATGTGCCGCTGGCGCTGCCGGTCTGGCTGGCGGGCCTGCGGGTAGTGGTGGTGCAGACGCTGGGCATGGCGGTGGTTGCGGCGCTGATTGGCGCGGGCGGCTTTGGCGCGATTATTTTCCAGGGACTGCTAAGCAGTGCGCTTGATTTGGTGTTGCTGGGGGTGATCCCAGTGATTGCGCTGGCGGTGGTCATCGATGCGCTGTTCCGCCTGCTGATCTCACTGCTGGAGAGAAAAGATGATTGAGTTTGACGGCGTTTCCCGCGCGTTTAACGGTAAAGCGGCGGTGAAAGATCTGTCGTTACAGGTGGCGAAAGGGGAATTTTGCGTGCTGCTTGGCACCTCCGGTTCGGGCAAATCGACCACCCTGAAGATGATCAACCGGCTGGTGGAGTTTGACAGTGGTGAAATCCGCTTTGCCGGAGAGTCGATTCGCCAGCTCGATGCCCGCACGCTGCGGCGGCGCATGGGTTACGCCATTCAGTCAATTGGTCTGTTTCCGCACTGGACGGTGCGGAAGAATATCGCCACGGTGCCAGTGCTACTGGGCTGGCCCCGGGCACAGGTCAATGAACGTATCACGGCGCTGCTGGCGCTGCTGAATCTCGATGCGCAGCTGCTGGACCGCTATCCGCATCAGCTCTCGGGTGGGCAGCAGCAGCGCATCGGCGTGGCGCGGGCGCTGGCGGCGGATCCGGAAGTGTTACTGATGGATGAGCCGTTTGGTGCACTCGACCCGGTGACGCGCGGGGTGCTGCAACAGGAGATGTTGCGCATTCATCAACTGTCGGGCCGCACCATCGTGCTGGTGACGCACGACATCGACGAAGCGCTGACGCTGGCGGACCGTATTGTGCTGATGGATAACGGCGAGATTGTTCAGCAGGGCAGGCCGGTGGAGCTGCTGACCCAGCCGAAAAATGATTTTGTGCGCGACTTCTTTGGCCGCAGCGAAATGGGAGTACGGCTGCTGTCGCTGGAGCAGGTTGGTAATGCCGTGCGGCGCGGCGAGTGGCTGCCGGGCGAACCGATCGCTGCGGCACTGACGCTGCGCGATGCCCTGTCGCAGTTTATCGCCCGGCGTACCGATAAACTGCCGGTCATTGACGATCAGCAGCGGCCGCTGGGCGTGCTCCACTTTGGCGATCTGCTGCAACTGCGCGAGGATTTAACATGCGCAGGCTAAGGGATCCGCTGCTGTGGCTGGTGCTGTTCTACGGCGCGCTGCTGACCCTGATGCCTTACAGCGGGCCGCTGTTTCACCGCTGGTTTCCCGAACTGGCGCGGCCTCTCTATCAGCAGGAGAGCTTCTGGCAGCTGACGCTGGCGCATCTGTTTCTGGTGATCACCGCCAGCCTGCTGGCGATTGTGATTGGCATTGGCAGTGGTGTGCTGGTGACGCGGCGGGCGGGGCGGGCCTTCCGGCCGCTGATGGAAACCATTGTGGCGGCAGGGCAGACGATTCCGCCGGTGGCAGTGCTGGCGATTGCGGTGCCGGTGATGGGATTTGGCGCCTGGCCCGCAGTCGTGGCGCTGCTGCTCTACGGATTGCTGCCGATTTTACAGGGGACGCTGGCGGGTATTGATAGCGTACCGGCCAGCAGTCGGGAGATCGCCATCGGGGTCGGCATGAGTAGCTGGCAGCGACTGTGGCAGATTGAGCTGGCGCTGGCTGCGCCGGTCATCATCGCCGGGATACGCACCTCGGTGATCATCAACATCGGCACCGCTGCCATCGCCTCGACGGTCGGCGCGAAAAGTCTGGGATCGCCGGTGATTATCGGCTTAAGCGGCTTTAATACAGCCTATGTCATTCAGGGGGCATTACTGGTGGCGCTGCTGGCGATAGTCAGCGATCGCCTGTTTGAACGCCTGCAGCGCTGGCTTAGCGTGAGTGAACGATGAGAGAGTATCCCACCAGCATCAGACCGCCGGTGCCACCTGCCGCCATAATAAAAAACAGCGTGGCGAAGAAAGCTTTTTTACAGTTCATGGGTAAAACCTGAGCTCGTTAACAGTGAGGCGGGGATAATAGCGCGCGCAAGGCAGCAGGCAAAGTGCCCGGCGTGCGTTTTTGTTATCAGGCGGGATCGTGCAACCGCACGGCATAGCCCTGTTCCTGCCAGTGTGACAGCTGTTCCTGCTGGCGGCGGGTCAGTTTTTTACCGGTAAAGACAAACATATTCATGCCGGGAAAGAGTTCAGGACGCGGTAAATCCAGCGGTTCTGCCAGCACATCAATCCGCCAGCCATGCTGCGACAGACGCCAGCCTTCCAGCCAGATGCGGGTACGATCGTCGATACCCCAGCCAATAATCAGCGCATCTTTACCCGATTTTTTGCGGCTGCCGGTCAGGCAGAACGCGACATAATCGATCAGCAAACCATCCAGCAGACTGCACATGGTGCGGGCGGTGTTCTGGTCCAGACTCAGCTTCTGGCGCACCGGCATAAAAACATGGTCGATCAGCGCATCAATCGGATGTTCGCGACCAATCGCGGCAATTTTATTACGAAGTTTAGCGGGTCTGACATGACGCAGGACGCTGATCAGCTCATCCTGGAGTGTGGTCCAGCCGTCATGGGCATCTACATCGCCACCTTCCAGCAGTGCCTTAACTTTACCGACCGGCACGCCGCTTTCAATCCAGCGCATAATTTCTTCGATGCGATGAACATCTTCTTCGTCAAACTGACGATGTCCGCCTTCGGTACGTTGCGGCTTCAGTAAGCCATAACGACGCTGCCAGGCGCGCAGGGTGACTGGGTTTATGCCACAGCGCTCGGCGACGTCACCGATACTGTATAAGGTCATAAATTCCTCTTTCGATTGGTCTGAGTGCAATTACCATAACGAAGCCGACTAAGTTGTACAATACATTTCTCGATGTACAACTTGACTGATACGCCGTTTCTCCGTTATATCTCATATAAGAGAATTATTCCCAAATATGAGAAATCACCATGTCAGAGCTGAATACGGAGCAACGACTGGCGGTGAGGCTGGCAGAATTACGCCTGCAACGCGGCTGGTCGCTGGATGAACTTGCTGTCGCAACGGGCATCAGTCGTGCGTCATTATCGCGCATTGAGCGAAGCGAGACCAGCCCTACTGCTGCGCTGCTTAACCGTCTATGTGTTGCCTACGGATTAACGATGTCGCGCCTGCTCAGTGAAGTGGAGGAGGAGTCCAGTTTGCTGATCAGAGATGACCAGCAGCCCGTGTGGCAGGATGAATCCAGCGGATTTATTCGCCGGAATGTCTCACCCCCTGCGGTTCATTTCCGATGCGAACTGGTTGAGGGCAGATTACGGCCTGGTGCACGTATAGATTACGATGCGCCACCCATTCAGGGGCTGGAGCAGCATATCTGGCTACGCGAAGGCGGCCTCACCGTCACGATGGGGGCGCAGCAGTGGGCGCTGAAGCCCGGTGATTGCTTACGTTTTCATCTGGTCGGGAAATCGGCTTTTGAGGCGCACCTGACTGACGGCGCGCGCTATTTACTGGTGGTGGCGAAACCATGATCGATTACACAATACTTCGCGCCGACGAAGCGCAACCGCAACTGGGTGAACTGACGGAGGTGCTGCAGGCCTGTGTGGCAGACGAAGCCAGCGTCGGCTTTATTGATGCTGAAGACGAAGAGGTGATAACGCGATTCTGGCAGCAGCGGATCGCCGGTCTGGCAGATGGGGACAGCGAACTATTCGTTGCGCGGCAGCACGGTCGCATCGTGGGCACGGTCATTCTCAGTGGCAGCGCGATGCCTAATGGCCGACACCGGGCGGAGATCAGCAAACTGCTGGTGCATCCGCAGGCGCGCCGTCAGGGCATCGCGCGTGAGCTGATGCAGCGCGCTGAGCAGCAGGCCCGTGCGCAGGGCAAAACGCTGCTGGTGCTGGATACGCGCAGCGGCGATGTCGCCAGCGATCTCTATCGCTCGCTGGGCTGGCAGGTGGCGGGGTCGATCCCGTTTTATGCCGAATCCACCGCGGGCGTGCTGGATGCCACCACCTATATGTACAAAGTGCTGGCGTAGCCAGCCGCTAGCTCATGCGGCTGGCCTTTCTTCGTGCCGGACCGGCCCGGGTTGACGGGCTGCCCGCACGGCCCTGAAACGGGCAACTGCTGAAATTTACGACGTCGCACGAAAAATTCGGTGCGAAAGCTGACGCCAACAGGATACTGTGTAAAAATACAGGCCATATTTTCGGTGTGGTAACGCAAATCATGGCCCTGACAGCCGCAGTAAAAAGCCAGATAGCGCAATGGTATAAAGCGCTTCAGGAGCAGGTGCCTGACTTCATCCCACGTGCGCCGCAGCGCCAGATGATCGCCGAAGTGGCGAAATGCCTGGCGGGCGACGATTCGCGCCATCTGGCGGTTGAAGCGCCAACCGGCGTGGGCAAAACCCTCTCTTATCTGATCCCGGGCATCGCGGCCAGCCGCGCCCAGGAGAAGCGGCTGGTGATCAGCACCGCCAACGTGGCGCTGCAGGATCAAATCTTCACCAAAGATCTGCCGCTGCTGAAAAAAATCATTCCCGATCTCACCTTTACTGCCGCCTTTGGCCGCGGGCGCTATGTCTGTCCGCGTAATCTGGCGGCGATGGCGGCCGATGACGATGAGCAGGGCGATCTGCTGCTTTATCTGGACGATGACGCCGTCAGCAGCACTAAAGAGGAGCAGACGCAGTGTGGCCGGTTGCAGAAATCGCTGGATCGCTATCAGTGGGATGGCCTGCGCGACCACAGCGACGAGAACGTCAGCGACAGCCTGTGGCAGCGGCTCTCCACCGACAAAGCGAGCTGCCTTGGCGCACACTGTCGCTGGTATCGTGAATGCCCGTTCTTTGTGGCGCGGCGCGAAATCGAGCAGGTCGATGTAGTGGTGGCGAACCATGCGCTGGTCATGGCAGCAATGGAGAATGAGTCGGTGCTGCCACCGGCAAAAAACCTGATGCTGGTGCTGGATGAAGGGCATCACCTGCCGGAAGTGGCCCGCGATGCGCTGGAGATGAGCGCCGACATCACGCCGGGCTGGAGCAGCCTGCAGCTCGACCTCTTTATCAAGCTGGTGGAGAGCATCATGACGCAGATGCGGCCAAAATCACCGCCGCCGCTGGCTAACCCGGAGCGGCTGAAAGCGCACTGCGATGAGCTGCGCGAACTGCTGACGATTACCGCTCAGGCGCTGAATCCGCTGCTGCCACCGCATAACCAGCCGGGCGAATTCCGCTTTGTGCTGGGCGCGTTGCCGCAGGAGTTGCTGGATCTCTGCGCCCGGCTCTTTAAGCTCAGCGATGCGCTGCGCGGCCTGAGTGAAGGTTTGATTAATGCGCTGAGCGAGCAGACCGGCAAGGTGGATGTGGTGCGACTGCATCGCAATCTGCTGCAGCTCAATCGCCAGTTTGGCTGGTTCGAATCGGTCAGCAAACTGTGGCGGCTGGCGGCGATGGAAAAAGCCTCTGGCGCGCCG
The DNA here is from genome assembly GCF_057812235.1 of Pantoea sp. ABR1s. NCBI lineage: Bacteria > Pseudomonadati > Pseudomonadota > Gammaproteobacteria > Enterobacterales > Erwiniaceae > Pantoea > Pantoea sp. ABR1s. Next base: position 2,825,499 of record NZ_CM173823.1, on the reverse strand, counting down.
GTATCGAAGTGGATCACCCGTGAGCTGCGCGAAGGTCAGGCGCACCTGCTGTTTCACTGCGCTGGCATCCGCGTCAGCGACCAGCTGGAGAAGATGCTGTGGCGTAAAATTCCGCACGTGGTCGTGACCTCCGCCACGCTGCGATCGCTTAACAGTTTCAACCGCCTGCAGGAGATGTCGGGACTCAGCGAGAAGGCGGGCGACCGATTTGTGGCGCTGGACTCCCCGTTTAACCACGTGGAGCAGGGCAAGCTGGTGATCCCGCAGATGCGCTATGAGCCGCTGATGACGCATGAAGCGGAGCATATCGCGGAGATGGCCGGTTTCTTCCGGCAGCAGATGGCGGAGAAAAAGCACAAAGGCGTGCTGGTGCTGTTTGCCAGCAACCGGGCGATGCAGCAGTTTGTCGCCTGTCTGCCCGACCTGCGCCTCTCAATGCTGGTTCAGGGCGATCAGCCGCGCAGCCGCCTGGTCGATCTGCATCGTCAGCGCGTCGCCAAAGGGGAAACCAGCATCCTGATTGGCCTGCAGTCGTTTGCCGAAGGGCTGGATCTCAAAGGCGATCTGCTGAGTCAGGTGCATATCCACAAAATCGCTTTTCCCCCGGTAGACAGTCCGGTAATTTTGACCGAAGGCGAGTGGCTGAAAAGCCTTAAACGCTATCCGTTTGAGGTACAGAGCTTACCCAGCGCCTCTTTTACCCTGATTCAACAGGTCGGACGCCTGATTCGCAGCCATCAATGTTATGGCGAAATCGTCATTTACGACCGCCGTCTGCTGAGCAAATCCTACGGCAGCCGGCTATTAGCGGCGCTGCCGATCTTCCCGATTGAGCAGCCGGAAACGCCAGAGCCGGCAGCGATACCGGCCACCGTGGTGCCAAAAAATACGGTGCGTAAACGACGTCCCACGCGGCGCTGAGCCGCGCACTTAACCGGAAGCGAGTGATGGAACTGAATAAAATCATTAAAGAGATTGGTCGCGGTAAAAATCATGCCCGCGATATCGACTTTGATACTGCCGTGGCGCTCTATGGCGCGATGCTGGCGGGCGAGGTGCCGGACCTGGAGCTGGGCGGCATTCTGATTGCGCTGCGTATTAAAGGCGAAGGCGAAGCGGAAATGCGCGGCTTTTATCAGGCGATGCAGGCGCAGATGATGCAACTGCAGGCGCCGGAAAACCGCCCGATGCCGGTTGTGATCCCCAGCTACAACGGTGCGCGTCGGCAGGGCAATCTCACGCCGTTGCTGGCGCTGTTGCTGGTAAAACTTGGCTTCCCGGTGCTGGTGCATGGCGTCAGCGACGACGCGACGCGCATCACCAGTGAAGCGGTGTTTGCCGCGCTGGGTATTACCCCCGTCACCACCGCAGAGGCGGCGCAGGCAAAACTCGATCAGGGCGAACTCGCCTTTATCACCATCGATCATCTCTGCCCGCCAATGGCGAAACAGCTGTCGCTGCGCTGGCGAATGGGCGTGCGTAACAGCGCGCATACGCTGGCAAAACTGGCGACCCCGTTTGCCGAACGTGCGGCGCTGCGGCTGTCGAGCGTGTCGCATCCGGAGTATGTGCCGCGTGTGGCGAAATTCTTCAGTGACATCGATGCGCCTGCGATACTGCTCAATGGCACCGAAGGGGAAGTCTATGCCAATCCACAGCGCTGCCCGGCGATCAGCATGATTCAGGGCGCAGGCGCGGAAGCGGAAGTGTGGGTTGAGCGTCAGCCCGAAGTGGCCGTTGAACTGCCGGCCGATAAGACGGCAGAGGTAACCGCGCGCTGGATTGAGCAGGTGCTGAATCAGCAGCGGCCGGTGCCCGCATCACTGCGACTTCAACTCGCCTGCTGCCTGCGCGCCAGCGGCCAGTGCGACTCGCTGGCGGCGGCAGAGCAGCAGATCCTCGCCGCCGGTTACTGACTCAGGCTGCTGGCAGCGCCTGTTCAACCAGGTTCTGCCAGAAAGTAATGCCAATTGGCAGCAGCGCGTCGTTGAAGTCATAGCGGGCGTTGTGCAGCGGGGCGGAAGGCGTGTCGCCATCCGCGCCCAGCCAGAAGTAAGCACCCGGACAGGCCTCCATCATGCAGGCAAAATCTTCAGACGCCATCGACGGATTAACCTGCCACTGAACCTGTTCGGCCCCCAGCGTCGCCAGCGCCACCTCGCGTACCTGCTCAGCCGGGGCCGCATGGTTGGCGGTCACCGGATAGCCCGGTAACCACTCAATCTCACCGCTGACGCCAAACGGACGTGGCAGGGTAGCGACAAACTCATCAATCAGCCCGCGCACTTTTTCGCGCACGCTGGTCTGCAGGCAGCGCACCGTGCCGCGCAGCACAATCTGTTCCGGGATCACGTTGATCGCTTCGCCACCGTGGATCTGCGTCACGCTGACCACCGCCGAGGCAAGCGGCGAGAGGCGACGTGACGGAATCGTCTGCAGCGCCAGAATCAGCTCAGCCGCCACCACCATTGGGTCGGCACCGCTTTCCGGCATCGCCGCGTGGCAGCTTTTGCCGTGCAGAGTAATCTCAAACGAATCCAGCGACGCCATCATGGCGCCAGGGTTAACCGCCAGTGACCCCAGCGGCAGGCCCGGCCAGTTGTGCATCGCATAGATCGCATCCATCGGGAAGCGCTGGAACAGTCCCTCTTCCACCATTTTGCGCGCACCGCCCAGGTTCTCTTCGGCAGGCTGAAAAATGAAATGTACCGTGCCGCTGAACTGGCGTGTGGCGGCCAGCTGTCGGGCGGCGGCCAGCAGAATGGCGCTGTGACCGTCGTGCCCGCAGGCGTGCATCACGCCAGGAGTGGCGGAGCGCCATTCAGTGTCGCCTTTTTCCGTAATCGGCAGCGCATCCATATCCGCACGCAGCCCGATAACCGGGCCGGGACCGTTTTCCAGCGTGCCGATCACGCCGGTGCCCGCCAGACCACGAAACACCTGCAATCCCGCCCGCTCTAACTCATCAGCGATAAACTGGCTGGTTTGCTGTTCCTGGTAACCTAATTCGGGGTGGCGATGAAACTCACGGCGCCAGCGCAGGGCATCTTCAAGCAGGGCAGGGGAAAGGGTCATGCAGAGTCGCGCTCCATACAGAATGAGAAGATTTCACTTTAGAGGTCGGGTGGCGCTGCGTCTATCGCCGGCAGGACGAAATCTGGCTATAGGCTAAATCAAAATGGAATAAGTAATAAGGAAGTGATGTCCGGGCAGGGCTTCAGAAGGGAAAAATGCGAAGAAAACGGGGCAAGCCGCTGCCCGCCCCGTTCAGCGTATTACTTCTGCATCGGCAGATTCAGGTCATGCTCTGCCGCGCAACTTTGTGCCAGCTCATAACCCGCGTCGGCATGACGCATCACGCCGGTGGCCGGGTCATTCCACAATACCCGACCCAGACGCGCATCCGCCTCTTTGCTGCCGTCACAGACAATCACCATACCGGCGTGCTGCGAGAAGCCCATGCCAACACCGCCGCCATGATGCAGGCTGACCCAGGTCGCACCGCCTGCGGTATTCAGCAGCGCGTTAAGTAGCGGCCAGTCTGAGATCGCATCCGAGCCATCCTTCATCGCTTCGGTTTCACGGTTAGGTGAGGCAACCGAGCCGCAGTCGAGATGGTCGCGGCCAATCACCACCGGCGCTTTCAGCTCGCCGTTGCGCACCATTTCATTGAACGCCAGACCGGCAAGATGCCTTTCGCCCAGTCCCAGCCAGCAGATACGTGCTGGTAGTCCCTGGAAGGCGATGCGCTCCTGCGCCATATCCAGCCAGCGATGCAGCGTTTTGTGATGCGGGAACAGTTCTTTGAGTTTTGCGTCGGTCTTGTAGATATCTTCCGGATCGCCGGACAGCGCCACCCAGCGGAACGGGCCTTTTCCTTCGCAGAACAGCGGACGGATGTAGGCCGGTACAAAGCCAGGGAAATCGAAGGCGTTGCTGACACCCTCATCCAGCGCTACCTGACGGATATTGTTGCCGTAATCCACGGTCGGGATGCCCATATGACAGAAGTCGAGCATCGCCTGCACGTGGACCGCCATTGATGCACGCGCCGCTTTCTCCACTGCCTTCGGCTGTGAGACGCGTTCCTGCTGCCAGCGCGCCAGATCCCAGCCAGCCGGCAGATAGCCATTAATTGGATCGTGTGCCGAGGTCTGATCGGTCACGATATCCGGTTTTGGCCCGCCCGCCCGGGCGCGTTTCACCAGCTCCGGCAGGATCTCGGCGGCATTGCCCAGCAGCCCGACCGAAATCGCTTTTTTCGCCGCGGTCGCTTCGCTGATTAACGCCAGCGCTTCATCCAGCGTGGTGGCTTTGTAATCTACATAGCGGGTACGCAGGCGGAAATCGATGCGCGACTCCTGACACTCAATCGCCAGCACACAGGCCCCGGCCAGAACGCCCGCCAGCGGTTGTGCGCCGCCCATGCCGCCCAGTCCGGCGGTGAGGATCCAGCGTCCGCTGAGGTCGTTGTTGTAGTGCTGACGTCCCGCTTCCACGAAGGTTTCGTAGGTGCCCTGCACGATGCCCTGCGCGCCGATATAGATCCAGGAACCGGCGGTCATCTGGCCATACATCATCAGGCCCGCTTTATCCAGCTCATGGAAGTGATCCCAGGTCGCCCAGTGCGGCACCAGATTGGAGTTTGCCAGCAGTACGCGGGGTGCATCCGCATGGGTGCGGAAGATGCCGACCGGCTTGCCGCTCTGGATCAGCAGGGTTTCATCCGGCTGCAGTGCCCGCAGCGAACGCAGGATCTGCTCGAAGCACTCCCAGTTACGCGCCGCCTTACCGATGCCGCCATAAACCACCAGATCTTCCGGCCGCTCGGCAACATCGGGATCGAGGTTGTTCTGAATCATGCGGTAAGCGGCTTCAATCAGCCAGTTGGCGCAGTGCAGCGTGGTACCGTGAGGCGCGCGAATTTCACGTGCCACAGCCTGAGAAAGAGTTTCGCTCATGAAAGATTCCTTAATTCAAGAAGTTGGGCGCATGCTCGGCAGCAGCGCAGTCAATGCCTGAGGCCAGTCAGTGCGACTTGCCCACTGACGCATTGCCTCGATATCGGGAGCCAGCAGGCGATCCTCCTCAAGGAAGGCGACCTGCTCGCGAATGGTGTCGATGGCCTGCTCAATCAGCGCAGAGCTTTTCAGCGGCCGGTTGAATTCAATGCCCTGTGCGGCGGCCATCGCCTCAATGCCGACTACCGCGGCGCTGTTAAAGCACATGCTGCCGAGACGGCGGGCGGCGTAGGTTGCCATCGAGACGTGATCTTCCTGATTAGCGGAGGTTGGCAGGCTGTCGACGCTGCCCGGATGGGCCAGCGATTTGTTCTCAGAGGCCAGCGCGGCGGCGGTCACCTGGGCGATCATAAAGCCGGAGTTCACGCCGCCGTCGCGCACCAGGAAGGGCGGCAGGCCCGACAAGCCGCTGTCCAGCAGCAGCGCCAGCCGCCGCTCGGAGATGGCCCCGACTTCGGCAATCGCCAGCGCCAGGATGTCCGCAGCAAAGGCCACCGGTTCGGCGTGGAAGTTGCCGCCGGAGATCACATCGCCGCTGTCACTGAACACCAGCGGGTTGTCAGAGGCCGCGTTCGCTTCGATTTCCAGAATCCGCGCCGCGTGGCTGAAGTTGTCCAGGCAGGCACCCATCACCTGTGGCACGCAGCGGATGGAGTAGGGATCCTGAACGCGGCCGCAATGCGTATGCGACATCACTATTTCACTGCCCTCAATCAGGGTGCTGACGGCAGCGGCGACGGCAATCTGACCATGCTGGCCGCGCGCCTGATGGATACGGGCGTCGAACGGTTTTAGCGAGCCTTTAATCGCCTCCAGCGACAGCGCACCGGCCATCAGACCAGCGGCAAACAGGTTTTCACCCTCAAACAGGCCGCGCAGCGCCAGCGCAGTTGAGACCTGGGTGCCGTTAAGCAGCGCCAGTCCCTCTTTCGGGCCGAGTACAAACGGCGACAGACCTACGCTTGCCAGGCCTTCGGTTGCCGGGATCAACTCACCCCTGAGCCGGACCTGACCTTCGCCCAGCAGCATCAGGGACATGTGCGCCAGCGGCGCCAGATCGCCGGAGGCACCGACCGAGCCTTTTTCCGGGATGCAGGGCATGACACCCGCATTGAACAGCGCCAGCAGCGCCTCAACCAGTTCGATTCGCACGCCAGAGTGACCGCGTGCCAGGCTGATGATTTTGGTGGCGACCACCAGGCGGGTAACATTGTCGGGCAGCAGATCGCCCAGCCCGACACTGTGTGACAGCACCAGATTACGCTGCAGATCCGCCAGCCGACTGGCCGGGATTTGCGTCTGCGCCAGCTTGCCAAAGCCGGTATTAATGCCATACACCACGTTGCCGGAGGCGACAATCGCATCCACGGTCTGCTGCGCCGCCGCAATCGCCTGACGCGCGGGCTCATCAAGCGTCAGCGTGACGTTACCCTGATAGATAGCGCGTAATGTGGCGAGGTCCACCTCGCCTGGCACCAGGCGCAAAACCTGAAACGAACCTGACATAGTCTACTCCTGTCTATACAAGTGTGCTGGTGTGGCTAAACTGCTCTCCTTGCCCTGATCCAGCGGAATAATACGAGTGAAACATAAGCGTTAATTCTTGTCTATGCTTGTCTATACAATCAAAGGGAGCAAGCAAGTGCCGTGCCAGGCCGATCACAAAAATCGATTGCCCGTCCGCTGCGGGTTGACTATTTAGCGCTACTCAGAGGCTGCACCATCAGGATGCGTAGACTGCACCATTGGGGCACCGCGCAGCGTACTGGATGTATATACATTCACACGGTGAGACAGTAAACTTAGGGGACTTTCAGCATAAGGAACAGCAAATGGTTGAGCATACGGCACTGGCACAACTGGCGGCGGCAATGAGCGATGAGCCTGCCCCGATTTATCAGCGGGTGAAGCAGGCCATCGTCAGCCAGATCCGTGAAGGGTTGTGGAAAGCGAATCAGCGTGTGCCATCAGAAAGTGAACTGGTGAATGAACTGGGCGTCAGCCGCATGACCATTAACCGGGCGCTGCGTGAACTCACCAGCGAAGGCTTTCTGGTGCGGATGCAGGGCGTCGGAACCTTCGTGGCGGAGATGAAAGGCTACACCGCCATGCTGGAGGTGCATAACATCGCCGATGAGATCGCTCAGCGCGGCCATCAGCACAGCTGCAAAATCCTCGCCATCGGTCAGGACAAAGCCGATCCAGAGCAGGCGGCGGTGCTGGGACTAACTACCGGGCAGACGCTCTATCATTCGCTGATTGTGCATTACGAAAATGATCTGCCGGTGCAGCTGGAGGACCGTCTGGTCAATCCGCTGGTCGCACCCGATTACCTGACGCAGGATTATCAGCAGATGACGCCTTACACCTATCTGATGCGCGTCGCGCCGCTGACGGCGGGCGAGCACATTGTTGAAGCGGTGTTGCCCGATGCGCGTCAGCGTAAACATCTGTCGGTGGATGAGCACGAACCCTGCCTGCTGATTCGCCGTCAGACCTGGAGCGACACTAAAATCGTGACCTATGCGCGGCTGCTCTATCCTGGCTCACGTTACAAATTACTGGGCCGCTTCAGGGGACACGGTTAAGACGGGTAAACAGCAGCCGGGCATCGGTATCGCACGGGCTGAGTTGTGTTTCTTCATCGACCCACCACGCGCCCTGCTGCGCGGTCAGCCGTTCCCCGTCAGCCGTCTGCCAGGCGCCAGCCAGCACCCAGGCGACGCCATGCAGAGTGCTGACCGGCGTGGTCACCATCTCCACCGCTGCCTGCCATTCCCCGCGCCGCGTCATAATATTAAAATCTTCGCTGACGCTGCCCTGCAGCTTTGCCGTTAAGGCGAGTTCGCCGGCAAACGCCCAGGGCTGCTGAGGCGTCAGTAAGTGCTGCCCGCCCGGTGCGGTCAGCAACACCGGATCGCCATGCAGCAGGGTAATCACCCGATCAATGTCAGGAAAGGCAGAGAAGGGACCATCCTGCGCCAGCGTCGCAATGCTGGCGCGCCAGCCGAAACGCTCCGCGCCGGGCGGAAAGCTGATGATTTCGCGGGTTTCGCCGCCGCCGTTGCGCCAGCGACTGACCGCCAGCTCCGCGTACGTGAACCGGGCGATCATCGCAGCGCCTCCATCGCCTGAGCAAAGCGGGCGGCACACGCCGTCTGGTGCGGATGCACCCCATCTTCTACCACGGCTTTACCCGCCACATAAACGTCCCGAATCTGATCGCGCTGCCCGGCAAAGAGCCAGCGGTTGAGGACGGCGTGCGACCCGACGCTGCCGAGCCACGCCTCATCCCGCAGCACCAGCCAGTCGGCACGTTGTCCCACTGCCAGCGTGCCCTGCTGAATGCCACACGCCTGCGCACCGCCCGCTGCTGCCTGTTGCCACAGCAGATCGCCTACCGACGGCTGGCCGGGCAGGGTAATCCGGTTGCGGCGCTGGTCGCGCAGTCGCTGAGCATACTCCAGCCAGCGCAGCTCCTCCTGGGCGCTCAGCGAGACGTGACTGTCAGAGCCGATGCCCCAGCGTCCGCCCTGCGCGATGTACTCCACTGCCGGAAAGATGCCGTCACCGAGGTTGGCTTCGGTGGTCGGGCAGAGACCCGCCACTGCGCCGCTGCGGGCGAGACGCGCCTGCTCACTCTCATCCAGATGGGTGGCGTGGATCAGGCACCAGCGCGCATCCACCTCAAAGCGGTTCAGCAGCCAGGCCACCGGACGCTCGCCGCTCCACGCCAGCGAGTCATTCACCTCTTTCTGCTGTTCAGCCACATGGATATGTACCGGCAGTGTCAGATCACTGGCCGCCAGCACGTCCTGCATCTGGCTTTCACTCACCGCCCGCAGTGAATGGAAACAGAGGCCACGGTTCAGCAGTGGCCTTTGCTGCTGCCACGTATCAAGCCGCGCCTGCTGTTGCAGATAGCGGTCGGTCTGCTGGATAAAACGCTTCTGACCCGCCGACGCTGGCTGGCTGCCGAAGCCGCTGTAGCTGTAGAGCACCGGCAGCAGCGTCTGGCCGATACCGGCGATCTCCGCCGCTTCAATCAGCTGTTGCAGCATCGCATCATCACTGTAGGGCGCACCCTGTGTGTCGTGGTGCAGGTAGTGAAACTCTGCCACCTGGGTGTAGCCGCCTTTCAGCATCTCGATGTAGAGCAGGGCGGCAATATCGCCCACCTGTTGCGGCGTCAGGCGCTGCACCATGCGGTACATCAGATCCCGCCACGTCCAGAAACTGTCCTGAGGATCGCCCGCCACTTCAGCCAGACCCGCCATGGCACGCTGGAAGGCGTGCGAGTGCAGGTTGGCGATTGCCGGGATCACCTCGCCGTTGAGCCGGATAGCCTGATCAGCGTGGCTATTCGGAGTAATAGAGTCGATAAAACCGGCCTGATTGACCGTGATACGCACCTGCTGCTGCCAGCCCTCCGCCAGCAGGGCACGCGAGGCAAAAAAAGTCGCCATGGTTGATCCTCATCGGATGTGGTTGTATATACATATACATACTTTGAGGCACAGTGTAAACGGCGGAGGCATGAGGCAGCGATGGCAGAAGAGATGCGCGTAGAGACGGTGTGGACCGGGGCTGACCTGGTCACCATGCGTGACGGAAAGTACCATCTTATCCCGCAGGGGGCGCTGGTGGTGCGGGCGGGCAGGCTGGTGTGGGTCGGGCCGCAGGCGGAGATGCCCGCGTTCGTCGCCGATCAGCATCATCATCTGCCGGGCGGCATCGTGACCCCGGGGCTGGTGGATTGTCATACCCATCTGGTGTTTGGCGGCGACCGCAGCCAGGAGTTTGAACAGCGCCTGAATGGCGTCAGCTATGCAGAGATTGCCGCGCAGGGCGGTGGCATCCTCTCAACCGTGCGCGCTACCCGCGCCGCCACTGAAGAGGAACTGGTGGCATCGGCTCGCTGGCGGCTTAACCGCCTGCTGGCTGAGGGCGTCACCACCGTGGAGATCAAGTCCGGCTATGGCCTGGATGAAGAGAGCGAACTGCGGATGCTGCGGGCGATTCGCCAGCTGGGAGAGAGCGTAGCTGCTGACGTGCGCGCCACCTGTCTGGCGGCACATGCTTTTCCGCCGGAGTTTAAGCACGACCCGGATGGCTGGGTCGATATCATCTGCGAACGGCTGCTGCCGCAGGTGCAGGCACTGGGACTGGCGGATGCGGTGGATGCGTTCTGCGAGCATCTCGCCTTTTCACCGCAGCAGGTGGCGCGGGTGTTTGATCGGGCAGTGGCGCTTGGCATGCCGGTGAAACTGCATGCGGAGCAGCTCTCGGCGTCAGGTGGCGCAGCACTGGCGGCGCGCTATGGGGCGCTCTCTGCCGACCACCTTGAATATGCCACCGAGGAGGATGCCAGAGCGATGGCACAGCATGGCACCGTGGCGGTACTGCTGCCTGGTGCATTTTATCTGCTGCGGGAGACCCAACGTCCGCCGGTGGATCTCTTCCGGCGCTATGGCGTGCCGATGGCGCTGGCCAGCGATGCCAATCCCGGCACCTCGCCTGCGCTGTCGCTGCGTCTGATGCTTAATATGGGCTGTACCCTGTTTGGCATGACGCCGGAAGAGGCGCTGGCGGGCGTCACGCTGTGGGGGGCAAAAGCGCTGGGGCTGGCTGACAGTCACGGCTCGCTGGAGGCGGGAAAAGTGGCGAACTTCGTTCACTGGCCGCTGGCCCGTCCGGCAGAACTGGTTTACTGGCTGGGTGGTGAACTGCCCTGTACCGTTATCTATCGTGGAGAACCGCAATGAACCCTTTCCATTTTACCCAGGGCAGTCTGCCGCTGCTGGTCAGCATTCCCCACGCCGGTACCGAGCTGACGCCCGACGTGGAAGCCGGATTGAGTGAGGCCGCGCGCGGCTTACCCGACACCGACTGGCATATTCCCCTGCTGTATGATTTTGTGCGTGATCTCGGAGCCAGCGTGTTAATCGGCCGCTACTCCCGCTTTGTGGTCGATCTCAATCGCCCGCCCGATAACCAGCCGCTCTACACCAGCGCCACCACCGGCCTGTTCCCGGAAACCCTGTTCGACGGCACACCGACCTTTGCGGCAGGCAAAACACCCGACGACACGGCGCGTCAGGGCTACATCGATCAGATCTGGCAGCCCTATCATCAGCAGATTCAACAGGAGCTGGCGCGGCTCAAAGCGCAGCATGGCTATGCGCTGCTGTTTGACGCCCACTCTATCGCCAGTGAAATTCCCCGCCTGTTTGACGGCCGTCTGCCCGATATCAACATCGGCACCAACGACGGCGCAAGCTGCACGCCAGCAATGAGTGCGGCGCTGGAGGCCGTGTGCGCGGCGCAGAACGACTACAGCTGGGTGATTAACGGGCGCTTTAAAGGCGGTTACATCACCCGTGCCTACGGTCAGCCGCAGCAGCAAATTGAGGCGGTCCAGCTGGAGCTGGCGCAGCTCAACTACATGGATGAAACCCCACCTTACGCCTGGCAGCAGGCGCGTGCCGCCCGGTTGCAGAACGTGCTGAAGGCACTGATCCACGCCATGCTGGCGCAGGCTAAATCGCAATAAAACTCACCAGAGCGATGCGCCACTCCGGTGCATCGCTGCCCTGATTAAGTGCAGCGGCGGGCAGGTCGCCTGCCAGCTCACAGACTCCCGCCGCTTTTTTCCACCTCTGCAGAGCTGGCATAACCTTTGCTTGGTTGTATGTACAAGTGCAGCAGCACCGCCATCTGCGTAATAAATTCTGTCTGGCTCACAAAACGATAAAGCCGGCAATGAACTGTGCTGCGTTAACTTGTATATACATGACATATCATCCTGTGAAATTTATGTTAAATCTCGTCAGGGCGATCACCAGGCCGCTACTTTCAGGAGAACCGTATGACGCACCCTCTGACTCTTCGTCGTTTATGTCTCACTACGCTGGTTTCCAGCCTGCTGCTCTGTGGCGTCAGCGCCCAGGCCAAAGAGTGGAAGTCGATCACCATTGCCACCGAAGGCAGTTATGAACCCTGGAACCTCACCCTGCCAGGCGGCAAGCTGGGCGGTTTTGAACCGGAGCTGATGGCCGATCTCTGCCAGCGTATGGCAATACAGTGCAAGCTGGTGGTGCAGAACTGGGATGGAATGATCGCCGGTCTGAATGCCGGAAAATATGACGTGATCATGGATGCAATTGTGATCACCCCCGAGCGCAAGAAAGTGATCAATTTCACCGTGCCCTACGCCTCAACGCCCGCCACCTTCATCACGGTGAAAGGGTCGTTGATGCCTGCCGACAATAAGATCATCAAACTTACCGACGATGAGAAAACCGTGGAGCCTGCCATCGCACCCCTGAAAGCGGCGCTGAAGGGCAAAACCATCGGTATCGCCTCCGGCACCGTCTACACGCCGTTTATCGACAAGTACTTCAAAGAGGTGGCGGATGTGCGGGAATACACCAGCTCAGCCGATGCGATCCTTGATTTGCAGGCGGGGCGTATTGACGCGGTGTTTGACGATGTGACCTTTGCGCAGTCGATGCTGGCGCGACCGGATAACCGTAACCTCAGCTTTAGCGGTCCGCAGCTGGGCGGCCCAATCTGGGGTGAGGGCGAGGCGATGGGCGTGCGCATGGCAGACAACGATCTGAAAGCCCGGCTGGATCAGGCGATCAAAGCCGCGCTGGCCGATGGCACAGTGAAAAAGCTGAGCGAGAAGTGGTTCAAAACTGACGTCACACCCTGAGTGAGGTAACTGATGATAAGCCTGCTGAGTTTTGGCCCGGAGGGCTGGGGACGGTTGATTCTGAGTGCCACGCTGACGACGTTGCTGCTCTCATTTGCCGCGCTGCTGGTCGGTGCGGTAGTGGGATCGGGCGTTGCCGCTGCAAAGTTATCCCCGCACCGCGCGGTGCGCTGGGCAGGGGAAAGCTACTCGGTGATCTTTCGTGGCATCCCTGAGCTGCTGGTGATCTACCTGTTCTACTTCGGCGGATCGGGATTGATCACGCAGATCGGACAACTGTTTGGCGCGGACGGGTTTATCGAAGCGCCGCCGTTTCTGATCGGGGCGCTGGCCATCGGGCTTATCTCCGGCTCTTACCAGGCGGAAGTCTATCGTGCCGCACGGCTGGCCCTGGCGAAAGGGGAGATCGAAGCCGCTGTCGCTATTGGTATGCCGCGCTGGCGCATCCGGCAACGCATCCTGCTGCCGCAGGTGGCGCGCTATGCGCTGCCCGGCCTGTCAAACGTCTGGCAGATGAGCCTGAAAGACTCGGCGCTGGTGTCAGTGACCGGCATTGTCGAGCTGATGCGGGCCAGCCAGATTGCGGCCGGCTCCACCCGTGATTACTTCTCCTTTTACCTGGTGGGCGGTGCCTGTTATCTGCTGCTGACGCTGCTGTCGAACCGCGCCTTTCTGCGGGCTGAATCCCGTCTTGGTCGCGCCTGGCAAAGCCGCACCGCTGCACAGCATTAAGGAGACTTATGATCGATTTCGCGTTCCTCACTGACACCTTCCTGAAACTCAGCGCCGCGTTGCCGGTTACGCTGGGCCTGTTTATCAGCGCCTTTCTGTGCGGTGGCGTGCTGGCGGTGGGTATTCTGGCGCTTCGCATGAGCCGCTGGCGTCTGCTGAGTGCTTTTGCCCGTGGCTACATTCTGGTGTTTCGCGGCTCGCCGCTGATGATCCAGCTGTTCCTGATCTACTACGGTCTGGGGCAGTTTGGTGTGATCCGGCACAGTCTCTTCTGGCCGTTTCTGCGTGAGCCCTTTACCTGTGCGGTGCTGGCGCTGTCGCTCTGCACCGCCGCCTACACCGCGGAGATCCTGCGCGGTGCGCTGCTGGCTGTGCCGCCCGGTCAGGTGGAGGCGGGGATGGCGTGCGGCATGTCGCGCGGGCTGCTGCTGCGGCGCATTATCGCGCCGGTGATGCTGCGTTATGCGCTGCCCGCTTACTCCACCGAGGCGATTCTGCTGGTGAAGTCGACCGCGCTGGCCAGTCTGGTCACGGTCTGGGATGTCACCGGGGTGGCGCAGCAGATTATCCAGCGTACTTACCGCACCATGGAGGTGTTTCTCTGTGCGGCGGCAATCTACCTGATCCTCAACTTCATCATTGTGCAACTCTATGCCCTGCTGGAGCGGCGTCTGACGCCGGTTCATAAACCGGAAAAAAAGCCGTTACCGGCCGCTAAGCCGATTCCTGGAGGAAAATAAACATGTCTGAACTGCCACCCGTCACGCTGTCGGCCAGCGATATCCATAAATCCTTTGGCGCCATGGATGTGCTGAAAGGCATCTCGCTGCAGGCGCACCAGGGCGATGTTATCTCAATACTCGGTGCCAGCGGCTCGGGCAAAAGTACGCTGCTGCGCTGCATTAATCTGCTTGAGACGCCTGACGCGGGCGTGGTCAGCGTGGGCGGTGAAACCATTGAGATGAAGCGCCATGCCCGGGGACACCAGCTGGCGGCTAACCCGCGTCAGATTGAGCGGCTGCGCTCCCGGCTCGGTATGGTGTTTCAGAGCTTTAACCTCTGGTCGCACCTGACGGTGCTGCAGAATGTCATTGAAGGGCCGCACTACGTCCTCAAGCGCGATAAAAAAGCCTGTATTGCCCAGGCGGAACAGCTGCTGGATCGGGTCGGTCTGCTGAATCGCAAAGATTTCTATCCCGCCCAGCTTTCAGGCGGTCAGCAGCAGCGGGTGGCGATCGCCCGGGCGCTGGCAATGGACCCGGAGGTGATGCTGTTTGATGAGCCAACTTCGGCACTCGATCCGGAACTGGTAGGCGAGGTGCTGAAGGTCATGCGCAGCCTGGCGGAAGAGGGCCGCACCATGCTGGTGGTGACCCATGAGATGGGTTTTGCCCGCAACGTCTCTAACCGGGTGGTGTTTATGCATCAGGGCACCATTGATTGTCAGGGCACGCCAGAGGCGATGTTCGGCGAGGCGGGATCGGCGCGCTTTAAGCAGTTTATCTCCAGTCATCATCAGGTGGAGCCGGTGGTATGAGCGACGTAATACGTCAGACGCTGGTCTGGGGCGATGGCCCGCTGAAATGGCAGGCGCTGGTGCAGGTCGCCCGGCACGGCGCCACCCTGATGCTGAGCGACAGTGCCTGGCAGCGCATTGCGCAGAGCCGTGAAATCGTCGGTAATATCGTGGCGGCGGGGCAGGTGGCTTACGGCATCAATACCGGGCTGGGGGCGTTGTGCAACATTACCCTGTCTGAAGATGAGCTGAGCCAGCTGTCGCGCAATACCCTGCTGAGTCATGCCTGTGGCGTCGGGCCGGTGCTGGCAAAACCCGAGGTCCGCGCCATTCTGTGCGCTGCGATTGCGAACTACAGCCACGGAAAATCAGGTGTTTCAGTGGCGCTGGTGCAACATCTCCTGGCGCTGCTAAACCTGCAGATTACGCCACAGGTACCGTCGCAGGGATCGGTGGGATATCTGACCCACATGGCGCATATCGGCCTGGCGCTGATTGGCATCGGCGAGGTGGAGTGGCAGGGTGAAATCATGCCCGCGCAGCAGGCGCTGGCCCAGGCGGGATTAGCCCCTTACCGGCCTGGTGCCAAAGAGGGGCTGAGCCTGGTCAACGGCACGCCCTGCATGACCGGCTTAGCCTGTCTGGCGCTGGACGATGCCGAACGGCTGCTGGACTGGGCAGACGTCACCGGTGCGATGAGCTTTGAGGCGCTGCGCGGTCAGCTGGTGGCGTTTGACCCTGAGGTGCTGGCGCTGAAGGCCAGCCCGGGGATTCAGCGCAGTGGCGAACGCCTGCGCCAGTTACTGAGTGACAGCCCGCTGCTGAAAGCCAGCGTTGGCATCCGGACTCAGGATGCACTCAGTCTGCGCTCGATGCCGCAGGTGCACGGCGCCTGTCACGATCAGTTTAGTCACGCTGTCCGTCAGGTGGAGACCGAACTCAACGCCTGTACCGACAATCCGCTGGTGCTGGGGACGCCGCAGGCCTGGCGCGTGGTGTCACAGTCCAATCCGCATGGCGAGTCGGTGGCAATGGCCTGCGACCTGCTGGCGATTGCGATGGCGGAGCTGGGCAGCATCGCCGAGCGACGGCTTGATCGGCTGGTGAATCCGCTGGTCAGCGGCCTGCCGCCATTTCTGGTGGCCGAGCCGGGCGTCAATTCCGGCATGATGATTGCGCAGTACGTGGCGGCATCACTCTGCGCGGAGAACCGTCAGCTGGCGCAGCCTGCGGTGCTTGATAACTATGTCACTTCAGGATTACAGGAGGATCATCTGAGCCTAGGCACCGGCTCGGCGCTGAAGCTGCTGAAACTGGTCAGCAATGTTGATCACATTATCGCGATTGAGTATCTGCTGGCGGCGCAGGCGCTGGAGTTTCACGGTGAATCACAGCTGGCAGCAGGCACGCGGCGCGCCTGGCAGCATTTGCGGCAGGTTGTTGAGCGCTGGCAGCAGGATCGCTGGCTGGCACCCGACATCGCCCGCGCGGTGGCTCAGATTAAAGCGCACCGGGCCGATGCGCTTGTGGGGTGAGGATTACCTGCGGCGCGCGTCCGGACGGACTAAATCAAAACGTTGCGCTTCGCTGATGCCGTAATAGGCGCTGGGGCCGCCCGCGCGCAGAATCGGCTCGGCTTTAGCGGTCTGATAAATGCCCTCTTCCATCAGCGATTCATCGATGTGAATCGCCACCGCTTCCCCCAGCACCAGCCAGCTGTCGATCAGATTGCCGCTGGCATCCTGCAGCTGAATCAGTTGCGTCAGTCGGCACTCGAAGTTGACCGGGCTCTCTGCCACCAGACTGGCGCTGACCTGTGAAGCCGCCAGCGGCGTTAAACCGGCAAAGGCGAACTCATCCTGATCGGCAGGCAGCGAGGCGGAACTTTCGTTCATCGCTTCCGCCAGAGGACGCGTCGCCAGGTTCCAGACAAACTCTTTGGTCTCAGCAATATTTCTCACGCTGTCTTTCCAGCCACTACTGGCGAAACCGATAATCGGCGGATGATAGTTGAAGCAGTTAAAGAAGCTGTAAGGTGCCAGATTGCGCTGGCCGCTGCTGCTCACTGAGCTAATCCAGCCGATCGGGCGCGGCCCGATAATGGCGTTCAGCGGATCGTGCGGCAGACCGTGACCAGCACGGGGTTGATAGGAATAGCGTTTCCGGGTCATAACTTCTCCAGCAGGGAATTTTATTTATCTTAGCCCGACAGCATCGCCCGACGGAATCGGAAAGAGGTAAGCGGATGGTGCGGGTTTATTTTCCGCCGCCTACAGCGTATTGTACGCGCGCCTGAATAATTGAGAGAACGTATGAAAAAGTCAGCCAGCACGTCGCCCTTCCACGCCCGCAATCGCCATCAGGGCGAATACGATTTTGCCGCGTTAACCGCTGCCCATCCGCCGCTGAAAGCCAAAGTCCGGCCCAATGGGTATGGCGTGCAGTCCGTGGATTTCGCGGACCCGGAGGCGGTGATGCTGCTGAACCAGGCGCTGATCAAACTATTTTACGACATCGACTGGCAGCTGGCTCCCGGCTCACTCTGCCCGCCCGTGCCGGGACGCGCCGATTATCTGCACTACCTTGCCGATCTGCTGGCGCTGGATAATAACGGCGTGATCCCGACGGCGGACGTTCTGGATGTCGGCTGCGGTGCAAACTGCATCTATCCGCTGATTGGCGCGGCAGAATATGGCTGGCGCTTTACCGGCACCGAAGTCGATGAAGCCGCCATCAAAGCCGCTAACCGCATTGTTGCGGCCAATCCGCGCCTGACGCGCCAGATCCGTCTGCGTCGTCAGAAAAACAGCGATGCAGTGCTGGCTGGTGTAGTCAGTAAAACTGAATTTTTCAGTGCAGTGATGTGTAATCCGCCATTCCACGCGTCGGCGGAAGAGGCGGTATCGGGATCGCAGCGTAAGGTCCGCAATCTCGGACTGGATAAGAGTGCGCCGCTCAACTTTGGCGGCCAGCACAATGAGCTGTGGTATCCCGGTGGCGAAAAAGGTTTTATCGGCAAGATGATCGCCGAGAGCGTGGCGTTTAGTCGTCAGATCGGCTGGTTTACCTCGCTGGTGTCGCGCAAAGAGAACTTACCGGCGCTGGAAAAACAGCTGCAGGCGCTCGACGTGGCGGAGATGCGCGTGGTTAATATGGCGCAGGGTCAGAAGCAGAGCCGCTTCCTGGCGTGGAGTTTTATGCCTGCCGCCCAGCGCACTAAGCTGCTGAGTCGCCTGGGGAACTGAGGTGTTTTTCCCTGTCAGTAAACAGGGCGAATCTGACCGCAACGAATAAGCTCAACGCGCAGGGAGCGCGGTCAGAAGAGGAAAGCGTCCCGCGCCAGGGATGGCGCGGGCCGAGCATGTCAGGGATGACGGCTTTTGCGTCTTTCCGATCTGACCGTGTTCCCGGCGCAGGTACGGTCTTACAGCGGACCGGGCGAACGTTGTCAACAACCTTAAAGGGCCGCTTAGCGGCCCGTTTTGATCAGGAGACGTGCTGCAGGAATTCGCGCAGACGCTCGCTGGGTGGGTTGCTGATCAAGCTGTCGGGATCGCCATCTTCCGCAATCCGCCCTTTATCGATAAAGATCAGCCGTGAAGCCACCTTCTGTGCGAAGCCCACTTCGTGTGTCACAATCACCATCGTCATGCCTTCTTCGGCCAGATCCTGCATCACCTTCAGCACTTCGTGACGCAGTTCCGGGTCGAGCGCTGAGGTTGGCTCATCAAACAGCATCATTTTCGGCTTAACTGCCAGCGCACGGGCAATCGCCACGCGCTGCTGCTGGCCGCCGGAAAGCTCAGACGGGAAGTGGTGCGCGCGTTCGGCGAGGCCCACTTTGCCCAGCAGCTCACGCGCCAGCTGGCGTGCCGCCTCTTTGCTGGCACCGCGCACCCGGATAGGACCAAAGGCGACGTTATCCAGCGCACTCATCTGTGGGAACAGATGAAACTGCTGAAACACCATGCCTGCTTCCTGACGAATCAGGCGGTCGTCCACTTTCGGGTCATTGACGCGCAGGCCATCGACAATCAGTTCGCCGCTGGTGATCTCTTCCAGCTTGTTAATGCAGCGCAGCAGGGTTGATTTACCGGAACCGGATGGGCCGATAATCACCACCACTTCGCCCTGGTTAATCTTCAGGTCAATATTGTGCAGCACCTGGGTCTGGCCAAAATGCTTGGAGACATCTTTAAATTCAATCACAGGATTTTCACCCTTTTCTCAATGCGGCGCAGCACAAAGCTCAACACCAGCGTAATAACCAGATAGATAATCGCGACGGCGCTCCAGATTTCCAGCGCGCGGAAGTTACCGGCAATAATCTCCTGACCCTGACGAGTCAGTTCAGCCACACCAATAACGATAAACAGCGAAGTATCTTTGATGCTGACAATCCACTGGTTGCCCAGCGGTGGCAGCATACGGCGCAGCGCCAGCGGCATAATCACGTAGCGCAGCGTCTCGCGGCTCGACAGGCCCAGCGCCAGTCCGGCTTCGCGGAAGCCCTTGTTGATCGACAGCACGGCACCACGAGTAATCTCGGCAATGTAAGCGCCGGAGTTAATCATGATGGTTACCACCGCCGCGCTGAAGGGATCAATACGCAGGTCGGGGAACGCCATCGGCAAAGCAAAATAGATAAACATCACCTGCACCACGATAGGGGTGCCGCGAATGATTTCGATAAACACCAGTGCGATGTTATTGGTGATCCAGCCACCGTAAGCGCGGGCAAAGCCCGCTACCAGGCCGATGAAGAGGCCGCCAATCAGTCCAATAATTGAGATAATTAAGGTCAGTTTAGCGCCTTCAAGCAGCGCTGGCATGGCGGGCCAGATGACGCTCCAGTCAAACTCCATGGTGTCACTCCAGATATGTTGCGATGGAAAAAAGCAGGGAAAAAGTTCCCCTGCTGAAATCAGATAACGGGCAAATTATTATTTAGGTTCGGTGCCAAACCATTTTTTATAAAGCGTGTTGTAGGTGCCGTTCTCTTTCAGGGTTTTCAGTGCGCCGTTTACTTTTTCACGTAAATCGTCGCTGCCTTTCGGGAAGGCGATACCATACTGCTGCGCTTCAATTGAATCGCCTACCGCTTTAAAGCGGCCTTTACCGGCGGTATGGATGAAGTAAAGGATGTTTGGCGTGTCATGCAGCACGGCGTCCGCACGGTTAGTGCCCAGCTCCATATAGGCGCTGTCGATATTCGGGAACTGACGCAGATCTTTGGATTTGATGTTGGCTTTCGCGTATTCCACGGAGCCGGTGCCGCTTTTCACTGCGACCACTTTACCGTTCAGATCGCTGATGCCTTTGATGTCGTTTTCATTGTTACGCACCATCACCTGCAGACCGCTTTTGTAATAGCCGTCAGAGAACTCAATCGCTTTTTTACGTTCTTCGGTAATGGTGATACCCGCCAGTGCCAGATCGACATTGCGCGTTTGCAGTGCAGGGATAATGCCGCTGAAGTCCATTGGCTTCAGGGTGTAATCGAGCTTCAGCTCTTTCGCAATGGCATCCCACAGATCCACATCGAAGCCGACATATTTGTCACCCTGTTTAAATTCAAACGGAACAAAGGCGGTATCCGTGGCGACGACCAGCTTTTTGTCTGCTGCAGTGGAAGAGAGAGAGAAGGCCAGCGCCAGCGCGGCCACAGAAACTTTTAACAGTGACTTCATCATTTTTCCTTTTTTTACTACCAGGCGGCAGGGCCTGCGTTTGCGGCTTGTCATATGAAAGAATTATGCCAACTTTGCAAAATCTGCGAAATCAGAGAGTTAAATAACATAGCTGACACGATTTTGCAGTTAATTCTGCCATTGCACCAGTTTGGTGCTCAGTTTTGGTGCAGGTGGCTGTTTTGGTGCAAGCGGTAGTGTGCCTCAGATGTTAAGGCTGTGAAGCGGAGGAGAGAAGAACTGTTAACAGGGTCATAAAAATGCGGTAACACAGACGTAAAAAAGGCGGGTTTCCCCGCCTGACAGACTGCATTGAGTCTTATTCGATGTTCGCTTCGATAAACCACAGGAATTTATCAAGGTCACGTGATGCCGCAGTGAAGATGTCAGCGGTATCTTCGTCTTTCACTTCAGTGATTGCTTTACGGGTGTCATTCGCGACAACGCTGTAACGGTCTGCCAGCGCTTTCAGATGATCCTGAACGCTGTGAATATTCAGCGGATAGCTCTTCAGCGGAGTCGTATCGTTAACGACCTGCGTGGTGCCCAGTGCCACGCCACCCAGCTGAACCACACGCTCGGCAATAGTATCCTGATGATCGGTAATCGCGGTGCGGAAGCCGTCCAGCATCTCATGCACACCGATAAAATTAGCACCGCGCATGTTCCAGTGCGCCTGCTTAGTGATCAATGACAGGTCAATAAACTCGACTACCAGACGGTTTAACACCGCGATGGTGGCTTTTTTATCGTCTTCGGCCACATCATTGCGGGTATAAATCAGGTCAGAAGATTTAGTTTTAACCAATTTAGCGGTACTCATCGTTTCAGTCCTCTCTTTGATGGTTGTCCTAATCAAGTACCGGATAAGTATAGCAGCGCTTTTCAGCTTTGCAGAAACGACTTTGTCGATGGATGAAATAGCGTGCGTCTTTAGTCAGAGCAGAGCTGGGCTAAGAAGGTTAATGCCATGTTAAAATATAAAATAAAATAAATAGCTATTTAAATCATGTTGTTATTCTATTATGTAAATAACTGGTAAGTGTCTGTTTCAAAATAGGCAACTCAGGAAGGAGCGAAGATTAGGAATAATTCTCATGATGAGCATGATTATTATTTAGCCCCGCCAGCAGGCGGGGCGGATAGCGTTTATTTTTGGATATCATCTGATAATTCAACGCTGTTTAACTGACTCTTTTTCGGCCGCATGGTCAGCGTTGAACCTGCCGAGGCGATGATGATCGCCAGCAGCGCCAGCCACTGAAGCCCGGTCAGGGTTTCCCCCAGAAACAGCATGCCTGAAAAGGCAGCCATGGCGGGTTCCAGACTCATCAGCGTGCCGAAGATGCGCGCCGGTAAGCGGGTGAGGGCGATCATCTCCAGCGAATAGGGGATGGCGCTGGAGAGCAGGGCAACCAGCAACGCGATCGGCATAACTGCCCATGTCCAGATACCACTTTCTGCGAACGTCAGCCCCAGCGGTACAAAAATCACTGACGCAATCAGCGACCCGATAGCCACTGTCGCCGGGCCATGTTCTGCGCCTGCCCGCTGTCCCGCCAGGATATAGATCGCCCAGCAGGCGCCTGCGCTCACTGCCAGCGCAGCGCCCAGCGGATCAATCGCAGTCATGCCTGTGCCAAAAGGCAGCAGGAACCACAGACCAATCACGGCCAGCAACACCCAGACAAAATCCAGTGGCCGGCGCGATCCGAATAGCGCCAGCGCCAGTGGGCCGGTAAATTCCAGTCCCACCGCCACACCCAGCGGCACGGTACGAATCGCCAGATAGAACGTGAAATTCATTGTGCCCAGCGCCAGTCCATACATCAGGAGTGGCAGACGTTGTTCCCGGCTAAAGCGTAAACGCCAGGGTTTGAAGATAATACAGAGTATCAGGGTGCCAAAGCCCAGACGCAGCGCGGTGATGCCGGTAGCGCCAACGGCAGGAAACAGGCTTTTCGCCAGCGAAGCACCGCCCTGAAGCGACAGCATCGCAATCAGCAGCACGGCAATCGGCATCACTATCGGGGCAAGGTTTTTAGAAGCGGGAGAGGCAGACATCCTGTGTACTTTTCCTGGTCATCAACGTAATGAGTCAGCCAGTGTAAAGGAAATAGCAGGCAAAAAATCACGGAATGGGGTTTTAAATTTCTCTCAACTGAGCGATTTTTGGCCAGAATCAGGGCCATTTAGGTAAAGAAATGTCAGGTTTTTTTAGGATTTAACTTAAAGAACGAAATGAGCACAAAATGATTATTGCAGAAAGATGACGGATTTTATAAGAAAAATGAATGACATAGGTTGTCGCATTAACTTCCTGTTACACCAAACATTCTGTTAGACAACAAAATCCGGGCAGAGTTTCTCGCTATTTTTTGTTATATTTTCAGCGTTGTCAGGAGAGAAGTATTTTCACATTTGAGGTGGTTATGAAAAAAATTGCATGTCTTTCAGCATTAGCCTGTGTACTGGCAGTATCTGCAGGTTCAGCAATGGCACAGAGCACCGTAACTGGTGGCTATGCTCAGAGCGACTATCAGGGCGTAGCTAACAAAGCTAACGGCTTCAACCTGAAATACCGCTACGAAGACGGTTCTAACCCACTGGGTTGGATCGGTTCATTCACCTACACAGAAAAAGATAACACCGATTCTGGCATTTATAACAAAGGCCAGTACTACGGTGTGACCGGTGGTCCTGCTTTCCGTCTGAACGACTGGGCAAGCATCTACGGTGTTGTGGGTATCGGCTACGGTAAATTCCAGCAGAACGATACTTCATCACGCGATAAAACTGATTCAAGCGACGTAGGTTTCTCTTACGGCGCAGGTCTGCAGTTTAACCCAGTTCAGGACTTCGCAGTTGACGTTGGTTACGAGCAGAGCCGTATCCGTAACGTTGACGTTGGCACCTGGATTGCTGGCGTAGGTTACAGCTTCTAAGTTTAGCTTAGCTGACCTGCAAAAAAGCGGCCCCTTGTGGGCCGTTTTTTATTGTGCTGATTTACTCACCCTTCTCTCGTATCTGCACGTTTCCCGACTTTTCCGGATCGCTGTAGCCGATCAGCAGCCATGCTGGTTGAAGCCGCAGGTCATATTGATTCGATGGGGAAACAGGAAAAAAAGAGAGCAGAAAGGGAGAGTGCGCCTCTCAGCCAGCGGCTGAAAGGCATAGAATCAGGATTAGCCGCGCCAGATGAGATTCTCACAGCGACGATCGTCAGACTTATGGCCCAGCAGTTTTTCCAGCAACATCAGACGCAGTGTGAACGGTGAACGCGTCAGCAGGCACAGCCAGGATTTCATCTCCGTGGTTGTTTTCTTCTCAGCCTGGAAGCATTTACTGCAATCTAAGCAACATTTCAGGGTGCTCATAGAATCACCTCCCAATCATTGTCGACGCGGTAGTCAGCAGCCTGCGGTGAGAGGCGTCATCATCACCGGAGCAACAGAGGATCAACTGGGATCGCTCTTTTGCTGCTTACATTATCGTCAAATATAGCACTGGCTATATCCTTTAGCCAAGGCTAATGACGAAAAATTTGAGCTTCTTTGCGGCTGGTTTACAATGAGCGTAGCTAAATCCGTACAGCAGTGTCAGTACGGGAAAAAATAATGAGGAAGCTGAATGAGTCGTCGTGCTAAAAGCGTGGTTTCTGCGCCAAAAGGACCACTGAAAGATATTGAAGAGCATGTCGAAGGTTTTCGGCAGGTGCGTGAAGCGCATCGTCGGGAATTAATTGATGACTACGTTGAGTTAATCTCTGATTTGATTGGTGAATTTGGCGAAGCGCGTCAGGTTGATATGGCGGCCCGCCTGGGCGTTTCACAACCTACCGTAGCGAAAATGCTGAAGCGGCTTGGCAGTGCCGGGCTGGTTGAGCAGGTGCCTTACCGCGGTGTCTTTCTGACTGGTGAAGGAGAGAAACTGGCAGAGGAGAGTCGCGCCCGTCATCACATTGTTGAAAGTTTTCTGCTGGCGTTAGGCATCAGTCCCGAAACTGCCCGACGTGATTCAGAAGGTATTGAGCATCACGTCAGTGATGAAACGCTGGCCGTATTTAAGAAATTCTCCGAAACCCGCTAACGCTAAGGCGTACCTTCATCATGCCTCAACTGCTTCGATCTTTTTTGCATGACTCTGTTTTGCATTTATTAATCGTGATTGGTGTAGTTCTGGCATTTCTGGCGGATTTTCGCTGGGCCGATCTGCCCGGTGCCGTAGACTGGCATACCATTATTACGCTCACCGGGTTGTTGATCCTGACCAAAGGGCTGGAAACCAGTGGCTACTTTGACGTGCTGGGGGGACGACTGATTGCGCGTTTCCGGCACGAACGTGCGCTGGCGCTGTTTATGGTGCTGGCTGCCGCGTTGCTCTCTACGTTTCTGACCAATGATGTGGCGCTGTTTATTCTGGTGCCGCTGACGCTGACGCTGCGAAAGTTCTCTCACTTACCCATCTCGCGACTAATCATCTTCGAAGCGCTGGCGGTCAACGCCGGATCCCTGCTGACGCCGGTCGGCAATCCGCAAAACATTCTGCTGTGGAGCCACGGCAAACTAAGCGTTGTCGCGTTTATTGTGCAGATGCTGCCGCTGGCCGCCTGGCTGCTGGTTAGCCTGATGGTATTAACCTGGTTCAGCTTTTCAAAGCGGTCGATTGATAAGCATGACAACCCGGAACAGCCGCAGTGGCAGAAGCCGTTGTTTATTGTCAGCGTGGTGCTATACCTGCTGTTTATCGCCGGACTGGAACTGGAAATCACCGGTTGGGTCCTGCTGCTGATTCTTGCCACGTTCCTGGTGATGGCGCGTCCGGTGCTGCTGCGCATCGACTGGAGCCTGCTGGCGGTGTTTATCGCCATGTTTATTGACGTCTTCCTGATGACGCGTCTGCCGGTGATGCAGGCTCACTTTGATGCGGTTTCTCATTTCGGTCAGGGGCAGCTCTACCTGCTGGCGATTGGTCTGTCACAGGTGATCAGCAACGTTCCGGCGACGATTCTGCTGCTACAAAAAGTCCCGCCTGGCGATGTGCTGGCCTGGGCGGTCAATATTGGCGGATTCGGCCTGCTGCCGGGTTCGCTCGCTAACCTGATTGCCCTGCGTATGGCGAAAGAACGGGCCGTCTGGTGGCATTTCCATCTCTTTTCTCTCCCTCTGCTTGCCTGGTCGATGGCCAGCGGCTGGCTGCTGTTGCGGCTGCTCAATTAGGCCCGACGCATCCTGCTACCCGCCACAGGTGGCAGGATGTGCGCCATTTCTCAAGTTTCGTAAAGTTGCGCTGGATTTTGTCAGTTTCCGATATAAGGTTAACAGGACCTTTATGCCCGGGAATTAGGGCCTTAGCCAGTGATGGGAACTATGAGCGAGAATAACCAACGCGATCCACACCAGCAGGACGCAGAAAATGCGACGGATAAAAACCGTCAGTCAGAGGAAAATCAGGACAACGACCAGCAGCCTGAGCGTAAACGCCCCGGTAAAAAGCCGCTGATTATTCTGGCGGTAGTGGTGGTGATTATGCTGATTGTCGGCTTCTGGTTCTGGTTCACTACCCGCAATATTGAAACTACCGACGACGCCTTTACCGAAGGCGATGCCGTTACCATTGCGCCTAAAGCCTCCGGCTATGTCGTGAAGCTGCTGGTGAAAGATAACCAGCGGGTGAAGAAGGGCGATCTGCTGGTGGAGATCGATCCCAGCGACAATCGTGCCCAGCGTGAGCAAGCTAATGCGCAGCTCGGTTTAGCTGTCGCACAGCTGCATCAGGCGCAGGCTCAACTGGCGCTGTCAAAGGTACAGTATCCGGCACAGCGCGATCAGGCGCTGGCGGATCAGGCGAAAGCCGAAGCGAATCTGCTTAATGCGCAGGCGGATTATCGTCGCCAGCGCGGCGTCGACCCGCGTGCGACCAGTCAGCGTAATATCGATAGCGCGTCCGCGCAGTTACGTTCGGCGCAGGCGCAGTTACAAAGCGCGAAAGCACAGGTTGAAGTGGCGTCACAGGTTGCTCTGCAGATTCGCCAGCAGGAGACCAATGTTGAAGCGCGTCAGCAACAGGTTGAGCAGGCGAAGGCGCAGTTAAGCACGGCCGATCTTAATCTCTCCTATACCCAGGTTCGCGCGCCCTATGACGGGTTTGTCACCAAGCGTAACGTTCAGCTGGGCACACTGGTGCAGGCGGGATCGTCGCTGTTTTCGCTGGTCTCGCCTGAGATCTGGGTCACCGCTAACTTCAAAGAGTCTCAGCTGCAACACATGAATCCTGGCGACAAAGTTGAAATCAGCGTCGATGCCTGGCCGGATATGAAGCTGGAAGGGCATGTCGACAGTATTCAGATGGGCTCTGGTTCTCGCTTCTCGACTTTCCCGTCAGAAAACGCCACCGGTAACTATGTGAAAATCGTTCAGCGCGTGCCGGTGAAAATCGTCATCGACAAGGGCCTTGATCCGAACCATCCTCTGCCGCTGGGTCTCTCTGTTGAACCGAAGGTAACGGTGGAATGAGTACGGCGCAGAGCTGGAAACCCGCCAGTAATCCGTGGTTAGTGGCGATCACGGTCACGCTGGCGGTGTTTATGGAGATCCTCGACACCACCATTGTTAACGTGGCGCTGCCGCATATCGCCGGTTCGCTCTCCTCCAGTTACGATGAGTCAACCTGGGTGCTGACCTCTTATCTGGTGGCGAACGGCATTGTGCTGCCTATCTCTGCGTTTTTCAGCCGACTGTTTGGCCGTAAACAGTTTTTCCTGATCTGCATCGTGATGTTTACTATCTGCTCCTTCCTGTGCGGCATCGCTACCGAACTGTGGCAAATCATTCTGTTCCGCGTGCTGCAGGGCTTTTTTGGTGGCGGATTGCAGCCGGTTCAGCAGTCTGTGCTGCTGGACTACTTCAAGGCGGAAGATCGCGGCAAGGCATTTGGGCTCTCCTCTATTGCCATTATTGTCGCGCCGGTGATTGGCCCGACATTAGGTGGCTGGATTACCGACAACTACAGCTGGCGCTGGGTGTTCTTTATCAACATTCCGGTCGGCGTACTTACCGTGCTGGCGATCTATCAGCTGCTGGAAGATCCACCGTGGGAGCGTAAATGGGCCAAAGGTAAGCTGAAGATCGACTATATCGGCATCAGCCTGATTACCTTAGGACTGGGTTGTCTGCAGGTGATGCTGGATCGCGGAGAGGATGAGGACTGGTTTGCCTCGCACTTTATCGTGCTGTTCGCCATTCTGGCGCTGATTGGCATCGTCGGTGCCATCTACTGGCTGATGTATGCCCGTAAGCCAGTGGTCGATATTCTGGTGATGAAAGACCGCAACTTCTGGGTCGCCGGGCTGTTGATGGCGGGGATGGCGATGATTCTGTATGGCAGCTCCGTAGTGCTGCCACAGCTGGCGCAGCAGGATCTGGGGTACACCGCCACCTGGTCAGGTCTGGTGCTGTCGCCTGGCGCGGTGCTGATTGTGCTGACCATACCGCTGGTGCTGAAACTGATGCCAATCGTTCAGACGCGCTACATCATTGCCTTTGGCTTTAGCTGTCTGGCCGTGGCGTTTCTCTACTCCGCTACCTTAACGCCCAACGTCGATTTCACCACTTTAGTGTTGATGCGTAGCGCACAGTCAATCGGGCTGGGTTTCCTGTTTGTCCCGCTGACGACTATCGCCTTTGTCACCATTCCGCAGCGGCTTAATGCTGACGCCTCGGCGCTGTTTACCATGTTCCGTAACGTAGCCGGATCGATTGGGATTTCACTCTCGACCGCTGCCATTACCGAGCGCGAACAGGTGCGGTCAGCGCACATGGTGCATAACATGACGCCGCTGAATGAGCCGTTCAACATTACGCTTCAGCACTGGGCGCAGGCGATACGCGACTTTACCTCGGCGGTGGGCGATCCCGTCACGCTGGCAACCGGTCAGCTCTATCAGGAGATGATTGCGCAGTCGCGTATCCTCGCTTACATCGATGTCTTCTCAGGCCTGAGTATTGTCGCCCTGATTTTGATTCCATTTTGTTGGCTGCTGTCGCCGATTAAGAGCGAAGGCAGTGCAGGAGCACACTAACATGAAGGTTTTTTACTCTCATCGCCTGAAACCCCTGAGTTTACTGCTGGCCCTCGGGCTGGCGGGTTGCGCCGTCGGACCTGACTATCAGGCGCCGAAACCTGCCGTGCCGGGTGGCTACAACACCCTGGATTCGCAGGAGGCGTCAAAGCCACAAAACGCCGCGATTAATTCACGCTGGTGGCGCAGCTTCAATGATCCGCAGCTCGACAGTCTGATTGAGCGCGCGATTGCGGGCAACCTGAGCCTGCAGCAGACGGTGCTGCGCATTGCCGGGGCACGTGAACAGCTGACGCAGGCGCAGGGCAGTCTGTTCCCCACCCTGGGCGGTTCAGCCAAAGTGACGCGTCAGCAGCTCGGGCTGGAAGGCTTGCTGAAATCCAATGGCGCAACCGATCAGCTCGACAGCAACGTGGCCAGCCAGCTCAATGGATTGACCCAGCCGGTTAACCTCTATCAGGGCAGCTTCGATGCCAGCTGGGAGCTGGACCTGTGGGGCAAAGTGCGCCGTCAGGTTGAGGCCGCCAATGCCCAGCAGCAGGCAGCGATAGAACAGCGCAACGATGCGCTGGTCTCACTGGAGGCCGAAGTGGCGCGCGCCTGGCTGCAGCTGCGCGGCGCGCAGAGCACGATTCAGACGCTGCAACAGCAGATTGAGGTGGCGCAGCAGACAACCGAGCTGACTCAAAGCCAGCAGCGTAATGGCCTTGCCCCGCTGACCGATGTGGAAAATGCGCGTGCCCAGCTCAGCACGCTGCAGGCGCAGCTGCCGCAGTATCAGTCGCAGGCGCGGCAGGCGATGAATGGGTTAGCGGTGCTGCTCGGCAAGACGCCGGGGGCGCTGGATGCTGAACTCAGTACGCCAAAAGCGTTACCCCCGCTGCCACAGTTTGTCCCGGTAGGCATTCCTTCTACGCTGGCACGTCGTCGTCCTGATATTCGTCAGGCTGAAGCGACGCTGCATGCACAAACCGCTGAGATTGGGGTTTCTGTCGCGCAGCTTTTCCCGAGCCTGTCCCTAACCGGCCAGCTGGGCGTGCGCAACACCGATGTCAGCTATCTGGATAACTGGAGCAGCCATTTCTACAGTTATGGCCCGTCGTTATCGATTCCGATTTTCCAGGGCGGACAGCTGGTGTCGAGCGTGAAGTTAGCGCGGGCACAGCAGGCCAGTGCCGCGCTGGATTATCGCCAGACGGTGCTGACGGCGTTGCAGGATGTGGAGAATGCGCTAGTCAGCTATCGCGCCGATCAGCAGCGGGTCACCGCGCTGGATGAGACAACCGGTGCGCTTCAGCGCTCGTTTGATCTCGCCAGCGACAGTTATCGCCAGGGGCTCTCGACCTTCCTGGAGGTGCTGGATGCGCAGCGTCAGCTGGCTCAGGCAGAGGAGCAGGCGACACAGGCGCGGATGCAGAGTGCACTCGATTTAGTGGCGCTCTATAAAGCGCTGGGCGGCGGCTGGGAGACTTATCAGAACGTGGATATGCCGCAATATCCGGTATTTGGCCCGGCCACGCAGGCGAATTAGTCATCCGGCGGTAGCTGCCTCTGCGCAGTTACCGCTTTATCTCTCCTCCGGCAGCGTTTAAACCGGTGCTGCCTGCCTCTCCATGTTGTTCATCATGATCTAACCCGTTGATAAAGAGAGCTTCTGAGCATCACTGGAACGGGTGCAGCCAGCAGAAAATAAAACAGTGATAATCGCAGGGTTATTATCAGCGCCTCCGGCGAGCGATTATTTTCATGTTGCTGGCACTTTCCGCATTCAGGTTTTTGAGCTCTGTCACCTTTCTCAGTTTATTTCTTTGACGTTTTTTTAAGGCAACTTACGACTGAACGAGTGGGGGCGCGTGAGGCTATTCAGTCAGCCTGAGCCGGGCGGAACTGTTATTGCGCAGCTAAGCGATCTGCGAATAATCCGACTCTGCTATAAATCGCAGCGGCAAAAATGGTTAACAGGTGGCAAAGGGCATAATTAAAAAAGCCACCAGAGCGTTAATTCTTTTGCGCTATTTAACGGTGCCGGGGGTGGCTTTTTAAGCATAATCTGTAAGCTGGTGTGACTGGGGTCACAGGCAGGCACATTTTTAATCTGTTATCTCCGGCCCGTAAGCGTAAATAATGAGGCTGCATGGCCCGCATTTAGTTGATAGCGTTAACTGCCTTATGCCGGGATAATCTGCCTGAAATCGTTTTCAACTCCTGAGTAAAAGTGCCATTTGTTGTTAATTCAGCGTTAATAAAAGGTCAGGCACGCCCGATTTTAATAGCTCTGTTTTGCCCGAATTAATACTTAGGAATTATCTGTAGCGTAAAAATAATTTATTTTTTTATTTGAATTAGGTAGTCTTGGCGCTACAGTTTTATTAACCCCCCTTAATCAAGGACATTGTGATGAGTGACGCATTTAAGGTACTGAACAATATTCGCACATTACGTGCCCAGGCTCGTGAACTGCCACTGACCGATCTTGAAGAGATCCTGGAAAAATTAACGGTTGTTGTTACTGAGCGCCGTGAAGAAGCAGAAGCGGAAGAGACGCAGAATCGCGAAAAAGAAGAAAAGCTTTCTAAATATCGCGAAATGCTGCTGGCTGACGGTATCGATCCTAATGAATTATTAGGTGCACTGGAAAGCGGGAAAAAACGTACCAAGCGTGCGCCGCGTCCGGCTAAATATTCTTACACCGACGAAAATGGTGAGCAGAAATCCTGGACTGGCCAGGGCCGTACCCCGGCAGCGATTAAAAAAGCGCTGGATTCCGGTAAAAGCCTGGACAGTTTCCTGATCGATTGATCGACACAATCCTTGTAAGTGGGAGCCGGGGGGCCATCATGGCCTTCCGGCTTTTTTATTTCTGCCGGGATATCAATCACCCCGCAAGGAATCCACGGCTGACGCTGGCGTGCGCTGCGTCACATCTGGCATAATAGCCGCCGTTTTTTCATCCATTCTCTTCACAAAGGTCAATGCCGTGTTAGTTAGCAGCAATATCACCATGCAGTTTGGCAGCAAGCCACTGTTCGAAAATATCTCCGTTAAATTTGGCGGCGGTAATCGTTACGGTTTAATCGGTGCGAACGGCAGCGGAAAATCCACCTTCATGAAGATTTTGGGTGGCGATCTGGTGCCTTCAGGCGGCAATGTTTCTTACGATCCCAACGAGCGCATCGGTAAGTTGCGTCAGGATCAGTTCGCCTTTGAACAATTTAGCGTACTGGACACCGTTATCATGGGTCACCATGAGTTATGGGAAGTGAAGCAGGAGCGCGACCGTATTTATTCTTTGCCAGAAATGAGCGAAGAAGAGGGGTATAAAGTCGGCGATCTTGAGGCACTTTACGGTGAGATGGACGGCTATAGCGCGGAGTCTCGTGCCGGTGAGTTATTACTCGGCGTCGGCATTCCGGTTGAGCAGCATTATGGCCCGATGAGCGAAATTGCGCCGGGCTTTAAATTACGTGTGCTGCTGGCGCAGGCGCTGTTTTCTAATCCTGATATTCTGTTACTCGACGAACCGACGAACAACCTGGACATCGATACTATTCGCTGGCTGGAGCAGGTGCTGAACGAGCGTGACAGCACCATGATTATCATTTCGCATGACCGTCACTTCCTTAATATGGTCTGTACGCACATGGCTGATTTGGATTATGGCGAGCTGCGGGTTTATTCCGGTAATTATGACGAATATATGACCGCGGCGACCCAGGCGCGTGAACGTCTGTTATCCGATAACGCCAAGAAAAAAGCGCAGATTGCTGACTTACAATCGTTCGTCAGTCGTTTTAGCGCCAACGCCTCTAAATCGCGTCAGGCGACATCACGCGCTAAGCAGATGGATAAAATTAAACTGGATGAAGTGAAAGCCTCCAGCCGTCAGAACCCGTTTATCCGCTTTGAGCAGGACAAGAAGTTGTTCCGTAATGCGCTGGAAGTGGAAGGTTTGACCAAAGGATTTGATAACGGTCCGCTGTTTAAGAATTTAAATCTGCTGCTGGAAGTGGGTGAGAAGCTGGCGGTGATCGGTGCCAACGGTATCGGTAAATCAACACTGTTAAAATCGCTAGTGGGTCAGCTGACGCCAGATAACGGCAGCGTTAAATGGTCAGAGAATGCGCGTATTGGTTATTATGCTCAGGATCACGCCGATGATTTTGCCAATGACCTGACGGTATTTGACTGGATGAGTCAGTGGAAACAGCCTGGCGATGATGAGCAGACCATTCGCGGTATTCTGGGTCGCCTGCTGTTTTCGCAGGATGATATTAAGAAGCCGGCCAAAGTGCTTTCCGGTGGAGAGAAGGGTCGTATGCTGTTCGGTAAGCTGATGATGGAAAAACCGAACATTCTGATTATGGATGAGCCGACCAACCACCTCGATATGGAGTCGATTGAATCGCTCAATATGGCGCTGGAGATGTATGAAGGCACGCTAGTGTTTGTTTCACACGACCGTGAATTTGTCAGCTCGCTGGCAACCCGCGTGATAGAGCTGAAAGCAGACCGCGTGGTGGACTTCACCGGTAATTACGAAGATTACCTGCGGAGTCAGGGTATCGTCTGATTGAAACGGGGTGGCGCAGGCCACCCCGTTTTTTTTGGTGGTTTGTTGGTTCAGCACGGGCTTCAGGGAGCAGAGGCGTTCCTGCCGACGCTACGCGTTACCACCACACACTTCACAGTGCGCATCCTGCGCCACCTTCATGCTGCGGAACTCCGCGCTCATCGCATCGTACATCAGCAACCGGCTGGTGGCGGGCGTGCCAAATGCCGTCAGCACTTTAATCGCTTCCATCGCCTGCATCGCACCAATCACGCCAACCAGCGGAGCCATGACGCCCGCTTCCACGCAACTCAGGGTTTGTTCCCCAAACAGGCGGCTGATGCAGCGATAGCAGGGTGTGCCGGGCTGCCAGTTGAATACGCTGATCTGACCTTCCATCCGAATCGCGGCGCCGGAGACCAGTGGCACCCGCTGCTGACGACAGAGCCGGTTAAGCTGCTCACGCACCGCAACGTTGTCGGTGCAGTCCAGCACCACCTGCTGCCTGGCGATCAGCGCCAGCAGCGCTGCATCGTCCAGCTGTCCATTGACCGGATGCAGCTGACAGTGCGGATTGATGGCGGCCAGGCTTTGTGCGGCGGAGTCCACTTTGGCACGACCAATATCAGCATCATGATGCAGGATCTGCCGTTGCAGGTTAGAGTGCGATACGGTATCGAAGTCGAGCAGCGTCAGGCTGCCGACACCGGCAGCCGCCAGGTAGGGCGCAGCGGCGCAGCCGAGTCCGCCCAGCCCGACGACCAGCGCATGACTCGCTTTCAGCCGCTCCTGACCGTCGAAATCAAAGCCGCGCAATACAATCTGCCGGTTATAGCGCAGCATCTCCTCATCGCTTAATTCAGGCAGCATTTACGCCTCCAGCAGGGCGTTGAACGGTTCCACCTCGACCCATTCGCCCGGTTCAACATTGCCGCGATCCCGTTCCAGCACAATAAAACAGTTTGCCTGGGCGAAGGAGCTGAAGACGTGTGAACCCTGCATCCCCGTGGTTTCCACCTCCAGTTCGCCCTGTGCGTTCTGTCGCAGGATGCCGCGCTGGAAATCGAGCCGGCCTGGTGACTTTTTCAGCCGCGAGGCGCAGCGCACTTTCTGACGTGGTGGCAATGCTGATTTTTGCTGGCCGGTGAGGGTGGCAAGCAGCGGCTGAACGAGCTGATAAAAGGTCACGGCGGCGGAGACCGGATTACCTGGCAGGCCGCAGAACCAGCTGCTGTTGAGGCGGCCAAAGGCAAATGGCTTGCCAGGCTTGATCGCCAGCTTCCAGAAGCTGATGGCACCAAGCTCTTCCAGCATCGTTTTGGTGAAGTCCGCTTCGCCCACCGAGACGCCGCCGGTAGTAATCACGACATCCGCCTGCCGATCGGCCTCGGTGAAAGCAGCACGCAGTGCGGCCGGGTCATCTTTGATGATGCCAAGGTCGATGACTTCGCAACCCAGCTTATGCAGCATCAGTGATACCGCAAAGCGGTTGGTGTCGTAGATCTGGCCTTCGGCCAGCGGCTCGCCTACCGGCTGGAGTTCATCACCGGTGGAGAAGATAGCGACCCGCAGTTTTCGCAGCACGCTGACCTGCGCGATACCCAGTGAGGCGAGCAGTGGCAGCTCCGCGGCACCCAGACGCGTTCCCGCTTCCAGCACCACGGTGCCTGGCTGAATATCATCACCGATGAGACGAATGTTCTGTCCGGGACGGACCGGCGCGGTGATCATAATCGCATCACCCTGTGTTTCGGTCTGCTCCTGCATTACTACTGCTTCACAGCCTGCAGGCACCGGCGCACCGGTCATGATGCGAATCACGCTGCCCTGCGGCCACTCACCGCTAAACGGTGCGCCGGCAAAGGCTTTACCCGCCACTGGCAGCGGCTGACCGCTGCTGGCGTCTGCCAGTCTGACGGCGTAGCCATCCATCGCAGAGTTATCAAATGGCGGCACGGCAATCGGTGAGGTCACCGCTTTGGCGGTGATACGCCCGACCGCTTCGGCCAGCGGCACGCTAAGAGAGTCGGTGACGGGCGTCAGCTGTGACAGCATTTTTTGTTGTGCCTCCTCAAGGGAGATCAAGCCTGCAGTAAAACTTTCCATGGATATTCCAGCCTGGTTATCTCAGATGCTGCCTATTATGGTGGGAATTAGCCGCTGAGTCACATCGGTGTCGGCCTGACTTGCCTGTTGTTGTGGCCAAAGTGAAATATGGCGGTAAGAAAAGGTTATAACCACAGGAACAGTTTCCGCTTTACAACACTTAGCAGGCTTTCTATAGTCAAAAATCACCAAAAATGGGTGAAAACCATTTTAAATCAGTGTTTTTCGTCCTGATGCAACCACAGGGTAGATCGTTATGGTCAATGCAGTGATCGCCATTCATGGAGGCGCCGGTGCCATTACGCGCTCAGCAATGAGCGCCGAAAAAGAGCAACTCTATCGTCAGGCGCTACACGATATTGTCACTCAGGGCCAGCAGATACTGGCTCAGGGCGGCAGCGCACTCGATGCGGTGACCGAAGCGGTGCGGCTGCTGGAAGAGTGCCCGCTGTTTAACGCCGGTAAAGGTGCGGTCTTCACCCATCAGGGCACACATGAACTCGATGCCTGCATCATGGATGGCCGCACCCTGGGAGCAGGGGCGGTCGCGGGCGTAACGCGGGTACGGAATCCGGTGCTGGCGGCACGTGCCGTGCTGGAACATAGCGAGCATGTCCTGTTTATCGGCGAGGGCGCAGAGCAGTTTGCTGAGGCGCACGGGCTGGAGACGGTCACGCCTGATTACTTCTCGACCCCGGAACGCTGGGAGCAGTTGCAGCGCGCGCTGAACAGCGATACGGCGGTGCTGGACCACGATGGTGCCGCGCACAGCGATGACCCGCTCGACCCGGACCGTAAGTTTGGTACGGTGGGGGCCGTCGCGCTGGATCTTGAGGGCAACCTCGCGGCCGCCACGTCAACGGGCGGTATGACCAACAAGCAGGCCGGACGGGTCGGCGACTCGCCGCTGCCGGGCGCAGGCTGCTACGCCAGTAACGACAGCGTGGCGGTCTCCTGTACCGGCACCGGTGAAGTCTTTATGCGGACGCTGGCGGCCTACGATGTGGCAGCGCAGATGCGCTACGCCGGGCGCTCACTGCAGCAGGCCACGGTTAATGTTATTCATGACAGTGTGCTGGAGCTGGGCGGCAGCGGGGGGCTGATTGCCGTCGACCGCGCAGGCAACGTAGCGCTGCCTTTCAACAGCGAAGGGATGTATCGCGGTGTGGCGCGGGTTGGCGAAGTGGCAGACGTCGCTATCTATCGCGAAAGTTAAGGAGCAGAGATGAGCGACAGGCAAACGTTACCGCCGCTGGCCCCTCAGCAGGTCCTGGCGGTGCGCGATCTCAATGTGCGTTTTCAGCACGAAACCACCGTCACTGACGCGGTGCGTCATTTGTCACTCGATCTGTTTCGCGGCGAAACGCTGGCGCTGGTGGGGGAGTCAGGCTCGGGGAAATCAGTGACCTCGCTGGCGCTGATGCGGCTGATTGAGCAGGCTGGCGGGAGGGTCAGCGGCGAGGTGCTGTTGCGGCGTCGCAACGGCGACGTGCTGGATCTGATGCGCGCCTCAAAAGGTCAGATGCGGCGGGTGCGCGGTGCAGATATGGCGATGATCTTTCAGGAGCCGATGACCTCGCTGAATCCGGTCTTCTCCGTGGGCGAGCAGATTGCGGAATCCATCCGTCTGCATCAGGGTCTGAGCCACGCTGGCGCGCTGGCCGAAGCGCGCCGGATGCTGGATCTGGTACGAATCCCGGATGCGCAAAATGTATTATCCCGCTTCCCGCATCAGCTGTCGGGCGGGATGCGCCAGCGCGTGATGATCGCCATGGCGCTCTGCTGCAAACCGGCCCTGCTGATTGCCGATGAGCCGACCACCGCGCTCGACGTCACCATTCAGGCGCAGATTCTGCAACTCATCCGCGTGCTGCAAAAAGAGATGCAGATGGGGGTGATTTTTATCACTCACGATATGGGCGTGGTCGCCGAAATGGCCGATCGGGTTCAGGTGATGTACCGCGGCGAAGTAGTAGAAAATGCCCCGGTAGCCAGGCTGTTCAGCGCCCCGCAGCAGCCCTATACCCAGGCGCTGCTGGCGGCGGTGCCAAAGCTCGGTTCGATGCAGGGCCAGCCCCTGCCAGCTAAATTTCCGTTGCTGCACAGCGATGCCGTTGATGATGTGCCGCAGGACACGGTTCGCCGCCTGCAGCCACCCATTTTGCAGGTGCGCGATCTGGTCACCCGCTTTGATATTCGCGGCGGCCTGCTGAACCGCGTCAAAAGCCGGGTGCATGCCGTCGAAAAAGTCAGTTTTGATCTCTATGCCGGTGAGACGCTGGCGCTGGTGGGCGAGTCTGGCTGTGGTAAATCGACCACCGGGCGATCGCTGCTGAAGCTGGTTGCCAGTCAGGGTGGCACCCTGACCTTTGACGGGCAGCGGATAGACCATTTGTCGGGTGCCGCGCTGGCCCATCTGCGACGCGACATTCAGTTTATCTTCCAGGATCCCTACGCCTCGCTCGATCCCCGGCTGACGGTTGGCTTCTCCATTATGGAGCCGCTGCTGGTCCACAAGGCGATGCCGCGTCGTGAGGCGGAGCAGCGCGTTGCCTGGCTGCTGGATAAAGTGGGTCTGCTGCCGGAACATGCTCAGCGTTATCCCCATGAGTTTTCCGGCGGCCAGCGTCAGCGCATCTGTATAGCCCGCGCGCTGGCGCTGAACCCCAAAGTGGTGATCGCCGATGAGTCCGTCTCGGCGCTGGATGTATCAATTCAGGCGCAGATAATTAATCTGATGCTCGACCTGCAGCGCGAGTTTGACATCGCCTTCCTGTTTATTTCTCACGATATGGCGGTGGTGGAGCGTATCAGCCACCGCGTGGCGGTGATGTATCTCGGTCAGATTGTCGAGATGGGGCCGCGTCAGGCGGTGTTTGAGCAGCCTCAGCACCCTTATACCCGAAAACTCATGGCGGCGGTGCCGGTAGCCGATCCGGCTCACCGGCGTCGCGAACGAGCCTTACTGGTCGATGAGATCCCCAGCCCGATTCATGCGTTAGGGGATGAACCTGAAGTGGCGCCGCTGATGGAGGTGGCTCCGGGCCATTTCGTCGCCCGCCACGTTATCAGTGCGACCTGAACAGTGACGATGTCGCCCCGGCGACCAACCCGACAGGGATTACAGGAGAACAAGATGCAGATTACGATGCGTAAAGGGTTACTGGCGGCTGGCGTGTTAAGCAGCGCAATGGCATTGCCCGCCTGGGCAGCACAGGATGCGGTGATTGCCGTCGCGTCCAACTTCACCACTCTCGATCCCTATGACGCCAACGACACGCTGTCGCAGGCGGTCGCGAAATCCTTCTATCAGGGCCTGTTTGGCTTTGATAAAGAGATGAAGCTCACCAACGTGCTGGCTGAGAGCTATCAGGCCAGCGCCGACGGCCTGACCTACACCATTAAGCTGCGTTCCGGAGTTAAATTCCAGGATGGCACTGACTTCAATGCGGAAGCGGTAAAGGTCAACCTCGATCGCGCCAGCAATCCGGATAACCATCTCAAGCGCTACAACCTGTTTAAACATATCGCCAGCACCGAAGTGGTGGATCCAACTACGGTAAAAGTAACGCTGAAAGAGCCGTTCTCCGCCTTTATCAACATTCTGGCCCATCCGGCGGCGGCGATGATTTCGCCCACCGCGCTGAAAAAATATGGCAAAGAGATCGGTTTCCATCCGGTAGGAACCGGCCCGTTTGTGTTTGAAACCTGGAACCAGACCGATTTTGTGAAGGTGAAGAAGTGGGACGGCTACTGGAAGCCGGGCTATCCGAAGCTGGACAGCATTACCTGGCGACCGGTGGTGGATAACAACACCCGCGCGGCGATGCTGCAGACCGGCGAAGCGAACTTTGCTTTCCCGGTGCCCTATGAGCAGGCAAAACTGCTGGAGAAGAACAGCAAGCTTGCTGTGGTAACCACGCCATCGATTATGCAGCGTTACATCAGCCTTAATGTCACTCAGAAGCCGTTCGATAATCCGAAGGTGCGTGAAGCGCTGGAATATGCCATCAACCGTCAGGCGCTGGCGAAAGTGGCGTTCTCCGGTTACGCCACGCCCGCTACCGGCATCGTGCCGCCCACCATCGACTTCGCTCAGACCTATCCGGCCATCAGCTACGATCCGGCCAAAGCGAAAGCCCTGCTGAAAGAGGCGGGTTACCCGAACGGGTTTGAAACCACGCTCTGGTCGTCACACAACCACAGCACCGCGCAGAAAGTGTTGCAGTTCACCCAGCAGCAGCTGGCGCAGGTTGGCGTGAAAGTTAAAGTTACGGCGATGGATGCGGGTCAGCGTGCCGCTGAAGTAGAAGGCAAGGGCCAGAAAGAGAGCGGCGTGCGCATGTTCTACACCGGCTGGTCCGCCTCAACCGGTGAAGCGGACTGGGCGCTGACGCCACTGTTTGCTACTACGGCCTGGCCACCGGCGATCTTCAATACCGCGTTTTACAGCAATCCTAAGGTCGATAAAGATCTGGCTGATGCGCTGAAAACCACCGATCGTGCCGAGAAAGCGCGTCTCTACAAAGATGCGCAGGATACCATCTGGCAGGATCATCCGTGGATCCCACTGGTGGTTGAGCAGCTGGTTTCTGCCAACAGCAAAAACCTCAGCGGTTTTTATGTGATGCCCGATACCTCATTCAATTTCGATGAGGCAACTCTGAAGTAACGGAGCAGGCCAGCCCGCGAGGCTGGCCGCAGCTGCAGGATGTTGCATGTTTAACTATTTTCTCAAACGACTCTTTGGGCTGATCCCCACGCTGCTGATTGTGGCGGTGCTGGTGTTCCTGTTTGTTCACCTGCTGCCGGGCGACCCGGCGCGTCTGATCGCCGGGCCGGAAGCCGATGCCTCGGTGGTGGCGCTGGTGCGTCAGGAGCTGGGACTCGACCTGCCGCTGCCGCAGCAGTTCTGGCACTTTATGCTGAATGCGCTGCAGGGCGATTTCGGCCAGTCGATGGTCTCGAAGCGGCCGGTCGCGGAGGAGATCGCCTCACGC
Organism: Pantoea sp. ABR1s; assembly: GCF_057812235.1. NCBI lineage: Bacteria > Pseudomonadati > Pseudomonadota > Gammaproteobacteria > Enterobacterales > Erwiniaceae > Pantoea > Pantoea sp. ABR1s. The sequence continues at coordinate 2,785,088 of NZ_CM173823.1, read as the reverse complement.
TTTATGCCAACTTTGTGGCTGACGCTGGTCAGCATGATCTGGGCAGTGATTTTTGGCATGGCAATCGGCATCGTTTCCGCTGTCTGGCGCAATCGCTGGCCCGATCGACTGGGGATGACGCTGGCGGTGTCGGGCATTTCGTTTCCCGCCTTTGCACTGGGCATGCTGCTGATGCAGGTCTTCTCGGTGGAGCTGGGATGGCTGCCAACCGTCGGTGCAGAGAGCTGGAAACATTACATTCTGCCCTCCATCACCCTGGGTGCGGCGGTGGCGGCGGTGATGGCGCGCTTTACCCGTGCCTCGTTCGTGGAGGTGATGCAGGAAGATTATATGCGGACCGCCCGGGCCAAAGGGGTGCGCGAGTCGCTGGTGGTGGTCAAGCATGGCCTGCGCAACGCCATGATCCCGGTGGTGACGATGATGGGGCTGCAGTTTGGTTTCCTGCTGGGCGGATCGATCGTGGTCGAGGTGGTGTTTAACTGGCCGGGCCTGGGGCGACTGCTGGTCGATTCCGTGGCGATGCGCGACTACCCGGTTATTCAGGCGGAAGTTTTGCTGTTTTCACTGGAGTTTATTCTGATCAACCTGTTTGTCGACATGCTCTATGCGGTGATTAATCCCGCTATTCGCTTTAAGGAGTCGCGATGAAAAACTGGCGACGCGAAGCGGCACTAAAAACGATGCCGCTGATTGCGGAGAATCGGGTGCGAACGCCGTGGCGTGAATTCTGGCGGCGTTTCAGAGGGCAGCCGGTGGCGCTGCTGGCCGGGCTGTTTGTGCTGGTACTGATTGTGCTGGCGGTTATTGCCCCATGGATTGCGCCGTTCGACGCAGAGAACTACTTCGATTATGACCGGCTCAACGACGGCCCCTCGCTGATGCATCTGTTTGGCGTCGATTCACTGGGGCGCGACATCTTCAGTCGGGTGCTGGTCGGCACGCGGATTTCCCTGATTGCGGGCTTCTTTTCGGTGGTGATCGGCGCGCTGATCGGCACATTCTTTGGTCTGTTAGCGGGCTATTACGAAGGCTGGTGGGACCGCATCACCATGCGTATCTGCGATGTGCTGTTTGCCTTTCCCGGCATTCTGCTGGCGATTGCGGTGGTGGCGATTATGGGCAGCGGCATGAGTAATGTGATTGTGGCGGTCGCTATCTTCAGTATCCCGGCTTTTGCCCGGCTGGTTCGCGGCAATACGCTGGTGCTGAAGCATCAGACCTATATTGAGTCGGCACGCAGCATCGGCGCTTCTGACTGGACTATCCTGATGCGGCATATCCTGCCCGGCACGGTATCGCCGATTGTGGTCTATTTCACCATGCGGGTCGGTACCTCAATCATTACCGCGGCCAGCCTGTCGTTTCTGGGGCTGGGCGCACAACCGCCTACGCCGGAGTGGGGGGCGATGCTGAATGAGTCGCGGGCCGACATGGTTATCGCGCCTCACGTGGCGATTTTCCCCAGCCTGGCCATCTTCCTCACCGTTCTGGCATTTAATTTACTCGGAGACGGGCTGCGCGACGCACTTGATCCTAAACTAAAGAGATGAAACCTTTCGATTATGATCAGGACTTCAGCACTATCGACTTCCGCCAGCACCCCGAGCTTTATCAGGTCGGGCGTGGTGAGCAGGGCGTGCTGATGGTCGAGCCTTATAAAGGCGAAATACTGCCACACTGGCGTTTTCGTACCGTTCCCATTGCTGAAGAGTCGGCTGAGAAAATCATGGCGCTGTTTGAGGAGTATCGGCGCAAAGATGATTTTGTCGGCATGGATATGGCGCGCAAATTTATTCAGATGGGGTATACCCGTGCGCGCCGTTACAGCAACCACAAGGGCGGACGCAAATATGACGCGGATGGCAAGGAGCTGCCGCGCGGCGTCAACGAGGAAAAAGCCGCGGCGGCGGCTGTTTTCAAAGGCTACTGGGACAAACTTCGTGCAGATGAAGACTATCTGCGACGTAAAAAAGCGCATCAGCAGCAGTATGGCTAAGCGTTAATCCTGCTCTTCCGGCAGCTGTTACCTCCTGCTGCCGGGGTTGTTTTAATGAACCCGTCCTGCTCTCTCCTATCCCTCATTCCTTGCCTGCAACGGTTCTGGCGCAGCGCCCGTGCTGTCAGATGCGCAGCCGTTTCGCCACGCCCCAAAACACCATAGCCCGCCACGCTTGCCAGATAAAGTCAGACAGCAGCAGAAGAGAAACCTTTTCTGCTGGCGAGCCGGGGGCGTAAAGTAGTGAAAAAACGCGTAAAAGCCGATCCACAGCACAGGCAAAAAAACGGGCGGTTCAAACCGTGCTTTTTCCAATAACTTCCCGTGCTATAAAAAGAAATTGGCTGCGGAGCCTCTGACTGGTGAACAAGCGAAACGCTGACAGTGTCCGCTGTTTAGAGCATCCGGTAAAAGGTGGGTTGATATTCACTTGTTTTCATTAATAATAAACGGGCAAACCCCACTGAGGGGGCTATGCCCCTCAGGTAATGAAATGGATAATGTGAGAGCTAAATAATGAAAGAGATCATCAACGGATTTCTGAATTTCCAGCAGAATGTGTTTCCTGAAAGGAAGGATCTTTTCAAAAGCCTGGCATCAAATCAAAATCCGAAAGCGCTGTTCATCTCCTGTTCAGACAGCCGTCTGGTGCCTGAACTGGTGACGCAGCAGGAGCCAGGAGAGCTGTTCGTTATCCGCAATGCGGGCAACATCGTTCCCTCATTCGGCCCGGAGCCAGGCGGTGTCTCCGCCACTATCGAATATGCGGTGGTCGCGCTGGGCGTCTCCGACATCATCATTTGTGGTCACTCTAACTGTGGTGCCATGAACGCCATCGCCTCCTGCGCCTGCATGGATACCATGCCTGCGGTTGAGCACTGGCTGCGCTATGCCGATGCGGCAAAAGCGGTGGTTGAGCAGCGTGAGTATGACTCGCCAGAGAAGAAGCTGAACGAGATGGTCAAAGAGAACGTTATCGCCCAGCTGAACAACATGAAAACCCATCCTTCGGTGTCCGTCGCGCTGCGTAACGGTAAGCTGCGTCTGCACGGCTGGGTTTACGATATCGAAAGCGGCACCATTATGGCGCTGACCCAGGGTGGCAAACAGTTCATCACCCTGTCTGAGAATCCTGATACCTGCTTTGAGTAATCTTTTTCGCCCGCTGTGCTCTGCAGCGGGTTTTCCTGCTATTTATTCTGCATAACAGCGTTAAACCGCCTCTGTTATTCTGCATTTCCCCTCTGGCTTATCTATGCTTGCTTAAACCTTCCTGATACAAGCGAGTTGATGATGCGTAAAACTTCCGTTGCTGCTCTTCTGGCGGTCTCTGCCGTGCTGCTCAGTGGTTGTACTTCTCATGTTGCTGATAAGCAGCAATATTCAGGTTTTTTAAGCGATTACAGCCAGTTGCAACCGACGTCGTCAGCCAGTGGTGAACCGACTCTGCGCTGGATATCACCTGACTATCAAAGCAGCCATTATAAAGATGTGCTTTATACGTCGCTGATCTACTACCCGGCGGCGCACCCCACGCCACGCGTCACTCAGCAAACGCTGGATCAGGTGCTCAGTTACACCGAGATCCAGCTAAAAGGCGCGATAGCCACCCGCCTGCCGCTGGTGAATCAGGCTACGCCGCATACCCTGAAGGTAAGGGCCGCCATTACCGCCGTGTCAGCAGAAAATCAGGGCGTGCAGTTTTATGAAGTGGTACCGGTTGCCGCGGTCGTTGCCAGCACCATGGCGGCGTCAGGGCATCGTACTCAGAACAGCGAACTGTTTCTGGAGATAGAAGCCAGCGATGCGGTGACGGGCAAACCGATGATCCGGGTGGTTCGCAAAGCCTTTGGCAAAACGGTCAGTAACAGCAATACGCCGATCACCTTTGACGAGCTGAAGCCTGGTATCGATACGATGGTGCGTGACACGGTAAGTTTTAACGCGCCCTGACTCTGACGGGCGACAGCAGAGCGCTGTCGCCCTGATTAATCTTTTGTAAATCCTCAACATCATTGCAGAGGGGCTGACTACGCTTAAGGGCATTCTATCCCGTCAGGAGATCGTTATGGCCCGTTTCTCAACTACTTTGTTGCTAAGTGGCTCCCTGTTCTGTACCGCCCCCCTGTTTGCCGCCGACGTAAAGGTCGAGGTATTACAGGATAAGTTACAACATCCATGGTCCGTCGCCTTCCTGCCCGATAACAAAACGCTGCTGATTACCGAACGTAGCGGACAACTGCGCAGCTGGAGCCCGGAGAGCGGCCTGTCGCAGCCGATCCAGGGCGTGCCTAAGGTCTGGGCAGAACGGCAGAGTGGCCTGCTGGACGTGGTGCTGGCACCCGATTTTGCCACCAGTCGTCGCGTCTGGCTTAGCTATACCGAAGCGAACAGCAGTGGCAAAGCGGGCGCGGTGGTAGGCGTTGGCACGCTGAGCAAGGATAACCGGCAACTCAGCGATTTCCGCGAGGTGATTCGGCAGACGCCGATGCTCTCCAGCGGCAACAACATCGGTACCCGGCTGGCGTTTGATACCCAGGGCTATCTCTGGATCGCCTTCGGCGATAACTTTGCCAGCAGCGCTGCGCAGGATCTCGATAAGCTGCAGGGCAAACTGCTGCGGCTCAACGCCGATGGCAGCGTGCCGGACGATAACCCGTTTGCGAAACAGCGCGGCGCACGGCCAGAGATCTGGGCCTATGGTTTGCGTAATCCGCAGGGGCTGGCGCTTAACCCCTGGACCGGCAAGATATGGGAAAATGAACATGGCCCGCGCGGCGGCGATGAAGTGAATATCATGGAGCGGGGCAAGAATTACGGCTGGCCGCTGGCAACCTACGGCATTGACTATAGCGGTGACAAAGTGCCGGAGTCACAAGGCACACAGGTTGCGGGTACCGAACCGCCGCTTTATCACTGGAAGGATTCTCCGGCCATCAGCGGCATGGCGTTCTACAATAGCGCCCGTTTTCCGCAGTGGAAAAACTCGCTGTTTATCGGCGCTCTGAAAGAGAAAAACCTGATTCGTCTGAGTATCAACGGCGAGAAAGTGGTGGAAGAGCAGCGTCTGCTGGACGATCAGAAGGCGCGCATTCGCGATGTTCGCCAGGGGCCGGATGGTTGGCTCTATGTGCTGACCGATGAGGCCAATGGCAAGCTGCTGAAAGTGGGATTAGCGCAGGACGCTGGTGCGTCCCGCGGCTAAGAGCCTGTCCCCAGGCTATTTTATTGGTCAGTCTGGGCCAGGGCAGTGCTCACACAGGCTGCTTTAGCAACCTGAACGCCCGTCAGGGCGGCCCTGAAGGGGCGAGCGCAGCGAGTAATCCTCACGGACTACGTGTACTACGGATTGTTCCGCGCTGTCCGTGTCCAGGCTGCCAGCAACAGTTACGCCTTATGGAATAAGCTCGGAGTCAGCGCGCCCAGTGATAAACCTGCCAGCCGCGGTTTAACGCTTCCTTGTGTAACTGTTCGTCAGGGTTGATGACATGGGCATGATCGGCCTGTTCCAGTAGCGGCAGGTCGTTCATCGAATCGCTGTAGGCCCAGGTGCGGTCAAAGGCCTCGTCCTGCTGCAGCGCTTTCCAGTCACCCAGTCGCGTGACTTTGCCCTCTTTATAGGTCATGGTGCCGTAAGTGTTGCCGCTGTAGCGCTCGTCCACGATTTCAACGCCAATCGCCAGCGCGCCGCAGGCACCCAGCTTTTCTGCAATCGGCACCACCAGATGCTCGCCGCTGGCGGAGATGATCATGACCTTGTCGCCACGCGCCCGGTGCCACTCAATCCGCTCGCGGGCTGCAGGATAAACGCGTGGCATGATGTCGCGGTGAATGAAGCGGCGCACCCAGCCTTCAACGGTAAGCGTGGCCATGCCCGCCAGAGGGGAGAGTGTTTTATTCATATACTCTTCAATCGACAGCGTACCGGCATAGTACTGGCTCATTAATGCCTGTTCCTGATCAATCAGTTCACTGGGGGCGAATCCCTGTGATACCAGCCAGCGCAGCCACAGGCTGGTGCTGTCTTCACAAATGAGTGTTTCATCCAGATCAAAAAGGGCTAAGTCCATGGTCGGTCTCCTCGGCTGACTGGCGTTCAGGTTAACTGATATTTGTGACGGGCTTAACTCTTCTGCGAAAAATCGGAATTTCACGCAGTTTTGATAGCGACAGAATCGGGGAAAAGCGGCACGCGCGCGGCACTTATGCCAGGGTTACTCTACTAAACTCTAAAAAACTTTACGATTCGACGGTTTTTTTCGCTGCCGTCAAGGGTTAGCGTTTGAGTGAGAATTTTCTGCCCCTGGAATTTCGATTTAACAAGGACAATCCGGCCAAGCCCATGACAAACACTCGCTTCACATCTCGCCTGCGGCACCTTGCTGCCACTTCATTACTGATTCTTGCCCCCGTCAGCGTTTTTGCTGAGCAGGCTCCCGCCGCGCCAGGCATTGATGCTAAAGCGTGGATTCTGATCGACTACGCCAGCGGTAAGGTGTTAACCGAATCCAGTGCCGATCAGCGCCTCGACCCCGCCAGTCTGACTAAAATGATGACCAGCTATGTTGTGGGTCAGGCGATTAAAGCGGGCAAAATCAAGCCGGATGACCTGGTTACCGTCGGACAGGATGCCTGGGCCACCGGCAACCCTAAGCTGCGCGGCTCGTCGCTGATGTTCCTCAAGCCGGGCGATCGTATTCCGGTGCATGAGCTGAATAAGGGAATCGTGATCCAGTCCGGCAATGACGCCTGTATTGCGCTGGCGGATTATGTGGCGGGCAGTCAGGATTCGTTTATCGGCCTGATGAACAACTACGTGAAGGCGCTGGGACTGCAGAATACCCACTTTATGACGGTACACGGTCTGGATGCAGAAGGGCAGTACAGTACTGCGCGTGACATGGCGCTGATTGCTCAGGCGCTGATCCGCGATGTGCCCGAAGAGTACGCGCTGAATAAAGAGAAAGAGTTCACCTTCAATAATATTCGCCAGATCAACCGCAACCGCCTGTTGTGGAGCACCAATCTCAAGGTTGATGGCGTCAAAACCGGCCACACCTCAGGCGCGGGGAATAATCTGGTCGCTTCAGCAACCGAAGGGGATATGCGTCTGATCTCGGTGGTGCTGGGCACCGCCAGCGATGCGATTCGTTTCCGCGAAAGTGAAAAGCTGCTGACATGGGGCTTCCGTTTCTTTGAAACGGTTACGCCGATTAAAGCGGATGCACCGTTTGCGCAGCAGCGGGTCTGGTTCGGTGATCGCAGCCAGGTCAATCTGGGCGTGGCGAAAGATGCTGCGCTAACCATCCCTAAAGGGCAGATGAAGAATCTGAAGGCGAGTTTCAGACTCACTACGCCGCAGCTGGAAGCCCCGCTGAAGAAGAATCAGGTGGTCGGCACCATCGATTTCCAGCTGGACGGGAAAACCATTGAGCAGCGGCCGCTGGTGGTGATGCAGGATGTGCCGGAAGGCGGGTTCTTCAGCCGGATGATTGATTTCGTGATGATGAAATTCAATGGCTGGTTCGGGAAGTGGTTTTCATAAGTAAGCAGGGACGCAGGCTCGTACTGCGTTGAGCCCGAGCCTGCACAGGGAACAGGGTCAGATCGGAAAGACGCAAAATCCGTCATCCATGACACGCTCGGCCCGCGCCGTCCCTGGCGCGGGACGCTTTCCTCCTCTGACCCTGTTCCCTGCGCTTTAAGCTTATTCGCTGCGGTAAATCCGGGTTTGCCACAGTGCTGGGGACGCTAAGGCGTCCCTTTCTTAATCCTGCGTCCAGCCTTTGCGAATCGGCACGGCAAACAGCGACCGATAGAGTGGATTGATTACCGCCAGCATCCGCTCGCCATAGAACTGCCACGCCAGATGCGAAGCCAGACAGCTCAGCAGACCCACCAGGAACCCGCCCAGCATATCCATTGGCCAGTGAACGCCAAGGTAGACCCGCGACCAGGCAATAGCGCAACCGGCCACCATCAGAACCACACCTGACCAGAGGCGATGCCAGAAGATAAAGGCCAGTGCAAAGGTGAATATCGTGGTGCCGTGATCGCTGGGATAGGAGTCATCGGCGGCGTGATGCAGGAACTGATAACCAAAACCGATAGCGAAAGGGCGGGGATGCGGCAACAGCTGGCCCACAGACCAGGAGATCGCCAGCGCATAGATCAGCGCCATACCGGTTTTCAGTACCAGTACCCGCTGCGAAGACACCTGATCGCGCGGTCCCCAGAGCCACATCGCCACGATTAACAGCGGCACAATGGCGATCAGATCTTTGGCAAAAAACGTCGCCAGCTGCAGTAACCAGGCGGGTGAAGCCGGTGTGGCATTAATGGCAGTAAACAGTGAATGGTTCAGCTCTTCCATTTCGGGATAAATTCCTCAGCAGACAGTCCGGTTAACGGCAGCTGGCAGCATCCCGCCAGCCCGGCCCGATAACAGCGGCAAAAAAAACGGTCAGCGATAGCACGCTCACCCAATCAGCCAGCACAAATTGCTAACTAAACAGCGGTCTATCCTGCTTTTTACCGTTTTGTTCGTCTATAGAAAGGCTCTTAATCTGCCGTTGAGTTGTGTAACGGTTTAAGTTTTATGACACATGCAGTTGCGAATCAGGGGGGAATGACGGGCAGGGACGAAAAAAAGGCATAAAAAAACCCGCCGGGAAAAAGACCAGCGGGCTCCACAATTTGGGGATTTCAAAGAAAAGCAGTGGCACTTATTATGACTATCCCTTAACAATAAAGTTCTGGACGCAGGCAAAAAAATTTTATAGGGGCAATATCGGCCAGATAATCACAATCAGCGTTCCCGCCAGCGTCAGCAACACGTTGGCGATGGCATAGGTTCCGGCATAGCCCAGCGCCGGAATATTGCTGCGTGCCGTATCACTGATGATCTCCATGGCCGGTGCGCAGGTACGTGCGCCCATGATGGCGCCAAACAGCAGGGCGCGGTTCATCCGCAACACATAAGCACCAAACAGATAGCAGATGATCACCGGAATCAGGCTGACCAGCAGGCCGCACAGCAGCATCAGCGCACCATCGCTGCTCAGGCCGTGATTAATGCCGCTACCGGCACTCAATCCCACTCCCGCCATAAACACCATCAGACCGAACTCTTTCACCATAGTGAGCGCGCCCTGCGGAATATAACCAAAGGTTGGATGGTTGGCGCGCAGGAAGCCGAGCATGATACCGGCGAACAGCAGGCCCGCGGCGTTACCAATACCAAAACTGAAATTGCTGAACTGGAAGGTGATCAGACCAATCATCAGACCCACGATAAAGAAGGCGCAGAAGGCTAAAAGATCGGTCATCTGACTGTGAATCGCGATAAAGCCAATGCGATCCGCAACGCTTTTCACTCGTCGTGCCTCGCCGCTGACCTGCAGCACATCACCTTTGTTCAGCATGATACTGTCGTCGATCGGCATCTCAATCTGGCTGCGTATCACCCGGTTCAGGAAGCAGCCGTGATCGGTGAGGTTTAACTTGCTGAGGCGTTTGTTTACCGCATTGTGGTTTTTCACCACGATCTCTTCAGTGACGATGCGCATATCCAGCAGGTCGCGGTCAAAAACCTCTTTGCCGTTGCGGAAGCTGGGGTCGAGCCGGGCGTGAGCATCGGGATAGCCCACCAGCGAGATATCATCACCGAGCTGTAACACCGCATCGCCATCGGGACTGGCGAGAATACCGTTGCGGCGGATGCGCTCAATGTAGCAACCGGTCTGACGATAGATACCCAGTTCGCGCAGGTTTTTGCCGCCGCTCCATGCCACCAGTTCCGGACCGACTCGATAGGCGCGGATCACCGGCAGGAAAACTTTGCGCTGGCTGTCCGCATCCAGACCGCGCTCCCGGGCGATCTGCTGGGCGCAGGTGGGCAGATCCTGATGTTGCAGACGGGGCAGATAACGTGCGCCGAAAATCAGACTGACCAGGCCTATCAGATAGGTCACGGCATAACCGAGGCTCAGCTGATCCTGCATCAGTCCAAGCTGCTTCGGATCGCTGATGCTTTGCCGCAGGGTATCGCCCGCTCCGACCAGCACCGGCGTTGAGGTCATCGACCCGGCCAGCATGCCGGCGGTGAGACCGATATCCCAGCCAAAGAGTTTGCCCAGTCCCAGCGCCAGCAACAGCGCGCTGACCACCATAACGATGGCGAGCATGAAATAGTTTTTGCCGTCGCGAAAGAAAATGGAAAAAAAGTTGGGACCGGCTTCGACGCCGACACAAAAAATAAACAGCATAAAGCCCAGACTCAATGCATCGGTATTGATCGTAAAGTGCTGCTGGCCTAATAAGAGCGAAACCACTAATACGCCAATCGAATTTCCCAGCTGAACCGAGCCCAGACGCAACTTACCCAGACAGAGGCCGAGCGCTAAAACGACAAACAATAACAAAATGTCATTTCCGCTTAACAATCCTGCGACGTTAATATTCACTGTTTAACTTCTTGTTTACATGTAACCTATTGAAGAGTAGCCTGTTTTTCGCTATCGTGAGCAGGCCGTTGAGGTGCTGTTGCATCAGTACTGCAAATGGAACCTTTACCGCGGCGCTATTCTAATCACAAATATCTTTCACAGCCATTGGCTCTTTTCATTCGTTGCCACAGCGAACTGTTTCTTTTTATTTCCATCTGAACGCATCAGGGTTATCAGCAGGTTATTGTCGGGGTTACTTTTAATCAGTGGGGTGGTATGCCGCAGCGTTCTTATCTCTGGACTACCCGCCTGTGCGGCGTGGTGTTGTACAGTCTGGTGTTTGTCTTTACCTGTCATTTCTGGCAGGTCGGTCCCGGCCCGCTTCGTGGTCAGCCCGAATTACTGCTCTTTATGTTGCCCGGTATCGTGATGGCATTGGTGCAGGTGGAAAGCCCGTTAAAAAGCACCCTGCTCATGGGATTATGGGGAACGTTACTGGCAGCACTGCTGTTAAACAGCAGCCTGTTTATCCACAGCAACGCACTCTTTGTGGTCGCATGGAGCCTCAGCGCGCTGTTCTGGGCAGGCTGCGGGGCCTTGCTGGTACGGTTGATGCAGATAGTGATGGCATCACTCAATTAAACAGTGCCGGGCGATGGATGACCGGCAGAGCGTAAAAAGGCGAGACAGGAAAACCTGGCTCGCCTTTTTCATTCCGGCTATCAGCGCTTACGCGGCAAATCCCAGATTCTCTTTGGTCCAGGCCGCAAACTCGGTGTAGCCACCGATATGTTTTTCGTCGACGAAAATCTGTGGCACGGTGCTGACCGGTTTACCGGCGCTCGCTTCCAGGTCGGCTTTAGTAATGCCTTCTGCGTTAATATCGACATACTGGTAGCTAAAATCATCACGTTCAGCGGTTAGTTTGTCGGCCAGTTCATGGGCACGCACACAGTAGGGACAGCCCGGACGACCAAAAATAACAGCAATCATTGAAAACTCCTTGCAGCGACTATTATGTGATGTGTATCACACAATGAAACAGAGAATGGCAACCATGATGCCCGCTCGTATCGCTTAAGGAAAGCAGGATTTGCCTGTTAGTCTGATGCCCGCACGCTATCGCTGCCCGGTCAGGAAGCCTCTGAATCAGAGGCTTTTTCGCGCCGGCAGCCCGTGTATCTCGCGCAATTTTTGGGTTGTTGACCATAATTGACGCTCAGTCAGCCGCTAAGGCAGGAGGATATCATGCAGAGTGTAGCCAGATTACCCCGGTTTGTGGTGGTGCTGGAGGCGGCTGGCGGCCTGTTAATCGTGGCCGCGCTGCTGCTGATCAACCACTGGCTTCCGCTGCCAGACAAGGCGGATGTAAAAACGCTGGCCACTGTGCTGTTTATTGCTGGCGTGGTTCTGATGCTGCCTGCTGCCTGGCTGTTAATGTGGCGCACCGCGAAAGCGATAGCACCACAGCTGTTTAATCAAACTGACAAAAAAAGATAATATTGCTGGAGACTTTATGACACCGACCATTGATTTACTGTGCAGCCATCGTTCAATCCGCGCCTTTACTGACCAGCCGGTCAGCGAAGCACAGCGTGAAGCGATTATTACTGCGGCGCAATCGGCGTCCACATCCAGTTTTTTACAGTGTTCTTCCATTATCCGTATCACCGACAAAGCCCTGCGCGACAAGCTGGTGACGCTGACGGGCGGACAGACCTGGGTCGCGGATGCGCCTGAGTTCTGGATATTCTGCGCTGACTTTAATCGCCACCTGCAGATTTGCCCTGATGCGCAGCTGGGTCGTGCCGAGCAGTTGCTGCTGGGCTGCGTCGATACCGCGCTGATGGGTCAGAATGCCATGGTCGCGGCGGAATCGCTGGATCTGGGCGGCGTCTTTATCGGCGGAATCCGTAACAGTATCGTGGAAGTAACCGAACTGCTGGGCCTGCCGAAATTTGTTCTGCCGTTGTTTGGTTTTTGCCTGGGCCATCCGGAGTCAAAGCCGGACGTCAAACCGCGTATGCCGCACGCGATGCTGGTGCATGAGAACCGCTATCAGCCGCTGGATCCGGCGGTACTGGCCGAATACGATAGCCGCACAGAACTCTATTATCAGCAGCGCGGCAGCAACCAGCGCAGCGAAACCTGGAGTGAGCTGATCCAGCGCCTGATCATTAAAGAGACGCGTCCGTTTATGCTCGATTATCTGCATCAGCAGGGCTGGGCCACGCGTTAAGCCAGTAAGGGAGAGCAGCGATGAAGATAGCTATCCTGTCACGTGATGAGACGCTCTACTCCAGTCGGCGACTGCGTGAGGAGGCCGCCGCACGCGGCCACCAGGTCCGGATCATCGATCCGCTCTCCTGCTATATGAATATTAATCCCGCCTCACCAGCGGTTCACTACTGTGGTGAACCGCTGGGCCATTTTGATGCGGTTATCCCGCGCATCGGCAACCCTATCACTTTTTATGGCACGGCCGTGCTGCGACAGTTTGAGATGTGCGGCAGCTATCCGCTGAATGAGTCCGCCGCCATTACCCGCACCCGTGACAAATTGCGCTCGCTGCAGCTGCTGGCACGGGAAGGCATCGACATGCCGGTCACCGGCTTTGCCTCCTCACCCGATGACACCGCTGATCTGATCGCCCTGGTCGGCGGTGCGCCGCTGGTGGTCAAGCTGGTGGAGGGCACCCAGGGCATTGGCGTGGTGCTGGCGGAAACGCGGCAGGCGGCAGAAAGCGTTATCGATGCCTTTCGCGGCCTGAATGCCCATATTCTGGTGCAGGAGTTTATTAAAGAAGCGCAGGGTCGTGATGTTCGCTGTCTGGTGATTGGCAATCAGGTGGTGGCAGCGATTGAGCGGGTGGCGAAAGAGGGCGACTTTCGCTCTAATCTGCATCGCGGCGGCAAAGCTTATCCGGTCGTCATTACGCAACAGGAGCGCCAGATCGCCGTGAAAGCGGCGGCTACGCTCGGGCTGGAAGTGGCGGGCGTCGATATTCTGCGCGCCCATCGCGGCCCGCTGGTGATGGAAGTTAACGCCTCGCCCGGTCTTGAAGGCATTGAAACCAGCAGTGACCTTAACATCGCCGCCCTGATGATCGAGCGGATTGAGCAGCAGGCCATCCCCGGGCTCCGTCCTAAAACCGCTGGCTGACACGCGCTTTTCAGCGGTTTTCATGGCATCGTCGCGCATTTTTCCGTAAGCTAAGTCGCCTGTTTATCACCCCACTGGGATTTTACGATGGATTCTCTTGTCGTTCCGGATATCGACCTGCTGCGTCGCTGGCTGGATCAGCAAAATATCACCTGGTTCGAATGCGATGCCTGTCAGGCACTTCATCTGCCGCACATGCAAAACTTCGATGGGGTGTTTGACGCCAAAATCGATCTGGTCGACAACGTCATTCTGTTTTCGGCGCTGGCTGAAGTGAAGCCGACGGCGCTGATTCCACTGGTTGGCGATTTGTCGCAGATCAATGCCAGTTCGCTGACGGTGAAAGCATTTATCGACATTCAGGATGATAATCTGCCGAAACTCATTGTCTGTCAGTCAATGATTACCACCGCCGGGTTAACCTTTGGTCAGTTCTCGCACTTTATGAAACAGAGTGAAGAGCAGATCTCGATGGTGATCCTGGAAGCCTTTGCCAACAATCTGTTGATTGTGGGCGAAGAAGAAGAGCACGTTCCGGTGACCAGCGTTCATTCTGTGCTGCACTAGCCAGACATGGTCACACACTAAGCCGTCCCTGAGACGGCTTTTTTATGCCCGCCATCCGCTGCCGCGATAATTTTTTATTCTGCATTTTGCCCTTTAACGCCAGATATTAGTCGTGGTTTATGCCATCAAAGCCGAACCTCATAGCTCAAACATGCATAAAATATCGCTTTCAGGCGTTTTTTACGCTGGGGTCTGGTGAAGCCTGACCGGGGGGGCTATGCTTGCGGGGCTGTAACAGGCGCGTAACTGCGCCTCAGCTATAGGTTTTTGCTATTAAACTCCCGCTGAATAATGATTCATTGTGTCACTGACGTCTTGTACAGAACGCAATGCAGGGATCTCTGGTTTGCAGCGTTGTAATGACCCGCTCAGGAGGATGGAAAAATATGTTCAACTCACGTCAGAAATGGCTGTCAGCTGTGGTAGCTGCTGCGCTGATGGCCGCATCGGCCAGCAGCATGGCGGAAGATAAAACGCTGCACGTCTACAACTGGTCCGATTATATTTCGCCAGATACCGTGCCGAACTTAGAAAAGCAGTCCGGCATCAAAGTGGTCTTCGATGTGTTTGACTCCAACGAAGTCCTGGAAGGCAAACTGATGGCGGGCAGCACCGGCTATGATGTGGTGGTGCCATCCTCCAGCTTCCTGGCGCGTCAGCTGCAGTCCGGGGTATTCCAGCCGCTGGATAAGAGCAAACTGCCTAACTACAAAAACCTCGATCCGGCGCTGATGGAGAAAGTGGCGCAGCACGATCCGGGTAATAAATATGCCATTCCTTATCTGTGGGGCACCACCGGTATCGGCTACAACGTCGACAAGGTCAAGGCCGCACTGGGCGCCGATGCGCCGGTCAACAGCTGGGATCTGGTGCTGAAGCCGGAAAACCTGGAGAAGCTGAAAAGCTGCGGCGTCTCCTTCCTGGATGCGCCAGAAGAGATTTTCGCCACGGTGCTCAACTATCTGGGCAAAGATCCTAACACCTCTGATGCCAAAGAGTATTCCGGCGCGGCCACTGACCTGCTGCTGAAACTGCGTCCGAATATCCGCTACTTCCATTCGTCGCAGTACATCAACGATCTGGCCAACGGTAACATCTGCGTCGCTATTGGCTGGTCGGGCGATATTCTGCAGGCGAAAAACCGTGCTGATGCGGCGAAAAATGGCGTGCATCTGGGCTACAGCGTACCGAAAGAGGGCGCACTGGCCTTCTTCGATATGATGGCGATCCCGAAAGATGCGAAAAATCTCGATGGTGCTTACGCCTGGCTGAACTACATCATGGATCCGAAAGTGATCGCCGATGTCTCCAACAAAATGAACTACGCCAACGGCAACAAAGCGTCGCTGCCGTTGATCAATGCCGACGTCCGCAACAACCCGGGTATCTTCCCGACGCCTGAAGCGATGTCGAAATTGTTTGTGCTGAAAGTCCAGGATCCAAAACTGGATCGTGTGCGTACGCGCGCATGGACTAAAGTAAAAAGTGGTAAGTAATTCGTCCTTAACGGATTGACCTGTCATGAATCAGCAACAGAGGCGCGGTGTCTGCCTCTGTTGTGCCATTTTTAGCGGCAAATTTTGTCGCCATGTTCCGCCTGGCTCCGGAGAGAACCTTTGTGAACGATGCCATTCCCCGTCCTCAAAATAAAACCGCAAAGGCGTTAACGCCACTGCTGGAAATTCGCAATCTGACCAAATCCTTTGACGGGCAACACGCCGTGGATGATGTCAGCCTGACTATTTATAAAGGTGAGATCTTTGCCCTGCTGGGCGCATCGGGCTGTGGTAAATCAACGCTGCTGCGCATGCTGGCCGGTTTTGAGCCGCCAACCAGCGGGCAGATTGTGCTGGATGGCCAGGATCTGTCCCACGTTGCTCCCTATCAGCGCCCGATCAACATGATGTTCCAGTCCTACGCGCTGTTTCCCCACATGACGGTGGAGCAGAATATCGCCTTTGGTCTGAAACAGGATCGGCTGCCGAAAGGGGAGATCACCAGCCGGGTAGCAGAGATGCTGGCGCTGGTGCATATGCAGGAGTTTGCTAAACGCAAACCGCACCAGCTCTCCGGTGGTCAGCGTCAGCGTGTGGCGCTGGCCCGCAGCCTGGCGAAACGGCCAAAACTGCTGCTACTGGATGAGCCGATGGGGGCACTGGACAAGAAGCTGCGCGACAGGATGCAGCTGGAAGTGGTCGATATTCTGGAGCGTGTTGGCGCCACCTGTGTGATGGTGACGCACGATCAGGAAGAGGCGATGACCATGGCGGGCCGTATCGCGATTATGAATCGCGGCAAGTTCGTGCAGATTGGCGAGCCGGAGGAGATCTACGAGCATCCTACCAGCCGCTACAGCGCGGAATTTATCGGTTCGGTTAACGTCTTCGAAGGCTTACTGCGTGAACGTCAGGCGGATGGCCTGGTGATCGACAGTCCCGGCCTGATGCATCCGCTGAAAGTCGACTCCGATGTCTCGGTGGTGGATAACGTTCCGGTCCATGTCGCACTGCGCCCGGAAAAAGTGATGTTGTGCGATGAGGTGCCTGCCGATGGCTGTAACTTTGCGGTGGGTGAAGTGGTCCACATCGCCTATCTCGGCGACCTCTCTATCTTCCATGTCCGTCTGCACAGCGGACAGATGATCAGCGCACAGTTGCAAAACGCGCATCGCTACCGCAAAGGGTTGCCGACCTGGGGTGATGAAGTCCGCCTCTGCTGGGAATGCGACAGCTGCGTGGTGTTGACGGTTTAAGGAGCGGCTATGAGCCAGATTTTCCAACGCGCTAAAGCGCCTGCCCGACTGGTCGGCACGCCGCTGCAACGCTGGGCCACGCGGATAAAAATGCAGCATGGCCGCAAGCTGGTGATCGCCTTACCTTATGTCTGGCTGGTGCTGTTGTTTCTGCTGCCGTTTCTGACGGTGCTGAAGATCAGCTTCGCGGACATTGCGCGTGCGATTCCCCCCTACACCGAGCTGGTGAGCTGGGCTGATGACCAGTTCAGCATTGTGCTCAATTTCGGCAACTACCTGACGCTGACCGACGATCCGCTCTACGTCGATGCCTATCTGCAGTCGCTGAAAGTGGCGGCGATCTCCACGGTGATCTGTCTGCTGATTGGCTACCCGCTTGCCTGGGCCGTGGCGCACAGCAAGCCATCCATGCGCACCATTCTGCTGCTGCTGGTGATCCTGCCGTCGTGGACCTCATTTCTGGTGCGCGTCTACGCCTGGATGGGGCTGCTTAACAACAACGGTATCCTGAACCGGTTCCTGCTGTGGCTGGGTGTGATCGATCATCCGCTGGTGATCCTCTACACCAATACAGCGGTCTATATCGGTATCGTCTACTGCTATCTGCCGTTTATGGTGCTGCCAATCTACACCGCGCTGACCCGCATTGATTACTCGCTGGTGGAAGCCTCACTGGATCTGGGTGCGCGTCCGCTGAAGACCTTTTTCAGCGTGATTGTCCCGCTGACAAAAGGGGGCATTATCGCCGGATCGATGCTGGTGTTTATCCCGGCGGTGGGGGAGTACGTGATCCCTGAACTGCTGGGTGGCCCGGACAGCATCATGATTGGCCGCATCCTGTGGCAGGAGTTCTTTAACAACCGCGACTGGCCGGTGGCCTCTGCGCTGGCGGTCATCATTCTGCTGATCCTGATTCTGCCGATCATCTGGTTCCATAAGCATCAAAACCGTGAAATGGGAGAAAAGGCATGAATAATTTGCCAACCATTCGCTCACCCTGGCGTACCGGTATTCTGGTCTGCTGCTTCCTGTTCCTCTATGCGCCGATGCTGTTGCTGGTGGTTTACTCCTTCAACAGTTCACCGCTGGTGACGGTGTGGGAGAGCTTCTCGTTCCACTGGTACAGGGTGCTCTTCCAGGACAGCGCGATGATTGACGCCGTGCTGCTGAGTCTGAGCATTGCCGGTCTCTCCGCCACCATGGCGGTGGTGCTGGGCACGCTGGCGGCGGTAATTATCGTGCGCTTTGGTCGCTTCCGTGGCCACAACGGTTTTGCCTTTATGCTGACCGCGCCGCTGGTGATGCCCGACGTCATCACCGGACTGTCGCTGCTGCTGCTGTTTGTGGCAATGGGCAACGCCTTTGGCTGGCCGAGCGAACGCGGCATGCTGACCATCTGGCTGGCCCACGTCACCTTCTGTACCGCCTATGTGGTCGTGGTGATTAACTCGCGTCTGCGTGAGCTGGACCGCTCCATCGAAGAGGCGGCGATGGATTTAGGCGCAACGCCGCTGAAGGTCTTTTTTGTGATTACCGTGCCCATGATTGCACCGGCTATTGTGACCGGCTGGCTGCTGGCGTTTACCCTGTCACTCGACGATCTGGTGATTGCCAGCTTTGTGACCGGGCCGGGTGCCACCACATTGCCGATGGCGATCTTCGCCACCGTGCGACGCGGCGTTAACCCGGAAATCAATGCGCTGGCTTCATTGATCCTGTTTGTGGTCGGTTTAGTGGGTTTTATCGCCTGGCGGGTGATGGCACACGAAGAAAAACAACGTTTAAGCGATATTCAGAAAGCTAAACGTGGCTGAAATCCGTAACCTTTGCCACTATATGAACGGGCCGGTCTGACCGGCCCGTTTTTCGATCAGGTGGAGTCACGGACTATGTCAGAAATCTTCAAAAGCAGTGCCACGCTTTCAATCGCGCCGGTTCCGGTGACGGTTGCGGGCATTGCTATTATTGCGACCCGCTGCCTGAGCGTCCTGATGCTGGCAAACGAGCTGGGTTACAGTGAACTCGCCAATTTTGTTCACCGCAGCGCCCAGTCCTGGGACGCGACACTCATCTTTGTCGCCAGCCAGCTGATCTTCCTGTTCGAACTGCGCTGCGCCTTTACCCTGATGCGCGGCAGTAACCGTGGACGCTGGGGCTATGTGGCGACGCAGGTGATTGTGCTCAGCTATATGCTGGTCGCCTCGCTGGGCTGGATCTACCCCGAGATTTTCAGCATTGATGGCGACAATAACGTCCAGATTATCCACCATACCCTGTCGCAGAAAATCCCCGATCTGCTGGTGCTCCTGCTGCTGTTTCTGCCTGCCAGCAGCCGCGCTTTTTTCAGGAAGCGATGATACAATCGCGCTCCGCCCGACCCGATCGTTAAGGCTTTACCATGCACTGCGCGCTTTATGACGCTAACCGTTGCCGCTCCTGTCAGTGGCTGGAAAAACCCTATCCCACTCAGCTGAACGACAAACAGTCGATGCTGGAACAGTTACTGGCTGAGCAGCCGGTCACTGCCTGGTTGCCGCCGGTCACCTCACCGCAGCAGGCATTTCGTAATAAAGCCAAAATGGTGGTGAGTGGCAGCGTAGAGCGTCCGGTGCTGGGATTAATCCATCGTGATGGTGAAGCTGTGGATCTGTGCGATTGTCCGCTCTATCCCGCCAGCTTCCAGCCGGTTTTTGCTGCACTTAAGCCCTTTATCGCCCGTGCCGGACTGACGCCCTATAACGTGGCGCGCAAACGCGGCGAACTCAAATTCCTGCTGATAACCGAAAGCCAGCAGGGCGGCGTGATGCTGCGCTTTGTCCTGCGTTCAACCGCGAAACTGGAACAGCTGCGCGCCGCATTGCCGTGGCTGCAACAGCAACTGCCGCAGCTGGCGGTGATCTCTGCCAATATTCAGCCGGTGCATATGGCGATTCTGGAGGGGGAAGAGGAGATTGCGCTGACGCCCGCGCAGTCGCTGGCAGAGAACTTCAACGGCGTGCCGCTGTGGATCCGCCCGCAAAGCTTCTTCCAGACCAACCCGCAGGTTGCCAGCGCACTCTATGCCACCGCGCGCGACTGGGTCAGGGCGCTGCCGGTCAACAGCATGTGGGATCTCTTCTGCGGCGTAGGCGGTTTTGGTCTGCACTGCGCGACAGCGGAGATGGAACTGACGGGCATTGAGATCAGCGCCGAGGCGATAAAATGCGCCCAGCGTTCCGCTGAGATGCTGGGGCTGGAAAAAGTGCAGTTTGCGGCGCTGGATTCTACGGCGTTTGCGACCGGACGCGATGCGGTGCCGCAGCTGGTGCTGGTTAATCCGCCGCGTCGTGGAATTGGTGAGGCGCTGTGCGACTATCTCAGCCAGATGGCCCCGGATTATCTGCTCTATTCAAGCTGTAATCCGCAGACCATGGCGCAGGATATTGCCCGACTGAGTGCCTATGAGGTGACGAAGGTGCAACTGTTCGATATGTTTCCACACACCGCCCATTTTGAAGTGCTGACGCTGTTAACCCGCCGTCAGCACGAGTCCGGGAAAGCATCGTCAGAGGTAGCCTCAGCCGGTAATCACTCCGGGAACCACTTCTGATTAAGCTGCTGCCAGCTGCCGTTGGCTTTCAGTTCGTTCAGCGCCTGATTGAACTGATCGCGAAGCGCCGTATTGCCTTTGCGTACGGCAATGCCGAGACCGGTGCCAAAGTAGTCCGCATCCGTAACATGTTCACCGACAGTGGCGAGATCCGCATTGGTCTTCAGCCACTGATTCATCACCGCGCTGTCGCCAAACACGCCATCCAGCCGGCCACTCTTCATATCCAGAATCGCATTCTGATAGCTGTCATAGGCCACCACTTTCACTTCCGGATGCTTATCCTGCAGGTACTTCTGGTGAGTGGTGCCGTTTTCCACGCCAATGCGCTTGCCCTTAAGCTCAGCAAAGCTGCTGAACTGGCCTTTACGGGCGATCACGATGGCGGAGTTAGCGTAATAAGGCTGGGTAAAATCGACCTGCTTGCTGCGCTCAGTGGTGATATCCATGCCGGAAATCACCGCGTCATAGCGGCGGAACTTCAGTGACGGGATCAGGCTGTCGAAGGCATTGTTGGTAAAGGTACACTCCGCTTTCATCTGCTGGCACAGCGCTTTGGCCAGATCGATATCGAATCCCACCAGGTTATTTTCCCGATCCAGGGATTCAAACGGCGGGTAGGTCGCTGAGGCGGCGAAGCGAATCTTTTCCGCTGCCTGGGCGGTAAGTGCCAGCGAAGCCAGCGCAGCGGCAACAATCCATTTTTTCATTTTATGATTCCTGTGATGTGGTCAGCCAGAGAAGGCGATACCCTGCCATAAAATGCATTTTTATGCAATTAGTGTGATTTTTCAGGCGAAAAGGGCGAGGGGCCTCGCCCGGATATCAGTTACGTCGTTCGAAGGCCAGGGCGCGCTTTTCGATCAGCCGCATCATCAGCGTCAGCAAACCGTTAACGCAGAGATAAACCAGACCCGCCGCGGCATAGACTGTGATGTCGTAGGTGCGGCCATAGAGCAACTGGCCGTGGCCCATGACTTCCATCAGTGTGATGGTGTAGGCCAGCGAGGTGCCTTTGAACACCAGCACCACTTCATTGGAGTAGGAGGAGAGGGCGCGTTTAAATGCATATGGCAGCAGAATGCGCAGCGTATCTTTGCGGCTCATGCCGAGCGCGGCACACGATTGCCACTGTCCGGAAGGAATCGCACGCACCGCACCGTAAAACAGCTGCGTGGTGTAAGCCGCGCTGTTCAGCGACAGCGCCAGCATCGCGCACAGCCAGGGCTGCGACAGTAAATGCCACAGCCAGGGGATCTGCTGGATCGAGGGAAACTGTCCCGGACCGTAATAGATCAGGAAGATCTGCACCAGCAGCGGTGTGCCGGTAAACAGTGTAATAAAGCCTTTGACCAGCGGGTTGAACACCGGCGTTTTCAGCGACAGCACCACGGTGAAGAGCAGCGCCAGCAGCAGGGCCACGACCAGCGATGCTGCCGTCAGCGTCAGGCTGGTATGCAACCCTTTCAGGAGTTCAGGCAGATAGGCCAGCATTAGCTGTTCCCCCGTTCAAAGCGGGTGGTGCGCAGTTCGATGCGGCGTAACACCGCCTGGCTGAACAGCGTGATCACTAAGTAGATAGCGGCCGCCACCAGGAACCAGGTAAACGGCTCCTGCGTGCGGGTGGCAATACTTTTGGTTTGCAGCATCAGATCGTTGACGCTAATCAGCGAGACCAGCGCGGTATCTTTCAGCAGCACCAGCCACTGATTGCCCAGACCGGGCAGGGCGTGACGCCACATCTGCGGCATAATCAGCCGGAGAAAGATGGCCGATTTTTTCATGCCCAGCGCCTGACCCGACTCCCACTGACCCATCGGCACCGCTTTCAGCGCGCCGCGCAGCGTCTGCGAGGCGTAGGCGGCATAGAGCATCGCCAGCGCTATCACACCGCACAGGAACGGACTGACGTCGAAGTTTTCAATTTCTACCTGTATCGGTAACTGAAACAGGCCGAAATTCAGGGTGAAGCCGTCAGAGAGGGTGAGCAGCAGCTGTGAGGCGCCAAAATAGATAAACAGCACCACCAGAATTTCCGGCAGGCCACGGATCAGCGTTACCAGGCCGGTGCCAATCCACGCCAGCGGTTTCAGGCGCAGTGACTCCCAGCCAGCGAAAATCATCGCCAGCACCAGGCCAGCGATGAGAGCACAAACAGCAAGGCCGACGGTCATGCCGGCGGCGCTTGCGAGGGTCATCATTTCATTCATCAGAGATTACTGCTGGAACCATTTGCTGTAGATGGTTTTGTACGTGCCGTCTGCTTTGATCTTATCCAGCGCGCCATTGAATTTGGTCTGCAGCTCGGTGTTACCGGTACGTACCGCAATGCCCAGGCCGGTACCAAAGTAGGCTTTGTCCGTGACTTTCTCACCAACGGCAGCCAGCGCGGCATTCTGCTTCAGCCATTCGTTGACGACTGCGGTGTCACCGAACACAGCATCAATACGGCCATTTTTCAGATCCAGCACCGCATTCTGATAGCTGTCGTAAGGAACGGTGGTGATTTCGTTGTGTTTCTCAGTCAGGTATTTCTGATGGGTGGTGCCGTTCTGGACGCCAACCCGCTTGCCTTTCAGCGCTTCCACGCTGGCGACTTTGCCTTTCTGGGCAACAAACAGCGCGGAGTTGTCGTAGTAAGGCTTGGTGAACAGGACCTGTTTTTCACGATCTGGCGTGATATCCATGCCCGCCATCACCGCATCAAAACGACGGAATTTCAGGCTTGGGATCAGGCTGTCGAACGCCTGATTGGTGAAGGTGCAGGTCGCGTCAATCTCTTTACACAGCGCATTGGCCAGATCGACATCAAAGCCCTGAATCTTGTTGTCCGCATCCACAAACTCAAAAGGAGGATAAGAGGCTTCGGTCGCAAAACGAATCGTCTGTGCCGCCGTAGCGCTCAGGCTAAAACCAGCAAGCAGTGCAGCAAGTACCATTTTTTTCATTTTTAGCATCCTGACTTAGTGCGAAAGATAGTGAGCAAACGCCTCGGTTTGCGGCTGTGTAAAGCGGCTGGCATCGCCCTGTTCCACAATGTGACCGTTCTCCATATAGACGACGCGGCTGGCCGTTTTACGTGCCACCTCCACTTCATGGGTCACAATCACCTGGGTAATGCGGGTCTGGGCCAGTTCGCGAATGATACTGACAATCTGTGCGGTAATTTCAGGGTCCAGCGCGGCTGTCGGCTCATCGAACAGCAGCACCTGCGGCTCCATCATCAGCGCGCGGGCAATTGCCACACGCTGCTGCTGACCACCGGAGAGATGCAGCGGAAAGCGATCGCTGTAGGGCGTCAGGCGCAGCCGGTCAAGCAGCTTGTCGGCGCGGGCGCGGGCGTCACTTTTGCTGAGACCCAGTACCCGGCAGGGCGCTTCAATCAGATTCTGCAGCACGGTAAGATGCGGCCAGAGATTGTACTGCTGAAACACCATACCGACGTTCTGACGCAGTTCGCGAATCGCAGCATCGGAGGGTTTCTGACTGAAGTCGAACTGATTACCGGCAATCTGCAACTGACCTGAACGCGGTTGCTCCAGCAGGTTAAGCACCCGCAGCAGCGAACTCTTACCCGCACCGCTGGGACCCAGCAGTACCAGGGTCTCGCCTTGCGGACACTCAAGGTTAATGTCGAACAGCGCCTGATGAGCACCGTAGAAGCAGTTTATTGCGTTTAGTTGAATACTCATGCGCCAGATTTGAATAGCTATTAGTGTCGCGGATTTTAACGTCACCAGAATAGTTATGCAAATAAGGTGGGTTAAAATTTGTAAAACAGCAGGCTAACCGCAAAAGCTTAGCACAATATCATGTACTGCCTGGGGTCAGCCCACTGCAGCGGGACGGGCGGCGGAAATAAAAAAAGCGCAGCGCCCGGGGGCGACTGCGCTTCTCTGAACGGTTAAGCCTGAGGTTATTTTTTCGATTTCTCAAGCATCTGGCTCAGGCTGCCACCCTCTGCATGCGCAGGGTTGGCCATGTAGCGCACATCATCCACCACCCAGCAACTGCCCTGATGGATCATCAGCACTTCATCCTGCCACTGCTTGCCGTCGCGGCTCAGATCGACCCGCAGCGGGATGTTGCGTGCATCGCGGTTCGGAATGGTGGAGGCATCAGCGACGCTGGCGGCGGTCGGACCCTGTGACAGGCTGGAGAAGAGATCGCCATTGCGCCACTGTGCGCCTGCATTGCTGCCGCTGGCCGCCTGCAATGAGTGGTACAGCGCATCACTCAGGTAAGGGCGATATTTTGCCAGGGTGTTGCTGTCGGGCAGACCCTGCGTAGGCTGTTCGATACGCAGGTCGTAAAACTGCTGGGCCACCTGGTCAGGACCGCCTTCAATGCACGGTGCGGTACGTGGGCCATTATCCTTAATCACTGGCTCAACGGTGGTACAGGCGCTGAGCAGCAGGGCCGCCGGGATCATTAGCGCAAACGCGTTGTTTCTCATCTCGATTTCCTTATGGTTCTCTGGCAAGGTGCCCTTTTTAGCATAGAGTATAGCCGTGCTTTTTAGTCGAAAGAGCCTTAGCCCGGTTTTCAACAAGGAGAATGCGATGAAATTTTCAACAACCCCCACGCTGGAAGGTCACAGCATCAGCGAATATTGTGGCGTCGTCACCGGTGAAGCGATTCTGGGTGCCAACATCTTCCGTGACTTTTTCGCTGGCATCCGTGATGTGGTCGGTGGCCGCTCCGGTGCTTACGAGAAAGAGCTGCGTAAAGCGCGAGAGATCGCGTTTGAAGAGCTGGAGGAGCAGGCAAAAGCGCTGGGCGCCAACGCCGTGGTCGGTATCGATATTGACTACGAAACAGTCGGCAAAGATGGCAGCATGCTGATGGTGAGCGTCAGCGGCACGGCGGTGATCATTCGTTGAAACGGTGGCTGTGGCTGATACTGGCGCTGCTGCTGGCGGGCTGCCAGTCCGGGATAGAATCCCGTGACGGCTACTGGGCCGATCTGCGGCATCCGGCGCAGGGCGCGCGACCGCGGGTGAAGGTTATAGTGATCCACTACACCGCCGAAGATTTTTCTTCGTCGCTGGCGACCCTGACCGATAGGGAAGTCAGCACCCACTATCTGATCCCCCGCCAGCCGCCACAGCGCGCCGGGAAAGGCGTTATCTGGCAACTGGTGCCGGAGCAGCAGCTCGCCTGGCATGCCGGTCCAAGCTTCTGGCGCGGAGCCAGCCGCATCAATGACACATCGATTGGTATCGAACTGGTGAACCAGGGTTATCGCCGGACCCTGACAGGTCTTGAATGGCAGCCATTTACCGCTGCGCAGATCACCACGCTGGAGGCGCTGCTGCGCGATATTGCACAGCGCTACGGCATCGCACCGGAAAATATTGTCGGTCACAGTGATATCGCGCCGCAGCGTAAGCAGGATCCCGGCCCACTCTTTCCGTGGCATCAGCTGGCCCAGCGCGGAATGGGTGCCTGGCCCGATGCCGGACGAGTGCAGTTTCATTTAGCGGGTCAGGATCCGCACGCGGTGGTACCCGTGGAGCCACTACTGGAACGTTTACAGCGCTATGGCTATCCCATAACGGCAGAGATGAGCGCGCGTGAACAGCAGAGGGTAATCGCCGCGTTTCAGATGCATTTCCGGCCTGCGGATTATCGCGGGCAGCCCGATGCAGAAACCGCCGCGATAGCTGCCGCGCTACTGGATAAATATGGCGCGGCGCAATAGCGGATTATTGGTGTAAAAACGCCTTCCAGTGGGCGACGACCTGCGCCAGTGCCGCACGATCAGCATCCAGATGGGTGACCAGACGAGTGCGGGTTCCTGCGCTGATTAACACCCCGCGCGCCTTCATCCACTCACCTAATGGTTTGACCTGGGCTTCCGGCACCGCCACAAACAGCATGTTGGTCTGCTGATCGATGACCTGAACGCCCAGCTCATGCAACTGCTGTCCCAGCCAGGCGGCATTGTCATGATCCTCCTGCAGCCGCGCCACGTTGTGTTCTAACGCATAGAGACCCGCCGCCGCCAGAATACCGGCCTGGCGCATGCCGCCGCCGGTCATTTTACGCCAGCGACGTGCGCGCTCAATCAGCGCCGTGTCGCCACACAGCAGAGAACCGACAGGCGTGCCCAGACCTTTAGAGAGACAGATGGTCAGGGTGTCGCAGTAGCGGGCAATCGCCGCCAGCGTGGTCTGCTGCGCGACTACCGCATTGAAAATGCGTGCGCCATCAATGTGCAGCGCCAGCTGGTGCTCGCGGGTAAAGGTCCACGCCTGTTCCAGATACGCCAGCGGCAAAACTTTACCGTGATGCGTGTTCTCCAGACTCAGCAGGCGGGTGCGGGCAAAGTGAATGTCGTCCGGCTTAATGGCGGCCGCTACTACGTCGAGCGGCAGCGTACCATCGTCGACGGCCAGAATCGGCTGTGGCTGAATACTGCCCAGTACTGCCGCGCCGCCCGCCTCATATTTGTAGTTGTGCGCCTGCTGACCCACGATATATTCATCGCCGCGTTCGCAATGGCTGAGTAGCGCTACCAGATTCGCCTGGGTGCCGGTCGGGAAAAACAGCGCCGCTGCTTTGCCGCTCAGCCGTGCGGCTTCCGCCTCCAGCGCATTTACGGTGGGGTCGTCACGGTAGACGTCATCACCGGTTTCGGCAGACATCATCGCGCTTAACATGGCGGCGCTGGGCCGGGTTACGGTATCACTGCGTAAATCGATCACCCTATGCTCCTGAACGTGGCGGAAGAAAAAAAAGGCGGGCATCGCGCCCGCCTGGATGGAGTCTCTGTTTTACCGCAGCCAGTTGGTTTTCGCCAGTTCTACCACCTCATCACCGCGACCATTCATAATGGCGCGCAGCATGTAGAGACTGAAGCCTTTAGCCTGTTCCATTTTGATCTCCGGCGGCATCGCCAGTTCCTCTTTGGCGGTAATGACATCCACCAGCACCGGGCCATCGTGGGCAAACGCCTGCTCCAGCGCGCCATTGAGATCGGATGCCTTTTCCACCCGGATGCCCCGGATACCGCAGGCCTCGGCGATAGCGGCAAAGTCAGGATTCTCCAGCTCGGTGCCATCGGTGAGATAGCCACCCGCTTTCATCTCCATCGCCACAAAGCCCAGCACGCTGTTGTTGAAGATCACCAGTTTGACCGGCATTTTCAGTTGCGCCAGCGAGATAAAATCCCCCATCAGCATGCTGAAGCCGCCGTCGCCACACAGTGCCACCACCTGACGATTGCGATCAATCGACTGCGCGCCCAGCGCCTGTGGCATCGCGTTCGCCATTGAGCCGTGGTTAAACGAACCCAGCAGGCGACGTCTGCCGTTCATCTTCAGATAGCGCGCCGCCCAGACGGTCGGTGTCCCGACATCGCAGGTAAAGATGGCGTCATCACTGGCGTAGTGGCTGATCTGCTGTGCCAGATATTGCGGATGGATCGGCTGCTTATCGTTGGGCTGCGCCAGTTCGTCCAGACTTTTGCGCGCCTCGCCATAGTGCTTAACCGCGCTGTCGAGATGGCTGCGATCGCTTTTGTGCGTCAGTTGCGGCAGCAGCGCCTGCAGTGTGCTTTTCACATCGCCGACATAGGCCTGATCGACGTGACAATGTGACCCAAGGCTGCCCGGATTGATGTCGATCTGGATGATTTTAGCCTTTTCCGGATAGAAGGCGCGATAGGGGAACTGCGTGCCCAGCAATACCAGCGTCCCGGCATTCATCATAGCGTGGAAACCGGATGAGAAACCGATCAGACCGGTCATGCCGACATCATAAGGGTTGTCATATTCGATGTGTTCTTTGCCGCGCAGCGCATGGACGATAGGGGCTTTCAGCGCTTCTGCCAGCGCCACCACCTCCTGATGCGCTCCGGCGCAGCCACTGCCGCACAGCAGCGTAATATCGCTGGCTTCGTTCAGCGTCTGCGCCAGCTGCGCCAGTTCGGCGGGCTGTGGCAGGACCTGCGGCAACTGTGGCGGATACCATTCCGCGCTGGCGCTCTCTGGCGCCAGTTTAAGCGCGACATCCCCAGGCAGCACCACCACCGAGACGCCACGATTCAGAATCGCTTTACGCATCGCGATGCCCAGCACCTGCGGTAGCTGCTCAGGGTTCGAAACCAGTTCGCAGTAGTGGCTGCATTCGCGGAACAGCTCCTGCGGATGAGTTTCCTGAAAATAGCCGCTGCCGATTTCGCTGGAGGGAATATGTGCCGCAATCGCCAGAACAGGAACGCGGTTACGATGGCAATCGAATAGACCGTTGATCAGATGTAAGTTGCCTGGCCCACAGGAGCCGGCGCAGACCGCCAGTTCACCGCTGATGTGCGCTTCCGCGCCCGCTGCAAATGCGGCGACTTCTTCATGGCGTGTCGGCATCCATTCAATGGTGCCCATGCGATTAAGACTGTCGCTCAGGCCGTTAAGGGAATCCCCGGTGACGCCCCAGATGCGTTTTACGCCCGCGCTTTCCAGCGTTTTGGCGACCAGCGCCGCGACGGTTTGTTTCATGCTCTTCTCCTTTGTCGGCCCGCCCTGAAGAGTGACGTGACCAGAACCGAAAAAAGAAGCGTAGACGACACGGCAGAAAAGCAGGCGTGAAAAAATGCGCTGGCAGAGCTCAGCGCATATCAGACAGGATTCAGGCGGAGAAGAGGGCGATAAGAATCGGGGCCAGCAGGCTCATCACAAAGCCGTGCACAATGGCGGCCGGGACGATCTCATTGCCGCCCGCCCGCTGCAGCACCGGCAGGGTAAAGTCCATTGAAGTTGCGCCACACAGGCCCAGTGCGCTGGAGCGATGACGGCCAATCAGCGCCGGAATGAGCATGATTGCCACCAGTTCACGTATCAGGTCGTTGAAGAAGGCGGCGCTGCCGATGACCGGACCAAAAGCTTCGGTCATCAGAATGCCGGAGAGAGAGTACCAGCCAAAACCACTGGCTAACGCCAGACCGGTTTTCAGCGGCACGCCCAGCAGCAACGCCGCAATCATGCCGCCGATAAGCGCGCTGACCAGCACCACGCTGGCAACCAGCAGGCCACGACGGTTCAGGATAATCTGACGCAGCGTCATGCCGCTGCCGCGCAGCTGAATGCCCACCAGAAACAGCAGGAAGATCAGCGCATATTCGCTGGCCGTCGAGGCGTGGTGCAGCAGTGGCCACTGGGTCAGGCCAAGCAGAAAACCGATGACAACCACGCCGCACAGCTTCAGAGAGTCCAGCGCCATATGCAGCCGCGAGGGCAGTTTCTCCTGCCGGTGTGCATGCTGCCAGGGGGCATATTTTTCCAGCCCGCGCAGCGCCAGCAGGTTGCACAGCAAAATACAGAAGGCCGCTACCAGCGCGGTGTGAAATACCGCCAGCAGATTGCTGCTCAGGTTGTCGAGAAAGGCCAGGCTGATGCCCATAAAGAACAGAATGACGTAAACCATCCAGCCCAGCAGCTGATTGACCCGGCGCAGGGTTGAAGTTTGACGGAACGGTAGCAGCCAGCCGGCGATCAGCGGCAGCAGAATAATCAGGAGTCCGGAGTACATAGCGATAAGGGCCATCCATGGTGGAAGAGGCCACACGCTAGCGAAAAAGCGTAACGGAGTAAACCCTGAGAAAGCGGCTTGACCGGCTCGCTGGCGGCAACCATGCTGTTTATAAACTGAGGATGGACGCCTATGATTCTGGAACATATCGACATTCGCGGTTTCCGCGGCATCAATAAGCTCTCACTGCCTTTAACCCAGACCAATCTGCTGATTGGTGAGAACGCCTGGGGCAAATCCAGTCTGCTGGATGCCCTGAGCCTGTTACTTTCGCCCCATGAACCGGCCTATGTTTTTACCGAGGCTGATTTCCATTTCACCCCAGGCGATGTGACCGATGCGATGCGCCGTCTGTCGGTGGTGTTCCACTTTCGCGATGACGGCAACGACCCGGATGCGGTGCTCTCAACCTTCTGGCAGCGTGATGCTCAGGGCCAGCGTCAGCTCTGTTACAGCGTCAGCGCCACCTGGCGTGACAGCGGTATCGAAACCCGCCGCCGTTTTGTTGACCTGAACTATCAGCTGTTGCCTGAGCAGAACTGCGCGGCGGCCATCGATCTTTTGCTGAGACGGTATCCGGTTTTGCGATTGCGCGATGCGCGTTTCAGTAAGCGGATGCGGAGTAGTGCACCGCTCCCCACCGCACATCCTGAGCTACTGGCGGGTATGGAGACGCTGGCGCGCGATCTGGAGCACCATCCGCAACAGCTCAGCGATGAGGTGCTGCGGCAGGGGCTGAAGACGATGCAGCAACTGATGCAGCACTACTTTCTGGTGCAGCCGCCCGATGCGGGCAACGAGGTCAGGCTACGGGACCCGCAGACGCGCGAGGGGGGACAGGGATGGCGGGCGCTGGATCACCTGAATCAGCTGATTGCCGGAACCGACTCCCGCAGCCGTCAGCTGATACTGCTGCAGATGTTTACCCTGCTGATTGAGGCACGAGGAGACGTCCCGCTGGCCGCCGGTGCCCGCCCGCTGCTGCTGATTGAAGATCCGGAAACCCGGCTGCATCCGATTATGCTGTCGGTAGCATGGAATCTGCTGAGGCTGCTGCCGCTGCAAAAAATCGCCACCACTAATTCGCCGGAGCTGCTGTCGCAGGTGCCGGTGGAAAACGTCTGTCGTCTGGTGCGTGGACCCTCGCGCGTAGCGGCCTGGCGCATCGGTCCAGAGGGACTGAGTGCCGAAGAGAGCCGGCGCATCGGCTTCCATATTCGGGTCAACCGGCCTGCTGCACTGTTTGCCCGTTGCTGGCTGCTGGTGGAGGGAGAAACCGAAGTCTGGATCATGAATGAGCTGGCGCAGCAGTGCGGTTACAACTTCGCTGCTGAAGGCGTGAAGGTGATTGAGTTTGCGCAGTCGGGGTTAAAACCGCTACTGAAGTTTGCCCGGCGCATGGGTATCGCCTGGCATGTCCTGACTGACGGTGATCAGGCGGGGAATAAATATGCCTGTACGGCACGCACTCAGTTACAGCCGGGTGAACCGGAGCCGCGCTTTCTGACGCAGTTACCGGCGCTGGATATGGAAAATTTTCTCTATCAGCACGGCTTTCAGGATGTCTATCATCAGATGGCGCACCTGCCGTTAAACGTTCCGATGAGTTCCAGGCGTATTATTACTAAAGCGATTCACCAGAGCTCCAAGCCGGAACTGGCGATCGCAGTGGCTACGTCGGCGGCGGAACGCGGGCCAGAAGCCATCCCGCCATTGATGCGGCAGATGTTTGCCCGGGTGATTGGACTGGCGCAGGGCCAGGCAGATTAGGTGACATCAAACAGGAAAATGCCAGCGGCACTGGCTGGCATTTTTGGGTCTTTGTTCAGAAAGGCGATATGTGTCAGGCCACAGCCTGCACCTCGACCGGCACGATCAGGCTGGCGTGATTGCCTTTCGGGCCTTCGTGGACATCGAACTGAACCTGCTGGCCTGCCTTAAGCGTGCGGTAGCCTTCCATCTGAATGGTGGAGTAGTGCGCAAAAATATCTTCGCCACCGCCAATCGGACAGATAAAGCCAAAGCCTTTGGAATTGTTGAACCATTTAACTGTGCCCGTCTCCATGCTTTTACTTCCCTCGCAAGACATTTTATAAGTAGGTGAGGTCATCGAAGCTGTGAGTCGGATTTGATTAAAACTCAATCAGCCTGTGCAGCTAGAATGTAGAGAAAGCGCGGCTGACGTCAAGCAAACCACCGGGCCAGGTGGGGAAAAAATCATCAAAATTTGAGGCAGTTAACGCTATTGCAAATTTTGTGATGCAGGTCGCGCAGGGGAATTTCTGAATAAATTTTCAGCAGCGGCATGCGGCTTGACAGGCATGTTAAACTCTCAATATGTAGCTACTTAAAGGCTAAAAGCAAAATCTCAACGGAACACTATGGCAAACGCAAACGACTGGCTTAACTTTGAACATCTGGCCGACGATAAAGTACGTGAAGGGTTAAAGCCGCCTTCTATGTATAAAGTCATTCTGAATAATGACGATTATACACCTATGGAATTTGTTATTGACGTTGTACAAAAGTTCTTTTCTTATGATGTTGAACGTGCAACGCAGCTGATGTTGAAAGTTCACTATCACGGCAAGGCGATCTGTGGTGTATTTACTGCAGAAGTCGCCGAAACAAAAGCGGCCCAGGTGAACAACTATGCACGGGAAAATCATCATCCGTTGCTGTGTACGCTGGAAAAGGCCTGAACCCGTCTCCATATAGGAAACAGGTAAGGGCGATAATTGGGGGAGGTGCCTAATGCTCAATCAAGAACTGGAACTCAGTTTAAATATGGCTTTCGCCAGAGCGCGTGAGCACCGTCATGAGTTTATGACCGTCGAGCATCTGTTACTGGCGTTGCTCAGTAACCCGTCGGCCAGAGAGGCACTGGAAGCCTGTACGGTGGACATTGTGGCTCTGCGGCAGGAACTCGAAGCCTTCATCGAACAAACCACGCCCGTGCTGCCTGCCAGCGAAGAGGAGCGTGATACACAACCCACGCTTAGCTTCCAGCGCGTCCTGCAGCGTGCGGTTTTCCATGTCCAGTCATCCGGTCGCAGCGAAGTCTCCGGTGCGAATGTGCTGGTCGCCATTTTCAGCGAGCAGGAGTCGCAAGCGGCTTATCTGCTACGCAAACATGAAGTGAGCCGCCTTGATGTGGTGAACTTCATCTCTCACGGTACGCGTAAAGATGAGTCCGGCCAGGCGCCAGGCGCAGAAAATCCGGTTAACGAAGAGCAAGCAGGCGGGGAGGAGCGTATGGAAAACTTCACCACCAATCTTAATCAGCTTGCTCGCGTCGGTGGTATTGATCCACTGATTGGTCGCGATAAAGAGCTGGAACGTACCGTTCAGGTGCTATGTCGTCGCCGTAAAAATAACCCGCTGCTGGTGGGTGAGTCGGGTGTGGGTAAAACCGCCATTGCTGAAGGTCTCGCCTGGCGCATAGAGCAGGGCGATGTACCGGAAGTGATGAAAGACTGCACGATCTACTCGCTGGATATCGGTTCGTTATTAGCCGGCACCAAGTACCGTGGTGACTTTGAAAAACGTTTCAAAGCGCTGCTGAAACAGCTGGAGCAGGACGAACACAGCATTCTGTTTATCGATGAGATCCATACCATCATCGGTGCGGGTGCTGCATCCGGCGGGCAGGTCGATGCTGCGAACCTGATCAAACCTCTTCTTTC
Organism: Pantoea sp. ABR1s; assembly: GCF_057812235.1. Lineage (NCBI taxonomy): Bacteria > Pseudomonadati > Pseudomonadota > Gammaproteobacteria > Enterobacterales > Erwiniaceae > Pantoea > Pantoea sp. ABR1s. The sequence goes on along the minus strand of NZ_CM173823.1, from coordinate 2,751,358 downwards.
CTCTGGCAAGATTCGGGTGATGGGTTCCACCACCTATCAGGAATTCAGCAACATCTTTGAAAAAGATCGTGCCCTGGCGCGTCGCTTCCAGAAGATCGATATCACGGAGCCTTCACCAGAAGAGACCGTGCAGATCCTGAATGGCCTGAAGACCAAGTACGAAGCGCATCACGATGTGCGCTATACCGCGAAAGCGGTGCGCGCAGCCGTGGAACTGGCGGTGAAATATATCAACGACCGTCATCTGCCTGACAAGGCGATTGATGTGATTGATGAAGCGGGTGCGCGAGCGCGCCTGATGCCAGCCAGTAAGCGCAAGAAAACCATCAACGTCTCTGACATTGAAACGGTGGTGGCCCGTATTGCCCGTATTCCTGAGCAAAGCGTGTCAGCAAGCGACCGCGATACGCTGAAAAATCTGGGCGATCGTCTGAAGATGCTGGTGTTTGGTCAGGACAACGCCATTGAGGCGCTGACGGAAGCGATCAAAATGAGCCGTGCAGGTCTGGGTCAGGATCGTAAGCCCGTCGGTTCCTTCCTGTTTGCCGGGCCTACCGGTGTCGGTAAAACGGAAGTCACCGTGCAGCTGGCGAAAGCGCTGGGCATTGAGTTGCTGCGCTTTGATATGTCCGAGTATATGGAGCGTCACACCGTCAGCCGTTTGATTGGTGCGCCTCCGGGTTACGTCGGTTTTGATCAGGGCGGCCTGCTGACGGATGCGGTGATTAAGCATCCTCATGCGGTGGTGTTGCTGGATGAGATTGAGAAAGCACACCCGGATGTCTTCAACCTGCTGCTGCAGGTGATGGATAACGGTATGCTGACCGACAACAACGGTCGCAAAGCGGACTTCCGCAATGTGGTGCTGGTCATGACCACTAACGCCGGTGTCCGCGAGACTGAACGTAAGTCGATTGGCCTGATTCATCAGGACAACAGCACCGATGCCATGGAAGAGATCAAAAAGATGTTTTCTCCAGAGTTTCGTAACCGTCTCGACAACATTATCTGGTTCAGTCACCTGTCACCAGAGGTGATCCATCAGGTGGTCGACAAGTTCATTGTCGAGTTGCAGGCGCAGCTGGATGCCAAAGGCGTGTCGCTGGAAGTCAGCGATGAAGCACGCGACTGGCTTGCTGAGAAAGGCTATGACAAAGCGATGGGCGCTCGTCCGATGGCCCGCACCGTGCAGGACAGCCTGAAGAAACCGTTAGCCAATGAACTGCTGTTTGGTTCGCTGGTGGATGGCGGCTCGGTGTCAGTGGCGCTGGATCGTGAGAAAGGTGAACTGACCTATCACTTCCTGAGTGCTGAAAAACGCAAAACCGAAGGCACGGTGCATTAATCACCTGCTGCAGATATGAAAAAGGCCGGATTAAAATCCGGCCTTTTTTTTTCGCTGCAAATTGCAGAGCGATGAGATTACTGCAAATTAGCGACTACGGAAGACAATGCGGCCTTTGCTCAGGTCGTACGGGGTCAGCTCAACGGTCACTTTGTCACCCGTCAGGATGCGGATGTAGTTTTTGCGCATTTTACCGGAGATATGAGCAGTAACCACGTGTCCGTTCTCAAGTTCTACGCGGAACATGGTGTTAGGTAACGTATCCAGTACGGTACCTTGCATTTCAATATTGTCTTCTTTGGCCATCGAATCCTCTGGGTGTACTACCTTTCAGTTGAACCGGCAAGATAATGCCCAATTCAACGATTTATGTAAAGAACCGTCGGCGATTTTGCCAACGCTTTGCCGGGGTGCACGTCAGTCGCGCGCATCCGGTAAAATTAGGGTGTTTATGTGACGTCTGCGGGGGATTAGCGGGCTAAGAATCTGTATCAACCGGTTACACGCGCACGATTGAAAACAGTTCCGAGAGTGCGTTGAGATTCCCAGCCTGGCAATTCCGGCTCGTTATTGCGAAGCGCGGACGACATACCAAACTCGACCATTATACCACTTAATACGCCTTTATGTGTGCAAAACATCTCTGTGCGACTAAAAAAGGGTTTGAGTCTGCCAGCAGCCATCGCTGACCGGCTGGCACGCAAGGCTTTGTACATATTGCAGATAGTCGGCGCGCGGGATCTCCTGCGCGCCCAAAGAGGCCGTATGAGGGTTAAGTACCTGACAATCCACCAGACGGCCCTGATGTCTGAGGAAATGCTGACAAAATACCCAAAGTGCGGTTTTTGACGCATTCTGCTGACGGCTGAACATTGATTCGCCGCAGAAGATTTGCCCCATCGCCAGCCCATACATGCCACCTGCCAGCTGATGTTCGTCCCATACTTCAATGGAGTGGGCGTGGCCCAGTTCATACAATCGCAACCAGGCGCGCTTCATTTCAAAGGTGATCCAGGTGCCTTCCTCACGACCGGTGGCACAGCCCTCGATCACCTCGGCAAATGACTCATTCATCGTCACCCGATAGGGCGAACGGCTGTGGAAACGCTTCATGCTGCGGCTGAGATGAAACTGCTCAGGCAACAGCACTGCACGGGGATCGGGCGACCACCAGAGAATCGGGTCGCCAGAAGAAAACCACGGAAAGATGCCGCGCTGATAAGCGTTAAGTAACCGGGCAGGGGAGAGATCACCCCCCATGGCCAGCAGGCCGTTTGGCTCACGCAGCGCCATCTCCGGTGGGGGAAATTGCAAAGATTCCCGTGACAGTTGTACCAGTCTCATCGCGTTATGTTACCTATCAGCATTTCGCTAAGACTATAGCGCAATCCGCTGTCGGAAACGCCAGTACCGACCCGCTTTTGAGATTAATTCGGCATGACTTCCCTGTTCCACAATCACGCCATTATCCATCACGCAGATGCGATCCATCTGCTCCAGGCCGCTGAGCCGGTGGGTGACCATTATTACGGTCTTGCCAGCGGTCAGCCGCTGCAGCAGGGTGAGGATATACTGCTCGGTTGTGGCATCCAGTCCTTCGGTGGGTTCATCCAGCAGCCAGAGATCGCCGTCATGCAGTAACGCACGCGCCAGCGCCAGCCGACGCAGTTCGCCGCCTGACAGCGGGCGACCGCCTTCTCCCATCCAGGCGTTTAATTCTTCCGGGCTCTCAAGCAGGCGCTGCAGGCCGACGTCATTCAGCACGCGGCGTAACTGCTCATCAGTAGCATCGGGACAGGCCAGCAGTAGGTTATCACGCAGGCTCTGACTGAAGAGATGAACCCGCTGAGTCACCACGCTGATGCGCTGACGCAGCGCTGGCTCTGACCATGCGGTGATCGGCAGGTCATTCAGGCTGATGATACCGTGCTGGCTATCCCAGCCACGGGTTAACAGCGCCAGCAGAGTCGATTTGCCGCAGCCGGTCGGCCCCAGCAGTGCAATGTGTTCACCGGCTGCCACCTTAAGGGTAAAGCGGTTCAGCACCTTATCCGGGCGGTCGGGATAGCTGAAGTCGAGCTGATCGATATCGACTGCGAGACGTCCTGGCCGGGCGTCTGAATCTGCCGGAAAGGTGATAGCGGGTGACTGATCGATAATGTCATTGACCCGCTGAGCGGCATTTATCACCTGTGACATGGGCAGAAAGGCCCCCGCAACTGGTGCCAGCGCCTCGAAAGCAGCCAGCGCGCAAAACACCACCAGGGCAATCAGCGAGCCGGGCAACTGCTGCTGGCTGATTGTCGCCGCACTGAGCCAGAGCAACAGTGTGACGCTTACGCCGCTGATCAGCAGCAGCAGGCTCTGTGCCGCAGCCTGCAAGCGCTGTTGCTGGCTCTGAGCCTGCTGCCAGCGCTGTTCATCTTCATCAAGTTGCTGACGCCAGCCCTGCGAGGCACCGTACAGGGTGAGTTCAGCCTGAGCCGCCAGCCACTGCATCAGCTGTAAGCGCCAGCGGGCGCGTCCACGGGCAATCGCGCCGCCTGCGGGCGATCCCAGACGGTAAAACAGCGCTGGCATCACCACCAGGGTACTCAGCATGATGCCGCCCAGCGTCAGTGCAAGCTGAAGATCGATAAAGCTCATTCCGAGGGTAACCACGACAATCACCACCAGTGCGCCGATCAGCGGCGAGATGACGCGCAGATAGAGGTGATCCAGCGTATCGACATCGGCCACGAAGCGGTTGAGCAGGTCCGCCTGCCGGAACCGCGAAAGCTGGCCTGGCGAAAGGGCCATCAGGCGGCTGAAGGTGTGGACACGCAGATGCTGAAGAACCCTGAATGTTGCATCGTGGCTGACCAGCCGTTCAGCATAGCGTGCGGCAGTGCGAATGATGGCGGCGCCACGTACGCCTGCCGCAGGCAGCATATAGTTGAAGGTATAGAGACCGGCTACGCCTGCCACTGACGAGGCGGCCAGAAACCAGCCTGAAAGCGTCAGCAGGCCGATGCTGGCCAGCAGGGTAACAATCGCCAGCACGATGCCCAGCGCCAGGCGATAAGGGTGGCGCAGCCAGAGACGAAGAAAAGGACGCAAGGCGGACATCAGCGAATCTCCTGTTGACGATGCTTCAGCATCTCACTGAACGCACCCGGCTGTTGCGACAGCTGCTGCCAGTTACCCTGTTGCACCAGCTTACCGGCTTCCATTACCCAGAGGGTTTGCCAGTGAATTAGCGTATCAATCTGATGGGTTATCATCAGCGTGGTCTGGCGGGCTGCCGCCTGGTTAAGTGCCAGCATCACATGACGTTCACTGAGCGCATCCAGGCTGGCTGCGGGTTCATCGAGCAGCAAAAAATGCGAGGATTTATAGAGTGCGCGCGCGACCGCGACCCGCTGCGCCTGACCCACCGACAGCTGATTACCGCCATCGCCGGGCTGGGTGTCAATGCCCTGGGGCAGCCGAGGCAGGAACTCATTAATGCCGCATGACTCCAGCAGCGCCGCAAAACGCTCGTCATCCCAGGCCGCATTCATCACGATATTGTCGCGCAAGGTGGCGGCCGGTAACTGAGGATTCTGTCCTACCCAACTGAGCTGCTGATGCCAGTCATTCCGTCGTATATCGCGAAGTTCAACGCCATTCGCTTTCAGCGAACCCTGATAAGGCAGAAAACCGAGCAGGGCGTTCATCAGAGCCGTTTTACCGGCCCCGCTTTGACCGACCAGCGCAATCTGTTCGCCAGGGACGACAGTAAAAGAGAGCGGGCCGCACAACACCTGACCATCAGGCGCACTGACACGCAGATCTTCGGCGATAAGTGCGATTGAGCGATCGGCAGTGAAGGGCAACTGGCCTTCCTGCGGCGCGGTGGCAGGCGTCGCCTGCATAAAGGCTTCAAGGGCATCGGCACCGCCTACAGCCTGGGCTTTGGCGTGATAGAAAGCGCCGAGATCGCGCAGCGGCTGGAAAAACTCCGGGGCGAGGATCAGCACCAGAAAGCCGGCAAACAGCGTCACGCCCTGGCCGTAATCACCAAAATGCAATTCGCCCAGATAGGAGAAGCCAAAGTAGACGGCCACCACGGCAATCGCCAGCGAGGCAAAAAACTCCAGTACGGCAGAGGAGAGAAAGGCTAAGCGCAGCACTTCCATGGTGCGCTGGCGAAAATCGGTGGTGGCGGCGGCAACCGCCTGCTGCTCCGCTGCGCCACGGTGAAACAGCCGCAGCGTCTCTCTGCCGCGCAGGCAGTCGAGAAAGTTACCGCTCAGGCGGGCCAGCACCAGGAAGTTCCGGCGGTTGGCCTCGGCCGCACCCATCCCGACCAGCGCCATAAACAGCGGAATCAGTGGCGCGGTGGCAAACAGGATCAGACCCGCCGTCCAGTTGAGCGGAAAAATAGTCAGCAGAATGCAGCAGGGGATCAGCACCGCCAGGGTCATCTGCGGCAGATAGCGCGCGTAATACTCCTGCATCTCTTCGATCTGCTCCAGCAGCAGCGTCGCCCAGCTGCCGGCTGGCTTTCCCTGAATCCACGCCGGCCCCAGATCAGATAACCGATCTAATACCTGCTGACGTAAAGCCTGACGGATAGCCTGTCCGGCACGATAACCGGTCAGTTCACGGGCATAGTTAATCAGGGCGCGGAGCACAAAGCAGAGCAGTAACAGCAGGATACTGACTGTCAGGGATTCACGCGGCTGCTGGTCAACAATCAGAGCCTGCAGCAGCGAGGCCAGTAAACCCGCCTGAGCAATGATCAGAAGTGCACTTGCCATGCCCAGCAGGGTGTTGAGTCGCAACCAGCGACCGGCGAAATGACGTTGCTGACGAAGCCAGCGGGTAAGATGCTGCTGCCGCGATTTGTCCATGCGAGACCATGATGAATGTCGATGACGGGTGAAAATGGAAAGACATTTCCATCTCTTCAGGCGCAAGAATCTAGCATGAGAGCAATAAAAAAGGCGACGGAAAAACCGTCGCCTGGAACATTTGAGATCAGAGGGTTAACAACTTACTGATCGTTTTTAACCAGTCCGTCAAGAAAGCGCTCAGCGTCTAACGCGGCCATACAGCCGGTGCCCGCAGAGGTGATCGCCTGACGATAGATATGGTCCATCACATCGCCTGCCGCAAAGACGCCAGGGATGCTGGTCTGAGTGGCGTTGCCGTGCAGACCTGACTGAACTTTGATGTAACCGTTCTCCAGCGCCAGCTGACCCTCAAAAATGGCCGTATTCGGGCTGTGTCCGATAGCAACAAAAAGACCCGCCACCTCCAGCGCTTCTGTCTCATCACTGTTCTGGGTAGAACGCAGTGTCAGACCAGTGACACCCATCTGATCGCCCACCACTTCTTCCAGCGTGCGATGGGTGTGCAGCACGATATTGCCATTGCGCACTTTTTCCATCAGGCGGTCGATCAGGATCTTCTCTGCGCGGAAGCTGTCACGACGGTGAATAAGGTGCACTTCAGCCGCAATATTCGCCAGGTAGAGCGCCTCTTCCACAGCCGTGTTGCCACCGCCAATCACCGCGACTTTCTGGTTGCGATAGAAGAAGCCGTCACAGGTTGCACAGGCAGAGACGCCTTTGCCTTTAAAGGCCTCTTCGGAAGGCAGACCGAGGTAGCGCGCTGACGCACCGGTGGCGATGATCAGGGCATCTGCCGTGTATTCGCCGCTGTCACCCGTAAGGCGGAACGGACGGTTCTGCAAATCGACGGTGTGAATGTGATCGAAAATGATCTCAGTATTAAATTTTTCGGCATGCTCATGCATCCGCTCCATCAGCGATGGACCTGTCAGATCGTGCGGGTCGCCCGGCCAGTTCTCTACCTCGGTGGTAGTGGTCAGCTGTCCGCCTTTTTCCAGACCCGTGATCAGTACCGGGTTCAGGTTGGCGCGTGCAGCATAAACGGCTGCGGTATAACCCGCTGGGCCGGAGCCCAGAATGAGTAACTTACTGTGTTTGGCCGTACTCATGCGTTCCTCAGTTTCATTCGGCTGACATAGCCTGCGATTGTAGGGAATATCCGGCGACAATGACAAGGCTTAGGCAATTTTGTTAACGATAGCTGCAAACGGCGTAGACGATGAGCGACGGTTTTGCCTGGCCAATGCGCCAAAAGGGGGCAAAACTCGGGTTAGAGGGGTGCAATAGTGGAAAAATAGTCATTTAAAAACAGATACCCAGCGGACTGTCTGGCATCTTGTCCTGAATTTGGTGATTTTACTTTGACAATCGCCTGCGCTTTTGCGAAAACATTATCAGAAGCGAATAACATTTATCGGAACAAAACAGGTTTTCATCGCCCGTTTTGCACGTAACGCCGAATAAAAGCAGCCTGATATGGATAATGACGCATGATGTGGACAGACAACATGCGTCATATCGATAGGTGTCAGAACACAGGCTCTGTTAGCTCACTTCAGAAATGCCCCGAACAATGAGCGTTTTCAGGGCGTGGCAGGTAAAGGGAAGGAATTAAGAGAGACAATAATAATGGTAGACAATAAGAAACGCCCCGGGAAAGACCTCGACAGAATTGACAGGAACATTCTGAATGAACTTCAGAAAGATGGTCGCATTTCAAACGTAGAGCTTTCCAAACGCGTAGGCTTATCGCCTACGCCATGTCTTGAACGCGTGCGTCGTCTCGAACGTCAGGGATTTATTCTTGGCTACACCGCGCAGTTGAACCCGCACTATCTGGATGCGTCGCTGCTGGTGTTCGTTGAGATTACTCTGAATCGTGGTGCACCGGATGTGTTTGAGCAATTTAACGCCGCTGTGCAAAAACTTGAGGAAACTCAAGAGTGTCACCTCGTTTCCGGCGATTTCGACTACCTGCTGAAAACGCGCGTACCTGATATGTCAGCCTACCGTAAGCTGCTGGGTGAAACCCTGTTGCGCCTGCCGGGCGTAAACGACACGCGTACGTATGTGGTGATGGAAGAGGTTAAACAGAGCAATCGACTGGTGATCAAAACTCGCTGATGCGGGGCAGGTGCAAAACCTGTGAGATTTCGGTACACTCCTGTGCATTCATACAGGATCAGCGTCGGGCTCGCCCGGCGCTGTTGCTTCTTACTTTACAGGCACCTGGAGAGTCCTCTTGAGCCAGGAATATACAGAAGATAAAGACGTTTCGTTACAATCGATGAGCAGTGGACGTCGTCTGCTGGAAGCAATGCTCATTCTGGTGGCGCTGTTTGCCATCTACCTGATGGTTTCTCTGGTCAGTTTTAACCCTTCCGACCCGAGCTGGTCGCAAACGGCCTGGCATGAACCTATCCATAATATCGGCGGCAGCGTCGGTGCCTGGCTGGCTGACACCTTACTCTTCATCTTTGGTGTGATGGCGTATGCCATTCCGCCCGTCATCCTGGGACTGTGCTGGATTGCTTTCCGTCAGCGCGACAGCCAGGACTACTTTGACTACTTTGCCGTCGGGCTGCGCTTAATTGGCGTCCTCGCGCTGGTGGTGACGACCTGTGGTATGGCGGCGCTGAATGCCGATGATATCTGGTACTTTGCCTCGGGCGGCGTGATCGGCAGCCTGGTCAGTAATGCTATTGCACCCTGGTTCAGTCCGGCTGGCGGCACGCTGATGCTGCTCTGCGTCTGGGCGGCGGGCATTACCCTTTACACCGGCTGGTCATGGCTCACCATTGCAGAAAGAATTGGCGGCGTAGTCATGGGCGTACTGACGTTTGCAAGCAACCGCTCTCGTCACGATGAACCCTGGCAGGAAGAGGATGACGAGCGGGACGCGCGTGAATACGCGGATGTGCCTGAGCTTCATGCCGCCGATCAGGATGATGATGTGCTGCTTTCTGCCCCACGTGCAGCTGCTGAGCCTGCGGCGTCACAACAGGATCCGCTGCTGGCTAAAGCTGCAGCAGCCACCAGTGCGGCAGTCGCGGCCACCGCTGAAGCCGCTGAGGTGACCCTCGCCCCTGCAGCCACGGTGACGCCAGCATCTGTCGCTGCACCTGCTGCTGCGGTTACAGCTTCGGCGCCTGCCGCGTCAGCGACATCCATCCCTGCATCGCCGTCTGCACAACCTGCGCCTGCGTACGCACAGAGCGCGCCAGCTCCGCAGAGTGTGGCGAATTCCCCGGCGCAGAGTGCTTCTGCACCCGCAGACTCACCACCGCTTTATCATTTTGAAATGCCAGACGACGCTCCGGCTACGCCGTCGTTCAGTGCTTACGACGATGATGAACCTAAAATGGGTAACTGGCGGGATACGTCAGCCATCCCTGCGGCATCGGCGGCAGCGGCATCCGCTGCAACGGCAGCCCAGGCAACAACGCGTACTGCGCCTGTTTTTGATTTAGCCCCTGAAACCAATCTCAATCCGCAGGTTAAACAAGGTATCGGCCCGGCACTGCCGCGTCCTAACCCGGTAAAACTGCCAACCCGTCGTGAGCTGGCCTCTTATGGCATTAAGCTGCCTTCTCAGCGCATGGCAGAAGAGAAAGCGAAAACGGAAGAGACCGAACCGGTTAGTGCTGGCTCCGTTTCCTCTGCTCCGGATGCTGAAGAGGCGCTGCAGCAGGCTGAACTGCGACAGGCTTTCCAGTCTGAACAGCAGCAGCGTTACGGCACCAGCTGGCAGCAGGACGAGGAAGATGAACAGGATGCACAGCAGCAGGATGCACTGGCCCGTCAGTTCGCCGAGCAGCAACAGCAGCGCTATGAGCCAGAAGTGAAAAAAGAGCCGGTATTCAATATTGATACCGCCTCAGCGTTTGATTTTTCACCGATGAAAGATCTGGTGGATGACGGTCCTTCTGAACCGCTGTTTACCATTGCGGCGACGCCAGAATCTGAAGCTCCAGCGGTTTCACACGAACCCTGGCAGCAGGTGAGTGAGGTTTCAAGACCTCAGGCTCCGGCTCATGTTCCTGCACCAGCCAGCTTTGCCCCGGCAGAGCCTGCCTATAGCGCCCCGGCAGCACCGTCTGAACCTGACTATGCTGCGCCTGCGGCAACCTCTGCGCCCGCTTATGGTGCCCCTGCGGCTCCTCAGGCTCCGGCGTACGCTGCGCCTGCCTATGGCACGCCACCGGCAGCGCCGGTTCAGCCGGTGGAAGAGGCGAAACCTTCACTGCATGACAGCCTGATTCATCCGTTCCTGATGCGCCATGAGCAGCCGCTGGAGAAACCCTCCACGCCACTGCCTTCGCTGGATCTGCTGACCGCACCGCCTGAAGAGGAAGAGCCGGTTGATATGTTCTCGCTGGAGCAGACTGCCCGTCTGGTGGAGTCGCGCTTAGGCGATTATCGCGTCAAAGCGGAGGTGGTCGGTATCTCGCCTGGCCCGGTTATTACCCGTTTCGAACTTGACCTGGCGCCGGGCGTTAAAGCGGCGCGTATCTCCAATCTGTCCCGCGATCTGGCGCGTTCGCTGTCGACGGTAGCGGTTCGTGTGGTGGAAGTGATCCCAGGCAAACCTTACGTAGGTCTGGAACTGCCAAACAAGCATCGTCAGACCGTCTATCTGCGTGAAGTGCTGGATTGCCCTAAATTCCGCGACAACCCTTCACCGCTGGCCGTCGTGCTGGGCAAAGACATTGCCGGTCAGCCGGTGGTGGCCGATCTGGCGAAAATGCCACACTTACTGGTCGCCGGTACCACCGGTTCCGGTAAGTCTGTGGGCGTGAACGCCATGATTATCAGCATGCTGTATAAGGCGACGCCGGAAGAAGTTCGCTTCATCATGATCGACCCGAAAATGCTTGAGCTGTCGGTCTATGAAGGTATTCCGCATCTGCTGACCGAAGTGGTCACAGACATGAAGGATGCTGCCAATGCGCTGCGCTGGAGCGTCGGTGAAATGGAGCGTCGCTACAAGCTGATGTCGGCGCTGGGCGTGCGTAATCTGGCGGGCTACAACGAAAAAGTGGAACAGGCCGAAGCGATGGGTCGTCCGATTCCCGATCCGTTCTGGAAGCCGGGCGACAGCATGGATATGACGCCGCCGGTTCTGGAGAAGCTGCCTTATATTGTTGTGATGGTCGATGAGTTTGCTGACCTGATCATGGCAGTCGGTAAAAAGGTGGAAGAGCTGATTGCCCGCCTGGCACAGAAAGCCCGTGCTGCCGGCATCCATCTGGTACTGGCGACACAGCGTCCATCCGTGGATGTCATTACCGGTCTGATCAAAGCGAACATTCCGACGCGTATCGCCTTTACTGTTTCCAGCAAAATTGACTCACGTACCATTCTCGATCAGGGCGGCGCGGAGTCATTACTGGGTATGGGTGACATGCTCTACATGCCGCCGAACTCCTCGCTGCCGATTCGTGTTCACGGTGCGTTTGTTCGTGACCAGGAAGTGCATGCAGTGGTTCAGGACTGGAAAGCGCGTGGTCGTCCGCAATATATCGACAGCATTACGGCGGGCGAAGAGAGCGAAAATGCCGGTGGCATCGACAGTGATGAAGAGCTCGATCCGCTGTTCGATCAGGCGGTCGGTTTTGTGGTCGATAAGCGCCGTGCGTCGATTTCAGGCGTTCAGCGTCAGTTCCGCATTGGCTATAACCGCGCGGCACGTATCATTGAACAGATGGAAGCGCAGGGCATCGTTTCTGCACCAGGACACAATGGTAACCGTGAAGTGCTGTCGCCACCGCCACACGATATGTAGTGGCTAAATGTTTTGAAACACAACGCAATGAGCCAGTTCCGACTGGCTCATTGTTTTTATGCGGTTAAACCCCATATCTGAATCAGCTTTCGGTTTTTTCCTCTGTTCTGATGGCGGAACGGCGGCCAGGCTTAATGCAGTTATCGATGGGAACGTTTAAATAAGGAATTGAAGCAGATGAAATTACGCGTAATCGCTCTGGGCCTGTTGGCCACCTTTTCTTCAGCCAGCGTTCTGGCTGATGCTTCCAGTGATCTGCAACAGCGCCTGAACAAGGTCAGCAGCTTCCACGCCAGCTTCACCCAAAAAGTGACCGACAGCAGCGGCGCGAATGTGCAGGACGGCGAAGGCGAATTGTGGGTGAAACGTCCCAGCCTGTTTAACTGGCACATGACCGCGCCGGACGAAAGCATCATCATCTCCGACGGTAAATCGCTGTGGTTCTACAACCCGTTTGTTGAGCAGGCGACAGTCAGCCTGTTGCAGAATGCGACCAGCAACACGCCCTTTATGCTGATTGCCCGCAACCAGTCAAATGACTGGAAGCAGTACAATATCAAACAGCAGGGTGACAATTTTGAACTGACACCTAAGAACAGCGACGGCAACCTGAAACAGTTCACCATCCAGGTGACGTCCAGCGGGACCATCAACCGCTTCAGTGCTATCGAGCAGGATGGCCAGCGCAGCGATTACCAGCTGAAAAGCCAGCAGAATGGCGCTATCAGCCCGGATAAATTCACGTTCACACCGCCAAAAGGCGTGACGGTGGACGACCAACGTCAGTGAGGTCACGGTGAGTAACCTGTCCCTGGATTTTTCCACCGAAAATTTCAAACCTCTGGCCGCGCGTATGCGGCCAGAAACATTGAAACAGTACATTGGTCAGCAACATCTGCTGGGCGCAGGCAAACCTCTGCCGCGCGCGATTGAAGCAGGGCACCTGCATTCAATGATCCTGTGGGGACCTCCCGGGACCGGCAAGACCACGCTGGCTGAGATCATTGCCCATTACGGTAACGCCGATGTGGAGCGTATTTCGGCCGTCACCTCCGGCGTAAAAGAGATCCGTGAGGCGATTGAGCGGGCCCGTCAGAATAAACATGCCGGGCGGCGCACGATCCTGTTTGTGGACGAGGTCCATCGGTTCAACAAGAGCCAGCAGGATGCCTTTCTGCCCCATATCGAAGATGGCACCATTACCTTTATTGGTGCGACCACCGAAAACCCCTCTTTTGAACTTAACTCTGCGTTGTTGTCACGCGCCCGCGTTTACCTGCTGAAATCACTGACTCTGGAAGATATTGAGCAGGTGCTGGATCAGGCGATGCAGGATAAAGCGCGAGGCTATGGGGACAGTGACATCGTGCTGCCGGACAACACACGCAGGATGATCGCTGAACTGGTTAATGGTGATGCACGTCGGGCGCTGAACACGCTGGAGATGATGGCTGATATGGCCGAAATCACCGCATCAGGTCAGCGAGAACTGACGCCGCAGCTGCTTAACGAAGTCTCTGGTGAGCGATCCGCGCGGTTTGATAATAAAGGCGATCGTTTTTACGATCTGATTTCTGCACTGCACAAATCGGTACGCGGCTCCGCACCGGATGCGGCGCTCTACTGGTATGCGCGCATTATCACTGCGGGCGGCGATCCGCTCTATGTGGCTCGTCGGTTGCTGGCAATCGCCTCCGAAGATGTCGGCAACGCCGATCCGCGCGGTATGCAGGTGGCGATTGCGGCCTGGGATTGCTTTACGCGCGTCGGTCCGGCAGAAGGGGAGCGCGCGATTGCCCAGGCCATTGTTTATCTGGCTTGCGCGCCTAAAAGTAATGCGGTCTACAACGCGTTTAAAGCCGCAATGCGTGATGCGCGCGACCATCCCGATTACGATGTGCCGGAACATCTGCGCAATGCCCCGACTAAGCTGATGAAAGAGATGGGCCTGGGTAAAGAGTACCGTTATGCCCATGATGAAACCAACGCCTATGCCGCGGGTGAAGTCTATTTTCCGCAGGAACTGGCCAGCGCGCGCTATTACACCCCAACCCAGCGCGGGCTTGAGGGTAAGATTGGTGAAAAGCTAAGCTGGCTGGCCGAGCAGGATCAAAATAGCCCGACAAAACGCTACCGCTGAAACAGACGTTACGGTAATGTGGGCAATGTTTTCAACGCATTCCGCTGGAATGCGTCCCTTCTTTCAACCAACTTTTTATACACAGGATAAGCATGCTCGATCCCAATCTGCTGCGTAACGAGCCAGACGCAGTCGCAGAAAAACTGGCACGCCGGGGATACAAACTGGATGTGGAAACGCTGCGTTCGCTTGAAGAGCGTCGCAAAGTGTTGCAGGTGGAAACAGAAAATCTGCAGGCAGAGCGTAACTCCCGATCCAAATCCATCGGTCAGGCCAAAGCACGTGGGGAAGACATCGAGCCGCTGCGTCAGGAAGTGAACGCGCTGGGCGAACGCCTGGATGCCGCAAAAGCAGAACTGGATGAACTGCAGAATCAAATCCGTGACTTCTCACTGGCACTGCCGAACATTCCGGCCGATGAAGTGCCGCTGGGCAAAGATGACAGCGAAAATCAGGAAGTGAGCCGCTGGGGTACCCCGCGCGAGTTCAGCTTCCCGGTTAAAGATCACGTTGAGCTGGGTGAAGCGGCTAAAGGCCTGGATTTTGCGTCTGCCGTGAAACTGACCGGTTCACGCTTTGTGGTCATGCAGGGGCAAATTGCCCGCCTGCACCGTGCACTGAGTCAGTTTATGATTGACCTGCACACCGAGCAGCATGGCTACCTTGAAACCTACGTGCCTTATCTGGTTAACCACGAAACGCTTTACGGTACCGGACAGCTGCCTAAGTTTGGCGAAGACCTGTTCCACACCCGTCCGCTGGAAGAGGAGTCAGACAGCAGCAACTATGCGTTGATTCCTACTGCAGAAGTGCCGCTGACTAACCTGGTGCGCGATGAGATCCTCGAAGAGGATAGCCTGCCGGTTAAACTGACCGCGCATACGCCGTGCTTCCGTTCTGAAGCGGGTTCTTACGGTCGTGACACGCGTGGCCTGATCCGTATGCACCAGTTCGACAAAGTTGAGATGGTGCAGATCGTCACGCCGGAGCAGTCAATGGATGCCCTGGAAGAGCTGACCGGTCACGCTGAGAAAGTGCTGCAGCTGCTGAACCTGCCATATCGTAAGGTTTTACTCTGCACCGGCGATATGGGCTTTGGATCGACTAAAACTTACGATCTGGAAGTCTGGCTACCGGCGCAGAATACCTATCGTGAAATTTCATCCTGTTCCAACATGGGTGATTTCCAGGCGCGTCGTATGCAGGCGCGTTGCCGCAACAAACAGGATAAGAAACCGCGTCTGGTTCATACCCTGAATGGCTCAGGGCTGGCCGTAGGCCGTACCCTGGTGGCGGTGCTGGAAAATTATCAGCAGGAAGATGGCCGCATCACTGTGCCTGAGGTTTTACGCCCCTATATGAATGGCGTCGAAATTATCGGCTAAGCAATAGTGACTCTCTGAACCCGGCCATGGCCGGGTTTTTTTATGTTATTGCTCCGGAAAAACTGTTTTGTCAGACCTCATTTTAATCACAAATAAACGTTATCGATATCAGTCAGGCCGGAATGGCTAAAAACCTAATTTTTCATAGAGATAGCATTTAGCGACCTGCCGCTTCTTACGATTGTAACCCACTGAAGATTAGTAAATTAAATTGTCGCACAGCAAAATGTGCTGCCGTTAAAATTCGCCCATTGACTTTAAAAAGGCCAGTGGCAAACTGCGCGCAATTTCCTTCATTTGCTCTGGTTTCTATCCCCTATGTCAACCTGGTCACGCCCCGTGATATTGCTGCTTTGCGGCCTGATGTTAATGACGGTCGCAATTGCCGTGCTGAATACGCTCGTTCCACTATGGCTGACGCATGACTTACTGACAACCTGGCAGGTGGGCATCGTAAGCTCCTCCTATTACACCGGTAACCTCGCAGGGACTCTGCTGGCTGGCTGGTTAATCAGGCATTACGGCTTCAACCGCAGCTACTACCTGGCTACCTTGATGTTTGCCGTCGCAACTCTGTGCCTGGCGATGATGTCGGGTTTCTGGGCATGGAGTTCAATGCGTTTCATCGCCGGTGTCGGCTGTGCGCTGATGTGGGTGGTGGTCGAGAGCGCACTTCTGTGCAGCGGAACGGTACGTAATCGGGGACAGCTGCTGGCGGCCTATATGGTTGTCTATTACATCGGCACCGTGACAGGCCAGTTGCTTGTCAGCAAACTGTCTACGGAATTACTCAGCGTGATCCCGTGGGTGACGTCGCTGGTCTTCTGCGCCGTGCTGCCGCTGGTCTTTACTCGCGTCTCCGCCAGCGGTGAAGCGACAGAAGCCGCTCCGGCCCGCATCTGGCCGATGCTGCGTCGCCGTAGCTCACGCCTGGGCATCAATGGCTGCATTATTTCTGGCATCCTTCTGGGCTCGCTTTATGGCCTGATGCCGCTTTACCTGTCACATCAGGGAATGAGTGATGCCAGTGTGGGTTACTGGATGGCGTTGCTGGTCAGCGCAGGCATTGTGGGCCAGTGGCCCATTGGCCGTCTGGCCGATCGTTTTGGTCGCATGCTGGTGCTGCGAGTTCAGGTCTTTGTGGTTATCCTGGGGGCGATGGCCATGTTAACCAATGCCGCGATGGCGCCAGCGCTGTTTGTTCTGGGACTGGCGGGCTTCACACTCTATCCGGTGGCGATGTCCTGGGCTTGCGAGACGGTCGCACATCATGAACTGGTAGCGATGAATCAGGCACTGCTGATGAGTTATACCGTGGGCAGTCTGGCTGGACCGGCAATGACCTCTGTTCTGATGCAGAATTATTCTGACCAGCTACTGTTCGTGATGATCGCTGCTGTGGCACTGATTTATCTGGTGATGCTGCTGCGCAAAGCGAATCATCAGGCTACGCCAGTGGCACATGCCTGATCGCTGAACAGCAAAAAGGGAGCGTTAAGCTCCCTTTTTTTGTGGCAGATTCTTCAGTACATCACTTCGTGGCCATAGCTGGCGAGAATGTTTTTCACGCGCTCCATTGTCTCTTTGCTCGGTGGCTTCACCCCGTCCAGCTTGTACTCTTCACCCATCGCAATCCATTTATGCTTACCCAGCTCGTGATAGGGCAGCAATTCAATCTTCTCAACGTTCTCCATGTCACGCGTGAATTCACCCAAGCGATGCGCGGTGTCATCATCGTCGGAATAGCCGGGCACCACGACAAAACGGATCCATGTCCGTTTGCCTTTTTTCTGCAGGTAACGGGCAAAGTCCAGCGTACGGTGATTAGAGACACCCACCAGAATCTGATGCACGTCATCATTCATCTGTTTCAGGTCGAGCATCACTAAGTCGGTAACGTCGAGCAGTTCATCGATCACCGGATCATAGCGGCGTACGAAGCCGTTGGTGTCGAGACAGGTATGAATACCTTCGGCCTTACAGGCACGGAACCAGTCGCGCACAAATTCAGCCTGAAGAATGGCTTCACCGCCTGAGGCCGTGACGCCGCCACCAGAGGCGTTCATAAAATGGCGATAGGAGAGTACATCCGCCATCAGCGCTTCGACGCTGATCTCTTTGCCACCGTGCGTATCCCAGGTGTCGCGGTTGTGACAGTAGAGGCAGCGCATCAGGCAGCCCTGGAAGAAGGTGATAAAACGGATACCGGGACCATCGACGGTGCCGCAGGATTCAAATGAGTGGATACGACCGTTAACTGACATTGCGATGTTTTCTCCAGTAAGTCTGCCGGGACAGACGGCGCAATCTCTGTTGCGCTCAGGGCAGGAAATCGATTCTGGTGGGAACCTTGATGGAGATGACCACCAGAACAGACTTTTAATTAAAAGGCTCCGCGAGGAGCCTTTTTTATCAGGTAGAGCAGTAATTACAGTGATTTAGTGAAGGTTCGGGTAATCACATCCTGCTGCTGTTCTTTAGTCAGTGAGTTAAAGCGGACCGCGTAACCGGAAACGCGAATGGTCAGCTGCGGATATTTCTCTGGATGTTCCATCGCGTCCAGCAGCATTTCACGGTTCATAACGTTAACGTTGAGGTGCTGACCGCCTTCGATGCTGGCTTCGTGATGGAAGTAACCATCCATCAGACCGGCAAGGTTGGTTTTTCGCACGTTATCATCTTTACCCAGCGCGTTTGGTACGATTGAGAAGGTATAGGAGATACCATCTTTCGCATAGGCAAACGGCAGTTTCGCGACGGAAGTCAGTGAGGCAACTGCACCTTTCTGGTCACGACCATGCATCGGGTTAGCACCTGGTCCAAACGGCGCGCCAGCGCGACGTCCATCTGGTGTGTTACCGGTTTTCTTACCATATACCACGTTCGAGGTAATGGTCAGAACAGACTGAGTTGGCACGGCATTACGATAGGTGTTCAGCTGCTGAATTTTCTTCATGAAGCGTTCAACCAGATCGCAGGCCAGGTCATCTACCCGTGAGTCGTTGTTACCGAACTGCGGATATTCGCCTTCAATATCGAAGTCGATGGCCAGACCATCTTCGTCACGAATTGGTTTCACTTTGGCATATTTAATGGCAGAAAGTGAATCCGCAGCGACGGAGAGACCCGCGATACCACAGGCCATAGTGCGGTAGACATCCCGATCATGTAAGGCCATCAGCGCCGCTTCGTAGCTGTATTTATCATGCATGTAGTGAATGATGTTCAGCGAAGTCACATACTGTTTTGCCAGCCAGTCCATGAAGTGATCCATACGCTCCATGACAGTGTCGAAATCCAGTACGTCGTCGCTGATTTTGTCGCCTTTCGGTCCAACCTGCATTTTCAGCTTTTCATCCACGCCGCCGTTGATTGCGTAGAGCAGCGTTTTCGCCAGGTTGGCACGTGCGCCAAAGAACTGCATTTGTTTGCCGACAATCATCGGGCTCACGCAGCAGGCGATTGCGTAGTCATCATTGTCGAAATCAGCACGCATCAGGTCATCGTTCTCATACTGCAAAGATGAGGTATCGATAGAGACTTTAGCGGCATATTTTTTGAAATTAATCGGCAGTTTTTCTGACCACAGGATGGTCATGTTCGGCTCAGGTGAAGGACCCATGGTGTAGAGGGTATTCAGGAAGCGGAACGTACTTTTTGAGACCAGGGTACGGCCATCAACGCCCATACCAGCCAGGGATTCCGTTGCCCAGATTGGGTCACCTGAGAACAGCTCATCATATTCAGGTGTACGCAGGAAGCGAACCATACGCAGTTTCATCACCAGATGGTCAATCAGTTCCTGTGCCTGCTCTTCAGTCAGTTTACCGGCTTTAAGGTCACGTTCGATGTAAACATCAAGGAAGGTTGAGACGCGGCCAAATGACATGGCAGCACCGTTTTGTGATTTAACTGCAGCCAGGTAGCCATAGTAAGTCCACTGTACTGCTTCAACCGCATTGGTAGCCGGACCGGAGATGTCATGGCCATATTTTGCTGCCATCTCTTTAATCTGGGCCAGCGCATGATGCTGGTCAGAAATCTCTTCTCGCAGACGAATAGTCGCTTCCAGATTAACGCCATTCTCTAAATCTTCCTGCAGTGAGGCGAACTGAGCGAATTTATCCGCCATCAGGAAATCGATGCCGTACAGCGCCACACGACGATAGTCACCGATAATACGGCCACGGCCATAAGCATCAGGAAGGCCGGTCAGGATACCTGATTTACGGCAGCGCAAAATGTCCGGGGTATAAACATCGAACACGCCCTGGTTGTGCGTTTTGCGATATTCGGTGAAGATTTTTTTCAGTGAAGGGTCGAGTTCACGGCCATACACTTTGCATGACCCTTCGACCATTTTGATGCCGCCATAAGGAATGATGGCGCGTTTTAATGGCGCTTCGGTCTGCAGACCAACAATTTTTTCCAGTGGCTTAATGATGTAACCCGCGTCGTGCGAGGTAATGGTTGAGGCGAGATCGGTGTCGAAGTCGACTGGCGCGTGGGTGCGGTTCTCAATTTTGATGCCTTCCAGCACGCTTTCCCACAGTTTGGTGGTCGCTTCGGTGGCACCCGCCAGGAATGACTCGTCACCTTCATATGGGGTGTAGTTTTTCTGAATGAAGTCGCGCACATTGACGCTATTCTGCCATTCGCCTTCAGCAAATCCTTCCCATGCTGAAGCCAGTTTTGCATTAAGTTCGGTCATAATATACCTGCCTTATATGAGGAGACTTTACGGTCGGGCACAGCCAACTTCCTGTGCCGTCAAAAATGCGTTTAATGAACCTGGTCACCTTTACGGAGATAGATAACCCAGTAGGTCAACCCAACCAGAACGCCGCCGCCGATAATGTTTCCGATGGTCACGGGAATCAGGTTGTCGATAATAAAGTTACTGAGGGTCAGCGAGTGAAACTGTGCCGCCGTGGTGCCAGCTGCCTGCCAGAATTCAGGTGTCGCGAAGTCACGAATAGCAATGGCATAGGGTATAAGAAACATGTTGGCGATACTGTGTTCGAAACCGCTTGCGACAAACATCGCAACAGGCAGAATCATCACGACCAGCTTATCGGTCAGGGTGCGGCCTGAGTAACTCATCCAGACGGCGAGACAGACCAGCAGATTGGCCAATGTACCCAGACAAACCGCTTCTATGAAGGTGTGATGCATCTTGTGATCGGCGGTTTGCAGGACATTCAATCCCCAGGCGCCATTCGCGACCATGTGCTGTCCGGCAAACCACATCAGAGCGACAAAGAAGAGTGCACCTGCAAGGTTACCGGCGTAGACGTTAATCCAGTTGCGGGCCAGCTGGCCCCAGCTGATGCGGCCACTGGCTTTGGCGACAACGATTAATACAGTAGAGGTAAAAAGGTCGGCACCACATACCACGACCAGCATTAAGCCGAGTGAAAAGCAGATACCTCCAATCAGTTTGGCTATGCCATAGGGCATCGCGCCGCTACCGGTGGTTGCTGTAATATAAAAAACGAATGCGATTGAGATAAATACGCCGGCGTTTATTGCCAGAAAGAAGGTCGTAAAAGGATGTTTGGTTGCTTTATAGATACCCGCGTCTTCGGCCACTTTCGCCATCGCGGCGGGTAATAAAAGATTAAAAGGGTTGTCAGTTTTCACACTAACTTACTCCTGAAGTTGTCTGAAAAAATACTAACAAAGGAGTATAGGTCAGTAATTGATATGGATCATGTTTGCCAGGGTGGTAACCCACTGGTCGCAAATTAATGAGAAAATAATGATTTAACTAACTGAATATAAACAAAAAAATTTATTTTAAAAATACAAAAATATTTTAATATAAAGTGATGCGCCACTTTTTTAGTTCAGGCTGTGTTATTAATTAATGGCTTATGTGTTAATTAAAATGATGTGATGTAATAGGAAGGAATTTTAAAGTAGCTAATGTTTCATAGAGAAAGTGGGGAATGATGGCACCAGATAAATCCAGTGCCATTGTTAGCCGTCTGCTTTCAGTCTGACGCGTTATGGCTTACGCGTTTTTCCAGTAGTGACGTTTGGCGTTTTGCAGTTTTTCGTAGGCGGCAAGCAGCGACTGATGGGCAGGGAAGGCCTGCAGCTCATCATCAACAGCCTGAAGGCCATTAAACGGATTCTCACCACTGATCGCGGCGGAGGCTGCTTCCATTGCGCTCTCACCATACATCCGCAGGAAAGCGTGATGATACTGCAACGGATCACGCTCATCTTCCATAGCCAGTAACAGCAGGGTCTGCAGGCAACGATAGTAGTTAGCGCGCTCTGGCGTAAAGATTGAGCTGTTAAACTCCATCGTCCATTCTGTCCAGATCAATGCCTGATCCAGATCGCCGCCCGCCAGCGCCAGCATCGCTTTTAATTCGCCAACACGCAGCGTGTACCAGCCATTGTCTTTACCGGTCGCCAGACCCAGCAGCTCACGAACACGGGTGAAGTCGTCAAAGCCTTCATCATCAAGCTGTCCAATCAGATCCAGATACTCTTCCGGATTCCAGTTGCTGTCAGGCAGGGCCAGCAGGGTTTCACGCATGCCCGCTCCCATGCTGTTGTTCGCCAGGAACAGATCTTCTGCCGGGTAGATATCAGACATGCCTGGCACGATGATGCGGCAGGCATAGACACCCAGATGCTCGTAGTCTGCAATATAGACTTCCTGATCTTCCGAGGCGAAGATTGCCATCAGCGTGGCGAATTCCTGTTCGGTGCTGCCCGCGAATGACCAGTCGACAAAAGGATAATCCGCAGTTTCTTTAAACAGATCCCAGGAGATCAGGCCGCTTGAATCGATGAAGTGTGTTTCAAGGTTGGCATGCTCAGCCACTTCTTCGTCATCAAAGGTCGGTGGGGTAAACACATCCAGATCTTTGAGGCTTCGGCCCTGCAGCAACTCGGTAACGGTACGCTCCAGCGCCACACCGAAATCAGGGTGAGCACCAAATGAGGCAAAACAGGTTCCGTTGGTTGGGTTAAACAGCACCACGCAGATAACCGGATATTTACCGCCGAGAGAGGCGTCATAAGCGAAAATCGGGAAGCCTTCCGCTTCAAGACGTGCAATGGCTTCGATCACTTCAGGATAACGTTGCATCACGTCATCAGGAATCGCAGGCAGGCTGATCGCTTCAGCAATAATGCGGTTTTTAATATAGCGCTCAAACACTTCAGACAGACCCTGAACACGCGCTTCATTCGCGGTATTACCTGCCGACATGCCGTTTGAGACATAGAGGTTGCCGATAATATTCATCGGGATATAGACAGTCTGCTGGTCGGACTGACGGGTAAAGGGCAGGGCGCAGATACCACGTTCAGTATTCCCGGACTGCAGATCAATCAGGCCGGAAGCCGTCAGGGCATTGTCGGGATCGTAAAATGCGAGCAGGCGTGGATCCAGAATACCTTCAGGTAAGGACTCATCATCAGGTAACGCAAACCATTTTTCATTGGGATAGTGAACAAAATCGCCGTTAGCGATCTTTTTTCCCAGCCAGAAGTCAGCAAAAAAATAGTTAGTTGAGAGACGCTCGAAATACTCGCCCAGCGCGGAGGCCAGCGCCGCTTTTTTACTGGCGCCCTTGCCGTTGGTAAAACAGAGCGGGCAATCGCGGTCGCGGATATGCACTGACCAGACATGGGGGACAGGATTCAGCCAGGATGCTTCTTCAATGTTAAAGCCAAGATCCTGCAGCTTGTTCTGGAAACGCGCAATGGAGTCTTCCAGTGCGGCATCTTTGCCCGGGATAAATGTTTGCGTCATAGTGCCGCTCTCTCAGTTGTCATAGGGTGCGTAAAGCGCGCAATGATACGGATTTTGCTAACAGACCGCTATCAGGGCGGGACATTTTTACCGGCTTACTTTACCGGCTTAGTTTTCATCACTTCTGCTCTCAGGCCAAACGCGAATTAAAGGCGCTGGATAAAGCCTCACAAAATTCCGCGCAGATTTGCATTGGTAACATAACCTCCGGCGAGCCAGATTCAGAAAATGTGACCGCTCCCTGATTTATGATTGCAGCTATCAGAATGCAGTGATAAAACCGGATGGTTATTCATAACCGTTCGATATGACAGTGGTGAGGGGAAATGACGCAAGTTTATAATTTTAGCTCTGGCCCGGCGATGCTACCGGTTGAAGTGCTTCGTCGTGCAGAACAGGAACTGACGAACTGGCGCGGTTTGGGTACCTCTGTAATGGAGATCAGTCACCGCAGTAAAGAGTTTATTCAGGTGGCTGAAGAAGCGGAGCAGGACTTCCGTGATCTGCTAAAAATACCGTCGAATTACAAAGTTTTATTCTGTCATGGTGGGGCGCGTGCGCAGTTCGCTGCCGTACCGGGAAATCTGCTGGGTAAAGCGACCAGTGCCGACTATGTTGATGGCGGTTACTGGGCGCATAGCGCAATAAAAGAAGCGGAAAAGTTTTGTTCCCCACGCACGCTCGATGTCAAAACAACGCGCGACGGTAAACGAGCCATCCTGCCGATGAGCGAATGGGAGGTGAGTGAGACGTCCGCTTACCTGCATTTCTGCCCGAATGAAACCATTGATGGCATCGCGATTGACGAACAGCCCGACTTTGGCAGTAAAACCGTTGTTGCTGATTTCTCATCCACCATTCTGTCACGCCCTATCGATGTGAGTCGTTACGGTGTGATTTATGCGGGTGCGCAGAAAAATGTGGGCCCGGCCGGATTAACGCTGGTTGTCGTTCGCGAAGATCTGCTGGGTCAGGCGCACGCCTCTGTGCCCTCAATCCTCGATTACAAAGTGCTGGCCGATAACGATTCGATGTTTAACACCCCGCCGACTTTTGCGTGGTATCTCTCAGGGCTGGTGTTTAAATGGCTGAAAGAGAAGGGCGGTGTGGCTGAAATTGATCGTATCAATCAGGCAAAATCTGACCTGCTTTATGGCGTAATCGATCACAGTGGCTTCTATCGTAATGATGTGGCAACAGAAAACCGCTCACGCATGAACATCCCTTTCCAGCTGGCCGATGCTTCACTCGATGCGCTGTTCCTGGAAGAGTCGTTTAAGGCGGGATTACACGCGCTTAAAGGCCATCGTGTAGTAGGCGGTATGCGCGCCTCTATTTATAATGCGATGCCGCTGGAAGGTGTGAAGGCCCTGACCGATTTCATGGTCGATTTTGAACGCCGTCACGGCTGATTATTAAGATATCAGCATTGATGCTGATGCCAGACCTCGTCACACGGCGAGGTCTCTGTATTTTTTGAGGATTTCGTTTCACATGCAGGACTCCCTGACTCTCCAACCGATTGCGCGCGTCAACGGCACGGTAAATCTGCCCGGCTCAAAGAGCGTTTCCAATCGTGCATTGCTGCTGGCTGCTCTGGCTAAAGGTACAACCCGTCTTACCAACCTGCTCGACAGCGACGACGTTAAGCACATGCTGAACGCGCTGACCGCGCTTGGTGTAAGCTATACGCTTTCCAGCGATCGCACCCTGTGTGAAGTGACGGGAAATGCCGGGCCACTGCACGCATCTCAACCGCTGTCACTGTTTCTGGGCAATGCCGGAACCGCAATGCGTCCGCTGGCCGCGGCGCTTTGTCTGGGCCAGCACGATATCGAACTGACCGGCGAACCCCGCATGAAAGAGCGTCCAATCGGGCATCTGGTTGACGCACTTCGTCAGGGCGGAGCAACCATTGAGTACCTGGAAAACGAAAACTATCCGCCGCTGCGTTTACGCGGTGGTTTTACCGGGGGTGAAGTCAGTGTGGATGGCAGCGTTTCCAGCCAGTTCCTGACCGCGCTGCTGATGACCGCGCCGCTGGCACAGCAGGATACCTGTATCACCATCAAAGGTGATTTGGTGTCGAAACCTTACATCGATATTACCCTCAATCTGATGCAGTGCTTTGGCGTCGAGGTTGAGAATCAGAACTATCAACGCTTCCTGATCAAGGGACAGCAACAGTATCAGTCGCCGGGTGATTACCTGGTTGAAGGCGATGCCTCTTCCGCTTCCTATTTCCTGGCCGCTGCCGCCATTAAAGGCGGCACGGTTCGCGTCACCGGGATTGGACGCCAGAGTGTGCAGGGTGACATCCGGTTTGCTGACGTGCTGGAAAAGATGGGCGCGACGATTGAGTGGGGCGATGATTACATTGCCTGTACGGCCGGCAAACTGCAGGCCATTGATATGGACATGAACCATATTCCGGATGCTGCAATGACCATCGCGACTACGGCGCTATTTGCAGAGGGCACCACCCGGTTACGCAATATTTATAACTGGCGGGTAAAAGAGACCGATCGACTGAGCGCAATGGCCACAGAGCTGCGTAAAGTCGGGGCAGAAGTCGAAGAGGGTCATGACTACATCCGCATTACGCCGCCAGCGACGCTGATTCATGCGGATATTGGCACCTACAATGACCACCGCATGGCGATGTGTTTCTCTCTGGTTGCTCTTTCTGATACCCCGGTGACCATTCTCGATCCTGGCTGTACTGCAAAAACCTTCCCGGACTATTTCGTTCAACTGGCTAAAATCAGCCAGAGCGCCTGATATCTCCCTTTCCGGTGCGGTTCGCACCGGAACTCCCCTGATTTTATCTGGCTGTAACAGGCCAGAGATCCTCTGAATTGACTAAGATTACGAACCTGATCAGTGCGAAAGGGTAACCAAGCCGTGCTATGCAGCGTATAATGCTAGTCATTAATGGTGACCGAAAGGTCAGGAAGCACGCAGCAACAGGAGGGAATAATGACAGTAACTGCCCCGGTCATAACTATTGATGGGCCAAGTGGAGCGGGAAAGGGAACCCTGTGCAAAGCGATGGCGGAATCGCTGCAGTGGCATCTGCTGGACTCCGGTGCTATTTATCGCGTGCTGGCGTTGGCCGCATTGCATCATCAGGTGGAGATTGAATCTGAAGAAGCGCTGGTGCCGATTGCCGCTCACCTGGATGTGCGCTTTGTGTCACAAAATGGTGAAATGCAGGTCATACTTGAAGGTGAA
This sequence comes from Pantoea sp. ABR1s, assembly GCF_057812235.1. Classification (NCBI taxonomy): domain Bacteria; kingdom Pseudomonadati; phylum Pseudomonadota; class Gammaproteobacteria; order Enterobacterales; family Erwiniaceae; genus Pantoea; species Pantoea sp. ABR1s. Next base: position 2,724,809 of record NZ_CM173823.1, on the reverse strand, counting down.
GATGTCACCGGTGAAATCCGTACTCAGGAGGTCAGCAACACCGCTTCTCGTGTTGCCGCTTTTCCCCGGGTACGCGAAGCATTATTGCGCCGCCAGCGCGGTTTCCGCGAGATGCCGGGCCTGATTGCTGATGGCCGTGATATGGGCACTGTGGTTTTTCCGGATGCGCCAGTGAAAATTTTCCTTGATGCCAGCCCGGAAGAGCGTGCTCAGCGCCGTATGCTACAGTTGCAGGATAATGGCTTTAATGTTAACTTTGACCGCCTTTTAGCCGAGATAAAAGAACGCGACGACCGCGATCGTAATCGCGCAATTGCGCCTTTAGTAGCCGCTGGCGATGCACTGGTTCTGGACTCTACCGAGATGTCTATCGATCAAGTCATTGAAAAAGCGCTACAATATGCCCGCGAGAAGCTGGGTATTACGGCTTAACTGAATCTACCACCCCGTACCATGGATCCGGTGCCGGGCATGTGAAACAACCCCATCCGACATGAAGTCAGATGGACGTTAAATTGAAGAATCCTGAAGATTATCAATATGACTGAATCTTTTGCTCAACTATTTGAAGAATCCTTAAAAACAATCGAAACCCGCCCGGGTTCTATCGTTCGTGGCATCGTCGTTTCTATCGACAAAGATGTCGTTCTGGTTGATGCGGGTCTGAAATCTGAATCTGCAATTCCTGCAGAGCAGTTCAAGAACGCAGCCGGCGAACTGGAAATCCAGGTAGGCGACGAAGTTGATGTTGCTCTGGATGCAGTGGAAGACGGCTTCGGTGAAACCCTGCTGTCCCGTGAGAAAGCTAAGCGCCATGAAGCATGGATCACGCTGGAGAAAGCTTACGAAGACGCTGAAACTGTTACCGGTGTTATCAACGGCAAAGTTAAAGGCGGCTTCACAGTTGAGCTCAACGGTATCCGTGCGTTCCTGCCAGGTTCACTGGTAGATGTGCGTCCGGTGCGCGATACGCTGCACCTGGAAGGCAAAGAGCTTGAATTCAAAGTGATCAAGCTGGATCAGAAACGCAACAACGTCGTGGTTTCACGTCGTGCGGTTATCGAATCCGAAAACAGCGCAGAGCGCGATCAGCTGCTGGAAAACCTGCAGGAAGGCATGGAAGTCAAAGGTATCGTTAAGAACCTGACTGACTACGGTGCATTCGTTGATCTGGGCGGCGTTGATGGCCTGCTGCACATCACTGACATGGCATGGAAACGCGTTAAGCATCCAAGCGAAATCGTCAACGTGGGCGACGAAATCACCGTTAAGGTGCTGAAGTTCGACCGCGAGCGTACCCGTGTTTCTCTGGGTCTGAAGCAGCTGGGCGAAGATCCATGGGTTGCTATCGCTAAACGCTATCCGGAAGGCACCCGCCTGACCGGTCGTGTTACCAACCTGACTGATTACGGCTGCTTCGTGGAAATCGAAGAAGGCGTTGAAGGTCTGGTACACGTGTCTGAAATGGACTGGACCAACAAAAACATCCATCCGTCTAAAGTTGTTAACGTAGGCGACGTGGTTGAAGTTATGGTTCTGGACATTGACGAAGAGCGTCGTCGTATCTCCCTGGGTCTGAAGCAGTGTAAATCTAACCCATGGCAGCTGTTCGCTGAGACGCACAACAAAGGCGATCGTGTTGAAGGTAAAATCAAGTCAATCACTGACTTCGGTATCTTCATCGGCCTGGATGGCGGCATCGACGGTCTGGTTCACCTGTCTGACATCTCCTGGAACGCGACTGGCGAAGAAGCCGTTCGTGAGTACAAAAAAGGCGACGAAATCGCTGCCGTTGTACTGCAGGTTGATGCTGAGCGCGAGCGTATCTCTCTGGGCGTTAAACAGCTGGCAGAAGATCCGTTCAACAACTACATCACTTTGAACAAGAAAGGTGCCATCGTCACCGGTAAAGTGACTGCAGTTGATGCTAAAGGTGCTACAGTTGAATTAGCAGACGGCGTTGAGGGTTACCTGCGCGCTTCTGAAGCTTCACTGGACCGCATTGAAGATGCAACTCTGGTTCTGAACGTTGGCGACGACGTTGAAGCTAAGTTCACCGGCGTTGATCGTAAAAACCGTGTCGTAAGCCTGTCTGTCCGTGCGAAAGACCAGGCTGATGAGAAAGAAGCTATCAATACTGTTAACACCAAACAGGAAGAAGGCAATTTCTCTAGCGCTATGGCTGAAGCGTTCAAAGCGGCTAAAGGCGAGTAATCGGCCTGAAGCACCGGGTGGGCAACCACCCGGTTTCGGTAAAAGCTGTCATACATTCCCATAGGGATAAACCGGAGGTTACATGACCAAGTCAGAACTGATAGAAAGACTGGCGGGACAGCATACTCATATACCGGCGAAAGTCGTTGAGGATGCAGTAAAAGAGATGCTTGAGCACATGGCCACTACGCTGGCACAGGGCGAACGCATCGAAATCCGGGGATTCGGCAGCTTTTCTTTGCACTATCGCGCTCCGCGTACTGGACGTAACCCGAAAACGGGTGACAAAGTGGATCTGGAAGGTAAATACGTTCCCCACTTTAAGCCAGGCAAAGAGCTGCGCGATCGCGCAAATATCTACGGCTAAGCCGATACCGAACCAGATAAACGACATCTCCGGATGTCGTTTTTTTTTGCCTGCGATTCAGGCTCAGACCTGACATCCGGATTGCTGTCATCAACACTGCAACACCGCACTCTCTTTGTGAGAGCGCTCCAGCCTGCCTGATCATCCGCTGTTACTTTCATCTCCTTTGCCCAGAATAATCGAACTGAATCAATGGATACGATTATGCTGACATGGACCGTTCTGGCGCGACTGGCGATCGTTGCAACGTTACCGCTAATGCTGATGGCCCGGCTGCCTTCCGGTGAGGTGATGTGGGGCTTCCTCCTCACAGGACTGGCTCTGCTGCATTGCCCTTACCAACCCGTCCGTCTGGCCGGTATTACTCTGCTGTTGCTGGCATGGGCCTGTAACGACGCCCGTCTGATGGTGCGGGATATCGAAAAGTTCTCGGCGCGTCCTGCCACCTACACCCTTCAGATCAGTGAACTGCGGAAAGAGCGGAAGCAAATCCGGGTTCGTCTGTTGAAAGAGGAGGGCAGGATGATTTTTCCGCCTCGCTTTGCCTGGATCTGGTTTGATGCTGATCCGGAGGTCTACTGTCCAGGACAACGCTGGACGATGAAACTGCGTCTGCGACCGGTACATGCCCGCCTTAATGAGGGCGATTTTGATGCGCAGCGTTTCGCACTGGCTAATAATACGCCGCTTCAGGGACGAATCCTTAAGCAGACTGCGGTAAGCGATCGCTGTGATAGCCGCTGGCGATTTATTTTATGGCATCGTGACAGGACCCGTGCAATGCCTGCACGTGCAACGCTGGAGGCACTGGCTTTTGGCATTCGGGATGAGATGAGCCAGCAGACGCGTCAGCTACTGCGGGATACCGGTACCGCGCATCTGATGGCGATATCGGGCATGCATATCGCCCTGGCCGCCAGCACCGGCTGGATGATTGCGCGTGGGGTGCAATTTATCTTGCCAGCCCGTTATATCAGCTATCTTTTCCCCCTCATCGTGAGCTGGCTGTTTGCTGCAATCTATACCTGGCTCTCCGGTGCACAGCCTCCCGCAGAGCGTTCGCTGCTTGCCCTGACGCTCTGGGCGATAACACGGTTTGCGGGTGTTCAGCTGAATAGCTGGCAGGTCTGGACGTTCTGTATTGCATTACTGCTGGTAACCGACCCGCTGACCGTGCTCTCAGACAGCTTCTGGCTCTCGGTACTGGCTGTGGGCATGCTGCTGGTCTGGTATCACTGGTTCCCGCTGCCTGCGTCGTTCCGTTGGCAACGGCGCTGGATTCCGGTACAACTGCTGCATTTACAGGCGGGCATGATGATTTTAATGGTGCCGTTGCAGGTGGCGATTTTCAACGGCATCAGCCTGACTGCGCTGGTGGCGAATGTTGTCGCGATTCCGGTCGTCTCGTTTATTACCATGCCTCTGGTGACGCTCGCCCTGCTGCTGCCGGTGGCGCATTTATCTGGCTTCTTCTGGGGAGCGGCCGATCTCTCTTTACGTGCACTGTTTCATTGCCTGACGTTGCTGCCACCAGGCTGGTGGCCGCTGAGTGGCACAACCTGGGTTACAGTCATGGTATGGGGCGGCCTGATTCTCTGGCGTGCGCAACTCTTTTTCTCTCTGCCGTTAAGCAGCGGCGCCTTAGCGCTGGCAATGATACTGAGTCGCCAGCCAGAACAGGAGCAGGGCTGGCGAATCGATATGCTGGATATCGGGCACGGTCTGAGTCTGGTGATCAGCCAGGGCGACGAGGCTGTGATGTATGATACCGGCCCGCGCTGGCAGAACGATAATGCAGGGAGTCGGGTGATCATTCCGTGGCTGGAGCGCAGGCAGTTACGATTAAAACAGGTCATCCTGAGTCATAAACATCTGGATCATAGTGGCGGGCTGGAGGCGATTACTCAACGCTGGCCAGCGGTTGAAGTAAGAAGTGCGCTGGCTGATGAGGCACACTTACCCTGCGTACGGGGCACGCAGTGGCGCTGGCGGCAGCTCCACTTTCGGGTGGTCTGGCCGCTGACGGCCCCCCTGCCGGGCGGAAATAATGACTCCTGTGTGGTGATCGTCGATGATGGCCAGGTTCGTCTGATGTTAACCGGTGACATTGAAGCGAAAGCGGAACGCCAGCTGGTGGCGCTGGAGAAGCAGGGGCTGAAGGTCGATATTCTGCAGGTCCCGCACCACGGTAGCCGGACGTCGTCGACCTCATTGCTGCTGCGTAAAGCCGCAGGCCACACCGCTATCGCCTCGCTGGCACGCTACAATGCATGGCGCATGCCCGCGAAAAATGTGCTGGAAAACTACCGAACGGCCGGTTTTCAGTGGCTGGATACGGGCCAGTCAGGACAAATCAGTATCAGGATAGAGCAGGGCAGAGCGCAGGTTTCTACCCTGCGGGAACAATTAATGCCCCGTTGGTATCATCAGTGGTTTGGCGTCAAACGCGAATCCAGGTAGAATGGCCGGCTATTTCCAACAGCGTGAATAAATAATGCATCAAGATAAAGATCTCTCTACGTGGCAGACGTTTCGCCGACTCTGGCCGATGATCGCGCCTAATAAAGCGGGATTAATTGCGGCCTCAGTCGCCCTGATTATTAATGCTGCGGGCGACGCCTTAATGCTCTCACTGTTGAAACCGTTACTGGATGATGGTTTTGGTAAAGCTGACAGATCGGTGATGCTATGGCTGCCGTTAGTGGTTATTGGCCTGATGCTGGTACGCGGAGTTACCAGTTATATCTCCAGCTACTGCATCTCCTGGGTCTCTGGCAACGTCGTGATGAACATCCGCCGTCGTCTGTTCAGCCATATGATGGGCATGCCGGTTTCGTTTTTCGACCAGCAGTCAACCGGCACCCTGTTGTCACGCATTACTTACGATTCTGAGCAGGTCGCCTCCTCTTCTTCGGGCGCGCTGGTCACCGTAGTGCGTGAAGGGGCTTCCATTATTGGCCTGTTTATCATGATGTTCTACTACAGCTGGCAGCTGTCGCTGATCCTGATTGTACTGGCACCTATCGTCTCCTTTGCTATCCGCACCGTCTCTAAGCGCTTCCGCACCATCAGCAAAAGTATGCAGAACACTATGGGGCAGGTGACAACCAGCGCCGAGCAGATGTTGAAAGGGCACAAAGAAGTGCTGATTTTTGGCGGACAGGACATTGAATCGGAGCGCTTTTCCCGCGTCAGTAACCGGATGCGTCAGCAGGGAATGAAACTCGTTTCAGCCTCCTCCATTTCCGATCCGATTATTCAGCTGATCGCGTCGCTGGCACTGGCTTTTGTGCTCTATGCCGCCAGCTTCCCCAGCGTCATGGATACCCTGACAGCCGGTACCATCACCGTGGTCTTCTCCTCGATGATTGCCCTGATGCGCCCGCTTAAGTCTCTGACCAACGTCAACGCCCAGTTCCAGCGTGGGATGGCGGCCTGTCAGACACTATTCTCTATTCTGGATAGTGAGCAGGAAGTGGATAACGGTACGCGCGAAATCACCCGTGCTAAAGGGGATATTGAATTCCGTGATGTGACCTTTACCTACCCAGGTCGTGAAATTCCGGCACTGCGTAATATCAATCTGTCGCTGCCAGCAGGAAAAACGGTGGCGCTGGTGGGCCGTTCCGGTTCCGGTAAGTCTACGATGGCGAGCCTGCTGACCCGCTTTTATGATATCCAGCAGGGCGAAATCCTGCTGGACGGTCATGATCTGCGTGAGTACAGCCTGCGCTCATTGCGTAATCAGGTGGCGCTGGTGTCACAGAATGTGCACCTCTTCAACGACACGATTGCCAATAACATCGCGTATGCCCGCAGTGAGCAATACAGTCGTGAAGAGATCGAGCAGGCGGCCACCATGGCGCATGCCATGGACTTTATCAATAAAATGGATAAGGGCCTGGATACGATGATTGGCGAGAATGGCGTGCTGTTATCTGGCGGTCAGCGTCAGCGTATTGCCATTGCCCGTGCGTTGTTACGTGATTGTCCGATCCTGATCCTCGATGAAGCCACCTCGGCGCTGGATACCGAGTCTGAACGCGCGATTCAGTCTGCACTGGATGAGTTGCAGAAGAACCGTACCTCGCTGGTGATTGCACACCGACTCTCTACCATCGAGAAAGCGGATGAAATCGTGGTAATTGAAGATGGCCAGATTGTTGAACGCGGTACGCATCAGGTGCTGTTAGCAGAACGCGGTGCCTATGCACAGCTGCACAAGATGCAATTCGGCCAATGATTGAACGTATCTGGAGTGGTCGCTCACCGCTATGGCTGCTGCTATGGCCATTCAGCCTGCTGTATGGTGCGATCACGGCCCTGATACGCTTCAGTTACAGGCGCGGCTGGCGTAAAAGCTGGCGTGCGCCTCTGCCGGTCGTGGTGGTGGGTAACCTGACTGCCGGCGGGAATGGAAAGACGCCGGTGGTCATCTGGCTGGTCGAGGCGTTACAGCAGCGCGGCCTGCGCGCTGGCGTGGTCTCCCGAGGATATGGCGGCAAGGCGGACCACTATCCCTTGCTGGTCACGGCGCAGACCCCCACCGAACAGGCCGGGGATGAGCCGGTATTGATCGCCCAGCGCACCGGGGCGCCGGTCGCGGTCGCCCCTCAACGGCGTCGGGCGATTGAGGCGTTACTGAAACAGGGTTCGCTGGATGTGATCATCACGGATGATGGCCTGCAACATTACGCCCTGCAGCGCGATCGCGAAATCGTGGTGGTTGATGGGGTCCGTCGCTTTGGTAATGGCTGGTGGTTGCCTGCCGGTCCGATGCGTGAACGTGCCGATCGTCTGCAGCAGGTCGATGCCGTGATCATTAACGGCGGCGAAGCACAGCCCGACGAGATTGCCATGCAACTTCAGCCCGGGCTGGCTACCAATCTGCTGACTGGTGAAACCTGCCCGCCGGAGCAACTGGGTGCGGTAGTCGCCATGGCCGGTATTGGTCATCCCCCGCGTTTTTTCACCACGCTGAAACAGCAGGGTATAACGCCGGTCGCAGAGATCGCCTTTGCCGATCATCACGCCTACAGCAAAGATGAACTGACCCGATTACTCCAGGCGGGTCAGCAACTGCTGATGACCGAAAAGGACGCGGTGAAATGCCGTCACTTTGCCCAGCCTGACTGGTGGTATTTGCCGGTCGATGCCCATTTAACTGGTAATGCCGTGACGCCGTTACTGGATGACATTGAACAACTCTGCCGCCATATTTCCTGATACCCGCCCCCGTTCAGGTGAAGCCTGATAAGGAAGAGGATGAACAGTACGCATTCACTTTCGTTACAGCAAGCACGCCACCTTCATCTCGCCGCGCAGGGCCTGCTGCGAACTCCGGCAAAACGCGCTGTTTATCAGGATCTGATTGACTGCATTTCCCGCATGTCGCTGCTGCAAATCGATACCATTCATGTGGTGGCCCGCAGTCCGTATCTGGTGCTGTTCAGTCGCCTGGGGAACTATCCTCAGGCATGGCTGGAACAGGCTCTGGCACAGGGCGAACTCTTTGAGTACTGGGCGCACGAAGCCTGCTTTATTCCCCGTGCCGATTACCGACTTCTTCGTCATCGCATGCTGTCGCCGGAACGTCTGGGCTGGAAATACAATGCGCAATGGGTCGCTGAGCACCAGCAGGCCATTGCCGAATTACTGCAGCAGATCAGAGACAACGGCCCGGTACGCGCCGCCGATTTTACCCATGCCGATAACCCGAAGTCAGGCTGGTGGGCATGGAAACCGCACAAACGTCATCTGGAGAATCTGTTCAGCGCCGGTGAGCTGATGGTCACCGAACGCCGTAATTTTCAGCGCGTCTACGATCTGCGCAGCCGCGTGATGCCCGACTGGCAGGATGCGATACATGGCATCAGTGAAGCGGAGGCGACCCGTCAGATGCTGATGAATAGCGCCCGCAGCTTAGGGGTTTTCCGCGCGGCCTGGCTGGCGGATTACTATCGCCTGAAGCGGGCACCCGTGAACAACTTTATCGCTGACGCCCAGGCTGCGGGCGATCTGGTCGCCGTCAATACAGAGGGACTGGGTGAGATGTGGCTGCATCGTGACTACGTGCCGTTGCTGGAGACACCGCTGCAGGCGACGCACAGCGCGCTGCTGTCGCCGTTTGATCCGGTAGTCTGGGATCGCAAGCGTGCGCGGGAGCTGTTCAATTTTGACTACCGTATTGAGTGCTATACCCCGGAGGAAAAACGTAAATTTGGCTATTTTGTTTTGCCCATCCTCCATCGCGGCCAGATAAAAGGGCGGCTGGATGCCCGCATGCTGCGTCAGGCAAAACAGCTGGAGATTAAAAACATCTGGCTGGAGGAGAAGACCCGCGTTACGGCGCGATTTTTGCTGGATATCCGGCGTGCTATCGAACGCTTTGCGACGTGGCAGGGTGCTGAAAGCGTCGCTATTTTGCAGGCACCCGACGCGCTTAACGATCAGTGGCCAGCCCTGTGGACGCTGGATTAATCAATTTTGCGGCAGCCGCTGCGGGATGGCGTTTTACCCCATCCCGCACGCGCCGCGCTATGGTATGCTTGAATCCTTAAGCATTCGGTCCCTGATGGAGGACATATGGATCATCGTTTACTCGAAATCGTTGCCTGCCCGGTTTGCAATGGCAAACTCTACTTCAACAATGCTCAACAGGAGCTGATCTGCAAACCTGATGGCCTGGCCTTCCCGGTCCGGGACGGCATTCCGGTGCTGCTGGAAACCGAAGCCCGCACGCTGTCAGTTGAAGAGATTCATCCATGAGTTTCACCGCTATCATTCCTGCGCGTTATGCGTCAACCCGCTTACCCGGCAAGCCGCTGCTCGATATCCACGGTAAACCGATGGTCGTGCATGTAATGGAGCGGGCCCGTGAATCGGGTGCCAGCCGGGTCATTGTTGCCACCGATCATCCCGACGTGGCGCAGGCAGTGGAAGCGGCAGGCGGCGAAGTCTGCATGACGCGCGCCGATCACCAGTCTGGCACTGAGCGACTGGCGGAAGTGATCGAAAAATATCAGTTTGCCGATGATGAAATCATCGTAAACGTGCAGGGCGATGAGCCGATGATTCCGGCCGAGATTGTGCGTCAGGTGGCGACCAATCTGGCGGGATCGGCGGCCGGGATGGCGACGCTGGCGGTGCCGATCACCGATGTGGAAGAAGCCTTTAATCCGAATGCGGTGAAAGTCGTCATGGATGTGAATGGCTACGCGCTCTATTTTTCACGGGCGACCATCCCCTGGGATCGTGAACGGTACGCCGCATCGCGCGAGCAGATCGGTGATACGCTGCTGCGCCACATTGGCATCTACGCCTACCGTGCTGGTTTTATTCGCCGCTATGTCGCCTGGGCGCCTTGTCCTCTGGAACAGATTGAGCTGCTCGAGCAACTGCGTGTTTTATGGTACGGCGAAAAAATTCATGTCGCCGTCGCGAAAACCATTCCCAGTGTGGGTGTGGATACGCCAGACGATTTGCAACGCGTTCGTGATGCCATGCAGGCCTGACAAGCGGGGAGCCTGTCTCCCCGTTTCAGCGCAACGTTCTTGATCCGCCGCTAAACTTATCTCCAACACTTCCTTCAGGATATTGTGATACTCATCTGAGGAGGATGCCGCATGGAACAGCTTAAATCGGAACTCACGCTGGCGCTGGGTGAAACCATCAGCCGCCTCGAAATGATCAGTGAACATCCACCCACTCGGCTTTATGCGTTATACGATCGGGACGGGCGCCCCATGCCGGTGGTGGCGAAATATTTTCGTCATCAGGGCCGGGCGGCGATGGAAGCCAGAAAGCTGGCGCTGCTGGGCCAGGCCGGACTGATCGCCGTGCCAGCGGTCTGTGGTCTGGTGATGAGCCAGCAGCCGCCGGTGCATGAAATGCTCCTGCTGGCGCGACTGAATGGCGTAACGGCGGAAGCGCCTGCGCGGGATGCTCAGCGCTGGCAACAGTTTTGCGAACAGGTGGTCGAGGGAGTGCTGGCTTGGCACCGGCTCGACAGCCATGGCCTGGTCGGTACGGTGGACAGCACGCAGCAGAACAGCTGGCCCGCCTGGTATGCACAACGGGTTGAGGTGCTATGGGCGACCCTGAGCTATCTGCGTCCTCCAGCCTTTACGCTGGAAGATCGTCAGATTCTGTTTCGCTGCCGGGCACGACTGGCGCATCTGTTTCGCGGCTTCGACGATCCCTGCGTGATGGTTCACGGCAACGTTCAGCTGCAGAGCATGCTGAAAGATAGCCGCAGTGACCAGTTAATCGCGATGACACAGCCGGGCACCATCCTCTGGGCACCCCGTGAATACGATCTTATCCATCTGGATACCTCGCCTGCCGAAACGGCGCTGCTGCACAATTACCTGCAACGGGCGCCGGTTTCAGAGGGTTTTGTCTGGCGTCGGTGGGTTTATCAACTGTGGGACTGCATTGAGCATCTGGTACAGACCGGCACGTTTAATCGTCCACGTTTTGACCATGCACGCGCGCAATTACTTCCCTGGCTCGGCTGAGTCCGATTCCTCGCCATTCAGCCGTTGCAATAGTGTGCCAAGCGTTTCGTAGACCGCACGTTCGCTGTGACTCAGCCAGATCGATGAGGGTATCGCCCGTTCCCATCCATTCAGCGGTGACGTAATCGCCAGCTGATTAGCGGGAGCGGCCATCGGCTTCAACCCAATCGCGTGGAAAAAGCGTATTGCCCGCGGCATATGATTCGCGGATGTGACCAGCAGAAACGGGCGATCGCCCACCACGGTTTTGACCGCCTGCGCTTCATCCGCGGTGTCGCGGGGCTGGTCGAGAATCTGAATATGTTCGCGGGGAACGCCCAGACTTTCCGCCACCTGTGACGCTACCCAGGCGCTACTCTTTGGATTGGTGCCGCCCGCTGCGCCGGTAAAAATCAGCGTCGACTGCGGATTCCGCTGCCACTGACGAACGCCTTCTGCCACGCGCGGCAGACTGTTATTCAGCAGGTTCGAGCTGGGTGCCCACGCCGGGTTAAAGGTGTACCCTCCACCCAGCACCACAATGAACTCCACCTTCTCTGATCCGTTCCAGGTCGGATAGCGGCTATCCAGCGGCAAAAGCAGACGATCGGCCAGCGGTTGCAGGCTCAGCAGCAGCAGTAACAGCCAGCTGACGGAGATCACGGTTTTGCCGCTTTTCTGCCAGCCAGTAAACCAAAGCAGTAAAATGCCAAGCGCCATCAGCAAAAGCAGAAACGGCAGGGGTAAAAGCAGCCCGCCGATAACTTTTTTAAGGGTAAATAACATCAAAAAAGAGTCCTGTTGTCCGAAAATAGAGCACCCGGAAGGGAAGATGGGGATGAAAGGTTCATTCTTCTGGTGCCTGTGACAAAATAGCACAAGTCTCACCGCAGCATACCGGAGCGCATGCCATGCAGGATCGTAACTTTGACGATCTCGCGGATAAATTTTCGCAAAATATTTACGGCACCACTAAAGGGAAGATACGCCAGGCCATCCTCTGGGATGAGCTGGAGAAGATAGTGCCCGGTCTGTCACCGCACCCGCTGTCGGTGCTGGATGCTGGCGGCGGTGTCGGCCAGGTCTCCAGCGGGCTTGCTGCGCAGGGCCATCAGGTTCTGCTGTGCGACCTTTCCAGCGAGATGCTGCGCCGGGCCGCGGAAAATGCAGCGGCACAGGGTGTGAGCCACAACATGCAATTCAGACAAATTAGCGCTCAGCAGGTGGGCGAACATTTGGATAAGCCGGTGGATCTGGTATTGTTCCACGCTGTGCTTGAGTGGGTCGCTGAACCGGAGAAGGTGCTGAAAGCGCTGTTCGATCTGCTGCGTCCGGGGGGCGTCATGTCGCTGATGTTTTACAATCTGCACGGCCTGACATTGCGCACCTTAACGCTGGGTAACTTCGGCTATCTGCGCACCAACCTGACCAAACGCAAAAAGCGAACGCTGTCGCCTGACTATCCGCGCGACCCAGAGCAGGTCTATCGCTGGCTGGAGGCGTGTGGCTTTGTGATTGAGCAGCGTGCCGGGATCCGGGTGTTCAGTGACTACATGAAGCCGCCGAAGGGCGAGCCAAAAAGCGACGACGAAATTATTGAGATGGAGCGGCGTTACTGCCGTCAGGAACCCTTTTTGAGCTTAGGGCGCTACATCCACGTGACCGCGCGTAAACCCGGGCAGAAGGACGAATTATGAGTGAATTTTCCCAGACGGTACCTGAACTGGTCTCCTGGGCGCGCAAAAATGACTTTTCCCTTGCGCTGCCAGTGGAACGTCTGGCCTTTTTGCTGGCTATCGCCACCCTCAACGGTGAGCGGATGGATGGCGAAATGAGCGAAGGCGATCTGATTGATGCTTTCCGTCACGTCAGTAAAGCTTTCGAACAAACCCATGAAACCGTGTTGGTTCGTGCCAACAACGCCATCAACGACATGGTGCGACAGCGCCTGCTCAACCGTTTTACCAGCGAAATCACGGAAGGCAATGCCATCTATCGCCTGACGCCGCTGGCGATCGGCATCACCGACTATTACATCCGCCAGCGTGAGTTCTCGACTCTGCGCCTGTCGATGCAGCTGTCGATTGTGGCCAATGAGCTTAAGCGGGCAGCCGATGCCGCGCAGGAAAATGGCGATGAGTTTCACTGGCACCGCAATGTTTTCGCGCCGCTGAAATATTCCGTGGCGGAGATCTTCGACAGCATCGATATGACCCAGCGTCTGATGGATGAACAGCAGCAGGCGGTTAAAAATGATATCGCCGAACTGCTGAACAAAGACTGGCGCGCGGCCATCTCCAGCTGTGAAATGCTGCTTTCTGAAACCTCAGGAACGCTGCGTGAACTGCAGGATACGCTTGAAGCCGCGGGCGACAAACTTCAGGAAAATCTGCTGCGCATTCAGGATGCCACGCTGGACAGTCCCGATCTGGGCTTCGTCGATAAGCTGGTGTTTGATCTGCAAAGCAAACTCGACCGTATTACCAGCTGGGGCCAGCAGGCGATTGACCTCTGGATCGGCTATGACCGCCACGTCCATAAATTCATTCGTACCGCCATCGACATGGATAAAAACCGCGTCTTTGCGCAGCGCCTGCGGGTATCGGTGCAGAATTACTTCGACGCGCCCTGGGCGCTGACCTATGCCAACGCCGACCGCCTGTATGACATGCGTGATGAGGCGCTGACGCTGCGTAACGACGAAGTGATGGGCGAACTGCCGCCGGAGATGGAGTACGAGGAGATTAACGAAATCCGCGAACAGCTGGCAGCGATGATTGAAGAAGCGCTGCAGGTCTACAAATCGCAACAAAAACCGCTCAACCTCGCGTCAGTGATGCGCGACTACCTGGCCCAGTATCCCCGAGCCCGCCATTTCGATCTGGCGCGCATTGTGGTGGATCAGGCGGTGCGCCTTGGCGTAGCGGAAGCTGATTTAGCCGGTTTGCCTGTGGAATGGCAAGCCATCAATGATTACGGAGCCAAGGTGCAGGCACATGTCATCGACAAATATTGAACAAGTGATGCCGGTTAAGCTGGCACAGGCACTGGCCAACCCGATTTTTCCCGCGCTGGACAGCCAGTTACGCGCCGGACGCCATATCGGTATCGAAGAGCTGGATAATCACGCTTTTCTGATGGACTACCAGTCGTTTCTCGAAGAGTTTTACAGCCGCTATAACGTTGAGTTAATCCGTGCGCCGGAAGGCTTTTTCTATCTGCGTCCGCGTTCAACCACGCTGATTCCGCGTTCCGTGCTTTCTGAGCTGGATATGATGGTCGGGAAGATTCTCTGCTATCTCTATCTCAGCCCGGAACGACTGGCTAATGAAGGTATCTTCACCCAGCAGGAGCTGTACGACGAACTGCTCTCTCTGGCCGATGAGAACCGCCTGCTGAAGCTGGTCAACCAGCGTTCAACCGGTTCGGATCTGGATCGCACCAAACTGCAGGAGAAAGTGCGCGCCTCTCTGAGCCGCCTGCGTCGCCTTGGCATGGTGTGGTTTTTCGGCAACGACAGCAGCAAGTTCCGCATCACGGAATCGGTGTTCCGCTTTGGTGCCGACGTGCGCGGCGGTGATGACGCCCGTGAAGCGCAGCTTCGTCTGATTCGTGATGGCGAAGCCATGCTACTGGAAAACGCGACAGCACCGGTCGACACCGATGACGGTGAAGGGCAGGAAGGCGACGCGAGTGAGAACGCAGAGGAAGAACAGGCATGATTGAGCGCGGAAAGTTTCGTTCGCTTACGCTGATCAACTGGAACGGCTTTTTTGCCCGTACTTTTGATCTCGATGAATTAGTGACCACGCTGTCAGGCGGTAACGGTGCGGGTAAGTCCACCACGATGGCGGCATTTGTCACCGCGCTGATCCCCGATTTAACGCTGCTGCACTTCCGTAATACCACCGAAGCGGGCGCGACATCAGGATCCCGTGACAAGGGTCTGCACGGTAAACTGCGGGCTGGCGTCTGCTACTCCATGCTGGATGTGGTGAACTCACGCCATCAGCGTGTCGTGGTCGGTGTCCGTCTGCAACAGGTCGCCGGACGCGATAAAAAGGTCGATATCAAGCCATTCAGTATTCATGGCCTGCCCACCGACACCAACCCAACCGATATGCTGACGGAAGTGCTCAACAGCCGTCAGGCTCGCGTATTGCCGCTGAACGAAGTCAAAGATCGGGTTGAGGCGCAGGAAGGCGTGCAGTTCCGCGCCTATAACTCAGTCACCGATTATCACGCCATGCTGTTTGATCTTGGTGTGGTGCCGCGTCGTCTGCGCTCTGCCAGCGATCGCAGCAAGTTTTATCGTCTGATTGAAGCCTCGCTGTATGGCGGTATCTCCAGCGCCATCACCCGATCGCTGCGTGATTACCTGCTACCTGAAAACAGTGGCGTGCGCAAAGCGTTCCAGGATATGGAAGCCGCGCTGCGCGAGAACCGCATGACGCTGGAGGCGATCCGCGTTACCCAGTCTGACCGCGATCTCTTCAAGCATCTGATCTCCGAAGCGACCAGCTACGTTTCGGCTGACTATATGCGCCACGCCAACGAGCGTCGGGGACACCTCGACAGCGCGTTACAGCTGCGCAGCGAACTGTTCAGCAGCCGCAAGCAGCTCGCCACCGAGCAGTATCGTCATGTTGAGATGGCGCGCGAACTGGCCGAGCACAGTGGTGCAGAAAGCGATCTTGAAGTCGATTATCAGGCCGCCAGCGATCACCTGAACCTGGTACAGACGGCGATGCGTCAGCAGGAGAAGATTGAGCGCTACGATGCGGATATCGAAGATCTGACGCTGCGGCTGGAAGAGCAGACCGAAGTGGTCGCCGAAGCGCGTGAAATTCAGGAAGAGAATGAAGCGCGGGCCGAAGCGGCTGAGCTGGAAGTGGATGAGCTGAAAAGCCAGCTGGCCGATTTCCAGCAGGCGCTCGACGTGCAGCAAACCCGCGCCATCCAGTATCAGCAGGCATTGCAGGCGCTGGAACGCGCCCGCACGCTTTGCCAGTTGCCCGATCTGAGCATTGACAATGCCGCCGAATGGCAGGAAAGCTTCCAGGCCAAAGAGGAAGAGGCGACAGAACGGTTGCTGCGCCTGGAGCAGAAGCTGAGCGTAGCGGAAGCAGCGCACAGTCAGTTTGAACAGGCGCTGGCGCTGGTGACCAGCATTGCCGGTGACGTGACCCGTCAGGACGCCTGGCAAACCGGCCGCGAACTGCTGCGTGATGCCAGCAACCAGCGTCATCACGCCGAACAGCTCTCGTCGCTGCGTCTGCGTCTGAATGAGCTGGAACAGCGTCTGCGCGAACAGCATGAGGCGGAGCGCCTGCTGGCGGAATTCTGCAAGCGTCAGGGGCAGCATTATGAAGCGGATGCGCTGGCAGGCCTGCAGCAGGAGCTTGAAGCACAGATTGAACAGCTGAATAGCAGCGTCTCCGACGCCGGTGAGCAGCGCATGATGATGCGCCAGGAGCTGGAGCAGCTGCGCGAACGCATCACCAGCCTGACCGCCCGTGCGCCACACTGGCTGGCGGCGCAGGAGATCCTGACTCAGCTCAGCGAACAGACCGGCCAGGCGCTGAACAGCAGCCAGGACGTGACCGAATATATGCAGCAGCTGCTGGAGCGTGAGCGTGAAACCACCGTCGAGCGCGACGAAGTGGCGGCGCGTAAACGCGATATCGAGCAGCAGATTGAGCGGCTCAGCCAGCCGGGCGGTGCCGAAGATGCGCGCCTGACCCAGCTGGCAGAACGGTTTGGCGGCGTGTTGCTGTCAGAGATTTACGATGATGTGACGCTGGATGATGCGCCGTACTTCTCGGCGCTCTACGGTCCGTCGCGTCATGCGATTGTGGTGCCGGATCTCTCGCGCGTTCGTGAGTTGCTGGATGGTCTGGAAGAGTGTCCGGAAGATCTCTACCTGATCGAGGGTGATCCGCAGTCGTTCGATGACAGCGTCTTCAGCGTCGATGAACTACAGAATGCGGTGGTGGTGAAGGTGGCAGAGCGTCAGTGGCGCTACTCCCGCTTCCCGAAAATACCGCTGTTTGGCCGCGCGGCGCGTGAGAATCAGCTGGAGCTGCTGCACCTTGAGCGTGATAAGCTGGCCGAACGCTACGCCACGCTGTCGTTCGACGTGCAGAAAACGCAGCGTCTGCATCAGTCATTCAGCCGCTTTATCGGCAGTCATCTGGCCGTCGCCTTTGACGCCGATCCGGAAGCGCAGATCCGTCAGCTCGGCGCACGCCGGGGTGAGCTGGAGCGCGCGCTGAATCAGCATGAGAGCAACAATCAGCAGCAGCGTCAGCAGTATGAGCTGGCCAAAGAGGGCGTATCACAGTTAAACCGGCTGCTGCCACGCGTCAATCTGCTGCTGGATGAGACGCTGGGCGATCGCTGCGAAGAGATCCGCGAGCAGGTCGATGCGGCACAGGAAGCGGCGCGCTTCCTGCATCAGCATGGCGCTAAGCTGGCGAAACTGGAACCGATCATCGCCGTGCTGCAGAGCGATCCTGAACAGCATGAGCAGTTACAGGCGGATTATCAGCAGGCGCAGCAGCAGCAGCGCAACGCCCGTCAGCAGGCCTTTGCCCTGACAGAAGTGGTGCAGCGTCGCGCCCACTTCAGCTACGACGACTCGGCCAGCATGCTCAACGGCAACAACGACCTCAGCGATAAGCTGCGTCAGCGTCTGGAGCAGGCTGAGGGCGAACGCAGCCGCAGTCGTGATCGCCTGCGTGAACATCAGGCGCAGCTGACGCAATACTCCCAGGTGCTGGCCTCGCTGAAAAGCGCCTATGACGCCAAGCGCGACATGCTGAAAGAGCTGCAGCAGGAGATGCAGGATATTGGCGTCCAGGCTGACAGCAGCGCGGAAGAACGCGCGCGTGTTCGCCGTGACGAACTCTACACGGCACTGAGCCACAACCGCGCCCGCCGCAATCAGCTGGAGAAACAGCTCACCTTCTGCGAAGCGGAGATGGATAACCTTCAGAAGCGACTGCGTCAGCTGGAGCGTCAGTATCATCAGGTGCGCGAACAGGTGGTCAGCGCCAAAGCGGGCTGGTGTACCGTACTGCGTCTGGTGAAAGAGAATGGCGTTGAGCGTCGTCTGCATCGTCGTGAACTGGCCTACCTGAGCGGCGATGAGCTGCGCTCTATGTCGGATAAAGCGCTGGGTGCGCTGCGTCTGGCGGTAGCAGACAACGAACATCTGCGCGACGTGCTGCGACTGTCGGAAGATCCAAAACGTCCGGAACGTAAAATTCAGTTCTTTATTGCGGTTTATCAGCATCTGCGCGAGCGTATTCGTCAGGATATTATTCGGACTGACGATCCGGTCGAAGCAATTGAGCAGATGGAAATCGAACTGAACCGTCTGACGGAAGAGCTGACGGCGCGTGAGCAGATGCTGGCAATCAGTTCGCGCAGTGCGGCCAACATCATCCGTAAAACGATCCAGCGTGAACAGAACCGTATCCGCCAGCTCAACCAGGGCCTGCAGACCGTCAGCTTTGGTCAGGTACGCAGCGTGCGGCTCAACGTGAACGTGCGTGAAACCCACGCCATGCTGCTGGATACGCTGTCGGAAGAGCACGAGCAGCATCAGGATCTCTTTAACAGCAATCGGCTGACCTTCTCGGAGGCGCTGGCGAAGCTCTACCAGCGTCTTAATCCGCACATTGATATGGGGCAGCGTACGCCGCAGACCATCGGTGAGGAGCTGCTGGACTACCGCAACTATCTGGAGATGGAAGTGGAAGTTAACCGTGGTTCCGATGGCTGGCTGCGCGCAGAGAGCGGGGCGCTCTCAACCGGTGAAGCGATCGGTACCGGGATGTCCATTCTGGTGATGGTAGTGCAGAGCTGGGAAGAAGAGTCCCGTCGTCTGCGCGGCAAAGATATTTCGCCATGCCGACTGCTGTTTCTTGATGAAGCGGCCCGTCTTGATGCCCGTTCCATCGCCACGCTGTTTGAACTCTGTGAGCGACTGGAGATGCAGCTGGTGATTGCAGCACCGGAGAATATCAGTCCGGAAAAAGGCACGACCTACAAACTGGTTCGTAAGGTGTTTAATAACACCGAGCATGTGCATGTGGTCGGTCTGCGTGGTTTTGCTGCCGATCCTTCGCCGGTGCGGGCGGGAAGCGACGCAGATGCGCTGCCCGATTTAACCGCTGAAAATTCGCAGGCGGAAACGTAGTCAAAAACTGAACCATTCGTTAATCTGGTTACGGCATTTGTCACATGAGGCAAATGCCGTTTTTGTTTGTATACTCACATGATGAGTCACGGCGCGGTCGCAGTGGATACAGGGAACACTGCGAAGTTGAAAAACAAGGGGGCAGGGATGTTGCTGGTAAAAAAATTAAATCATCATCGCGTTCTATCATTGTTAGCGCTGGCGCTAACCGTTGTTCCATTTACGCTACCACAGGCCGCTGTTATCGCCGCTTTGCCCGGGACAACGCAGGCGGCTATCTCCGTTTCCGAAAGTCAGCAACGCATCCGGCAGGCGTTTTCCAGCGCCGATCAGCCGTTTTATCTGGCACCGCTGGCGACGCTCTATGCATCCCGCCATATGCAACCACTCTGGCAGGATCCTCAGGCGATACAAAAATTTCAGCAGCAGCTGGCTGAAGTGGCACTTTCTGGTGTTCAGCCACAGTTCACGCGCTGGATTGAGCGTCTGACTAACCCGGCGATCACCGGCTTTGCCCGGGATGTCGCGCTGTCCGATGCGATGCTGGGCTATCTGCAATTTGTTTCGAATGTGCCGACGCAGGGTGAAACCTGGCTTTACAGCAATGTTCCCTACCGGCTGACACAGCCGTCGGTGGCGGTCGTGAATCAGTGGCAGAACGCGGTCAATGCAGGATCGGGCAACACGTTTATTGCGTCACTGCAGCCGCAGCACCCGCAGTATCAGCCGATGCACGCCGCGCTGAAAACCCTGCTAGGCGATAAGCAGCCCTGGCCGCAGCTGAAGAGCAGTGAAACACTGCGTCCGGGACAGGTCAGTGACGATGTGCCGGCGCTGCGTGAAATCCTGCAGCGCAGCGGCATGTTAACGTCGCAGGTTAATGCGCCTGCACCGGATGACGATGCGGTGCCGGTGGCCGCCTCACCAGTGACCCACAGCGACCAGCCGGTTGCGGTCAGCCCTTCTGCCGCGCCAGTCACCGATCTGTCTGCGCCGTCACTGCAATCGCCGGGTAACGTTCAGAGTCAGACGCTGGAAGGGAATACCGCCAATGTCTATGACGAGACGCTGGTGGCGGGTGTGAAGCGTTTCCAGCAGTGGCAGGGACTGGATGGCGACGGTGCTATCGGTGCCAGAACGCGGCAGTGGCTTAACGTCTCTCCGCAGATGCG
This sequence comes from Pantoea sp. ABR1s, assembly GCF_057812235.1. Classification (NCBI taxonomy): domain Bacteria; kingdom Pseudomonadati; phylum Pseudomonadota; class Gammaproteobacteria; order Enterobacterales; family Erwiniaceae; genus Pantoea; species Pantoea sp. ABR1s. Next base: position 2,704,352 of record NZ_CM173823.1, on the reverse strand, counting down.
TGCTTCGTTGCTGGCGCTGAACATTCAGCGACTGCGCCTGCTGCCGGACGATATGCACAACGGCATTATGGTGAACATCGCCAACTACTCGCTGATTTATTACAACAACGGCAACAAGATCCTCTCATCACGGGTCATTGTCGGGCGTCCCGATCGCAAAACGCCGTTGATGCGCAGCGCGCTCAATAATGTGGTGCTGAACCCGCCATGGAATGTGCCAACGACGCTGGTGCGTAAAGATATCATTCCTAAAGTGAAGCAGGATCCGACCTATCTCTATAAGCATGGCTATACCCTGCTGTCGGGCTGGAGCGCTGACGCTGAAGTGATCGATCCCAGCATGATCGACTGGCGCATGGTCACCGCTTCATCGTTCCCCTATCGGTTGATTCAGGCACCGGGTGTGGCGAATGCGCTGGGCCGCTATAAATTTAATATGCCCAGCTCAGATGCGATCTATCTGCACGACACGCCGAACCATAACCTGTTCCAGCGTGATATCCGCGCGCTCAGCTCAGGCTGCGTTCGGGTAAATAAAGCGTCTGAACTGGCAGGCTTATTACTGCAGGACGCGGGCTGGAATGATGCCCGCATCTCCAGCACGTTAAAAGAGGGTGACACCCGCTATGTGCCCATTCGCCATCGTATTCCGGTCAATCTCTATTATCTGACGGCGTGGGTCGCTGATGATGGCAAACCACAGTTCCGCACAGATATTTACAATTATGATGACACCGCGCGTTCGGGCAGTCAGGCACTGAGTCGCGCTGAGCAATTGCTGCTCTAGTGATTGATTTTAAATCGTTAGCGGCGGGCCGGTTATTCAGAAAAATGTTATCAAATAGCGATTCCTGCAGGGATCGCCACGCAAACAGGTTGCAGATGGGTTGACGCTCTACTGAGAGAAAGTTATGGTTCGGGCTGTGCGCTTTTTGCACATTTCTATGGCTTCACTCTCAGGTAAATCGTTACATGTCTACTATTGATTCTTTTCGTCGCAAACTACTGCTGTGCGGTAGCGCCGCCGCCGGTCTGGCATTATTACCCGCTTCTGCAAGGGCCTCGCTTTCTACCTCTCGCCCGCGTGTATTGATGCTTAATAATCTTCATACCGGTGAAACCCTTAAAACTGAGTTTTTTAATGGTAAGAGTTACGACAAGGATGAGTTGTCACGATTAAATCACTTTTTCCGTGACTATCGCGCCAATAAAGTGAAAAGCATCGATCCGCACCTGTTTGATCAAATCTTCCGCCTGCAGGCGCTGCTGGGAATGCGTAAACCGATACAGCTGGTTTCGGGCTACCGTTCACTGGCAACCAACAACATGTTACGTGAGAGCGGTCCTGGGGTGGCAAAGCACAGCTATCATACCAAAGGCCAGGCAATGGATTTCCATATCGAAGGGGTTTCTCTGGCCAATGTACGCAAAGCGGCGTTATCTCTGCGTGCGGGTGGTGTAGGATATTATCCCCGCAGTAACTTTGTACATATTGATACCGGGCCGATCAGGCACTGGTAATGACACCGGCAACGCTGCGTGAGCCGGTCATGGAGCGTTATGAATTACCACATTATTCCTGTTACCGCGTTTGCCCAGAACTGTTCAGTTATCTGGTGCGAGTCCACTCGTGAAGCCGCGCTGGTTGATCCAGGCGGCGATGCCGATCTGATCAAAGAGACGCTGGAACAATGCAAACTTAAACCTTCCCGGATTCTGCTGACCCATGGACACCTTGATCACGTCGGGGCCGCCGTCGAGCTGGCTGCCTTCTGGCAGATTCCGATTGTCGGACCGCAAAAGCGTGATGCATTCTGGCTGGAAGCGTTGCCTACCCAGAGCCGGATGTTCGGACTTGATGAATGCGCGCCTTTTACCCCCGATCGCTGGCTGGAAGAGGGGGAGAGCGTACAGGTAGGGCTGACCACGCTGGAAGTGCTGCACTGTCCGGGCCATTCGCCTGGCCACGTGGTGTTCTTCGATCGGCCAGGAAGGTTACTGATTTCAGGTGACGTGATTTTTAATGGTGGTGTGGGACGCACAGACTTCCCACAGGGCGATCATCAGCAGTTAATCGATGCTATCCGCACGAAACTGCTGCCGCTGGGCGATGATGTCACTTTTCTGCCCGGTCACGGCCCGATTTCTACGCTGGGGCATGAACGCATCAGTAATCCTTTCCTGCAATAAAAAATGGGCCAGCAGGCCCATTTTTCAATTCGGTCATCCTGCTTACAGCACGGCGACAATGGCTTCGCACAGCGCCGACATATTGTCTGGCGTCATGCCCGCCACATTCACCCGACCTGAGTTCACCGCGTAGACGCCAAACTCTTCACGCAGGCGAATGACCTGCTCTTTGGTTAAGCCACTGAACGAGAACATGCCGTTCTGCTTAATAATAAAGCTGAAGTCGCGCTGTGCGCCTTTTTCCGCCAGGGTATTTACAAAGAGCTGGCGCATGCGCTGAATACGCTGGCGCATGTCCGACAGCTCCTGCTCCCAGATGGTACGCAGGGTATCGTTGCCCAGAATGGTGGCGACGATGGCGGCGCCATGTGCCGGCGGATTGGAGTAGTTCGCGCGAATGGTGTACTTCACCTGACTGAACGCGGTATCTGCCACGCTCGCATCGGCGGCAACCAGCGTGATGGCACCAACACGCTCGTTATACAGGCCGAAATTCTTGGAGTAAGAGCTGGCGACGATCAGTTCCTGATGCGAGGCGGCAAAAATACGCAGGCCTTCTGCATCTTCCTCCAGACCACGGGCAAAACCCTGGTAAGCGAAGTCGAACAACGGCAGCCAGCCGTTGGCCTGTGACAGCTCCGCCAGCTGTTGCCACTGCTCGGCGGTCGGGTCGATACCGGTCGGGTTATGGCAGCAGCCATGGAACAGCACCACGTCGCCTGGCTGAACCTGTTTCAGTGACGCCAGCATACCATCGAAATCGAGCGTATGGTTTGCAGCGTCATAATAGTGGTATTCACAGACTTCAAGACCGGCAGCATTGAACACATTGTTGTGATTCGGCCAACTCGGATTGCTGATCCAGACCCGCTTCACCGAGGTTTGCGTGGCGAGGAAATCGGCTGCAACGCGTAGCGCACCGGTACCACCCGGTGTCTGAGCCGTGCGAGCGCGGCCAGCGGTGATTAGCGGACTCTGGTTGCCGAACAGCAGGGCCTGCGTGCAGCGGGCGAAATCAGCCAGACCATCAATGCTGAGATAGTTTTTGGTGGTTTCATTTTCCAGCAGATATTGCTCAGCTTTTTTAACACTGGTCAGCACCGGGGTCTTGCCGGTTTCGTCTTTATAGACGCCGATACCCAGATTGATTTTTTCCGGGCGGTCGTCAGCACGAAACAGATCGGCCAGCCCAAGAATAGGATCGGCGGGTGCAGCAGAGATCGATTCAAACATGTGTCAGGTCCATTAGCGTGAACTTTAGCGAAAAGAGCTCTCAGGTTAGCGTCCGGCCAGGCAAATGCCAACCGTTTGCGAGACAAATTCATACATTTTGCGGTGCGGATTGCGCGACGGGGAAGTACAGACGTTTTAGCGGAGTAGAAGGGCGTGAGGAAACAGAGTTCTGGTGAATAACAGCCATAAAAAAACGGGACCGTAGCCCCGTTTTTCAACATGTTTAAGCAGGATTAGAACTGGTAAACCAGGCCTACACCAACCACGTCGTCTGAGTTCATACCCAGTGCGTTGTCGTCATCCAGCTGGTTGATTTTGTAATCAACATAGGTAGACATGTTTTTGTTGAAGTAGTAAGTCGCGCCAACATCGATGTATTTGTACAGGTCAGCATCGCCCACGCCTTCAATATCTTTGCCTTTCTGCTGCACGTATGCGATGGATGGACGCAGACCGAAGTCAAACTGATACTGAGCAACTAACTCAATAGTCTGGCTTTTGTTAACATAGGCAGTGCCATTAGTGGTTGAGCCAGGGAGAGCGCCAGCGGCGGTGTTAGGTACGGTAGCGTCATAAAATGAAGAGTTACGGCCTTCGCCATACATTGCCGCCAGGTAAACGTTGTTCGCATCATATTTCAGCGCAGTTGCCCAGTTCTCTGCACGTTTGCCCTGACCGATTACGTTACCATTCGCGTCAGTAGTACCCGCTGCCTGTGCATTAGTACGGTCGCTGCTGCTGTATGCACCAACGATGCCTACACCGATTGGTGAGGTGTAAGAAGTTGAGAACGCGTAGCCGTCGCCGTTAGAACGACGCACACCGTCGCTGTTACCGTCACGATCGTTTTTACCCTGATACTGAGCAGCAAAGTCCCAGCCATCAACCAGACCGAAGAAGTTGGTGTTGCGGTAGGTCAGCAGGCCGCCGCTACGACCGTTCATGAAGTTATCTGAGTTACCCCAGTCACCACCAAATACTGGCAGCATATCGGTCCAGCCGATTGCATCGTAAACCAGACCGTAGTTACGACCGTAGTCGATTGAGCCTGCATCGCCGAATTTCAGACCGGCGAAGCCCAGACGGGTCTTGTTGTCGTCTTGTGCGTCAGAACCTTCAGAGTTGTTCGCCTGAATGTTATATTCCCACTGGCCGTAACCGGTCAGTTGGTCATTAATCTGGGTTTCGCCTTTGAAGCCGAAGCGCACATAAGACTCATCGCCATCATCACCAGCGCTATCAGAGAATTGGTGACGCGCATCCACTTTACCGTACAGGTCCAGTTTGTTGCCGTCTTTGTTATAGATTTCTGCAGCGTTTGCTGCGCCAGCTACTAACAGAGCAGGGATAACCACTGCAAGAATATTGCGCTTCATCATTATTCATTACCCTCATTGGAGTTATTTGTACACCTGCCACTGCCGTCAGGAAATCTTTACAGAACCCTGAACGAAGTTTGGTGTCTTCCTGTGTCTGCACGCATCTTTCCATCCCACCCGCCGTAATTCTAGCGCTTAAATGCTACTAAACTCGTAATCTTGTTTCAGTAAGAAAATATGTATTACAAAATGTAAAAAACACGGAACTTTGTGAGAGAACTCAAAATTTACAAAAATAAAAAAAGGCCGGCAGTGCCGACCTCGTTATATATATGAATTTCTTATATTTAATGCCGAATATCAGAAACTCGCGTTGCGTGGGGTGCGCGGGAAGGGGATTACGTCCCTGACATTTTGTACGCCGGTGACATAGGCGATTAAACGTTCAAAGCCTAATCCAAAGCCAGAATGTGGCACGGTACCGTAGCGACGCAGGTCACGATACCACCAGTAATCTTCTTTATTCAGACCCATCTCTTCCAGACGCGCATCCAGGACATCCAGACGTTCTTCACGCTGTGAACCGCCAATGATCTCACCAATGCCTGGCGCCAGAACATCCATCGCCGCCACGGTTTTGCCATCGTCATTCAGGCGCATATAGAACGCTTTAATGTCTTTCGGATAGTTTTTCACCACCACCGGCGCTTTAAAGTGTTTCTCGGCCAGGTAACGCTCATGTTCAGAGGAGAGGTCAATACCCCAGGAAACCGGGTTTTCGAAGGTCTGACCGCAGTTCATCAGGATCTCAACCGCATCGGTGTAATCCACCTGCGCGAAATCGGTGGTGATGAAACGCTGCAGGCGCTCAACCGCCTCTTTATCTACCCGCTCAGCAAAGAAGGCCATGTCATCGGCACGCTCTTCCAGCACCGCGTTGAAGACATACTTCAGCATTGATTCGGCCAGTGCAGCGGCATCATCCAGTGAGGCAAAGGCGATTTCCGGCTCCAGCATCCAGAATTCCGCCAGATGGCGGCTGGTGTTGGAGTTCTCTGCGCGGAACGTCGGACCGAAGGTGTAGATCTTCGACAGGGCACTGGCATAGGTTTCGCCATTCAGCTGACCGGAAACGGTCAGGAACGCCTCTTTACCAAAGAAATCTTCGCTGAAGTCAACTTTGCCCTGATCGTTACGCGGCAGGTTTTCCATATCCAGCGTAGAGACACGGAACATTTCGCCGGCACCTTCGGTATCGGAGGCGGTAATCAGCGGCGTCGAGACCCAGAAATAGCCATTTTCATGGAAGAAGCGATGCAGCGCCTGCGCCAGGGTGTGGCGAACGCGGGCGACCGCGCCAATCAGGTTGGTGCGCGGACGCAGGTGAGCCACTTCGCGCAGATACTCGATACTGTGGCGTTTCGCCGCCATCGGGTAGCTATCGGGATCTTCCACCCAGCCCACGACTTCAAGGTGGGTCGCCTGAATCTCAAACGCCTGGCCCTGACCCGGCGAGGCCACCACTTTACCGGTGACGATAACGGAACAGCCCGTGGTCAGACGCAGCACTTCATCCTGATAATTATTCAGAGAATTATTGACGACAGCCTGAACGGGATTAAAGCAGGAGCCGTCATAGACAGCGATGAAGGAAAGACCGGCTTTGGAATCTCTTCGGGTACGCACCCAACCACGTACGGTGACTTCACTGTCAACCGCGACGCGACCGTGCAGTACGTCCGCTACAGGCACTACGCTCATAAATATCTCTCTATATAGAAGAAGTGAGTAAAAAAGTTGCCCCATCCGGGGTTTTGCTATGTTACTTGCGAGTCTTCAGGAAACAAGCAAAATTCAGGGGGAAAGCAGATTTATTACAGCAGAGGCGGGGCGCATCAACGCCCCGATAAGAAGAGGTTTAACTCGCTTTTTTCACCAGCGGCAGATCAAACGCTTTTCGCAGGGCTCTGACAAAGGCTTTATCCTGGCAGATAGTTTTGCCCGGGCTGTCTGAGAGTTTCGCCACCGGCTTGCCATTGCACTGCACCAGTTTGATAACGATATTCAGTGGCGTCACGCCCGGAATATCGCAGGTGAGGCGGGTTCCGATGCCGAACACCACGTTCGTCCGCTGGCCAAAGTGGCGGTAAAGCGCCAGCGCTTTGTCGAGATTTAAGTTGTCAGAAAAGACCAGGTGTTTGCTTTGCGGATCGATACCCAGCTTCTGGTAGTGGGCGAGGGCTTTCTCGCCCCATTCGACCGGATCGCCGGAGTCGTGGCGCAGTCCCTGGTAGCGGCGGGCAAACACCGGACCGAAATCGCGCAGGAATGCGTCCATAGCGATGCAATCGGTCAGGGCGATGCCCAGCTTATCGTCATACTCATCCAGCCACGCCTGTAGCGCAGCGCGCTGGCTGTTGGCCAGTACCGGACTGATCTGCTGGAAGGCCTGGAACCACTCATGCGCCTGTGTTCCCACCGGCGTCAGTGACAGACGGCGCGCCAGATCATAGTTACTGGTGCCAATCAGCCACGGAAAATCCTGTTTCAGCGTTGAGACGATCGACTGCTGCACATCCTGCGAATAGCGACGACGGGTGCCGAAATCCATCAGGCGGAAGCGTGACATATCAAGGTCAGCAAGCTGGCCTTTAAAGTCGCCGAGTTTCTGATGTAAGTGGTCAAGTGCCTGCTGAGTAGTGACCTGCGGCGTGCGATGACGATGCACAATCTCACTGATCAGCGCCAGCAGCGGCACCTCCCACATGATCACTTCGCGCCACGGCCCCTGAATACGGAGTTCCAGCTTGCCATGGTGATTGCGCACCTCAACCTGATCCGGGTTATAGCGGAACTGGCGTAACCAGCTGAGGTAATCCTGCCGGAAGAAGGGAAGGTGAGACAACCAGGTCGCTTCATCATCAGTCAGCGCCAGGTGTTGCATTGCGGTTATCGCGTCACGAATTTCGTCAGCGTAGAGACCCAGCAGTTCGTCGCCGCGGCAGCGAAACTCCGCCGCCACCGTTATGTCATGATAGCGGTGGAAAACGGCCTGCTGCATATGGAGCTTATAGGCGTCCGTATCCAGCAGCGAGGTCAGTATCGGGGAAGCATGTCCTGTCATGGCGCGTTTCAGCATCCTGTTCGGTGGCGCAGAGCCCGGTGTTGTACACAGTCATAAAGACGCAAAAGTATAATTCACTATCTGAAGCCGATCACAGCATATTTCAGACGGGCGGGTCGAGGCCAATCTGTGCCATTGTTAACAAAGTGTAGCCATTTCACCCTTTAGGTGCATTGTGCGTGGCAAGCTTGTAGTAACAAGCTTAGACTTTGCCGGTAAACTTATAACAACGCGAGACGCAATATGACGCAACAGCCCCAAATCAAGTATCGCCACGACTACCGTGCGCCTGAGTACACCATCACCGATATCGATTTAACTTTTGAACTGGATGCGTCCACCACCCGCGTAACGGCCATCAGCCAGGTTAAACGGCTGGGCGACAGCCAGGCTGAGCTGCGACTGGACGGCGAAGCGTTGACGCTGATTGCGCTGGAGGTCGACGGGCAAGCCTGGACGGCCTTCCGTGAAGAAGAGGGCGCACTGGTCATCAGCCAACTGCCGGAAAGCTTCACCCTGAAAATTATTAATGATATTCATCCGGACCAGAACACCGCGCTGGAAGGGCTGTACAAATCGGGCGAGGCGCTCTGCACCCAATGTGAGGCTGAAGGCTTCCGTCATATTACCTGGTATCTCGATCGCCCCGACGTGCTGGCGCGCTTTACCACCACCATTTATGCCGATGGTGAACGCTATCCATTCCTGCTCTCCAACGGTAACCGCATTGATAGCGGCCGGGATGAGCAGGGTCGCAGCTGGGTGAAGTGGCAGGATCCGTTCCCGAAACCCTGCTACCTGTTTGCGCTGGTGGCGGGCGATTTCGACGTGCTGCGCGACAGCTTCACTACCCGTTCAGGACGTGATGTGGCGCTGGAGATCTTCGTCGATCGCGGTAACCTCGACCGTGCCGACTGGGCGATGACCTCGCTGAAAAACAGCATGAAGTGGGATGAAGAGCGTTTCGGTCTGGAGTATGACCTCGACATCTTTATGATCGTGGCGGTGGACTTCTTCAACATGGGTGCCATGGAGAACAAAGGCCTTAACGTCTTCAATGCCAAATATGTGCTGGCTAAAGCGGAAACGGCGACGGACAAAGATTACCTGGGCATTGAAGCGGTTATCGGTCACGAATATTTCCATAACTGGACCGGTAACCGCGTGACCTGCCGCGACTGGTTCCAGCTCAGCCTGAAAGAGGGACTGACGGTGTTCCGCGATCAGGAGTTCAGCTCTGATCTGGGTTCACGCGCGGTGAACCGCATTGATAACGTGCGTATCGTACGCGGTGCGCAGTTCGCCGAAGATGCCAGCCCGATGGCACACCCGATCCGTCCGGATCAGGTCATTGAGATGAACAACTTCTACACCCTGACGGTGTATGAAAAAGGGTCAGAAGTGATCCGTATGATGCACACCCTGCTGGGTGAAGAGAACTTCCAGAAGGGCATGAAGCTCTATTTTGATCGCCACGACGGTAGCGCCGCCACCTGCGATGATTTTGTTCAGGCGATGGAAGATGCTTCAAATGTTGACCTGTCGCAGTTCCGCCGCTGGTACAGCCAGTCCGGTACGCCAGTGCTGACGGTGCGCGACGATTACAACCCGGAGCTGGAGCAGTATACGCTGCACGTCACGCAGCACACGCCTGCGACTGCCGATCAGAAAGAGAAGCTGCCGCTGCATATCCCGCTGGATATTGAACTCTACGATGGCGAAGGCAAGGTGATCCCGCTGCAGAATAATGGTCATCCGGTACATCATGTGCTGAATGTCACCGAGGAGTTCCAGACCTTTATTTTCGATAACGTCTACTTCCAGCCAGTGCCGTCGCTGCTGCGCGAATTCTCTGCTCCGGTGAAGCTTGATTACAAATGGAGTGATGCTCAGCTCACCTTCCTGATGCGTCATGCACGCAACGATTTCTCCCGCTGGGATGCGGCTCAGAGCCTGCTGGCGACCTATATCCGTCTGAATGTCGCCCGCTATCAGCAGGGTCAGCATCTGTCACTGCCGCTGCATGTGGCCGATGCCTTCCGCGCGGTGCTGCTGGATACCGACTGCGACCCGGCGCTGACCGCGCTGATCCTGACGCTGCCGTCGGAAAATGAGATTGCCGAGCTGTTTGATACTATCGATCCGCAGGCGATTGCGCTGGTGCGTGACGCACTGCAACGCACGCTGGCACGCGAACTGGCCGATGAGTTTTTTGCGATCTACAACGCCAATCAGCAGCCTGAATACCGCGTGGAGCATGACGCGATAGGTCAGCGCAGCCTGAAAAATATCTGCCTGACCTATCTCGCCTTCAGCGATGCGCAGCTGGCGGATAAACTGGTGCAGACGCAGTATCACCAGGCGACCAACATGACCGATGCGCTGGCGGCGCTTTCTGCTGCTGTTGCGGCACAGTTACCGTGCCGTGATGCGCTGCTGGCAGCTTACGATGAGCGCTGGCATCAGGATGGTCTGGTGATGGACAAATGGTTTGTGCTGCAGGCGACCAGTCCGGCCGCTAACGTGATGCGCAATGTGCGTCAGCTTCTGAATCATCGCTCCTTCACCATGAGTAATCCGAACCGTGTTCGCTCGCTGGTGGGTGCCTTTGCCTCGGCTAACCCGGCCGCCTTCCATGCTAAAGATGGCAGCGGTTATAAGTTCCTGGTGGAGATGCTTACCGACCTCAACACCCGCAATCCGCAGGTTGCGGCACGGATGGTGGAGCCGCTGATTCGCCTGAAACGTTATGACGAAGGCCGTCAGGCGATGATGCGCCAGGCGCTGGAGCAGCTGCTGGAGCTGGATAAACTCTCTGGCGACCTCTACGAGAAAATTACCCGGGCACTGAACGCCTGATAATAAAAAAGGGGAGTGTCTGAGACACTCCCCTTTTTTAGCGCTGCTGCGCGAAACGAACCGGCTGCGGTCGCTCCGTACGCTGCATGACCCGATCCAGTACCTCCGCTTCCAGCTCGGCCAGCCGCGCCGATCCGCGACGGCGGGGACGGGGCAGATCCACCAGCAGATCCAGCCCGATTTGACCCTCTTCGATCAACAGCACGCGATCTGCCATCACCACCGCTTCACTGACATCATGCGTAACCAGCAGCACGGTAAAGTGATGCTGCTGCCACAGTGACTCAATCAATCCCTGCATTTCAATGCGGGTCAGGGCATCCAGCGCCCCCAGCGGTTCATCCAGCAGCAGTAAACCGGGCCGGTGGATCAGCGCTCTGGCCAGTGCGACGCGCTGTTTCTGGCCGCCGGAGAGGGCGGCTGGCCACTCATCAGCCCGATCGGCGAGGCCTACCGCCGCCAGCGCATCCAGCGCCGCGCTGCGCCATTCGCGTCCGCGCAGACCCAGTCCGACGTTATCGATCACTTTTTTCCACGGCAGCAGTCGCGCATCCTGAAACATCAGGCGGGTATCTTCACGTGCCGACTGCAGCGGCGCATTGCCTGCCAGCAGTTCACCGCTGGAGCTCTGTTCGAGACCGGCCAGCAGGCGCAGCAGCGTGCTTTTGCCACAGCCGCTGCGGCCCACCACCGCCACAAACTGACCTGAGGGAATATGCAGGTCAATCTTATTCAGAATGGTGCGGCTGCCATACTGTTTGCTGACGCCGTTAACGCCAACCGGGGTACCGGTGTTAAGGCGCGCCGGTGAGAGAGTCTGACTCATGCGTTCTCCTCCTTCAGTTGATAAGCGGGATGCCAGCGCAGCCAGACACGTTCAAGCAACAACGCAGCGACATCCGCCAGTTTGCCGAGCAGGGCGTAAAGAATAATAGCGACCACCACCACATCGGTCTGCAGGAATTCACGCGCGTTCATGGCCAGATAGCCGATACCCGCGTTGGCAGAGATGGTCTCTGCGACAATCAGCGTCAGCCACATCAGGCCCAGCGCGAAACGCACGCCGACCATGATATTGGGCAGCGCGCCGGGCAGGATCACCTGGATAAACAGGCTCCAGCCGGAAAGGCCATAGCTGCGCGCCATCTCAACCAGCCCGCGATCGATGTTGCGGATGCCGTGATAAGTATTCAGGTAGATCGGGAACAGCGTACCCAGCGCCACCAGAAAGATTTTGGCGGACTCATCGATACCGAACCAGAGGATCACCAGCGGGATCAGCGCCAGATGCGGCACATTGCGCAGCATCTGTACCGAGGTATCCAGCAGCCGTTCACCGGTTCTGGAGGTGCCGGTAATCAGCCCGAGTAGCAGGCCGATAGAGCCGCCGATACTGAAGCCGATCAGCGCCCGCCAGCTACTGATCGCCAGATGCTGCCAGAGTTCACCACTGGCGGTCAGCTGCCAGAAAGTGGTCACAATTTTCTCCGGTGCGGGCAGAATACGGGTCGACAACCAGCCGGTTTGCGAGGCAATCTGCCACACCACCACCAGCAGCGTCGGCAGCAGCCAGGGCACCAGCGTATCAGCAAGGCGTTTTCGGGTTCTGGTCATCATGCTCTCCTCAGCCCCGGGCGACTTTTTTCTCAGGGGTAAAATCGTTGGCTACCGCTTCACCGTGTGCCTGAACCACGCGCGGCTGGGGCACCAGTGGGACCTGCAGGTCAAGATGCGGGAACAGCAGTTCGCCGACGCGATAAGCCTCTTCAAGGTGCGGATAACCCGACAGGATAAAGGTCTCAATGCCCAGCGCTTCATACTCTTTGATGCGTGCGGCCACGGTCGGGCCATCGCCGACCAGCGCGGTCCCGGCTCCGCTGCGCACCAGGCCGACGCCTGCCCACAGGTTAGGGCTGATTTCGAGCTTGTCGCGGCGACCGCCATGCAGTGCGGCCATCCGGCGCTGCCCCACAGAGTCTGCCCGCTGGAACGCCGCCTGCGCTTTCGCGATGGTGGCGTCATCCACATTGGCAATCAGTTTGTCTGCGGCCTGCCAGGCCTCTTCATTGGTTTCACGCACGATCACATGCAGACGGATGCCGAACCGGACGGTGCGTCCCTGGGCAGCCGCTTTCGCACGCACCTGATCAATCTTCTCTTTAACCTGCGCAGGGGGTTCGCCCCAGGTGAGGTAGACATCGACCTGTTCGGCCGCCAGCTCCTGGGCGGGTTCAGAAGAGCCACCAAACCACAGCGGGGGACGAGGCTGCTGCACCGGTTTAAACATCAGACGCGCACCGCGTACCTTCACGTGCTTGCCTTCATAATCGACGGTTTCGCCTTCCAGCACCCGACGCCAGACGCGGGTAAACTCGGCGGATTCCGCGTAACGCTCGCGGTGATCGAGAAACACGCCGTCGCCCGCCAGCTCTTCCGGATCGCCGCCGGTCACCAGATTAAACAGCGCACGTCCGTTAGAAAGACGGTCCAGCGTGGCGGCCTGACGCGCTGCCTGGGTTGGTGAAATCACCCCAGGACGCAGTGCGACCAGGAATCGCAGGCGCTGCGTCACCGGAATCAGCGAGGCGGCAACCAGCCAGGCATCTTCACAGGAGCGGCCGGTCGGGATCAGTACGCCACCAAAACCGAGGCGGTCAGCGGCCTGCGCCACCTGTTGCAGATAGGCGTGATCAACCGGTCGCGCCCCTTCGGCGGTACCAAGATAGTGGCCGTCGCCATGCGTCGGCAGGAACCAGAAAATGGATACGCTCATTGTTGCTCCTTATTGCGTCACGTTATGCGGATGCCAGATGCGATCCTGAATCGTCACTTTTACTGGCAAGAGATGATTGGCATAGAACAGGTCAGCAGTGCGCTGCTGAGCTGCGGCAGTTTCGGCACTGACCGGCGAAATGCGGGTGGGTGGCCGATGGCTGAGGTAGCTGGCGATAACCGGTTCGGGCAAGCCCATCGCCTGCGCCAGTAACGTGGTGCTCTGCTGACGCTGGCTGATTGTCAGCGCGTCAGCAGAACTGAAGGTGTCGAGCACCTGCTGAATAAACGCGCCATGGGCTTCGGCGTAACTGCGGGTCGCTAAATAGAAGGAGCCGGTCAGGTTAAGGGAGCTGCCATCAATCAGCAGGCGCGAATTTCCCTGCAGCAGCACCGATGAATAGTAGGGGTCCCAGATTGCCCAGGCATCAACGTCACCCTGCTGGAAGGCGGCGCGCGCATCGGCGGGAGTGAGATAAACCGGCGTGATGTCTTTAAAGGTCAGACCCGCCTGCTGTAAGGCGCGCAGCAGTAAGTTGTGAGAGCTGGAGCCTTTCTGGAAAGCCACTTTCTTGCCTTTCAGATCCGCAACCTGTTTCAGCGGGCTGCTTTTTGGCACCAGAATCACTTCCGCTTTGGGTTTTGGCGGCTCCGCGCCAACATAGAGCAGATCCGCGCCCGCGGCCTGGGCAAACAGCGGCGGAAGGTCACCGGTGCTGCCCAGGTCGATACTGTTGATATTCAGCGCTTCCAGCATTTGCGGACCTGCAGGGAACTCGATCCACTTAATCCGGGTATGGGGAAATCGTTTTTCCAGTAACTGATGTGACTTCGCCAGCACCATGCTGACCGAACCTTTCTGATAGCCGATGCGAATCTCAGACGGATCGGATTCGGCGGCCTGTACCTGGAGGCCAGCCAGTAAAAGTCCGGCCACCAGCCACTTTCCTAATCTCTGTTTCATCGATCTCTTCCTTATACCGCTTGCGCAACGGGATGGTGGTGACGGGTCAGCGCCAGCCAGAAGGCGGAGACGGCTTCATCCAGGCGCTGTGACAGTGAATCCTGCAGTTCGGGCTGACGGTCGTAATGGCTGATCTGGCTGTCTTCGGCATAAACACCATGCAGGATCTCCTGCGCCTTTAAGGCGTTGAGCACCGGCTTGAGGGCATAGTCCAGCGCCAGCATATGACCGGCGCTGCCGCCGCTGGCCAGCGGTAATACGACTTTGTGTTCCAGTGCGCGCTCAGGCAGCAGATCGAGCAGAGTCTTCAGCGCACCCGAAAACGACGCTTTATAGATAGGTGTCGCAATAATCAGGCCATCAGCCGAAGCCAGATCGTCACGCAGGGCGAGAAGCGCAGGCGCATCAAAACGCGCATTGATCAGATCGTCAGGCTGAAAGTTGTGAATATTCCAGGGGATGACTTCAATGCCACGCGCCTCCAGCTTGTGCTGACACAGCGTCAGCAGTGAGGTTGAGCGGGAGGGGAATCGTGGGCTGCCTGCCAGCGTAATAACTCGCATCATCACTCCTTATAACTAAAAGTTATTGATTATCAAATGTTGAGAACTTATGTCTTCATACTGTCAGAGCAGGAGAGTGGGCTTAAATGATTTATCCGGCAAAGTAAGGGTGAAATCTGCAAATAGAAGCGGTAGTGGCAGGTGTCAGCATCGCCGCTTCCGATAATTCTTAAATTATGTGTCGGCAGCAGAACAATTCATTAAGAGGGATGATACGAGATCGTCAAAATGAGACGGTTCAGCAGAAAAAATAGCTTTCGTCTGATTGCTTAATCATTTTCCCTGAGAGTGGCGCGGCAATAAAGCGAAACGGCTGACAAAAGAGCGCTGCGAAGCAGCACAGAATCAGCTTATCTGCGGCAAGCATCTTTCAGGGATTAGGATTAGTTGCAGAAAGAAGACTGTAATAAAAATGAAGGAATGCTGAACTTATTCATCGTTTCAGATGTTCGCTTACAGATTCCTGAATCTGGTTACGTCTGCTTCACAGGGCTATTTTAAATCGATCATCAACGGTTTTAACATTAACGCAGGCTATAGATGCACTTTCGTTAACAGTGATTCTCACGTGAAACGTTAAGATAATTTTTACGACTGGTCTTTTTTCGCCTTACCGGTTTAAGATAATCAGGCTAAATGAAAGCCATCATAATATTAGCGCATTACTCTTTTCGACGTTTCGCCTCTGGTCATGCCCTGCATCTGGCGGGTGAATCGTATTGTCTTTTTTCTAACAGCAGAGAATTGCCTATGTCTGACACTTTATTATCAGTGATTATTCCAACTTACAATGTTGAAAAATATATTGTGGAGTGCGTCGATTCATTATTACGTCAGGTTAAAGCGCCCAATGAAATACTCATTGTGAATGATGGCTCCACCGATGGAACATTAGCCTTACTTGAACAGAATTATGCGCATCTTTCTCAGGTGAAAATAATTACCACTGAAAATGGCGGTGCCGGTCATGCACGGGATGTGGGTATTGAGCAGGCGCAGGGCCAGTTTCTCTTTTTCTGTGACCCGGATGACGTCGTAGCGGATGGGCTGGTAGCTGAACTGGCCATGGTGGCGGAAAAGCACCCTGAAACCAACCTGTTCTGTTTTAACTCCTGCGTCTACCGCGATGGTCAGACAGAGATCACATCGCCAAAAGTCAGACACGAACACTTCGGCCAGCAGAAATCGCAGGAAGTCTTATTGGGCCTGCTGCGTAACGGCAGCTATACCTCTGCGGCCTGGAGCTATGTCATCAGCAAACGCGTTATTGAGCAGCATAAATTACGCTTTGTTAAGCGCGTTCATGAAGATCACAATTTTACGCTCTCCTGCTTTATGAAAAGTCAGCAGGCATGGGTCAGTCATCAGGTCTATTATAAACAGCGTATTCGCAACGGCTCACTGACTAACAGTACCAAAAGTAATGAGTTTTTCTATCAGCGCTATGATGCCTTTATGCACGCCTACAACACCTTAACCTGTTCTCAGGTTAAATCAGCGTGGCGCGATACGCTGGAAAAAGCTTATTTAGTGCACTCGTTTCGTCTGATGATCTATTTATCACTCTATAATCGCACCCCTGTTCCGGAATATGTGCTTAACGCTATTCGCTTTATGGGCCGTAATGTGAAAACAGAGAGCTTTAAAGAGTGGTTATTGTTCAAACGTCCTGAACTGTTTATAGCGCTACAGCATTACAAGGTTAAAAAAGAGCTGAAAAACGCGGCCTGATTCTGAAAAACAGCCTGATTCTGAAAAATGTTTAGCGATATTGTTTATGCCTTTACGAAATGAGAAGGTGAGACATGCAATGTGTATAAGGTTGTTGCGTCATGGCAAAAGTTCTCGATAAAAGTCTGGTTATTAATATTTTTTCGCTGCTGGCTTACCGCGGCGCGTCGTTTTTGTTCCCGCTGGCCACGCTGCCCTATCTTGCCCGCGTTCTGGGTGTAGAGCAGATGGGTACGCTGGCGCTGGCGATCGCCTGCGTGCTCTATTGCAGCACCATCTCCGACTGGGGATTCAATGTCTTTACCACCAAAGATATTGCTCACCATCGTGATGACAAAGAACGCGTCAGCCAGCTCTTCTGGTCAACGTTTAACGCCAAGCTGATGCTGCTGGTGGTCACCAGCGGCACGCTGCTGACCGCGACCTGGTTTAATCCCTCCTGGCACCCTCTGTTCTTCATTATTCTGGCGAACTGCACCACGCTGGTCGGCTCGCTGTTTTCATTCGGCTGGCTGATGCAGGGCTTTGAGAAGCTGGGTAAGACGGCGATGATCGCCACCTTCGGTAACTTCTGTGCGATTCCGCTGACCTTTTTGCTGGTGAAATCCCCGCAGGACACCTGGCTGGCGGCCCTGATCCCTGGCGCGGTCTCCATTATCAGCGCGGCGATTACGCTGAAGTTTGTGCTGGAGATGAAAGTCATTGGCCGCTATCGCTTTGAACCACGCGAAATCAAACAGCGCATCACCGACAGCATGGATGTGTTTATCGCCATTGCCGGCGCTAACCTTTTCAACAGCGTCAACGTGGTGATTCTCGCCTCCTTTGCTTCTACTTACATGGTAGGGATCTACAACGGCGCCGATCGCCTGCGTAAAGCGGCCAACTCTGTCCCGGAGCAGATTGGCAGCGCCTTCTTCCCACGCGTCAGCCACCTGTTTGGCCGGGATAAACGGGCCGCGATTGCGGCGACACGCAAAAGCCTGCTGCTGTCGTTCTCCCTGAGTCTGGCAATTGTGATCTTTACCTGGTTTTTTGCTGACCTGGTGGTCTCCATATTGCTGGGTAAAGACTTTATCCCGTCGGCGGATGTGCTGCGCGTCTTTGTGCTCTGCTTCCTGTTTGGCAACATTGCCTACCCGGCTGGATTACAGATTCTGATCCCACATGGTCTGGCCCGCCAGCGTATGTGGGTGATGATGGCCGCTGGTGTGGTTAACGTGCCGCTCTGCTGTTTCCTGGCGTGGAAGTTTGGCGCAATCGGTGCCGCATGGTCGATGGTCGGGGCTGAAGCGTTCGTCTGTCTCGGTATTTTTGGCATCATGCAACGTCACGGCATCCTGCGGGAATATCTGTTTCCCTCTGAGGTGAAAAATCAACCCGTAAACGATTCCGCCGCGTAAGATCAAAGCATTTTCAGATAGTTTTATGCATCCCCGCTGTTCGATTTACTTTTGCGCCAGAGCACTTTACCATTCTGGCGCACATTTTCCCGTGCACCGACTTCCACGATCGCTTCCGTCCTTCAGGAGAGTGCATGTTTTATCCTATCGTCCGACCGGCGCTGTTTAAACTTGATCCCGAACGCGCACACGAACTCACTTTTCAGCAACTGCGTTTTATGAACGGCACCCCACTGGAGATGTTTTATCGCCAGAATCTGCCGTCGCGTCCGGTCACCTGTATGGGACTGACCTTTAAGAATGCCCTTGGCCTGGCGGCGGGTCTGGATAAGAACGCAGAGTGCATTGATGCGTTTGCGGCGATGGGCTTTGGCTTTGTTGAAGTCGGCACCGTCACGCCGCGCGCCCAGGCGGGGAACGATAAGCCACGCATGTTTCGTCTGGTGGAAGCGGGCGGAATTATCAATCGGATGGGGTTTAATAATCTGGGTGTTGATCACCTGGTTGAAAACGTGAAGAAAGCGCGCTTTAACGGCGTGCTGGGGATCAATATCGGTAAAAATAAAGATACGCCGGTCGAGCAGGGCAAAGATGATTATCTCATCTGCATGGAAAAGGTTTATGCCCACGCCGGTTATATCGCCATCAATATTTCCTCACCTAACACCCCAGGTTTACGTTCGCTGCAATATGGCGAGGCGCTGGATGATCTGCTTTCTTCCATCAAACAGAAACAAAAAGAGCTGGAACAGCGTCATCTGAAATATGTTCCGCTGGCCGTAAAAATTGCGCCCGATCTCTCTGAAGAAGAGTTAATTCAAGTCGCGGACAGTTTAATTCGTCATCAGATTGATGGCGTGATTGCCAGCAATACCACGCTCGATCGTTCGCTGGTGAGCGGTCTTAAGCATGCTGAAGAAGCGGGTGGGTTAAGTGGACGGCCAGTACAGTCGCGCAGCACGGCGGTGATCCAGCGTCTCTCTCAGGAACTGCAGGGACGGTTGCCGATTATTGGCGTAGGCGGGATCGATTCTCTGACGGCAGCGCGTGAAAAAATCGCCGCCGGGGCAACACTGGTTCAGATTTATTCAGGCTTTATTTATCAGGGGCCAGGCTTAATTAAAGATATCGTCACCCATCTCTAAGACAATTCTCACAATCATTGGCCGGGGGGTTTATTTATCCCCTCGGCTCGTTTATATTTTGTCCTGTTGCACGCTTTTTCAGCTTTTCCTTATGTTTCTTTTTTCGCTGAATTCTGCGTGATTTTTGGCGCAGCGGTAAATACAGGGCACACGATGAAAATTAAACCCGATGATAACTGGCGTTGGTATTTTGACAACAGCCACGACCGAATGATGCTCGACCTGGCAGACGGTATGCTTTTCCGTTCCCGTTATTCCCGCAAGATGCTCACGCCGGATGCCTTCACTGAATCGGGTTTTTGTGTCGATGACGCCGCCCTTTATTACACCTTTGAAGAGACCTGCCGTCAGTGCAAACTCAGTGGCAGCCATCGCGCCGAACTGGTGTTAAATGCGCTGGTCGCTGCACGCTTCCTCAAGCCACTGATGCCGAAAAGCTGGCATTTCGCCTCTTATGCTCCGGCAATGCAGCCCCGTCCCGGTGAAATGGTACAGGTTACGCTGGCAGAAGAGGGAACGCAGGCACGACTGCTGGTGGTTGAGAGTGGCGATAATGCGGCGCTCTGCCTGCTGGCGCAGCCGGGATTGACGCTGGCCGGAAAAAACATGGTGCTCGGCGATGCCATCAAGGTGATGAACGATCGCCTGCAGCCCCTGTATCAGGATGTCGCGCCGCGCTACGCCCGCGCAGTCTGACTACCTTAGTTCTACATCGCCAGCCGGAATACAGCTGCAGCTCAACAGCGTGCCGTCCTGACGCAGGGCGCTCTGTTTCAGCGCCTTAACCTCACCCGCGACCAGACTCAGCTTGCAACTGCCGCACAGTCCCGCCCGACAGGAGTAGGGGATCCGGAAGCCCTGCATCTCCAGCTGATCCAGTAATACCTGCTGATTATCCCCGGTGAACGTCTGACCCTGAAACGTGATAGCCACGGCATCTGGCGCCTGCTGCTTTGGTTTCAGTGTTTCGACCACTTCACCGGCACCATAGCTGCGCGGTGCATGACGTTTCAGGACAATCATCTCATCACCGGCGCGCACCACCCCACTGTTGCGCGCCACTAAGTTCAGACCGAAATCAATATCCCCGCTGCCATCCAGGGCGGTGCGGAACGTCTGCAGCGTGGCCAGTGGATGACCGGCAGGATGCTTAACGCCGGTCTCGGTGCTGACAGTGGTGAGCACGCAGCGACTGCATGGCTTAGGCACCTCGAATATCACGTCGCCAATCTGAATCTCCGCCCAGCTGTCTTCATCCCATGCGGCAGCGCCGCTGACGACCAGATTCGGACGAAACTGTTCGGCACGGACGCTGGCCGGGCAGCGCTGTTGCAGATCATGCAGCGACGCGTTGTTGATCAGCAAAAACGGAAAGCCGTCGGCAAAGCTCAGCGGAATATGATTAAACGCTTTAACCCGGCGGCTGGGTTGCGGCCCGACCCAGCGCAACTGAACCTCACGCGGGAAGAACTGGCTCAGCCATTGGTTAATCGCAGGCGGCGCTATGCGCGCGGTGAAATGATTTCCCCAGACTTCGGTGGGGTGATCCTGCTCATCGAAATCGCTGAAGCGGATCAGGGAGTGACTGCCATCCGGGGCCGTCAGCAGCAGGCCATCCGGTAAAATCGCGGGCGTGAAGCGCACCATCTCCGGATGCTGACGCGCGGTAATAAAGGTGCCATCAGGTTCGGTCACCATAAACAGACGATCAAATGCCAGTCCGCTGTCAGTGACCAGCGCGTGTGACAGCGCTAATCCCCGCATCGACTTCACAGGATGAATAAATAAGCGGGAAAGCGTGATCATGGTGTTCTCCTTGAACCCGACGCGCAGCACAAAAGAAGCTAACTTTATGACATAGGTCTCCGATTCGCTATAATGCGCGACAATTTTCTCAAGAGTTAAAAAGTGACGATATGAATTCTCTGTTTGCCAGCACGGCGCGTGGGCTCGAAGAGCTGTTAAAAAGTGAGCTGGACGCGCTGGGCGCGCAGGATTTGCAAGTGGTGCAGGGAGGCGTTCACTACGAAGCCGACGATCGCACTATGTACCAAAGCCTGATGTGGAGTCGTTTAGCATCACGCATCCTGTTGCCGCTGGGAGAGTTTGGCGTCTACAGCGATCTGGATCTCTATCTGGGCGTGCAGAGCGTGGACTGGCCGACGATGTTCGGCAGCGACAAAACCTTTGTTGTGCATTTCAGCGGCACCAACGATTCGATCCGTAACAGCCAGTTCGGCGCGCTGAAAGTGAAAGATGCCATCGTGGACAGCTTTACCCGTCAGAACCTCGAACGACCCAACGTCGATCGTGAGCAGGCAGATATCCGTGTCAACGTCTGGCTGAATGATGATCGCGCCAGCATTGCGCTGGATCTCAGCGGCAGCTCGCTGCATCAGCGTGGTTATCGCCAGCAGACCGGTCAGGCGCCGTTAAAAGAGACCCTGGCGGCGGCCATCGTGCTGCGTTCTGGCTGGGAGCCGACGACACCGCTGATCGATCCGATGTGTGGTTCCGGTACGCTGCTGATTGAAGCCGCACTGATTGCCTGCGATCGTGCGCCAGGCCTGCTGCGCAAGCACTGGGGCTTCACCGCCTGGAGCCAGTTTAACGCTGCGTTGTGGCAGGACGTTAAAACCGAGGCGCAGAATCGTGCCCGCAGTGGTACGGCTGCCACTCAGGCGCGCTTCTTTGGCTACGACAATAATGGTCGGGTGCTGGAGTGGGCGCAGGCGAATGCCCGCCGCGCTGGCGTCTTTGAACTTTTCACCTTCGGCCAGCAGGATCTGCTGAAGCTGACTAATCCGGTCGATCCGGCGGTTCACGGTACGGTGCTGAGTAATCCTCCTTACGGTGAACGTCTGGAGAGCGAACCAGCCCTGATTGCGCTGCACAGCCAGCTCGGACGTCTGATGAAGCAGCATTTTGGCGGCTGGAACCTGTCGCTGTTCAGCGCCTCGCCAGAACTGCTGAGCTGCCTGCAGTTGCGTGCCGATCGCCAGTTTAAAGCGAAGAACGGTCCGCTGGATTGCGTGCAGAAAAACTATAAGCTGGCGGTTAACAGTCATGAAAGCGCCGGACAGATTGCGGAAGATTACGCTAACCGCCTGCGTAAAAACGTGAAGAAACTGGAGAAGTGGGCGCGTCAGGAAGGCATTGAATGCTACCGTATTTATGATGCCGATCTGCCAGACTACAACGTTGCTGTCGATCGCTATGGCGACTGGGTGATTATCCAGGAGTATGCGCCACCGAAAACCATCGATCCTGATAAAGCGCGTCAGCGTCTGTTCGATGTCATCAGCGCAACGCTGAGCGTGCTGCAACTGCCTGCCGACCGTCTGATTATGAAAACGCGTGAACGCCAGAAAGGCAAAGCGCAGTATCAGAAGCTCAGCGAGAAGGGCGACTATTTCGAAGTTAAAGAGTTTAATGCGCGTTTCTGGGTGAATCTGACCGACTATCTCGATACCGGCCTGTTCCTCGATCACCGCATTGCCCGTAAAATGCTGGGCCAGATGAGTCAGGGCAAAGATTTCCTGAACCTGTTTGCCTATACCGGTACTGCCAGTGTGCATGCCGGTCTGGGTGGCGCGCGTTCAACCACCACGGTAGATATGTCGCGTACCTATCTGGAGTGGGCGGAGCGCAACCTGCGTCTTAACGGACTGACCGGGCGTCAGCATCGTCTGATGCAGGCGGACTGTCTGAGCTGGCTGAATGAGAGTGACGAGAACTTTGACCTGATCTTTATCGATCCGCCAACGTTCTCCAACTCAAAACGTATGGAAGAGAGCTTCGACGTTCAGCGCGATCATATGATGCTGATGCGTAACCTGAAGCGCCTGCTGCGTCGCGGCGGCACCATCATGTTCTCCAATAACAAACGCGGTTTCAAAATGGACATGGATGGCCTGAAATCACTGGGCCTGCAGGCGCAGGATATTACCCAGAAAACGCAGTCGCAGGACTTCGCGCGTAACCGTCAAATTCACAACTGCTGGCTGATCACTCACGCCGGTAAGGAATAAGCTTACATGTCATTAATCAGTATCCACGGCGCTTATCTCTCCTTCAGCGATGCGCCGCTGTTAGACAACACCGAACTGCACATCGAAGAGAACGAACGCGTCTGTCTGGTGGGCCGTAACGGTGCGGGTAAATCCACGCTGATGAAAATCATCAATGGCGAACAGCCACTGGATGATGGCCGCATTATTTATGAAACCGATCTGGTCGTGGCGCGTCTGCAACAGGATCCGCCGCGCAATATTACCGGTTCGGTGTATGACTTCGTGGCCGAGGGCGTTGAAGAGCAGGCTGAGCATCTGAAAGCCTATCACGCCATTTCCCATGTGGTGATGGAAGACCCCAGCGATAAAAACCTCAATGAGATGGCGCGTCTGCAGAGCATTCTCGACCACCAGAATCTGTGGCAGCTGGAGAGCCGCATCCATGACGTGCTGGAGCAGATTGGTCTGCAGCCCGATACCGAGCTGTCGTCGCTCTCGGGCGGCTGGCTGCGTAAAGCGGCGCTGGGCCGTGCGCTGGTGAGTAACCCGCGCGTCCTGATGCTGGATGAGCCAACCAACCACCTCGATATCGAAACCATCGACTGGCTGGAAACGTTCCTGAAGAACTTCACCGGCAGCATCATCTTTATTTCCCATGACCGTTCGTTTATCCGCAACATGGCGACGCGCATTGTCGATCTGGACCGGGGCAAGCTGGTCTCCTGGCCAGGCAACTACGATCTCTATCTGGAAGGCAAAGAGGAAGCGTTGCGCGTTGAAGAGATGCAGAACGCGGAATTTGACCGTAAGCTGGCGCAGGAAGAGGTGTGGATCCGTCAGGGCATCAAAGCCCGTCGTACCCGTAATGAAGGTCGTGTGCGTGCGCTGAAAGCGCTGCGTCGTGAACATTCAGAACGTCGTGAAGTGATGGGCAAAGCCAACATGCAGGTGGGCGAAGCGTCCCGTTCCGGCAAGATTGTCTTTGAGCTGGAAAATGTCGACTACGCGGTCGATGGCAAAGTGCTGGTGAAGGACTTCTCAACCCAGGTGCAGCGTGGCGACAAAATTGCGCTGATCGGACCGAACGGCTGCGGGAAAACTACCTTACTGCGCCTGATGCTGCAGCAGCTGAAAGCTGACCATGGTCGTGTGCATTCCGGTACCAAGCTGGAAGTCGCCTACTTTGACCAGCATCGCGCTGAACTGGATCCGGATCGCACCGTGATGGACAACCTGGCCGAAGGCAAGCAGGAAGTACTGGTCAACGGCAAACCGCGCCACGTACTGGGCTATCTGCAGGACTTCCTGTTCCATCCAAAACGTGCCATGACGCCGGTGCGCGCCCTTTCGGGCGGTGAACGAAACCGTCTGCTGCTGGCGCGCCTGTTCCTGCGTCCCAGCAACCTGATGATTCTGGATGAACCGACTAACGACCTTGACGTCGAAACGCTGGAACTGCTGGAAGAGCTGATTGATGGCTATCAGGGTACCGTCTTACTGGTGAGCCACGATCGTCAGTTCGTCGATAATACCGTTACCGAGTGCTGGATTTTTGAAGGCAACGGTGAGATTGGTACCTTTGTTGGCGGTTATCACGATGCTCAGCAGCAGCGCGCCGCCTACCGGCAGCACAAGGCGGCAGCACCGGCGAAAGCGACGGGCAACGCCTCTAAGCCTGCAACCGAGAAGGGTGATGCGAAGCGTAGCGTGAATAAACTCAGCTACAATCTGGCGCGTGAGCTGGAACAGCTGCCGCAAAAACTGGAGCAGCTGGAAGCGCGTATCGGAGAACTGCAGGCGAAGATGAGTCATCCCGACTTCTTCAGTCAGGCACACGATCAGACGCAACCGGTGCTGGATAATCTGGCTCAGACTGAGCAGGAGCTGGAAACCGCTTTTGCGCGCTGGGAAGAGCTAGAGTCACTGAAAAACGGCGCGTAGGGCAGGGCTAACGGATGTGTTCAGCAGTGAAAAGTAACGCGTGGATGCTCTGTCCACAATGCGATTTAATGATTAAGCTGCCGGACATTCCCGTTGGCAGCCGTGCGTCATGCCCGCGCTGCCACACCTCCCTGACGGCCAACTGGCACGAACCGCGTAAACGGCCAACGGGCTATGCGCTGGCAGCGCTGTTTATGCTGCTGCTGGCGAATCTGTTTCCTTTTGTCTCAATGAAGGTGGCAGGGCTGACCAGCCAGATCACGCTGGCGCAGATACCTCAGGTGATGGTGACGGAAGATTACAGCAGTCTGGCGACGCTGTTCCTTCTCTTTGTGCAGGCGGTTCCGGCCTTCTGCATGATCACCATTATCCTGCTGGTCAATCGGGTCCCGTTGCCGACTGGACTCAAAACTGGTCTGGCACGTATTCTGTTTCAGCTGCGTAACTGGGGCATGGCAGAAATCTTTATGGCGGGCGTGCTGGTCAGTTTCGTCAAGCTGATGGCCTATGGCGAGATCGGCCTGGAGACCAGCTTCTGGCCATGGGTTCTGTTCTGTCTGCTGCAGTTGCGGGCCTTTCAGTGCGTTGATCGACGTGGCTTGTGGGACAGTCTGTCACCCCGACCTGCGCTGCCCCATCCGCCCGAAGTGGGCATCAGTGGTTTAGAGCAGGGTCTGCGCTCCTGTCCCTGCTGTACGGCCATTCTGCCGGAAGCAGAGCATAAGTGTCCCCGCTGCGGCGTCACGGCCGAGGCACGGCGTAAGCACAGCCTGCAGTGGACGCTGGCGCTGTTGTTCACCTCAATACTGCTTTATATCCCGGCCAACCTGTTGCCGATCATGGTGACGGAAACCCTCGGCACAGCCTATCCCTCCAATATCATGGCGGGGGTGATTGTGCTGTGGGGCGATGGCTCCTATCCGGTGGCGCTGGTGATCTTTATCGCCAGTATCATGGTGCCTACGCTGAAAATGCTGGCGATTGGCTGGCTTTGCTGGGATGCCAGCGGACGCGGACAGCGTGACAGCCACAGGATGCACAAAATTTATGAAGTGGTCGAATTTGTTGGCCGCTGGTCAATGATCGACGTGTTTGTTATTGCCGTGCTCTCTGCGCTGGTGCGCATGGGGCAATTAATGAATGTTTATCCCGCGTGGGGGGCAGTATTGTTTGCAATGGTGGTGATTATCACCATGATTGCTGCCATGACCTTTGACCCGCGATTAACCTGGGATCGTGTACGCGAAAACAATATGAAGGAGTCGCGCCTTGACGGAAACTAATCACGGCCATGCAAAGGTGGAACAGATTAAGCGCTGGTCGCCGGTCTGGATTGTCCCCATCGTTACGCTGTTAATCGGCGGATGGATCCTCTTTTATCACTTCAGCCATCAGGGGCCGGAAGTCACCCTCATCACCGAAAACGCCGAAGGCATTGTTGCGGGTAAAACCACGATTAAAAGCCGTAGCGTGGATGTCGGTGTGGTGGAAAGCGCGGTGTTAAGCGACGATCTCCACCATGTGGAAATCAAAGCGCGCCTGAATGCCGGCATGGGAAAATTGCTGCACAGCGACAGCGTTTTCTGGGTGGTGAAACCGCAGGTGGGTCGCGAAGGGATCAGCGGTCTCGGTACTCTGTTATCCGGTGCCTATATCGAATTGCAGCCTGGCACTAAAAGCCAGGCACCCGAGCAGTTTAAGCTGCTGGATGCGCCGCCGTTAGCGCCACCGGATGCCAAAGGGATTCGCATCGTGCTGGACAGCAAGAAAGCGGGTCAGCTCAATCCGGGGGATCCGGTCCTGTTCCGCGGCTATCGCGTCGGTACGGTCGAGACCAGTGTTTTCGATACCGAAAAACGCATGATGACCTATCAGCTGTTTGTCGCTGCGCCTTACGATCGCCTGATTACAACCAATGTGCGCTTCTGGAAGGACAGCGGCATCGCCGTGGATATGTCCGCTTCAGGAATGCGGGTGGAAATGGGATCGCTGACCACACTGTTCAGCGGCGGCGTCAGTTTTGACGTGCCGGATGGCTGGGAGCTGGGTCAGCCTGCGCAGAATAAGTCTGATTATCATCTGTTTGACGATCAGCGCAGCATTCAGGACTCGCTCTACACCAACCATATTGATTACCTGATGTTCTTCACCGACTCCATCCGTGGTCTGCAGGCGGGGGCGCCGGTTGAGTTCCGCGGCATTCGCCTGGGTACCGTCTCAGAAGCGCCATTGATGAAAGCCGGTCTGGACCAGGCGCTGAACAATGATTACCGCGTGCCGGTGCTGATTCGCATTGAGCCGGATCGCTTTATCAGCCGACTGGGTGAGAACTTCGATCTGCAACAGCATCTGCAGGATGGTAAAAAACGTGGCCTGCGTGCGACGCTGAAAACCGGTAGCCTGTTGTCGGGGGCGCTCTATGTCGATCTCGACTTCTATGACAATGCACCGCCTTACAAAGGGCCGCAGAAAGTCTCTGGCTATGAAGTTATCCCAACGGTCAGCGGTGGCCTGAGTCAGATTCAGCAGAAGCTGATGGCGGCGCTGGATAAGATCAACAGTCTGCCACTGAACGGTATGGTCAATGAAGCGACAGGCACGCTGAAAGAGAGCCAGAAAACGATGCGTGATCTGCAGCGCACCATCGACAACATCAACAAAGTCACCGCCAGTCCGGCTATGAAAACCCTGCCGGAAGACCTGCAGCAGACATTGCGCGAGCTGAACCGCAGCATGAAAGGCCTGCAGCCAGGCTCACCAGCCTACAGCAAGCTGGTGGGGGATATGCAGCGCCTGGATAAGGTTCTGCGTGAACTCCAGCCGGTGTTAAGAACGCTTAACACCAAGAGCAATGCGCTGGTATTTGAGGCAAAACCGGGACAGGATCCCCAGCCGAAGAGGGCGAAACAGTGAATAAAGGATTGATACTTTGTGCCGCGCTGGTGTTGAGTGCGTGCAGTAGCAGCGTTGACAATACCTGGTATCAGCTGCCCTCCGGGGCGGCTTCCATGCAGGTCAGCAGCAGCCAGCTGAATGAAGCGCAACCGATGTTATGGGTGCAGCAGGTGACGGTGCCGGACTATCTGGCAGGCAACGGACTGGTTTATCAGACCAGCGATGTCAAATACGTTATCGCCGCGAATAATCTCTGGGCCAGCCCGCTCGATCAGCAGTTGCAGCAGACATTGATCACTAACCTGAGCAAGGCGCTGCCAGGCCGACTGGTCGCAGGTTCACCTTTAGGCGCGCAGCACGATACGCTGAATGTGACCGTGACAGGCTTTCAGGGACGCTATGATGGCAAAGCAATCGTCAGTGGCGAATGGACGCTGGAACATCAGGGCCGGCTGACTAAACAGGCGTTTAACCTGGTACTGCCGCAGACCGAAGATGGCTACGATGCGATGGTCAGAACGCTGGCGGCGGGCTGGCAACAGACAGCACAGAAGATTGCCAATAGTGTGGTTGCGTTAAATTAAGATTGATGCGAATAAATAAGCTAAGCCCCTGACCGATTGTCGTGCTTTTTCGACATGGGTGAGGGGCTTTTTTATTAGCTTAATCAGAAAGATAGTGTTGTCGCATGCATCACAGAACGTCATTATTTTTACCGATTAAGGTCACATTTATGACACTGGCATGAAGATTGGGCATTGATCTTTGGGTGCGCAGGAGGTAGAACATAAGGGTGGTTGAACATTAATTCACCACTTTTCTTTCCACCAGATTCCACAGACCTTACATGAGGGACACGGAGTATGAAGAGACAGAAACGAGACCGCCTCGAACGCGCCCATTCACGTGGTTATCAGGCAGGCATTACTGGACGCTCAAAAGAGATGTGTCCGTATCAGTTGATTGACGCTAAGTCTCACTGGTTGGGAGGTTGGCGACAAGCCATGGAGGACAGGTCGGTAGCTGCATAACCGGATGTCACTGAAAAGGGAATATAACCTCCGCCATGCGCGGAGGTTTTTGTTTCCGGGGGAAACACTTAGAAAGCGGCGGTATCTTTAAACAGGCCGACTTTAAGATCGCTGGCGGTATAGATCAGATTACCGTCAACCAGCACTTCACCATCTGCCACACCCATAACCAGTTTGCGGTTAATAACGCGTTTGAAGTGAATGCGGTAAGTCACTTTCTTCGCATCTGGCAGGACCTGACCGGTGAATTTCACTTCACCCACGCCCAGCGCACGACCTTTACCTTCGCCGCCCAGCCAGCCCAGATAGAAACCAACCAGCTGCCACATGGCATCAAGGCCCAGACAACCCGGCATCACCGGATCGCCAATAAAGTGACAGCCGAAGAACCAGAGATCAGGATTGATATCCAGCTCCGCTTCAACAAAGCCTTTGTCATATTTGCCGCCGTCTTCGGTCATTTTGACCACGCGGTCCATCATCAGCATGTTGCCGGATGGAAGCGGCGGACCATTTTCGCCAAACAGTTCACCACGACCTGACAGAATCAGATCTTCTTTGGTATAGGATTCGCGTTTATCTACCATGTTTTCAATAAGCCTTGTTTTAGTGAATCATGAATATTAGCGAACAGTTGTACGCTGAGCAAATCGGATTAACGGTGGTTGAACCAGTTAAGCCAGCGCAGTGCCCAGGGACGTTGCGGACCGTCCGGCTGGTTGAACAGGCTAATGCGTTCCTGGATGGTATTCAGCAGGCAATCGCCCAGGCCATCCTCGGTACTCCAGATTTTACCGGTCAGCAGCGGTAGCGCTTCATCGGCACGGTCAATTGCCCAGATATGGAAATGACCCTGTTCAACCGCACTGACAACGGCCTGGCTGAGGCTGAGATGACGGACATTGCTGGCGGGAATAATCACACCCTGCTGACCTGTCAGTTCTCGCTGATGGCAGATATCAAAAAAGCCTTCGATTTTCTCATTCAATCCGCCCACCGGTTGTACGTTGCCAAACTGATCAACCGAGCCGGTCACCGCAATTTGCTGATTGATGGGCTGATTAGCCAGCGCGCTGATTAAGGCACAGAGTTCAGCCAGTGAAGCACTGTCACCATCCACCTCGGAGTAAGATTGCTCAAAGACCATTGAGGCCGAGAAGGGCAGTTGCTGATCGAGTTCCAGTTCGGCAATCAGGTAAGCCTGCATAATCATCATGCCTTTGGCATGAATATTACCGCCCAGCTCCGCTTTACGCTCGATATCCATGAATTCGCCATCGCCGGGATGTACCACGCAGGTAATACGCGATGGATCGCCCCAGGCACGGGGGTGGCCAGGATATTCAACGACCGACAGGCCATTAATCTGACCAACCACTTCGCCTTCGGTTTCAATCAGAATCTGTCGCAGCAGGATCTCGTCACGCATCCGCTCATTAAGATAATTCTCGCGCCACAAACGCGCTTCCAGCGCATCACGCAGCGCTTCAGCATTCAGTTCATCGCCCATCAGGGCCGATTCGCGCATCTGGCGTTGTAGCCAGCGGGGGCAGAGTGGCAGCGTCTCCTGATCGCCGCTGTAGCGGACGCCTTCTTTGATCAGTTCTGGCCAGAAGTCTGCTTCCGGCATGGGCAGACCCGCCTGTTGCGCCAGTTCGATGTTCCAGCGACACCAGGCAAGCATGTCATCTTCATCCAGAATCTGAATATTCTCTTCAAATTCAGTATAGATGGCCATTTCGTGAGCTTCGGGATCCAGCTCCTGAAATTCTGCCAGCGCTTCCCGATCGCCACACAGGACCAGTTTCAGATTGAGGGGCAAAGGAGGAATCGAGACTGGCAGCGGCCGGCGTTCATCCTGAGATGTCCACTCAACATAGCCCTGCTCAATACACTTTTTCAGGCGCAACCAGAGAATCGGCTGCGTCATCAGGCTACGCAGTGAAAGCAGCAGCGTGCCGCCATTAGCACGATGGATCAGGCCCGGTTCCAGCTGGATGCGATCTTTATACTGGCGCACGCAGCCAAACAACTGCTCCATCTCAATCCATTCAGCAAAGTGAATACCACCCTGACTGGTGAACGGGCGTTGAGGATCGGAGGGGGGCTGGAGCGTGACGTTGTCGGCCATGATATGGTAATCACCGCCGAATAGAGTGGTACTGTCGACCATGACCCGCTCTGCGGCCTGGGCAATGAATGTCAGATAATCGCGATTCTCCTGGCTACGAACCAGCAGTAACGGGAACCCCTGCGTCTGATGGTGTAAATGCGCCAGTGCATTCAGCAACCGGGGCTGTACCGTTGCCAGAGCATCAGTTTCTTCATCAGCAATTCGGGAGAAAACGGATTGGTATTGCGCGCTATCTGGCTGTAAGGTCTGCCACGTAAGTTGAGTGCTGGTCAAAATAATCGCATTTGTCTGTTTTAAGAAAAGCGAGATTATACAGGATTCACCCTTGTTAAGCACTGCAGACTTCCTGTTGAAGATGTGATGGTGACAGCATGTTTTTCGTTGCTGCATCCGGGAAAAAAGCTGTTATTCTTAGTTCGTTACGTGATCACGATGAGATTCCGATGAAATACCAGCAACTCGAAAATCTTGAATGTGGATGGAAGTGGAAATACCTGGTGAAAAAACATCGGGAAGGTGAACTGATCACGCGTCACCTTGAGTTAAGCGCGGCGCAGGCAGCAGTGGATAAGCTGCTGGCAATGGAAAATAATCCGGTTACAGTGAATGAATGGATCGCAGAACATATTCACGCTGATCTGGATAACCGACTGAAGCAGACCATCCGTGCCCGACGAAAACGCCATTTCAACGCTGAACATCAGCATACGCGAAAAAAATCGATAGACCTGGAGTATCTGGTCTGGCAGCGACTGGCAGGTCTGGCACAGCGGCGCGGCTGCACGCTCTCTGAAACGATTGTTCAGCTGATAGAAGATGCAGAACGTAAAGAGAAATATGCCACTCAGATGTCGAGCCTGAAGCAGGATTTGCAGGCGATTCTGGGTAACTCCGGTTCAGAGAGCGAATAATCGGGCAGGGCAATCAGAGCCTTCATATCTCAGTCCGGTTTTATTAACGGCATAAAAAAACCCCGCCTTAGCGGGGTTTTTTATTACGTATAAACTTAAGCCTGTGGCTGAGTTACAACGTCTTTGATACCTTTAACGTCGATTTCTACACGACGGTCCGGCGCCAGGCAGTCGATCAGGGCATTACGGCCTTTCACGCTGTCACAGGTGTTGCCGGTAACTGGGTTAGATTCACCCATGCCACGTGCAGAGATCTTGTTAGAAGGAATACCTTTAGATACCAGGTAATCTACGACTGACTGAGCACGTTTCTCAGACAGTTTCTGGTTGTACTGCTCTGAACCGATGCGATCGGTGAAGCCCAGTACGACAACGGAACCATCTTTAGGATCCATTGAGCTCAGCTGGCTGTACAGCTGATCCAGAGCCTGCTGGCCTTCTGGCTTCAGGGTAGATTTGTTGAAGGTGAACAGAACGTCAGACTTCAGAGTGAAACGCTTGGTTTCAACAACTGGAGCTGGTGCTGGAGCCGGAGCTGGCGCCGGAGCAGCGACGTCATCCTGACCGAAGCGGTATGAAACGCCTACGCTCAGCATGCCGTTGTCTGGACGAGTACCAACGGTCTGTGCATCACCGATGTTGTTAACCCACTGGTAATCCAGACGGGTAGCCCAGTTTTTGGTCAGCGCATATTCAACACCAACAGCAGCCAGCGGAGATACGCCGGTGTCGTGGTCGCTGATGCGGCCAGTAGTTGGGTTAGTCTGCGTTGAGTCTGCACGCCATACCATGCCGCCCAGACGAGTATACACGTCCAGATCGTCATAGATTGGGTAGCTCAGTTTAGCAGCCAGCTGAACGCCCTGTGCTTTGAATGCGCCGTTAGTCACGTTGCCTTTGTTAGGCATGCGACCCAGCCAGTCATAGCCCAGCTCGAAGCCCAGGTATGGATTTGCCTGGTAACCAACGAATGCACCTGCACCCAGCTGGCTTTCATGAGTTGGACCGTCATTGTTTTCGTAACCGTTACCGTAGTAACCAGTGTCGTGATACTGAGACCAGCCCAGTTTAGCACCGGTGTACCAGGTGTCATCTTTCGGAGCGGCCTGCGCTACGGTAGCGAAGCCAGCCAGTGCCACTGCAATTGCGATAGCTGTCTTTTTCATTTTGCGCCTCGTTATCATCCAAATAGGCAATGAGCAAAAAGGTTGCTCTTGGTTTAAATCCTTCGCCGGGTCAAAACGCTCGCTTATGACTCTACCGCAAAAAACGGAGGTTATTGAGCACCCTGGCGAGCTAAAGTCTACAACGAGATTGGAAACTTACAAGTATGATGTGAGGCGCTTATGTAAAAAAACAGCGATTTATACACAATTTCTAACAATTAGGCTGGTCTTATCGTCGCGGCAAAAAGCCCTAAAAACTTGCTAAACCATTGTCAACGCTCGAACTAACAGAATCAGTGGTTTAGCTGCGACAGATAAGAAAAATAGCTTGGGAAACTTCTGATTTTTACTTAATGAAACAAATCCGACTGAATTTTTATCGCAGTTTGCGGTCTGAGAGGCGCTTCTGATGTCCCGCTTGCACGCAAAATCAATCCTAACGCTTCACCCTCTGCCGCCGCATTTTCAAGTTGACGTCGTTCATCTTCGTCAAGATCGTAAGGAATCCATGCCAGAACGACACTGTAATTTCCTGTACGCAATGCTTTAACCATCGCTTCAACCGCATTCAGACGTTCAGAATCGGCGATATGCATACTTTTATCCAGTGGTAATCCTGATTCCTGCAGCCAGGTGCGATTCAGTTTATATGCCGGTGTTAACCACAACTGCCAGCGTGATTGCTGACTCAGCTGCTGCAATAAAGGCAACAGCAACATCTGCATCATACCGGGCTGTTCGCTGTAGCGTAACTCAGTAATTCCACCGCCCTGAGAGGCCGGAACGGAAGAGGACGCATAATGATGAGCATAGCGTGAATTATTAGGATGTTGTGTTCGCATAAGTTAATCACCAGCAGTGGACTGTATGAATATACAGTACTGTCATCCTGGATAAAGATCAACCCAAATTTCTGAAAACGCCTCGCAAAATCGCGACAAGATTAGTTGAAACGCTATTTATTCATTGAACCCGTTGACGCTTTTTTTTATCTTCTAATTACCTGATACCCAAGGTAATTTACGATATATTTCTTACATGGAGGTGGTGCAATGAAAAAGGTGAATCCGGTTGTAGAGCGCTCCAGAGCGCGCCTGGCCCCATTAGGAACAATAGAGTCGCGCACCCAGTTCGGAGGCTATGCCCTGGCTGTAGAAAGTGTGGTTTTTGCCTTAATTAATAAAGACGAACTCTATCTGCGTGCCAGTGAACCTTTGCGGGAATACCTTACAGATCGTCCGCTGCAACCCCTGATTTTTCGCAAGCGGGGCAAGCTGGTGAGTCTCAATTACTTTCGGGTCGATGAGGCGTTGTGGCGCGACCCTGACCATCTGCTGGCGCTCTCTGCTGCCTCTTTAGAAACGGCGCAGCTGGAGTTGCAGGACCGACAATCCTCACCGCGGTTAAAAGATCTGCCAAATCTCAGCGTACGTATGGAGATGATGCTGTACGAGGCGGGCGTCATGAGCGTCAATCATCTCTACCAGATGGGGGCTAAACAGTGCTGGCTGAAGCTTAAAGCGATCAACCAGCACGTTGGGTTCCAGACATTACTTGCGCTGCAGGGGGCCATCACGGGCCACCATGCCGCTGCGCTGCCGCAGGCGACACGGGCGGAGCTGAATGCGTGGTTCCAGCGCACGCTTTTATCAAACCCCAATCTCAGAAACGGCGAAGGCTAATCAGTGATTAGCGTGCGGCGCAGGCGAGCCACATCGGGCATTAATGCCACCAGCAGACCGAGTTGCTGGAGCACCAGCGGCGCACGCGTATCCGCATCTGCGGCCAGCTGGCTGATTCGCTGAGCCAGTTGATGGCGCATCGTTTCTACGTGCTCATCGCTGACAACTTCCGTCTGCAGCACATCCTCCACATAGCAAACCGTATCATCCAGCAATGTCAGCAGTTCGGGTGCGGTAATTTTATCGCGGTGAGCGCCCAGCGCAGAAATGTAACTCAGAAACGAATGGTTGGAGCAAAGCAGCTGAAAAGCCGAATCGCGCAGCTTCTGGCTGGTGCGACTTTCACTGCTCATGTTTGAGACCACCGACGCCAGTTCAGCATCCGCGTTATGCGCATCACGCCGTGCAATGCGATAGGCGAGACGGTTATCTTTGCCCTGATGATATTGCTCCATGATCGCGTCCAGATAGCGGCAATTCGCTTTCAGCGTTCGTTCTGCCACGGCAGGTAACTGACGAAAGCGCCAGTCAGGCCAGATAAACGCGACAGCCAGCCAGGCCAGGCCACAGCCCAGTAAGGTATCCACTACCCGCGGCAGGGCAACTTCAAACCCTTCACCCAGCAGGTTAAAGCAGAGCAGCACCAGCAGAGTGATAAACAGCGTGGCCTGTGCATACTGCACCTGCCTGAAAGCGAAGAACAGTACGCCCGTGATTACTATCAGGATTAACTGACCTTCAATCGAAGGCACCAGCCATAAAACGGGCAGACCAATCGCAATCCCCGCCAGCGTTCCGCCGATGCGCAAGGCCAGCCGTCGCTGCGTTGCATTGTAGTTGGGCTGGCAGACAAACAGGCTGGTCAGCAAAATCCAGTATCCCCGCTCCAGCCCGGTTACCTGAATAAAACCATATCCAATACAGAGCACCACAGACATGCGAACCGCATGCCGGAACAGCGCCGATTCGGGAGAGAGGTGGCGGCTGAAGCGCAGCCGGATATCACTCCAGCCACTCAATCCTTCGCGTGACAGCAGATTGTCACTGTGCTGAGGATCTTCACCGGCCAGCGTCTGTTCTGATTCGATCGAAGCAAGCTGTGCGTCGATGGCGCGCAGGTTGCGCAGCAGCCAGAAAAGAGCACGGGTATGC
Organism: Pantoea sp. ABR1s; assembly: GCF_057812235.1. Taxonomy (NCBI): domain Bacteria; kingdom Pseudomonadati; phylum Pseudomonadota; class Gammaproteobacteria; order Enterobacterales; family Erwiniaceae; genus Pantoea; species Pantoea sp. ABR1s. Next base: position 2,668,124 of record NZ_CM173823.1, on the reverse strand, counting down.
GTAGCGTCAGGATCATGCTGCTCCAGACGTTCTATCGCTTTCTGTAATCGTTCAAATGCACGCTCAAAACGGCTGTCATGCACCCACCTTTGACGCATCAGAATGCAATGTGCCAGCTGGCGACAGGCCTGAGCCTGCATATTCAGCAGGCGCTGAAAGCGAAACAGAATTTCGTTGTAGCGCCAGTCGCCCCGCAGCAGATGATATTGCAGATGGGAAGAGCTGGCCCGTTCATGAATATCCTGCGCCACAAAGTAGTAGTGCAGACTACGGCGGGTGCCGCGCGACCCGCGATCGCCGCGCAGGCGACTCTGCAGTGTGGTCTTGGTCAGATTAAGTTGCGCCACTAACTGGCTGTTGACCATCGCCGCATCGATAAACGCGGCATCATCCTGATCGCCCGCGTCGGGATCAAAAAGATTCGCTTTGGCATCAAGGTAACGCGCCAGTTGTGAAAAACTCCCGGCCAGTTGCTCCTGCACCGGCCGGACCGGAAACATCAGATGGCCCAGTAATGTCAGCAGGTTGTACCACAACGCGCCAACCAGCAGCAGCATCGGCTGCATATACCACTGGCTGAACAGTCCGATGCCGAGCATGGTATAGACCGCAATCAGCAGAGCACCAAAGGCGATAGTTGCGTAGCGCTGGCCAAGGGCGCCCAGCAGAATAAAGCCCCAGGTCGAGATTGCCAGCCCGATAATAAAGGCGAATGGATAGGGAAACAGTAACTCGACTGAAACCGAGGCGATGCAGAAGCAGAGCAGGGTAATCAGCAGATTCTTCAGGCGACCGGCCAGGCGATCATCGAGATCGGCCAGCGCAGCAGCGACCACTCCCAGCGTCAGAGGGATCGTCCACTCAATCTGATGCAGCCACCAGGGAATGGCGGCGCAGCCACTCAGTGCAAACAGGATCCGCAGCAGATAGCGCCACGTACTGTTAAACAGATATTTGCGCCAGCCTGGCACGGCATCCGACATCATATTAATAGCGGCGGGCATTGGCTTCGCGCGCGGCGCGCGCCTCTTCCACTGATACCACCCTGCGGCCAACCGGCCAGAGCGCGATAGCGGCGATCTTAAAGTTCGCAATCCCTACCGGAATACCGATGATACTGATGCACTGCACAATCCCCACGGAGATGTGCGAAAGGCAGAGCCACCAGCCAAAGAAAATCAGCCAGAAGATATTCAGAAAGGTGCCGCCGGTATTCAGAATATGACTCTTACTTTCCGGACGCAGCACATCAACATGCACCGCCTCGTTGCCAAATGGCAGCAGCGAGAGTTTGGTGATTTCCCAGCAGGAGCGGGTCAGCGGCAGGGTAAAAATCAGCACGATGCTAATTAACGTGGCAAACAGCCAGCTCAGGGTGGTGAAAAAACCGCCCAGAACAAAATTAAGAATATTTAAAACGGTGCGCATGATCTTCTTTTCCTTTTGCATTCCGCAAGATGTGACGCCAAGTTTAGCCTGTTTTAAGGCTGGAGCGCTAAGGGTCTGACAGGTAAACTCCCCCTAATCCTATTCTCTGACGTTGGTGTCGGCGTGGAACTGAAAGCAACCTCGATGGGCAAACGGCTTGCCCAGCATCCCTATAATCGTGTCCGTTTAATGGCGGCAGGCGTCGAAGTCAGCGGCGATAAGCATGAGTATCTGATCCCCTTTAACCAGTTACTGGATATCGCCTGCAAGCGCGGGCTGGTGTGGGGCGAGCTGGAGTTTTTGCTGGCCGATGAAAAAGTGGTCCGCCTGCATGGCACGGAATGGCAGGAAACGCAGCGCTTTCACCACTATCTGCTGCAGGCCTGGCAGAGCTGGAGTCTGGAGATGAGCGCAGTGTGCCGCGAGGTGCTGCAGGCGCTACGCGACGAAATCGAGGCGTTTGGCGCGCAGGATCGCTGGCTGAACCGCCACGAGTTGCAGGCGCTGAAAACCAACATCCTCAAACAGTTCGATGCGTTGCCGATGCCGCTCTCCCGCTTAAAAGATTTTGCTGACTGCCGGGATAACTGGCAATTCTGTCAGCGCTGGCTGGAGCAGGGCGAAACGGCGTTGCGGCAGCGAAACCGCGACTGGACGGCCGCCATGCTGACCCGCTATCAGGATTTCTTTGCCAGCGTCGAGAGCACGCCACTCAATCAGTCGCAATGTGAGGCGGTTGTTAATGGCGAGAATTCTCTGCTGGTGCTGGCAGGCGCGGGCAGCGGTAAAACCTCGGTGCTGGTGGCTCGTGCAGGCTGGTTAATGCAGCGCAAGCTGGCCAGCGCCGATCAAATCCTGTTACTGGCATTTGGCCGCCAGGCGGCTGAAGAGATGAACGCACGTATCCAGTCGCGGCTCTCCGCCGCTGACATCCAGGCGCGGACTTTCCATTCTCTGGCGCTGCATATTATTCGTGAAGGCAGTAATAAGCAGCCGGTTATCAGCAAACTTGAGAGTGATGCCGATGCGCGTCGCACGCTGCTGATCCAGCAGTGGCGGCAGCAGTGCCATGAGAAGAAGGCGCAGGCAAACGGCTGGCGTCAGTGGCTGCGTGATGAACTGGAGTGGGAGTTGCCCGAGGGGCCATTCTGGGAGGACGACAGGCTGGCAAACCGGCTGGCGTCACGGCTGGAGCGCTGGCTTGGTCTGATGCGCATGCATGGCGGCGCGCAGGCAGCGATGATCGCCGACGTGCCCGAAGAGATCCGCGATCTCTTCAGTAAGCGCATTAAACTGATGGCACCGTTGCTGAAAGCGTGGAAGAGCGCATTAAAAGAGGAGGGCGCGGTCGATTTCTCGGGTCTGATTCACCAGGCGATTGCCATTCTGGAAAAAGGACGGTTTATCAGTCCGTGGAAACACATTCTGGTGGATGAATTCCAGGATATCTCGCCTCAGCGTGCCGCGTTGCTGAGCGCATTACGCCAGCAGAATAAGCGTACTGCACTGTTTGCTGTTGGCGATGACTGGCAGGCCATCTACCGCTTTAGTGGGGCGGAGATGACGCTGACGACGGCATTCCATCACTATTTTGGTGAAGGAGACCGCTGCGTACTGGACACAACCTACCGTTTCAACGACCGCATCGGCGACATTGCTAACCGGTTTATACAACAAAATCCGCAGCAGCTGGCAAAACCGCTGAACAGCATTACCAAAGGCAATAAAAAGTCGATTTCGCTGCTGGCGCAGGATCAGCTGGAAGCCTTGCTGAACAAACTCAGCGGTTACGCGAAGCCTGATGAGCGAATTCTGCTGCTGGCGCGTTATCACTATCTGCGACCGGATTTACTGGATAAAGCCAGAACCCGCTGGCCAAAGCTCAATCTGGAATTTATGACGATTCATGCCAGCAAAGGTCAGCAGGCAGATTACGTCATTCTGCTGGGATTACAGCAGGGTAAAGAGGGCTTCCCGGCAGAGGCGCGCGAATCGATTATTGAACAGGGCTTATTACCGCAGCCAGAAGCGTTCCCTGATGCAGAAGAGCGCCGTCTGGCCTATGTGGCACTGACGCGTGCGCGTCAGCAGGTTTTTCTGATGTTCGATAAGGCAGCCCCGTCACCGTTTGTCGATCACTTCCGCGAGCTGGGTGTGCCGGTGTTGCGTAAAGCCTGAGTTACTTCAGACGATCGGCCAGATAGCGCTGATAGTCGGGGATCATAATCTCAACGCTTTGCGCAAACAGTGGCGACTGAATGATAAAGTCAGCCGTGGAGCGGTTAGTGGCTACCGGGATATTCCATACGGTAGCCAGACGCAGCAGCGCTTTGACATCCGGATCGTGCGGCACTGCGTTGAGTGGATCCCAGAAAAAAATCAGTGCATCGATCTTTCCTTCCGAAATCAGCGCACCCACCTGCTGATCGCCGCCCATCGGGCCGCTCAGCATGGCTGTCACATTCAGGCCCGTATCGCGATTGATCAGCTTCCCGGTAGTGCCGGTAGCATAGAGGATGTGCGATTCCAGCGCGGGCTGGTTTTGTTTCACCCAGTCAAGCAGGGCAGCTTTGCAGTGGTCGTGGGCGACCAGCGCGATATGTTTTGTGGTGCCGAGGGTACGAACAGTCTGTTCCATAAAGGCGTCCTGGTAAGGCCCATGCGCAAGAAGAGAGAGCATGAGTGTACCTCTGGCCTTTCGACTCTATCAACTCGTACGTAGCATTTTGACCAGCGTCAGAAGCTGCTGACGCGTGGCTTCATCGAAGCGGTGAAACCAGCGGTGCAGCGAGGGCAGTTCGGCCTGAGTAGTCCAGTCCAGATCGGCGGTAAGCCGGACGGAAGAGGGCGTTGCAGAAGGGGTATTTGCAAACCGCGGCACAGAGGCAATCTGGCGGGTGCGATTATAATTCAGCATCGCTTTTTCCATATCTGCGGATGTAGTGACCGGCAGGTGGTCGCGCACGCTGGTAATCTCCATGCCTTTTTCATCCACCAGCTGAAAGTTCAGGCTGCGGTCAAAATGATAACGCTCGCGTTTTGTCTCCAGCGCAGGCAACTGAATGGTAATGGTTTTGGCAACCGCGGTGAACGTGACGATCATCGGTACCGACTGATAAGCGATGACGTTCTCATTCTGACCTTTGCGCTGCTGCTCTACCCGAAACAGAAACTGATGCTGACCGCGGTCCAGCTCCAGGCTGTCTGCGCCTTTGAGGAGGGAGCCTGAAATTTTTCGACCATCCAGCACCAGCAAATCGATCTGAGGATCGAGCTTTAATGTGATGGCAGAACAGGACGCCGAAACGAGGAGGGTAATTAACCCCGTAACAGCCAGCGACAGCTTCATTTCAACTCCGGTAACTGAAGACACAAAGGATGGTGTGTAGCAAATTCTTACATTATGGCAGTTAATTTACATTTAAACATATTTATTCGTGCGCGGGTTCAATTAATTTCGCTGAGGACTTACCCGCTAAAGGGCACGCCAATCTACACTCAACACTGGCCTGAAAGGAGATAAACATGAACGATCAGACAATTCGTGAGGTGCTGACGCGCACCCAACGTATCGCCTTAGTCGGAGCAAGCGATCGCCCCGAACGTCCCAGTTACGGTGTGATGAAATATCTGCTCGACCAGGGATATGAGGTGATCCCGGTCAGCCCGAAACTGGCAGGGAAAACGCTGCTGGGGCAGCAGGGGTATGCCAGCCTGGCGGATGTACCGGGCAAGATTGATATGGTGGATGTCTTTCGCAATTCTGAAGCCGCGTGGGGCGTGGCCCAGGAGGCTATCGCCGTGGGGGCAAAAACATTATGGCTGCAGCTGGGTGTGATTAATGAGCAGGCGGCGGTACTGGCGCAAGATGCGGGCATGACGGTGATTATGGATCGCTGCCCGAAGATTGAAATTCCGCGTCTGGGAATAACGCGTCAGAAATAATGAGTGTGGCGGCAGAGCGTGCCGCCACGGATTAATGTCGCAGATGAGGTGCCTGTAACTGCTGACGCACCGATGCTGCCAGCTCATCCATTGAAGGCTGCTCAGGGTGTTCAATGCTGGTTTCGCCGGAAAGCTGAATCTCAGCAACGTAGGTATGTACCTGATCGCCTTCCTCATCTTCCATCACCACATGATACCAGGGCGCGGTGCGCATTTTCTCTTCCGCGCCAACATCTTCAATTTTAGGCTCATCTAACGAGTATTCAGGATCGACATCGACGATAACGCCCAGTACGCCGGACAAACGATGACGAACCTGCTGACCAATACCAAATTTACTGGCAATCATTGTGACCTCCGAAAAAAAAGCTCTCTTACCAATATGGGGGCAGGAGCCGTTTTTTCAAGTCACATGACGCGGCAGGCGAAACCTTTCAGGTAGAGACCTTCCGGATAGCTGGCGATCACCGGATGATCTGCGGCCTGGCGGAACTGCTCAATAAACTGCACTTCACGGCCCGCATCCAGCGCGGCATCGGCGATGATCTTCTGGAACAGATCGGTGGCCATCAGACCGGAGCAGGAGAAGGTCATTAATACGCCGCCCGAATTCAGTAACTGAATGGCGAGCATATTAATGTCTTTATAGCCGCGACAGGCGCCCATCAACTGGCTTTTGTTTTCGACGAACTTTGGCGGATCCATAATAATCAGATCAAATTTCTCGCCACTGTCACGATAACGGCGCAGCAGTTTGAAAACATCATCACGCTCAAATTGCGCGCGTGAGAGATCCAGCTCATTCAGTTCAACGTTCTGACGGGCAACGTCCAGCGCCTCCTGTGAGGTATCCACGCTGATCACTTCTTTACAGCCACCCATCAGCGCAGAAACCGCGAATCCGCCGGTGTAAGAGAAGCAGTTAAGGACGCGGGCATCCTGTGCGTAACGACGCGTGGCGAGACGGCTGTCACGCTGATCAAGGTAATAGCCGGTTTTGTGACCGCCCTGGATATCCACCAGCAGTTTCATGCCATGTTCAGTAATCGGCAGCAGCGGCGGCGGCAGTTCACCGGTAACGGTGCCCTGCGTCAGCGCCAGACCCTCTTTCTTACGAACGGCGACGTCCGAACGGTCATAGATGGCGCAGCCAGGGAAACAGTGCTGCAGGGCGGTGATGATCGCTGCACGCTGATATTCTGCGCCTGCCGAGAGCAGTTGCATCACTAAAAAGTTGCCAAAGCGGTCGATGGTAACGCCCGGTAAACCATCAGATTCACCAGCGATCAGGCGATAGCTGTCCAGACCATCGCGGGCCGCCAGCCATTCGCGCCACTGCTGTGCCTGTTCAAAACGGCGGACAAAGAAGGCGATATCGATGGATTCATCGGCCTGCCAGCTCCAGACGCGGGCGCGGATCTGCGACTCGGGTGAATAAGCGGCGCGAGCCAGCCATTTACCGTTGCTGTCACAAACGTCAATGGTTTCACCCAGTTGCGCTTTACCTTCCAGACGCGCAACGGCACCTGAAAAGACCCATGGATGGCGACGGAGCAGGGACTTTTCACGTCCCTTTGCGAGAATCAATCTGACTGTCATAGTTTGCTATGCTTACCTGAAAAAATGAGGCGCCATTGTCCGGTGGATAACGGGAAATTGCAACGAACAGCAGCAGGAGAGAATAATGTCAGCAGCCTGTTTTAAAGCATGGGTTCATGGCCGCGTCCAGGGCGTCGGGTTTCGTTACAGTACTCAGGCAGAAGCCAGGACGCTGGGCGTACTGGGCTATGCGCGAAATCTGGATGACGGCAGTGTCGAGGTGCTGGCCTGGGGTGAGGCGGAGCAGGTCGATGCGCTGATCGCCTGGCTTAAAGCGGGCGGGCCACGCAGCGCGCGCGTTGAAAAGGTGCTGGTGGAGCCGCACCAGCCCGCAGAGCCGCCCCGCGATTTTACGACCGGTTAATTACAGACATTTCGCCGGTTTAGGCAGGCCGGCGATTTTCGTCGCCTGTTTAGCCGGCCCTTCAGGGAACAGGCGAAACAGATAGCGGCTATTACCTTTCTCTTCGCCATATTTCTGCGCCATCGCCTTCACCAGCATTCGCACGGCGGGTGAGGTGTTATATTCCAGATAAAAGGCGCGCACAAAATGGACCACTTCCCAGTGTGCTTCAGTCAGGGTCAGGCCTTCCTGCTCAGCGATGTGGACAGCCAGTGCTTCACTCCAGTCGCCGGGATGCTTCAGATAGCCTTCGGCATCGACGGCGATTTCGTTACCGTTAAAATTCACGTGACATCCTCTTAGTAAATGACGGCGCAGTTTATCAAACCTGGCGGGCAGTAAAAGCAAAAACCCCGCCGAAGCGGGGTTTTACAGGCTACTGTCACTGCGGATTAGTTACTGCGGGCAAACCCCAGCAGGCTCAGCAGGCTGACAAAGATGTTATAGAGCGAAACATAGAGGCTGACCGTCGCCCGGATGTAGTTGGTTTCGCCACCGTGAATGATGTTGCTGGTTTCCCACAAAATCGCACCGGCTGAAAACAGAATGAACAGGGCGCTGATGGCCAGATGCAATGCAGGCAGCTGCAGGAAGATGTTGGCTACCACAGCAACCAGCAACACAACGAAACCTGCCATCATCATGCCGCCGAGGAAGGACATATCACGACGGGTGGTCAGCACGTAGGCCGAACAGCAGAAGAACACCAGCGCCGTGCCGCCCAGCGCCAGCGCTATCACGTCACCCATGCCTGCGGTTAAGAATGAGCTCAGGATAGGCCCCAGGCAATAACCCAGGAAGCCGGTAAAGGCAAAAGCGGCCAGAATGCCCATCGGGCTGTTAGCCAGACGGTAGGTTAAAAACATTAAGCCATAGAAGCCAACCAGCATCAGGATTAAACCCGGCGCAGGCAGGGCCAGCAGGGTGCTGGCGGTAGCCGTAACGGCCGAGAAGGCCAGGGTCAGTCCGAGAAGAAAATAGGTATTGCGCAGAACTCTGTGCGTAGACAGCAGTGAGGACTGCGATGAGGTGACAATTCTTTCCATGTTGCGCTCCTTTAAGCAGAACACCAGATATGTGCCGAGAATACGCAGGCCATTAAAGAGGGAAAAGGCGTTTTACCCTTCTTTACGCGCTAAACTGCTAATTGTTTGAGCAGAGTGGCGATTTTGACACCGAAAAATCACAATCTGGCTGTTTTTCAGGCGAATAGACAGATAGGTGCTTTACATCCCTAAACGGGGTGTTTATAGTGCGCGTCATTGCGGAGGGGTGGCCGAGCGGCTTAAGGCAGCGGTCTTGAAAACCGCCGATGGGAAACCATCCGAGAGTTCGAATCTCTCCTCCTCCGCCACTTTATCTGCCCTGGGCAATAAAGCGGCAAAAATAGATGTTTTGCCAATGCAGTACAGTTTCAAAACGGAGGGGTGGCCGAGCGGCTTAAGGCAGCGGTCTTGAAAACCGCCGATGGGAAACCATCCGAGAGTTCGAATCTCTCCTCCTCCGCCACATTTTACAGGCCAGCACGCAGTGCTGGCCTGTTTCGTTTCTGCTCTCTCTGTTATTTCTTCCTGTCTGAAAAAAGCGTGCCACTCTCTGTGACGCGTGGCTGCGCATTCATCTCTCCGGTGCATCTCTGCTATAGTCCACTCACCGTTTTTGCAAACATCTGGCGCTTTTCTGAGGCGAGCTGAGTTACACTGTTGATTACATCGCTCTGAGGCGAGCTAATGGGTTGATAGCCAGAGTGTTTCTTTACTGAATGAATGGAATAGGCACAATGATCAAGAAACTGAGTCTTTGCGCATTGTCAGTGCTCGCTGCATTGCCGGTCGGAACGGTAGCATTTGCTGCTGAGGGTGATATGCAGCTGCAACAGGTGCTGATGTTAAGTCGTCACAATCTGCGTGCACCGCTGGCTGATAATGGCAGCGTGCTGGCGCAGTCGACCAAAAAGAGCTGGCCGCAGTGGGATGTTCCCGGCGGACAGCTGACCACGAAAGGTGGTGTGCTGGAAGTCTACATGGGTAACTACACCCGTCAGTGGCTGGCACAGCAGGGCCTGGTGAAGAACGGCAGCTGTCCTGACAGCAATAACGTCTTTGTTTACGCCAACAGCCTGCAGCGCACTGTGGCCACCGCCCAGTTCTTTGTTAATGGCGCCTTCCCGGGCTGTGACGTCGCGGTCTCTCATCAGGATGAAATGGGCTCCATGGATCCTATCTTCAATCCGGTTATTACAGATGGCAGTGAAGCATTCAATAAGAAAGCGCTGGCTGAGATGGCCGCTGCGAATGAAAAACTGTCGCTGAAGCCTGCCTTCCAGCGCCTGGAAAAGATTGTTGACTACAAAGCATCGCCTGCCTGCAACAATAAAAAGCAGTGCGATCTCAGCAGTGGTCAGAACACCTTCAGCGCTGAAAATGGTAAAGAACCGAATGTCAGTGGCCCGCTGAAAACGGGGAATTCCCTGATGGATGCGTTCACGCTGCAATATTACGAAGGTTTCCCGCTGGATCAGGTTGCATGGGGTCAGATCAAAACGCCTGAGCAGTGGAAAGAGCTGTCAGCGATTAAAAATGGTTACCAGGATGCGCTGTTTACCAGCCCGGACATTTCCCGTGAAGTGGCGGCACCGCTGGTGGACTACATCCGCAGTCAGTTAGTGGACCAGGACAAAGCCAACGCGCCAAAAATTACGCTGATGGTAGGCCATGACTCAAACATCGCCTCGCTGCTGAGCGCGTTGCAGGTCAAGCCTTATGAACTGCCTGATACCTTCGAAAAAACGCCGATTGGCGGTCAGGTTGTTTTCGAACGCTGGCATGATGCCAAAAATGATAAAGACCTGCTCAAAGTTGAGTATGTCTATCAGAGCGCCGATCAGCTGCGCAACGCAGACGTGCTGAGCCTGAAGAACCCACCGAAGCGCGTTACGCTGCAGCTGGCGGGTTGTGAGACCGATGCAAACGGCTATTGCAGCTGGGATCAGTTCTCTCAGGTGCTGAATGCTGCGCTGCAGGGCACGCCAATGCAGCCAGCGGCGGCACCACAACCGGCAGCCCAGTCTGACGACGACAGTGCGAAAGCCGCAGCGACGAATGACGCTGCTGCTGATAAGGCTGAAGCGGATAAAGCGACCGCGGCGAAAGAGAAGGCTGACGCCGATAAAGCTGCCGCTGAGAAGTCTGAAGCGGATAAAGCCGCCGCTGAAAAAGCAAAAGCAGACAAGGCAGCAGCCGATAAAGCTGCGGCTGAGAAGGCAAAAGCGGACAAGGCAGCAGCGGATAAAGCCGCCGCTGAGAAGGCAAAAGCAGACAAGGCAGCAGCGGATAAAGCCGACGCTGAGAAAGCGAAAGCGAAAGCGGACAACGCGGCAGCGAAATCAGCCAGTGCCGATAAAGGTGCGGCTGACCAGGCTAACGCCTCGAACACGCCTGCAACAGCGCACAACGACGAATCAAAGTCAGCAGCTGTGGCAACACAGTAATCGTGCTATCCGGCTGATAATAAAAAACCCCGTCGAGACGGGGTTTTTTTATGGCTGTAAGGCGATTAACCCGCCACGACCACCAGTTTCTGGTTAGCAAACTCTTTGATACCCAGATCAGACAGCTCACGGCCATAACCTGAACGTTTCACGCCACCAAAGGGCAGTTCCGCTGAGGTGTCGCTCTGAGAGTTGATAAACACCATGCCGGTTTCAATGGCAGAGGCCAGTTTACGACCCCGTGCAATATCGCGTGTCCAGACCGAGCCGCCCAGACCATAGTGAGAGTCGTTCGCCAGCGCCACAGCCGCCTGATCGTCACCTATGACATAAACCTGCGCGACCGGACCGAAGAACTCCTGATAATAGGCGGGATTATCCGGGGTAATGCCAGTGAGAATGGTTGGCTGATAATAGCAACCTGCACCTTCGACGGCTTTGCCGCCTGTAACCAGTTTTGCGCCATTGGCGACGGCTTCGTCTACCTGTTTCACCAGACGGTCACGCGCGTCAGCGGAGGAGAGCGGGCCAAGCGTAGTCTTCTCATCCAGCGGATCGCCCAGCGTAGCGGAACTCAGTGCAGCGCTGAACTGGTTGATAAAGCGATCGGCAATCTTCTCATGCAGAATAAAACGTTTTGCGGCGGTACAGACCTGTCCGCAGTTGCTGAGGCGAGCCTGCACGCCCTGACGTACCGCTTCATCAAGATCGGCATCATCCAGCACCACAAACACGTCATTGCCACCCAGCTCCAGCGTCGATTTCTTAAGATGCTTACCGGCCTGCTCAGCCACGGCGCTGCCCGCGCGCTCGGATCCGGTCAGGGCGACACCCTGCACCCGGTCGTCAGCAATCAGATCGGCGACCTGATCGGTGGAGATGAACAGGTTAGTCCAGGCCCCTTCAGGCGCACCCGCTTCACGAACCAGCTTCTCAAAGACATCGGCACAGTGCGGCACGATATTGGCATGTTTTGCCAGCACCGGGTTACCCAGCGCCAGATTAGGTGCCAGCACGCGCATCAGCTGATAGTAAGGGAAGTTCCACGGCTCGACGGCGACTAAAACGCCAATCGGGTGATACTCAACCCAGGCTTCGCCCAGATCGCTGGGATAGGACTGCGGCTGCAGAATACGTTCCGCATTCTCTGCGTAGTAGCGGGCAATCTGCGAGCAGATTTTCACTTCTCCGCGGCTCTGACCAATCAGTTTACCCATCTCTTTACTGGCGATGGTGGCCAGTTCTTCCGCGCGGCTATCAATCAGGTCAGCCAGTTTTTTCAGTACCTGCAGACGCGGCTGAATATCACCTTTGCTCCATGAAGAATGGAAAAGGCGATCGGCCACTTCGAGGGCATGGCTGACGGCGGCTTCATCGTGTGATGGCCAGCTTTTCAGCAACTGGTTGTTTGCGGGATTAATGCTTTGATAGGAAGACATAGCGTACTCCTTGGTGAGCTAAAAATTGAGGGCGGGAAAGTCCCGCCCCTGATTCAGACGTTCTTACGTTCTACGGGCTTGTCATCCCAGGTCAGAAGATCTTTATCGGTTTTTTCAAAGGCGCGAATCAGCACGTCATCACTGCCTTGCTGACGCCAGATCTCTTCTGCCAGTTTTTCATCGTAGTTAGCCACTTCGAAAATGGCCTCGGCAATTTCAGGGGAGGTATGACGCAGACTTGCCCATTCGCCAACGTGATGTGCTTTCGATTGTTCAGTAGACATACTTTTCTCCTTTGATTAAATCAGTCCTGCAGTTTGACGGTCAGTCCGGCAACATGTTCGCCCTGAAAACGGGCGATATTCAGTTCCGCTTCGGTAGGCTGACGCGAACCATCGCCGCCCGCCAGGGTGGTGGCTCCATAAGGCGTTCCACCGCGAACCTGTGAAATATCGAACAACTCTTTGGTTCCGTAGCCGATTGGCACAATCACCATGCCGTGATGCGCCAGGGTGGTCCAGACAGACGTGATGGTCTGTTCCTGTCCGCCGCCGGTGCCGGTTGAGGTAAAGACGCTGGCAACCTTGCCAAACAGCGCGCCTGACGCCCAGAGTCCGCCGGTGCGATCCCAGAATGTCCGCATCTGTCCGGCCATGTTGCCGAAGCGGGTCGGAGTACCGACGATAATCGCGTCATAGTGCGGCAGCACCTCAGGCGTGGCTTCTGCCGCCTGCTGATCGGTTTTGCCACCCACCTGTGCAAAGCGATCGGCCTCCATCGTTTCTGGTACCCGCAGGATATCCACTTCCGCGCCGGGAACCCGACGAGCGCCTTCTGCAACCGCGTTCGCCATTGTTTCGATATGTCCGTACATCGAATAGTAGAGCACCAGAATCTTAGCCATTGATCTCTCCAGATGGTTTTGACGTCCAGAAAAAGTATAGAAGAGCTTTCGTTTTACGCAGGCGATGCCGAAGCCGGAACGGAGGAGTCGGGCAATAAATCAGCAGCTAATCGGTTGTAAGTCGGCAGAGTGTTCGTTGTTTAGCCAAATTTCTGGTGATTACTCTGTTGCTAAATGTGACTGGCGGACGAGTGAAAGGATAATCTGGCTATTATTTAAACATGGGCTGAGCTCGCGTTTCGGGCCGTCAGCCCTCTGTTTTTAATTCTTAATTATCGCACTACGCGACAGGAGCAAATCATGACAACACATCGTGGGGGTTCTGGAAATTTTGCTGAAAACCGTGAACGTGCCGCAGAAGCGGGACGTAAAGGGGGAAAAAACAGCGGCGGTAATTTTAAAAACGATCCGCAGCGCGCCGCGCGCGCCGGGGAGAAAGGGGGACGCAGCAGCCCTAAAAAACCGGACGCATAACCCCACACTGCCGCCGGTTGAGACCGGCGGTTAACGTCGTTGCTTTTCCCCCTCGCTCTCCCCACAATATTGTCCGGACACATCATCAGGTGAATTATGTCGGACACACTCCGCGGTTTAACCCTGCGCCTGACGCGGCAGGAGCTGGTATTACTTTTCATCACCATGATCTGGGGCGGCACCTTTCTGGTGGTGCATCGTGCGATGCAGCACTCCGGCCCGTTTTTCTTTGTCGGCCTGCGTTTTGCCACCGCCGCGCTGCTGCTGGCGCTCTTTTTCCGCCGCTATCTGGCAGGCATGACCTGGCTGGAGGTGAAAGCGGGTGCGCTGATTGGCCTGTCGATCGCCGGGGGCTATGGTCTTCAGACGTGGGGAATGCAGACCATCTCCAGCAGTCAGTCCGCCTTTCTCACCGCGCTCTATGTCCCTGTCGTGCCGTTGCTGCAATGGCTGTTTCTGCGCCGTCCGCCGGGATTGATGTCGTGGCTGGGGATTGTACTGGCGTTTACCGGCCTGCTGCTGGTGGCCGGGCCGCAGGATGGTCGCATCACTCTGAATGCAGGTGAAATAGCGACGCTGATCAGTACCCTGGCGATCGCCGCCGAGATCATCTTAATCAGCCGCTATGCCGGTAAGGTCGATGTGCGCCGTGTGACCCTGATCCAGCTGGCGGTGGCGTCGCTGTGCGCCTTTGGTCTGATGATCCCCAATGGGGAAACGGTGCCTGCCATCTCAACGCCGCTGCTGCTCAGCGCGCTGGGGCTGGGTGCGGCCAGCGCCCTGATTCAGGTCACCATGAACTGGGCGCAACGCAGCGTTTCGCCGACCCGCGCTACGGTGATTTATGCCGGGGAACCAGTCTGGGCCGGCGTCGTGGGGCGTATTGCGGGTGAGCGCCTGCCTGCGCTGGCGTTGCTGGGCGGCGCGCTGATCGTCTGCGGGGTGATCGTCAGTGAGCTGCGGCTGAAACGAAAAAAAGCGGTGCAGCCTGCTGCCACACCGCTGGAGTAGGTCGCTAACCCTGCTGTCGCGCCAGGGGCTTGTCCTGCTTAGCCGCACTGCGTCGGCGCAGAATCGCATTGAGGATAATCGCGCCAAAGGTGGCGGTACCGATACCCCCCAGCGTGAAAGAACCGATTTTCAGCGCGAAATCCCCGGCGCCGAGCACCAGTGTGGTCGCCACCATGATCAGGTTACTGTTCTGGCCTAAATCAACATGGTTCTGTACCCAGATGCGGGCACCCGCTACCGCAATCAGCCCGAACACTACAATGGATGCGCCGCCAATCACCGGGGCCGGAATAGTGTGGATCAGCGCACCAAACTTCGGCGAGAAACCGGCGAGGATGGCGATGACCGCCGCGGCGACAAACGCCAGCGTAGAGTAGACTTTGGTCACCGCCATGACCCCGATATTTTCGGCATAGGTGGTGACGCCACTGCCGCCGATCGAGCCGGAGAGCATGGTGGCCAGGCCATCGCCAACAAAAGCGCGTCCCATGTAAGGATCGAGATTGCGTCCGGTCATGCCCGCCACCGCTTTCAGATGCCCGAGGTTTTCAGCCACCAGAATGATCGCCACCGGGGCGATAAGCACCATCGCCTGCAGATCAAAGGTGGGAGCGGTGGTGTGCGGCAGGCCAAACCAGGCGGCCTGTGACAGCAGGGTAAAATCGACCGGCTTACCCAGCCCCAGACCGTTGGTCAGCAGTGCATAGATCGCCCAGGCCAGAATCAGGCCGACCAGAATCAGCAGTCGCTGAATCATCCCGTGGGTAAATACCGCTACCAGACCAATGCAGAGTACGGTCATCACCGCAACCCAGCTGTCGAATGACGAGGCGGAGACGCTGTGAACCGCAATCGGGGCCAGATTCAGCCCGATAGCCATCACCACCGCACCGGTCACGACCGGCGGCATCAGATTTTCAATCCAGCGCGTGCCGGACTTCATCACCACCAGACCAATCAGCGTGTAGAGCAGGCCGCAGGCGATCACGCCGCCCAGCGCCACGCTGAGATTGGGATTCAGCCCCTGACCACTGAAGCCGGTTACCGCAATGACCACGCCGACAAAGGCAGCGCTCGACCCGAGATAGCTGGGCACCCGACCGCCGGTGATAAAGAAGAACAGCAGCGTGCCTATACCCGAGACCAGAATGGCCAGATTGGGATCCAGCCCCATCAGCAGGGGCATCAGCACCGTTGCGCCAAACATCGCTACCGCATGCTGTAAACCCAGCACCAGCGTCTGCCCCAGAGGCAGGGTCTCATCCGGGGCGATAATACCGTTTTCTATTAATGCCGACTTCTTTTGCCATTGCGGAAACCAGGATCGTGCCATCGTCTACTCCAGAGCGTTATGAATGCCGGTGGGATTCAGGGAAGCGTTAACAGGCATCCTGCCGCAACAGGGGATGGTATCCCCGGTCAAACCACGCCAGACCGTGGGTGTCATCATTGCGCACTAACCCCACGACTTCGCAGAACAGCGTGTCATGCGTACCGACGCTGACAATCTGAGTAATGCGACAGTCAAAGGACGCGACGGCGCCGCTCAGCACCGGCGAGCCGGTCACGGCCGTTGACCACTCAGCGGCAATAAAACGATCAGCCATGGGCGTTTTGCCGCCGAACAGATTGGAGAGCGTTTCATGGCCCGCCGCCAGCGTATTGACGCAGAGCTGCATATTTTCGCGGAACACCGGGTAAACCGAGGCAGAGCGGTTAAGGCAGACCAGCAGCGTCGGCGGCGAATCCGTGACGCTGCACACCGCCGAGGCCGTAAAGCCTGCGCGTCCGGCCGGGCCTTCAGTGGTGATGATGTTGACCGCAGCACCCAGCCGCGACATCGCATTACGAAACTCAGTTTTCTCAACGGCAGGGGTAAGGGTATCCAGGCTCATCGTGTTCTCCGCGAAAAGGTTATCCGACGACGCGCTGCAGCGGCTGCACGTCATCAGTCTGATCCAGCCACTGCAGCAGCAGGGCATTAAAGTTTTCGGGGGCGGTGACGCTCATGGCGTGGCCGCCCCAGGCCATCATCCGTTCAGTCGCATTGGGCAGGGCCGCGGCCAGCTCAGTTGAGCAGCTCCACGGCACCAGCAGATCGTCCTGGCTGGCGATCACCAGTACCGGTTGTGGAATGGCAGCAGCCCGCGCGCTGAAGTCGGCGCTCATCAGGGCGTGCAGCCGCCGCATCAGATTTTCCATCCCCTGAAAATGTGCGACGTGATGGCTATCTTCCTGATCCAGCCGTGTCTGATGCTGTGCCATCCACTCCGCAGGATAGAGAAACAGCGGCTGAGCGCGGACAAATGCCTCGACGCCGACGTTGAGCAGCAGGTCCTGACGTACCTGAAAGCAACGACGGGTATGGGGATGCAGCGTCAGCCAGCCATTGATCACCGCGATCCGTTCGATCCGTTCCGGATAATCCAGCGCCAGCTGCATCCCCATCAGACCGCCCAGCGCGTGACCGATCAGGCTGAAGCGCAGGATGCCGTGCTGCGCCAGCGCGGCGGCCAGTTCCGCCGCCATCATCGCCATGCTGTAGCCTTCCGGCAGGCTGTCAGCGCTGCGACCGGTGCCGCGCTGGTCATAGGTCACCACCCGATAGCGTGCCGTTAGCGCGGCCAGCTGCGGCTGCCAGAAACCCGCCACGCCGCCCAGACCGGATGAGAGCACCAGTGTCGGTGCATCGGGATTTTGCAGACCCAGAATATCCAGCTGCATCAGACCTCCGCTTTGCCGATGTGCGCCACGCTGGCGATCTCAATCAGCGCATCAGGCTTGACCAGACCGCACTGAATACAGAAGCGCGCCGGTTTTTCGCCGGGAAAGAACTCGGCATAAACCTGATTCACCGCGGCGTAGTTCGACCAGTCGGTGATAAAAATCGAATTAAACGTCACATCGGTCATGCTGCCACCGGCGGTCTCAATCACCTTTTTAATGGTTTCCAGCACGTGGCGGGTCTGCGCTGCGGCATCACCCACATGCACCACGTTGTTGTCAGCATCAAACGGCAGCGTACCCGAGACATAGACCACACCATCCGCCAGCGTGCCGGGAACGAACGGGGCGATGGGGGTGGTGGTGCCTGGCGGAACAATAATACTTTTCGGCATAGCGTCGTCCTTATCGTGGATTAGCGGGCATTCAGGCTTTCGCAGAAGGTATCGACATCCGATACCCAGCCAAAAAAGGTTTCGATATTGAACAGGGCAGCCTGCTGAGCAAAGGGCGGGCCGGCCTGATAAGTGGCGTCTTCCAGCACCACGCCGAAGTACTCCAGAAAGAAGCCGTCGCGCAGCGTCGATTCAACGCAGACGTTGGTGGCGATGCCGGTAAACATCAGATGACGGATCCCGCGGCTGCGCAGCATGCTGTCGAGCGGGGTGTTATAGAAGCCGCTGTAACGTGATTTCGGCAGCACGATGTCACCGGGTTGCGGCACCAGTTCATCGACCAGCGCGTAATCCCAGCCGCCTTTTGACAGCAGCGACCCCTGCAGTTCAGGCCGTTTACGCATGGTTTTCAGGGCATTCGATTTGTGGAAATTGGGGGAACCGGCGTCGCCCGCTTCTACATAGTCACTGTCCCAGCCGTTCTGGAACCAGATGATCTGAACGCCTGCCGCACGGGCCGCCGTCACCGCCTGATGGATTTTCGCAATCACCGGCTTGGTGGCGGAAACATCGAAGCCCGCCAGATCGAGATAGCCGCCTTCAGTGGCGTAGGCGTTCTGCATATCCACGACAATCAGCGCGGTCTGGCCAGGCGGAAAGGCGATCGGCTCTGGCCGCGCCGGCAGTTCAACCTGGGGAACATCCGGCGTGTGAGCACAATAAACGGTAGCCATCATGCCACCTCCTGCTGTGCGTCGAGCAGGGCGCTGCGACAGGCCATCAGCGGCTGAATGTGCTGCCCGAAGTTCTCGATACCCTGCAGGAAGTCATCAAACGTCAGCAGCACGCCGTGGGTGCCTTCGACCTGCGCAACCTCATCCAGCATCCGCGCCACGCTGGCATACGACCCCACCAGGGTGCCCATATTGATATTGACTGCCGAGGTCGGATCCGCCATCTGGCGCACATTGGTGTCGCTGCCCGATTTGGTGTCCTGCTGACTCTGAGTGGTGAGCCAGGAGAGCGCCTCTTCATCCGCACCTGCTTTGTAGTGTTCCCACTTCGCCCGCGCTTCTTCGTCCGTTTCAGCAGCGATGATCATAAACAGCACATAGGAGCCGACATCGCGGCCCGCTTTTTCAGCGGCCTGCTTCATGCGAATCGAGGTAGAGCTGAACGCGGCAGGCGTGTTAACACCTTTACCAAAGCAGAAGTTGTAATCGGCGTGCTGAGCAGAGAAGGCCATACCGGCATCGCTCTGTCCGGCGCAGATCACCTTCATCGGGCGCTGCGGCTGCGGACTCACCCGGCAGTCGTTCATGGTGAAGAACTCACCTTTAAAGTCCGATTTTCCGGTGCCCCACAGGTCGCGCAGCACGGTAACGTATTCGGTCAGATAAGCGTAGCGGCTGCTGAAGTACTCATCGCCAGGCCACATTCCCATCTGTTCATATTCCGGCTTCTGCCAGCCGGTCACCAGGTTGACGCCAAAGCGACCGCCTGAAATGGAATCGATGGTGGACGCCATGCGCGCCACAATCGCCGGAGGCAGCGTCAGGGTGGCGGCGGTGGCGTAGATCTCAATGCGCGATGTCACGGCGGCCAGGCCTGCCATCAGGGTGAACGATTCGAGATTATGATCCCAGAACTCGGTTTTTCCGCCGAAGCCGCGCAGTTTGATCATCGAGAGCGCAAAATCGAAATGGTAATGCTCTGCTTTCAGCACGATCGCTTTGTTCAGTTCAAAAGTCGGCATGTACTGCGGCGCATTGGACGAAATCAGCCAGCCATTGTTACCAATCGGAATAAAGACGCCTATCTTCATGTGAAACCTCGTTGCGATGGGGGAAAGGTGTTTCACGCGCTGCACTGCATCCTGCATCGTCCGTGTGGGCCGCGCTCAGTCACAATTCTGCAAACTGTGTGCCACTTTTTTTATTGTTTTAAATAACAGTGAGTTAAAGTTAACCCGAAAGAGGTAAGTGGAGTAACTGGTCCATTTCAGACCGTCTGGTCAAAATTCGCTGCACATTTTCCATGCAGGCTGAGCAAAAAAGGTGCAGGGCGCGGATTGGGCAGCGATGAATCCCTTTGCTATGATGCGCTGACACCAGAAGGATGAGGTAAACGTGTGAATACCGATGAAAAAAAGCCAACGCGACGTTCGCGTGCGGTCGCAGCGAAGCGGGCCGCCATACTGGAAGCGGCATTAACCTTCTTCTCACAGTTTGGCATTCACGGCACCAGCCTCGATAAGGTGGCCGAGCTGGCCGATGTCTCTAAAACCAATCTGCTCTACTATTTTCCCTCTAAAGAAGTGCTCTATGTGGCAGTGCTTAAGCAGATTCTGGATGTCTGGCTGGCACCGTTGCGCGCGCTGGCGCACGATCAGGATCCATTGGTCGCGATTCGTCGCTACATCCGGCTGAAGCTGGAAGTGTCGCGCGATCATCCTCAGGCTTCCCGGCTCTTCTGTCTGGAGATGTTGCAGGGTGCTCCGCTTCTGAAAGGAGAGCTGGCAGGCGATCTTAAGCAGCTGGTGGATGACAAAGCGGCAATTATTGAACGCTGGATTGATGAAGGACGACTGGCGGGCGTACAGCCGCAGCATCTGATCTTTATGCTGTGGGCCACCACGCAGCATTACGCCGATTTTGCCACTCAGGTTGAGGCCGTTACCGGCCAGACGCTGAGCGATCCGGCGTTTTTCGATCAGGCTGTTGATAATGTGCAGCGCATGATCATCGAAGGGATTCGCGTACGCTAATTCAGGATACATCCACGGTTCAGGTACGGAGTTAATCAATGGATTCTGTTTCGCAACTGGTGCTGGGTGCCTCAGTCAGTGTCGCAGTGATGGGACGTCGGGTACCGGTCTGGCAGGCCGCGCTGGTGGGCGGCGTCTGCGGCACCTTACCCGATCTCGATGTCTTTCTTGATCATGGCGATGCGATACGCAACATGACCCTGCATCGCACGGAAACGCATGCGCTGCTCTGGCTCACGCTGCTCTCGCCACTGATTGCATGGCTGGTGGCAGGTCTGTTTCGTCAGCGGGTGAAGTGGGCAGCATGGTGGCCTGCCATCTGGCTGGCGCTGATTACCCATCCGCTGCTCGATTTGATGACGGTGTATGGCACCCAGCTTGGCCTGCCGATCACCGATTATCCTTATGCCATCGGCAGTATCTACATCGTCGATCCACTCTATACGCTGCCGCTGCTGGCAGGCCTGGGCGTCGCGCTCTGGCGGCGCAGTGATAAAGGGCTGCGCGGAAACCGGCTCGGGCTGATGCTGAGTACCCTTTATCTGGTCTGGAGTGTGGTGATTCAGGGCGTCGCAGGCTGGCAGATCAGAGCGTCGCTGGCGGAGCAGGGTATTCCGGACAATAAAGTGCTGGTGACGCCCACGGCCTTTAATACGCTGGTATGGCGCAGCGTGATTATGACGCCGGATCGCTATGGCGAAGTTTACTGGTCGCTGTTGTCGCCCTCACGGCCACTGCAGGTGGCGTGGTACCCGCGTCATCCTGAACTATTCGACGCTTTTCGGGGCAGCTGGTATGCAGAACGTGTCGCCTGGTTCAGCCACGGCTTCTACGCGCTGCGGGAGCAGGACGGGCAGACGACGATTGCCGACCTGCGCATGGGCGAAGGCGATAAGTATACCTTCACCTTTGGTCTGGGCACGCCTCAGCAGCCCGATCCCCGGCCGCAGCGCTTACCTTATGAACGCCCCTCTTTATCCGCCATTTTCTCTGCGCTGGGCGATCGCCTGTAAAAAAAAAGCCCGGTCATCTGACCGGGCTTTTTTCATGATATTACCGATTAGCGGCTACGACGATTACGCAGCATCCAGCCGACACCCAGCATGGCAAACCAGAGTGGCGTAACCATCAGCGCCTGGCGCGTATCTTCCTGCAGCGTCAGCAGCACCAGCACAAATGCGAAGAATGCCATGCAGACCCAGCACATGAATTTGCCCAGCGGCATCTTAAATGCCGACTCCGCATGGCGCTGCGGATGCTTTTTACGGTAGGCCAGATAGCTGCACAGAATGATGGTCCAGACGAACATAAACAGAATGGCCGAGACGGTGGTCACCAGCGTGAAGACCTTCATCACATCCGGGATCAGGTAGATCAACGCCACACCAATTAGCAGGCACAGGCAGGAGAAAAACAGGCCGGTAGTCGGCACCGCACGGGCAGAGAGTCGGCCAAAGGCGCGGCTGGCCACACCCTGCTGCGACAGGCCATAGAGCATACGGCTGGTGGAGAAGATGCCGCTGTTGGCTGAGGAGGCGGCAGAAGTCAGCACCACAAAGTTAACGATACTCGCAGCAGCAGGCAGACCAATCAGAACGAACATCTCAACAAACGGACTGCGATCGGCCATCACCTGGGTCCAGGGCGTTACCGCCATAATCACCATCAGCGCCAGCACGTAAAACATAATGACCCGCAACGGAATCGCATTAATCGCGCGCGGTAACACTTTATGCGGATTGTGGGTTTCAGCCGCTGCCGTGCCCACCAGTTCAATGCCGACAAAGGCAAACACCGCAATCTGGAAGCCAGCAAAGAAGCCGCTGAGGCCTTTCGGGAACATGCCGCCGTGATCCCAGATGTTGCTGAGTGACGCTGTGCCGCCGCCCGGTGAGGGGTAGTGAATCGATACCAGCACAATCCCGGTTACGATCAGTGCCACAATGGCGACGATTTTAATGATCGCAAACCAGAACTCCATCTCGCCAAACAGCTTGACGGTGGCAATATTGAGCGCCAGAAAAACCACCACGCAAAGCAGGGCGCTCATCCAGATCGAGAAGCCCGGAAACCAGAGCTGGAAATAGGCGCTGATTGCCACCACGTCGGCAATGCCGGTTACCACCCAACAGAACCAGTAGGTCCAGCCGGTAAAGTAGCCGGCCCACGGGCCAAGCAGATCAGCGGCAAAATCGCTAAAGGATTTGTACTCAAGGTTGGAGAGCAGCAGCTCCCCCATGGCGCGCATCACAAAGAACAGCATAAAACCGATGATCATATAGACGAAAATGATCGAGGGGCCAGCCAGGCTGATGGTTTTACCGGAACCCATAAACAGGCCGGTACCGATAGCGCCACCAATGGCGATCAGCTGGATGTGACGATTGTGCAGATTGCGCTGGAGTTTATCGGGCGTTTCGTGGGTGCTTGCGGTTTCTTTAGATTGATCAACCATAGAATTGTCTTTCCTGTCGTGATGTTGTGTTCAGCTCTGCTGGCTGTTAGTCAAGGCGTCTGCCTGAGGGCAAGTCGGCATAAGATAGAGGAAGAGAGCCGGAATCGGGTAACGCTTTTTTACCAATTGTGATGCCTGCCGTCCCGGAAGCAGCAATAAAGCGCGGTTTTGTTCAAACCTTCGTCAGTCTGGGTAATTATTCATCACGTTATGTCAGTCAGGCGGCGTAAAGGGCGATGGGCTTCTACACTTTTTGTTTGCTAATCATCAACCTGCGAGAGGGACTATGCGCACGCTTATCCTGTTTTTGCTGTTGCTTGCGCTGGGATGGGTCAGCTTACCCTGGCTTAAGCAGCATCTGCCGCCGCAGTTTAATCCCTTTACGCCACTCTCTGTTACCGATCCGCCGGGCTGGATGACGCAGATTAAGATGAAAAGGCTGGCCAGCGATCCCGACGCATGTCTGGCGGTGATGCGCCGCGCTCAACAGGCGGGCTGGGTCAGCTTCAGCGAGCGTCCGGACGTCACGGGTCACTGTCCGCTCAGTCATCCGCTGCGGGTTCAGAAATTTGGCCCGGTCAGCCTCAGCAGCAGCTTTCTGGCCAGCTGTCCTATGGCCGTCGCCAGCACCATGTATGCTCTGCGCAGTCGTGAACAGACCGCCAGAGAGATGCACAGTCCACTGGTACGAATTACCCATGTCGGCAGTTACGCCTGCCGTAATATTTATCATCGTGCTCAGGGGCGGCTCAGTGAACATGCCACCGCCGATGCCTGGGATGTGACAGGCTTTCAGCTGGCTGATGGCCAGCGGCTTGAGGTCAGTCGTCACTGGCAACAGCCGGAAGAAAAAGCGGCAATGCTTCATACGCTGTGGCGTGGCGGCTGTGAGGTATTCGGCAATGCGCTGGGGCCGGACTATAACGCCGCTCACGCCTCACATTTTCATCTGGGTATGCGAGGTGCAGGCTACTGCCGATAAATCATCAGACAGGATTAATACCGTGTTTGATTAAGAAATGTTCTTATGGTGCCAGTAAAACCCATCCAGTTATCATTGCTGAACCTGATCCCTTACTGAAATAGTCTGACAACAGGTCTGGATGCTCCTAAAAAAACCGATTTCAGGGCCATTTGTAAGAATAAAACGATGCCTGCGGGATAAAACCCTTGTGCAGATTCTCAGCGTCATTTGCTCAGCGCTTGTTGGCGGCATGATGAAATTATTTCATGATTGCGCTGGCAGAAATAAGGGAAAGGTATCGCATAAATAAAAAAGTGCGTGATTAAGAAAAGAACGGATTTTACCTGCAAATTTATTTTCAGATGATTTAGTTGCGTGACTATCGGGAAAGTGATTTAACTGATTAAAATAGAGTCAGTGCTGAGCATTACGCCGTAAATAGTGATCTCCGCAACGTATTGCGGTCAGACAGCAGAGTAAGTAAAGGCGACTTTTACGGACGCGCTGTCCTGGATCAGGTATTTGCAGTCAGATAAGTGGATAAACCACAGCAGGATGTGAATCGACGGGTACAGAGCACGGTCGGGCAGGGGAGACCCGAAAAGGTTTATTAAACAGCACATCGTTATGCTTACAGGGCTGCCACGGAAAACCGGGACAGGTCTTTCACCGGCAAGCGCGTGGCGCGGTCAGCAAGCCGGTTAGCTGCCTCAGCAGACGCCACAGGGGCTGCGGGGACGTCTGACGAAGCCTGTCCTGATGGCTGCAATGACAGAGCCGGTCTTATTTCCTGATAAAAAATATGTCAGAAATTTGCCACTGCCGCTTCGCTTATAATGGAGTAATTAACGCCTTGTTTACTCGTTATTTACCCAACAATCAGCATCGCGATTCAATATTTTCAGCAGACTTTTCAAGTCTGAGAAAAAATTGCACTGGAGGTCAGGGATTGAAATCCCATCAGAAAAATCTTATTCTTCTGGGGTGATTGAAATTGCTGTGATCGGCCTCACCTTGTAAAGGCAGGAACACTTTTTCACTCCGCTCCAACGGTGAAAGGTTAAATGCGCTGTAGATCGGGACGGGTTCGTCCTGAACGATAAATTAGTTTTCTTCTGCAAATTTATTTTATCCGATGAATCTGAATGAATATTACCGGAAGGGCGAGTGAAATTAACGCTGAGGCAATATGAGTACTGAAAATTATTTCGCCTGGCGAGCTGAGGCGAAAGAACAATTTCAGGCATTAACGGTTTCTTCTGAATTGAAGCCGTTATTGCAACAATTTATTGAATCATTAGGCTTCGATTATTTTGCCTTTTTGATTCAGCACCCGGTGCCTTTTACCCGACCGCGTATTCATTTACATAGCACCTATCCCAAACTATGGGTTAAACGCTATGAGAAGCAGAATTATTACGCTGTCGATCCGGTGCTCAGGTTGTGTCAGCGACCGGGCAGAGGCATGGCGTGGACGGAGGAACTGTTCGCTGACGCCGGCAATTTGTGGCATGAGGCGAGAGAATATGGGCTGCAGAGCGGATTTTCTTGCTCTGCAATGGCACCAAATCGCGTCATTGGTATATTATCTATATCGTCGCAACAGCCCATTTCTGTCCAGCTCTGCCATGCTGAGCTGGAGGTGAAACTACACCTTTTAGCGGAACTAAGTCTGGATACGCTGGAACGCTTTAGCGATGATGCAATGATGGTACTAAAAAAAGAGTTTAGTCAGCGCGAGCTGGAAATTTTGAAATGGACAGCCGAAGGAAAAACGGCGGTCGAAATTTCACTTATTTTATCCATCTCTGAACATACCGTTAACTTTCACCAAAAAAATATGCAAAAGCGTTTCAATGTTTCCAATAAAACGCAGATTGCCTGCTATGCAGCGGCAATCGGACTGATCTGAACATTAAGCAACGGCTACATTTAGCTGTTCCTTTGCACAGGTCTGTTGTCTATTCTGCGCCGGGACTTTGCCAGGCTGGCGCAAAGAAATCATTGCAAACATGGGGATGTCAGAGGCGCATGATGAAAATAGTGCAAACGCAATTAAAGGATATGCCATCCTCTTTGCTTGCCGAACTCGGCAGCTACCGATACAGCGTCTTTGCGCGCGGCGAAGGGTGGTCAATTCCGCCACGTCTGAGCACGCCAGGACAGGAATATGATCGCTACGATCGTTCAGATGTCACCTGGCTGATCGCATGGAATGCGCGGGAGGGCATCAGCGGCTGTGCGCGTCTGATGCCCTGGTTCGAACCTGAACTGAGTGAAGGCATCGTACTGCCTTTCAGCCATGAGAAAGTGTGGGAAATGTCGCGCTTCTCGGCACGGCTGGATGTGGACGCTGAACTGCCACTGAATATTCTCTGGCACGCCGTGCAGCTGGCAGAATTGAACGGTATGGAATACATCATCAGTTCGGCAACGCCGATGCTGGAGAAGATGTTTGAAGAGCATCAGGTGGTGTATGAGCCGCTGACGCCGGGACTTATTCTGTCAGAAGATAATCTGTTTGCGATCCGTATTCCGGTGGTTCAGCCAGCGCTGGCTGAAAAGTATCGGGGAACGCGGCGCTTTAGTCCGGAAGAGGTGCTGCCTACGCTGGGCGTTTCGGTTAACTGGCAGGCGCACAGTTAATTAATTTGCCCCCGCGGCTGTGGGGGCAAGCAAGCTTACTGACGGTAGGCTGTTTTGATCTGCTTAATGGTATTGCTGAATACTTCCGCCTGAGGCTTGTCGCCCAGCGTCTGTACATAGCGTTCCATGTTGATAATCACTTTGCCGGCATCAGCCTGGCCCATACCTTTCAGGATCAGGGTGATCATCATCTTCAGACCCGCGATTTCATCCGCTAATTTCCGGGCTTCCTGCGAAGTTGCAAAATCTTCATCGCTCATGCGTTTCTCCTTGGTGAATGACAATGTGTCGGCAATCTGTCCGAACAGCAGTGCGTGAGTATATCACAGGGTCAGTAAGTTGCTGGAGCAGCCGGTTCGCTTCGCTATAAACAGCTGGTTTGTCCAGTACAACTAATCAATCGCTGAAAGTAATTACAGGTGTTGCCGGGCCAGATATCACAAGGGCCTGCAGCGATAAGGCACAGCAAAGTCTGGTGTTAATGCCATGAAATAGTAAGAGTTTAAGGATTATTCAGTACGCCTGTCGGTTGTAAGAAATCTCTGTTGTTGCTGGCTGCACGGGGCTGGAAATCGTTATGCGAAGCGTCGACTGTTTTGCTTTGTTGATGTGCTTTTGAGGTAAAAGCGGGTATGATTATCGCCTGTATTCGTTAATTGATTCCTCTTTTTTTAGCCTCTGGAGTTTCCCCGTTGATCAGTGTGCTTCTTGTTGATGACCATGAACTTGTCCGTGCCGGAATCCGTCGCATCCTGGAGGATGTCAAAGGTCTGGCCGTGGTCGGAGAGGTCAACTGTGGCGAGGATGCCGCTAAGTGGTGCCGTGCCAATCAGGTTGATGTGATCCTCATGGATATGAACATGCCGGGCATCGGTGGACTGGAGGCGACGCGGAAAATCGTGCGTTACAATCCCGATATCAAAATCATCATGCTGACCATTCACACGGAAAATCCGCTGCCTGCGAAAGTGATGCAGGCGGGGGCTGCAGGCTACCTCAGTAAAGGGGCTGCGCCGCAGGAGGTGATCAATGCGATTCGCTCGGTCAATGCCGGACAGCGCTACATCGCTTCAGATATCGCCCAGCAGATGGCGCTGAGCCAGATTGAGCCACAAAAAGCGGAATCCCCCTTCAGCTGTTTGTCGGAAAGGGAATTGCAGATTATGCTGATGATCACCCGTGGACAAAAGGTGACGGAAATTTCCGAGCAGTTAAATCTCAGTCCTAAAACCGTTAACAGTTACCGCTACCGGATGTTCAGCAAGCTGAATATCAGTGGCGACGTAGAGTTAACGCATCTGGCCATTCGACATGGCCTCTATAATGCGGAGCCGTTAATCAGTAGTGAATGACGTTTTTGATTCCAAAGCCTTTCTGAGTACGGTAACCAGCAAGCCCGGTGTTTACCGCATGTATGACGCCTCAGGCACCGTCATCTATGTGGGCAAAGCCAAAGACCTGAAGAAGCGTCTGACCAGCTACTTCCGCACTCAGGTCGGCAGCCGCAAAACCGAAGCGCTGGTTAGTAATATCCAGCACATCGATGTCACCGTAACCCACACCGAAACCGAAGCGCTGCTGCTTGAGCATAACTACATCAAGCTCTACCAGCCGCGCTACAACGTGCTGCTGCGCGACGATAAATCTTACCCCTACATCTTTCTTAGCAGCGATACTCATCCGCGACTGGCGATGCACCGTGGTGCAAAGCATGCCAAAGGCGAATACTTTGGCCCGTTCCCCAACGGCTATGCGGTGCGTGAAACGCTGGGACTGCTGCAAAAAGTTTTCCCTATCCGCCAGTGCGAAAACAGTGTCTACCGCAATCGCTCCCGGCCCTGTCTGCAATATCAGATTGGCCGCTGTCTGGGTCCCTGTGTCGCGGGACTGGTCAGTGAGGAGGAGTATGCACAGCAGACCGATTACGTGCGCCTGTTCCTGGCGGGTAAAGACGATCAGGTTCTTAACCAGCTGGTCAAACGGATGGAAGAGGCGAGCATGGGCCTGCGCTTTGAAGAGGCGGCACGCCTGCGCGATCAGATTCAGGCTGTGCGACGTATCACCGAAAAGCAGTTTGTCTCGAATCAGGGCGATGACCTTGATGTGATGGGTGTGGCTTATGAAGCGGGCATGGCCTGTCTCCACGTGCTGTTTATCCGTCAGGGCAAAGTGTTAGGCAGCCGCAGCTACTTCCCGAAAGTGCCCGTCGATACCGATCTGGCTGAGGTCGTTCAGACCTTTGTCGGGCAGTTCTACCTGCAGGGTAGCGAGGCACGTACGCTGCCTGGCGATATTCTGCTGGACTTTACCTTGCCAGAGCGTGAACTGCTGGCAGAGTCCCTCAGTGAGCTGGCCGGGCGTCGGGTGAGTATTCAGAGCAAGCCGCGCGGGGATCGCGCCCGTTATCTCAAACTGGCGCGCACCAACGCCGCGACGGCGTTAACCACGCGTCTGTCACAGCACTCCACAATTCATCAGCGGCTGATGGCGCTGGCGGAGTTTCTTGAGCTGGACAAAATTAAACGCATGGAGTGTTTCGATATCAGTCATACCATGGGTGAGCAGACCATCGCCTCCTGCGTGGTGTTCGACCAGAATGGTCCGCTGCGTGCCGATTATCGTCGCTACAACATCAGCGGCATTACGCCGGGTGATGACTACGCCGCCATGAATCAGGTGCTACGCCGCCGTTATGGTAAAGCGATTGAAGAAGATAAGATCCCGGATGTAATTCTGATCGATGGCGGTAAGGGCCAGCTGTCTCAGGCGAAGCAGGTCTTCGCGGAACTGGATGTGCCCTGGGACAAAAGCCGGCCGATTTTACTCGGCGTAGCGAAAGGCAGCGATCGTAAAGCCGGACTGGAGACGCTGTTCTTTGAAGCGGAAGGTGAGGGCGTTTCGCTGCCACCCGATGCGCCAGCGCTGCATGTGATCCAGCATATTCGTGATGACGCTCACAATCATGCCATTTCAGGCCACCGTAAAAAACGGGCCAAAGTAAAGAACACCAGCGCACTGGAAAGCATCGAAGGGGTGGGGCCGAAACGGCGTCAGCAACTGCTTAAGTACATGGGGGGCCTGCAACCGCTGATGAACGCGTCGGTGGAGGAGATCGCCAATGTACCCGGTATCTCACATGCTCTGGCAGAAAAAATATACTACTCGTTGAAACACTAGCATTGAAACGGGGGGGGCAATGTAGGAACATAGGCTAAATTCTACCTATATCCAGACAGTTACCGGCATATGCAATTAAACATCCCGACGTGTCTCACCCTGTTTCGAGTCGTGCTCATCCCGTTCTTTGTGCTGGCTTTCTATCTGCCGTTCACCTGGGCGCCGCTGGCGACTGCACTGATTTTTGTTTTTGCTGCCATCACCGACTGGTTTGATGGCTTTCTGGCGCGCCGCTGGAAGCAGACGACACGCTTTGGTGCGTTTCTCGATCCGGTAGCGGATAAAGTGATGGTGGCCATTGCGCTGGTGCTGGTGGCGGAATATTTCCACGCCTGGTGGATTACGCTGCCCGCCGCCACCATGATTGCACGCGAGATCATTATCTCTGCGCTGCGTGAATGGATGGCGGAGATTGGTAAACGCAGCAGCGTGTCGGTTTCCTGGATTGGTAAAGTGAAAACCACTGCCCAGATGTTCTCACTGTTTGCCTTGCTGTGGCGTCCTGATGCCACCGTCGTGGCGATTGGTGTGGTGGCGTTATACATTGCTGCCGTGCTGACTTTCTGGTCTATGTTCCAGTATTTAAGCGCCGCGCGCGGCGATCTGCTCGAACCGTGATCGATACGATTTAAAAAGCAGCAAACGGACGCGCTGTGAGGATAATTTTATTGACTCATTGCGTCATCTAAGTAGAATGCATCGCATCGAACGGCAGCCAGGCTGCCAGAAGATAAATAAAATCAGCAGGTTCGACGAAATTGCTGAATTGCGGGAATAGCTCAGTTGGTAGAGCACGACCTTGCCAAGGTCGGGGTCGCGAGTTCGAGTCTCGTTTCCCGCTCCAGATTCGCAGGTCAGGTTAACCTGACGGCACATCAGTTTAAGGCGCGTTGGCAGAGTGGCTATGCAGCGGATTGCAAATCCGTGTACCTCGGTTCGACTCCGGGACGCGCCTCCAGTTACACCCTGCCCGGGTGGTGAAATCGGTAGACACAAGGGATTTAAAATCCCTCGGCTGTAAGGCTGTGCGGGTTCAAGTCCCGCCCCGGGCACCATATTTCTGCCGAAGAAAATCTAATAAAATAAAAGCAATATGCAGTAATGTCGTAACCGCCCAAGGGCGGTTTTTTTGTGCCTGCTATCTGGCGGATATGGCGACTGCAACCTCCGTTTAGCGGTATAAGCCGGCATCAGCCCCGGGAGCTGAATACCAGCTCATCATCAGTGTCACTCACCAGCACCATCCGTTGCGCCTCACCACTGGAAGAGACAAAGGTCACTTCATGGCCGATGCTGATATCATCAAAGGCGTCGGTTGGCTGTGACTGCTTCCGGATCTCCAGTACCATGCGCGAGGGGTAGGGTTTATCATTAACCGTATCAATATGATAATTGGCGGTAAAATTCAGTTCGGGTTGATCAACCACGTAAAATTGTCCTGACGGCATAGTCTTGACCTCTGCAAAATGTTGGCCATAAGTCCCGGTCGGAACAGGCTGCCTGAAACTTAAGGTTAGCTGAATAATCAATGCCTACAGGCAGCAGCACCTCTTTTTTGATTTCATACGACGGTTGCAAAAATACCTGCCGCTTGCGCTTGCCTGGTCAGAAAGTCGTACTACGCTTCTTGTTCACATAGCGCGGCTTTTCCAGGCACGCCATTCGGGCATGGTATAAAGGTATTACTGCAACTCTTAACGGGTTGACGATGCGGGTTCAACTCCTGCTGCCCGGTCCCTCTCCTGCATTTACGTTCATCTACGTTAACGCCAGCCTTATCCCTTTTGGGTTTCTGCCGATCTATTCCAATTACATCCGATTTCACTCATTTTTGCGGCCTGTGTCGAACTCTGTAACCTGTTGAAACGTTGTGGTTTACCGTATTGTGGTGGCTATTGTTTGCCGTCGCAGAGAATTAATGCCAATGATTACACCTTCCACACCTGACTTAACTGAACCGGCGGTCCCTACGGTTATCGGTGTTGTCGCCAGTCAGTTGCTCAATCCGTATCAACAAAAAATGCTGGACGAAGTGATGCGCCAGCTTAACGCGCGCGGTGTTATCTCGGTGCTACTGAGTGCCGAAACCGACGTCACACTAACCACACTCATCCGGCAGGCTACACCGCTCGGGCTGCGTGGTTTGCTGTTACTCCCCGGTAACCGCTTAACTGATGCCTGCCATTTGCCGGTGCTTCAGATTGACGCTGAGCCTGAGCTGCAGGGGGATGCACTGCGGGCGGGTGAAGTGACAGCGGAATTATTGCTTAAACAGGGGCATCAGCGGTTTGGCTTTATGCAGGGTCAGCCAGGCGAACTGGCGCAAAAACAGGGCTATCGCGCCTCTCTGCTGGCGGCAGGCATGGCGCTGAACGCCGAACTGACTGTGGGGAGTGATGATCGCGACTGCGCTTATCAGGCGATGATGTCTTACCTGAAAAAGACACGTGCTGCTGAGCGTATCCAGGCACTCTTCTGTGAAAGCGATCTGATGGCCTTTGGTGCAATGCAGGCGATTCGGGATTTTGGTCAGGGTATCCATCTGGCAGTGGCAGGTTTTGGTGATAGTGAGGAAGCCCGTAGCTCAACCTGGCATCTTACCAGCTGGTCACCTGACATCCGGCAGATCGCTGGCCGCGCGCTGGATCGCTGGCTGGGACAGCAGGCAGGCAACAGCAGTGCTGAAGAGCAGGGGCAATTACAGCGGCGTCACTCTCACGCAGGCAAAGTGCTGCCGGGTGAGATGTCAGCCTGCGGCTGCGCCTTCCGGCATTAACCAGCCCGCAACGCAGGCTGGCAGAATAATGTCAGGCCTGCGGTTGTCCTGCCGGGCCGCTGCCGCCGGGTGCGCCCACCGGCTGCTGCCCGCCAGGTGGTGGCGGTGGCGGGGCATCTCTGCCCGGTGGCGGCGGTGCACAGGCCGTAAGCGTGGCGAGGATAGCCAGTGTGGATAACAGATAAGCAGTACGTTTCATCGTAATTCCCCGATCAGGTAAGCGGAACGTTGAGTATAGAGAATTGCAACAAAACCGCCCGGACAGGGCTAAATCATCAACACGCATGGCAAATTGTCGACGATTATTTGAGACGCCTCGCAACTCGTGCATGCTGGCAATGCGTTTCAGGCCGGAGCGCGCTAAGGTAGCGCTTCATTTAAGAGGAGTCGTTATGAATGGCATGATGAAGTTCGTCCGCGGGTGGCTGGTGTTCTCTGTACTGTGGGGCGTATTCATGTGGTTTATGTCATGGCAGCAGCAGGGCAAAGAGCCTGGTCTGGCGATTCTGACAAGTCTCTACGCCGGTTTAATCTACCAGGCGCTGATTACCATGGTTGGCCGCTACCGCGCGCGGCGGCAACAGGCTGAGTGAGTTCTGCTGCCGGAGAGGCAGCAGAACGGCGTTTTTAGCCGAAATTACCGGTCAGGCGCTGATGGAAGTCCGTGCTGCGTGGGTCCAGCCCCTCAATGGTCACCTCTGCACCATAACGCTGATAGCGATACTCAATGCCATCCAGCGCCGCGACGCTGGACGCATCCCAGATTTGCGCGTGCGTTAAATCGATAGTGATCTTTTTAGGGTCGTGGGCATAATCGAAATGCTCAAACAGATCGTTGCTGCTGGCGAAAAACAGCGGGCCGCGCACCACATAGCGCACCGACTCGCCATCTTCGCTCAGCTGACGCTCCGCATGAATAACGTGCGCAATACGGCGGGCAAACAGCAGCATAGCCAGGATTACCCCAGCAAGAACGCCCAGTGCCAGATTACCTGTCCAGACAGTCACCGCTACCGTCAGCACCATAATCAGCGTCTCTGACCACGGCATACGTTTCAGGGTAGCGGGTTGCAGGCTATGCCAGTTAACGGTTTTCACGGCCACCACCATCATGATCCCGGCCAGTACCACCATCGGGATTTGCGCCATAATCCGGCTCAGTCCGGTCACCAGTAACAGCAGCACCAGACCGGCGGCCACGGTGGAAACCCGGCTGCGCGCCCGGCCCAGCTCAACATTGACGATGGTCTGACCTATCATCGCGCACCCGGCGATACCGCCATAAAAGCCCGCCAGAATA
Organism: Pantoea sp. ABR1s; assembly: GCF_057812235.1. Taxonomy (NCBI): domain Bacteria; kingdom Pseudomonadati; phylum Pseudomonadota; class Gammaproteobacteria; order Enterobacterales; family Erwiniaceae; genus Pantoea; species Pantoea sp. ABR1s. The sequence goes on along the minus strand of NZ_CM173823.1, from coordinate 2,634,227 downwards.
TTCGCCACGCCCAGGCCCCAGGATTCGCGACGCTTACTGGAGGGGGTATCGGTCAGGTCATCGACCAGTTTGGCGGTCAGCAGTGACTCCATCAGCCCGACAAAGGCGATGCTCAGGGCCGTGGGCCAGATAATCTGCAGGGTCTGCAGGTTAAGTGGCACCAGCAGGCTGTTAAAACCGGGCAGACCGGGACTCATCGGCCCTTCATCGCCCACGTTCGGCATGCGATAGCCCATTAGCAGCGCGACGGCAGTCACTACCACAATGGCAACCAGCGGTGAAGGAACACTTTTTATCAGACGCGGCAACAACAGCACGATAGCCAGTGTGACGGCAAAGAAGATCCACACCAGTGATGACTGTCCCCAGACGTGCGGCACCTGAGCAAAGAAAATCAGCACCCCGAGCGCATTCACAAATCCCAGCATCACCGAACGGGGAATATAACGCATCATGCGCGCCAGACCAGCCACACCAAACAGAATCTGAATGACGCCGCCCATCACCACCGCAGGCAGAATATATTCAACGCCGTGCAGATGGACCATCGGCCCGATAACCAGCGCCACTGAACCCGCAGCCGCTGTTACCATCGCAGGACGTCCGCCCAGTATCGACAGAGTCAGGCAGAGCACCACCGAGGCGACGAGGCTGACTTTAGGGTCTACACCGGCAATAACGGAAAAGGAGATCACTTCAGGGATCAGCGCCAGCGCGGTAATCACCCCGGCCAGGCATTCGCGGGTCAGCAGCGCAGGCGAACGCAGAACGCGCCCTACGCTGATATCGCCCGCCACAACGTCGGTTGCGGCAATATCATTGGTTTGAGTCATAAAGTATTGCAGGCTCTTTAGTTATTTTGCTCCCGCGCGAGGGGCGGGAAGATCAGGATAAACAGTGAGAGGCAGATAGTACCGGGCGACTGGCGAAGATACCAGAAAAAGGCGGATGACTCCTTCCGTGGAGTCGATGCTACAGTGAAAAATCGTCCGGGGTTTTATGGACCACCAGTTCAAGCAGCTGTCGGTAGATATCCAGCAATTCCCTGTCGCTTTCCAGCTCCAGCCGATGAATAAGCTTTGAGATAATCGCTTTATTGTTCACTGGCATGCCTGACTGCAAAATTTCTGCAACCAGGATACCCAGCATCTCCATCTCGCTGGCGGGTTTATTGGCGGCAGGATTAAAATAATCAGCAATTTCCTGATTGGTCCGGGGAAGAATATATTGCATGTGTAAGCCCTTCAGAACAGCCCGATTCCGGTTCGGATGTCAGGACAAAAGCGATCAAAAAAACCACCGCATGGACAGATGCGATGGTACCAGTGTCACAAATTGAACAGAAAAAATAACCTCTGAAGGTGGAAATCCACTGACACCTTCAGAGGCGACGCAAGTGCATCATTCGTTACAGAGTCGCATGACAACTCGTGGCAGTAAACTTAGACAATGAAGCCCAATCTGTACAATCGGATTCTTTAACAAAGTGTGCTATTTGACATTTATCAGCAGCTTATGAGGACTATTCCGAAGCGAAAGCTGTACAAGTAACCTGTACAAACGGCGGGGTCGAGGGGCAGGAGGGGAAAAACAGGAAGCCATGACCAGCTTCCCGCAAAAAGATTAGCTGAATAGCGCCAGTTTTGCCGTCAGCTTTCGCAGGGCTTTTTTATCGCCGACGATGGCGACGCCCAGCAGGCGCCACTGCTGACGCGGTTGCTGTCGCAGGACGGCGCTCAGCGCCTGATAATCGGTAGTGGTCTGGCCCTCTTCCGGAAACAGCACCAGATCGTATTCAGCCTGTTCGCACTGTTCCCGCAATGCACTGAGCTGCTCGTCAGTCGCGGCCAGCACCGGAATGCCGGTGGTGATCAAACCGGGAGAAGGGCGCCTCTCAGCATCCTCCAGGGTATCGCCAACCAGCGCCGGATGTCGCTGTCCCAGGGTTAATGCCATCACGGCGGCAGCATTGGTGGCTTTGCCAGGCGGCAGAGCGGCATTGAGTATCATTACACAGCGTGGGTCTTGCATTGCGCTTCTCCTGACTAAAAAAACGCATTGTGGCAAGTGGCTTAACCCAGGTCTGGAAGATTTGTGCAGGCGTGCTGATAACGGGAAGGGGTAAGCTGGCAGGCGCGTTTGAACCAGCGGCCCAGGTGACTCTGATCGGCGAAACCCAGCGCGGCTGCCACATCGGCGACGGGCTGGCCCTGCGCCAGCTGACGACGCGCCTGGCTCAGCCGCCACTGCACCAGCCAGGCGTGGGGCGGCAAACCCCAGTGAGCCTGGAACAGACGCGATAACCGGAAGCGATCCACCTGCAGATGCTGCGCCATCTGCTCCAGACCGGGATTATCCGCATGATGGGCAATCAGCCAGTCACGCGACTGCAGTGCCAGCCGGGCATCTTTATCCGGGGGCTGAGCGGGCAGTGACCACTGCCGGTGCGGGATGAGCTGCCCAAACATCCGGTCCAGCGCCGCCTCTTTGATGATGTCGGGATGGTTGTGCCACAAGGCATCAAACGCATGGCAGACGGCATAAGCCAGTGGACGCTCGTCGCGCAGCGTGGCGGCAAAACGTAGCTCACGCAGTGAGGGTTTATCAGCCAGCATCGGAGCCAGGTGCTGCGAAATCTGCTGCGGCGAAAGATAGAGCATCCGGTAGGTAAAACCGCTGTCGTTGATGGCATCACCGTCATGCAGCTCCTCCGGCTCCAGCATAAAGACCGTGCCTGGTCGGCTCTGATGCTGTTTGCGCCGCGAATGAAACTGCTGTACACCTTGCTCGGTCACGCCAATCAGATAACTGTCGTGCCAGTGAGGATCATAGGCGTGTCCGGTAAAATGGGCGCGTAGCGCCTCAATACCGCTGACGGCGTCACGGCGCAGATCGACCCAGTTTGCTGATGCCTGTTTCATGTTATCCGGCTCCCGGTTGCGGCCTCTGGACATTCTGCCGCGATCCACTAATTTTTAACAGACCGGACGCTTTTCATTGGCGTTTCGCTTTGCGTATAATAACGCCATCACTCAATTAGAACTCTTACTATTAGGCTGCTAACATTTGTCTCAGCACACGCGTACCTTTACCCACTTATTGCATCTGACCGCACATGCCTGGCGCCTGGCGGTGGATCGTCACCTTAAAGATAGCGGCTTAAGCATGAGCAGCTGGATGGCCATCGGGCTGATTGCCAGTGAGCCGCAACGCATGACCCAGACCGAGCTGGCACAGCTGCTGGGGCTGGAAGATGCCAGCATGGTACCGCTGGTGGATCGGCTGGTGAAACAGTCACTGCTGATGCGGGTACAGCCGCCAGAAGATCGACGTAAGCGTCACCTGGTGCTGACTGATAAGGGTAACGAAGCGTTCGCCAAAGTGAAAACCGAGGCTGACGCACTCCGTACTGAAATGCTGGCCGATATTGACCCTCAGGATCAGGCCGTGACCGAGCGCGTATTGCAACAACTCCTGAGCCGCATGGGAAGTATGTAGCAGTGGCAAAGCGAAATCCCTACGCTGCACGCGAGTGGTTGCCGCACGAAAAACCGATGCTGCCGGGATCGCCCTCGACGCCGCTGCATCCGATGCCAAAACGCCTGGCGTTTGGCCTGATCGGTTTACTTATTTCGCTGACCGGTGCGCTGAGTAACGCGCTGGTCACGGCGAATCTGGTCAACCTGCAGGGGACTTTTGGTGCCTGGTCGAATGAGATTGCCTGGCTGCCTGCGGTCTATGTGATGGGCAACATCTCTATTAACCTGCTGCTGGTGAAATTCCGCCAGCAGTTTGGCCTGCGTGTCTTTACCGAGGCGTTTCTGGTGCTGTATGTACTGGTGGCGTTTTTCCATCTCTTCGCCAACGATCTCAGTTCGGCAATCATTGTGCGCACCGCTCACGGTATGGTGGCGGCGGCGCTCAGCTCTCTGGGCATCTACTATCAGGTACAGGCCTGGCCTGCGAAACATCGCCTGAAAGCGCTGGTGATTGGCCTGACGGTATCGCAACTGGCTATCCCGCTGGCCCGCTTATTCTCTTCGGAATTGCTGCAGCTCAACGAGTGGCGCGGTCTCTATCTGTTTGAACTCGGTCTGGCGCTGATTGCGCTGGGCGGGGTACTGCTGGTGAAACTGCCACCGGGCGATCGCATCAAAACCTTTGAAAAGATGGATTTCGTCACCTTTATCCTGCTGGCACCCGGTATGGCGCTGCTGTGCGGCGTACTGACGCTGGGCCGTATTGAGTGGTGGTTTACCACGCCCTGGCTCGGTATCTGTACCGCGATCGCCCTGACGCTGATTGTCGCTGCGATTGTCATTGAGCATAACCGGCGCAACCCGCTGATCAATACCCGCTGGCTCAGCAGCGGCATGATGGTGCGGCTGGGCATTGTGATGATCATGATCCGTATCGTACTGGCGGAACAGAACACCGGTGCAATCGGCTTTCTGCAGCAGATTGGCTTGCAGAACGATCAAATGCGCGGTCTGGCGCTGGCGATCATGGCCGGGGTTATTGCGGGCATCGCCGCCAGTGCGCTGACTATCAAGCCCAATCATCTCAACTGGCCGATTGTTACCTCGCTGGTAGTGATGATTATCGCCTCGCTGATGGATGCGCAATCCAGTCCACTGACCCGCGCCAGCAATATGTATTTCAGCCAGTTTCTGCTGGGCTTCAGCAGCGCCTTTTTCATGGCGCCCGCGATGCTGATGGGCATTGGCAGCGTGGTGACTCAGCCGAAAAATCTGGTGAGCTTCGTGGTGCTGTTTGGCATGAGTCAGAACCTCGGCGGGCTGATCGGCTCGGCTATTCTTGGCACGTTTCAGGTCTGGCGGGAAAAATATCACTCCAGCCTGCTGGGCGATCAGCTCTCACTGCTCGATCCCAACGTCACCGAACGGCTCAGCCAGTATAATGCGCTGTTTAATTCGCTGGTGGGTGACGACGTTCTGCGCGGCGCGCAGAGCACCAGCCAGTTACAGGTAATCGCCACGCTGCAGGCCAACGTGCTCGCCTATAACGACACCTACCTGTTAACTGCCGCGCTGGCACTGGTCACCCTGATGTGGGTGATCTGGCGTTTGACCCGTCGTCGTTATCTTGACTGGCGTCAGGCGCAATTTAACCTGCGTGAGCAGCAACAGCTGGCCGCATTACAGGAATCAACGGAGAAACAATGAGTCAGCAGGATGAGCTTCAGGCGGCGGAACGCGAACGCGCGAATCGCCGCCGTATTCTTTCTATCGCCGCAGGTAGCGGCATTGTGGTGATTGGTGTACTGGTTATTCTTTACGCCTGGCAACTCTGGCCCTTCACCAGCGCAATACAAAGCACTGAGAATGCCTATGTGCGCGGTCAGGTGACCTTTATCAGCCCGCAGGTTAATGGCTATCTCACCTCAGTCGAGGTGATCGATCTGCAGCCGGTGAAAAAAGGGCAGTTGCTGATGACGATTGACGACCGTATCTATCGCCAGCGGGTGCATCAGGCGCAGGCGCAGCTGGCGATGAAGCAGGCGGCGCTGAACAATAACCTGCAGCAGCGTCGCAGCGCAGAAGCGACCATCCAGAGCAATAAAGCGGCACTGGAGAATGCCAAAGCACAGGCGCTGAAAAGCGGCTTCGATCTGAAGCGTGTCGAAAATCTCACGGCGGATGGATCCCTGTCAGTGCGTGAGCGCGACGCCGCCCGGGCCGCAGACGCCCAGGCGCAGGCGCAGGTTCGTCAGGCTGCGGCGCAGATCGCCGTCGCCCAGCAGAATCTGCAAACCGTCATCGTTAACCGTGACGCGCTGAAAGGCGATGTCGACAGCGCCCGCGCCGCGCTGGAGCTGGCGGAGATCGATCTGGCGAATACCCGGATTACCGCGCCCGATGATGGCCAGCTCGGCCAGCTGGCGGTGCGCACCGGCGCCTATGTCACGGCAGGTACGCGCCTGACCTCGGTGGTGCCTAATCACAAATGGATTATCGCGAATCTGAAAGAGACCCAGCTGGCAAATATTCGTCCTGGCCTGCCGGTGACGATTCGGGTCGATGCGCTGGATGGCAAACGCTTTACGGGTCAGGTTGAATTTATCTCTCCGGCCGCAGGCTCAGAGTTCAGCGCGATTTCGCCCGACAACGCCACCGGTAACTTCGTTAAAATTGCGCAGCGCATTCCGGTTCGCATCCGCATCAATGGCCAGGATATGCATCAGTTACGCCCGGGTATGTCGGTCGAAGTCAACATCGACACCGCCGCACAACCCGCTGGTGAGGGTGCGCCATGATGCGGCGCGGCTTAATGGTAAGCGCACTGGCACTCCTTCTGACCAGCTGTGCCACGCAGGTTGAAAAGGCACCGGCCTCTCTGCCGATCCCTGACGCCTGGCGCAATAGTGTCGGGCCATCTGCTGCACCGGAGGCGGAGTGGTGGCGCGCTTTTCATGATGAAAATCTCAACCGGCTGGTGACGCAGGCGCTGCGCAATAACCCCGATATCCTCACGGCGCGATCCCGGGTTGACCAGTATCGCGCCCAGCTGCGCGCCACGCAGGGCGATAACTTTCCGACCCTGAGCGCCGGTGTGGCCGCGACCCGGGAGCGTACGCTCTCGTCAGTGACGGGCCAGCCCTATGAAACCGATATTTTTCAGGGCTTATTACAAGCGAACTACGAGGTCGATCTCTGGGGAGCACGCAGCAGCAGCATCACCGCATCGCAGGCGAGTTTAGCGGCGCAGCAGGCCGCTGCGTCTGCCGCCGAGCTGACCATCGCCAGTTCGGTGGCGTCAGGTTATCTCAACCTGTGCGCGCTGGATGAGCAGTTGCGGGTCACGGAGGCGACGCTGGCGACCCGCAACAATTCGCTGAAGCTGGCACAGCGTCAGTTTGAAACCGGCTACACCTCCAGGCTGGAGTGGATGCAGGCCGCCTCGGAATATCAGTCGGCCAAAGCGCAGATGCCTCAGTTGCAGCACCAGATCACCCAGCAGGAGAATGCGCTGAGCCTTCTGGTGGGTATGAACCCGCGCAGCATCGCCCGTCGTCAGCAGTTTGACCAGATTTCACCGCAGCGGATGCCGTCGCTGCTGCCATCAGAGCTGCTTAATCGCCGTCCGGATATTGTGCAGGCTCAGCGTCAGTTACTGGCCGCAGATGCCAGCCTGGCATCGTCGCGCGCTAAGCTGCTGCCTGGGCTTAACCTCACTGCGACCGGCACTCTGCAGAGTTCGGTTCTGCATCAGCTCGCGGATGATCCGTTCCGGCTGTGGAGCGTGGGCGGCAGCATCCTGGCACCGCTGCTGAACCGTGAAGCGCTGACGGCGCAGGTGGATGTCTCAATGGCGACGCGAAATCAGGCACTTTATGGCTATGAAAAAGTGGTGCGCAACGCCTTCTCGGAAGTTAACGATGCAATAGACGCTATCAGGCAGCGTGAGGCACAACTTCAGGAGCTGCAAAAGCAGGAAGCCTATGTAACGGAGGCGCTGCGCATTGCCCGCAATCGCTATCAGAACGGCTACGCCTCCTATCTGGATGAACTGGATGCGCAGCGCACCCTGTTTTCAACGCAGCTGAATCGGGTGACTGTCAAAAATAACCTGCTGCTGGCGCAGATCGATCTCTACCGCGCGCTGGGCGGTGGCTGGACACCCGCCTCCACACAGTAATCCCCAGACCGATCCAGCCGCAGCCAGAGTTTCTGCGGCAGGGATCGGCCTCTGCGCTGTCGCGGCGACTGCGTATATTCCCCGCTTTAATCCCCCAAATAACCCCCTAAAACCCATGCATACTTCTGCTTACCTGTCTTTACATTCGGTGGTATCATGCGCGGGTTTTAAGCCAGCCAGACGGAAAAGCGCACTGAAAGCTTAACCTGCGCGAGACGGATTATCCGTTTAACTTACTGATATAAAAATAAAAGAAGGGATTCATCATGAATAAAAAAACTATTTGCACGCTGGCCGTGGTCGCTGCGTTATTAACCGGCTGTGCGCGCACTGCGCCGATTCATAACGTGAATCAAACGCTCACTCAGCGTTACAGCGACAACCAGATGAAACTGGCGATCATCGAAGCGGGTATTGGCCGGAAATGGGTGATGACTCCCGTTTCGCCTGGCGTGATCAATGGTCGTCTGGCCCAGCGTGATTTCGTGGCGACTATTCGCATCACGTATACCAGCCAGAACTACCGCATCGATTATGTCAGCAGTGAGAACCTGAAAGCGGAGCAGGGCGAGATCCACAATAACTACAACCGCTGGATTGCCAATCTCGATCAGGATATTCAGTTACGACTCTCTGCTCTTGCCGCTCAGTAATGCGTGCGCTGTCGCAATGATGTGTCGACAGACGATCAAAGCATAAAGATCTCCGGCAGCCGGCCGACAAATCAGATGAGCTGCTATTGCTGAACCACTGAGTAACCCTCTACCGTGAAGGCCTGATGCGGAATCGGCAGAGGGTTTCCAGGAGGCACTTTTTTTGCAGAGGGCCGGGATGACGCCCCGATAAACGCCGACGCCACACATATGACAAAAAGAGTGTTGAGATGAGACTCGCTTACTCACTGGTCGACTGGCAGGCTCTGGCTCCGGGATTACACGGGGGCGAGGGCTGGCAGCACTGGGCGCAACAGGGCAACGTCATAGACCCTAAAGAGACGATGGCAAAGCCGCAATTTTTACCGATGATGACAGCACGTCGTCTGAGCGGCGGCAGTCGTGCGGCGGTAGAGTGTGGGCTGGCGCTGCTTGCGCGTCAGCAGGTTGACGCTATCGTGTTCACCAGTCGTCACGGTGAACTGGAACGTAATCTGCGTATCCTCACAACCCTGGCCGATCAGCAGTCAATGTCACCCACGGATTTTGCCATGTCGGTTCACAATTCGGCGGTCGGCAGCCTGACCATTGCAGCCAAAGCACCACTGGTCTCCACCTCAATCGCCGCCGGAGTCGACTCGTTTCAGCAGGGATTGATCGAAGTCAGCGCGCTGCATCAGGCGGGTTATCAGCAGGTACTGCTGGTCGATTTCGACGGCATCGTGCCTGACTACTATCTGCCGTGGCTGCCGGAACAGCGTGTGAACTTTCCCTATGCGGTGGCGCTGCTGCTGCGCCCGGGCGACCAGCTGCACTGCACTGGCCGTGCTGGCAGAGAGGAGAGGGCAGAAACAGGGTTACCGCAAAGCCTGCGCTTTCTGCAGCAGTGGCTGGCGGAATCGCCCACCTTCAGCCTGCCGGGCGAACGCCTGACATGGCACTGGGAGAGACATCATGGCTGATTGTTCACAACCGGCGCACTACACCGGCAGCCGCATGAACTATTGCTGGCGGCTGGTGATGACGGCGGTGAGTTTTACGCTGTTTGGCATAGGCGGACTGCTGCTGTCGCTGATTGGCTTCAACCTGCTGCTGCTGGTACAGCGCGATTCGCTGCGCCGCCGCCTCCTGGCCCGACGCGCTATCGCCTTTAGCTTCCGTTGCTTTCTGCGATTCTGCCGGATGACCGGGGTCTATGACTACCGGATTGAAGGCGCAGAGCTGCTGCAACAGGATCGCGGATGCCTGATTGTCGCCAATCATCCATCACTGATCGACTACGTGATGATCGCTTCGGTACTGCCAGAGATGGATTGTCTGGTTAAAGCCGATCTGCAAAAGAACCCCTTTATGCGTGGGGTGATCCGCGCCGCGGACTATCTGATCAACAGTGAAGCGGAGACGCTGTTGCCGGACAGCCAGCAGCGACTGGCGCGCGGCGACAATATCCTGATCTTTCCGGAAGGCACCCGCACCCGCTACGGTCATCCACTGACTCTGCAGCGCGGGGCAGCCAATATTGCGGTGCGCGCCGGATGCGATCTGCGTGTGGTTCACATCACCTGTAGCCAGCGTATGCTTGATAAACAGAGCCGCTGGTATCAGATTCCGCCGGTTAAACCGCTGTTTACCGTGCGTGTACAAACGCGAATCGACAGTCAGTCGTTTTGTGAAAGCAATCCCGATGCGCAGCCGCTGGCCGCGCGTCGCCTGACCCGCCATTTACAGCAGGCGCTGGTCCCCCAGAACAGGTAAGACGAAAACCGGTATGGATTCATTAATTAACGATATCAAACAGATGATTATCGACACGCTGAACCTTGAAGATCTCAGTCCCGATGATATAGAGACCGACGCTGCACTGTTTGGCGACGGACTGGGGCTGGATTCGATTGATGCACTGGAACTTGGCCTGGCAGTGAAAAATCGCTACGGCGTGGCGCTGTCCGCTGAGAGTGAAACCCTGCGCGCGCACTTTTTCTCTGTTGCGACGCTGGCTGCGTTCGTCAACCAACAGCGCGGCTGAAAGCGGAGACAACCTTATGATGAACAAAGAACAGATCTATCAGGAAGTGGCTTCGCTGCTGACCAGCCTGTTTGAAATTGCGCCTGAGGATATCCATCCCGGGGCACGTCTGTATGAAGATCTCGAACTCGACAGCATTGATGCTGTCGATATGGTGGTTCATCTGCAAAAACGTACCGGCCGTAAGATTAAACCGGAAACTTTCCGCGCAGTGCGCACCGTGCAGGATGTGGTGGATGCCGTGGAACAACTGATGCGCGAAGACGCCTGATCCCGCCGTGCCTGCTGCTACGCTTCGCCTGCTGAATCTGCTTACGCTGCTAGCCTGGCCACTGCTGGTCTGGCTGGCGCTGACCCAGCCGCGCTGGCAGGGATTGTTCTGGCTGCTGGCACTGCTGTTTGGCCTGCGCTGGCTGCAGCTGCGTCGTCAGCAAAACGCCATGGGCGCGGTCATGGGCTGGCTGGCGCTGCTCGGTGCACTGCTCTGTGTCAGCAGCCAGCTATTACGCACTCAGCATCTGCTGCTGTGGTATCCGGTGGCGGTCAATCTGGCGATGCTGCTGGTGTTTGGCGCCTCACTCTGGAGTGCGATGCCGCTGGTGGAACGCATCGCCCGGCTGCGTGAGCCCGTGCTTCCCCCTGCGGCAGTGCGCTATACCCGCCGCGTCACCCAAATCTGGTGCCTGTTTTTTATCGGCAACGGCAGCATGGCGCTCTATACCTGTTTGCTGGGCGATCTGCGGCTCTGGACGCTGTGGAATGGCGGCATAAGTTATCTGTTAATCGCAGCGCTGATGAGTGCTGAATGGCTGGTACGTCAGCGCGTGAGGCGAAAAGCATGAGAGTGGCCGACTGGCTGACGGGAGACGATCGCGAGGTTGCCTGGCGCGGCGATCAACGTTTGATGCTCAGCGCGATGCATCGTCAGGTCGTGGCGCTCCGCCAGCGCTTGGCAGCACAACCGGGCAGCTACTGGGCGCTCTGTTTTGATGACAGTTATCGTTTTTGTGTGGCGCTGCTGGCATGCTGGTATGCCGGCAAAACGCCGGTGATGCCGGGTCACTGCCGCGCCGCGCTGCTGGATGAGAGGCAGGATCGGCTGGATGGCGTGCTGTGCGACATGCCGCTGGCGGTCAGCCTGCCGCTGCTGGCGTGGGACGACGCAGAAGCGCAGGGGCCGCTGCCGCCGCTGCCGGAGAGTGCAGAGCTGGTGCTCTTCACCTCGGGATCCACCGGCGCACCGCGTCAGGTAGTGAAGTCGCTGGCGGTGATGGAGCAGGAGAGCCGCTGGCTCAGCAGCCTGTGGGCCGAACAGTTGCGGGGGTGCCGGGTCATCGCCTCGGTCAGCCATCAGCATCTCTACGGTTTATCGTTTCGACTTTTCCTGCCGATGATGCTCAGGCTGCCGTTTGCCGCCCAGCCGCTGTTTTACGGTGAACAACTGGCCCAGCTTCCGCGCGACGTTCGCTATGCCTTTATCAGCAGCCCGGCCTTTTTATCGCGGCTGGACAGCACGCTGAAAGCGCCCGCCAGTGAACTGATTGTCTCTGCCGGTGGCGCACTGCGCGACTCTGATGCGGAGCAGGTCTGGCAGCGCTTTGGCTGTCAGGTCAGTGAAATCTACGGCAGCACCGAAACCGGCATTCTGGCCTGGCGTCAATGCGATCGGGCGGAGGCGCCTTGGCGCCGCTTCCCGCAGGTCAGGCTGGAGCAGGTGACGCCCGATCGCTGGCAGGTCTGGTCGCCGCTGATTGCCGGTGACAGCGGGCTGCAGCTCGACGATCGACTGACTATGCAGCCGGACGGCGGATTTCAGCTTGCAGGCCGCCACGATCGCATCGTAAAAATCGGTGACAAGCGCATCTCATTAAGCGAGATAGAGCGCCGTCTGACCGACCTGCCGGAAATAGAGGATGCCGTAGCACTGGTGGTCACGCGTCATGAGCGTCAGGCGATTGGCGTCGTGCTGGCGCTGAACAGCGCACTGGATGAGGCGGCTCTGCATCAGCGCAGGCAGCAGTGGAAACGCCAGCTGCAGCGTTGGCTGGAACCGCTGGCGATGCCACGCTACTGGCGGATTGTGGCCACTATTCCGGTGACCACCCAAAGCAAACGCGCCTGGCCGCAAATAGAGGAACTTTTTCATGTTGCCGATTGAACGCAGCCGGGAGCTGCGGGCTGACAGCGTCACGCTGATCCTGCAGATAGATGCCGGACTCTTCTGGTTTCAGGGCCACTTTCCGCATCTGCCCATTCTGCCGGGTGTGGCTCAGCTCGACTGGGTGATGCACTACGGCGTATCACTGCTTGCGCCCGGTAAACAGTTTGCCGCCGTTGATAACATTAAATTTCAGCAGCCGGTATTACCCGACTCGCTATTGCAACTGCATCTGGACTGGGACGCTGAAAAATCCCGCCTGAGTTTCCGTTACAGCCTGCTGAAGAACGACGGCGAGCAGATCGCCAGCAGCGGGAAGATCGCGCTGTGTTAAGCGCCCCGTTTTCACCCTGCGTGGTGATCCCCTGCTACAACCACGGCGCGATGATGGCGTCAGTGCTGGCACGGCTGGCGCCCTTTAATCTGCCGGTAATCGTGGTGGATGATGGCAGCGATGCGGCCACTCAGCTTCAGCTGGCGACGCTGCACGCCCCGCAGCTCAGCCTGCTGCGACTCGACAGCAATCAGGGTAAAGGCGCGGCGGTGATCCACGGACTGCGGGCCGCGGAGGCACGCGGCTTCACCCATGCGGTGCAGCTTGACGCGGACGGCCAGCATCAGGCGGAAGATCTGCCGCTGATGCTGGCGGAAGCGGAGCGTTATCCCGACGCGCTGATCTCCGGTCAGCCGCTCTATGACGACTCGATCCCCAAATCACGCCTTTACGGTCGCTACATCACCCACTTCTGGGTCTGGATTGAAACGCTTTCGCTGTCGATCCGCGACAGCATGTGCGGCTTCCGCGTCTATCCCCTGGCCGCGACGCTGACGCTGTGCGATCGCCGGGCCATCGGTCAGCGCATGGATTTTGACACCGAGATCATGGTGCGGCTCTACTGGCAGGGAACCCGCAGTCGCTTTATCCCGACCCGTGTCACCTATCCGGCCAGCGGGCTGTCACACTTCGATGCGCTCTACGACAACCTGCGCATCTCCTGGATGCATACCCGGCTGTTTTTCGGCATGCTGCCGCGCATTCCTCGTCTGCTGGCGATGCGCAAACCGCCGACGCACTGGTCTGTGGAAACGGAGCGGCGCGGACAGTGGGGATTACGTTTTATGCTGGCGGTCTATCGCTACGGCGGGCGGCTGCCCTTTACGCTGCTACTCTGGCCGGTAGTGGCGGTCTACTGGCTGAGCGGTCAGCGCGCGCGACGCGCTTCCCGGCAGTGGCTGGCGCAGGTCACTGCCGCCGCTCAGCAGCAGCAGATTGCGTTACCGCCACGGCTTAACAGCTACCGCCATTTCCTGCGGTTCGCCGGGGCAATGCTGGATAAAGTGGCCAGCTGGCGCGGCGATCTGCGCTGGGGACGTGATATCGATTTTGCGCCAGGCGCAGAAGCGGTGATCCGCACACCCACGCCGCAGGGCAAGCTGATTCTCGCTTCCCATCTTGGCGACATTGAAGCCTGTCGCGCGATGGCGCAGCAGGTCAGCGGACTGGTGATTAATGCGCTGGTGTTTACCGACAACGCCCGGCGTTTTCGGGCGGTGCTGGAAACCATCGCCCCGCAGGCGGGGGTGAATCTGATGCCGGTGAGCGATATCGGGCCGGAGACCGCTATCCTGCTGCAACAGAAGCTGGATGCGGGCGAATGGGTGGCGATTGTCGGGGATCGCACCGCGGTCAATCCGCAGCGCGGCGGCGAGCGGCGGGTGATCTGGAGCGACTTTCTGGGCCGCGCCGCGCCCTTTCCACAGGGGCCGTTTGTACTGGCGGCCGCGTTGCGCTGTCCGGTGCTGCTGATGTTCGCCCTGCAGCAACAGGGTAAACTGCGTATTCACTGTGAGCCTTTCGCCGATCCGCTGCTGCTGCCGCGTGCGCAACGTCAGCAGGCACTGCAACAGGCGGTCGATCGTTACGCAGCGCGGCTGGCCCATTACGCACTGCTGGCGCCGCTCGACTGGTTTAACTTTTTCGATTTCTGGACGCTGCCTGATCAACAGGCGCACCACAAGGAGTCTGACCATGACTGAACATCATGCTGAAGTCGTGCTGACCGTCTCATTCCACGACTGCGATCCTATGGGCGTGGTCTGGCACGGCAACTATTTCCGCTTTTTCGAAGTGGCGCGTGAAGCCCTGCTGCGCAGCATTAACTACAGCTATGGCGAGATGGCCGCCAGCGGCTACGTCTGGCCGGTGGTCGATACCCGGGTCAAATACCGCCAGCCACTGCGCTGCGAAGAGACGATTCGCGTCAGCGCCCGGATTACGGAATATGAGAACCGTCTGCGCATCGACTATGAAGTGCGAAATGCTGCCGGTCAGATCACCACCAAAGCGCATACTCTGCAGGTGGCGGTGGAGCAGGAGAGTCAGGCGTTGTGCTTTGTTTCACCCGATATTTTACTGGAACGTTTAGGAGTGAAAGGATGCTGAAAATTGTGCTTACCAGCCTGCTGCTGTGGGCCAGTGCCGCCAGCGCGGTCACGCTGGATCAGCTGCAGCAGCGTTTTGCCAGCCAGCCTGTGATTCGGGCAGACTTTATCCAGACGCGCACCATTTCCGGCATGCGTCAGCCGCTGGTCTCGCACGGGCAGATGCTGATCGCTCGCGAGCAGGGCTTATGGTGGCATCAGCAGACACCCTTTGTGATGACGCTGCTGCTGGATGATAAACGCATGGTGCAGAGCCTCAGCGGCCAGAAGCCTCAGGTAATCACCGCCGACAGCAACCCGCAGATGTTCCAGTTCAACCATCTCTTGCGGGCGCTGTTCCAAGCCGACCAGAAAGTGCTGAACGAGAACTTCAGCGTGGCCTTCAGCGATCGCGGCAACGGAGCCTGGACGCTGGAGCTGACGCCCAAAGCGGCGCCGCTCAACAAAATCTTCAACCGTATCTCGCTGGCGGGCAGCGCCTACCTGGACAGCATCAACCTGGATGATAAGCAGGGCGATAAAACGCAAATAGAGCTCAGCAACACCCGAATTGAACCGCCGCAGTTAAGCGACGAGGAGCAGGCGCGTTTTGCCGGGCCGTAACGATCGGCTGCTGGCCCTCCTGTGGCTGGCCCTCTGTCTGCTGCTGGCGGCTGCGCTCTCTTTTTTGCTGCCGCGCAGTCAGCTCAACAGCAGTGTGCTGGCGCTACTGCCGCAGCAGAATCTGGGGGCGGCACCGCCTGCGCTGCAGCAGGGCTTTATGCAGCGGCTGGATCGCCAGCTGGTGTGGCTGGTTTCACCCGGTGAGCAGGACGATCCCCAGGTCGCCGCCTGGTGGCTGGCCCAGCTGCGCGCGCTGCCTGACCTGAAACAGGTGCAGGGTGATCTCGACGGGCAACAGCAGCAGCAGTGGGGCCGCTTTGCCTGGCAACACCGTAACGGCCTGATCGATGAGGTGACGCGCGACCGCTTGCAGAACGGCGGCGAGGCGCAGGCTGACTGGCTGCTGGCGCAGCTCTTTTCGGCCTTCTCTGGCGTCAGCAGCAAAGAGTTGCAGGGCGATCCCCTGATGCTGGTGCGGGGTTCGCAGCTGGCGCTGGCACAAAACGCCGGGCGCATGACGCTGCATGATGGCTGGCTGACAGTAAAAGATGCACAGGGTCAGCAGTGGTATTTTCTGCATGGCGAACTGGCGAACAACGCCTTCAGTATGCAGCAAAGTCATGCGCTGGTTACCCGACTCAGCGCGCTGGAGCAACAGCTTAAAAGCCGCTGGCCGCAGGCGAAACTGCTGACGCGTGGCACGGTGCTGTTCAGCGACAACGCCAGCCAGCGTGCGCAGCATGACGTTAAAACGCTGGGCAGTGTGACGCTGGGTGGCGTTGTCCTGCTGGTGCTGCTGGTCTTCCGCTCACTGCGCCCGCTGTTGCTGACGGTCACGTCTGTGGCCATCGGCGCGATGGCGGGCACGGTGATGACGCTGCTTTGCTTCGGTGAACTGCATCTGATGACGCTGGTGATGAGCCTGAGTATTGTCGGCATCTCTGCGGATTACACGCTCTATTATCTCACCGAGCGCATGGTGCACGGCGATCAGCAGACGCCGTGGCAGAGCCTGCGAAAAATCCGCGGCACGCTGCTGCTGGCGCTCGGGACCACCGCCATCGCCTGGCTGCTGATGCTGCTGGCACCGTTCCCGGGGCTGCGGCAGCTGGCGGTGTTTGCCGCCAGCGGATTAACGGCCTCCTGTCTGACGGTGATTCTGATCTATCCGTGGCTGGTACGCGGATTACCGGTGCGTCCGGTGCCGCTGATGGTGCCTCTGGCGCGCTGGCTTGCCGCCTGGCGTCGCCAGCGCGGGCTGCGCGTCGGATTACCGGTGGCGATGGCGATCTTCGCGCTGGCCGGTATCGCCCAGTTAAAGGTGGATGATGACATCGCCCATCTGCAAAGTGCGCCTGCGCATCTGCTGGAGCAGGATCGCCAGCTGGCAACCCTGACCGGACAGCGCGCCGATCAGACCTGGTTTGTGGTCTGGGGCGATGATGCGCAGCAGACGCTGCAGCGACTGGAAAAACTGGCACCGGATCTGCACCAGGCGCAGCAGCAGGGCTGGCTGCAGCACTATCGTCTGCTGCCGCTGACGTCGCTGGCGCAGCAACAGCGGGATCTTCAGCTGTTGAAACAGGCAGCACCGGATATTACGGCCCGCCTGCAGCAGGCGGGTATCACGCTGCCGGCACCGAATCTGACCCCGATGCCGGTAACGCCAGAGGCGTGGCTGTCGAGTCCGCTGAGTGAAGGCTGGCGACTGCTGTGGCTGACGCTGCCAGACGGGCGCAGCGGTGTTTTGATCCCCACCAGCGGCGTAAAAAACAGCGCTGCACTCGGGGAGCTGACCAAACAGCATCCGGGCGTCAGCTGGATTGACCGCAAATCAGGTTACGATTCGCTGTTCAGCTTCTGGCGCACCCTGCTGAGCGGGTTACTGGCGCTGGCGCTGCTGCTGATCACCCTGAGTTTTGTCCTGCGACTGGGGTTAAAAGCGGGCTTACGCAGCGCGCTGCCGTCAGTGCTGTCGCTGGCGATGGCGCTGGCAACGCTGGGCTGGATCGGCGCGTCGCTGAACCTGTTTGCGCTGCTGGCACTGATTCTGGTGCTGGGCATTGGCATTAACTACACGCTCTTTTTCAGCAACCCGCAGGGTACGCCGCTGACCTCGTTGCTGGCGGTGTCGCTGGCGATGATTACCACCTTACTGACGCTGGGGATGCTGGTATTCAGCAGCACCAGCGCGATTGCCAGTTTTGGCACAGTGTTATGCAGCGGCATCTTCAGCGCTTTCCTGCTGTCGCCGCTGGCGATGCGACCCACCCGATCAAGGAGTAAACGATGATCCGCGCCGCTCTTATTCTGCTGACGGCTCTGCTGCTCAGCGCCTGTGCCGGACCTGCACCCGAAAGCAGTCGTCCCACCGCCTGGCTGAAACCGGGCGTGAAGGTGACGCTACCACCGCCGGGCATCCGTCCCGCCTTCCAGCAGCAGCAGTTGCTGACCGGACAGGTGAAAGGCCAGAGTCAGTCACTGCTGGTGCTGCTCAGCGCCGATGAACAGCAAATTGATCTGGCCGGACTCTCCTCGGTGGGTATTCGCCTGTTCAGCCTGCGCTACGATGCCAGCGGTATTCACACCCAGCAGCTGATGCCGCTGCCGCAGATGCCGCCTGCCAGTCAGGTGCTGGCGGATATTATGCTCAGCTACTGGCCACGGGAGCTGTGGCAAAAACAGCTGCCGCCAGGCTGGACGTTGCAGGATCAGGGGTTAAAGCGACGGCTGATCGATGCCGATAATAAGCTGGTTACCGAAATCGATTATCTGCAACGCGGTAATCAGCGCCAGCCCATCAGCATTCAGCAGCATGCGTTTGGCTATCAGATCCGCATTCAACATCTGGACGGCTCATGATTTACATCTCTGCCATCGGCATGCTGAATGCCCTGGGGAATAACACTCAGCAGATTGCGGCCAGCCTTACCAGGGGTGAGGCACCCGGCATGCAGCTGCGTCATGGCTGGCTGAGCGGCGACCGCGCCTGCTGGCTTGGCAGGGTTGAAGGCGATTTGCCATCGGTTCCTGCTGCCCTGAGCGTGCACAACACCCGTAATAACCAGCTGCTGCTGGCCGCGCTGGCGCAAATCCGTCCGGTGCTCGACGCGGCGATTGCTCACTATGGTGCCAGCAGAGTGGCAGTTGTGCTGGGAACCAGCACCTCGGGCGTGGATGAGGGCGATCAGCAGATTGGCGGCAGTCAGTCCGGTTATCACTATCAGATGCAGGAGCTGGGCGATCCCTCCCGTTTCCTGGCTCACTATCTAAGCCTGGATGGCCCGGCCTATACCATTTCAACCGCCTGCTCCTCCAGCGCCCGCGCCATTATCAGTGGTGAGCGGCTGATCGCGGCAGGGCTGGTGGATGTGGCGCTGGTGGGCGGTGCGGACTCGCTGAGCCGGATGCCGATCAACGGATTCGACAGCCTGGAGTCGCTCTCTGAACGTCGCTGCGCTCCCTTCAGCCGCGATCGCGACGGCATCTCGATTGGCGAAGGGGCCGCACTGATGCTGCTGACGCGGGAACCGCAGCCGCTGGCGCTACTGGGAGCTGGCGAATCGTCTGACGCCTGGCACATGTCCGCTCCCCATCCGCAGGGCGAGGGCGCTGAACGGGCGATGCGTATGGCGCTGCAAAAGGCGAACCTGTTGCCAGAGCAGGTGGGTTATATCAATCTGCACGGCACCGCGACGCCACTTAACGACCAGATGGAAGCTGCCGTGATTCAGCGTCTGTTTGGCAATGCAGTGCCGTGCAGCTCGACCAAACATCTGACCGGCCATACGCTCGGCGCGGCGGGAGTGTGTGAAGCCGCCCTCAGTGCGCTGATCCTGCAAAACAATCTGCCGCTGCCCGCGCAGGATTTCAGTGAGATGGCGCAGGATGAGACGCTGCCGGATTGCGGATTGTTATTACAGCCGCAGGCGCTGCAACGGCCTGTCATCGCTTCTAACTCCTTCGCCTTTGGCGGCAACAACACCTGTCTGATTCTGGGACGCCAACATGGTTATTAATTCTCCCGCGGCACGCTGGCTGCCGCACGCTGCGCCGATGCTGCTGCTTGATCAGCTGATCGCCGTTGATGATGAGCAGGTTCACTGTCAGGTGTCGACCTGCGCCGGTGGCGTACTGACACCGTTTCTGACGCCTCAGGGTGAACTGCCCGCCTGGTTTGGCGTGGAGATGATGGCGCAAACCGTGGGCGTCTGGTCTGGCTGGCATGCAAAGCACGGCGGCGCCACCCTTATCCCGCCCGGCATGCTGCTGGGCGGACGCGGCTGGCGGGCAGAGCGATCCCTCTTTCCCGCCAGTGTTACGCTGGATATCAGAATGACGCTGCTGATGCGCGACGACCGCATGGGCAGCTTTGAGGGCGACATTCATTACGGCACCCAGCGGCTTGCCAGCGGTCGTCTGAATACGTATCAACCCAATGAAGCAGAATTACAGCAATTGATGTCACAAGGAAATCAGCCATGACAGATTCGGTATTAGTGACGGGCGCCAGTAAAGGGATTGGCCGCGCGATTGCGTTGCGTCTCGCCCAGGATGGCTATCAGGTTATCGTCCATTTCAACCGTGACCGCGCAGGCGCTGAGCAGTGCCTGCAGCAGATCGAAACCGCAGGCGGCAGCGGCCGTGTGCTGGGATTTGATGTGGCCGATCGGGCGGCAACCCGCGCTGCGCTGGAGGCGGATATTGAGCAACATGGCGCCTATTATGGCGTGGTAAGCAACGCCGGTATCACCCGCGATGCGGCGTTTCCTGCCCTGACGGATCAGGAGTGGGACAGCGTCATCCACACCAATCTCGACAGTTTTTACAATGTGATCCAGCCCTGCGTGATGCCGATGATCGGTCTGCGGCGCGGCGGCCGCATTATCACGCTCTCGTCGGTGTCGGGGATAATGGGCAATCGTGGTCAGGTGAACTACAGCGCGGCGAAAGCGGGCATTATTGGTGCCACTAAGGCGCTGGCGATTGAGCTGGCGAAACGCAAAATCACCGTTAACTGCATTGCGCCAGGCCTGATTGATACCGGAATGGAGGGGCTGGAACCTCAGGTGATTGAGGAAGCGATGAAGATCGTGCCGATGAAGCGCATGGGCGCGGCTGAAGAGGTCGCCGGACTGGCGAGCTATCTGATGTCCGATATCGCAGGCTACGTGACGCGTCAGGTCATTTCTATTAACGGAGGCATGCTGTGATCCAGCGGGTAGTCGTAACCGGCATGGGCGGCGTAACCGCCTTTGGTGAGTCCTGGGCTGAAGTTTCGGCACGGATCCGTGCGGGCCGCAATGCGGTGCGCTTTATGCCGGAGTGGCAGATCTACGACGGGCTGCATACGCTGCTCGGCGCACCGGTGGATGACTTTGTGCTGCCTGCGCACTACACCCGCAAGCGTATCCGCGCCATGGGCCGCGTTTCGCTGCTGGCAACGCGCGCGACCGAGCTGGCGCTGACCCAGGCGGGCCTGATTGACCATCCGGTGCTGACCAGCGGAGAAACGGGTATCGCCTACGGTTCTTCCACCGGCAGCACCGGGCCGGTCAGCGAGTTCGCCACCATGCTGACCGAAAAGCACACCAACAATATCACCGGCACCACCTATGTGCAGATGATGCCACACACCACGGCCGTTAATGCCGGGCTCTTTTTCGGCCTGCGCGGCCGGGTGATCCCGACCTCCAGCGCCTGTACCTCTGGCAGCCAGGCGATTGGCTATGCCTGGGAAGCGATTCGTCACGGGTATCAGACGGTGATGGTGGCTGGCGGCGCAGAAGAGCTCTGTCCGTCGGAAGCCGCGGTGTTCGACACCCTGTTTGCCACCAGCCAGCGTAATGACGCGCCGCACACCACACCTGCACCTTTTGATCAGCAGCGCGATGGTCTGGTGATTGGCGAAGGGGCGGGCACGCTGATTCTTGAGTCGCTGGAACATGCCCTGGCACGCGGTGCAACGATCTACGCCGAGATCACCGGTTTTCATACCAACTGCGACGCCGCCCATATTACTCAGCCGCAGCGGGAAACCATGCAAATCTGCATTGAGCGGGCGTTGCAAAGCGCCGGTATCTCGGCTGCCGAGGTGGGGTATGTAAATGCGCACGGCACCGCCACTGAACGGGGTGATATGGCCGAAAGTCTGGCGACGGCGGCGGTGTTTGGCGAAACGACGCCGATCTCCTCGCTGAAGTCCTATTTTGGCCATACGCTGGGTGCCTGTGGGGCGCTGGAAGCCTGGATGAGTATTGAGATGATGCGGGAAGGGTGGTTTGCGCCAACCCTGAACCTGACGCAACCGGCAGCAGATGGCGGCCAGCTGGATTACATCATGGGTGAGCCGCGTGAGCTTGAAACCGACTATATCCAGAGCAACAACTTTGCCTTTGGTGGCATTAATACTTCACTGATCTTCAAACGCTGGCGCGGCGTCTGATCTCAGGCCCGTGCCGCGCTGGCACGGGCCAGTTTATTTTTCGGACGAAAGAACCGGACGATAATCAGCCTTTCATCTACACTGTCACTCACCGCATCACTCCCGGCGGCCCATGTTTTTCACAGGATAGTTATGTCTTTACCCTTGCCGCCCGACGATCACGATGAGCCAATTCGCCAGTCACTTGACGATGCGCACTTTGCGATAGTGGTGCTTGCGGTGACCTCGGTAACGCTTATAATCTTTGTCCTGATGATTACGCTCTGGATGAGCTGACACGCACAGGGATTCAACGGATTGAATAAGGAGAAGGCGATGGACTCCGGAGATGACAAATTAATCGCAATTATCGGTTTGCTGGCGGCCTGCCTGATCGGGGTGACCTTCCTGTTTACCATGGTCTGGCTGACCGACGTACGTCATCCTGCCGATCCCTCTCTCGACGTTCGCTCCTGTTACCCTAAAAAGCCACCTTCTCAGCACGTCTGATTTCGTGTCGCAAACTTAATCTGCTGACTGCGCAATACCAGCGCCAGCGGCTCATGCAGATTACGGTTGCCATTGGGATCGGCTAATCCCAGCAGCGGGCCAGGGGAACGCCGGTCATCGGCCCAGGCCGGATACTCCACTACCGGATAGAGCGAAATCCCCTCCACCGCAATGCCCTGATCCAGCGCGACCGCCACATTTTCACTGATCTCCTGCAGCCAGGGGGCGCGCGCTTCACCCTCAGCGCCAGTTTCAGCAATCAGCATCGGACGCTGGTAGCGCTGCCAGCACTGCGCCAGCAGAATATGCAGCGGCACACGCTCCGGATCCTCCAGCGACATCGGCTGGTCGGGGAAAAACCAGTGGTTATCGGGATAGTAGTTCAGGCCGAGGATATCCAGGCAATCTTCACTGCCGCCTAGCTCCTTATCGACGCGACCGGCCAGCATGTCCCAGGCTTCGAACTGCGCCTGATGCTGCGCATCGGCATAGGGTTTGCTGTCCGGATTATCGGGATGATGAGCGATCTGCACCAGCGGGTCAGTCAGCACAAAGCGCGCCTCCGGATAGACCTCGCGAATGGCATGTATCGCCGCCAGCGAGGCGCGAACCAGCTGGCGCTTCAGCTCTTTACCACGCTGCGCCGCATGAGGATTAAACCAGGCCACATCCGCCCCGGCCCATGACCAGAATGAGATTTGATTAACCGGTGTAAAGAAGGGGCGTTCGATGCCCTGATCGCGCATCAGTTGTGCCATCGCGCGAGCGAAACGACTAAAATGGTCAACAAATTCGGCTTTCCAGATATTAAGATGATCGGGATAACCGAAATGAGCCAGCTCCCAGATGATCTGGATCTGCTGACGTCGCGCGGCGTCGACCATCGGCAGAAAGCTCTGCCAGTCATACTGGCCAGGGATCTTTTCGATCAGATGCCAGCGCGCACCGTCGCGGGCGGTGAGCAGATGCTGCTCAGCCAGGGCGGCATAATCTTTTTCCAGCAGCATATCGTGTCCGCTGCTGATCACCATATCCAGCCGTTTACCGGGCGTACGGCAGGCAGTGGAACAGGGGAAACTGCCCTGGAAAAAGCTGCGAAACAGGCTGGGATGATAGCGCTGGCGGGCATCTGTAAGGGATTGATGAGACATATTCCTCTCCTGCCGGGATAATGCCGGTCACAGATCGTCCGGTTAAGTCTAGACTAAAAACGCCCGTGACCCCTCACTAACTCAGAACAGAGGAATAGCATCAGAGGTCGGACCGGGGAATAATAAAAATAACTGCATTTTACAGGGAAATGTCATGACCGAAGCGTTTGAGCTCTCCCAGCCATTGGAACGGTCCAGCTGGCTGGAAACACAGCTGGAGCCAGAGTGTCTGCGCCATCCGGGGCTGAGCGGCGTCCATCAGCTGAGCGACGGGCTGGATGCCTTTGCTGCCCGCTATCTGCTGATGCAAAAAGCGGAGCGTTCACTCGATATCCAGTATTACATCTGGCAAAACGATCTCTCTGGCCGGTTGCTGTTCAGCGCCGTGCTGGAAGCTGCCCGACGCGGCGTGAAAGTGCGGCTACTGCTGGATGACAACAATACGCCGGGCCTCGACGACACGCTGGCCCAGCTCAATCGCCATCCCAACATTGAGGTGCGGCTGTTTAATCCATTCTCGTTTCGCACCCTGCGCGCGCTGGGTTATCTCACCGACTTTGCCCGTCTGAACCGCCGCATGCACAACAAAAGCTTTACGGTGGATGGCGTCACGACCGTGGTCGGTGGGCGCAATATCGGCGACGAATATTTCGGCACCGGCAATGAACCGCTGTTTGCCGATCTCGACGTCATGGCAATAGGCCCGGTGGTTAAAGAAGTCGCAGAGGATTTTGAGCGCTACTGGCGCAGCAAGCCGGTCTCGCCGCTGCAGCAGGTGCTGGATGAAGAGGAGCCGGAAGAGGACAGTGTGAGTCTGCCAGCAGAGTGGCGTCACAGTGAACCGGTGCAGCGCTATCTTCAGCGGCTGGAAAATTCTTCGCTGCTACAGGAGCTGGAAGAGGGCACGCTGGCTCTGACCTGGGCAAAAGCGCGCCTGCTGAGCGATGATCCGCGTAAAGGGCTGGGCAAAGCGCGTGCCAGAAGCCTGCTGCCGCAGCGAATGCTGGAGGTGATAGGCACGCCGCAAAAGCAGTTCGACATCATCTCGGCCTATTTCGTGCCGACCCGCGCAGGGGTCGCTCAGCTGCTGTCGCTGAAGCGCAAAGGGGTAAAAATTGCCATTCTGACCAATTCGCTGGCGGCTAACGATGTGTCGATTGTCCATGCCGGCTACGCTAAGTGGCGCAAAAAATTGCTGCGTCATGGTATTGCGCTCTATGAGCTGAAACCGCAGGCGGGCGTGCCTGATGCCCCGCACGACCGGGGATTAACCGGTAACTCCGGCTCCAGCCTGCATGCCAAAACCTTCTCAGTGGATCAACAGACGCTGTTTATCGGCTCGTTTAACTTCGATCCCCGTTCAGCGGTGCTGAATACGGAAATGGGACTGGTGATTGAGAGTGCGGCGCTCGCCGGAGAGACGCATCAGCGTTTCAGCCAGTCAATGCGCGATCGGGCATGGACGCTGCGGCTGGATAAGTGGGGCAGGGTAAACTGGCTGGAGTATCCGGGTGAGCCGCAGCAGATTGTGCATAAACACGAGCCGGGCTGCTCCTGGTGGCAGCGCCTGCAGGTACGCCTGGTGTGGCGACTGCCGATTGAGTGGCTGCTTTAAGCTGGACCTTGCCTGGGTACAGGCGCTGGCTCAGGAAGCATACGCCCTCCGCAAAGACGCAAAACCCGCCATCCCTGGCGGGCTCAGCGCGGGCGATTACGCACCTCATCCCTGAGGTGCGCCCGTTGCCGGGCCAACGCGTTGCTTTGTTCAAAAACGCTCCCGGCGTTTTTGTCCCTGGCCCGCTATGCTTTGCTACTGGCGTATGCTCCCATCGCTTTAAACTCTTAAGCTGTCTGTGAGACACATCATTTATAGCCTGACCTCACTTATGGCCCGAGGTCACTGATCGCCTGTCATTGTGCTTGTTTACGCTCAAATTTCCCCGAGAACAGGAACCGCAGCAGCGGAATGCGCAGGTGAATCTCATACAGCAGAAACGCGATGCCAAACACCATCAGCAGGCCAACGAAGAAGCCCAGCGTGTTGTTTTCAATCCGGGGCGTCACGTAAATGCCATACAGCAGCGTCAGCGGATGGTGCACCAGATAGATAAACAGTGACGCATTGACCAGATACATAATGCGCGGCGAATGTGAATTCAGCAGCTTATGACCAAAGCAGAAGCAGACGTTCAGCATGCAAATGCCCATCAGCGTCGAGATAATCGCATCCAGCTCATACAACCAGCCCTCACCGCTGCTCAGTCGCTGGTTGGCGCAATAGGCCGCAAACATCAGCAGCGCACCGACCCACATCACCAGATTGAAGCGGACAAACAGCTGCTTCAGCGGGGGATGTTTCCACGCCAGCGCTCCCAGCATAAAGAACGGCAGATAGAAGAGCGTCTGCATCACTATGATGCTAAACAAACCATCCATCAGCCACGCAGGCTGGAAAATAAACACCAGACGCCGGAACACGCACCAGAGCAGTGCCCACGCCAGTACGCCCGCCGTCAGCGATCCCCAGCCAACCCGCGAATAATCAATGGTGCGATGCTGATCGCGCAACCAGCGGAAGGTCACCATCCCCAGCGTGGTCAGCATCACCAGCACCACCAGGAACCACAGGTGTGAAATCAGCTCCCACATCAGGTTATTAAACTTCTGATAGGGCGTGAAGCGGGGCCAGTCAGCCAGCTTATCCGTCCACTCTTTCAGCATAAAAAATTGCGGCAGCGTCAGCAGCGGAATGGCGGTCAGCATTGGGATACCTACCCGTTCCAGACGCACCTTCAGGAAGCGACGTGGCTGATAGCGCAGATACAGCATGTAGGAGAAATAGCCCGAAATGACGAAAAACACCTGCATACGAAACGCATGAATAAAATCATTAAGCAGCGTCAGCCATAACGACGCTTCATGACTATTTACTGCCCATTTCTGCGCGGAGTAGATGAGGGAAACGTGAAACGGCACCCCCAGTAACATCAGATAGGCGCGGATGGAGTCGAGGAAGTATTCACGTTCAGGTTTTACAGTACTCATAAAGTTCCAGTTCGTTAGTACGTTTAACCGGTTTCACCCTGAAACCGGATTATGCTCTGTGAAAATTCTACCTGGGATAAACCAGGTATACTATCAGTGGAATCCGTAGTGTCTAATTGTCCTAAAAGCAGGGTTAAGCCTGACGAAATGCGGGAACAATGTTGCGCATAAGCTGTCGGAAAACCGAATAATCCTTTAAGATAAACGGGTTTGATTTAAGCACACGAAAGGGGGGGATGTGCTGACTAAAGAAAAAAATAAAGCCGGACTGATGAAGGTACGCTGGATTGGTACTGCAGTTCTGCTGGCGTTGTACGCCAATAACAGTTGGGCGTTTAACATCGACGATGTTGCCAAACAAGCCAAAGCGTTGGCAGGGAAAAGCTTCGAAGCGCCTAAAAGCAATTTACCCTCTCAATTTCGTGAAATGAAATTTGCTGATTATCAGCAGATCCAGTTTAACCACGATAAAGCGTATTGGGGCAAACTGCGCACGCCGTTCAAGCTGGAGTTTTATCATCAGGGAATGTATTTCGATACCCCGGTGCAGATCAACGAAGTGACCGCCAGCGCGGTGCGCGAGATTAAATACAACCCCGATTATTTTAATTTCGGTAATGTAAAACATGACGCAGATGCGGTAAAAAACCTCGGTTTTGCCGGTTTCAAAGTACTTTACCCACTCAACAACAAGGGTAAAAACGATGAGATCGCCAGCTTCCTGGGCGCGAGCTATTTCCGTGTCATCGGTGCCGGTCAGGTTTATGGCCTGTCGGCGCGTGGACTTGCCATCGATACGGCGCTGCCGTCCGGTGAAGAGTTCCCGCGCTTTAAAGAGTTCTGGATTCAGCGTCCTAAACCACAGGACAAACAGCTGGTGATCTACGCACTGCTCGATTCGCCGCGTGCGGCGGGTGCGTATCGCTTTGTGCTGCATCCGGGTGACGCTTCAACGGTTGATGTGCAGTCAAAAGTTTACCTGCGTGATAACGTCGGCAAACTGGGTGTTGCACCGCTGACCAGTATGTTCCTGTTTGGTCAGAACCAGCCATCGACGGTGAACAACTTCCGTCCGGCACTACACGACTCTGACGGTCTCTCTATCCACAATGGCAACGGGGAGTGGATTTGGCGTCCGCTGAACAACCCGCGTCATCTGGCAGTGAGCACCTTCACCATTGAGAATCCGAAAGGGTTTGGTCTGCTGCAGCGTGGGCGTGACTTTAACAACTATCAGGATCTTGATGACCGCTATGATCTTCGTCCAAGCGGCTGGGTTGAGCCAATAGGCGACTGGGGTAAAGGCCGGGTTGAACTGGTTGAAATCCCGACGGCAGATGAAACCAACGACAACATCGTTGCGTTCTGGACGCCGGAGACGCTGCCAGAGCCTGGCAAAGAGATGAACTTCAAATATCGTCTGCACTTCTCGCGCGACGAAAACCAGCTGCACTCCGATGATACCGCCTGGGTCAAAAATACCCTGCGTTCAGCGGGTGACGTGAAGCAGTCTAATCTGGTGCGTCAGCCGGATGGCACCGTGGCTTTCACCATCGACTTCGTGGGTAAAGACATGAGCAAGATGGCGGAAAACAGTCAGGTGGCACCGCAGGTCAGCGTGGGTAAAAATGCTGATGTGGTTGAGCAGAGCGTACGTTATAACCCGGTCACCAAAGGCTGGCGTCTGGTGTTGCGTCTGCGTGTGAAAGATGCCAAACAGTCCACCGAAATGCGTGCGGCCTTGGTTAGCGGCGACAAGACATTGACGGAAACCTGGAGCTATCAGTTACCTGCCAATGAATAAATCGACTTTTACACCTCAACGTTATGTGGAATCTCTGCCGCTGGATGCGGCAGGGAAGGCCCGCCTGAGCGTCTCATTGCAGAATGCCAGCGAGTTCCACTTCATCCATGATGTGCTGGGCAGGGATGTCGCAGCCAGTGACCGTCCCGACGATGCGCCGTTAAAATCGGTCTCATCGCGGGTTGAAATGGCCTGGCCCGATTCGCTGGCCGAAGGTCAGCAGTTGGGTAAAGATTACCTCGACCGCACCACGCTGAAGGCGATGCCGAAGGTCAAACGCTCACTGATGTTCCCGGAAGCCTGGCGTACCAACCCGGTCGCCCGTGCCTGGGACTCACTGCGTGGACACAAATCGGTGCCGCGTTATAGCAATGCGGAAGAGCGGCGTGCCGAGGAGAAGTGGCGTCATGTCGGTTCGATTCGACGCTACATTCTGCTGATCCTGACCATTTTCCAGACCGTGGTCGCCACCTGGTACATGAAGAGTATTCTGCCGTATCAGGGCTGGACGCTTCTGGATCCGATGGAGATGATCAATCAGAACTGGCAGCAGTCAGTGATGCAGATCCTGCCTTATTTGTTGCAGACCGGCATCCTGTTCCTGTTCGCCATACTCTTCTGCTGGGTCTCTGCCGGTTTCTGGACGGCCCTGATGGGCTTCCTGCAGCTGCTGATTGGACGTGATAAATACAGTATCTCTTACTCAACGGTCGGAGATGAACCGCTTAACCCGGAACATCGTACCGCGCTGATTATGCCGATCTGTAATGAAGACGTTGAGCGTGTTTACGCCGGTCTGCGTGCGACCTGGGAGTCAGTGGTTCGTACCGGTAACGCTGAACACTTCGACGTCTACATCCTCAGCGACAGTTACGATGCGGATATCGCGATTGCCGAACAGAAAGCCTGGATGGAACTGGTGCGGGATGTTGGCGGGGCAGGCAAGATTTTCTATCGCCGTCGTCGTCGTCGCGTGAAGCGTAAAAGCGGAAACATCGATGACTTCTGCCGTCGCTGGGGCAGCAACTACAGCTACATGGTGGTGCTGGATGCCGATAGCGTCATGAGCGGAGAGTGTCTCACCGGTCTGGTACGCATGATGGATGCCAACCCGAATGCCGGGATCATCCAGTCGTCGCCGAAAGCATCGGGTATGGATACGCTTTATGCGCGCTGTCAGCAGTTTGCGACCCGCGTCTACGGTCCGTTATTTACCGCCGGTCTGCACTTCTGGCAGCTGGGTGAGTCTCACTACTGGGGTCACAACGCCATTATCCGCGTGAAACCCTTTATTGAGCACTGTGCCCTGGCACCGTTACCGGGAGAGGGCTCCTTTGCGGGTTCAATCATGTCGCATGACTTCGTAGAAGCTGCGCTGATGCGTCGTGCCGGTTGGGGCGTCTGGATTGCCTATGACCTGCCGGGATCCTATGAAGAACTGCCACCGAACCTGCTGGATGAGCTGAAACGTGACCGCCGCTGGTGTCACGGCAACCTGATGAACTTCCGCCTGTTCCTGGTGAAAGGGATGCACCCGGTTCACCGTGCGGTGTTCCTGACGGGTGTGATGTCCTACCTCTCGGCTCCGCTGTGGTTTATGTTCCTGGCGCTCTCCACTGCCCTGCAGGTAGTGCATACGCTGATGGAACCGACCTACTTCCTGCAACCGCGGCAGCTCTTCCCGGTCTGGCCGCAGTGGCGTCCGGAACTGGCAATAGCGCTGTTCTCAACCACTATGGTGCTGCTGTTCCTGCCGAAAATGCTGAGTGTCGTGTTGATCTGGTTTAAAGGATCGAAGGCCTACGGCGGGCCTCTGCGGCTGCTGGCTTCACTGGTGCTGGAAACGCTGTTCTCGGTGCTGCTGGCACCAGTGCGTATGCTGTTCCATACGGTGTTTGTGGTCAGCGCCTTCCTCGGCTGGGAAGTGGTGTGGAACTCACCGCAGCGTGATGACGATGCGACACCGTGGAGCGAGGCGTTTAAACGTCACGGTTCGCAGATGGCATTGGGTCTGGTGTGGGCGATTGGTATGGGACTGCTGGATCTTAACTTCCTGTGGTGGCTGGCACCGATCGTCTTCTCACTGATTCTGTCGCCGTTTGTCTCGGTCATGTCGAGCCGCGCAACGCTGGGCATTAAGAGCAAGAAAGCGAAGCTGTTCCTGATCCCGGAAGAGTACTCGCCGCCGCAGGAGCTGGTGGATACCGATCGCTATGTGGTACTGAACCGTGAGCGCGCGCTGGAAAATGGCTTTATGCATGCCTTATTCCATCCTGCCTTCAACGCGCTGGCAACGGCACTGGCCACATCGCGCCACAAGCAGAGTCAGTTACTGGACTATGCGCGTGACCGTAGGGTTGATCAGGCGCTGAGCGATGCGCCGGATAAACTGGGCCGCGAACAGCGTCTGCAGTTGATCAGCGATCCGGTGGTGCTGGCCCGTGTTCATACCCGACTGTGGGAAGATGCGGACAAGTATCATCAGTGGGTTGAGAGTTATCAGAAACTCACGCTCAACCCCAACGCGCTGGCAAACAACGCGTAATCTGAAAAAGCGGCAGCGATGCCGCTTTTTTTATCGGATTAAAACAGCGATTCGCTGATAAATTTATTGCTGGCAGTCACCGCGAGCAGCGCGTGACGATCTCAATGGCTGTTTCTTCATGGCGGATATGAGTGGTGAAAGGGTGCTTAAAGGCGGGTGTTATCGTCGTGGCTGTACTCTGCTTAAGCGGATGCGGCAGTATTATCAGCCGTACCATTCCCGGGCAGGGGCACGGTAATCAGTACTATCCCGGCGTACAGTGGGATGTTCGCGACAGCGGATGGCGGGTCCTGACGATCCTCGACCTGCCGCTGTCGCTGGTGGTTGATACGCTGTTGCTACCGGTGGATGCCAGCCACGGTCCTTACGAGTAACTGCGATCGGAATCGCTGTTATCATCTTCCCACTCTTGCGCGGCGGCTTCACCCTCTTCGGTGTCCAGCGGCGGCTCCAGCTGGAACTCGCCGTCATCCCACTCGTGCAGGGTATTTTCTGCTAACCACTCCTGACGTAGTTCAACTTCGTCAAAATCGGCATCAAAAATGGCCTGTGCCGCTTCACCGCTACGGTAAGGCAGACATTCGCCTGCTTCACCTTCTTCTGCCATGAATTCAGCCTGCCACATGATATCGCCATCCTGCATCACATACTTTTGCAGACCAAACTGGCTGATTGATGCATCCCCTTCCTCGAGCTCCGGGTGGTTAGCGAGGAACTCTTCACGTGCAGCATCGATGGCTTCCTCTAAGGTACTGTACATGCTCATCGCTCTTCTCCTTCACGGGTCTTTGACTATGGATTTATTTGATTTCAGTGAAGGATAGACGAAATCTGAAGGAGGGAAAGGTCAGGCCGGTGCAACTGGCGGGAAATAAGCCATTTCCCGCCAGTCAGGGTCAGATCATCTTTTGCGGGAAATGCAAAACAGGTTGAACGGACTCATGAATCACGGGGGCTGAGTAGCGGATACAACATTTTATACATGGCTTAACTTTCTTAAAATTAATTCTGGCGATGGAGAGGGCCTGACTCAAATTATATAACGTGCCGATAAATATGACCTCTTCTTTATCAGGCATACGCTTGCACCCTTTACGATGAAGAAAGTGATAATTTTCCTGATCGGTACCGATTGTAACGTAATAGTAGAGACCTTTGTTCATATTAACTGTCCCATTAGAGGTTTGCTGTGTTGTCTTTTTTATAATTCTGGCCAGAGCCGTTAAAGGCCTGACTGTTACAAACGAAACTACCGATAAGCATTAATGAGTTCAAATTCCATAATGGTCTATCGGGGTGTTAAAAAAATGTAAAATGGAATATAAGCTAAATCAGCAAGGCAATCGCTTGTAAAATAAGTTAATTTTTATCGATTCATAAGCGGTAAGACACCGTTAAGACCGGCTAAATAGGATTAGGCCTGGCGTGCAGAATAATCAGCGCCATAACAGATTTAATAGCACTCGCTGCAATATTAATTAATAAATAGCGAAACAGGCTGAATGCCGCCTGCCGTCCTGTTAATTGATT
Source organism: Pantoea sp. ABR1s (assembly GCF_057812235.1). NCBI lineage: Bacteria > Pseudomonadati > Pseudomonadota > Gammaproteobacteria > Enterobacterales > Erwiniaceae > Pantoea > Pantoea sp. ABR1s. Next base: position 2,601,677 of record NZ_CM173823.1, on the reverse strand, counting down.
AGCTTTTTTAACTTTAAACAGAGAGAAATTATATTATGAATATAGGTGTTTATTAATTACTGGACCTGCGGTTTCGCTTACAGGCTGAGTCAGCCATGAGTGATTTATTTAGCAGGGGAGTAAAACGCGCTAAATGCCTGACAGACATTTAGCGCGAACAGATTAATAACGGGAGGGTTCGCCCTCGGGGCGCGTTTTAAAGCGGCGGTGGAGCCACATATACTGTTCAGGTGCCAGCAGCACACCCTCTTCAACAACCTGATTCATTCTGGTTGCGGTTGCGACATCACTTTCCAGCGTAAATTCGCCGCTGATGTCAGGCAGTATCATCAGTTCATAGCCGCGACCCCCAGGCAGACGACGCGGTACGAAAGGGATGACAGCCGGTTTACCGGTGCGGATCAGCAGATGGGTGCCCACCGTTGTGGCTGCTTTTTCCACGCCAAAGAAGGGGACAAAGACGCTGCTGCGCGGGCCATAATCGTGGTCGGGCGCATACCAGATAATGTCACCCTGTTTCAGTGCGCGGATCATTCCTTTGAGATCTTTACGATCGAGCATGCTTTTATTCGACCGCATCCGACCTTTGACCTGAAGCCAGTCGATCAGTTTGTTGTCATTCGGGCGATAGACGCCAATGCCAGGGTTATGGATACCAAACATGCGTGCACCAATCTCCAGCGTCAGAAAGTGCATGCCGATAAGCAGCACGCCGCGCTGGCTATCGCGCGCCTGCTGAATATGCTCCAGCCCCGAAGGCGTATGCCATTTATTGATGCGCCAGTCAGGCCAGAACCACGCCATACCGGTCTCAATTAATCCCATGCCGACCGATTCGAAATTGTGTTTAACCATCGCTTCGCGTTCATTTACCGGCATATCCGGAAAACTTAATTCCAGATTACGCCGGGAAATACTGACGCGGTGTTTCATAAAACGCATCCCAATGCGGCCAATATTACAGCCGAGAACATAAAGCAGGGGATAAGGAAGTAGCACCAAAAGATAAAGAGAAGCGACACCCAGCCAGGTCAGCCAATAGCGCGGGTGAAGCAGTTCTCGTGAAAACTGAGGCAACTGAGTCATGTGAAGGTTAATTTTCCTGCGTCGCGCACCGTGCGGTGCTGATATCTCGTTGATTTACACCATTGTGCCAGTTTTTGACGTGCGCTTAAATATCACTATCGGAACGTGCCATCAATGAACAAAGGTTAATAGTCCAATGTTGCTGCAAAAAACGGCAACAGGCGATCAATCTGGTCACTGGCCTTTGCATCCCGGTGAAATCAGGTATCATGTGCGCGCTAAATTTCTTCTATTGATAACAGGACGAACACCATGCCAGTGTTACATAACCTCGTTTCCAATAAAGAGCTGAAGGCGCGCATGCTGGCTGAAACCGAGCCGCGCACCACTGTCTCTTTTTATAAATATTTCCAGATTGCCGATCCCAAAGCATTCCGTGACGCGCTCTATCTTGGCCTGACAGCTCTTAAGGTCTTTGGTCGCGTCTACGTGGCCCACGAAGGCATCAATGCGCAGATCAGCGTGCCAGCCAGCCAGTATGAAAAGATGAAAGAATGGCTGTATGGCTTTGATCCGGCGCTGAACAACCTGCGGATGAATATTGCGCTGGATGATGATGGTAAATCGTTCTGGGTGCTGCGTCTGAAAGTGCGCGACCGCATTGTCGCGGACGGTATCGAAGACGACAGTTTTGATGCCAGCGATGTGGGTCAGTATCTTAAAGCGGCGGACGTAAACGCCATGCTGGACGATCCTGACGCCCTGTTCGTGGATATGCGTAACCACTACGAATATGAAGTGGGTCGCTTTGATAATGCGCTGGAAGTGCCTGCTGACACCTTCCGCGATCAGCTGCCGATGGCGGTTGAGATGCTGCAGGATCAGAAAGACAAAAAGATCGTGATGTACTGCACCGGCGGGATCCGCTGTGAAAAGGCCAGTGCCTGGATGCGGCACAACGGCTTTGAAGATGTCTATCACATTGAGGGCGGTATCATCGAGTATGCCCGACGTGCCCGTGAGCAGGGATTACCGGTACGTTTCAAAGGCAAAAACTTTGTTTTTGATGAGCGGATGGGTGAGCGGATCTCTGACGATGTGTTGTCGAACTGTCATCAGTGCGGCGAACCCTGTGATACCCACGTTAATTGTGTCAATGACGGTTGTCATCTGCTGTTTATTCAGTGCAAAAGCTGCGCGGAGAAGTTTGAGAACTGCTGTAGCCCGATCTGCCAGGAAGAGGCGAAGCTCTCACCGGAAGAGCAGCGCGCGCGTCGGGCAGGACGTGAAAATGGCAACAAAATCTTTAACAAGTCGCGTGGCCTGTTAAACATGACCATTCCCTCGCCGCTGAAGAAATAAGCGTGGCCGCCTGAAGTCAGCTTCAGGCGGCTTGCTGTTTTACTGGCGTACACCCTCAACCGAAATCATCAGCTGAACCTTCTGCGAAGCTGGCCCCAGATCTTTGGTGATGTTGAAATCTTTCAGTGCAATTTCCCCTTCAGCCTCAAAGCCAGCGCGGTAGCCGCCCCACGGATCTTTACCTTCACCCAGCATTTTCGCCTCGAGCGTTACCGGTTTGGTCACGCCATTCAGCGTAAGATCGCCAGTAATCTTCAGCTCATCACCCTCTTTTTCCACCGCTGTGGATTTGAACGTGGCCTGCGGGTTTTTGCTGGTGTTCAGGAAGTCCGCACTGCGCAGGTGCTTGTCACGTTCAGCATGGTTAGTATCGATGCTGCTGGTGTTAATGGTGACGTCGACTTTATCTGCGGCAGGATTCTTCTCATCAAAGGTAAAGCGGCCATCAAAATCCTTAAAGGTGCCGTAGAGCCAGCTGTAACCCAGATGCTGGATACGGAACTGAATAAAGGCGTGCTGGCCCTCTTTATCGATTTTGTAGTCAGCGGCAGAGGCGGTGAGTGAGCCGAGCAGCAGACTGGCACCGGTCATCGCCAGCAGGGTCTTTTTAAACATATTATTTATCCTTTTCAGAGGGAGAGGTGAAACGCAAACCCGACATCCGTTTTAAGGTGATATCGCGATCGATAAAGTGATGTTTTACCGCAGCCAGCCCATGCAGCAGTGACAGGACCACAACCGTCCAGGCCAGCCAGAGGTGAATGTCGCCCGCAAGATCAGCCTGTTCGCCAGCACCGCTGAACAGCGCGGGCAGGGTGAACCAGCTGAATACTGAGATGGGTTTGCCATCGGCGGTGGAGATCAGATAGCCGCTGATCAGAATCGCCAGCAGCAGGGTATACAGTAACAGGTGGGCCACCACCGAACTGATGCGTACCAGCGGGGAATAACTGCTAAGCGGTTTTGGCGGCGGTGAAATAACGCGCCACAGCAGGCGAACGATCAGGGTCAGCAACAGGATCACGCCGATGCTTTTATGGATCTCAGGCGCGTCGTGATACCAGCTGTCGTAATAGCCGAGGCCGACCATCCATAATCCCAGCGCAAACATGGCGTAAATCGCCAGCGCCATCGACCAGTGCAGCAGCACGGCAACCAGGCCAAACTGATGAGATGAATTACGTAATAACATAATGGGGTTTTCATGAAGTAATAATCTGAAATAAGCATCCACATTATGAAATATAAAAGCAATCATCCTTACGCTTCTATAACTTTAATTTTATATTGTGAAAAGGTTGAATAAACCAGGTGTGAAATGCGCAATATTACTGAATGAGTTATTTGTGAGGCGCTGGTCGTCAACTAAAAAGAGCCGGAATTAACCCAAAGGGCGAAATATATTCTGACTTTATGTCAATAATAGTCAATTTTCGTCAAAGTCTGTCAGTCGGGCGGCATCAGGCTGATACCACCCTTTATCAGAGTCAGAAACGTGAGAGGCGGAAGGGTGTCAGATCAAAAGAGAACGGTTTTTGCTGGGCAAATTCTGCAGCCAGTTCGCCCAATACGCTGGCGAATTTAAACCCGTGTCCACTGAGCCCGGTGATTAACAAGCGGTCTGGTTCACCCGGCAGGGTATCAATTATAAAGTCTTCATCCGGGCTAAAATCGTAGCTGCAGGCTTCGCCATGCAGACAGACACCGACGCCAGGTAAAAACTGACGGAGGAATCCAAAAGCTTCGCTGCCATCGGCCGCCACCGCGCCAAAAGGTTTACGATCCTCAGGCTGCTGCATCAGCTGACCGCCATCATGACGACCCACTTTCAGGGCGTTGTTATCCGCCGGGAAACCATAAAACTGGCTGCCATCGCCCATTTCCACCGTAAAACCGGGAAACTTATTGTTCTCACTGTAGCGGCCATCTGCCTGATACCAGGCAAACACCTTGCGGGTGGGCGCGACCGGCAGGTCAGGAACTAATTTGCCAACCCATGTGCCCGCACTGATCAACATTTTGCGGCCCCGATAGACGCCATCCAGGGTAGTGACCTGCTGCAGATCGCCATCGCGACCCAGCTCTGAAACCGGGCAGTTAAACAGCTGCGCGCAGCCCGCCTGTTCCGCCAGCTGGATCCAGCTGCGTACCGCCTGTTCACATTTCAGATAGCCGGACTGCGGCTCAAATACGCCCAGATAGCCCTCAGGCACATTGATTTGTGGCCAGCGCTTGCGCACGTCATCTGGCTGCATCACCTCAATATTGAGCTGCCAGCGGGTCGCGCTGTCGATGACGTTCTGAATAAACGGCGACTGATTCGGGGCGAGGTTAAGTACGCCACTGCGATGCATGATGCGCTCACCGGCACGCTGTTCCAGCTCATCCCACAGCGTTTGCGCCCGCAGGACCAGGGGAACATAGCGTTCACCTTCACCATAGGCGTGACGAATCAGCCGGCTCTCGCCATGATGTGTGCCCTGATTATGGGGAGGATGGGCGCTGTCGATCATTAACACTGATAAACCCGCCTGGGTGGCATAGTAGCCTGCCGCCGCGCCCACGGAACCGCTGCCAACGATGATAAGATCATAAATCATGGTAACTACGCTCTAAGAGACAGATAATCAAAAGCATACCAGAAACAGAAACGAAAAAGGCACCCCTGAGGGCGCCTCTTTGATGCGGCAGAAATTAATGCTTTTTGAGGAGTCGTTCTATCTGCTCGGCTGATTCTATCTTGGCGATGCCTGCTTCGAGGATCGAGATAAATTGCCTTGCCACATCCGTTGTCAGCCAGTATGTCGGGCCAACATCCGCTTCTTCTTCTTTTTGATCCTGCGACGACAACGAGTGCAGGCGGATCATCATGGCGTCATAGCTGTCAACGGTACTGATATCCCAGCCCACCAGTGGGTGAGTCTGTATAACATCTTTTCTTCTGTCCATTATAACCTCCTTATTACTCGTTAAACGAAGTGCATGATGAGGTTCAATGCGGCTTTTTTATTCCAATAGCGAAACAATTATAACAGTAAACGAGGGTATCACTGTTTAAAAAATGCCGTGAGTCAGCTTCTCACAGAATATTTGCGTTTGAAAGGCGGGCGTAAAAAAATAAAATGCCTGACGGGCAGGCATTTTTATCAGCAGTCAAAAGACAGGCAAAAAGCGGGCTTAGCCGCGTGACCGGACTCAGAGAGCCGGCGTTTCTGGCACTACGCCGCCGCCGCGTTTTTGCAGTGTTTCTGCCAGACGGGCAAAGTGCTGCTGAAGCTGCTCATCATGGTTTTGATTTTGGGCTTCCAGCGACAGATTGTGTACCAGTAGCTGACTGGCACGATCGTCAAGACAGAAAATCAGACTGGAAAAGGCATTTTCCAGCACCGTTAAACGACGCTTCTGATCACCAATCAGTGCTAACAACTCACCAAAGGTCATCGCCTCTTCCGGTTTATCAGTAGTCATGGTGTCGCACCTCCTGTTATGCGTGACGAGCGCAAGGATAGGGCATTGATCATTAAGAGTCTAGATGCAGGACGGGGTAAGTGCGAGAGGGGAGAAAAGATAAAAAAACCGGGTGGCGACACCCGGAAAAAAAGCACAGTGGCGGTTAATCAGTATTGAACCAGTCGTCAGCGCTTTCCCACGTCTGCTGCAGGATCTCGCTGATCTGGTCGCGCGTCTCTTTTCCACCGCCCAGCACGCTGAGATTATTGGCACTGGCATAACGTACCTTGACGTGATTGGTCGAGTCAGGGAACTGTTCATCAATGCGGCGCGATAATTCATCGCTTAACGCTTCTATCGCACCAGCAGGAAGAGGTCGGGTATTTGATACGGTAATTTCAACGCGCATAACAGCCTCCGTTTAAGATACTGTATATATTTACAGTATCAGCAGGCCGGAGGCAAGTAAAATTATGCGATGCGCCAGTTCAGTGTTTCACCCGCCAGGAACGGCACCAGTGAATGGCTGCCGAGCGCGATGGACTCTGGCACCTGCCAGGACTCACGCACCAAAGTAATCGTCCCTTCATTCAATGGCAGGCCGTAAAAACGCGGGCCATTCTCCGAACAGAACGCTTCAAAATGTTCCAGCGCGTTCAGCTCTTCAAAAACGGTGGCGTAAGCGGGTAACGACGCTGGCGCATTAAATACCCCCGCGCAGCCGCAACTGGCCTCTTTGAGATGACGCAGATGCGGTGCTGTGTCGGTGCCGAGGAAGACGCGCGGATGACCACTCGCCACTAATTTGCGCAATGCTTCCTGATGCACGTTGCGTTTAAGAATCGGCAGGCAATAGAGGTGCGGACGAATACCGCCCACCAGCATGTGATTGCGGTTAAACATCAAATGCTGCGGGGTAATGGTCGCGCCCAGCGTCTCATCGGCGGCGGCAATATATTCTGCGGCGTCCTGAGTGGTAATGTGCTCCATCACCACTTTCAGTGCCGGAAACTGGCTGCGCAGCGGCACCATAACCGTTTCGATAAACCGGGCTTCGCGGTCAAAAATGTCGACATGCGTATCGGTGACTTCGCCGTGGATCAGCAGTGGCATACCGAGCTTCTGCATCCGCTCCAGCACGCGGGCAATAGAGGCGATATCGGTAACGCCATGGCTGGAGTTCGTCGTAGCGTGCGCCGGATAGAGCTTAGCCGCGGTAAACAGACCGGAGGTGAAACCGCGCTCAAGCTCATCAGGATCAAGCGAGTCGGTCAGATAGCAGGTCATCAGCGGCGTAAAGGCGTGTTCGGCGGGCAGCGCCGCCAGGATGCGATCGCGGTACGCTTCACCTGCTGCCACGCTGGTCACCGGTGGCACCAGGTTAGGCATCACAATGGCACGACCATTCACCGCGCTGGTATAGGGCAGGACCGTGTTGAGCATCTCATCGTCGCGCAGATGAATATGCCAGTCGTCAGGGCGACGCAGGGTAAGTTGCTGAGGTTGTGCTGTCATCAGTGAAGCTCCGGCAGAAGGGAAACAAAAGGCGTGTTTTGGCCGGGGTCTAAGCATAAGGATTCAGGCAACCGTTTGCACCTGCTTTTTATGCTGTCAAAGAAAATCCGCTGCCCAACAGGGTAATGCTGGTCAGTTAAGATTAGATTTGTAAAGGCTGTCACGGTCAAACGTGGCAGCTTTTTTCCGGGCGAGCGAGCCGCAGTGCGGGCCAGCGCACCGCTGCTGCTGCCGGGCCGTCCTCGCGCCGCTCACGCGGTACCTTCGGCTTTGACGTCGTGCCGACGAACCGTTCGGGGATCGGCCCTCCCTGGCCGGCCCCGAACTGTCCACGCTTCCCGGCGTGGACTTCTGGCCCACCGTCACGCCTCAGCGCTGCGGATAGCCCTTTCAGCAGCAGAGGCGCTCAGGCCTCCACTTTCGTGCCCTTTCTGACAACATTCACTGAAGTTTCAGAGCAGGCCGGTGCCGCTCAGGAGCAGGCAATCCGCAGCGCTGAACAGAATGAGTCTGCCAGGAGAGCCCGCAGGACGCGGGCGAAAGGCGGGGCGGCACAGGATGTGCCATCCCCGGCGGTCCGTCAGGCAGGCGAATGACGTGAAGGAACCGCGCAGCGGCGCGAGGACCGCCAGCCCCTGAGCGGCACCAGACTGCGTTGTCATCTGTCGCTTAACTGACTGGCGTTACTGCGTAAAGGGAATAACCAGTTCGCCAGGTTTCACTTCCAGTCCTTTGGCAAATTTCTTCGCCAGCGACTCGCCTTTGCTGCGGTCGGCGCTGAGCACGTAAGCCGGCTTTTGATCAAAGTAGTTTTTCAGCGACTGATTCAGATAAGGCGTCAGCGTTTTCATAATGGAGGCCATTTTTTCCGGAGCAACCTGCGCATCAACAATTTCCAGATCGCGCAGATAGATTGCACCCTGCTGCTGGTCATAGACCGGCTGAGCACGCATCTTCAGTTGCATATCGGCCTGCTGCGGACCAAACAGTGACGTCACATTGATTTTAGCATTGCCAGAGAGCGTCACTTTACCTGGCTCTTCACGGCCAATCTGACTGGTCAGGTTGTTCAGGACGATGTGCGCATTAACCAGCCCGGAAACGCCAATATCTTTCTCATAGTTGTTGTGCTTCTGCAGCGCCTGGTTTACTTCCTGTTCGCTGATGGTGTATTGCGTCAGTTGATTACAGCCGCTCACCAGCAGCGCGATCAACAGGGCAGTCAGCCCGAAAAAAGCCTTTTTCATCGATCTTTATCCTGAATATCAGAGCCAATAAACAGGCCATAGCCTGCCTGAATGCGTAGCGGGTGTCATCAGGAAAGAGATGAGAAACGCCGCAGCGTCTCTCATCGGGAGGGGTTAGTGAGCTATCGAGGAGAGCAGATTCACCTGGGTCTGTTTAGCCATGTTATCGCGGTAGTCAGCGACCCGGCTCGGCCAGTCGATTCCGGCCACCAGCGTCAGAGAGCGCAGCAGCGGGAAGAGATTAAAATCATCTTCGGACAGCTCGCCATTCACCGCATTGGGCTGGGCGATTAATTTGTCCAGCTTGCGCAGATCGTCGCTGACGTTCTTAATCAGGCCGGCAGAATGACTTTTCAGCGTGTCGAAATCACCGATGCTCGCCTGCTTTTTGTTGCGGAAATAGTCACGCGCCTCCGGCGTCGCGAATTCGGCAAACGCCGCCTCTGCAATACGCGGCAGCAGCAGTTTATTGACATAGCTGTTCATGTGACGCAGCCAGTCGCCGATCGCCGGATTTAGCGCGCCGATGATCAGCGGTTCGCCATCCTGCTGATCGACATAGTGTACGATCTCCATACTCTCAGGCATCGCGCTGCCATCCTGCTTCTGCAGAATGGGCGCCATTTTCTGTCCGATCAGTCGTTTCGGCGTCTCTTCATCGTCGTTGAGCATTACCACCAGCTCAACCGGTTTGTTTTTCAGGCCAAAAATCATTCGCGCTTTAACGCAGAAAGGGCAGTGGTCGTAGATATAGAGCTTCATCCTGATCTCCCGGATTTTACAGGTTTAGTGTTTAACAGAGTGAATCAATTCATCCTGCTTTCGGGCTCGTAAAAAGTATGGAAGAGATTACCCCACAGGGCAAACCTGCCTGTCAGGCACGCTGCAGGATCCGCTGCTGATGCTGCCTGCAGCAGGGGTTATCCGCGGTGCGACCCGAGCAAAATCAGCCTCTTTATCGCTAAACCGCTGTAACGTTTTACCGGAGCCCAGGCGGCGGTTATAGTGAAAGCCGGGTAATGACGGCTCATCTCTATCAGCCATTGATTTCAGGAGTCAGGATGTTTGGCTATCGTTCTGCCGCGCCCAGGGTGCGATTAACCACCGATCGGCTGGTGGTCCGTCTGGTTCACGAGCGTGATGCCTGGCGAATGGCAGATTACTACGCGGAAAACCGCCTGTTTTTAAAACCGTGGGAGCCGGTGCGTGATGACAGCCACTGCTACCCCTCGGGCTGGCAGGCGCGGCTTGGGCTGATTTCCGACATGCATAAGCAGGGTTCGGCCTTCTATTTCATTTTAATGGACAGCGATGAAACCGAAGTGAGGGGAGTGGCGAACTTCAGCAACGTGTTACGCGGATCCTTTCATGCCTGTTATCTCGGCTATTCACTGGGGGAAAAGTGGCAGGGGCAGGGGTTCATGTTCGAAGCGTTGCAGGTGGCAATCCGCTATATGCAGCGCCAGCAGCATATTCACCGCATCATGGCTAACTACATGCCGCACAACCAGCGCAGCGGCGATCTGCTGGCGCGACTCGGTTTTGAGAAAGAGGGTTACGCGAAAGATTATCTACTGATCGACGGACGCTGGCAGGATCACGTGCTGACAGCCTTAACCCTGCGGGAATGGACGCCTGACCGGCGTGGATAATAATGAGGATGCGAGCATGAAGATGACTTTATCGGCGCAGGCGATGCGCGTGCTGGGCTGCCTGCTGGAGAAGCAGGTCACCACGCCGGAACAGTATCCGCTGTCACTGAATGGCGTGGTGGTGGCCTGCAACCAGAAATCGAACCGCGAGCCGGTGATGGAGCTGAGCGAAAGTGAGGTGCAGGATCAGCTCGATCAGCTGGAAAAACGGCATCTGATCACCGCCAGCAGCGCCGCCGGGCAGCGGGTCGTGAAATATGAGCAGCGTTTCTGCAACTCCGCGTTTGGCACGCTAAAGCTTAACAGCGCAGAAGTCGCTCTGTTGACGCTGCTGTTACTGCGCGGGCCCCAGACGCCAGGCGAACTGCGTACCCGCAGCGGTCGTCTGCACGAGTTCAGTGATGTCAGCGAAGTTGAGCAAACGCTGGAAGGATTGATGCAGCGCGACGACAGTGCTCAGGTGATCCGTCTGCCGCGTGAACCTGGCAAGCGCGAAAGTCGCTTTATGCATCTGCTGGGCGATGAGCCTGACCAGCCGCAGGCCGCAGACGCGTCGGAAGAGCAGGGCGATCTGGCGGCGCGCGTCACAACGCTGGAACAGCAGGTTGCAGCGCTTCAGGCACAACTCACCCAACTGCTGCAACCGGAGAGCTGAGATGACCTTACGTATTGGTGTGGTGGGATTAGGCGGTATCGCGCAGAAAGCCTGGCTGCCGGTGCTGTCGGCGGCGACGGACTGGACCCTGGCAGGGGCGTTTTCCCCGAACCAGGCCAAAGCCCGGCCGGTCTGTGACAGCTATCGCATGCCATATTTTGGTTCGCTGAATGAATTAGCCGCTGCCTGCGACGCGGTCTTTGTCCACAGCAGCACCGCCACGCACTATGAAGTGGTCAGGGCGCTGCTGCTGGCAGGAAAGGATGTCTGCGTCGATAAGCCGCTGGCTGAAACCCTGGAACAGGCTGAGGCGCTGGTGGCGCTGGCGGAAAAACGGCAGCGTAAACTGATGGTGGCGTTTAACCGGCGGTTCGCCCCGCGCTATCAGCAGCTGCGGGCGGAGATGGCTAGCGCGACTTCTCTGCGGATTGAAAAGCACCGTAACGACAGTGTCGGGCCACAGGATCTCCGCTTTACCCTGCTTGATGACTATCTGCATGTGGTGGATACCGCCCTTTGGCTGGGCGGGAAACCCTTTCGCCAGGTTCAGGGACGCATCGACACCAACGAACAGGGGCAGATGCTCTATGCCGAGCACCATTTCGCTGTTGAGGGCTTGTCGATTACCACCAGCATGCACCGGCGCGCAGGCAGTCAGCGCGAGCGGGTCAGCGCAGTGTGTGACGGTAAGTGCATCGACATCAGTGAAATGCGCGACTGGCAGGAAGAACGGCGTGACGGGCTGCTGATTACGCCACCGCCTGCCTGGCAGAGTCATCTGACCCAGCGCGGTTTCAGCGGTGCGGCTCGCCATTTCATCGACTGCGTACAAAATCAGACGAAGCCTGAAACCAGCGGTGAGCAGGCGCTGATGGCGCAGCGTGTGGTGGAAAAATTGTGGCGTGAGGCGACGCAGGAATAACGCCTTGTAACACTCCGTGCTGGTCATTTCCCTCCGTGGCAGTAGACTGTCGCCGGGCATCTTCTGGGTGCCCGCGCTAATTCTCCTTTTTTGCCGATTCTTTTCAGGATGCGCCGTCAATTATGAATTTGTTGAAATCGCTGGCAGCGGTCAGTTCTATGACCCTGTTTTCCCGCGTACTGGGCTTTGCCCGTGATGCCATCGTGGCGCGGGTGTTTGGCGCCGGAATGGCGACCGATGCGTTCTTTGTTGCGTTTAAACTTCCCAATCTGCTGCGGCGTATTTTTGCTGAAGGCGCCTTTTCTCAGGCCTTCGTGCCCATTCTGGCTGAATATAAAAGCAAGCAGGGCGAAGAGGCAACGAAACTGTTCCTGGCTTACGTCTCGGGCCTGCTGACTCTGGCGCTGGCGCTGGTCACGGTGGCGGGCATGATTGCTGCGCCCTGGGTCATCATGGTGACGGCCCCCGGCTTTGCCGACAGTCCCGATAAGTTTGCGCTCACCAGCTCGCTGCTGCGGGTGACCTTTCCCTACATTATGCTGATTTCGCTGGCGTCACTGGCGGGTGCGGTGCTGAACACCTGGAACTGCTTCTCGGTACCGGCCTTTGCACCGACCCTGCTGAACGTCAGCATGATTGGCTTTGCGCTGTTTGCCGCGCCGCACTTCCACCCACCGGTAATGGCGCTGGCCTGGGCAGTGGTAGCAGGTGGCGTGCTGCAGCTCGGCTATCAGCTGCCACACCTGAAGAAGCTCGGGATGCTGGTGCTGCCACGCCTGAACCTGCGTGATGCGGGCGTCTGGCGGGTCATGCGTCAGATGGGACCTGCCATTCTGGGCGTTTCTGTCAGTCAGATCTCGCTGATCATCAATACCATCTTCGCCTCGTTTCTGGTCTCAGGTTCGGTCTCCTGGATGTACTACGCGGACCGCCTGATGGAGTTCCCCTCGGGTGTGCTGGGCGTGGCGCTGGGCACCATTCTGCTGCCGTCGCTGGCCAAAAGTTTTGCCAGCGGCAACCATGATGAATATTCCCGGCTGATGGACTGGGGTCTGCGCCTCTGTTTCCTGCTGGCGCTTCCCAGCGCGGTGGCGCTGGGCATGCTCTCCGGCCCGCTGACCGTGGCGCTGTTCCAGTACGGTAAATTCACTGCCTTTGATGCTCTGATGACGCAGCGCGCCCTGATCGCCTACTCCGTCGGACTGATGGGGCTGATCGTGGTCAAGGTGCTGGCTCCGGGCTTCTATTCCCGTCAGGACATCAAAACGCCGGTTAAAATCGCGATTATCACGCTGATCATGACGCAGGTAATGAACCTGGCGTTTATTGGTCCGCTGAAACACGCCGGTCTGTCACTGTCGATTGGGCTGGCAGCCTGTCTGAATGCGTCGCTGCTCTACTGGCAGCTGCGTAAGAAGAATATCTTTATGCCGCAGCCGGGCTGGAGCAGCTTCCTGATCCGCCTGCTGATAGCCGTAGTGGTGATGGCAGGCGCGCTGTTTGCCATGCTGCAGTGGATGCCAGCCTGGGAGCAGGGATCGATGCTGTGGCGGCTGCTGCGTCTGGCCGCGGTCTGTGGTGTGGGCGGCGGGGTTTACTTCCTGGCGCTGGGACTGCTGGGCTTCCGGTTGCGCGACTATGCGCGTCGCACCGCTGTGTAAAGCTTGCCGCAATAAATAAATTCAACGCGCAGGGAACAGGGGCAGAGGAGGAAAGCGTCCCGCGCCATGGACAAAAACGCCGGGAGCGTTTTTGAACAACGCAACGCGTTGGCCCGGCAACGGGCGCACCTCAGGGATGAGGTGCGTAATCGCGCGGGCCGAGCGGCCAGGGATTGGCTTTAGCGTCTTTCCGATCTGCCCCTGTTCCCTGTGCAGGCTCAATTTTAAAGCTCATCATGGTGAAGGAAAAAACGCACCAATAAAAAATCCCGCACCAGGCGGGATTTTTTTTCGCTACTTTCCGGTTCAGGCTTTGCGACTTAACGTCGCCTGGCCTTTACCCATCCCATCCGGGCCGTAAAAGGCCTGGGTCTGATGCGGCTTCAGCACGTCAAGCGCATCCTGGGTGTAGCGGATCTGGTGTTGCAGCAGCAGGCCGTTATGAACATTGGCATCCTGCAGACGACGGCTATGCTGCTGGATAGTGTCCCAGCGGCGCGCCATGTCGTTCTGACCACGATAAGGTGCCGATGTCGCCTGACTCTGTTCAGCGGTGCGGCGCATCTCATCCAGATAGTTCAGCGTACTGAGCAGCGCGCTTTTATCTTCGGTAATACGCTGCAACAGATTACTGTTAATGTTTCCGGCTGCCAGTTGCTGCTGCTCTTCTTCCAGCACGGCTGAGAGCGACGCCAGCACGTCCTGCATCTTATCTAAGGTGGTCTGCAAATTACTCATGGGAACTAATTACCCTCTAAATACGCCTTGGTGTCGGCAATCAGCGCATCGGCGATTTTGCCGGTATCCATCTTCAGTTCGCCATTACGAATGGCGGTTTTCAGTTGTTCAACGCGCTCGACGTTAATATCTTTGCTGCTCGGCTGCATCAGCTGCGACTGCGCGCTGCTCAGGCTGACCTGGGCTGCTGCAGGGGTCGTGGCTGCTGCCACCGGGCTGGCGCTCTGGCGCACTTTGCTGCTGCCGGACTCACTGCTATCGCGGCTCTGTACGGTGCTGGCGGGTTTCAGAGGTTGCGTTCTGTCAATGCTCATGTTCGGGCTCCTGTACGGTCAGGGGAAGTCTGCCACCTGAATCAGAATAGCGTTATCGCTTCGTTGATTCTTCTATCGGCAGCACTACTGGCTTCTTTAACACTTTACAGCGTTATAAGAATATTCCCATCCTCGCGTACCTTACCGCTGACAATCTGGCCATTTCCCATCCTGACCCGGACCGACTGCGATCGGGCGGCGTTATTCAGCGCCTTGCCCTCACCGCTGGCGTCAAAGCCGTCACCGCTGGCAATCACCATCACATTCTGACCCGCCTTGACACGCCACGGCTGACGCAGCGTGGAGGGATTAATCGGCTGTCCTGGCTGGATATCGCGCAGCACCACGGCGTCTGCGACCGAGTCCGCATTCAGCAGGGCGCGGGCGGGCAGAGTATCAAGGCGGCCGGTCTGCAGAGTGAAATCACTCTCGCTCACGCTACTGCCCTGGCTCAGCAGCCGGTTCGCCACCAGATAGGAACCGGTGACCTGCACCTGTACCTGAATATAACGGCGGTTCTCACCACAGTTTGCCGCCACGCTCATATTGCCCCACAACCGGCTGTTGCCGGGCAGGGTGAACTGTGGCGCCTCACAGGCTGGCCACTGTTCCTGCGGCGTGCGTACCACCACGACCATGCCATCAGCATGCTGGGCGTCACGCGCTTTAAAAAATTGATTCAGTTGTGCATTGAGATCCCCGGCGGAAACCGGCAGGGCGATCGCGACCAGCAGGCTGGTCAGCAGGGTCAGATATCGACGCATTGTGCATTTCCTCACTGATGATGGCGACGAGTGTAACCCTTAAGAAAAATCCTTAATTGTCAAAATAGCGGTCATTTGAGGCCTTATTCAGACGATGACCCCTTGCATTTTCAAATTAAGCTGCGAGCTCGAAATTCTCATACGCGGAGGAAACATGCTCGACAAACTGGATGCGGCGCTGAAATTTGGTACGGAGGCCCTCAACCTGCGTGCTCAACGTCAGGAGATCCTGGCGTCAAATATTGCCAACGCCGATACCCCTGGTTATCAGGCCCGGGATATCGACTTTGCCAGCGAGCTGAGTCGGGTGATGTCCAATGGTCGTGCGGAAGGCAGCAGCATGGCGTTAAAAGTCACGTCAGCTCGCCACATTGAAGCACAGACAAACGGCGTGCCATCGATGGATATGCTTTATCGCATTCCTGACCAGCCTTCTGCCGACGGCAACACCGTAGATATGGACCGTGAGCGTACGCAGTTCGCGGATAACAGCCTGAAATATCAAACCGACCTCACCCTCATCAGTAGCCAGATCAAAGGCATGATGAGCGTGTTACAAGGACAATAATTATGGCCTTGCTGAATATTTTTGACATTGCCGGTTCAGCGATGACCGCGCAATCACAGCGATTAAACGTCAGTGCCAGTAACCTGGCGAACGCCGACAGCGTCACCGGCCCCGATGGCAAGCCTTACGTGGCAAAGCAGGTGGTTTTCCAGACCGATGCGGCGCCAGGCTCAGCCACCGGCGGCGTGAAAGTGGCAAGAGTCGTGGATGACCCTACACCTGCCAAGCTGGTCTATGACCCGGGCAATCCGATGGCAGATGCCAAAGGCTACGTGAAGATGCCGAACGTGGATGTGGTCTCTGAAAGCGTCAACACCATGTCGGCGTCACGCAGCTACCAGGCCAACGTCGAAGTGCTCAACACCGTGAAGTCGATGATGATGAAAACCCTGACGATCGGGCAATAACGGAGAAAAATTATGGCTATCGCGGTAGGCGTTAACGAAAGACTGGACCCCACGGTCCTTAGCTCTTCTAACACCAGTGGCACCGGCAACAATGCGCAGGATCTACAGAATCAGTTCCTGACCATGCTGGTGACGCAGTTAAAGAACCAGGATCCAACCAATCCAATGGATAACAGCCAGCTCACCACGCAGCTGGCACAGATCAATACCCTGAGCGGCATTGAAAAACTGAATACCACGCTGGGATCGATCTCCGGCCAGATCAGCACCAGCCAGTCGCTGCAGAGCTCCACGCTGATTGGGCATGGCGTAATGGTCAATGGCGGACAGGTTCTGGTAGGCAACGGCACCACAACGCCATTTGGCGTTGAGCTGGCCTCCGCTTCAACCGGCACATCGGCCACCATTAAAGATGCCAGTGGCACGGTGATCGACACCGTCGATCTGGGCGCGCTGAGCGCTGGCGTGCACACCTTCTCGTGGGACGGCAAGCTGACAGATGGCTCTGTCGCCCCGGATGGTAAATACAGCGTTGCGATTGCCGCAAGCAATGGCAACACACAACTGGTGGCACAACCGCTTAACTACGCCTACGTCAATGGGGTGAGTACTGCGAACAACACCACAAAACTGGATCTCGGCACCATGGGCTCCGCCACCCTTGACGACGTACGTCAGATTCTCTGATTAACCTGTAGACAGGAAACAAACACATGTCATTTTCCCAAGCGGTCAGCGGCCTTGGTGCTGCTTCAAGTAACCTTGATGTCATCGGTAACAACATTGCCAACTCCGCCACTGCGGGCTTTAAATCGAGCACCATCGCGTTTGCCGATATGTTTGCCGGTTCTAACGTCGGCCTCGGTACCAAAGTTGCTGCGGTAATCCAGAACTTTAACGACGGCGCCACCACCACGACCAGCCGTGGCCTGGATGTTGCGCTGAGCGGTAACGGTTTCTTCCGTATGACCGACAGCAGCGGCGGCGTCTTCTATTCACGCAATGGTCAGTTAACGCTGGATGCCAACCGTAACCTGGTCAACACCCAGGGTCTGAACGTGACCGGCTATCCGGCCAGCGGTTCACCGGCCACTATCCAGGCAGGTGCTAACCCGGTGGCGCTGCGTATTCCTACCGAGCAGATGTCAGCCCGTGCGACCACTACCGCCGGTCTGGTTGCCAACCTGAACTCAACGGACAAAACGCCATCTGTGGCCACCTTCTCGACGGCGAACGCAGACAGCTACAACAAGAAAACCACGGCAACCGTGTTCGACTCGCAGGGTAATGACCACGCGCTCGACATGTATTTCGTGAAAGACACCACCAGCAACAGCTGGACCGTGCGTACCATTGATGGCAACACCGGCAGTTCAGCGGGTGACTTCAGAATGGCGTTTGACACCAGCGGTAAGCTGACCAGCGTCTCTAAGCTGGATGCCACCGGCGCTGTCGTCAGCACGACGACCGATGGCACCGTCGGCCTGACGCTGAACGTGGGCGGAGCGAATGGCGCAGTCGCCAATCAGCCAATCAACCTGAGCATGCTGGGCAGCCTGCAGCAGAACACCGGCAGCACCACCTTTGGCAGCCCGACCCAGGATGGTTATGCACCTGGCGATCTGACCAGCTACGCGATCAATGATGACGGCACCATCACCGGCAGTTATTCAAACCAGAAAACCCAGCTGCTGGGTCAGATTGTCCTGGCGAGCTTCTCTAACCCGGAAGGTCTGCAGTCTCAGGGTGACAACGTCTGGTCTGCGTCAAGTGCATCCGGTCAGGCAGCAATCGGTCTGGCGAATACCGGCACCTTTGGTTCACTGACGGCTGGCGCACTGGAATCTTCCAACGTCGACATGAGTAAAGAGCTGGTGAACATGATCGTCGCGCAACGTAACTATCAGGCGAATGCGCAGACCATCAAAACTCAGGACCAGATTCTCAACACGCTGGTTAACTTACGTTAATTCGCTAACAGGATTGCCATATGGATCACGCGATATATACCGCGATGGGCGCGGCCAGCCAGACGCTGGATCAGCAGGCGGTTACCGCCAGCAACCTCGCCAACGCCTCTACACCGGGTTTTCGTGCGCAGCTGAATGCGCTGCGCGCCGTGCCGGTGAGTGGCTGGTCGCTGCCAACCCGTACGCTGGTCGCCGCCTCGACACCGGGCGCCGACATGAGTCAGGGCGCGATGGATTACACCGAGCGTCCGCTCGATGTGGCGGTGCAGCAGGATGGCTGGCTGGCGGTGCGTACCGCTGACGGCAGCGAAGCCTATACCCGCAACGGCAATATGCAAATCAGTCCGACCGGTACGCTGACGGTTCAGGGCAATCCTGTGATGGGCGATGGCGGTCCGATTGTGATCCCGCAGGGCACTGAAATCACCATTGCAGCCGACGGCTCGATCACCGGGCTGAATGCCGGTGATTCACCGAACGCCACGGTTCAGCTGGGCAAGCTGAAGCTGGTCAGGGCAACCGGGCAGGAGCTGCAGCGCAGTGATGACGGCATGTTCCGGCCTACTGCGTCGACGCAGGCGACCCGCGGTGCCGCGCTGCAGGCTGATGCCACCATGCAGGTGATGCCTGGCGTGCTGGAAGGCAGCAACGTCAAACCGGTAGAAACCATGGTCGATATGATCGCCAACGCCCGACGTTTTGAGATGCAGATGAAAGTCATCACCAACGTCGACGAAAATGAACAAAAAGCCAACCAGCTCCTGAGCATGGGCTAAGGCACGAGGATAACAACATGATTCGTTCTTTATGGATCGCTAAGACCGGTCTTGATGCGCAGCAGATGAACATGGACGTCATTGCCAACAACCTGGCAAACGTCAGCACCAACGGCTTTAAGCGTTCACGTGCCGTGTTCGAAGATCTGATGTACCAGACCATGCGCCAGCCGGGCACCCAGTCATCAGAACAGACAACGCTGCCATCGGGTTTGCAGATCGGTACCGGTGTACGTCCGGTGACCACTGAACGTCTGCATACGCAGGGCAACCTGTCGCAGACCAGCAACTCAAAAGATATCGCCATTAACGGCCAGGGTTATTTTCAGATTCAGATGCCGGATGGCACCTCTGCTTATACCCGTGACGGCGCGTTTCAGGTTGATCAGAACGGCCAGCTGGTGACCAACTCCGGTTTCCCGGTACAGCCAGGCATTACCATTCCGGCTAACGCCACCAGCATCACGGTGTCGCGTGACGGTGTGGTCAGCGTAACGCAGCAGGGGCAGGCCCAGGCCGCGCAGGTCGGTCAGTTAACCCTAAGCACCTTTATGAATGACGCCGGTCTCGATAGCGTGGGTGAAAACCTCTACAAGGAAACGCAGGCATCGGGCGCTCCGACAGACAGCACGCCAGGCCAGAACGGCGCGGGCCTGCTCTATCAGGGCTATACCGAAACCTCGAACGTTAACGTAGCGGAAGAGCTGGTCACCATGATCCAGACGCAGCGCGCCTACGAAATCAACAGCAAGGCGATCAGTACCTCTGATCAGATGCTGGCGAAATTAACTCAGCTTTAATCCCGAACAGGGCCAGCCCGTGCTGGCCTGAATGACAGACATTAATAAGGTCGTGACGCCGTGGCGAAGCAACAGATTCTCAAGCCTGGACATTGGTTAGTCGCCTCGTTGCTGCTAACTCTCAACGGATGTGCCCTGGTCCCGCGTACCCCGCTGGTCGAAGGTGCAACTACAGCGCAACCAATGCCGTCCGCGCCACCGGTGGTCAACGGCTCTATATTCCAGGGCGTCGCGCCGCTTAACTACGGCTATCAGCCGCTGTTTGAGGATCGCCGTCCACGCAACATTGGCGATACCCTGACCATTACGCTGCAGGAAAACGTCAGCGCCAGCAAGAGCTCCTCAGCCAATGCCAGCCGCGATGGCAGCAACAGCTTTGGTGTGAGCGCGGTGCCGACCGGTCTGGCAGGCCTGGTGGGTGCAGGTGGTGAAAAAGCCAACCTCAGCGCCGAAGGCAAAAATGATTTCGCAGGTAAAGGCGGCGCATCCGCCAATAACACCTTTACCGGCACCATTACCGTCACCGTGGATCAGGTGTTGTCAAACGGCAACCTGCACGTGGTCGGTGAAAAACAGATCGCCATTAATCAGGGCACGGAGTTCATTCGCTTCTCGGGCGTGGTCAACCCACGCACCATCAGCGCCAGTAACGCCGTGTTATCTACCGCTGTCGCCGATGCACGTATTGAGTACGTCGGAAATGGTTACATCAATGAGGCGCAGACCATGGGTTGGTTCCAGCGTTTCTTCCTGAACATCTCGCCGATGTAAGAGGTTTCAATGAAAAAGTTAACGCTGTTACGCGCCGGGCTGGCGCTGCTGCTGGGCGTCAGCCTGCTGGCAAAAGCCGATTTGATTCGTGATTTAACCACGGTACAGGGCGTTCGTGATAACCAGCTGCTGGGCTACGGCCTGGTCGTGGGCCTGGATGGCACCGGTGACCAGACTACCCAGACGCCATTTACTACCCAGACAGTGAGCAACATGCTGTCGCAGCTTGGTATTACCGTTCCCACCGGGACCAACATGCAGTTAAAGAACGTGGCGGCCGTCATGGTCACCGCTAAACTGCCCTCGTTTGCCCGTCAGGGACAGAACCTGGATGTGGTGGTCTCGTCACTGGGTAACGCCAAAAGCCTGCGAGGCGGCACGCTGTTAATGACGCCGATGAAAGGGGTCGATAACCAGGTTTATGCGCTGGCGCAGGGTAATATCCTGGTCGGTGGCGCGGGTGCGTCAGCGGGCGGCAGCAGTGTTCAGGTTAACCAGCTGAACGGTGGCCGTATCACCGGCGGTGCAACCGTTGAGCGTGAACTGCAGAGCAACTTTGGTACGCAGAACACCATTAATCTGCAGCTTAACAGCGAAGATTTCTCGATGGCGCAGCGAATTGCTGATGCCATTAACGCCCGTGGCGGCTACGGCGCAGCGCAGCCGCTGGATGCCCGTACCGTGCAGATCCGCGTATCGCCTAATAATGGTGCGCAGGTGCGTCTGCTGGCTGAGATCCAGAACATTAATGTGTCGATCCCGGTTGAAGATGCCAAAGTCATCATCAACTCCCGTACCGGTTCGGTGGTAATGAACCGTGAAGTGACGCTGAATCAGTGTGCGGTCGCGCAGGGCAACCTGTCGGTGACGGTTAACCAGCAGCAGAACGTCAGTCAGCCTGATACCCCACTGGCCGGTGGTCAGACGGTGGCGACGACGCAGACTCAGATCGATCTGCGCCAGACCGGCGGTGCGCTGCAACGCGTCAACGCCAGCGCCAACCTGAACAACGTGGTGCGTGCGCTGAATGCGCTGGGTGCGTCACCTATCGAACTGATGTCAATTCTGCAGTCGATGCAGAGTGCCGGCTGTCTGCGTGCCAAACTGGAAATTATCTGATGGCTGATATGCAATCTCTGACGAGTTCGGCTTTCGACAGCCGTTCCCTGAATGAACTGAAACGGCAGGCCAGCAACGATCCGAAAGGACAAGCGTTGCAGGTGGCGCGTCAGGTCGAAGGGATGTTTGTACAGATGATGCTGAAGAGTATGCGCGAGGCGTTGCCGCAGGACGGCATTATGGGCAACGAGCAGACCAAACTCTTTACCTCTATGTATGACCAGCAGATTGCACAGGAGATGGGGAAACGTGGCCTCGGCCTGGCGGAAACCATCGTCAAACAGATGCAGCCCGCCACCGCGCCGGATGAAAAAGCCGGTACGGTGCCGATGAAGCTGGATAACAGCTTTATTCTCAGCACCAGCGGGGCAACACCACTGCCGGCGCAGCAGCTGGAGCAGATTGTGCGTAAGGCAATGCCGCGTCTTCCGCCGGTCGCTTCACCGACGGGTCTGCCCAGTGACAGCCGCGAGTTTATCGCCCAGCTGACGCAGCCGGCGCAGGCTGCCAGCCAGCAGAGTGGCATTCCTCATCACCTGATTCTGGCGCAGGCTGCGCTGGAGTCGGGCTGGGGCCAGCGTCAGATCCTGACCCGCGACGGCAAACCGAGCTACAACGTGTTCGGGATTAAAGCCAGCGGCGACTGGAAAGGTGACACCACCGATATCATGACCACCGAATATGAGCAGGGCGAAGCGAAGAAAGTGCGTGCCAGCTTCCGCGTCTATAACTCCTATTTCGAGGCGCTGACCGACTACGTCAAACTCCTGACCAAAAACCCACGCTATGCGGCGGTGACGAACGCCTCAAGCGCAGAGCAGGGTGCGCAGGCCTTACAGGCGGCCGGTTATGCCACCGATCCAAAATATGCGCAAAAGCTGGTGGGAATGATTCAGCAATTCAAAAGTATGGGCGACAAAGTCGTCAAAGCTTACAGTCAGGATATGGGCGACCTGTTCTGATCATTGCGCCTCAAGTTTCACTTTAGCAAGCCGATAACATCCCTATAGCCAGAAGCGTTTTCGCCTGCTGGCGCCCACTTTGATGTCTGCCAGCCCGGTTGACGGGGAACGTAAGGAACCGAGATGTCCAGCATAATTAACTCCGCGATGAGCGGATTGAGTGCCGCGCAGGCCGCTCTGAGCACCACGAGTAACAACATTTCCAATTACACCGTGGCGGGCTATTCACGTCAGACCACGGTACTGGCGCAGGCGAACAGTACCCTGCAGGGCAATAGCTATTATGGTAACGGCGTGAATATCACCGGTGTACAACGTGAATATGATGCGTTTATTGCTACGCAGCTGCGCGGTTCCAGCGCGAACTACAGCGCGGTAAGCACCCAGCACAGCCAGATTTCTAACATTGACGATCTGCTGTCGACCTCGACTACCAGCCTGTCGACCTCGCTGCAGGGCTTCTTTACTAACCTGCAGAACGTGGTCAGCAACGCCAACGATCCGTCGGCGCGTCAGTCGATGCTCAGCAATGCGCAGGGGCTGGTCAGCCAGTTCCAGACATCAGCGCAATACCTGAACAATATGCAGAACAGCGTCAATGCCGATGTCGATTCCAGCATCAAGCAGGTCAATACCCTCACCAGCCAGATTGCCGATCTGAATAAACAGATTGGCAAACTGAGCACGGCAAACGGTGCCGCACCTAACGATCTGCTCGATAAGCGCGATCAGCTGGTGAATACCCTGAATAACGTGGTTGGTGTGACGGTATCGCAGCAGGATGGCGGCTACACGGTTGCGATGGCCAATGGCCTGACGCTGGTGAACGGCGACAAATCTCACGATCTGGTGGCGATGCCTTCCAGCAGCGATCCAACACGCACTACCATCGGCTATGTCGATAAGCAGGCGGGCAACGTCGAGATCCCGGAGAAGCTGATCACCACCGGTTCGCTGGGCGGTCTGCTGGCGTTCCGTACTCAGGATCTGGATCTGGCACAGAACCAGCTGGGTCAGTTAGCGGCGGCGTTTACCACCAGCTTCAACGATGTCCACAAGCAGGGCTTTGATAGCAAAGGCAATCAGGGCGTCGATTTCTTTAATATCGGCAGCCCGATCGTGGTGGGCAACAGTAAAAACAGCACCGCCGCGTCCGTCACCGCTGAGTGGACCGATACCAGTGCACTGAAAGCATCCAATTACACCGTGAGTTATGACGGCAATAACTGGACCGCAACCCGCGCCTCAGACAGTACGGCCGTTACCATCACGCCAGGTACTGATGCCAGTGGCAACACCACGCTGAGCTTTGACGGCCTGAAACTGACCGTCGCCGGCACGCCTGCACCTGCTGCCAAAGACAGTTTCCTGGTGAAGCCGGTCCAGAACGCCATCAACGATATGTCAGTCGCGATCACCAGTGAATCGCAGGTGGCCGCCGCGGGTGCTGTCGGCGGTGAGAGTGATAACCGTAATGCGCAAAAACTGCTGAATCTGCAGGATGTGAAACTGGTCGGCGGTAACGCCACGCTGTCTCAGGCCTACGCCACCATCGTCAGCAGCGTGGGTAACAAAACCAGTTCACTGGAAACCACCAGCACCACTCAGAAAAGCGTGGTCAGTCAGCTGACCCAGCGCCAGCAATCGGTCTCTGGGGTAAACCTCGATGAGGAGTACGCCAACCTGACCAAATATCAGCAATATTACATGGCCAATGCGCAGGTGCTGCAGACTGCCAGCACCGTGTTTAATGCATTGATCAATATTCGCTAAGGGCAGGAGATAACATGCGAATCAGTACAAATATGATTTTTGAGCAGCAGGTGCGTGGCATCACTGACTCACAGGCCTCCTGGCTGAAATCAGGCCAGGAGCTCTCCAGCGGCCGCCGTGTGAATAATCCTTCGGACGATCCGATTGCCGCGTCTCGTGCTGTCGTGTTGTCACAAACCCAGCAGCAGGGCAAGCAGTATGCGCTGGCGCGTACCTTTGCCGAGCAGGGTCTCTCACTGGAAGAGAATACGCTGAAAGGCGTCACCGATGGGATCATTGCTGCCCAAGGGCTGATCGTCAACGGTTCAACCGGTACGCTGAGCGACGATGACCGTGGTTCGATTGCTACCCAGCTGGAGGGTATCCGCGCCCAGTTGCTGAACCAGGCAAACAGCCAGGATGCCAATGGCCGCTATATTTTTGCCGGTTATAAAACTGACAGTGCGCCATTTGTGGATGCGGCAGGCACCGGCGTCGGCTATGCAGGCGGCACTGAGGCGATCACTCAGAAGGTCGATACCAGCCGTACCATGACCGTGGGCCATACCGGTGACAATATCTTTATGGCGATCTCTGGCAATGCCACCAAAGAGCCGGATGGCAGTGCCAGCGAAACGAATGTGTTTAAGATGCTGGATAGCGCCATTGCTGCACTGAAAGTGCCGCAGGATGATGCTGACGCCGCAACCAAACAGACCTTCCAGGCGGCGATGGATAAAACCAACCGTGGCCTGGGTAACTCGCTGAATAATGTCTTAACCGTGCGTTCTGAGATTGGTACCCAGCTTGGTGAGATCGATACGCTGAATGCCCAGGGCGATGACCGTAGTGTGATTTACAGCTCGCAGATGAGTGACCTGGTTAACGTGGATTTAACCGAAGCAGCTTCTAACTACACCATGCAGCAGACGGCACTACAGGCGTCCTATAAGACCTTTACCGACATGTCTAAGATGTCGCTGTTCCAGATGAACTCGTAGTCTGACCTGAAATTTTGAGCGTACTTTAACCGGATGCGCTTACTTTTTCCCACCCTCCCGCTAAAGGAGGGTGGGATTTTTTTGCCTGCGATTCAGCCGGTGGCGGGAACCATAGAAATTAAACCGGGTTGATTTACAGCGACAGTCAGCTCGCATGTCAGTCTTGCTTTCACGCTTTCACGCTTTCACGCTTTCACGCTTTCACGCTTTCACGCTTTCACGCTTTCACGCTTTCACGCACACACGCACACACGCACTTTCCTGATTCCTGATAAACGAGGAGGGGAGGTTAATTATCCTCTGTCCGCTGGCGGGCAGAATCGCAGGCATAAAAAAACCCCGGCTTGCAGGCCGGGGTTCAGTTCACAACAGCTTATGCGTTACGGCTTGGTCGCCGGGGCAGTGGCATGATGTGTGGCGCTATGACCACCCGCAGAACCGCGACCGTCGAACTCATAAGGTGCACGCACCCAGTCACTGTGCGGTGCCGGTTCTGACTGCCAGACTGGCGCCGGCGCTTTAGTCATCGGCGCAGAGGCAAAATGCTTCCAGCGCGTACCGTCATTCGGCACTGATGCCGTTGCAGGCTCGGATGCCGTTGCAGGCACTGATGCAACAGGTTCGGCCGCAGTCACCGGTGCTGCAGGGGCGACATCGCGTGCGGCCACCGGAGCATGGGGTTCACGAACTGGCGCTGTTTCAGCTTCAGCAGCCACCGGCGCATTCAGAACTTCTTCAACTTCTGCTGCGATCGCTTCGCTGACGTCGGTAGCCGATTGCTCAGCAACCTCTGAAGGCTGTGCTTCTTCTGCAACCGCTGCAGGCTGTGCAGTCTCAACCGCAGGTGTCACAACCGGCGCTTCGGTGACAGGCTCAGCAGGCACGGCTTCAGCTGCTACCGCTTCCGCTTTTGCTTCCTCTGCCGCCGGAACAACGGAAGGCTGCTCGTCAACCGGCGCGTCGATAGCACGGGTATCGTCAGTGTTCACGACCGGCACTGGCGTTTCTGCCTGCGGCTCGGCCTGTTGCACTGGCGCTTCCAGAGCAACAGATTCAACTGCGGCAGCAACGGGCAGCGCACTGGCGGCGTCTGCTGTCTCTTCGCGGTTGTACGCTGGCGTCTCGTGAGTCACATTCTGAACCTGCTCTTCGCTGGCCTGGCTCACCGGGTAACGGATCCAGACTTTACCGGATGCCATCTCTGGTGATGCAGCTGCAGCGGCCAGCGGCATTGCTGACTGAGTCGGATAACGCTCATCGCGGTAACGACGACGACGCTGTCCGCTGACGCGCAGATGACGAGGCGAACGACGTGAACGACGCGGCATATTGGCGTTATCACGGTTGTCGTTGTCATCCTGCTCTTCACCCTGCGGTGCCTGGAACTCAGGCTGCGGCTGAGCCACGTCTGTCTGCTGAGGCTGACGCAGTTCAGCCGGCTGGGCAAAGTCGCTGGCTTCGGCTGGCATAGGTGGACGGTTATCATCAACACGCACCTTCTGGTTCAGCTGACGCGGCTTGCGACGCGGCATAACCTGTACGCGCTCATCATCCTGCGGCTCGGTCACGTCCGGAACGTCGGCTACCACTACTGGCTGCTCTGCCACTTTGGCGGCTTCTTCACCGGCGCGTTTCTCTTCCTGACGACGACGCTGACGCTCAGCACGCTGTTCACGGCGCTGTTGCTGCTGCTCATCACGCTGCTGGCGCGCTTCTTCGCTCAGTGCCGGACGCTCTTCACGCACTTCACCAGCCTGGGACTGACGCTTGTTACGGCGATTATCGTTACCCTCGCGCGGCTCGCGATTTTCACGTGGCTCGCGACTTTCGCGCGGTTCACGACTTTCACGAGGTTCGCGGTTTTCACGAGGCTCACGGTTTTCGCGTGGTTCACGGCCTTCACGCGACTGCGCGTTATCTCCGTTACGCGGCGTACGCTCACGACGATTATTGTTACGACGGTTGTTATTGTTGCTGCGGCGCTCGCCACGGCCGTTGCCGTTTTCCTGCTCGCTTTCAGGCGCTTTCTGCGGTTCTGCAACCTCAGTGGCCACGGGTGCGGCGGCAGGGGTTTCTTCGCCTGCGAACATTTTTTTCAGGCCACCAAGCAGACGGCCAAAGAAGCCGGTGCTGACGGTAGCAGGCGCAGCCACAGCAGGTGCTGATTTTGCGGCTGGCTGGGCTTCAGCGCGTTGCGCTTCTGGCTCAACTTCTACCGGTGCCGGAGGCGCATCAGGCATTACAAACGCGGCCAGAGCAGGCTGCTCAGGACGACGACGTTCAGCATGTTCCTCTTCCGACGGCATCGCCATTTCGGCTTCATGCAGCTTCGGCAGATGATAGCTCAGGGTCTGCGTCTCTTCGCCTTTGCGCACGCGCAGCACGGAGTAGTGTGGGGTCTGCATCTTGTCATCAGGAACGATGATAGCCCGCACGCCACCCTGGCGTGTTTCAATAGCGTTAACCGCTTCACGTTTTTCATTCAGCAGGTAAGAGGCCACCTGAACCGGAACAATGGCGTGAACTTCTTTGGTGTTGTCTTTCAGCGCTTCTTCTTCAATCAGACGCAGGATCGACAGCGCCAGTGACTCGTTATCACGGATGGTGCCGGTGCCGCTACAGCGTGGGCAGACGTGATGACTGGATTCACCTAATGACGGGCTCAGACGCTGACGGGACATCTCCAGCAGGCCGAAACGTGAAATGTGGCTGATCTGAATGCGGGCGCGGTCCTGACGGACAGCTTCACGCAGACGATTCTCAACCGCGCGCTGATGGCGTACCGGCGTCATATCGATGTAATCGATAACGATCAGGCCGCCCAGGTCACGCAGACGCAACTGACGAGCAATCTCATCGGCCGCTTCAAGGTTGGTGTTGAACGCCGTCTCTTCGATATCACCGCCGCGTGTTGCACGTGCTGAGTTGATATCGATAGCGGTCAGCGCTTCGGTACTGTCGATCACAATCGAGCCACCGGAAGGCAGGCGGACTTCACGCTGGAAAGCGGATTCGATTTGCGATTCGATCTGATAGTGGCTGAACAGCGGGATTTCACCGGTGTAAAGCTTAATTTTGCTGCTGAAGTCCGGACGGCCCAGCGCAGCGATATGCTGACGCGCCAGTTCCAGTACTTTCGGGTTATCGATAAGGATTTCACCGATGTCCTGACGCAGATAGTCGCGGAAGGCACGCACAATCACGTTACTTTCCTGATGGATCAGGAACGGAGCAGGGCGGTTTTCAGCGGCTTTCTTGATCGCTTCCCAGTGTTTAAGACGGAAGCTTAAATCCCACTGCAGCGATTCGGCTGATTTACCGACGCCCGCAGTACGGACAATCAGGCCCATGCCTTCCGGCAGTTCCAGCGCCGACAGGGCTTCTTTCAGCTCGGTACGATCGTCACCTTCGATACGGCGAGAGATACCGCCTGCACGTGGGTTATTCGGCATCAGTACCAGATAGCTGCCCGCCAGAGAGATAAAGGTGGTCAGCGCGGCGCCTTTATTGCCGCGTTCTTCTTTATCGATCTGAACAATGACTTCCTGACCTTCACGCAGCACGTCTTTAATATTCGGACGACCATGCGCGTTATAGCTGGAGGGGAAGTATTCGCGGGAGATTTCTTTTAACGGGAGGAAACCGTGACGCTCTGCGCCGTAATCGACAAACGCAGCTTCAAGGCTGGGTTCAATGCGAGTGATTTTACCTTTGTAAATGTTGGCTTTTTTCTGCTCGTGTCCAGGACTTTCAATATCCAGATCGTACAGACGCTGACCGTCAACCAGGGCAACGCGCAACTCCTCCTGCTGAGTTGCGTTTATTAACATTCTTTTCATCGTGACTTACTCGTTATTCTTTCATGAGTGATTACAGCTGCGGGCATAGTTACCCTGGACGAGTATCAACCGATGGCCCCGTGACTTAGTGCAATGTCGTCAACCTCACGGCTGTCGACCGCGCGAGGGGCGCAAATAACGTCGGTGGCCTGTTTTTCATAAGGGAAAACAGCACCAGATAGTGGAAATGCCTGAGAGAATAAAGAAAACCCGTGCATCCCATACTGTTGTCCAGGCCGCAACCCGCAGCCCGCTAAGTGCCTGATTTCGCATTACGTCTTACGCCATTGCTGCGTGTCTGCTCAATCCGGCAAAATGACAATTTCGCTCTTTTTCTGCCCTGAAATGGTTCAGGTAAGAAACTCAAGCATTATTCCATTGCTAACCTTCATATAGCAAGGCGACTTTAGCCAGCTTGTGAAGTTTCTTTACATTTAAATCGCTAATGTGTCGGACAAAACAGCGCTTTGCTGAAAAAGCCAGCAGAGAGGCGACCTGCCGTCACATCAACTCCAGAGTTAAGCACAGAAAAAGGGGTGGCGCTATCAGGGGACACTATTTAGAATCGCCGCCATGAAAACAGAGAATCCCGGCGTACATTTTGTCGCCATCACGGCTGAAAATGCCGGACAACGCATTGATAACTTTTTGCGCACCCAGCTCAAGGGTGTGCCCAAAAGCATGATTTATCGCATCGTTCGCAAAGGCGAGGTGCGGGTGAATAAAAAGCGCGTCAAGCCAGAATATAAGCTGGAGGAGGGCGATGAGGTGCGCATTCCGCCGGTTCGGGTAGCGGAACGCGATGAAGATGCCGTTTCCCCCAAACTGGCGAAAGTGGCGTCACTGGCCGATGCCATCCTTTTTGAGGATGAGTCGCTGCTGGTGATGAACAAGCCTTCCGGCACAGCCGTACATGGCGGTAGCGGACTCAGCTTCGGGGTAATTGAAGGGTTACGTGCCCTGCGACCGGAAGCACGCTTTCTGGAGCTGGTGCATCGCCTGGATCGTGACACCTCCGGCATTCTGCTGGTCGCTAAAAAGCGTTCGGCGCTGCGTTCCCTCCATGAGCAACTGCGCGAAAAGGGGATGCAGAAAGACTATCTGGCCCTGGTGCGCGGCAACTGGCCGTCACACCTGAAGGTGGTTCAGGCGCCGCTGCTGAAAAACATTCTGCAGAGCGGTGAGCGCGTGGTGCGCGTCAGCAGCGAAGGCAAAGCCTCAGAAACCCGCTTTAAAGTAGAAGAGCGGTTCGAGTTTGCCACGCTGGTGAAAGCGAGCCCGGTCACCGGTCGTACCCATCAGATTCGCGTCCATACGCTGCATGCTGGGCATCCCATTGCCTTCGACGATCGCTACGGAGAACGTGAGTTTGACAGTCAGCTGGCGGCAACCGGTTTAAAACGCCTTTTCCTGCATGCTGCGGCGCTGACCTTTACGCATCCCGGCACTGGCGAAGTGATGCGGGTCGAAGCGCCACTGGATGATGGCCTGAAGCAATGCCTGCTTAAGCTGCGTCAGCTGAAAGCGTAATCTTTCCGGCATCAGTTCGTTAAAGGATTGATGCCGGCCTGCTGCAACATCTCATTGAGCGCGATCAACGGCAGCCCGACCAGCGTATTGGGATCGCGTCCCTCCAGCCGATCAAACAGACAAATCCCCAGACCTTCACTTTTAAAACTGCCCGCACACTGAAGCGGCTGCTCCTTTTCCACATAGCCGCTGATTTCAGCGTCAGTCAACGTGCGGAAATGAACCACAAAGGGCTCACAGCAGTGCAGCAGCGTGCCACTGACCGGATGAAATAGCGCCAGACCGGTATAAAAGGTAATGGCTTTTCCGCTGGCGGCACGCAGTTGCGCCCGCGCATTCTCAGCCGTGTGAGGCTTACCGGCGATAGCGCCATCCAGCACGCAAACCTGGTCGGAGCCGATTATCCAGTGGCTGGGATACGTTTTTGCCAGTGCCTGCGCTTTAGCTACGGCAAGACGGGTTACCAGCACTTCAGCGGTCTCATCGGGCTGGGGTGACTCATCAACCTCAGGCGCGGCGGTAATAAAAGGCAGGCCCAGTTTATGCAGTAATGCCTGCCGAAAGGGCGAGGTTGAAGCTAAAAGAATCGATGGCGTCATTTTTTTTCAATAGTGATAGCGAATTGGTGACAGTCATTTTAAACTGTGCGCCGCACTGGATGCGAATAGTGGTTGAAAGATGCTGTTTAACGGCCTTTTTCTTTGACTCTATGACATTACAAAGTTAATATGCGCGCCCTATGCAAAAGGTAAAATTACCCCTAACGCTGGACCCTGTCCGCACTGCTCAGAAGCGCCTTGATTATCAGGGTGTCTACACATCTGTACAGGTGGAGCGTGTGGCCGAGTCGGTCGTTAGTGTGGACAGTGATGTGGATTGTGCCATGTCGTTTGCGGTTGATAACCAACGTCTGGCAGTACTGACGGGTACTGCTGAAGTACAAGTGACGTTGCGTTGCCAGCGCTGCAACCAGACCTTTCCTCATCACGTAAAAGTGAGTTACTGCTTCAGCCCTGTCTCTTCTGAAGAGCAGGCCGAGGCATTGCCGGAAGCGTACGAGCCGGTCGATGTCAACGAGTTTGGTGAGATCGATCTGCTGGCGGTTGTCGAGGATGAAATTATTCTCGCGCTGCCGGTCGTTCCGGTGCACGATTCTGAACACTGTGAAGTGTCCGAGGCGGACATGGTCTTTGGTAAACTGCCTGCAGAGGTGGAGAAACCAAATCCATTTGCCGTATTAGCCAGTTTAAAGCGTAAGTAATAGGAGTAAGGTCCATGGCCGTACAACAGAATAAACCCACCCGTTCTAAGCGTGGTATGCGTCGTTCACACGATGCGCTGACCACTGCTGCTCTGTCAGTAGATAAAGTTTCTGGCGAAACTCATCTGCGTCACCACATCACTGCGGACGGTTACTACCGCGGTCGCAAGGTTATCGTTAAGTAAGTTTCTTGCTTAGCAAGGCGATACCTTGACACGTTTGACCCTGGCGATTGATGCCATGGGCGGGGACTTCGGTCCCTGCGTGACAGTGCCTGCAGCATTGCAGGCACTGGCCTCTCATTCGGAACTATTCCTTCTTCTGGTCGGACATCCCGACACCCTCATGCCATTGCTTGCCAAAGCGGATTCCTCCCTGATGGGGCGTTTGCAGGTCATCCCTGCCGAATCGGTTATTGCAAGTGATGCGCGGCCCGCTCAGGCCATCCGCAACAGTCGCGGCAGCTCAATGCGTGTGGCACTGGAGATGGTTAAAGAGGGACGTGCGCAGGCCTGCATCAGCGCCGGGAATACCGGTGCGCTGATGGGGCTGTCGACACTCTTATTAAAACCGCTGGATGGCATTAAACGTCCGGCGCTGATGTCCGTTTTACCGCACCAGCAACAGGGTAAAACCGTGGTGCTGGATCTGGGCGCAAATGTGGGCTCAGACAGTGCGATGCTGGTGCAGTTTGCCGTAATGGGGTCGGTAATGGCTGAGCATGTGCTTGGTATTGCACGGCCCCGTGTCGCGTTGCTCAATATTGGTCATGAAGAGACCAAAGGGCTGGAAACGATCCGCGACGCCGCGGCAGTGCTGCGAGAATCACCGCAAATCAACTATATTGGTTACCTTGAAGGTAACGAACTGCTCACCGGTAAAACGGATGTGATGGTCTGTGACGGTTTTGTCGGAAACGTCACGCTGAAGACTATGGAAGGCGTGGTAAGAATGTTTCTTTCTCTGCTGAAGTCATCAGGGGAAGGTAAAAAACGGTCATGGTGGCTTCAGTTGCTGGGGCGCTGGATTCAGAAACGTCTGACGAAGCGCTTCGGGCATCTCCACCCTGACCAGTACAATGGCGCTTGTCTGTTAGGATTGCGCGGAACAGTGATCAAGAGTCACGGTGCGGCAAATCAACACGCCTTCGCTGTGGCCATAGAACAGGCAGAGCAGGCGGTGAGGCAGCAAATTCCCGAGCGAATTGCTGCGCGCCTTGATGCTGTATTAGCCAGGAGTGACAAAGCCTAGATGTATACCAAAATTATCGGTACGGGCAGTTATCTGCCAAGCCAGATCCGCACCAATGCCGATCTGGAAAAAATGGTGGAGACGTCGGACGAGTGGATTGTTACCCGTACCGGCATCCGCGAGCGCCGTATTGCTGCGCCTGACGAAACCGTCGCCACCATGGGATTCAGCGCGGCGCAACGCGCCCTTGAAATGGCAGGCATTGAAGCGAACGATGTTGGGCTGATTATTGTCGCCACAACCTCTTCCAGTCATGCCTTCCCCAGCTCTGCCTGCATGATCCAGCAAATGCTGGAAATCAAAGACTGCGCGGCGTTTGACCTCGCTGCCGCCTGTGCAGGTTTCACCTATGCACTGAGCGTGGCCGATCAATACATCAAAAATGGCGCGGTGAAACATGCGCTGGTGATTGGTGCTGATGTCCTGGCACGCGCGCTTGATCCGGAAGATCGCGGCACGATCATCCTGTTTGGCGATGGTGCAGGCGCGGTCGTGCTGGGTCAGAGCGAAGAGCAGGGGATCATCTCTACCCATCTTCATGCTGATGGTCGCTATTCACAGCTGCTGACGCTGCCTTATCAGGATCGTGCGCATCAGGATCAGCCTGCTTATGTCACCATGTCAGGCAACGAAGTCTTCAAGGTTGCCGTTACCGAGCTGGCTCACATCGTTGATGAAACGCTGCAGGCCAATAATCTCGATCGTGAAATGCTGGACTGGCTGGTGCCGCATCAGGCGAACCTGCGCATTATCAGCGCCACCGCGAAAAAACTCGGCATGACCATGGATAAAGTGGTCGTCACACTGGATCGTCATGGCAATACCTCTGCCGCATCGGTGCCAAGCGCACTGGATGAAGCGGTCCGTGATGGCCGCATCAAACCCGGACACCTTATTCTGCTGGAAGCCTTTGGTGGTGGATTCACCTGGGGTTCTGCGCTGGTTCGCTTTTGATTGACAGGAACGAAAAATGACGCAATTTGCATTTGTTTTCCCCGGTCAGGGTTCACAGACCGTGGGCATGCTGACTGAATTAGCGGCAACGTATCCGCTGGTAGAAGAGACCTTCCGTGAAGCCTCTGACGCGCTGGGATATGATCTGTGGCAATTAGTAAGTCAGGGTCCGGCTGAAGAGCTGAACAAAACCTGGCAGACTCAGCCTGCACTGTTAGCCGCCTCCGTGGCAATCTACCGTGTCTGGCAGCAGCAGGGCGGTGAACAGCCAGCCCTGATGGCTGGTCACAGCCTGGGTGAATATTCAGCGCTGGTTTGCGCGGGTGTGCTTAACTTTGCGGATGCAGTGAAGCTGGTTGAACTGCGCGGCAAACTGATGCAGGAAGCGGTGCCTGAAGGCACTGGCGCGATGCAGGCGATTATTGGCCTGGATGACGCGGCTATCCGCAAAGCCTGTGAAGAGAGCGCGCAGGGTCAGGTTGTCTCACCGGTTAACTTTAACTCGCCGGGCCAGGTGGTTATTGCGGGTAACAAAGAAGCCGTTGAACGTGCGGGTGCCGCCTGTAAAGCAGCGGGCGCTAAGCGTGCCTTGCCACTGCCGGTCAGCGTTCCTTCTCACTGCGCACTGATGAAGCCTGCGGCCGATAAACTGGCGGTGGCGCTGGAGAGCATCACCTTTAACGCGCCTGCGGTACCGGTGATCAACAACGTCGATGTGAAAGCTGAAACCGATGCTGCGGCCATCCGCCATGCGCTGGTCCGTCAGCTCTACAGCCCGGTTCGCTGGACCGAGAGCGTGGAAGCGATGGCAGCACAGGGCGTGACGCAGCTTCTGGAGATGGGGCCAGGTAAAGTCCTGACCGGACTGACGAAACGTATTGTCGATAGCCTGACAGCGGCTGCCGTTAACGATACTGCATCCCTGACGGCTGCACTCGGTAAGGAATAAGAGGAAAATCATGAGCTTTGAAGGTAAAGTTGCGCTGGTTACCGGCGCGAGTCGCGGCATTGGTCGTGCGATTGCAGAAACACTGGCGGCACGCGGTGCTAAAGTGGTAGGAACTGCAACCAGCCAGAGTGGCGCCGACGCCATCAGTGCTTACCTTGGCGACAAGGGCAAAGGCCTGTTACTGAATGTGACTGACGCTGACTCAATCAGCACTGTTTTAGAGAATATTCGTGCTGAATTTGGCGAAGTGGATATTTTAGTCAATAATGCAGGCATTACGCGTGATAATCTTCTCATGCGCATGAAGGACGATGAGTGGGAGGATATCCTGGATACCAACCTCACATCGGTATTCCGCCTTTCCAAGGCGGTCCTGCGTGCCATGATGAAAAAGCGCGTGGGCCGTATCATCACCATTGGTTCCGTTGTTGGAACTATGGGTAATGCGGGCCAGGCAAACTATGCGGCAGCAAAAGCGGGTTTGATTGGCTTTAGCAAATCACTGGCGCGCGAAATCGCGTCACGTGGCATTACCGTCAACGTCGTGGCTCCAGGCTTTATTGAGACTGACATGACGCGGGCACTGAACGAAGATCAACGTTCCGGTATTTTGGCGGAAGTTCCTGCGGGTCGCTTAGGCGATGCTCAGGAAATCGCCAATGCTGTGGCATTTTTAGCCTCTGACGAAGCAGCCTACATCACAGGTGAAACGCTGCACGTCAACGGCGGAATGTACATGGTCTGATAAATCACGAAATGATTTGCTTTATTTGCGGTTAGAACCGCAAAATAACGCAAAATCGTGGTTCGACCAGCCGGGATTTTGTTGCATCTTTTTCACCATTTTATACACTACGAAAACCATCGCGAAAGCGAGTTTTGATAGGAAATTAAATAGTATGAGCGATATCGAACAACGCGTTAAGAAAATCATCAGTGAGCAGCTGGGTGTGAAAGAGGAAGAAGTCACCAACTCTGCATCTTTCGTAGAAGACCTGGGTGCCGATTCTCTTGATACCGTTGAGCTGGTGATGGCTCTGGAAGAAGAGTTTGATACTGAGATTCCAGACGAAGAAGCTGAGAAAATCACTACCGTTCAGGCAGCGATCGACTATATCAATAGCCATAAAGGCTAATGAATATCTTCAGGCGGTCGCTCGACCGCCTGATTTTTTTGTTTGTCCCACATAGTTCCCTATTTCCCCTCCCTGGAGGACGAACGTGTCTAAGCGTCGTGTAGTTGTGACTGGTCTTGGCATGTTGTCTCCTGTCGGCAATACCGTAGAGTCTACCTGGAGTGCTCTCCTTGCCGGTCAGAGCGGCATTACCCTGATCGACCATTTTGATACCAGTGCTTATGCAACACGTTTTGCAGGTCTGGTAAGAGATTTTAATTGTGATGACTACATCTCGCGCAAAGATCAGCGCAAGATGGATGCCTTCATCCAGTACGGCATTGTGGCCGGTATGCAGGCCATGCAGGACAGTGGTCTGGTTGTTACCGACGAAAATGCAAGCCGTATGGGCGCAGCAATTGGCTCCGGCATCGGTGGTTTAGGTCTGATTGAAGAGAATCATACTTCACTGGTCAACGGCGGCCCGCGCAAAATCAGCCCATTTTTTGTGCCTTCAACCATCGTTAACATGGTGGCGGGTCATCTCAGCATCATGTATGGCCTGAAAGGTCCAAGCATCTCTATCGCGACAGCCTGTACCTCTGGTGTGCATAACATCGGTCATGCCGCACGTATCATCGCCTATAACGATGCTGATGTGATGCTGGCGGGTGGCACAGAGAAAGCCAGTACGCCATTAGGCGTCGGTGGCTTTGGTGCAGCACGTGCTCTCTCAACCCGTAATGAAAACCCGCAAGCGGCCAGCCGCCCGTGGGATAAAGATCGTGACGGTTTTGTGCTGGGTGACGGCGCTGGCATTGTGGTACTCGAAGAGTATGAACATGCGAAGAAACGTGGTGCGAAAATCTACGCGGAAATCGTAGGTTTTGGTATGAGCAGCGATGCCTACCACATGACTTCACCACCAGAAGATGGATCAGGCGCCGCGGCGGCAATGATCAACGCATTGCGCGATGCTCAGCTTACGCCAGAGCAGATCGGCTATGTCAACGCGCACGGCACCTCCACGCCAGCGGGTGATAAAGCGGAAGCGCGGGCGGTGAAATCGGTCTTTGGGGCAGCAGCCAGCAGCGTGATGGTGAGCTCGACCAAATCAATGACCGGGCACTTACTGGGTGCGGCAGGCGCGGTTGAATCGATCTACTCGATTCTGGCGCTGCGCGACCAGGCCATTCCACCGACCATTAACCTCGACAATCCGGATGAGGGCTGCGATCTCGACTTCGTGCCCCACACCGCGCGTCAGGTTCCCGGTCTGGAGTACACCCTGTGTAACTCCTTCGGTTTCGGCGGAACCAACGGTTCGTTGATCTTCCGTAAAGTGTAATCGTTGTTGATTGCTAAAAAGGCCCGCGATGCGGGCCTTTTTTTATCCTGCAGAATGCGCTGAAATCACGAGTCACGCTCAGGAGAGAACCATGTGGATTAACGGGTTAAAACAATCGATGCTGGCCGCCAGTGACCGCGGCCTGCAGTTTGGGGATGGCTGTTTTACTACCGCCGCGGTGCGTCAGGGTAAAATCGTGCTGCTGGAAAGCCACATTCAGCGCCTCAAAGAGGGCTGTGAGCGATTATGGATTGATGGCGTCGACTGGCTTCAGCTTGAGACTGAAATGCGACAGGCCGCGCAGCAACAAACCCAGGCGGTGCTAAAAGTGATTATCAGCGCGGGCAGCGGCGGGCGGGGCTACAGCCGGCGCGGCTGTGGTGAATCCACGCGGATCGTCTCGCTGGCGCCCTGGCCGCAACACTACGCCGATATACAGCAGCGTGGCGCGTCACTCCGGCTCAGCCCGATCCGTCTGGCACGAAACCCACAGTTTGCCGGTATCAAGCACCTTAATCGTCTGGAGCAGGTGATGATCAGAGCTCATCTTGACCAGACAGACGCCGACGAGGCGCTGGTGCTTGACACTGAAGGTTGGGTGGTGGAATGCTGTGCGGCCAATTTATTCTGGCGTCAGGGCTCGCAAATTTTCACGCCTGATCTGTCAGCGTCGGGTGTGGATGGCATTATGCGGCGAAGTCTGATGGCGCAACTTGCGGCCGAAGGCCAGGCTTGCCAGGTAATAAAAAGCGAACCGGCGCAGCTGCTGGCCGCCGATGAAGTGGTGATATGTAATGCGCTGATGCCGGTCCTGCCGGTCCGACAGATAGAAGCGGTAGAGTTTACTGAGCGTTCGCTGTTTAATCAGTTGCGCGCAAGCTGTGAAAAGATAATGGATGCATCATGATTCGAAGCAAAAAAATCGTCGTCAGCCTGCTGGCGATCGTGGGTCTCGCGGCTGTGCTGAGTTACTGGCAGGTTAAGCGGTTTGCGGCCACCCCGTTAACCCTGCAGCAGGAAACGATCTACACGCTGCCTGCCGGCACGGGCCGGGTCGCACTTGAAGCGCAGCTGGAAGAGCAGAAGATTATTCCGCACAGTATCTGGTTTGGCGCGCTGCTGCGTCTGGAACCGGAACTGGCGACCTTCAAGGCGGGTACCTATCGCCTTGAGCCGACCATGACGGTGCGTTCGCTGTTACAGCTGCTGGCCAGCGGTAAAGAGGCGCAGTTCCCGGTGCGGTTCGTGGAAGGCCAGCGACTGAAAGAGTGGCTGAGTGAGCTGCGCAAAGCGCCTTATATCCGGCATACCCTGAAAGATGATCAGTTCGCCACCCTTGCCAGCGCACTAAAAGTGGAGCCTGAGCAGCTGGAGGGCAACTTCTTCCCGGATACCTGGCTCTACACGGCTAATACCACCGATATGGCGCTGCTGCAGCGCGCTCATGAGCGGATGAAAAAAACCATTGCTGAGGTGTGGCAGGGACGGGCGGATAATCTGCCCTATAAAACCCCACAGGAGCTGGTGACCATGGCCTCAATCATTGAGAAAGAGACCGGCGTCAGCGAAGAGCGCGCGCGCGTAGCCTCGGTGTTTATCAATCGCCTGCGCACCGGTATGCGGTTACAGACCGATCCCACCGTCATCTATGGCATGGGCGACAGCTATAACGGGACGCTGACCCGCAAAGATCTTGAGACGGCCAGCGCTTACAATACCTATATCATTAACGGTCTGCCGCCGGGTCCGATCGCCATGCCGGGTAAAGCCTCTCTGCAGGCAGCGGCTCATCCCGAGAAAACCAACTATCTCTACTTTGTTGCGGACGGCAAGGGCGGCCATACCTTTACGACTAATCTTGCCAGCCATAACAAGGCGGTACAGGTATACCGGCAGACGCTAAAGGAAAAAAATGAACAGTAAGTTTATCGTCATTGAAGGCCTGGAAGGCGCCGGCAAAACCACCGCGCGTGACGCCATCGTCGCCACGCTGCGTGCCCGTGGCATTCACGATCTGGTCTTTACCCGTGAGCCTGGCGGAACGCCGCTGGCAGAACAGCTGCGGGTGCTGTTTAAGCAGGGTATTGAGGGCGAGCAGGCCACAGATAAAGCGGAACTGCTGATGCTCTATGCGGCACGGGTTCAGCTGGTGGAAACGGTCATTAAACCGGCGCTGGCGCGCGGTGCCTGGGTGATCGGCGACCGTCATGATCTCTCTTCTCAGGCTTATCAGGGAGGCGGACGTGGACTTGACGCCGGTCTGATGCAGACGCTGCGTGATACCGTGTTAGGCGATTTCCGCCCCGATCTCACGCTCTATCTTGATGTGACACCCGACATCGGTCTGCAGCGCGCCCGTGCGCGCGGTGAGCTGGATCGCATTGAGCAGGAGTCATTGCGTTTCTTTGAACGCACCCGCGCGCGCTATCTGGCGCTGGCAGCGGAGGACCCCACCATCATCACCATCGATGCGACACAATCACTGGCCGATGTGACATCGTCACTTCAGTCGGCGCTGGATGGCTGGCTGGCGGAGCAGGCGTGATGAACTGGTACCCGTGGCTGAATCAGCCTTATCGCCAGGTGATTGGCCAGCATCAGGAGAATCGCGCTCACCATGCGTTGTTGATCCAGGCGATGGCAGGTATGGGCGATGAGGCGCTGGTCTGGGGGATGAGCCGCTGGCTGATGTGCCAGCAGCGGGATGGCCTGAAAAGTTGCGGGCAGTGTCACGGTTGCCAGCTGATGCAGGCCAATACCCATCCTGACTGGTATCGGCTTGAAGCGGAGAAGGGCAAAAGTACCCTGGGCATCGATGCGGTGCGGCAGGTTACGGAAAAAATGTACCACTTTGGTCAGCAGGGCGGCGCGAAAGTGGTCTGGCTGCCGGATGCCGCGCAGCTTTCGGAAGCGGCGGCTAACGCCTTGCTGAAAACGCTGGAAGAGCCGCCAGCCAACAGCTGGTTCTTCCTCAGCAGCCGCGATCCCTCGCGCCTGCTGGCCACGCTGCGCAGCCGCTGCATGGCGCTGCATCTGACGCCGCCGGACGAAGGACAAAGCCTGCTCTGGCTGAAGAAGCACGCTGCGCACGACGAACAGATGCTGCTGGCGGCTCTGCGTCTGAGCGCAGGTGCACCCGGTGCGGCGCTGAGCCTGCTGGAAAACGGAACGTGGCAGGCCCGGCAGAAGCTCTGCGATGCGCTGTCCGCTGCGTTGCAGCAGGACATCCTGCAACTGCTGCCTGCGCTGAACGCCGACGACGCGGCAGCGCGTATCGGCTGGCTGCTCTCTTTGCTGCTGGATGCAATGAAGTGGCAGCAACATGCAGGTCAGTGGCTGAGTAATATCGATCGTCAGGATGTGGTGCAGTTGCTGGCCGGATACTTTTCAGCCAGCGCGCTCAACAGCAGCCTCCAGGAGTGGATGCGCTGTCGCGAGCAGCTACTGCATGTGGCATCGGTAAATCGCGAATTATTGCTGACCGATCAGCTTCTGAGCTGGGCGGACAAACAGAAGCCCGCGCTTGTCGGCTAAACCTATCTGAGAGTAATTATGTTTATTGTGGATTCCCATTGCCATCTTGATGGCCTGGACTATGAAAAAAACCATCGTGACCTGGATGATGTGATCGCCAAAGCGGCGGCGCGTGATGTGAAATTTATGCTGGCAATCGCCACTACGCTGCCGGGTTTTCATACCCTTAAAAGTCTGATCGGCGAACGGAAAAATATAGCGCTCTCCTGCGGTGTGCATCCGCTGAATCAGGAAGAGGCCTATGATGTTGAGGAGTTTCGTCGGCTCTCTGCCGATCCTCAGGTGGTGGCTCTGGGGGAAACCGGGCTGGATTATCACTATCAGCCAGAAACGAAAGATCAGCAGCAGCGCTCGTTCCGGGAACATATCCGTACCGGTATTGCGCTGAACAAACCGATCATTGTTCACACCCGTGATGCCCGCGAAGATACGCTGGCGATTCTGCGTGAAGAGCAGGTTGAACGTTGCGGCGGCGTGCTGCACTGCTTCACTGAGGATCAGCCCACCGCAGCAAAACTGCTGGATATGGGCTTCTACATCTCTTTTTCCGGCATCGTCACATTCCGCAATGCCGAGCAGTTACGTGAAGCCGCACGCTATGTGCCGCTGGATCGGATGCTGGTGGAAACGGATTCGCCTTATCTGGCCCCGGTGCCTTTCCGTGGTAAAGAGAATCAGCCCGCTTACACGCGCGATGTTGCCGAATATCTGGCTGTCCTGAAAGGGGTGGATTTAGAAACGCTGGCAGCCACAACAACCCAAAACTTCTCAACGCTGTTTCATATCCCGATGAGCCAGCTGGGCGCCTGATCAGCTATTATTTCAGCCTCTGTAATTAATCTGTAACCTGCGTATATGACCCTGTTTTTTCAGACAGGGTCAGCTTTTTATCGCCGATTACTGGTGCGGATCAGTAAGAAATTTCGTAAAGTGCGCCCTTGTGATTGTCGAAACGTGATACCCGTCAAAGTAACAAATCGGGAATTATTTTACCCTTCGTAATAAATCAAAAGGCGGTCACCGCCAGCCCGGCAAAGAATCCTCCCTCTTTGCCACGCGCACTGCGCAAATATGCACTCTTACTCAGGAGCTTCACGCTATGTTCAAAAATGCTTTTGCCAACCTTCAAAAGGTCGGTAAATCGCTGATGCTGCCGGTATCGGTTCTGCCGATTGCCGGTATTTTGTTAGGGGTCGGTTCAGCCAATTTCAGCTGGTTACCTGCAGTGGTTTCGCATGTGATGGCAGAAGCGGGTGGATCGGTGTTCGCCAACATGCCGCTGATTTTCGCTATTGGTGTGGCGCTGGGCTTTACCAATAATGACGGCGTTTCGGCGCTGGCAGCGGTTGTTGCCTATGGCATCATGGTGAAAACCATGGCGGTGGTTGCCCCGCTGGTGCTGCATCTGCCTGCGGCGGAGATCGAGGCTAAACACCTCGCCGACACCGGGGTACTGGGCGGTATTATCGCCGGTTCCATCGCCGCTTACATGTTTAATCGCTTCTACCGCATCAAGCTGCCAGAATATCTGGGCTTCTTTGCCGGTAAGCGTTTTGTGCCGATTATTTCCGGTCTGGCAGCTATCATTCTCGGCGTGCTGCTCTCCTTTATCTGGCCACCGATAGGTTCCGCGATTCAGGAGTTCTCGCAGTGGGCAGCCTATCAAAACCCGGTTGTCGCCTTTGGTATTTATGGCGTAATTGAACGTGCGTTGGTGCCATTTGGTCTGCATCACATCTGGAACGTTCCTTTCCAGATGCAGATCGGTGAATACACCAATGCGGCAGGTCAGGTGTTCCACGGTGATATCCCGCGCTATATGGCGGGTGACCCGACCGCAGGTAAACTCTCTGGCGGCTTCCTGTTCAAAATGTACGGTCTGCCAGCGGCAGCGATTGCTATCTGGCATTCAGCGAAGCCTGAAAATCGCGCTAAAGTGGGCGGTATCATGATCTCCGCCGCGCTGACCGCATTCCTGACCGGTATCACCGAACCGATTGAATTCTCATTCATGTTCGTGGCACCGATCCTGTATGTGATCCATGCGCTGCTGGCGGGTCTGGCATTCCCAATCTGTATCCTGCTGGGGATGCGTGATGGCACCAGCTTCTCACACGGTCTGATCGACTTTATCGTACTGAGCGGCAACAGCAGTAAAATCTGGCTGTTCCCGATTGTTGGTATCATCTACGGTCTGGTTTACTACACCATATTCCGTGTACTGATCGCGAAGCTGGATCTGAAAACACCTGGCCGTGAAGAGAGCAGCAGCAGCGAGCAATCTACCGCGACCGGTACCGAGATGGCGGGCAAACTGGTGGCGGCGTTTGGTGGTAAAGAGAACATCACCAACCTGGATGCCTGTATCACCCGTTTACGTGTCAGCGTCGCCGATGTGGCGAAAGTGGATCAGACTGAACTGAAAAACCTCGGCGCCCGTGGCGTGGTGGTTGCCGGTTCCGGTGTGCAGGCGATTTTCGGGACTAAATCCGATAACCTGAAAACCGATATGGATGATTACATCCGCAGCATGTAATGATTTACAGCGATGAAAAAGCCCCGCTAAGCGGGGCTTTTTTTTGGCCGGGATTCAGAGGTAAACGCGCAGA
This sequence comes from Pantoea sp. ABR1s, assembly GCF_057812235.1. Classification (NCBI taxonomy): domain Bacteria; kingdom Pseudomonadati; phylum Pseudomonadota; class Gammaproteobacteria; order Enterobacterales; family Erwiniaceae; genus Pantoea; species Pantoea sp. ABR1s. The sequence continues at coordinate 2,557,855 of NZ_CM173823.1, read as the reverse complement.
TACTCTGTCAGGCAGAGCAGGGCCATCGCCTGGCCGTAGGGCATCGAGGTCAGAGGAACCGTGCGATAGTAATCCAGATCCTTGCCCATTGCGGTTCCAAAGGAGACCTGTTTTAACTCGCCATCGTCATCAATATTGGCAATCACGCCGCGCAACGCTTTTTCTGCCACCTCGCGATACTCCGCGGGCAGATAACGCTTGCGAACCCCTTTCAGAATGCCATAGGCAAACCCGGCGGTGGCGGAGGCTTCCGGGTAGCTGTGCGGATCATCAAGCAGGGTGTGCCACAATCCGCTGCTGTGCTGACACTCCCTGAGCGCTTTAACCTGGGTCTCCAGCACCTGCTGCAGAAAACGGCGGGTAGCGTGATGCTCAGGCCAGTTCATCATCTCCAGGAAGTCGGGAATGACAATCGTCACCCAGCTGTTACCGCGCGCCCAGCGTGCATCAGCAAAGTTATGGCGACCGTCAAAGTTCCAGCCGTGGAACCATAAGCCGGTTTTGCGATCCATCAGAAACTGGGTGTGCAGCAGGAACTGATAACTCGCTTCTTCAATCCACTCATCGCGCTTCAGCAACTGGCCAATTTTCGCCAGCGCCATTACGCTCATCATCAGCGTATCGTCCCAGAGCTGCTGCGGGTTTTCGTTGTTATAGACAATGTGCTGCAGGCCGCCCTGTTCGGTACGCGGCATCTCATACATGACCCATTCTGCCCAGCGCTCCAGCACCGGCACCCAGGCCGGGTTCCCGGTCTCTTCGTAACGGTAGGCCAGCGTCAGAAAAGGACAAACGGTATTCACATTTTTGGTCGGCGTGCCTTCCGCCAGACGCTGCGTAAACCACTCATCAATAATGGCCAGCGTCTGCTGGTCACCGGTCTGCTGATAGTAGTGCAGCATGCCATACAGACCGATGCCGTGTGTCCATTCCCAACCCGCCCAGCCTTTGGTATCAATCACCCGGCCATCGTCCAGCCGTAATAAAAATTCGCCTGTCTCATCGGTGATGTTAACCAGATTCTGTGTCAGCTTTTGAATCAGCTGTACCAGTTCGCTGCGTGGCAACAGATGCTCGGGCTGGCACAATAATTTGCTGTGTTTAACGGGAAATACAGTCATGGTTTATTCCTGTCGTTTTAAGGTCGGGTTTAAAGAAGGGTTTAAAGTGGGATGTGCGGACAATTTTTCCGGCGCTGGCTTATTACGATTAAGGAAGCCAATGTTGTTGTTGCCCCAAAGATTTTCGTAAGGCATGCCAGCCAGCGTTTCTACAATTCCGCGTGCTTCCGGCGTGATGCTTTCCGGCACGATGCGGCCCGCGTCGCGCATCTTCAGCGTCTCCTGGCGCAGCACAGTGTGGGTCTGCAGATTAAGCTTAAAGCGCAGTGACACGATAAAGCCGCAGGCCAGCACGGCCACAGTGCCTATGCTGAGAATCGCCAGGATAGTGTGGCTGACGCCGGGTACCTGGGTCGCCTGTCCAGAGACAAAGCCGGAGAGCTGCAGCACGATACCGACCAGCATGACTGCGCCAGCCTGCGACGCTTTACGCGTCAGGGTCATGATGCCGGCAAAAATTCCTTCACGGCGCTGTCCGGTGATCACCTCATCCACATCGGCGATATAGGTATAGGTGTTCCACGGCACATAGTTGATGCCGCCACGTCCCAGGCCTGCCAGGGCAGAGATCACCAACAGCAGCGACATGTTGTCGTTCATTCCGGCATACCACAATCCAGCGTAGGAGAGCGCCGCCAGGCCAAACAATATGGCCACCAGACGGTAGGCGGGCGCGGGTCCCATGCGGATGCAGAGCGGAATCATCGCCATCACGGCAATAAACTGCAGCACCGCCATGGTGCCCATCAGGCTGGAGGCGACCTGAGCGCTCTGCATCAGCACAAATACCACATACCAGGTAAAGACGGCGTTAAACACATCCTGGGCGATATAGCCGCCGAGGTACATGCCAAGGTGCTGGCGGAAGATGCGGATGCGTAAGGTTGAAGCCAGCTCGACATAGAGCCGCTTGAGATTCTGCATCAGCGTCAGCTGCTGCTTTTCCTGTTCTGCACGGCGTGACTCGGCGGAAAAGTCATCGGGGTGACGCTCCCAGGTAAAACACCACACCAGCGTCAGCACCAGCGCGCAGATTACCGAAAACACCAGGCTGGCGTAGAAGAAGGAGAGAGGATTATCTTTGCCCAGCATCCCCAGCAAAATACCTGGTAAAAAGGCAGCCAGAATGGCCGACAGCTGTGCCAGGCCGATGCGGGCACCGGAGAAGCGGGTTTTCTGTTTGAAATCGTCGGTCATTTCCGGCACCAGCGTTTCATACGGCACCAGGATCATGGTGTAGACGATATCAAACAACAGATACGTGCAGAGATACCACCAGAAACTCATGTCGCTGAGCCACATCAGGCTATAACTGAATACAGAGGGTATGCCGAGCAGGATAAAGAATTTGCGGCGGCCAAAGCGTTTGCCCAGCCAGGTCGAACCGAAGTTATCGGTCAGAAAGCCCATCAGCGGACTGACTATCGCATCCAGCACGCGGGCAGCGGCAAAGATCAGCGTGGCCTGAATCGGGGTTAACCCACAAAAGGTGGTGTAAAAATAGAGCAACCAGGCGGCGGTCAGCGCCGTGGTGCCTGCTCCAAGAAAATCTCCGGAACCGTAGGCCAGATAGTGGCCAAGACCAATTTTACGTGAGCGCATGTCTGATGCTCCTTGATGTTTATGGCGGTTTATCCCTGGTGACGCCGGTCATCTCACCCGGACTGGTTAGCAAAGTAGAACTGACGGGTCGGCTAAACCTTCGCAATTTGGCAAGTGCTGGCGCTGAAGTGGCAGTCATACAAAGAAAAGGGTGGCGAAATTCTAATTTATAAAACAGCGTTTCATTTTCTGGTGTGGCAGGGGCGTTGTTAGCATTCTGAACAGCGTGCGGGTTACGGAGAGAGGGTGCTGCTGCAAAGGCAGGCGAACAATGCAAGAAAAGTGGTCCTGAGGTTGAAAGAAAACAAATTTCTCCCGCATACTGATTGATTAAGACTCAGGCTAAAGGAATTGCACCATGGCAGAAGAAACCATTTTTAGTAAAATTATCCGCCGCGAAATCCCCGCTGATGTGGTTTATCAGGATGAGCTGGTCACTGCCTTCCGCGACATTTCGCCCAAAGCGCCGACCCATATTTTAATCGTGCCGAATGTGCTGATCCCAACGGTCAACGAGGCGGAAGCGGCGCATGAGCATGCGCTGGGACGTATGTTTACTACCGCGGCGAAAATCGCCCGTCAGGAAGGTATCGATCAAAATGGTTATCGTCTGATTGTGAACTGCAATCAACATGGTGGTCAGGAGGTTTATCACATTCATATGCATCTGCTGGGCGGTGAACCGCTGGGACCGATGCTCTCTAACTGACCTGATAACGGAAGCGTGCTATGCGATCCTGGCTGACTGGCCTGCCGATCCTGCTCTGCCTGACGGCCTGCAGCAGTGATAAACCGATGATCAATACGTCACAGTCGCTGGTGATGGAGTCCTCTGTGTTGTCGGCAGGGATCATTACCGATGAACCGACGCTGGATGAGAACGATGGACTGAAGCGTGCCACCAGCGTGCTCTATAATCAGCGCGAAACACCGGTTGTTGTGCACTATCGTTACTACTGGTATGACGACAAAGGGCTGGAAATCACCCCGCAGGAACCGGCGCAGACCGTTACTGTTCCGGCGCAGGGCAGCATTATCGCCACTTCGCAACTGGGTAACCTGACGGCCAGCAAGGTTCGTCTTTATCTCTATCTTTAAGGATTTTCTACGTGATACGCAGTGTTAATCGTACCGGAGCGCTCCTGATGGCGCTCATTCTGACCGGCTGTGTGGTGAAACAGCAGCAGCCTGCACCAGTTGAACCGACTCAGCCTGTGGAGCCGGTGCAGCCCGTTCCACAACCTGAACCGGTGCCGCAACCGCAGCCTGTGCCGCAGCCACCGAAACTGGTCACTATCAACTGGGATGCCAGCGTTCAGCCGCTGGTGGCGCAGATGTTACAGGCTGCCAGCGCCGAGCCGGGCAGCGTGTTGCTGGTGGATCGCGTTAAAAACAGCACCAACGGTGCGCTGCAAAGCGAGAAAGCGACGGCAGCTATCCAGAATGCGCTGAATAACAACGGCAAATTCACCCTGGTTTCTGCTGACCAACTGGCGCAGGCCAAGCAGACGCTGGGATTATCGCCGGATGACAGCCTGAACTCGCGCAGTAAAGCGATTGGCCTGGCGCGTAACGTTAACGCTCAGTATGTGCTTTACAGCAACGCGCGTGGCGATGTCAAAGCGCCGACGCTGCAAATGCAACTGATGCTGGTCCAGACAGGCGAGATCATCTGGTCCGGCAACGGCATTGCACAGAATTAATCCCGCTTTCCAGCGGATGATTCAGCAGGTCACCGGCGAACCAGAAAAGACATCCTTTATCCCGCTGGCCGGTCTGACCGGGCATAGCCAGAAGATTGTCAGCCCGCGCGGAACTTTTATCGCGCGGGCGGCACCGCAACCGGTTATTCCGTTTGTGGATCGGCAGCGCGAATTCCGTCTGTTACGCAAACTGCAAGCCAGCGGAGTGGCACCGCAGCCCGTGGCGGGCCATCGTCAGGGGATTATCCTGACCTGGTGCGCAGGCGAAGCGCTGGATGAACACCGTTTCAGCCAGCAGCGTCCACAGATCGTGGCACTGCTACAGCAGCTGCATCAGCAGCCGCTGACCGGCTATCGTCTGCAGTTGTTGCCGCTGTTATGGCGCTACTGGCAGCTCACTCCACAGCGGCATCACCGCTGGTTGCGGGCGCTCAGGCGTCTGACGCAGCAGGGTGAACCTCACCCGCTGCGACTGGCTCCGCTGCACATGGATCTGCATGCCGGAAATGTCATACAAGATCCCGAAGGTCTGCGTCTGATCGACTGGGAGTATGCCGCCGATGGCGACGTGGCGCTGGAGCTGGCGGCTGTCTGTGCCAGCGATCCGCAGCACCAGGCCGACTGGCTGGTTGAGTATGCCGCGGAGATGCAGCTGCCGCTTACCGCGCTGGTGCAGCAGGTCAGACGCTGGCAGCCCTGGCTGCAGTTGCTGATGGCCAGCTGGTATCAGCTCCGTGCCGGTCAGCGTGACGACGACACATTACAACAGCTGGCTCGACAGAGCTGGGAACAGATTTAATCGCGTTACGCAGGTGCGTTTCGCTACAGGATTCATGATATGAGATCAGATTTACCCGGCCCCCTGATGCTTGACGTCGAGGGTTATGAACTGGATGGCGAAGAGCGCGACATCCTGCAGCATCCGCTGGTGGGCGGTTTAATTTTATTTGCGCGAAATTATCATGATCCCGCACAGCTGGCAGAGCTGGTGCGGCAGATCCGCGCCGCCTCTCACACCCGGCTGGTAGTGGCGGTGGATCAGGAGGGCGGTCGCGTGCAGCGTTTCCGTGACGGCTTCACCCAACTGCCTGCCATGCAATCTTTTGCTGCGTTGCACGACCTGGATACCGCCGGTGAACTGGCGCAACAGGCGGGATGGCAAATGGCGGCCGAGATGATCGCCATGGATATCGATATCAGCTTTGCGCCGGTACTCGATATTGGTCATATCAGCGCCGCGATTGGTGACCGTTCTTTCCATGCCGATCCGGCCATCGCCCTTGACGTCGCCCGCCGCTTTATTGCGGGGATGCACGAGGCGGGCATGAAGACCACGGGCAAACATTTTCCGGGTCACGGTGCGGTGAGTGCGGATTCGCATAAAGAGACCCCACGCGATCCGCGGGACGAAAAGACGCTGCGTGAGCATGACATGGCAATCTTCAGCAAGCTGATTACCGAACAGGCACTGGACGCCATCATGCCCGCACACGTCATCTACTCCGAAGTTGATCCGCTGCCCGCCAGTGGTTCGCCATACTGGCTTAAAACCGTGCTGCGTGAGCAACTGGGCTTTGACGGTATTATTTTCTCCGACGATCTGTCGATGGAGGGCGCAGCGGTGATGGGCAGCTATCCTGAGCGGGCGCAGCAGTCCCTTTCCGCGGGCTGTGACATGATTCTGGTCTGCAATCAGCGTCAGGGCGCCATCAGTGTACTGGATAACCTGATCCCGGTCGGGTCAGAGCGGGTTACACAGCTGTATCATCAGGGCAGGTTTACCCGCGATGAACTGCGGGGAACGCATCGCTGGAAAAATAATGCTCAGCAACTGAGTGCGCTTCAGGAACGCTGGCTGGCTCATAAGGCGTCGTGGTAAGCAGTGACTGCCCGGCGCTATCACTACCTTGAGGATTATCATGATCATCTATCTGCACGGTTTTGATTCCAACAGTCCGGGCAATCACGAAAAAGTGCTGCAACTGCAATTTATCGATCCTGATGTCAGGTTGATCAGTTACAGCACCCGCCATCCCAAACATGACATGCAGTTTCTGCTAAAAGAGACCGATAAGATGCTGACGCTTTCTGACGACGACCGGCCGCTGATTTGCGGCGTCGGACTGGGCGGCTTCTGGTCAGAGCGCATTGGATTTCTGTGCGGCATCCGGCAGGTGATTTTTAATCCCAACCTCTCGCCGCAGGCGAATATGGAAGGGAAGATCGACCGGCCGGAGGAGTATCAGGATATCGCAACGAAGTGCGTCAGCGATTTTCGCGAGCGTAATCGTGACCGCTGTCTGGCCATTCTCTCCCGTCACGATGAGGCGCTCGACAGCCAGCACATTGCTGACCAGCTGCATCCGTTTTATGAAATTGTCTGGGATGAGACGGAAGGGCACAAATTCAAAAATATATCCCCACATCTTAAGCGGATAAAAGCTTTTAAAACATTAGGTTAAGCAGCAAAGGCACCGCAAGGTGCCTGTTTTTATTACGTAATTATCTGAGTTTTATTTTCCCGCTTTGATGTATATCAATATTCTTATGTTCTCCTCTTCCCGCCATGCTATTCTCCCAGCAGATTGCGATTTTAACTTCGCCAACCCTATGTTTCTTAAGGTTTAATTTAACCTTTGGTTAACTTTTGGTTCACAATTTGAGGGGGTCTTTGTTGACTACGTCTGTTAAGAAAATTGTTATTGTCGGAGGGGGAGCGGGCGGCCTGGAAATGGCCACGCAGCTGGGCCATAAACTGGGTCGTAAAAAGAAGGCCGAGATTATCCTGGTTGATCGTAACCACAGTCACTTGTGGAAGCCGCTGCTGCACGAAGTGGCGACCGGCTCAATGGACGAAGGCATTGATGCATTGAGCTATCTGGCTCATGCCCGCAATCACGGTTTTGAGTTCCAGCTGGGTTCGCTCACCGATATCGATCGCACCCGAAAAGTGATCCGCCTGGCCGAAGTGCTGAATGCGCAGGGCGAAGTGCTGGTGCCACAACGTGAAGTGGCCTACGACCAGCTGGTGATGGCGCTGGGCAGCACCTCGAATGATTTCGGTACGCCGGGCGTTAAAGATCACTGCATCTTCCTGGATAATCCGCATCAGGCGCGTCGTTTCCATAACGAAATGCTCAACCTGTTCCTGAAATTCTCCGCCAGCGAAGGCCGGGTCGAGAAAGTTAACATCGCCATCGTGGGCGGCGGGGCAACAGGCGTTGAGCTGTCAGCTGAATTGCACAACGCGGTGAAACAGCTGCACAGCTACGGCTTCAAAGGCCTGGGACGCGAAGCGCTGAATGTGACGCTGGTGGAAGCGGGTGAACGTATCCTGCCTGCACTGCCACCGCGCATCTCTGCTGCGGCACATCAGGAGCTGACCAAGCTGGGCGTGCGCGTGCTGACGCAGACCATGGTCACCAGCGCCGAGCGTAATGGCCTGAATACCAAAGGCGGTGAGTTTATCGAAGCCGATCTGATGGTCTGGGCGGCTGGGATTAAAGCACCCGACTTCCTGAAAGAGATTGGCGGACTGGAAACCAACCGCATCAATCAGCTGGTGGTCAAAGAGACGCTGCAAACCACGCTGGACGATGACATCTACGCGATTGGCGACTGCGCCTCCTGCGCCTTGCCGGGCGGCGGTTTTGTACCACCGCGCGCCCAGTCAGCGCATCAGATGGCCTCACGCGCCATGGACAACATTCTGGCGCAGCGTGACGGTAAACCGCTAAAAGCCTATGTCTATAAAGATCATGGCTCGCTGGTATCGCTCTCCCGCTTCAGTACGGTCGGCAGCCTGATGGGCAACCTGATGCGCGGCTCAATGATGGTGGAAGGGCGCATCGCGCGCTTTGTCTATATCTCGCTTTACCGTATGCACCAGATTGCGCTACACGGCTACTTCAAAACCGGTCTGATGATGCTGGTCGGCAGTATTAACCGGGTTATTCGTCCCCGGCTGAAGCTGCACTAAGCAACAGCAATAACGCTGGCTAATTAATGTTAAGCCTCCTCCTTTATGAGGGGGCTTTTTTTATGTCCTGGAGAAGCCCCTGAAACAGACGCTGGCGCAGGAGAGTGCGATATCGACTAAAGCAAAATGCATTCATAATTTTGACTAAAGTAAAATTTTATGAGCATGGCAGGGTAGTATGTTGGTGATGCCTGAAATGCGTACCATTAATAACAAGAGAGTAACCGTAAGAATATTTGCTATAGCCAGAAAACTTTTCAGGTAACGAGTTCGGCTACTTCAGTTCCGTCGTTAGCCCGGCTACAAAGCTGGTCTCTGACGCGCTGGACGAATGGCTAATCCCTTGTTATTCATTGGCTAAAAATATCCGTCTCTGCGCCTTTAGCTAATCCCGGCGATTCGTCAGACTCAATAACCCCTGAGATACGGGTAATTACTGGTACTTTTTTAAATGGCCCGTCCCACTAACTTTTGTAAGCTTAGTGTAAGTTTTTCTGTAATTTTTCTTGTGGTTTTTGATTCCAGCGCCATAATGTGCGCAGGAAAAAAGTCATATACATTTTGTTACACCTTAACCACATGGATCGGTTATGCAGCCCCAAAAAAATGGAGTTTTAACAACGCTGGCACCTCTGCTTTGCGCTTTGCTGATTACCATCCTGCCAGTTTGCACTGTGCAGGCGGCACCGGGTGATGAGCAATTACAGCATCAGCAGGAGCAACAAAAAGCGCGTCAGCAACGGCTGATGCCACAGGTGCCTGATGTGCGTCTCTCAGAAACGGTTCCGGCACCTTCCCACCTGACGTTCCCGCAGGAAACACCCTGTTTTGTTATTCAGCAGGTCAGTCTGTCCGGGCAGGAGGCGCTGCCGCACTGGGTGCCTCTGCAACGTCTGGCCAGTCAGGCCAATGGTCATTGTCTCGGCGTAAAAGGCATCAGCCAGTTAATGAGCACGCTGCAAAACCGGCTGATTAATCATGGCTGGGTCACTACGCGCGTGCTGGCTCCGCAGCAGGATCTGCGCCAGGGCGTGCTGCACCTGCTGATAGTGCCTGGCAAAATCCGCAGTGTGGAACTGTCACCCTCATCATCCCGCTATGTCAGCCTGTGGCCGACATTACCCGCCCATGCAGGCAATCTGCTGGATTTACGGGATATTGAACAGGGGCTGGAAAACCTGCAGCGTCTGCCGACGGTGGAAGCGCATATGGCGCTCCGTCCTGGCCTCAATCCGGGTGAAAGTGACATCGTGATTGAACGCACGCAGCGCCGTTTCTGGCGACTCGGCGCATGGCTGGATGATTCCGGCACCGAAAGTACCGGGCGCTATCAGAGCGGGATGATGCTGGCGCTGGATAACCCGACCTCCCTCAGCGATCTCTTCTACCTGACCGCCAGTCGCGACCTGGGATTTGCTGGCAGAAAAAGCAGCAAAAGCCTGTCGGGACATTACTCGGTGCCTGTCGGCTACTGGCTGTTTGGCCTTACCGCCAGCGACTACGACTACCATCAGACAGTCGCCGGTTACAGCCGCGATTTTCTCTATGCCGGAAAGAGTCGCTCGCTGGATGTGCAGGCCAGCCGGGTGATCTACCGTAATGCCGCCGCCAAAACCACCGTCAGCGCCGATGTGCTGGTTAAAGAGTCGCGCAACTTCATCAACGACACCGAAATCAGCAGCCAGCAGCGCCGTACCAGCGCATGGCGACTCGGCCTGTCACACCGGCACTATATCGGTCCGGCGACGCTGGACGCCGGTGTCAGCTATCAGCGTGGTACGCGCTGGTTCGGTGCGCTGCCCGCCTGGGAGGAGTCATATCAGGACTCTACCTATGCCACCGCGCTTTCTAAAATCCTGACCTGGCAGGCGGGGCTCACCACGCCGTTCGCGCTGGGCAATCAGCGTTTAAGTTACAACATCCAATATCGTCGCCAGATGAGCAACACCCCGCTGACACCGCAGGATGAGTTCGCGATTGGCAACCGCTGGACGGTGCGCGGTTTTGATGGTGAGCGCACCCTCAGCGCCAGCCGGGGCTGGACCGTTCAGAACACGCTGGCCTGGCAGACGCCGCTGCCCACTCAGGAGCTTTACCTGGGTGCCGACTATGGCGAGGTGGGCGGCAACAGCGCCTCCCAGGGTGGACCTCTGGGACGACATCTGGCGGGCGGCGTCATCGGATTGCGCGGCGCGATCACGACCGCCAGCCTGAGCTACGACTTTTTTGCCGGGATTCCTCTGTCGAAACCGGACGGCTTCAAAACCGATCCTGTCACCTATGGTTTCAGCGTGAACTGGAACTACTAAACCTTTTATCGATATTGCTGACAATGGACTGTGCGCATTATGAATAAACTCTGCTATCGCCTTATCTTCAACCGGGTTCGCGGCATGCTAATGGTAGTGTCTGACATCACCCGTAGCGGCTATTCACGTGTTGCCCGAAGCCCGAAGCGCACCTCATATGCAGAGGCGAGGGTGCGGATCTCACCGCTCAGCTTTGCACTCTGGCTGGCAGCGGGCGTGGTCAGTCTGCCGGTGCAGGCCAACATTGTGGCAGACAGCAGCGCGCCGGGCAGCCAGCAGCCTACCGTCATGGCCACCGCAAATGGTCTGCCGCAAATCAACATTCAGACGCCCAATAGCCAGGGTGTTTCCCGCAATCAGTACAGCCAGCTCGACGTTGACGCGCGCGGCGCAATCCTGAACAACAGCCATCAGAACACGGCTACTCAACTGGGTGGCATGGTAGCGGCTAACCCCTGGCTGTCAAAGCAGGAAGCGACGGTTATCCTCAACGAAGTCAACAGCCGTAATCCAAGCCAGCTTAACGGGTTTATCGAAGTAGCCGGTAAACGGGCTGCGGTAGTCATTGCAAACCCGTCAGGCATTACCTGTAACGGCTGCGGATTTATTAACGCCAGCCGCAATACGCTGACCACCGGACAGGCGCTGATTGAAAACGGCCAGCTCTAAGGCTTCGATGTTAATGGCGGCCGAATCAATATCGAAGGTCAGGGCCTGAATGACAGCGATGCTGACTACACCCAGATCATTGCGCAGTCGGTAGCGGTTAACGCAAAAGTTCATGCCCGCGAACTCAATGTGGTCACAGGCAGGAACCAGGTTGCGACCGAAGGTAACGTCACTACGGTGAAAGCGGATAATGGGACGACACGGCCTGAATTTGCGCTCGACGTCGCGGCAATTGGCGGCATGTATGCCCATAAAATCACCCTGACCGGCACTGAAAAGGGCGTTGGCGTGCGTAATGCCGGTGAACTGGGAGCCAGCGCCGGTGAACTGCACCTGACCGTGGATGGCAGACTGGAGAACAGCGGCACGCTGCAAAGTCAGGCCGCGCTTCAGATAGCCAGCAATGGCGACCAGGAGAACCGCGGCAACATCGTGTCACAGCAGGATGTCACGCTGGCCTCCAGCGGCACGCTGCGCAACAGTGGGCTGGTGAGCGCAGGCCGTAACGCGACGCTCTCCGCCAGCACCATTGAGAGCACCGCTGAAAGTACGCTGGCGGCAGGCGTTGGGGGCAATGAGACGCTGAGCCAGCCCGGTAATTTGCTGCTGACCAGCCAGGGTGAGCTTAAGGCGCGGGGTAAAAACCTGGCGCACGACCAGATTCAGGCGCGGGGCAGCCGGGTCGATCTCGCCGGGAGCCAGACCTCAGCCGATGCCATCGCGCTGACCTCTACGCAGGCGGATATCAGCACCCAGGGCGCCACGGTGGCGGGCCGTACACTCGGGATTCAGGCTGCGACGGCGCTTAACAATGATGACGGCAAACTGGCGGCGGGCAGCCTCGCTGTCGCGGCACAAAACATCAGTAACAATCGCGGCCTGCTGCGCCAGCAAAACCGCGAAGCCCTGACGATCTCCACGGGGTCGTTGCTCAACAATCAGGGCACGCTGAGCAATGAAGGCGATACCCGGCTGCAGGCAGAGCATATTGAAAACCGCAGCGGGCTCATCGCAGGTAACGGTGACTTACTGCAGCTGGATACGCCATGGCTGGATAATCAGGGCGGCACCGTGCAGCTGGCGGGTAATAATGGCGCGCTGAACCTTAATGCGACCCGGCTGGAGGGCAATCAGGGCAATCTGCTGTCAGCGGGTGCGTTAACGCTCAGCGGCGACAGGCTCGATCTCTCACAGGCACACACCCAGGCAGAGGCGCTGACGCTGACGGCGGGCACGCTGGATCACCGTCAAGGTCTGCTGTCGCAGCGTGGCGCTGGCGAGATGGCGATCGCGGTTTCGGGTGACACAGACAACCGCGATGGGCGGATTGAGAGCGGCAGTAATCTGAATCTTGCCTCAGGTAGCCTGGATAACAGCGGTGGCACGCTGCTGGCTGCGGGCAGCGGCGATCTGCAACTGGATGTTCAGGAGTCCCTGACGAACGCGCAGGGTGCGCTGCAGGCCAGTCACAATCTGCAACTCACCAGCGCAAGCCTGAATAATCAGCAGGGCCTGATTGCTTCAACTGGCGGTGACGCTACGCTGATGACCCGTGAGGCTATTGATAACACCCAGGGTCGCATCGAAGCGGGTCAGCAGGTCACTTTGCGCAGCCAGGCGCTGGATAATCAGCGTGGAACCCTGCTTGGCCACGGCGTGACCATCGACACGCAGCAGGGTGAACTGAACAATACTGGCGGCAACCTGGTCGCCCGTACCGATCTCAGCATTTCCAGCGGGACAACGGACAATCACAGCGGTCTGATCCAGTCAGGCGGCGATTTGACACTTGATACCCACGGACAGGCGCTGATTAACCGTGACAGCGGTAAAGCAGGGATAATCAGCGGTGGCGCACTTGCCCTTAACAGTGGCGACCTGGATAACCAGAACGGCGTTATCGCCGCTGCCTCGGCGGCCAACATCACCAGCGGCCTGCTGACCAACATTGACGGCACACTGATGTCTGATGGGGCGCTGACGCTGAAGACCGGCGCGCTCGACAATCAGCGAGGCTTATTACAATCGGGTCAGGCGCTCTCACTGGATACGCACGGCGCGCAGCTGAACAACAACGCCAGCGGCGATCGCGGCGGCATTGTGGCGCGCGGTGATCTGCAACTCTCAACCGGAAAGTTAGCCGGTGATCACGGCGTCATTCAGGGACAAAACCTGGTGATCGATACGCAGGGCCAGGCCGCTGATTTCAGGTCTGCTCTGCTCAGCGCCAGCGGCGAACTATTGCTGAGCAGTGGCGCGCTGGATAACAGCGGCGGGCGACTGCAGTCCGGCGGTGATATGCAGCTTAATACGCACGGAGAGGCGCTGAATAATGCGGCATCAGGCGGCGTTATTGCGGGAGCTAATCTGCATATCAGCAGTGGTGATCTTGATAACAGCACGGGCTCGCTGGTCTCGGCGGGCGCTATGCGGCTCACCAGCGGTGGACTGAACAACGTCGATGGGATTATTAATGCCGATCATGGATTAACGCTGGAAAGCAGCAGCGTGGATAACCAGCGCGGCCTGCTTCAGTCGGGTGAGGCGTTGTCCGTCAACACCCGGGGCGGCGAACTGAATAACCGCGACAGCGGCGAACGCGGTGGCATTGTTGCAGGCGGCGATCTGCTGCTCTCCAGCGGCCAGATTGATGGCCGTAGCGGGGTGATGCTGGGACAGAATATTCGCATCGATACTCATCAGCAGACCTTCGACCACCAACAGGGGCAACTGGGTGCTAAAGGCACCCTGCAACTGGATAGCGGACTCCTCAACAACCGGGCAGGCAGGATTGAGTCGGGTGGCGATCTGCATCTGGACACCCACGGCAAGAGCCTGATCAACCGTGACAGCGGAGCCGCAGGCGGCCTGTTCAGTGCGGGCATGCTGAAGCTCTACAGCGGCGCATTGGATAATCTGCGCGGCTTCATCACCGGTCATAGCGGCGCGCAGGTTGTGACGGGCGATATCAACAACCAGTCCGGCACGCTGACGGGCGGCAAAGGGCGGCTCGATCTCACCAGCGGGGAGCTGCAAAACCAGGGTGGCCTGTTACAGGCTGGCAGCGACATGACGCTGAACACCCAGGGGCACGCCCTGATCAATCGCGACAGTGGTGACCAGCGCGGTATCGTTGCCCTCAACAGTCTGGATCTGCGCAGCGGGGCAATTGATAACCAGGCGGGTTTCATTGCTGCAGGACAGCAGGCATCACTCAGCGCCAGTGAACTGAACAATAGCCAGGGGCAGGTCGCAGGCAATGGCGGGCTGACTTTCAACGGTCAGGCGCTGAACAACAGTGACGGTAAACTGCAGTCGGCGGGGGATATCACCCTCACCACGGCAGGTCAGACATTGACTAACCAGCGCGGACTTATTGCCGGTGCCGGTAACCTCAATATTGAAAGTGGTGCGCTGGATAACCAGCAGGGACAGATCCAGGGTGGCACCGATCTGACGCTCAATGCGGGACAAAATGCGCTGCTTAATCAGGCGGGCAAACTCCTTTCGGCAGGTACGCTATCGCTGACGGCGGGTCAGTTGGTCAACAATGACGGCCTGGTGCAAAGCGTCGGCACCGGTACCCTGTCACTGAGCCAGCAGCTGGATAACCGTAGCGGGATGATTCAGGGCGGCCAGCAGATGACGATCACCACGCCATCGCTGATCAACCGTGATACACGACAGAGCGGTAAAGGCATTGAAGCGGGCAGTTTAACCATCGAAACCGGCACGCTGGACAACAGTCAGGGTGCTCTGCGCGCAAAACAGAGGCTGGCGCTTACCGTGCAACAGGCACTGGATAACGTCAGCGGGCTGATCTCGTCAGCGGATACGCTGACTATTCAGGACTCAGCCCAGGGGCAGGCGCTCGCCATCAACAATCAGCAGGGCACGCTGATTGCTGATAAAGAGGCGCAGATCAACGCAGCTTCCCTGAGTGGCGACGGACAGGTGTTGTCGCAGGGGAATCTTGGCATCACGCTGGCAGGTGATTTCCATAACCTCTCAGAGGTCAAAGCCAACGGCACGCTGCGGCTGACGGCGGGTGGAAACGTGACCAACGATGGCACCCTCGCTGCTCAGCAGGCGCTATTCCTTACCGCGCAAAATATCAGTAATCAGGCAAATGGCGAGATCAGCGGCGGGCAGACCGAAATTACTGCAGCCGACACCCTGAACAATCGCGGTCTGATTGACGGCGGACTGACACACCTGGTTGCGGGCGTCCTGAATAACAGCGGCACCGGCCGTATCTATGGCGATCACATTGCCATTGCGGCTACGCTGCTCAACAACCTCAGTGAAGCGGGCAAAGCAGCGGTGATTGCGGCGCGGCAGCGACTGGATATTGCGGCTGGCACGCTGAACAACCGCGACCATGCGCTGATCTACAGTGATGGCGATCTGCACATTGGCGGCCAGCTGGATGCGAATAATCAGGCCACCGGACAGGGGCAGCAGCTCAACAATGACGGGGCAACAATTGAGGCCGGGCAGGATGCCACGATCAGCATGGCGGAAATCAACAATACCAACCGCCACCTGACCACGCAGGTCGTTACGACCGAAGATAGCCAGCATCACGACGCGGTGCTAAAAGGCCACACCGATCGTTTTGACTGGGCCGACGTGGATACCAGCAAAAAAAACAAATATGGCGTGCACACGGCAAAAATGCCGGATGGCACCAGCGGCAGCGAGTTTTATGAGTATGACTACCGGCGGATAGTGAAAGAAACCCAGATTCTGGAGAGCGATCCGGGCAAGATTCTGTCGGGCGGTAACATGACCTTTAGCGCCGGCCGTCTTAACAACCACGACAGCCAGATTGTCGCGGGTGCTGTGCTCGGCGGTCAGATAGGCGAGCTGAATAATCAGGCGACAAAAGGAACGCGCGTTACCACGGACGACGGGAAATCGGTTCGCTGGTACGCGAAGAAGAAGAAAAAGAAACTGGGTGGAACCAAAACGTCGCAGGGCAAAGATAAGAAAAACTACCGCCCGGCGCCCGTGACGGAAACCATCGATCTGCAGACGCTGAGCTGGCAGGCGAATGCAGCGCCGCAGGGAAATGGCTATCAGACCGGCAACCGCCAGCAGCAGGGCGTCACCACGCAGGCTGACCGCATCGGCACACCTGCTCTCCAGCAGGCGGTTGCGGCAGTGGCGCTGAGTGCCACGGATAGCGGCAGTGCGTTACTGCCAGCCGGATTACGCTATGACAGTGCGCTGACGCTGAACAAGCTCGGCAGCCTCAAAGACCGGCCACTGCTGTTACCTGCCGGGCAACAATTCTCGCTGACACTGCCAGCAACGGTCGTCGACGGACAGACGATTACGCCGGTGATCCGCGCCGTCTCACCTGACATTCGGCTGCCGGATAACAGCCTGTACCAGCTGCAACCTGGCAGTGACAGCCATTACCTGGTCGAGACCGATCCGCGCTTTGTTAATCAGAAGCAGTGGCTCAGCAGCGACTATATGCAGAACGCTCTGACCACCGACAGCAGCCGGATCCTGAAGCGGCTGGGCGATGGTTATTACGAGCAGCGACTGGTGCGCGATCAGATTATCCAGCTGACCGGCAACCGCTATATCAGCGGGTATGGCAGTGATGAAGATCAGTATCGCGGGCTGATGAATAATGGGGTAGCCTTTGGCAAAACGTACCAGCTGGAGCTGGGCGTGGCGCTGACCCCGGCGCAGATGGCGCTGCTCACCAGCGATATCGTCTGGCTGGTGAATCAGACCGTGACGCTGCCGGATGGCACACAGCAGACCGTGCTGGTACCGCAGGTTTATGCGAAGGTGAAAGAGGGTGACTTAACCGGCGACGGCGCGTTGATCGGGGGCGGTAGCGTGGCGCTGAATGCCCGCAACGACATCACTAATAGCGGGACCATTAAGGGCCGCGACGTGACGCAGCTGACGGCGCAGTCGCTGACCAACAGCGGCTACATCAGCGGCAACACGATCAATCTCACCGCCCGTCAGGATATCACTAACCTGGGCGGCGTCATCAGCGGTGATAAGCAGGTGTCGCTGCTGGCCGGACGGGATATTACCAGCCAGTCAACGCTGCGCGGCGACGGTACCGACCGCTGGATAGATCGTCCGGCCGGTATTTACGTGCAGGGCACCGACGGTGCGCTGACGCTGAGCGCGCTGAACAACATCACCCTGGCCGCCAGCGATATCGGCAACGCCGGAGAGAAGAGCACCACGAAGATTCAGGCGGGCAATGACCTGACGCTCGGCACCCTCAGCACGCAGCACACTGAAAATGACAGCTGGAACAGCAGCAACTACCGTCGCCTGTCACAGCAGAGCGATGCCGGGTCACGCATCACCGCCGGCGGCGCGCTGCAGCTGAGTGCCGGACAGGATATCCGCGCTACGGCAGCGGACGTCACGGCGGGCGGGGCACTGACCGCCAGCGCCGGACGCGACATCGTGCTCAGCGCGGGCAACAGCCGTACCGATCTCACCGAACACAGCAGGCAGTCAAGCAAAGGGCTGCTGTCGGGCAGCAGTCTGGAGACCCACGACGAACTGCACAGCAGCGAGGCGCTCAGTACCACGCTGAGCGGCGACAGCGTCCTGTTTCAGGCGGGCCGCGACATTGCAGTAACTGGCAGCAACGTCGCCGGTACGCAGGATGTTGCGCTGACCGCCGGCCGCGATCTCAGCATCACGACCGCCACAGAAACGCGTGATGAAGTGCATCAGCGCGAGGAGAAAAAATCTGGCCTGATGGGCACCGGCGGCATCGGTTTCACCGTGGGGCAGGCGATGCAGAAGAGCAGCACCGACGCCAGCGGCGCCCTCAGCCGCCGCAGCACGGTGGGAAGCAGCGACGGCAGCGTTACCCTCAGCGCCGGTAACCAGCTTAACGTGCACGGCAGCGACGTGATCGCCGGTAAAGATCTCTCCCTGAGCGGCAGCGACGTGACCCTCAGTGCGGCCGAAAACAGCCACACCGCACTGACGAAAACCGAGCAGAAGCAGAGCGGGTTGACGCTGGCGCTGTCCGGCACCGTGGGCGCGGCGCTGAACACGGCAGTGCAGACCGCCCGTACCGCCGATGAGAGCGGCGATGACCGGCTGAAGGCGTTGCAGGGCACCAAAGCGGCGCTGACGGCGGCCCAGGCCGCGCAGGCTTACCAGATGGACGGCGCGCAGACCGACGCGGCGAACGCCAGAAACACCGCCGCAGGCCTGAAGCCGGGCGACAAAGGTTATGAAGAAGGTTCCACCAACTCGATCGGCATCAGTCTTTCTTACGGCAGCCAGTCGTCGAAAAGCGAGACCCGCACCGAAAGCCGTGAAGCGCAGGGCAGCACGCTGGGCGCGGGCGGTAACCTGGCCATCACCGCCACCGGCGCACAGCCGGGCAGCGCGGGCAACATCCTCGTGCAGGGCAGTCAGCTTCAGGCGGGCGGCGACCTCGGGCTGACGGCGAAAAACGACATCAGCCTGCTTTCAGCGCAGAACAGCGAGCGCACCGACAGCACTAACAGCAGCAAGGGCGGCAGCCTGGGTATCGGCCTGACCGCCGGGTCGGGCGGCTACGGCATCAGCGTTTCAGCCAGCGTCAACGCGGGCAAAGGCCGCGAGAACGGCAACGGGCTGACCCACACCGAGACTACGCTCACGGCGGGCAACGGGCTGAGCCTGAACGCCGGGCGCGACACCAACCTGACCGGCGCACAGGTGCGCGGCGACAGCGTGAAGGTCGATACCGGCCGCAACCTGACGCTGACCTCAGAGCAGGACAGCGACCGCTACGACAGCAAGCAGCAGAACGCCAGCGCGGGCGGCAGCTTCACCTTCGGCTCGATGACCGGCTCCGCGAGCGTCAACCTCAGCCAGGATAAGATGCACAGCAACTGGCAGAGCGTGGCCGAGCAGACCGGCATCTTTGCCGGGAAAGGCGGCTTTGACGTGACGGCGGGTGAGCACACCCAGCTGAACGGCGCGGTCATCAGTTCCAGCGCGACCGCCGATAAGAACCGTCTTGACACCGGCACGCTGGGCTTCAGCAACATTGAGAACCACGCGGACTATAAAACCGAGCACCAGAGTGTGGGCATGAGCACCGGCGGCAGCATCGGCAGCCAGTTCGAAGGCAACATGGCGAACGGTCTGCTGGCGGGGCTGAACGGCAGCGGCAGCGCGTCGTCGGTGACGAAGGCGGCGGTAAGCGACGGCACCCTCATTATCCGGGATAAGGCGAAGCAGACGCAGGACGTGGCGGACCTGAGCCGCGACGCGGCGGGTGCGAATCCGGGGCTGGATAAAATCTTCGATAAGGAGAAAGAGCAGCGGCGGATGGAGACGGCGCAGCTGCTGGCGGAAATCGGCAGTCAGGCGGGCGACATCGCGCGGACGCAGGGCGAGATTGCGGCGACCAGAGCGGCCACGGAAAAGATGGAGAACATCTCGCCGGACCAGAAGAGGGACGCCGAAGCGCAGTGGCGGAAAGCGAACCCGGGTCAGGAGCCGACCGCGGCCGACATCACCGGACAGGTCTATCAGACGCTGTACAACCGGGAGATGCTGGCCGGCGGAATGGGAACCGGCGGGTCGGTGCAGCAGGGTATCAGCGCGGCGACGGCGGCGATACAGGGGCTGGCGGGGGGCGATTTGAAAGCCGCACTGGCTGGCGGTTCGGCCCCTTACCTTGCAGAGCTGATTAAGCAGAAAGCGCCGGATGAGGCCAGTCGTATAATGGCACATGCTGCGGTGGCCGGAGTTATAGCTGCCGCACAGGGTAATTCAGCGGCAGCAGGTGCGGCGGGCGCGGCTACCACCGCCGCGATGAGTGAAGCCATCAAAAATGTTCTGTACGGTGACGTGCCGGTCAGTCAGCTTAGCGAACAGCAGAAGCAGACGCTGGTCGCGCTGGGAACGGTTGCGGCAGGTCTGGCAGCCGGGCTGGCTGGAGAGACTACGGCGGACACGGTAGCCGGAGCGCAGGCGGGCCAGAACGAAATCAGCAATAACATGGTCAGCATGGGCATGTTGCAGATGATGCAGGCTAAATCGTTGCTGGATGCGGCGGCAGTGGCCGAAGCGGGCCAGGGCGGCGCAAATGAACAGGCGGCACTGGCGCTGACCAAAAAGGTAAAAGCAGGGCTGGACGCGACCTGCCTGGCGAATACCAGCTGTGTGATAATGGCTGTGGTTACGGCACAGCAGCACACGAACGGAGCAGGCAGCAAAACCGAAACCGTACCGGTTAATGATGATTTGACGGGTGGTAAGCTGGTCAATCCGGCGCAGGATGAGAATAAGGGAACTCCGCTGATCACGCCGGATCAGTCTGGTGAGCAGGGATCCAGCAATACCGGAAATACGGATGGTATGCCGGATACGGGAGGCAATACCACGGTTACGCCGATCCCTGAGCAGAATAAGGATGATCTGGCTTATCTGGCTGAAGGGGACAAGCCTGCAAATCTTTCTCCTGAAGGGGCTGGTCGCTCAGGTGCTTTTAATGAGGCGAAGAGACAGTCTGGTATACCAGTGAGTCAGAGCCCCAATAAGGTATCCCCTAATATAGACAAGCGTGGTAATCCTCAACCAGGTTATATATATGAATTTATAGTTCAAAAACCGGGAGGAGGTACGCAAAAAGTTTATATAAGAGATGATGCTGGAGGCCATTTCTTTGGAGTCGATGATCCTCAAAATCGAGGCTCACATTTTAACGATCCTGCAGGTAACCACTATGACTACTGATGTTGTTATTAGATATGCTGAAGATATAAATGAAAAAAATCAGATTACAGATTTTAACTTATTTTCAATAAGCGGCAAGGGTATCTCTGCAGTGAGCTGGGAATTACCCAATGCGCCACTAAAGAAATTTGGTGAAGGTTTATTAAAAAAAATGGTAGAGAGTTATTCTGCAGGTGTTAGCGATGAAGACATATACACATTTGTCGTTTTATCAGCGGAGCAACCTGATAGCGCAATTGTTAACCACAGAAAAACCTGGGGTTTACTTAATGTTAGAGGTGTTAAAGTTAATGGGGTTGAGGAAAAAAAAGATGTGATAGTTAAGGGAAGTGAAGGGTTGATTCTTTCCGGCTTAGGTTCTGTTAAATCAAATAGCTTGGGAGTAATTGAAAGCTTAATTAATAGCGGCGAGAAGGTGTTTTTTTCAACCATCCAATCAACTAATGTAAATATGACTGCTTCCATACCGAGGCAGATAACAGAATGGATGAGTAATATCTGGATAAATAATGGTGTTGTTTTTTTTGCATTGGGGCGTTATGACGAACCTGATTGTGAAATTGTTGCTTTAGGCCAAAAAAGAAACCTGCAAAAACTTAAGTACACCTGACGTTAAGGCGGTGGACATCGCCAGGACACAGGGGCAGATTGCGGCGACGAAAA
Organism: Pantoea sp. ABR1s; assembly: GCF_057812235.1. Taxonomy (NCBI): domain Bacteria; kingdom Pseudomonadati; phylum Pseudomonadota; class Gammaproteobacteria; order Enterobacterales; family Erwiniaceae; genus Pantoea; species Pantoea sp. ABR1s. Next base: position 2,536,062 of record NZ_CM173823.1, on the reverse strand, counting down.
CAGCCACTGATAAGCTGAAAATGATAACGCCAGAGCAGAAGAAGGATGCAGAGGTGTAGTGGCAGTACGCTGGGTGCGGGCGGTAACCTGGCCATCACCGCCACCGGCGCACAGCCGGGCAGCGCGGGCAACATCCTCGTGCAGGGCAGCCAGCTTCAGGCGGGCGGCGACCTCGGGCTGACGGCGAAAAACGACATCAGCCTGCTTTCAGCGCAGAACAGCGAGCGCACCGACAGCACTAACAGCAGCAAGGGCGGCAGCCTGGGTATCGGCCTGACCGCCGGGTCGGGCGGCTACGGCATCAGCGTTTCAGCCAGCGTCAACGCGGGCAAAGGCCGCGAGAACGGCAACGGGCTGACCCATACCGAGACTACACTCACGGCGGGCAACGGGCTGAGCCTGAACGCCGGGCGCGACACCAACCTGACCGGCGCACAGGTGCGCGGCGACAGCGTGAAGGTCGATACCGGCCGCAACCTGACGCTGACCTCAGAGCAGGACAGCGACCGCTACGACAGCAAGCAGCAGAACGCCAGCGCGGGCGGCAGCTTCACCTTCGGCTCGATGACCGGCTCCGCGAGCGTCAACCTCAGCCAGGATAAGATGCACAGCAACTGGCAGAGCGTGGCCGAGCAGACCGGCATCTTTGCCGGGAAAGGCGGCTTTGACGTGACGGCGGGTGAGCACACCCGGCTGAACGGCGCGGTCATCAGTTCCACCGCCACCGCCGATAAGAACCGTCTCGACACCGGCACGCTGGGCTTCAGCAACATAGAGAACCACGCGGACTATAAAACCGAGCACCAGAGCGTGGGGATGAGCACCGGCGGCAGCATCGGCAGCCAGTTCGAAGGCAACATGGCGAACGGCCTGCTGGCGGGGCTGAACGGCAGCGGCAGCGCGTCGTCGGTGACGAAGGCGGCGGTGAGCGACGGTACCGTTATTATCCGCGATAAGGCGAAGCAGACGCAGGACGTGGCGGACCTGAGCCGCGACGCGGCGGGTGCGAATCCGGGGCTGGATAAAATCTTCGATAAGGATAAAGAGCAGCGGCGGATGGAGACGGCGCAGCTGCTGGCGGAAATCGGCAGCCAGGCGGGCGATATTGCGCGGACGCAGGGCGAGATTGCGGCGACCAGAGCGGCCACGGAGAAGATGAAGAACATCTCGCCGGACCAGAAAAAGGACGCCGAAGCGCAGTGGCGGAAAGCGAACCCGGGTCAGGAGCCGACCGCGGCCGACATCACCGGACAGGTCTATCAGACGCTGTACAACCGGGAGATGCTGGCCGGCGGAATGGGAACCGGCGGGTCGGTGCAGCAGGGTATCAGCGCGGCGACGGCGGCGATACAGGGCCTGGCGGGGGGCGATTTGAAAGCCGCTCTGGCTGGCGGTTCGGCCCCTTACCTTGCAGAACTGATTAAGCAGAAAGCGCCGGATGAGGCCAGTCGTATAATGGCACATGCTGCGGTAGCCGGAGTTATAGCTGCCGCACAGGGTAATTCAGCGGCAGCAGGTGCGGCGGGCGCGGCTACCACCGCCGCGATGGGTGAAGCCATCAAAAATGTTCTGTACGGTGACGTGCCGGTCAGTCAGCTTAGCGAACAGCAGAAACAGACGCTGGTTGCGCTGGGAACGGTTGCGGCGGGTCTTGCAGGTGGTCTGGCTGGAGAGACTACGGCGGACACGGTAGCCGGAGCGCAGGCGGGCCAGAACGAAATCAGCAACAATATGGTCAGCATGGGCATGTTGCAGATGATGCAGGCTAAATCGTTGCTGGATGCGGCGGCAGTGGCCGAAGCGGGCCAGGGCGGCGCAAATGAACAGGCGGCACTGGCGCTGACCAAAAAGGTAAAAGCAGGGCTGGACGCGACCTGCCTGGCGAATACCAGCTGTGTGATAATGGCTGTGGTTACGGCACAGCAGCACACGAACGGAGCAGGCAGCAAAACTGAAACCGTACCGGTTAATGATGATTTGACGGGGGGTAAGCTGGTCAATCCGGCGCAGGATGAGAATAAGGGAACGTCGCTGATCACGCCGGTTCAGTCTGGTGAGCAGGGATCCAGCAATACTGGAAATACGGATGGTATGCCGGATACGGGAGGCAATACCACGGTTACACCGATTTCTGAGCAGAATAAGGATGATTTGGCTTATCTGGCCCTTAAAGGAAAAGAGGCTCAAGAAGCTGCTGGGAATTTAGGTTTTGACCGAAGAATTCCGGCACTTAAGGCTCCATTCAATTCTCATGGTCAACCTGTATTTTTTGATGGTAAAACATATATTACACCTGATGTCGACAGCCATAATGTTACCAATGGCTGGAAAATGTTTGACCGTAGAGGGAAACGTATGGGCACTTATGATAGCGATCTGAACAGGATTAAGGATTGACATATGTTTGGTATCTTCCCTGAAGATAAATCAGTGGATATTGAGGGCGAATGCGTCTTACCAGCATTAATAATTATTGATGAATTTTCAGAAATGATGAATATACCTCTATCTTACTGGAATATAAATGATTACAAAGATAACTGGCGATGCTCTCTTGAAGAAGGCTTGGCAAATAAAAAGCATGCTGCTTTAGCTGTTTCTATGTATGAGCCTGCCAATGCAAATTTTATATTTACTTGGGTATTGTATTTTTCTGGAGATGTTGTTTTCGTTCAAAATAGCATTTTATTTTTAGATGAATGTCCAGGGTTCACTCCTGAAAATATAAATAGTTTTACTGAACCGCGAACAACGTATAATGAAGATGGCATGAAAATATCGGAATGGAGTACCGATTTAAAAAGTGTTATTAGTTTTTATCATAGCCTTAAAGACTAAAAAAGATCTCGGCCACCAAGCCTAATGCTGGTCAGTTAAGGAAATGAGGCCCGATAATTCGGGCCTTCAATGAAGTTAAGTAGGGTTGAAACCCTAACTCCTTCGTTTTCCTTCTAAGCAAGACTGTTGAGAATAATGCGCTGGGTGATGGGTGGAACAATATACTGCCATCAGGAGCGATAGATTACGGTCAGTCGGTCACCTCTTATGCGTAATATGCCCAAGATAAGAAACTGCCACCGTAACTGGTCCAAGCCGGTCTGGCCCGGATGGTGAAAGGTGACTTACCGGTAAGTGCCAATATCATTAAAGCGATCCTGGAAAATAACCCCGGTTCAGATACGGTAATCCTGGCGGAGCAGATACACAAGCTGACGACCACAAAAGGCCCGGACGGCAAAGAGGAGGTGAACGTTCAGGCGAACCTGATTGCACACGCGGTAGTGGGCGCGGTGACGTCATACGCGTCGGGTAATCCTGCACTTGCGGGTGCTTCTGGCGCGGCGATGGGCGAGTACATCGCGCAGCAGATGTATCCGGGAGTTAAGCGCGAAGACCTGAGTGAGGAGCAGCGGCAGACCATCAGCGCGCTGGGGACGCTGGCGGCGGGCCTTGCGGGCGGCGTGGCCGGAGACAGCACGGGCGGTGCGGTGGCGGGCGCGCAGGCGGGTAAAAATGCGGTTGAGAATAACTGGCTGCACGTTAATGAAAAGACAGAGTTTGAGATAGCGAGGCAAAAACTCAGGAGCAACGACCCGGCAGAGCGTGAGCAGGCACAGCAGAAGATAAACGACCTGCGTGAGAAAAACATCAGCCGTGACAAGAAAGTGACGGATGCCTGTGGTAATGGCCGGGCTGCCACCCCCGCATGTGCTTCGGCAAGGTTAGAAGCTTATTCGGTCAAAGGTGAGTATGAGACCGGAAACTACAATAATAAAGTCAGCGACATGTACCCGGATGCCTACGGGCAGATAGTGAACCTGCTGAATATTACCAGCGTTGATGCGCAGAATCAGCAGCAGGTAAAGGATGCAATGGTCAACTATGCCATGGAGCAGCTTAGGGTTGATAAGACGACGGCGGAGCAGTATGTATCGACCTATGACGGAATGAAGATCGTTGCAGCTTCGATGTCACCAGTCCTGGGAACGGCAGCGGCTAACAAACTCAGCGCGATAGTTAAAGAAGCTAATATTTACCCTTCAGGAATCAGTTTTAAAATAGATCAACCGGAACACTTAGCGCAACTTGCTGGTTATACTCAGAAAAAAGGAATTACTGGGGCGCATAATGCAAATGCATTTTATGATGCTGTGAAAAAAATAATGTGAAGATAGTTAGTGAAACTCCGACGGGAACTAAAGGTATTACTCAAATAGAATATCAAATACCTGCTAAAGATCGTGAGGGTAATATAATTGGTTTGAAAAATAATGGTGCCGAACCATTTAAAAAGACTATTTATGACCCCAATATTTTTACTGATGAAAAAATGTTGCAATTAGGTCAGGAAGCTGCTGCTAAAGGCTACAAAGTAGCCATAGCTAAAGGGCAGCAATCTTATGATGCCACAGCTGGCGGTGTTGCATTCCGTGTATATATAAATAAAGATACCGGTTTGGTGAACAACTTCCATCCAAAGTAGAGGTTATGGATGAATAAAGAGTTATTTGGTCAACCATATCATGATGATGACCCTGTATGGGTCGTCAAGGCATACTTCGATCGAATGTATAACGATGGGGATTTTTTAAGGGCTATCGAATTATTAATGATTAAAGGTGCATTAAATAAAGATGGTGCATATTGCCATTTTCCAGATATGAATAGCTATGATGAAGAGGATCATTTCGAAGGTGTTGAATTTGCCTACGGTTATCCACCGGAAGAAGATGATACTGTAATTGTAAGTGAAGAAACGTGTTATCAGTATGTCCGCTTAGCCTGCGAAAAATATCTTCACCTACATCCCGAATATACGGATAAAGTTAACGAATTGCTGGCAAAAATCCCGTCTTGAAACAGAATATCCCGGCCTCCGAGCCGGGATATTTTTACCCGCCGATCACCCTTCAGCCAGCCGGATGATCAACTGCCCCGGCCCGGTGATCACCTCGATCTTCTGCCCGGTAGTAAAACCCAGTGCTTCCAGCCAGCGGCCTTTGATGGTGAGCTGCGGCAGTGGGTTCGGCTGGCCCCTATTAGGGCGGTATCCCACTCTGTAATAATGCGCAGCGGTTGTGGCCGTGCGGGTTCCTGGCTTATGATGCGTGTCAGCCATAATCAACTCCTTATCAGTTGGTGGTGGTCAGCGGGCTGTTGGTGTTCCACCACCTTCAGTCCGCGCTAAAAAATCTCTCGTTATGTGCTTCCTGTTCCGTTTTTACCTGTTTAAATATACACCACCTGCCAGGTAAACTCGCTAAAAGCTAAGTAATAAATTGCGAGTTGTCTCTGAAAACCAGATAGTTTTTCTCCGGTCTGGCTTTCATTCACTTCTTCTTCCTGTAGCCTTCTGTATTAACTGTTACTGGTTGGCTTTCATGCTGTGAATCCGCGTTAACCAGCTTTTATTCTGTCTTCCGGGTTACGCCCATATATCCACCAAAACCGGTAATAAGGGTTGCGACATGGCACCGTTTTGATATGACAGCAGGTGAGCACACCAGGTAGAAGGGTGCGGTGATAGACTCCACCGCCACCGCCGATAAAAACCGTTTCGACACCGACACGCTGGGCTTCAGCAAAATTGAGAACCACGCGTACTATAAAACCGAGCACCAGAGCATGGGCATGAGCACCAGCGGCAGTATTGCAAGTCAGCTTGACAGTAACGCTTTTTGGGAAAATACAGGTGTTATCTTTCCGAATGCTTTCATTTATTCAGAGGGGTTTAAATAGAACTGTAACTTAGTCTTTTAAAGGGTTGGGAACATATCAGGTCAGTTAATAATCTGCGTTAATGGATTGTATAAGGCAGGATAATTTTCTGGATGTATGTGCCGTAATGGTTTTCAGGTGTTTTGCTTTTTTATGGCAACTCGGTCTTGATACCTCTAATTCTTTTTGGTCTAATAGTGCCATTAAGAATTGATTGATAACTAATCGCCAGGATGAATCCTGTGGTTAAATTCTTTACTTAACCTAAATTAAATGGCCGAAGTGCCATTTAATAAGGCTGGCGTTTAAGTTTCACATTGACTCAGGCCAGCCAGTTTTAAAAAAATCCGGGTATGAATAGATGCTCTCCGACCGATCTGAACATCAGGCGCGGAGCGCTACATGAAATTCCTGTCCGATACAGGCAGATAGATAAAAAATTTATCCTGTCCGTCGGGTATTGGTGATTCAGGGAACGAAGTCCTGTGTTAAGCGCAGGGAAATAATGTTAAATTATGAAAAGGAATTAATTACATGACCTCTAAAATGACGATGCTGGCATTACTGTGTGGCGGTCTTCTCGTGGGCAGCAATGCGCTGGCTGATAATCACACCGTCTCGGTTGGATATGCACAAAGCAAGGTTGAAGACTTTAGAAATATCCGTGGCGTCAACGTTCAGTATCGCTATGAATGGGAGTCTCCTCTCAGTGTGATTGGCTCATTCAGCTACATGAAAGGCGATGAAAGTTTTTCTGAGCGAGAAGATTTTTATGGCGATGTCAGCGGATATGATGGAAAAACCAAAGTGAAATATTACTCACTGATGGCAGGTCCTGCATATCGCATCAATGACTACATCAGCTTCTATGGATTAATTGGTGTTGCCCATACCAAAGTGGATGAGAACGTGACTTATATCGGAGTCTACTCCGAAGAATATAGCGAAAATAAAACCTCTTTTGCCTATGGCGCTGGTGTTGTCGTGAATCCTATCAGCAACCTCTCTGTGAGTGTTGGCTATGAAGGTACTCGCGTAAAATATAACGAAGATGTTGCCATCAATGGTTTTAACATCGGCATCGGATACCGTTTCTGATTCAACGCTAAAAACCGCAACCCTGGTCATCTGGTCAGGGTTGTTTTTTTTCACTCTGGAAAGGACCGTTTTTTATAAAGGTCGAATCAGGCAGTTCTTCGATACATTTAAAATAGTACCTGATCCTGTCTGACCAAAGACGTCGATCTTCTGAATTAACCGGTTTGAATTTTGTTAAAACAAAGAAAAACAATTACAGCTTCAGGGGGCGAGAATGTTATGCATTAAATGTCAGGAAGCAGAAGAGAATAAAGAATCAGGCTTTTGTGATAATTGTGAAAAAAAAGAAGAGGGCAGGATTAATGGCTTATTATATCTGCCAGCTTTAGGCTTGATTATTGGTTTTTTTACGATGCTGTATAATGATTTTTGTATTGTTTCGTTGATTGCCAACACTTATCAGAAACAAGGTGTGGTTAATAGTTTTAGTGTTTTATTATTAGCGCTGTCCATTATTAATGCTCCCGTAACAGTGCTGGCTTGCTGGTTCTTCTTTAGGAAGAAAGTAAAAACCAGATACGTGATGATAACGTACTATTTATACGGTCTTATCTTTGCGAGTTTTTGCACGCTTTATCCTGCTTTGGTTTTTCACGTAAACATTACGCAGCCTGCTATCAATATGCTGGCTCGGGCCTTAATCAGTTGTCTGATATGGGTACCATATTTTATTTTTTCCAGCAGGATTAATAAAGTCTTTGTGCATTAATACGGTCAATATTTTTTGTCACAAAATAAACGATGGGTAACGCAACACCCGCCTCGTTATAGTACCAATAAAATAACCAGTTCCAGTCTGTGTCAGTTAAATTAAGGATAATAAAGAATGGCTGCAAAAATTTTAATCACCGGATTGATAGCACTATTATTGAGTGGTTGCACGGCAGGCTTCAGACCTTCACTGGATGATTATAAAGGGCAGGATGCGGCCCGAATCCGGGTGGGTTCAGAGGGCAATACGGCACTTCAGTTCTATGAAAAACAGAGTTCAGGTTGCTATAAAAAAATGCTGGAACGCCGTATCACTTCTGGTTTTGCCATTCTGGGCATCCCCGTTACAGGTAATAAACGGATAGGTATGCCAGCGTCGTCTGAAAACAAGGGTGCTTTCATCAATGAATTTACCCTGAAGCCAGGACAAATGATTCGTGTCATTCACTACTGGACAGAGGCTGGGTACCATCAGAACACTCAAAAATCGGCCACTGTTGAATTTATTCCTCAGGCTAACCATGACTACGATATTGTAGTCAGAGGGTCCGAATATTCAGGCGATAGCGTTTCCATCAAAGACCTTACCCCCAATGGCACCATTGTGGGCTGGGGCGAAGTGAAGGTATGCCCATCCGAGAGCATTTTTGATTAGTTTCCTTTTTCTTCATTCCTGAAGCCTGAGTGCTTCAGGAATGAATGTTCCCGATAACGGTACATAAAGTCGATGCTTTTGGGTAACGATGGAAAGGCCGTTGCCATAACGGGCAGTCAGGCTTTGCTTAAGGTATATAAAATTATATGCCGTTGATTTAATTGGTTTAATTTCCTTAGCGAAAAAGCATCATTAATAACGTTCCCTACCTCAGAACTCTCCTAAAAACTGGTCCTGATAGCAAAGTGACCAATTTCCTCCATTTATCTGATGTTGCATTTTCGGTCCATCTGTAAAACTTCATCTCAACAAACACGGCGCGTCGCGCACGCCGGTTATACCTCAGTTAACGAGGATGCTTTAGCAGCAGGATTGCGCGGTAACACTTTTCAGGAGGAACTTCCTGTGAATAAATCAATGTTAGCGGGTATCGGTATTGGTGTGGCAGCAGCTCTGGGTGTTGCAGCCGTAGCAGGCATGAACGTGTTTGATCGCGGTCCTCAATATGCTCAGGTACTGTCTGCAACGCCAATCAAAGAGAGCATTAAACAGCCTCGTCAGGAGTGCCGTAATGTCACTCTGACTCACCGTCGGGCCGTGCAGGATGAAAACCGTCTTGCCGGGTCTGTATTAGGTGCAGTGGCAGGTGGAGTGCTGGGTCACCAGTTTGGTGGCGGTCGCGGCAGAGATGTGGCGACAGTAGCAGGTGCGGTAGCGGGTGGTTATGCCGGTAATCAGGTCCAGGGCGGACTGCAGGATCGGGATACCTACACCACAACCGAACAGCGCTGCAAAACCGTTTACGACAAACAAGAGAAAAAACTGGGATATGATGTGACCTATAAAATAGGCGATCAGCAGGGTAAAATCCGTATGGAAAATGACCCCGGCACGCGTATTCCACTGGATCGTAATGGTCAGCTGGTTCTCAACGGCGATCAGGCGTAATTGGGCAAAGCTTTGCCGCTCACGCGGCCACACAGCACAACGTAATACAGCAGTAATGAAAAAGGCGCATCTCAGGATGCGCTTTTTTTTGCTGCAAACTAACCGGCGCTTAACCGGTTAGCTCATCAACGCACGGGCAGGGTGTTACGCCTGCCGTTGAGCCAGTTGCGAAACGAATCCCTGCACCCACTCAAGTCGTACCTTTCTTTCCGATAGCTCACGGGTAAACCGCAGTCGCGTCGGCCCATCCAGCTTCCACTGCTGAGGCTCTTTCTGCAGCAGGCCTATCAGCCATGCCGGATCCACGTTGTTCTTCGGCGCAAAATCGAAATAACCGCCTTTGTCGCTGGCTTCGATCTTACGAAGACCGACAGCGCGGGCTTTCAGCCGGATAATCGCCACATCCAGCAGATTACGCGCCGGATCGGGTAGCAGGCCAAAGCGGTCGATCATCTCCACCTTCAGCTCCTGCAACTCCTCTTCAGTCTCCGCGCTGGCGATGCGTTTATAGAGGGAAAGACGGGTACTGACATCCGGAATAAAGGTCTCGGGCAGCAGGGCGGGCATCCGCAGCTCCACGTCGGTCTGGTTGCTGGTGAGATCTTCCAGTGACGGCTCGCGACCCGCTTTCAGCGCCTCGACCGCATTCTCCAGCAGCTCCATATAAAGCGTGAAGCCCAGCGTCTCCATCTGTCCGCTCTGCTCATCACCCAGCAGTTCGCCAGCACCGCGAATCTCCAGGTCATGCGTTGCCAGGGCAAAACCGGCTCCCAGATCTTCCAGTGAAGCGATCGCCTCCAGCCGCTTATGCGCATCGGCGGTCATTGACTTCGGATGCGGTGTTAACAGCCAGGCATAAGCCTGATGATGCGAACGCCCGACGCGACCACGCAACTGATGCAACTGCGCCAGGCCAAAGTGATCGGCCCGCTCAATGATAATGGTATTGGCGGTCGGAATGTCGATACCGGTTTCGATAATGGTGGTACAGACCAGGACGTTGAAACGCTGATGGTGGAAATCGTTCATCACCCGTTCCAGATCACGCTCACGCATCTGACCATGGCCAATAGCGACACGCGCTTCCGGCACCAGTTCGCTGAGACGCTGCGCCGCTTTCTCGATATTTTCAACGTCATTGTAGAGGTAGTAGACCTGTCCGCCACGCAGAACCTCACGCAGGATCGCTTCGCGGATAACCAGATCGTCAAATTCACGGACAAAGGTTTTCACCGCTAAACGGCGGGCAGGCGGCGTGGCGATGATCGAGAGATCGCGCATGCCGCTCATGGCCATATTCAGGGTGCGAGGGATTGGCGTTGCGGTCAGCGTCAGAATGTCCACATCGGCGCGCATCGCCTTGATGCGCTCTTTGTGACGCACCCCGAAACGGTGCTCTTCATCGACAATCAGCAGACCGAGATCGTGCCATTTTAGATCGCTCATCAGCAGCTTATGGGTGCCGATTAAGATGTCGATCTTGCCATCGCTGGCCTGTTCCAGCACCTGCGTCTGCTCTTTGGCAGTACGGAAACGGGAAAGCATCTCAATGCGAACCGGCCAGTTGGCGAAGCGATCGCGGAAGTTGTCGTAATGCTGCTGTGCCAGCAGGGTGGTCGGCACCAGCACGGCCACCTGTTTATGGTTCTCAATCGCCAGAAACGCCGCGCGCATGGCCACTTCGGTTTTACCGAAACCAACGTCGCCGCACACCAGACGGTCCATCGCCAGCGGCTCGCACATATCACTCAGCACCGCGTTGATCGCCTGCGCCTGGTCCGGGGTGGTTTCAAACGGGAAGCTTTCGCAGAACAGCTGATACTGCTCGCGATTATGCTTAAAGGCAAAGCCGGTTTTGGCGGCGCGCTGAGCATAGATATCCAGCAGTTCAGCTGCCACATCACGCACTTTCTCAGCCGCTTTCTGCCGTGCGCGTGACCAGGCATCGCTGCCCAGTTTGTGCAGTGGTGCATTATCGTCAGCACCGCCCGCGTAGCGGCTAATCAGGTGCAGCGATGAAACCGGCACATAAAGCTTGGCGTCGTTGGCGTAAGAGAGCATCAGATATTCCGCCTCAATGCCGCCGGCTTCCAGCGTGGTGAGGCCAATATAACGACCCACACCGTGTTCCAGATGTACCACCGGCTGGCCGGGATGCAGCTCCGCCAGGTTACGGATCAGAATGTCCGGATTGATAGTGCGACGGGTATCCTGACGGCGACGGCTGACGCGTTCGCCCAGCAAATCGCTTTCGCAAATCAGCGCCCGGTTGCCCTGGGTATCAATAAAACCGCGCTCGCTGGCGCCGATCATTAGTCGGAAACGCTCTTCGCCGGTCTCATCGAAGCGGTGCACCGGCTGAGGACGCAGTTTAATCCGGGCCAGCAGATCCTGCAGGCTCTCACGGCGGCCTTCACTTTCGACCGAGAAGACCACGGTGCCGCTGAAGGTTTCAATAAACTGACGCAGATGATCCAGCGGCGCTTTTGCCTGCGCCTGAACGGTCAGATCAGGCAGCGGGGTATAACCGAGGTTGGTATTCGCGGCTTTGGCGGGCAGCACCTCATTGGTCATCTGGATGCGCGGCCAGGCTTTCAGCTCTCCCATTAATGCATCCGGACGCAGCCACAGGGTGACCGGCTCCAGCAGTGGACGCATCGGATCAACGCGGCGATTTTCATAGCGCGCCTCGGCATCCTGCCAGAAGCGGCTGGCGCTGCCTTCAAGATCGCCGCAGTTCACAATCAGGGTATTGTCGGGCAGATAGCTGAACAGGCTGGGTAACGGCTGCTCAAAAAACAGCGGCTGCCAGTATTCGATGCCCGCTGGCAACGTGCCTTTGCTGACCTGCTGATAGACATGCTCCGACTCACGGCGCACATCAAACGTTTCACGCCAGCGGCTGCGGAACAGCTCAATGGCGGCTTTGTCGCTGGGAAACTCATGCGCAGGCAGCAGGTTAATTTCGGGGACCGCTTCCAGCGTGCGCTGACTGTCGACGTCGAACAGGCGCAGGCTGTCGATCTCATCATCGAAAAAGTCGATGCGGTAGGGCTGATCGCTGCCCATCGGGAACAGATCGAGCAGGGCGCCGCGCGTGGCGTATTCACCGTGCTCCATCACCTGATCGACATGGCGATAACCGGCCTGCTCAAGCTGGTCGCGCAGCCGGTCGCGTGACAGTTTTTGTCCCTGCTTCATCACCAGCGCATGGCCGTGCAGGAAACTGTGCGGGCAGACGCGCTGCATCAGGGTGTTAACCGGCATGATCAGCATACCGCGCTGCATCACCGGCAGCTGGTAGAGGGTCGACAGGCGGGCGGAGATAATATCCTGATGCGGCGAAAAGCTGTCGTAGGGCAGCGTTTCCCAGTCGGCAAGGTGCGCCACCGGCAGATCGGTAAACTGGCGGATTTCATCCAGCAGACGCAGAGCGGTTTGGGTATCGGGTGTAATCATTAACACCGGACCAGCATGTCGTTCGGTAATGCTGGCACACTCCACCGCGTGCGCCGCGCCTATGAGCTGGCCGAGCTGACGGTGATCGCCGGATTTAACGGGCAGGGTATAACGAGTCTGTTCGGGCATGGGATCTCGGGGTTGCTCCATTTTTCCAGGACGTAATCATTCCATATTATGTCAGGGGGATCACCTCTGCGGCACAATTTTCCTGCCGCGCCGCGCTGAACCAGGGGATCGGTCAGCCATTACCGGGCGTCAGCGGTAATCGTGCGGATAAAGAGAGGATAGACGGAGTCTGGCAAGGGATCAGAAAAAACCGCCGTCGCCATGCAGCGACGGGGTTAAACGGGCATTTTATTTTATGGATTGCTGTGTGTAATGCATGCGTGGGCGGTCGATATTCGCCCAGGATAACTCCTGCTCAGGATGATAGCTGAGGTTACCGTCGTCCCACTTTACGTAGTAGCCGGCTGGTGCGTTTCCCTGCTCAAAGACGTTGATGATTTCGCCTCTGATCTCCCCGGATTTATGTTTAACGATGCTGCCTTTGGGAAATTTCAACATGGTCGCTACCTCATACTGCCCGGCAATAAATCACCTGTGATCATGGTACTGATTGTAGTCTACCCCCCTGAGCGCTGAATAATCAGCCAATAAGCGGCGGCTTTATCGGCTATTCCGCTGCTTTGGCACGTAAAGTGACGCATCCGGATGCAACTTTGCTGCCGACTCAGAGGGTTAGAGGTTTCATAAAGCCAGCCGCTCCTTTATCATCCCACTACCTATTTTCAGGCAACGGCTTACTGGATTCCATGTATCAACCTGTCGCGCTATTTATCGGTCTGCGTTATATGCGCGGACGAGCATCGGATCGCTTCGGTCGCTTTGTCTCCTGGCTCTCAACGATTGGCATTACGCTCGGCGTGCTGGCGATGGTCACCGTGTTATCGGTGATGAACGGTTTTGAGCGTGAACTCGAAGGCAATATTCTTGGCCTGATGCCTCAGGCGCTGATCACCAGCGACAAAGGCAGTCTCAATCCACAACAGCAACCCGCCAGCTCCCTGAATCTGCAGGGTGTCAGCCGTATCGCGCCGCTGACCACCGCCAATGTGGTGCTGCAAAGCCCGCACAGCGTCTCCGTTGGCGTGATGCTGGGCATTGAGCCGGCTGAAAAAGATCCGCTTACCCCTTTCCTGGTCAATACCCGGCAGAGCGTGCTGCAGGCCGGGCAGTATAATGTCATCCTTGGCGAACAGCTGGCATCCCAGCTTGGCGTAAAACGTGGCGATCAGCTGCGTCTGATGGTGCCGTCGGTCAGCCAGTTCACCCCGATGGGACGCGTGCCAAGTCAGCGTCTGTTTACCGTAGCGGGCACCTATGCCGCTAACAGCGAAGTCGATGGTTATCAGATTCTGGTCAATCTTCAGGATGCGTCGCGCGTGATGCGCTATCCGGCCGGTAATATTACCGGCTGGCGACTGTGGCTGGATAAACCGCTGTCGGTCGACAGTCTGAGTCAGCAGACACTGCCTGCGGGCCTGGTCTGGAAAGACTGGCGTGAGCGCAAAGGCGATCTCTTCCAGGCGGTGCGTATGGAGAAGAACATGATGGGCCTGCTGCTGAGCCTGATCATCGCCGTGGCTGCCTTTAACATCATCACTTCGTTAGGCCTGCTGATCATGGAGAAGCAGGGCGAAGTGGCGATCCTGCAAACCCAGGGCCTGACGCGCCGGCAAATAGTGGCGGTGTTTATGGTGCAGGGTGCCAGCGCCGGGATTATCGGCACGCTGCTCGGCACGCTGCTCGGTGTCTTGCTGGCCAGCCAGCTCAACAACTTAATGCCGGTGATTGGCCTGTTCCTTGATGGTGCCGCATTGCCGGTTGATATTAATGTGTGGCAGGTGGTCACCATCGCCCTCAGCGCCATGATTGTGGCGCTGTTGTCTACGCTCTATCCTTCGTGGCGCGCTGCCGCCGTTCAACCTGCTGAGGCTTTACGTTATGAGTAACACTCCTTTGTTGCAGTGCCGCGACCTGTGCAAACGCTATCAGGAAGGCAGCGTGCAGACCGATGTGCTGCGCAATGTGGCTTTCAGCCTCCAGCCCGGTGAACTGACAGCGATTGTCGGCAGCTCCGGTTCCGGTAAAAGTACGCTGCTGCATCTGCTCGGCGGCCTGGATGCACCGACATCGGGCGACGTGGTGTTTGATGGCCAGTCACTGAATGCCATGTCCTCGTCGGCCAAAGCGGAGCTGCGTAACCGCGAGCTGGGCTTTATCTATCAGTTCCACCATCTGCTGCCGGACTTCAGCGCGCTGGAGAACGTGGCGATGCCGCTGCTGATTGGCAAAACCGCTAAAACGGAAGCACAGGATCGCGCCCGTGAGATGCTGGCCGCGGTCGGGCTGGACCATCGCGCCGCGCACCGGCCTTCTGAACTGTCAGGCGGCGAACGCCAGCGCGTGGCGATTGCCCGGGCGCTGGTTAACCGCCCACGGCTGGTGATGGCGGATGAGCCAACCGGTAACCTTGATGCACGCAACGCCGACGCCATTTTTGAATTACTGGGCGAACTGAATGTGCGTCAGGGCACCGCGTTTCTGGTGGTGACCCACGATCTGATGCTGGCAAAACGCATGACGCGTCAGATGGAGATGCGTGATGGTCAGTTAAGCGATCAACTCACCATGGCAGGAGCGGTGTAATGGGTTCGTCGTTATCCCTGTTGCTGGGCCTGCGCTTTAGTCGTGGCCGCCGTCGTGGCGGCATGGTGTCGCTGATTTCGGTGATCTCCACCATCGGTATTGCGCTGGGCGTGGCGGTGCTGATTATCGGTCTGAGCGCCATGAATGGTTTTGAGCGTGAGCTGAACAACCGCATTCTGGCGGTGGTGCCGCATGGCGAGATCGAGGCGGTCAATCAGCCGTTTCAGCACTGGCAGTCGATGATTGCCCCGATTGAAAAGGTGCCCGGCATTGCGGCGGCAGCGCCTTATGTGAACTTCACCGGCCTGATTGAGAGCGGCGCCCGGCTGGAAGCGCTGCAGGTAAAGGGCGTTGATCCGGCACAGGAGCCGCGTCTCAGTGCCCTGCCACAGTTTGTGGCAGATAACGGCTGGTCCTCTTTTGCCGCCGGTAAGCAGCAGATCATTCTGGGCGGCGGCATTGCTAAATCGCTGAACGTGAAGCAGGGCGACTGGATCACCATCATGATCCCCAACAACGATGGTGATAACAAACTGCTTCAGCCTAAACGTATCCGGCTTCAGGTCAGCGGTATTCTGCAACTGAGCGGCATGCTCGATCACAGCCTGGCGCTGGTGCCACTCGCCGATGCACAGCACTATCTGGAGATGGGTGACAGCGTGTCCGGCATCGCCCTGAAGATGACCGACCCGTTCCAGGCGGTCAAACTGGTGCGGGATGCCGGTGAAGCGACCCGTTCCTACGTCTACATCAAGAGCTGGATTGGCACCTACGGCTATATGTACCGCGATATTCAGATGATCCGCGCCATCATGTATCTGGCGATGGTGCTGGTGATTGGCGTCGCCTGCTTTAACATTGTCTCAACGCTGGTGATGGCGGTGAAGGATAAGAGCAGTGACATTGCGGTGCTTCGTACCCTCGGTGCTAAAGACCGGCTGATCCGCGCCATCTTCATCTGGTACGGTTTGCTGGCAGGCCTGCTGGGCAGCGTCAGCGGCGTGATCGCGGGCGTGCTGGTGGCGCTGAATCTGACCTCACTGGTGCGCGGGCTGGAGTCGGTTACCGGTCATCATCTGCTGGCGGGTGATATCTACTTCATTGATTTCCTGCCGTCGGAACTGCACTGGATTGATGTGTTCTCAGTATTGATTACCGCGATTCTGCTGAGCCTGCTGGCGAGCTGGTATCCCGCCAGACGCGCCAGCCGCATTGACCCGGCTCGGGTATTAAGCGGTCAGTGAAAAAATGCGGCGCGAATCCTTTCGCGCCGCATCTGTTTAAGACCTTTGCTGTTGGGCGCGGCCCTCAGCAACCGTTACTATCGGGTGATGTTAACCCGGAATCTGTTTAGAGCGGCTCGCCGCAGCTGCTACGCCAGGAGATTTTATGCGTACACCACGTCGCCGCATACGACTTGCCCGCCTGAAGAAAACCCGGAGAAAAGTGCATCAGCGCTTTCGCCAGCGCATATTTGAGCGCGATCGTCAGGCCGAACTGGCCGCCCATCCTCAGCCGCATGTTGTTGTGCTGACCGGCGCAGGCATCTCAGCGGAGTCCGGCATCCGGACCTTCCGCGCCGCTGACGGCCTGTGGGAAGAGCACCACGTTGAAGATGTTGCGACGCCCGAAGGATTTCAGCGCGATCCCGCGCTGGTGCAGCGCTTCTACAATGCGCGCCGCCAGCAATTGCAGGAGGCAGAGATTCAGCCTAACGCGGCCCATCTGGCGCTGGCGGAGCTGGAACAGGTATTAGGCGATAACTTTTTGCTGGTCACGCAAAACATCGACAATCTGCATGAACGTGCCGGAAACAGCCGGGTGCTGCATATGCACGGTGAGCTGCTAAAAGTGCGCTGTGTCACCAGCGGTCAGGTCATTGAGTGGACCGGTGATATCACGCCGGACGATCGCTGCACCTGCTGCCAGTTCCCCTCGGCGCTGCGGCCGCACGTAGTGTGGTTTGGTGAGATGCCGCTGGGCATGGAGCAGATTTATCAGGCGCTGGAACAGGCCGATTACTTTATCGCTATCGGCACCTCAGGCCATGTCTATCCGGCAGCGGGTTTTGTCCATGAAGCCAAACTGCAGGGTGCACACACCGTTGAGCTGAACCTGGAGCCAAGCCAGGTGGGCAACGAATTTGCCGAGCGACATTACGGCCTGGCGAGCGAAGTGGTGCCGGAGTTTGTGCATAAGCTGCTGCGCGCGCTTTATAAGTAAGCAGGGGCGGCTATGGCCGCCTCGCCGTTTCTTGCCCGTTATGCTGATTCCAGCCGCCCGGTGTTTATCAACATTGCGAGGTTTGCCGCAACAATCTCGTAATCAGCCGTTTTTTTCGGGCTTATTGCTTTCCCAAAGGTTATCGACAGCGCTAACCTGTCTGCAAATGATTTTACGCAACGTTGTAACCGGCTGGTCTGTTAATAATACCGGATGGCACTTTTAAAGGATGGGATATGGAACAGTTACTTGAGCGCTTTTTAAGTTATGTGGCCGTTGAGACCCAGGCTAAGCCGCAGGCGCGCCAGGTGCCCAGCAGTGAAGGGCAGTGGACGCTGGCGCGTCAGCTGCAGGAGGAGTTGCTGGCACTGGGTTTTGTCGATGTCTCCTTAAGCGATCACTGTTGCGTCATGGGCACGCTGCCCGCCAATGTTGACTGGCCGACGCCAGTCATCGGTTTCATCTCTCACATGGATACCTCGCCAGACTTTACGGCGAAACATGTTAATCCGCAGATCATTGAAAATTATCGCGGTGGAGACATTGCGCTGGGTAACGGCAACGAAATTCTCTCGCCGGTGATGTTCCCGGTGCTGCACAAGCTGATTGGGCATACGCTGATTACTACCGATGGCAAAACCCTGCTGGGCGCGGATGATAAAGCGGGTATCGCTGAGATCATGACGGCGATGGCGCAACTGGCTGCGAGCGATACGCCGCACGGTGCGATCCGCGTTGCCTTTACGCCCGATGAAGAGATTGGTCGCGGCACTTCTCACTTTGATGTGGAAGGCTTTGCCGCTGACTGGGCCTACACCATTGATGGCAGTGATCTGGGTGAGTTCGAATATGAGAACTTCAACGCTGCTTCGGCCACCGTCAAAATCATCGGTAACAACGTGCACCCTGGCTCCGCCAAAGGGGTGATGGTCAATGCGCTGGATCTGGCAAACCAGTTTCATGCCGCGGTCCCGGCCAGCGAAAAACCGCAATATACTGACGGCTATCAGGGCTTCTATCATCTGCATCAGATCAAAGGCAGCGTTGAACACGCCGAGATGCTCTATATCATTCGTGACTTCGAAACGGAGAGTTTTGAACAGCGTAAACAGACGCTGCTGCAGATTGCCGCAGAGATCAACAAAACCCTGCACCCGGACTGTTCGGTCACCGTCGAGATCACCAACAGCTATCGCAACATGCGTGAAAAGGTTGAGCCGTTCCCGCACATCATCGAACTGGCTTTACAGGCGATGCGTGACTGCGGCATTGAGCCGGTAGTGAAACCGATTCGCGGCGGTA
This sequence comes from Pantoea sp. ABR1s, assembly GCF_057812235.1. Taxonomy (NCBI): domain Bacteria; kingdom Pseudomonadati; phylum Pseudomonadota; class Gammaproteobacteria; order Enterobacterales; family Erwiniaceae; genus Pantoea; species Pantoea sp. ABR1s. Next base: position 2,517,236 of record NZ_CM173823.1, on the reverse strand, counting down.
CGGATGGATCGGCGCTGTCGTGGAAAGGGCTGCCTTGCCCGAACATCTTTACCGGTGGCTATAACTATCACGGCAAGCATGAGTTTGCTTCGCTGAATATCATGGCGAAATCGGTGGAAGTGATTGTGCGGCTGTCAGAGCTGGCGGCGCAGAAGAAGAATTAAACCCGCAGACACAAAAAAGGCTCTCTGCCACGGCGGCAAGAGAGCCTGATTCAGTATCAGCTCAGATTATTCGTCGCCGAAGTACCAGTAACCGGCATTGACCAGGTCGGCGATCTGCGCCAGTACCGACGGGTCATCCAGCGCATCGCCCAGATCGTCCAGTGTGATGCGATAGTGGCGCGCCAGGACCGCCATCACATCGGGATGTGAACACTCAACCCGCTCACCGTTGACATAGACCGCATCGCCAATCGTCAGGACACGCAGGCCACCTAACCGGCTCAGGGTATCGCCCTGTTGCAGCGCATCATAAATTTCATCAGGCTGGTAAGGCGGTTCCGGTGGCGCGACATCGAGTTCGTGACGTGACTGGGAAATGAATTCGCCAAACCACTGAGCGAACTGCTCCGGCTGATTGACCACATCCAGCATCAACTGACGTACGCCTTCAATCTCCTGCGGCAGAATCTGCGACGGGCAATCACGTGCAGGGACATCCGGATCGCTGAAGCGCAGGCTGCCCAGCTCATTAGCCAGCGCGTAATCCGCAAAGCCGCTGATTAGCTCGCGTCCGCTGGGGGCACGGAAACCCACGGAGTAGTTCAGGGCGTTTTCCAGCGAGTAACCTTCATGCGGGAACCCCGGCGGAATATAGAGAATATCACCCGGCTCCATCTCTTCATCGATGATGGCGTCGAATGGCTCAACCTGCAGCAGATCCGGGTGCGGGCAGTGCTGCTTCAGCGGCACCTTTTCACCGACGCGCCAGCGACGGCGACCGGCACCCTGAATAATAAAGACATCATACTGATCAAAATGGGGACCGACGCCGCCGCCAGGCACGGCAAACGACACCATCAGGTCATCAACACGCCAGTCAGGCAGGAAACGGAAAGGGCGCATCAGTGCGGCAGAGGCTTCATGCCAGTGATTGACCGCCTGTACCAGCAGCGACCAGTTGTTTTCACCCAGATGATCATAGCTCTCGAACGGGCCGTGGCTGACCTGCCATTTGCCATCCTGATGGCTGACCAGGCGGCTATCCACCTCGTTTTCCATCGCCAGACCGGCCAGTTCATCCGGTGAAAGAGGATCGACAAAGTTTTTAAAACCACGCTTCAGCACTACCGGGCGTTTCTGCCAGTAACGCTGAATAAAATCGGGCCAGTTAATATCGAGCTGATAGTCCATAAAAGGGTTCCGCTTAGGGCTGTAAATGCCAGCAAGTATAACAGCCCTGAGGGTTTTCTACTCGCGGCGATGTTCGACTTCCTGGCGCTGAAAGACCACTTCCATGCGTGTTCCGCCGAGTGCGCTACCGGAGGCGATGACGTTGCCCTCATATTGCTCAAGAATATCACGCACCACCGCCAGACCCAGTCCCTGACCGGGACGCAGGGTGTCGGCGCGCTGACCCCGGACAAACACTAAATCGCGCTTGCTCTCGGGAATGCCCGGACCATCATCGTCAATATAGAGATGGAGTGCATTTTCGCTCTGAAAAGCGCTGATTTCGATAAATTCCAGGCAGTACTTGCAGGCGTTATCGAGCACGTTGCCCAGCACTTCCATAAAGTCATTCTGGTCGCCAACAAAGGTCAGCTCCGGTGAGATATCCAGCGAAATCGCCACGCCTTTACGCTGATAGACTTTATTCAGGGCTGAGCAGAGCTTGTCGAGCAGACCGGAAACGGAATGCAGATCGCGCTGCAGCGGATTGTGATCGGCCTGCATACTGGCGCGATGCAGATAATAACCGACCTGCTGCGAGATTCGACTAATCTGCTCCAGCATCACCGGCTCAGCCTGTTCCACCGTCAGTTCCTTGCCGTTGCGCAGCGAGCGCAGGGTGCTCTGCAACACGGCCAGCGGCGTTTTCAGACTGTGGGTCAGGTCTGAAAGCGTGGTGCGATAGCGGGTATAGCGTTGTCGCTCATTGGTCAGCAGCAGATTGAGGTTACGCACCAGACTGCGCAGTTCCTGCGGCGGATTATCCGCCAGATTTTCGCGCTGGCTGGTCTCCAGTTCGCGCACCTGCTGTGTCAGCGCGCCAATCGGCCGCAGACTCCAGTGCGCCGCCAGCCACAGCAACGGAATGATCAGTATCAGGTTGGCTGCCAGCACATAGCTGAACCACGACCAGACCACATCAGAATGCTGCAACTCCTGCGGGATAGAGTCGACCACCACAATGGTGAGCGCGGGCAGATTCGTGGTGGCATCGTAACGGTTAACGGCGACCGAGTGGGTAAAGGTATCGTTGCTGTCATTGTCCCAGTCGTTGAGTCGTTGCTGAGCATTCAGGTTATTGCCCATTGCCACCATGCTGGTACGGTTACTGGTATCAATCTCGTAGAAGTCAGGCTTCAGCAGCCATTCACGGCGGATCTTCTTGCGGATCTCTGGCACGTCGCGTTGCTGCCACAACAGTTTGCCGTGCTCATCGTAAATAAATACCAGCGTCGGGAAGTTGAGCGTCATCCGTTCCGGCTGGGCGATGGTGAGTTTGTTGTCATGCCATTGCGCCAGCGTAAAGAACAGGTTGCTCTCGCCGCGCATCACGCGATAGGTGTTTTTATCGAAACTGACCACATAGCCAATCACCGCGACCATGCCGTAGGAGAGTGAGAGGAAGAGGACGATCGCTGCGGAGGCCAGCAGAAAGCGGGCGCGCAGCGAAATAGGGCGATAACGATTAAACCAGGACATGGTCAGAGATCAAAGCGGTAGCCCTGGCCACGCACGGTGGCGATCACGTCAGTAGGATGCAACGCCAGAATTTTTTTGCGCAGACGGCCCATAAGAACGTCGATGGTGTGGCTTTCACGCAGTTCAGCGTCAGGATAGAGCTGCAGCATCAGCGAGTCTTTGCTTACCACTTTGCCCGCGTTACGGATCAGCGTTTCGACAATGGTGTACTCAAAGGCCGTGAGCTTCACCGGCTGTTCATTAACCGTCAGTTCACGGCGGGAGAGATCAACCTGAAACGGGGCCATATCGATGATTTGCGAGGCATGTCCGCTGTTACGACGCATCAGCGCCTGCAGGCGTGCCGCGACTTCTTCAATGTGAAACGGTTTGGTGACGTAGTCATCCGCGCCGGCTTCCAGCGCCTCAACTTTGGCCTGCCAGCCTTCACGGGCGGTCAGCACCAGAATCGGCTGGCGCACGGCATCGCTGCGCCAGCGGCGAATCAGAGACATACCATCTTCATCCGGCAGGCCGAGATCCACCAGCGCGATATCGGGCAGATGTTCCCGAAGAAAATAGTCAGCTTCTTTGGCGTCTTCGGCGGCATCGACCTGATGGCCCATGTCACGTAACTGGACGGCGAGATGATGGCGCAGCAGGGCATTGTCTTCAACAACCAGAACACGCATAGAAATTCCTTACACTCTGTTTGAGTCAACCTGCAGAAAGTATACGCGAAATGTATTAAACAAGATGTTAACGCAGACCGGACTGGGCCGGTCTGCGGCGGGCATTATTTCAGATCGTCAACCATCTGGATAGCGCGGCCAATATAGTTTGCAGGCGTCATCTGCTTCAGACGGACTTTTTCCTCTTCCGGCAGCGCCAGGCTGTCGATAAAGGCCTGCATGCCGGCGGCATCGACGCGTTTACCGCGTGTCAGCTCCTTCAGCTTCTCATAAGGCTTCTCAATGCCGTAACGGCGCATTACCGTCTGGATCGGTTCTGCCAGCACTTCCCAGTTGTGATCCAGTTCATCCAGCAGACGATCGCGGTTCACTTCCAGTTTCGAGATGCCTTTCAGCGTCGCCTGATAGGCGATCAGCGCATAACCGACGCCCACACCGAGGTTACGCAGCACGGTGGAGTCGGTCAGATCGCGCTGCCAGCGTGAGACCGGCAGTTTGCTGGCCAGATGCTGCATTACCGCGTTCGCCAGGCCCAGATTGCCTTCGGAGTTTTCGAAGTCAATTGGGTTCACTTTGTGCGGCATGGTCGACGAGCCAATCTCGCCCGCAATGGTCTTCTGTTTGAAATGGTTCAGCGCCACATAACCCCAGATATCGCGATCGAAATCGATCAGGATGGTGTTAAAGCGGGCGATGCAGTCAAACATTTCGGCAATATAGTCGTGCGGCTCAATCTGGGTGGTGTAAGGGTTCCAGGTGATCCCCAGCGAGGTGACGAAGTTCTCGCTCAGCGCATGCCAGTCCACTTCGGGATAGGCGGCAATGTGGGCGTTGTAATTCCCTACAGCGCCGTTGATTTTGCCCAGCACCTCAATCTGTTTCAGCTGACGTAACTGACGCTCCAGACGGTAAGCGACGTTCGCCATCTCTTTACCCATCGTCGACGGTGTAGCCGGCTGGCCGTGGGTGCGGGAGAGCAGCGGAATGTCACGATATTCGCTGGCAAGATCCTTCACAGCGGTAATCAGCTGCTGCCAGTAAGGCAGGATCACGTCACGACGGGCTGTTTCCAGCATCAGGGCGTGCGACAGGTTGTTGATATCTTCAGAAGTACAGGCGAAGTGGATAAATTCAGAAACAGCATGCAGGGCAGGGACGTCGGCAACTTTCTCTTTCAGGAAATACTCAACCGCTTTGACGTCGTGGTTGGTGGTGCGCTCAATGGTTTTGATGCGCGCGGCATCTTCTTCGGAAAAACCAGCGACAATCGCATCAAGGAAAGCGTTTGCGTCGGCATCAAATGCAGGAACTTCCTTGATCTCTGCGGTCGCGGCCAGTTTTTGTAACCAGCGAACTTCAACCTCAACGCGGAATTTCAGCAAACCGAATTCGCTGAAAATCGCACGCAGCGGGCTGACTTTATCGCCGTAACGACCATCGACAGGTGAGACGGCGGTCAGAGAGGATAATTCCATCAGTGCAACTCCTGAATCATTTAGCAGTGTTTTGCCGCACCGACTTAGTAAGTCAGTGGCAGCCGGGATAAGAGGGTTTTCGCTTCACGCAGCAAACGCTGACGCGAGAACATCAGTTGCAGTCGGCCACCACCGACCTGCTGCCACAATACGGCAGCACGGATACCGGCTAACAGGGTGGCGCGCACTTTACTCTGTACCTGCGTATTCTGCAGTACCGCAGGCGAACCGGTGACCTGAATACGCGGGCCAAGCGGGCTGATCACATCCACATAGATGGCAGCCATCGCGCTGAGAATGGTGTCTGATTCCAGTTCATAATGCGCCAGCTGGCGATCCAGCTGAGTGATGCGCTGGGCCAGCGTCGCCATGGCCGTTTTACTGGCGCTGAGCTTGCGCTCCAGCACCATCATGCTCAGGGTGTAACGCGTCAGCTCTGCACCTGCACCCTGACGACTGCTGCTGTTCAGCACCGCCATCAGCGTTTCAAGTCCGAGGCGCAGGTTGGCTTCATTGTTGCCAAACACCGCCAGCGTTGAGCCAGGGTTAAGGTCCAGCACGCTGCGCAGCGATACGGTCAGCGCCTCCGGCTGGCAGTGACCCTGCTGAGCCAGCTGCTGCACCAGATGGGCCGACTGACAGATGCCCGCCAGCGCCAGCGTAATTTCCTGATAATTTTTCGCCACGGTTACTCCTGTTTACGCGTCATCAATGCGGGCTGAGCCCGCTTACTCCGCCACTAACGGCAGACGCTGTTCGATAATACCGCCACCGAGGCAGACCTCGCCAAGGTAAAACACCGCAGACTGACCCGGCGTCACCGCTGCAACCGGCTCGTCGAAACGCACCTCAATCCGATCGTCGCCGTGTGGGATAATCTCACAGGGAATATCGGTCTGACGATAGCGGGTTTTCACGGTGCAGCGAAGCGGGGCGGTAATCGGCTGGCGATCAACCCAGTGCAGCTGCTGCGCAATCAGGCCGACGGACATCAGACGCGGATGATCGCCGCCCTGGGCGACAATCAGGCGGTTACGCGCCACATCTTTGTCGACCACATACCAGGGATCATCTTTGCTCTCTTTCAGGCCGCCAATACCCAGGCCTTTACGCTGTCCCAGAGTATGGTACATCAGCCCCTGATGTTCACCGACGATCTGGCCTTCGGTGGTTTCTATTTCGCCAGGCTGAGCCGGGAGATAGCGCGCCAGGAAGTCGCGGAATTTGCGCTCACCGATAAAGCAGATGCCGGTCGAGTCTTTCTTCTTCGCGGTGATAAGGTCGAGCTGTTCGGCAATGCGGCGCACTTCCGGTTTTTCCAGCTCGCCAACCGGGAACAGACTTTGAGCAATCTGCTGGTGGCTCAGGGTATAGAGGAAGTAGCTCTGATCTTTGTTGCCATCCAGACCGCGCAACAGCTGGCTCTGGCCAGCCACGTCCTGACGACGCACGTAGTGACCGGTGGCGATAAAATCTGCGCCCAGATCCTCAGCCGCGAACTCCAGGAACGCTTTGAATTTGATCTCTTTGTTGCAGAGGATATCGGGGTTGGGCGTGCGGCCTGCTTTGTACTCTTCGAGGAAATGCTCAAAGACGTTATCCCAGTATTCAGCGGCAAAGTTAACTTTGTGCAGCTTCATACCCAGCTTGTCGCACACCGCTTGCGCATCCGCCAGATCGTCCGCGGCGGTACAATACTCCTCGCCATCGTCCTCCTCCCAGTTCTTCATGAACAGGCCTTCAACCTGGTAACCCTGCTGTTGCAGTAACCAGGCGGAAACGGAAGAATCGACGCCGCCGGACATACCGACGATCACTTTTTTCTGGCTGTTGTCAGACATGACACGCTCGCATTACGATAAAAAAACAGGCGGCGCATTCTATCATGCAGAAGGCAGGCGCGCACCCTCGTGAAACGGCCACCGGAACGGGCTGACCAGATGTAGCGGGTAGCGCGTGCCCTGTTGCCACAGGCGTACGCTTTCCGCGACCAGCGGCGAACGCAGGTTAGAGGCAGTGAGAATCTGCGCTGGCGGCAACCACCAGCAGCAATCGATGTCGCTGTCCTGCGGCTGGGTTGGCGCTTTTTCCGCCAGATCCACGCCAAACAGAAAACGCACAAAAGGCGTATTGTCGGGCGCGATCCACTGGTTAATCGCGATGAAATAGTGCATCGGTGTGGCGATGCCAGTCTCTTCATAGAGTTCGCGCTCTGCGGCTTCCAGCAGAGTTTCATCCGCTTCAAGATGCCCGGCGGGCTGGTTCCAGGTGGGGCGACCGTTAATCGTCTCTTCCACCACCAGTAATTCACCTTCGGCCTGAACCAGACAGGCGACAGTAACATGAGGTTTAAACATCACTTCTCCGCAATTGTTAACCTGAGGTTATAAAAAACCGGTTTTCAGAGCGCACTTTCGCTGAGTTCACGCCACGCGCCCGGAGCCAGATCGTCGAGCGAATAACTCCCCATCGCGTACCGGATCAATCGCAATGTGGGAAAGCCAATGTGGGCGGTCATCCGGCGAACCTGACGATTACGGCCTTCATACAGCGTGATTTTCAGCCACTGCGTCGGGATGTTTTTACGCTCGCGGATGGGTGGCTGACGTGGCCAGAGCCACTCAGGCTCAGCCACTTTTTCTACCCCAGCGGGCAGCGTCAACCCATCTTTCAGATTAACCCCATCCCGCAAAGGCTGCAGATCCGTCTCCTGTGGCTCGCCTTCCACCTGCACATAATAGATCTTACCTGTGCGTTTGCCGGGCTGAGTCAGCGCAGCCTGCAGCGCGCCGTCGTTGGTCAGCACCATCAATCCTTCGCTGTCGCGATCGAGGCGACCTGCGGCATAAACCTCTGCGACGCTGACAAAATCCTTCAGTGTTCGGCGGCCCGCTTCATCGGTGAATTGCGGTAACACGTCGAACGGTTTGTTAAACAGAATCACGCGGCGCGGAGCCGCAGGGCGGGCAGGGGAACGCCGCGCATCACGCGTCGGGCGGCTGAATCGTTTATCCTGGTGAATTCGTTGAGAAGTTTTTCGCATGGGCTTTGCAGTCAGAAACATTCGGCGCATTATAACGTGAAATTGCGGTGATTGGCGTGGCGGAAATATTCAAGTAGTATTGACGCGCATCTTACAAATCATTAACAAACGCCCAGGAGAGGTTAATGGAAAGCAAAGTAGTTGTTCCGGCGGAAGGTCAGAAAATCACCCTGAATCAGGGCAAGCTCACAGTGCCAAACAATCCGGTCATCCCTTACATTGAGGGTGACGGTATCGGTGTTGATGTTTCCCCGGTAATGCTGAAAGTCGTCGATGCGGCGGTGAAGAAAGCCTACAACGGCGAGCGTAAGATCTCCTGGATGGAGATTTACACCGGTGAGAAGTCAGTTGAACTCTACGGCCAGGATGTCTGGCTGCCACAGGAAACTCTCGACTTAATCAAAGAATATCGCGTAGCCATTAAAGGCCCACTGACCACCCCGGTCGGCGGCGGTATTCGTTCACTGAACGTGGCCCTGCGTCAGGAGCTTGACCTCTACGTCTGCCTGCGTCCGGTACGTTACTACAAAGGCACGCCAAGCCCGGTTAAACGTCCTGAAGAGACCGACATGGTGATCTTCCGTGAAAACTCCGAAGATATCTATGCTGGTATCGAGTGGAAAGCGGGTTCTGCCGAAGCGGACAAAGTGATCAAGTTCCTGCGCGAAGAGATGGGCGTGAAGAAAATTCGCTTCCCTGAGCAGTGCGGTATCGGCGTTAAGCCGTGTTCAGAAGCGGGCACCAAACGTCTGGTGCGCGCGGCAGTGGAATACACCATCACTAACGATCGTGATTCACTGACCCTGGTCCACAAAGGCAACATCATGAAGTTCACCGAAGGCTCTTTCAAAGACTGGGGATACCAGTTAGTGAAAGAAGAGTTCGGCGGCGAACTGATCGACGGTGGCCCGTGGATGAAGTTCAAAAACCCGAACACCGGCAAAGAGATCATCGTTAAAGATGTGATTGCTGATGCGTTCCTGCAACAGATCCTGCTGCGTCCGGCTGAGTATGACGTTATCGCCTGTATGAACCTGAACGGTGACTACATCTCTGACGCTCTGGCAGCGCAGGTTGGCGGTATTGGTATCGCACCAGGCGCCAACATCGGTGACGAGTGTGCGCTGTTCGAAGCGACCCACGGTACAGCACCTAAGTATGCAGGTCAGGATAAAGTGAACCCAGGTTCAATTATTCTGTCCGCAGAAATGATGCTGCGTCACATGGAGTGGTTCGAAGCGGCTGACCTGATTGTTAAAGGTGTTGAAGGCGCTATCGCTAACAAGACCGTGACTTACGATTTCGAACGCCTGATGGATGGCGCTAAACTGCTGAAATGTTCAGAGTTTGGTGACGCGATCATCGAAAATATGTAATCGGCTTTACGTAACATATAGCCAGCACGGATGTAAAAATCGTGTTGGCTTTTTACTTCCCGCTTTCTTTCCCCAAAACTCTTCATAAAATCACCTTCACGCAGCAACCACAATCCAGGCTTTGCCGCGATCATCGTTATAGCGATTACTCATCTAAGCGCTTATTGCTCTCGCACCGTACTGTTTAAGACATTTTCTCCGTGAGAGTGCTGCTAAATCATTTCCCGCTGCATGGCATTTTACTCTCTCTGCAAATTGAATTGTCTGATGCCACGGTAAAAGAGTGAGTGAAAGCATATCTGTCATCCACCCTGTCACACCTGATTTGTTAAACGACCCTCTGTTAATCTCTTTCAGTATCAGTTAAGCGCCCGGCATTAAATGTGTCGGGCCACGTTATTTGATCCTTACAGCTGATTCATTTTTGTAACCTGTACCACAAAAAAATAGAGTTACGCATGATCCGGTTGCCGCAGACGTGTACGCTTCTGCCGATACAGAGGGAGAGCATTATGGATGATGAAGCGGTAAGTGATGCTATTGCGGCATGTCGCCTGCTATTTGGACAGGCGGTGATGGAAATCGTGGCTGAAAATAAGCCGGTGACTGGTGAAGCCATTTCTGAAAAAATTCATCAAATGTTTACCGGAATCAACCCGGAACCCGTGATGACGCTGGCTATCAGCCTGCTGACAACCCGCGCCGACTGACCGATCCCGGTCATCAAGCCAAAGACCTCAGGCCGCCATGGGCGGCCTTTTCCTTTCTATACGCTGGCCCGGCAGGGCCGACGCCGTAAAATAATAATCCGGTTAATAATTCAGGCCTGTCTCTGGCCTGTCGTGCTGGCCTCATATTTTAACAATATCGCAACTATGGAACCAATCTGACACTGCGCTGACTAATTTGCTGACTATACCGTTACGTTACCGTTTTCAGAACGTTAACCGGGCGAGTCTTACTTTTATTCAGCCAGAACGGCGTAGCATTTGCGCAGAGGATGTCAGACATGCGGTTTTTAATTATTTGTCGGGATAATATTGGCGACACTTTACTGACCACGCCGCTGATCAGTGCGCTGGCGCAGTCGGGGCAGCATCAGGTCGACGTGCTGACTAACAATTATGCTGCGCCAGTGTTGCAGCATAATCCCGATATCCGGCAGCTCTTCTATTACACCAAACTGCATCACCGTGAGGCAGGGCAGGGACGACTGGCCTGTCTCTTACAGCGACTGAAGCTGATGCTGACGCTGAAAAAACAGCGTTACGATGTGGTGATTCTGGCAAAAAGCCGCTGGGATCAGCATGGCCTGAAGTGGGTTAAAACAGTGCGTCCTGCCAGAGTGATCGCCCTGGGCCATCCCCATCCGCTGATTACCGATCTGCTGCCGCCACCCAGCCAGTTGCCGTGTCATATCAGTGAAACCCTGTTTAGCCTGGGGCGGCCTTTCAATCTCAGCGCCACAGCGCCAGGCAAACTGACGCTGCTGCCGGATGCGGCAATCGCGGCCAGCCTGCGTGACAGCTGTGCGATTGATCCCGCTGTTCCGGTCTATGCATTGCAAATCAGCGCCCGCAAGCCGAGCCAGCAGTGGGAAGCCGCGCGGTTTGCCGGGCTGGCTGAAAAAATCGCGGCGCGTCATCCCTGCCAGATAATGCTGCTCTGGTCACCCGGTAGCCGTGATAATCCGCGTCATCCGGGAGATGATGAAAAAGCGCGTGAAATTATGGCGCTCTGCCCGCATCTGCCGATCAAAGCGGTGGCAACCACCAGCCTGCCGCAGTTGATTGCAGCAATGTCGTTGTGTCAGGGGCTGGTGAGCAGTGATGGCGGGGCAATGCACATTGGTGCGGCGCTGGGATTGCCGGTCGTCGCGCTGTTTGGCGACAGCGATCCGGCGTGCTGGCATCCGTGGCAGGTTAACTATCAGGTGCTGCAACCGGCGTCACGTGAGGTCAATGCGCTCAGCAGCAGCGAGGTCTATGACGCGTTCGCCCATACCATTACTCAGTAATCCTCTTCAGGCCAGCGTCCCAGTCTGGCCGCTTCACACAGCATGGCGACCGTCAGTGGACGATAAGGCTGTGCTGTGCCCGCAGTAAACCAGTTTGCCACTGCAAAGCGCCGTCGGCGCGGCTCCGGAAAATAGCGGGCGTCATCATACTGTTCTGAACAGACGCCGAAAGTGATAAAAAAATCACTCATCAGAATGGCAAAATCCACCTCACTCAGCGGTAACTGCTGGATATGAAACCCCGTCCGATCCACTTTCCGGAACCAGCCCAGTGCGGTTGGCTGATTGTGGTGCTCAATCAGCGCAATGATGGATTGAGAAAGGTCGTTCATTACCCCACCAGCTTCGCCACGGCCTGCCCGACCTCATCGGCCTTGATCGTTGCCATCGGATGCTGTGAGGCGGTTTTATCCGGACGGTGGATAATGATGTGGCGATCGCTGTCCTGGCAGGGACCGGTATATCGCGGATTGGCGGTGGAGAACAGGCTGACCGTTGGCGTCTGTGCGGCCACGGCGATGTGCAGTGGACCGGTGTCCCCGGTAACCAGCACATCCAGCGTGCGAATCAGGCTAATCAGGCCGCTGAGATTCGTTTTACCCGCCATCGGGGTCACACACTTACGGTAGTGCAGGGGCAGGCTTTCAATAAATTCCTGCTCAAGAGGCTGCTCAGCGGCGGTGCCGGTAACGATAATTTCCGTGTCAGGCCAGCGTTCAAGCAAAGCTGTCGCCAGCTGGCTGAAGGAGGCCAGCGGCCAGCGGCGAATATCTTTTGATGCCCCTAACTGAAAACCGATACGGCGATGGTCAGCCTTTGCAGTCGGACTGTTGTTCAGTGACGGAAGGTGCATCCGGGTCTGCTCTGTCTCTGCGCCAAGGACTTCAATCAGTTTCAGCTTACGCTTGATGGTATGGTCATCAAAATAGCCTGAATAGTGATCGAGATATTTATTTAGCAGAGGCGACTCGCGGCCGTAATGATCGCGCACAATTACCTTACTGCCGGTCAGTACCGAGCTCATAATATCGTAGGGGAAATGGGCGTGTAATATTACTGACAGGTCAGGTTTCTGACGGCGCAGTTTGAAAAAAAGCGGCAGGAAATTCGCCAGTTTGTTATCCCAGATATAGATCTTATCAAACCAGTTATAACGGCTGACGAGATCCTTATTTTTCTTGCTGGAAACCAGAATAAACTTGCTGGCGGGAAAGCGATTTTTCAGGCTCCAGATAGCCGGCGTATTCATCAGAAAGTCGCCCAGTGCCGTGGTGGAGTAAATCACCACTGTTTGTGGGGCCAGGTCGTGCAAGGCCTGTGGTTTTGTTCTGCTGGAAAATCGAGAATAGAGCGTTAAAAGTCGGTCTATCAGATAAATCTTTTTTTTCTTCACGTCTGAATTCTCTTAAACGTATCAATAATATTTAACAAAAGGTGTTGTGAGTTATTAGAGAATATTTCTGCGACTAAAGTTCATTATTAAGGTTTATTTTTTCGCTGCCGTAGAAATTTCGTTTAAATTGTTTCCACAATTTTAATGTTGTTTATTCTGGGTATATATACAGAATTGTGTAAAAGAAGTAAGAGATTATTAAAAAGAGATGGGATGATTCTTATAAAAAGGAAAGTATGGAAAATATTCTGATTCCGGCCATAACTAATAGCAGGTTAATTATTAGCGGAATTATTCTATGACTTCTATCTATTAAAAAACATGCGATAAAACAAACCCCGGCACGTGAGCCGGGGCAGGGTATTACGACTGTGGCTGACCCACCGGGCCTGAACCCAGCGTACCGCCCGGTGACGACTGACCGCTTGGTGCATGAGGGCGGCCATCATCTTTAATTGCGTCGCTCTTCTGCGAGCAGCCCGCCAGAGAGGTTAAGGTCGCTGCAACCAGCAGCAGGGCAGGAATTGTTTTCATAAGGTCACCTTGATGTTGTCAGAAAGAGACGAAACCAGACTAAGCATAGATACTTACCGCATTCTGGCCTGAAAAGGCTTATCTTTCAGATGTTTCTCAGCCGGCGGAGAGAGTCCAGGCAAAAAAAACGGAAGCCAGTGGCTCCCGTTCTGTTGACGTTCAGCGCGATTACTTGCGGCCCAGCAGGAAGCCGATAAATACGCCAACGCCTGCAGCAACGGCCAGACCTGCAACAGGATTGGATTGAACCTGATCCTTGATACAGTCAGCAGCATCGCGGGCAGCATAGCTTGCCTGGTTGGTGTAACGGCGTGCTGCGCCTTTAGCCTGATGCTCAGATGAACCGGTTGCTGCACCCCATTGTTCCTGAACTGCGCCAGCGGCTTCTTTTACTTTATCTTCGATTTTTCCTGACATTTATTGCTCCTTGGTTTTGAGTGAGACCCTCAAAGCGTAGCAAAGATAGTGAATTCTGCTCCTCCAGCGGAGGAAAATGGGCTAAAAAATCATTTCTGGCTGTTAATGGCGCTGCGTTTGCGGGTAAGGGATTTACTGTCTAGCCTTTGGAAAGAGAGGCGCACTCAGGCGCTGCCACAGCCATAGTCAAAGCTACAGCCGGAGGATAAGCAATGAAACGTGATGCACTGAATGATGACGACTATGACGAAGTCTGCCGGGTCATTGGCGATGCGGTCATTGTGCTGTCGGAGCGCGGCCATGACACCCGCCGTGGCGAAATCTACGACCTGCTTAAACGTATACGTCAGCAGCGGGCCCACAGTGAACGGGATGAGCAGCGGATGCTGGATCATGCTATCCGGCTGATTAAGCCTGAGGTTTAGCATAGTGCGGAAACGCTGCGCTACTGCAGCAGCACGCCCTGAATCAGACTGGCCTCAACAATCGTAACCTCATTAATTTTCAGCGCCTGCATATAACCTTCAACCAGTAAGAGATTGCTGACATCAGTGGCCCGGTAGTCGCCCGGGAGTTCACTGTCGCCTTTCCAGACCTGCTGCTGCGACAGCTGACTTAATGTCGTCAGGCTGTAACGATGGGGTTTGCCCGGTAACTGATTGCGGATTGAAAAACCATGGACGCCGCCGATGCCAATGACCCGACGGCTCGCCAGATCCTGTTTAATCTGCGGACTGACCTCATTAGCGGCATAAAATTGCACAAAGCGCAGCACCGACTGCCGCCAGGAGCCAATCGGATTAGGGGATTTGGCCTCCGGGCTGTTCTTCAGCACCGTCAGAATAAAGTTTTTCAGCGTCACCGAGGCCAGTTTGCCCTGATAGATATCTGCAACCGGCTGACCCGCCTGCTGTCGCCAGGCAGTCATCTGCATCGATCCCCCACCAATATCCCAGACCAGCAGCTGCTCATCACGGATCGCCGGATCGTTAAGCGCGGCTTTAGCGGAGAGGAAACCGAGTTTCGCTTCCTGCTGCTGCGAGATGATGCTGATTTGCGCACCGGTCTGGCGCTGCAACTGATCGATGACCGCCTGACCGTTGCTGGCGTTGCGGAACACCGCCGTGGCAACGCCGCTGATCCGCTGTGGATGAAAGCGCTGTGCCTGCGTTAAAAGCTGCTGCAGGGCAGCGGCACCTTCATGAGTCATCGCCGGGCCGAGCTGATTATCTGTTGAATGCGCTAAGGCCTCGTTCCAGGCCACGGCGCGCTGATCCTGATACAGCATCTTTTCGATGCGCAGCTGGCAGACATTGACACGGGCTACCGCAATTTTGGTGGTGCCGGAACCGATATCCAGACCGGCGCGAATTTGCTGGCAGCGATCGGCCTGGGCAGCAGCGGCAAAAAACAGTGAGCAGAACAGCGTGACAGCAGACAGCGCAGCAGAACGCATAGCGACTCCGGGTGCAATGAGGATCAGAGTGAACGGGCGGCGACGCAGGCCGGATAGACGCTCACCAGGAAGTGACGCAGATGATCAAAACACCATTCGGCGTCATCCGCCTGTGGGCAATAGAACTGAATAGTGATCTTTTCATAATCGCGCTGACGCTGGCGCAACGGCGACCAGCTCCAGTCGAGTACCGAACGGGCATAATTGACCAGCGTCTCCGCGGGCATCTGATGTTGCTGCTCCTGCCCGGTCAGGTAGCGATAAAAGTTCGCTTCCAGCTGCAGCGCCTCCTCAAAGCCGTGTTGCGGCAGGTCGGGACGAAAAGCCACATCGATAAAGCCACAGACCGCATCTGCCTGCTGCTGCCAGTCGCAGGCCAGGGTCATAAAAAGCCCCTCCTGCAGATTGATCTCCTCGACCAGCCGCCGCAGATTCACTGAATGGTTCAGCACCGCGATCTCCTCAAGGCGACCGGTTTCCAGCGTCAGATCAAAGCCACAGGGATTCACGGAGCCATCCGCATTGCGGGTGGCGGGGAAGGGGAAGTCGATATAACCGTTGTTATCCAGACGCTTTTCCATCGGGGAGACCTGCTGCTTGACGTTTCCTGACAATAAACCATCTGGCAGCAGGATTCATCCCTTATGGACAGGTCCAGGTGATTTGGGTGTCCTGGTAAGGGTTGATCAGGCGGAACTGCTTATCTGACAGGCGCTGCGCGTAATAGCCCTCAGGCGTGACGGCGGAGGGAACATATTTAAAGCGATCCAGCGACTGCAGCGGGCCACTCTTAACGCTGACCTTATCCCGGGTCACGGTGAAGCTATTAACCAGATCAAAAATCACGCCCTGGGTATGCCCCATCGACTGACCATAAATTGTCGAGACCTCACCCGGACATTCCACCCCTTTCGGGCCAGATGAACATCCAGTCACCATCGCGATGAGGATAAAAATGCTGAGACGCATCATGATTTTCTACCTGCTTCAATCCCTGGGAGTTTCGTGGCGCAGAGTCTATCCTGCTGCGTCACTGATTACTTAATCATAGCAGTTTACGCTGCGCTTCCTGTTTGTGATTTGTTTAATCGTTAAGCAACAGGAATGTAAAAGGGTGACTTTGCTTATCAATAAACGTTATTCTTGGCTCCTTTGCGCACCACTTAGGCAAATTCAGGGATAAATGATGAACGAAGAAGAAGCAAGTCTAATGATTATTCGCCATGCGATTGACCAGTTAGAAGCCGATAAGAAGCAACAGGTGATCGCTTGTTCAGCGGATATACGTGCAGCAATGCAGGCTTATGATAGCGAGAATGCCGGGCTGGCACTGATGTTAGTGGCCGCCGAGGTAGCAGCCGAATAATCATATCCGGTCAGTGTGGCAGCCTGTTACGCTGGCCGGATTACTTTATTTTTTCTCAACTTTCAGATTTCTTCGCACGCCGATTCTATCTTTCAATGGTCTTGCTGCGGGTTGCCCCGCGTCCCTTCTCCGTCCTGTGATGTGTTAAGCTAAAAAACCTCAATAAAATCAGCGGAGACACAGCATGAAGGCAGCGTTAATTGCCCTGGGCCTGCTGGCCTGTCACATCGCACCCGCCTGGAGCGAGACGGAATTTCAGCTTAACTGTCCCGGCCGGACAACCATGACCGTTTCGCGTGCCGAATATGGGTTAACCACGTTAATGTGGCCGCCGGGGCATTTCCAGATTGCTGCCGGTCAGCAGCGTACCCGTTTAGAGGCGGGTGATAAGGTGGCGATTACCCGCTTTCGCAATGGCGATCAGCTGATTGTGAACCAGCGCAGCCAGGCGACCTTTTTTGTCTACCGCGACAGCGATAAACTGCTGCCCTGCAGCCGCAGCGAAAAACGCGATGTTGATGCGTTGAGCCTGGAGCGCTACGACGATCGTCAGCACTCCGACACTTAACCCACGGAGCCACTATGCAACCCGAAATTACCGACAAGGTCACGACGCAGGATCTGGATGAAGTCAGGCTGGGTCTGACTGCGTTCAACAGCAAATATATTAATATTGATGAGATCAGATCGATCGGCGTGTTTATTCGTGATGACCAGGGCAGAAAGCTGGCCGGACTGACCGGATCAACCGCCGGAAACTGGCTGCGGATCGATATGCTGTGGGTGAGTGAGGCGCTACGCGGGCAGGGGGCGGGCAGTAAGCTGATGCAGGCGGCAGAGCAGGAGGCGCGGGATCGCGGCTGCCGCTTTGCCCAGGTGGATACCGCCAGTTTTCAGGCGCGACCGTTTTATGAAAAGCTCGGCTATACGCTGCGCTTCAGCCTGGATAACTATCCGCGGCATCATCAGCGCCACTATCTGACGAAAGCCCTGTAATCAGAATAATGGTTGCTGACGCAAATCCAGCGGATGCTGTTCTGCTTCATCAATCGCGGCCAGCCAGCTCTGCAGCGTAACTTTTTTCCAGGAGAGATGCCCGCGCGTGGTACTCATCAGCACCACGTCGGGACGCAGGGAGCGGTAAAACTCCAGCGTCTGGCTCAGCTCAGCCGGATTACTGTCCGGCACCAGCACCGTGATCCAGCGGTCATGCGAACGTGTCACGGTATCGCCAACAAACAGATAGGTCAGCCCCAGCGGCGAGGTGTAGAGATAGCTGCAACTGCCCGGTGTGTGTCCTGGCGTTGGCAGCAGATGGAAATCCCCGAAGTGCGTCTCCTGCTGGTAAAAGGTGTCATCAGGCTCAGCAAAACGGCTGATGGGGCCCAGCGATCGGCTATGGCAGTAAAGTGCGCTGCTGAAGCGCTGCTGGATCAGCGCCGCACCGGGCGCGGATTCATGCCAGTGGGTGAGGTAGTGGCGGATAACGCCGCCGGTATCGGCCATGACTTCATGATCGAGCGGATTTTCTACGCGGCCAATCAACAGATTGCCGCGCGGGTGACGCAGCATAAAGCCATGCATCATCAGGTCATTAACGGCATCTTCCACCGGAAATTCCGGGGTTGAGATCCACAAATCGTCATACAACGGCTTCAATGTCGATCTCCTGAAACAAACGCTATTCCCGCAGGACGGGATGCCCGGTCGCCTGCAAACGGGCGTGGCCCTGGCTGACCGCTAATCGTGCGCTGGCACCCAAAGGCAGTGTTACGGTGTCAGCGGCATGACCAAAATCTAATCCACAAATCAGCGGCAGACCGGTGGTGTCACGCAGTCGCTGCCAGACGGTTCTGAAGTCAAACCCGTTGTCATATTCTGTCAGGGCTGTACTGGTGAAGCTGCCGGTAACGATCGCCCGCTGTCGCGCCAGAATGCCGCTCTGCTGCAGCTGAATCAGCATGCGTTCAATGCGGAACGGATGCTCATTCACATCCTCAATCACCAGAATGCCGTTCTCAAACTGCGGTATCCACGGCGTGCCAACCAGTGAGCAGATCATCGCCAGATTCCCGCCCCACAGCGTACCCTGCCATTCACCCTCGTCAGGCGTTTCGCTTTGCCATGTCACCTCTACTGTAGGTGAAGTCAGTGCCTGCCAGAAGTGGTGAAGGGTAAATTCAGATAAGGTCGCGGCGCCGAAGTTACCGGCCAGCATCGGTGCGCTGAAGGTAATCAGGCCGACCTGCGCCAGCAGCGCCAGCTGAATCGCGGTGAAGTCGCTGTGGCCGCACAGCGCGAGCGGCTGATTCAGCAGACGGCGTTGCAGGCCGATGTAATCGATGGACTCCAGTAACCGGCTGGCACCATAACCGCCACGCACCGCCAGCACCACATCGGGCAGCGTGCTGAGGCTGGCAAGCTGGTTGATATCCGCCAGGCGCTCCGCGTCCGTACCGGCGAAGCGCTGAAAACGGCGGGTGATCACCTGCTCGTTCTCTACCTGATGGCCGGCCGCGCGCAGTCGTGCAATGCCCTGCAGCGCCGCAGGCTGATTGTGACAGTAACCGGAGGGGGAGATAAGACGAACTGAACGTGAAATCATCATACTTTCCTGCTGTTAGCGCCTGACTGACGGCGATGATGGCGAAAAGCGCCGCTGAAGTCACGGTACGCGCCGCATTTTCATGCATTTAGGATAAACGGTAATTTTGCTCTCAGGCTGCCTGGGTATGATAGCATTCGCCACAACAGCTACGAGATGAAAAATTGCTGAAAATCCGACACCTTATACTCTCAGCGTTACTCCTGACCGGCTGTGCCAGCGAGCCACCGCACCATGCCGTTAAGCAGCGCAACACGCCATTAACTCAGGCACCGCCGTCCAGCGTCAATGGCACCTGGGCGATGTTTACCGAAGATGCCGCCAGTCATTATGGCGTTGATGAGAAGTTGATCAGCGCCATTATCAGTGTCGAGTCGGGTGGAAATCCGGGCGTGGTGAGCCGTTCAAATGCGGTGGGGCTAATGCAGATTAAAGCTTCGACCGCCGGGCGCGAAGTCTATCGCACGCTGGGCCGTCGTGGTCAGCCGTCGAATGCCGAGTTGCGCGATCCGGCCAAAAATATTGATATCGGCACCGCCTATATCCGCATTCTGCAGAACTCCGCGCTGTCGGGCATCCGCGATCCGCTGACCCTGCGCTATGCCACCATCGTCTCTTATGCCAACGGCGCAGGAGCGTTACTGCGGACTTTCTCCAGCGATCGCGATCGGGCCATTGCGATGATCAATGCGATGTCACCGGATGAGTTCTATCAGCATGTGCAGAACAAGCATCCGGCGGCGCAGGCCCCGCGCTATCTGTGGAAAGTCACCACGGCTTACCGCACTATCTGACCGGTTGTGATGAATCCTGCGGCGTGAGCAGTAGCCGCGCCGTGGGATAGTCGATGATCAGCACCTTGATGTAGCCGCCCAGCAGCGCACCGCGAATCGCCTGCGCTTTCTCTCTTCCGCCTGCCAGCCCGACCACCTGTGGACACTGTTTCACCTGCGCCAGCTCCATACCAATCACCGGATCTTCTTCTGCTTTCAGCACCGGCTGTCCGCAGGCGTCGAAATAGTGCAGACAGATATCGCCTACCGCACCGCGCGCCGCCAGCGTTTGCAGCATCCTGCCATCGTAGTAGTTGCCCGAATTACGTAACAGCGCCGACGGCTCCAGATCGCCAATGCCGACAATCGCCAGGTCGACCTGCTCAAATTTACTCAGCACCTCGGCGACCTCTGCGTTGGCAGAGAGCCGCTGGCGATCGCTGACCGAATGCTCAATCGACTGCGATGGCAGCAGCCAGGCGGGGCAGTTCAGCAGCGCCGCCAGATTTTGCGTCAGAATCGTGGCCTGCACATTGCCGTTAGCCCCGACGCCACCCAGCAGCTGGATCACCCCTTTGCAGGCGCTGTTGAGCGGATGCAGCGCATCCACCATCGCCCGGATCGTGCCGCTCCATGACGAAATACCAATCAGCTCATCGTTTCGCAGTCGGGTCTCCAGATAGTGAGCGGCCGCCGATCCAATCGCCTGCTTAATCTGCAGCGACGACGCCTGGTCCGGCACATCCACCACAATCGCCTGCGGCAGGTTATAGGTCTGCTCAATGGCCTTTTCCAGCTCAGGGTAGACGTTGGCTGGTGGCACCACGCTGATCTTGACCACACCTTCTTTCACGCTGCGATTAAGAATGCGTGAGACAAACGACTGCGATAAGGTCAGCGACTGCGCAATCTCTGACTGCTTCAACCCTTCGACATAGTAAAGGGTGGCAATTTTCACCATCAATCGCTGTTCATCCTGTTTTGCCATCGGTTTTTCCCTCTCTGATTCTGCCCGGTATTGTTAACCAGGATGATCAAAATCACAACGCAGGCTAATTTGTGATCGTTTTCGCTTTTTGACGATCGCGCATTGGACGGCACGTCAGCGCGGGCGCATAGTCATTATGCATATAAAATCGCGTGTGAATATATATTCAAGCGGAGAAAAATAATGACTCGTCCTCTGATCAAACTGACCCTGCTCGCATCGATGCTCGCCTTTTCAGCGACCGCGCTGGCGGCAGAGCAAGGCCTGCTGGCGATTATCACCCCATCCCATGACAACCCGTTCTTTAAAGCCGAGGCGGAAGGGGCCTTAGCGAAAGCCAAAGAGCTGGGTTACGCCACGCTGGTGGCGTCGCACGATGATGACGTAAACAAGCAAAACCAGCTGATTGAGACCGCGATTGCGCGCAAAGCCAAAGCGATCATTCTTGATAACGCTGGTGCCGACGCCACCGTCGGGCCGGTGCAGAAAGCCAAAGATGCGGGGATCCCGACCTTCCTGATTGACCGGGAGATCAACAAAACCGGCATCGCGGTAGCGCAGATCGTCTCTAACAACTATCAGGGGGCGCAGCTGGGCGCGGAGAAATTTGCGAAATTGCTGGGCGGCAAAGGGGACTATGTTGAACTGCTGGGCAAAGAGTCTGACACCAACGCGGGCGTGCGGTCGCAGGGCTATCACGATGTGCTGGATGACTACAGCGACATGAAAATGGTGGCTCAGCAGAGCGCCAACTGGAGTCAGACCGAAGCCTTCAGCCGCATGGAAACCCTGCTGCAGAAACACCCCAACATCGTTGGCGTCATCTCCGGTAACGACACCATGGCGCTGGGTGCCGAAGCCGCGCTGAAAGCCGCCGGGAAAACATCGGTGATCGTGGTGGGCTTTGATGGCAGCGACTACACCCGCGATTCGATCCTCAACAAAGGCAATATTAAAGCGACGGTGCTGCAGCCGGGCTGGGATCAGGCGCAGATGGCGGTCACGCAGGCGGATTACTACCTGAAGAACGGCAAAGCGCAGAAACAGGAGAAGCAACTGATGGACTGCGTGCTGATTGACGACAGCAACGCCGCTAAGCTGAAAAACTTCAACCTGGCGAAATAACCATGAAACGGATGCTGGCGGTATTGACCGGTATGGCGCTACTCAGCGCCTGCACCGTGGTGGATCTGGATGCGGACGGTAAGCCGATCCTGCCGAAGGATCCGCACGCGAAACCCAGCTATACCACCCAGACACCGCAGCAGATTGCGGAAGAGACCTGGCAGCCGCGCGTGATGACCACCGCGAACAGCCATGCGCTGAGCTGGGCCGACATGGAGGCGAAAAGTCAGACGGTCAAACCCGGCGGGCGCGAAAGCGTCTTCGTACGAGCCGGGGGGACAGCCAGCGCCTTTGATGAGAGTAGCCCGCGTGAACGCACGCTGACGCTGATGATTAACGGCAAGCCGGTGGCGGTCAGTGTCGGGCCGGTGCTGCGCAGTAACGCTATCCGGGATGCCGCCGGATTCCGTTTCGAAGAGTTTACCAATCAGGTGCAGTACGCCCAACTGACCCGGGCGCTGAACCGTCACGCGGTGAAGCAACTGCCACCGCTGGATGCCAGCTGGGTCAACCAGCCGGTGCAGGCGCTGCTGGCCGTAACCATCGGGCAGAACAGCGTTGAAGATGTGGTGGCGGTTGAGCTGAAGCGGGGGACGCCCTGATGGACGATGAGATCATTCTGCGGGCCGAACAGATATCGATGCTGTTTCCCGGCACGCTGGCGCTGGATCGCGTCGACTATCGGGTCTGGCGCGGCAAAGTTAACGTCATCATCGGTGAGAATGGGGCGGGAAAATCGACCCTGATGAAAATTCTGGCCGGGGTACAGCAGCCCACGGCCGGTTCGCTGTTCCTGAATGGCGAGCCGCTGACGCTGAGCAGCACCCGCGACGCCGCCCGGCACGGCATCGGCATGGTGCACCAGGAGCTGAATCTGTTTGAGAACCTGACGGTGGCTGAAAACCTGTTTCTTGGCCGGGAGATCCAGCGCGGCCTGGCCCCGATCAACGAGGCGGAGCAGGCTCGCCGCACCGCCGCGCTGATGGCGCGCCTGGATCAGCCGATTTCACCCCATGAGCGGGTCGGTAATCTCAAGGTGGGTCAGCAGCAGCTGGTCGAGATTGCCAAAGCGCTGGCGGAAGATGCGGACATCCTGATCCTCGACGAGCCGACCTCGGCGCTGAGCAAAACCGAAGTGGAGATCCTGTTCCGGGTGATCCGCGACCTGACGCAGCAGGGCGTTACCGTGATTTACATCTCCCACCGGCTGGAAGAGCTGATGGCAATTGGCGACGTGATTACCATTCTGCGCGACGGGCGCTTTCAGGCAGAAGCGCCGGTCAGCAGCATCGATGTGCCGTGGATCGTGCGTGAGATGCTGGGCAGTGAACCGGTTACCACCTTCCTGCCGGAAGCGCGTGAGTTTGGCGCGCCGGTGCTGGAGGCGCAGCACATTACCTGCGTCAGCCCCAACGGCAATACCCTGGTGGATGACGTCAGTTTTCAGGTGCGGGCCGGGGAAATTGTCGGGATTTACGGGCTGATGGGCGCAGGCCGCACCGAGCTGTTTGAGTGTCTGCTTGGCAGTCAGCGCCACTATCTGGGCAAGCTGTGGCTCGACAGCAAACCGCTGCCGACCCGTCTGCCCACCGCCGACCGTATCCGCATGGGCATGAGTCTGGTGCCGGAAGATCGCAAACGCGCCGGGATTTTCCCGGTCTCATCGGTTGCCAGTAATCTCACCATCGCCAGCCTGTGGCGGCGTCTGTCACATCGCTTTGCCATTGCCCACCAGGCGGAGCAGCAGGCGGTGAGCCAGACGGTGGGCAACCTGGCGATCAAAATCTCCTCGCCGGACGTGGCCATTAGCGCGCTGAGTGGTGGCAACCAGCAGAAAGTGGTGATTGGCCGCGCGCTGCTGACCAATCCGCGTCTGCTGCTGCTGGATGAGCCGAGTCGCGGCATTGATGTCGGTGCAAAAGCAGAGGTGTTTCGCATGATGGTGGCGCTGTCGCAGCAGGGCATTGCAGTTCTCTTCTCCACCTCGGACCTGAAAGAGATTATGGCGGTAGCCGATCGCATCCTGGTGATGTCGGGCGGCAAACTTACGGCTGATCTTCCCCGCGACCAGGCGGAAGAGGCAGCGCTGGTGAAAGCAAGTGCGCAGGGGTTCTGAGCATGAAAAGCAATGACAGCGTCGCGCTGACCACACTTCCGGCTAAGGCGTTCAGTTCACGTGAAAGCATTCTGCTGCTGCTTCTGAAGCTGCGCACTTTTATTGCGCTGATTCTGATCGTCGGCTTCTTCGCCATCACCGTGCCGGACTTTCTCGCCACCGGCAGCCTGGTGATCATGGTGAAACATATCGCCATCAACGCCTTTCTGGCGCTGGGCATCACCTTTGTCATTATCACGGCGGGAATTGACCTGTCGATTGGGGCGACGCTGGGACTGTGCGGCATGATCGCCGGCTGGCTGATTACCAAAGGCATTGTGCTGCCGATGTTTGGCATCGCTATTTTTCCCAGCGTCTGGGTGATTGTGCCGGTGGTGCTGCTGATCGGCGCGCTGATTGGCGCGGGCAACGGCTGGATCATTACCCGCTACAACGTGGCCCCCTTTATCTGCACCCTCGGCACCATGTACATCCTGCGCGGCGCGGCGATGCTTACCTCCGGTGGCGAGACCTTTCCCGGTCTGCAGGGGAATCCGCTGCTGGGCAATACCGGTTTCGATCGGATTGGTGCCGGAACCTTTCTCGGGCTGCCTTACGCCATCTGGATGATGGTGGTGCTGGCGCTGGTGATCGCCTACATCGCCCGTCGCCTGCCGTTTGGCCGTCAGGTCTATGCCATCGGAGACAATGAACGTGCCGCTGAACTGTCGGGTGTGAAAACCCGGCAGGTAAAAATTCTGGTCTACACCCTGTCAGGATTCTGCGCGGCGATTGCTGGCATCGTGGTCTCATCGCAACTGGTCGCCAGCCATCCGGCTAACGGCACCGCGTTTGAGATGAATGCCATTGCCGCCGTGGTGCTGGGTGGCACGTCGCTGGCGGGCGGACGCGGCACCATCCTCGGCACGCTGATTGGTGCCTTCGTCATCGGCTTTCTGGCGGATGGCCTGATCATGATGGGTGTCAGTGAATTCTGGCAGATGGTGATCAAAGGCATCGTGATTATCATCGCGGTGATCATCGACCAGACCCAGAGCCGGATGCAGCAGAAGGCGGCCGTGGTGGCTCAGAAAGCGTTAATCGAGGAGGGGACACCGGCAAAACCCTGACGGGAAAGTGCGTTGAACCGGACAGCGGGTGCCGCTGAGTGATTCCTGGCAGTGGACGGCCTGCCCGGTTTAATGGGCAGAGTAGTGAACAAAGGGCGGTTCAGTTTATCAGCCCCCTTTTTTTCAGGCACAAAATTTTTTAACCGACGTGAATATATATTCATAACCGATTTAAAATTCAGAGGTAGTGTATGAATCCTTTCAATCTTCCGGTCGATGACCTTGAGCGCCGGGCGCGGGCAATCCGCCGCCGCATCATCCAGCTTAACGCGGGCAGCCCGGCAGGCGGTCATACCGGCGCTGACCTGTCACAGGTAGAGGTCCTCACCGCGCTCTACTTCCGCATTCTGAACTGCGCCCCGGATCGCACAGACGACGATCAGCGTGACATCTATATCCAGTCCAAAGGGCATGCGGTGGGGGGTTATTACTGCGTGCTGGCGGAAGCGGGCTACTTCCCGACCGACTGGCTAGCAACCTACCAGCATGCCGACTCGCATCTGCCCGGCCATCCGGTACGGCAGAAAACGCCGGGCGTTGAGCTGAACACCGGCGCGCTGGGTCACGGCCTGCCGGTGGCGGTGGGCATCGCTATCGCGGCGAAAAAAGATAACAGCCCGCGCCGCATCTTTGTGGTGACCGGCGATGGTGAACTGGCTGAAGGCAGCAACTGGGAGGCGGCGCTGGTGGCGGCGCATTACGGCCTCGACAACCTGATCATCATCAATGACAAAAACAAGCTGCAACTGGCGGGCGCGACCCGCGACATCATGAACACCGATCCGCTGCCGGAAAAATGGCGCGCCTTCGGGCTGGAGGTCACCGAATGCAACGGCAATGATATGGCGGCGGTGGTCGACACCATTGAAAACCTGCCGAAGAACGGCAAACCGCAGGTGATTGTGGCGCATACCGAGAAGGGATTTGGCGTCTCCTTTATCCAGAGCAAGGCGGAATGGCATCACCGGGTGCCGAAAGGCGAAGAGATCGCACTGGCACTGGAGGAACTGAAAGATGAGTAATGCACAACATTTAGCAAGCGTCATGGTCACGGCCTTTATCGACGCGGTGAATCGCGGTGTGGATCTGGTGCCGGTGGTAGCGGACTCCACGTCGACGGCCAAAATCGCCCCCTTTATCAAGGCCTTTCCCGACCGGCTGATTAACGTCGGCATCGCTGAGCAGACGCTGGTGGGCACGGCGGCCGGTCTGGCGCTGGGCGGCAAAGTCGCAGTGACCTGTAACGCCGCGCCATTTCTGGTGTCACGCGCCAATGAGCAGGTAAAAGTCGACGTCTGCTACAACAACACCAACGTCAAACTGTTCGGGCTGAATGCCGGGACCAGCTATGGCCCGTTAGCCAGCACGCATCACAGCATTGATGACATCGCGGTGATGCGCGGTTTCGGCAACATCGAGATCTATGCGCCTTCCTGCCCGCTGGAGTGCCGTCAGATCATCGATTACGCCCTTGAGCATGTCGGGCCGGTCTATATCCGTCTGGATGGCAAAGATCTGCCGCAGCTGCACGAAGAAAGCTACCAGTTCAGGCCGGGCGCGATCGACCTGCTGCGTGAAGGCAGCGACATCGCACTGGTGGCGATGGGCTCAACGGTTCACGAGGTGGTTCACGCTGCTGAGCAACTGGCTGAGCAGGGCATTTCAGCCGGTGTGATCGCGGTTCCATCGATTCGACCTTGTGATACCCAACAGCTGCGCAACCTGTTAAATCACTACCCAGCGGTGATTACCGTAGAGGAGCATAACGTTAATGGCGGTGTCGGCAGCCTGGTGGCCGAAGTGCTGGCGGAAGGCGGCTGCGGCATCCCGCTGTTGCGGCTCGGCATTGCAGATGGGGAATATGCGATTGCCGGCGATCGCGCCTCTACCCGCGCCCATCATGGCATTGATGCCAGTAGCGTGGTGAATAGTGCAGCGCGCATCTGCGCAGGAGCATAAACATGGTGGGACCCCTGATTCTGGCGATCGACGAAGGCACCACCAATGCCAAGGCGATTGCGGTTGATCGTGATGGCCGTGTGGTGGCACGCGGCAGCCAGAGCTTAACCCTGCAACATCCGCAGCCGGGACTGGCTGAGCAGGACCCTGTGGCGATCTGGCTGGCGGTAAAAGAGGCCATTACCCATTGCCTGGCAGCCTGTGGTGGCGCGTCTGTCGCGGCTGTGGCGATCAGTAATCAGCGCGAGTCGGTGCTGATCTGGCAGCGGCGTGACGGCAAGCCGCTGACGCCGCTGGTGAGCTGGCAGGATCGACGATCCGAGTCACTCTGTCGCGACCTGCGTCAGGCGGGCAAAGCACCTCGCATCACCGGTTTGACCGGCCTGGCCGTTGACCCGATGTTTCCGGCCGCCAAGCTGACCGGGATGCTGGCCGCCATTCCTGACGGCGCGGCGCGGGCGGCGGCGGGTGAGCTCTGTATCGGCACGGTCGACAGCTGGCTCAGCTGGCAGCTCAGCGCGGGCGAGGTATTTATTACCGATCATGCTAACGCCTCCCGTACTCAACTCTACAGCCTGCATCTTAATGACTGGGACGACGAGCTGCTGACGCTGTTTCAACTGCCGCGCGCCGCGCTGCCGCGCATCACCGCCTCAGCCAGTGAACAGGGCGTGGTCGCGGTGAGTGATATTCCCGGCTTAGCGCCAGGCACGCCGATTCTGGCGCGCATCGGCGACTCTCATGCCGCCTTACAGGCGCAGCGGCGCGGCGAGTCTGAAGTGGTGAAAGCCACCTACGGCACCGGATCTTCACTGATGATGTCCATGGCGACGCCGCTGCTGACGGAAAATGGCCTCAGCACCACCGTAGCCTGGCACGACGGCACGCTGCGTTATGCCTTTGAAGGCAACATTACCCACACCGGTTCCGGTGCCGCCTGGCTGGGCAGAATGCTCGGCGTGCAGGAGCCGCGCGAGCTCACCGCGATGGCGCAGCGCTGCGACGATAATCAGGGCATCTATTTTGTCCC
This sequence comes from Pantoea sp. ABR1s, assembly GCF_057812235.1. Taxonomy (NCBI): domain Bacteria; kingdom Pseudomonadati; phylum Pseudomonadota; class Gammaproteobacteria; order Enterobacterales; family Erwiniaceae; genus Pantoea; species Pantoea sp. ABR1s. Next base: position 2,488,910 of record NZ_CM173823.1, on the reverse strand, counting down.
GGCGCTCTCTGGTCTGGGCGCGCCCTGGTGGGATCTGCAGGCGCGCGGCATGGTGTGCGGATTGACGGATGCCGCCACACCCGCCGTGCTGGCGCGGGTGGCGCTGGAGTCGATCGTCTGGCAAATCGCCGACGTCTTTTTTGCCATGGAGCAGGCCAGCGGCCAGCAGCTTCCGGCGCTCTGTGTGGATGGCAGCGCCACCGAAAATAGCTGGCTGATGCAGTTACAGGCGGATGTGTTACAGCGGCCGTTGCAGCGGGTGCCTACCGCCGAGGTCTCCGCGCTGGGCGCGGCACTGCTGGCAGGCAAAGTGCTGGGATGGTGGCAGCAGGGCAGTGATATGCAGGCGCTGCAGGGCGGCAGCGTCATCATGCCGCGTGAAGAGCACGCGCAGCGTATGCAGGAAAACTATAAAGGCTGGATTGACGCCGTTGCACGCTGTCGTTATCAGCCACATTAATCCTTATCCGGAGCAGAGCCATGTCAACACTTCCTCAGCAGTTAACCTTCGGCGTCATTATTGGCAACCGGGGTTTTTTTCCCAGCTATCTGGTGGGCGAGGCGCGCCAGCAGGCGGTCGCGCTGTTTGAAAAGATGAACATTAATACGGTGATGCTGGATGAGACCCAGACCAACCTGGGCGGCGTCGAGACGCGTCAGGAGGCGAAAACCTGTGCCGCGCTGTTTCGTCAGCACCGCGAAGCGATTCACGGCATTGTGGTGCTGCTGCCAAACTTTGGTGATGAAAAAGCCATCGCGGAAGCGCTGCGTCTCGCCGGGCTGAACGTGCCGGTGCTGGTGCAGGCCGAAGAGGACAATCTGGATAAAATGGGGCTGGCGACCCGCCGCGACAGCTTCTGCGGCAAAATTTCACTCTGCAACAACCTGCGGCAATATGGCATCCCGTTTACGCTGACCCGCCAGCACGTCTGCGCACTGAGCGGCGACGTGTTTATGCAGGATCTGCAGCGGTTCAGCCAGCTCTGTCGGGTGGTGAATGCCATGCGCCGGGTACGCGTCGGGGCAATTGGTGCCCGGCCCGCCGGATTCAACACCGTGCGCTACAGCGAAAAGCTGCTGGAGAAGATGGGCATCGCGGTGGAGACCCTGGATTTATCGGAGATCTTTACCCGCACCAACCGGCTGCGCGATGACGATATCCGCGTGGCAGAGAAGCGTGAAATCCTGGAGGCCAACGCCGATGCGCGGGGTATTCCGGGTGAAAAACTGGTGACCATGGCCAAACTGTTTGTGGTGATCAGCGAGTGGATCAGCGACAACGATATCGATACCACCGCCATCCAGTGCTGGACGTCGTTGCAGGAGAACCTGGGCATTAACGTCTGCTCAATCATGAGCGTGATGTCGGGCCAGCTGATGCCCAGCGCCTGCGAAGTGGATGTGATGGGGGCGCTGTCGATGTATGCGCTCGCCAGTTGCTCGCTGAACCCCGCCTCGCTGGCAGACTGGAACAACAACTTTGGCGACGAGCGGGACAAATGTGTGCTGTTTCACTGTGGTAATTTCGCCAGCGCCAGCCTGGAGTCAGCGACCATGGGCACGGCGGATATCATCGGCACCACCGTGGGCAAAGAGAACACCTGTGGCGCAGTGCATGGCCGCATGAAGCAGGGCGATCTGACCTATTTCCGCCTCTCTACCGACGACTTCAGCGGCGAAATCAAAGCCTATGTGGGAGAGGGAATGTCGGTCACCGATCCGCTGGACACGGTAGGTTGCCGTGCGGTGATCCAGGTGCCGCAGCTGGAGACACTGCTGGCGTGGATCTGCCGTAACGGCTTTGAGCATCATGTGGCAATGAACCACTCTGCCACGGCTGGTGTGCTGCAGGAAGCGTTCAGTGAGTATCTCGGCGTGAGCTGCTACCGGCATCAGTAAGCGGTAAGGCGGAACGGCTGAATGCAGGGGATGAAGCAGCCGGTGCGGTCACGATTCCGCCCGCACCGGCTTGTATGCCCGCCACTTCTGAAAAAGAAAGGCGGGCACTGATTTAGCGCGCCATTCTGCGCACCTCGTCATCGTCATTCTGCACCGCAACCAGATCCACCGGTGGCAGATTGCCGCCACTGAACTCCACCTGACGAATCGGGAAGGCGAAGCGGATATTTCGCTCTTCCAGTGCTGCCATCAGTTGCAGGTTAATCTCCTGCTGAATATCCATGTACTTGTTGTAATCCGCATCCAGCACAAAATAGACCACTTCGAAGGTCAGTTTTGAATCCTCAAAGGCCAGGAAGTGGGCACGGTCAAAACGGGTGGTCTCAACGCCCTGGATAATCTCTTTCACCAGCGGGCTGATCTCCCGGACCTGCTCTGACGGCGTGGCGTAGCTGATACCAAACTTAAAGACGATGCGGCGCTGCTGCATACGCTTATAGTTGTGGATCGTCTGCTGCAACAGAATGGTATTTGAGCAGACAATCTGCTCGCCGCTCAGGCTGCGCAGTCGGGTGGTTTTCAGGCCGATATGCTCGATGGAACCGGCAATGTCACCAAAGACAATAAAATCGCCATGCTCAAACGGCTTATCAAAGCCTATTGCCAGCGAAGCAAACACATCGCTCAGTACGGTCTGAATCGCCAGCGCAATCGCAATACCTCCGACTCCCAGGCTGGCGACCAGTGCGGTAATGTTGATGCCCATGTTCGACAGAATGGCCAGGAACATCATGATCCAGACCACCACCCGCAGCAGAATCCCCAGGATCACCGTAGTGACCGGGTTGCGCACGTGCAGCGGGTCACGCAGCAGGCTTTTCAGCCATAGCCGGATACCACAGTCGAGCCACAGAGCGAGCTGCACAATCAGCGCCAGGAACCAGCCGTGCGCGATAGTCACGCTCCACGACGCGGGCAGATCGACAAACTTCAGGGCAATCAGCAGCGAAAAGATCAGCAGCAGGGTCTGGCTGGTACTGCGCAATATCTCCACCAGAATCGCAGTGGCGCGAACATGACGATGTTCGCTGTAAAGGGCAATCCGGTTGGAGATAAAGCGAATCAGAGTACGTAATATCCAGTAAATCACCAGCGTGGACACCACCACGATGGCGCTGTTTAGCCAGAGTTCCTGATTAAAAAAGAGGGAGTGAAAACGACGTGAAGAGAGCCAGTTTTCCATTGGGGAGGGTCTCCTTGCTGGGTTCCGGTTTAAAAGAAAACAAGCAAGAAGCATAGCCTGGATGCGGCCCACCTGTGTGGCGCATCCGTAAAGCGGTTACTGGAATCGGGTCGATTTATCGCGCGCCAGGCGCTCAAGGGCAAAAATAATCTGCTGAAGCTGCCGCTCCTGCGCCGGGTTCAGCGTGGCAAAACGAAAGCTCAGTCGCGGTGTGATGCGGGTTTCATTTTTGCCGGTCACCACGCTGCGCTCGCCAATGCTCAGCAGCTTTACCGGCACGTCAAAATGGCCATACTCGCCCAGCTCGACCCGGAACGGGTTGAAGCTGTCACCGTCCTGCAACCCGTCCGGCAGCGCTTCATCGACCAGCACGCCGATACCGCCCAGCGACAGATCCTGCAGACGCAGGCGCGTTTTCCTGCCATCGGGCCACACGGTATGACACCAGAACTGCGGCTCCAGCGGGGCGCAGACACGGAAAAACTCACGTCGCTGGATCTGCCACAGCAGGTCTGGCAGCGGCGCGCTGAAAGCGGGTAACCCTTCAAACTCCACGATTTCCAGCGCGGCGAGGCTGAATTCCACCTTAGCGCCGTAGGTTTCCGCAGTGATACTGAGATCGTCGCTGGTCAGGGCATAATCGTTATCCAGATTATTACTGCCGAGGTCAAACAGCAGGCGATCTTCATCGGCAGCCAGCATCCGGCTGATAAACTGCCCACGCGGAAAGCGCACCAGTAATGGCGTCTGCAATCGCAGCAGATCTTTCATAACGCCAAGAACCGCCAGCGTGCCACGTTTTAGATATTGTTCCTGGTCGGCTTCTTTCACGTCCTGCTCCACAAGGGGGGTTACTTTATTGATGCGGTTTTTTTGCCTCGTCTCGGTTATCGGCGCGGCAAAAAAAAGCTTTAGCATGCTATTCATCAATAATAACTGTGAGCAGGCAGGCATTTTTTGAAAAGCTGGTTATACTTATCGCGGTAAACCGCTTGATTAATCAGGCGTTCACGATTTAATCAAAAAAGGAAGGAGCAACAGATGGGTATTATTTCCTGGGTCGTCTTTGGCTTAATCGCAGGTATTCTGGCAAAGTGGATTATGCCGGGTAAAGACGGTGGCGGTTTCATTCTGACTATCGTTCTGGGTATTATCGGTGCAGTAGTGGGTGGCTGGATCAGTACGCTGTTTGGCTTCGGCCGCGTCGATGGGTTTAACTTCGGAAGTTTCGTGGTCGCTGTTATCGGTGCCATCGTGGTGCTGTTCATCTACCGCAAAGTACGCAGTTGACCGTAAAGGTTTAAACGAAAAAGGGGACGAAGCGATTCGTCCCCTTTTTTTATCTCTTATTTTGCTATCAGAAGTCGTAACCGACTGTCGCCATCACGCTGCGTTCTGCGCCCCAGTAGCAGAAGCCCGTACCGTAACAGCCCGCTACATAGGTGCGGTCGGTCAGATTATTGGCGTTGACCTGCACCCAGGCACCTTTCAGGCTGCTGTTCCAGACGCCGAGATCGGCCCGCACTGACGCATCAAACAGCGTCACCGACGGCACACGGGTGGTGTTTTCATTGTCCGCCCACTGTTTGCCGATGTAACGCACGCCCGCACCCGCACTCAGACCGTAATCAAACTGATAGTGACCCCAGAGTGCAGCCATGCTGTTGGGTGTGACATATGGCGTATGTCCGTCGTTGCCATCCACCGACTCTTTAAAGCGCAGATGATTCAGCGTATAGCTCGCCACGGTGCTCAGACGCGGGGTTAACTGATTACGCGCTTCCAGCTCAATGCCCTGTGAATGCACTTTGCCCGAAGGGGTAAAGAACGGCGTCGGTGCTTCCCGGTTCGCCACATCTTTCTGCGTCAGGTCATAGACCGCAACGCTATAGAGATCGCGGGTGCCGACCGGCTGATATTTCACCCCGGCTTCATACTGCTCCGCGGTGGTGGGCTTCAGCAGGTTATTGTTGGAATCGGTGAGCGCGGTCGGGGTAATTGCCTGGCTCCAGCTCACATAAGGCGAGATGCCGTTGTCGAAGGCATAGAGCAGCGCAGCGCGGCCGCTGATGTGATCATCCTGACGACGCTCATTGCCGCTGTTATTGGCGACGATGCGGTCATAACGACCGGAGAGATCCAGATGCCAGCGATCCAGCTTCATCTCATCCTGCAGATAGAGGCCGGTCTGATAGTAGCGACGGGTTTTATCTGCCCAGGTGTAATCCGGCATGTCGCCTACCTGCTCGCCGGTCAGGGCATTGAGCTGACTGGCTGAACCGCCCGCCGCGTTGATCTCATTTTTGTAACGATGATACTCGGCACCCAGGGTGACGCGGTGCTCCAGTTCACCGGTGTCGAACTCCGCCTGTAAGCGGTTATCGGTGGACCAGGCAGAGAGCGACGAGCGCTCACCGGAGTAAGAACGGTTCAGCAGGTCGGGATTATTTTCATCCCAGCCAACCTGATAGACCTGATCGAGATCGACATTCGAGTGGCTGTAGCTGCCGGTCGAGTAAAATGACCAGACGTCGTTGAAGCGATGGGCGAAATCGAAGCTGTAGATCTGCTCGCGACGCTTGAACTGATCGAGATCGCTGTTGCCCTCATAAAAGCCGTTGCTCAGCTTGTAGCCGTTGTGTTCGGTGAGGCTGCCGTCACCCGGTACCGAACCGTGATAACCGCCCGACGGATCCTTCTGCAGATAGGCTTTCAGGATTAGATGTGTATCTTCGTCCGGCTGCCACATCAGCTGCGGCATCAGTGCATATTTCTCTTCGCGGGTGTGATCGTACTGGGTATCGCTGTTGCGGGTCACGCCGGTCAGGCGAAACGCCCACTGATCGTTGATGGCATTGGTATAGTCAAACATCGTGCCGGTGGTGGCGTTGCTGCCCGCCTGCAACTGGATGTGACCCTCTTCGCTGAACTGAGGACGCTTGGTGACCATGTTCACCAGTCCGCCCGGCACCGTCTGACCATAGAGCGCAGAAGAGGGGCCTTTGATCACGTCGATGCGCTCAAGGAAGGCGTTATCGACCTGCAATACATTGTAACTGCCACCGTCGCTCATCAGTCGCATGCCGTCGAGGAAGGTATTATCGGTATCGCCGCCATGGAAGCCGCGTAGCGAAATAGTGTCGTAACGCGTCGCGGCACCCCCAAAGTTGGTGAAGACGCCGGAACTATAGCCCAGCGCCTGATTCAGGGTCAGCGCGCCCTGATCCTGCATCTGCTGACGGGTGACCACGGAAATCGATTGCGGCGTGGTGATGAGCGGACGATCGCTTTTGGTTGCGCCCTGGCTGGTCGTCGCCAGATAGCCTTGGGTCGGCGAGGTCGAATCTTCCTGCGGTTGCGCGGTTACCACCATATCGGCAGCATAACTCAGAGCAGGCGCGGTCAGCGCCAGGGTGCATAGGGGAACATAACCTTTCAGCGACAATGACAGTTTCATCAAAATTCCTTTCTTGGCAAAGGTTCAGGCAAGTGAATAAAATCTTTGATAGGCAATCTCATTATCATAATGAGAATTATTACCTTTTGTAAATTGGCTGCAATTTTGCCTGTTGATGAAAGAAGGTCAAGTAAAATTCGCGGAAATGAAGTGGGGATACCCCCGGCAAGGCCAGAGGTATCCAGAGTGGATTAAGGTTGTGAGGCAGACGCCTGCGGAATATCGTGGGCGCTGTTACAGGTTTTATCTTTCGGGCAGTACTTATCCAGCAGTTTCAGCGTGACGCCGTTGGTCCAGCCGAAGCCATCCTGCAGCGGATATTCACCGCCACCGCCGCCGCCGAGATTTTTGCCATCAACGACATATTTCTCCACCAGCTTATGCTCACGGTCATAGGTGTTCTGAACGTTTTGCAGGAAGCGTAATCCCACCTCTTTCGCCAGTTTTGGCTGGTTGTAGTGCTCCAGACCTTCCACAGCAACCCACTGCAGCGGTGCCCAGCCATTGGGTGCATCCCACTGCTGACCGTTGTTCACGGTGGTGGTCACCAGACCACCAGGTTTCAGCAGCTGTTTTTCTACCGCGCTGGCGGTGCTTTCAGCCTGCTTATCGCTGGCGACCTGCAGATAGAGCGGGAACAGCGCGGCAGCAGTCAGCTGAGGATGGACCTGCTTTTTCTGCCAGTCATAATCGGCGTACCAGTTCTGTTTGCTGTCCCACAGATAGCGGTTGATCGCCGCCTGGCGCTTCTCCGCGCGATCGGCAAACTGCTTCGCCAGATCGCTCTGCTTGTTCATCTGATAGCCTTTCGACAGGGTCTGCTCCAGATGGAACAGCAGGCTGTTGAGGTCAACCGGGGCCAGCTGCGTGGTACGAATTGTCGACAGGTTATGCGCATCGGTAAACCAGCGCGAACTGAAATCCCAGCCCGACGCCGCACCGGAACGCAGCTCACGGTAGAGTTCGGCTTTATTCCTCTGCGGCGCTTTCTGGGCGGTGGCAATGTCATCCATCCAGGATTCTGTACGTGGCACGTCGCGCGCATCCCAGTAGCGGTTGAGCAGGCTGCCGTCCGCCAGCTTAATCACGCGCTTGCTGGCTGCGCCCGCCGCGACTTTATCGCTGTCTGCCATCCAGTAGTCATACTCTTTCTGCAGCTGCGGCAGATAACGGGTATAGGCTTTGCCGTTATCGTGCGTCGCCAGCAGATCGACCATCAGGCTGAAGAACGGCGGCTGTGACCGGCTCAGGTAGTAGCTGCGGTTGCCGTTGGGAATGTGGCCATAACGGTCGAGCAGCGAGGCGAAGTTGTCCACCATATCCTGCACTTTATCCCAGTGCCCGCTCTCGGCCAGCCCCAGCATGGTGAAGTAGCTGTCCCAGTAATAGACTTCACGGAAGCGCCCGCCTGGCACCACATAGGGTTTGGGCAACGGCAGCAGCGAGTCATACTGACCGGCGCTGCTGGTGGTGCGCGTCAGCACCGGCCACAGGCCATCAATGTGGTCACGCAGGTTTTGTCCGGCTGGTGGCACATATTTGTCACCGGCCGCGGGCAGGGTAAAGTTGGCATCCACAAAACGCTTAAGATCGAAATTGCGCTGTTTCTTCTGCATCTGCCAGTCGGCAAGAATTGAGGCGGGATCGAATTTCGGCACCGCATCCGCAAAGGTCTTTTGATCGGGATAGAACTTCGCCTGTTGCACGGCATTAAACAGCGGTCCTAAACGAACGTCAGGCGGCTGCGGCTGATTATTCAGCATGCGACTGTTGTCGTCGGCCTGGGCAGTGAAGGCGGGTACGCTCAGCAGCAACGTGAGCAGAAAGGGCGCATAACGCTGACGCCGTGGAGCGGCGTTTACCTCAATTTTTGTCATCGGTTTTTCTCCTTGTCCGAAACGCGGCCGCGCGTAACGCATTGACCACAGGACCAACTTTAGACCTTATCTGACCACTTCACCCTGAAGCGAGCCGGAAATGTGAAGCCACGGGAATTATTTTTATGGAAAAAACCGCTTTATTACGCTGGTTTTTTCTTGCTCTCACCACGCTTTTCCCTGACGCTGAAAGAAAAAAAGGAGAGCAGGATGGAGATCATCTGGTATCACCCGTCGCAGTCTGCAGCGGCCTGGATTAACGGTTTACAACAGCGTCTGCCCCAGGCGCGGGTGCGTGCCTGGCAGCCAGGCGATAATGGTCCGGCTGATTACGCGCTGGTCCGTTCGCCCCCCACAGAAATGCTGCAGGGACGCGCCACCCTGCGCGGCGTCTTTGCGCTGGGGGCAGGCGTGGACGAGATTCTGAAACAGCTGCAGCAGAACCCCGAGATGCTGCCCGACAACGTGCCACTGTACCGGCTGGAAGATACCGGCATGGCGCGGCAGATGCAGGAGTATGCGGTTCATAGCGTACTGAGCTGGTTCCGTCGTTTTGACGATTACCGTCTCCAGCAGCAGCAACAGTGCTGGCAGCCACTGCCCGCTTACACGCGTGAAAACTTTACTATCGGCATCCTGGGGGCGGGCGTGCTGGGCCAGAGTGTGGCGGAAAGCCTTAAACCCTGGGGATTCCCGTTACGCGTCTGGAGCCGCTCGCCCAAAGAAATTGATGGCGTGACCAGCTTTGCCGGTCGCGATGCATTGCCTGCCTTTCTGAAGGAGACGCGGGTGGTGATCAACCTGCTGCCGAGCACGCAAGAAACCATTAATCTTATCGACCACCACTTTTTACAGCGGCTGCCGCACGGCGCTTTCTTCCTTAACATCGCGCGTGGCGCGCAGGTGGTGGAAGAAGATCTGCTGGCCGCGCTCAATAGCGGGCAGCTGAAAGCAGCGGCGCTGGATGTCTTTCAGGTTGAACCGCTGCCCGAAGCGCATCCGCTCTGGTCACATCCGCGCGTCACGATCACGCCCCATAATGCGGCGGTAACCTTGATCGACGAAGCTATCGACTACATCGCCCGCGCCATCACCCAGGACCAGGCAGGCGAGCCGCCGCAGGGCAGGGTGGATCGTCAGCGCGGCTATTAATGAACCGGCCCCGTCAGGGGCAATCAGCAGGAGAAGAGGATGTATCCGGTAGATCTGCATATGCACACCATCGCCAGCACGCATGCTTACAGCACGCTGCACGACTACGTGACTCAGGCGAAGCAAACCGGCATGAAACTGTTTGCCATTACCGATCACGGCCCCGACATGGCCGACGCGCCGCACTACTGGCACTTCATTAATATGCGCGTCTGGCCGCGCGTGATCGATGGCGTGGGTATTCTGCGCGGTATCGAAGCCAATATTAAAAATCAGCAGGGCGAAATCGACTGTTCCGGCCCGATGCTCGATGCGCTGGATTTGATCGTCGCCGGTTTTCACGAGCCGGTTTATGCGCCGCGCGACCGGAAACATCACACGGATGCGATGATCGCCGCGATGGCGGGCGGGCTGGTCCATATCATCAGTCATCCAGGCAACCCGAAATTCCCGGTCGATATCCCGGCTATCGCCGAGGCAGCCGCACACTACGATGTGGCGCTGGAGCTGAACAACTCCTCCTTTACCCATTCGCGTCCGGGCAGTGAACCGAACTGCCGGGCTATCGCTGCCGCGGTGCGCGATGCCGGTGGACGGCTGGCATTTGGCTCCGATTCCCATACGGCGTTTACGCTCGGAAATTTTGAACATTGCCTGCGCATCGCCCGCGAGGTGGAATTTCCTGAGGATCGGGTGTTAAATGTCATGCCGCGTCGCCTGCTCGACTTTCTGGAGCTGCGCAGCGGCAAACATATTGCTGAACTGGCTGACTTTTAGCGCCATGCCAGGTAAGCAACACGCTCACCATGATGAAAATCCCCGCTTTTATCTGCGGGGATATAATGACTGAGGCGAGTATTTTACCGTAACGTGTTCTCTTATCAGCCCGGAAAGGGCGTGTGGCAAGACCTGAAGCTTAAAGCTGAGAGAGCACTTAATAACTGAAAAATGGTCTCAATCGTTCGGGTTAGCAATGTCAACGGGGCGGTTCGTCCGGGCGGGTAATGGCGTAAACTTTAAGTTCTACTCTGCTCTTTATTGATCGCGTTAGATCAAAGCGTAGAATTACCACGCCTGGTAACGCGCTTTACTAATTTAATAGTTAACCATGCTAATAGCAAAGCTGAAATTATTATTGCTATGAATAATGCATTCGCTGTTGAAGGGAAAATTTGAAATGGATTTACGATTTCACCGAGCTTCATGTAAGCATCTTCCGAAAGGGTTCTGAAGATGATTTCCGGGATCACTATAAGATAAAATAGAGTAAATACGGTGTATAAAGCCAGCCACTTGATCCTTTTCATAAGCCATTCTCTTTGCATACCTTTCACTTCAGTATACAATCGTTGCATAAGGAATTCTACACAAAGGGATGAGTATGAGCATGTCTTATCTTAAGATTAAACTTCAGGCAGAGCGAACCATTGCGCTTAACTTTGAGAAGGCACTTGCTGAGTTACATCAAACAATGCTTGATACAGGAAGGGGGATTGTGTCTGGCGCTTAACGTGCAAGCGGCTATGGTTCATGCTTTTTTGATGACTACAAGGATGTTTGTAATCAACTTAAGCAGGAAGATTTGCGATACCTGAAGCAACTCAGAATGCTGTTTACCCGGCAGAACGTGGTTTTAGAGATGGTAGAAATATACTTCAGACAAAAACTGAGCCGTATTGGTGATACAGGCATCCAGAACATACAGAGACTGTTAGCTGAAAAAGCGTCTGATTATGCTTCTGGTAAATTCTCTAAACTTGCTATAGCACAGTTAATCGCGCTCGTTATTACACAATCCCGGGATTTCAAACAGTCACATATTAATGTAATTAATGCTACAAGTTCGTATGCCGTAACCGCTTTTAAATTTTATGGTAAGTTTGAGATTGCCACAAAAGCAGCAAGAAAATTACGCTTCGATGATGCGGAGTATTACTTCGACTTATATAATGCTAATTTAGAAATGTTCTATTATTTGATTGAGCCGGAAATGTCTAAAATAATCTATTTGAAAAATTCAGGTTCCACTAGCGAAGAGCAGATTTTAAATCTACTAAACAAGATTTTAATAAAATGAAGGCGATCCTTCGCTGGCTATATGCCTGGGTAAGTCAATCCTTCTTTGGACTTATACCACCAGCGGCCGGTCTGGTCGGGGCCATTTTTTTTGTAAGCGTTTTTCCTACATATGGTCTGCTGTTCGCTTTTCTATGGATCCTTTTAATTATTTATTTTTGTGGAAAATATTTTCGCTATTACTAGTGGAGGTAAGCCCCCGTAGGAAAAGTGCTTTTTATTTTATTCTATTTTTTTATGAAAATTTACGAGTTTGATTAGCCTGTTATTGCATATCTTCATTCCGCCTGGCTAATAGTTCATCAGAATCAGAAGTTGCTGGATGATGTATTCTGAAGTTTTCTATGCAAAATTAACCAGTTGCTTTAAGATTTTTTCTGAAGTATGAACTCACTTTCTGGCTGAGATAGCCAGGTGTAAGGGTGGATTACTCAGAGTCCCGGTCATCGCCGTTGTTAAGACCGCCGATGCCGGTGGACGGCTGGCATTTGGCTCCGATTCCCATACGGCGTTTACGCTCGGAAATTTTGAACATTGCCTGCGCATCGCCCGCGAGGTGGATTTTCCTGAGGATCGGGTGTTAAATGTCACGCCGCGTCGCCTGCTCGACTTTCTGGAGCAGCGCAGCGGCAAACATATTGCTGAACTGGCTGACTTTTAATTTACTTGCCTCAAGGAAATCTGACTCATGAATGAGTTTTCCATTCTGTGCCGCGTGATCGGCTCACTGTTTAATCGTCAGCCGCAGGATCCGCTGCTGGTACCGCTGTTTACGCTGCTGCGTGAAGGCAAACTGCAGTCGCAGTGGCCGCTGGAGCAGGATGAGCTGCTGACCCGTCTGCAACAGAACAGCGATCCCCAGGCGCTGGCCGCCGATTACAACGCGCTGTTTGTTGGCAGCGATTGCAACGTGCCGCCGTACGCCTCACAGTGGCCGCAAGGCAAAACGGAGCCAGAAGTGCGTGCATTCCTGACCTCACGCGGAATGCCGCTGAGCGATGCGCCTGCTGATCATTTTGGTGTGCTGATGCTGGCTGCGTCATGGCTGGAAGATCAGTCAGCGGAAGATGAGAGCGCGGCGCAGATGGCGCTGTTTGAAGAGTATCTGCTGCCGTGGTGCGGTGCTTTCCTGGGTAAAGTGGAAGCGCACGCGACCACGGCCTTTTATCGTACTCTTGCCATGCTGAGCCGCGAAGCGATCCAGGCGATGTACAACGAGCTGCTGGATAGCAGCGAAGAGACGCCTGACGCCTGATTCACCACGTCGCCGGGTGCGTACCCGGCGCACAGTGCTGAATCATCTTTCTCAATGGGTTCTGGGGGGGATTCTCTGGATACGGCGTGCTTTTTTTCGGGCACCTGAACCCTCTCAATCGGCTTACAGGATTAACTGCCCGGGTCGGCAGCCATACAGTTTTGCGAGACGTTCACGCGTCTTTTTCTGCGGCTTACTTTCAATACGCTCCAGTTGAGAGATCGCACTTTGCGTGGTCCCCAACTGCTGAGCCACATCATGCTGGCTAAGCCCCCGCCAGATGCGCCAGGCCGCCTGGAGACTCACTTCCTGCTCAATCATGATCCCTGCAACGTCGTGCGGGATCGTCTCATCGTCGTGCTCGTCAGCCTCCACAGGAATAGTCTCCCATTCGCCATCGCTGGCCGAGAGCAGCCTTTCATATTCCGCCACCGGCAAGACCACAAACTGGGGTTTGCCTGCTTCATCATAGATGTACTGTTTTGACATAGTTTATCCGGGTAATTGTGTGTCGCAGCAGAGGTCGTGAGTGCGTAAGGCTATGCCGGAACTGCATAGTATTGAGTAAGTGACCGGAGTTCATGAATTATGGCGAATGATAAGGTTATTATCTAATGCTATCAAATGAGTTTTCTAATCATCTAATGATGCCAGTAAGCGAGGGGAAATGGTGATGCGGGTTTAGACAGACGCGCTAACAGCTTACATCCACGCCGTGATGCTCATCCCTGAGACATAAAATGTTCCGGTTCGGATTAAACAGACGCGAGCCGCATCCGCTTCACCACGTCGCCGGGTGCGTACCCGGCGCACAGCCTGGCGTCGAACAGAGCTGTGGGGTGCCGGGCAGCCAGACGGCCGCTTGCAGCCTCACTCCAAACCCCCACGGCGTTAATTCGTAACAGGGCAGGTTATCCTTAACCTGCGGCGCAATGCCGGAGCCTGTGCGCTGATCGGTGGGATGCTGCTGCAACAGCCACGCGGTGCGCGCCAGCGACAGCCGGACCTGGCTGCCGTGGCCCTCAGTAATGCGTCGCCGTAATCCCTCCAGCACCGCCGCCGCCAGCAGATAGCCGCTGGCATGATCCAGCGCCTGCACCGGCAGCGGGACCGGTTTATCGCTCTGCTGCCACTGCATGCCTCTTTCAGCAATGCCGCACCCCATCTGCACCAGACTGTCAAAACCCCGGCGATTGCGCCACGGACCCTGCCAGCCCCAGGCATTCAGGCCGGCATCAACCAGACCGGGTGAGAGTGACTGAAGGGTCTCCGCGTCAAACCCGAGCCGTTCCAGCGCATCCGCCCGATAGCCATGCACCAGCACGTCCGCTTCACGCAGCAGGTGGATAAACTGCTCGCGATCGGCGGTCTGAGTCAGATCCAGCACCGCTCGTCGCTTGCCGCAGCTCATCTCTTCATCCAGCGTCGGCTCCTGCCAGCCGGGCGGATCGATGCGCAGCACGCTGGCTCCCAGGCTGGCAAGAAAACGGGTAGCGACCGGCCCGGCAATAATCCGCGTCAGATCCAGTACTTTAATGCCCAGTAAAGGACGGGCTTCGGCCAGCGGCCACGCCGGCGCCGCTGCCTGTTGTGTGGTCTGCCAGCTAAACAGCGGTTCGCGCTGCACGGCCAGGCCCTGCGGATGCTGCTGCCAGGCGGCGGCGCTGCGCATCTCTGCGGCACAGCCACCCGCATCAATAACGGCCTGCTCCAGTTCGCTGGCCTGCCACTGTTGCACCTGCTGCGCCAGTGCTGCGCGATCGGCGTGCGCCCCCAGCACCCGCTCCATCGCCAGCCGGTGATGTGCGGCGTTGGTGTGCAGACGGATCCAGCCATCCCGGCTGCGATAGTCACCGGCAAACGCATCCCACATCGCGGGCGCCGCGCGATTCAGCGGATGAAAGCTCTGCTGAAACCAGCGTGACGCCAGCCGGACGTTAACGGTGACGGGCGGAGAGAGTTCAGGGCGGGATGTGGCGATAAGCGCAGCAGCAGCCTGCGTTGCCAGACCGATACTGGTGGCCGCCAGTTCACTGACGGCAAAGGCAGAAGAGAAGGTGGCGCGATCAACGAAGGCGGGGAGAGGCCAGGCGGCGTCGCGACCTCGCAATCCCTGCTGCATCTGCTGCCAGAGAGAGGCGGCAAGCGGTGAGTCCATGTTGTGCTTCCTGAGAGAGGTGATTTCTCAAGCATAGCACGCGGGATTAACGCCGCCGCAGGCGCGGGAAGCGGGCATGCATCCGCAGGCTACGCAGGTTGATTACGGCAATAGCGGTACCAAGGATTACCAGCGACGCACCGATAATCTTGAAGCTGTTGAGGCTGTCGCCCAGCACCACAATCCCCATCAGCACGGATAATACCGGCGTCAGCAGTGAGTAGGGCATGATCAGGTTGACGTTATATTTCTTCAGCAGCATATACCACAGCGTATAGGCGACAATCGACGAGGCGATAGCGCTGTAAAGAATGGCAAACCAGCCGTGCCAGCCCGCATTTTGCAGGGCGTAGAGCTGATGTGATTCCATCAACAGACTGGATGCGCCGACGACAGGAATGGCCAGAAACGCAATCCAGCCGGTCATGGTCAGCGGTTTAATCGGCGGTGACTTTTTCACAATCAGGTTGCTGACAGCCCAGCCGGTGGCGCTGCACAACAACAGACAAAGCACCCACCACGACGGAATCGTCGGGCTGCCGGAGAGCACGACAACGCCGCTCAGCGAGATCATAATGCCCATCAGCTGCACCAGCTTCAGCTTCTCTTTCAGCACCACCATCGCCAGCAGCATGGCAATGGGTGTACCCAACTGAACCACAATTGCGCCGGTGCCGGCATCGGTATAGCGCAGGCCGACAAACAGCAGCGAAAAGTGCATAAAACCGAACGTGAAAGCCAGCAGCAACAGCCAGGGTAGCTGCTGACGGTTAATCCGGCAAAACGGTACCAGTACGATGGCGACGACCACAAAGCGCATAAACGTCAGGAAAAGTGGCGGAAGCTCCAGCAGGCCCCATTTCACCGCAACGTTGTTGAAGGCCCAGATTGAAACCACCATCAGAATCAGAAAAAAATGCCGCACAGCCACGATAATATCCTTTCGATGTTTTTTTGCTTAGCCCGCTAATGATGGCACGAACTGCGGCATTGCAGCCAATCGCAGGGAGAAATTTTCTGCGATTGCGGCGCAGCCTGATGAGACTTTCGGGCGCGTTGCTGGCAGACTGATTTGAAACGACTTCTTAAAGGAACTGATTCGGTATGACCTACACGTCCGCCTTACCCCTTGCGTTAATTCAGCTTGAAGTCCCACCTGCTAACGTCGTCTCAGAGATTGGTGAACAGCCGCGCTGGTTTATCGACGCGTTAAACCTGCAACCCGATGAATACCTGATTGTACGGCCCCATCTGGGCGAGGCGCTACCCGCTTTCGACCAGATTTCCGGGGCGATCCTCAGCGGTTCCTGGGCGATGGTCACCGATCACGCTGACTGGAGCGAACGCAGCGCCGTATGGATTCGCGCAGCGATGGATAACGGCTTGCCGTTGCTGGGGGTCTGCTACGGTCACCAGCTGATGGCCTATGCGCTGGGCGGCGAGGTGGCGGACAATCCCAACGGCTGGGAGCGTGGCCTGTTACCGATCAACTGCATGCCGGAGGCGCAGCGCGATCCGCTACTAAAGAAATTGCCACAGGACTTCAGCGTCTGGCTGTCACATCGCCAGTCGGTAATCAGTGCGCCACAACAGGCGCAGGTGCTGGCCGCCTCTGCGCGCGATGGCTGTCAGATTGTCCGTTATTCGCCGCAGGCGCTATCGGTACAGTTTCATCCTGAATTTTCACGGCACATCATGAACGTTTGTATGCCCAGGGGCTGTACAGAAGATGGGGCAAACGAGATGGAGGGGAAAGACTGGGCGCGTGAGTTGCTGGTGGCGTTCTGGCAACAAACGCGCCCTGCAATGGCGCAAGCTCAGGGTGCGTAGTGACGCGTGCAGCGATAGACCCAGGCGGGTGGCACGTTTTTCATCACCCGCTGGCGCTCCCAGGTGAAGTAGCGCGACAGGTCTGGCTGAGTCAGCGAGGTATACTGGAACTGTACAAAGACGCCGTTGGGCCCGAGGGCGTTATACACCGCACGCAGAATCGCCTCACGCAATTCAGTGGGTAAGGAGAGCAGCGGCAGGCCAGAGAAGATCACGTCATATTCTCCGCTCAGGTACTCCGCTGAACAGGTGCGCACCGTCATGCGCGGATCGTTCAGCGCATTAAGCTTATCGGCCAGCGTGCTGCTGATCTCAAAGGCATCCAGCGTGGCATCGGGTGACATCTGCGCCAGTATCTGCCGCGTCAGTACACCGTCGCCCGCGCCGAGTTCGGCAATACGTAACTTTTCAGGCCATTCCACCGACGTAATCATGGTGCGGCACAGCGCCTCTGACGAGGGCGTAATGCTGCCCATCTTGCGCGGGTTGCGGATAAACTGATGCACGAAATTGGCTTTAGCGCGCATCAGGGTAAAAGCTGAAGCCAGCATGCTCATCTCCAGAATGAATTCATCCTCACGTTGACCCCTTTGTGCCGCACAAGTTTCTCTCTGACCAGCCTTTTGGGTAAAAGTCGGAATTATCTAAAGACGAAGCGTAAACACCCATTCCTTCGGGGCGGTCACAGTTTCCGGTTAACAGAACTGACAGGCTCTTGATGATGCTTCATGTTAATAATAAGTTTCATCATTGTTACATCAGTCACCTGTCAGGAGAATGATCATGCGTTATGCCGCCCCCGGAGAACAGGGTTCTCTGATTACCCTACAAAAGAATTATGGCAACTTCATTAATGGTGAATTCGTCGCGCCGGTGAACGGCAACTACTTCACCAATACCTCCCCGGTGAACGGCTCTGCGGCCGGTGAGTTTCCGCGCTCAGACGTTGCCGATGTTGATAACGCAGTGGCTGCTGCGGCAGCGGCGGCGGAAGCCTGGGGCAAGACCTCGCCGCAACAACGCTCGCTGCTGTTACTGAAAATCGCCGATCGGCTGGAACAGCATCTGGAGACGATGGCGGTCTATGAAACCTGGGATAACGGTAAACCGGTACGCGAAACCCTGGCGGCCGATATGCCGCTGGCCGTCGATCACTTCCGTTACTTTGCCGGTTGTGTCCGGGCGCAGGAGGGCAGTGCCGCCGAGATTGATGAGTTTACCGCCGCCTATCATTTCCATGAGCCGCTGGGCGTGGTAGCGCAGATCATTCCATGGAACTTTCCGCTATTAATGGCGGCGTGGAAACTGGCTCCGGCGCTGGGCGCGGGTAACTGTGTGGTGCTGAAACCGGCTGAGCAGACCCCGCTGTCGATCACCGTTTTTGTCGATCTGATTAAAGATCTGCTGCCGCCGGGCGTGCTGAACGTGGTGCATGGGTTCGGCAAAGAGGCGGGTGAAGCGCTCGCCTCCCATTCCGGCATCGCCAAGGTAGCCTTCACCGGCTCTACCGCAACCGGCGGTCATATTCTGGAGCTGGCAGCAAAAAGCCTGATCCCCTCGACCGTCGAGCTGGGCGGTAAATCACCTAACATCTTCTTTGAAGACATCATGCAGGCGGAGGAGAGCTTTATAGAGAAAGCCGCCGAAGGCGTGGTGCTGGGCTTCCTGAATCAGGGCGAAGTCTGTACCTGTCCGTCGCGTGCGCTGGTACAGGAGTCGATCTACGAACCCTTTATGGCGGCCGTGATGAAGCGGGTAAAAACCATCAAACGTGGCGATCCGCTGGATACCGAAACCATGGTGGGCGCGCAGGCGTCGCAGCAGCAGTTCGATAAAATTCTCTCTTATCTTGAGGTTGCCCGACAGGAGGGCGCGGAAGTGCTGGTGGGCGGTGGTGTAGAGAAGCTGGATGACTCACTTAACAGCGGCTACTACATTCAGCCGACACTGCTGAAAGGCAACAACAGCATGCGCGTTTTCCAGGAGGAGATCTTTGGCCCGGTCATTGGCATCACCACCTTTAAAGATGAGGCAGAAGCAATCAGTATCGCCAACGACTCCATCTATGGGTTAGGTGCTGGCGTCTGGACCCGCGATATCAACCGTGCTTACCGTGTGGGCAGGGCGATTAAAGCCGGGCGCGTCTGGACCAACTGTTATCACCTCTATCCGGCGCACGCCGCCTTTGGCGGTTATAAGAAGTCGGGTATCGGGCGTGAGACTCACAAAATGATGCTGGATCACTATCAGCAGACTAAAAACCTGCTGGTCAGCTACAGTATCGAGCCGCTGGGCTTCTTCTAGTTCTGGCCCGCAACCTGCCAGGTTAACTCTGCACTCTTCTCCCAGAACCACGCTATGGCGTGGTTTTTTTTGCTCCACATAGCCAGGCATGCTGAGAAGCATCAGAAGCGTGGCGATAGCTGCAATGCCGATAAAGAACAATTAATCAGTCCTTTCTTAAAGCGACGCCGGGCCGTTTTGCGCTTCGCTTACCTCGCTTCACGACCACCTCATCCTCAGCCCTTTCTGAACCGTCCCATATTGAATCAACTTGCTGATTTGTAAGCATTATCTCACTGTTTTTTACGCTAAAAACTGCCACGTATTACGGTCACCTCGCCGTTAACCTTCATTATGGCCTGGTGAAACAGCGCCATTTTTTACATGAGTTTTTTTAATGCTGACTACAGGGGGATCTGGTTTCTGTGTAAGAATACTTCATAGTTGCTCATCTTGTTAAGAATAATCCTAAGCGAGTGATTAAAAGTAACACATATTTGCACTAAGTAAATTACTTAAACTTTACTTAAGTAAAATCTTATGAAAGTGGCCCGTTGAAATTTTGTCAATCTTCTGTAAACTCGCAGCTTATGTTTACAAAGGAATTGTGATTTTATACCTACGGGCAGGATATACCTGGCTCGTGCGGTAGCTATGAGCTTATACACATCTTGTAACTTACTGAATGTGATCGTAAAAACAGGAAAATCAGTCTATGCGCTGCGCTTTTTTCTTTTGTCAGCGAATAGCGTCACAAGTGTAAATCTGAGTCAATATGTCCGTTTTTCGGCCAGGGATGGCATAAGTAAAGCTTGGGTTTTGCCTGCCTCATCCAATCTGACGGAAAAAAATAGATCATGTTTCTGATCATTTATCGCCAGCTCAGATTTCTCCCTGCGCCCGTCCCGGTCGCCAGAGTTGCTTTTTAATAGTTAACGTTAGTTGATCTGTTAACGTGCCACGCCATGGCACTTTAACGCTATTTGCTTAAGGTTTTTCTTTTAGGCTGGCACTAAGTGGCGCTCTCTCAGCACCACATCCCCGATTTTCATTACTGACAACCGGCCTCTGGCCACTCTCCAGGATATGAATGGAACACAACATGAAAAAAATGGTGAAGCTCCGTATTGCGTTAGGCCTGATGTTTGTTTTTTCTGTCGCGGGTTGTAAAACGCCGCCAAAAATGACGGATGACACGCTGGTCACCAGCACCGTGGATGGCGTGGTGATCAGTCACCGTTATGCGGTTAAACCGCCTGCGCAGTTCAGCCCGGTCAATGAAACCTACCGTGCGCTCTATCCCGCTTCAGTGATGAGCCATCCGAGTTTTGGCGGCAAGGTGGTGGAGACGCTGAAAACCGGCGAAAGCTACACCGTGATTGGTCAGGTAGAGAACAACTGGCTGGCGCTGGGTGAACCCGCTCAGGCGTCAGCAGAACCTGAACCGGGTAAAGCCAGCAGTGCCGTTAAAGAGTCAGCGTCCTCCGCAGCACCGCAGGCAACCGTTCAGCTGACCGGCTATGTGCCGTTTCGCGCCGTGGTGAAAAGCGAGCTTTACGATCAGACGATCAAGGCTGACCAGCCGAAGCGCCGGGTGCGCAGCAGCAAGAAGAAAACCTGTGTTGCGGTAAACGGTGACAGCACCGCCTGCCAGAACAGCACTAACGGAACCTGGATTATTAACTAATCGCACTAAGCAGGGAGGGCGGGATAATGACAACAACGCAATGGCGTGGGGCGCTGATAGTGCTGCTGACGTGGCTGATGACCGCGTGCAGCAGCACTCCACAGCCCGTTGCCTGGTACAACCTGGACGTTCAGGCGCAAAACCAGGTTAACGGCGGTGCGCCGCTGAAAATCCGGGTGGTATTACTGACCTCCGATGCGGAATTTATGTCGGCTGACTTCTACTCCCTGCAAAACCAGTCCGCTAGCGCGCTGGGTAATGCGCAACTCAATACGCAACAGTTCTTCCTGACTTCCACTCAGCCCCATAAAACGCTGCGGATTAAGAGTCTGCCCGAGGCGCGCTTCATCGGCATCATGGCGGAATATCAGGCGCTGGATGGCAAGGTCTGGCGACTGTCGCTGCCGGTTCCCGAAGGCGAATCACCCTCATTCTGGGCGTTCTGGAAGCGTGACGATGGTGAGCTGAATGCGCGCATTGTGGCGGGGATTAACGGCCTTCGCGTGGAAAAACAGTGATGTCTATGAACAGAGCCGAAAAGGTGGTCTGGACCGAGGGGATGTTTCTGCGTCCTCACCATTTCCAGCAGTCAGAAAATTATCTTCTCAGCACCCTGCGTGAGTGGGGCCAGTCGCAGCGCGCCTATACCTGGGGTTTTTACGATCTGGAGTTCGATGAAGCGCTGCTGCGCCAGGGGAAACTGGCGCTGAGCGCCGCCAGCGGTTGTCTGCCTGACGGCACGTTTTTTGCCTTCAGCCAGCCACAGCACGGTCCGGCCCCGCTTGATCTGCCTGCCTCCGTTGACCGCAGCAAAGTGGTGCTGGCCATTCCGGCACGCCGCAATGGCCGCGAAGCGGTGGCCTTTCAGGAGTCGCAGGATTCTCTGGCTCGCTACCTCGCCTGGGAAGCGGAAGTGGAAGATGACAATGCCCAGGCCGTGGGCAGCGCCACGGTGCAGTTCGGCAAACTGCGTCTGCGGCTGATGCTGGAACAGGATCTGACCGCCGAGTGGACCGCCATGGGCGTGGCTCAGGTGATTGAAAAACGCAGCGACAACCATATCCGGCTCGACAGCGACTACATCCCGCCGATGCTGACGCTTAACAGCAGCCGTCCGCTGCAAAACATGTTCAACGATCTGCACGGGCTGATCCAGCAACGCAGCCAGCAGCTGAGTCAGCGTGCGCCGGGCACCGGTCGTTTCAACAGCGCGGATATGGTCGATTTTATGCTGCTGGCGCTGCTCAATCGTCAGCTTGGCCTGCACACTCATCTGCAACATCTGCCGCTGCTGCATCCTGAAACGCTCTACAGCCACTGGCTGCAACTGGCGGCGGAGCTCAGTACCTGGACGCCAGCCCGCGCGCCCGATGGCCTGCCGCTCTATGATCATGACGATCTGCACAGCTGTTTTAGCCGCCTGTCACTACTGCTGCGTCAGGGGCTGTCCCAGGTGATGGAAGAGAGCGCGATTCAGCTGCCGCTGATTCAGCGTTCGCACGGTCTTAACGTCGCGACCGTGCCGGAGAGCAGTATGGTGCATGAGTTTGGCTTTGTGCTGGCGGTGAAAGCCAGCGTGCCAGCCGACACCCTCAAAACCCACTTCCCGGCGCAGATGAAAGTCGCCCCGGTCAGCAAAATTCGCGATCTGGTGCAGTTGCAATTGCCCGGTCTGGCACTTCGGGCGATGCCCGGCGCGCCGCCGCAGATCCCGTGGCATGCCGGATACAGCTATTTCGAACTGGATAAGAACAGCGAGCTATGGAAAGAGATGGAGCGCTCGGGCGCTTTTGCGCTGCATCTTGCCGGTGAGTTTCCAGGTCTGAACATGGAGTTCTGGGCCATTCGTAGTCAGTCAGAATCATAAACTGAGCACGCAGCATGATGCAGGAACAACAAAAATCACACAGCGATCTTGCGCCGGAGGCCAGCCATCAGAATGTGCTGGTCGCGGCGGCCAACCCCCTGATTAACGCCATTCCTCAGATCCGTCACTCGGTATCACATGAAGACCCGGCGCAGCTGCGTCAGCAGCTGATCGATCAGATTCGGCGCTTCGAGCTGAGCTGCCAGCAGTCAGGCCTGGGCTATGAAGTGATCATCGGCGCACGATACTGTCTCTGTACCGCGCTGGATGAGGCGGCGGCGCTGACGCCGTGGGGCAGCCGCGGCGTCTGGACCAGCAATGGTCTGCTGGTCACCTTTCACAATGAAACCTGGGGCGGCGAAAAGTTTTTCCAGCTGCTGGCTAAGCTGTCGCAGAACCCCAGGCGCCACATTCTGATGCTGGAGTTGATCTACTTCTGCCTGCTGCTGGGGTTCGAAGGACGCTACCGGGTGCTGGACAACGGTCGCTCGCAGCTGGAGACCATCAAACAGCGCCTGCTGCAGATGATCAAAAGCGTGCGTGGCAATTATGCAGCGGCGCTGTCTCCGCATCCCACCGATCAGCCGGTCCTGCGCAAATTGTGGCGGCCAATGATCCCGCTGTGGGCCTGTGCGGCGGTGGCGGGGCTGGCGGCCTGCCTGTTCTATATCGTGCTCAACTGGCGTCTCGGCGATTACACCTCGCCGGTACTGGCCCGTATCTATCAGACGGCGCTGCCGGAAGTGAAGATCGGCAACCCTGCGCCACCACCACCCGCCACGCTGAATCTGCGCGCTTTCCTGAAACCGGAAATTGATGCCGGGCTGGTAGCGGTGCGTGACGAAGCGGACCGCAGCGTGGTGACGCTGAAAGGGGACGGACTGTTTGCCTCGGCGGCCACCGAAGTACGTGGACGTTACACCGACGTAATCCAGCGCATCGCTGCTGCCATGAACAATGTCAGCGGCCAGATTCAGGTGATTGGCTACAGCGATAACGTGCCGATCCGCAGTGCCCGCTTCGCCTCCAACTTTGAGCTTTCGCTGGCGCGTGCCCGGTCAGTACAGACCCTGTTGCAACAGCAGCTGGCGCAGCCGTCACGGGTGAAAGCGGAAGGGCGCGGTGAAAGCAATCCGCTGGTGCCTAATAACAGCGCAGAAAATCGCGCACGTAATCGTCGTGTTGAAATTACCCTGCTGGTGGCACCGGATGCGACGCATGCCGAACTCAACGGCCTGGCGAGAGGGAACTGATCCATGCTGAATATTCTGTTTGCGGTGCTGACCAGCCGCCTCGCGTGGGGCTTTGTCGGCATTACCGCGCTCTCTTTTATCATCTGGGTGATTGGCCCGGTGTTCTCAATCGTCGATTCGCGCCCGCTTGAGCCGGAGCAGAACCGCATTATCAGTATCGCGCTGCTCTATCTGGTGTGGGGCTTAGGCCAGGCGATTCCGCGGCTCTATAACATCTGGCTCAATCGCAAGCTGATGTCGAGCCTCGAAACCGGCAAAAGCGATGCGCCGGAAGCCGATCGTCAGCGCCTGACCAGTGAAGAGCAGGTGCTGGCAGGGCGTTTCTCTGAAGCCACTGACATGCTGAAAAAGGCGCACTTCCAGCGCCACAGCAGCAAGGGCACGCCGTTCTGGGCACAGCGCTTTGGCCGTCAGTATCTCTATCAGCTGCCGTGGTACATGATCATTGGCGCGCCCGGTGCCGGTAAAACCACCGCGCTGGTCAACTCGGGGCTGCAGTTTCCGCTGGCAGATAAATTCGGCAAGTCGGCGCTGCGCGGCATTGGCGGCACCCGCAACTGCGACTGGTGGTTCACCAATGACGCGGTGCTGCTCGATACCGCCGGGCGCTACAGTACCCAGGAGAGTCAGCAGGAGCGTGATGCCAGCGAATGGCATCATTTTCTCGACCTGCTGCGTAAATATCGCGGACGTCAACCGATCAACGGCGTGATCGTCACGCTGAGCGTTTCCGACCTGCTGTCGCAGTCGCCCGAGGCGCTGCGTAATCAGGCGCTGGCCCTGCGTCAGCGGTTAATGGAGCTGCACGATCGTCTCGGCATCCGTTTCCCGGTCTATGTGCTGGTCACTAAAGCGGACTTGCTCAAAGGGTTCCGCAGCTACTTTGCCTCGCTGGATAAAGCGCAGCGTGAACAAATCTGGGGATTCACCTTTCCCTGGGCGAAGGCGTCCGCCGCCGATTTCGAACTTAATAACCAGTTCCAGCAGGAGTATTCCCTGCTGCAACAGCGTCTGGATGCCGGACTGGCCGATCGGCTGCTGACGGAAAGCGACGCGCAGGCGCGGGCAGAGAGCTATCTCTTCCCGCAGGAGTTTGCGGCGCTGCGACCGTTGCTGGCAGACGCGCTCGACACGTTGTTTGCCCGCTCAGATTTTGAAACCCAGTTCGCACCGCGCGGTATCTACTTTGCCAGCGGCACCCAGGAGGGACTGCCGTTTGACCGGGTGATGGGCGAGCTGAACCGCGCACTGAATCTGCCGGGGCAGCAGGCTGGCGAGTCAGGAAGCTGGGATAAGGTTGATAAAGAGTCGCCCATCCCGCAGAACAAAGGGCAGAGCTTCTTTCTGAAAGGGGTACTGGAAAATGTGATTTTCCAGGAGTCCGGTCTGGCGGGCAGCAACCGCTGGTGGGAGCTGCGCAACCGCGCCGGGCTCTGGTCGGGTTATCTGGCGCTGCTGCTGATATTGCTGGTGGCCGGGGCGCTGTGGCTCACCAGCTACAGTAAAAACAAAGCCTATCTGCAGGAGATGGCCGCTAAAGCGCCGCAGGTTGAACAACTGGGCGATCAGCTTCAGCAGCAGGTCAATGGCGATCTCTTTGCGCTGGTGCCTTATCTCAACACTCTGTTGCACCTGCCGGAGAGCGCCGACTTCTCACTGGAAGCACCGCCGCTGACGCGCCGCATGGGGCTTTATCGCGGCACCGAGGTCAGCGATGCCACCCGTGCGCTCTACGACAAGGCACTGAAACAGCTGCTGTTGCCGCAGGTGGCGCAGAACATCACCCGCTGGCTGCGTAATGACAACGGCAGTGATGCTGACTACAGCTATGAAGCGCTGAAAGCGTATCAGATGCTCTACCAGCCAAAGCACTATGATGGCAAATTCCTGCAGGCGTGGCTGATGCTCAACCTGTCACGCGAACTGCCGCAGAACGTTACCCAGCAGCAGGTGAAACAGCTGGCGTGGCACCTGCAACAGTTGCTGGAGACGCAGATTCACTCGTCGCCGTATGCGAAGGATGAAGCGCTGGTAAAGCGCGAGCAGGCGCTGATTAATCAGATGCCGCTGTCACAGCGCGTCTATGGACGGCTGAAGCGCCTGCTGCAACGCGATGACAGCCTGCAGCCGGTGACGCTGGCGGCGCTGGGTGGTCCCCAGAGCGAGCTGGTGTTTTCCCGCAAAAGCGGTAAATCGGTCAATGACGGTGTGGCGGGTCTCTATACGCCGGATGGCTACTGGCAGCACGTGGATAAGCAGATTGCCCCGGTGACCCAGGCGTTGTATCAGGACGATCTCTGGGTGCTGGGCGGCGCGGCGCCGCAGCAGAAAAGTGAGCAGACGGATCTTGCGGTGCGCCAGCTCTACGTGCAGGACTATATCCGGCAGTGGGAGCAGTTCCTCAGCGACATTCAGCTCAACAGCAGCGCCGATCTCTCGCAACGCATCAACACCGCCCGTTTGCTGTCGGGCAACCATTCGCCGCTGCGCCAGCTGGTGATCAATCTCGGTGGTCTGCTGACGCTGAACCGGGCGCAACCGGATGAGAAAACCGCGCAGGCAGCAAAGCCGTCGGATAACAGCGCCACCCGCACCCTTGAAGCGCTGTTTACCTCACCCGAAGCGGCTGCGGCGCGTGGACAGGCGGCAGCGCAGGCGTCTCCGGAACAGGCGGTTGCCGTGCATTTTGCGCCGGTTCTGGAGCTGGCTCAGCCGTTACAGCAGGGCAGTAAGGTGCTGGCGGTGGATGATTTCCTGCATCAGATTGACGATCTCTATCGCTACCTCACCGCCGTGCAGGATGCGGCGAACAGCGGGATGCCGCCCCCGGCCAGCGATGCCATCAGTCGTCTGCAGGCCAGTGCCGGCCGTCTGCCGGGTTCATTGCAGAACATGGTTTCCAGCATGGCGGTGGGTGCCAGCAGCGACGCACAGCGCCGCGATATGGATAACGTCCGCAAACGCATCACCATGGAAGTGGGCAGTTTCTGCCGCCAGGCGATCGCCGGTCGCTATCCGCTGGTTCGCTCTGCGCGCAGTGAGGTCACACCAGACGATCTGGCGCGGATGTTCGCACCCGGCAGCGGCATGATGGACAGCTTCTTCCGCGACAACCTGGCCAGCAAAGTCGACACCACCAACGCGGCGTGGCGCTTTACGCCGGGCATTGACGGTAAAACCCTGCCGGGTGGCGAAGCCCTGCTGCGGCCCTTCCAGCAGGCGCAGTCAATCCGCGATGCCTTCTTTGCCAATGGTGCGACCACGCCCGGCTTCCGCGTCACGCTGCGCACGGTAAAAATGGATAACGACATCCTTAACCTGACGCTGGATGTGGATGGGCAGATTTTACGCTACAGCCACGGACCGCAGGCGGTGCAGATGGTCAGCTGGCCCGGCCCCGGCGGCACCAGCCAGGTGCGGATGCAGCTGGGTCTGACCAACGGCACTACCTCCACGCTGGTCACCAGCGGTCCCTGGGCGCTCAATCGCTTCTTTGACCGCGCCCGGCTGACAGCGGCAGGCGGTCTGACCCGCGAAGCGAGTTTCAGCGTGGACGGTCATCAGGTCACGCTGTCGTTCACCCCTGGCAGCATTCGTAACCCGTTCCAGCTTCCCGGCTTTAGCTGCCCCTGAAACAGGACCCGACAATGACTCATTACGCTGCACCCTGCTGGTACGGCAAAGTGCCCAGCGCGGGTGACTTTGTGAAGCGCCGCTTCCCGGACGTGCTCTATCGCCAATGGTCCAGCTGGTTTCAGGTGGGCCTGCATCACTGGCAGAGCAGTCAGGAGAGTGATAACGCCCCGTCGCGCCCGTTCCTCAACGCGCCGGTCTGGAATTTTGTGGTGCCGCCGATGCTGGGCAGTCAGCTGATTCAGATGGGCTGCCTGATTGCCGCGCGTGACAGCGTGGGCCGTAACTACCCACTCTGCGCACTGCGCCACTTCACGCCCGCCGAGTGGTCGCCAGCCCTGCTGGCGCGCTCCGGCGAGTGGTATCAGCAGGTGGGCAATACGCTGTTGCGGGTGGTGCAGGGCGGCGGGTCACCGGAGCAGCTGGATCAGGCGCTGATCAGCATTCCTCAGCCGCAGCCGCCGCAGGAGTCGGACGAGACGTCAGACATTCTCAACGTCATCGGGCATGGCGATACCCCTTCGACACTGAACTGGACACTGCCGGGCGAGAACTTCGACCCGCAGTTCTACACCAGTTTCTGGTGGACCAATCAAAGCGACGGTTTCCCGCTTTATACCCAGGTTCACAGCGGTAATTTTACCGCCCAGCTCTTTTCATTGCTGTTTGATCCGGCCGGTGGGGCAAAGCCGGGACGAAACGGACTTTATCCCCCGATGTTTGAATCCTGAGGCGACACGCATGACGATGAATACAGAGGCTCTGCTGGCTCCGGTCAGCGAGGACAATCCCGGCGGCGATAACCTGGAGTACCACGCTGATTTTCAGGCGATGGAGCAGGCCAGCGCCGGTAAAGCGGAGCAGCAGTTTGGCAATACTATCATTCCGGCAGAACCGGCCGACTGGAACAGAGTCGAGAAGCTGGCGATAGCGCTGCTGGCGCGCAGCAAAGATTTGCGGGTAATGCTGGCGCTGACCCACGCCTGGACCGAACTGAAAGGGCTGCCGGGCTATGCCCAGGGCCTGAAGCTGATTGAACAGGCGTTGTTGCTCTACTGGGAGCCGCTGTGGCCCCGGCTGGAGGAGTTCGGCGAGCAGGATCCCTTCTACCGCATTAATGCGCTGGCGTTGCTGGGTGACAAAACTGATCTGAGCGGCGCGGTGCGTCAGTGCTGGCTGCTGCGCTATCCCTCTGACGGCATCACGCTGCGCGATGCGGCCGCCCTGTGCGACGGCAGTAAAACCGAAGTCGCGGACTATCCTGGCGGCCTGCCGCGTCTGATCGACGAACTGGCGCGCGGCGACCAGCCTGGTATTGAGGCGGTGCTGCAGATTCATGAGCGGCTGCAGACCATCTGCGAAACCGTGACCGAACGACTGGGCGAAGCCGCGGTGCCGGAGCTCACACAGCTGCGCAGACAGATTGCGCTGATCGCTGAACGTTGCCAGGCCACCGATCTCAATGCGCTGATCCCCACAGCCGCCGTGGAACAGCCCGCAGAAACAGCGGCATCGCCTGCACCAGCCAGCCCGCGCGCTGCCGCTGACTGGCGCACGGTGCAGATCAGTTCCCGCGCCGACGCGCAGCTGATGCTGGAGAAAGTGAAGCTCTACTTCACCCAGCATGAGCCGAGTCATCCGGCCCCGCTGATGATCGACCGTGTACAGCGCTTAATCGAGCGCGACTTTCTGGAGATCATCCGCGAACTGGCACCCGACGGCGTACATCAGCTGGAAACCATTTTCGGACGTCGCGATTAAGCAGGCGTGACGCACACACACTCAGCGGGACCTGCGCGCCTGCTGTGACACTTTATCCGCGCATCATGTATGGAGAAAACCATGGCAACAAGCAAATCCAGTGGGCAGAAGTTCATTGCCCGCAATCGCGCGCCTCGCGTTCAGATTGAATATGACGTGGAAATTTATGGCGCGGAACGCAAAATCCAGCTCCCGTTTGTAATGGGCGTGCTGGCGGATCTGGTGGGTAAACCGCTGGAGCCACAGCCAGGCATTGATGACCGTAAATTCATGGAAATCGACATCGACAACTTCGATGAGCGCATGAAAGCACTGAAGCCGCGCGCCGCGTTCCAGGTAGACAATACCCTGAATGGCGAAGGCAAGCTGAACATCGATCTGACCTTTGACAGCATGGATGACTTTTCGCCGGACGCGGTGGCCCGCAACGTGGAGCCGCTGAGCAAACTGCTGGAAGCGCGAACCCAGCTGGCGAACCTGCTGACCTATATGGATGGCAAAAACGGTGCGGAAGAGCTGATTGGTAAGGTGCTGCAGGATCCTACGCTGTTGCAGGCGCTGACCCATCTGCCAAAGCAGGATGAGGCCACTGAAGGTAAGGAGCCGCAGGCATGACGCAGACTTCACAACAACCGCAGTCGCAGGGCGCAGCCAGTTTCAGTCAGGATGAGTTCAGCGCGCTGCTGAATAAAGAGTTCCGGCCAAAAAGCGATCAGGCGCGTGCCGCGGTCGAAAGCGCGGTGAAAACCCTGGCACAGCAGGCGCTGGAGAACACCGTTACCGTCTCCAGCGATGCCTATCGCACCATTCAGGCGCTGATCGCGGAGATCGACGAAAAGCTGTCGCAGCAGGTGAACCAGATTATTCACCATCCGGAGTTTCAGTCGCTGGAGAGCGCCTGGCGCGGCCTGAGCTATCTGGTGAACAACACTGAAACTGACGAGATGCTCAAAATCCGCTTTATGAGCATCTCCAAGCAGGAGCTGGGTCGCACTCTGAAGCGTTACAAGGGTGCCGGCTGGGATCAGAGCCCGCTGTTCAAGAAAATTTATGAGCAGGAGTATGGTCAGTTCGGCGGCGAGCCGTTTGGCTGCCTGGTGGGCGACTACTACTTCGACCACAGCCCGCAGGATGTTGAGCTGCTGGGTGAGATGGCGCGTATCGGCTCAGCCGCGCACTGTCCGTTTATCACCGGCACCGCGCCCGAAGTGATGCAGATGGAGTCCTGGCAGGAGCTGGCGAATCCACGCGATCTCACCAAAATCTTCCAGAACACCGAGTATGCTGCCTGGCGCAGCCTGCGTGAGTCGGAAGATGCACGCTATCTGGGCCTGGTGATGCCGCGCTTCCTGGCGCGTCTGCCTTACGGCATCCGTACTAATCCGGTCGACAGCTTTGACTTTGAAGAGCAGACCGACGGTTCGGATCATGGCAACTATACGTGGAGCAATGCGGCTTACGCGATGGCCGCCAACATCAACCGCTCCTTCAAAGAGTATGGCTGGTGCACCGCAATCCGCGGCGTGGAGTCGGGTGGGGCAGTGGAAAATCTGCCGTGCCACACCTTCCCGAGCGATGACGGCGGCGTGGATATGAAGTGCCCGACCGAAATCGCCATCAGCGATCGTCGTGAAGCCGAACTGGCGAAAAATGGCTTTATGCCGCTGGTACATCGCAAAAACTCTGACTTCGCTGCCTTTATTGGTGCGCAGTCACTGCAGAAGCCGATGGAATATCACGACGCTGATGCCACCGCCAATGCCCGTCTGGCCGCGCGTCTTCCTTACCTGTTCGCCTGCTGCCGTTTCGCGCACTACCTGAAGTGCATCGTGCGCGACAAGATCGGCTCTTTCCGGGAGCGTGATGAAATGGAACGCTGGCTGAACGACTGGGTGATGAACTATGTCGATGGCGATCCGGCTAACTCCTCGCAGGAGACCAAGTCACGCAAGCCGCTGGCGGCTGCCGAGGTGAATGTGGAAGAGCAGGAGGATAATCCTGGCTATTACTCCGCGAAATTCTTCCTGCGTCCGCACTACCAGCTGGAAGGTCTGACGGTTTCTCTGCGTCTGGTCTCTAAGCTGCCGTCGCTGAAAAATGATAATGCGTAAGGGCTGATTCGCAGGGTTATCAGGCGCGAAAGGGTTTTGCGCCTGATGCCTGATAGAAAGGTTGCTGGGGTAAAAGTCAGGGAGGATGACAGGATGCTTAAAAAGTCAGCTCTGCACCTGCTGCATTATCTTCTGGTATTTATTTCTTCTCTTATTTTAATAACCTGTGCAGGTTCTTAGCTTTTCTCACTGGAGTATTATAGTGCGAGGAAAGATTGTTAACGCAGTTTTGGTTAATGTTTCTATGGATGGCGTCAATATCGCTTTATGCCGTAGCAGAAAAGTTGAAGCAAATTAATTAACCGGCTTTCTGCGCGCTATTTTAATTAAAATAAAAACAAAGGCCAGGCAGACAGCGGTAAAGAGAATTTTACCGGCAATGAGACCGGAAGAAGAGAGAGTGAATTCTTCATAGCGAGCAATCAGATATATCGAACCAATAATATCAGCGATGGCGTAAAGAGAGAGCAGCGACAACACGACTATCAGGAAAAGTGAGATGATCTTTTTCATGTTCATTCCTTCTGTGAACTTTTTAAGCGCCTGCCTACTATAAACTATCGGCCAGGATTATGTCTATGAAATGACCACCTGAAAGCGCGGGATGCAGCAGGGTATCAGGTTATCGATATTGGGCTCGCCATGAAAAACGCATACTGATTTTTGCCTGGTTAAATAACTGGCAATACGACGTCTGAAATATGGTTTATGACGATATTTCAGAAGCAAGGCAAAGGTAAAATATGGACTGTTTTATTCAGCCCCATGCTTTTCTTTTTGCCATATCCTTGCTTTTTTTGAAAGCAATAATCTCAACCAATAAAGAGTGAAAGATAATGGCTATTGATATGTTTATGAAGGTTGACGGAGTCACCGGCGAGTCTAAAGACTCTAACCACTCTGGCTGGACTGATATCACCTCTTTCTCATGGGGTGCTTCTCAGCCGGGTAATATGTCTGTTGGCGGCGGCGGCGGCGCCGGTAAGGTTAACTTCAACGACCTGCACGTCAATGCACTGATCGACAAATCCACCACGGCGTTGCTGAAGAACTGCGCAAGCGGTAAACACCTCGCTAAAGTTGAACTCTCAATCTGTAAAGCAGGTGGCTCTCAGGTTGAGTATGCACGCATTACCCTGGAAGACGTTCTGGTGACCGCTGTGAATTACAATGGCTCCGACAACGGCGATACCCTTGGAATGACCTACTCCTTCCAGGCTTCTAAAGTGAAGCAGCAGTACTGGGAGCAGAGTTCTTCCGGCGGCAAAGGCGCAGAGAGCAGCGCCGGCTGGGACATCAAAGGCAACAAAGAAGCGTAATAAAATACGCCTCCGGACAGGGGGCGTATTTTCATGAACATCGAACGATATGGATGCAGTAGTTATACGTTTCAAACATTTAATTGCAAAAGGAGGTTGTTATGGCTGAAAGAAATCCAATTGAGCCTGGGTTTTGCGTTGTCCAGCGTCCGGGAAGACTGACTGAGCAGGCAATGTGGCTCTATGGCACGCGCAATATGTCTGCCGCAGACTACTTTTTGCAATTAAATGCCGATGTTGCATGGGCTAAACCAGGTCAGATTTTGATAGTTGCCGATCCGAATGGTAACAATCATCCTGCAGCCATGCGCACTCTGGAAGAGGCTAAATCCAGAACCAATAATAGTGTCACTCATTTGACCGTTGATGAGGCTGATTTCTTCAACCGCCATTATGCTTCCATTGCTGCCATTACCAATTTTATGGATAAAGCCTCAGGTCTTATAAGCGATGCGGGAGAAAAATATTTTAACGAAATTGGCAAGAAACTCGTTGCTATTGAAACCGCCTACCGTAACCAATACCTGACATCAGGAACATTGTTTGGGCAACAGTTTTTTATCGAGCGCCGACGGTTGTTTGGTGAACTTGAATTGCTGTTGAACCGTTTATCCCGACTCGTTTTAAACCTGCGACCCTATGACAAGATCAAACATGCATTGAACCTTTCCAGTTCCTCAATCATTCATGACTGGGAAACTGCGGGAACCGCCACAATACGGGGTTACTCGACCTATGTAGATGGTGCAGCCAGAGCTGCAAAATTTATGAAAATGGGTGGATGGGTTTCGATAGGATTTAGTGCTATGAATACAACTAATGAGGTTTATCACAGCTGTACGAAAGAAAGAGAAGGTGAATGCTCTAAAGTGGCGGTTAAAGAGTATTCTAAGTTTGCAGCAAGCACGACTGCAGCTATCTTAGGGGGGGCGGCATCTGCAACCCTCGCAACATCTGCATGCGTAGCACTGGGAGTTGCAACCGGAGGCATAGGTGCGTTAGCTTGTGGAATAGTCGGATCCGCTGTAGGCGGTTATGGCTCTGCTAAGTTGGGTGAAAAAGGGGCAGGTATTTTGATGGATAAAATTTTATGAGTTTGTATGAATTTTTTATGTATGGCAGTTTAATTTTATCTGTGTTGGTTATTCTTCTGCATGTCTACGCTGCGTGGTTCTTTAGAATTAATAAAAAAGCGTATCAGGATTTTATCAATCGTTATCAGAGTGCTGGATTGCAATTAGATTTGACGACGAAAGTTGCAAATCATTTGGGTTTTTATGCTAACTATCAAAAAATAGCATTTTTCATGAATCTCAGAAAGGGGCGGAAAATGCGCTTTTCTAAAACGGAAAATGTCAGCGCTAAGGCCTATGATTTTGTACAGCAACAACCCAAAGAAAATATGGTGTGGATGGAAAAGACACTCAATCTTTACCAGCTTACATTTATTTTGACATTTACCTGGGCTGTTTTTATGGCAATTTTCGTTTATGCATATAATTGAAGCTATTAATAAGTTTTTATAACCACTCAGTACTTAACTATGTTGATGGAAATGGCTGCATCAAAGCCTGAGGGCACGTGACACTCTGGAGTATCAATATCTGCTCTGATACCTGTCACTTCCTGGGTGGCGCAGAAAATGGTAGTTTTGTTCCTGATGTTGCCTCCTTGTGGATACTGAAATGAAAAAATTCCTGATGTTATTTGCTCTGACTTTATCTCCTGCGGCGCTGGCGATAACGCCACCGGCGCCAGACTCCTTTAAGCAACCGGAGATTTTCAGCAACTGGCTTCTGAACCGTTGTGCAGGAAAAGCTGCGACTGACAAGGCTTTCACCGATGATGCATTTAAAAGCGCGTCAGCCTGGTTAGAGGTAAGTCATCTCCCTGTTGAAGCATTCAGTGATGGAGATAAGTTAATCAATGAGTATCTGAAGATGAACCTGACTGGCTCGGTCACAGGAAACTTCAATATGATGAAATGCACGTTGCTTTCCCAAAGTCAGGATGCCGAGGCGCTCTACAATAAGTATAAGAAATAGCGTTTATTTTTAGGGGAATTAAAAGTTGATGCAGCGCTAAACATCAGCAGCGAATTTTCAAAAGAGAATATGTTTAGTTAAATGAAGCCGATAATTAAACCTGAAGTTGAGCAGTATAATGTAAATTACTCTTATACGGAACTTGCCACATGATGAAGAAAGTAAGTCATTTGATTATGATAGTGCTTTTAGTTTCACCTTCATTTGTTTTGGCGAAGTCAGTTTCACACTTTGAAGGAAAAATATTCAAAGCGGATATTGAATATGATTGTGATGAAGGTAACGTCACCTGTGATGATGTTTCGCTTAAGTCAACCAGAGTAAAAGACAATTCATCGATATTTCTTAAAGGTGAAACGATAAATTCAAATTGTCCTGACGTCTGCGACTTCCGGGGTTATCGCTTTACCAACGGACAGTATGATTATTCGTTTTATCCAAGCCAGAAGGGCAACGGCCTCTGGGATTATATCGTAACCTTTAAAAGTAAAGTTATTGCTCGGGATCTTGGGGTGATTAAATAACATCGTTTATAAAAATTACTGCATATTGAGTCTGCACTTGTTCTCAGACATAGGTGTGTTATTACATGTGAGATTTTTAATGAGAACTTATTTTTTTTGTTGCTGTGCGTCACAGTTTTTTATGTTTCCCCCGTCTTCGCAACCAGTGATTGTTCAAGCGGAAATAATGACCAGGAAGTTCATACCTGCACCCAGAAAAACAGGAACGAAACTGAGCTTGATTTAAACAAAGAATATAAGCTGGCTAAGACCAGAGTTGAAACGCTTTTTAAAGGTGACAACAAAGAGTTAAGCCAGTATATGGATGCGTTGACTGAAGCTCAACGAGCCTGGCTGAAGTATAGAGAGAATGATTGTAAACTGGCTTCTTATGCTGCAGATAAGGGAAGTGATTTAAGTAACGCTAATATTAATATGTGTACTTCTGAACTTAACGAGCAAAGAATTAAAAAACTTAAGTTAATTCCTTATCATTGATGGTACAGACTGCTGAGAAATATATGAAGAGACTGCATAAATTGGCTTTAATCACTGTGTCTCTTTGCATCAGCGCTTCAGCGCTCGCTGAAGATACCTGTGCAAAACAGCCTTCAGACGGTGCGCTATTTCAGTGTACTGTTCAGCAGAAGAAGCTGGCGGAAGATGACCTCAACAAAGAATACCAGACGGCTAAAAAACGCATTGTACAGATGTACGGAACGCAGAAAAAACTGGCTGATGACTATGTCACCACGCTGGTGGATACCCAGCGTAACTGGCTGAAGTATCGTGATGGTCAGTGCAAGCTGGAAGCTTTTGCCGCTGAAGAAGGCAGCAATGCGAATGCGGTTGCCACCAACCTCTGTGTTATCCGCATCGACAAAGAACGTACTGCTATTCTGAAGCAACTGCCTTACTGATTATGTCGTCGTGCTTAGGGTTTACAGGCTGGGCACGACATTCTCTATGAATATCACTCTCTGCATTACGCTGTAATCCCGTTTTTTCAATACCGGTAAATAATTCTGCATAAATGATATTTCAGCAGAGTGGTTTCTGGTGATTGTAATGCAATCATCTTTGCAGCTATTTTAATGTTTACCCTGTATGTTAATTAAAAATAAGCCGTTAACGCAGCTTCATCTTCTTAAATAAATATAACTCTACCTCTGTTTAAAGAATTGAATTAATCCAGTGGCAGAGTATTTAAAAAACAACTCCCAAAATTAAATCCCCCCGCTTTCTATACCCCGCGCCTTTCCCGAGAGGTGCGCGGTATAGATGCCGAACCGCTAACCGCAGGAATCCGTTATGCGCTTTACGATAATAACGACTAAACCCGGCCAACAGCCGCCGCAAACTCATTGTGATTTCTTTCCGCCTGGCGGCACCATTGGTCGTGGTGTGGATAATAACCTGGTGCTGCCGGATGACGATCGCACACTCTCCCGCCTGCAGGCGATTGTGCACATCACGGCAAATGGCGAATGTCGCCTGACCAACCGTGGCAATGTGACGCGCGTGTTACTCAACGATATTCCGCTGGAACGCGGACGTCAGGTTGAGCTGCAGGATGGAGACATACTGGGCATCGATGATTACCAATTGCTGGTCAGCGATCTCAACAGTGCGCAGCAGCCGCAGAGTGAAAGGGCTGTTCCGCGTCCTGAGCCGGTGCAGTCCGTAGCACCCGCTCGCGAACCGGCAGCGGAAAAAGCCAGCACCACCGCCGCCATTCCCAGCGAAATCTGGGACAGCCTGGCGAAAGAGTTTTCGATTTCGGACGATCTCTCTAAACGCAAAGCTGCGCCAGAGATGCCTGAGGCCCATCCGCTGACTGCGCCCGCTCGTCCTGACCGAAATCCGGAAGATCCGCTGGCTCAGCTGATTAACGATGCGCCGCTGGATTATGGTCAGCAGCCAAAAAACAGCAGCCTGTTTGATGAAGGCGATGCGCTGTTCGGGCAGCAGAGTATTTTTGACGACCGGACGCCAAGCACGCTGTCTGCTCAGCAAAACACGGCGCCACCGCAGGTTGAAACGCCTGCCGCTGAACTTGATCCGCTGAGCCTGTTTGACGGCGAGAGCAGCACGGATGCGCGCAACCATGATGATCCGCTGGGTCTGATGATGGGCAACGCGGTGCCGCTGGCGCAGCCGGAGCTGACGACGCCGAAACCGGCCACGTTGCATGTGCCACCTCAACCGGTGGCAAAAAATGAGCCGATGGCCGCACGTCCATCGGAGCAGGATCCCGCCAGCCTGAACGACACCGATCACTCACCGTTGTTCAGCTTCGACGAATCACAGCATGAGACTCACAGCCAGCCTCACCCTGAGGCACAGCAGCAGACACCGCTGATTGACGAGGAACTGCCCGGCCAGTCTGACGCGGTAAATCCACAGATCGATTACGGCGGAATTACGCTGCCCACGCCGCAGGCGGTACAGCGTACGCCATCACCGACGCCGAAAGGGCGGTTGCGCATCGATCCCGTAGCTTCCGGTCGCCATCATGCCGCCGCCGCGCACCCGACGACACCCAGCGAGAGCAGCGGTGATGCCCTTAAAGGCGAACTGCTGGATGCGTTGCTGGAGGGAATGGGTCTGCGCGACCTGCAACCGACGCCGCAATTTGACCGTGAGCAGATGCTGCAATTCGGGCAGATGCTGAGCATGTTTTCGCAGGGTACGGTGGCGCTGCTCTCTTCGCGTTCGATCCTCAAGCGCGGCGTGAAGGCAGACATGACGGTGATCCTCGACGACGCCAACAACCCGTTCAAGCTGCTGCCTTCAGGCAAAACCGTCTTAATGCAGATGTTTGGCAGCCGGATGCCGGGCTTTATGCCGCCGCGTCAGGCTGTGCGTGATGCGCTGATCGATCTGCAGGCGCACCAGCTGGGCATGATCGCCGGTATCCGCGCCATCATCGCCTCAATGCTGCAATCCTTTAACCCGGAGCAGCTGGAGGAGGAGGCGCGTCAGGCGGGATCGGTGTCACGTATCGGCCTGCCGGGCAGCCGTAAAGCGGCGCTCTGGGAGCATTTTGTTGAGCGCTACGGCGAGACGGCGGGCGAGATCGAAGACGATTTCCACACCCTGTTCGGCGAAGCGTTCCTGCACGCCTATGACCTGGAAGTTAATCAGTACAAAGACTCACAAACCCACACGGATGACGCATGAATATCACTATTGCCTCGACGTCGAATCAGGGCGATCGCGCCAGTAACCAGGATCAGATCGGTGATGTCATCGGTAAGCGCTCGGCCTGCTTTGTGGTCTGCGACGGTGTAGCCGGGTTTCCCGGCGGGGACATCGCGGCATCGATTGCCCGCAGCAGCCTGCTGCAGGCGTTTGATGGCGATGCGCATCTCAATGCGCAGTCGATTCGTAACTACGTCAATCAGGCGAATCACGCCATCCGTCAGCAGCAGAAAGCCAGTAGCGAACACAGCCGGATGGGCACTACGCTGGTCAGCCTGTTTATTGACCGCGACTACCATCTGGCCTGCTGGGCCCATGCAGGCGACAGCCGCCTCTATCTGTTCCGTCGCGGCTATCTCTATCTGGTCACCACCGACCACAGCCTGGTGCAGCAGATGAAAGACGCCGGACATCGCACCGAAGGCATCAACAGCAATCTGCTCTATTTTGCGCTGGGTATGGGCGATGAGCAGCGCGACGCCAGCTACAGCGAGGTGGTCGGGATTGAAGATGGCGACGCCTTTTTACTCTGCACCGATGGTTTCTGGCACGGCGTGACGCTGGAACAGATG
The DNA here is from genome assembly GCF_057812235.1 of Pantoea sp. ABR1s. Lineage (NCBI taxonomy): Bacteria > Pseudomonadati > Pseudomonadota > Gammaproteobacteria > Enterobacterales > Erwiniaceae > Pantoea > Pantoea sp. ABR1s. Next base: position 2,449,725 of record NZ_CM173823.1, on the reverse strand, counting down.
CAGCAGTCGCTGCACATGGTGAATACGCCGGAAGAGTGGCTGACGCTGATGCAGCAAATCATCAGGAACGATCAGCCGGATCAGGGGCAGCAGGATAATTTCAGCGCGCTGGCCGTCTGGATTGGTTCACCTCAGGACACCACCTTGCTGCACTCGCTCTCTGAAGCGGCGCAGTTCTTCCCTCTGCGAGATTGAGAACGCCAACATGAAATATGGATTACTGGGTCTGGCTGCGCTGCTGCTCAGCACGCAGGCTTATGCTGAAAACTATCGCATCGTACAGTCCCCGGCACAGAAACTGGATGTCTGGATTGATGACGTAAGAAACAATCAGCTGTCGAGCTGGTGTAACAGCACCATTAACCTGCGCATCGTAACCCTGGGCGAAAAAAACGCCGCGGTGCTGAAAGATTTTCTGCCGCGCGTTGCCGGACTGATGGCGTCACAGTGTAAACCGCTGCAACAGTTGCACTGGCAACTGACCGATGCGCAGGGGAGTGAAATTGCTACTGGCAGCGCCGCCCGTGCGCAGCAGTGGAAAACTGTGGTGACGCCGCCCGCGACGCAGCCGGTCCAGCCGACGGCTACAGCGGTCCCCGCAGACGCACTGCGCAACGCCGCTCAGGCCGACACGTCGCCGTGGCTGCAATTCAGTCTGCTGGACGGCTGCCATTTCCGCACCTGGTGGCAGCACCCGGCACAGGGCAGTGCGCTGTTTGTTCCGGCAAAGCAGGGGCTGATCTGTGGTTCGGATGGCTGGCTCAGCGGACACAGCCGCCTGACGCAACAGGGTAACGGCACACCTGCGGCAGTCGGCGTGACCTTCCTGCAGGGTTTTCCGGTGATGGGGCTGAGCAATCAGTCGCCCACAGCAGAACTGCACATCACCACGGTCAACAGTGAACGCATGGTGCTGAGCAATGAAAAATCTCCGGATAGCTGGCTGATTCTGCCGTTCAGCAACCGCTTTAACGGCTGGCAGGCAACGCGTCAGGTGGTGGTGCAGATGCCCGCCAGCGAAGCGGCCGACCAGAGTGCACTGCAGGCACGTCTGCAGGAAGTGCGTAAAGTCTGGTCGCCGTGGATCAGCGGCGATGCCGCGCTGAGCGTGCAGCTGGTGGAAAAACTCCATCCTGAACTGAAAGATCCCGCCGCTGCGGTCTACCGCACCCTTAACTGACGCAAAAGGAGTTTGCATGGAATCCTTACAACACCGTCTGGCCAGCGCCACCCTCGGCGAGACGCTCGCTGACGTGACCCGCCAGATTCAGGCGAATCCGGCGAATGCTGACCTGCGGGCCGCCTTTGTGCAGTTGCTCTGTCTTTCCGGCAACTGGGCGCGCGCGCAGACGCAGCTGCAATCCTGGCTGGCGTTAAGCCCGCAGGCGCAACCGACGGTTAATCTGCTGCAACAGGCGATCGCCGGTGAGCTGCAGCGTGACGCGGTGCTGCGTGGCCAGGCCGACCCGGTGCTGCCGGGCAGCGCCTGGCACTGGTGCGACACGCTGCTGGCCGCCTTGCAGGCCGAGGTAGCGGGTGATGTCGCGCGCGGCAGCACGCTGCGGGCTGAAGCGCTTGAGCTCGCGGCGGCCAATCCCGGCACCGCAACGCAGCAGGATCAGCCCACCGCATTCAGCTGGCTGATGGATGGCGACAGCCGTTTCGGGCCAGTGTGTGAAGTTATCAGTCAGGGCCGTTATTACTGGATCCCGTTTGCCGCCATTCGTGAGATGCAGTTTCAGGCACCCGCCAGCGTCACCGATCTGGTGTGGCGTCACACGCGTGTGCAGCTTGTTGATGGCAGTGAGCAGGTGTGCCAGATCCCGGCGCGCTATCCGCTGCTGGCGGCATCTGACGAACGTTTTCTGCGCGCCAGCGTCACCGAATGGCAGCCGCTGGGTGAGGATCCGGACCAGTTTATCGGCCAGGGGCAAAAAATGTGGCTCAGCGACAGCGCGGAATTTTCGCTGCTGAGCCTGCAGCAGGTCGCGTTTGACAGTGTTGAGTCCGCCGATGAGCCATGATTCAGGCGCGCAAAACGACGGCTATGCCCAGCTGCATGGCGGCTTTCGCGCGCGTAAAAAACGTGATGCGTTAACCGCCCGCGACAAGCTGCAATCCTCGCTGTTGGATCGCCTGACCGATAACGCACCGGATAAACAGCAGGAAGCGGACAACAGCATGCTGATCACTCACAGCACGCTGCGCCGCCACGTACTGCGCGATCTGCAGTGGCTGTTCAACACCATCAACAATGAAGCGCAGCAGGATCTCAGCGGCTTTGATCAGGTGCAGCGCTCTGTCTGGAACTTCGGTGTGGCACCGCTGGCCGGGCAGAACGTCTCCGATATCGAATGGCAGGATATGCAGCGCAAAATGACCAACGCCATTCTGCACTTCGAGCCGCGCATCCTGCCGCAGGGTTTACAGGTGCGCTGCGTCAGCGATCTCGGCTCGCTCAGCCTGCACAACGTGCTGTCGATTGAGATCAAAGGGCGGCTCTGGTGCGTGCCTTATCCGCTGGCGTTTCTGTTCCGCACTCAGGTTGATCTGGAGAGCGGCCATTTCGAACTACAGGATGCAGGGTAATCATGGACAGCAATCTGCTCGACTATTACAACCGTGAACTCGCCTACCTGCGTGAGATGGGGGCCGAGTTCGCTGCGCGCTACCCTAAAGTGGCAGGACGTCTTGGCATGCGCGGCATTGACGTGGCGGACCCCTATGTCGAGCGGCTGATGGAAGGTTTTGCCTTCCTGACGTCGCGCGTGCAGCTGAAGATGGATGCGGAGTTTCCGCGTTTCTCGCAGCGTCTGCTGGAGATGATTGCGCCATCCTATCTCTCGCCAACGCCGTCAATGGCGATCGCTCAGCTGACGCCGGACAGCCGCAAAGGCGACATCACCCAGGGCTTTCGCGTGCCGCGCGGCACCATGATGGAGAGCCAGAACCTGAAAAAAACCGGCGTGACCTGCAGCTACACCACCGCGCACGATGTGGTACTGCATCCGCTGCGCATCAGTGAAGCCAGTCTCGGCGGCGTGCCCGGCGATCTGCCCTCTGGCGAGCTGAAACTCGGCGGCCTGGGCGCGGTCAGTGCGCTGCGTATCCGCATCAGCTGCGAAGGGATCTCCTCGCTCAGTCAGCTCAGCGTGGACGATCTGATGCTGTTTCTCAGCGGCCCGGATATCCAGGCGCTTAAACTGCTGGAGTTGCTGATGCAGCACCGGGTGGGCATCGTGCTGCAGTCGGTTGAGAAGCGTCCGCAGCGTCAGGTGCTGACAGATGACGCGTTACAGCAGCAGGGCTTTGCGCCGGAGCAGGCGCTGCTGCCGGACGATCTGCGCAACTTTGACGGCTATCGTCTGTTGCAGGAGTATTTCGCCTTTCCGGCGCGCTTCCAGTTTATCAGTCTGAGCCAGCTGGCCCCGTTTCTGCGCCGCTGCGACAATGCCATGGCGTTCGACATCATCATTCTGCTCGACAAAGCGGACAGCGCACTGGAAAGCGTGGTCGATCACAGCCATCTGGCGCTGCACTGCACGCCTGTCATCAATCTGTTTCCGAAAACCGCCGAGCGCCTGAAGGTCAGCGACAGCCAGCATGAATATCATCTGGTGGTAGATAACATCCGTCCGCTGGATTATGAGGTGCACTCGGTGCAGCGGCTGTTCGCTACGGTAGAGGGCAAGCGCGAAGAGCAGGTTTTCCGTCCGTTCTGGAGCACCTTCAGCGGTGACCAGGGCGATTACGGTGCCTATTTTTCACTGCGCCGCGAACAGCGTACGCTGTCCGAGCAGGCGCAGCGCTACGGCACGCGCACCGGTTACATCGGCTCAGAAGTCTTTCTGTCGCTGGTGGATGAGCATCACGCGCCGTGGCACGACGAGGTGCGCTATCTCTCCGCGGACGTGATGTGTACCAGCCGCGATCTGCCGCTGATGCTGCAGCAGGATCAGGGTAACTTCGTGATGCCGGACTCCATTCCGGTATCGGAGCTGAAGCTGTGCAAAGGGCCGACGCCTCCGCGTCCGGCGCTGGCCGAGGGACTTTCCGCGTGGCGGCTGATCAGCCATCTGCAGATGAACTACCTCAGCCTGATGGACAGCAGCGACGGAGAAGGCGCGGCGGCGCTGCGTCAGCTGCTGAGCCTCTACGCCAACCTGGCGGAAGCGCCGGTCGCACGTCAGATTGACGGCATCCGCCACTGCACGCTCAGCGCGGTCAACCGCCGCGTGCCGGAGCCGGGCCCGGTGGTATTTGCGCGCGGCGTTAGCATCACGCTGGAAGTGGATGAGCAGGCGTTTTCGGGGGCCAGCCCGTGGCTGTTCGGCAGCGTGCTGGAGCGGGTCTGTGGCCGCCTTGTGGCGCTGAACAGCTTCACGGAGTTCACCCTGAACAGCCAGCAGCGTGGAGAAGTGGGCTACTGGCCGCCGCGCATGGGCCGGAAAGCGCTGATATGAGTGGCGAAAAGGTGATTTCGCTGCCCCGGCTCACCCGTCTGCCGGATGATTTCTGGCAGCGGGTGATGGCCGCGCCGTGGCGTTACGATCTGTTCCAGCTGCTGCGGCGGCTGGATGCGCAGGGCGGTCAGCGCTATCCGCTGGGCCGTGCGCCGCTGCCGAAGTTCGAATCGGTGCGTATCGGTCAGACACCGTCACTGGCGTTTGCGCCCGCCACCGTCGCCAGCGCCACGCCGCGTGACGAGGCGGGACGTCATGAGCTCTCCATCTACAGCTTCGGGCTGTTTGGCCCCAACGGCCCGCTGCCGACCCATCTGACCGAATATGTGCATGAACGTATCGTGCATCATCAGGATCACAGCCTGTCGGCGTTTGCTGACCTGTTTCACCATCGCGCCACGCTGCTTTTTTATCGTGCCTGGGCCGATGCGCAGCCGACCGTGTCGCTGGATCGCCCCGACGACAGTCGCTTCCTGAACTATCTCGCCTGCCTGGCGGGCATCGGTTTACCGGCCCAGCAGCAGGCCAGTTCGCTCAGCCTCCATGCCCGACTGATGCTGGTGGGCCACCTCAGCCGCCACGGCCACGATGCCGAAGGGCTGGTGCGCATTCTGCGCCACTACTTTGGCGTGCCGGTCAGGCTGACACAGAACCTGCCGCACTGGCTGACGCTGGACAGCCGCGATCAGGCCCGACTCGGCGCGGGACGCCATATGCCCCGGCTGGGCGCTTCTGCATTTCTCGGCGTGGCGGTGCGCGACGTGCAGCACCGTTTCCGTCTTCATCTGGGACCGCTCAGCGCGGCGCAGTATGCCCGTTTTCTGCCGGATGCCCCCGGCGCGCGTGAAGTACGCGACTGGGTGCGTCACTACCTCGGCATTGAAATGCAGTGGGATCTCAGCCTGATCCTGGCCGCTGACGAGGTACAGGGTGTGACGCTGGGTGGAACTGCCCGACTCGGCTATACCAGCTGGCTGGGGCATGCGCCGCAGCCGCAAGATCGTGAAGATTTTATGTTTGAGGTTGAGGCTGCTTCGCGCTAGCCCAGCCGCTTTCCCTGTTACACAGCCTGCGTCTTTCATTGAAGAGAGCCCCCTATGTCAGAAATCAGCCGTGCCGTGCTATTCGGCAAACTGGATACGCTGTTATTTACCTCGCTGGAAAGCGCCACCGCCTTTTGCAAATTGCGCGGCAATCCCTATGTCGAACTGGTGCACTGGCTGCATCAGCTGATGCAGCAGCAGGATGGCGACTTACAGCAGGTCATCACACATTTTTCACTGGATGAAAAGGCCCTGACTCAGGACATCGTTGCCGCGCTGGATCGCCTGCCGCGCGGTGCCAGTGCGGTCTCCGACCTCTCCGAGCATATCGACAGCGCCGTTGAACGGGCGTGGGTTTACGCCTCGCTGAAATATGGCGCGACCCGCATTCGCGGCGGCCATCTGCTTATCGGCATACTGAAAACCTTCAACCTGGCCAGCGTGCTGAAAGGCATCTCCGGTCAGTTCAGCCGCGTCAACGCCGATGCGCTGCTGGCGGAATTCGACACGCTGCTCGGCAATAGCAAAGAAGCGCAGCAGGCGCTGAGCGCACCGGCGGATGCTGGCGGCGCACCGCCCGCCGCCAGTGGCAGCACGCTGGAACAGTATGCGCAGGACCTGACGGCGCGCGCCCGTGAAGGCCGCATTGATCCGGTAACCGGACGTGACGACGAAATCCGCCAGATGGTCGATATCCTGATGCGTCGCCGCCAGAACAACCCGTTGCTGACCGGCGAAGCGGGCGTCGGCAAAACCGCGGTGGTCGAAGGCCTTGCGCTGCGTATCGCGGCGGGTGATGTGCCTGCGCCGCTGCGCGATGTGCAGCTCTGGCTGCTGGACATCGGCATGCTGCAGGCGGGTGCCGGCATGAAAGGGGAGTTTGAAGCGCGACTGCAGGCGCTGATCAATGAGGTGCAGTCCAGCCCGACGCCAATTGTGCTGTTTGTTGATGAGATCCACACCCTGGTGGGCGCAGGGGGTCAGCAGGGCACCGGTGATGCCGCCAACCTGCTGAAACCGGCGCTGGCACGTGGACAGCTGCGCACCATCGGCGCGACCACCTGGGCGGAATACAAAAAGTACATTGAGAAAGATCCGGCGCTGACCCGTCGCTTCCAGACCGTACAGGTGCAGGAGCCGGATGAAGCCAGAGCGATTCTGATGCTGCGCAGCACCGTCAGCGCACTGGAGAAACATCATCGGGTGCTGTTGCTGGATGATGCGGTCAGTGCGGCGGTGAAACTGTCGCATCGCTACATTCCGGCGCGCCAGCTGCCTGACAAAGCGGTGGCGCTGCTGGATACCGCCTGCGCCCGCGTGGCAGTTAGCCAGGGCGCGCAGCCCGCGGCGCTGGAAGATTGTCTTCACCGTCTGGCGGCGCTGGAGATTGAAGCAGAGATCATCGAACGTGAAATCCGGGTGGGCCTGGGCGACGCCACCCGCCAGCAGGCGATTGCAGCGCAGCGCACTGCGCTGGAAGCCGAGCGGGAAGCGCTGCAACAGCGCTGGCTGCAGGAGCGCGAACTGGTCGAGACGCTGATTGCGTTGCGCGCCCGCTGTGTGACAGAAGAGGATGCGGCGCTGCGTGAACAGCGTGATGCGACGCAGCAGCAGCTTACTGCGCTGCAGGGCGACACGCCGCTGCTGTTTGCCGCCGTCGATGCGGGCGTGGTGGCTGCCGTGGTGTCGGACTGGACCGGCATTCCGCTGGGCAGAATGGTGAAGAATGAGATCGACGCGGTGCTGAATCTGGCCGATACCCTGAACCAGCGGGTCATTGGCCAGCGTCACGGTCTGGATCTGATCGCCAGACGGGTACGCACCTCGCGCGCGCGCCTTGATAATCCCAACAAGCCGGTCGGCGTGTTTATGCTGTGCGGGCCTTCCGGTGTCGGCAAAACCGAAACCGCGCTGGCGCTGGCCGAGTCGCTGTACGGCGGCGAGCAGAACATCATCACCATCAACATGAGTGAGTTTCAGGAGGCGCACACCGTCTCGACGCTGAAAGGGGCACCGCCGGGCTACGTCGGCTACGGCGAGGGCGGCGTGCTGACCGAAGCCGTTCGCCGTCGCCCCTACAGCGTGGTGCTGCTGGATGAGATTGAGAAAGCCCATCCGGATGTGCATGAGCTCTTCTTCCAGGTATTTGATAAAGGCTGGATGGAGGATGGCGAAGGCCGGCACATCGATTTCCGCAACACCATCATCATTCTGACTTCCAATGTCGGCACGCAGTTAATCAGCGCGATGTGTGCCGATCCTGAACTGATGCCCGACCCCGACGCCCTGAGCACCGCGCTGCGTAAGCCGCTGCTGGAGGTGTTCCCGCCTGCGCTGCTGGGCCGTCTGCTGGTGGTGCCGTATTACCCGCTCAGCGACGCGATGCTGGCGGAGATTGTGCGGCTGCAGCTGGCGCGCATTGTGCGTCGTCTGGATGATAACCACGGCATTGAAGCGCAGATCGACGAGTCGGTGGTGAGCCAGATCGTGCAGCGCTGCACCGAAGTCGAGTCGGGCGGTCGCATGGTGGATGCCATCCTTACCAACACGCTGTTGCCACAGATGAGCCAGATCCTGCTGAGCGCCCACGCCCGTGATGAATGCTATCGCCGTGTCGATGTGCGTTGTGAGCAGGGTGAATTTGTCTGCCAGTTCGCGGTTTAAAGCCTGGCTATCAGAGAGTAATCGAATATGTCGGAACATGATCAACCCCTGAATGTCCCCAACGCCTTGCCGCTGGGTTACCGCTTCAATGAGTTTGAAATCAAAGAGGTCATCGGCGGTGGCGGCTTTGGCATCGTCTATCGCGCCTGGGATCACCAGCTTGAGCGTGATATCGCGATCAAAGAGTTTATGCCCGCCTCACTGGCAGTGCGCAGCGATGATCTGAATCTGGTGCTGCGCAGCGAACGGTTCAGCAAAACCTTTCACGCCGGACTAAACAGCTTTATTCAGGAGGCGCGTCTGCTGGCGCGCTTTAATCATCCGAACCTGCTGCATGTGCTGCGTTTCTGGGTGCAGAACGACACCGCCTACATGGGCACGGTGTTCTACAGCGGCACCACACTCTCGAACTTCAGCGAACGTAATCCGCAGTCGGTAAATGAGGCCTGGATCCGTCGCCTGCTGCCGCCGCTGCTGGGGGCGATCAAGACCATCCATGAAGCGGGCTATCTGCACCGCGATATTTCCCTGGATAACATCCAGATCCAGAGCAGCGGCGAGCCAATCCTGCTGGACTTCGGGTCGGCGCGTAAAACTATCGGCAATCTGTCGGATGAGAGCGAGACGATGCTGCGTCCCGGCTATGCGCCGATTGAGCAGTACAGCGACAACGATGAGAGTGAGCAGGGCGCGTGGACCGATATTTACGCGCTGGGCGCGGTGCTGCATACCCTGATCACCGGTGCGCCACCGCCGGTCAGCGTGGTGCGCAGCATCGAAGATAACTACCAGCCGCTGGTGCAGCGTCGTCTGGCAGGCTACTCGACGGCACTACTCAGCGCCGTCGATCGCGCGCTGGCGCTGAAACCGGAAGATCGTCCGCAGAGCATTGATGATTTTGCTGCGCTGATGGCGCTACCGGAACGTGAACCGGAACCGCTGCTTAGCGCAAAAATCAGCGGACCGGGCACCATGCTGGTGCCGATTGAAGAAGAAGAGGAGGTGATCAAACCCGCCTCGCCGCTGAAAACGCTGCTGGGACACCGCTTTGCACTGCCGGGCCTGGTTGCCGCTGGCGTGCTGGTCGGCCTGGGCGCCGGTCTGCTGATGTCACGCGGCAACGAGCAGTCACCGCCGGATGAGATGGCGCAGAACAGCGCACCTTCCGCCGCTGTCGCGCCGGTTAACCAGCCGGTTGCCGCGCCTCCGACTCAGACTGAGGCCCCGCCGGATACCGTTGCCAGCACTGCGGCTCAGACGTCTGAGCCCGCGCAGACCGCCGCGCGTGAACCCGATCCACAACCGGCACCACCACCCGCTCCGGTCGCCCAGGTCTATATCCGTCTGCAGCAGGGTGAACGCGTTCAGGTGAACGGTCAGCCGCAGGCGCTGGTGCCGGCGGTGAATGGCTTCGCCACGCTGCAACTGGCACCGGGCAACTACACCTTTGCCATCAGCGGCCAGAGTGGCACCCGCGAACAAACGCTGAACATCAGTGAAGAAGGTGTCTGGTTGCTCGATCCACACAGTTAATAGTCAGGGATTACTTATGTTCTCACGCATTACTGCACAGCTGCCGGCGGACGGCCTGCTGTTCCATACGCTTAAGGGCACCGAGACGCTGTCCCGTCCGTTTGTGCTCACCGCTGAACTGCTGGCCACCGACGCGCGCATCGACCGCCACGCCCTGCTGGGGAAGCCGGTGACGTTTACGCTGCCGACCGACGGGCTGATGAACGCGCTGAGCCCGCGCTACCTCAACGGCAAAATCACCCGGGTGGCGGTGCGCAGCCAGGAGCTGAGCGGCACCCGCTACGCGGTCTATGAGCTGACGGTCGAGCCGGACCTGTGGCCGATGAAGCGCGACCGCAACCTGCGCATCTTCCAGAGCCAGACGGTGCCGCAGATTGTGCAGACGCTGCTGAAGGAGTACGGGGTCAACGTGGAGACGCGCCTGGCGGGCAGCTACCGGGTGTGGGAATACTGCGTGCAGTATCAGGAGAGCAGCCTGGACTTTATCAGCCGCCTGATGGAGCTGGAGGGGATTTACTACTTCTTCCGCCACGAGGCGGACAAACACACGCTGGTGCTGTGTGACGCGCCGGACCAGCATCAGGCGTTTCCGGGCTATGAGACCATTGCCTATCACGTCACCCCGTCGGGCGGCGTGGTCACTGAGGAGGGTATCAGCCAGTGGTCGCTGGCGGAGAGCGTGACGCCGGGCATCTACAGCACCGACGACTACGACTTCCGCAAGCCGAACGCCTGGATGCTGCAGGCCCGCCAGAACCCGGCGTCGCCGGTGCCGGGCTCGGTGGACGTTTACGACTGGCCGGGCCATTTTGTCGACCACAGCCACGGCGAGTCCTACGCGCGCATCCGTCAGGAGGTGTGGCAGGCCGAGCACCACAGCGTCAGCGGGTCGGGCACGGCCACCGGCATCGCGCCGGGCTTTACCTTCTCGATCATCAACGCGCCGCACTTCAGCGACAACGGCGAGTATCTGGTGACCTCGGCGACCTATGACTTCGCCGAGAACGCCTACGCCAGCGGCGACACCGGCGACAGCCGTCACAACATCCACTTCACGGTGCTGCCGTCGTCAGTGACCTACCGCACGCCGCCCGAAACGGCGTGGCCGAAAACGCACGGCCCGCAGACGGCGAAGGTGGTGGGACCCAAAGGCGAGTCGATCTGGACCGACCGCTACGGCCGGGTAAAGGTGAAGTTTCACTGGGACCGGCTGGCGAAGGGCGATGACACCAGCTCCTGCTGGGTGCGCGTCTCCAGCGCCTGGGCGGGTCAGGGATTCGGCGGGGTGCAGATCCCGCGAGTGAACGACGAAGTGGTGGTGGACTTCATCAACGGCGATCCGGATCGTCCGCTGATCATCGGCCGGGTTTACAACGAGGCAAGCATGCCGCCGTGGGCGCTGCCGGCGGCAGCGACGCAGATGGGCTTTCTGAGCCGGTCGAAGGATGGCACGGCGGACACCGCGAACGCGTTAAGGTTTGAGGATAAGTCGGGTGAGGAACACCTGTGGATTCAGGCGCAGAAGAACATGGATACCCATGTTAAAAATGACGCCAGCCATTCAGTCGCCAACAATCACAGCCATTATGCGGGCGGCAATGAGCTCTACCGTGTCGAAACCAACCGTGTCCACGGTGTAAAAGGGGGCGAAGAGCGGCTGACCGGTAAGGGCAAACTCGATGCGGTGGTCGATACCTATGTAGTGGGTTCGGGGACTAAACTTCGCCTTGAATGCGGAGAGAGTGCTATCGAACTGAATGCGAATGGCCAGATTAATATTGTGGGCAAGGGCTTCAATATTTTTGTGCAGGGTGATGGTCATATCACCACCTCTGGCGGCAAACTGAACCTGAACACGGATGGCGCGAAGCCGGGCACAAGCGCACCGGGCTCCAGTCATAAACAGAATATCAGCCAGGCCGTAGAGAATCTGTTCCCGCCGAAGCAGAAAGGACAGGCGGCTCCGAAGGCGGCTTTTATTAAACCCAGTGTAGTGGCAACACCAAAAAATGGTGACAATTTTTCCACCATTTCTCCAATAATATTAAGACATGAAGGTGGCTATGCAAACCGTGCATCTGACAAGGGCGGCCCAACAAACCATGGTATTGCATGGGATACATGGAAAAAATATTCAAAAGAGGATTTAGGTGTTGAGCCGACATTAGAAAATTTAAAAAAAATCACGCCAGAGCAGGCTGAGGTTATTTATAAAAAAAGATACTGGGACCCAAGTGGTTTTAATGATATTAAGGATCCTAAATTAGCTTTGATGTCCTATGACTGGAGCATTACATCTGGTGGGGCCGGAAAGCAGATTCAAAAACTGTTAAATAGCCAATATGGACAAAATTTGAAGGTTGATGGTGTGATTGGGCCTGATACAATTTCTGCTATGAATAGTATTGAAGATTCAGGTAAACTAACCAATAGCATTGCTGAAATCAGAAAGCAATATTATACTAACCTGACTATATCTGATCCTAAAAATTTACCTAATCTTAACGGCTGGATTAATAGGGTTAATGATTGTCTGGATTTTAAAGGTTAATCAAATGAATAAAGTTGGATTTAGCTTAGCGGTTTTGTTGTCAATTTCTTCATTATCCTTGTTTGCTTCTGATAATTTTACTGGTCAGTGGAGTGGGCAAGAGAAAAATGATAATGGATCACTATATTCCACTCTAACATTAAAATTAAAACAGAATAATAATAACATAACGGGTAGTTATTGTTATGTGACAAGGGGCGGAAATAAAATAGATTGCCCTGATGATAATGACAGCAATCTCAAAGGTACGGCAAACGGTAAAAATGCTTTGATTGAATTTGATTCTTCATTTGGCGGAGTGAAGGGTAAAGCAAATTTAGAACTTAAAGATAATAAAGTTTTATGGAAGTTAATCAAAGACCCTGAGAATGGGGATTTTTATGCGCCAAAAACTTATAATCTTGAGAAAGATGTTAGTGAAGGAGATTTAAAATCAGATATGAAGGTTTTGTCTACATCTGATTTCACGATTACTTTATTGAATAGCTGTGGGGGTTTTTATACTGTGTGTGATAAGGTTAAATACATAGGCCTCAGAAATAAAGATGGAAAACAAATTACTCTTGAAGGTAAAACTACGCAACCTGTAAACTCAAATAAAGCTGAAGGGATGCTTTTCAATAATAGCGGTGTAGATTATGTTGTGAGCTTTAATCCGCTTGAATTGAAGGTGGTACAGGGTAATAAAACGCTTGTTAAGCAAGGTGGCAAGTGGGAATGATAATTTTCATTATCACTCAAGTGAGATTTTTACTGTATTTCAAGTAATAAGAATGACATTATAATAATGTTATGGGTTTTATTAGGGTGGTGATATGTACTCTCCACCCCACATAATGTTGAAGTGTGAGTAATTTTTTAATTTAAAAGATTTTAATTACGTTGCTCTTAGTGATTAAATACCCTTCTTGTTTTCTATTGTCAACCCCCGATAAAAACACAATGATTGTAAATCGTTTTTTCACCAGCCTTATATTTGTGTCTGTTCTCATGGTTTTATCCTGCATTGCCAGGGCCGAATCCAGCACGGAATCGTCTGTTCCTGCCCTTAACGAGGGCGATTTTTCCGTTCTGCTAAACGACTATGCTTTCACTCCCGGAGACACATGGAGCAATGAAAGCTTCGTACGGGCTGGTAAGGCTCTGAGTTCAGTTCTGGCCGGAGAAGTGGCTATCAATAACCAGCAGTACAACTACTTCCAGCATAGCTATGACGGCTTTGAGTTGTTCAGCGCGGCGGCGGTGGGAGATGCCAGCCACACGGTTCTGGCTGAGATCCTACTGGAAAATGCCAATGTGCCGACGTCCCGAAATATAAAGGTAGGCGATAGCCTGGAACAGGTTCAGCAAGCCTATGGACCCGGAAAAGAAGATAACAGTGATAATCAGCATTGGCTTGTCTACCCGTCTGGCGGGAAACAGTTGATGTTTCAGATTGACCAGGGAAAGGTCAGTTGCATCATGTTGAAAACAGACATGGGGGCAGAGCAAAGCGAAATCAGCGCTGACCAGGCTATCAGCGCTGCAACCGAAGCAATTCATACCTGGCAACTGACCACCCTCGATGAGAAATGCCTGCGATACGATCTTGACGACAGCAGTGATGAAAGTTTCTTTGTCATTACGGTTCGTGAAGATAATCACGACGCCAGTTGCGGTGGCGATCCTGATATTACGCATCGACTTTTCGACATTAAAGTTGCGCGTAATAATACACAGATACTCACTAATGCCGATAACGTTGATGGCGAATACCATAGCCTGATTCCACCCGCCACAAACAATTAATAAAACGGATACCCAATATGCATTACCAATTCAATGAGGGCGCCTTTGCGCTTTTTCCTGCTGCCTGGCAGGACACCACCATGAATATTCTCCGCGATGAAGCCAGTGGGCTGGCATGGGTTGTGAGCCGTGGCGTTATTTCTGAGGGCAGTGATGCTGAAAAAGAGTTCCAGCGTCAGTGGGACACATTGCGGAGTCAGATGGGCCATATCCAGCAGACTGAATTTGTACGTTTGATGGCAGGTGTGGATAACACATTACACGCCGTTGAAGTTGAAACCGTATTTGACCGTAACGGGCAGGCAGTGTGGCAGAAACAGCTTGCTACACAGGTGCCTGACTCGAACATCTTAATGATTTTTACGCTCTCAGCCATGCGTCCATTCAATGAAGAGGATGGACAGCGCTGGAGTGCATTTAAACAAAGCCTGAGTCTGAACAATCCACGGAAAGCATAACCTATGGATAACCCTGCTGCCCGCGTGGGCGACGAGATCATTCACTCCAGCATTTTCGCTGATATCACAAGCATTGTTGCGGAAGGTGCGGCCTATGCCGTCATTGGTGCCGCAGTGGGTGCTGCTATCGTCTCGGCAGCGCCCCTGCTGGGCACAGGGGCGGCAGCGGCGAGTGTAGCAGCCGTGGGTAACAGTTGCCTGCTCAGCGGTATTCTGGGAGGTGTACTGGCCAATGCCGTTGGTCTGTCACAAGAGATCAGTAAAGCGGCCGATGGGCTGGGTAACATGATATTCCCGCCGTCACCTGCCGGAGTAATCGCCACTGGATCAGTGAATGTCTACGTTAATGGTCTATTAGCCGCACGCGCGGCCGGGATGCTCACGCCCGGCGAGACACCGCCACCGGAACCACAATCGCCGCAGAGCTTCGCCGACTATGGCGGCATGTTGCTCTCTGCGGTCGGCCAGTTTGGCAGTGCAATGTGGCAGCCCACGGTAGCCTCCGCCGATGCGGGCACCTCTCCGCTGGAGCAGGACAAAGTGGCCTGTGAAAAACACAGCGCACCGCAATATCTGGCTCAGGGATCGAAAAGCGTCTTTATCAATGGCCAGCCTGCAGTGCGCGCAAAGGATAAAACCACCTGTGACGCCACCGTCAGCGACGATGTTTCCCCCAATGTCATCATTGGTGGTCAAACCGTTACGGTACGAGAGATAAAAAGCGGCAAGGTGCCAGGCCTGGCTGTGATGATGATCGGCCTTTCCCTCATCCGTGGTCGCCCCGGTCAGATCATCAAAAACATGCCCTGCGCGCTGGCCGGTGCCGTGGGCGGTATGGCGGCGGACATGGCTATCAATGCGGCCTTCTCGTCGCTGTTTCCGGTTCATGCGGCGACCGGCGTCAAAGTCCTTAATGATGATGCAGAGCGCGATTTTTCCCTTCCCGGACGTTTCCCGCTCAGTTTTCAGCGCAGCTATAACAGTCTGACTCAGCGCGCTGGCTTGTTTGGTCAGGGCTGGGCCACGGTGTTTGACAGCTACCTGACGCTGGAAGGGAATCGGGCAACCTGGTTTGATGACAACGGGCGCGAACTGAGTTTTGACGTTCCCGGTGAAAAAGAGGTGCTCTACAGCATCAGCGAAGGGCTGATGGTGCGCCGCAACGAGTCTGGCGATATCGCCATTGCCGATGATGACGGTGCGGTATGGCGTCTTTACAGGCGCACGGCCGCTGATCCGCAGGTGCTGCGCCTGGCTTCACTGAGCGACGAGTACGGTAATGCGCTGGAGATGGGCTGGGATGAACAGGCCCGCCTGGTGCGTATCCATGACGCGCCGCTGGCGATTGACGTCACGCTGCACTACGACGACAAACAGCACGCGCGGCGTCCGACATCAGCCAGCCATTTTGATGGCGATCAGAACTGGCCTCTCACGCGCTGGACCTACAATGATCGGGGCCAGCTTACCAGCGTTACTGATGCCGCAGGCGTTGTCTCACGACGCTTCCGTTACAACGACGATGGATTGATGGTCTGGCACCAACTGCCGGGCGGGCTGGAGAGTGAATATCGCTGGCAGAAGCTGGATCACTGGCGCGTTATAGAAAACCGCACCAACAGCGGTGATGGCTGCCACATGCATTACGATCTTGAGGCGGGCATCACGCGCGTGTCGACCTATGACGGTCAGCAGCGCGAACACCACTGGAATGCCGCGGGCCTCATCACCTGTTTTATCGACGAGCGCGGCGAGAAGTGGCGTTATGAGTGGGATGAAAACGAACTCCTGACGCGTCGCATCGATCCGCTGGGCAACGCGGTGAGCTTCACCTATGACGATCTGGGCAACCGTGTTGAAGAGAAGGATTCTGACGGTGGTGTGCAGGCGGTGCAATGGCTGTCACACCGTTCGCTGCCCACGGTTGTTGCCGGAGCAGACGGTTCCACAACGAAATACTATTACGATCCCCATCACGGCCTTGAGCGCGTTGTTGATGCGCTCGGGCAAAGCACGCTCTATCAGCGGGATGAGTTCGGACTGGTTGTCGAAGAGACTGACGCAGCAGGTAATAGCTACCGCCGTGAGTTTAATGATGCCGGCCAGGTTATCCGTGAAACCGACTGTTCAGGGCTGACCACGCGCTACCGTTATCATCCCCTGGGCTGGCTCAGCTGTGTCATCGCGCCGGATGGTGAAGAAACCCGTTATCACTATGATGCAGCAGGCCGTCCTCTTCAGCTGGAACGCGCAGAAGGATGGGAAGAGCGGTTGCACTGGAGTGAAAACGGACTGCCGCTGGCCTATGAATCGGCTGATGGCAAGCGCAGTGAATTCCGTTACGACAATGTCGGGCGATTGATCGCCAACCGTAATGCGCAGGGTGAGACGGTTCAGCGAAGCTGGGACAGCCGTGGCCGGTTGACGGCGCTGCAAAATGAGAACGGCGAGCAGTATCAGTTCGAGTGGGGCGCAGATTCTCTGTTGCTGGCCCAGGTCGGGCTGGATGGTGTTGCCACACGATATGACTATGATGCGGCGGGCCGCACGGTATCACGCACCTTTGCCGCCGGACATCCTCAGTCCATTACCCATCGCTATCACTGGAGCCGTGCGGGGCAACTGCTGGCGCGGACCACGCCGGAAGGCCAGACGCGCTATCACTACAGTGGCGGCGGCCAACTGGGTAAAGTGTCGCAGCATCTGCCGCTGTCTGACACCGAGTGGAGCCAGCAGGCCGAGCAGGAGATTACCTTTAAGTATGATGTGCTGGGCCGCATCGTTGCTGAGCAGGGGGAGCAGGGCGAACTGGCGTGGGAGTATGACGCGCTGGGCAACTGCACTGCCCTGACGCTGCCGGATGGCCGCAACCTGAAGCAGCTTTATTATGGTAGCGGGCATCTGCTGAGCATCGCATTAGACAACCTGCCGGTCACGGAATTTACCCGGGATACACTGCATCGGGAACTCAGCCGGACGCAGGGCGGCCTGACCATGCGCAGTGAATACGATCGCTTAGGCAGACTGCGCCGCCGTGACGTGTTTAAGGGTGACTCACAGCGTCCTGCACCGCGCGTCTGGTCCCGCCGGCGCGACTTCGATTACGGCAACAACCTGATCCGTGAAGAGCGCGACGATAATCCGTTCAGCCAGACATTATGGAACTACGATAACGCCGGCCGGCTGTTGTCACAGGACGGTGCGCAGCCGGGTAATGAAAAGTGGCGCTGGGATGGCGCAGGCAACCCGCTGGATCGCCATAGTGCCGCTCATGTCATGCATAACCGCGTCACCGGACTGAACGGTATCCGCTGGCAATATGACATTCATGGCCGTACCACTGAGAAAGATGACGGGCATACCCGCTGGCGATATCGCTATGATGGTGAGCATCGCCTGACGGATGTGATCAGCGAGCCACGGGACCGTAACAAGCCGCGTACAAAGGTGAGTTTCCGCTACGATCCGCTTGGGCGCCGCATCAGTAAAACCAGCCAGCAGCTGTTGCAGGGAAGACCGTCGGGGAACGCCGTCACGACGCGCTTTGTGTGGGAAGGTTACCGCCTGCTGCAGGAAATCCACAACGGGATCCCGCTGACCTACGTCTACAGCGACAGCCAGAGCTATGAGCCGCTGGCCCGTATTGATAGTGTTGAAAGCCCGGAGATTTACTGGTTCCATAATGCGGCCAATGGAATGCCGGAGCTGCTGACTGACGGTGAAGGGCAAAAAGCCTGGGAAGGTATCAACAGCCCGTGGGGCAAGCTGCTGCGTGAATCCAGCCAGCGGATGCCTGTCGTTCAGCAGAACCTGCGTATGCAGGGCCAGTACCTGGACCGGGAAACCGGACTGCACTACAATCTGTTTCGTTATTATGATCCGGACAGCGGACGGTTTACCCAGCATGATCCGATAGGGCTGGCGGGCGGGATCAACCTTTACCAGTATGCCCCGAATGCGCTGGGTTGGGTGGATCCTTGGGGGCTGAGTCGGTGTAGTAGTGGAAATAAGGATAAACCGGATTTCTATGTTGGGCCAGCAGGGCCAAGTGCGACAATGCCATCCACAGCTTATAGGTATGTCCGATACTTGAAGGACGATGGAAGCGTAGATAAGTGGGTTCCTGGTCTCCTTGAAAATAAAAAAGCTCCAGTTACATATTTTGGATTCGAAAAATTTGAAACCGGTAAAACAGCTCGTGATGCTTTTCAGATAAAAGGACCGGAGAAAGTTGATCCAACTTTACCTGGGGATGTTTCATGGAGTGATGCAAGAATTAGAGGAAGGTTTGATACGTTGCAGTTATATGAAAATGGCACTCCTCAAGTACGGCATCCAAGGATGTTCGGGGACGCAATAGGCGCGCCGTTAGAACAGTTTACAAATGCTTATCCTGAGTACGGTAAAGGTGGCGTACAACAAATGTATGCTGAAAAACGAGAGGTAAGCTTTGATGATATTGATATTTTGCCGGAGGAATAAATGAATTACCATTCATACAATGACGTGCTTGACTATCTGAAAGAATTTTTCAAAACCAGGGTTGAATCACCCAATTATCTTGAAGAATTAATATACCTAATTGAGGGTTCTCGCTCTGAAAAGACTGTAACAATCAGGGCTATATATCAAAAGTATATGCAATACATAAAAGAAAATAGAGATGTTGTTAGAGTTATTCCTGGTGAAAAAGAAATGTGGATAGAATTACTGGATCACTGGCAGTAAGAGTGAGTTTGTGAATTTATTATAGAGTGTCCCGGAGGTAACTATATTCTTCTTGAGTAAAAGCTTTTTTATGATTTTTTGTGCAAGGAAACAAAAACCATGCACTTGATAAAATTATTTAAAAAACCTTTGTAAAGCGTATGTTTAATATGTGAGGATGGGTAAGTTAAATTAGGGAGTCTACCAATCAGAGTCGCCATACTAAACTCAACAAGATTACGTATGCCATCTGGCAATGATTTGGGTTAAACGATTTTTCGGGTGCCCGATAGGTATAAACCAAGATGAGGTGCTGAAGCAGTCATAGATTCATCACTATTGAATAAAGAGGTTATCAATAAAATTTAAAGTAAGGATTGTATAATGGAAAAGGCTATTTTTAGCGCCTATGGTATGTTTCTTACTCAAGAAAATGGCAAATATCATATCAACTATGATGCTGGTGGTGTTACTAATAAAGATGTTAAATGTGAGATAAGCGTAGAAGAGTTTAATAAGGCAAAATTAAGCGAGCAAGATGCTTATGAAGTAATAATATGCACTCAAGTTAGAGATAAAACAAACCATTCATAGTAGTTTGATGAGTTTTATTTTTAATTTTATTGATTTCAAAGGCAGTAAAATATTTTTATAAAATGTTTTATTTGCCATAGATGCAAGCTGCCAGTGACGCGTATTGATGGTGTGGAAAGCCCGGAGATTTACTGGTTCCATAATGCGGCCAACGGAATGCCGAAACTGCTGACTGACACTGAAGGGCAAAAAGCCTGGGAAGGTATCAACAGCCCGTGGGGCAAGCTGCTGCGCGAGTTCAGCCAGCGGATGCCAGCCTTTCAGCAGAACCTGCGTATGCAGGGCCAGTACCTGGACCGGGACAAATTTGCTTAAGCAAATTTGAACATCGCTTCAGCGATGGCCCCAATGGGGTGAGGCACCGCAGGGGCCGAATCAACCGGACTGCACTACAATCTGTTTCGTTATTATGACCCGGACAGCGGACGTTTTACCCAGCAGGATCCGATAGGGCTGGCGGGCGGGATCAACCTCTACCAGTATGCACCGAATGCGCTGGGGTGGGTGGATCCGTGGGGGTTGATGAAGTGTAAAAACCCTGCGAAAGAAGCAACGAAGTGGCAGGGACCAGGGAATAAAACTTATCCAGGCATCGATGTTTATGAGAATACAGTGATAAAAAAAAGGGACGATTCTTTATGCCCTTTATCCTAATGGAGATCAGTTACCTGCTTATACTGTAAGTCATCCTACAGTCAAACAACATAAAGGTGATCCACTTGGCTACCATGAAGCTTTGCAAGTTGAGTTGAACCCAGCATATCCAATGCGTTCAAGGGTGAGAGCTTATTACGTTACAGAAGATATATTTGTAGCCAGAGGACGTGCTGAAGCCAATCCTAAACATGGGAAAGGGGGAGGGCTGCAGTTCTTTATACCGGAAGAAGCTCGGCTTAAACTGAAACCTGGAAAAGTAATTGACATATGAAAATAATGAATTTAGACGAGTCAAATGGAGCTTTACATATTGATGGGAGTGAAATAGATCTTTCATCTTACGAGGCTTTTACTAAGTCCTTGTTTTTTAATTCAGTTGATGATCTGACACCAGTTGGAAAATATCGTTTTTTTTCAGAGGACGTCAGTTGGCACGATGAACCATTTACTGTGGAATTCAATCCGGCTGTTTTTTCTTTTAAAGCGCTTGTTTTCCTCACCAGTAAAACAGGTGATTTTTATAAAAGTCTATCTGATTGGGAAAAAAGAGCCAATGTAAAGGCTTTAAAGGAAGAAGAAAAAAGAATGTTTGCATGGATGCTAAATAGATATCCCAATAATTATAAGGGTGAATTAAAGGATCCCCCTTATGGACACGTTTGGGGTTTTGAATGGGGGAAAGTAACGGTACAATCGGAAGAGAGATCATTTAATTGTGGGATATATATTGTGTGGTATTGATTGTAAATCATCAGTCCTATGAAGACTTTATTTTATAATTTTAGCTAAATGGCATTTTAACAAAGCTATAGCATTTATATTTTAGTCGTCGATAATTAATGTGGATTTATGATATCAATGTATAATTTATTCCCGTACTGCTGGCAGAAATGATAAAAGATCCGCTGGTGATATTTTCACGATGATGAGGATTTTCTGGTGAATTTTATTTCAGATGGTAATTGATCTGCTAAAGAATTTTTCTTTTTGAATGTGGTTCTGCTATTAATTATCATTATTGATGTGTTGATAAATGGTATTGTTGATATTTTTCGGTTAATCAAAGGATGATGATTTTTTCGTGTATCACCTGCATATTGATATATTGTTCTGATGCGATAATAATGGTTTTTCCATTTCGAATTTCAATGTATTAAAACTCTATTTTATCAGTTTGAGCCCATAAGGAGATAAAATGAACCTGCCAGGAATGAATCCCGAGAATAACTTACCGGGTTACGACATCGCCAGGATGACCGGTTATGGGGCACCTGATTTTGATTTCAAAGCGCTGGGTGCAGCAATGGATTGTACTCGGGAGTTTTATCAGGCTGGCATCATCTATGCAGATGGCGCACAGCGTTATCTTGTTCGGCCTGGTCAGCGTCATCCTAATGGTCAAAGTGGTATCGTTACACATCTGATTGTGACCAAAACGCCCAGACAAGCCACAGCGTCTAATACGGGCAAGTCACTTAGTGAAGCAGTAAGCGTAACCTCAATGGGAACGGAGATTGCCTCGACCGTGCTTTCCTGTGGTGCAATGATTATCACTGCTGGCGTAGCGGTTATCGGCGCTTCTGCAACGCCTATAACCGCTGGCAGTAGCGGCGTGCTTGTTGCTATTGGTTATGCTGGCGCTGCCGCAACAGGCGTGCAATGTGTCAATGGTATTTACCGGGTTTATGATCTCGTCGAAAACGGTGGTGAAAACGTAGCGTGGCTGGACTCTCAGGATTGGTACGTTGCCACTTCAACGTCCCTTGACCTTATTTCACTAGCCAGTGTGGGCGGTGCGTTAAAAGAAGCCCTGGCAACATGGCGAGCGATGAAATCAGTCTCTTCTTTAAAAGCAACGGAGTGGCTCAGGAACTATCCAAGGCAGGACCGGGCTCGCCTTACTGAATTAATCATTAAGGCACAAAACCCTGGTATAAGTAATAAAGAGCTTAAAGCCGCCATCCGTGCAGGACTTTATCCAAAGCGTTTCCCTGTAGAGTCGGTGCAAAAAGAACTTGTTAAGCAACTCGCGCAGGTCGTTACGAGCGCAGCTGCTGTGGCAGGCAGTGCTGTCAGTGGTATCATTGCTGCTCCAGGTAATGTGCCACGCTCCGGGCGCTATATTGTGGGGACAATTCAATCACTGGCGGTATTTTAATGCAATTTCTATCATGGCTTGTCGGGCCAAATATCACTGAACTACTGCAACATGGTCGCGAAATAGATCAGGTAATCGCACGGCAGGATAATTCGATACTTGCCCGTTCCACTACAGAGCTTGAACGTTATTTTAAACAGCCTTCTGAGGCGCTTCCCCGGCAAAACGGCTTCCCGGTTGCGATAGTGCTGATGCTGTTGCTGATTGCATTTGCATTTAATTTGCTGACGTTTCTGCACGCTCTACCTCCGCTCAGTCCACAGGTACATGCGTTGAGTTTTTTTGTTCCCTCAATCGTCGTTATTGGCGCGATACTCACGGCCAGTTACCTGCTTGCGCGAGGCCATACAGCCGGTGTGGCGGGGCTGGCTTACGTCTGTGCGATGTTGCTTATATCGACCGTTTTACTCTTGAGCTACAGTGTAGTTATGGGTAGCCACTCGGGCCTGTGGCTGATTCTGGCACTCGCGGCTTTGGTAGGTGCTCGCTGGATACTTAATGGGCAGGCTTTCATCCTGTTTGCCATTTACTGCCGGACACAACGTCTTGCCAGCGTCGCCCGGCAGCGTCGCATGAAATAACCCATACTGATCTGTAGTACTGTTATCGCGGAATACCCATTCCGCGACTCTCTTCTATTTTTCTCTCAACACGATCTTTTTCCTATGACCCACTCCTTCTTTTAATCCATACCCTGTCCAATCCCCCTGAAAAACCCATCCATCATCACTATTACCTCTGGCTATAACCTGCCGTTATACCCTCCTGCTAAACAAGCATTCGTCACCTTTCAGAACGCATGAAATAGTGGTTTCAGAACCTGATCTTTTGGCTGAAATGAGAGACAACATGCTAATCCCACAACCCTATTTACTCTTTCTTGGCGATGTTACCGATCCCCTTGCGGCAAAAACGGCGCGCGGTATTCATATCTGGCGGCAGGAGCAGTGCGTTGGCGAAATTAAACTGCCGGGCTGCACGGTCAGTCTGGGTCTGGATGAACTCGATATTCCCGGCGCCATAGCGCGCGGCGCAAAAACGCTGGTGCTTGGCACTGCCAATGCCGGGGGCTACCTGCCAGAGCACTGGCTTGAAACGATCAAAAGTGCCATTAAAGCAGGCATGAATGTGGCTAGTGGTCTGCACCATCGGCTGGTTGATGAGCCGGAACTGGTGACGCTTGCACAGGCTTCTGGCGTTGAGCTTTTTGACCTGCGTCATATGCGTCCAGCGCTCAGTGTGGGCAGCGGTAAGAAGCGTTCAGGTAAGCGGATACTGACGGTGGGTACAGACTGCTCAGTGGGCAAGATGTACACCTCACTGGCGCTGGAAGCGGCGATGCGTGCGCGCGGCCTGAAAGCTGATTTTCGTGCCACGGGGCAGACCGGCATTCTGGTCGCAGGGGAGGGCATTGCTGTGGATGCGGTCATCGCTGATTTTATTGCCGGTGCAGCAGAAGCGCTTTCACCGGCGAATGACGAGGACCACTGGGACATCGTTGAAGGCCAGGGCTCACTGTTCCATCCCTCCTATGCGGGCGTAAGTATGGGGCTGATGCACGGTGCGCAACCACACTGGCTGGTCATGTGCCATGAAATGGGACGTCCTCATATGCGTCATTTACCACACCAGCCCATGGTCAGCCTGCAGGCGTGCGTTGAAGCCAATCTGCGTGCCGCGCAGGTGACCAGTGAGTCCGTTCAGCTGGCTGGCTTTGCTATCAATACCTCCAATTACAGTGAAGAAGAGGCGCTCGCTTATTGCGCCGAAATCAGCGCTGAGTTTGGCTTACCGGCCACAGATCCGGTGCGTTTTGGTATTGATGAGATCGCCGCACTGCTTCAGGAGCGTGGCTGAAATGAGAAAGTTGCAGATTGATGTGGTGGAGCTGCCGCTGGCGCGACCCTTTGCTATCGCACGCGGTACCCGCACCGCCGTGACGGTCATCCGTGTCACCCTGGAGCAGGAGGGATTCATCGGGCAGGGCGAATGCACACCAACGGCCCGCTACGATGAGACGCCGGATAGCGTTCAGGCCATGCTCGAAGCGGTACGCACTGACATTGAGTCGGGCCTCAGCCGTCATGATCTGCAACACCGTTTACCCGCCGGTTCAGCGCGCAACGTGCTGGACTGTGCACTATGGCGACTTGATGGCGCACGGGCTAATCAGACGCTGTGGCAAAAGAGCACCTGCTCACAGCCAGAGTCGGTCGTTACGGCAGAAACCCTTAGCCTCGATACACAGGAATGTATGGCTCTGGTGGCGGCGGATGCTGTGTCACGTGGTGCCATCCTGCTCAAAATTAAGCTCGACCGTAATGCGATTCTGGAAAAAGTGGCGGCGATTCGCGCGGCGGCACCGCATGCCACGCTCATTATCGATGCCAATGAAGCCTGGTCGGGTCTGGAACTGGAAAGCCTGCTGGTGGCGCTTAAGGCCTTCAACATCGCGATGGTGGAGCAACCCCTTCCCGCCGGACAGGACCATGACCTGTTACGTTTCAAACATCCCATACCGGTCTGTGCCGATGAGAGTTGCCATACGCGGGCGGATATTGCCGGACTACGCGATCGCTACGAGATGATCAATATCAAGCTGGATAAATGCGGTGGCCTGACTGAAGCGCTGGCGATGGTGGATGAAGCCCGGACGCTCAATATGCGCATTATGGTCGGTTGCATGCTGGGCTCGTCACTGGCCATGGAGGCCGCATTACCCGTAGCGGTTAACGCTGAGTTCGTCGATCTGGATGGCCCCACCTGGCTTGCCGCCGACAGTTCTCCTTTCCTGAGCTACTCCCAAGGCCGTATCTGGCTATAACTCTGTGAGGCGACGATGACGGACACACAACATAGTTCCCCTGCAACCCGCGCTGCCTCTGCCTCTCCCGTGCTGGCGATTCAGGATCTCAGCGTCTCGTTTCATGGACGCAGCGGTGAGAATCAGGCACTCAAAGGCATCAGTTTTGCCATTCATCCAGGTGAAATCGTCGCCGTCGTGGGTGAAAGCGGCTCAGGTAAATCTGTCACGTCGCTGGCTGTAATGGGCTTGCTGGCAAACAACGGCCGTGTCGATGGCGGCAGCATGCAGTTCCGCGAACGCAGCGGAAAAATGCATGCGTTAGAAAAGCTAGATGACGCTCAGCGCCGCACGTTGCGTGGCCGTGAAATGGCGATGATCTTTCAGGAGCCCATGACCTCGCTGAATCCGGTGCTGCGCATTGATGATCAACTTACCGAGGCATTACGCGATCATCAACAGTGCGACAGAAAGCAGGCCCATGCGCGGGTGCGTGAATTGCTGCGACAGGTGCGTATCGCCGATGTGGATCGCGTCATGAAAAGCTATCCTCACTCGCTGTCAGGCGGCATGCGGCAGCGTGTGATGATTGCGCAGGCCCTTGCCTGTGACCCACAACTCCTGATTGCCGACGAGCCTACCACAGCGCTGGATGTCACCGTACAGGCGCGCATTCTCCATATTCTGCGTGAGCTGCAACGTGAGAAACAAATGGCGGTGCTGTTTATCACTCATGATATGGGCGTGGTAGCGGAAATCGCCGATCGCGTGGTGGTCATGCTGCGTGGCGAAGTGGTAGAGCAGGGAACCGTGTCTGAGATTTTTGCCGCCCCGCAGCATGCGTATACCAAAGCGTTACTGGCGGCAGTACCAAAACTCGGCGATATGCGGGAACACAGGTGGCCGCAACGCTTTCCTCTGCCCGGTGCCCGCGAGGCTGTGCAAGGCGAACAGCATACCGCGCGCTATGACGTGGCGCCGCTGCTGGATGTGCGCGGATTAAAAGTCTATTACCCGATTCGCAGCGGCATCTTATCGAGCCTGACGCATCACGTGCATGCGGTTGAGCAGATTGATTTTAGTCTGTGGCCAGGTGAAACCCTGGCCATCGTGGGTGAAAGCGGCTGCGGCAAATCGACAACCGGACGGGCGCTGATGCGCCTTATCAACAGTGAAGCTGAAAGTATTCACTTTGAAGGAAAGGAAATCTCTGACCTGAAAGAGGCAGAATTCCAGCCGCTCCGCCGTGATATTCAGATGGTGTTTCAGGATCCCTATGCGTCACTGAATCCCCGTCTGACAGTGGGTTTCACCATTGCCGAGCCGTTGCTGTTACATGGCATGGTCTCTTCGCTTGAACAGGCTTCCCCACAGATAGATGCGCTGCTGAAGAGCGTCGGTCTCCTGCCAGAGCACGCGCGTCGTTATCCGCACGAATTTTCTGGCGGTCAGCGTCAGCGTATTGCTATTGCCCGCGCCATGGCGCTGAAACCGAAAGTGATTATTGCTGATGAAGCGGTATCGGCCCTTGATGTCTCGATTCAGGCGCAGGTGGTCAATCTGATGATGGACCTGCAGCAGCAAACGGGTGTGGCATGGATTTTCATCTCTCACGATATGGCGGTCGTCGAGCGTATTGCGAATCGCGTCGCGGTGATGTACCTCGGCCAGATTGTGGAGCTTGGACCGCGCCAGTCGGTATTTAATCAGCCGCAACACCCCTATACCCAACGTCTGCTGGCCTCCGTGCCGGTAGCGGATCCCGAAAACCGTCAGCCCCGTATTTTCGATGACAGCGAAATCCCCTCGCCGTTGCGTAAGGTGGGTGAAACGGTCACTAAAACCCGATATCGGCAGGTTGCCCCCCAGCACTGGGTAGCTGACGGCATTGCATTGCAATAATCCTTAACGACCAGGAGAATTTATGAAAACGCTGTTTCGCCGTACTTCGCTCGCCCTCGCATTGACGACGACGCTGGTCATGACTGCGCAGGCACAGGATCTGCGCATTTCAATGTATGCCGATATCACGGGGCTGGATCCGCACGACACCTCGGATAATGTCAGCTACTCGGTTCAGAGCGGCATCTTTGAGCGCCTGTTCCAGTTTGATTCCCGGATGAAGCTGCAACCCTGGCTGGCGACCGGTTATACCTCTAATGACAGTGCCACCGAATTTACGCTGACGCTGCGCAAAGGCGTTACCTTCCAGGACGGTACCCCTTTTGATGCAGAAGCCGTCAAAGCGAACCTTGATCGTCTGGCAGATCAGAAAAAAGGGCTGAAGCGTAACAGCCTCTACAAAATGATTGATAAGGTCACGGTGCTGGCACCCGACCAGGTAAAAATCGATCTGAATCAGTCGTTCGGTGCCTTTATCAACACCCTGGCGCATCCTTCCGCGGTGATGTGGAGCCCGTCAATTCTTAAGCAATATCCGGACGAAGCGCAGTTGCGGCTGCATCCGGTTGGAACCGGTCCGTTTACCTTTGTCGACTGGAAACCAGGCAAAGCCGTTACGCTGGCCAGATATGCAGGTTACTGGCAGCAGGGATGGCCTAAAGTCGACCATGTCATCTTCTCTCCGAGTCCCGAAGATGCGACACGCGTCGCCGCATTAAAGTCGGGTCAGGTGGATGCCATCTGGCCATTGCCTTCAGACCTCATCGCAGCCGTTCAGCAGGACAGCCACCTCTCCATTCAGCGCGATCCGAGCATTTATCTTTATTACATGGCGATCAACACGCAGCACAAGCCGCTGGCCGATGTTCGGGTGCGTCAGGCAATCAACTATGCGATTGACCGTAATCTGTGGCTGAAAGTGGCCTTTGCCGGTCTGGGTAAACCTGCCACATCCGCGATCCCGGAAGGCGTACAGTTCTATCAGAAACAGGACGATTCTGATTACGGCTATGCGCCGGATAAGGCCAAAGCCTTGCTGAAAGCGGCGGGTTATCCGCAGGGACTGGATCTTAAGCTCTGGGTGACCAACGCCACGGCGAGCGTCCGTGCCGCTCAGGTGCTGAAAGCGCAACTGGCCACGGCAGGCATTCGTGTCACGGTAACACCGATGGATTCCGGCACGCGCAACGCTAAGTTGTGGGGCGTTCAGGACCCGAAAAAGGCGGAGTTTGACCTCTATTATGGCGGCTGGTCGACCTCTACAGGGGATGCCGACTGGGCGCTGCGTCCGCTGTTTGCCACCGAGTCCTGGGTTCCGACCTCGTATAACGTCTCCTACTTCAGTAACGCTGATGCAGACAAAGCGATTGCTGCCGGGCTGGCGACGGCCGATCCGGCAAAGCGTGGCATCGCCTATGCACAAGCGCAAAAGGTGTTGTGGAAAGAAGCACCAGTGGCGTTCCTTGGCACGCCAGACAATCTGGTCGGCAAACGCAACACGCTGAGCGGCGTTTCGATGATGCCTGATGGCAATTTACTGTTCACTCAGGCGTCCTTTAAATAAGACGGTCTCTTCTTCCTCGTCCCCTGTCCGGAACGGATGAGGGACGTGAGGAGGCCAGTCGCACCTCATTTCAGGGAATGGCATGTTTGCATACATCATTCGCCGATTGCTGGAGATGATCCCGGTTTTGCTGGTGGTCTCGTTGCTGGTTTTCGGTTTTATCAAGCTCATGCCGGGCGACCCGGCGCGTATTTATGCCGGACCGGATGCGCCAGTTGAGGCGATCGAGGCGGCGCGTCAGCACCTCGGGCTTAACGATCCGCTGCTGCAGCAGTATTTTCACTGGATCGGCAGCCTGTTGCAGGGCGACCTGGGCACCACGTATCGCACCCAGCAACCGGTGCTGGAGGTGATCAGGGAGGGCTTTATGCCGACGCTGTGGCTCGCCCTGGCGGGTTTTACCTGGTCCGTCATTCTCGGCTTGTTATTCGGCGTTATGGCTGCACTGAAACGTGGAAGATGGCAGGACTGGACGCTGATGAGCGTGGCGGTCGGCGGCATTTCGATGCCAGCCTTCTGGCTGGGGCTGTTGCTCATCCAGTTCGTCGCGATGCCTTTTGGGCTGTTCTCGGTCAGCGGCTTTAACAGGGCCAGCGATATAGTCCTGCCCGCCATCACGCTGGGTTCGTCGGTTGCGGCGGTAATGGCGCGCTTTACCCGTTCGGCGTTTCTTGAGGTGGCGCAGGAAGATTACGTGCGTACCGCCAAAGCCAAAGGGCTGCGTAACCGCCTGGTGACGTGGAAACATGTGATGCGTAATGCGCTCATCCCGGTGATTACTATGCTGGGCTTACAGTTCGGTTTTCTGCTGGGCGGATCCATCGTGGTGGAGATTGTTTTCAACTGGCCAGGGTTAGGCTGGTTATTGATTGAGTCGATCAAAGCACAGGATCAGCCGGTCATTCAGGCGCTGGTGATGCTGTTCGTGTTTGAATTTATTGTGATTAATCTGCTGGTCGATCTGCTTTACGCGGTGGTTAATCCGGCCATTCGTCTGCGACAGGAGCCAAAATGAGTATTCAATCGCTGACTGAAAATCCGCCTCAGATTATTCGTTCGCCGTGGCGCGATTTCCTGCATGCCCTTGTGCGTAACCCTCTGGCGCTGGTCTCAGGCGGGTTTGTGCTGCTGTTGATTGTGGTGGCGATTTTTGCGCCCTGGCTGGCGCCCTGGGATCCCATGGCTCCGGACTGGATGGCGTTATCGTCACCGCCAACGGCGGCACACTGGATGGGGACCGACGAACTGGGGCGCGACCTGCTCAGCCGTATTATCTATGGCGCGCGTATCTCGCTCTATATCGGCGTGCTGTCGGTGACGATCGGCATGCTGGTCGGGGTCATGCTGGGCTTACTGGCGGGCTATTACGGCGGTTGGGTCGATATGCTGATCATGCGCGGTGCCGACGTATTATTCGCCTTTCCGGGCATGTTGCTCGCCATTGCGGTGGTGGCGCTGCTGGGGACGGGCCTGAACAATGTCATTATCGCGGTCGCGGTATTCAGCGTACCGGTATTTGCCCGCATCGTGCGGGCTTCGACGCTCTCTCTGAAACAGGCTGCCTATGTTGAAGCCGTGCGCTGTGCCGGTGCACCAGACAGAGTCATTATCCTGCGGCATATTCTGCCGGGCACGCTTTCCAGCGTGATTGTCTATTTCACTATGCGCATTGGCACCAGTATTCTGACCGCCGCGGGCCTGAGTTTTATTGGACTGGGTCCGGAGCCTGACGTACCTGAATGGGGCAATATTCTGGCGATGAGCCGAAGCATGATGATGGCCGGATCGTGGCACATGAGCGTATTTCCGGGGCTGGCGATCTTTATTACCGTGCTGGCTTTTAATCTGCTTGGGGATGCGCTGCGCGACACGCTCGATCCAAAACTCAAGGGCTGACTATGGATTTCCAACAATTGCAGCGTGAACTGCTGCTGAACCGCTGGCGTGATCTGCGTCAGCTCGGGCAGCCGCGAAGCGCCTGCGGACCCACTAATCGAATCAGCGATGTTTCGGGCGTGCGTGTCGGACATTGCACGCTGAATGAAGGCGAAAAGCAGACTGGCGTAACCGCTATCGTACCGTCGGGCGGCAATCTGTTTCTCACGCCGCTGCCGTGTGGGGTGGCGGTCCTGAACGGCTTTGCGAAACCCGTCGGACTGGTTCAGATAGAGGAGCTTGGCGTGCTTCAGACGCCGATTCTGCTCGGTAACACGCTGGCGGTCGGCACGCTGTTTACCACGCTGGTGCGGGATGCCATCCGTCGTAACCCGGAACTGGGACGAACACTGCCCACGGTCAATCCGCTGGTGCTGGAGTGCAACGATGGCTGGCTGAATGATATCCAGGCGCTGGCCATCACTGAAGCGATGGCGCAGGAGGCATTGCAGACGGCCTCAGCGGACTTCGTGCGCGGCAGCGTCGGCGCGGGGCGCGGGATGAGCTGTTTCAGCCTGAAAGGGGGCATCGGAACCGCCTCGCGGGTGATTCCCTCGCTCAACGCCACGCTTGGCGTGCTGGTGCTGGCCAATTTCGGCGCACTGGAGGCATTAACGCTTGATGGCGTTCGGGCTGGCGAGATGATCGCGCCGCTGCTGACCGGGGAGACGCCGCAGCTGGATGCCGGTTCTGTCATCATCATCATGGCGACGGATGCACCGCTGGACGCACGTCAGTTAAAGCGCATCGCGAAGCGAGCCGGTGCCGGCCTGGGACGGCTGGGCAGTTACTGGGGCCACGGCTCGGGCGACATTGCGGTGGCGTTTTCAACGCAACCTCTGCCGCAACCACCACAGGACGACACGCTGGAGCCGCTGCTTGCTGCAGCGGCAGATGCAACTGAACAGGCTGTACTGGATGCTTTGCTGAGCGCTGAGGCTGTTACCGGCTTTCGCGGTCATCATCGCCCCTCACTGATGCAGATTCTGGATAGATTAACGACATGAAAATTTTTATCTCGGCCGACATTGAAGGCATCGCGGGGGTCATGCGCCCGGAGCAATGTACACCCGGCCACCCGGAACATCAGCTGGCCCGTGGTCTGATGGAGCAGGAAGTGAATGCTGCGATTGAGGGGGCTTTTGCAGGTGGGGCAACGGAAGTGGTGGTGGCAGACAGCCATGCGCAGATGACCAATTTGCGTGCGGAAAATATCGATCCCCGCGCCCGGCTGGTGCAGGGGAAACCCCGTGTCCTGTCGATGGTGGAAGGGATAGAGCAGCAGACGTTCGACGGGCTGTTTCTTGTGGGATTTCACAGCGCAGCAGGTGAACCGGGCGTACTGGCGCATACCATCAACGGCCGGGCATTCTGGCGTATCCATATCAATGGCCTTGTGATGGGAGAAACCGATATTTATGCGGCCGCCGCTGCTGAGCACGGCACGCCATTGCTGCTGGTCACCGGCGACGATCAGTTACAGAGCTGGATAGCGGAACACTACTCAGCAGTCAATTACGTCTGTGTAAAACGCGCCATTTCGCATACCTGCGCGGAATCAATCAGCCCACAAGCGGCACAGCGTGCGATCGCTGCCGCAGCAAGCGCCGCACTGCAACATCCCCCTCAGGTGAGCACGAGCCGCCTGACGGCACCTTACGCTATGCGCCTTCAGGCCACGAAACCGGTGCTGGCCGATCTGTTCAGCCTGATCCCCGGCGTCACGCGCCTGGATGCCGTTACCGTGGCGTATCAGGCGGAGAATATGGAGACGTTAATCAGCTTACTCAGTGCATTCTCTTATCTGGCGAGCACACAGTCATAGCGAACTTATCCCGGGCTGCATACAACGTCAGCCCGTCAAGCCCGCCGTTCCGGTTCTCCTGAAACCGCGCGGGCAGGCACACGCCTGTAGTGCGGGCTGTGCATGCGCATCTTCCCTCTGACGAGTCAGAATCGCTGCTGGCTTAAATCCGCTCAATCCACGCTGCTGACCAGCGCTCCTTTAACTGCACCACGTCAGCGCGAACCCCGCTCTCTGCAGAGGCTTCAAACGGGACTGCCGGGTGCGGATAGGGGCGAGACAGGCAGCTGAGCCTGCACCGGTTTTGCGGTACAGTTTTTGCAACAGGATAATGATTTCTTTCTCACCCTCCGCCCGGACCTGATCGTACAGCCTGTCGGAGAGGCCTTCGTTTTCGGTATTCCATCCAGGGTAAATAGTCATGCGGCTCCGCCATATAGAGGTCTTTCAGGCCATCGTTCAGACCGGCAGCATCAGCGCTGCGGCGCGCTTGCTCAATGTTTCGCAGCCGAATATCAGCCGTGTGCTGAATCATGCTGAGCAGCAATTGGGATTTGCGCTGTTTGAGCGACGTATACAGGGAATGAGTGTGACGGCAGAAGGGCGACGTCTCCTGCCTGAAATAGACGATCTCTGCCAGCGCCTGCAATCAATCACCCAGCTTACCGAACAGCTGCGGCGTGGCGAAGGGCAGTTAGTTCGCGTCGGCGCGGCTCACGCTTTTGGTCAGATGGTGCTGGCGCCCGCATTGGTCACATGGCGGCAACAAATGGCCTCGGTCAGTGTCGAACTGGTCACCGAGCACTTTAGTACCTTATGCCAGATGATTCTGGATAATCAGCTCGATTTCGCGCTGGTTTTTGGTCAGCAGGTCGATGCGGATCTTCTGGCTGAACCTCTGTTTCAGTCTTCGATGGTCGCATTGTTACCGCTCAATCATCCCCGTAATGAACCCGTTACGCTTGCGTGGTTATGCAACAATAATTTACTGATGATGCAGGCTCAGGATCCGCTTGGACGCGTACTTCACCGAGCGCTGCGCGATAAAAAACTGAATCCCGCCGTGTCGTTGTCGATTAAAACCTATTCGGTCATTGCGGATATGGTGCTGGCAGGCGGCGGCACGGGCGTCGTGGATCTCTTCACCGCCTGTCGCTATGCCGAACAGCTAAAGCTGCTACCCATAGCGCAACCCCTGCCGTTTGAAGTGATGCTGATCAGCCGCCGTGACCAGCCACAGTCGCAGTCCACTCTGCAACTTAAGCAGGTGATCCGTAACAGACTGTGGGAGATAGCCCGGCAGTGTGAAACGCAGTTTTTGGGTGGCTGAAAAAGCGCCGCTTTCAGGTGAAGAGCAGGGGAAAGGGGGGGCTCAGGCAGCATCAGATTCGTTCGCTGACTTTTGCACCAGAAAGAGCGGAGCTCGAGCAATAAACCTTCTTTAAGGCAATGATTCCGGCATTGTTGAAATGTGCTGACAAAGACTATTGAGACGGCGTTGAAATGAAAAATCCACGCAATGGCGTGGATTTTATGATTTTTGAGCTTCATGAGATTCAGTAAGACCCCATGAGACAACAATCTTTAATCAGACGTTGAACAGGAAGTTCATCACATCGCCATCTTTCACGATGTACTCTTTACCTTCTGAACGCATCTTGCCGGCTTCTTTAGCACCTTGCTCGCCTTTATAAGCGATGAAATCTTCAAACGCGATGGTCTGGGCGCGGATAAAGCCTTTCTCGAAGTCAGTGTGGATTTTACCGGCTGCCTGTGGAGCTGTCGCGCCAACCGGGATGGTCCAGGCACGTACTTCTTTCACGCCAGCGGTGAAGTAGGTCTGCAGGTTCAGCAGGGAGTAACCAGCGCGGATAACGCGGTTCAGGCCTGGCTCTTCCAGTCCCAGCTCTGCCATGAACTCGTCACGGTCTTCATCTTCCAGCTCGGCGATATCCGACTCAACGGCGGCGCACACTGGCACCACGACTGAACCTTCCGCTTCGGCGATAGCACGCACCTGATCCAGGTACGGGTTATTCTCGAAACCATCTTCATTGACGTTAGCAATGTACATAGTGGGTTTCAGGGTCAGGAAGCTCAGATAGCGGATTGCCGCTTTGTCGTCCTCATCCAGATTCAGTGAACGCAGCATGCCCGCTTCAGAAAGATGCGGCAGGCACTTCTCCAGCGCAGCCAGCTCGGCTTTGGCATCTTTGTCGCCGCCTTTGGCTTTCTTCTGCACACGCTGAATCGCACGTTCACAGGTTTCAAGATCGGACAGCGCCAGCTCAGTGTTGATCACGTCAATATCTTCAGCCGGGTTAACTTTGCCCGCCACGTGGATGATGTTGTCGTTTTCAAAGCAGCGCACTACGTGACCAATCGCTTCGGTTTCGCGGATGTTGGTCAGGAACTGGTTGCCCAGACCTTCACCTTTTGACGCGCCTTTTACCAGACCGGCGATATCGACGAATTCCATGGTAGTCGGCACCACGCGCTGCGGCTTAACAATCTCAGAAAGCTGGTCGAGACGCAGGTCAGGCATCGGCACCACGCCCGTGTTTGGCTCAATGGTGCAGAAGGGGAAGTTAGCCGCTTCGATGCCCGCTTTAGTCAGCGCGTTAAACAGAGTGGATTTACCTACGTTCGGCAGGCCCACGATACCGCATTTGAATCCCATGGTTTGATACCCTTTATAACTGGATGGACAGTGCGCCAGAAGGCGGACTGTCGGAGACGAATTGAAAAATTTCGCGCATTATACACGGAATCACGACGATTCGGGCGTTTAAGCAGGCTTGAAGGCGTGCAGCCGGTTCATCGCCTTGATACGATCCTCTTTCAGCCACAGTTCGGTGCAGCGCGCCGCCTCATCAATGGCATCATCAATCAGCTTCTGCTCACTGGCGGGCGGCTTGCCCAGCACAAATCCGGTCACCTTGTTGCGATCGCCGGGATGCCCGATACCGATGCGCAGCCGATGGAAATTGTTGTTGTTGCCCAGTTTGCTGATGATATCTTTCAGCCCGTTATGGCCGCCATGCCCGCCGCCCTGCTTGAACTTCGCCACGCCGGGTGGCAGATCGAGTTCATCATGCGCCACCAGGATCTCTTCTGGCGCGATGCGATAAAAGGTCGCCATCGCCGCCACGGCTTTCCCGCTCAGGTTCATAAAGGTGGTCGGCACCAGCAGGCGCACATCCTCTCCGGCTATCGCCAGGCGCGCGGTATAGCCATAGAATTTGCCTTCCTCTTTCAGTGACTGATTGTGGCGCTCAGCCAGTAAATCCAGATACCAGGCACCCGCATTGTGGCGCGTGGCGGCATATTCAGCGCCTGGATTGGCAAGGCCCACAATCAGTTTAATGCTGCTCACAATGATTATCCTGCTGTTATCGCGAAAGGGCGTTAGTTTACTTCGCCACGGGCGAGATGACAAAGTACAAGCATCGAAATGGTTCATGACGGTGATTAATCATTTTCTATCGAAATCAACAGGCTGCAATCAGGGCCAGTTAATTATTTATGGCTGATGTGTGATCCAGTCCGCAACGTTATCTTCACCCATTGCCTAAGCTTATGGCACTTAACATTGTGTGCGGTTATTGACTCATATGGATGGAGGTGCAGCATGAAACATCAACACTGCCGCGTAGCGGGTAACAGCTTGATGGTACTGGGATTAGTCACAATGGTGCTGGGCGTGGGTTTCTCAATTATGAACCAGCTTCCCTCGCTTGATCTGCCAGATGCGCTGGCGCAGGGCGCAATCTTAGGCATCTTTGTTGGTGCAATGATGTGGCTGGTCGGGGCGGGTCTGAGTGGTCGTGAAAAGGTTGAAGATCGTTATTACTGGCATCGTCACTATGACAAACGTTGTCGCCGGTCGCACAATTCTCACCATTAACTGATGCCAGCAGTGACCGGATGCTGCGCGATGCGGTTCCGGCCGCTGGCCTTGGCGTGATAGAGCGCTTTATCCGCCAGTGCGAGTAAATCGTCAAAACCCTGCTGCTGATGTGTGACCGTGGCAAACCCAATGCTTACCGAATAGGCAATTGAATTGGGTTGTGACGCACAGACCTCCCGCCTAATTGTCTCGCACCAGGCCTCTGCATCTTTTGCCGCCGCCGGAATTATAGCCGCAAACTCCTCTCCACCCAGTCGCGCAAAACGCCCCTCGGCTGGTATCAGCCCTCTGACAATGTCGCAAAAGTGAATCAATATCTGGTCGCCCTGTTGATGGCCATATCGATCGTTAATGCTCTTAAAATGATCCAGATCGAACAGAATCGCGCTAAACGGCCGGTTCTGACGGCGGCATCGCGCCACTATTTTTTCTGCTTCATTAAATAAAGCCCGACGATTCCAGACGCTGGTCAGAGGATCGTGCATCGAGGCATGTTGTAAGACTGACTGCATCCGTTCATTCACCATGGCCAGGATAGTAAATGTCAGACCGATGACAAACAGAATCGATTCCAGGATGACGTAAATCGAGAAGTTTGATCCGCCAATCGCGCCAGGCAGCGTGCTGGGAATCGCGCTGTCCAGAAACAGGCGAGCCAGATGAAACAGCAGATGGATCCACAGCAGCAGCTGTGCAGGCCAGAAAGTTGCCTTTAGCGTGTCACGTGCCAGCCAGACCAGCTGGATCAGTGCGGCGGTATAGGCGATGCAGAGCACCAGCACCCGTTTGGGTAAGCTGTAATAGAATGCCGGGAAACAGCAGAGGAGTGCCCAGAGCAGGGCGCCCAGCAGCCAGTGAGTGCCGATGGGCTTGCCGCAGAAGCGCCGGAACGCATTTAACAATCCGCCGTAAGCCAGCATCACTAAAACGTTACCCACTGCAACGGGCAGGAAATGCAGGCCACTGCTGCGCAGGCTACTTAAGAATACCGCAATCAGGGTAAAAACCAGCGACAGGCAGGTGAAGCCGAGAACGCGATCATACTGCGATCCGATCCAGGCAAAAAACATGATGATGCTCAGAAACCCCAGCACATAAAGCTCGCAGACAAATAACGTATAGATATCCAGGCTCATGGCGGTCAGGGTTCTTATGAAAAGTGCGCTGCAAATTACCACTTAACGGCACAGGGCAGAAGCGGGGAACGCGGCGTTTTATCAAAAGAGTGGGTGGCGTTGAAAATAGTCGATTTTGGGGAAATTTATCGCGAAAATATCAGAAAAAGAAGCGCGTTAATCGGGCGCCCGGCAGGCATAAAAAAACCGGGCACAGGGCCCGGTTCCGCGAAGATTAATGCTCGAACATTGCCGAGATTGACTCTTCGTTACTGATGCGGCGAATGGCTTCGGCCAGCATGCCAGATAAGGTCAGCGTGCGCACATTCGGCAGTGACTTAATCTCCTGAGAGAGTGGGATGGTATCGCAGACGATTACCTGGTCGAGCACAGATTTACGCAGGTTTTCAACCGCATTGCCGGAGAAGATCGGGTGGGTCGCGTAAGCAAAGACGCGTTTAGCACCACGCTCTTTCAGCGCTTCAGCCGCTTTGCACAGCGTGCCGCCGGTGTCGATCATGTCGTCGACCAGCACGCAGTCGCGGCCAGCAACGTCACCAATGATGTGCATCACCTGAGAAACGTTCGCGCGAGGGCGGCGTTTATCGATGATGGCCATATCGGTGTCGTTCAGCAGTTTAGCGATAGCACGGGCACGTACTACGCCACCAATATCGGGAGAAACAACAATCGGGTTTTCCAGACCGATCTGCATCATATCTTCCAGCAGGATCGGACTGCCAAATACGTTATCAACCGGGACGTCGAAGAAGCCCTGGATCTGCTCGGCGTGCAGGTCAACCGTCAGAACACGGTCAACACCGACGCTGGAAAGGAAGTCTGCCACTACTTTAGCGGTGATAGGTACACGCGCGGAACGCACGCGGCGATCCTGACGGGCATAACCAAAGTAGGGGATGACTGCGGTAATACGACCAGCAGAAGCACGACGCAGCGCGTCGACCATCACAACCAGTTCCATCAGATTATCGTTGGTGGGGGCACAGGTGGACTGGATGATGAAAATATCACCACCGCGTACATTTTCGTTGATCTGTACGCTCACTTCACCATCACTGAAACGTCCTACAGCGGCGTCTCCCAGGCTGGTGTAAAGGCGGTTGGCAATACGTTGTGCTAGTTCCGGGGTGGCGTTACCAGCAAATAGCTTCATATCAGGCACGAGAAGAACCTCAGGCTTTGCGTCCAGAGAATGAACGGCATGACTGTAACCGGCGCGTACGGTCATGTGCGTTCACACGGGTGTGTTGATGCGAAACGTGCAGTGTCCGGAACGTGGTGACACTGTCACGCATTCGCTAATCGCCTCGCAGGGTACGCTGTAGCGGCGAAACATTTACGCCCCGGGCTACAAATGCGCGTACCCCATTCGGGGCAAGCTCCAGCACCTGGCGGGCAGCAGACTCGGTGTCGAATTCAGCAAACACACAAGCGCCCGTGCCAGTCAGGCGTGACGGCGCGTATTCTAGCAGCCAGGAAACAAGCTCATCAACCTCACGAAAACGTTTTCTTACCACTGCTTCACAATCATTGGTGAAGGGTGATGCTAAAAGCGTCGATAAACTGCGCGATGGAGTATCTCGCGTCAGTTCGGGGTCGTTGAATACTACTGGGGTGCTGATATTCACGCCGGGATGGGCGACAAGATACCACTTTTCTTCCGGCTCTGCGGGATGAAGTTGTTCACCCACCCCCTGGGCGAAGGCCGCGAAGCCCTGGACAAACACCGGCACATCCGCGCCCAGCTTCACACCCATCGACGCCAGCTCATCCGGCGTGAAGCCGGTTTGCCACAGATGATTCAGCGCCACCAGTACGGTTGCCGCATCAGAGGAGCCGCCACCGAGACCGCCACCCATGGGCAGGTTTTTCTCAACGGCAATCTGCGCGCCCGCGTGAGCGGACAGGCGATTGTTATCCTGCGCCGCCTGTTTCAGCATGTTTGCGGCGCGGACAATCAGGTTATCCGCATCCGCAACGCCTGCCACGGGCGTTAACAGAGTAATCGAGCCGCTTTGATCGACAGTAATCTGCAGCTGGTCACCGTAATCAAGAAACTGAAACAGCGTCTGCAGGTTGTGATAGCCGTCGGGACGACGGCCGGTGATGTAGAGAAAAAGATTCAGTTTTGCCGGGGCAGGCCAGTGGGTGATCATTGAACGGTCCAGCCGTCCATACGCAGTTTAATCCGCTGGTCACCCTCTTTCAGCTCCAGGCTCGAAGGCAGCGGCGGGGTGACTTTGCTGTCGTAGCCCGCAATAGAGACCTGCCAGTTCTGACCGTCGCGGCTGTAGTTCAGGCTGCTCAGCTGATAGCTCTCATTGAGCTGATAGTCGGTGGCATCGCCTGGCAGACCCATCATCCACTGGCGCAGATTCGCCAGCGGAATGTTCATGCCGGTCAGCTGCGAAATCATTTTCTGCGCATCGTTGCTGACGTAACGCTTGCCTTTGTTATCGACGATCTGTACCACCGAGCCCTGCGCATCCAGCTGCAGTTCGGTGCTGCCCAGCGGATTGGTCAGCAGCAGGCGATAGCGATCGGGCGCGGTCTGCTGCCAGTTGAAGCGGGCATAGACTTTCTGCTTGTCAGAAAGATAGGCAAAGGCGCCACGGGTCTGATAGTGCGTGACCTTTGAGACCGCCTGCTGAT
The DNA here is from genome assembly GCF_057812235.1 of Pantoea sp. ABR1s. Lineage (NCBI taxonomy): Bacteria > Pseudomonadati > Pseudomonadota > Gammaproteobacteria > Enterobacterales > Erwiniaceae > Pantoea > Pantoea sp. ABR1s. Next base: position 2,409,403 of record NZ_CM173823.1, on the reverse strand, counting down.
GCTGTTGCCACTGTGGCGCGGTAACGCTGGGGCCCGGGCCTTGCGGTTTGTTGACGCTACAGGCTGCCAGCAGCACGCTGGCAAGGGGCAAAAGGCGCAACAGATTGCGTGGTGAATTAAGCATCAAGTGGTCATCTCCTCGGACACATTTATTATTCGTAACGGATAACGCTAACCGTCCCGGTTTTAACCGTCAATGCTGTTATGCAGCAAATTGAGCACGATCGGGTTAATCTTATTACAGTCATAGCCTTTGTATGGCTTTTCTTGATCTGCCGCATCTTGTAGAATGCGCCTCACAAAACCCTGACATTATTGGGACATCCCAACCAAAACCGCTATGACGCTGCTCGCTCTCGGAATCAATCACAAGACAGCCCCCATTGCTCTGCGCGAACGCGTCTCGTTCGGGCCGGAGACGCTTGAGCAGGCGTTAAACAGCCTGTTATCACAGCCAATGGTGCAGAGCGGCGTGGTGTTGTCCACCTGTAACCGGACTGAACTCTACCTGAGTGTAGAGCAGCAGGCCGACTTACAGGCGCGTCTGGTGAGCTGGTTATGCAATTATCATCAGCTGGATGAAGAGGATGTGCGAAACAGCCTCTACTGGCATCAGGATAACGAGGCGGTCAGCCACCTGATGCGCGTTGCCAGCGGACTCGACTCACTGGTGCTGGGCGAACCGCAAATCCTCGGTCAGGTCAAAAAAGCCTTTGCCGACTCCTCACGCGGTCAGGCGCTGAGCAGTGAACTGGAACGCATGTTCCAGAAAACCTTCTCGGTTGCCAAACGCGTGCGTACGGAAACCGATATCGGTGCCAACGCGGTGTCAGTGGCGTTTGCCGCCTGTACGCTGGCCCGTCAGATCTTCGAATCGCTCTCCTCCGTCAATGTCTTGCTGGTTGGCGCAGGTGAGACCATTGAGCTGGTGGCGCGTCATCTGCGTGAACATCAGGTCAAAAATCTGATCATCGCCAACCGTACCCGCGAACGCGCCGAAACGCTGGCGTCGGAAGTGGGTGCAGAGGTAATCACCCTGGCGGAGATCGACGCTCGTCTGGCAGAAGCCGACATTATTATCTCGTCAACCTCCAGTCCGCTACCGATTATCGGTAAGGGGATGATGGAGCGCGCGCTGAAAGCGCGACGTAACAAGCCAATGCTGCTGGTCGATATTGCGGTTCCGCGCGACGTAGAGCCGGAAGTGGGCGACCTGCCTAACGCCTATCTCTACAGCGTGGATGACCTGCAGGCGATCATCGAGCAGAACCTGGCGCAGCGCAAAGCGGCCGCGGTTCAGGCCGAAAGCATCGTGGTTCAGGAAAGCAGCGAATTCATGGCGTGGCTGCGCTCACAGGGCGCGGTGAATACGATCCGTGAATATCGTTCTCAGGCGGAAGAGATCCGCGCTGAGCTGGAAGGCCGTGCGCTGCAGGCGCTGCAGCAGGGTGCCGATCCGCAGAAAGTCATGCAGGAACTGGCGCACAAGCTGACCAACCGTTTAATACACGCTCCAACCAAATCACTTCAGCAGGCCGCCCGCGACGGCGATAATGAACGCCTGCAGATTTTACGCGACAGCCTGGGTCTCGATTAGGCACACCGCTGTCGCCACCTGTTACGGGAATCCCACATTTAAATGAAAACCTCTATAGTTGCCAAACTGGAAGCCCTGCAGGAGCGCCACGAAGAAGTGGAAGCGATGCTGGGCGATGCAGGCGTGATCGCCGATCAGGAGCGTTTCCGTGCGCTGTCACGCGAATATGCTCAGCTGACCGATGTGACCCGTTGCTTCCGCGACTGGCAGCAGGTGCAGGAAGATATCGAAACCGCGCAGCAGATGCTCGACGATCCTGAAATGCGTGACATGGCGCAGGAAGAGTTGCAGGAAGCGCGTGAGAAGAGTGACGTGCTGGAGCAGCAGTTGCAGGTTCTGTTGCTGCCGAAAGATCCGGATGATGAGCGCGCCTGTTTTATCGAAGTGCGCGCCGGAACCGGCGGCGATGAAGCGGCGATTTTCGCCGGCGATCTCTTCCGCATGTACAGCCGCTATGCCGAAGCGCGTCGCTGGCGCGTGGAGATCATCAGCGCCAATGAAGGCGAGCATGGCGGTTACAAAGAAGTGATTGCCCGCGTCACCGGCGAAGGTGCCTATGGACGCCTGAAGTTTGAGTCAGGCGGCCATCGCGTGCAGCGCGTGCCGGAGACCGAATCCCAGGGCCGCATTCACACCTCAGCCTGTACCGTTGCCGTGATGCCGGAAATCCCGGAAGCGGAACTGCCGGAAATCAATGCGGGCGATCTGAAGATCGATACTTTCCGCTCATCCGGCGCAGGCGGTCAGCACGTTAACACCACCGACTCCGCTATTCGTATTACCCACCTGCCAACCGGTATCGTGGTGGAGTGTCAGGACGAACGTTCACAGCATAAAAACAAAGCCAAAGCGCTGGCGGTGCTGGGCTCGCGTATTCACGCTGCAGAGATGGCCCGCCGTCACGCCGCCGAAGCCAGTACCCGACGCAACCTGCTGGGCAGCGGCGATCGTTCTGACCGTAACCGCACCTACAACTTCCCGCAGGGCCGCGTGACCGATCACCGGATCAACCTGACCATCTACCGTCTGGATGAAGTGATGGAAGGGAAACTCGACAGCCTGATTGAGCCGATTGTTCAGGAGTACCAGGCCGATCAGCTGGCGGCGCTGGCTGGTCAGGATTAATGGATATTCGTCACTGGCTGAAACAGGCGGTCGCTACGCTGTGCGGTGGTGACAGTCCGAAGCGTGACGCAGAGATCCTGTTAGGTTTTGTGACCGGCAAATCACGCAGCTGGTTAATCGCCTTTGATGAAACGGTGCTCAGCGATGAGCAGCTGACGCAGCTGGATAGCCTGCTGGCGCGTCGCGCCCGCGGTGAGCCGGTGGCGCATCTGGTGGGCGAACGCGAGTTCTGGTCGCTGCCATTGCGCGTCAATGACGCCACGCTGATCCCGCGCCCGGATACCGAACTGCTGGTTGAACAGGTGCTGGCGCATCTGCCCCCGACACCGGCAACCATTCTGGACATGGGCACCGGCACCGGAGCGATTGCGCTGGCGCTGGCCAGCGAGCGTCCCGATTGTCAGGTGACCGGCGTGGATCGCATTGAAGCCGCCGTTGAACTGGCGAACAGTAATGCGCAGCAGCTCAGCCTCACCAACACCACCTTTCTGCTCAGTCACTGGTTCCAGGCGCTGACGCCACAGCGCTTTACCCTCATTGTCAGTAACCCACCCTACATAGATGCCAGCGATGTTCATCTGGAGCAGGGTGACGTGCGCTTTGAACCGCGCAGCGCGCTGGTGGCGGATGAAGCGGGACTGGCGGATCTGCGCACGCTGATCGAGCAGGCACCTGCGTGGCTGCTGCCGGGTGGCTGGCTGCTGCTGGAACATGGCTGGCAGCAGGGCGAGGCGGTGGCCACGCTGATGCGGCAAAAAGGCTATCACGTCGTGGAAACCGTCGATGATTACGGTGGCAATCCGCGTGTGACCTTAGGCCAGTTCCCTTCATAAAAGCGCTTTGAAAAGGATTCATGATGTTCGCCTTTTATCCCCTGATTAAAAATCTGCACATCTTAACGGTGGTGCTTACCGTGACGCTGTTCCTGCTGCGGTTTTACTGGCTGCGCCGTGGATCGGCAATGATGACGAAACGCTGGGTGCGCATCCTGCCGCACGCTAACGACACCCTGTTACTGGTGACCGGCGTCTCGCTGGTGATGATTACCCACTTCTATCCCTTTACACCGCAAGGAAGCTGGCTGACGGAGAAGCTTTTAGCGGTTATCATCTACATCGCCTTAGGATTTGTGGCATTGAGTCGCCGTCCACGCACTGATCGCACCCGCTGGATCGCTTTTCTGGTAGCGTTAATCGCCCTGGTGGCCATCATTAAGCTGGCGCTGACCAAAATGCCGTTATGGGGATAGCATGACCTCGACCGAACAATTAGATTTCAGCCAGACACCGCTGTGTGAAGCGGTGATTGGTGCCACGCTTGCCATCCGCGCCGATTTCCCGGCGTTGTCGGTGGAAGCACAACTTGCGGCGTTAGTCGCCGAAGCACGTGACTATGTCAGCCATACCGAAGATGCTGACATGCAGCTCGAAAAGCTGCTGGAGCTGTTCTATCGTCAGTGGGGATTTTGCGGTGCCAGTGGCGTCTACAATCTTTCTGATGCCCTCTGGATCGATAATGTGCTGAAGACCCGTCGGGGCACGGCGGTGTCACTGGGCGTTATCCTGCTGCACATCGCCGCCGAGCTGGAACTGCCGCTGATGCCGGTGATCTTCCCGACGCAGCTGATTCTGCGCGCCGACTGGATTGATGGCGATAAGTGGATGATCAACCCGTTTAATGGCGAAACGCTTGACCGGCACACGCTGGAAGTGTGGCTCAAAGGCAATATCAGTCCGACAGCGCGTCTGTATGACGATGATCTCGACGAAGCCAAAACCGTCACCGTGATGCGCAAGATGCTCGACACGCTGAAAGCGGCATTGATGGAAGAGAAGAAGATGGAGCTGGCGCTGAACGTCAGTCAGGTGCTGTTGCGTATCGATCCTGACGATCCCTACGAAATCCGCGATCGCGGTTTGATCTACGCGCAGCTGGAGTGCGAACATATCGCCCTGAATGATTTAACATACTTCGTTGAGCAGTGTCCTGAAGACCCGGTCAGCGAAATGATCAAAGTTCAGATTCACGCAATCGAACAAAAACAGGTCACGCTGCACTAAGCGGACCCACTGAAAAGGAAAGGGCATGACACAGAAAGTCGTGAGTATTGGCGATATCAAAGTCGCAAACGATCTGCCATTTGTGCTGTTTGGCGGGATGAACGTACTGGAGTCGCGCGACCTGGCGATGCGCATCTGCGAACACTACGTTACCGTCACCAGTAAGCTTGGTATTCCTTACGTATTCAAAGCGTCATTTGATAAAGCGAACCGCTCCTCTATTCACTCCTATCGTGGCCCAGGCCTGGAAGAGGGGATGAAGATTTTCCAGGAGCTGAAGCAGGCTTTCGGCGTCAAAATTATCACTGATGTGCATGAAGCGTCCCAGGCGCAGCCGGTCTCTGAAGTGGTTGATGTGATCCAGCTGCCCGCGTTTCTGGCGCGTCAGACTGACCTGGTGGAAGCGATGGCGAAAACCGGCGCGGTGATCAACGTCAAGAAGCCCCAGTTCGTCAGCCCGGGTCAGATGGGCAACATCGTTGATAAGTTCGCTGAAGGTGGCAACGAGCAGGTCATCCTGTGCGATCGCGGCAGCAATTTCGGCTACGACAATCTGGTTGTCGATATGCTCGGCTTTAACGTGATGAAGAAAGTCACCAAAAACAGCCCGGTGATTTTCGATGTCACTCATGCGCTGCAGACGCGCGATCCGTTTGGCGCAGCATCAGGTGGTCGTCGTGCTCAGGTGGCTGAGCTGGCGCGTGCCGGTATGGCGGTCGGCATTGCCGGTCTGTTTATCGAAGCGCACCCGGATCCTGAACACGCCCTGTGTGACGGCCCATCCGCGTTGCCGCTGGATAAGCTGGAGCCATTCCTGGTGCAGATGAAAGCGATTGACGATCTGGTGAAAAGCTTCCCGGAACTCGATACCAGCAAATAAGTTTGCTGCAAAAAAAAGAGCGATGATTCGCTCTTTTTTTTCGCCTGAAATCCGGTGACGTTACAGCATGATGGTCATCAGATAACCGATAAACAACGCCAGATGCGCGGCTCCATTCAGTACATTTGTGCGTCCGGTCGAGAAAGAGAGCTGACAGAGAATCAGCGACGCCATCATAATCACCATCTGTGGCGGCTCCAGACCAAATATCAGCTCCTGTCCGGTCAGGGTGGCGATAATGGTTACCGCCGGTACCGTGAGTGAGATGGTCGCCAGCACCGAACCAAAGAAGAGGTTCATGGCGCGCTGCACCTGATTCATCAGCACGGCCCTGATCGCCCCCAGGCCTTCCGGTGAGAGGATCAGCAGGGCAACCAGGAAACCGGTAAACTGTGCCGGTGCATTCAGATCCGTCAGCAGGCTTTCCAGCGTATTAGCATTCATCTTGGTCACGGCAATGACCGCAATCAGATGCACGATCAGCCAGCTGGTATGCCAGAAGCTGCTGTGGGCAGAGGGTTTGCCATGATGCGGGTCGCCATCATCGCTCTCATCTTCATGCTCATAGACAAACAGGCTCTGGTGGGTTTTGGTCTGAATCAGCAGGAACACGCCATACATCGCCGCTGAAATCGCCGCGATCAGCAGTGCCTGAGTGACAGAGAAATTACCGCCCGGCAGTGCGTTGGGAAACACCAGCACCAGAATCGCCAGGGGAAAGATAGCGATCAGATATTGCTTCACGCCCGCCAGATTCACGTATTGCGTCGCAAACTTATTACCGCCCAGCAGCAGCGCAAAGCCAACCAGTCCACCGGTTACAATCATCACGATCGAATAGAGCGTATCGCGCATCAGCCCGGGTGCGGCATCGCCGGTCGCCATCAGCGCCGAGATCAGGCTCACTTCCAGAATCACCACGGACAGACTCAGGATCAGAGAGCCATAGGGCTCGCCCAGCCGGTGCGCCAGCACGTCGGCATGTCGTACAACGCTAAAGGCGCTGCTCAGAATGGCAACCAGCGCCACTAAGTTGATACCGACTACAATCGGAAATGATGTGGTTGCACCAAAAAAATAGAGTATACCCAGCGTGATAAGGGGAAGTATCAGCGAGAATTCCTTGTGACGTGTTTTTTCATGTGAAGGCATTCACCATCCTCTCTGGTTAATGATTATCCGGACACAGCGAGTGCTGCTGTTAGAAATATAATCAGTTTTAGGGCAGGGCGCAGTTTATCTTTTCACCGGTCCGAACGGGAAAAATTTACTGCTTTTTACTTAAATGCAATAAATGGTCGAAGCGGTATTAACCTGAAGTTATCTCAAATATTGCAATATTAATCAGGCCACAACAATTTCTCTTTAACCATCTATCTGACCGCCAAATGCCGTAAAATCTGTTTATCATTGTAACTTGTGTGGCCTGTTTCTGGTTTTTAATTTGAAGGGGAGATAAGTGGCTGTTTGTATTTTTGTTCTGTTGCGCCAGGCTTAACAGGAATCCATAAACTGAGGAGCCGTTATGCCTTACTCTAAACGAACCGACTTACCTGACAACGTAAAACACGTGCTTCCCGCGCATGCGCAGGATATCTATCAGCAGGCATTTAACAGCGCGTGGGAAGAATATAAAGAGGCTAAGGATCGACGGGGCGATGATTCGCGGGAAGAGGTGGCGCACAAAGTCGCCTGGGCAGCCGTAAAGAAAGAGTATGAGAAAGGTGATGACGATAAGTGGCATCCTAAACGTTAATGCCGTCGCTAGCCTGTTCACGCCAAAGGGCCAGGATTATCTGGCCCTTTTTTTCATCTTCGCTATAAGGTTTATCTGGTTTTTTTTAACCTGCGACCGGAATCACGCTTGTAACCCCGCGCGGAAATAGATTAATGTCAATTTGATGAACGAAACGCAGCGCCGTTTTGGAGATCATGTTACAGGAGCCATTCTGCAGGACGCCGTTGACGTTGAGGAGGTCGCATTGCTTACCCGGGAATTTCTATTAAAAGCGGATTGTAAAACGTCGTTCGGGGATATCGAAGAGACGTTGCTCTGGAGTTGCGAGCAGCGCGCGGCCTCGCTGGCAGCCACGCTGGCCTGTCGTCCCGATCACAGCCCGGTATGGATCTTTGGTTACGGCTCGCTGATGTGGAACCCGATTTTTGAGGCGGATGAAGTGGCGTCCGGTTCGCTGGAGGGCTGGCACCGTGCTTTCTGCCTGCGGCTGATTGCCGGACGTGGCACCGCCACGCATCCCGGCCGTATGCTGGCGCTGAAGCAGGGTGGCAGAACCACGGGTCTGGCGTTTCGTCTGCCGGAAGAGCGCCTGCATGAAGAGCTGGCGCTGCTGTGGAAGCGTGAGATGATCACCGGCTGCTATCTTCCAACCTGGTGTGAATTACAGCTGGAGGATGGTCGCAGCGTCACTGCGCTGACCTTTATCATGGATCCGCGTCATCCGTTGTATGAATCGGACTCCTGCCCGGAGGCGATTGCGCCATTGATTGCTGCGGCCAGCGGCCCGCTGGGCTCGAATGCGCAATATCTGTTTGCTCTGGAAGAGGAGCTGACCCGGCGCGGCATGGAGGAGGAGAGTCTGAGCCGGCTGGCCCATCAGGTGCGGACACTGCAGCAAGCCTGCCTGAAGCAGGCCTGAACCGGGGCTTAACCAGAGTAAAAGGGCGCGACACTGTCGCGCCCTTTTACGATCCGGCTGCGGATTACCGGGCTTAGTTACCCGGATTAATCAGCCAGGTGCCGGGCTTATCGATGGTCAGGGATTGAGTGTGCGTCTCACTGCCATTCTTAACGTCAATTTTGTACTGTCCCGCCGCCAGATTCAGCGCGGCAAATCCGCTGCTGCCCGGTTTTACCTCAACCGGCTGTCCGTTAAGCACCACGCTTTCACCGCTCTCCAGCTTAAGATAGACGGTCGCCAGCGCGGCCGGAACGGCTGCGGCTGACGGAATCGATGCGGGCGCCTGCGTCATGGCTGAGCTATTGTTAACCACTTCCGGTGTGGCACTGTGGCGATTCGCCAGCCAGATGGCGACAACCACGGCCAGAATGGCCACGGCAGCCAGGCCCAGCAATCCAGGCGACAGTTTACGCACCGTGCGCGGCGTCACCGGCTCGGCGGACGCGGCGGCATGATTCATCGCCATTACCACCGGCGCAGAAGCCTCAACCGGCTCCTCGACCGGCAGAGCAGGCGGCTCGCCCGGCACCGGGAAGCTGTTTACCACCGCTTCCACATCACTGACCGGCAGATCAATCAACGCGGCAAAGGCATCAATCGTTTGTGGGCGATCGCCTGGCTTCATTGCCAGCGCGCAGTCAATGGCATGCAGCAGCGGCAGTGAGTAGCCTTCGGGCTGGCGTTCCACCAGCGGCTGATAATTATCTTCAATGCAGCGCACCACGCTGACCGGCGGTGGATTACCGGTAATCAGGTTATGCAGCACCGCGCCCAGGGCGTAAATATCGGTCCACGGCCCCTGTTCAACTTCACCCTCTTCGCTGTACTGCTCAATTGGCGCAAAGCCAGGTTTAAGCATGATTTCCGTTTCGTCGGAGAGGTTGCCAATCTCTTTACGCGCCGAGCCAAAATCGAGCAGAACCGGCAGCTGGTTCTCCTGAATCTGAATATTGTCGAGCGAGATATCGCGATGCAGATAGCCGGCCTGATGGATGGTGCTGATGGCACCCAACAGCGGCGGCAGCAGGCGGCGGATCCAGGCTTCAGTGATCGACGCCGGGCTGGTGACCTGCCACTCTTTCAGCGTCATACCGCTGTAGTAGAGCGTGCCCATATAGGCTGTGCCGTTCTGCTCCCAGAAGCGCAGCACGTGCAGCAGTCCCGGATGATTAAAGCGAGCCAGCAGACGCGCTTCCTGAATAAAGCTGGTGAGCCCGGCATTAAACAGCTTCTGGAAACGCTCACCGCGCAGCTCCAGCGTTAAATCGGCGGCACGGACTGCCAGCGACACCGGCATGTACTCTTTGATTGCAATAGTGCGTTCAAGCTGGTGATCCCACGCGCGATAGACGATGCCGAAGCCGCCGCCTCCGATCACTTCCTTGATCTCAAACTCATTGAAACGGTATCCGTCAGGCAGGGCATTCGGAACGGTTTTCGGATTATCATTTGCCGACATAGTGAACTCTCTGTACACGGCCTGCTCGCCAGGCTGCGCGGTAATTAATTGATGTTACGCCAGGCACCAATGGCAGGATCAACCAGATCCGCGTGCAGGGTGTCGATGAGTAACACATTCACTTTTTGCTGTGGCATGAAATAGGGCGCCCAGTGGCTGCGCAACGTATCAACTCGCGATTTCACAGCGTCAGCATCCTGCTGCGCAGCATTCTTATCCATCTTTATCAACAGGGCACCATTGAAGCGCCAGACATGTTGTTTGGCATCAAAGGGCAGCACCAGCCAGCTATCATTCGCATCCGGGCGTGTCACAATCATGCGCTGATTGTTCGCGGCGATAACCTCCAGCTTGCTGTCCGGGATCGTCAGATTGGCGATGGGATAGCCCTGATAAAAGGTGACTGCCACCGGCGTTGGGTGGTCTGGGGTCGCCAGCATCAGCTCACTTTTGCCTTCTGCCCAGCCATCCGGTGAGCACTGCTGCTTGCTGACATCCGGGATAAACAGGGTCTGGGCATTTTCATCCCAGGCGGTGCGAAAATGGCAGCCGCTGGGGAGATCAAAATGTTGCAGCGGCGTGCTGTTGGCGGGCCGAGACAGGTCAAGCGGTGCAGCATTACTCTCACTGGCGCTGGCGGTGGCATCTGCCATCACGATAGGACGCCAGTTCTGCAGCTTACTGGCGCTGCCGCTGGCCAGTACGCCACCCTCTTTACTGGTCATCTGCCAGGGCAGCTCGTCCAGTAATCCGCACTGATTAGCGAGCAGGGTGCCGACGCGCGGTAAAAAGGTGGTCAGCACCGCCGAATCCTTACTTTTGCCGGAGACGATGCGCAGTGGCAGCGTCTCTTTGCACCAGTCGTCAGGCGCTTTACTCACCACATTATCGATATAGACCTCCAGCGCCAGGCTGGGGGAGTAGACAACCCGATAATTTTCAGCCTGGGCGTGAAAGGCAATCAGCAGGGTGATGATGCCGGGCAACCACAGTTTCATAAGGATCCTTGGAATCAAAAACGAGGCGGCAGAAAGCGTGCCGAATCAGCCAGTGAATAGAGCAGCGTTGCCTCCTCCGGCTCACCAATCCAGACCGCCAGTGCGCTGAGATTATCTTTCTTAACGTTGCGGCTTACCGCCTGTTCCATCAGAGCCAGCCACTCCTCGCAGGCATTCACCATGCGCAGCGCCTGTTCCATTTCATGACTGGCCAGATTCAGCCAGAAGCCATCGGTGCAGACCAGAAACGCGTCGCCATCCTCCAGCGCAATCTCCTGCGAAAAGCTTACTAAGCGAGGCGGTTCAGCGCCGAGCGCATTATAGAGTAAATTACTGTTAATGCCGGTATTTTCATAGCCCGCTTCTTTCAGCTGCTGGGCCAGACTGTGATCGCGAGTGACCTCATGAAGCACGCCGCGGCGGAAGTGGTAAACCCGGCTGTCACCGGCATGCGCCCACCATGCGCGCTGTTTTTCGCGGTCAATAAACAGGGCCGCCAGCGTGGTGCTCATGCGTGAATATTTCGGATTTTTACCCTGTGCCTCATGCAGCGCTAAGCGGCACTGTTCAATCGCCTGATGGGTTATCTCCGGCGTCAGGTCGGCGTGCGCCTGTAACTGGCTCAGCAGGGTGTCACGCACCAGCTGTGCCGCCATCTCGCCGCCGGGCAGACCGGCCACGCCATCGCAGACCACAAAACAGGCTTTACGCTCATCCAGCTCTGCGCCGGTGCGATCCTGATTCTCATCGCGTAGCCCCTGCTGGCAGCGGCTGGCAAAAACGATTTTCATGGTTCATCTACCCGCGTCTGAGAGTCCTTATACTGATTCACCTCCATGTCATAGGCATGGAGAAAGGCCTCGCCAAACAGCGTATGGAAATCATCTTCGATCTCTCCGGCCGTACGCTGATAATTACGGGTGAAGTAGTCCCACAGCGCCGCCTTCTTCATGGCGGAAAAGGGCATTTTTGACACCACGCCATCGGCACGCGCCTGCTCCTCCAGCCGCTGCGGATTAAAGGATTGCAGCATCGCCGCAATAATGGCGCGGATACCGGCAATCATCCCCAGCTGGTGGGCCTGCAAATCGACCAGGGCATCGCGTACCGCCTGTTCCGGCGGCATAAACCCGGGCATCTGGCTCTGGTACATCTGCATCAGCACGGTTTTGCCGGAGGGCAGGATCTTGAACGGATTGTTGGCCTCATTCAGGATCATCGTCATGTCCGCTTTGACACCACGCTTGAGAATGGATCGCGAAGAGAGCAGCGCGACAGTGCCCTGGGAAAAGAGGCTCAGCATCCGGCCAGTAATGCGCATCTGCTCTTCATCCACCGGCGTGGCGTGACCGTTGCTCAGCCCCATCCCCTCCAGCAGTGCGGCGATTAGCCGATCCTGATCCACCGGCTGCGCCGTCAGCGCCCGACGCGGCTCGCTGGCCTGGGGATCGATAGCCAGTCGCGCATCGTTGTGGCGCTCGTGGCGTGAGGGCGTTGCCTCACTGACCAGCAGCCGGTCCTCAACCTCATGATGTTCGTGGATGCCCAGCGGATTCGCGGGCTGAGCGCTGTCGCCAGCAAACAGCGCCAGCGGATCGCTCTGCGTGTCGTGGCAGGCGGGGTCTCGTACTTCCAGCGCATAGTCACCAATGCGCAGCGCATCGCCATGCTTCAGCACGACCTGCATGCCGCGACCCAGGGTAATGCCGTTATGCTCCACCGGGGTCACGCTGCCCTGGTTCGTCAGACGGCACTCCCCGTCATGCGACAGGTGAACCAGCGCCTGCAGACGCGAAATGGCCCGAGTCTCATCTGGCAGCACCAGATCGTTGTCCTGACTGCGGCCAATGGTGCCGCCAGGCGGTTGAAACGCGACGCTTCTGACCGGAACATCCGTAGTGCATTGCACAATGGTAAATTGCATGAGTTATCCCAGATTGAACGGCAAACGCTTCCGGCCTCACTCGAACATGGGAGGATAGAGGCCATTACGTCCCGGCTGTGAACCTGCCGCCGGGTTAAACAGTAACGAAAACAGTTGCGCGGTGAGGTTGCCGCTGTGCTTGTGGGTCGCGTGGGCAAAACCATCACTGCGATTACTCCACCAGTAGCTCATATGCTGCTGAGGGTCGAAACGTTCAGCCACTTCACGCCAGCTCAGCGTGCAGGGCAGATCCTGAAAACCGATCACATCCATGATTTCAGAGGGCTTCCTGGCCGGCACCAGCAGCGGTGGTAAAGCCTGTATCTGCTGCTCTAACTGCTCGCCGTTCAGCGGTGTCTGAACCGCCCGTAACAGTGTCGCGCCCAGATCCTGAAACCAGTCGCCGGAAATGGTCAGCTGAGCAGGATGCCACTGAGCCAGCGTGAAGCTGTGCAGGGCCAGCAGCGGCCAGGCGCGTCCGACGCGGTCACAGGAGGGCAGCAGACAGCCCATCTGTATCTGCGGCCGGGTCGCGGTAACCGGCAGCACAAAGTTCCACACCGGCGCATGGAGAAAGTCCGCGCTGTAGGAATACGCCTGCTGATGCCAGTGCATTAATCCCTGCTGGAACCAGTGATTCCACGGGCTAATCTGTTGCTCGCTCAGTCGATGGTGCAGAAAGTCACCGGTCGACGGCAGCTTGCCATACCAGCCGGGGGCCGTGTAAGCAGCCATGTTCACCTCACCATTACTCGCTATGCGAGTTTGATTGCGGGGCCGGGTGCCGCGGCGCTACCGCCAGCATGCCGCCCGCCTGGTCCGCAATTTTCAGATTCTCTGCAAGCTTGCGCATCATCAGTGCATTATCACGTGCATAAGGCGACGACTGAATCTGCTGATCCAGCAGCTGGCTCAGGTGCCAGTCAAGCTGCTGCAGGTCACGGGCGCTTACCGTATCGGGCAGTGAGCGCTGTAAATTTTGCAGCAGCCAGGCCCGTAAAAATTCGCCGTCATAATTACGCGGTTGATAGAGCATCTGATAGGCGCGCAGCGCATTGCGGCTGTAGGCGTTATCATCACCCGGGTCGTTGCGCAGGATATTCGTGATCTGCTGCGCCACACGCGGCAGCAACAAAGACTTAAGCGCATTTTGATAAAGCACCCAGGCGGCATCGCTGATCTGATTACCCCGGTATAAGCCCGCCCGCATAGTAAGCGGCGGATTATCGAGGGAAAAGCGCGCCGAGAGCGGCAACTTCACCAGGTTATTCAGAAAGGGTAGCAGATCAAAAATATTATCAGCAGGCTGATGAATCACCTGCTGACTTTGCTCACGGATAAGCGGTACCCGTGCGGCAACCTGCTGCAGATACTGCTGATTCTGATAGTAACTGATGCCCCACAGGCTGGAGGCGATCAGCAGGGCGCCTGCCAGCACGCCGTAGCCAATCCAGTGGAACAGCTGATTACGGTACTCCCAGCGGCGATTACTGCCGGCCAGGCCGCTCTCTTTGAATATCAGATCGCTGAGCAGGTCACGAATAAAGAAGCTCTGGCCTTTGTTGCCGGGAATTGGACTGTTGCGATTAACGCTGTCCCAGGCCGCGATCGAGTGATCGCCCGCCTGACGCAACTGCAGTTTGCGGCTCAGTTCACCCATCACCCGATCAAACGGCAGGCCTTCCTGCGTTCCGCTGGTGAAGAAGAGGCCGCGCGGGCTCCAGGCGACCGCATCCTGATGGTCAGAAAAAACGATATCCAGATATTCGTTCAGCAGTGGACGCAGCGAGGCGAACTCCTGCGGGAAGAGGAAGCACTCAGCGCGCTCGTTCAGGTCGCGCTCATGGGTCATCTGCTCCGCCAGTTGTTGCTGGAGCTGCTGTTCCAGCCGCTGAAACTGCTGGCCAAAATGGCGATGCCAGTCATCTTTGTGCGGCTTGCCCAGCTCCCAGTTAAACGTGAAGCCCCAGATAGCATCTCGCCGCGCTTTATCAATCGAGCCGAAGTAGCTCATAAAGCCTTTCAGCAGATCGGTTTTGGTGACCATCACATAAACCGGGAAGTGAATACCGGTCTGCTGATGCAGTTCTGCCATGCGCTCTCGCAGCGCGCTGGCCTGGGCGAAACGCGCTTCGGCTGAATCACTCAGCAGATCGGCGACGCTGATGGTCATGATCACACCGTTAATCGGCTGGCGGGTGCGATAGCGTTTCAGCAGATTGATAAAACTGTGCCATTCCGCGGCATCTCGCACGCGCTGGCTCTCCTGCAACGCATAACGACCGGCGGTATCAATCAGCACCGCGCTGTCAGTAAACCACCAGTCACAGTTGCGGGTTCCCCCGACGCCGCGGACCGCATTTTTGCCCAGCGTATCGGTCAGCGGGAAATCGAGGCCGGCATTAAACAGCGCGGTGGTTTTACCGGCGCCGGGCGCACCCATGACCAGGTACCAGGGCAGCTGATAGAGATAATTAGCGTTAAAGCGTGAGAGCAGGTTCCCACTGTGACGACGGCCAAACTGGGTGCGTTTCAGCTGCATCGCAGCTTCGCTGAAGCGCTGGTTGAGCCGCTCTTCGGTCATCTGACGTTCCGCCGGGTCGTCGTTGCCCGACAGCTGAAGCTGGGTCAGTAAACGGCTGTTGAACCAGGCACGATAGAGCGACGGGATCAGCTGGAACAGGATCCAGAGAAAATAGAGGGCGCTCACGGTGAGCTGGCGAGGCAGTACGGGTTCCAGTGGGCGCGATTCGCCCCATGACCAGAACGGTCCCAGCATCCAGACCAGGCAGCTCAGCGCCGTGACGCCAATAAAGCTCCACAGCAGGCGATGCGTTAGCAGCAGGCGAAGGGAGGCGCGCATTATTGTGCTCCTTGATGATTACTGAGCGTTTCAGGCGCGGCAAACAGGGTGATTTCAACACGGCGGTTGCGGGTCCGGTTTTCGCTGCTGTCGTTGGGCAGCAAGGGGTCGCTGTCGCCGCGGCCTTCGGAGCGAACTGTATGACCGTCAGCCAGTTGCAGTTGTAACAACTGGGTGATGGCGCGGGCGCGGGCAAATGAGAACTCATAGCTGGAGGCAAAGCGGCTGTTATCCACCGGATGATCATCGGTAAACACCGACACCAGAATGGTCCCTTTGACATCTTTCATCGCGGTTGAGACGCGGGCCAGCAGGGCGCGCCCCACCGGATTGATCACCGTTCCCTGTTCGGCGAACAGTTTGTCTGCGGGGATGATCACTTTGCTGCCAAAGGCACCATCGCTGACCTCGAGCTGCCCGGCTGCAATCACATCATTCAGGCGCTGACGCAGATCGAGCAGCGCCTGCGGGGAAGAGGGACGACGGCCCGCGGTAATCTGCGGCAGCGGCGTCTGATAGATGGTTCGCAGCAGCGGTTCGGCGGCATTGCCGAGACGCCAGTTCAGGCCGCTGTAGATCAGGCAGCCGATCAGCGCGACCAGCATGGCACAGGCCCAGAGCGGCACCATCGGGCGGGCGAGGGTGCTCACCAGCGGATGCACTTCCACCAGTGGCGGTTGCGCTGTCTGGCGCTGGGCACGCGTTTCGTCAATCAGGGTTTTCAGGCGTTTACGGATACCGTCGCACTGGGCGCGACCATTTTCACTGCCGCGATAACGGCCTTCATAGCCCAGCAGCAGGCAGTATTGCACCACTTCCAGCAGCCAGAGGTGCTGTTGCGGGCTTTGTGAAATGCGCGACAGCAGTTGAAAGAATTTCTCGCCGCCCCAGCTTTCATTATGGAAGGTCACCAGCATGCCGTTGCCAGACCAGACGCCGCGCGTGCCCCAGGGGGTTTGCGCTGCCGCTTCATCGAGCGCGCTGCAGATGCAGTAACGCGCGCCGATAATCATCTCAAACGGCAGCCCTGCCTGTTTACAGCGTTGTTCAAACTGGCGGATTTCATCGATCAGAGACTGGCGCAGACCCGCAGGGTCATCGTGGGTGGCTGCCTGACGAATTTGCACCACCGCGTTCAGCAGTGGCGCCGCAGCCTGAAGTAAGAGATTCTCATTGCCTGAGGGGGTCGCCTCACGCGCAGGGGATTCCACAGTCATTAATTCGTGATCTTCCAGCCAATGGCAAATCCCTGTACCCGCAGCCCGGGACGGTTCTGCGGGCAATATGCGCCGGATTTCATATTCAGTCTAAGATCCAGGTCGCGGTATCGTTAGTCCGGCAGGCTTTGCTGGCGCCGCCGACGGCCACACAGACCTGTTTCGTTTTGCGGGGACGGGGACGATCGCTCTGCACGGTGGCATCGTAACGGCTGCTCTCTACACCCGCTTTTAATGGCACATAACCGATCAGCGGGCCGTCAGCCTGGTCAGCAATCGCCAGCCAGCTGTGTTCCACATTACCTAATACTTCGAACGGTTTACCCGTTTCGAGATAGCGAACCACTTTGCCGCCGTAATCAGGCGAGGTCATGACGGATGCGCCATAAAGCGCCCGCCAGGTCTGATTGACCGGCTCAAATTCAGTCGGTGCCGCGACAGCGTGTCGATGGACCAGTTTGACGCCGTTAATTTCGCTGGTAACCAGCGTATCGTCAGTGACGGGCGGCGGCGGGGCCTTACAGCCTGCCAGGGTAAGAACCGCCAGCAGCGTTAACGCAAGACTCTTTTTCACCATGTTCCTCGTGATCTCATCAAAGTATCTGCATATTGCCAGGCCCGATGCCAGGAGGCGATCTTTATCGCGCCGCATCGTGCCGAAATTCTGTTTTTAAAAAAAGGGTCAGATTACATCGGGATAGTAACGCATTCAGTTTACCTAAGACTTTTGAGAATTCAAACCATTGCACCCGCGGCTGATGCGTGATAGCAGGCGCTTTACGGGCGGGTTTCGGTATAAGAAAAGCGCCAGGTAATGTGATAGTTAAATCGAACTGAATTATCGCAGAGACAAACTGGTTGAGAACAGTGCCGCGCATTCTGACATGCAATGAATCCGATTGGAAACTATTAAGATTTACTAATAACTTGTTGCCGAAAAAATTTATCAGTTTGCGTTAAGAAACTTATCAAAATCAGATTTTACGCCCCTGCTCAGACCCTCTTTTTTCAGGAAAGCGGCACGCCTTTTGCTTCTGAAAGGTTTTAACCGCACTGAGGTGAGCAATGAGGGACGCCCTGACCTGGCTGCAGGCATCACGCGCGAGCGATATCGCCAGCCTGCAACGTCTTCTGGAAACCGGCGAGCTGATGGCTGCCGTCAGTGAACTGGTCCATCGGTTGCAGCGGGAACGTGGCGCAAACAATCTCTGGATCTGCTCTGACGGAGCGCTGTTCAGCGCCGAACGTCATGCCCGCCAGCAGGAGGTCAGCGCCGGCCTGGAGCATTTTTATCAGGCGCTGCCGGCCGCCATAGCGCAGCCCGGCTACAGCCGCTTCTGCAACCTGATTGCCGCTGCCCTGCAGGCGCTGGCCGGACTGCCTGCGCTGCGCCAGCAAATCAGCCAGCGTGAGCTTGATCAGGCCGCGGCGATGGCCGCCTTTAACCAGGTTATCCGTACTTTACTCAATCTGGTGTTTGAGGCGGCCGACACCGCCAGCTATCCCGGCATCTCCCGTGCACTGATCGCCCTGTTCAGTTTTATGCAGGGCAAAGAACTGGCCGGGCAGGAGCGGGCCATCGGCTCAGCCGGCTTTGCGGCGCGTCAGTTCACCTCCGACCAGCGCAGCCAGATGGTCGCCCTGATTGCGGCACAGGAGCAGAGCTTTATCACCTTCCGGGAGTTTGCTGACAGCGCCGCGTGTGAATCCTGGCAGCCGCTGGCTCAGGCCAGCCGCGACATCGAACGCCTTCGTCGCATCGCCTGCACCGGCGGCCGTTGTGATGAGACCGGCGCGCTGCACTGGTTTTCCCTGCTCTCTGAGCGGCTGGATCAGATGAAAATGCTGGAGGATGCCCTGACGGCGACATTGATGCAGCGCTGCCGGGCTGCCATTGATCAGGCACAACAGCAGGCGGCAGGAACAGTGGTGCAGGGCGACAGCAATTTTTCGCTTTACGTCTCCGGGGCGGACTGGCTGCCTGGCGCGGCGGCGCTCGACAGCGACGGTCTGGCCCCGCAGCTGGGGCGCTCGGTGCTATCGCTGATTGGCGAACAGTCGCAGCGTTTGCAGCAGCAGGCGGATGAACTGGCGGCGATGCGCGCCTCACTGGACGAGCGGCGGGTGATCGATCAGGCCAAACACTGGCTGATGCAGCAGCAGGGTTTCACAGAAGAGGCCGCCTGGCAGGCATTACGCAAAAGTGCGATGAATCAGAATAAGCGGGTACTGGAGATCGCGCAGGCGGTACTGGCGGTAGCGAAGACCCTGAGCAACTAACCCGGATGAGGTAGCTGCACAACCTTTGTGCGTGATCTGCGTCAGAAACGTGCAAAAACGGTTAATTTTTCAACAGTGCGTCACCGCAGATCGGCATTAAGGCTGTTTCGGCGATCTGGCACATCCTTTGCTTAATCCCTATAGAGAGTACGCATTGCTCCCGCCAATGGCGGTGGGGTCAGTGCTTTGGATAAAGGCGTCCATCCGCAGGCTTCGGCTTGTCGGAGGACGCCTTTTTTTATTTCTGTTCAGGGGCAACAAGATGAGCAAAACGCCATTTTCACTGACACGACGTCAGGCGCTGATCTCCGGCGCCGCGCTGGGTGCGGCCTGGATCGTTCCGGGATTACGAAATGCGGTCTGGGCAGCGGGATCAGATGCGCCAGAAAAAGCGCAGGTGCGGGTCGGCTTTATCCCGCTCACTGACTGCGCGCCGGTGGTGATGGCCTCTGTGAAAGGCTTCGACAAAAAGTATGGTCTCACATTGCAGGTCAGCAAAGAGGCGAGCTGGGCGGCGGTGCGCGACAAACTGACCTCCGGTGAGCTGGATGCGGCGCATGTGCTCTACGGCATGATCTACGCCCTGCAACTGGGCGTAGCGGGTCCGCAGCACGACATGGCGAACCTGATGACGCTCAACCATAACGGCCAGGCGATCACCCTGTCGAACCAGCTGAAAGCCAGTGGGGTCACCGATGCGGCCAGCCTGAAAAAGGCCATTGATGGCAGCGCCAAAGGCAGCTTTACCTTCGCCCATACCTTTCCGACCAGCACCCATGCCATGTGGCTCTATTACTGGCTCGCCAATGCGGGCATCCACCCGTTTGATGACGTGCGCACCGTGGTCGTGCCGCCGCCGCAGATGGTGATGAACATGAAAATTGGCAACATGAGCGGCTTCTGCGTTGGTGAGCCGTGGAACCAGCGCGCCATCAGCGACAACATCGGTTTTACCGCCGCCACCAGCCAGCAGATCTGGCCGGAGCATCCGGAAAAAGTGCTCGGCACCCGCGCAGAGTGGGTGAAAGAGAACCCCAACACGGCCCGTGCACTCACCGCCGCTGTGCTGGAGGCCGCGCGCTGGATTGATGCCTCGGACGACAACCGCCGCGAAACCGCGCAGGTGTTAGCCGGCCGCGCCTGGATCAATACCAAAGTGGAGACGTTACAGGGTCGGATGCTCGGTCAGTATCAGAACGGCCTGGGGCAGTCGTGGCAGGACGCTCACCCGATGCGCTTCTTTGACAACGGCAACGTCAGTTTTCCCTGGCTCTCAGACGGCATGTGGTTCCTGACCCAGATGAAACGCTGGGGCCTGCTTGCCAGCGATCCCGACTACCTCGCGGTGGCGCGCCAGATCAACCGCATCGACCTCTACAAACAGGCCGCCAGCGCAGTCGGACAGGTTGCACTGCCCGCCAGTGAAATGCGCAGCAGTACCTTCATCGACGGCAAGGTCTGGGATGGCAGCGATCCTGCCGCCTATGCCGCCAGTTTCGCTATCAAACGTTAAGAGAGGTTGCTATGAAAACTGACGCGCGCGCCCTGGCGCAGCCGGTGCAGAGTCACAACAGTGCCACCGTTATTCCGTTACAGGTCACCCCGAAAGCCGCAGCCCGTCCGGCGCGTCTGCGTCCGCTGTTGCAGCGCGCCATTCCCGCCACCGGTGGCCTGTTATTAATGCTGCTGGTGTGGCAGATCGCGGCGCTGTCGCAACCGGGTTTCCCTTCGCCTTACGCCACCTGGCAGGCCGCTCAGGTCCTGTTCGCTGACCCGTTCTACAGCAACGGCCCCAACGATCAGGGCATCGGCTGGAACGTGCTGGCGTCGCTGCAACGCGTCGGCATTGGATTCGGCCTGGCCGCGCTGGTCGGCATTCCGGCGGGCTTTTTAATCGGTCGCTTTAGCTTTATGGCGCAGATGTTCAATCCCGTCATCGCCCTGCTGCGGCCGGTGAGTCCGCTGGCCTGGCTGCCGATTGGCCTGCTGCTGTTTCAGCGCGCCGAGCCTGCCGCCAGCTGGACCATTTTTATCTGTTCGATCTGGCCAATGATCATTAACACCGCCGAAGGGGTACAGCGTATTCCGCAGGATTACCTCAACGTGGCGCGGGTGTTACAGCTTTCTGAGTGGACGGTGATGCGCCGGATCCTGCTGCCCGCGGTGCTGCCCGCGGTGCTGACCGGGGTCCGTCTCTCTATCGGCATCGCCTGGCTGGTGATCGTCGCCGCCGAAATGCTGACCGGCGGACTGGGCATCGGCTTCTGGATCTGGAATGAGTGGAACAACCTCAACGTGGAAAACATTCTGGTCGCCATTCTGGTCATCGGCGTAATCGGGCTGCTGCTGGAACAGGGGCTGATGCTGCTGGTCCGTCGTTTTAGCTGGGATAAATAAGGAGAGCACGATGCAACAGATCATTCGCGTCCAGCAGGTCAGCCAGCGTTTTGCCACCGCCAGCGGCGAGTTTCTGGCGCTGGACAATGTCAGTTTTGATATTCACGAAGGGGAAACCCTGAGCCTGATCGGCCACTCCGGCTGCGGCAAATCGACGCTGCTGAACCTGATTGCCGGTTTAACCCGGCCCAGCAGCGGCGTGCTGCTGTGTGATAACCGCGAAATCACTGGCCCCGGTCCGGAGCGCGCGGTGGTGTTTCAGAACCATTCGCTGCTGCCGTGGCTGACGGCATTTCAGAATGTCGAGCTGGCGGTGCAACAGGTGTTTAAAGGGCGCTTCAGCAAAGCGGAGATGCGTGACTGGATCGAGCACAACCTTAACCGGGTGCAGATGAGCCATGCCATGCACAAGCGGCCCGGCGAAATATCCGGCGGTATGAAGCAACGCGTCGGTATTGCGCGGGCGCTGGCGATGAAGCCACGCGTGCTGCTGCTGGATGAGCCGTTTGGCGCGCTGGACGCCTTAACCCGCGCTCATCTGCAGGACAGCGTGATGCGCATTCAGCAGGAGCTGAACACCACCATCGTGCTGATTACCCATGACGTGGATGAAGCCGTGCTGCTGTCAGACCGGGTGCTGATGATGACTAACGGCCCGGCGGCGCAGGTTGGCGAGATCCTCACTGTCGATCTGCCACGTCCGCGTTCACGGGTGGCGCTGGCGGATGAGCCGCGCTACCACCAGTTGCGACAGAAAGTGCTGCATTTCCTCTATGAAAAACAGACCACTACGGCGTAAGGAACAGACCATGAAGCAACGGTTGCTGGTGATAGGTAATGGCATGGCGGGAATGCAGATGGTGGAGAGCCTGCTGCAACGTGCACCGCAGCGCTTCGCCATCACGGTCATTGGCCGCGAGCCGCACGGCAATTACAACCGTGTGCTGCTCTCGCCGGTGCTGGCGGGTGAAACGCCGTTCAGTGAAACGCTGATCCACGATCGCGACTGGTATGAGCGGCACGGCGTCACGCTGCTATCCGGCGAAACCGTGCTGCAGGTCGATCTGTCGGCACGTACAGTGCAGACCGATTATCGCCAGCTGGGCTGGGATCGGCTGGTGTTTGCCACCGGTTCACAGCCCCGTTTGCCCGCCATTCCCGGCATCAACGCGGATTGCGTACTGGGTTTTCGCAGTATCGCCGACGTCCGGCAACTCCTGGCGTGCCAGGGACCGGTGGTGGTGTTGGGCGGTGGTTTTCTCGGCATTGAAGCGGCGGCGGCACTCTGTGCCCGTGGGCGTGAGGTTACGCTGGTTCATCACAAACCCTGGCTGCTGGATCGCCAGCTGGATGCAAAGGCGGGCGAGCTGTTGCTGACGGCACTCCAGCAGCGCGGTATCCGCTGCGTGCTGAACAGCGGACTCACGGCGATTGATGAGGCGGGTGTGACGCTGACCAGCGGTCGTCACTGCGCCGCCACGCAGGTGGTGATTGCCATCGGCGTTCAGCCGGAGATAACGCTGGCGCAGGCAGCGGGTCTGCCGTGTCAGCGCGGCATTCTGGTCGATGGGCAGTTACGCACAGCGGTCCCGTCGGTGTACGCCGTAGGCGAGTGCTGCGAAATTGCCGGCGAAACCTTTGGCCTGGTCACACCCTGCCTGACGCAGGCGCAGATTCTGGCCGCACAGCTGGCGGGGTCGCCACTGGCGGATTTTGTCAGCCAGCCGCAGGCGACGCGGCTCAAAGTCAGTGGCATTTCGCTGTTCAGCGCCGGGGATGTCAGTGAGGCACCCTCCATCAGCAGTTTTGATCCGATCTCCGGCGACTACCGCCGTCTGTTTCTTCGTCAGGGCCGCCTCTGTGGCGTATTGCTCTCTGGCGACACCCGGCAGGGTCCCGCGCTGCTGGCGCGTCTGCTGCACACCGAAGCTGTCACGCTCGAAGCCCTGTTCGATTCCCGTCAACCTGAACCGCAGCCGCAGGCTGCAGAGAGTCCTGAGATGAGTAAACCGGTATTAGCCGTGGTGGGTCACGGCATGGTCAGTCACCACTTTCTTGAACAGCTGGTTGCCCGCGAACTGCATCAGCACTACCACATCGTGGTTTACGGCGAGGAGCGTCAGCAGGCTTACGATCGGGTGCATCTGTCGGACTATTTCAACGGCAAAACGGCCGACGATCTGTCGCTGGTCAGCGCGGACTTTTTTACCCTGCACGGCATCGAACTGCGCAGCGGCTGCGCAGTCGTAGCGATCGATCGTCAGCAGCGCAGTCTGCGTGACAGCGCGGGCAATGAGCTGGCGTGGGATAAGCTGGTGCTGGCTACCGGCTCGCGTGCTTTTGTACCGCCGGTACCGGGCCACGACGACGAACGCTGCTTTGTCTACCGCACGCTGGATGACCTTGATGCCATTGCTGCCTGCGCCCGCAATAGCCAGCGCGGCATCGTGATTGGCGGCGGCCTGCTGGGTCTGGAGGCGGCGAATGCGCTGCAGCAGCTCGGGCTGGAAACGCATGTGGTGGAGTTTGCGCCACGCCTGATGGCAGTGCAGCTCGATGAGGGCGGGGCGCTGATGCTGCGCCAGAAGATCGATGCGCTGGGCGTCACGGTTCACACCTCAAAACAGACCGAACTGATTGAGCGTCAGACCGACGGTAGCGTGGTGCTGCGCTTTGCTGACGGCAGCAGTTTACCCGGCGATCTGGTGCTGTTCTCCGCCGGTATCCGGCCGCGCGATGAGCTGGCACGTGAAGCGGGCCTGACGCTGGGACCGCGCGGCGGCATTGAGATTAACGATCGCTGCCAGACCAGCGATGAAGAGGTGTTTGCCATTGGTGAATGCGCATTGTGGAACGGTCAGATCTTCGGTCTGGTCGCGCCAGGCTATCAGATGGCACGCGTGCTGGCCGGGCATCTGGCGGCTGAATCCACCGCCTTCAGCGGCGCGGACATGAGTACCAGACTGAAACTGCTGGGGGTGGAGGTGGCGTCGTTTGGTGACGCGCATGGCCGCACGCCGGGCAGTCAGCACTATCACTGGACCGACGGGCCAAAAGGCATCTACAAGAAAATCGTGGTTTCTGCCGACAGCACCCGGCTGCTGGGCGGCGTGCTGGTCGGTGACAGCAGCGACTACGCCACGCTGCTGCAGATGATGCTCAATGAGTTACCGCTGCCTGCCGCGCCAGAAAGCCTTATCCTGCCTGCGCTGTCGGGGGCGCCGAAAGCGCCAGGCGTCGCGGCGTTGCCTGACAGCGCCCAGGTCTGCTCCTGTCACAACGTCAGCAAGGGCGAAATCTGCGCGGCGGTGAAAGGCGGATGCGGTGAGATGAGCAGCATTAAGAGCTGCACCAAAGCGGCCACGGGCTGCGGCGGCTGTGCGGCACTGGTGAAGCAGGTGATGGAGTTTCAGCTGGAAAACCTCGGTGTCGAGGTCAAAAAAGATATCTGTGAACATTTCAGCTATTCGCGCCAGGAGCTGTATCACCTGGTGCGGGCCGGTGAGTTCAAAACCTTTGATGCGCTGCTGGCGTCGCATGGGCGGGGGCAGGGTTGTGAAGTGTGCAAACCGCTGGTGGCGTCACTGCTCGCCTCATGCTGGAACGACTATCTGCTAAAACCGGCGCATCTGCCGTTGCAGGACACCAACGACCGCTATTTCGCCAATATCCAGAAAGATGGCACCTATTCGGTGGTGCCGCGCGTCCCGGCGGGCGAAATCACGCCGCAGGGGTTGATCGCGATTGGCGAGGTGGCGGCGCGTTACGATCTTTACACCAAAATCACCGGCGGTCAGCGTATCGACCTGTTTGGCGCGCGGCTCGATCAACTGCCTGATATCTGGCAGACGCTACTGGCGGCGGGTTTTGAAACCGGTCACGCCTACGGCAAGTCGCTGCGCACTGTGAAGTCCTGTGTGGGGTCGACCTGGTGCCGCTACGGCGTGCAGGATTCAACCGCTTTCGCCATTGCGCTGGAGAACCGCTACAAGGGGCTGCGCGCCCCACACAAGATCAAGATGGCGGTATCGGGCTGTACCCGCGAATGTGCGGAAGCGCAGAGCAAAGATATCGGGGTGATCGCCACGGAAAAGGGCTGGAATCTCTATGTGTGTGGCAATGGCGGCATGAAGCCGCGCCACGCCGACCTGTTCGCCAGCGATCTCGATGATGCCACGCTGCTGCGTTATGTCGACCGCCTGCTGATGTTTTATATCCGCACCGCAGACAGGCTGCAGCGCACCAGCGTCTGGATGGACAATCTGGAAGGCGGCTTGGACTATCTGCGTCAGGTGGTGATTGAGGATAGCCTCGGTCTGGGCGAGACGCTGGAGCAGGAGATGCAGCGGGTGGTGGACGCGTATCAGTGCGAGTGGCAGACCACGCTGGCGGATCCTTCACGACTTGCGCTGTTTACCCCTACGGTCAACAGCGATCGCCCGGATGAGACGTTGCACTACAGCCGGGTGCGCGGTCAGCGTCAGCCGGAGGCCGTTACCGATCGTCCGCTGTTACCGCCGCCAGCCGAGCCGTGGAGCGCGGTGTGTACACTGGAGGCGATTCCTCAGCAGGCGGGGATCGGGGCGCGACTGGGTAGCGAACGTGTTGCGCTGTTCCGCTTTGGCGATGCGCTTTTTGCGCTGGAAGACCGCGAACCCGGCAGCGACGCCAGCGTGCTCTCACGTGGGATCCTTGGCGATGTGGGCGGCGAGCCGGTGGTGATCTCCCCGCTCTATAAGCAGCGGATACGGTTGCGTGACGGACAGAGCCTGGATAACCCGCAGCATCAGCTGCGCTGCTGGCCGGTGAAGTTGGAAGCGGGTCAGATCTGGCTGGCAAATCGTCCGCTGGATCAGCTGGCGCAGGCATCATGAACAGTACCTGTCCCTATTGCGGCGTCGGCTGTGGCGTCTGCGTCACCCCGCAGGGGGCGCATCAGGCAACCGTGATCGGCGATCCGCACCATCCCGCGAATGCAGGTCGGTTGTGCGTAAAAGGCGCAGCGCTGGGCCAGACCCTGACGCCGCAAGGGCGTTTGCTGAACGCCGAGGTTAACGGGCAGCGCGTCAGCCTGGACGCTGCGCTGGATGCGGCGGCGGCGGGATTGCGGGCGGTTATCGATCAGTATGGCCCGCAGGCGGTGGCGTTTTACGGCTCCGGCCAGCTGTTGACCGAGGATTACTACGTCGCCAATAAGCTGATGAAGGGCTACATCGGTGCAGCCAACATCGATACGAATTCGCGGCTCTGCATGGCGTCGGCGGTGGTCGGTTATAAGCGGGCGCTGGGGGCCGATGCGGTGCCCTGCTGCTATGAGGATCTGGAGCAGGCCGACCTGGTGCTGCTGGTGGGGTCTAATGCTGCCTGGGCGCATCCGGTGGTGTGGCAGCGGCTGATGCAGGCGAAGCTGCAACGTCCGGCGATGTGTATTGTCGTTATCGATCCGCGGCGTACGGCGAGTTGCGATCAGGCCGATCTCCACCTGCCGTTGCGGCCCGGCAGCGATACGGCGTTGTTTTCCGGTCTGCTGCACTGGCTGGCGCAGCAGGATGGCATTGATGCCAGCATGTTGCCGCACCTGAATGGTGTGGACGAGACGCTGACCGCCGCAGCGCAGTGGGGTGTGGCGCGAGTGGCAGAGGCATGTGACTTAACCGTGCAGCAGGTCGCGCACTTTTTCCAGCTTTTCAGCCAGCACGATCGGGTGCTGACGCTATGGTGCATGGGGATTAATCAGTCCGCCACCGGCAGCGACAATAACCAGGCGATTCTTAATCTGCATCTGCTGACGGGCAAAATAGGCCGCGCGGGCTGTGGTCCTTTTTCGCTGACCGGACAGCCAAATGCCATGGGAGGACGGGAGGTGGGTGGCCTGGCGAATCAGCTGGCGGCGCATATGAATTTTACTGAAGCGGATTGCGAACGGGTGCAGCGTTTCTGGCGCAGTCCGGCCATTGCCCGGGAACCGGGACTGACTGCACTGGATCTTTTCCGGGCACTGGCGGATGGCACGGTGAAAGCAGTGTGGATTATGGGCACCAATCCGGCGGTGTCGATGCCTGAGGGCAACCGCGTCGCGCAGGCGCTGGCGGCCTGTCCGCTGGTGATTGTATCAGATGTGATGGCGCAGACCGATACCAGCGCCTTTGCCAATATTCTGCTGCCCGCCCAGGGGTGGGGCGAGAAGAACGGCACGGTGACCAATTCCGAGCGGCGTATTTCACGTCAGCGCGCTTTTGCCGCCGCACCCGGTGACGCCCGGCCTGACTGGTGGTTGCTGTCGCAGGTGGCCAGGCGTTTAGGGTTTGATGAAGGCTTTAACTGGCAGCATCCGGCAGAGATTTTCCGTGAGCATGCGGCGTTGTCAGGTTTCGAGAACCGGGGCGCCAGGGCGTTTGATATCAGCGGCCTGGCGCAATTGAGTAATGCTGACTGGGATGCGCTGCGTCCGGTGCAGTGGCCGGTTAACGCGGCCTGTCCGCAGGGCTGCGCCCGGCTGTTTGGCAATCGTCGGTTTTTTCATCCGGATGGTAAGGCCCGGTTGCGGGTGCCGGCCACGCCGGTTGTCGCCCCGCGCGAACCGGCGTATCCGTTGTTGATGAATACCGGACGGGTGCGCGATCAGTGGCACACCATGACGCGTACCGGGCTGGTGCCGCGTCTGATGCAGCATTGCGATGAACCGTTTGTCGCGCTGCATCCGGCGGATGCGGCAACGTATGGCGTGACGGCTGGCGGACTGGCGCGGGTGCAGTCTGTTCAGGGCTGGATTAGCGTGCGGGTGCGTGTCGATGTCGGGATGCGGCGCGGCGAGCTGTTTGTGCCGATGCACTGGAACCGGCAGTTCAGTCAGCAGAGTCACGTCGATTTACTGGTGGCCGCCCGCGCCTGTCCGTTTTCGGGGCAGCCCGCGCTGAAGCAGACGTCGGTGCGGATTCTGCCGTTGAGGGTGAGCTGGCAGGGCTGGCTATGGCAGCGCGAGATAGCGCAGCCCACAGGGTTGCGTTACTGGGCGCGTACCCCCTATCCGGCGGTGCAGCGTTATGCGGTGGCGGGCGAGGGCTCGCCGCAGGTCTGGCTGGACGGGCAGGTTGTTCTTTCAGGCTGTCACAGGCAGGTTGCGACCGGCAGCGGCAATGATTACCGGTTGCTGGCATGGCGTGACGGCGAGTTGCAGCTGGCGTTTTATGCCGGCTCCGTGTTGCCGTCGATTGATAGTGCGTGGGTCGCCGAGGCCTTTAGTCATGCGCCGCAGGATGCGGCAGGGCGGCACAGTGTACTGGCAGGACAGCCCGCGCAGGGCGCGGCCACGGGACGGATTATTTGCAGTTGTATGGCGGTGGGTGAGCAGACGATTTTACAGGCGGTGGCGCAGGGGTGTCGTACAACTCAGGCGTTGGGCGAAAAGCTAAAGTGCGGCACGCAGTGCGGCTCCTGTATTCCGGAGCTGAAGCAGTTGTTGCTGTCCGAAGTGATGTCGGAGGAATGATGACACGAGCAATTGATTCTCTGGATAAGTTACTGGCCCCGGTGGATGCCGTGTCGCAACAGGGCGCGGTGTGGCTGGTGGGTGCGGGCCCTGGCGATGTGGAACTGCTGACCGTTAAGGCGTTGCGGTTGCTGCAGCGTGCTGAGGTGGTGGTATATGACCGGCTGGTGAGTGACGCGGTGATGGCGGAGGTGCCGGAGCAGGCGTTGTGTATTGATGTGGGTAAGCAGCCGGGGCAGCATGGTCTGAAGCAGGCGCAGATTAATCAGTTGCTGGTGGAACTGGCGCGCAGTGGACGCAATGTAATCCGGCTGAAGGGGGGCGATCCGTTTGTTTTTGGTCGCGGAGGCGAGGAGATGGTGAGCGTGCAGCAGGCCGGGATTCGCTGTGAGGTCGTGCCAGGGATTACGGCGGCTGTGGGCTGTGCGGCAGCCAGCGGAATTCCGTTGACGCATCGGGATTGCGCGCAGTCTTTGCGGTTGATTACCGGGCATGGGCGGAACGGCGAGCCGCAGCTGGAGGCGGCTGCGCTGACGGCGGTGAATCAGACGCTGGTGTTTTATATGGGGTTGAGCTGGAGTGCGTCGATCAGTGCGCAGTTGCAGGCGCAGGGACGTGATGCGGAGACGCCGGTGGCGATTATTGAGAATGGGACCCGGCCCTATCAGCGGGTGTTGATTACCACGCTGGGGGGATTAGCGGAGACGGTGGCGCGGGATAAGCCGGTGTCTCCGTCGTTGCTGATGGTGGGTGAAGTGGTGCGGTTTTATCGGGCGGATTTGCAGGTGCGGGGTGGGGAGACGGTGAGCCGGTGCGTCGTGCAGGAAAGACCTGCCTGATCGCAAAGGGATCCCGCATCCCTGCGGACTGAGCTCGCCATCCCTGGCTCGCACACTTTGCTCTTCAGGCAGGGCTTACCTGCACTGTTGGCATTGGTGCGGGGTTTTGCGGGATCAGGTCTGGATTGAGTGGGCGTATGTCTTGGTGGTAAGGCCGGAACGGTGCGGCAAGACGGTGCGGCGTGCAGGAAAGGCCTGCCTGATCGCAAAGGGATCACGCATCCCTGCAGACTGGGCTCGCCATCCCTGGCTCGCACACTTTGCTCTTCAGG
This sequence comes from Pantoea sp. ABR1s, assembly GCF_057812235.1. Taxonomy (NCBI): domain Bacteria; kingdom Pseudomonadati; phylum Pseudomonadota; class Gammaproteobacteria; order Enterobacterales; family Erwiniaceae; genus Pantoea; species Pantoea sp. ABR1s. Next base: position 2,379,304 of record NZ_CM173823.1, on the reverse strand, counting down.
CAGGCCCTTCCTGCCCGGCTGGCGGCGGTGCGGTTTTTTTTGGGATCAGATCTGGATTGAGTGCGGTTGATGAGAGTGGAAGTGCCCGAGCAGGACGAAAAGAGCAGTCCAGTGTGGGAAGGCAGGTGAGGGTTGGTAAGACGGTGCGTCGTGCAGGAAAGGCCTGCCTGATCGCAAAGGGATCCCGCATCCCTGCGGACTGGGCTCGCCATCCCTGGCTCGCACACTTTGCTCTTCAGCAGGCCTTACCTGCACGATTAGCGATAGTACGTGCTTACAGTGGAGGCACCATCGTGCAGGTGCACTGTATAAAAGACGATGGAGCTTTAGCTGGCTTTAAAGCTCCTCCCACACAGGCAGGTTGTGAACCTTTTTTCGATATGCGTGAAACAGTGCCATTGTCGTACCGAAGAACAGACCTGCGATCAGATTGGGTATCAGCGAATAGTTGTCGTCAGACACGCCCGGAAGAGAAGGCAATAAGAGCAGCAGTGGCATCATAAGCGTGTACATGCTGGCAAACACCACAAGATTGAGCCAGAAAGGAGTGAAACTCGGGGGTGGAAGATGGATATTCATTTTCCATAACAAACGATGTAATGGCGGAGCAGAGTTACTCGGCCATATTTTCTTCGCTGCCATCAGGGCTAAAGCCCGCGCTTTCCTGCGCTCGAAAATCTCGTTTTTCATCGTTTTATCATCCGTTACATCCCTGCTTAGCATTCGCTCTGGAGCGTAACTTAATCCTGTGGCTGTCTGATGACAGCGAGTGGCTGAATCGATGTTGTTTCAACAAGCATTACATCGCCCGCTTCAGCGGCAGCGGGGCCACCAGCACTTTCACGCCTAGTGCTTCAAACGCTTTTACCTGCGCAGTACTGATGCCGCTGTCGGTGATCAGGTAGTGAATATTGCTCCAGTCACAGGGCAGCGCGAACATCGAAACCTTGTCGATTTTGCTGGAGTCAGCGACCACGTAAACCGTGCTGGCAGATTTGATCATCGCCAGCTTTACCTTGATGTCAGTTTCACTGGGGAAGCTCAGGCCCAGACGCGGCGAGATGCAGGCGGTCGCCAGGAAGAGTTTACCGGCCAGCACGTTTTCGAAGAAGCTGGCCGCCTTTTCGCCGGAGGTAGAGAGCGTCGGAAATTTAAAGGTACCGCCGGTCAGCAGGATGTTGATCCCCGGCTCGCCGCCCAGTTTCAGGGCGATATTCACCGCGGTTGTCACGACCGACAGGCGGCGGATGTGGCTGATGGCATCGGTGATCGCGGTGGTCGTGGTGCCGGAATCGAAAATCACCGTGTCGCCATTTTCGATATGCTGCGCCGCCAGTCGGCCAATCGCCTCTTTCTCTTCCAGATGTGTCTGCCGCTCCAGCAGCATCGCCCCGGTATTCTGTTTGCCCGTCATCAGCGTCGCGCCACCATGGTAGCGCTGCACAAAACCCTGTTTTTGCAGCATGCGAAGGTCGCTGCGTAAGGTGGCTTCGGTCAGTCCAAAGGTCTCCGTCAAAGCTTTCACCGTGACAGTGCCATCCTCACGGATCATCTCCAGAATTTTCTCGCGGCGTTGCTGCATGTCAGCGAACTGCTCACTTTTGCTTTTCAATCGAAATGCTCCCTTTTCCAATAACCTGAGAAGTCGGGCGAACAAGGTCTTTGTGGCTGAGTTTAACGCGCCATTTTTATGAATGCGAGATAGCCTGATCTGCCTTTGGTTTTCGAACGAAAATATAAAATGTGCAGGTTATTGAATCTCTCACGCTTTCCGGATTGCAACCAGCTGGCTTTATTTCGGGACTGGAAGCCAGATCACGTCTTTTCAATCAGATAAGCCGCTTTGTAGGGCAGATGGTCGAAATTTGATCTGCTCCACACAACATTTCTTTTCGATGGCTTATATTTTTGTTCGAAAATGAGTGAGTCAACGGCATCGGCAAAAATCTGAGGGGAAGAGTGGGATGAGTGGTGAATATGACGTAAACCTGCGCTACGGCGTGGATACCGCAATGAATCTGGCCGGCAAAGTGGCCGTCGTGACCGGCGGGCTGGGCGGTATCGCGATGGCGACCAATGGCATGTTGCTGGAGAAGGGCGCGAGTCTGGCACTACTCTATCCGCCGTTTGAAGCAGAGAAGGTGGCCAGCCTGAGGGCAGATTTCCCCGTCGAGCGGGTGCAGTTTGTCTGCTGTGACGTTACCGATCCCGCGTCGGTTGAACAGGCTTTTGACGATGTGGTTTCCCACTATGGCCGGATCGATATCCTGGTGAACTGCGCAGGCTACGTGATGCTGCAGCCGGTGATCGAGACCGATTTTGCCGAGTGGCAGAAGCAGATTGCGGTGAATCTCACCGGGCCTTTTCTCTGCTCACAGGCCGCCGCACGGCTGATGATCCGTGCCGGTGCGGGCGGCAAAATTATTAATATCGCTTCCCAGGCGGCATCCATCGCTATCGACAACCATGTCGCCTACACCTCAGCCAAAGCGGGCCTGCTGGGCATGACCAAAGTGATGGCCAAAGAGTTTGCCCCGCATCGCATCAACGTTAACACCCTGTCGCCCACCGTGGTGCTGACGCCGATGGGCGAAAAGGCCTGGCGCGGCGAGAAGGGCGAGCAGATGAAGAAGCTGATTCCGCTCGGACGCTTTGCCTATACCGATGAGATCGCCGCTGCGGTGCTGTTTTTCGCCAGCAACGGCAGCGACATGATCACCGGCGCCGATTTGATGATCGATGGGGGCTTTACCATCTGGTAAGGCCAATCCAGCACCCGGGAATTCATACCCTGCCATAACGATAAGAGAGAACATCATGAAAAACCGTACCTTGCTGTGCACTGCCGTGGCTGCCTGTCTGGTTTCGCAGGCGGCGTTTGCCGCCGAAAAGGGCACCATTATGATTCTGGTTAACTCACTCGATAATCCCTACTACGCCTCCGAAGCCAAAGGCGCCAATCTCAAAGCGCAGGAACTGGGTTACAAAACAACGGTGCTGTCGCACGGTGAAGATGTGAAAAAGCAGAGCGAACTGATCGACGCCGCTATCGGTAAAAAAGTGCAGGGTATCGTGCTGGATAACGCCGACTCCACCGCCAGCGTGGCGGCGATTAAAAAAGCCAAAGATGCCGGGATCCCGGTGGTGCTGATCAACCGCGAAATCCCGGTGGATGATGTGGCGCTGGCACAGATCACCCACAACAACTTCCAGGCGGGTTCAGACGTTGCCAACGTCTTTGTTGAAAAGATGGGCGAAAAGGGCAAATACGCCGAACTCGCCTGTAACCTGGCGGATAACAACTGCGTGACACGCTCGAAATCGTTCCATCAGGTGCTGGATCAGTATCCTGATATGCAGAGCGTGGCACGGCAGGATGCCAAAGGCACGCTGATCGACGGCAAGCGCATTATGGACAGCATCCTGCAGGCGCATCCGGATGTGAAAGGGGTGATCTGCGGTAACGGCCCGGTGGCGCTGGGCGCCATTGCCGCGCTGAAGGCGGCCGGTCGCAACGATGTCATCGTGGTGGGGATTGATGGCAGCAACGACGAACGCGATGCAGTGAAAGCGGGCACGCTGAAAGCCACGGTCATGTTGCAGGCGCAGGCGATTGCCGCTGAAGGGGTGACCGATCTCGATAACTTCATTCAGAAGGGCGTGAAGCCGGAAAAACAGCGGGTGATGTTCCGCGGCATTCTGATTACCCCGGAAAACGCTAAAGGTGTACAGGACTTTAACTACAAGTCGTAATTAAACGCTGTCGCGCCTGCGAAAGCGGGCGCCAGGGAGAAGATGATGTCCCGAAGAGTCTGGCTGACGCTGGTGGTCTTGCTGTTAAGCGGTTGCAAAATTGTGTCGCAGCAGGAGCTGGCTGCCCTGAAAAATCCCCCCAATCCGAAAATGGCGAACATCGACCAGCTCTGGCAGCAGAAACTGGTGCCGCAGGTTCAGGCAGAGGCTAAACCGCTGGCGACGCTGATGAAGTCGCTGCAGTCTGCTAAAGACTTCGACAGTGCCTGTCAGAGCTACGGCTATCGCAGTCAGGCTGAGAATCCCTGTGTCTTCAGCGTCTCGGTTAGCGGCGAGGTGACCGCCGTAAATACCACGTCACGCAGTGGAAAGATGACCGTGAAAGATGAATCAGATGACAGTGTCACAATTCAGGTAGGGCCAATCATTCGTGGCACCGCTTTGCGGGATGTCTACAAAGGCGTGAGCTATCAGGACTTCAATGACCAGGTGCTGTTTGGTGATTACGGCAAGGCGATTAACCAGCACGCCTCCACTCTGATGCAGCAGTTTGCGCCGAAGGTGGGCGATAAAGTGAGGGTTTCCGGCGTGTTCAGCAGCTGGGACATTCCGCAGCAGCTGCCGGATATCACTCCGGCTGCGATCACCCGGCAATAAGGAGCGGCAGATGCAAAATCCTCAACCGCAACAGTCCGGCGACGTGATTATCGAAACGCGCAACGTGTCGCGTCTTTATCCCGGCGTGACCGCGCTCGATCAGGTCAGTTATCGGGTCTACCGCAATAAAGTTAACGTGCTGATCGGTGAGAACGGCGCCGGTAAGTCCACCATGATGAAGATGCTGGCGGGTGTAGAGACGCCGTCGTCGGGCGAGATTCTGCTGGATGGCAAGGTGGTGTCTCTGAACTCCACGCATCAGGCGGAGAAGCAGGGGATCAGCATCATTTTTCAGGAGCTGAATCTGTTTCCCAACATGAACGTGATGGACAACATCTTTATCGCCAATGAGTATTTCCAGCGCGGGGTGATCAATGAAAAGTATCAGTACGCGCTGGCAAAGTCGCTGCTGGAGCGGCTGCAGCTGGATGTCGATCCTTACGCGCCGCTGGGTGAGTTGGGTATTGGTCATCAGCAGCTGGTGGAGATTGCCCGGGCGCTGTCGAAGGATACCCGGGTACTTATCATGGATGAACCGACCAGCGCCCTGAGCCAGTCTGAAGTGAAAGTGCTGTTTAACGTCATCGATCAGCTTAAGCGGCGTGGGGTCACCATTATCTACATCTCTCACCGGCTGGAAGAGCTGATGGAGATTGGCGATCACATCACCATTTTCCGCGATGGCCGTTTTATCAGTGAGCGCGAGGTACGGGACGCCAGCGTGCCGTGGATTATCGCCCAGATGGTGGGTGACAAGAAAAAGCAGTTCGACTATCAGCCTGCGCCACAGGGGGAAACGGTGCTGGAGGTAGAGGGCCTGACTGCGCTGCATCAGAACGGCGGTTACAAGCTGAATGACGTCAGTTTTACGCTGCGCAAAGGCGAGGTGATCGGCATTTATGGTCTGCTGGGTGCCGGACGCACCGAGCTGTTCAAGGGGCTGATTGGCCTGATGCCCTGTCAGTCGGGCCGGGTACGTTTAGCGGGCAGGGATCTGGCGAAACGCAGCTTCCAGCAGCGGCTGAAAAGTGGCATAGCGCTGGTGCCCGAAGATCGCAAAGGCGAAGGGGTGATTGAACTGATGTCGGTCACCGCCAACATGACGCTCTCTGACTTCAGCCTGCGCGGTTTTCGACGTGCGCTGGGGCTGTTAAATCCTGCCAGGGAGCAGCAGCGGGTCAGTGAGATGATCGGCCATCTGGCGATTAAAGTCAGCGATCCCGACCTGCCGGTTACGGCGCTGAGCGGCGGTAATCAGCAGAAGGTGGTGCTGGGTAAAGCGCTGATGACCGGGCCACAGGTGGTGCTGCTGGATGAGCCAACGCGCGGTATCGACGTGGGTGCCAAAACCGACGTCTATCACCTGATTGGCAGTCTGGCACAGCAGGGGCTGGCAGTGATGTTCTCCTCGTCTGAACTGGATGAGGTGATGGCGCTGGCGGACCGCATTTTAGTGATGGCCGATGGCCGGATAACTGCCGATCTGCCGCGCGCAGCGGCGACGCGAGAACATCTGATTGCGGCATCAACCCCGCAGGATTAAGAGCCTGACCCATCAGGCTACTTTATTTGTCCGTCTGAACCTGGGCAGTGGTCACACAGGCTGCTTTAGCAACCTGAACGCCCGTCAGGGCGGCCCTGAAGGGGCGAGCACAGCGAGTAATCCTGACGTACTGCGTGTACGTGCCGGTTGTTCCGCGCTGTCCGTGTCCAGACTGCCTGAAACCATTACGCCTGGCGGGCCAGGCTCTAAGCTGGCCGGAGAATTTCATGAACCAAAAATATCTGCTCTATATGTACCTGCTCAAGGCCCGCACCTTTATTGCGTTGCTGATTGTGGTCGGCTTTTTCAGCGTGATGGTGCCGAACTTTCTTACCCCCTCTAACCTGCTGATCATGACGCAGCACGTGGCGATTACCGGCCTGCTGGCCATTGGTATGACGCTGGTGATCCTGACCGGCGGTATCGATCTCTCGGTGGGTGCGGTCGCCGGGATCTGCGGCATGGTGGCGGGCGCACTGCTCACCAATGGCATCCCGTTGTGGGGCGGCAATACGCTGTTTCTCAACGTGCCTGAAGTGATTCTGGTGGTGGCCATCTTTGGCGTGCTGGTGGGGCTGATTAACGGCACGGTGATCACCCGACTGGGCGTCGCACCCTTTATCTGCACCCTGGGCATGATGTATGTGGCGCGCGGTGCGGCGTTGCTGTTCAACGACGGCGGCACCTACGCTAACCTGGTGGGAGTGCCCGCGCTGGGCAACACCGGCTTTTCGCTGCTCGGCTCCGGCACCGTACTGGGCGTTTATCTGCCAATCTGGCTGATGCTCGGCTTTTTACTGCTCGGCCTCTACCTGACACGCAAAACCCCGCTGGGTCGTTACATCTACGCCATTGGCGGCAATGAGTCCGCCGCGCGACTGGCGGGTGTGCCGATTATCAAGGTGAAAGTCTTTGTCTACGCCTTTTCCGGCCTATGCGCGGGGCTTGTCGGGCTGGTGGTGGCCTCTCAGTTGCAGACCGCGCACCCGATGACCGGCAACATGTTTGAGATGGATGCCATTGGTGCCACCGTGCTGGGCGGCACGGCGCTGGCGGGTGGACGTGGCCGGGTTTCCGGCTCGATTATTGGCGCTTTCGTTATCGTCTTCCTGGCGGATGGCATGGTGATGATGGGCGTCAGCGATTTCTGGCAGATGGTGATCAAAGGTCTGGTGATTGTGACTGCGGTAGTCATCGACCAGTTCCAGCAACGTCTGCAAAGCAAAGTGGTGCTGCTGCGTCGCCATGAAAAAAAGCAGCAGGCAGCCCCCCTTACTGATGTTCGTCACAGTTAACAGGAGCGATTATGAGCCGCGAACAACGTGGAAAAACAGTGGTGATAACCGGTGCCTGTCGTGGCATCGGGGCCGGGATCGCGGCGCGTTTCGCCCGCGACGGGGCCAGGCTGGTGATGGTGTCGAATGCTGACCGGGTGTTCGCTACAGCCGACCAGCTTCAGCAGCAGTATGGCAGTGAGATTCTGGCGCTGCAGGTCGATATCACGGATGAAGCTGCGGTGCAGCAGCTCTATCAGCAGGCCTTTGAACGCTTTGGTCAGATCGACGTCTCGATACAGAATGCGGGCGTGATCACCATCGACCGCTTCGACACCATGCCGAAAAGCGACTTTGAGCGGATTCTGGCGGTTAACACCACCGGCGTCTGGCTTTGCTGCCGTGAAGCGGCGAAATATATGGTGCAGCAGCGCAGTGGCAGCCTGATCAACACCTCATCGGGGCAGGGACGACAGGGCTTTATTTACACGCCGCACTACGCCGCCAGCAAAATGGGGGTGATAGGCATTACCCAGAGTCTGGCGCTGGAGCTGGCGCCGTGGAACATTACGGTCAACGCTTTTTGCCCTGGCATCATTGAGAGTGAGATGTGGGATTACAACGATCGCGTCTGGGGCGAGATCCTCAGCAGCGAGGAGAAAACCTACGGTAAAGGGGAGCTGATGGCGGAGTGGGTGAAAAACATTCCGCTGAAGCGTGCCGGTCAGCCGGAAGATGTCGCCGGACTGGTGGCCTTTCTGGCATCAGAGGATGCGCGATACATCACCGGGCAGACCATCAATGTGGATGGCGGGTTGATCTTCTCCTGATGCGGTGAGAGATCGCAGGCCTGCTGTAAACGCAGGCCTTTTTCTGACCCGGACTTTTCTGTTATATGCACAATTCGCCGCTGCTGTCCTGCATCGCCGTCACAATATGTTAAGGTAATAGCTGATGATTTTTGTTTAATTGCAGCTACGAACTAATCAATGTGCCGGGTGACATGATACGGAAAACAGGGGTTCTCTCTTTGATTGCGCTGTCGCTGACTGCCACGCAGAGCGCCCGCGCCTTCCAGACTGAAACAGCGGTGTCAGAGACGCCATTCGACAATCCTGCGCGCTACAGTCAGTCGCTGCCGACGCTCGGCGGTGCCAGCGATCAGGATGAAGAGTGGAGCAAAAAGCTGGCGGCCGTGGCCAAAAGTATCGGTGAAGCGAGTAACAACAGCGACAGCAATGTCACGTTTGGTCAGCAGGCGGGCGTCTGGGCGTTCAATCATCTGCGCGATGAAGTGGCCGATCGGGTTGAGAGCGAAGGGCAGTCACTGCTTTCCCCTTACGGCACCGCGCAGCTGGATCTGAAAGTCGACATGAACGGAAACTTTACCGGCACCGGCGGCGATCTCTTCAGCGCACTGGCCGACGAAAACAGCCGGCTCACCTTCAGCCAGCTTGGTCTGCACGATACCGGCGATGGCCTGGTTGGCAATGCAGGACTGGGGCAACGCTGGGATGCCGGTGACTGGCTGCTGGGTTACAACGGCTTTGTTGACCGCGTGTTCAGCAGCGGCCTGCAACGCGCCTCTGTGGGCACGGAAGCGTGGAGCGATTCAATGCGCTTCTCGGCCAACTACTATCAGCCGCTTTCCGGCTGGAAAAATCTGGGCGATTCGCAGCAGCAGCGCATGGCGCGCGGCTACGATATTACCAGCCAGAGCTATCTGCCCTTTTATCGTCAGCTGGGCGTTTCGGTGAGCTATCAGCAATATCTGGGTGAGAATGTCGATCTGTTTAACAGCGGCAACCGCTATCACAATCCCTCCGCCATGTCGTTTGGCCTCTCTTACACTCCCGTGCCGCTGGTGACGCTGTCCGCTACCCATAAAACCAGCAGCGCCGGTGAGAGTCAGGATCAGCTGGGGCTGAAACTCAACTATCGCTTTGGCGTGGCGCTGCGACGTCAGCTCGATGCCGGAAACGTCGCGGAGGCGCACTCTCTGCGCGGCAGCCGTTACGATACCGTCACCCGCAGCGATACGCCGGTGCTCGCCTTCCGTCAGCGCAAAACGCTGTCCGTGTTTCTGGCAACCCCGCCCTGGCAGTTAAGCAGTGGCGAGAGTCTGCCGCTGAAGCTGCAGGTGCGCGCCAGCAATGCTATCAAGGCGGTAAGCTGGCAGGGCGATACGCAGGCGCTGAGCCTGACACCTCCGGCCAATAACGCCGATCCGCAGGGCTGGAGTGTGATCTTACCGCAATGGGATCCGTCGCCAGACGCCAGCAACGAATATCGCCTGTCGGTAACGCTGGAGGATAGCAAGCAGCAGCGTGTGACCTCTAACTGGATCACCCTGAAAATTCAGCCACCGATGACCGTGGACGAGGCCCCGCAGAACGATCGTTATGATTTGATGGCACCCGGTGGCACCACACTTTAGTTGGGATGCTTTACTGCACAGAAAGGATTGGGGGGAGTGAATAGCGGTGGTGGTGTGCAGACGGCGTTGTTAACGTCTGCAGGCCCGACAGCGGTTACTGGCAGAGATAAGTTGTCGGGTTGACGAAGGCGCGGGTGCGGCAGAGTGACATCACTATTGATCCTGAAATAACCGCGGGAATCGCCGGGTGAAAGCAGGAACGACGCTGCGCTGCGGGCAGGGTATTGATATTAAGAAGGCGCGGGCAGCGCCGCCATTTAGCACAGCGGCCCGGTTATCAGTTAACCATGCTCATCACAATACGCACCGCTCTGGCGTAGACTTCTCGCTGACCGTTTACCGACCGTGCCTGCTGATGCTGCAGGAATGCAATTATGTCCTGTAAGCCTGCCGTCTTGCCTGACTTCAGCAGGCTCGACACGGCCTGCCCTACAACGGCATGGACGTCAGCCATATCTGCCGGTTTATCGGTACTCAATTGAAACTCCAGCGCAACCGTTCTGTTGAATAGCACCTGAAGAGGCAACACTCAGGCGATTCAGCTTTATCAGCCTGGTCACAGGTTTTTTATAAGCCAGCATCATGGCAGGGCCTTAAGCAGCTTTTCACGCAGCGTTGCCACCTGGGTTGTCAGGTCACCAAGTTCACTACAGGCGGTATCCATCACCGAGATCATATCAGCCGGGACGCCAGCCGCCGCGACTTTAAGCTGGTGGCCCTGTTCTGTCAGGGAGATCAGTACCCGGCGCTCATCATTTCCCGTGTCACGCTGGCGGCAGATAATGCCCCCGCTTTCAAGCCGCTTCAGAAGCTGGCTGAGCGTGCCGGAATCAAGCCGGACACGTGCACCAATATCAGAGACGGTCAGGCGATCTTTCTCCCACAGCACCAGCAGCACCAGATATTGCGGATAGGTCAGACCCAGCGGTTTTAACCGCGACTGATAGAGCTTTGTCATGGCAAGTGAGGCGGAATAGAGCGCAAAGCAGAGAAACTGGTCGATGGTTTCAGGCGCTGCACTGGCGGGAGGCGTATCGGAGATCCCCGCGGGTTCGTCATTCATATCTTTACTCATTCTGAGTCCGGGGTGGGACAGCCAGACCCCAGGCTGTTGGTCAGCCGTGAAGTCTCGCGAATAGTATCTCGGGGAGATGTTGATTTCGGCAGCATCTCTTTCTGGTGTAAGACACCAGACTTTTAAGCGCTATCGCAGCGGGAGAAAAAGCCTTTAGCTGCGCCGCCGATTGAAAGTCGGCACAGTATTGAGTCAAATTAAATTGAAGTCAACATAACCGGTCGCAACCCTTGCGCACAACGTGCGCCGGGTGCAACGCAGCTAAGATCGGCAGGACAATTTCAGCATTTAACCCAGGCTGAAGCCGCCCGCCGATACGGCTTATACGGTGAAGGTCTCTACCATACCGCGCAGGTCGCGCGCCTGGGCCAGCAGTGACTGCGATGCAGAAGAGGACTCTTCCACCAGCGCGGCGTTATTCTGCGTGACGCCATCCATCTGACTCACCGCAATACTGACCTGGGAGATGCCCTGCATCTGTTCACCGGAGGAGAGGGAGAGGTTGTCCATAGCATCGGCCAGTTCACCGACGCGGCTGACAATCTTCAGGATGCGCTCACCCGTTCCGGCCGCTACGGTCACGCCATCCTCGACCTGCGTCACGGCCTGCTCAATCAGCTGCTTAATGTCGCGTGCTGCGGTGGCGCTGCGCTGGGCCAGTGAGCGGACTTCACCCGCGACCACGGCAAATCCGCGGCCCTCTTCACCAGCGCGCGCCGCTTCGACGGCGGCGTTGAGCGCCAGAATATTGGTCTGGAAAGCGATGCCTTCAATCACCGACGTAATATCGCGTACCCGAACGGCACTCAGCGAAATGTCATGCATGGTTTCTGACAGGCGCTGGACATCTGCTTCGCCCGCCTGGGCCAGGGTGGCGGCCTCGCGCGCTGAACCGGCAGTCTGCTGCGCGCCCGCGGCGTTGCTTTTTACCGTGGCGGTGAGCTGCTCCATGCTGGCGGCCGTTTCCTGCAGCGCAGCAGCCTGCTGCTCGGTACGGGATGAAAGCTCGGTATTGCCCTGCGAAATCTCATCGGCCGCCAGCGCCACCGAGGCGGATGCCCCTTTGATCTGCGTAACCAGTTCGCGCAGGTTGGTCTGCATGCCGCTGAGCGACGCAAGCAGGCTGGTGCTGTCGCCACGGCGCAGCGTGACCGGCGAGGTGAGATCACCGGCGGCAATCGCAGCAGCCAGCGTCTGAGCCTGCACCGGTTCGCCGCCCAGCTGGCGCATCAGTATCCGCACAATAAACGCGCAGGTGACGACGGCAGCCAGCACGGAGAGCACCGCCAGGATGATCAGTATCCAGGTGGTGCGGGCGATGGCGATGCCGTTATCCACCACCGCATCCCGGCTGCTGCGCATCTCAAGCTCGGTCAGATCGTTTATCGCCTTCAGCAGGCTCTGCTGAGCCGGACGCGCCACCTTTAACAGATAGTCGGTGACCTCCTGCTGACGATTTTCCATCCCCAGTTTCCCGGCGGTCATCAGCGTGGAGAGAGCGGCCTCTTCAGTGGACTCGATTCTGCTCATCGCCTCCCGTCCTGCCTGTCCGGGGTCGGTCTGCATCATGCCTGAGAGTACTTCGCGGTTGCTGATATAAAGCGCGCGCTGTTTTTGCAGACGTTCCCATTCTGGCTTCATGGCAACGGGATCGGTCAGCAGAGCAAGGTTACGCACCGCGATTGCCATATCCCGCACGCCACCGCGCATATCCAGCACCGTCTGGTACTTTTTCAAACGGACATTAACCACCTCGTCCATACCATCGCGAGCGCTATCCAGCGCGTGAATCGCGGTGCCGGTACAGATAATAAACAGCAGAATAAGCAAGCCAAAACCTGCGCTAAGGCGCGTTGAAATTTTCATCTCTCTTTCCGAAAGAGTTCATTGGGTAAACCGGTATCGGCAGGCGAGAGAACTTCTGGAGAGTTACGTTTAACTAAATTGTTCGCTATTTAATTTCACGAAATTAAAAGTTGCACGTATACCCACCTCGTTATGCCGCAAAAATCGTAACGGAATTGATAACGAAAACCCGGCCAATATCCTGATAAATAGATTTTTATCGCCTGGCGAGTGTGCGCCTTTTCGCGCTGTGCAGCCGCGCGATACGCCAGCGGCGTAACCCGTCAAAAACACCGGAATGCATAAATTTAACCGGACGGGCCTGTTAATCTGGCCGCTGCTGCCGATAGAACACTATTCGACATTGATGACGTAACCGACACGCATCGGGCTTCGCAGAACGTCTGTCTCACTGCCGTAAAGCGGGTGAGAACGTGCGAATGCGATGAGTAAAAATAGCGGAGGGGTGATAATTGTCGGCAGCTTAGCAGACATTGTATGAGAAGTACGCCCCGGTTTTTTACTGAAAATTAAAACAAAACTCTGACACTTTCCATCACCGGGAACTAACGCATGCGCCTGAAACTTTTCTGGCTCGCAATGCTGAATATTGCGACCATCATTTTACTCTCCACGCTGTGGGAATTCGGGCTCGAGGCGTGGATCTCCAGCCTGCTGGGCCTGAGCTATGATCCCGATTTTGAAACCAGCAAGCGGCTGCGGTTTATCCTGACCTCCACCTCGTTTGCCGGACTGGCAATGATTATTCCGGCGCTGCTTATTGCGGGTCTGATCCGCAACACGCTGCGTGCGGAAAAAAATGCCCTCAGGCTGGCCGGAACTGATGCGCTGACGGGAGTCATGAACCGCCGATCGTTCACTGCACATATTGCTGCGCTTGATGCTGACGGGACGCCCTACACCCTGACGCTGCTCGACATCAATGACTTTAAGAATATCAATGATCTGAACGGTCATCGTCAGGGCGACGCCACGCTGGTCGCGCTGGCCAATCTGTTGACCACCTCGGCGGGTACCGGGAGTCAGGTGTTTCGCATCGGTGGGGATGAATTTGCCATTGTTGCCCAGGCTTCACAGGCAGAGCAGACACTGGCCGCCGCCGAAAGCTTCTGCCAGCATGCGGCATCCATCCGGACCGGTCCGCACACCTTCCTGAGCCTTTCAGCAGGCATTGCCAGCTCAGCCTGCACGGGTCAGGCCGATGTCGTGCGGGCGGCGGATCTGGCATTGTACGAGGCGAAGCAGGATAAGTGCGCCTGTCTGGCACGATTCTCTCCGGACATGGAGTTGCGCTTTCGCCAGCGGGAAAGGCTGGAGCAGGAGGTTGTTGCCGCAGTTAGCGGTCACGCCATCGTTCCCTTTCTGCAGCCGCTGGTTTCACTGCGCACCGGTAACATTACCGGCTTTGAGATACTGGCGCGCTGGATCACTGCGTCCGGTCAGACGGTTTCACCTGCAGAGTTTCTGCCAGTGGTGGAGCGGCTGGGGTTGATGGACAGCATGACCGTGGCGCTGCTGCAGGATGCTGTCAGTGCAACCCGGGCATGGCCAGCCGGGCTCTGCCTGTCGCTGAACATTACCCCGGAGCAATTGCTGAGACCGTCGCTGACCAGCTGTTTGTCCAGCATTATGCAGCATGCCGGGCCGGTAATGCTGGAACTTGAAATCACCGAACAGAATGTCATGGCCATTTCTGACGATGCCCGCCAGGCGATCCGTCTGCTTAAAGAGGCCGGTATCGGAGTGGTGCTGGATGATTTTGGCACCGGTTACTCCAACCTGTCGGTTTTGCTGGGACTGGGTATTACCAAAATCAAAATTGACCAGACGTTTATCGCCGGAATCGTGACCGGATCTGAGCAGCGAAAAGTGGTGGAAACGCTGCTGGCACTCTGTCAGGGGCTTAATGTGATCATTACTGCAGAGGGCATTGAGGATGTCGCCACGCTGAGGTGGCTGAGAAAGCGCGGCTGTGATTATGGTCAGGGATATCTCTTCAGCCGTCCGGTTCCTGCCGGGCAGGCCACCACGTTGCTGGCGTCCGCTAACGTGGAGGAATTGATGCAGGAAGAGGCGATGGCCGTTAGCTTAGTCAGGTCGCTGGGCTGAAAGCGCGTAACACTCTCTGTGGCCGGGATTAAAACAATAAACGGGCCCGGCGGTCAGAGCCGGGCCCGCTGTCACATCAGAACTGGTAAATCAGACCCAGGGCTGTGATGTCGTCGGTCGCCAGGCGAAGCGGATTGTTATCTTTCAACAGGTTGATGCGGTATTCACCATAGACCGACATGTTCTTGTTGAAGTAGTAAGTGGCACCCACTGCGGTGTATTTAATGATGTCGGCATCGCCGATATTCTCAATTTCCTTGCCTTTGGATGAGACATAACCCACGGACGGACGGAAGCCGTTCAGGAACTGATACTGCGCCACGGCTTCAAAGTTCTGCGCTTTGTTAGCGAAACCGCCAGTAATTGGCGTGGCGTTCAGCGTTTCACCGTACATGGCAGCCAGATAGACCTGGTTCGCATCATATTTCACCGAGGTCGCCCAGTGCTGGGCTTTTTCGCCTTCTCCGCGTGCGGCAGCATTCTGCGCCGTTGTGCGATCCAGGCTGGCAAACGCGCCGGCAAAACTCAGGCCGAAATCGAAGTCATAGGAAGCGGAGAGGGCGAAGCCGTCGCCGTTGGAACGACGCACGCCATCAATGTTACTGCTGCGATCGTTTTTGCCCTGATACTGCGCGGCAAGGTTTAAGCCGTCGACCAGACCAAAGAAATTGCTGTTACGCCAGGTCAGTACACCGGTTGAGCGGCCAGAGAGAAAGGCGTCGGTATAACCGGAGTCGCCGCCGAAGAACGGCAGCATATCGGTATAACTCAGCACGTCATAGACCAGGCCGTAGTTACGTCCGTAATCCAGCGAACCTGCCTCGCCAAACTTCAGGCCAGCATAGCCCAGACGGGTCCGGTTGGTGGCCTGGGCGTCACTGCCCTCGGAGTTATGCAGACTGTACTGATACTGCCAGAAACCGTAGCCGGTAAGCTGGTCAGTAATCTTTGTCTCGCCTTTGAAGCCAAAGCGGGCATAAGAGGAGGTATCACCATCGTTGTTGTTATTGTCAGAAAAGAGGTGTGACACGTTAATCTTGCCGACCAGATCCAGCTTATTGCCATCCTTGTTATAAACTTCTGCGGCCTGCGCGGAGGAGAGACCGATCAGTAACGGCATGACAGCCGCCAGTAAAGTGCGCTTCATCATTTAATCATTACCCTGTATTCATTAATTATTATTCCCCTGATGTGGGGTGAAAAGAAAATGACACAAAAAGATAAAACTACAAAGTGCAATAAAAGTAACAAAATGTGATGTCTATATTCAGCTGATGGATAACAGCGAGGAACAGAAGATTAAATTGTAAAGTAATAAGATTTTCTTCTAATAAGTAATTATGAGTTATCTGATTTTATATCTCTATTTATCAATGCATTATGTTTGTATGTAGTGATCTTAAATGGGCTTTTTTTGTACATTTTTAAATCAATATAACCCCTGGTTTAATTATGGCTGATTATCTGCTAAGAATAGCCTTATAAGGCTTTTATCCTAACCATTAGTCTGCGTATTAATATTTGTTCATCTTTCTGGAATATTCTTTCTGGCCCGATGATCACCTCCGGAATAATAGTCAGAGTCGCTGATTAAATATTGATCAGCCTGTTTATAAAATAGCCTTAAAAAGATACGTAGATTAATGTGTCTGCAGGGGGAAATGAAAAACATTTGTTAAATAAAGCCAGGGTGTTCTGACATTTCCGGGCGAGTTCCCCGCGTAATCGCTGCACCATCGCGAGGCAAACTGCGCTAAAACAGGGCAGTGGAGGGGCTTTTCTGGAGAGATAATTTATCAGCGATCACAAAAGCGATATTTCATCCCGTGAATGCATAATTCTGCTGTTTAAAACCCGGTTCTGGCGCTGCAATCAGACAACTATTCACTATATATGCAAATTAAGTGAATATTGTCAGCATCTAACTCATTGATATTACGTCGTGAAGACCATTTTATGCATTAATTCTCTGGCTGGCACGTTAACTGCACTCTACAGTAGGGCTGCACTACAACATCTTTTAACAATTTTAAAACATAAGCTTTACCCGGCCGGTAAAGTAAAGCAGGAGAGTGGGTTATGGCACTGCACGTTTCACGTCACGATTTCGATCAATGGATGATGCCGGTTTATGCGCCTGCGACTTTTATACCGGTTCGCGCGGAAGGCTCCACCGTCTGGGATCAAAACGGCAAAGATTATATCGACTTCGCCGGTGGCATCGCCGTCAATGCGTTAGGGCATGCGCATCCGGCATTACAACAGGCGCTGCAGGAACAGGCCGCACGTTTATGGCATACCGGTAATGGCTACACCAACGAACCGATCCTGCGGCTGGCGAAGCAGTTGATCGATGCCACCTTCGCTGACCGGGTGTTCTTCTGTAACTCCGGGGCGGAGGCGAACGAAGCGGCGCTGAAACTGGCGCGCAAGGTGGCGCATGATCGTGTGGGTCCGCATAAAAGTGGCATCGTGGCGTTTAAGAATGCATTTCATGGCCGCACCCTGTTTACGGTAACAGCCGGTGGTCAGCCCGCTTACTCAAAAGATTTTGCGCCGCTGCCGCCAGAGATCCAGCATGCCCCGTTTAACGATCTGGCGGCGGCGGCTGAACTGATTAATGACCATACCTGCGCAGTCATTGTTGAACCGATTCAGGGTGAAGGTGGCGTGCTGCCTGCCGATCCGGCGTTTCTGCGTGGATTGCGAGAACTCTGTGATAAGCATCAGGCTTTGCTGATTTTTGATGAAGTGCAGAGTGGCGTTGGCCGTACCGGTTCGCTTTATGCCTACATGCATTATGGCGTCACGCCGGATGTGCTTACCAGCGCCAAAGCGCTGGGCGGCGGCTTCCCGATTGGTGCGATGCTGACGCGCGAAGATCTGGCGCTGGTGATGGGCGTTGGCACCCACGGCACCACCTATGGCGGCAATCCGCTGGCGGGCGCAGTGGCAGGTAAAGTCATGGAACTGATCAACCAGCCTGAACTGATGGCGGGTGTAACAGAACGTCACCAGTGGATTGTGGCGGCACTGGATGAGATCAACCAGCGTCTGCACCTGTTCAAAGAAGTGCGCGGTCTTGGCCTGCTGATTGGCGCGGTGCTCAGCGACGATTTTGCCGGTAAAGCCAAAGCGATCAACCTTGCCGCCGCGGAAATGGGCGTCATGGTGCTGATTGCGGGTGCCAATGTGGTGCGTTTTGCCCCGGCGCTGAATATCAGTGAGCAGGAAGTGAAGCTGGGCATGGCCCGCTTTGCCGAAGTGTGTGAAAGCCTGGTGCGAGGGTCAACATCATGATGGTAATCCGTCCGGTTGAACGCGATGACTTAAGCCAGCTGATGGCGCTGGCGGGCAAAACCGGTGGCGGGCTGACCTCGTTGCCGGTTGATAGCGCGACGCTTCAGGCGCGTATCGATCGATCGCTGCAGACCTGGGAGGATTCTCTGCCACGTGCCGAGCAGGGCTATGTCTTTGTGCTGGCCGATAGCGAAGATAACCGCGCCGTCGGCATCTGCGCCATTGAGGTGGCGGTGGGGCTGCAGGATCCCTGGTACAACTTTCGCGTCGGTACCCAGGTGCACGCCTCAAAAGAGCTGAATGTTTATGCCGCGCTGCCTACCCTGTCGCTGAGTAACGACCATACCGGCAGCAGTGAGCTCTGCACGCTGTTTCTCGATCCCGATTACCGTGATGGCAAAAACGGCTATCTGCTGTCGAAGTCACGCTTCCTGTTTATGGCCAGTTTCCGTGAACGTTTCACCAACCGGGTGGTGGCCGAGATGCGTGGCGTCAGCGATGAGCAGGGCCATTCGCCGTTCTGGGAGAGCGTCGGCAGCCGCTTCTTCTCTATGGAATTCAGCAAAGCGGACTTCCTTAGTGGCACCGGACAGAAATCATTTATCGCTGAACTGATGCCGAAACATCCGCTCTACATCGACTACCTGACACCGGAAGCGCAGGCGGTGATTGGACAGGTCCATCCGCAAACCGCGCCTGCGCGGGCGGTACTGGAAGCAGAGGGCTTCCGCTACCTCAATTATGTCGACATTTTTGATGGCGGCCCGACGCTGGAGTGCGACATCGATCATATCCGTGCAGTGCGTAAAAGCCGTCTGCGCAGCGCAGAACGGGGCGAAAACCCGGCTGATGGCCCGCTCTGTCTGGTTGCCAATAGCGATTATCGCCAGTTCCGTGTAGCGCTGATTCCGGCAAAGGCTGACAGCGACAGCGTGCAACTCACGGATGAACAGATGCGGGCGCTTCATTGCCAGCCGGGCGACAGCCTGCGCGTGGTGACGCTCTGCAAAGAGGAGAAAACAGCATGACACATCTGATAAATGGAGAATGGCTGGACGGTGACGCTGAGATTCTGACGAAAGCGGATCCGGTCAGCGGCGAGACGTTATGGCAGGGTCACGCGGTATCAGCCGCTCAGGTCACCGGAGCCTGTGAGGCGGCGCGCGACGCATTTCCAGCCTGGGCCAGACGCCCGCTGGCGGAACGGCAGGCAATCGTTGAGAAATTTGCCGCCGGGCTTGAGGCGCATAAAACGGCGCTGGCGGAAACTATCGCCCGTGAAACCGGCAAGCCGCGCTGGGAAGCGCTGACCGAAGTGGGCGCGATGATCAACAAAATCGGCTTTTCGGTGAAGGCCTACCATAGCCGCACTGGTGAACAGCATGAAGGCGAAAGCTCGCTGCGCCACCGCCCGCATGGGGTACTGGCGGTGTTTGGTCCCTATAACTTCCCGGGACATCTGCCAAACGGCCATATTGTTCCGGCGCTGCTGGCGGGCAACTGTGTGGTATTTAAACCCAGCGAACTGACGCCGCTGACCGCCGAAAAAACCGTTGAGCTCTGGCTGGCTGCGGGCCTGCCTGCCGGCGTGCTGGCACTGTTACAGGGCGGACGTGAGACTGGTCAGGCGCTGGCCAACTGTCAGCAGATTGATGGCCTGCTGTTTACCGGCAGCGCCCATACCGGCTATCAGCTGCATCGCCAGTTTGCCGGTCAGCCTGAAAAGATGCTGGCGCTGGAGATGGGCGGTAACAATGCCCTGATTGTTGAAGATCCGGTGGACACTGATGCGGCTGTCAACATCACGTTGCAGTCAGCCTTTATAACCGCCGGTCAGCGCTGCACCTGCGCGCGGCGTCTGCTGGTCAGACGCGGCGATGCAGGGGATGCGTTTCTGCGGCGGCTGGTGGAGGTGGCGGGGCGACTGCAACCCGCCGCCTGGAATGCTGAACCGCAGCCGTTTATGGGCAGCGTGATCTCCACCGGCGCAGCAGAGAAGATTATGGGTGAGTGGCAACGGCGGGTTGAGGCGGGCGGCGAGGTGCTGCTGGAAATGCGCTGGCCGGATCGCCACAGTGCCATCCTGACGCCAGGTATTATCGATTTAACCGGCGTGCAGGGCATTCCGGATGAAGAGGTCTTTGGTCCGCTGTTAGGCGTAGTCCGCTATGAGACATTTGAAGAGGCGATAGCGCTGGCGAACCAGACCCGTTACGGCCTGTCATGTGGATTGATCTCACCGTCACGTCAGCAGTTTGATCAGCTGCTGCTTGAAGCACGTGCCGGTATCGTTAACTGGAACAAACCGCTGACCGGCGCAGCCAGTACCGCGCCGTTTGGCGGCATTGGTGCCTCGGGCAACCACCGCGCCAGCGCCTGGTATGCGGCGGATTACTGCGCATGGCCAATGGCCTCGCTGGAGACGCCTGACCTGACGCTGCCCGCCACGCTGTCGCCGGGCCTCGATTTCTCCACCCAGGAGACGACGTCATGAAGGCAACCGAGGCCAACTTTGATGGGCTGGTGGGGTTAACACACCACTATGCCGGGCTGTCGTTTGGCAACGAAGCCTCGACCCGCAATCAGCTGCAGCCGTCGAATCCCCGTCTGGCGGCAAAGCAGGGGTTGCTCAAGATGAAAGCGCTGGCCGATATGGGCTACGTGCAGGGGGTGATCCCGCCGCATGAGCGGCCCAATATTGCGGCGCTGCGCCAGCTCGGCTTTGGTGGCAGCGATGAGCAGGTGCTGGCTGCGGCCGGGAAAACTGCGCCGGGATTACTCTCCGCCGTCAGTTCAGCCTCGGCGATGTGGGTCGCCAATGCTGCCACGGTCTCGCCGTCAGCGGACAGCCTTGATGGCCGGGTTCACCTGACGGTGGCGAACCTTAACAACAAATTCCACCGTGCGATAGAAGCGCCGGAAACGGCCTGGCTGCTGCGTTCCATCTTCCGCGACGATCGCCATTTTGCGGTGCATGATGCCTTGCCGCAGGTGGCGATGTTTGGCGATGAAGGGGCGGCGAACCATAACCGACTGGGCGGCGCCTATGGTGAGCGCGGCGTGCAGCTGTTTGTCTATGGCCGCGACAGCAGCCATGAGGGCAAAGCCCCGCAGCGCTATCCGGCACGTCAGACCCGGGAAGCCAGCGAGGCGGTCGCCCGTCTGCATCAGCTCTCACCGGAAAGCGTGCTGTATGCGCAGCAGAATCCTGCGGTGATCGATCAGGGCGTGTTCCATAACGATGTGATTGCGGTAAGTAACCAGCAGATGCTCTTCTGTCACCAGCACGCCTTTGTTAGTCAGCCTGAACTGCTGGCGCAGCTTCGGTCGCGCGTTCCCGGTTTTGTGGCACTGGAAGTGCCGGAAAATCGGGTGTCAGTGAAAGATGCGGTGGAGACCTATCTGTTTAACAGTCAGTTGCTGAGCCGTCCCGACGGCACCATGATGCTGGTGCTGCCGGAGGAGTCACGTCAGCATCCGGGTGTCTGGCGCTACCTGTGTGAACAGGTTGAGGCTGACACGCCACTCAAAGCCCTGAAGGTGTTTGATCTGCGCGAAAGCATGTATAACGGGGGTGGTCCAGCCTGCCTGCGTTTGCGGGTGGTGCTGACACCACAGGAGCAGCAGGCAGTGAATCCGGCGGTGCTGATGAACGATCGGCTCTTCAGCACGCTGAATAACTGGGTTGACCGTCATTACCGCGATCGCCTGACCCAGGCCGATCTGGTCGACCCACAATTGCTGCGTGAGGGACGCGACGCGCTGGATGAACTGACGAAGCTGCTAGACTTAGGAAATGTATATGCATTTCAGCAGTGAAGGAGGGGGCAGCACAGTCTGCCGCCTGCTCAGGGCGAAAAGGAGGAACGATGCAGGACTTTTTACAGCAAACGCTCTCCGGCGAGGTGCCGCGTAAGCGTAGTGGTGAAACGGCGCATCTTCGCTGGCAATGGTTGTATCACGGCATACTGTTGATGGAGCCGACGGTGCCGGTTAAACAGGCGCTGGTGCTCTCTGCCGGGATCCACGGCAATGAAACGGCCCCGGTAGAAATGGTGAACCAGCTGGTTAATCCGCTGCTGCGGGGCGAAAAGCCGTTACAGCAGCGCATGCTGGTGATTCTGGGTAATCCCTCAGCGCTACGCACCGGTAAGCGCTATGTGCGTTATGACATTAACCGGCTGTTTGGCGGACGCTGGCAGCAGATTGATGATGGTGATGAGGCCCGCCGCGTGCTGCGGCTGGAGCAGACGCTGGAGACCTTCTGGCAGCTGGGCGAGTGCGATGAAACGCGCTGGCATCTCGACATGCACACGGCTATTCGTGGCTCTTATCATCCTCAGTTCGGCGTAATGCCGCACAATGAACGCCCCTGGCCGCCCGCGTTTCTTGACTGGCTGGCCGCTGCCGGGCTGGAAGCGCTGGTGTTCCATCGCTCGCCGGGCGGCACCTTTACCCACTTCAGCTGCGAGCACTTCGGTGCGGCCAGCTGTACCCTGGAGCTGGGCAAAGCGCTGCCGTTTGGCGAAAACGATCTCAGTCAGTTCAGTGCGGCACAGCAGGCGCTGGCGTCTTTACTCTATGGCGAAGCGCTGCCTGCGGCGGCGGTCAGACCGCGTCACTATCGGGTCGCGCAGCAGATCACCCGACTGAGTGAGCACTTTACGCTGCATATGTCGCCGGAAACGCTGAACTTTACCGCGTTTCCACAGGGGACGTTGCTGGCGGAAGATGGTAGCACCCGCTATTACGTGCAGCAGGCGCGGGAGTATGTGCTGTTCCCTAACCCTAACGTGGCCGCCGGGCTGCGTGCCGGACTGATGCTGATTGAAGAGAGCGAACAGACTCAGGCGCTGCCGGTCTGATAGCGGTTGTTAACAGCGCAGACCCTCGGCGCTAAAAAACCGACAGGAAAAGTGGAAGATCGGCTTCCGCTTTCCTGTCGTAACCCTTACACTCCTCCATGATTTCTGCCAAATTCGCTTTAAATTCATAAACATTTTCAATTCCTCACGCCTTTCTTCTTATTCTCTTCATGATTGCCCGATTTTTATCTTTTATGCTTTCACGGCTTTACTCAGGCTCTGAGTAGTTGACGTTCAGCGTCGTATGCTTGTTTCCGAAGACGCGACAGAGTGCTGTCGTCATTATCATGAATTATAAGGACACTATTATGCGCAAACTGACTTCCCTTTTACTGGCTTCCTCGCTGGCGTTTGGTGCAGCCAGCGCCGTCCATGCAGCCGCTGACAACATGACTCCACCGCCAGCAGGCAGCGAAAAAGCGATGCACAAGCCGCCAATGCGCCACGGCATGGAGATGATGTTTAAAGGTCTGAACCTGACCGACGCGCAGAAAACTCAGATGCGCGACATCATGAAAGAGAGCCACAAAGATATGAAACGCCCGTCACTGGACGAGCGTCGTGCGGCCCACAGCATTATTGCCTCTGACAGCTTCGACCAGAGCAAAGCAGAAGCACAGGCAGAGAAGATGTCCGCCAATGCCAAAGAGCATGCGCTGAAGATGCTGGAAACCCAGAACAAGCTCTATAACGTGCTGACGCCGGAGCAGAAAAAACAGTACAACGCTAACTTTGAAAAGCGTCTGACTGAGAAAGGCCCGCACGAGGGCAAAATGGCACCGCCAGCAGAACCGGCTGAATAACACTCGTTAAGCGAACGGTCTGAGACCGCCGGCGCTGTCCACTGAAGGTGAGTGGGCAGCGTCGGCGGTTTTTTTATAGCGGCAGAATAGGGTAGGCACCTGACAGAATCGGGCGGCAGAGGATTTTGTAGCCGTCGTGATCAAAACCGCCTTTGGGCCGCTGCAGTTTTCTGGCCTCATCCATGCTGCTGACCGAACCGAGATAGAACCAGTGGTCGATAACGTGGATCTGCGTCATCTCTTTGCCTTCCTCCACCAGCCCCACGGCACCCTGCCATGGCCAGCAGAACACCCGCACGTTTTCCAGCGCCTCCAGCAGTCGATCCTGATGATCGCTGACCGGCTCTTTACCACAGCAGGCCCCGGCGCAACGGCGCAGTGCCGAGCGGAAGCAGCCTCGCCCCGCACTCAGCGCTTCCAGACCCAGCAGGCCATGACAGAGCTGATACTCATCCGCGAGCTGCTTGAGCCGTTCCAGCGCGGCGAAGCGACTGCGATAGAGCCCAAACAGGTTGGGGGACTGGCTGAAATCGAGGTCTTTTGCATAGACCACATTCGGTTTGCCGTCGGTAATCTGCAATGAACAGAGCTGCCGGTTTTTGCGCAGTCGCTTATTGAACAGCGGCTGCTGGGTTTTGATCATCTGCGCTTCCAGCAGCAGCGCGCCGAGGTCGCCCGCGGTAGGGATCCAGCTTACACGCCGCGACTGGCGCAGCATTTTCGCCTCATCCGGGGTGCGGAAATGGGACATCACCCGCGAACGCAGATTCACACTTTTACCGATATAGAGCGGCAGCGACTCACTTTCGCCATGAAAGGTATAGACGCCAGGATGATTTGGCAGGCCTTCCAGCCATTCACGCAGGTGTTCGGGATATTGATAAATTGCATTCGCATCGGGTTCGGGGCGAAGTATGGCAGAACGTCTGACCAAGATGGACTCCATTTACTGGTTGTCCATACAGCATAACAGGCAGGTGAAATGATCGCCAGCCGTCTGGTTACAGAGACCGTGTTGCCCGCCAGCAGATCAGCGAGCCGAGCGTGATCATCACCACGCCCTGCCAGAAGGCCAGCGGCGGCGTCAGGCCCAGCCACAGCGAACCCAGCAGGGCCGACAGCACCGGCGTAAAGTAGGAGGCGGTGGCCAGCAGCGTCAGATTGCCCTGCTGAATCCCGTGATTCCAGGCGGAATAGGCGATGGCGGTGGAGAGCC
Organism: Pantoea sp. ABR1s; assembly: GCF_057812235.1. NCBI lineage: Bacteria > Pseudomonadati > Pseudomonadota > Gammaproteobacteria > Enterobacterales > Erwiniaceae > Pantoea > Pantoea sp. ABR1s. The sequence continues at coordinate 2,354,406 of NZ_CM173823.1, read as the reverse complement.
CGACAAACAGCACCTCCAGCAGCGGCACCAGCGTAAAGGCCATCGGCACAGTGTGATCGCTGAAGGCATATTTCAGCCACAGCGCCAGTGCAGTCAGGATAAAAAACAGCGTGACGCCATTGGAACCACGGGCAAAGCGGCGGGTGAGATTATTGTAGAGCGCCCAGGTCAGGGCGGCGATAAAGGCCAGTGCATAGGCGACCGGGTTGCGCAGCATATTCTGCCACAACAGCGCCGGCGATCCGCTGCCGCTGCCTTTCATTACCCAGACGATCCCCAGCAGCGACAGCAGCAGTCCTGGCCACAGCCAGACACGGAAACGCTGCTGATTAAATGGGATCGCCAGCACGATGGTCAGACAGGGCCAGAGATAGTTAATCATCCCCAGCTCCAGCGACTGGCTGCGATCGCTGGCCAGCCCGATGGCCAGCGCCAGACAGATTTCATAGCCGACAAAGAGTACGCCGCCCAACCACAGGTAGATGGCTGGCATTGCGCCAGGTCTGGGCAGGCCCCGGGTCAGGCAGAGCAGACACGCCGTGGTGGTGTAGATCAGCGCCGCACCACCGGTGGCGCCAAAGGCTTCACTGACGCTGCGCAGCAGGCCAACGGTCGTACTCCAGAGCAGAATGGCGACAAGCCCGATGAGGGTCGCGCGCGAAACGGTGGCAGGCATGCAGCGATCAACAAAGTCAGTGAGAGAAGCCTCCCTTGCCGCGGCAAGGGAGGGGCAGGATTACTTCCAGAAGTCGTCGAATACCGTGATCGGCGGACGACGTTTGTGCTCGGTTTTCTGATACCAGCCTTCGATGATACGGGCGCTGTCAGGATTGATGCTTTTGCCTTCCAGGTAGTCATCAATCATCTCATAGGTGACGCCCAGCGCCACTTCATCCTGCAGGCCTGGACGATCATCTTCCAGATCGGCAGTCGGTTTTTTCAGATAGAGATGCTCCGGGCAGCCAAGGTGTTTCAGCAACTGCTTGCCCTGACGCTTGTTCAGGCGGAACAGGGGATTGATGTCCGTGCCGCCATCGCCATACTTGGTGAAGAAACCGGTGACGGCTTCAGCCGCGTGATCGGTGCCGACCACTACGCCTTTGGTCATGCCGGCGATGCTGTATTGCGCTTTCATCCGCTCACGGGCTTTTTCATTGCCGCGGACAAAATCGGAAAGCGTAATACCCGCCTCTTTCAGCGCGCGCTCACTGGCCAGCACCGACTCTTTGATGTTTACCACCAGCGAACGGTCGGGTTTGATAAAGGCCAGCGCGTCCTGACAATCCTGCTCATCCGCCTGCACACCATAGGGCAGACGCACGGCAATAAAGGTGTAGTTGTTATCACCGCTCTCCTGACGCAGTTCGGTGATCGCCCGCTGCGCCAGCGCGCCCGCCAGGGTTGAATCCTGACCGCCGCTGATCCCCAGCACCAGCGTTTTCAGTCCGCTGTGACGTTTCAGGTAGGCTTTAAGAAAATCGATGCTGACGCGCACTTCCTGGTCGGCGTCGATAGTGGGCTTCACACCCAGGGCTTCAATAATTTCCTGCTGCAGTGACATGAACTTCTCCTCAGGTCAGTGGCCTGTCGGCTCGATGCGAACGTTTTATTAAAGCTAACGTGCCTTTGCGAAAACAACAAGCCAAAGCGGTAACTGATTACCATGAAACGTTGCGAAATCAGTGAGTTTTTACCTGCGGCAGCGGTTTTTTCGCCAGCACGGTAAACATCAGAATCGCCGTCATAAAGCAGCCAAAAATGGTGGCGCACATGCTCAGCACCGAGGTGCCACCGATGCCGGTAATCGGCACGGTAATCGCACCCAGCGTGAACATCGTGACGCCAATCACCGCGGAGGCGCTGCCAGCGCGATGGCCCTGACTCTGCATCGCCAGGGACGAGGCGGTGGTAGCGATAACGCCGTTGCTGGCAATGGTAAAGAACAGTGCCACCAGCAGCAGCGCTAAGGGAGCATGCAGCAGCGCGGCCAGCAGCAGCAGACTGGAGGCGACAAAGGCCAGCGTCAGTCCGCCTTTCAGCACCCGATATTCGCCCCACAATGGACAGAGGCGGGCGCTGGTCTGTGAAGCAATCACCAGGCCAAACCCGTTGGCCGCAAAGCAGAAGCTAAAGGCCTGGGGGGAAAGACCATAGAGTTGCTGCAGCACGAACGGCGAGGCACCGATGTAGGCGAACATGCCGGACATCATAAATCCCTGGGTCAGGCAGAAGCCCATGAAGGGGCGATGGGTAATCACCTGACCCAATGCCGCGTAGGCGGAGAATATTGATCCTTTACTGCGGCGTGCCTCAGGCAGGGTTTCATGCAGCTTCCAGCGCGCCAGCAGGATCAGCAGAATGGCAATGCCGCCCAGCACCATGAAGATGCCGCGCCAGTTTAAAATCGTCATCAGCACGCCGCCTAATACCGGTGCACCGATCGGTGCCAGACCGTTGACCAGCATCAGCAGAGCGAAGAATCGCGTCAGCTCATGGCCGCTGTACATATCGCGTGCAATTGCCCGTGACAGCACCGCACCGCCCGCACCTGCTAACCCTTCGAACAGCCGCGCCAGCAGCAGCTGGTTAATATCCTGCGCCAGCGCACAGCCCATCGAGGCGATAAACAGCAACACCAGTGACAGGGTCAGCGGGCGCAGGCGGCCGAACTTATCACTCATCGGGCCAAAGAGCAGCTGGCCAAAGCCGAGACCTAACAGTCCGGCGGTCAGACTCAGCTGCGCGGTAGCGGTTTCAGTGTGCAGATCCTGGGCCATTTGTGGCAGCGCAGGCAGATAGAGGTCGATGCAGAGCGGGCCCAGTGCGGCCAGCAGGCCCAGCGTAATGGCATAAACCAGGCGATTGGAGTGTACAGGGGTCATTTATCCTCGGGATTGTCAGCGATGGGGTAAACAGAAAGCGGGTAAGTCAGTGAAAAACAGCGGCCGGTAACGTGACATTTACGCCAATCTGCGACTGCGCGGATGACGGTGTGGTCTCTGAAAACGGGGCGCTATCGGGTGCCTGTTTTGCCGGGCAGTATACGTCTGCGTTGACAGCAAAACAGCTTTCTTTACGAAATCCTGACATTTGACAGGCCACTAATTGTTCGTCATAAACTTGATAAATCAGCATTTATGTTCCAGGCTTGTTTCCACATGGACAATAAATGAGGAACAACAAGATGAATAAAGTGATGGGATGTATCGCTGCGGCGCTGACGCTGGCTGCACTGTCTGGTTGTACGACTTACGATCGTGCGGAAAGCTACGTGACTAAGCCAGTGGTAAAGGATGTTAAAAAGGGTATGACCCGTGATCAGGTTCGTCAGATCGCCGGTACGCCTTCTACTGAAATCACCATGGTTCACGCGCGCGGCACCTGCCAGACTTATGTGCTGGGTCAGCGCGACGGTAAAGCTCAGACTTACTTCGTGAGCTATAACGACACCGGCCGTGTCATGAACTACGGCTTCCAGAGCTGTGCGGAATATGACACCGATCCGCAGGTTCAGCAGTAACTCATAGCACCCCTGAATAGCAAACGGCCCGTCATTATGACGGGCCGTTTTTCGTTGTGGCGCTGACTACAAACCTGCCGGGCGCGGCACCTCAACATAGTCGCCATCTATCTGCCGCTGGTAGAAGTGGCCAGCCTGCACATAGAAGCGTTTGCCGTTAAAGTCGAGTACCCGCATTTCACTGCTGACCCGCGACTCTGCAGGCGGCTCTGCCACTACATACTCATCGCCGTGACGCTGATAATAATTGCCGTTGAGCAGATAGTAGGTCAGTCCGCCTATCAGCACCGCGGTTGCGGCTTCAGGCAAAAAGCGCACCGGCCCGGGTCCGCCCCAGTGTGGCCCGTGGCCGCCATGGCGATCCCATCCACCCGGCGGCCCCCAGTCGCCAGGATGGGCGAAAGCCAGAGCGGGTGTCAAAAGCGTCAGCGTCAGAAGCGAGGCGATTATCTTTTTCATCATGTGTTCTCCTCATAAGACTGGATGCAGAATTCGCTTTTTACCCGGCAAAGACAAGCACTAAAGCGGCGATTTTTCGCCTGTTTACCATGCTTAACGCTTTCTTAACGGCGTTGCCATTAATGGGGGAGATTATGGAGAAGAAGGGCGGGAATAACCTGGCGCGGGCGCGCCAGGTTCAAAGCAGATTAGCGGTGCGCCAGTTCGGCGTTGTCGTCGCTTTCCAGGACGCGCTTATCGGTCAGACCTAACCAGCGACTGGTGAGAGAACCGGCGGTCATGGAACCGTTGACGTTCAGGGCTGTACGACCCATATCGATCAGCGGCTCAATGGAGATCAGCAGCGCCACCAGGGTGACCGGCAGGCCCATCGCAGGCAGGACAATCAGCGCCGCGAAGGTTGCACCACCGCCGACACCGGCAACGCCTGCTGAGCTCAGCGTCACGATCCCGACCAGCGTCGCAATCCACAGCGGGTCAAACGGGTTGATCCCGACGGTTGGCGCAACCATCACTGCCAGCATGGTTGGATAGAGACCGGCACAGCCGTTCTGGCCGATAGTGGCACCAAAAGAGGCCGCGAAGCTGGCAATCGACTCAGGCACGCCAAGACGACGGGTCTGGGTTTCCACGCTCAGCGGAATGCTGGCTGCGCTGGAGCGGCTGGTAAAGGCGAAGGTAATAACCGGCCACACTTTACGGAAGAAGCGCATCGGGTTGATACCATTTACCGACAGCAGCAGGGCGTGGACACCAAACATGATGGCCAGACCGAGGTAAGAGGCGACCACAAAGCTGCCCAGCTTGATGATGTCCTGCAGGTTAGAACCGGCAACCACTTTGGTCATCAGCGCCAGCACACCATAAGGCGTCAGCTTCATCACTAAACGCACCAGCTTCATGACCCAGGACTGCAGCGTATCGATCGCGACCAGCACGCGCTGACCTTTAACTTCATCATCTTTCAGCATCTGCAGTGCAGCCACGCCCAGGAAGGCGGCGAAGATGACGACGCTGATAATCGAGGTCGGACTGGCTCCGGTCAGATCGGCAAACGGGTTTTTCGGGATAAAGGAGAGCACCAGTTGCGGCACGGTCAGGTCAGCCACTTTGCCGACATAGTTGCTCTGGATCGCACTGAGACGCGCAGTCTCCTGCACGCCCTGAACCAGACCTTCAGCGCTCAGGCCAAACAGGCCGGTCACGAAGACGCCGACCAGCGCCGAGATCGCGGTGGTAAACAGCAGTACGCCAATCGTCAGTACGCTGATTTTTCCCAGCGACGAGGCGTTATGCAGACGGGCAACCGCACTCAGAATGGAAACGAACACCAGCGGCATTACGACCATCTGCAGCAACTGGACATAGCCATTACCGACGATGTTAAACCAGCTGATAGACTCTTTGACCACTGCGCTGTTTTCGCCGTAGATCAACTGCAAAACCAGGCCGAACAGTACGCCGATTACCAGACCGGTCAGCACTTTTTTCGACAGGCTCCAGTTCTGACGGCTGAAGCGAGAGAGCAATACCAGCAGCACCACAAAGGCTACGATATTAAGCGTAAGAGGAAGGTCCATACTGAAACTCCAGAGTAATGCGGCCTTTCGCTCTGGAAAGGCCGCATAATGTTAATCACGAATTAAGACAGCAGGAATGGTAACAGCAGGCGAAGAGGGTGCCTTATATCCAAATGGCATGGTTTATAACTTAAAGGCGTTTTGTGCTGATTTATTGCGCAGTATGACTGGAAATCAACCGTCCGACGCCATTTTGTAGCGTATCGAACAGCTGTGACGGCCAGCCGTTTGCACCAAAAGATGGCATGCCCACCGGAAACCAGAGCGCATATCCCACCAGTCCCAGGCACAATGCCCGCTCAAGCTGGTTGCCTTTCTGGCTGCGCAGAATCGGCAGCCGGAAACGCCAGCGGCAGGGCCACAGCAGCGGAACCCCGGCAGGCGTCAGCATATCGGCCACAATATGGCTAAGGTAGCCCAGCGTCAGACCCTGCAGGACATCAGGCGGTATCGGCGACGACTGGGGCAGGTTTATCTGAAAAAGCCACAAACCGGCGGCTATCGCCAGCAAACTGTGGGTAAAGCCGCGATGGCCGAACGCGCGCGCAATAGGATGAGAGAGCCAGCGTAGTCGCTGTCCCAGCAGAGATTTAGGGTGATCGATATCGGGCAACAGACATGTCAGCAGCGCTGAGGGGACAAGATGCCACCAGTCGGCCTGCGCCAGCACCGGTGTCAGCTCAGCACGCTTCGCAAAGATAGCGCTGGCAATGGCAAAAATGATGTGGCCTTCGCCCGTCATGATAGAACCTGGTTGCAAAGAAAACTGTCGATGCATCCAGTATAGGGATTTATCCAGTAAATGAGAACATGTGACGCTGTAACGAAGCATGAATATTATTAACAAGGCGGACAGCGATGAAACACTGTCCGCCAGTAAGATTAACGCGCCAGCCAGCCGCCATCCACCGCCAGGGTGTAGCCATTCACGTAGTCAGACGCGGAAGAGGCCAGGAAGACTACCGGGCCCATCATGTCATCCGGCACGCCCCAGCGGCCTGCCGGAATACGGCCCAGAATCTCTTCACTACGCGACTCATCATTACGAAGCTGTTCCGTATTGTTGGTGGCCATGTAACCGGGAGCGATGGCATTGACGTTAATGCCATGTTTTGCCCACTCGTTCGCCATCAGACGGGTCAGTCCCATCACGGCACTTTTCGACGCCGTATAAGAGGGCACCCGGATACCGCCCTGGAAGGAGAGCATGGAGGCGATATTGATGATCTTGCCGCCATTACCCTGCGCGATAAACTGACGGGCAACCTGCTGCGACAGGAAAAACAGGCTCTTGCTGTTAAGATTCATCACGTCATCCCAATCCTGCTCACTGAAATTCAGTGCGTCCTCACGGCGGATAATGCCGGCATTGTTGACCAGAATGTCAATTTTACCGGCAGCGGCCAGCGCCTGTTCAACCACTGAGGCCACCACGCTGGTCTGCATCAGATCGGCCTGCACCGGCCAGAACCGGCGACCCAGCGCCTCCACTTTACTTTGGGTATCATCCGGGCCATCACGGTTAACGCCGACGATATCACAACCCGCCTGGGCCAGACCCAGCGCCATACCTTGCCCTAAACCGGTATTACAGCCGGTCACCAGCGCGACTTTACCTTCCAGGTTAAACGTACTCAGTACCATGGTATTTCTCCTCTGCTCAGCGCAGTTCACTGATTTTGACGTGGTCCATGTCATCAAAGACCTGATTCTCACCCACCATGCCCCAGATAAAGGTGTAACGCTGGGTGCCGACACCGGCGTGAATTGACCAGCTGGGTGAGATCACCGCCTGCTCGTTGTGTACCAGCAGATGGCGGGTTTGCTGCGGTTGCCCCATCATGTGGAAGACGGCGCACTCTTCGCTCATATCGAAGTAGAAATAGACTTCCATGCGGCGTTCGTGGGTGTGGCAGGGCATGGTGTTCCACAGGCTGCCTTCATCCAGTTTGGTTAAGCCCATGGTGAGCTGACAGGTGGGCAACACATCCGGCACGATAAATTTGTTAATGGTGCGGCGATTGGATGTCGCGGCATCACCCAGCGTCGCGGTGGCGGCTTCCTGCAGCGTGATTTTCTTGTCCGGGAAGGTGCTGTGTGCTGGCGCACTGTTGTAATAGAATTTGGCCGGCTGCGCAGGGTTCAGGCTGCGGAACTGCAGGTTGCGCGCACCTTTGCCGATGTAAAGTGCCTCTTCGTGACCGATTTCCCACGCTTTACCGTCAACTTCTACCAGACCCGGGCCGCCAATATTGATCATGCCCAGCTCGCGGCGTTCAAGAAAATAAGCGACGCCCAGCTGTTTTCCCATCTCATCACCGATAGTGACCGGATTATTCACCGGCATGACGCCGCCAATAATGATGCGGTCGATATGGCTGTAGGTCAGGGTGTAATCATCGGCAGTAAATATCTTCTCAATCAGGAACTCGCGGCGCAGTGCTTCAGTGTCGAGTTGCTTAGCGTGATCGCTGTGAATGCTTTGACGAACGTCCATCTCAGGCCTCTCTGCAGGTCAGGTTATTCATGCCCCAAACGGGGACGCTTTTGGCATCTTAGGCAGAGCGGGATGGGAATTCAATAAAAATGAAACGTTGTTTTATTTTTTGCGGGTCAGATCAAGTGACAGGTGCAACAGGCAATAAAAAGCCCGCCATAAGCGGGCTGATATTATCCCTGCAGATGCTGCAGGCTAAGCTGGGTCAGATTGTCCAGCCGGACATCCGCCAGCGCCCAGCGGGGATCGGCACGGTGTTCAGCGGCGGGCACCACAATCGATCGCATACGCGCTGCTTTGGTGGCGATCATGCCGTTAAACGAATCTTCCAGCGTGACGCAGTTGAGCGGATCGATCGCAAGGCTGGCGGCGGCGTTGAGATAGACCTGGGGATGGGGCTTGCTGTAGGGCAGCGCTTCTGCTGAAGCCAGTACGTCGAAATAAGGGCGCAGATTGAAGATCTCCAGCACCTGTTCCAGCATCTTTAGCGGTGATGCTGAGGCAAGGCCGATTTTCAGCCCCTGTTCCCGGCACAGTTGCAGCGCCGTTTCCACGCCCGGCAGCAGTGGCCGCGTCTGATCCACCAGCGTCATGGCGCGCGTAATAATCCGCTCAGTGACCTCCTGCTGAGAGGGGCCATGCCAGGGCAGCGTTTCGTACCACATCCGTACAGTCTGATCGATGCGCAGACCCAGGGTATCGGGCATTTCACTGCGACGTGACAGGTCAACATCCAGCGTTGAAAAGATATCCAGCTCAGCCTGATCCCACAGAGGCTCAGAATCGATCAGTAAGCCATCCATATCAAACAGGGCGGCAAGGACAGGGCGGTGATAAGGCATCAGGGGGTCTCCTTTTAAAGTCAGCTTTACCTTAACATCATTCTTTGCTGGCGCACGCTCTGCCCGACAGGCCACGCTTTATTTGGGAAATTTCACCGTTGGCAGGTAAACTGACGGCAAATTGGATTCCGGGTTCAGGAGATATTATGACCTATCAACAGGCTGGCCGTATTGCCATCCTCAAGCGAGTGGCAGGCTGGGTGCTCTTTTTAGTGGCGCTGCTGTCGACCATTATTTCTGTATTGAGCTTTATGTTTAAGCATAGCGAAAAGCAGCCAGGCATTGATGCCGTCATGCTCGATTTCGTCCACGTCATCGTCGATATGCTGCGCTTTAACACGCCATTCCTGAATGTCTTCTGGCATAACTCGCCAGTACCGGAATTTAACGGTCAGATGAACCTGGGTTTCTGGCTGATCTACATTCTGATTTTTGTCGGGCTGGCGCTGGAGTCGTCAGGCGCGCGGATGGGACGTCAGGCGCGTCACGTCAAAGAAGGCATTGAGGATCAGATGATTCTGGAGCAGGCAAAAGGCAGTGAAGGGCGTAGCCGTCAGCAACTGGAAGAGAAGGTGCGCGTACCTCGCCACACCATCTTCCTGCAGATCTTCCCGCTCTATGTCCTGCCGGTGGTGATTGCGATAGCCGGTTATTTTGCGCTGTCGCTGCTGGGCTTTATCTGACCGCGAGCTTTGTCAGGCCGGTCTGGCCTGACTGGCGCCCAGCGCATCCTCATCCAGCAACTGGCCAATGGCGAACTGTGCATCGCCTGGCCAGTGCCCGCCAAAGACGTTAGCCCGGTTGAGCAGATAATAGAGCTGGTAGACCGGCAGACGCTGCGAAAAACCATCCGGTAGCGGCCACACCGATTGATAACCGTCGTAAATCTGGCGAGGCAGGTCAGGGTACCAGCTCAGCATGGCTAAATCGCACTCACGGTCGCCCCAGTAGCAGGCAGGGTCGAACAGCCAGGGGCCACTCTCACTGCTGGCGCAGTTAGCCGGCCAGAGATCGCCATGCAGCAGCGACGGCTGCGGATGATGTGACGCGAGCACCCGCTGCACGCAGGCAACGATCAGCTCTGTATCCCCGTACTGAATTCCCTTTTCTGCCGCCAGTTGCAGCTGCCAGCCAATGCGCTGTTCAGCAAAAAAAACCGACCAGCGGCGCAGCCAGCTGTTGGGTTGGGGCGTCGTGGTGATGTTATTGTCGAAATCGAGGCCGAACTGCGTCTGCTCGCTCCACTGATGCAGATGCGCCAGTTGCTGACCGAGCTGATATGCACTCTGCTCATCAAGCGGCTGTGGCCTGATATATTCCAGCAGCAGAAAGCTCTCCTCGCGATGATGACCCACACCATAGACTTTAGGCACCCGAACCGTGCCGGTGCGCGCCAGCAAATCCAGCTGGTCTGCTTCCCAGGTAAAGAGCGACAGCATATCGCGGCTGTTACTTTTGACGAAGACGTCGTGATCACCGTAGCGGATCTGCCAGGTGGGATGGATATCACCCCCCGCGAGGGCGTGACGTTGAGTGATTTCGGCGTTGCCTAACTGCTCGCTTAACAGACGACTAATGGCTGACCACATTGGGCTATCCTCGTTATTCGCTGCGTAAGTTCGATTGTATTGCGTAAATATTCACCAAAAACCGCGCAATTGCACCCTTTATTCTGGCGCTGAGGTGGCAGGGCGATGATCGGCAGCATCGCGCAGATACTCTTCGAAGGTCGTGACGGTCACCTCGGGTTCCTGGCCCAGCGCGCTTTCACCGGCCGCAGTGACCTGCCGCCGCAGCTCCTCAGCCTCCAGCGTGCTGACGATGCCATAGCTGTTCGTACCGAGTTCATGTGGATGGCCGTCGTCATCTGTCATCGTGGTCGTGAAACCTGCGGCGGTCATTGCGCTGGTCAGTTCCAGGATGTCACTTAAGCCCGACTCCTGATAGTGAAAGGTCACGATATAGCGGGTTAAGGTGTTGCTCATGAGGCACCTCCGGGGAAGGGAAACTGAACTGAGCGTAGACCATGGTGAAAAATCAGGCGAATTATGAAGGAGATGCTGCGTGTGTGACGTGATGCATAGCGTAAATTCGTGTCAGGAGCCAGCAGCATAACGTAAAAATCTTCTGCCGTTGCGTCTGGCTTTTCGTTTGGGCAGCACTATAATGCGCGACGTTAATAAGATGAGTCCCAATTAACAGGGGTTGTCAGGGCGATTCCAGGCATTTTGTGTAAGTTAATAATTTTTTACAAAACTTACCGTAAATTGCATTGAATGCCCGGCAAAACGCTTCAGACTCTCCGTTTTTTAAACAGTCGCACGGATCACATTTAATGAAAGCCTATAACAAGCTGTCTGCTGTTCTTTTGCTCTCCGCCGGAGCTTTTTGTCACCAGGCAATGGCCGATAACGCCGTATTTACGTCAATGGATGACCCTTCAACAGCTAAAAAGCCGTTTGAAGGTTCTGCTGCTGCGGGATATCTGGCGCAAACCGGTAACACCACCAGTTCATCAATGACGGCTCAGACCAATATGACCTGGTATCAGTCATCTATGGCTTACAGCTTGTGGGGTAACGCAGCCAACACCTCGTCAAACGATGAGCGCTCTTCTGAAACTTACAACATCGGTGGTCGTTCACGTTACAACCTCAACTCGTATGACTACCTGTTTGGACAGGCGAGCTGGTTAAGCGATCGTTTCAATGGTTACGATTCACGCGACGTGCTGACAGCCGGTTACGGTCGTCAGATTCTGAATGGACCGGTGCACTCGCTGCGTGCGGAATTGGGTCCGGGTGTACGTTATGACGATTATCATGCGGGTGGTCATCAGACCAAAGCGCTGGGCTATGGCGCAGTCAGCTATCAGTGGCAGCTGACCGACACCACTAAATTTATTCAGGGCGTGTCAGTGCTGAGCAGCTTTGGAGAAGACACCACGGTGAACTCCGAAACCGGTCTGCAGGTGGCGATCAACAGCCACTTCGCGCTGAAGCTGGCTTACAACGTCAGCTGGAACAACAATCCGGCGGAATCTGCGCCTGATCGCACCGATACCAAAACCTCAATCATGCTCTCTTACGCTATGTAAGCGCATTTTTGCAGCAGCATTCACAGCGGCCTGACAGTGTGTCAGGCCGCTTTTTTTTGATTTCTCCAGGGCTTAGCGAAAAAGGCATGGGTTTTTCTCGCTGGGGAAAACTGCTATCATCGGCCCCGCACTGAAATCCTGGCGACATTCCGACAATGTGGGTCTGATATCACGCCGGGTCACTAATTTTACATTACGTTGCATGTAGGCTTTCGTGTGGCTTACCACTGCAAATAAGGATATGAAATGCCTGTAATTACGCTTCCTGATGGCAGCCAGCGCGTGTTTGACCGCCCTGTCAGTGTGATGGATATTGCGCTGGACATCGGTCCTGGTCTGGCGAAAGCCTGTATCGCTGGCCGTGTTAACGGTGAACTGGTTGATGCTGTTGATCCCATCACTGAAGATGCCGCCGTAGCGATCATTACCGCTAAAGATGAAGCGGGTCTGGAAATCATCCGTCACTCCTGTGCGCACCTGTTAGGGCATGCGATTAAACAGCTGTGGCCGGATACCAAAATGGCGATTGGCCCGGTCATCGATAACGGCTTCTATTATGATGTCGACATCGATCGTACCCTGACCCAGGAAGATATCGACCTGCTGGAAAAACGCATGCATCAGTTGGCTGAAACCAACTACGATGTGGTGAAGAAGAAGGTCAGCTGGCAGGAAGCTCGCGACGTCTTTGCGGCGCGCGGCGAAATTTACAAGACCACCATTCTTGATGAAAACATCAGCCATGACGATAAGCCTGGCCTGTATCATCACGAAGAATATGTCGACATGTGCCGCGGTCCGCACGTGCCGAACATGCGGTTCTGCCATCATTTTAAACTGCAGAAGATCTCCGGTGCCTACTGGCGCGGCGACAGCAACAACAAAATGCTGCAGCGTATTTATGGCACCGCATGGGCAGACAAAAAGCAGCTGGCAGCCTATCTGCAGCGTCTGGAAGAGGCGGCGAAGCGTGACCATCGTAAGATTGGTAAGCAGCTGGATCTCTACCACATGCAGGAAGAAGCACCAGGCATGGTCTTCTGGCATAATGACGGCTGGACCATCTTCCGCGAACTGGAAGTGTTTGTCCGCAGCAAGTTAAAAGAGTACCAGTACCAGGAAGTTAAAGGTCCATTCATGATGGATCGCGTCCTGTGGGAAAAAACCGGGCACTGGGAAAACTATAAAGAAGCAATGTTCACCACCTCATCTGAGAACCGTGAATATTGCATCAAACCGATGAACTGTCCTGGGCATGTTCAGATCTTTAATCAGGGTCTGAAATCCTACCGTGACCTGCCGCTGCGTATGGCAGAGTTCGGCAGCTGTCACCGTAATGAACCCTCAGGCGCACTGCACGGCCTGATGCGTGTTCGTGGCTTTACCCAGGATGATGCACACGTCTTCTGTACTGAAGAGCAGGTGCGTGACGAAGTGAACAGCTGTATCCGCATGGTTTATGACATGTACAGCACCTTCGGTTTTGAAAAGATTGTGGTGAAGTTATCCACCCGTCCTGAGAAGCGCATCGGTACGGATGAGATGTGGGATCGTGCCGAGGAAGATCTGGCTGCGGCGCTGAACGAAAACAATATTGAGTTTGAGTTCCAGCCAGGCGAAGGCGCGTTCTACGGTCCTAAAATTGAGTTTACTTTGTACGATTGTCTTGATCGCGCCTGGCAGTGCGGAACAGTTCAGCTAGACTTCTCCCTGCCAAAACGCCTTGAAGCAACCTACGTGGGTGAAAACAATGATCGTCAGACGCCAGTGATGATTCACCGTGCGATTCTGGGGTCAATGGAGCGTTTCATCGGTATTCTGACCGAAGAATTCGCCGGTTTCTTCCCAACCTGGCTGGCACCGCTGCAAGTCGTGGTAATGAATATTACCGACGGACAAGCAGAATATGTTGAGTCTTTGACGCGTAAGCTGCAGAATGCTGGCATTCGTGTGAAGGCAGACTTGAGAAATGAGAAGATAGGCTTTAAAATCCGCGAGCACACATTACGTCGCGTCCCTTATATGTTGGTCTGCGGTGATAAAGAGGTGGAATCTGGCAAAGTTGCCGTTCGCACCCGCCGTGGTAAAGACCTTGGGTCGATGGATGTCGATGTGTTTGTTGAGAAACTTCAACAAGAGATTCGCAGCCGAAATCTTCAACAATTGGAGGAATAAAGTATTAAAGGCGGAAAACGAGTACTACCGACGCGTCCGAACAAAATCAACAGTGAAATCCGCGCAACTGAAGTGCGCTTAACAGGCATGGATGGCGAGCCGATTGGCATTGTCACATTACGCGAAGCTTTGGAAAAAGCCGAGGAAGCGGGCGGCGACTTAGTCGAAATCAGCCCGAATGCCGAACCGCCGGTCTGCCGCATCATGGATTACGGCAAGTTCCTCTATGAAAAAAGCAAATCTTCTAAGGAACAGAAGAAGAAGCAAAAAGTTATTCAGGTTAAGGAAATCAAATTCCGTCCTGGAACCGATGATGGCGACTATCAGGTCAAACTACGCAACCTGATTCGCTTTCTGGAAGAAGGCGATAAAGCCAAAATCACGCTGCGTTTCCGCGGTCGTGAGATGGCGCACCAGCAGATCGGTATGGAAGTGCTTAACCGTGTCCGTAAAGACCTGTGTGAAGATCTGGATTTGGCCATTGTCGAATCCTTCCCTTCGAAGATCGAAGGCCGCCAGATGATCATGGTGCTCGCTCCTAAGAAGAAACAGTAGGCTTTCAAGTAACACTAACCGCGCAGCGTTCGCGCTGTGCGGTTAACTGTTCGCCTGTCTGGGTCATGTTATTAACAATGCGAAGTGGATATTTTTAAAATGCCAAAGATTAAAACTGTACGTGGTGCGGCTAAGCGCTTCCGCAAGACCGCTTCTGGCGGCTTCAAGCGTAAACACGCAAACCTGCGTCATATTCTGACCAAAAAATCTACTAAGCGTAAACGTCACCTGCGCCCTAAAGGCATGGTGTCAAAAGGCGATCTGGGTCTGGTAATTGCCTGCCTGCCGTACGCATAAGTAATTTTTTCATTAAATCAGAATATTAAACAGGAGAGCTAAATGGCTCGTGTAAAACGTGGTGTAGTTGCTCGCGCACGTCACAAAAAAATCTTAAAACAAGCTAAAGGCTATTACGGTGCACGTTCACGTGTTTACCGCGTTGCCTTCCAGGCTGTTATCAAAGCTGGTCAGTATGCTTACCGTGACCGTCGTCAACGTAAGCGTCAGTTCCGTCAGCTGTGGATCGCGCGTATCAACGCAGCGGCTCGTCAGAACGGCATGTCTTACAGCCGTTTCATCAATGGTCTGAAAAAAGCAGCCATTGAGATTGACCGTAAGATCCTGGCCGACATCGCGGTATTCGATAAAGTGGCATTCTCTGCACTGGTCGAAAAAGCGAAATCAGCCCTGGCGTAAGTCAGATGGAAAAGGGAGCTTGCTCCCTTTTTTATTGCCTGTAACTTACGCAAAAGATTGACATTTTCGTCGCTGAGCATTTCAATAGACTCCCTGTATCGCATGACAAGGTAACCGCAAGCATGAACGCTGCTATTTTCCGTTTCTTTTTTTACTTTAGCGCCTGACATCCAGGGGCTTTTGCGCATAAGAAAAGAAACGAAAAATCGCGCTAAAAGCCTCCCTCGTGGAGGCTTTTTTGTTTCTGGCGCTAGCATATTGGACCGGCAGGTCCCAACGAGAACTGACCAGCCTGACTGGAAAAAGAGGAAACTATGTCCCAACTCGCAGAACTGGTGGCCAGCGCCACGGCGGCCATCGACGGGGCGACGGATATCGCCGCCCTTGACGCGGTGCGCGTCGAATACCTGGGTAAGAAAGGACATCTGACACTGCAGATGACTACGTTACGCGAGCTGCCAGCCGAAGAGCGCCCGGCAGCGGGTGCGGTAATCAATGAAGCGAAGCAGCAGGTCACCGAGCGTCTGAATGCGCGCAAAGATGCCCTGGAAGCTGCGGTGCTGAATGCCCGTCTGGCTGAAGAGACCATTGATGTCTCTCTGCCTGGCCGTCGCATTGAGAATGGCGGCCTGCATCCGGTAACCCGCACCATGGATCGCATTGAGACCTTCTTTGGTGAGTTAGGCTTTGGCGTCGTAACCGGTCCAGAAATTGAAGATGATTACCATAACTTCGATGCGCTGAATATTCCTGCCCATCACCCGGCCCGTGCCGATCACGACACCTTCTGGTTTGACGCCACGCGCCTGCTGCGTACCCAGACGTCCGGCGTGCAGATCCGTACCATGAAGGCTCAGCAGCCGCCGATTCGCATTATTGCGCCGGGCCGCGTCTACCGTAACGATTACGATCAGACCCATACCCCGATGTTCCATCAGATGGAAGGGCTGATTGTGGATAAAAATATCAGCTTTACCAACCTGAAAGGCACGCTGCACGATTTCCTGAACAACTTCTTCGAAGAAGATCTGCAGATTCGTTTCCGTCCTTCCTATTTCCCGTTTACTGAGCCATCAGCAGAAGTAGACGTCATGGGTAAAAACGGCAAGTGGCTGGAAGTGCTGGGTTGCGGCATGGTTCACCCTAACGTGCTGCGTAATGTCGGCATCGATCCGGAAGTCTACTCCGGTTTCGCCTTTGGTATGGGCATGGAGCGTCTGACCATGTTGCGCTACGGCGTGACCGATCTGCGTGCCTTCTTTGAAAATGATTTACGTTTCCTCAAACAATTTAAGTAAGGGCAGGATATCCAATGAAATTCAGTGAACTCTGGTTACGCGAATGGGTAAATCCAGCCCTGGACAGCGCTGCGCTGTCTGAACAAATCACTATGGCCGGTCTGGAAGTCGACGGCGTTGATCCGGTTGCCGGTGCCTTCCACGGCGTCGTGGTCGGGGAAGTGGTGGAGTGCGGCCAGCACCCGAATGCAGACAAGCTGCGTGTGACCAAAATCAATGTGGGCGGCGATCGCCTGCTGGATATCGTTTGTGGCGCGCCGAACTGCCGTCAGGGACTGAAAGTCGCGGTCGCCACCGTCGGCGCCGTGCTGCCAGGTGATTTCAAAATCAAAGCGGCCAAACTGCGTGGCGAGCCGTCTGAAGGCATGCTCTGCTCTTTCTCCGAGCTGGGGATTTCCGACGACCACAACGGCATCATCGAACTGCCAGCCGATGCGCCGATTGGCACCGACATCCGCGCCTACCTGCAGCTTGATGACAACACCATCGAAATCAGCGTCACGCCTAACCGCGCTGACTGTCTGGGTCTTATCGGTATCGCCCGTGATGTCGCCGTCCTCAACGGTTTGCCACTGAACGTGCCGGAGATGCAGCCGGTCGCTGCGACGCTGAACGACACTTTCCCGATTCAGGTTGACGCGACAGAAGCCTGTCCACGCTATCTGGGCCGTGTAGTAAAAGGGATTAACGTAAAGGCGTCAACGCCATTGTGGATGAAAGAGAAGCTGCGTCGTTGTGGTATTCGTTCTATCGATCCGGTGGTGGATATCACTAACTACGTTCTGCTGGAGCTGGGTCAGCCGATGCACGCTTTCGATCTCGACCGCATCGACGGTGGTATCGTGGTGCGTATGGCGAAAGAGGGCGAAAAGCTGACGCTGCTGGATGGCACTGAAGCCAGCCTGCAGAGTGATACCTTAGTGATCGCCGATCATCAGAAAGCGCTGGCGATGGCTGGTATCTTTGGTGGCGAACATTCGGGCGTGAACGGCGAAACGCAGAATATCCTGTTCGAGTGCGCTTACTTTGATCCGCTCTCTATTACCGGCCGCGCCCGTCGTCATGGTCTGCATACCGACGCGTCACATCGCTACGAGCGTGGTGTTGACCCGGCGCTGCAACACACCGCACTGGAGCGTGCTACCCAGCTGCTGCTGTCAATCTGCGGCGGTGAAGCGGGCCCGATCATCGATCAGACTCATCAGGCAGCCCTGCCTGTGCCAGCGACGATCACGCTGCGTCGTGAAAAGCTGGACCGTCTGATTGGCCACGTGATCGCGGATGAGCAGGTGACTGACATTCTGACGCGTCTCGGCTGTGAAGTGACCGTGGGAGAAGGGCAGTGGCAGGCCGTCGCCCCGAGCTGGCGCTTCGATATGGCGATTGAAGAAGATCTGGTTGAAGAAGTGGCCCGTATTTATGGCTACAACAACATTCCGGATGTGCCGGTACAGGCGGGTCTGGTGATGACTCAGCATCGCGAAGCGAATCTGTCGCTGAAGCGCGCGAAAAACCTGCTGGTGGATAAGGGCTATCAGGAAGCGATTACCTATAGCTTCGTCGATCCGAAAATTCAGCAGCTGCTGCACCCGGGTGAAGAGGCGCTGTTGCTGCCGAGCCCAATCTCCAGCGATATGTCGACCATGCGTCTCTCACTCTGGACCGGCCTGCTCAGCGCGGTAGTCTACAACCAGAACCGTCAGCAGAGCCGCGTGCGCCTGTTTGAGAGCGGCTTACGCTTTGTGCCGGATACCCAGGCAGATTTGGGCATCCGTCAGGATCTTATGCTGGCTGGCGTCATCAGCGGTAACCGCGTTGAAGAGCACTGGGATCTGGCGCGTCAGACAGTTGACTTCTATGATTTGAAAGGCGATTTAGAATCGCTGCTCGATTTAACCGGCAAACTGGATGACATCAGCTTCCGTGCTGAAGCGAATCCGGCGTTGCATCCAGGACAGAGCGCGGCGATTTATTTGCATGATGAACATATCGGATTTATCGGCGTGGTTCATCCTGAGCTGGAACGTAAGCTTGATCTCAATGGCCGCACCTTAGTCTTTGAACTGCTTTGGAATAAGGTCGCAGACCGCGTCCTGCCTGACGCGCGCGAGATTTCTCGCTTCCCGGCGAACCGTCGTGATATTGCCGTTGTGGTGGCTGAAAACGTCCCCGCAGCAGATATCATCGCGGAGTGTAAGAAAGTTGGCGTAAATCAGGTAGTTGGCGTAAACTTGTTTGACGTGTACCGCGGTAAGGGCGTTTCTGAGGGCTACAAGAGCCTCGCAATCAGCCTGATTTTGCAGGATACCAGCCGGACACTCGAAGAAGAGGAGATTGCCGCGACCGTTGGCAAATGCGTTGCGGCATTAAAAGAGCGATTCCAGGCAACCTTGAGGGATTGAACCTATGGCGCTTACAAAAGCTGAGATGTCAGAGTACCTGTTTGAGAAACTCGGGCTGAGCAAACGCGATGCCAAAGAGTTAGTAGAGCTGTTTTTCGAAGAGGTACGTCGCGCTTTGGAGAATGGAGAACAGGTAAAACTGTCTGGGTTTGGTAATTTTGACCTGCGTGACAAAAACCAGCGTCCTGGCAGAAACCCGAAAACGGGTGAAGATATTCCGATTACTGCGCGTCGCGTAGTAACGTTCCGCCCAGGACAGAAGCTGAAAAGCCGCGTAGAGAACGCTACACCCAAAGAGACTGACTGAATTTCAGCGTTTCAAAAAGGCCGCGCAAGCGGCCTTTTTTCATGGTTTCAGTACGCAGTAATCCCGCTTCCCGCGCCCGTTAATCTCCCTGACGGCAAAGAGCAAACCGCCTCATCTGCCTTTCTTTTTTCTGCAATCCCTCTACAATCAAATCTCTTTTTTCTCAGCTAATCCCGCTTATGTCTCTGCTCGACCAGCTCGCGCGCCAGGCCGACCAGCGCGGCCAGAAATGGCTTATTGTGTTAGCACTTATGCTCTCTGCACTGCTCTGTCTCAGCCTGTGTGCTGGTGACAGCTGGATCGCGCCCTCAGACTGGTTCACGGAAAGCGGCAGGCTCTTTGTCTGGCAGTTGCGGCTGCCCCGCAGCCTGGCGGTGGTGCTGGTCGGTGCGTCGCTGGCGGTATGCGGTGTGGTGATGCAGGCGCTGTTTACAAATCCGCTGGCGGAGCCCGGCCTGCTCGGCGTCTCGAATGGTGCCGGTATTGGCCTGGTGCTTGGCGTGCTGCTGGGCAGCGGCTCGCTGTGGAGCCTTGGGCTGGCGGCGATGGCCGGTGCGCTGATTATTACGCTCATCCTGCTTCATTTTGCCCATCGTCAGCTCTCGGTCACCCGACTGTTGCTTACCGGCGTGGCGCTGGGGATTATCTGTAGTGCCATCATGACCTGGGCGGTCTACTTCAGCACCAGCCTCGATCTGCGTCAGTTGATGTACTGGATGATGGGGGGATTCAGCGGGATTGACTGGCGCTATGGCTGGATGATGCTGGCGCTGCTGCCGGTGATGCTGGCCCTGGGGGCGACCGGGCAGATTCTTAATCTGCTGGCGCTGGGCGAGACATCTGCCCGCCAGCTCGGACTGTCTCTCTTCTACTGGCGTAACCTGCTGGTGCTCGCCATGGGCTGGCTGGTCGGCATCAGCGTCGCGATGGCCGGTGCTATTGGCTTTGTCGGACTGGTGATCCCGCATCTGCTGCGTATGAGCGGCATCAGCGATCACCGTTATCTGCTGCCGGCATCGGCGCTGGCTGGCGCCGGTGTATTACTGGCAGCCGATATTGTGGCACGCCTGGCGCTGACGTCGGCGGAATTACCGATAGGCGTCGTGACGGCGACACTGGGCGCGCCGCTGTTTATTATTTTACTGGTGAAATCTTCACGCTAGCTTCGGCTGGCGACTCTGCATCCACAACAGCATCCACAACAGGAAACAGCATGAACATTTATCAAACTGAACTGGTTACGCTCGATGGGGAAAAAACCACGCTGTCACAATGGCAGGGCAAGGTACTGCTGGTGGTCAATGTTGCCTCGAAATGTGGTCTGACGCCGCAATATGAAGAGCTGGAGAACCTGCAGAAAGCCTGGCAGGATCAGGGCTTCAGCGTACTCGGTTTTCCCTGCAACCAGTTTCTGGAGCAGGAGCCGGGCAGCAGTGAGGAGATTAAAACCTTCTGCAGCACCACGTATGGCGTCACGTTCCCGATGTTTGCCAAAACCGAGGTGAATGGCGCAGGCCGTCATCCGCTCTATGCTCAGCTGATTGCGGCCCGACCTGACGCGGTGCGCCCGGAAGGCAGCGGCTTTTACGAGCGTATGGAGAGCAAAGGACGCGCGCCGAAAGAGCAGGGCGACATTCTGTGGAACTTCGAAAAATTCCTTATTGGCCGTGACGGCAGCGTGATCCAGCGTTTTGCACCTGACATGACGCCGGAAGATCCGATCATTCTGGAAACCATTAAGCAGGCGCTGGCAAAATAGATGCTGTTGCGCCTGCAACAGGCCGCCCTCCCCGGACGGCTGCTGCCACTGACCGGTGAGCTTGCCGCCGGTCAGCTGCTGCACGTGGCAGGCCCGAACGGTGCAGGCAAAAGCACCTTACTCAGTGTGATTGCGGGACTGCAACCCGCCTCCGGCACGGTGCTGCTGGACGAACAGCCGCTGAGTGACTGGAATGGCGCAGCGATGGCCCGGGTTCGCGGCTGGCTGCCTCAGCAGCAGGCACCGCTGAGTCAGATGCCGGTCTGGCACTATTTGCGTCTGCATCTGAAACAGGCGGCGGGGCAGACAGACGATCGCCTCAGCACGCTGCTGAAACGGCTTCAGCTGCAGGATAAGTTATCGCGTTCACTGACCCGGCTCTCCGGTGGTGAATGGCAGCGCGTCAGGCTGGCGGCGGTTTGTGTGCAGATTGATCCCCACATCAATCCACACGGGCGGCTGCTGATCCTTGATGAGCCCATGACCGCGCTGGATATCGCCCAGCAAAAAGCGGTGGACGATCTGATTGCCGACCTGTGCGCGGCGGGCATCAGCGTTATCGCCAGCAGTCACGACCTCAACCACAGCCTGCAACAGGCGGATCGGGTCTGGCTGATGGATAAGGGAGCGTTGATTGCGCAGGGTGAACCGGCTGAGGTTCTGACGCCGCAGCGCCTGACACCGATCTACCAGATTGCTTTCCGGCAGCTTGAACTTGAAGGACGCACGCTGCTGACCGTATTGCCCTGACACTTGCTACCCGGCGGGCTTTACCGCTACATTAAGCCGGTTGCAACTTCTGATAAGGACATTTGGCGATGCGCCTGGGTTTGCTGATTTTAGTTCTGCTGCTGACGGGATGCAGTCATCACGCTCCGCCGATTAATGGCCGTCTTTCCGATTCGATCACCGTGATTGCGGAACTGAACGATCAGCTCGGTAACTGGCGTGGGACGCCTTATCGCTATGGCGGCATGAGTCGTAACGGGGTTGACTGCTCCGGCTTTGTCTATCTGACTTTCCGCGATAAATTTGCGCTGCAACTGCCGCGCACCACCTCAGCTCAAAGCGATATCGGCACCCGAATCAGCAAAGATGAACTGCTACCAGGCGATCTGGTCTTCTTCAAAACCGGTCGCGGGGAGAATGGCCTGCATGTGGGCATTTATGACACCGATAACGCCTTTATTCATGCCTCAACCAGCCAGGGCGTCATCCGCTCCTCGCTCGACAATGTCTACTGGCGAAAAGTGTTCTGGCAGGCGCGTCGTATTTAAACGCAGGTCCGGGGAATCAGACTTAAGTCCAATTTTAAATAGAGTTAAAACAGAGAGTAAAAGGTTTATTTTAAATGACAGTTATTGAGCGTGGGTTTTAATAAACATAATAAACGCTTATTTAATTCCACTAATAACCGCTGTTTTATCGCTACTATTTGGCTTAAGGGTGATCGCCTGCTGCCAAACGGCAATGGAAGAGTAAAGAAGTTCGTCTCTTCAATGATTTGGCACTATTGCCTGCGCCTGACCATTACTATACGATATCCCCATCGCCGCATATTCTGGCATTAAAATGAAAATTCATCTTTCGGCCGACTATCAGTCGGAAATCTGGTTTTATCCTGTCTGTGATGTTAATGGGCGACTGACCGCTGTCGAGCTGGTCACGCAGTTTGTGCATGAAAGTGCCCCCATCACCCTGCCGCAGGATCTGTTGCTGCCGCAGCTCGATGAGTCGCAGCAGCTGCGCCTGCTGCAAAGTCAGATTGGATTGCTGGAGCAGAATCGCGGCTTTTTTGAAGCGCATTCCGTGTCAGCATTTATACGTATTGATGAAGGCATGGCCCGGACGCTGCTGGCCAGCGAATTAGTGATGCGCAAAATAAAGCAGTTGCCATTCATTCTGTTGAATATCACTGAAACGTTTCCGCAACTAAAACTGGGAAAAAATAATCCCCTGCTGGCAAGCCTGCATGCTGAGTTTAATTTAGCGATTTCTCATTTCGGCGCGGGTAAGACCCCCTCTAATGCGGTCTACGATAATTTATTCAGCTGTATCTGCCTGGACAAAGAGTTTATTCATTCGCTGGCAAAGCGCGCTTCATTCGTGCCATTTATTCAGAGCATTATAGATAATTTCCGCGCCCATTGTGACCGGCTCATTATTTGTGGCATTGATGACGACGTGCTGCTGGATAAAGTCAGCCAGCTGAGCGGTGCTGAGTTTCAGGGTGCGCTCTTCCCGGTGGTAAAATCTGACGCGCTGCGTTCGCTGATCTGCGCCGACGATCGTGTGCCATCCGCGCAGCATCCCGGCTGATACTTCCTGTTAATCCCCGCTATCAGCGTTACACTAGAGGACTAATCTTAAGTAACGCTGAGCATCGCATGGGAGAAACAATGTCCTCAGGCAAGGCCTCTTTTGACAACACCTGGTTCCGTGAACTTACCGGATGTTACACCGCGCTGAACCCCACGCCACTTGCAGGCGGACGCCTGCTGTATCATAACGCACCGCTTGCAGCCTCAATGGGGCTGGATAGCGCGCTCTTTGCCGATAAGGGTCATGCCGTCTGGCACGGTGCCGCACTGCTGCCCGGCATGCAGCCGCTGGCGCAGGTCTACAGCGGCCATCAGTTTGGCGTCTGGGCGGGCCAGCTTGGCGACGGGCGCGGCATTCTGCTGGGTGAGCAGCGTCTGGAGGATGGCAGCAAGCTGGACTGGCATCTCAAGGGCGCAGGCCTGACGCCTTATTCCCGCATGGGGGATGGTCGTGCCGTGATCCGTTCCAGCGTGCGTGAGTTTCTCGCCTCGGAAGCGCTGCATCATCTGGGCATTCCCACCACGCGTGCGCTGACCCTGTCGATAGGTGATGAGCCGGTCTACCGCGAAACAACAGAGCGTGGCGCGATGCTGATGCGCATTTCACCGAGTCATCTGCGTTTCGGTCATTTCGAGCATTTCTTTTACAGCCAGCAGCAGGAGAAAGTGCAGCAACTGGCCGACTATGCCATTCGCCATCACTGGCCGCATCTGGACGCTGAAGCAGACCGCTATCAACAGTGGTTTACCGATATTGTGTTACGCACTGCGCGTCTGATTGCGCTGTGGCAGAGCGTGGGCTTTGCTCATGGAGTGATGAACACGGACAACATGTCGATTCTGGGTCTGACCATCGACTATGGCCCCTTTGGTTTTCTGGATGATTATCAGCCCGACTTTATCTGTAATCACAGCGACTATCAGGGGCGCTACAGCTTTGAAAATCAGCCAATGATCGGTATGTGGAATCTTAACCGGCTGGCACATGCGCTGTCGGGTCTGCTGACCACCGAGCAGTTGCGGACGGCACTGAGCGCCTACGAACCTGAACTGATGCGGGTCTGGGGCGAACGGATGCGGGCGAAACTCGGTCTGCTGACGCAGCAGAGCAGCGATAATGAGATTCTGACCGATCTGCTGGCACTGATGACGCAGGAGCATAGCGATTACACCCTGACGTTCCGCCTGCTTAGTGAGACGCAACAGGCTGACAGCCGTTCACCGCTGCGGGATGAGTTTATCGATCGTGAGGCGTTTGATAGCTGGTATCAGCGCTACCGCAGCCGTCTGATGGATGAGCAGGTCAGCGATGCAGAACGTCAGGCCGTGATGAAGGCGGCCAATCCGGCGGTGATTCTGCGCAACTATCTGGCTCAGCAGGCGATTGAAGAGGCGGAGCGGGGAGAGCAGGGGGCGCTGGCACGTCTGCATCAGGCGTTACAGCAACCCTTTAGCGATCAGACAGCCGCTGAATATCGTCAGCGGCCGCCAGACTGGGGCAAAACCCTGGAAGTGAGCTGCTCCAGCTGATGCAGACTCAGAGGCGGTGAGAAACCGCCTCGGCCAGCAGGGCGAGCACCTTTTCGCTCTCCTGCCAGCCGAGGCAGGGATCGGTAATCGACTTGCCATAGACCAGCGGTTCGCCGCTGACGACTTTCTGATTGCCCTCTTCCAGGAAGCTTTCAATCATCACACCAGCAACGGCCTGCGATCCCGCTTTAATCTGTTCTGCCACCTCTGCCGCGACATCCATCTGACGACGATGCTGCTTCAGGCAGTTACCGTGACTGAAGTCGATCACCAGTTGCTGTGGCAGATTAAATGCCGACAGACTTTCGGCTGCGGCGGCGACATCGCTGGCATGATAGTTAGGCTGTTTGCCGCCACGCAGGATCACATGACCATGCGGGTTGCCGCTGGTCTGATAGATAGTCATCTGGCCCAGCTTATCGGGCGAAAGGAACATGTGGCTGGCGCGCGCGGCGCGAATCGCATCCACGGCAATCTGTACGTTACCATCGGTGCCGTTTTTAAAGCCGACCGGGCAGGAGAGGGCCGATGCCATTTCGCGGTGGATCTGGCTTTCGGTGGTGCGTGCGCCAATCGCGCCCCAGCTAATCAGATCGGCAATAAACTGGCCGATCACCATATCCAGGAATTCCGTGGCGGTAGGCAGGCCCAGCGCGTTGATATCAATCAGCAGCTGGCGGGCGATGCCTATGCCGCGGTTCACATCGTAGCTCCCATCCAGATCCGGATCGGAGATTAAGCCTTTCCAGCCCACTACGGTGCGCGGCTTTTCAAAGTAGGCACGCATCACAATCTCCAGCCGATCTTCATAGCGGCGGCGTAACGCGTTCAGACGCTCAGCATATTCCAGCGCCGCTTTCGGGTCGTGCAGCGAGCAGGGGCCAATCACCACCAGCAGGCGGGGATCTTCACCAGTCAGAATACGGGCAATACGTTTACGGGCAGCGGTGACATTGTCGGCAATTGCCGGAGAGACAGGATGCTCGGCCGCCAGGCTGGCGGGGGTAATCAGACTACCAATGCGTGCGGTACGCAGTTCGTCGGTTTTGTTCATGGGTTTCTCGAAAACGGTTCTTCGCAGCGGTGAAATACCGGGAAGTGATGGTGGTCACAATAAACCATTAGTCTGCGAATTCAACCCGGAATTTAATAATGAAATCAAAAGCGACGGCAGCGCCGCTTTACAGTTCAGCGCCGGTTACCCATCAGTACATGCGGCGAGTCAGGCCCATAATGTCGAGAATTTTGGTCGCAATCTCCTCCACGGAGTAGTTGGTGCTGTTGAGATAGCGGATCTGATGAGTGCGAAACAGCGCTTCCACTTCGCCCACCTCCAGCCGGCACTGACGCATCGAGGCGTAACGGGTATTTTCCGCCCGCTCCTGACGTATCGCAGCCAGCCGTTCCGGGTCGATGGTCAGCCCGAACAGTTTATTCTGATGCGCGCGCAGCGCGGGCGGGAGTTTAAGGTTATCCATATCGTCGGCAATGAATGGATAGTTGGCGGCGCGAATACCAAACTGCATTGCCAGATAGAGGCTGGTGGGGGTTTTGCCACAGCGCGAGACGCCTAACAGAATCACCTGCGCATCTTCCAGCCCGCGCAGCGAGATGCCGTCATCATGCGCCAGGGTGTAATCGATGGCCGCGATACGTGCGTCATATTTACCCAGGTTACTGGCATCCAGTCCATGGGTACGGTGTGCCACCGGCGCGGGCGATAACCCCAGCTCCTGCTGAAGCGGGGCGACCAGCGCCTGGACGATATCCTGACAAAAGCCGTCACTCTGTACGATGATGTCGCGCACTTCCGGCGTCACGATGGAGAAAAAGACCAGCGGCCGGACACCGCTCTGCTGATAGAGCGCGTTAATCTGGGCTTTAACCGCCAGCGCCCGCTGAACATTTTCCACAAACGGCAGCGTCAGGCTGGTGATATTGACCGGAAACTGCGACAGCACCGCATGACCCAGCACCTCAGCCGTAATGGCCGTACCATCGGAGATATAAAAAACGCTTCTGTCAGTTGTCATAACGAAATCAGCCTCAGACAAGAGTGAGCATTCAGCATGGGCCATGCGATTAAATAAATCATCTCTGATTTTAATTTCTGGAATGTCTGTCCGGATTATTTGTCTGTCGTTTCATCATGATACTAAAAATGAAAGGGTGGCTCGTTGAGCCAGCATTCTTTTTAATCCGTCGTTAAGCCGCAAGTAGCCACGCAGTTGTTGCGCAACAAAACAGAATGCTTAAGTGGCTGAAAATCTGCCATTTCCTGTGGCATCAATCATTTAGAGAAAAAAGGCGACTTTGCGCAACAGCAAAATAAAGCGCTCACAATTCCGAAACTGTGGCTGAAATTCTGCTTTAACGATTCAACAGATCGTTATTGAGAGGGTGATATGCCAGGCTGAAAACAGATTACTCCCTGTGTCCATTCATTGATAATTGATAAAGGATAAGCTCAATGTCCAGTAAAGGCGAACAGCCACTCGTGCTCTGGTATAACCAGCTTGGCATGCATGATGTTGACCGGGTGGGGGGCAAAAATGCCTCTCTGGGTGAAATGATTACTAATCTGTCGTCGCTGGGCGTTTCCGTGCCCAACGGTTTCGCGACCACATCCTACGCCTTTAACCTGTTCCTCGATCAAAGCGGGCTGAATCAGCGCATTTATGCGCTGCTGGATGAGACCGATATTGATGACGTTGATGCGCTGGCAAAAGCGGGTAAGCAGATTCGTCAGTGGGTCGTGGAGACACCGTTCCTGCCCGAGCTGGAGTCCGCCATTCTGGACGCCTATAAGCAGCTTTCTGCTGATGATGATGCCGCGTCGTTTGCCGTGCGCTCCTCTGCAACCGCAGAAGATATGCCTGATGCCTCTTTTGCCGGCCAGCAGGAAACCTTCCTGAATGTACAGGGCATCGACGCCGTCATGGTGGCGGTAAAGCATGTCTTCGCCTCGCTGTTTAATGACCGCGCTATCTCCTACCGTGTGCATCAGGGCTATGACCATCGTGGCGTTGCGCTCTCTGCGGGAATACAGCGCATGGTGCGTTCAGACCTGGCCGCCTCGGGTGTGATGTTCACCATTGATACCGAGTCCGGCTTTGATCAGGTGGTCTTTATCACCGCTGCACTGGGGCTGGGGGAAATGGTGGTGCAGGGTGCCGTTAACCCGGATGAGTTCTATGTGCACAAGCCAACCCTGGCAGCCGATCGTCCGTCGATTGTGCGCCGCAATATGGGCTCGAAAAAGGTTCGCATGGTCTATGCCGATTCACAGGCGCATGGCGAGCAGGTGCGGATCGAAGATGTGCCTGAGGCCGAACGCGACCGTTTCTGCCTGAGCGATGAGGAAGTGCAGGCGCTGGCGAAGCAGGCGGTGCTGATTGAACAGCATTATCAGCGCCCGATGGATATTGAGTGGGCCAAAGATGGGCACACCGGCAAACTGTTTATTGTTCAGGCGCGCCCTGAAACCGTACGCTCAAATGGTCAGGTAATGGAGCGTTACACGCTGCAGGGGCAGGGCAGCGTCGTCGTGGAAGGTCGTGCTATCGGTCATCGTATTGGCGCAGGCGTGGTGAAGGTCATCCACGATATCAGCGAAATGAATCGCATTGAAAAAGGCGATGTGCTGGTGACCGACATGACCGACCCGGACTGGGAACCGATCATGAAAAAAGCATCAGCGATTGTGACTAACCGTGGCGGACGGACCTGTCATGCTGCGATCATCGCGCGTGAGCTGGGCATTCCGGCAGTGGTGGGCTGTGGTGACGCCACCGACCGGCTGAAAGAGGGGCATAACGTCACGGTCTCATGTGCCGAAGGTGATACCGGCTACGTTTATGATCAACTGCTCGACTTCGACGTCACCAGTTCGCAGGTCGATTCACTGCCTGAACTGCCGCTGAAGATCATGATGAACGTGGGCAACCCCGATCGCGCCTTTGATTTCGCCTGTCTGCCTAACGAAGGCGTGGGTCTGGCGCGGCTGGAATTTATCATTAACCGTATGATCGGCGTCCACCCTAAAGCGCTGCTGGAGTTTGACCAACAGACGCCGGAGCTGCAGCAGCAGATCCGTAAAATGATGAAAGGATTTGATGATCCGGTGGAGTTTTACATCGCTCGCCTGACTGAAGGAATTGCCACGCTTGGCGCCGCTTTTGCGCCGAAACGCGTAATTGTCCGACTTTCTGACTTTAAAACCAATGAATATGCCAACCTGGTGGGTGGAGAACGCTACGAGCCGGAAGAGGAAAACCCGATGCTGGGATTCCGGGGTGCGGGTCGCTATGTCGCTGACAGCTTCCGGGACTGCTTTGCGCTGGAGTGCGAAGCGGTGAAACGTGTTCGCAACGAGATGGGCCTGACAAACGTCGAGATTATGGTTCCGTTTGTGCGCACCGTTGAGCAGGCGAAGGCTGTGGTGGAAGAGCTGGGGCGTCAGGGACTGAAGCGCGGCGAGAACGGGCTGAAGATCATTATGATGTGCGAGATCCCATCCAATGCCCTGCTGGCGGATCAGTTCCTGGAGCACTTCGATGGCTTCTCTATTGGCTCAAACGACATGACTCAGCTGACGCTGGGGCTGGACCGCGACTCTGGCGTCGTCTCCGCGCTGTTTGACGAGCGTAACGAGGCCGTGAAGATGCTGCTTTCAATGGCGATAAGGGCGGCGAAGCAGAAGGGGAAATATGTCGGAATCTGCGGGCAGGGACCGTCAGACCATCAGGATTTCGCCGCATGGCTGATGGAAGAGGGCATCGACAGTCTGTCACTGAACCCGGACACGGTGGTGGAGACCTGGGTGAGTCTGGCGCAGTTAAATAAAACAGCCTGATACGGGTTGTTAGCACTCTTCAGGGCCCGCTATGCGGGCCTTTTCTGTTTATATCTGGTCAGATTCAGGCAAAAAAAAAGCCCATCACAGGGGATGGGCAAAGACTACACACAGCAATTCTTTACTCTACTCAGGGGAATGAGATTGTCTGAAAATCATCAGGTTGATTTCGAACATAGGAAACATGTTATTCATACGGCTGGCTGTCGTCTTTAAGAATCCTCTTATTAGTTTAAAGCCAATAATCTTTTGTGACCTTTACTTCGCCATTTGGCTTAAGAAACAGTGCAGAAAGTAATCTTTTTTGGCCCGAAAAGGTCACTTTCAGGCCAAAGGTGGCTTTTTTCTTAAAAATCGCTAATGGAAAACAGAATTTATCTGATCTGAGAGAAGGGGTGCGGTTAATCATCATTAACCGCACTAATCAATGCTTATGGGGGGTAGCGGCGCAGCGGGTTATTGCATCCCATCATACAGCAGGCGGGGTATCATCGTGATCCGCCAGGGCATCAGCCACGGCCAGTTGATCACTATCCGGGGCAGGCGCTTCATGAACCCAGACGGAAACCAGACGGTAGGAGACCGCCAGAACCACTGGCCCAATAAACAGACCAATCATCCCGAATGCAAACAGTCCACCAATAACACCAGAAAGAATCAGGATCATTGGCAGATCGGCACCCATGCGGATCAGCATCGGGCGCAGCACGTTATCCATCGTGCCGACCACACAGCTCCAGACCAGCAGCACCGTTCCCCATGTCGTATCTCCGCTCCAGTAGAGGTAGATAATGGCGGGAACCAGCACCAGTAGCGGGCCGAGCTGTACCAGACAGCAGAGGATCATCAGTACCGTCAACAGCGTGGCGTAAGGAATGCCGGAGATCGCCAGACCGATACCGCCCAGCACGCCCTGCACCAGCGCCGTCACCACTACGCCAAGCGCCACGGCACGAATGGACTGCGCCGCCAGCAGTACGGCGGCATCACCGCGCCGTCCCGCCATGCGGAAAGCAAAGTGACGAATGCCCTGGGCAGCCTGTTCGCCACGCCAGTAGAGCAGCACGCTGAACAGTAACATCACGCCCAGATGGATCATAAAGCGTCCGAAATGACCGGCCTGCGCGACGAAAAAACCGGTGGTACGGCCGATATAGGGCTGTATTTTCGCCATGACGCCGGCACCGCCGCTTGCTACCAGTGTGTCATAACTGACATAAAGCTTTTTGCCGACCATCGGTACATCGTTGAGCCATAACAGTCGCGGCATCATATGCCCCTGGGTAACCCAGGCAATCACCGGCGCGCTGTTATCAATCAGGCTGCTGACCAGCAGGGCGATAGGGATAATAAACAGCAGCAGCAGAAGCAGTGTCATCACGATCACCGCCAGGGAACGGCGTCCCCATAACAGTCGCTGGAATTTCAGCATCAATGGCCAGGTGGCAATCACCACCATGCTGGCCCAGGCAAAGCCCAGAATAAACGGCTGCACGACCCATAAACAGGCGACAATCAGCAGCAGAATGAACATCAGGGTGAAGAGTATTTGCGGTAAATCCATATCCCGGTACTGGCTTTTCATCATTGACTCATAACCTCGTCTTAATCCTTCATTTTCAGGCATTCGGATGCCGGTTTTTATCATGATCTATTTGCTGAGGATTAAACAGAGTCGCGGAGAAAGGTTTTTGCCTTTTCTGAAAAAAGGGCAGGCGCAGGAAAAATATGATAAAACGAGAAATCGCTAATCTATAAACGCAAACGTTTACAACACCTTCGGTCAGACAATCATGATCCCACAGATTTCGCAGGCACCGGGCCTCGTTCAACTGGTGCTGACGTTCCTTGAGTCGTTGAAAGAGCAGGGTTTTACCGGTGACATGGCAACCAGCTATGCCGACCGTCTCTCACTCTCCACCGATAACAGCATCTATCAATTGCTGCCCGACGCGGCGCTCTTTCCGCGCTCGACTGCGGATGTTGCGCTGCTCGCCCGCGTGGCCGGAGAAGCGCGCTTTGCCAGTCTGATATTTACCCCGCGCGGCGGCGGTACCGGCACCAACGGTCAGTCGCTGAATCAGGGGATTGTGGTGGATATGTCGCGCTACATGAACCGTATCCTGGAGATCAATACGGATGAGGGGTGGGTGCGGGTTGAAGCGGGGGTGATCAAAGATCAGCTTAACGTCTGGCTGAAGCCATTCGGCTTTTTCTTCTCGCCGGAGTTATCCACCAGTAACCGTGCCACGCTGGGCGGCATGATTAATACCGATGCGTCCGGCCAGGGCTCACTGGTCTATGGCAAAACCTCGGACCATGTGCTGGGCCTGCGCGCCGTGCTGCTGGGCGGCGATATCCTTGATACGCGGCCAATGGCCACCGCGCTGGCTGAAACCCTGGCGCAGACGGCGACGCCCGAAGGCCGGCTCTATCAGCAGGTGCTGACGCGCTGCCGCGAGCATCGTGCGCTGATTCTGGAAAAGTTTCCAAAGCTGAATCGGTTCCTGACCGGATATGACCTGCGCCATGTCTTCAGCGACGATATGCAAACCTTTGACCTGACGCGCCTGCTGTGCGGCGCAGAGGGCACGCTGGCCTTTGTCACGGAAGCGCGGCTTGATATCACGCCGCTGCCTAAAGTGCGCCGACTGGTGAATATCAAATATGACTCCTTTGACTCCGCCCTGCGCAATGCGCCTTTTATGGTGGAAGCGCAGGCGCTCTCGGTAGAGACCGTTGACTCTAAGGTGCTGAACCTGGCGCGTGAAGACATTGTCTGGCACTCGGTGCGCGAATTGATCGCCGATGTACCCGACAAAGAGATGCTGGGTCTGAATATTGTTGAGTTTGCCGGTGACAACGCCGCGCTGATCGATCAGCAGATTGAACAGCTTTGTGGCCGCCTTGACGCACTGATGGCGCAGCAGCAGGGCGGCGTGATTGGCTATCAGTTCTGTAACGACCTGGATGGCATTGAACGCATCTATAACATGCGTAAAAAAGCGGTGGGTCTGTTGGGAAATGCCAAAGGCCGGGCTAAACCGATTCCCTTTGTGGAAGATACCGCGGTCCCACCGGAAAAACTGGCGGACTACATCGTCGAGTTTCGCGCGCTGCTCGACAGCCACGGGCTGAGCTACGGCATGTTTGGTCATGTTGATGCAGGTGTACTGCATGTGCGTCCGGCGCTGGATATGTGCGATCCGCAGCAGGAGATGATGATGAAACAGATCTCCGACGAAGTCGTGGCGCTGACAGCGCGCTACGGCGGTCTGCTGTGGGGTGAACATGGCAAAGGATTTCGAGCCCAGTACAGTCCGGCATTCTTCGGTGAGACGCTGTTTAACGAATTGCGCCGCATCAAAGCGGCCTTTGATCCGCTCAATCGCCTGAATCCGGGCAAGATCTGTACGCCATTTAACAGTAATGATGAAATGATGCAGGTCGATGCGGTGAAGCGCGGAACCTATGATCGTCAGATCCCGTTAACGGTCCGGGATGAATGGCGTGGCGCGATGGAGTGTAACGGCAACGGGTTGTGTTTTAACTTTGATGCCCGCAGCCCGATGTGTCCCTCCATGAAGATCACCCGCAACCGCATTCACTCGCCCAAAGGGCGGGCAACACTGACGCGGGAGTGGCTGCGGCTGCTGGCCGGGCAGGGCGTCGATCCGCTCACCCTGGAAAAGCAGCTGCCCGAAAATCGGCTGTCGCTTCGCACTCTGATTGCCCGTACCCGCAATAGCTGGCACGCCAGCAAAGGGGAGTATGACTTCTCGCACGAGGTGAAAGAGGCGATGTCGGGCTGTCTGGCCTGCAAAGCCTGCTCCACCCAATGTCCGATTAAAATTGACGTGCCCGCTTTCCGCTCGCGCTTCTTACAGCTCTACCATACCCGTTATCTGCGTCCGGTCAGCGATCACCTGGTGGCTGCAGTGGAGGGCTACGCGCCGCTGATGGCAAAAGCACCGAAAGTGTTTAACTTCTTCCTGCGCCAGCCGTGGCTGAAAGAGATAAGTAAAACCCATATCGGTATGGTCGATCTGCCTCTGCTTTCGGCCCCAAATCTGAAACAGCAGCTCAGTGGTCATCCCGCCATGAACATGACGCTGGAGCAGCTGGAAGGGCTGTCAGCCGCTGAACGCGCAAACTGTGTGCTGGTGGTGCAGGATCCTTTTACCAGCTTCTATGAGGCGCAGCTTGTTAACGATTTTGTCAGGCTGATTGAGAAACTGGGCTACCGGCCCGTGCTCCTGCCATTCTCGCCAAATGGCAAAGCGCAACATGTGAAAGGTTTCCTGCAACGTTTCGCCCGCACGGCGTCCCGCACCGCCGATTTCCTGAATCGGGTGGCAAAACTGGGGTTGCCCATGGTCGGTGTCGATCCGGCCACGGTGCTCTGCTATCGCGATGAGTATCGTCAGACGCTGGGCGAATCACGCGGCGACTTTAACGTCCTGCTGGTACATGAGTGGTTAGAGCGTGCACTGGCAGAGCGTGACGTGCAGGCCACGGGCGGAGAATCCTGGTATCTGTTTGCACACTGCACCGAGGTGACCGCGCTGCCCTCCACCCCGAATCAGTGGCAGGCGATCTTCTCCCGTTTTGGCGCGAAGCTGGAGAACATCAATGTTGGCTGCTGCGGTATGGCAGGCACCTACGGTCACGAAAGTAAAAACCTCGAAAACTCGCTGGGGATCTACGCGCTCTCCTGGCATCCCCATCTTCAGCGCCTGCCACGCCAGCGCTGCCTGGCCACTGGCTATTCGTGCCGCAGTCAGGTCAAGCGTGTAGAGGGCAACGGAATGCGTCATCCACTTCAGGCATTGTTAGAGCTAATGTAAAAAAATTGTGCGCGACGTCACGCCCTGGCTGGATTAGAATATCCAGCCTGCGTGACGCATGAAGTCACTTTGC
The DNA here is from genome assembly GCF_057812235.1 of Pantoea sp. ABR1s. Classification (NCBI taxonomy): domain Bacteria; kingdom Pseudomonadati; phylum Pseudomonadota; class Gammaproteobacteria; order Enterobacterales; family Erwiniaceae; genus Pantoea; species Pantoea sp. ABR1s. The sequence continues at coordinate 2,319,593 of NZ_CM173823.1, read as the reverse complement.
AGCGCAGTGGCCTGGTTCCACTCCCCGACCATTGCCAGTTGATGGCAGAGGCGGGTCAGGGACAATCGCGCCAGTTGATAAGCCTGAAGGCGAAACAGGCGATCGCGATCGCTGTTTCCCATCTCCTGCACCAGTCGGTGATGCAGTTTACCCATGGCATGCAGGTAACTCTGGTCGTCACCGTTCAACTGGCAGATTTCTGCCATATCCTGACAGGCATCGTTAAACTGACGTAGCTGATGAATCGTGCAGTCGGCCCGGTCGAGCTTTGCCTGCGCCATATAAAAGTCGACGGTGATATCACGCACCGCAAACTGATATTCGTCGATTTTGTGCTGCAGCCAGGCTGAGACAGAAAGCGTCATAACGCCACCCTGAATGTGAATGATAATAATTATCATATTCAATTGGGCTGTGATTGCAATTGGCGGGCAGAAAAATTTATCGATTTATCCTGCCTGTCGGTATAATCGGAAATAACAATCTGTTTACATCGCAGAAAGGCGTAACCTATCAATAAGCATTTTTATCAAAAATGGTTATTTAAAAAAGAGTGATTTATTAATAGGTTAACACTGGCTTATTTATGCTGACGCGCTCACCACAAGGTGAGCTGAAGAGGCTATGCTTAATAATTAAGCAAATAAAACCGCACAAGATGATTATCCCTGCAAAACAAGAGGTTGAAGTGATTGGTCAGATCACTACCATAGGGGGATAGCCTGAAAAGGTCCGGACTCAAGAGGTATCAACATGGCATCCGTTAATACAGACTCTTTCTCACCCGACGATTTTGTCTGGAAAGGGCTGACGCTGACTGAAACCGCAGCGCAACAAATTCTCAATCTGGCGGCTCAGGACCCCGATGTCAAGGGTCTGCGGCTCGGCGTAAAACAATCCGGCTGCGCCGGGTTTGGTTACGTCATGGATCTGGTGAAAGAGCCAGTCGAGGATGATTTGCAGTTCTCATTCCATGGCGCAACGCTGTTTGTGCCGCTACAGGCGATGCCATTCGTTGATGGCACCGAACTGGACTACGTTCGTGAAGGCCTGAATCAGATTTTTAAATTCAATAACCCTAAAGCTCAGCACGCCTGCGGGTGCGGTGAGAGCTTTGGCGTCGAGTAAGTGAAATATGTCACGACACAGCGAAACATCTGACGATGTACAAATCTGGGAAGGCAAGCTCAACTACAAAGAGGGCTTCTTTACCCAACTGCAAACCGAAGAATTTGCCAACGGCATCAATGAAGATGTGGTACGGGCGATCTCGGCCAAGCGTAACGAGCCAGAGTGGATGCTGGAGTTTCGTCTTAAAGCGTTTCGTGCCTGGCTTGAAATGGAAGAGCCACACTGGCTGAAAGCGCACTACGAAAAACTCGACTACCAGGATTACAGCTACTACTCCGCGCCTTCCTGCGGCAACTGTGATGACAGCTGCGCATCAGAACCCGGTGCACTGCAGGCATCAGGCAGCGCGCCAGCCAGCGATTATCTGACGCAGGAAGTGGAAAACGCCTTTAATCAGCTGGGTGTCCCGGTGCGTGAAGGCCGTGAAGTGGCGGTTGACGCCATTTTTGACTCCGTTTCGGTGGCGACCACCTATCGCGGCAAGCTGGCGGAGCAGGGGATTATCTTCTGTTCCTTTGGCGAAGCGATCCAGGAGCACCCGGAGCTGGTGAAGCAGTATCTCGGCACGGTTGTTCCGGCGAACGATAACTTCTTTGCGGCGCTGAACTCGGCAGTCGCCTCTGACGGCACCTTCGTTTATATCCCGAAAGGGGTGCGTTGCCCGATGGAGTTGTCGACCTATTTCCGCATCAACGCAGCGAAAACCGGTCAGTTCGAACGCACCATCCTGATTGCCGATGAAGACAGCTACGTCAGCTACATCGAAGGCTGTTCAGCGCCAGTGCGTGACACCTATCAGCTGCACGCGGCCGTGGTGGAAGTCATCATCCACAAAAATGCCGAAGTGAAATATTCGACGGTTCAGAACTGGTTCCCGGGCGGCGAAGGTGAGGGGGGTATCCTGAACTTCGTGACCAAGCGCGCGCTGTGTGAAGGTGACCACAGCAAGATGTCCTGGACACAGTCTGAAACCGGCTCTGCTATCACCTGGAAATACCCAAGCTGCATTCTGCGCGGGGACTATTCGGTGGGTGAATTCTACTCAGTGGCACTGACCAGCGGTCGTCAGCAGGCCGATACCGGCACCAAGATGATCCACATTGGTAAAAACACCAAATCGACCATCATCTCCAAAGGGATTTCGGCCGGTAAAAGTCAGAACACCTATCGCGGGCTGGTGAAAATCATGCCAACCGCGACCAATGCCCGTAACTTTACGCAGTGTGACTCGATGCTGATCGGTCCTGATTGCGGCGCACATACTTTCCCGTATGTGGAGACCCGCAACAATACCGCTCAGCTTGAGCATGAAGCCACGACATCACGTATCGGCGAAGATCAGATGTTCTACTGTCTGCAACGCGGTATCAGTGAAGAAGACGCCATCTCGATGATCGTGAACGGCTTCTGTAAAGACGTATTCTCGGAGTTGCCACTGGAATTTGCTGTGGAAGCCCAGAAATTGTTAGCCATCAGCCTTGAGCACAGTGTGGGCTGATGCCGTCACACGCGTTGCCGGAAGCAATGTGAAGGAATAAGTATGTTAAGCATTAAAGATTTGCAGGTCAGTGTTGAAGATAAAGCCATTCTGCGTGGCCTGAATCTCGAAATTAAACCCGGCGAAGTGCATGCCATCATGGGCCCGAACGGCTCAGGTAAAAGCACCCTGTCAGCGACGCTGGCAGGCCGTGAAGATTATGAAGTAACCGGCGGTTCGGTCAGCTTCAAAGGTAAAGATCTGCTGGAACTGGCCCCTGAAGAGCGCGCCGGTGAAGGCATCTTTATGGCATTCCAGTATCCGGTAGAAATTCCGGGCGTCAGCAACCAGTTCTTTTTACAGACCTCGGTCAATGCGGTACGCAAATATCGTCAGCAGGAAGAGCTGGATCGCTTCGATTTCCAGGACTTCATTGAAGAGAAAATTGAGCTGCTGAAGATGCCCGCAGATCTGCTGACCCGCTCAGTCAACGTTGGCTTCTCCGGCGGTGAGAAGAAGCGTAACGACATCCTGCAGATGGCGGCACTGGAGCCAGAGCTCTGCATCCTGGATGAGACCGACTCAGGCCTGGATATCGATGCGCTGAAAATCGTGGCGAATGGCGTAAACAGCCTGCGCGACGAGAAGCGTGCCTTTATCATCGTGACCCACTACCAGCGTATTCTGGATTACATCAAGCCAGACTTCGTTCATGTTCTGTATCAGGGCAAAATCGTGAAATCTGGCGACTTCTCGCTGGTGAAACAGCTGGAGGAGCAAGGTTATGGCTGGCTTACCGACGAAGAGTGATTCTGCGCTGCAACAGTGGCATCACCTGTTTGAGTCGCGTGGCGACGTGCGTTCTCTGCAGGCACAGCAGCACTGGCAGCAACTGATGCGCGTTGGCCTGCCAACCCGCAAGCACGAAAACTGGAAGTACACGCCGCTGGACACCTTACTGTCACAGCAGTTTGTACTGCCTGACGCGCCGCAGACCCTGAGCGCTGAACAGGTTGATGCACTGGCGCTGCCGCTGGATGCGATCCGTCTGGTCTATGTTGACGGTCAGTTCCAGCCAGCCTTCAGCAGTCGCGACTGCGAACTGTTTGAGGTTCAGCACAGCGTGGCCGCCGAGCGCCGTCCGCTGCCTGCTGCGGTTCAGCCTGAAGTCTTCCTGCATCTGACAGAGAGTCTGGCAGAAGAGGTGACGACCCTGCGTCTGGCACGCGGTAAATCCGCTGCGCGTCCGGTCTATCTGCTGCACATCACCAGCGGTCAGCAGACGGGTATGAACACGGTTCACTATCGTCATCACCTGCAGCTGGAAGAGAGTGCCGAAGCGGAAGTGATTGAGCACTACGTCTCACTGGATGAGCGCGCCCATTTCACCGGCACGCGCTTTACCTTTGCGGTAGGCGACAATGCAAAACTGACGCACACGAAGCTGGCCTTTGAAAGTAGCGCCAGCTATCACTTTGCGCATAACGATCTGGTCATTGGCAATGATGGCCAGGTCAGCAGCACCAGCTTCCTGCTGGGTGCCGGGCTGTCGCGTCACAACACCAGTACCCAGCTGAACGGCGAAAACACCACGCTGGCGATCAACAGCCTGGTGCTGCCAGTGAAACAGGAAGTGGCGGATACCCGTACTTACCTGGAGCACAACAAGGGCTACTGCGTCAGCCGCCAGATGCATAAAACCATCGTGCGTGACAAAGGCCGTGCGGTGTTTAACGGCCACATTAAAGTGGCACAGCATGCGCTGAAGACCGACGGGCAGATGACCAACAACAACCTGTTGCTGGGCAAGCTCTCAGAAGTCGATACCAAACCGCAGCTGGAAATTTATGCGGATGACGTCAAGTGCAGCCACGGTGCCACTATCGGTCGTATTGATGATGAGCAGATGTTCTACCTGCGTTCGCGCGGTATTGAGCAGGATGCTGCACAGACCATGATTATTCATGCGTTTGCCGCAGAACTGACCGAAACACTGGAAAATGAGGTGATGCGTCAGGCCGTGCTGCAGCGTATCGCGCAACGTTTTCCCGGAGGCGACATATGATGAACTTCGATCTCGAACGCGTCAGGGCTGATTTTCCTATCCTGAAGCGTGAGGTCAACGGTCATCCGCTGGCCTATCTTGACAGTGCGGCCAGCGCACAGCGCCCACTCTCGGTGATTAACGCCGAGAGTCATTTCTATCAGCACGGCTATGCGGCCGTGCATCGTGGTATCCATACGCTGAGCCAGCAGGCGACCAGCGACATGGAGAACGTGCGCGATCAGGCTGCCCGTTTTATCAATGCGCAGTCACAGGAAGAGATTGTCTTCGTCAAAGGCACCACCGAAGGCATCAATCTGGTGGCGAACACCTGGGGCAGCAGTAACCTCCAGCCTGGCGATAACCTGATCATTACTGAGATGGAGCATCACGCCAATATCGTTCCATGGCAGATGCTGGCCCAGCGCACCGGCGCAGAAGTGCGCGTCCTGCCATTAAATGACAACGGTGAGCTGGCGCTGGAGCAACTGGCGGGGCTGATCGACAGCCGTACGCGGTTGCTGGCGGTGACGCATGTTTCAAACGTGCTCGGCACGGTTAATCCGGTTAAGGCGATCGTTGCTCAGGCAAAAGCCGCTGGCGTGGTAACGCTGGTGGATGGTGCCCAGGCGGTGATGCATGACAAGGTTGATGTGCAGGATATCGGCTGCGACTTCTACGCCTTCTCCAGCCATAAACTCTATGGCCCGAACGGCGTGGGTATTCTCTACGGCCGCAAAGCGCTGCTGGATGAGATGCCACCATGGGAAGGGGGCGGTTCAATGATTGAGCGCGTCATGCTGCCTACCGGCACCACCTGGAACAGTGCGCCGTGGCGCTTTGAAGCGGGTACGCCGAATACCGGCGGCATTATCGGCTTTGGTGCGGCGATGGCCTATGTGCAGGCGCTGGGACTGGATACGATTCATCAGCGCGAGACGGCACTGATGAACTATGCGCTCGATAAGCTGGGTACCGTTCCGGATATCCAGATCTACGGGCCGCAGTCACGAGCTGGCGTTATCGCCTTCAATCTCGGTAAACACCACGCCTACGATGTCGGCAGCTTCCTGGATCAATATGGCATTGCCATCCGCACCGGACATCACTGCGCGATGCCGCTGATGCAGCATTACAATGTACCGGCGATGTGCCGTGCCTCCTTCACGTTCTATAACAGTGAAGAGGAAGTGGATCGTCTGGCTGCCGGTTTGACGCGCATTCATCGTCTGCTGGGCGGCTGAACAGTTTTAACGGAGTCCCTGATGGCGAATTTGCCTGAAAAAGAGAAACTGGTTCGCAACTTCAACCGTTGCGCTAACTGGGAAGAGAAGTACCTCTACATTATTGAGCTGGGTTCAAAGCTTCCGGAATCTTCTGAAACCTTGCACCAGCCGGAGAACGTGATTTCGGGTTGTCAGAGTCAGGTGTGGATCAGAATGACCCCGCAGGCGGATGGTTCCATTGCGTTTGAAGGCGACAGCGATGCCGCTATTGTTAAAGGTTTGATTGCTATCGTATTTAGCCTCTATCAGAACCTGCCGCCCGCCGATATCCTGGCGCTGGATGTGCGCCACTGGTTTGGCGAACTGGCACTGATGCAGCACCTGACGCCCACCCGGTCGCAGGGGCTGGAGGCGATGATTCGGTCTATTCGCCATACCGCTCAGAACCTCAGCTAAGTTACACTCCACAGACGCCATCCGGCGTCTGTTTTTTTATCTGACGAGAAAATTGCATGAAACCTGCTTTACGTTTAGCCGGTGCATTGCTGCTGACCTGCTTTGGGCTCTCTGCACCCGCGTTCGCCACCGAATATCCGCTGCCACCATCTGACAGTCGCCTGATTGGCGAAAACGTCGTGACTCAGGTTCCTGACAATAAGCAACCTCTGGAAGCGATTGCGGCGCGCTACCAGGTCGGCCTGCTGAGCATGCTGGAGGCCAATCCCGGTACCGATCCCTGGCTGCCCAAAGCGGGCACCCAGCTGACGGTGCCGCTACAGATGATCCTGCCCGATACGCCGCGCGAAGGGATTGTGGTGAATCTGGCCGAGCTGCGTCTCTACTACTATCCCAAAGGGGAGGATAAGGTCATTGTCTATCCCATCGGCATTGGCCAGCTGGGTGCGGCCACGCCAGTGATGGTGACGCAGATCAGCCAGAAGATCCCTAATCCTACCTGGACGCCCACGGCGAACATCCGCAAACGCTACGCTAAAGAGGGCATTACGCTGCCTGGCGTGGTCCCCGCCGGACCGGATAACCCGATGGGGCAGTTTGCCATGCGTCTGGCGCGCGGCACCGGCCAGTATCTTATCCATGGCACTAATGCGAAATTCGGCATCGGCATGCGCGTCAGTTCAGGCTGCATCCGTCTGCGTTCAGAAGATATCGAAGCGCTGTTTAACTCAGCCCCGAAAGGGACGCGGGTACAGATCATCAATCAGCCGGTGAAATACGCTGTAGAGCCGGATGGGAAACGCTACGTGGAAGTGCATCAGCCGCTGTCACGCAACGACAAAGACGATCCGCAGACCATGCCGATTGCACTCACTTCCGGAGTGAAGCAGTTTATGAAAAGTGAGAAGAGTGATAGTGCGCTGATTAAAGCCAGCTTAGCGCGACGCTCAGGCATGCCTGTGCTGGTCAGCAGTGGGGAGCCGGTGCAGAGTGATACCGTGCCGCCTGCGGGGCTGGAGAGCGCATCTGTGGGGGCTGATAGCCCGGTGACACAGACTGAGGGCAACGCTGTTCAGCCCTGACCGGATAAGTGCCTGTGAAGGGCACTGAATTCGGAGCAAAAAAAATGGCGCCATAAAGGCGCCATTTTTAAACCAGAACTCTTACTTACGGTAAGAGTGAGCCTGGTTGTCCAGACGCTGGTTAGCGCGTGCTGCGTCATCTTTAGCAGCCTGAACGTCTGAACGCACTGCGTTCACGTCGTTGCTCAGCTGGTCAACTTTAGCGTTCAGAGTCTGAACGTCTGAAGACAGCTGGTCGATTTTAGCGTTGCTTGAGCAACCAGCCAGCATAGTTGAAGCCAGAACTACCGCGCCCAGTACCAGTTTAGTACGATTCATTATTTATACCCTCTAGATTGAGTTAATCTCCATGTAGCGTTACAAGTATTACACAAAGCTTTTTAAGTTGAGAATAAATTTTTGATGAGAAGATGCTTAAATTTGATCGTTCGCTCAAAGAAGCAGCGAATCACAGAATATGATAAAAAAATTTAGCGAAAACAGAGAGATTTAATCGGATTAACCTTAATATTAAGAGTATTTGAATAGTTATTTTCGATTGGAATTTTCTGACATTTGGTTTAAGTAGAAATAAAAAAAAGCGCCCGATAAAGGCGCTTCAAAATAATGGTCAGAGAGAGTTTTACAGAACGTGTACAGAAGCGGTGTTGGTAGTTCCGCTTGGTACTAATGCGCCTGACACCAGTACCACGACATCGCCTTTCTGGCCATAGCCACTTTCCAGCGCCGCTTCTTTACCCAGACGATAGAAATCGTCGGTTGAAGCGATCTCAGTCACCAGACGTGTCTCAATCCCTTTGCTCAGGATCAGCTGACGGGCAGTCATCGGATTGGTGGTCAGCGCCAGGATGGTCGCGTTCGGGAAATATTTACGTACGGCTTTAGCAGATTTACCCCCTTCGGTAGCAACCACAATCAGTGGCGCTTCCAGCTTCTCAGCGGTCTCTACAGCACCACGGCAGACGGCTTCTGTGATACGCATTTTGCGGTTATCACTCTGGCTGTCGATGCGGGACTTCATCACGCGATCGGTACGCTCACAGATGGTCGCCATGATGGTGACCGACTCCAGCGGATAACGGCCTTTGGCGCTCTCACCTGACAGCATAACAGCATCGGTACCGTCAAGAATGGCGTTTGCCACGTCACCGGCTTCTGCGCGGGTAGGGCGCGGGTTCTTGATCATGGAATCGAGCATCTGGGTAGCCGTGATGACCACTTTGCGTGCTTTATTACATTTTTTGATCATCATCTTCTGCGCGAAGATCACTTCTTCAACCGGGATCTCAACGCCCAGATCGCCACGCGCAACCATGATGCCGTCTGAGGCTTCGAGGATTTCGTCGAAGTTGTTCAGGCCTTCCTGGTTTTCGATTTTGGAGATGATCTGGATATGCTCGCCGCCGTTCTGTTTCAGGTGCTCGCGAATTTCCAGCACGTCTGAACGTTTACGGATGAAAGAGGCGGCGACGAAGTCTACGCCCTGCTCACAACCAAAAATCAGGTCGCGCTTATCTTTTTCGGCCAGTGCTGGCAGCTGGATAGAGACGCCTGGCAGGTTAACGCCTTTGTTTTCGCCCAGATCGCCATTGTTCAGGACTTTACACACCACGGTATTTTCAGTGACTTCGGTCACTTCCATACCAATCAGGCCATCATCGACCAGCACCGTGTTGCCGATTTTCAGGTCAGCAGTGAAACCCGGGTAGGTCACCGCAACGCGCTCGCTGTTGCCAATCACGCTCTGGTCTGTAGTAAAGGTAAAGGTCTGACCCGCTTTCAGAGCCGCATCGTTGCCGCCTTCCAGTTTCATGGTGCGGATTTCAGGGCCTTTGGTATCCAGCAGAATAGCGGCCTGACGGCCGGTTTTTTGCATAACGGCACGCATGTTGGTGATGCGTTGGCCATGCTCAGCGTAGTCGCCGTGAGAGAAGTTAAGACGCATAACATTCATGCCAGCTTCAAGCAGCTGAGTCAGCATCTCTTCGGATTCGGTTTTCGGGCCGATTGTACAAACGATTTTAGTCTTTTTCATGACGGATTTTCTGTAAGTTGTGATGGATGAATAAGGGCAGAATCCGATGGCAGCGCATCGAAGTGAAATTTCTGATTGAGACTGAAAAGGGCAGTACTGAGTAAGAATAGGTGACGAAGGCCAGGCGTGCAGGGAAGTTGTGCGGTTACGGTTGGTAACCACCACGCTGTTGTTGCGCAAATCATTTGAGTTATCGCAGTAAGCACGTGATCGCTGAAACCTTTCAAGTAAGCAACGCGGGACAGTATAGACGCTAAGTATGCGAAAACCAATCAAAAAGCAGAAGGGGGAAGCGATGCAGATCAATAAAAGTGGAGTTGCGCAAGCTGAAGGAATTCTGAAAGTGGTGCGCTCTAATGGACTCGAACCATCGACCCCCACCATGTCAAGGTGGTGCTCTAACCAACTGAGCTAAGAGCGCATACTGAATATTGGTGCGTCCGAGTGGACTCGAACCACCGACCCCCACCATGTCAAGGTGGTGCTCTAACCAACTGAGCTACGGACGCACTTGGTGCGCTCTAATGGACTCGAACCATCGACCCCCACCATGTCAAGGTGGTGCTCTAACCAACTGAGCTAAGAGCGCAACATGCTGTCAGGGCGACAGCGGGGACGAATATTAACGGCAGCGTGTGAGGCTGGCAAGGGGAAAATAGTTTTTTCGCCATGACTGCACAGCAACTGTGCTAACCGTCGTTTTTTTCGTCATTGCGGGCCATGAATGACCCGCCTCGAACGTTATCGCGCTGCACGCGTCAGGATAATTTCCGCCGGTGATTGCTGTAACCGTCTGATGCGCCAGATCATCATCACCGCAGCCGAGGTCAGGCCGATAATAAAGCCGCACCAGAAGCCCGCAGGTCCCATGCGCGGCACCACCCAGTCGGTCAGCGCCAGCAGATAACCGGCTGGCAGCCCCAGCAGCCAGTAAGCAATAAAGGTAATAAAGAAAATCGACCGCGTATCTTTATAGCCGCGCAGGATCCCGCTGCCAATCACCTGTATCGAGTCTGAGAACTGATAAATTGCCGCCAGCAACATCAGCTGTGCCGCCAGCGTCACCACTTCAGGGTTGTCGTTATAGAGCAGGGCAATCTGATGACGGAACGTCACGGTAAAAATGGCGGTTAGCGCCGCCATGCTGATGCCTACACCCTGTGCGGTCCAGGCCGCGACCCGTGCCTGCTCGGTGGAGCCCTGGCCCAGACGATAACCGACGCGGATGGTGGTCGCGACACCCAGCGACAGCGGCAATACGAACATCAGTGAACTGAAATTGAGCGCAATCTGGTGACCGGCCACGTTAACGATGCCCAGTGGCGAAACCAGCAGGGCGACAACGGCGAACAGCGTGACCTCAAAGAAGAGTGCCAGCGCCACCGGCAATCCCAGCGTCATCAGGCGGCTCAGAATCGGACGGGAAGGGGGTGACCAGCGGCTCTCCATACGGATATCGCGCATGCTACCCATCCGGCGCACCCAGAAGCGCATGCAGATAAACATCACCCAGTAGACCGAGGCGGTCGCCACGCCGCAGCCGACACCGCCCAGGGCTGGCATGCCGAAGTGGCCATAGATAAAGACATAGTTAAGCGGGATGTTGAACATCAGGCCTAAAAAGCCCAGCACCATGCCGGGTTTGGTTTTCGACAGCCCCTCGCATTGATTGCGGAGCACCTGGAAGAAGAGGTAGCCAGGCGCGCCGAACAGCAGGGCATGCAGATAGCCTTCTGCCTTCAGCGCCAGCACTGGATCAATGTCATGCATCGCCCGGATAAGATAACCGGCATGCCACAACAGCACCATAATCAGCAGGGAGACGAAAAAGGCGAGCCAGTATCCCTGGCGGATCTGTTCACCGATGCGTTCGCGGCGGCCAGAACCATTGAGTTGCGCAACGGTGGGCGTCAATGCAAGCAGAAGACCATGACCAAACAGGATGGCCGGTAGCCAGACAGAGGTGCCGACAGCAACGGCGGCCATATCCGTGGCGCTGACTGCGCCGGCCATAATGGTATCCACAAATCCCATTGCGGTTTGAGCCACCTGAGCAAGGATGACCGGAATCGCAAGGGCCAGCAATTGACGCGCTTCTGTTAAATACTTCTGCACGTTAACACCTGACTTATTGAATGAATTAAAAGGGGCAGGAAGCCCGGGGAATTTCGCGAGCTAGTGTAACTGGCGTAACAGAATTCGCCAATCTTTGTCACACAATGCGGTTTGCTCCGCTATAAAGCGGCGGTGCGGGCTGAAATCTAACAGCCGACCTGAGCTGTGATAAACTAGCGTAAACTTCGCAGAGGCAAAGACTATGTTTACCGGTATTGTGCAGGGCACCGCAGAAATCGTGTCCATTGAAGAGAAAGAACTGTTTCGCACCCACACTGTCCGCCTGCCGGAAGAGCTCTTACCGGGTCTGGCGCTGGGCGCATCCGTAGCCCATAACGGTTGCTGTTTAACCGTAACGGCAATTGAAGGCGACCGCGTCAGTTTTGATTTAATTAAAGAGACATTGCGGGTGACTAACCTTGGCGATTTACGTCAGGGCGATGTGGTCAATATTGAGCGTGCAGCGAAATTCAGCGATGAAATAGGCGGACATCTGATGTCTGGTCATATTATGACCACCGCTGAAATCTGCAAGATTATCCAGTCAGAACATAACCGCGAGGTCTGGTTTAAAATCCAGGATGCGGCGCAGATGAAATATATTCTGCATAAAGGGTTTGTCGGCATCGACGGTATCAGCCTGACGGTAGGCGATGTGACTAAGACTAAGTTCTGCGTCTATCTGATCCCGGAAACGCTTGAGCGTACCACGCTGGGGGCGAAGACCTTTGGCGATCGGGTGAATATTGAAATCGATCCGCACACGCAGGCAATCGTGGAGACCGTTGAGCGGGTGTTAGCACAGCGCGATGCCGCGGCGGCGATGAGCATGCTGACCGGCCAGTCAAAGACAGAGAGTTAATAAAAGGCGCGTAAGCACCGCAGACAGCCCAATCGGTTTTACTCTGTCAGCATTATAAAAGCGCAGGGCGCCGGCTCAGAAGAGGAAAGCGTCCCGCCGCCCGGATAAAAACGCCGGGAGCGTTTTTGAACAACGCAAAGCGTTGGCCCGGCAACGGGCGTACCTCAGGGATGAGGTGCGTAATCGCGTGGGCCGGGCGTGTCAGGGATGACGGGTTTGCGACTTTCCGATCTGACCCTGTTCCTTGCGCAACGCTCCCTGTTAAAGCAAAACAGGCCCTTCTTTTCAAGTGTTCAGCCGGGGCAGCGCCTTCTTAATTGCCCGCTTTTTAACCCCTACCGCGCCACCCGTAATCCCCCCTCAACACCGCGACTGAACACGATCTGCCACAGCTGAATATCACGCGCCCGGAAGGCACCGGCACAGGCATTCAGATAATAGGAGAACATCCGTTTAAAGCGTTCGCCATATTTATCGGCCAGCTCTGGCCAGGCCTGCAAAAAGCGTTCATGCCAGGCCATCAGTGTTTTATCGTAGTCTGCGCCGAAGTTGTGCCAGTCTTCCAGAATAAAATGGGGTTCGCTGGCATCGGCCACATGGCGCACCGAAGGCAGGCAGCCGTTGGGGAAGATATATTTATCGATCCAGGGATCGACACTCATATCGGTTTTAATCGCGCCGATGGTGTGAAGCAGGAAAATACCGTCAGGCTTTAAATTACGATCGACCACGTCAAAATAGGTCGCATAATTTTTCGGCCCGACATGTTCAAACATACCCACCGACACAATACGATCAAACTGTTCATTCAGGTCGCGATAATCCTGCAACAGAATCGTGACGTCTAATCCGCTACAGCGCTGCTGCGCCAGTTTCTGTTGTTCGGCGGAAATCGTCACGCCATGCACTTTAACGCCATAATGACGTGCGGCAAATTCCGCGAGTCCGCCCCAGCCACAGCCGATATCCAGCAGTGACATTCCGGGTTCCAGCGCTAATTTACGGCAGATCATATCCAGCTTGGCTTCCTGCGCCGTCGCCAGTGTCGTCGCCTCTTTCCAGTAGCCACAGGAGTATTGCATATAGGGATCGAGCATCAGTGAAAAGAGGTCGTTGCCCAGGTCGTAATGCTCTTTACCGACAATCCACGCCCGTTTTTTTGACTGCATATTGGTTAAGCGTGCGGCGGCAATGCGCAGCGTATCTTTGAAGTGATGAGGCAGCTGCTGATCGAGTTTATGTTTAAGTACCTGGTGGAAGAAAATATCCAGCCGGTCACACTCCCACCATCCATCCATATAGCTCTCACCGAGCCCAAGAGAGCCCTCCTGCAGAACACGTTTAAAAAAACCAGGATGATTAATATGAATATCCCAGGGACGTGAACCATTAATTTCGATATCCGCTTTTTCCAGCAGCTCATGAACGATGCGATACCAATGGTTTTCTTCGAGGCTCACTTCTTCTGCATAAGATGAACTCATAGATTTTCCACCACCTGTCCAATCTGAACCTGAACAAAGAGTAGCCAATTTATTCAGGCAATGAGAAACGATGCGGATGGCTCCGCAAACCGGTTATCTGTGTGATACAGAGGACTGGAACAGCCTGCAGCAGGTCGGGTAAGGTGAGAATAACGCGCGCGAATACCGTCCCGGCAGCAGGGTGCCAATCAGATTATTACGTTATTATATTGTTGATTTATTACAGATTTGTTGACCCGGATGAGTATATGCTCACGCGGGTCAATATTCAATAACTTATTGTTAGGGCGCTAACTAAAAAGTCAGTGTGTCACTGATTATCCTGGCAGGCAGTTTGCGCAGAGGCAACAACAGTTTGTGCGCTTGCGGCACGCTGCATGGCGTAACCCATCAGCGCCAGCACAATTGTCACCGTCATCATCAGTGTGGTGGTAAATAGCGGCTGAGTTAAGCCGGCCGATACCGCCAGGCTGGCAGCGAAACAGAGTCCTAACTGCAGTGTGTTCTGCAACGCAGCGGCTTTACCGGTAGCGGTCGGGAAGGGCATCAGCGCACTGGACACCACAATCGGATAGATCGCGCCGTTAGCCAGCGCCATACCGCAGAACGGTACCATCAGACTCACCAGCGTGCTGCTGCCAGCAAGCGCAACAGCAAACAGCGCCAGAATGCTCAGGCTGTAGACGGCCAGCAGCCAGGGCAGCAACTGTGCGCCGTTAAAGCGGTTGAGCAGGGTGCGACAGCCGAAGCCACCAATTAAAAAGGCGAGCGTCTGGGGCACATAACTCAGACCGATATCGGCGGGCGACAGACCCAGATCCGCCAGAATAAAGGGCGATCCGGTCAGCCAGGCAAAGAAGCTGGCGGAGCAGGCGGAGTAGATCAGCACGTTGCCGCTGTAGACCCGTGATTTAAGCAGCGTGAAAAAGCCCGGCTGCGCACCTTTTTCTCCCGCTGCCTTGCGCACGGTGGGCAGACGCAGCGTGGCCAGAATCAACGCCACTGCAATCAGGGTCAGCACCAGGAAAATCGAACGCCAGTGGAAGTGGCCGATCAGCCAGGCACCCAGTAGCGGAGCCAGCGCCGGAGAGAGCGCAACCAGCGGCATAATGGTGGCAAAGACTTTGTTAGCGCGCGCTGCAGGGTAGCGATCCACCACCAGCGCCTGCCAGCTTACGGCAGCGGCACAGACGCCAATCGCCTGGACAAAACGCAGCGCCAGCATCAGATAGATATCGTTCACCCACAGCATGCCTGCGCAGCCAGCGCCAAACATGGCCAGTCCGGACAGCAGCACCGGTTTACGACCGATGCGATCGGAAAGCGGTCCCCAGAAGAGCTGACCCACGGCGAAGCCGCCCAGGAAGAGACTCATACTGGCGCTGATCAGACCGGGTGAAGTGTTAAAGGTTTGCTGCATCGCACCAAAGGCGGGCAGGTACATATCAGTGGCTAAAAAGCCCAGCATGCTCAGCAGGGCAAGGTAGAGCATAAATCCTTTATTCGACAGCATCTGATTCTCATTTTTGCAGGATAAACGCGGCAGAGTGTAAAAGGTGCGTTTGCTGCTGTGAAACGGTAATATTTGCCGATGGCTGTTAAAATTTTTGAAGGCAGATTATGTGGTCAGAATATGCATTAGAAGTGGTTGACGCTGTCGCCCGTGGGGGGAGCTTCAGCGCCGCCGCGCAGGAGTTACATCGGGTGCCCTCTGCCATCAGCTATACGGTGCGTCAGCTGGAAAACTGGCTGGCGGTACCGCTGTTTGAACGGCAGCATCGCGAAGTGGTTCTGACCCCGGCGGGTGAGCATTTTGTCCGGGAAGGGCGCAGCGTCATCAAAAAAATGCTTGCCACCCGGCGACAGTGTCAGCAGCTGGCTAACGGCTGGCGCGGCCAGCTAAGCATTGCCGTTGACCGTATCGCAAAACCTCAGCGCACCCGACAACTGGTCAAAGATTTCTATCGCCACTTTCCCGATATGGAGCTGATCATCAGCTATGAAGTCTTTAACGGCGTCTGGGATGCGCTGGCCGATGGCCGGGTGGAAGTGGCGATTGGTGCCACTCAGGCGATACCGGTGGGCGGACGTTTTGCTTTTCGGGATATGGGCACGCTTAACTGGCGCTGCGTGGTTGCGCCCGACCATCCTCTGACACAGGCGAGCCAGATAGATGATGACACGCTGCGGAGCTGGCCCTCCCTGGTGCTGGAAGATACTTCTCGCGCACTGCCGCGTCGTATGACATGGACGCTGGATAACCAGCGCCGGCTGGTGGTGCCGGAGTGGCAAACCGGGCTGGAGTGCGTGCAGGCAGGATTGTGTGTGGCGATGGTGCCGGGTCACCTGGCCAGGCCACTGCTCGACAGCGGCGAGCTGGTTGAACTGACGCTGCCGGTGGCGTTTCCGGACAGCCCATGCTGCGTCAGCTGGGCAGAGGATCGCGCATCACCGGCGACAGGCTGGTTGCTCAGCTATCTGGGTGATGCGCAAACGCTTAATCAGGAGTGGTTAAGCGAGCATTAACGGCGATAGTCGCGGAACGGGCCATCGGCCACGGAACGGCGCTCAATCAGCGTGGGATGGACCTCAATCGTTTGTGACACTTCGCGCTTACTGGTAATGCGGTCCAGCAGCATTTCCAGCGCTTTCTCACCCAGCTGGGCTTTAGGCTGATGCACTGTGGTCAGGGCCGGTGCAAAATAGCGGGCGTTGCGCACATTGTCATAGCCGATCACCGAAATATCCTGGGGGACACGCAAACCCATCTCGTCGGCGGCGCAAATTGCGCCCATCGCCATGATGTCACCGCCACAGAACACAGCAGTCGGACGCTGCTTCTGCGACAGGATCTGCTGCATCGCCTGATAGCCTGACTCCGGCTCAAAGTCACCCTGCACAATCCACTCGGCGCGTGGCTGAATACCCGCTTCTTCCATCGCCTTCAGGAAACCGGCATGACGTCCGCCACCGGTGTTACGCTCCATCTGGCCGGGGATTGCACCAATATCCCGGTGTCCGCGTTCAATCAGATAGCGTCCCGCCAGATAGCCGCCCTGGAAAGCATTATCCAGTACCGTGTCGGTGAAGTCGGCGCGCGACTCGCCCCAGTCCATCACCACCATCGGGATATTGCGGTTCTCTTCCAGCATCTGCAGCAGATCGTCCGGATATTCAGAGCACATCACCAGCAGCCCATCGACGCGTTTCTGCGCCATCATGCTGAGATAGGCGCGCTGTTTTTGCAGATCGTTATGCGCATTACCCAGAATCAGCGTATAGCCTTTGTCAAAACAGTGATTTTCAACCGCCTCGATAATTTCAGCGAAATAGGGTGCTTCGCTGGAGGTGGCAAGCAGGCCCAGCGTCTTGGTGTGGTTCACTTTCAGGCTGCGCGCCACGGCGCTCGGCGAGTAGTGCAGTTCTTTAATCGCCTGCCAGACCGCGTTGCGCGTCTCTTCAGCCACAAAGCGGGTTTTATTGATGACGTGCGAAACGGTGGTCGTTGAGACGCCAGCGCGTTTCGCCACATCTTTAATTGTTGCCATGAAAATCGGACTCCAGTGCTTATCTAACTCTATGATAAGCGTAGTGTTAAACGTTTGCGTCTGCTCAGGGTTTTTTCCGCAAAAATGCAGCTTTCCTGGCCAGGAAACAGGCCGCTGGCGGCGTAAAAACGCCTGAAAACGTGCGCAAACGGAATCAGGGTTGCGCGCGTTGCGCAACAAAGGCGGGATTCTAACAAGGCTGAACGGATAAAACGAGATTTTTACCGGCCCCTGTGGGAAAATGCGATACCCCTACTGATTGTGTGACTAAGGAGCAAGCAATGAGTACCGATCTTAAACTGGCTTTAATGACCACCGCGGGCTGTCTGCTGATGATTGTGGCCTTTAGTTTTACCGCTATTCTGCACTAAAAAAAAGCCGGGATTATCCCGGCTCTCTTCTGGTTGTTCTGCTGCTCAGCGTATGGTTTTCGGCGTCATCACCCGACGGGCACCAATATAGTGGCGCTGCCAGTAATCTTCTCCTAACGCGCTGATCTGAATATCTTTGCCGGTGCGTGGCGACTGGATAAACTTGCCATCACCCAGGTAAACGCCGACATGGTCCGCAGTACCACGACCATTGATACGGAAGAAGACCAGATCGCCTTTCTCCAGCGACTCACGCTTGATCGGCGCGGCGTCACGCAGGTGGTACATCTCGTTAGCGGTACGTGGGATCTTAAACTTCACCAGATCTTTATAGGCGTACCAGACCAGGCCGCTGCAATCGAAACCGGTATGGGGAGAGGTGCCGCCCCACTGATAGGGTTTACCCAACTGACCCATCAGCTTGGTCATCGCGGTTTCGCGGGCCTTCTGGTAGCGCTGACGGTGAGATTTGCTCATCTTAATCGTGCCGGTCTCGCTGGTGGTGACCTCAGCGGTTTTCAGCAGGCGTTGATGACCATAACGTTTTTTCTCTTTGTTCTTACTGAGACGGGCGGTTTTTAGCGAGGTCTTCTTAGCAGGCGTCTGTTTAGCGGTGAGTTCGACTTTTTTCAGTTTTTTTGTTTTTAGTTTTTGAACCGGGCTGAGGCGAGTCTTTTTCGTCACCGTTTTGACCGGGCGACGCTTGCGACGCTCATCGTCGCGCGCACTCTTTTTCTCTGCTTTATGCGTACTGACGTTCACCGGCGCGTGAGGCGACGCAGCGGCGATGTTGAAAAACAGTTGCGCAAAGGCCAGCATGAAAAACGTAATGATTAAACGCATAGTCCGTTGATTAGTTAAGTTGTCAGGGCCACTACGCACCGCGACAAAGTTGAGATTAATCTGATCCAGGATCAGCGCCCAGGCCATTCTAGTCCAGTTCTTTTAAAAACTGTAATGCCTTTTAATATTAATCTTTGCAACCCACGCAATTGTGCTGAAAATGAACATTTTCAGCGTCTTATATCAACGAAATTATTACGAATTATTAATCTGTTACCTGCTGTTAATAATCAGGAATTCAGGTGTCCCGGAGCAGGACTTAACAATGATGGCGATTTAATCGGGCAGCGATCAAAATCTCGTTTTCAGTCACGCTGCGAAGTCGCTACAATAAACAAACACGATGTGACGAATTAAGGAAGGCAATTATGAGTACTGTAGAAAAAATTCAGCGCCAGATCGCAGAAAACCCGATCCTGCTGTACATGAAAGGTTCCCCGAAACTGCCAAGCTGCGGTTTCTCTGCACAGGCGGTGCAGGCGCTCTCAGCCTGCGGTGAGCGTTTTGCTTACGTGGATATTCTGCAGAACCCGGACATTCGTGCCGAGATGCCGAAATTCGCTAACTGGCCAACTTTCCCGCAGCTGTGGGTTGATGGCGAGCTGGTCGGTGGATGCGACATCATCGTTGAGATGTTACAACGTGGTGAACTGCAGACGCTGATCAAAGAGACTGCAGAAAAATTTAAAGAAGCAGAATAAAAAAAGGCCGACATCACGTCGGCCTTTTTCATTGCGGCATCCCTTATGCGGATGTCGTGGCTTCTGCATCGCCTTCCGCGAAGGGCAGTGGCCAGCCGCCTAACCGTTTCCAGCGGTTCACCAGCTCGCAGAACAGCGTTGCCGTCTGCTGAGTGTCATAGAGCGCCGAATGCGCCTGCGTACTGTCAAACTCCATGCCCGCCGCAATACAGGCCTTCGCCAGCACCGTCTGCCCTAAAACCAGCCCGCTCAGGGCCGCGGTGTCAAAGGTGGCAAACGGGTGAAACGGATTGCGCTTCAGGCTGGCTCGTTCCGCCGCCGCTGACATAAAGTTCAGGTCGAAGGTGGCATTGTGCGCCACCATAATGGCGCGATTGCAGCCGCTGTCTTTAATGCCCTTGCGCACCATTTTGAAAATGGCGTGCAGCGCCTCATATTCACTGACCGCGCCGCGCAGCGGATTGCTGGGATCGATACCGGTAAAGGCCAGGGCTTCGGGATGCAGCAGCGACCCGACAAAAGGTTCGACGTTGAAATGCAGCGTCTGGTCAATCTGAATCCATCCCTCTTCATCCATTTTCAGCGTGATAGCGGCAATCTCCAGTAACGCATCGGTTTGCGCATTGAAACCCGCGGTTTCAACGTCGATCACCACCGGATAGAAGCCACGGAAACGTTGATTGAGTGCATTAGGGGAATTCGATTCAGACATCAGGATCTCGTTGCAGAAAAAGGGCAGCGCGTATTATGGCAAAAAACGGGGCCGGGTGCAGCAGATGTAGCGCAGAGAAGGGGATTCAGCCCACCCGACCGGGCAGGCTGACAGGCAGGTTTAGTTGCCGAGGCCGTTACCGGCATCTTTGTTTTCGATCAGCTCGATTTTGTATCCATCGGGATCTTCAACAAAGGCAATAATGGTGGAGCCGCCTTTAACCGGGCCAGCTTCACGCGTCACGTTGCCGCCATCTTTGCGGATACGTTCGCAGGCCGCTGCTGCGTCATCAACGCCCAGCGCAATATGACCATAGGCATCACCGAGGTCATACTTATCGACGCCCCAGTTGTAGGTCAGTTCGATCACCGCACCTTCGCTCTCGTCGGTGTAGCCCACAAATGCCAGGGTATATTTGTATTCGGTGTTTTCGCTCTGACGCAACACGCGCATGCCCAGCACACGGGTGTAGAAATCGATTGAACGTTGCAGATCGCCAACGCGCAGCATGGTATGAAGTAAACGCATAACATCCTCTTTTAAATAAAACGCCATCGCCCGATGACTCAGGCGCTAAGTATAGCGATGAAAATCGCTATTGAATAATGGCTGCCGTCATCATCCCGGACGGCAGCCCGAACCGGTTACAGCGTTGGGTAGTCGATATAACCTTCCGCGCCGCCGCCGTAGAAGCTTTCCGGACGCTGTGGATTGAGTGGGGCGTCCTGCTGCAGACGCTCAACCAGATCCGGGTTAGCAATGTAATCGCGACCAAACGCAACCGCATCGATCAGACCGCGACCAATCAGGTCATCCGCTTTCTCAACGGTATAGGCACCGGCACCAATGATGGCACCCGGGAAGAGATCACGCACTTTCTGACGGAAAGCGTCGGTATAAGGCTGACCGCCGGCCCAGTCTGGCTCAGAGAGGTGCAGATAGGCGATGTTGCGTTTTGCCAGCTCGCCGATATACCACAGCGCCGCTTCCTCTTCATCCGGGCCGTTGTCCAGATTCTGGAAGCTGCCGATAGGTGAGACGCGAATACCAATGCGATCGGCTGACCAGTTAGCGATCACCGCATCAACCACTTCCAGCGCAAAGCGACCGCGTTTTTCGATGCTGCCGCCATATTCATCAGTACGCTGGTTTGAGCCAGGAGCCAGGAACTGGTGCATCAGGTAACCGTGCGCCGAGTGCAGCTCAAGCAGGTCAAAGTCCGCTTCACGCGCGTTGGCCGCAGCCTGGCCAAAATCTGCCACAATCTGCTTAATCTCTGGCACTGTCAGCTCACGCGGCGTTGAGGTATCTTCGCGATAGACGCTGCCATCTTCAGCACGCAGTGAGGTACGGGTGCCAGCGGCAATCGCCGATGGCGCAACCGGTGCTTTGCCTTCCGGCTGCACGCTGTTATGTGAGATACGACCGGTGTGCCATAACTGTACTGCGGTGTGACCGCCAGCCTGATGCACGCCTTCGTTAATCGCTTTCCACGCTGCAATCTGTGGCTGAGTATGTAAGCCTGGCGCACCGGCATAGCCTTTCGCCTGGAAAGAGATCTGGGTCGCTTCGGTGATGATCAAACCGGCGCTGGCGCGCTGGCGATAATATTCAGCCATCATCGGGGTAGGGATGTCGCCTGGCTCAATGCTGCGCAGACGGGTCAGCGGTGCCATAAATACGCGGTTTGGGACGGTAATTGCACCGACTTTTAGCGGACGAAACAGCTGGGTACTCGCCATAATAGCTCCTGATTAGTAGACCAGTCGTCTACAAACATGTTTTTTAAAAATCAGCGGCGTTCAAGCCACTGTTCGATGGTACTCAATGCCAGACGCAGTGGCTGCGCCTCGCGGGAAATTTTGCTCTGCAGGCTGGCACCCAGCCACAGCAGCGACAGCAATTCCGCCATCTGCGCGGGGGGCTGCGGCAGGCTCAGCGACTCCTGCTGCTCTGCGGCAATCAGGGTCCGGGCGTAGAGTGCCGTGATCTTTCCGGCACCCTGCTGCAGTGCATCACGCATCGGCTCTGAGAGATCGCACACCTCCGCGGAGACTTTGACGCCCAGACAGCCTACGATGTGGCCCTGCTGAACAAACAGATCAACGGCAGCACGAAAGTGGTTAAGCAGACGCTCACGCGGCGTGCCTTCGGTCTGGTTAAGCTGCAACGCCACATCCTGCAGGAAACGCGCAAAATAGCGTTCCAGTAACGCCACGCCAAACGCCTCTTTAGAACGGAAGTAGTAGTAGAAGGAGCCTTTCGGCACCGCCGCCTGCGTCAGCAGTTCGCTGAGGCCCATTCCGGTAAAGCCGCGTTGCAGACAGAGTTGCTCACCTGTCTGGAGCAGGTGTTCGCGGGTTTCGTTGCGTTGTAGCGTCTTATTCATGGCAGTGAGATTAGTAGA
Source organism: Pantoea sp. ABR1s (assembly GCF_057812235.1). Lineage (NCBI taxonomy): Bacteria > Pseudomonadati > Pseudomonadota > Gammaproteobacteria > Enterobacterales > Erwiniaceae > Pantoea > Pantoea sp. ABR1s. The sequence goes on along the minus strand of NZ_CM173823.1, from coordinate 2,297,099 downwards.
CCAGTCGGTCTAATGCAACGCAACCCTCTCTATTTGGCACAGAGTGTTCACTCCTGAGTCAAAGAACAGGATAATTCTGACCGGGTGTGGCTTACTTCCTGCGCAACCAGGCTACGCTTTTTACTGGACTGTTTATTCTGTGAATCCGGAGGCGTGGTGGCCGAGCAGCTTGAGTTTTTCCCGGTTCCCAGCCCCTGTCGCGGCATCTGCCAGACGGATGCGCGCGGCTACTGCCTGGGATGTTTACGCAGCCGCGATGAGCGGTTCAACTGGCTGCGCTTTAGCGATGCGCAAAAGCGTGAGGTCATTCGTCTCTGTCAGCAGCGGCGTCAGCGTCTGCAACGGCAACAGAAAGGTGAGGAGCCACACGCGCCCCAACAGCCGGAGTTATTCTGACGACTTTGCGCTTTCCGTTATACTCTCTGACACGCTAATTTCAGCCAACGCGCAACAGGGAGATCGTCATGTTAGAACCGCAAGCCATCGCTTCACAGGGGCCCGATTTTTCACCGCTGGTCATGGGGTACTGGCGTCTGATGGAGTGGGGGATGTCGCCACAGGAACGGGTCGCCTTTATTGAGCACCATGTGAGGCTCGGCATCACCACCGTTGACCATGCGGACATCTACGGTGACTACCAGTGTGAGGCGGCGTTTGGCGAGGCACTGAAACTGGCACCTGGTTTGCGCGACCAGCTACAGATTGTCACCAAGTGCGGCATCGCCACCCGCGCCCAGCCTGAGCATCAGATAGGCCACTACATTACTGACAAACGTCATATCCTGCAGAGTGCTGAAAACTCACTGCGCCATATCCATACCGATCGTCTCGACCTGCTGCTGATCCATCGTCCCGATCCGCTGATGGAGGCTGACGAGGTGGCCGAAGCCTTTATGGCGCTGCATCACAGCGGCAAGGTTCTGCATTTTGGCGTCTCTAACTTCACACCATCACAGTTTTCCCTGCTGCAATCCCGTCTGCCGTTCTCGCTGGTGACAAATCAGCTGGAGATCTCACCCGTGCAGCAAAGTGTGCTGCTGGATGGATCGCTGGATCAGTGTCAGCAGCTGCGTATTCGTCCGATGGCCTGGTCCTGTCTGGGTGGCGGTCGCCTGTTTAACGATCCCCATTTCCAGCCGCTGCGTGACGAACTGGAAGCCGTGCGGCAGGAAACCGGTGCCACCAGCCTTGAGCAGGTGGTCTATGCCTGGATACTGATGCTGCCATCGCGCCCGCTGCCAATCATCGGCTCAGGTAAAACGGCGCGGGTCAGCGAAGCCGCCGGAGCACTGAACTTATCCCTGTCGCGTCAGCAGTGGTTCCGTATTCGCAAGGCGGCGCTGGGATTTGATGTGCCCTGAAGCGTAAAACTGCGTCAATCTCCGGCAAAAATAGTGCAACAGCGACCAGACTTATCTCAAACCCTGGTATGCAAATGGAGTCACCATGAAAATGAAAGCAGTTGCCTTATTCGCACTGATCGCCTGCGGCTCAGCACTGGCTGCCAGCGAGCAGGTTACGATCCATCAGGTTACCGCTGAAGGGATTGGGAAATCGCTGGGCACCGTTAAGATTGACGAGACACAGTATGGTCTGCAGTTCACGCCGGATCTGCAGGGCCTTCAGCCGGGCATTCATGGTTTCCATGTTCATGCTAAAGGCAGCTGTGAACCGGGCGAGTCTGAAGGCAAAGTGGTCGCCGCCGGTGCGGCGGGTGGTCACCTTGATCCGGCCAACAGCGGCAAACATCTGGGGCCTTATGCAGAGGGGCACCTGGGCGACCTGCCCGCGGTCTATGTCGATGACAAAGGCAGCGCCACTTATCCGGTGCTGGCGCCGCGTCTGAAATCGTTAAAAGAGATCAAAGGCAAAGCGCTGATGGTGCACGTCGGCGGTGACAATCATGCTGACCATCCTAAACCGCTGGGCGGTGGCGGGGCACGCTACGCCTGCGGTGTAATCTGAGTTTCCGGGCGGCAGGCGATGGCCGCCCGCTTTTCTCCTGCCTGTTTATGAATTGTTGTACCATCCCTGACATTTCCCCCCTATGATATTGATTCAGGTAAGAAAGCGTGATGGGGAAAGGAGCAGGAAAATGAAATTCAAGGGCGCATTACTGCTGTGTCTGCTGCTGGTGGGATGCGATAAACCCAATGATACGCAACTGGTCACCGAAACCGGACGCGAACTGCAGCGCACCATCGATACCAACCCAATGCGTATCACCTGTGAAAAGATCGCGAAGGGTCGTGAATGGCTGAGCCGCAACATGGTGCGTAAGCTGGAAGCGCAGGGTTGCGATCAGGTCTTTCGCAGCGCCACCGAAACCAATTTCACGGATAGCACTATTTATCGCCGCACCATGACTATGGTGTGCGGTGGCATTCATGGTCAGAGTTTTACCGGTACCGAACTGACACGCCGGTTTATCTTCTCACCCGATGAGAAAGTGCTGGTGATTGAACCGATGACCGAAATGGATAAAACCCGCTTCGAAGGCCATAAAACGCTGCAACAGCTGCAGGATGATTTTAACCGGCAACAGCAGCAATATTGCCAGTGATCACTCCGGCACCGCCTGCTTCAGCTGTGCCAGTGAACAGCGTAACCGCCAGATAATCCCCGCCAGCTCGCTGGCCTCATTGCTTTCCAGTGCCAGTAACGCGGTGATGGTCTCCTCCAGTTGCGTCAGCATCCGATCCAGCGAGCTGTGGCGCACGCCGCGGCTGCTGATAATCTGCTGTAAGTCTTGCAGGCAGTGATCGCGAAACCCCATCAGTGCGGCTGAACCGGCGCGCCATTCACGCAGCTGCCAGACGATATGCGAGCAGTTGAGCAGCACCACGCCCCAGCGCAGTAGCCAGACGCGTGCCTGCTCGTCCCGGCTGTGACTGAGCTGGCTGATGCGGTGGTAAATCTGCGATTCGAAGCGGCTCTCGCTGAGCCGGGGCCGCTGCCGCAGCTGATCGAGAAACGCCAGCCGCAGCGCCCGGATATGCCGTCGGCTGCGCCGCGCATCAGAGCTGGGTCGCAGAATCTGGAACGCCAGCCAGGCGAGCAGCACCCCGCAGACTTTGGCGATGTTATCGTTAAAGAAATCCTGATAATCCCAGGAGGGCGGGTTAGTCACCGCAATAAACGAACCCATAAAGACGATGAACTGTCCCCACATCCCGGCGCGCTGCTTCTGCTGCAGCTTAAAGAGTTGCAGCGTCACCAGCAGCGGGAACAGAAACAGCAAAAACTGCCACAGCTGACTGATCTGCACCATCAGCCCAAACTTCATCACAAAACTAAACGCAAACAGCCACAGCAGGGTCTTCAGCAGCAGCGTGACGCTGCCGCCAGGTGAAGGTGATGAAGCGTAGAGCACACAGGCTATGGCGGTTAAGGTGAGCGCGGCGGCACCGGAAGACCATTGCGTATTGATCCAGAAGGCGCAGCCCAGCACGATAACGCTGAAGGTACGCAGGGCGCTCCAGCCCGCCTCGGCGCTGTCACTGTCGCGCGCCAGCGCCGGAACCGGCGGTGGCTGAAAACGGGTGTCGGCATCGGCGCGATCCAGCAGGCGGATCCAGCGCTGCACGTTGAGGTACATCCAGCAGAAGTAGCGCAGCCGCTGACAAAAAGCGCGCTGCCGGTAGTCGCCATCCGCTGCCGGGGTCACGCTGCGCAGGATTTGTGCCAGACGATATTTATCACACGCCGGTTTCGCCAGCTCCGCCATCAGTTGTTGCAGCGCCTCAAACAGCGCCTCAGGCGCGTCGGGCCAGTTCAGCAGCATGCGTCGCAGGCTGGAGAGCACGCTGGTGAGTCGCAGCTGCTGGTGCAGCACATAGTTCAGCACGTTGTTCTGTCGGCGAAAGCGGTAGTGGCTCCAGAACGCCTGAATCCGCAGCAGATTCATAGTCAGAATCTGGCTGATGACATTTTCATGCGCGGTCCGGATTGTCTCGCTGGCTGAGGGCTGCAGCAGTAACACCGCATGTTCCAGCAACCGGGCATGCATCTGTTTCAGTGAGGTAATCAGCGTCTCACCATCGGAGGTACTCGGCAGTACCATCATCATCAATCCGGCGCAGAGAATGCCGGAGATCACCTCGCAAACCCGTGCCTGAGCGATAGTCCATAGCGAGGTGATATCGGTGATATTAACGCTGCTAAAGGCGATGATGGCGGCGGTGTAGCCCGCCAGCGAAAAGGCGTAGGCAACGTTATTCTGGTAGTGATTCGCTATGCCGGTACAGAGCGCCAGCCAGCCGGCAATGGCAAAGGTAAACAGCCACGGCTCATTAAGCGTATGTCCGGCGATCAGCAGCGCGGCGCTGGCCCCCATCAGACTGCCAACAATGCGCCCCAGACTTTTACTGATCGCGCCGCCGACGGTGGGAAAGCTAATAACGGCGGCAGAGGTCATTGCCCAGTAGGGCTCATCCAGATCCAGTGCGTAGGCGATGCTCAGCGCCAGGCACATCGCAATAGCGTTGCGCAACGCATAACGCCACTGGCCGGCGTTCGCCTTAATCCAGGGCAGTTGATCCCAGGCCAGCCACTGAAAATTCATGGCTGGATGGTGATGGTGCAGCTGGTTCCCGCCACCAGGTCTGCATCGGCAGGAAGCGGGTCGAGACGAATACGCACCGGCACTCGCTGCGCCAGCCGCACCCAGGGCACGTTAGGTTTGATATCGGGCACCAGGCCGCTGTCGGTCTCAATGCTCTGGTCATAGATGGCGCGGCCAATGCTATCCACCTGACCCTGCAGCCGCATGCCATTGCTGTAGAGCACCACCTGGGCCGCTGCGCCTGGGTGAATATGGCGCAGTTTGGTCTCTTCGAAGTAGCCCATTACGTAGTAAGAGTGGCTGTCGACCAGGGCAAACAGAGGCGAACCCGCGGTGGCATAGTTGCCGGGACGCAGCGTCAGATTGGTGATCCAGCCATCCGCCGGTGCGGTCAGCGTCGTCTGCTGCAGATTCCAGCGCGCCCGTTCCCACTCCGCCTGTGCCGCTTTGGTGCTGGCGGCCGCCGCGCCGGCGCTTAATCGCGCGGCATCAAGGTCCTCTGCAGAGATGATGTTGCGCGGCAGGCTGCTGCGACGGTTAAATTCATGCTGCGCTTTCGCGAGATCCGCCTGCGCTTTGCTGAGCTGGGCGGCGGCATTGTCGAGCGCGATCTGCCACGGCACCGGGTCCAGCGTTAACAGCTGCTGGCCCTGATGCACAAACTGATTGTCTTTGACCTTCAGTTGCGTAATTCGTCCCGACACCTGAGGCGTGATATCCACCAGCTCTGCCCGTATTTTCCCGTCACGGGTCCAGGGCGACTGCATGTAGTAGTTCCAGAGCCAGCCACCGGCCAGCAGCGCCAGGGCAAACACAATCAGCGTGGAGAAGTATTTTACCGCGTTAAATTTCATATCGATTATCCGTGACCGATGAGCCAGAGTGCGGCGGTAACGCACAGCACAAACAGGGAGAGATCAAACAGGGTGGGATGCCAGACATCGCCGGAGTAGATCCAGCCACGCACCAGAGGGTGGATCAGCAGCCAGAAAAAGAAGCCGAGGATCACCGCTTTGAATATCGGCGGAAAAAACAGTGAGGCGCCCACCACCAGATCGGTCAGCGGATTCGCACCTGAAAAAGCAGGAGTGAGCACGTGATAACATCCTTCGTTAACCCAAACAGCAGACTGAAAGCGCTGCCACGTTATCGTGGCCTGGTCCGGGATTTGTAATTTGTCCTGTAAACTCGCAGAATAGTGTAAAATCTGGCTTGATAGCTAGCAAGCTAATTATAAGGAGATGAAATGGATACGCCCCTCGGAACGGATTTATCTCGCCTGGTGCGCATCTGGCGCGCGTTGATTGATCAGCGGCTGAAGCCGCTTGAGCTGACTCAGACTCACTGGGTGACGTTGCACAATATTCATCAACTGCCGCCCGAACAGTCGCAGATTCAGTTAGCCAAGGCGATTGGTATTGAACAGCCTTCGCTGGTGCGCACGCTGGATCAGCTGGAAGAGAAAGGATTAATCACCCGTTCGACCTGCGCCAACGATCGTCGTGCCAAGCGCATTAAGCTGACGCAGCAGGCCGAGCCGATAATCGAACAGGTTGAGAGTGTGATTGATGAGACGCGGGACGACATTTTGTCCGGCATCAGTCGGGAAGAGATCAGTCAGATGGTGACGCTGATCGCCCGGCTTGAGAAAAACATTCTCGAACTTCAGCATAAAGAGAAATAAAAAAACCGACGCCCAGGCGTCGGTTTTTTGTTTAGCTTCATTAGCGAGGTGAAACCGTCACCTGGCTGCCGTTGGATGCCATCACAACGCGCTGGCCAACAGAGTAACGCGTGGCGGCCTGTTTCTGAACCACCATGATGGTGTTGCCATCATCCTTACGGATTTCCAGCTCAACGCCATCGGTTTTATTGACTGCGCCCTGTACGCCCTGGCCTGCTACGCCACCCAGAACCGCACCACCGGCTGTCGCCAGGCTACGTCCGCTGCCGCCACCAATGGTGTTACCCAGGAAGCCACCCAGCACCGCACCACCGATAGCACCGATGACATTGCTCTCATCGCCGCCCTGGATTTTCACCGGACGTACTGAGACTAAGGTACCGTACGAAACGCTCTGCACCTGCTTAGCTTCACTGGCACTGTAGGTATCACCCGACAGCGTACTGGTATTGCTACAACCTGCCAGCATCACACCGGCCAGAGCGACCACAATTACACGCTTGATCATTTGAAACTCCTTTAGTCGAGAAGGTGCCACGTTTACCGCTGTATCCTGCTCACAGTATAAGACACAAACCTGGCAAATTAATCCCTGTCCGAATAAAACACGGCTGGACGAAGCATAGACTATGCAGGATCAACAATAATTCAATCGTGGACTAAAAATAGTCCCATTACGTTATCAGTCAGCACGATTGGATAAAAAGAATTTAATCATAGAATTAGCGATCATTATTTGTCAGGCTAACCGCAGATGAATCGCACCTCCCGCCGGAAGTAAGGAATGGCTATGAAATCAGGACGCTATATTGGGGTAATGTCAGGCACCAGCCTGGATGGAGTGGATGTGGTGCTGGCTGCCATTGATGAAAATATGGTGGCGCAGCAGGCGAGCTACTGCCATCCGATGCCACCAGAACTGCGTCAGGCGATTCTGGCGATATGTCAGGGACAGTCCCTGACGCTGTCGCAGCTCGGCCAGCTTGATACCCGCCTCGGCCAGCTGTTTGCTGAAGCGGTAGTGACATTAATGAAGCGCGAATCGCTTGACGCCAGCGATATCACGGCGATTGGCTGTCATGGTCAGACCGTCTGGCATGAGCCGCAGAGTGACGCACCCAATACACTGCAGATTGGCGATCATAATCAGATCGTGGCGGCCACCGGCGTCACCGTGGTAGGAGATTTCCGCCGCCGTGACATGGCGCTGGGCGGGCAGGGCGCGCCGCTGGTGCCTGCCTTTCATCAGGCGCTGCTGATGGATGCTACTGAACGCCGCATGGTGCTGAATATTGGCGGCATCGCCAATCTCTCGCTGCTGATCCCAGGTCAGCCGGTGCGCGGCTTCGATACCGGCCCCGGCAATATGCTGCTGGACGCCTGGATCTGGCGTAATCAGGCTCAGCCGTATGACAAAGATGCGCAGTGGGCGCGCAGCGGGTCGGTGATTCCGGCACTGCTGGAGGCGCTGCTACGTGAGCCCTGGTTTGCGTTGCCGCCGCCGAAAAGCACCGGGCGCGAACACTTCAACCTCAGCTGGCTGGAGCAGCATCTGCGCTATTTCCCGGGTCTGGCTGCGCAGGATGTGCAGGCTACGCTGGTCGAGCTGACCGCCATCACCATCACGCAGCAGGTGTTACTCAATGATGGCTGCGACCGTCTGCTGGTGTGTGGCGGCGGCAGCCGCAATCCGCTGCTGATGGCGCGACTGGCAGCGCATCTTCCGGGAACGGAAGTAACGACTACCGATGCGGCGGGTGTCAGTGGTGACGATATGGAAGCGCTGGCGTTTGCCTGGCTGGCTTTCCGCACGCTCTCCGGCCTGCCAGGTAATCTGCCTGCGGTAACGGGCGCACGGGAAAAAAGCGTGATTGGCGCAATCTTTCCGGCGAATTCACTCTATCGACGCTAAGCGCGGAGTCGGGGGCAATCTGCCCCCGCAGGATTACAGGTGGCCGTCAGGCGGCGCCGGAGAGATGCGTCAGGTTGCGAACGCCAGTAATCACCGAGGCAACCATGGTTTCACGTCGGGTAATCACCTCAACCTGATAAAACCGGCTGCGGTAGGCGATGGAATAGATAACGGGATGGTACTTATTACCTTCTCCGTAGCGGGAGTAGTGCGCTTCAAGCGCACGGGTCGCTGCGAGAATATGGGAGGGTTCTTTATCACCGCGGATGATTTGCTTCATTCAGTTCCTCAAATGCTGTCCCTGGAGTCACGTCGCACGCATGGCGCGTAGCGCTGGCCTAAACACTGAACATCTGACTGCTAAACATTTAATCACTGACTGGGTAATGACTGACTCTGCCGCGGGAAGATGACAGAAAGATGATCCCCCGGGGCTGTTAACTATTTAGCAGCCACCGGGTGATCCAGGAAGGCAGGAAATCGCAAATCCATCCAAATCGCAGAGGCGGTCAGATCAGCTCCGGCCAGGCTACGGCCGCAACGCCATTGAGTACAGGTTTTGAGAACAGAAAGCCCTGAAACTGGGTCACGCCTGCCGCTTCAAGCCACATCCACTCTTCCGGCTGTTCAATACCCTCGGCGATAACACCGATCTCCAGCGAGGAGCAGCATTTCAGAATGGCATGAATGATCGCCTGCTTCGGCCCACTTTTATGCACATCAGCGATGATGGTTCGGTCGATTTTAATCTTGTCAGGCTGAATGCGCGTCAGCAGCGACAGGCCGGCAAAACCGGCACCGAAATCATCCAGTGCCAGGCTGATGCCGGCCGCCTTCAGCTGCCTGATGGCGGCTTCAAAGGCCTCAGGCTGCGAGATAATTTCATTCTCGGTGAATTCAACCATGATCTGCTCTGGCACCAGTCCCTGCGCAGCAATCTCATCCAGCAAAAACGGGACGGCGTCGGGCACTTCCACCAGCGTCATCGGCAGCAGATTGATCGACAGAGTCATGCCCTCAATCCCCAGCTGCTTCACCTGGGCGAAGGCGATCTTTTTCGACCTCAGATCGAGCTGATAGAGCTGCTCACGTGACAGTCGGGCAAAATAGTCGAGCGGCGATTCTCCCTGCGGGCCGCGCAGCAGCGCTTCCAGCGAGACGATTTCGCAGGCGAAGGGGTCAACGATCGGCTGAAAAGCAAAGCTGACCTCATCCGCAGCCACCAGCGATGCCTTGCCTTCACGCTGTTCTGACTCGTCACGGATAAACGTCCAGCCGCTGGCAGCAGGGATCTCAAAATAGTTCTCTTTTTCCCGCGCTTCGACAAAGGTGCGCAGGAACTGCAGTGCGCGATCGGCATAGGTCATCTGATACTTTGTGGTGCACTTTGCCAGCACCGCCTCCAGTACCGTCTCTTTATCATGCAGTCGCAGATCGAACAGCTCCATACCGACGTGGCCAAAACGGCGTGCCGGGGCGTAATCGCGCAGCAGTTCGACCAGATTATGGTGGCGTGGATCCTGGCAAATCCGGCTGTAAACTGCATTGACCGCCGCCTCCGGACCTTCCAGCAGCTGGAAAAAATGCGTGCCATTGAATAATAAAATTCCGGTGACGCTTGAGGATTTATTGATTTTATTCGCTTTCCGCGCCAAACCATTCAGGATCTCAAGCGGCACATGTTCAGTAATGTGGCTGCGATAGATGATTGTCGACAACATAAAGGTTTCCGGAATTTTTTATTTTTTGTTATGGCACCTTACCAGAAGCTTCTTCCGGGGAAAACGAGGGCCAGTACGTCTTTCTCACTCTGACTCTGTTTTAATCAACCGGCAGCGTGGTATTGCCCGTTCCCAGAGAGCGCTGCATAAAAACGGTATCCAGCCAGCGACCCTGTTTAAAACCTACCGAGCGCAGGATACCTGTCATCTCAAAGCCTGCGGCGCGATGTACGGCAATCGAGCCCTGGTTCTCGCTGTCGCCGACGTTGGCGATCAACTGGCGGAACCCTGCCTGCTCAGCCCAGCGGATTACATGGTTTAACAGGCGCGAACCGGCTCCGCGCTTCTGAAATCCGGGATCGATATAAATTGAGTCCTCCAGCGTATGCCGGTAGGCATGGCGCTGACGATAAGGCGTCAGATAACAGAAACCACGCACTTCTCCGTCGCTGACGGCGATAAACCACGGCAGGCCCGCCTGCTGAATCTTCCGCATCCGCTCGCCAATTTCTGCCGCGTCGGGCGGCACTGTCTCAAATGAGCCGGTGCCGTTAAGGACATGCCAGGCGTAGATCTGCTGAATCGCCGTGATGTGGCGTTCATCTGCCTCAAAAATTTCCATTATGCGGTTTTGCCCCGAAAGTCTGCACCTGGTGGAAAAACAACGGTATAGCGGGCGATGTGAGGGCGCAATATAAATATTACGCGCTCATGAAATTTTATGAGTGCGTCGTTCTCCAGGATTATTCCTGGCAGGAAGCAGATAAAAAATCACGTCGGTTTAGTGCCACTACTGAATGGTAATTAAGCCTATTCTGAAAACAGCATCAGCCGGATGATCCGGGCCGGCGTTAAGGCTATTATCGTCGCGGTTCTGATGAGGTTGATTTATTAACTGGAGGCGCAGCGTGATGCGATTTGTTGATTTTCTGAATAGTAAGCAGGGGCTGCGTGCAGCAAGAAATCACTGCTTTGAATTAAATGGTGTGGTACTGGGCCATTTTACTGCGTTATTCCTGCATGATAACCAGATTATTTTTACCAAAGATGGTAAGCAGTGTGCTGTGCCTTATTATCTGGGTCCCGAAGAAGATTTGCTTCAGCAGAAAATAAATCCACGCATTAAAAATATCCGCGCGATCTGAACGTCATCCGCGATGAGCTTATCGCTTCAGCCAGAACACCCGCGTAATAGTTTCTCATTAACCGGGCGATAATATTGGCGCTGTCTGATAAATAGCATCAACGCTGTTTTTACCTTCCCTGTTTCTGCCAACCCATTCGTTTACACCTGCTTATTTACCCGACTCGCTGCTGTTCTGCGCGGGCACAATAAACAGCAACAGCAGGGCGCTGACCGCAAACAGCGTTAATGCCGTACTGGCACCCAAAGAGGCATAGAGCTGACCAAACAGCAGCGATCCCGCTACCTGGCCCACCGCCAGCATAAAAAACAGGATGCCGACGCCGGTCGCCGGATCTTCAGCAGTGGCGCGTGCGCCCCACACCAGCAGCACGCCCGATAGCGTGACGTAACCTGCGCCACAGCAGGCAACCGCGATCGCTAAGCCGGTGGATTCGCCCCGACTCCAGGCCAGCACCAGCAGTGGCACTGCCATCCCGCACAGTGAGAGCCGGTATACACCCTTCAGCCCGATACGGGCAGCGACCGGTCCGGTTGCCGCACCCACGATGCCTGCGCCTCCGGCAATCAGCCAGAGTAAGCGGGCGGTCTCCTCATCAACACCGACATGCTGTCGCAGCAGCGCTGACCCAAAGCTCCACCAGGCTGCACTGACCAGACCCGAAATCAACGCAATACTCATCAGACGATGCATGGAGCGGCGATACAGGCGCTGGTGCCAGTGACGTACTCTGGTGGGGCGGCTGGCGGCGTGACCCGATAACACGCGCATCACCGGCAGCACACAGGCCAGCGACAGCAAAGCGAACAGCAGACAGGCGGCACGCCAGCCGCCGGGCAGAACGCTCAGGATGACCACCGTCAGGATAATGCCCGCGCTGGTGCCGGCATTGATCAGGGTATTGATGCGCGGCTGACCCGCAGCAGGGATTCGATCACTGACCGCCGCCGCCAGGGCTGGTGAAGCCAGACCGGCACTCAATCCGGCAATAAAGAGTCCGGCCGCCAGCAGCAGCGTTGATGAGGCACAGGCGAGCAGCAGCAGACCCGCTGTCGCACTGAGTGAGGCCAGCAGCGCCGTCAGCCGGGTGCCATAGCGATCTGCCAGCGCGGCTGCGGTAAGAATAGTGAGGCAATATGCCACAAAGCTGCAGGCTGACAGCATACCCGCCTGCTGCGGGTTGAAGGGGATCTCCGCTGAGATAGCGGGCAGCATCAATCCCCACGAGAAGCGCGCCATGCCATAGGTCACGGCGATCAGGCTGAAGCCGGTCAGCGCCAGCGCGATGGGCGATCTCATCCTGTCGCCCTGTTCTGAAGTAACTGACTGACGACCTGCGCCGCCTGTTGAGCAGCGGCGGGACCGGTAATCAGCGCCGTGGTAATGGCACCCTCAAAGAGTATCCAGATAGCATCACTCAGCGACTTATCTTCAGCACCGCGCAGATGCGTCACACAATGGGTGATATAAGCCCGCATCGTGGCCCGGAAGGCTAGCGCCTGAGCGGCCAGTTCACTGTCCCGCTCGGCATACTCTCCCCAGGCTTTAAGAAAGAAGCAGCCACGGGCACCGTTCGCTGCCGTCCACTCGCCCAGCACCCTGAACAGATGCGCTATCGCATCAGGCTGTTGCGGTGGCAGCAGATCGGCCATAAAGCGCTGCTCGCGCGCGTCGAGTACCGCTGCGGTCAGCGCTTCGCGTGAGGCGAAGTGATGATAGAGCGTGCGGGTAGAGACGCCCGCTTCGCGACAGATATTGTCGGTGCTGGTGGCGTGGAAACCGTGGGTGTAGAAGAGCCGCTCGGCGGCCTGGATGATATCGTTTCTCTTTTTCATGCTTTAAAAGTAAACCGATCGTTTTACTTTTTCAAGCCGGTCGCTGTTAATTACGCCCGCTGGTATTGATAAATCCCTGATGCCAGGGGAGCTGGCGTTCCGCTTAAAGGCACGCTGTGCACCACTTTCACTCTTATTCAGGTTCAGTTTATCAATACTCATAAATACCCCTGCGGGGATGATATTTTTCAGCTTCTGCTCTAATCATATCTGAGTAGCGCGTCACCCCTGGCGCGCAGGTTGATTTTATAAGGTATTGTTTTTAAGGTATTGTTTTGGTTTTTGCTTTTTTAATGATGCATTAGCAGTATAAATGTAAGCGGGGCGACAGTGAGGGTGAGGGCGTTACAGCGCTTGGAATGCCTGAAGCGACATAAGCAATGAAAAAGGGCATATTCTCAAAGTCAGCCAGACTCACGCAATAAAGTGGTTTTAGGGATAATTCTCAGTTAGTTTAATAAAGCTTCAGATTACAAAAAAAACCTCTTACGAATTTTGGTTCGTTTTTTAAGATACATACAGCAACTATCAGGATGACTACCATGCTCAAAGCCAGCTACTATTATCTGTGCCCGCGTCCCATGGGTGGATGGATTTTACACAAAGAAGGTTGCGTTAATCTGTCAAAGAACGATAAACGCGTTTTTATTGGTTCGCTTTATACCCGCCAGCAGGCGCTGGCCGTGGCGAAAGTCCATCACGCTAATGCCATACTCTGTAATGCCTGCCTGAGCACTTTTATTTGCCCGACCAGCAGCACGGCAATTAAACCGGCACGCGCGGCAACGCCAACCCGCCATACGCCAAAACATTAATTTGTATGCAGGCAGTTATTGTTCTGCTGTGGCAGAAGGATAATAAAGGGAATTAATGCTGCGGGCCGGTTAGAATAAAAAAAGGCAGCGTAAAGACGCTGCCCTGTTCTTTATTTAAGCCTGTTTAGGCTGGCCATTTGAAGCGGTAATTCCGCCATCAACCGGCAGATTAACGCCGGTAATATAACTGGCTTCATCGCTGGCAATAAAGAGAATGGCACGGGCGATATCATCCGCTTCACCGGCCCGGCGCAGTGGAATACGGTCGTAAAAGCGCTCCAGCAGCGCCTGATCCTGTTTGGCATCTTCGGTCAGATCGGTAAAGGTAAAGCCGGGACAGATTGCATTGACTCGTACGCCATCTGCGCCGTAGTCCATCGCCAGCGCACGGGTGAAGTTGGTAATCGCCCCTTTAGCCGCGTTGTAGATGCTCATGCCCCAGTCGCCGCCTAAACCGGAAACGGAAGAGATGTTAACCACGTTGCCTTTGCTCTTTAACAGGGCAGGCATGAAATAGTGTACGCCGTGGAAAACCCCATCAAGGTCAGTTTTCATCAGGGTTTTCCATGCGTCGAGGTCGACTTCATGAATGCGGCCCTGCACGATGACGCCGGCGTTATTTACCAGTACGTCAACACGGCCATACTTCTTCAGCACGGTTTCTGACAGCTGTTTAACCTGTGCGGCTTCTGAGACGTCGCAGGCAGCAACCAGGTGATCGCCTGGCGTCATGTCGGCCAGCGTCTCTTCCAGTTTCTGCGCGGTACGGCCCACCAGCACCACTGATGCACCCTCTTCAGCGAAGCGTTTTGCGCTGGCTTCGCCAATGCCGGATCCGGCACCTGTCACAACCACAACTTTCTGCGTAAATCTGGACATTATGCCTCCTTTTCAGCATCAATTCTCACTGTTAACAACCGGTTAAGCCTGGCAGCGATCGCCAGAAACACAAGCGCAGCGCGAAATGCGCTGCGCCAGATGACTGCTTTTTAACCGGGTGAGCGGCTATGGACGTCTGAACAGGGCGAAGCTGCGTCCTTCCAGTTCGAAATCCTTCTCTTTGGTGATCACCAGACCGCGCTTCGCGGTGTCGCTGGTGGTCAGTTCCAGCACCCAGCCGCCTTCACCAAACTGCGGGATCTGGAACGGTACATTGCCTTCAAACGGATTGAACAGCATCAGGACGTCGTGCCAGATGCCTTCCTCGGTCTGGAGGTCCGGTCGGCCGATATAAACCCCCAGCGTTGATCCCTCATCCCACTGCTCAGCCTGCTGGAAGCCGCCACCGGCGTTAAACCATTTGATATCCATGCCATCACGCCAGTTTTCACGGCGCAGTAACGGCTGCTGAGCACGTAACGTCAGGATCTGGCGGGTGAACTCGCGCAGCGCCTCGGCAGATTCCGGCAGGTTATCCCAGTGTACCCAGGAGATTTCGCTGTCCTGGCAGTAGCCATTGTTGTTGCCCATCTGGCTGCGGCCAAACTCGTCGCCCGCCAGCAGCATTGGCGTACCGTGTGAGAAGATCAGCGTGGCGAGGAAGTTGCGCTTCTGACGCTCACGCACCGCGTTGATGCCTTCATCATCGGTCGGGCCTTCAACCCCGTAGTTGTAAGAGCGGTTGTCGTTGTGGCCGTCGTTGTTGTCTTCGCCATTCTCCGCGTTATGTTTGTCGTTGTACGACACCAGATCGTTGAGGGTGAAGCCATCGTGCGCGGTGATAAAGTTGACGCTGGCCCATGGACGACGACCATGCTGATCGTAGAGATCGCCGGAACCCAGCAGGCGGGCAGCAAAGTCTGTGGAGACGTTGTTGCCTTTCCAGTAGTCACGCACCGTATCGCGATACTGATCGTTCCATTCTGCCCAGCCTGGCGGGAAGCTGCCCACCTGATAGCCGCCCGGACCGATATCCCAGGGTTCACCGATCAGCTTTTTCTGCGACAGGACCGGGTCCTGCATGATGGCATCGAAGAAGCCGCCGCGCGGGTCAAAACCATCAGGCTCGCGACCGAGAATGGTACCCAGATCGAAACGGAAGCCGTCGATATGCATTGATTCTGACCAGTAACGCAGCGAATCGAGCACCATCTGCAGCACACGCGGATGCGAGGTGTTGACGGTGTTACCGGTACCGGTGTCGTTGATGTAATAGCGATGCTGGTCTGGCAACGTACGGTAATAGGAGAAGTTATCGATGCCTTTAAACGACAGCGTTGGCCCCAGCTCATTCCCCTCGGCGGTGTGGTTGTAAACCACGTCGAGGATCACCTCAATACCGGCATCATGGAAGGCTCGCACCATGTCACGGAAGCCCTGAATGCCGCGCGGCCCAAAGTAGCGGGTGGCGGGGGCAAAGAAGTTCAGCGTGTTATATCCCCAGAAGTTTTTCAACCCTTTATCCAGCAGGTGCTGGTCATCCGGGAACCAGTGTACCGGCAGCAGTTCGACCGAGGTAATGCCCAGGCTTTTGATGTAGTCGACGGTCGAT
Source organism: Pantoea sp. ABR1s (assembly GCF_057812235.1). NCBI lineage: Bacteria > Pseudomonadati > Pseudomonadota > Gammaproteobacteria > Enterobacterales > Erwiniaceae > Pantoea > Pantoea sp. ABR1s. Next base: position 2,280,932 of record NZ_CM173823.1, on the reverse strand, counting down.
TTGTGGCTCATGCCGTCAAAGGTGCCGCGCATTTCAGGTGGCAGGGCGGTGTTGAGCTGCGTGAAGCCCTTAACGTGGGTTTCATAGATGACGGTTTTCGGCCACGGCACATTCGGGCGGTTTTTATCCTGCCAGTCGAATTCGTTGGGATCGATCACCCGGCACTTTGGCGTAAACGGCGCGCTGTCGCGGCTGTCGAAGGTCAGATCTTTATCGTCATGATAGAGATCGTAAGCGAAGTGCGCCTCGTTCCACGCGATGTCTCCCGCCAGTTCACGGGCGTAGGGATCGAGCAGCAGCTTGTTCGGGTTAAAGCGATGACCATTTTCCGGGTCATAAGGGCCATAGACGCGATAGCCATAAAGCGCGCCGGGCTGCAGGCCCGGAATATAGCCGTGCCATACTTCATGGGTATATTCCGGCAGCTCCAGACGGGCAATTTCCGTTTTACCGCTGGGATCGTACAGACAGAGTTCAACCCGCTCGGCGTGGGCGCTGAACAGGGCGAAGTTCACGCCCTGACCATCAAAGTTGGCCCCCAGTAAATGGCTGTATCCCGCCGTAATTTCAAAACGCTGACTGTTTGACATTTATGCCTCGTTATTCAATGAACAGATTGACGCGTAATAAAAAAAGTTCTTTCCGGAATTCACTGTGCCACCAGCACGGCACACCACTGCGATGCCAGCCCGGTAAGCGGCAACTGGTCGCCCGCAGCCACCGTTTTACCGGTCAGCACATCCTGGTAGCGGCGCTGGCCCAGTGCGGTGGGCAGCGCAATGACCGTGTCAGCCCAGCGCGCAGCGGGCGGCTGGTCGAGATTCGCCGGCAACTGGTTAAAGACCCGGCGTGACACAACCACTATCACCGCCTGATCCTGTCCGGTGCGGGCAAAGGCCAGCACATTATTCTGCTGCTCGCCCTCTGCCGACAGTGCCAGATAGTCACCGTGGCGGAACAGGGCAGGCTGCTGCTGACGCAGCGTCAGCAGCTTCACAATCGCCTGCTGATTGACCTGACCACGCAGCCAGTGCGCCTCGCTGCCGTCGTGCTGTGGCGCGTTAAGCATCGCCGCCAGCGCGTCGAAATCGGGTTCGCGGCGGTTATCCGGATCGACCAGGCTGAAGTCCAGCGCCTCGCTGCCCTGATAAATATCGGGTACGCCAGGCGCCGTAAGCTTCACCACAGTCTGGGTCAGACTGTTGACCAGACCGGCACGCATAAAGGGTTGCAGCGACTGGCAGAAGTCACTGAGGAAGGTGCTGCTGGCGGGCGCAAGCAGGTGACGGGCATAGCCCAGCACTGCCTCCTCATAGGCGTCGTTATTGTCGGCCCAGTCGGTACGCAGCTTGGCTTCACGCAGCGCTTTTTCCACATAGACCACAAAGCGTGCTTCCAGCGCCGCCAGACCTTCCGCATCCTGCGGCTGCAGGGTGGTTGGCCAGACGCCCGCCAGCGCTTCATACAGCATCCACTCCACGGCCGGTTCGGGTGCCGGACCATCTTTCAGGCGTACGACCTGATCGTGGTTCATCTCACGCCAGCGGTTGACGCAATCCGCCCAGCGTTGCGGCGCTTCGGTAAGGGTATAGAGTCGCGCACGCGCATCTTCACCGCGCTTGGTGTCGTGCGTAGAGGTGCCCGACAGCGCATCGGGCTGATGTTCGCGCCGCGCCTGCATTTCAGCGTGAAACTGATCCAGCGAGAAGTGGCGCGCCAGCGGTTCAGCGCCGACTTCATTCAGCGCCAGCGCCATGTGCTGACGGAAGAAGAGGGTATCTTCCACCGATTTCGCCATCAGCGGTCCGGTCAGCTGCTGGAAGCGGGTGCGGAATTGCGTGGCATCGTCGCGAGCGGAGTCGGCAACTTCTGCGCGCAGAATATGGGTCAGGAAATCAAGCGCCTGACTGTCGGGCGCATGGGCACTGGCTTTGACCTCGCTGACCACCTGTTGCAACAGCGCGGTGTCGGCTGGCGTCAGGCCCTGCGGCGTACCATAGGTGCGATAGACCGGGAACGCCACCAGCAGTTCACGCAGCGCATTCTTCAGTTCCGCTTCCGGCTGTGGCGTGCCTTCTGCGTCGGCAATCTTCAGTGCCAGCTGCAGTAACCGGTTAAATTCACCGGCAAAATTGCGGTTTGCCATCAACAGTTTGGCGGCGCGCAGCTCCGCTTTCATATCAACGGTTTTACCGATGACGGCCTGATACGCTTTGCGCAGTCCGCTCAGCTGATCGCTGTCGACCAGCAGATTGGCGAGTGCGGCCATAAATTCATATCCGGTGGTGCCGGAAACGGGCCATGCATCAGGCAGCTGTTCATTGTCACCCAGGATTTTCTCCACGGTGAGATAGCAGTCGGGACCGGCAGCCTGGCGTAACTGTTCCAGATAGCCGTGCGGATCGGCCAGGCCATCCACGTGGTCGACGCGTAAGCCCTGCACCGCACCGCTGTGAACCAGTTCCAGGATCAGCTGATGCGCGGCATCGAAGACCGTTTTGTCTTCCACGCGCACGCCTGCCAGACCGGTGACTTCAAAGAAGCGGCGGTAGGAGAGATCGTTGGGCGCATCGCGCCAGGACATCAGCCGCCACGGCTGCTGGTCATGCAGCTCAGCAATCTCCGCCGCGTCGCGCAGGGCGAGCACCGCTTCTTCCCGATCCTGCCAGGTCTCAGGTGCCAGCGGATAGAAATTGTCGAAGTAGGCCAGCGCCGGTTTGCCGGTCTGCGGATCGCGCTTCACGCTGATCTCGCCGTTGGCCAGCACCGCCTCAAAGGTGTCACCGAGGAACGGCAGCGTCAGGCGGCGTGACCAGTCGATATCGAAGTAATGCGCATAGCGGCTCTTTTCGCCATGCTCAATGACGTCGCGCCACCACGGGTTCTCCAGCGAGGCGGCCATATGGTTAGGCACGATGTCGAGGATCAGCCCCAGCCCGGCGGCTTTCAGCGCGGCAGCCATACGATCAAATCCTTCACGGCCGCCAATCGACGGCTCGATCTGGTTAACGTCGGTCACGTCATAGCCGTGGGTCGATTCAGCAGTAGCGCTGAAGATCGGTGACGCGTAAAGATGGCTGATACCCAGCTGTTTCAGGTAGGGCACCAGCGCCGCCGCACGGTCAAACGTCATGCCGTTGCGGAACTGGATGCGGTACGTTGCGGTTGGAATATTCATTCTGCTTCTCTCTTAGCCAGACGTACCACGATAGCGTTGGGAATCAGTTTGCTGGCGGCCTGCGGCCAGGCAAACAGCGTTTCGCCGGGCAGATCGGGGATCGGCTGTGTGCTGTTGCCGACGTTCAGCGCCAGTGACAGCGTGCCCTGCGGGAAGTCCCAGCGCACCGCGAGGAAACCTTCCGCCGTTTTCACCACCTGACCGGCATCGCCACCGGCGGTCTGCAGCAGCGGCACGATATGTTGCTGACGCAGGGCCAGCAGCTGACGCGTCAGCGCCAGCCACTGCTGACCTTCCGGCGTTTCTGTTCGCTGCCAGTTAAGCTTCGACTGTTCAAAGGTGGTGACATCGTTGGGATCCGGCACAGTTTCGCCGTGACCGGCATGGCCTTCAAACTCTCTGGCGCGACCTTCACGCACCGCTTTGGCCAGATCGCCGTGGAAATCGGTGAAGAACAGGAACGGCCGGGTTTCGCCATACTCTTCACCCATAAACAGCAGCGGAATATGAGGCGAGACCAGTAACATCGCCAGCAGCACCTGGGTGCGCTCTGCGCCGGCCAGGCTGATGAGCCTTTCGCCCTGCGCACGGTTGCCCGTCTGGTCATGGTTCTGGATGAAGTCGACAAAGGCGACCGGCGGCTGGCTGCTGCTTTTCACGCCGCGTGGCTCGCCCGACTGCGGCGAGACTTCGCCCTGATAGACAAAGCCTTCTGCCAGCGCCCGCGCTACCCGCTGTTCCGGCTGGTCGGCGAAATCCTGGTAATAGGCGTGGCTTTCACCGGTTGCCAGCACATGCACGGCGTTGTGGAAGTCATCGTTCCATTCGCCGGTAAACAGCGGAGCGTCCCCGTTTTCGTCACGCGGATGCAGGAAGGTAACGTTACGGCAATCTTCGGTGGTCAGATGAATAGGGCGATCGGTAATCGAGGCGCGGATGCGCTCAGCAATGTCAATCAGCACATGCTTGTCGCTGGGATCGTCAATCTGATCGATGGCGTCAAAGCGCAGGCCATCCAGATTAAACTCCTGCAGCCAGTAGAGCGGCGCTTCCACGATATAGCGGCGCACCGCATCAGCGTCATAGGCGATACCGGCACCCCACGGCGTCTGGCGCTCTTTGTGGAAGAAGTCTGGTGAGAGCAGCGGCAGATAGTTGCCCTCCGGGCCGAAGTGGTTCAGCACGATATCCAGCACTACCGACAGACCGTGGCCGTGTGCTGCGTCAATAAAGGCTTTAAAATCATCGGGTGTACCGTAGGCGGCATGCGGTGCATAGAGCAGCACGCCATCGTAGCCCCAGCCGCGATTACCGCCGAACTGCGACACCGGCAGCACTTCAATCATGGTAATGCCGGTTTCAGCCAGCGTTGGCAGCTTCTCAATCGCCGCCCGGAAGGTGCCCTCAGGCGTAAAGGCGCCGATGTGCAGTTCATAGACCACCGACTCCTGCCATGGACGACCCTTCCAGCTCGTGTTCTGCCACTGATAAGCGTCAGGATCGATCACCAGCGACGGGCCATTGACCTCTGCTTTCTGAGCGCGGGCGGCGGGATCGGGCACCGCTGTACCATCGGCCAGCACATAATCATATTCGGCATTGGCTGCCACACCAGCGACCTGAGTTTCAAACCAGCCGTCAGCCTGCGGCGTCATCTCAATGTCTTTACCGGAGAGCCGCAGCGTCACGCGTTGCTGACCGGTTGCCCAGAGGCGGAAACGCACCTCGTCGCTGGCAACCCGTTCAGCGCCCCAACTTTTAAAAAAAGATTTGGATTCCATTCAGTTGCCTCATTTAGCCTGGAAATGCGCGATGGTGGCCACCGCACGAAAAGGATGTCGATGACGCAAGCGTCAAAAAATCTTAAAGCTATCAGCGAGACCAGGAGGCCAGGTGGGCTGGCGCGTCTCTTCAGTCAGAAAGCCGGACTGGTATTCAGCGTGGTGTGGCGGAAAACGGGCCGTGAGACCGCTTCCACGCGGCATACAGAGAGTAATCATAGACTAAGATGTTGCAATCGCAGGGCGGCGGGAGGTGGAGAGGCATTAATTTGCGTTAATTGCTGTGAATCTGCATCCGGCGGGGCGAAAGCAGGAACCAGGCGCAGAAAAGCCTGCCGGATGGCGCCGATTCGCTATAAGCTTATGCGCGATGGCGCAGGTCGCTCCGGATGACCTGCGGCGCTGAACACTTCAGAAGGATGTTACGTGAGGAAAAGAGTTCTGTTAGCCGCGTTGTTGTTGCTGGTCTCCGCCTGTTCTAACCGGGTCGGACACAGGCTGGACAGCAGTAATCTGCAGCAAATTCATGCCGGTCAGACCACTAAAGCCCAGCTGATCGCGCTGTTCGGTCAGCCTGACAGTGAAACGCCTTACCCGGACGGGCAACGGTTGCTGAAGTGGACCTACAGCGAGGCGCGCACCCTGAATACCACCGAAGGGCAGACGCTGACCGTGCAGATGAAAAATGACAAAGTGCTGAACTATGCGCTGAGTAAAAGTTAATGCGCTGAGCAAACGTGAATCACGGCGGCGGCAGATCGCCACCGCGCATTCTGGTTACTGCCCGCCGCTCTGCTGTGCGTCCCAGCTGTCGGGGCGCGGCTGAGCCAGACGGGCAAAATCGGATCCTGCCGGATGCTGATAAATCTGCAGCTCAAAGTGGCGGGCCATCGCGTAGATATACTCAAAAATCGCTGCCTGAGTATTTTCGTAATCGGCCCAGAAAATAGAGGAGGTGAAGCAGTAGATCTCCACCGGCAATCCATCCGGCGACGGTTTCAGCGGTCGCACCACGATATACATCTCTTTCTGAATGTCGTCACGCTGCGCCAGCCAGGCGGTCAGGTATTTACGGAACACCATCAGATTGGTGATGCCGTTCTCCATAAACCAGCGGTCGCCCACGGCATTGATATCACGCCCATCCAGCAGCTCAGTGATCGATTCGCCAGCGAGACGGATCTGGCTCATCGCCTGCAGCATCTCCTGATTCACAAAGGTGATCGACTTCTGATCAAGATAAAAGCTGCGCATGATGCGGCGTGCGCCCGAGGAGAACATCGCCTGCCAGTTGGTGTAGGTCTCGGTCAGGAAGTTCTTGGTCGGGATGCGCGAAATGGTGTTGTCCCAGTTGCGGATGGTGATGGTATGCAGGGCAATATCGATCACTTCACCACTGATATTTCTGTCCGGCATCTCAATCCAGTCGCCCAGTTGCAGCACATCGTTAGAGGAGAGCTGAATATTCGCCACCAGCGACAGCAGCGTATGCTGGAAGATCAGCATCAGCACCGCGGCGACCGCACCCAGCGAGGAGATGATAATCGCCGGTGACTTGTTGGACATAATCGCCAGAATCATGATCGCGGCAATAATATGCACCAGGATTTTGCCGATCTGGATATAGCCTTTGATCGAGTGATTCTTGCGTTTTGATTTGCGCGAATAGGAGTTGTTAACAATCTCCAGCACTTCGTTGAAGAAGATCGACAGATAGACAAAAAACAGGATGCCGCAGATGGTCTGAATCGCCACTTTCAGATTTTCAGGCAGGCCCGGCATAAACTGCAGGAAATTGTAGACCACAATCACCGGCACAAAATTTGACAGCTTCTGAGAGAGGCGGACATCTTTATCCAGCGGCACGCCCTTTTTGTGGCCGCTGAAAAAGACCTTCCTGATCACTTTGACGATGAAAAATTTGCAGATCAGGTGAGTGACCATCCCGGCCATAATCAGCAGCAACAGGCTGAAGCTGATCGACAGTACCCTGTTTCCCTCAATAAAACTCATCAGACTCTGAATGTAATGCATGATAACCACGTGCAAAAAAGATAAGGGGCGAATTCAACCACAGCACGGGGACGGTTGTTAAGCGCCGAATGCGTTCAGGCTGAGCCGCACCGCTTTTTTTGCGTAACGGCGCGCTGACAGCACCCTCCATCCTGCGGATTGTTACCTTCTCTGGTGCAACACTCAGATAAACGCCGCGCTGGCCGATAACAGCTTTATCTCCTCTGATATGAGCCTGCGGACATGCTTAAAAATCTTAAAATCACTCACGGTATCGCTGCTGTTCTGGTGGTCTTTGTGACGTTACTGACCCTGACCGGATTTCTGTTCTATAACGGCGTCTCAAAAGCCGACAAAAACTTCGTGGCGGCAGAGCAGCTTACGCTGCAGCAGCAGCACCTGAGTGACGCGGTAAAAACCCTGATTAAAACCCGCGTCACCATCAACCGCGTGGCAATCCGTTTCCTGAAAAATCAGCAGGATCCAAAATCACTGGCGGCCATGGCTGCGCTGCTGGAGCAGGCTGAAACGTCAGCCGCTGCCGCCGATGCTGACTTCAAAGCCTGGCAGGCGCTGCCGCGCAAAGAGGGCCAGGGTGAAGCCCAGGCGACGCAGGTGCAGACCGCCTACCAGCAGATGCGTGACACCATGCTGGCCTCCATTACCTTTCTGAAGCAGGGCAACTACGCGGGCTACGGCAACCTTGAAGCACAGGCGGCGCAGGACCAGCTCGACAGTGCCTATGAGGCCTGGCGTGCAGTGAACATCCAGCTGATGAAAGCGTCCTCGGAGCATAACCAGCGTAGCCTGACGGATGCGCTCTGGGCGCTGCTGACTATTGGCCTGATCACCGGCGTGATTGGGGTCGCGGTCTGGATTGGGCTGCAGAAATTGCTGATTGGCCCACTGGGCAGGCTGACCGGCCATATGCGCGCCATTTCGGGCGGCGATCTGACCTCCGATATTCAGCATGAAGGCCGCAATGAGATGGGCCTGCTGATTCAGGAACTGCAACAGATGCGCGATGCGCTGGTGGTGACCATTACCTCGGTCGATGACGCCACCCGCTCTATCTTTACCGGTGCAGCGGAAATCTCTGCGGGCAGCACCGATCTCTCTTCCCGTACCGAACAGCAGGCTGCCGCGCTGGAACAGACCGCAGCCAGTATGGAGCAGCTCACCTCAACGGTGAAACTCAATGCAGACAATGCGCAGCAGGCGACCACGGTAGCGAAAGAGGCTTCAGCCACGGCCCTGCAGGGCGGTGAGACTGTCGCCCGGGTCATCGCCAACATGGATCAGATCAGCGAAAGCTCGAATCAGATCGCCGGTATCATCGCCATTATCGACAGTATTGCCTTCCAGACCAATATTCTGGCGCTGAACGCCGCCGTTGAAGCCGCGCGTGCCGGTGAACAGGGTCGTGGATTTGCAGTGGTAGCGGGTGAAGTGCGCTCGCTGGCCGGACGCAGCGCCAGCGCTGCCCAGGAGATCCGGGGACTGATTGACCGCTCAGCTGAGCGAATTAAAACCGGTGCCGGTCATGCTTCTCAGGCGGGCGTCGCGATGGAGAGCATCGTGACGTCGGTGAGCCGTGTCACGCAGCTGATCGAAGAGATCGCGGCCTCCTCGACTGAACAGACCCGTGGCATTGAGCAGGTCTGCAAAGCGGTCTCGGAAATGGATGGTGTGACGCAGCAGAACGCCGCGCTGGTGGAGGAGTCCGCGACTGCCGCCGCCTCACTGGAAGAGCAGGCGAGCTACCTGCGTAAAACGGTATCGGTATTCAAAACCGGCACTCTGCAGGTGGCGTTCTCTGCTGCGCCGGTGGCGAAAGCCCTTGCCGTGCCAAAACTTCAGCCTGCCCGCCTGGCGGACAACGATAACTGGCAGACCTTCTGATAAAAAAAACCGCCCCAAGGGCGGTTTTTTATTTTGTGACGCGGCATGCGGCATCGTGCCGCTGACATCAGGCCGGGACGGACTGTGCCTTCTGGCTGCGCGACCAGACGCGGTGCGCTTTCATCGCCTGAGTGAACTCAGACATCAGCGCGCTCTCCGCCGAGTCGCCCTGCACAATACCTTCTTCCTGATCCGCATCTTCCAGACCGAACTGCGCTTTAAAGCGGCGCGCTTCCCCCACCAGACCAATCACCTTGAGGTGCTTGTAGGCTTCCAGCAGGAAGTAACGGGCATCGCCGCTCAGCAGCAGGGCATCGATATTGCCATCCGGCACCATCACCGCATCAAAGGTCAGAGAGGGCAGACCGGCGAACGTCGCATCGACCGGCAGCACTGAACCGTCATCGGCGCGCACCTGGCCCATATGCGGAGCCAGCAGTTTGGCGTGAACACCCACCGCTTTCAGCGCCTGCAAAATCGCCAGCACATCAGCCGCCTTCACACCATCGCTGAGCAGCAGTGCGACCTGGCGACCTTTGATCTCGCCATCCGGAATGGCGTAGAGGCTCAGGCTGTCATCTTTAGTCAGGCCATTCACCGGCGCAGGCGGCTGAATGTTGAGCTGCTCATCCGTCAGAGCGAGTCCCAGGTTATCCGCCACGCCCTGCGCCAGTTTAGTATCGATGCGTGCCAGATGATCTACCACACGCTCACGGATATAAGCACGCGCCACTTTACTCAGTTCAAACGAGTAGGCGCCAATGATGTGCTGCTGCTCGACTTCAGTCTGGCTCAGCCAGAACAGGCGCGGCTGCGCATAATACTCACCAAATGAGGGGCTGCGCTCGCGCACTTTATGGCCCTCAATCCGCTCCTGATAGCTCTCGAAGCCGCCGCCTTCTGCAGCAGGTGGGGTTTCACGCGGCCAGTTATCGTTGATCGAGTTCGGCTCGTAGTTGGCCGGATTGGTGTCGATATCCTGACGATGCATGCCCTGACGCTGGAAGTTATGGTACGGGCAGGTCGGACGGTTGATCGGGATCTCATGGAAGTTCGGTCCGCCCAGACGACTGATCTGCGTATCGGTATAGGAGAACAGACGACCCTGTAGCAGCGGATCGTTGGAGAAATCGAGGCCCGGCACGATATGGCCTGGGTGGAACGCCACCTGCTCGGTTTCAGCAAAGAAGTTGTCCGGATTACGGTTAAGTACCATCTTGCCGACAATCTCAACCGGCACCAGCGCTTCCGGGATCAGCTTGGTGGCATCCAGAATATCGAAGTCAAATTTGAACTCATCCTCTTCCGGGATCAGCTGCAGGCCCAGTTCATATTCCGGGAAATCACCCGCTTCAATGGCTTCCCACAGATCGCGGCGATGGAAATCGGGATCGCGACCGGTCAGTTTCTGTGACTCGTCCCACAGCAGCGACGCTTTACCGGCCACCGGCTTCCAGTGGAAACGGACAAAGGTCGCTTTACCTTCTGCGTTAATCAGGCGGAAGGTGTGAATACCAAAGCCTTCCATGGTGCGATAGCTGCGCGGAATACCCCGGTCAGACATCGCCCAGATAACGTTGTGCATGGTTTCCGGCTGCAGAGAGACGTAATCCCAGAAGGTGTCATGGGCGCTCTGGCCCTGCGGGATTTCGTTATGCGGTTCCGGCTTAACGGCATGCACAAAGTCAGGGAATTTATGCGCATCCTGAATAAAGAACACCGGTGTGTTGTTGCCCACCAGGTCAAAGACACCCTCTTCGGTGTAGAACTTGGCGGCGAAACCGCGAATGTCACGCACGGTATCAGCCGATCCTGCACCGCCCTGAACTGTAGAGAAACGCACGAAAACCGGCGTGGTCTGCTCGGGATCGCTGAGGAACTGTGCTTTGGTCAAATCTTTCAGGGAGCGGTAAGGCTGAAAATAGCCGTGTGCGGCAGAGCCACGGGCGTGAACGATACGTTCCGGGATACGCTCATGGTCAAAGTGCGTGATTTTCTCACGCATAATAAAGTCTTCCAGCAGCGTCGGACCGCGCGAACCGGCGCGCAGTGAGTTTTGATCGTTGGCGATGCGTGTGCCCTGGTTGGTGGTGAGGGCGCGGTCGGTGCCGTTTTTGCGGCTGGCTTCAAGCTGGTCAAGTTTGGCGTTGTGCGTCTGAGGCGCTTTCAGGCTGCCTGGGGCGGTGGGCTGCTTGCCTGGCGGAGTCGGTTCGGCTGGGGGCTGATGCGAACCATCTTTTGGTGCCAGTGAACCCAGACCCGGCTCTGAGGATTCCGGACCGGTGGTCGGGGCGCGCTCGCTCAGGGGTTTCTTCTCTGTTTCTTTCGACATTAATTCATGCTCCAGCTGTTATTTTACTTTCGACGACACTAAATATAGAACAACCTGAACAATACTGAGGTTAAATCGGGCATTTAACTGTGACGACTGTGCCTTTTTTGTCCGCCAGAAATGCGCACTTATCTCTTAATCCGGATTATCGCTTCGCTTATTCATACCTTGTGCCGTCTGGCTTAACGGCGTTCCAGCCCGCGCCTGCTATAAGGAAAGTGTGCTTTCAGAGGATGCAGAATCTGCCGCCGCAGGAGGCGCTCATTGCCTGATGCAGGGCATTAACCGATTAATAAAATTAATGCTGGCGTTTGCTGCTTTTGGTTGAAGTTGGAAATGTTATATCATAACATTTCATTTTGTAACGTTGACCGGGGTATCAGACTTTGATGAATCATGCAGGTAAATGGATTGGGCTACTGGGCGCACTGTTAGTCAGCCAGCCGTCGCTGGCACACGGCACGCATGCACATGGAAAACCGCTGTCAGCCCTGGAGCAGAAAGCGGCAGAAGGGGTTTTTGCTGACAGCGATGTGAAAGATCGTCCGCTCGCTGACTGGGATGGCCTGTGGCAGTCGGTTTATCCGCTGCTGCAAAGCGGGGAGCTGGACCCGGTCTGGCAGAAGAAAGCGCAGCAGGATCACAGCAAAACGGCAGAGGAGTATAAAGCGTATTACCGCAAAGGCTACGCCACCGACGTCGATACCATCGGTATTGAAAATGGCGTGATGGAGTTTCACATCGGCGATCAGGTCAGCGCCTGCCACTACCGGTATGCGGGTCACAAAATCCTGACCTATACCTCAGGTAAAAAAGGGGTGCGCTACCTGTTTGAATGCCAGGACGCGGGCAGCAAAGCGCCCAAATATGTGCAGTTCAGCGACCACACCATCGGGCCGCGTAAATCTGCCCATTTCCATATCTTTATGGGCAACGATTCTCAGCAAGCCCTGCTGGCAGAGATGGATAACTGGCCGACCTATTATCCTTACCAGATGATGAACTCACAGGTCGTGGAGGAGATGCTGCACCACTGAGTGCCGGGCCGGTGTCAGATGCTCCGCGGATCAGAGCTGTTTCGCAAGGATAGCGACTGGATTCATTTCCCCCGTTTGAGGAAATATAGATCCTTGAGTTAAGTTAACTCATGAGTTAACTTAACTCCAACGGAGGATCTATGTTTGAGATAACGATACACAAGGACGCGCTCACTGAAATTAAGGCAATGCCAGAGATGCTCCGGGCTAAGCTGGCCCGGCAAATAGATAAACTGGCTGCCCGTGGAACTGATTTGAGAGAGCCGGATACCAAACCGTTAGGGTCGGGTTTTTTTGAGCTCAGGGCGAAGGCCAATGAGATTGGGCGAGCGGTGTATGTTTACCAGAAAGGCAGACGTATTTTTATCCTGAAAGCTTTTGTGAAAGAGACAAAGAAAACGCCAGCAGCAGTCATGACGGCAGCGGCGCACCGTTTAGAGGAGATGTTAAACGATGAGTAAGAAATCAGTTGCGTGGACGACGGCCCGCAAAGAAATTTTATCTGATCCGGCTGTTCGCGAACATTACGAGGCAGAAGTTCGGGCAGAGCACCTGCGCGAGCAGTTAGCCAAATGGCGGGAAAGCGCCGGAATGACCAGCGCTCAGGTCGCGGAGGCGCTCGGTGTCAGCCCGTCGGCAGTGTCACGCACCGAGCGTCGCGCAGATAAAGCCACAGTTGAAACACTCGCCCGCTATGCCCGTGCCTGTGGCGTTGAAAATCCCCAGATCTCTCTTTGATTGAGAGATGACGGCAGGTGCCAGAACAATGCTGGCCCTGCTATTTATCTTGCCTGCTATCAAGCAAACTTTCTTTCCGGTGCACACGTATCCCCTCCACGGGTTTTATCCCACGCAGGCCGGGCGGCGCGAGGCGGGTATACCCTTAACCACACGCTGATACGAATCCTCAACCAGCTGCTGAATCAAGCCAGGCGAGAGGTCGTCACCGGGATAGGCCGTGATCCAGTGACGTTTATTCATATGATAACCGGCGGTGATCGAGGGATAGATCATCCGGTGCAGCTCCGCCTGCTGCGGCTCGCATTTCAGGGTGATAATCGGCACACCCCGCAGTTGGGTCAGCAGTAAAAACACTTTTCCACACACTTTATAGACCTGATGTTCCGGCCCGAATGGATAGCTGCATTCAGCGGCGGGCAGCCGCTCAGCCGCTTCAATGGCGATGCGCTGGATCTCATGGCCCTGCATAGTGAGTCTCCCTGTGATTATTCAGCCTGAGTCTGCGGCCCGCGACTGGCTGGTCGCCAGGGGCCTGTTACACTTCTGATAAGCATAAATCAGGAGCAGACATGAAATTAGGCTTTGCATGTAAGTATCTCAACAGCGATGGCAAACAGTTTTTCCCGTTTCGCGCCACCACCCGTAAACGGTTTCTGAGTTTATCGCACGATGAACGTCATCAGCTGATCTATGAGATTACCGTCACTAACCTCAACAATCTCTGCCTGACGCTTGAGCATCTGGCCACCTTACCTGAGCCACTCAGGATGATGCGTATTGGCAGCGATCTGTTACCGCTCTATACGGTCCCCGAGGCCACGCCACTGTTCACCGAATTTCTGCCCGAACTCTATCCGCTCTTTGCCCGCTGTGGCGAGCTGGCGCGGGCGCATCACATCCGGCTCTCATTCCATCCAGGACAATATACCGTGCTCGCCTCCGATAATCCCGATGTGGTGGTGCGCGCGCTGGAGGATGTGGAGTATCACACGCTCTGCGCCTGTCTGATGGGATATGGCAAGACCTTCCAGGATTTTAAAATCAACATTCATATGAACGGCAAGGCGGGATTCGACGGTTTCAAACGGTCGTTTAATCAGCTCAGCCCGGAAGCGCGGCGGATGCTGACGGTGGAGAATGATGAGATCTCCTGCTCGCTGGATGACGTGCTGCAGGCAGCACCGCTCTGTCCGGTGGTGCTGGATATTCACCATCACTGGGTAAAAGAGAGTGAGTTTATTCAGCCGGATGACGCGCGTGTTGCCAGAGTGATCGATTCGTGGCGCGGCGTGCGGCCGGTGCTGCACTATTCGATTTCGCAGGAGGGGATGATTCCGCAGGAGGGCTGGCCCGATCAGCAGCAGCTGGGCGTGAGCAAAAGCAAGCTGCGGGCGCACTCTGACTACTTCTTTAACCCGACGCTGAATGCATGGGCACTGTCGTTTCAGGATTTCGATATCATGTGCGAAGTGAAAATGAAGAATCTGGCGCGGGAACAACTCTACCAGTGGGGGATAACACAGAAGCTGATAGCTAATCCCCTGGCCGAAGAGACCAGGGAATCGGCGAACGTTAAATAATGGCCACACCGCCCGTCACGGCGATGGTCGCTCCTGAAATGTAGCTGGCTTCGTCACTGGCCAGCATCACATAGGTTGGCGCCAGTTCAGCAGGCTGACCGGCACGCTGCAGCGGCACTTCGCTGCCAAAGTTCTTCACCTGTTCAACCGGCATGGTCGACGGGATCAGTGGCGTCCAGATGGGGCCAGGCGCGACCGCATTGGCACGGATACCTTTTTCAGCCAGTAAGGCTGCCAGGCCGCCAGAGAAATTAACGATGGCGGCTTTGGTGGCGGAGTAGGCGAGCAGCTTCGGTTTCGGCTGGTCAGCATTGATCGAGGCCGTATTAATGATCGATCCACCAGCAGGCATATGCCGTGTTGCCGCTTTAGTGATGTAAAAAATCGCGTAAAGGTTGGTCTTCATGGTCCGGTCAAACTCTTCGTCGCTGATCTCATCCAGCGATTCGCGCGTCATCTGATACGCCGCGTTGTTCACCAGAATATTAATCTCACCAAAGGCTTCGACGGCTTTATCGACCAGGGCGTTGCAGTGTGACGCCTCAGTAATATCGCCAGGCACCAGAACCGCTTTCTGTCCCGCTTCTTCAACCAGCCGGGCGGTATCCTGCGCATCCTCATGTTCATCAAGATAGGAGATCAGGACATCGGCCCCTTCCCGGGCAAAGGCAATGGCGACGGCCCGGCCAATGCCGGAATCGCCACCGGTAATAATGGCTTTCTTACCCGCCAGACGGCCTGAACCCTGATAACTCTCTTCGCCGTGATCGGGCTGAGGCTGCATAGCCGCGGTAGTGCCAGGCCAGGTCTGCTGCTGTTCGGCAAAAGGGGGTTGTGGACGCTGAGTGGATGACATGACTATTCCTCCGTCAAAAGGTGGGACAAGCCTGTCAGGGCATCAAACCCTGACAGGCGAGTCATTACAGTTTCGGTGGTGTAACGCCGTCAATCTGCTCAGACTGCGCACCCGAACCGGGACGCGCATTGCCGAGCAGCGGCTCATCACCCAGAATCTCTGGCTGCTGTTTCGCGCTGAACTGACCATGGCCATCGTAAGCCGGGCCACTGCTCCAGCGACCTTCCGGCAGCGGTTTATCCAGCGAAGTATTCAGACAGTAGTAAGAGTGCTCCTGCGCCTCATGCTCCTGCGGGAAGCTGTTCGGGATCGGCAGCGACGCGTTCAGTCCGCCCATCTCTTCGATCACCGCCAGCCACTGCTGCTGGTGCATGGTGTCACGGGCTATCAGGAAGGAGAGGAAGTCCTTCATGCCCTTGTCTTCCGTCATGTTGTAGAGGCGGGTCGCCAGTACGCGGCCGGTGGCTTCTGCGGTGACGTTAGCCAGCATATCGGCCGCCACGTTGCCGGACGCATAGATATGACTCATATCAAAAGGCATGCCGTTGGCGTTAACCGGCATTGCTGCCAGACCGGAAGAGAGGATATGGCGCGGGTTCATTCCGCCCAGAATCGCATTAACCACCGGATCTTTCGCTGACGCTTCCTGGTAAGAGAGCGGGGCGCCTTCAAGGTTAAGCGCCACGGCGTAGCCCAGCATTTCGATATGGCTCAGCTCTTCGGTAGCGGTCGAGATCAGCAGATCACGAATCCGCACATCACCGCGCGCGCCCATCGCCTGGAAAAAGTATTGCATCGCTACACGAATCTCACCTTCGACGCCGCCGATGGCCTGCTGGAGCAGCATGGCAAATTCTGGATCGGGTTTCTCTACACGAACCGGGAATTGAAGTTTTGATGAATGATGAAACATGATTATTTTCCTCGTCTGCGTTTGCAGTGGATGCAGAAAAAGCCTGGACACAGATATCGGATAAATAAAGCGAAACGACAGCAATTAACCGGAATTTCAGGTTGAATAAATGGCGAAAACGGTGTTTTCCGGAGCTATATCTGGTCCGGTGGGGCAGGCAATCTTAGCGGTGTGAAGGGGACAAGTGATTCAGAGCAGGAGGAATAAAAAAAGCCCCATAACAGGGGCTGATTCCGGACGGGAAAAGCATCCATGCTAATTCGCGTTCCCTCATAACAGACACAGATTTTTAGCTGTCGCTGGTCGCCGAAGCGCGCTGCAGAACATGTTCAAGCGCCTGACGGTAAATATCCTGCTTAACCACGTCACGCTCACTCTCCAGGCGGTGAATCAGGCCCAGCACAATGTCTTTATCGGAGACATGGGTTTTCGCATGGGCGAGTTCGGCATGGACTGCGGCGATAACCTGTTTTTCAGTGGTCAGCGCTGTGCCAGAGTTCATGAAGTAATCAGAAATCTGAGACTCTGTATTCATCGTTGTTTGCATGTCAGGCCTCATAAGAAATGGGGGGAAGAACGCGTCGATTCAGATCCGGTCACCGGCTGACGCAAAAAAAAATGCATCTGAAGGTGGAAATCCACAACACCTTCAGATGCGGTGCAAAGCACCTTTCGTTACAAGTGATTTAACATCACGAGACAAAGTTATACAAGAATCGCAAAGTTGTACAATGAAATTTGACAAAATTTAACTGGTCGGTGGTGTATATAAAAAGCATGTTTAAAGTGAAAAAAGAGGTTTTCGATGGTTAATTGAATAAATACAGTGAGTTGGTGAGGTTTTCAGAGGGGTGCGATTTTCAGACCAGCAGGCTGGGGATTGTGCTGACGACACATCAACGCGTTAAAACCGCTTTTTTCCGCAGATTTCAGCCAAAGTTGTACAGGTTTCAGGGCAGGAAAAGCGGCTGGCGCGATTGTGCTGCTGCAATCCTGGCCGTCTGACAGGCCATGCCGCATAATTCACTTCCCACGCCTGATGCAGAAGGCTAAGGTTGACCCCTTATTTATCACAAGGAAATGATCATGGTTCACGACTATTTCGCAATTCCGCCTGCGGGCATGACTCAGGAACAACATAAACGTTCGGTCGCCGTGGCTGCTGCTCTGTCAGTGGCAAAGGAGTCCGTCAGCGCCTCCACCTCTGCAACCGGCTCAAAAACCGCCTGGGATCTGCAGGCCGTGGCGAATGAAGTTGCTAATCTGGCCGACGCGATTCAGGATGCGCTGGAGAGTGACAGCGAGGTGTAAACACTAACCGGTATCGTCTGAGGCTGCTGCGGAGGCGGTGCAGGACAGGGCGGTGGCAGCGTTCAGGAGCCGATAAAGTCCGGCAATCGGACGCTGCCGGAAAATCCGCTTATTCCATTGCGGGTGGCTCATATTTAATATACTGACGCAGGGCATCATGGATAGCCTGGTTATTGCCCTCTTCCAGACCGCGTTCGGCATACTCTTTCGCCAGCGCCGCCAGTACATCGTCAAACTTCCCTTTGTAATTGAGATTATTCAGCGCAATTTGCTGACCGAGTATCGCTTTTAATACCGTAGTCTCAACCCTTAACTGCGCAACTGCCTCTTCCAGATGTTTGATTCGATCGTCGTCTGCCATAATCCCTCCATGCTTAAAAAAGCAGAATAACCAGCCCGCCCGTAATATTCAAACCTCTCCGAATGCCAGAGAAGCGTTGTCAGATTTTCCTTAAGTAAAAATAATCAGCCGGTGAATTTATAAGATTCTTTACTGTAAGAAGAAATCGACGCTATTCCGGCGATGCGGCGAAAGTAACCCGTTTCCGCTTACTCTGACGGCAATGCGAAAAAACGTTTAAAAAAAAGTGCATTACCATCAACCCTTTCGCTTAAAGATGTTCCATGTCACTTGATTAAAAGGGGGATTAGCTATTACTGTGTTTATATACAGTAATCTGAAGAAGGAGCGAAATTATGGAATTCATTAAACCTGCGGACATTCGTGCCGTTATGCCTTTACCGCTATATATCGAACGTGTGCCGTGCGGGTTTCCATCCCCGGCGCAGGATTATGTCGAACAACGTATTGATCTCAATGCGCTGATGGTCCAGCACCCCAGCGCCACCTATTTTGTCCGTGTCAGCGGCGAGTCAATGATTGAGGCGGGCATCAATGATGGTGACATGCTGGTGGTCGACAGTTCACTCACCGCCTCACACGGCGATATTGTGGTCGCCGCGGTCGAAGGTGAATTCACCGTTAAACGTCTCCAGCTTCATCCCTGCCTGCAACTGATGCCGATGAATACCAAATTTAAACCGATCGCTATCCAGACCGAAGATGCGCTGGAGGTGTTTGGCGTTGTGACCTTTGTTATTAAAGCGACCCACTGACCATGTTCGCGCTGGTCGACGTAAACAGCTTTTACGCGTCGTGTGAGACCGTTTTCCGGCCTGATCTTAAAGGTAAACCGGTAGTAGTGCTGTCGAACAACGACGGCTGCGTGATTGCGCGCAGCGCCGAGGCAAAGAAAGTCGGCATCAAAATGGGCGCGCCCTATTTTAAGATGCGTGAAGAACTAACGCGTCACGCGGTGCAGGTCTTCAGCTCAAATTATGCGCTCTACGCCGACATGAGCCATCGGGTGATGACCATACTGGAAGAGATGGCGCCGTCGGTGGAGATCTACTCGATCGACGAAGCGTTTATGGATCTCACCGGCGTGCAGAACTGTATGGCGCTGGAGACCTTTGGTCGTCAGGTCAGAGAACGAATAGGCAAAGAGACCCATCTGACCGTGGGCGTCGGCATTGCACAGACTAAAACGCTGGCCAAGCTGGCGAATTTTGCGGCCAAAAAGTGGAGCAAAACCGGCGGCATTGTCGACCTGTCGGACCCTGAACGACAAAAAAAGCTGCTGGCGCTGATTGATGTGGCGGAAGTCTGGGGCGTGGGTCATCGGATCGGCAAACGGCTCAACGCCATGGGCGTCATGACGGCGAAAGATCTGGCCGATCAAAGCACCGAGGCCATCCGCAAACAGTTCAGCGTCGTGCTGGAGCGCACTGTCAGAGAGCTGCGTGGCGAATCCTGTCTGGAGCTGGAGTCAGTGACGCCGGTAAAACAGCAAATCATGTGTTCGCGTTCGTTTGGCAGCCGTATCTCCGACTACGATCAGATGCGCGAGGCTGTCTGCGCGTATGCCGAGCGCGCGGCGGAGAAGCTGCGCCGTGAGAATCAATATTGCCGTCAGGTAGGGGTATTTGTGCGCACCAGTCCGCATGCGACTGACGAACCCTTTTATGGCAATCAGTCGATGGAGCAACTGCTGATTCCGACACAGGACACACGCGACATCATCAGAGTTGCAATGGCGTGCCTGGATAACATCTGGATTGAGGGACATCGCTATATGAAGGCCGGCATCGTGCTGGGGGATTTTTTCAGCCAGGGCGTGGCTCAGTTTGATCTGTTTGACGAACATCAGCCACGCCGCAATAGCGAAGAGCTGATGAAGCTGATCGACACAGTCAACAAGCTCGGCAGCGGGAAGTTGTGGTTTGCCGGGCAGGGGATCAACAAAGCCTGGTCGATGAAACGCGAGATGCTGTCGCCTGCCTATACCACCCGGATAACCGATCTGCCTGTGGTTGCGCTTAAGTGAAGGCTGACCCGATGTTCCTCTGCTGCTGAAGCCGCGGCCTCTGCTAAAAGCTTTTTTTATCACGCGATTAAAGTGGCGGGAAGTTATGCTTTGCCTGACCCGATGAGTAGTTTTTCATCGGGTATTTTAAGCAAATTACCAGGTAAATATAATGGATTTCAGGCAGTTTGAAGCCAGAGTGATGCTCTGGCCCGCAATACATTTCACAGCAATCATAAAATCCCGCCATCATGACGAATATGAGATTTATGCGATCGACGATAACAGCAATATAAAAAACCGACTCTTTCTATGTTTTGCTGACAATGAAAACCACGCCAGCCTGCTTATTAAGCAATTTACGTTATGGCTGATAAAAATAAACGCGCTGAAGCGCAGCCAGCAGCGGGAAAAAGGCCGCACAGAGACAACATCCTTATCTGAATGAATCGCGTCCGGCTTGCACCGCAGACCAGACGGCGGCTGGTCAGACAGCGGCGAATCATATTAATGCGTCCGGGAAATAACGGGCCGTCTGCGCGTGACGGGCGACGGACGGCCTGGCTTGTTACCCGCGCCTGGGATAGAATCGCCATTGATTTTGACAGCAACACACCTCCCCAGGCCGGTAACAATGACCACGACAGCCACAACGTATAAAAACAAAGAGCGGGGACGCCCCAGAGAGTTCGGGATCGAACAGGCTCTGGATCACGCCATGATCGTTTTCCGGCAAAAAGGGTATCATGCGGCCTCAATGAACGATCTGGGTGAGGCGATGCATCTCTCCGCAGGCAGCATCTATAAGGCGTTTAAAGATAAGCGCTCGCTCTTCCTGCTGGTATTCGAACGCTATCTGTTGCTGAGAAATAGTGAGTTGCACCGTCGTCTGGCACCCTGTGCCAGCGGGCGGGGGAAAATAACCGAGCTATTGCAATTCTACCTGGATTCGGCACGTGCCACAGAAGGGCGTTGCGGCTGTCTGGTCGTCGCCAGCGCGATTGCGCTGCAGACGATGGATCAGCCACTCGCGCAGCGCATTGATGAGGTCGTTCAGCGTAATCAACGCTTCCTGGTCTCGCTGCTGGAGCTGGGACAACAGGATGGATCTATCGATAACACGCTGGACAGCGAGGCGGCAGCCGGTTTAATTCTCTGTATTGCTTTTGGATTGCGGGTGGCAGGTAAGGTCAGCGATGTGACTAACGAAGAAAAGACGCTGGCGCTGGCATTGAAAGTACTGGGGTAACCAGGCAAGGCCGCTCAATCAGTAAACAGACTTCCCGGACATGGGCTTCCAGACAGAGAAATTCTGCACTTTCCTTTCCCCCCATCTGATTATGTGCCAGGCTTTCACGCTTTATGCTGTAGCGAAGAAAATTAAGGCGCGTTTCGTGAAAACCTCAATCTTACTGACACTTGTGGCAGCCATTGGCTGTTCTGTTTTTGCCGCCCGTGGTGGGTTTGAAACCACTACAGCGAAACATCCACAAACGCTGCAGGTGACTGAAAACGGGGAGCCGCTGACGCGCTGAGCGTGACGGCAGGTGGGGAGAAGCCGACGAAGGCCGGTTAACGACCAGATGGCCGGCCGATGAGTGCAGAGCAATAGCACTCATCAATCTGCGTGGAAGCCGTTTCAGGCCGACACAGGAGCCGGGTGCAGAACGTTGCAATTCACGCTCTGGTCACGTTCTGGCCGACTTGCACTATTCCACTGCCACGCTGTCCCAGCGTCTCTGGCGGTGAGGCCAGGCGCGTGCCCGGCACCCTAAAAAAACAGCAATGAC
Organism: Pantoea sp. ABR1s; assembly: GCF_057812235.1. Taxonomy (NCBI): domain Bacteria; kingdom Pseudomonadati; phylum Pseudomonadota; class Gammaproteobacteria; order Enterobacterales; family Erwiniaceae; genus Pantoea; species Pantoea sp. ABR1s. The sequence goes on along the minus strand of NZ_CM173823.1, from coordinate 2,259,132 downwards.
CCGCACATAACTAACGATAATCTTTAAGATTAACCGGTGCCTGTCCGGTCTCGACCAGCCAGTTTAATTCGGCACGGTCGCGCGTTGAGGATTCGATAAAACCTTTGAGCCAGTTCCGCGCATCGGCAATCTGCGTGACCCGCTCATCGTTGCGCTCCTGTTCGGCCATTTCGCTCAACTGGCGAATCAGTGCTACCAGCGTAATCTCCTGTTCGTCAAAAGCCAGATTAATTGCAGCTTCACCAAGAATCATATGACCCGTTGTTTTGTCGTGATAAACCATCTGCACCCTCCTGATTAAGTAGCGATATAAAGAGTCTAGTTAAAGGCGCTCTGGACTAAAAGGTGGGAAACAGCAGGGCGCTATGATTAAAATTTACCAAAAATAAAGTGAACCTTTAATCGAGGCGGTAAACCACTCATATCAAAGCATAAAAACAGGCTGAGGTTTTTTGTGAGAAATAAGCTGAGCTATTATGCTGGTTAAAAAAGCTGGGAGTTGCCGGAAATTCAGATAAGGGCGGAACGGCGCATTTCGTTATCAGATTATTATCTGCACCACTATCCGCACGGTTGCCTGCCATATTATGGCCACGCCGCAGCGGATATTTCTGATTTATAAACCACCGGGGAATAAAACCAGGACTGTGCACCACTTCGTGCCAGGCGCAGGCAAAAATAAAGCCGCCCATGGGCGGCTTTATTCATTGGGTAACAGCGATCGGATTATTTCTTCGGTACTTCAGAGACCGCTTTAACGTCCGCTTTATTAATCTGCTGCTTCACGCCATTTGCATCGGTATAAGCCAGCAGGCCGGCATCCGATTCAGAAGGCTTGCCATCACTAATAATGGTGCGTCCATCGTTAGTCTGAATCGCATAACTGGTACGGGTGCAGCCGGTTAATACGGTCATACCAATCAATGCGGCGAGAGGTAAAATCAGCGCTTTTTTCATCTTATTCACCTTATATTAGTTGTCGAGTTCACTCATATTACTGATCTCATTACGATTGATCTGCTCAGTTTTTCCTGTCTGAGCATCGCGGTAAGAAACCAGACCAGTATCTGAATCAATCTGCGGTTTGCCATCGGTGACAATCGTGCGGCCATCGGTGGTCTTAATCGACTGGTTTGAGGCACAACCTGCCAGCGTACCTAAAGAGAGAGCCAGCAACGCAATGGCTGACAGGGATTTCATTTTCATTTTTTCTGCTCCATGAAGTATATCCGAACGTTTACAGCATAGTCGGCTTTATCAGGTTTGCTGGCCCTGTCGCGTCTCGCTGCCTGTTTTTTAAACAAAACCGGAGTGTGTGGTGCTGATTAGGGGTATGACGGCGTGAAATAGCATTTATTGCAAATGTACCCAGCCGTTCTGTGCCATTTCAGCAGAGGATGCGCTGTATCAAAATAAGGTCGATGCTGATGCGGGAAATAAGCACGGCAGCCAGAGCGGATATTTCCGTAAAAGCCAGAATAGCTGTGCGGAAATAGTGAGCAATGGGGTGAATGTCTGGCGGGATTCACGGGTCCGATACCCTGAAGGCTATCGGACCCGTGGAGAAGGGGATCAGAGGATGGAGTCTTCGCCCGCTTTGGCGGCCGCTTTTTCTGCTTTCATGGCGCTGACCGGGTCTGATGCGCTCAGCCAGCGGTCAAATTTCTGGTAGGTGTCGATAAAGGTTTTAAAGTAGCTGCTGGCGATGGTGGCATTCTCTTTGTGGTTCATAAACGCCACTGCCAGCTTAAATGCATCTTCGTTATCAAATTTCATGTTTGTCTTCCTCGCTTAAGATCTATAGAGCGTAGCCTGAGAACGCGGCCTGTGCATTCAGACAACCGTCTGAAAAGGCGCAATAATTCAGCCTGACTGACAGCATCTGCCAGATTGGCGTGGATTCCCACTTACTTCGCGCCCAATCCTTCTTATAATGCCAGCTTCACTCGTGAAGGAGACCCGCTTATGTTGAAAGGATTAACCGTTGCCGCGGTGCTACTGCTGTCAGGCTGTAGCCTGATGCATAAACAGCCGCCGTCGCCGCAGACCCTGCACTATCGCTGCGGAACCATGCCCCTGACCGTGACGCTGGACGAGGCGCAGCAGCAGGTCAGTTTCATCATGGATGGGCAGCCTCTGACGCTGAAGCAGACGGTATCCGCGTCCGGCGCACGCTACAGCGATAACACCTATGTGTTCTGGTCCAAAGGAAACGGCGCATTTATCGAACGTAACGATAAAATTGTCGTGAATGATTGTGAGCTGCAACCTGCCAGCTGACTTGTTATCTGAATAGGCGAGCATTATGAGCGACAGCGAAACGCTACACACCATTGCCCATCTGCGGCGTGAATATACCCGCGGTGGATTGCGTCGTAAGGATCTGCCGGACGATCCGATCGCGCTGTTTGAACAGTGGCTAAGCCAGGCCTGCGAGGCAAAACTGCCCGATCCTACCGCCATGACCGTGGCAACCGTGGATGAGCAGGGCCAGCCATGGCAGCGTATCGTGCTGCTGAAGCACTACGATGCGCAGGGCATGGTGTTTTACACCAACCTCGGCAGCCGTAAGGCGCTGCAGCTGGCGCGCAATCCGCGCATCTCTCTGCACTTCCCGTGGCACTATCTGGAGCGTCAGGTGATGGTGCTGGGTGAAGTGGAAAAACTGTCGCCCCTCGAGGTGCTGAAATATTTCCACAGTCGTCCGCGCGACAGTCAGATTGGTGCCTGGGTGTCGAAGCAATCGAGCCGTATTTCGGCACGCGGTATTCTGGAAGGAAAGTTCCTGGAGCTTAAACAGAAGTTCCAGCAGGGCGAAGTGCCGCTGCCCAGCTTCTGGGGTGGCTACCGGGTGAAATTTCACACGATGGAGTTCTGGCAGGGTGGCGAACATCGTCTGCACGATCGTTTCATCTATCAGCGCGATCACGACGGCTGGAAAATCGACCGTCTGGCACCCTGAATCTGCACGATTCGCCCCTATCAGCGCTGGCACAGAAAGCGTCAGCGCTTTATGCTATAGCCCTGATTTTTTTCGATTCCGCAACTCAGCGGAAAGCTGTGTACCAGCATAGGTGCAGTCTGATCAATTTGGAGTCAGTAATGACCAGCAGTAACCTGATACAACAATTGCAGGAGAGGGGCCTAATCGCCCAGGTGACGGATGAAGACGCGTTAACAGAGAAACTGGCGCAGGGGCCAATTTCGCTCTATTGCGGCTTTGACCCCACTGCTGACAGCTTGCATTTGGGCCATCTGGTACCGCTGCTCTGCCTGAAGCGTTTTCAGGATGCCGGCCACAAGCCGGTGGCGCTGGTCGGTGGTGCAACCGGCCTGATTGGTGACCCGAGCTTCAAAGCCGCAGAGCGTAAACTTAATACCAGTGAAACCGTCAACGAATGGGTTGAAAAGATCCGCCAGCAGGTGGCGCCATTCCTCGACTTCGATTGCGGCAGCAACAGCGCCATCGCCGCCAACAACTACGACTGGTTTGGCGGCATGAACGTGCTGACCTTCCTGCGTGATATCGGCAAGCACTTCTCCGTTAACCAGATGATCAACAAAGAAGCGGTGAAGCAGCGTCTGAACCGTGACGATCAGGGCATCTCCTTTACCGAGTTCTCCTATAATCTGCTGCAGGGCTATGACTTCGCCTGTCTGAACGAGCTGCACGGTGTGTCCCTGCAGATTGGTGGTTCTGATCAGTGGGGCAACATCACCTCCGGTATCGATCTGACCCGTCGTCTGCATCAGAACCAGGTCTTTGGCCTGACCGTTCCGCTGATCACCAAGTCTGACGGCACCAAATTCGGTAAAACCGAAGGCGGCGCAGTCTGGCTGGATGCGAAGAAAACCAGCCCGTACAAGTTCTATCAGTTCTGGATCAACACCGCAGATGCTGACGTCTATCGCTTCCTGAAGTTCTTCACCTTCCTGAGCATGGAAGAGATCAACGCGCTGGAAGAAGAAGATAAAAACAGCGGCACCGCGCCACGTGCGCAGTACGTGCTGGCTGAGCAGGTGACGCGTCTGGTGCATGGCGAAGCGGGTCTGTCGGCGGCGAAACGCATTACTGCCAGCCTCTTCTCCGGATCCGTGAGCGAAATGACCGAAGCCGATTTTGAACAGCTGGCGCAGGATGGTATGCCAACTATCGTGCTGGGCGCTGACGATGATCTGCAGCAGGCGCTGGTGAAAGCAGAGCTGGTGCCGTCCCGTGGCCAGGCGCGCACCATGATCGGCTCCAATGCCGTTTCACTGAACGGTGAAAAGCAGTCCGATGCGGAGTACCGCTTCAGCGACAGTGACAAACTGTTTAACCGCTATACGCTGCTGCGTCGCGGCAAGAAACATTACTGCCTGATTAACTGGCAGTAAGATTTCAGGGCCGGTTTCCGGCCCTTTTTTTATGGCAAGGCAGGACAGGGCAAACAAGTGAAAAATATTTTAGCGATTCAGTCGCACGTTGTTTTTGGTCACGCCGGTAACGCGGCGGCTGAGTTTCCGATGCGCCGTATGGGCGCAAACGTCTGGCCGCTGAATACCGTGCAGTTTTCCAACCATACGCAATATGGCCACTGGACCGGCACGGTGATGCCTGCAACGCATTTAACCGACATTGTTAAAGGCATTGCTGACATCGACCGCCTGAAGACCTGTGACGCGGTCCTGAGCGGTTATCTGGGCTCGGCAGAGCAGGGCGAGCAGATTCTGCAGATTGTCCGTCAGGTCAAAGCGGCCAACCCGAATGCCTGGTACTTCTGCGATCCGGTCATGGGCCATCCGGAGAAAGGCTGCATCGTGGCGCCGGGTGTGGCGGAGTTTCACTGTAAAATGGCGATGCCTGCCAGCGACATTATCGCTCCGAACCTGCTTGAACTGGAGATGCTGAGCGAGCGCACCGTCACAGACGTCGACGCGGCGGTAGACGCTGCGCGGGCACTGATTGCCCAGGGACCACGCGTGGTGCTAGTGAAGCATCTGGCGCGTGCGGGTCGTCGCAGCGATCGCTTTGAAATGCTGCTGGTGACGGCGGAAGATGCCTGGCACATAAGCCGTCCGCTGGTCGATTTCGGTGTCCGTCAGCCGGTCGGCGTGGGCGATCTCACCAGCGGTCTGCTGCTGGTTAATCTGCTGCACGGCAAATCATTGCAGGATGCGCTGGAGCATGTCACCGCAGCGGTATACGAGGTGATGCTGAAAACCCATCAGATGGGCGAATATGAACTGCAGCTGGTGGCGGCACAGGATGCCATCGCCACGCCGACGCAGCACTTCGCGGCAGAAAAACTGTAACGCATCAGGGCCGGATAACCGGCCCTGTTGACTCAGGCTAAGCCTTCCGCTTTAAGCGCCGCCTGCACCGCAGGACGTTCCGCGACACGATCAAACCACGCGCCCAGCGCCGTAAAGCCGGATAAATCCAGTCCCAGCGCTTTTGCCCAGCGCGTCACCACAAACAGATAGGCATCCGCCACGCTGAAATGCAGCCCCATCAGCCACTGTTTGTCGCGCAGTGACTCATCGACATAGCGGAATTTTGCTTCCAGCTGGTTGCGGGTCTGCGCTTTCACCTCATCGGAGTAACCGGGACGAAACAGTGGCCCAAAGCTTTTATGCAGCTCACTGCCGATGTAGCTGAGCCACTCCACGGTGTGATAACGCGTCAGGCTGCCAACCGGTGCCAGCAGATGGCGATCGGGCTTAAGATCCGCCAGGTACTGAACAATGGCGACGCCTTCCGTCAGCACAGAACCGTCGCTGAGCTGCAGCGCGGGCACCTGGCCTTTAGGATTGATTTGGCGGAAGTCATCGCCCCGTTCAGTGATTTTTGTGGCCAGATCAACACTCACCTGAGTGAAGTCGAGTCCGCATTCACGCATAACAATATGGGGTGAGAGAGAGCAGGCACCCGCTTTGCAAAACAGTTTCATGACCAGGTACTCCTTGTTGCAATGGGATCCTTGCATAGTAAAGAGTCAAAGCGGGATTACCAGTGACAAAGATCAGGGATCTGCGAAGGGCGTTGCGGCAAGCCATAAAAAAAGCCGGGCAGAGCCCGGCTTAGCTGAAGTGCAGCGTGAATTACGCCTGCACGTTATTTTTTTTCGCGTCAGGATCCTGCGCCATGCGGTTCAGCATCGGCGCCGTAATCAGCATCAGCAGGGCGATCACCGCCGTCACGATACCAATCTGCTGGAATACGCGGCTATAGGTCGCCAGCGAAATCAGTGGATCGGTAACGTTTTCAGGCACGGCCATCAGGTTTGCCACTTTACCGGCAATCACCGCCGCGCCAGCGGTAGTCAGGAACCAGGAACCCATGATAAAGCCCATCAGACGCTGAGGCACCAGCTGTGCCACCATCGCCAGGCCGAGGCCAGAGATCATCAGCTCACCGATACTCTGCAGCGCATAGCTCAGGATCAGCCAGTTAACGGAAACGATACCGGCATCGCTGGCGAACTTCGCACCCACCGGCAGCACCAGGAACGCAGCGGAGCAGAGCACCATACCAAAGGCAAACTTGTGCGGCATCGGCAGTTTATCGCCCAGCTTGTTGTAGAGCGCCGCCAGCAGCGGACTGGCCAGCATAATCCAGAACGGGTTCAGCGCCTGGAACTGCTCGGGGGCAAAAGTAATGCCGAGAATGGTGTGCTCAACGTTGCGGATAGCAAAGAAGTTGAGTGACGTTGGCATCTGCATATAAAGCACGAAGAACAGAATCGCTTCGACCATCAGCAGGAAGGCAACAATCATCTTACGACGTGCCGCACCCTGCAGTGCAAAGGCCTCTTTGGCAAAGACCAGCACAATACCCAGGGCAATCACCGCCAGCACCAGTCGTGCGATAGACTGGTGATGCAGCATCCAGTTGGCCAGTGCAATCAGTACGACGATGCCGACCAGCGTCATCAGCAGTTTTCCGATCTGCAACGGAGCGAAATCGGGTTTAGAACCGTAATCCTTAACCATGCGTTTGCAGAACAGGAAGTTAAACAGGGTGATGATCAGACCGATAACGCACAGTGAGAAGGCTACGCTATAACCATATTTCGCCGCTAACCACGGTGTCAGCATCATTGAGAAGAGTGAACCGATGTTGATCGACATATAGAACATGGTGAAAGCACCGTCGAGACGCGGATCATCTTTGTCATAGCAGGTAGAGAGCAGCGAAGAGGGGTTTGCCTTAAACAGGCCGCTACCCACCGCGATGGTCGCCATACCGATGTAGACAATGCTGACGTTATGACCGGAGAACGCCACCAGCGCATAGCCCAGCGCCAGCACCAGGACACCCAGTACGATGACGCGTTTGGTACCCAGCACCTTATCACCGAGCCAGCCGCCAATCGCGACCAGACCATACACCAGCGCACTGAATGAAGAGAACAGGGTAATGGAGTCTGATTCAGACAATCCCAGTTGCTTCACCAGGTAAACCGCCATAATGGCCTGCAGGCCATAGAAGCCAAAACGTTCCCATAACTCAATCGAGAAGATTAAGTAGAACGCCTTCGGCTGTTTAAACGCATTGAGACTGACAGCCTCATCAGTGTGTTTGTTTGCAGTTGACACATGTACCTCAGTTTTTTCATACCCTGTTTCGGGACAGGAATTAAGTCCGCGTCATGTGAGTTTTCCATGCGCAAGATTGTTATTAGAAGGGAAAAGCGGCGACTAATTTGGCTGATTACGGGCGGCAGGGCAAGAATTTTCTGACAACCCGCCCGACCCTGGAATGTTGGGTTAAAAAACTTATAGCAAACTGTTAATTGGTTTTTAATTTTGAGTGTAGTGAAAATAGCAGCGCATAAACGCTGGATAAGCGCCTCGCACTGGAGAGTATTAACATTAACTGCTAATGCGCGGTTAACCAGATAAATAGTTTGCTGAATGATAATCAGGCAGCACTAACGGCAGGTTGCTGGTTAATCCACAGTCAATCTGCCGAATTATCGGACATTACACGCCCGGCATTGCCGGAAAAACCGTCAAATGATGATCCTGTGCACAAACAGATGATTTATTTCAGAAAGGAAAAAAAGAAACCGGTTGCGTCGTCTCGTCTGACGCGGCAGCTGAGGGTGCTCGCAGGCGCCGGGAAGATAAAAATCAGCTCCGTCTGCCGGTGAAAAGCTGCCCGTGCGTGTTAAAAAACGTATCAGGATAATCCGCTTTCAGCTCGCCCTCGACAGAAAATTAACATTACTGTAACCTCTCAATTTCCCCGAGAAGGATCTGTTTATGTCGTCCCCCCTGCGCTTATCCCTGGTTGGTGACTACCGCGCCGATGCGGTTGCCCATCAGGCTATTCCCCTTGCTATTGAACGTGCTGCCCGCTGGCTGAATATCACCGCTGAAGCGGAGTGGATCGCCACTGACCGACTGGATGAGTCAGAACTGCAACTCAGCGACGCCGTCTGGGTGGTGCCCGGTAGCCCCTATCGAAATGATGCCGGCGTGTTTGACACACTCCGCTGGGTGCGTGAAACCGGAAAGCCTTTTCTTGGCTCCTGCGGTGGATTCCAGTATGCGCTGATCGAATATGCGCGCAACGTACTGGGCTGGCAGGATGCCAGTCATGCCGAGACAGACACCGAGGGAAGGATGGTGATTGCCCCGCTGAGCTGCTCGCTGGTGGAACAGCGCGGCGCGGTGAGGTTCGGACCCGGGTCACGCATTGCCAGAGCCTATGGCGCGCTGGAGAGTGATGAAGGTTATCACTGTAACTTTGGTGTTAACCCGGAATTCAGTGCAGCGCTGGGCGATAATACGCTGCGCATTACTGCCTGGGACAACGCGGGCGATGTGCGTGGCGTCGAGCTACCGGATCACCCATTCTATGTCGCCACGCTGTTTCAGTCGGAACGCGCCGCACTGCAGGACAAAGATTCTCCGCTGGTGATTGCCTGGATGCAGGCGGCGCTGGCGCAACGCTAAACGCGATCACCCTGTGACACTGTCACAGGGTGATACTCGTCAGCGCAGCATGGCCGGGCGTTTTGCGTTAAAGGACCAGTTATCGATCAGAAACTGCATGCCCAGCGCATCGTTTCGGTTTTTATCAGGTAGCGAGTTGTAGAGTGCATGTGCCGCTTCAACCCGTTCCATATTCAGGGTAATCCCCAGCCCTGGCCCCTCTGGCAGTTCCAGATAGCCATCCCGAATCTGCGGCGCATGCTGCGTCAGCTGCTGCCCATCCTGCCAGATCCAGTGGGTATCAAAGGCGGTCAGGCGATCACCGGGTGCGGCTGCCCCCAGATGCGCCACCATCGCCAGCGACACGTCAAAGTGGTTGTTTGAGTGGCAGCCGGTGGTCAGGCCCCACTCATGGCAGAGCTGCGCCACGGTGTGTGCGTTACGCATCGTCCAGAAGTGTGGGTCGGCCAGGGGAATGTCGATGGCATTGAGCTGCAGCGCATGCTGCAACTGTCGCCAGTCATTGGCGATCATATTCGTGGCAACCGGAATGCCGGTGGCCCGCCTGAATTCTGCCAGCGTTTCCCGACCGGAATAGCCATGCTCCGCGCCGCAGGGATCTTCCAGATAGGGGATGCGGCCCGCCAGCTGTTTGCCATAATAAATGGCCTCATCCAGCGACCAGCTGGCGTTAGGATCAACCGTTACCCGGGCCTGCGGGAAGCGCGCCAGCAGGGCGTTGACCGTCTCCACTTCCACTTCGCCGTGATGCACACCGCCCTTGAGTTTGAAATCGCGGAAGCCATAGCGATCCGCTGCCGCCTCCGCCAGCCGCACCACGCCTTCCGCGTCCATCGCTTTCTCATGACGCAGTTGCAGCCAGGCATCACCACCCGCGTGGCCCGCCTGATAGTTCATGCTGGTCAGATTACGGTCGGCGATATAGAACAGATAGCCGAGGACCGGCACCCGATCGCGCTGCTTGCCGCTGGCAAGTAACTCGGCCACCGGCAGATTCAGGTGCTGTCCCAGCAGATCAAGCAGCGCCGCTTCAATCGCCGCGGTGGCGTTGTAAAACTTCTCCGGGTTCATCTGCGGAATATGAATGTCGTCGGTATGCGCGGTCTGCTGGTGTCGTGCGTCGCTGGCAAACAGCGTGGCGATGGTGGCATTCAGCCGCAGGAGTTCGCTGCCCTCAATCTGCGGACGAAAGCGCTCAAGCAGCGCCAGCGTTGAAGCGTGACAGGGACTTTCGCCGACGCCGGTACGGCCAGCCGAGTCAGTCAGGATCACCAGGATACGGGTAAAGTAGCAGTTGTGTGCGCCGCCAATGTTCAGCAGCATGCTGTCATATCCGGCGACCGGCACTACCCGCATTGTTTTAATGACTGGACTGTCTGACATGTTGATTCTCCATAGGATCGAGGGAAGGCGGGGATGGCTTGCGGCGCAGCAGCAGCCACAGCCCGGTCAGCAGCGAGACGCTGGTCAGGGCATAGAGACCGCCGGTAGTAGAGCCGGTCTTCATCTCCAGATAGCCAAACACCGTCGGTGCGAAGAAGCCGCCAAGGTTGCCAACGGAATTCACGAGCGCAATGCCGGGCGCGACAATCGAGGCGGGCAGCTCTCCCTGCGGCATCGGCCAGAAAAAGGTCGCACTGACTTTCGAGCCGATACAGGCCACGATCATCGCCAGGAAGCCAAACCACGGGGAACCCAGCGTGGCCATAAAGGTGCCGCAGGCCGCGACCAGCATGGCGACACCCAGCGCTTTATCGAGTTTGTCGCGGTGGCGGTCTGAAAAGCGGCTCAGCAGGTTAATGGCAATAATGGCGCACAGCCAGGGCACGGCGGTGAGAATGCCGATGCCAAAACTGCTGAAGCCCTGAATGCGCTGAATAATCTGCGGCAGCCAGAACACCAGCGTATAGCCGGTCATGGTCATAGTAAAAAAGATCGCGCAGAAGAACAGCAGGCTGCGATTACGTAGCAGCGACATTTTGCCTGGCTCGCGGTTAAGCTCGTCACGCTGCGTCTCTTCATTCTGCAGCTGCTGCACCAGCGCCTGTTTCTCCGCAGCACTCAGCCAGCGCGCCTCGCCAGGTCGTGACACCAGCACCCAGGCGGCGAGAATGCCGACCAGCACCGACGCACTGCCTTCGAGAAACATCACCCACTTCCAGCCTGCAATCCCCATGAAATTGTGCATCATCAGGATCGCGCCGGTGATGGGGCCGGAGAAGAGAAAGGCGCCAGCGGTGGCACTCAGCACCATCGCGGTGGCGCGGCCGCGCCAGGCATTGGGCACCCACTGACGAAAATAGAACAGCACGCCAGGAAAGAAGCCTGCTTCCGCTACGCCAAGTAAAAAACGCAGCAGGTAAAACTGGATCGGTGAGGTGACGAAACCGGTCAGGACCACCACCAGTCCCCAGGTTATCATGATGCGCGTCAGCCAGACGCGGGCGCCGAAGCGCTTCATCATCAGGTTGCTCGGCACCTCAAACAGCGCATAGCCGATAAAAAAGAGGCCCGCGCCCAGCCCAAAGGCCGCCGCGCTGATCCCGGCATCGGTTCGCAACTCCGCTTTGATAAAGCCAATATTGGCGCGGTCTATCTGGTTAATAATCAGCATCACCACCAGCATCGGGATGATATGGGTGAAGAACTTTTTGATGGCGGAGGCGATCAGCTCATCGTGCTGCGGGGACAAGGCGCTATCCATCGGTCTTCCTCGTGAGAAACGTAAAGAAGAGCAAAGTGTAGGGCGCTGAATAAGCCAGCTCTATGGGCATCCGCCCAGGAGACGATGGGCGTACGGCCTGGACGGTTGTGTTATCAATATGTTACGGAGTGGCGTGGGCGAAGCGGCAGAGTAAAACTGTGGCAGCGATCAACTTCTCAGGACCAGGGTTCAGCGGAGACCTGAATGCCAGAAGTCGCGCCGACAGTGAAAGATGTGCCAGTGCGGGCAGACAGGTTTCAGCCACTGAACTGACGGCGCTGGGCAATCTCTTCAGCACGCAGCAGCAGCGCCTGCAAATCATCCTCGTCAATATCCAGCAGTTCACCGTCCTGCAAAGCCTGATGCAGATCGGCGCGCGTCAGCGGCACCGGCATGGCTACCGGATCGGGTTTAACTTCTTCCGGGGCCAGCGGATGCGGATAGCGACGACCGGCCAGATTATTAAACAGCAGAGCCAGCAGGGCCAGGGTCAGTGAGTTGAGCAGGATCGGCGTCAGGACAAAGTGATATCCAAGCTGCTGCACCGAAGGGCCGCCCAGAATAGCGGTCAGCGCAACGGCACCGCCGGGCGGATGCAGACAGCGCAGCTGGAACATTAACAGGATCGCCACACAGGCTGCGACGCCGCAGGCAAGGGCAGGATCCGGGATCAGCTGGCTGACGGTAACGCCCGCCAGCGCTGACAGGCTGTTGCCGCCGACGATTGCCCACGGCTGAGCCAGCGGACTGGCGGGCAGACCAAAGAGTAAAACCGCCGAGGCACCGACCGGCGCGACAAACCACAGGTTCAGCTCGCCCAGCACCCAGTGGCTCAGCAGGCTGGTCAGGATTAAACCGATACCGGCACCCAGTCCGGCGATCACCACATGCTTTTTACTCACTGCCAAAGGATGTGGCCAGAGTCGCGCCAGAAACAGGCGCAGAGGATGGCTTCCGGCAGAAGCGCTTTTGTTCATTACTTTACTCACTGTGTCATAACATTTTCTTATCGTCAGGGGCGGCGATTCTCCATCATCAACATCAATGTAACAACCCGACAAACTGTACCGTTATTCGTACGAACAGGGAGAGCAGCGAAAAGGGGGATCAGGCAGGAGACGCGTTAGCAGAGGTGATCGCCGGATAATAAAAAACCCGCCGCAGCGGGTCTTTCATCAGTGCAATCACTCGACTTTGTCGGGATACTCACAGAGATCTTCAATCAGGCAGGAGCCACAGCGGGGTTTACGCGCCACGCAGGTGTAGCGGCCGTGCAGAATCAGCCAGTGATGGCAATCAACCTTATACGCCGCCGGAACCACCTTCAGCAGCTTCTGCTCCACCTCTTCCACATTCTTACCCGGCGCAAATTTCGTCCGGTTGCTGACGCGAAAGATATGGGTATCGACGGCAATCGTCGGCCAGCCAAAGGCGGTGTTGAGCACCACATTGGCGGTTTTACGGCCGACACCGGGCAGAGCTTCCAGTGCCGCACGATCTTCCGGCACTTCGCCGTTGTGCTGCTCAAGCAGAATGCGGCAGGTTTTAATCACATTTTCCGCTTTGCTGTTAAACAGGCCGATGGTTTTAATGTACTCCTTCACGCCATCCACACCCAGCGCCAGCATCGCGGCAGGCGTATTGGCCACCGGATAGAGCTTTGCGGTGGCTTTGTTCACGCTGACATCGGTCGCCTGCGCCGAGAGCAGCACCGCGATCAGCAACTCAAACGGCGTGCTGAAGTTGAGTTCGGTGGTCGGATGCGGATTATTCTGCTGCAGCCGACGGAGAATTTCGGTGCGTTTGGTCTGATTCACACCGGTTTCCCGACAGCGTCCTGAGGCGGCGCGGTTTCAGCCGCCTGAGCACGCAGTGCTGCCCGCTGTTTCATCTTCTGATCGATCAGATATTTTCCGGCCAGCATCATGCCCAGGCCGATAAAGGCGCCTGGCGGCAGCATCGCCAGCAACATTGGCGAGTCGAAATGGACCACTTCGATACGCAGAGACTTCGCCCAGGGACCGAGCAGCTGGTCGGCACCGTTAAACAGCGTGCCACTGCCGATAATTTCGCGCAGCGATCCCAGCACCACCATGGCGCAGGTCGCGCCCATGCCGATGGCGAAGCCATCCAGCGCGGCAAGCGGGATGCTGCTTTTAGAGGCGACGGCTTCAGCACGACCGACCACGATACAGTTGGTCACGATCAGCGGGATAAAAATCCCCAGCGACTGATAAAGACCATAGGCATAGGCGTTGATCAGCATCTGTACACAGCTCACTACCGAGGCGATGATCATCACATAAATCGGGATACGAATTTCCGATGGCACCCAGCGGCGCGAGGCGGAAATAAAACTGTTGGTCAGGGTCAGCACCAGCGTGGTCGCCAGGCCTAAACCCAGCGCGTTGGTGGCGGTCGCCGTGACCGCCAGCAGCGGACAGAGGCCCAGCAGCTGCACCAGCGCTGAGTTGTTCTTCCATAATCCACCGACCAGCAGGCTTTTAGCTTCACTCATTTGCATCTCCACATACCGGTAACGAAGAGAGTCTCTCCGGAAGTGTTTTCATTAACAGCGCGGTGCGTTTGGTTGCATTGACCACCGCGCGTGGGGTAATGGTGGCACCGGTGAACTGATCGAATTCACCGCCATCTTTTTTAACCGCAAAAGCTTTATCCGCCGGACCATGAACCACTTTGCCATTAAAGCTGTTGATCCAGTCAGAGATACGCAGTTCGATCTTATCCCCCAGACCGGGCGTTTCGTGGTGTTCAATCACCCGCACGCCCAATACTTTACCCTGGAAATCGGCACCGACCAGCATCTGTATCGCACCAGAATAGCCGTCAGGTGCAGTCGTCTCCAGTGCAGCCGCGACCGGCTGGCCGCCTTTGCGCGCCAGGAAGAGATGATGCGGCGCACTGTTGCCCAGCGCTGCATCCGTGACAACGTAACAGTCCTGCTGGATGTTGTTGTCATAAAGCTCAACAGGCACCACTTGGTCCAGCAGGTTTTTCTGCTGCAACAGGGTCTGATGTTCCACCGTCGGCTTGGTTACCGTATTTACCACTGCCGTGGCGGCGGTAGTGATCGCAGCAAAAATCGCCAGCGTAACCCCGTTTTTGCGAATCGTCTCCAGCATCGCTTAATCCTTCTGATGGCCGTAAACGCGCGGCTGGGTGTAGTAATCGATGAGCGGCACACAGATGTTCGCCAGCAGCACAGCAAACGCTACGCCATCGGGATAACCGCCAAAACTGCGGATCAGCCAGACCAGCAGTCCAATCAGCGCGCCATACACCAGGCGGCCACGGTTGGTGGTTGAAGCGGTCACCGGATCGGTGGCAATGAAGAACGCACCCAGCATGGTGGCACCGGAGAAAAGATGAATCAGCGGGCTGTTCAGCGATTCTGGTGAGAAGAACCAGCCCAGCGTCGCGCAGAAGGCCAGTGACAGCAGCATGGCGGCAGGGACATGCCAGCGGATAGCATTTTTCCAAAGCAGGAACAGGCCGCCGGCCAGATAACCCACGTTAACCCACTGCCAGCCGAGGCCCGCCAGCACGCCGCTGTAAATCGGCTGCGCCAGCAGATGTTCAGCACTGTGCCCCGCGCGTAAACCGGTTTTAAACGTATCAAGCGGCGTCGCCTGGCTGATGCCATCAACACCCATCTGTAACTGCTGCATGGTTTCACCCGCCAGCGTGTGGCCCTGGAACACCATGCTCAGGCTGTCCATCAGCCCGGGTTTGATCGCCTGAAGCGTATCGGGCGGCAACCAGCTGGTCATCTGCACCGGGAAGGAGATGAGCAGGACCACATAGCCGACCATCGCCGGGTTAAACGGATTCTGGCCCAGTCCGCCATAGAGCTGCTTCGCAATGACGACAGCAAACAGGGTACCGATCACCACCAGCCACCACGGCGCCAGCGGCGGCAGGCTGATACCGATCAGGACGGCGGTCAGCAGCGCCGAGTTATCTGCCAGGGTGCTGGCAACGGGCGCTTTGCGCAGTCGCAGAATCGCTGCCTCTGTCAGCCAGGCGGTCAGCGTCGCCAGTAAGACCTGTAAAAAGGTGCCGTAGCCAAAGAAATAACACTGTGCAGCAAAACCTGGCACCGCGGCCAGCACCACCAGCAGCATGATATTGCCGGTGCTGCGGCGATTATGGGTGTAAGGAGAACTTGCGATACGAAAAGCCATTTAATCCTCAAGCGTCGTAGACGACTGCGCTTTACGCGCTTTGGCACGGGCGATGGCGGCAGCAATAGCGGCCTTGCGCGCATCATCGGGTTGATTCAGTTCAGGTGCCTGTTCAGGTTCTGCATTGGCGTTGTTTGCCTGCTCCTGGGCCTGCTCCGCTTTATCCACCGCAAAATGCGCGGCGGTAGCCAGTGCTGCGGCATCACGTGAAGCGGCATCCGCCTCACTTTCCGCCTGAGCGGCTTTCTTCGCTTTGGCGCGGGCGATGGCGGCCTGAATCGCGGCTTTACGCGGATCGGTCTCAGCGGCGGCGTCATGTGCGGCGTCTGCAGTGCTGTCGGTTGCGGCCTGTGGTGCCTCGGCATTTTCAGCCTGTGCGGCTTTCTTCGCTTTGGCACGGGCGATGGCAGCCTGAACCGCGGCTTTACGCGGATCGCTTTCAGCGGCGGCGTCCGGCGCGGCGTCTGCAGTGCTGTCGGTTGCGGCCTGTGCCTCGGCGTTTTCAGCCTGTGCGGCTTTCTTCGCTTTGGCGCGGGCGATGGCGGCCTGAACCGCGGCTTTACGCGGATCGCTTTCAGCGGCGGCGTCTGCAGCGCTGTCGGTTGCGGCCTGTGGTGCCTCGGTGCCTTCAGCCTGAGCGGCTTTCTTCGCTTTGGCGCGGGCGATGGCGGCTTCTACTGCCGATTTACGCGGATCGACACTGGCCTCAGCCTGGTTATCCGCCGCATCAACCGGCACTGTTTTCTTCGCTTTCGCCCGGGCAATAGCCGCTTCAACTGCCGCTTTACGCGGATCGACGGTCTGACGCGTCACCGGCTGGGTTTCAGCCTGCGCCTCGGCCTGACGCAGACGCGCCTGCGCATGGCGGGCTTCACGCTGGGCTTCAAGCGTTGCCTCATCCGGTTCGGCCGCCTGACGGGCTTTCACCCGTGCTTTAGCCGCAGCCAGTTCGCTGGTATCGGTGCGGGCAACGCGTTGTTTCGCCTCTTCATGACGCGCTTCACGAGCCTGCTTTTCACGCTCCAGTCGCGCCTGGCGTGCTTCGAAGCGTGCTTTGGCTTCCAGCGTGCGTTTCGCTTCCAGATCGATGGCGCGCAGTTCCGCTTTTTCCTGACGGTAATATTGCACCAGCGGAATATTGCTCGGGCAGACATAGGCGCAGGCACCACATTCGATGCAGTCATGAATATGGTGAGCGCGCGCTTTATCGTGATCGCCGCCCTGGCTGTACCAGTAAAGCTGCTGCGGCAGCAGTTTGGCCGGACAGGCATCGGCACAGGCTGAACAGCGAATGCAGGACTGCTCTTCGTCGTTGTTGCCCATTTCACTGGCAGATGGAGCCAGAATACAGTTGGTGATCTTCACCACCGGCACATCCAGCGATGGCAGAGTAAAGCCCATCAGCGGACCGCCCATGATCACCATCTGACGCGGCGCAGGCGTGAACCCGACCTGGTGTAACAGATGGCTGATCGGGGTGCCGAGACGACTCCAGACGTTACGCGGCTGGGCAATCGCCTCGCCGGTCAGCGTCACAACGCGTTCGGTGATCGGTTCACCATTGATAATGGCCCGCTTAACCGCCCAGGCGGTGCCGACGTTCTGCATCAGCACGCCGATATCGGAGGAACGCCCGCCGTGCGGCACTTCCTTCCCGGTCAGGATGCGGGTCAACTGCTTGGCACCGCCGGAGGGATATTTGGTCGGGATGACCCGGATGTGCAGATCACGCTCGCTACCCAGCGCCTGCTTCAGTGCGGCAATGGCTTCAGGCTTGTTATCTTCAATGCCAATCAGCACCTGTTCAGCCTGTAACACCCAGGCGAGAATACGGCTGCCTTCCAGGACTTCGGCAGCGTAGTCCTGCATCAGACGATCGTCAGCGGTGATATAAGGTTCACACTCCGCCGCGTTAATAATCAGGGTTTTAACCCCGCGGAGGCCGCCCTTCAGTTTGGTGGCGGTGGGGAAACCCGCGCCGCCGAGACCGGCGATGCCGGCGTCGTGAATGCGCTGAACAATGT
The DNA here is from genome assembly GCF_057812235.1 of Pantoea sp. ABR1s. NCBI lineage: Bacteria > Pseudomonadati > Pseudomonadota > Gammaproteobacteria > Enterobacterales > Erwiniaceae > Pantoea > Pantoea sp. ABR1s. Next base: position 2,241,253 of record NZ_CM173823.1, on the reverse strand, counting down.
CGGCGCGCGGATGCTGACGGTAGTCAGGCAGCGGATCCAGCGGCATCCAGCGGTCGTCGCCATCTGGCGTCAGGAAAATGCAAAGCTCAGAGAGACCAGAAGGGTGCGCGGTCATATGCTGACCGATATCTTCAATCACGCCGGAGGTGGGCGCATGGACTGGCAGCATGCGGCCAGTGCCAAATGTCAGAGGCTGACCGCGCAGCACTTTGTCGCCAGGCGCAACGCAGATCTCACCTTCATGTCCGATATGCTGTTTCAGTGGGATAATAAAACGGTGTGGCAACGGCAGTTCGCTGAGCGGCGTGCCGTTGGACTGGGTTTTCATTTCAGGCGGATGAATACCGCCCTGAAAATCCCAGACCTTCTCTTTTTTCAGGAAGTTAAACAGATTAAGCATGAGTTTCTACCGGGATCACCCGTACAGGAATGGTATTTAAATCCCACTTCCAGTTAGCTGGCGTGGTGGCAACCGGACGCATTTCAATACAGTCAGTCGGGCAGGGCGCGACACAGAGATCGCAGCCGGTGCAGACATCGCTCAGCACGGTGTGCATGGCGCGGGTTGCCCCGACAATCGCATCCACCGGACAGGCCTGAATACATTTGGTGCAGCCAATGCAGTTGGCTTCATCAATAAACGCCACGGTGCGCACCGGCTCTTTCGCCGTTTCGTCGCCATCAATCGGCTGCGGTTCAACGTTAAGCAGGGCTGCCAGCTTGAGCATGGTCTGCTCACCACCTGGCGCGCATTTATTGATCGCTTCACCATTGTTACCGACCGCATCCGCATAGGGACGACAACCCGGATAGCCACACTGACCGCACTGGCTCTGCGGCAGGATGGCATCAATCTGCTCAACGATAGGATCTTCTTCGACCTCAAAGCGGCGCGAGGCGTAACCCAGCAGCGCGCCGAACACCAGGCTCAGCGCACTTAATACGGCAACAGCAATCCAGATCGCGGTCATCAGAATTTCACCAGACCGCTGAAGCCCATAAACGCCAGCGCCATCAGGCCCGCGGTAATCAGGGCGATGGAGTTGCCTTTAAACGGGGCAGGAACATTAGCCAGCACCAGCCGCTCGCGCATACCGGCGAACAGCACCATCACCAGCGAGAAGCCGATAGAGGCACTGAAACCATACAGCGCGGCCTGCATAAAGGTGTGGTTAAGGTTGACGCTCAGCAGAGGTACGCCCAGCACCGCACAGTTGGTGGTGATCAGCGGCAGAAAGATACCCAGCAGACGATAGAGCGACGGGCTGGTTTTACGCACCACCATTTCGGTGAACTGCACCACGACGGCGATCACCAGGATATAGGCCATGGTACGCAGATAGACCAGATCCAGCGGCAGCAGGATCAGATGGTTGACCAGCCATGCGCAGATCGAGGCCAGGGTAATGACGAATGTCGTGGCGAGGCCCATGCCAATCGCCGTTTCCAGTTTTTTGGAAACGCCCATAAAAGGACACAGGCCGAGAAACTTCACTAATACGAAGTTATTCACCAGCACGGTGCCAACAAAGAGAAGCAGATAATCGGTCATTTTTTCGCCTGGGAGCCAGAAAGCGGCTTATTATCATTGATAGCGCGGCGTATCTCAACACCTGCGCCATCTGCTGAGCGGCAGACCGCACTCAGAATTAAATTCCTGACATAACTCACAGCGTTATGGCGCGATAAAGGTCGTTTTTACCCGTTTTGAGCGTTTGAAGTAGGGCGCAAACACCGCAGCGGCCAGCAGCGACAGCAGTAATGTCTGTAGGGCACGGCTATCGGTAACCGGCGTAAAGGCAAAGGTTTTCAGCGCCAGCAGCACGGTAATCAGCAGCCAGAGCAGGTAGTGACGCGGCAGGCGGCGGGAGCGCTTAAAGAACAGCCAGCTGATCCAGAGACTATAGGCCCAGACCGCCACGGCGGTGAGCAGGGAAATAGCCCAGTAAGAGAAGAGTGTGCTGCCGTGAGAAAACAGCGCCACACGCCATTCCGGATTAAACAGTGGTGTCAGATACATCGCCAGCACCAGAACGGTGGTTAACAGGGTCATTATCAGCCAGGCCAGCGGCAGCAAAAGCCAGCCACCAATACGCGGCGCAGCAACCTGTTCATTCATCGTGGTTATTCCTGTCTCGGGGAGTCGAAGCGCAGCAGAATAACATGTCCAGAGGGGCACGCCCATCCGGACAAGATCAGCGGGATAAATCGCGATAAATCAGCCGGAAATCAGACCACGTAGCGCCACACCGTTTTAGGGACACAGCCGAGATCATATAACCGTCCGCCAGAGACCAGTTCAGCACGTCGGTGATCGGCAGCCCGGTACATATTGATGATTTCCAGATCATTCGTCAGGGAGTAATTAAGATGATCGAAAAGCTTTTCCAGACTGTCTGAATTATTTACTTTGCGGAATTTAAGCAGGTAATCGTGCGCAGTCATCATTGCCATAACAGATAGAAGTAACAAAGGAGTGCTCAGTATAGGGGGCAAGCTTATGCTGTCCAGATCATGCGGCTTAAAAAAGGCGAAAATCAGATAAAAGCACCTTATTAGTCACTAAAACTCCATATCTGGCTTTTTTACTATTGCCTGAGCCAGCAACTCAGCGTCTCTATCTTAAACGCCTCACTAACTTATTATGGACAGAGCCGGCATAAAGCGTTTAAAAGCAGAGGTTAAATATTATTTTTTTTCTTATTCAGCGCTGACAATGCATTAGTGGCTTCTTTCTCACCCTTTTAGCCCAAAAAAATTAACCATTCTGCACTTAGTGCCAGAGAAACGTTTCGCCCCTGACTCAGGCCAGCGATCTACTGTGCGGACTATCACAAATCCCATTTTTTGTTCATCGCAGGCCGGATAACCCGTTTTGTACGCCTGGCTGTAATCGTTTCCAGTGGCAGTAAGCATAAGCGATTCTGTTTATTACAATTATTTAACGAGCAGATTTTTTCTACTCAGCCGTTTTATCCATAACTCCCTCGTCAGTCAAACCGTGTGACTACACGTAACCCCTTTAAATTGCTCTGTTTTGTGAAGTGTGTCGCCATTATGCACGCTTTTTTAGTCCAGTCTAAGCAGGCTCTCTACCCTAAACAGCAAACGCCTTTCAGAGGATTAAAAACTATGTGGAAACGTTTACTTCTGACCACGCTGGTCAGCGCCGCGTTAACCGGCCCGGTACTCGCTGCAGATATGACGGTCGGCTTCTCGCAGGTAGGTTCGGAATCTGGCTGGCGTTCGGCGGAAACCAACGTAGCGAAAAGCGAAGCCAAAAAACGCGGAATCACCCTGAAAATCGCCGACGGACAGCAGAAACAAGAGAATCAGATCAAGGCGGTACGTTCGTTCATCGCTCAGGGCGTTGATGCCATCTTCATCGCACCGGTGGTGCAGACCGGCTGGGAGCCGGTACTGGAAGAAGCCAAAGATGCCAAAATCCCGGTTTACCTGCTGGACCGCGCCATTGTGGTAAAAGACAAATCGCTCTATCAGGCGGTGGTGACGGCTGACAACGTGCTGGAAGGCAAGCTGATTGGCGACTGGCTGGTGAAAACCGTGGGCGACAAGCAGTGTAACGTGGTGGAACTGCAGGGCACGGTGGGTGCCAGCGTGGCAATCGATCGTAAGAAAGGCTTTGCTGAAGCGATCAGCAACCATCCAAACATTAAAGTGATCCGCTCGCAGTCGGGTGACTTTACCCGCAGTAAGGGTAAAGAGGTGATGGAGAGCTTTATCAAGGCGGAGAACAACGGCAAAAACATCTGCATGGTTTACGCGCATAACGATGATATGGCGATCGGTGCCATTCAGGCGATTAAAGAAGCTGGCCTGAAACCGGGCAAAGATATTCTGACCGGCTCGATTGATGGTGTACCGGATATCTATAAAGCGATGCTGGCGGGTGAGGCTAACGCCAACGTGGAGCTGACGCCAAACATGGCTGGCCCGGCGTTTGATGCGCTGGAAAAATTCAAGAAAGATGGCACGCTGCCGCCAAAAGTGATCAAGACCGAATCTAAGCTGTTCCTGCCTGCCGACGCGCAGAAGGAGCTGGATACCAAAAAAGGCATGGGTTACTGATTCACCGATCAGCCGCAGACCAGCCGCAGACCGCCCTACGGGGCGGTTTTTCATGACGTGAGGCGGAGTGAGCAGAATGACCACGCAAAATGAAACACCGCTGTTATCCATCAGCGGCGTCAGCAAAGGTTTTCCCGGCGTCAAAGCGCTGAATAATGTTTCCTTTGATATCCGTAAAGGGGAGATCATGGCGCTGCTGGGGGAGAACGGTGCCGGCAAATCCACCCTGATTAAAGTGCTGACCGGTGTTTACAGCCGTGATGCAGGGACTATCACCCTGAATGGTGAGCCGATTACGCCGCATAATACGGCGCAGGCGCAGGAGATGGGCATCGGCACCGTTTATCAGGAAGTAAATATGCTGCCGAACATGTCGGTGGCAGATAACCTCTATATTGGCCGCGAACCACGCCGCTTTGGCATGATCGACCGTCGCCGGATGGTGCGGGAGGCCGATGCGCTGATGCGGAACTATGGTTTTTCCCTTGATGTGACACGTCCGCTGGGCCACTACTCGGTGGCGATGCAGCAGATTATCGCCATCTGCCGCGCGGTCGATCTTTCCGCCCAGGTTTTGATCCTGGATGAGCCGACAGCCAGTCTGGATGCCAGCGAGGTTGAGATGCTGTTTACCCTGATGGCGCAGTTAAAAGCCAAAGGGATGAGCCTGATTTTTGTGACGCACTTTCTCGACCAGGTGTACCGCATTACTGACCGGATTACCGTGCTGCGTAACGGGCAATTTATCGCCACCCGCGATACCGCCACGCTGCCGCAGATTGAGCTGATTAAGCTGATGCTGGGTCGCGAACTGCTGGAGACGGCGCTGCAGCGGCAGGGCAGCACGCTGCGCAGCAATCAGCCGGTGGTGTCGTTTGAGGATTACGGCAGGAAAGGCACCATCGAGCCCTTTAACCTGGAAGTTCGTCCAGGCGAAGTAGTGGGACTGGCGGGGCTGCTGGGTTCGGGCCGCACCGAAACCGCCGAGGTGTTGTTTGGTATTCGTCGTGCCGACCGAGGAACAGCGAAGATCAAAGGCAAGGTGCAGCGCATTACTAATCCGGCGAAAGCCTCGCAGCTGGGCATGGGTTTTTGCCCGGAAGATCGTAAGACTGACGGGATTATCGGCGCGGCCTCGGTTCGTGAAAATATTATTCTGGCGTTGCAGGCGCAGCGCGGCTGGCTACGGCCAATTAAGAAGCGTGAGCAGCAGGCGATTGCCGATCGTTTTATCAAGAGTCTGGGTATTCGTACGCCGCATGCAGAGCAGCCTGTGGAGCTGTTATCGGGCGGCAACCAGCAGAAGGTGCTGCTGTCGCGCTGGCTGGTGACCAAACCGCAGTTTTTAATCCTCGACGAACCGACGCGCGGCATTGATGTGGGCGCGCACGCCGAGATTATCCGTTTAATTGAATCCCTGTGCGCCGATGGTCTGGCGCTGCTGGTGATCTCCTCTGAACTCGAAGAGCTGGTCGGTTATGCCGATCGGGTGTTGATTATGCGCGATCTGAAGCAGGTGGCAGAAATTCCGCTGGAGCAGCTTTCGGTAGCGTCGATCGTCAATGCTATCGCGGACGGAGGGGTAAAACATGCTTGAGTCCCCTATGACATCTGAAAAAACGCCACGTCGTAAGCTGAAACTCCCGCCAGGGATGCCGCAAATCGCCGCGCTGCTGTTGGTGCTGTTGATTGACAGTCTGGTGGCCAATAACTTTTTTGCCGTGCATCTGCAGGATGGGCGTCTGTTCGGCAGTCCGATCGATATTCTTAACCGTGCGGCACCGGTTGCCCTGCTGGCGATCGGGATGACGCTGGTGATCGCCACCGGCGGCATCGATCTTTCCGTGGGTGCGGTGATGGCGATAGCAGGCGCGACGGCTGCGACATTGACCGTAGCCGGACACGGTGTGCCGTTTATTATTCTCTGCACGCTGGGAACCGGTTTAGCCTGTGGCGTATGGAATGGCGTGCTGGTGGCGCTGCTGCGTATTCAGCCATTTGTTGCCACGCTGATTCTGATGGTCGCCGGGCGCGGAATCGCTCAGCTGATTACGCAGGGGCAGATTGTGACGTTCGACAGTGACAGTCTTGGCTGGTTTGGTAACGGCTCGCTGTGGATGTTGCCGGTCCCGGTCTGGATCACACTGGTGGTAGCGCTGGCGGTCTGGTTGCTGACGCGCAAAACCGCGCTGGGTCTGTTTATCGAAGCCGTGGGGATTAACCTGCGCGCGGCCCGTAACGCGGGTGTGACAGGCTGGCTGGTGGTGATGTCAACCTACGCCATAAGTGGCGTTTGTGCCGCTGTTGCGGGGCTGATCGTCGCGGCGGATATACGCGGTGCGGATGCCAATAACGCCGGATTATGGCTGGAGCTGGATGCGATTCTCGCCGTGGTGATCGGCGGTGCGTCGCTGATGGGTGGCCGCTTTAATCTGGTGTTGTCGCTGATCGGTGCGCTGATTATTCAGTCGATGAATACCGGGATTTTGCTCTCCGGCTTCCCGCCTGAGCTGAATCAGGTGGTGAAAGCGGTGGTGGTGATGTGCGTGCTGTTGCTGCAGTCACCACGGTTTATTGCGATGTTGAAACGGAGACGCCCGACATGATTAAACGTCATCTTCCGCTGATGATCACCTTGCTGGTGTTTGTGGCGGGTTACCTGTTTTGTCTGAGTCAGTTTCCGGGCTTTGCCTCCACCCGGGTAATCTGCAATATCCTGACCGATAATGCTTTTCTTGGGATTATCGCCGTCGGCATGACCTTCGTGATTTTATCGGGCGGTATCGATCTGTCTGTGGGTGCAGTGATCGCCTTTACCGGCGTGTTTCTTGCCCGGGCGATCGGTGATTTTCATATCGATCCCTTGCTGGCCTTTGCGCTGATTCTGTCGCTGGGCGCGCTGTTCGGGGCCATGATGGGCTGGCTGATCGATGCGCTGAAGATTCCGGCATTTATCATTACGCTGGCGGGGATGTTTTTCCTGCGCGGATGCAGTTATCTGGTGTCGGAGAACTCAATTCCTATCGATCATCCGTTCTACAGCATGCTTTCCAGTCTGGCGTGGAAAGTGCCGGGCGGTGGGCGTCTCAGTCTGCTGGCGGTGATTATGCTGGTGGTGGTGTTTGGCGGGATTATTCTGGCGCACCGCACGCGCTTTGGTAACCGGGTTTACGCTATTGGTGGCAATATGACATCCGCCCAGCTGATGGGCGTTTCGACCCGTGCGACCACCATTAAGATTTATATGCTTTCCACCACGCTGGCGACGCTGGCCGGGATCGTGTTCTCAATTTATACCTCGGCAGGTTATGCGCTGGCAGGGCTGGGTGTAGAGCTGGATGCGATCGCGTCAGTGGTGATTGGCGGCACGCTGCTGTCGGGTGGTGTGGGTACAGTTTTGGGCACGCTGTTCGGTGTGTTGATTCAGGGGCTGATTCAGACCTGGATTAACTTCGACGGTACGCTGAGTTCCTGGTGGACCAAGATCGCCATCGGAATTCTGCTGTTTGCGTTTATCGCCCTGCAGCGGTTACTGACGGTCATCTGGGATCGTCAGCAGAACGCGCCCGTTAAGCGATTACCTTCCTGAGTTCTTCAGTACTCCGGTCAATGGCGGCTCGCAGGAGCCGCCTTTTACTGCGCCAGAGGCAGCACCATTACCGTGACTTCTTCACCCGCTATTTGCCGCTGTTCCACTGCCTGCCATCCTGAACGCTGATAGTACGCCTGTTGATCGGGTGTATAGAGCCACAGTTCGCCCATCTGCTGTTGTCTGGCTCGCGCAATCGCCTGCTGTATTAACGCTTTTGCCACGCCCTGACCCCGGAATGCTTTGTCCGTCACCACCTCACCAATCCAGAATTCTCGTGCCGGAATGTCATCCAGTTCATAGCGAATGACGCTACAGGTCGCGACCACCGTTTCGCCATCCGGTGTGGCAATAAGAGTAAATTCTGCCGAAGGTTTCTGATTGCGCTGTTTTAAACGCTCAAGGATGGCAGGCGGGTGAGACCATGCAGGAAGGTGTGACCATTCAGTGTGCAACAGTTGTGCAGTTTGTCCGGCGAAGCCGGGATGTTGGTTTAGCTCGGCAATGTGCATGGCGCTGGCGACCTTTGTTTTTGTCAGGTTACAAGCAATACAGGCTGGTGGGGGAAAGTGCAAGTTCAAGAAAGGGTTAAGTTATAGCAAAGACTTAGGTTCTCTTTTGTATGACAGCAAAAACAATCGCTATTGGATTTAGGTGCAAGGTCAGGAAAGGTATGCCTGATCGCAAAGGATTCCCGCATCCATGCGGATCGGCCGCGCCATCCCTGGCGCGGACGCTTTGCTCTTCAGGCATATCTTTCCTTCCCGATTGGGCTGATGCATCGCTTTAGGAAGCAGGACACTGGATATTTCTATTGATGGTGGATTAATACAAATTGCTGTTGGCTGATGAGAAAGGTCAGGAAAGATATGCCTGATCGCAAAGGATTCCCGCATCCATGCGGATCGGCCGCGCCATCCCTGGCGCGGACGCTTTGCTCTTCAGGCATATCTTTCCTTCCCGGTTGGGCTGATGCATCGCTTTAAGAAGCAGGACAGTGGATATTTCTATTGATGGTGGATTAATTCAAATTGCTGTTGGCTGATGAGAAAGGTCAGGAAAGATATGCCTGATCGCAAAGGATTCCCGCATCCATGCGGATCGGCCGCGCCATCCCTGGCACGGACGCTTTGCTTTTCAGGCATACCTTTCCTTCCCGATTAGGCTTAATCATTGCTTTTAAAAACATGCGAGAAAGTATTAATAAGGGGTAGATAACGAGCAGTAAATTAAGGTGTTCGCCGCATGGAATTTTCAATTCCCGACTGAATAGCACAGTATTTATCAAAAACTGATGCCGCATAATCCTGCGTCGGCCGTTTCATTAACTTACTTAAGAGCGCTGTTAATTAAAAAATTGAACAGCGCCCTTTAGTTATTAACGTTTCAAACGGTAATACGCTTCGTTCCAGCGCAGTGCGTCTTTAAACGCAGGTAAACGCGTGTGCTCATCAATCACCAGCACTTCAATGTCGTTCATCTCACCGTACAGATACATATCATCCAGCGTCAGCGCCTGGCTGAACACCGTATGGTGCGCGCCTCCGCCCAGAATCCACGCTTCGGAGGCCGTTGCCAGTGACGGCTGGGCTTTCCACAGTGCGCGCGCAACCGGCAACTTCGGCAGCGGTTTCGGCTGTTCGATAGCATCCACCACGTTAACCAGCAGACGGAAACGATCACCCATATCAATTACGCTGGCGTTAATCGCGCGACCCGCTGGCGTGGAGAAAATCATGCGCGCCGGGTCGGCTTTATCACCAATGCCCAGGAACTGCACATCGATCAATGGCTTCTCTTCAATGGCAATTGACGGGCAGACCTCCAGCATATGCGAGCCGAGGACCAGATCGTTACCGGGTGAGAAGTGATAGGTGTAATCCTCCATAAAGGAGGTGCCACCTTTGCGATCGCCAGCCAGCACTTTGAAAATACGCAGCAGCGCAGCGGTCTTCCAGTCACCTTCACCTGCGAAGCCATAACCCTGACCCATCAGACGCTGAACCGCCAGACCTGGCAACTGCGTCATGCCGTGCAGCGTCTGGAAGTTGGTGGTGAAAGCGTGGCAGCCTTCTGCTTCCAGGAAACGTTTCAGACCCAGCTCAATGCGCGCGGCATCCAGCACGTTCTGACGCTTTTCGCCGCCGGAAGCGGCAACATCGGTAAAGCGATACAGGCTTTCATATTCGTCGACCAGCGCATTCACGTCGCCATCGCTGACGCCATTGATCACCTCAACCAGATCGCCGACGCCCCAGCCATTCACCGAATAACCGAACTGAATCTGCGCGGCGACTTTATCGCCTTCGGTCACGGCCACTTCACGCATGTTGTCGCCAAAACGCGCAACTTTCAGCTGCTGACTGGCCTGTTTTGTCAGTGCTGCACGCATCCAGTTGCCGAGGCGCTGCTGGCTGGCGCTATCCTGCCAGTGACCGGTCACCACGCTGTGCTGCAGGCCCATACGGGCGCCGATGAAACCGAACTCGCGGCCGCCGTGTGCGGTCTGGTTCAGGTTCATAAAGTCCATGTCCATGCTGTCCCACGGAATCTCCGCATTGAACTGGGTATGGAATTGCAGCAGCGGCTTATTCAGCACGCTCAGACCACCGATCCACATTTTGGCCGGGGAGAAGGTGTGCAGCCAGGTAATAATACCGACGCACTCCTTGTCATAATTGGCGTCGCGACACAGAGCCAGCGCTTCATCCGGTGACTTAACCAGCGGTTTCAGCTCCAGACGCAGCGGTAAACCGGCCTGATTTAAACCCTCTACCACCTGACGTGCATTCTGTTCAACCTGGCGTAACGTCTCCGCCCCGTAGAGGTGCTGCGTGCCGATGACAAACCACACGCTGTAGCTGTTTGACTGTTCCATAAAATCACTCCTTTACTTTGAGCCTACCTCAATAGGCTATTTTATTTGTCAGTCTGAACCTGGGCAGTGCTCACACAGGCTGCTTTAGCAACCTGAACGCCCGTCAGGGCGGCCCTGAAAGGGCGAGCGTAGCGAGTCATCCTCACGTACTCCGTGTACTACAGATTGTTCCGCGCTGTCCGTGTCCAGACTGCCTGCAACATTACGCCTGCTGAGATAGGCTCTTAGCGGAAGCGGGGCGTGCGGCGTATTGCGGTTCAGCCGCCACGCACCATTGTTGATAGCGTTGATAAAGTTGTTGATAGCGTGCGACGCGCGCCGGATCGGGCTGCAGCGTCACGGCAATCGGGCTGGCCATCACCTGCTGGGCGTCGGGAACGCTGGCGTGCACACCGGCGGCGACGGCGGCGAAAATGGCCGCACCCAGCGCACAGCACTCGTCAGAAGCGACGATATCCAGTGGGCGGTTCATCACATCGCAGCAGGCCTGCATAATCGCCGGGGATTTCCGCGCGATGCCGCCCAGGGTCAGAATGCTCTCGACCGGGATCTGCTGTTGCTCGAAGCACTCCATAATTGCGCGTGCACCAAATGCGGTGGCGGCGACCAGACCACCAAACAGGGCGGGGGCATCGGTGCCCAGATTGAGGTCGGTAATCACCCCTTTCAGCCGCTGATTGGCATTTGGCGTGCGGCGACCGTTAAACCAGTCCAGCACCACCGGCAGATGGTCGAGCTGCGGGTTTGCGGCCCAGGCCTCGGTCAGATCTTTAATCAGACTCTTTTGCATCTCAGCCAGCTGAGGCTTCAGCTCCGGATGCTGCTGCGCCGCCAGCTGCAGCGGCCAGCCCAGTAAACGGCTGAACCAGGCGTAGATATCACCAAAGGCAGACTGACCCGCCTCCAGCCCGATAGCGCCTGGCATTACGCTGCCATCGACCTGACCACAGATGCCTTTGATGTCGCGATCGCCGACCTTTTCACTATCCGCAATCAGGATGTCGCAGGTCGAGGTGCCGATCACTTTCACCAGGGTATAGGGTTTGGCACCGCCACCGACCGCGCCCATATGGCAGTCAAATGCGCCACCCGAAAGCGTCACGGTTTGCGTCAGGCCAAGACGCTGCGCCCATTCAGGGCTAAGCGTGCCGACAGGCAGATCAGCGGTCCAGGTATCGGTAAACAGGGGAGAGTCGAGCTGTTGCGTTAACAGCGGGTCCAGCGCATTGAGAAAATCCACATCGGGCAGACCGTTCCAGTCGCCGTGCCACAGCGCCTTGTGCCCGGCCGCACAGCGCCCCCGACGCAATTTGTCAGGTGCGGTGGTGCCGCTTAACAGGGCTGGCACCCAGTCGCACAGCTCGACCCAGGAGACAGCGGCGTCACGCACGGCCGCATCTTCACGCGACACGTGCAGAATCTTCGCCCAGAACCACTCTGAGGAGTAAATTCCGCCAATATAGCGGCTGTAATCCTGGAAGCGGCCGCTGTGGCACAGCTGATTGATCTCTTCCGCTTCTTCTATAGCGGTGTGATCTTTCCACAACACAAACATCGCGTTGGGGTTGTCGGCGAACTCCGGACGCAGCGCCAGCACGTTGCCGTCGCGGTCAATAGGGGCAGGGGTCGAACCGGTGCTGTCAACACCAATGCCGACCACGGCGTTGCGCTGATCTTCACTCAGTGCATTCAGCACGCCGAGCAGCGCCTGCTCCATGGCGTCGATGTAATCCTGTGGATGGTGACGAAAACGGTTAGTGTGCGGATCGCTGTATAAGCCCTGTTGCCAGCGCGGATAGCTGAACACCGCACTCTGCAGCTCTTTGCCGCTATGACAATCCACGGCCAGCGCACGCACCGAATCACTACCAAAGTCCAGCCCAAGGGTGATGGCTCCAGCACGCATCGGAATCTCCTGTAGTTAGTTAACTCCTGTATCCTGGGTTCGGCGCGCCAAATCAGTTAGTCATCGCTGGCTGACAATATGCACTTTTCTGTCATCGGCAGTGATTTTGTGATCCATTGCAAAAGTTAAGGTCCGGTTAAATTTGCTGAATATATGGATCATTTTGTCGTGATTTTAAGATGTGATACCGCTCTACATTTTTCTTCGCTAATACCGCTAAAACTAGCCCAGCGTCTGGACAGTCTGTCAGCACATGCCAGCCTAACGCACTGATTTATGGCTGTACCCACAAAACAAAACAAACTGGTAGCGTTTACACCGATTCGTTATTAGCAGCGAAAAATAACCTGGTACCGGAGAGCATCATGCATAAATTCACTAAAGCGTTCGCGGCCATCGGCCTGGCAGCGGTTATGTCACAATCCGCTATCGCCGAGACCATGAAGCTGGGATTCTTAGTCAAGCAACCAGAAGAACCCTGGTTCCAGACTGAATGGAAATTCGCCGACAAAGCGGGCAAAGATCTTGGCTTTGATGTCATTAAAATTGCCGTGCCGGATGGTGAAAAAACCCTGAATGCCATCGACAGCCTGGCGGCTAACGGCGCGAAAGGTTTTGTTATCTGTACGCCCGATCCGAAACTCGGCTCTGCCATCATGGCAAAAGCGCGTGGCTACGGTCTGAAAGTCATCGCGGTCGATGACCAGTTCGTCACCGCCAAAGGCAAACCAATGGATACCGTGCCGCTGGTGATGATGGCTGCGACCAAAATTGGTGAGCGTCAGGGTCAGGAACTCTATAAAGAGATGCAGAAACGCGGCTGGGATGTGAAAACCACCGGCGTGATGGCGATTACCGCTAACGAACTCGACACTGCTCGTCGTCGTACCGGCGGCTCCATGGACGCCATCAAAGCCGCTGGCTTCCCGGCAGCGCAGATCTACCAGGTCCCCACCAAATCTAACGACATCCCTGGCGCGTTTGACGCCGGTAACTCTCTGCTGGTTCAGCATCCTGAAGTCAAACACTGGCTGATTGTCGGCATGAACGACAACACCGTGCTGGGCGGCGTGCGTGCGACCGAAGGTCAGGGCTTTAAAGCCGCTGACGTCATCGGTATCGGCATCAACGGCGTGGATGCCATCAGTGAACTGTCGAAAGAGAAGGCAACCGGCTTCTACGGATCGCTGCTGCCAAGCCCGGATATCCACGGCTACAAAAGCAGCCAGATGCTCTACAACTGGGTCAGCAAAGGTGAAGAGCCACCGAAATTCACCGAAGTTACCGATGTGGTGCTGATCACCCGTGACAACTTCAAAACTGAACTGGCGAAAAAAGGACTGATGTAACCCTGAGCCTGCCAGGCAGTTTGTCGCCTGGCATCCTTAATAGCCAATTTCGCGCCGCCCGCCATAACCGGCCGGTGGCGCGAAAGAGTGAGGAAAAACATGAACACTGATTCAGCATTTCTGTCGTTTCATGGCATCAGTAAAACCTTCCCTGGCGTCAAAGCGTTGCAGGATATCTCCTTCGACTGCCGTGGCGGTGAAGTCCATGCTCTGATGGGCGAGAACGGCGCAGGCAAATCGACGCTGTTAAAAATACTCAGCGGCAGTTATCAGCCGAGCGGCGGTGAGATTCGTATTAAAGGCCAGCCGATGAGCTTTCAGCGCACCACCGATGCGCTGGACGCGGGCGTCGCCATTATTTACCAGGAACTGCATCTGGTGCCGGAAATGAGCGTGGCAGAGAACATCTATCTCGGTCAGATCCCGCACAAACATGGGCTGGTCAACCGTAAGCTGATGCGTTTTGAGGCGGGCCTGCAACTGAAAAATCTCGGCATGGATATCGATCCCGATATGCCGCTGAAATATCTGTCGCTGGGGCAGTGGCAGATGGTGGAGATTGCCAAAGCGCTGGCGCGTAACGCGCGTATTATCGCCTTTGATGAGCCAACCAGCTCACTTTCAGCGCGTGAAATCGACAACCTGTTCCGCGTCATCCGTCAGCTCCGTGAGGAGGGCCGGGTGGTGCTCTACGTTTCACACCGCATGGAGGAGATCTTCGCCCTCAGCGATGCCATCACCGTCTTTAAAGATGGCCGCTACGTGCGGACGTTTACCGATATGGCCAACACCCATCACGACGATCTGGTGCAGGCGATGGTGGGACGAAACCTCGGTGATATCTATGGCTATTCACCGCGTGCCAAAGGCGCGGTGCGGCTGGAGCTGGACAAGGTCGAAGCGAAGGGCGTGCGGACGCCGATTTCGCTGAAAGTCCATGCCGGTGAAATCGTCGGCCTGTTTGGCCTGGTCGGTGCCGGTCGCAGTGAACTGCTGAAAGGGCTGTTTGGCGGCACGCGTCTGCGCGGCGGTCAGGTGATTCTGGACGGCAAACCGCTGCCGCTGCGGGAGCCGATCGATGCCATCCGTGCGGGCATCATGCTCTGCCCGGAAGATCGCAAAGCCGAGGGCATTATTCCGGTGCATTCGGTGCGCGACAACATCAACATCAGCGCCCGTCGTCATAACCTTACTGCGGGCTGCCTGATTAAAAACGGCTGGGAAAATAAAAATGCCGACAGCCATATCCGCTCGCTGAACATCAAAACGCCCAGCGCCGATCAGCTGATCATGAACCTTTCCGGCGGCAACCAGCAGAAGGCGATTCTGGGACGCTGGCTGTCAGAGGATATGAAAGTGATCCTGCTGGATGAGCCAACGCGCGGTATCGATGTCGGTGCCAAGCATGAAATCTATAACCTGATTTATCAGCTGGCGAACCGGGGCATTGCGGTGCTGTTCGCCTCCAGCGATTTACCGGAAGTGATGGGCCTGGCCGATCGCATCGTGGTGATGCGCGAAGGTGCCATTGCCGGTGAACTGCTACACGACGACGCCACGGAACAGCAGACGCTGAGCCTGGCGATGCCCAAAACCACTCAAGCGGCCGCCGTGGCCTGACAGGAGATCATCATGGCTTCATCCACGACCTCAAATACGCCGCAGCCCGCTTCACGCGGCGGCCTGCAGTTAGGTCGCATCTGGGACAACTTCGGCATGCTGGTGGTATTTGCACTGCTGTTTATTGTCTGTGCGATTTTTGTGCCGAACTTCGGCTCGTTTATCAATATGAAAGGCTTAGGGCTGGCGATGTCGATGTCCGGCATGGTCGCCTGCGGCATGCTGTTCTGTCTGGCTTCCGGTGATTTTGACCTGTCGGTCGCTTCCGTCATCGCCTGTGCGGGTGTGGTTACCGCCGTGGTGATTAACATGACCGAAAGCCTGTGGATTGGTGTGGGTGCCGGCCTGGTTCTCGGTATGATCACCGGCTTTATCAACGGCTTTGTCATTGCCCGACTCAAGATCAATGCGCTGATCACCACGCTGGCGACCATGCAGATTGTCCGCGGCCTGGCCTATATCTTCTCTGACGGTAAAGCGGTCGGTATCGAAGATGAGCGCTTCTTTGAACTGGGCTTTGCTAACTGGCTTGGCGTGCCCGCACCCATCTGGCTGACTCTGGCCACCATGCTGATCTTCGGCTTCCTGCTCAACAAAACCACCTTTGGCCGTAACACCCTGGCAATTGGCGGCAATGAAGAGGCGGCGCGACTGGCCGGTGTGCCGGTGGTGCGCACCCGCATCATCATCTTTATCCTCTCCGGTCTGGTTTCAGCGGCGGCGGGCATCATCCTGGCGTCACGTATGACCAGCGGCCAGCCAATGACCTCCATCGGCTATGAGCTGGTGGTGATTTCTGCCTGCGTGCTGGGTGGCGTTTCGCTGAAGGGTGGCATCGGTAAAATCTCCTATGTGGTGGCAGGGGTGCTGATCCTCGGAACGGTAGAGAATGCGATGAATTTATTGAATATCTCGCCATTCTCACAGTATGTGGTACGCGGTCTGATACTGTTAGCTGCGGTGATTTTTGACCGTTACAAACAGAAAAAAGCCTGATTGAGCGAGCCGTTGGTCCGCAGAGGCAGAAGCCTCTGCGGGCTATCCGAACAATAACAGACTGAGTGAGGACGCTATGTATCACCGTGAATTACCGGCCGAGCAGCAAAACCCCTTGTTGCCGGGCTATTCATTCAATGCCTGGCTGGTGGCGGGGCTGACGCCCATCACCGCAGATGGCCCGCTCGATTTCTTTATCGATCGCCCGCACGGCATGAAAGGTTACATTCTGAATCTCACTATTAAAGGTAAAGGGCGGGTATTTGACGGCGAGCGGGCATTTGACTGCGAACCTGGCGAAATGCTGCTGTTTCAGCCGAAAACGGCTCACTATTATGGTCGCGCGCCGGACAGCCCGCAGTGGTTTCACCGCTGGGTCTATTTCCGTCCGCGCGCCTACTGGCACGACTGGCTGCGCTGGCAGGATGAGCAGGAGGGCGTGGGACGACTGCTGCTGCCTGAATCGCTGCGTGGCGAATTTGATCGCCTGTTTGCCAGTATCGAACAGACCCACAATTCGGGCCGTCGCTTTGCAGAAGAGCTGGCGATGAACCTGCTGGAACGGCTGCTGCTGCGCGCCGTTGAAGAAGATCCACGCAGCCATCAGTTAATTCGCGATCCGCGCGTGATTGAAGCCTGCCAGTACGTCACCAACCATCTCGCCAGCGAGGTTAAGATTGAAGAGGTGGCGCGCCACGTCTGTCTGTCGCCGTCGCGGCTGGCGCACCTGTTCCGCGAGCAGATGGGTGTGAACCTGCTGCGCTGGCGTGAAGATCAGCGTGTAATCCGCGCGAAACTGCTGCTGCAGACCACCCAGGAACCGATCGCCTCGGTAGGACGTGAAGTGGGCTATGACGATCAGCTCTACTTCTCGCGGGTGTTCCGCAAGCGGGTCGGCGTCAGTCCCAGCGACTTCCGCCGCCGTAATCAGGATGCGCACGACAGCCTGGCCGCTCAGACCGCCTGGCCGCTGGCGCGAAGTGCTATCTCTTAGTTTTTTCGGGGAATTCCGGCTTGTCGTCATTTGGTTAATAGTCTTAAATCAATCAGGTTATCAACTAAGAGTCTGGTCAATCAGGCTCTGAGAGGAATCCAAATGAGCGATAAATTACGTGTTGGTCTGATCGGCTACGGTTTTGCCAGTAAAACGTTTCACGCCCCGCTGATTGCGGGGACGCCGGACGTTGAACTGGCAGCCATTTCCAGTAGCGACGCCAGCAAAGTCCACGCCGACTGGCCCGCCGTTAAGGTAGTGGCCGACCCTCAGGCGCTGCTGGACGACCCGACGCTGCAACTGATCGTTATTCCTACCCCCAACGACACGCACTTCCCGCTGGCAAAAGCAGCGCTGAACGCCGGTAAACATGTGGTAGTCGATAAGCCGTTCACCGTGACGTTGTCACAAGCACGTGAACTGGATGCGCTGGCGAAAGCCAAAGGGCTGCTGCTGTCGGTGTTCCACAACCGCCGCTGGGACAGTGACTTCCTGACGCTGAAATCGCTGATTGAGGCCGGTACGCTGGGTGAAGTGCGCTACTTCGAATCGCACTTTGACCGCTTCCGTCTGGAAGTGCGTAATCGCTGGCGTGAAATGAAAGGCGCAGGCAGCGGAATCTGGTATGACCTGGGGCCGCATCTGCTGGACCAGGCGCTGCAGCTGTTTGGCCCGCCGGTCGCTATCACGGTTGATCTGGCCGAGATGCGTCCGGGCGCGCAGACTACCGACTACTTCCACGCGACGCTGACTTATCCGCAGCGCCGTGTCGTGCTGCACGCCAGCATGCTGGTCGCGGCAGAATCTGCCCGTTATACCGTCCACGGCACGCGCGGCAGTTACGTCAAATATGGTCTTGATCCGCAGGAAGATCGCCTGAAGTCAGGTGACTTCCCGCCGCAGGAAGACTGGGGCTATGACATGCGTGATGGCACTCTGACGCTGGTTGACGGAGATTCCCTGACCGAAACGACCCAGCTGACCCAGCCAGGCAACTATCCCGCTTACTATGCAGGCATCCGCGATGCGATTGCCGGACGTGGTAACAATCCGGTGACAGCGGAAGAGGCGATTCATGTGATGGAGCTGATCGAGTTAGGTCTGCAATCTGCCGAGAAACGCCAGACGATGTCGCTGAAGCGCGTTTAATCGGTCGGTGCTTAAAACGCAATAAGTAAAAAAGCGAAACGGGCCGGATATCCGGCCCGTTTTTTGTCGCTACGCTTCAGGATTACTGCACCCGGGCGCGAAGAGCCGCTTTCTCTGCTTCGCTAAGGAACGCAATCG
Source organism: Pantoea sp. ABR1s (assembly GCF_057812235.1). NCBI lineage: Bacteria > Pseudomonadati > Pseudomonadota > Gammaproteobacteria > Enterobacterales > Erwiniaceae > Pantoea > Pantoea sp. ABR1s. The sequence continues at coordinate 2,222,545 of NZ_CM173823.1, read as the reverse complement.
TCAGACCATTTTCCTGCGCCTGACGGATCTGCGCCGCGCTCAGACCGGCAGCCGGAGCGGCGTGATGATACTCATGCGCCAGTTCAATGCCCTGAACCGCCGGATCATCCGTGTTAATCGTCGCCAGAATGCCATGCTCCAGGAAGGTCTTCAGCGGATGCTGCGCCAGTGATGGCACGGTGCTGGTCTGGATATTGGAGGTCAGGCAGGATTCAATACCAATACGGTGCTCCGCCAGGAAATCCATCAGCGCGCGATCTTCAATCGCTTTCACGCCGTGACCGATACGTTCTGCACCCAGCTCCCGAATCGCCTGCCAGATGCTCTCGGGTCCGGCCGCCTCGCCCGCATGGACGGTCACGCGGAAACCGGCATCGCGCGCCTGGGTAAAGTGGCTCAGGAACTCGCTGCCCGGGAAGCCCAGCTCATCACCCGCCAGATCGACCGCGGTGATGTGATCACGATGGGCAAGCAAACCTTCCAGTTCGCTGAGGCAGGCATCTTCGCCAAAGGTACGACTCATGATACCGATCAGACGCACGTCGATATCGTGCTGCTGACGGCCTGCGCGCACGCCCTCAATTACCGCTTCAACCACACCGGCAATCGGCAGGTTGTGGGTCATCGCCATATAACCAGGGGAAAAACGCAGTTCAGCATAGTGAATGCCCGCGCGGGCGGCATCTTCGACATTCTCCTGCGCGATCCGGCGGCAGGCATCCAGATCACCCAGCACTTTCACACCCCAGTCGAGCTTCTGCAGGAAACTCACCAGGTCCGGCTCATTCTGGCCGACCTGCACATGCGGACGCAGCGTCTCCAGCGTGGAAGCAGGCAGGGCGAGGTTAAACTGGCGACCTAAATCGAGAATGGTTTGTGCACGGATGTTGCCATCAAGGTGGCGGTGAATATCAGTCAGAGGAATTTTAGAATCGATCATGGCGCACTCGCTCAGTTGTCGGTGAAGTGCAGAGCATTATAAAAATATCTTGCGCAACAGCGCCAGCTATTTGCGCAACAGCTGCGCCGGATGCTGCTTAATTACGCATAACCGGCGAGCAATGGTTGCCTCGCCGGTTAATGACAGCCCTGCAACTGATGGATCGCCGCAATCAGGCGTGAAACGCCCTCATCAACTTTGCTGCGCGGACAGCCAACGTTAAGACGCAAAAACCCTTTGCCTGCATCACCGTAGGTCGATCCGGGCATAATTGCGACCCGTTGCTGGATCAGCGCCTGTTGCAGGGCCTCTTCTGGAATGCCCAGCGGATTGATATCGAGCCAGGCGAGATAGGTCGCCTCGGGAATGTGCCAGTTCAGTGCGGGAAACTCAGCGTTAAGCCGATTGGCAACCAGTATGAAATTACCATAAAGATAGCTGCGCAGGGCATCCAGCCAGGGTGCGCCTTGTCGGTAGGCGGCAACGTGTGCCGTGACGGCCAGCACGGCCGGAGAAGAAAGTCCGTCAGCATTTTTCAGCGCCTGAAACCAGGCGGCTCTGTCTGCCGCATCCGGGATGATTCCCCACGCACCGGTCAGTCCCGGCACGTTGAAGCTTTTCGACGCCGAGGTAAACAGCGCCCAGTCACTGCGCGCCACGCTGGCCCACGGAGTATGGGGCTGATTACCCACTATCATATCCATATGAATTTCATCGCTGATCACCCGCACGCCGTGACGCTCGCAGAGCGCCGCCATCTGTTGCAGCTCAGCTGCTGTCCACACTTTACCGGTGGGATTGTGCGGGCTGCAGAGCAACAGGATTTTGCAGCGCGGGCGCGCCAGCCGCGTCTCCAGCGCGGCCATATCACATCGCCAGCTACCGTTATCCCGCTGCAGCGGCATCTCCAGTACCTGTCGCTGATTGCCGCGTACCGTTTTATAAAAAGCATCGTAGGCGGGAGTGTGGAGCACCACTTCATCATCCGGGTTGCTCCAGCGGCGCAGCATCTGCGCCACCATATAGATCACCGAGGGGCCATAAACCAGGCTGTCAGCATCGGGCTGGTAGCCGAAACGGCTGGACATCCAGTGGCAGCAGGCGGAAAGAAAATCATCATGCTGCCAGCGACTGTAACCCAACACGCCGTGTGCTACGCGCTGCGCCAGCGCCTGCTGAACCGCTGGCGCAGTTCTGAAGTCCATATCCGAAATAGTAAACGGCAGCAAATTGGGGACGCCAAAGCGGTCAGCCACGAAATCCCACTGGGTCGACCAGCTGCCGCGGCGATCGATGACTTCGTCAAAGTTAAACATTAATCGGCTCCGGCACATCAGGCAGGGACATTCATCAGGTGTGACAGTTCATCTTTCACCGACTGCACCTGTGGACCAATAACCACCTGCAGGCTGGTCTGATTAAGATGGACCACACCTATCGCGCCGTTGGCTTTCAGCGCCGCATCATCCACTTTACTCATATCCGCCAGGGTCAGACGCAGACGCGTCAGACAATTATCCAGCGAGGTAATATTCTCAACGCCGCCAAGTGCCGCCAGAATAGCCGGTGAGTTATAGCCAGATTTACCTTTACCGGCATTGCTGACCTGCTGCGCAACCGCACTGGCACTTTCCACTTCGCGGCCCGGTGTTTTGATATTGAAGTGCAGAATGGCGAAACGGAAAATCAGGTAGTAACCAACAAACCATATCGCTGCAACAACGGGCACCCAGTACCATTTAGTCGACAGCCCGTGCAGCACACCAAACACTACAAAGTCGATGATATTGCCGTCTGTATTGCCGATAGTGACGCCCAGTATCGCCATGATGCTGAAGCCAACGCCGGTCAGCAGGGCGTGGATCAGATAGAGGAACGGGGCGACAAACAGAAACAGGAATTCGATGGGTTCGGTGGTGCCGCCGACCACGCAGGCCACCACACCGGAGATCAACAGGCCTTTGATCTTATGGCGATTCTCCGGGCGGGCGCAGTGATAGATGGCCAGTGCGGCACCTGGCAGACCACCGAGGAAGGCAGGCATTTTACCCTGTGACAGGAAGCGGGTCGCGCTTTCAGCAAAACCGTGGGTTTCCGGGCAGGCGAGCTGCGCCTGGAAAATGGTTAAGGCACCGCTCACGCTCTTGCCACACACATCCAGTGTGCCGCCTGCATCGGTAAAGCGCATGATAGCGACCAGAATATGCTGCAGGCCAAACGGCAGCAGCAGACGTTCGCCGGTACCAAAGATCATCGGGCCGAAATCACCCGCGCTGTTAATCATCCAGCCTAATCCGGTGATGCCCCGTGCGAAAAAAGGCCAGATTAGCGGGACGACCAGTCCCAGTAAACCAATCACCAGCGTGGTGATGATCGGCACAAACCGGGTGCCGCCAAAGAAAGCCAGCGCATCGGGCAGTCGGATGTTATGGAAGCGCTCATGCAGCCAGAACACCACAATACCCACAATGACCGCGCCCAGAATGCCAGTATCGATCGACGGGATCCCCAGGATCGGCTGAACGTTGTTAGCTTTCAGCAGGGCGGCATCGGTGGTTGGCAGAATGCCGTGGATATTGAGCCAGAAGTTGATGCTGAGGTTTAGCACGGCATACCCCACAAAGCCGGCAAACGCTGCCACGCCCTTGTTCTCGCGCGCCATACCCAGCGGAATCGCAATGGCGAACATCACCGGCAGATAGCTAAAGGCGAACGATCCCAGTTTGGCCATCCAGAGAAACAGATATTGCAGCCAGGGCTGATCCAGCACAGGTAACAGGGTCAGGACATCACGACTGCTCAGCGAACTGCCAATCCCGAGCATGATGCCGCAGAAGGAAAGCAGGGCAACCGGCAGCATAAAGGTTTTCCCCAGACTCTGGAAAAATTCCCAGACGGACATTTTTTGGTGAGAGGGTGACATGAACGCTCCTGGATAAACGGACCACTGAGTGAAGTGGCGGGATGATAAAACGTTTTACCTGGATCTTATGCGCGCTGAATCACACTCTTCAGGTCATGGACGATATAATTCTGACGTCATAAGGTGTAACGTTTTACCTTGTTTTCTAATGCTGTAATTCAGTTGAGTAATCTGATGAGTAAAATCACCATCAATGATGTTGCGGCGGCGGCGGGCGTGTCGGTGACCACGGTATCGCTGGTGTTATCCGGCAAAGGACGGATCTCTGCGGCCACCATGGCGCGCGTGAACGAGGCCATTGAGCAACTCGGTTTCGTGCGTAACCGTTCGGCAACCATGCTGCGCGGGGGTGAGAGTGGCGTGATTGGCTTGATCGTCCGCGATCTCAGCCAGCCATTTTATGCCGAAATGACGGCAGGTCTGAGTGAAGCGCTGGAGATGCAGGGCAAATTGCTGTTCCTGACGCAGAGCGGTGCCCAGGGACAGCATCTGCATCGCTGCTTTGAGTCACTGGTCGCTCAGGGAGTGGATGGCGTAGTGCTGGGAGGCGGTGCCGATAAGGCCAGCCAGATCGTGACGCGGGCCAGAGAGGTGAATATGGCCTTAGTCTGTGCCGCGCGCGCCAGTAGCCTGGAGGAGGTAGACGCTATCCGCCCCGATAATGCTCAGGCTGCGCGTCTGGCCACAGAATACCTGATTCGTCAGGGGCATCAGCGCATTGCCTGGCTGGGCGGCCATAGCGCATCACTGACCCGGGCAGAACGTCTTGGCGGCTACTGCGCCACCCTGCTGCAATATGGGCTGCCGTTCCGGCCGGAGTGGATTATTGAATGCGGTAACACGCAAAAAGAGGCGGCTGAAGCAGCGGTACAGCTGTTTCAGCACCATCCGCGGCTGACTGCCGTGCTGGCCTATAACGCCACTACCGCGCTGGGATGCTATTTTGGGCTGTTGCGCACCGGGCGAACATTCGCCCGGGGTGCAGTCGACAGCTATTACGATCAGCAGCTGGCTCTGATGGGCTTTGGCGATGAACCGCAGGCGGAACTGACCGATCCGCCGCTGACGTTTGTCACCAGTTCAGCCCGGGAGATTGGCCGTGTGGCAGCTGAGCGTATCCTGCAACGGATAGCGCAACCGGATGCCGCCCGGCAGAACGTGATTATGCCGCCGCAGCTGGTTATTCGCGGCTCGGCATAAAAAAGGCGACCCGGAGGTCGCCTTTAAAGGAAGAGTAGAGAATTACTGCGGCATCCCTTCGCTGGTCGGCATACCCAGCATATAGCGGGAGAGGAACTGCTCCAGCGTCATTTTGTCGCCGTTCATGTTCACCTGACCGTTGGTATACTGCAGGCTGGTGACGATATTGTTATCCTGCTGCTGGGTCAGGCGGAACATCTGACCCATCGCCGCCAGTCCTTTCACCTGCTGATCTGCCAGCTTCTGTGCGTCATCGGCCTGATATCCTTCAGCCAGTCCCACTTTATGCATGGTTTCGGTCGCCATTGGCATATTGATGACCAGCTTGCTGTCCAGGCTCTTCAGTACCCGATCAACCATGGCGCTGAGTGTCTGGGCTTCGCCGGTCACCGCAGAGGGATCGTTGAAATTAGCGTTCAGGTTAAAGGTGCTTTCACCTTTATCATTTTTCCAGCTCAGCGGGGCGATACTGATCGCAGGTGAGCCCTTCAGCAGCATCGGCAGGTTGCTCATCAGAATCTGATGCACACCCGCCTGGTAGCGGATAGGATCTTCCGCGACGCCAGGCTGGCTCAGCAGTTCCTGCATCTGCGCGTTGTAACGATCGGAGAAGGCTTTTACCGCCTGCGCATCAAACTGTGACAGTTTCATCTTCAGCGCTGCCTGACCAAAATCCTGCTTCTGCAGCTGAATGCCTTCAACCTTGTAGTCGATATTGCCGCCAATCTTACCGGCGCTGTTATCGAAAGAGGAGGTGCCTTTCATTTTGTGCAGCGTCAGGGCGTCCTGACCATTGATGCTGGCATTGACCTTCTCAATATCCACTGACTGGTCGCCAATACGCACGCCTTCCGGGCTGAGATGGGTGTTACCGCTCAGCTTCAGACCATTGATGGTGAACAGCACCGGCTGGCCCATCTCATTTTTACTGGTCAGCGCGAGGCTATCAACATCACTGTCCAGCGACACTTTGTCGCCTTTGTTATCCGCGCTGACGTTGAAGGTGCCCCCATTGGTGGCAAGACGCTCGCCGCTTTGCGCATTCTGATAATCAACCGGCAGAACGCGCAGCGCCGTATCGGTGGCACCGCTGTAGCCGATACGGGTATCGGCGTTAATCAGCGACTTGTTGCCGGTCAGCTCAAACAGCTTTTTCACCGCATCGGTGTTAGCCAGTTCGGTATGAACCGACGCCATGCTCGGGATCAGATTGAAATGCTTCAGCTGAGCAAACGGGAAAGGGCCATGATCGATGGTTTCGTTCAGGATGATGCTCTGGCCTGGTTTCAGCAGGGGATTATCTTCCGTCTGCGAGTTGGCCTGAATCACCAGATTCACTTTGCTGCTGAACACGCCGCGCTGATAGTCCTGATAGCTGATCTTCAGTCGGCTGTTAGGGGCATAAGCATTCAGCTGGGCATTGGCGTTCTGCACCAGCTCATCCCTGTGGCTTTCAATCTGCTTGCCGGTGAACCATGCCGCGCCAGTCCAGACTACGCCCAGTGCGATGATGACACCTACGGCAACATTGGTCTTTTTCATTGCTGATTCGTCCTTATCCTTGAGTCCGCTTATGCCGCAGGTTTACCCCAGCGACTGAAGAAAAACGCCCGCAGGCGTTTAAAAGCTAATAGGTTGAAATAATAGCAGTTAACAGGCACTCCGTCAGCCGCTTCACCCTAAGTCGTTAAATACCCGCGCCAGTCGGCCCGTGCCTGCGACCGTTACGGGGGATTCGCTGGCGGCAATGAAGCAGGATTCACCTGGTTTCAGCGTTACCTGCTGCTCGCCTTTGGCGATCACCGTCTGGCCTTCGATGCAGAACAGCAGTGCGGCGCTCTGCTGCGCCAGCGGCTGTGGCTCTGCGTTCAGGGTATGAATGGCAAAGGCAAAATCCTCCACCGGAATCGGGAAGCGCAGCGCGTTGCCCTGTTGCTCTGGCTTGGTCAGCAGGGTGCTTGCTGGCTTCTCTTCAAACTTCAGGTTCGCCATCAGCTCGGCGATATCGATATATTTCGGGGTTAACCCGGCCCGCAACACGTTATCGGAGTTTGCCATCACCTCCAGCGCCACGCCTTTCAGATAAGCGTGCGGAGTCTCCGCATAAAGGAACATCGCCTCGCCCGATTGCAGCGTGATTACGTTCAGCAGCAGCGGCGAAAACAGGCCGCTGTCGTCAGGATACTCTGCCGCAATCATGCGAATGGTCTGCCACGGCTCACCCTGTTGTGCATCAACCGCGGATTTCAGGATGCCCAGCGCCAGCGATTTCGCCTCACCCTCCAGTGACAGCAGGGTAGAGAAGAGCGCGGCCAGCGTATCCTGATCGGGATGCTGCAGAAAATGGGCTATCTGTGGATGTGCGCCCGCAACCGGCTCCAGCAGTGAGACCATCTCCGTCAGGGTGCGAAAGCCATTCATCGCCTGGAAGGGCGTCAGCGCGTAGACCAGCTCCGGCTTGTGGTTGGCATCTTTATAATTACGCTCAGCAGCTGTCAGCGGAATACCCGCCGCATTCTCACGGGCAAAGCCCACTTCGGCCGCGCGTTTGCTGGGATGGACCTGAATCGACAGCGGCTGATCGGCAGACAACACTTTGAACAGGAAGGGCAGTTCACCAAAACGCTGTGCTACCGCTTCGCCCAGCATGGCGGCAGGCGCGGCATCAATCACGTCACGCAGCGAACGCTCGCTGCCCTGGTCAATCACGGTGGAGGGGCTTTTCGGATGTGCGCCCATCCAGAGTTCCGCCATCGGCAGCCCCTGTGGATTGGCGATTCCGTAAAGCTCAGTCAACGCAGTTTTGCTGCCCCATGCGTAGTTTTGCAGCGTATTGTTCATTTTTTGCATTGTATAACCCTTTATCACGGGAAATTATTGCCAGTATTAAAGCAGAAACTGCCGGTAAAAATACATCTCCAGCGCAAAAGGACGCTAAGCTCTGATAATGTTAAATTATTGTGTATTACTATCCTGACCGCCCGGCAGTCGATCGTAATGACGTACCGGGCGGTCATTCTTTTAAAAACCAGATGAAGGAGACGTATTCATGGCAGCCAATCGCATTGAGAAAGATTCAATGGGCCCCATCGACGTACCGGCAGACAAACTGTGGGGCGCGCAGACACAGCGCTCACTGGAACACTTCCGCATCTCAACCGAAAAAATGCCGACCGCGCTGGTGCATGCACTGGCATTGACCAAGCGCGCCGCGGCCAGCGTTAACCGCGATCTGGGACTGCTGCCCGCTGACCGCGCCGAGGCGATTGTCAGCGCGGCCGATGAGGTACTGGCTGACAAGCATGCGGATGAATTCCCGCTGGCGATCTGGCAGACCGGTTCCGGCACCCAGACCAATATGAACATGAATGAAGTGCTGGCGAACCGCGCCAGTGAAATCCTCGGCGGCGAGCGTGGTATGGCGCGGCTGGTTCATCCCAATGATGATGTGAACAAGAGCCAGAGCTCCAACGATGTCTTCCCGACGGCGATGCACGTTGCCGCCGTTATCGCCTTGCGCGAACAGCTGATCCCTCAGATTCAGGTACTGAAAAAGACGTTGAGCCAGAAGTCCGACGCCTTCAAAGATATCGTCAAGATTGGCCGTACTCACCTGCAGGATGCCACGCCGCTGACCCTGGGCCAGGAGATTTCCGGCTGGGTGGCGATGCTGGAGCATAACCTGAAGCATATTGAGCAGAGCATTCCGCACGTGGCGGAACTGGCGCTGGGCGGCACCGCAGTAGGCACCGGCCTGAACACCCATCCGGAATATGCGGTGCGCGTGGCGAAGGCGCTGGCCGATCTCACGCAGCAGCCGTTTGTCACTGCGCCAAATAAATTTGAGGCGCTGGCAACCTGTGATGCGCTGGTGCATGCACATGGCGCGCTGAAAGGGCTGGCCGCCTCGCTGATGAAAATCGCGAACGACGTGCGCTGGCTCTCTTCCGGCCCGCGCTGCGGCATCGGCGAAATCGCCATCCCGGAAAATGAGCCAGGCAGCTCCATCATGCCGGGTAAAGTTAACCCGACCCAGTGCGAAGCGATGACCATGCTCTGCTGTCAGGTGATGGGTAACGATGTGGCGATCAATATGGGCGGCGCATCCGGTAACTTTGAGCTTAACGTGTTCCGTCCGATGGTAATCCATAACTTCCTGCAATCGATTCGCCTGCTGGCGGATGGCATGGACAGCTTTAATCATCACTGCGCGGTCGGCATTGAGCCGGTGCGTGAGCGCATCGATCAACTGCTTAACGAATCGCTGATGCTGGTGACGGCGCTGAATACCCATATTGGCTATGACAAAGCGGCAGAAATTGCCAAGAAGGCGCACAAAGAGGGGCTGACGCTGAAAGGCTCGGCGCTGAAGCTGGGTTATCTTACCGAAGAGGAGTTTGATGCCTGGGTTCGTCCGGAAGAGATGGTCGGCAGCATGAAGTCGTAAGGTTTGAGTGAGTCAGAGGCCAGCGAAAGCTGGCCTTTTTATTTATATCGGACAATCGACCCACAGATGCAGTCTGGGGATCAAAAGATTCAGCGGTTCTGCAGCAGGTTTATAACGATGGTTAATATTATCGGCATCGTAATTAAGCAATTCACCCAGAACCGGAACCTGGCTGCGATCGCGACAGATAACCAGAATCGGAGAAGGACAGGCCAGCTGAGTCTGTTTTTGTTCATCCGCGCGCCAGACGCGGGCAACCGGCTGGACTTTCACCGGGCGCTTGATTTTCAGCCGTGCTGAGGCGGGCAGGGCGCGCACGCTTGCCAGCTCCTCCTGCACTTTTTCCGCCCACTGTTCACGTGACCACGGCGCTTTTGCACGTCCCGACTTCAGGCTTTTTTCCAGCTGGGCGATCACCTCTTCGCGCTTGAGATTCTTGATAATGTGCTTGTTGGCCCAGCCGAAACGCAGGCTGTCCGGTGCGCTCAGAAGGGTGATAGTGCGATAGGCATTCAGGGTAATCAGCCCGCGCAAATGCTGGTGGACGAACTCAAAACGCGCTTCACTCGGCAGGCCAGAGTCCACCGTAATCAGCTGCTCCAGCCGTGCTTTCAGCTGATTGATGACGTCGACCAGTGCGCCGATCTCCGCCTCCTGCTGCGCGTCGCATTCGATACAGAGTGCGCCAGGCAAGCGCACGGCAGCCTTGGTGCTCAGCTGTTCTGACTGATGCTGCATAAACAGGCGGCAGTAGTGGTCAAGCGCCATCTTTAACGCGCTCTCCCCGAGATGCTGCTCGACGGCAATCCGGGTGATCGCTTCATGTTCGCGGCCTTTAACCACCGGCGGCAGGCTGAAGACGCGGGCGATCAGCAGAGGCTGCGCTTCAATCTGCTGACGCAATTCACCCAGCGCCAGTTCCAGGTCATTTACACATTGATGCATATCAGCCACTAAGTCGTAGCGCGTCATGTTGTGCCTCCATAGTTACAACGTCCACAATGTGGCAGAAGCCTGACGAGGATGCAAGCGCCATATAGTTACAACATACTAAAAGGGTTGTACTCACAATCGTGCGGCCTGCATAGCTATCCAGTCAAAAGGGCATCACGCATTTTGGCTTATCACAGAACATGTTATAAAAACGGTTCGCCTGCTAACCAGGAGATTGCCTGTGAATCAGAACAACAAACCCGGCATCGCCGCCATTATTACCCTGGGCTGGGTGCAGATCCTGTCATGGGGCGGGTCGTTCTACCTGATGGCGGTGATGGCGAATCCGATTGCGGCTGAGACAGGCTGGTCACAGCAGTGGATTTATGGCGCGCTCTCGACCGGGATTCTGGTATCGGGCCTGCTGTCACCGCTGGCAGGCAGGATTATCGCCCGCACCGGTGGCCGCCTGTTGCTGGCACTGAGTGGCATGGTGATGGCGGTAGGGCTGGTGATCATGGCTTATAGCCACTCTCTGCCGCTGTTTCTGTTTGCCTGGGTAATTATTGGCATCGGTATGGCGATGGGCCTTTATGACGCACTGTTTGCCACGCTCGGCACCTGCTATGGCGGTCAGGCGCGTGCAGCGATCACCGGTATCACCCTGATATCTGGCTTCTGCACCACGCTGGTCTGGCCGGGAACGGCGTTGTTAATCCACGGATTCGGCTGGCGAAACGCGTCGCTGATAATTGCGGCACTGATGGTCGTCTGCGTGCTGCCTGCCTATCTGTTTGCCTTACCCGATAGCCATGCTAAGCGGCCTGTGAAAAAACTGAGTCCACAGCCTGGCACGGCGGAGATTGCGCCTGCGCTGTTCTGGCTGCTGTGTGCCATTTTCACTCTGGCGTCCGTGATCATGACAGCTATTTCCGTGCAGCTTATCGCCTTGTTGCAGGCGAGTGGTCATACGCTGACCTCGGCGCTGGCGATCAGCGCCGTACTTGGCCCGTGTCAGGTGGGATCCCGACTCGTCGATATCGCCTTTAAACGCAGTCATCCCATCCGTACCACCTTTTTTTCCGTCGGGCTGGTGGCACTGGGCTTGCTGTTGCTGGCACTGTTTCCGCAGATGGCGTTGCTGAGCATGGTGTTGTATGGCGCAGGAAATGGCTTACGTGCCATCGTGCGCGGAACTTTACCGCTGGCGATGGTCAAACCAGAGTCCTATGCGATTGTGGTGGGTAAAATGGCCCGCCCGGCGTTGATGGGGCAGGCACTGACGCCGCTGATAGGTGGATATGTGTTTGAAAAGATGGGTGCATCGGCGACGCTGTGGTTGCTTTGCGCCCTGGCAATCTTTAACGTGGTACTGGTTATGGCGCTGAAGCAGCGATTGCCGGCGACATCGGCCACCACGGCATAACGGAACGGTTCTCCTTGCTCCGCAGGAAGAGGGCCGTTAGCAGGCTAAGCACCTTGTGCTATCGGGCCTCAGGCTTTGGTGAATACGTGCCTTGTCACCGCCGGTTTGCTTCAAAAAAGCAACAGTGTTTGTTATATTTATTGCTCATTGATTGTTCACTTATGCGGCAATAAAACAATAAGATGCACCGCAACTCAGGATAAAGAAATGCTTGATTACCGCTTCCCGACAGCTTTGCAAATGGTTCTGAGCGTAGCGATGGCGGAGCAAATGGGAAAACGCTCTACCAGCGCGATTCTGGCCTACGGGCTGGAAGCGAATCCCAGTTTCATACGAAAATTAATGGTCCCGCTGACCCGTGACGGCATTATCGTCTCCACGCTGGGCCGTACCGGTTCGATTCATCTGGGCCGTCCTGCTGCAGAAATTACTCTGCGGGATATCTATGTCTCAGTGATCGAAGACAAAAAAATCTGGGCCGCGCGTCCTGACGTCGCGCCGCGCTGTCTGGTCAGTGCCAACCTCTGCTGGTACTTCAAGTCGATAGCCGATGAAGCCGAGCAGGCGTCGCTGGATGTGCTGGCAAAACGCACCGTGGCAGACGCACTGAACGAACTGAAGAAACGCGACACCAGCAACTGCACCGCCGTGCCGGAACCTGAACCCGAAGAGATTGATGATCTCTGCAAAAAGAGCCGCTGATTAGCGGCTTTTTTATGCCTGCTGAACATCCATTTCTGAGCCACTTCTTTCCCAAACCTGCAACGCAGGCCTTCTCTCCGTAAATTCCATCTTGACCTCTTACCGTATCGTAATAAAATGACTTCACTGGATGAAGTCGCGGAGGTCAGGATGAACACCGTTGTCAGGGAGTTACGGAAAAAACATCGTGAAACGTTGGAGCAGGTTTTTCAAATGCCGCCGCCGTCCGGACTGAAATGGCAGGCAGTTGAGTCATTAATCAGGGCTCTGGGTGGTGAGATTAAAGAAGGCAGTGGTTCACGGGTGCGATTTCTTCTCAGAGGAAGAATAGCGCGTTTTCACCGGCCGCATCCTTCGCCAGACACCGACAGAGGGGCTGTTATTAATCTGCGTGAATGGCTGGAAAGTATTGGAGTCGATCCCTATGAATAATCGTTCAAATTCATCAATCACCGTCGCTGGTCAACCCGCTGTGATCACCTATGTTCCTGAACTCAACATGTTCCGTGGGCGTTTTACTGGCTTGTCAGGCTACTGTGATTTTGTCTCTGACAGCGTACAGGGGCTGTACAAAGAGGGCGAGATTTCGTTGCGCGAATACCTGGAAGATTGTGCAGCCTCCGGCATTAATCCCTATGCTGAGCAGGAAAAAATTAAAACCTTTACGCTGCGCTATCCTGAATCGCTGGGAGAGCGCCTGTCTCAGGCTGCCGCGCAAAATGAAACCTCGCTGAATGCGTTTATCATTGAAACGCTGAATGAAAGATTGAAGCGGCGCTAGCCTGCAAGACGGGGTCTGCTGAAATCAGTGAATTACAGGCAAAAAAAGGGGCGATCATATGGTCGCCCCTTTTAACTTTTACGGTTTACGCCGTCACGGACGATGCACTACCTGACCGGCGCGTCACCAGCTTGCGCAGGGCCACGTAGAACACCGGCGTCAGGAACAGGCCGAAAAGCGTCACGCCGAGCATGCCGGAGAAGACCGTAATACCGGTAACGCCGCGCACCTCTGCACCCGCGCCTTCACCCAGAATCAACGGTATTGTACCGGCGATAAAGGCGATGGAGGTCATCACAATCGGACGCAGACGCAGGCGACACGCTTCCAGCGCCGCTTCCACAATCCCTTTGCCCTGAATCTCCAGCTCCCGCGCAAACTCGACGATCAGAATCGCGTTCTTACAGGCCAGCCCCATCAGCACCACCAGTCCGACCTGCACGAAGACGTTGTTGTCACCGCCGGTCAGCCAGACGCCAAACAGCGCAGAGAGCATGGTCATCGGCACAATCAGGATCACTGCCAGCGGCAGCGTCCAGCTCTCATACAGCGCGGCCAGTACCAGGAACGCCAGCAACACGGCCATCGGGAAGACAATCAGCGCGGTATTGCCCTGCGTTGACTGCTGATAACTCAGATCGGTCCACTCGATGTTCATGCCGTTTGGCAATAGCTGACCGGACATCGCTTCGAGCTGACTCATCGCCTGCGCCGAGGAGAGCACGCGTGGGTCGGCATCACCAATCAAATCCGCCGCCGGATAGCCGTTATAGCGGATCACCGGGTCGGGACCGTAGGTGGTGGTAATGTTGACCATGCTGCCAATCGGCACCATCTCACCGCGATCGTTTCGGGTCCGCAGGTTAGCGATATCTTCGATGCTGTCGCGGAAATCCCCGTCAGCCTGCGCCATCACCCGCCAGGTGCGGCCAAAGCGGTTAAAGTCATTCACATACGACGAGCCGAGATAGGTCTGGAGCGTGCTGAACAGCGCGGTCAGCGATACTCCCTGCGCTTTGGCTTTATCCCGGTCTACCTTCACATCAAGCTGCGGAACGTTGGCCTGATAAGAGGAGATGGGGAAGTGCATCCCTGGCGTCTGCATGATGCTGCCTGACAGCGTATTAATCGCCGTCTGCAGTGCGCCATAACCCAGACCCGCCCGGTCCTGCACATAGAGCGAATAGCCCGAGCCCTGGCCCAGCCCCAGAATCGGCGGTGGCATAATCGAGAAGCCAAAGCCCTGCTGGATTTGAGCGATCTTCGCATTGATCTCAGCGTTGATCTCCGCCGCCGTATGTTTGCGCTCATTAAACGGCTTAAGACCGAAGAACACCGTGCCGCTGTTCGGCGTATTGGTGAACTGCAATGCATTCAGGCCAGGGAATGCTACCGCATAGGCGACGCCTTCGGTCTGCATACCGATTTCGCTCATCTTACGAATCACAGCATCCGTGCGCGCCAGAGAGGAACCTTCCGGCATCTTCACGCCACCAATCAGGTAGAGCTTATCCTGCGTCGGAATAAATCCACCTGGAACGGTGTGGAACATAAATCCGGCACCCGCCAGCAGCAGAATATAGACGCCAAACACGGCGCCACGGCGACGCAGCGTACGGCCCACCAGCGATTCATAACCATGGGCACTGCGCTGGAAGAAGCGGTTAAACGGCCGGAATAGCCAGCCAAACAGCGCATCAATGATCCGCGTCAGCCGGTCTTTCGGCGCGTGATGATCTTTCAGCAGCATCGCCGCCAGCGCAGGCGAGAGCGTCAGCGAGTTAATAGCAGAGATCACTGTAGAGATGGCAATGGTAGTGGCGAACTGCTTGTAGAACTGCCCGGTGACGCCAGAGAGAAACGCCATCGGCACAAACACCGCGCACAGCACCAGCGCAATGGCGATGATCGGCCCGGAGACCTCACGCATCGCCTGATGCGCAGCGGCGCGCGGCGACAGCCCCATCTCAATGTTACGTTCGACGTTCTCCACCACCACAATGGCGTCATCCACCACGATACCAATCGCCAGCACCAGCCCGAACAGGCTCAGCGTATTCAGCGAGAAGCCAAGCAGATAGAGCACGCTAAAGGTACCGACTATCGAAACCGGCACCGCCAGCAGGGGAATGATTGAGGCGCGCCAGGTCTGCAGGAACAGAATCACCACCAGCACGACCAGAATGACCGCTTCCAGCAGGGTCTGCACCACGGCTTTAATCGAGTCGCGGACAAATACCGTCGGATCGTAAGGCGCGGCCCATTTCACGTCATTGGGGAAGCGGGTCGCCAGCTCATCCATTTTGGCGCGAACCGCATTGGAGAGGTCGATGGCGTTGGCGCCAGGCGCCTGGAAGATGCCGATACCGACCGCATCTTTGTTATTCAGCTGCGAGCGCAGGGCATAGCTTCCCGAGCCCATCTCAATCCGCGCCACGTCACGCAGCCGCACCAGCGAACCATCTTCCGAGGTTTTCAGGATGATATCGCCAAACTGTTGCTCGCTCTCCAGTCGTCCCTGGGTGTTGATTGACAGCAGAAAATCGCTCTGTTTTTTCAGCGGCTCGGCACCCAGCTGACCGGCAGAGACCTGCACGTTCTGCTCCTGCATCGCCGTTACCACGTCAGAGGCGGTCAGACCACGCGCCGCCACTTTATTAGGATCAAGCCAGACGCGCATCGCATACTCGCCTGCGCCGAAAATCTGAATCTGACCGACACCCGGCAGCCGGGCGAGCTCATCTTTCACCTTGAGAGTGGCGTAGTTACGCAGGTAGAGCGAATCGTAGGTATTGTTCGGTGAGAACATGTGGACGACCAGCGTCAGGGTCGGCGACATCTTCTGGGTGGTGATCCCCAGCCGACGCACATCTTCCGGCAGACGGGCTTCCGCCTGCGCTACGCGGTTCTGCACCTGTACCTGCGCCTGATCAGGATCGGTGCCTGGACGGAAGGTGACGGTGGTCACCAGCACGCCGTCAGAACCGGCCACTGACTTCATGTACATCATGTTTTCGACACCGTTGATTGCCTCTTCCAGCGGCGTCGCCACGGAATCCGCAATCACTTTCGGGTTAGCGCCTGGATACTCGGCGCGCACCTGTACACTGGGTGGCACCACGTCGGGATATTCACTGACTGGCAGCAGCGGGATGGCAATCACCCCGGTCACAAAAATCAGGATCGACAGCACCGCAGCAAAAATAGGCCGGTCGATAAAAAAGCGGGAAAAGTCCATAGCGGCCTCGGGTTATTGAGCGACTGCCGCACGCATGGCGACCGGCTGAGCAGTGACCGGCATGCCGGGCATAAATACTTTTTGCAGACCGGCGATGATGACCTTGTCGCCGGATTGCAGACCCGATTTAACGATGCGCAAACCATCCACCATCGCGCCAGGCTGGATATCGCGCCGCTGCGCTTTACCTTCGCCATCCACCACGTAGACATATTTGCGATCCTGGTCGGTCAATACCGCCTTATCATCGATCAGCACCGCCTCGAACTGTGCGCTGCCGGGCAGACGCACGCGGGCAAACAGGCCAGGCGTAAACTGACGCTGTTGATTGTCGAGCAGGGCGCGCATACGAATGGTGCCGGTGCTGGCGGTCAGCTGGTTATCCAGGAAGTCAATTTTGCCCTGGTGCGGGAAACCCTGTTCGCCGACCAGCGCAATCTCAACCGGCAGCGCATGGCGCTGCTGGCCCTGACGCGCCATCGCCTGATAGTTCAGGAAGGTGTTCTCATCGACATCGAAATAGACATACATCTGCTGCTGCGACACCAGCGTGGTTAACACACTGGCGCTGTCGCCGGCGGTTACCAGGTTACCGGCGGTGATCATCGCCCGGCTGGCGCGGCCATCAATCGGCGCGGTGACGCGGGTGAAGTCGAGGTTCAGCTGCGCCATATCGACCGCGGCCTCTGCGGCCAGCACATCCGCCTGCGCCTGACTGGCGGCAGAACGACGCTGCTCCCACGCTTCGCGGGAAATCGCCTGCGTGCCGATCAGCTTCTCGCTGCGGCCCGATTCGCTGCGGGCCAGACTCGCCTGACTGCGCGCCCGGGCCAGTTCCGCTTTGGCCTGCTCCAGCGCCGCGCGGTAACTCCGGTCATCAATGGTAAACAGTACCTGACCTTTTCTGACCTCATCGCCTTCTCGATAGTTAACGGCATCAATGTAGCCAGAGACGCGCGGACGCAACTGCACGCTCTGTACCGCTTCAACCCGGCCATTGAAATTATCCCATTGACTGACCGGTTTGATCAGCACGGGTGCGGCACTCACTTCAGGCGGCGGGGGAGCGGCGTTTTGCGCCACACCTTTATCGCATCCGCTCAGTTGCGTGATGAGCAGTACCATCCCTAAGAGGGTTAAACCCTGACGAACCCGGTTCGTAATCATTGTTGTTATTCCGCGATAGATATAAACAGGCGGCCTGCAGGCCAATATTTGCAACTTTTAAGATTGCAATTAATCGCGGTGAGTGTAGGCTTGCGTGGCTGGCAACTGCAAGAATAACAGATACACTTTATGTGCGGTTTAGGGCAGGGCGATGAAAGCCTGAACAACTTAGCTAAAACCACACAAATAGTGCGGCATTTAATGTACTAATAAAACTTGCATTAAATGGCATAGTCAGCCACCCTTAAGTGTAACTGCAACTGATACTAATACTTTTCGCCACGGCGACAGGAGAGACTGGAATGATGAGTGATGCTTTTATTCACGATTTAATCGACTGGATTGATAACAACATCGAAGCACGTCTGGATCTGGATACCGTTTCAGAGCGCGCGGGCTACTCCAAATGGCACCTGCAGCGCATGTTTAAAGAGCACACCGGTTATCCACTGGGTGAATACATCCGGGTTAAGAAGCTGAAGAAATCAGCCGACCGCCTGACCAGCACTGATGAACCGATTCTCAATGTGGCGATATCGTTAGGTTTCGACTCCCAGCAATCCTTTAACCGCAGCTTCAAACGCCAGTATGGCGTCGCGCCGGGTGCATGGCGTCGGCACAGCGGGGATTCGCACGCAGCATAACCTCGCCAGGGCCAGCTTGTCTGGCCCGCGCTTTTCTCTGCGCGCAAAACTGGTATCATCTGCGTCCTGTCGTCACGGATGCCATCATGTCAAAAAAACTCTGGATTGGACTTTTTCTCGTCCTCGCGGCCGGTTTCTACGGCCTTAAACCCTATCTGAATTCCGTTTCAGCCCCTGCCCAGGCGGATATCGCCACCCTGACTGACGCCCATACCGTGGCGCGCTGGGTGCTGCAGCATCAGCAACTGCCGGACTACTACCTCACCAAAAACGACGCGCGCAAGCGTGGCTGGAATCCGGCCAAAGGCAACCTGTGTGACGTGTTGCCAGGCAAAGCCATTGGCGGCGATCGCTTTACGAACCGTGAAAAGCGTCTGCCCGCGCGTGCGGGCCGTCAGTGGTATGAAGCGGATGTGAATTATCGCTGCGGGCATCGCGACGCCGATCGCCTGGTTTACTCCTCTGACGGGCTGGTGTTTCTCTCCACCGATCACTACCGCAGTTTCAGGCAGGTGCCCTGATCATGCTTAATCTGACCTTTGACCTGCGTCAGCTCACCACGCGCGCGGCGTTTTATCAGCAGTTTGCTGAGCAGAGCGGCTGTCCGCAGACCTTCGGACATAATCTGGATGCGTTATGGGACTGGCTGACGGGCGGGATGGCGCTGCCTGCGACAATGTGGTTGCAGCACTATGCCGCGCATCAGGCCGATTTAGCGCCGGTGCTGGCGCTGCTGGAAGAGGCGGCGCAGTCGCTGGAGGGCGAACTGCGCCTGATCATTGATTAAGCGCGTAGCGGCTTGAGCAGCGCAACCAGCGCTTCGCGTGCTGCCAGTGGCAGATCGCCGCCGCCAGTGTAACCATTGTTCTCAATGATGACCTGGTTCAGCCCCACCAGCCAGTCGTAGATATAGTAGGCCGTGTGGTTGGCCGGGGCGGCAGAGAGTCTGGTCAGACGCTGACCGGAACTGAAGCTGACGCTGGGAGCCGGAGGACGCGAGAAAATCACCTGACCCCGGTTAACGCGGCTGGAAGGGCGTTCATTTTCAGGACGCTGTAAAAAGCCGAGCCAGGCCACAAAATCCCCCAGCACCGTCATCGCCCGCGTCACCTGACGATCCGCGCGTGATTCATGGCTGACGCTCTGCGTATCGGGCTCATGAAGCGCCAGCTGCAGCTTTTGCGCGATATCGGTGCGGAATCCGGCCGTGATCAGCTCTTCAACCAGCCACTCCATCGTTGGCTTATCCACGTTCAGCAACGCCAGCAGGCTGCGGTTTTCCGGCAGCTGACGCAGATGATCCAGCCACAGCAGCAGCACCTGACGCGGATACTGCTGCGCGCTCTGCAGACTCTGACGCGGCTGAACCGGCGCTTCAGCCGGGCTCTCACTGAACAGGTCAAATTCAAACCCGATACCGAACTGATTTTCCGGTGCCTGAATACTGGCCGGTTTGCTGCCTTGTAAGGCGGACTGATTGAGCCACAGCTGACGCAGCGCCTCACGCGGCGGCTGCAGGCGTTCCAGCAGCTCGCCATGCAGGCCGGTCCGATGCTGTAAACACTTCAGTAGCGTATCGGCGATATTCTGTTTGCGTGCCGCCTGTTCCGGGCTGGCACCCGCTTCGGTCCAGGGCAATAAACGCCGCTCCACCACAGTGTGCTGAATCTGCGCCAGCTGAGCCAGCAGCATGTCGCGGCGCGCTTCCGGCTGCATCTCATCCTGCAACCAGCTCGCCATGCGGTCGACGCCCGCGCGATCCAGTGCCAGCATCGATCCCCAGTGCTGACCGGGCTGTCCCATCTGACGCTGCACCGCTTCATCCACATTGACCTGCTGATGGCGGGCATCGAAAGGGGTAATCGCCCAGATCAGACGCGGTTTCTCTGCGGATTCCTGTGCGGGCTGCTGACGCTGCCATTCGCGCAGCGTTTCGCTGGCGAGGTCGGCATCCTGACGCTGGCTGGCTGCGGTACAGACCAGCAGCAGGTCGATTGCCTGACGCGCGGCGTAAAAACCGGGCAGCAGGGCACGTTTCTGTTCCAGCAGTTGGGCACGCAGCGGATCCTGCTGCTGCAGGCGCTGACGATCTTCCTGAGTTGCCGCGTCACCGGACTGGCCTGGCGCGGGCAGTTCCAGCATATCGGCATCATCATAGAGCGCGGTTCGCGGTGTGGAACTCAGCGGGACCAGCACTTCCAGCGTCAGCAGCGCCAGTAATCCCAGCGGCACGTTCTGCGCCTTACCGATGCGGTTACCATTCAGCGGGCAGACTTCCACCAGCTGCTGCTGATCCTGCTCACTGGCTGGCACAATCAGCTGCTCGGCCGGCAGCAGTGATGTGTCGGTCAGCAGGCTCAGTGGAGCAAGCACCCGGCTGCTGTTACGGAGCTGGTGACGCAGATGCAGCAGGGTGCGCAGCATCTCATTCAGTTCAGGCTGACCCGGCCACAGCAGTGAAAAAAGCTGTACCCGGTCGTCAACGCTGAGCCAGGGCGCCAGCTCAACCGCCTGCGGCCAGAAATGACGATCAAGCCGCGCATCGTGGTGCGCACGGCGACGGCACCAGGACCAGAGTGTCACCAGCGCATCGCCTTCCAGACCCGCCAGCGGCGTGGCGAGGCGATGACGCTGCAGGCGCTGCAGTGCGCTGTCGATCTGTGCGGTGTCGGGCGTTGTCGCGCCGGCACAGGCGACCATCAGCCGTACGATCTCCGCTTCACTCAGCAGCGTCAGTTCAACCGGCCACTCGTTTGAAAGTGGCTCGCGCTGATGGCTGAAACGGGTGGCGGTAGCAAAATCGAGGTTGCCGGGATTGATATGCTGAAACCAGTTCAGCAGTTTATCACCCATGCGGGTCACTAACTGGCCCTGTGCATCGGCCACCATTTCGTTCAGCAGCCAGGCCTTACCCGCCTGCGACTGGCCAAACAGCGCCAGCGTCACCGGACGCGCCACCTGCTGCGCCAGCGCCTGAGTCTGCACGCGCGCCTGGCGCAGTTGCAGCGTCAGGGTTTCTGCTTCCAGCGCCAGACGCGGCGACTGCTCACGGCTGCTCTCAATCCAGGCCAGACTGTTATTCAGGGCGTCCTGCAACAGGCCAAGACGTTTTGCCAGCGTTTGCGGCTGACGGGGTTTCAGGGCTTTCATCGTTTACACACGCTCCCGCTGTCAATCCAGTATTGCGCATTGGCATTGCCGGTCGCCGACAGGGTATTCAGCTTAAGACTCAACTGCTCCAGCGGCACGCGGGTGCCATCATCCAGGCGGGCATCGCTCAGCACCAGACTTTCCGGGCCGGACGCGTCGGGTCCGGCTTTTACCGCCAGCCGGATGCGCAGCACGCTCTCACCGGCCACTTTACGCGCCAGGGTGGCGTCGTTCAGCGTCAGGCTATAGAGCGGCGAGGCGGGCCAGCGATCGTTATCAAGCTGGCGGAAGCCGAGACAGACGTTGCCGCGAATACGGAAACTGCGCTTTTTATCCAGCACATAGCCGGGATCGTCGAGGTCAATTTCGCTGTAGCAGAGGTTCTCGTCCGTCAGCGCCTGGTTTTCGTCGAGCATGCCAAGATAGCGAATCGTCGAGTAGGGTTCAAAATCGCCTGCGCGGAACCAGAAGCTGCTGAGGCGCAGATCCAGCGCCAGCAGGCAGAGCATCGCGCCGACCGCCGCGGTCGATTTCGGGTTGTCAATGCGGCCATGTTTGTTAAACGGATACCAGTCGCTGGTGTGATAGCCTTCCAGCGACAGTATACGGCTGCCCGGCAGCGGTTGCAGATGACGCACCAGCGCCTGAATGCCCGGGAAGCGCGACGGGCGACCGGTCAGCAGCAGCACGTCACACTGATAGAGCGACACCACTTCACACATTGAACGCAGCGCCGGGATAATCGCCATCCGGTGCTGCATAAATTCACCGTGCAGCTGTGACAGGCTCACCACCAGCGGTACCTGCAGCAGGTCAAAGCGGCTGTTACCGCCCAGCTCGCGCTGAATCTCGCCGTTGACGAAGGCCAGTACCGCTTCGCCCGGCGGCTGATCGACCAGCTCGCCAAACAGTGCGTTGATCTCCGCGTGGCTCTCCAGCGGATCCCAGTTTTCGTAGCGTTCCAGTACCGCCTGCGCCAGCGGAATAAACAGTTGTAAGGTGATCTGCTGACGCAGCGTGGCCTGACCGTCCATGCGGCTGTCGTGACCAAACAGCTTGTTCATCAGCGGTTCCGCCAGCGTCAGGCCCGCTTTCTGCAGATGCTGCTGCAGCGCCGGTAAAATCCACAGCTGAATCACATCCAGCAGGATATCGTCGCCCGCGACTTTAAAGCCTTCGCGGAACAGCAGTCGCGGCGTGATTTTGACGTTGTTGCCCTGACCATCATCCAGACGATACTGGGTGATGGCGAGGTCAGTAGTGCCGCCGCCGATATCAATCGAGGCGATGCGCAGACTCTTGCCTGGCAGTTCGTCAGCATCGCGCGGGCGATCCGGACGGGCCATGCTGCTGAAAAAGTCTTCGGCGCGACCGGCAAAGTTGACCTGGGTTTCATTAAACAGCCAGACCATCTGACCACAGGTCGCTTCATCCCACTCCATCTGCACATCCGGCAGCGGTTTCGGGTTCTGACGTGGCAGTGCTGGTGAAAGGTCATCTTCGTCAGCCAGCCAGCCTTCCGCTTTCCAGACCAGCGCCAGCGCTTCCTGCATCCGGCGGCGGAAAATTTCACGCTCCGGCTTCGGCATCGCTGACGGCAGCGTCAGGATCACATGGCGCAGCTGACGCGGCGCGTGGCTCTGTGGCATCCGCTGACGCTGTGCCGCGCTGTTCATCTGCATCAGCGCCTGCGCCAGCAGCTCACACAGCATAAAGGTCATCAGCGAACTGCGGCTGTAGTGCGGAGAAAAGACCGGCAGACGATCGTCGGGTGCCAGCGTCGAGAGCGGCTGGCCTTCGTCGTTGAGCAGGGTGGTAAAGGGTGCGGCATAGGCCAGCGGTTCAGTCTGCTCGCCGGGCGTGTTAAAACGCCAGCCTGGCTGATAGCGCGCCTCATCCCACAGATAACGGCGCGGGCTGGAGAGGCCGGTGCTGCCTTCCAGTCCCACACGCTGCAGGGCCAGACGGCTCGCTTCACGGCCGACGCGCGTCAGAGAAGGCCACATAAAGGCCTGCTCACGACCGCTCTCCAGCGAGAAGTTCGCTTTGCCAAAACGGGTCTCGGCAAACTCCAGACGGCTGTCAAACAGCTCGTTGTAAACCTGATGCGGCTGCGACAGATCGCGCAGCTGCAGCTCATAGGTCTGTTTCAGGCCGTTGCTCTCTTCCGGGTGATCTTCAACCAGAATGCCGCAGGTATGGGAGTTACCGACATCCAGAATGATATCCACATTGACCGCCGGGGTCTGCAGCGTGGCGGCCTGAATATGGATCTCGCTGAGGTCGAGCTGTTCGCCCAGCAGTTCCAGCAGATTGAGGTAGTGCGCCTGATACTCAAACTCGCGCAGCGCCTGATTAATCGCCTGTTCGCGGCGATCGGAGACGCGGTCGGTAAAGGATTCGCGCAGCCAGCCGTCAACCCAGGTCAGGTCAAGAAAATCACCCAACTCGTAGTTGTGCCAGGCGAGCGCAAAGGTCACACCGTTCTGAGCATCAGCCGTGCTGAGGCCGAGTTGTTCACCGCCATCCTGTTCCGCCACGCAGCGGGTATCAAAGGCCAGGCTGACGCGATGGGTATTGCCTGCTGCATCGGGCGCGGGCAGCGCAACCAGACGCATCCGCGCCCAGTTTTCAGGACCGCCGATAAAACGACGTCCGCTGGCACAGCGCAGCATCGGCAGCGGCAGCCAGCAGGCTGACAGCAGAGAGAGCGAGTCCGCCAGCGCGATATCAGACTCCGGGCGCACCACTTCCGCAGCGCCGCCATCTTCCGGATAGAGCAGGAACTTACCGCTGTTGCCATCGACGTTCAGGCGCAGCAGCGGGCCGTTGGCGGTCTGGCGCACAAACTGGCGGCGCGCAGGGGTATCTGAGAGTTGCAGGCCGAAATCCAGAAACTGCACGCCGCTGTTTTCAATCAGCGAAATTTTTTGTTTGTCATCGATCAGGGGAGCCAGCATCGTTATTTACTCTCACGCTTAATCGTCATCGGGAAGACCCGGTCATCAGCATACTGCGCTTCACACACTGCGGCACCGATACTCGCATGGCAGACCAGCAGCGGCATACGGTAGCGCGAATTGTTCTGGCACTTCGCCGTGTAGCGGCTCTCAATCACCAGGTTACCGGCGCTGGTCATGGCCGCGCTGACATCCGCTTTACAGGTGGTATTGCCCTGGGCGATCTGCACGCTGCCTTTGCCGTTTTTAAACTGGAAGCGCATCACTGGAGGCTTACCGGTTGGCGTCGGCATCTGGTCGATAGTCACACGCCAGCGGCCATCAATCACCCTAACCTGGCCATCGCGCACCGCATCCGGCGTCACGATCAGGTCATCGGGTTTGGCCGGAACCGGCGCCGTCACCGTTGTGGCAAGGGTAGCAGATGCGTCTGCCGGTGCGGTATCGGTGGTTGTGTTGGCCGGTTTCTGCGGCTGCGATTCAGGGAGTTTTTCCGGTGCTGCCTGCTCTGCAGGTGGCGTGACAGACGGTGTCGCCGCAACCGGTGCCGGAGTCGCAGCAGGGGCCGGAGTGGATACCGTCGCCGGGGCTGACGCTGGCTTCGCAGTGGCAACCGGTGTTTTTACGGGTTCAGAACGATGCAGCAACACGGCCACCGTCACGGCAGCAGCAATCGCCACCGGCGGTAACAGATACCAGACGCGGAAACGGCGGCGAGCCGCTACAGGCGTCGCCGGCTGAGCTTCAACGGGTGCCGCAACCGGCAGCGGTTCAGCCACAGGTTCAGGTTCGGGCTCAGTGATTATCTCTGGTTCAGCGATGACCGGCGCGGCAGGCAGCTCAGGCAGCGGTTCAACCAGCGCCACTGGCAGGTTCTCTTCCAGCGTGTCACGCAGGCAGGCCAGCGCGTCATCGCGGCTGCGCGCCTGGGCATCGACAAAGCCCCAGAAGGTGATGACCGGTTTGCCATCAACCAGATAGACATACTGCTGGTCGGGGAATTGCAGGGTTTTGCTCAGCAGCGCACCAAACAGCCGCATTGATGGGTTCTCTGCCGCGCGCGCGCGCGTACTGAGATCCTGCATATCCTGCTGACAGGCGGTGAGCTGTTGCAGCGCCGCGCGACGTTCATGATCGCTGGCACCCAGCCAGGATTTTACCCGGCCGCTAAAAGGGGCATACCAGTCGAGGCGATCGCCCCGTTCATTGGCCTGAGGAATGGCCAGGCAATCTGCCAGTGCGCTCTGACGGCGCAGGCGCAGGGTTTCACGAATTTGCAGTGCTGAGGCATAGACCGGCTGGCCATTTTCACCTAACGCCAGAACTGCATCTAAATTACCGCTGCGCAGAAAAGTTTTTGCCACCTGTTGGGCCCTTATCGGTCGTTGTCTGAGGCAGAAAATCGCGTGTTATCGACGATTGGGTTGATTTTACGCGGGGCAATGACAAATCAAACGGCAGAAAAAGGGGGTAAATCCACTGTTTTTTTCACCGGCTGACGGAAAAATCACCGCTATTTCAGAGAGTATGACGCAATCAGCCGGATTTGCGCACCAGCAGCAGGTGGGCGATGACGCCGCCCGCCAGTCCCCAGAAGGCCGGACCAATGCCCAGCAGCGAAACGCCGGATGCGGTGATCAGAAAGGTGATCAGCGCGCTGTCGCGTTCGGCAGGCAGATCCAGTGCGCGGTGGAGGCTGCCACCCAGCGTGGCAAGGAGAGCCAGACCCGCCAGCGCCTCAATCAGCACCACAGGCAGGGCACTGAACAGCACGGCGATCAGCGCACCGGACGCGCCCGCCAGCAGATAGAAGATCCCCGCCAGCGCCGCCGCGCGCCAGCGTTGCTGAGGATTTGGGTCGACCTCATCGCTCATGCAGATGGCCGCCGTAATCGCCGCCACGCAGACCGAAAAACCCCCTAATGGCGACAGCAGCAGCGCAATTAATCCGGTCCAGCTCATCAGTGAAGAGACGGGTGGACGGTAGCCGTGCGCCTGTAGCGTGGCGATGCCGGGGGCGTTCTGCGACGCCATCGTCACCAGGAAATAGGGCACGCCGATCCCCAGCAGCGTGGTGAGCGTAAAGTGCGGCATCACGACTTCCGGCATTGCCAGCCTAATCGGCTGCGGCGGAAAGTGGATGGCGTGCTGTGCCAGCGCGACGGCAACACCCACCAGCAGCGTGACCAGAATTGCATAGCGGGCCAGCCAGCGACGGGCCAGCAGCCAGGCCAGGCACATGCTGCCGCACAGTACAAAGTTACTTTGCAAATCGGCAAAGGTCTGCAGCCCGAAGCGCAGCAGAATACCTGCCAGCATCGCCGCTGCCAGCGAGGCAGGAATGTAGTTCATCAGCCGGGCAAACAGGCCGGTGACGCCGCACAATACGATCAGCAGGTTGGCGAAAACAAAGACGCCTATCGCCTCATTCAGCGAAACGCCGTGAAAACTGGTCGCCAGCAGCGCGGCGCCGGGCGTTGACCAGGCAGCCAGCACCGGCATGCGGTAGCGCAGTGACAGGCCCAGCGAGGCGATCCCCTGCGCAATGCCCAGCACCGACAGCCAGCCGCCAATCTGCGCGGGCGTGGCGCCCGCCGCCTGAAACATCTGATAGATAATTGCGCCGCTGCTGCTGTATCCCACCAGCACAGCCACGAAGCCGGAGACCAGCATCGGCAGGGTAAAACGGGGAGGTTCCGCTCTCGTCATGGTCAGACTCTTTATGAGGTTGTGCGTTATAGCGCACATGGTCGCATGATGCGCTATAACGCACAAGTGTTACACTATTACCATAACGTCACTCACCAGGATGACGAGAAAGCAGGAGAAAAAATGGCGGATTTTCAGCAACACCTGAGCAGCGCGCTCAGACAGTTGCGGCAGGCCAATGGCTGGAGCCTGACGCTGACGGCGGAGCGAACCGGCGTCAGTAAAGCGATGCTGGGCCAGATTGAGCGCGGCGAATCGAGTCCCACCGTGGCGACGCTGTGGAAGATTGCCACCGGTTTCAACGTTCCTTTTTCCTTTTTTATCGACGGCAGCGTACTGCCTTCAGGCGCCGCGCCTGGATTCAGTCAGCCCAATGCCGACATGTCGGTACGGTCGCTGCTGCCTTACGATCCGCAACTGCGTTTTGATCTGCTGGCGGTGGAGCTGGCAGCGGGCGCGCAGAGTCATTCTTCGCCCCATGAAGCGGGCTGTGTGGAGCAGGTGGTGATCATCGAGGGCGAACTATTGCTGGGCGTCGGTGACCTCTGGCGACGTCTGCTCGCCGGGGAGGCGTTCCAGTTCAGGGCCGATGTGCTGCACAGCTACCGTAACCCGCTCAGCACGCCGCTGCGCTTCCACAGTCTGATCCACTATCTGCAGCGCCCGGACGTTACAAATTGATACCTGAGCAAACTACACAGTTTACCTTCGTATCTTTATACTTTCGCTTATCGATGGAGACGGGTAATGAGCGATCTGACTGAATCCGCTGCAATGCTGCGTATGCTGGTGGGCAAGCTGGGCCGCCGGTTGCGCGAGTCAGCGCCGCCTGGTGAATTGACCTGGTCGCAGGTCGCGGTGCTGGGTCATCTGGTTCGCGATGGGGCGATGACGGTAACGCAACTGGCGGCGGCCGAGGGCGTACGCACCCAGTCAATGGGCGCGACCGTCGCCGGGTTACTGGCGGCGGAACTGGTGACGGGCGAGCCGGATCCCCATGATGGCCGTAAAACCCGCTATCTTCCCACGACGTCCAGCCTGGCGGTGATTACGTCGAGTCGCGCGATGCGCGATGACTGGCTGGTCCGGACGCTGGAAGCGCGACTGAGTCCGGCAGAACAGCAGCAACTGACCGACGTTCTCCCTCTGCTGCAACGACTCACTGACTATTAAATCTGAGGATTCAACATGGCTGTAACCACACTGGATGCAAAAACTGCGCTGATTGTTATCGACCTGCAACATGGCATTGTGGCGCTGCCGCTGGTTCATGAACCGCAGCCGGTGATCGAACGCTGTGCCGGACTGGCTGAGGCGTTTCGCGCGCACGATCTGCCGGTTGTGCTGGTTAACGTGGCTGGTGGGGCGCCGGGCCGCAATGAGCAGGCACGTCACAGCGGCGAATTGCCCGCCGACTGGGCCACGCTGGTTCCGGCGATGACCCCACAGCAAAATGACCTTACGGTCACCAAGAAAACCTGGGGTGCGTTTCACGCCACGGCGTTGCACGATGAGCTGCAAAAGCGCGGCATTACTCAGGTAGTGATTTGTGGTATCGCGACCAGTATCGGCGTGGAATCCACCGCACGACAGGCGTATGAGCTGGGTTACAACGTCACGCTGGCGACCGATGCGATGACCGATCTCAACCTCGATACGCACAACAATAGCGTGAACCTGATCTTCCCGCGCCTGGGTGAAACCGGCAGCTGTGAGGATATTAAGGCGCAGCTGAATTCGCGCGAATGATTGGCGTGTGAAGGTAATATCCGGGCCACCGCGACGGTGGCCCGAATTGTTTTAGCGGAAGGCGTAACCCAGCGTTAAACCGACGCTGTAATTGCGGCCCGGCGCAGATTCGAAGTAGCGTCCATTACTCTCATTCACAATCACTGAACCCACATAGTGCCGATCAAACAGGTTATCGACCCGGCCAAACAGATCCAGCGTCCAGTTCTCAACCAGCCACTTATAGCCACTGTTTACTGCTGCCACGGTGTAGGACGGGGTGTTCACGCTATTCTGATCTTCAGCGGCGATCTGGCTCAGATAACGCACCTCACTGCCTGCATAAAAGCCCTGTTCCGGCAGATAACCGAGTCCGGCGTAAGCCATGTTACGGGCAATACCAGGAATGCGGTTGCCGTCACAGCTGTCGCTGCCGCAGGCGTTAGTGCGATAGCGCGCATCCAGCAGGGTGTAGGCCATCTTCAGCCGCCAGTCCCAGGCAAACTGCTGATCCAGGCTTAACTCCAGACCACGACGGCGGGTCTGACCGGCATTTTTATAGGTAGTGCGTCCGCCACTGCTGGCATCCGCCACAATCTCATCCTGGGTATCGGTCTGGAACAGCGCCGCGCTGATCAGGCCATTGCCGATGCGTTTCTTACTACCAATCTCCAGCGTATCGCTGGTGGCCGGTTTCAGCCCCAGATTCAGACCGGTCGCGCCGTCTGAACGGTAAGAGAGCTCATTAATGGTCGGGGTTTCAAAGCCGCGACCGGCGGAGATCCACGCGTTCCAGCCTGGGTCAAAGGCATACTTCAGTGCCGCAGCGGGCAGCCATTTGTGATAGCGCGCATCACCGCTGTCGTCGCCGTTACCAAGCTGAATATAGAAGTCATTAGAGTCAAAGTTAACGGTGCTGAACCGCACACCCGCATCCAGCGACAGCTTATCGGTCAGTTGCCAGGCGGTCTGCAGATAGGGATCGAGCGTCCACATCAGGTTGCGCTCGTTGCGGCGAAGATTGCCCTGTTCGCCCAGTTGCGTCACCCCGTTGCTGACCGTGAAGTTTTCATAGCCCTTGCGGCGCTCGGTCATGGTTTCGTAGTCGAGTCCGCCGGTCAGCGCCACCGGAATAGACAGCAGCGTGTCGCGATGGGTCCAGCGGGTATCGACGCCCTGATAGTGGCGGGTCAGGGCGATCACGCCACCGGGATGAGACGGGTTGCGCTGCACGGCTGCGGGGATCGACTGGAACTGGGTAGTTTCGCGCATGCCCGCATAGAGCATCACGCTGAGGTCGTCATTTTCACTCATCTGGCGCTGATAACGCAGGCCGCCCTGAGTCTGATCGACAGTCTTACGGGTGTTATAAAGCGGGACGTTGCTGACCACCTGACGTGGATTCTCACGCCACTGCGTCTCGGTTAAGCCGCCGGGATCCTGCGCGTCAATGTGAACGCTGTTAAACAGCAGCGTCAGGGTGCTGACATCATCAATACGCACGCCCAGTCGGGCGTTGCCAAGGTTCTTCTGCGCAGCGCTGTGATCACGATAGCCGTGAGTGGTGAAGCGTGAGGCGGAGATGGTGTAGTTAACATCCCCGGCATGGCTGCCGTCACCGGTCGCACCGCTGGCTTTCACGCTGTTGCGCCAGCTGCCGTAACTGCCATACCAGCTGCTGGCTTCAAGCGTGGTCGGCTGCTGACCCTGCTGAGTGGTGACATTGATCACGCCACCCGAAGCGTTGCCATAAAGCGCAGAGAACGGGCCGCGCAGCACCTCAACATGATCAATTGAGCCGATATCGATATTGGAGGTCTGCGCCTGACCATCCGGCATGGTGGCCGGGATGCCGTCCACATAGATGCGCAGCCCGCGTACGCCGTAGGTTGAGCGGGAGCCAAAGCCACGCATCGACAGCTGCAGGTCCTGTGCGTAATTTTGCCTGTTCTGGATCTGCAGACCCGGCACGCTGCTGAGGTTTTCCGACAGGTTAACGCGCGGTGCTGCCTGGCGCATATCGTCGCCACTGACCACGCTCAGGGCCGCAGGCGTATCGAGTTCGTTAAGGCCCGTTTCCGGCGGTGCCGCCGTGACGACCAGGGTATTGTCATTATCCGCCGCCGCCAGCAGCGGCAGCGGCAAAATGGCAGGCAACATCAACAGCGTCGCCTGGCGCAGAGAGATTATTTTCATTATATGTGGCCTGAAAAAAGAGAGGATATGAACCAGGTGGAACAATTTCCGCATATGGTAAGGGTTTGATGCGCTGGGGTACATCGTTTCGGGCTGGATTTTTTCTCTGTTTACCGCCAGGCTGGAATCCATCTTTTGCAGTGATCAGGCGTCCGATTCACCCGGATGCAGACAAAAAACTCACGGGAGTCAGCATGAAACAACCTGAAGTGGCGGTTCTGGGATTAGGCGCAATGGGGCACGCATTTGCCGCAAACCTGCTGAAAAAAGGCTTTCGCGTTCATGGCTGGAACCGCACCCGCGCGCGCGGCGAAGATCTGCTGGATGCGGGTTTACAGCTGGCTGACTCGCCAGCCGAGGCGGTGCGTGAAGCAGATGTCGTGATCGCCATGCTGTCTGATGGCGACACCACTGAGCAGGTGCTGCATCAGGTCAAAGAGGCGTTTAAGCAGGGCGCGACGCTCTGCCAGATGGGCACCATCGGCGTAGAAAAAACCGACGCGCTGATCGCCTTTTTCGCAGAAAAACGCCCCGATTTGTTACTGATCGATGCGCCAGTCTCCGGCACCAAAGCACCAGCAGAGAATGCGCAGATTCTGGTGCTGGCCAGCGGCGATCAGAGCCGGGCGCAGGCCGCAGAAGCGGTATTTGCTGCCATCAGTAAAGGCACTCAGTGGCTGGGCGAGGCGGGAAAAAGCACCCGGATGAAGCTGGTGATCAACAGCTGGCTGATTGGCATGATGCAAAGCCTGGCGGAGAGTACCCGGCTGGCAGAGCAGTTCGGCTTTTCCACCGACGATCTCTGGCAGGTGCTGGAGGGCGGTCCGCTGGCCGCACCGTATGCGAAAATGAAGCTCGGGATGATCGCCAGCGACGACTTCACGCCTCAGATGCATCTGGTCTGGGCGCTGAAAGATGCCCGCCTGGCGCTGGATGCCGCAGAGACGCCACTGCCGGCGCTGGAGAATATCGCCCAGCTCTGGCAGCAGGCGGTGGAGGCCGGACACGGTGAAGAGGATCTGGCGGTGATCTACCGCTACCTGAAGGCGCAATGAGTCAGCAGCATTTTGACTTCAGCACGCGTCCGCTGGTGCCGCTGGCGCACGATTATCTGCACGGTGCCAGCGAACCCTGGCACCAGCACGCCTGTGCCCAGCTGATCCACACCCTGAGCGGCGTGGTACGGGTAGAGACGGAGTATGGCAGCTGGATTGTGCCGCCGAGTCGCGGCGTCTGGCTGCCCGCATTTACCCGTCATGCGCTGCAGATTACCGGCAGTGTGGCGGCGCGCACGCTGTTTATCGATCCGCTGGCGCGCGCCGATCTGCCCGCCAGTTGTCAGGTGGTGCAAATCTCACCGCTGCTGCGCGAACTGATTGTCACGGCGCTGAGCCTGCCAGAGCGTTACGCCGCAGGCAGTCGGGCCGAGCGGGTGATGGAGTTGATTCTGGATGAAATCCGCGGCATGGACGTGCTGCCCTTTGCGCTGCCGACGCCCGACAGCCCCCGTTTACAGGCGCTGTGCGAGCTGATTCAGCAGACGCCCGGTGAGAGCTGGACGCTGCTGCGCGCCAGCGCCTACCTGAATGTCTCGGGCCGCACTCTGGCCCGCCATTTTATGCGCGAAACCGGCCTGCAGTTCAGCGACTGGGTGCGGCGTGCCCGACTGGCTATCGCCCTGACGCGACTGGCTCAGGGCGACTCCGTGCTGCGGGTGGCGCTGGAACTGGGCTATGAAAGCCCCAGCGCGTTTAGTGCGATGTTTCGTCGTCTGCTGGGCGTCTCTCCGACTGACTATTTTCCGCCTGCAGAAACTGGCCTGCCGCGCTGAGCAGCGCCTGCAGGGCGGCGCGGGCGGTGTCATTGTCGATACTCACTCCCCAGGCTCGCGCGCCACGGGCATCCACGCAGCTGATATAGGCCACCGAGCGGCTGTCACTGCGTCGTCCCAGCGTATGCTCGTGATAGTCCTCAATGGTCAGATGCAGATCAAACGCGCTGCGCAGGGCATTGACCGCCGCCGACAGCCAGCCGTTGCCGCTGCCGGTCAGCGTCAGCGATTGCATCTGATAGACCACGCTGGCGCTAATCTGCGTCTGCCCGCCGCTGTCACTCTGGCTGTCAGCCCGCTGTAATGCCACCGCGGGCTGCGTGACGCCATACTGGCGGCAGAAGAGCTGCCACAGCGCGTAGTGCGTCATCTCTCCGCCGTGCCGGTCAGTCTCATGCTGTACACAGCGGCTGAAATCCTGCTGCAGCGCTCGCGGCATTTGTAACCCGTGATTCTGCTCCAGCAGCCAGGCGGCCCCGCTTTTTCCCGACTGGCTGTTAACGCGGATAACCGCCTCATAGCTGCAGCCAATGTCGGCCGGGTCCAGCGGCAGGTAAGGCATCTGCCACTCTGTTTCCTGCTGTTCGGCGCGGATGGCGAACCCTTTTTTAATCGCATCCTGATGAGAACCGGAGAAGGCGGTGAAGACCAGCTCGCCCGCATAGGGATGGCGCGGATGAACCGGCAGCTGGTTGCAGCGGGTTACCACTTCAATTACCTCATGCATCTGGCTGAAATCGAGCTGGGGCGAAACGCCCTGGGTATAGAGATTCAGCGCCAGCGTCACCAGGTCCACATTGCCGGTGCGTTCACCGTTACCAAACAGACAGCCCTCGACCCGGTCAGCGCCCGCCAGCAGCGCCAGTTCTGCGCAGGCGACGCCGGTGCCGCGATCGTTGTGCGGATGCACGCTGATGCAGACGGCATCACGGCGGCTGAAGTGACGGCAGAAAAACTCAATCTGATCGGCATAAACGTTAGGGGTGTTCACCTCCACCGTGGCGGGAAGGTTAATGATCATCGGGCGCTGCGCGTCCGGTTGCCAGACATCGGCTACCGCCTCGCAGATCTCCAGCACAAACTCCGGCTCGGTAAAGCAGAAGGTCTCTGGCGAATATTCAAAGGTCCAGTGGGTTTCCGGCTGCGCCTCGCATTCGGCGCGGATCTGCCGTGCACCAGCGGTGGCCAGCGCCACGATTTCTGCTTTGCTCTGTTTAAATACCCGCTCACGAAACAGCGGCGCGGTGGCGTTATAGAGATGTACGATGGCTCGCGGCACACCCTGCAGCGCCACAAACGTGCGGGAAATCAGGTCCTCCCGCGCCTGAGTCAGTACCTGTAACGTCACATCCTCCGGGATACGCTGCTGCTCAATCAGGTCGCGGACGAAATCGAAATCCGTCTGCGACGCCGAGGGAAAGGCGACCTCGATCTCCCGGAACCCGCAGCGCAGCAGCAGATCCCAGAAGGCCATTTTGCGTTCCCGATCCATCGGTTCTGCCAGCGCCTGATTGCCGTCACGCAAATCGGTGGAGAGCCAGCGTGGCGCCTGGGTCAGCTGGCGTGAGGGCCACTGGCGATCGGGCAGGGTGATCAGCGGGGAGGGACGATATTTATCAGCGGGTCGGGTCAGCATAGGAGTCTCCTGTGGTTTTTTTACCAGTCTGCCGACACGCCTCCGGGTCCGCGCGCGCAGGGCTGACAACCTGACGCGCAAAAGTGACAATACCCAGCATGACCTGCATGACCTGCATGACCAGCATGACCTGCATGGCCCTGCGTGCGCTCTGGTTTGGTGAATCCGCCGGGCAGGGTTAGCATGGTCGCCTGTTTATTTGGGTGGACTCTTATGCTGATTTTCGACGGTCACAACGATCTGTTGCTTAACCTCTGGCTGCATCATCGTGATGCGCCCGCGCAGGCGTTTTATCAGGGGATTGAACAGGGCCACCTCGATTTTCCGCGCATTCAGCAGGGCGGGCTCGGCGGCGGGCTGTTTGCGATCTTTGTGCCCCCGCAGGAGTACATTGCCCGCACCGTTCCGGCACGTGCCGACGAGCCGTTTCAACCGCTTCAGATCATGTGGCAACAGCTTGAGATCCTGCAGCAGCTGGCCGATGCGTCAGGCGGGCGGGCGCGACTCTGCCGCAGCCATGACGAGATCGCCGCCTGCCGCGCCGCAGGCGTACTGGCGATGGTGGCACACATCGAAGGTGCTGATGCGCTGGATGAGGAGGGCGAGCAGCTGCACGCCTTCTGGCAGGCGGGGGTGCGCAGCATCGGGCCTTTCTGGAATCTGGCCAGCCGCTTTGGTGAAGGCGTCAGCGGCACCTTTCCCGGCTCGCCCGATACCGGGCCAGGCCTGACCCGCGCCGGAGAGAGGCTGATTCAGCAGGCGAGTGACCTGAAGATGATGATTGACGTGTCGCATATGAACGCAAAAGCCTTTTGGGACACCGCCCGGCTCTCCAGCGCGCCGCTGGTCGCCAGCCACTCCAACGCGCATGCTCTCTGTCCGCAGCCGCGTAATCTGACGGATGACCAGCTGGTGGCGATCCGCGACAGCGGCGGTCTGGTCGGCATTAATTTCGGCAACGCTTTTCTGCGCGCCGACGGTAAACGCGATGCTGACACGCCATTAACAGAAATTGTTAAGCATTGTGATCACTTGTTGAAGATAATGGGCAGCGACCATGTAGCCTTTGGCTCTGATTTCGACGGGATTACTCCACCGGCTGCGCTGGGCGATGTCAGCGGATTGCCGCGATTGCTCGCCGCTTTTCAGGAAGCGGGCTATGATCAGACACTGACAGAGAAACTGGCATGGGGAAACTGGCAGCGGGTTTTACATCTGACCGGGCTGTGATAACAATTTCCTGATGTTCCGGGCTTGATCCCGACGCGCCATTGGCGCAACATCTGCCTGGAAATTGTGACGGCGGTCTCATTAAATGCCGGTCACACTGATTTCAGGCAGCTCATTTACTGTTAACCAAGAGGAAGTAACTCATGTGGAAAAAACCAACTTTCGTTGATATGCGTCTCGGTCTGGAAGTGACTCTCTACATCTCCAACCGTTAATCGTTCTGCCCGCCCTCTGAGCGGGCATTTTTTTTCAACTTCTGGTTTTCCTCTATGTTTATCAAAATCCTCGGTTCAGCCGCGGGCGGCGGGTTTCCGCAGTGGAATTGTAACTGCGCCAACTGCCACGGCGTGCGTAACGGCACGATCCAGGCCCAGGCACGCACGCAATCGTCGATTATCCTCAGCGATAACGGCGAAGATTGGGTGTTATGCAACGCTTCACCCGACATCAGCCAGCAGATCCTGCATACGCCAGAACTGACCCGCAAAGGGGTGTTACGCGGCACGGCGATCGGCGCGATTATCCTTACCGACAGCCAGATCGATCACACCACCGGGCTGCTGAGCCTGCGTGAGGGCTGTCCGCATCAGGTGTGGTGCACGCCGGAAGTGCATGGTGACCTCAGCACCGGCTTCCCGATATTTCCTATGCTCACCCACTGGAATGGAGGCTTACAGCACCGTCCCATTGCGCCACTGACGCCGTTCAGCGTCGATGTCTGTGATGATCTTCAGTTCACCGCGATTCCGATTATCAGTAATGCACCGCCTTACTCGCCGTATCGCGACCGGCCGCTGCCGGGCCATAACGTGGCGCTGTTTATTGAAAACCGCGCGAATGGCCAGACGCTGCTCTACGCGCCAGGCCTGGGCGAGCCGGATGCGGTGATCCTGCCGTGGCTGCAAAAAGCGGATTGCCTGCTGATTGATGGCACCGTCTGGCAGGATGATGAGCTGCTGACCACCGGCGTGGGACACAACACCGGCAAGGCGATGGGCCATCTGGCGCTGGCGGAAGAGCAGGGGCTGATGGCGCTGCTGGCATCGCTGCCGGCAAAACGCAAAATTCTGATCCACATTAACAACACCAATCCGATCCTTAACGAGCAATCACCGCAGCGTCAGTTTCTGACGGAGCAGGGAATAGAGGTGAGCTGGGACGGAATGGCGATCCACCTTCAGGGCTAAAACATGCAGATCACTGACACGCTGTCGCCGCAGGCTTTTGAACAGGCCCTGCGCGACAAAGGCGCTTACTACCATATCCATCACCCGTATCACATCGCGATGCATAACGGTCAGGCCACGCGCGAGCAGATTCAGGGCTGGGTGGCGAATCGTTTCTATTACCAGACCACCATTCCGCTGAAAGATGCGGCGATCATGGCCAACTGCCCCGATCCGGCTACCCGCCGTAAATGGGTGCAGCGCATCCTCGACCACGACGGCAGCAACGGCGAAGAGGGCGGCATTGAGGCCTGGCTGCGGCTGGGCGAGGCGGTCGGGCTGACGCGCGAAGAACTACTTTCAGAGCAGCATGTGCTACCAGGCGTGCGGTTTGCGGTGGATGCGTATATTAACTTTGCCCGCCGCGCCAACTGGCAGGAGGCAGCCTGCAGCTCACTCACCGAGCTGTTCGCCCCGCAGATCCACCAGTCACGGCTCGACAGCTGGCCGCAGCACTATCCGTGGATCAAAGAAGAGGGCTATTTCTACTTCCGCAGTCGCTTGGGTCAGGCGAACCGCGATGTGGAACATGGCCTGGCGCTGGCGCTGGAATATTTCACCACCGCTGAGACGCAAAACCGCATGCTGGAAATTTTGCAGTTTAAGCTCGATATTTTATGGAGCATGCTGGACGCCATGACCATGGCATACGAGCTGAAACGTCCGCCTTATCACACCGTGACTGATAAAGCGGCGTGGCACACCACCCGACTGGTATAACAGATGAATGAAAACTCGATTGCCGCGTTTCGTCGCGGCTACCGCATGCAGTGGGAAGCCGCCCAGGATACCCATGTGGTGCTCTATCCCGAAGGCATGGCGAAGCTGAACGAAACCGCCGCCGCCATCCTTGAGCTGGTGGATGGCAAGCAGAATATCGCCGCGATTATCGCAACGCTGGATAGCCGTTTTCCGGAAGCGGGCGGCGTGTGTGCAGATGTTTTAGAGTTCCTGCAATCAGCCTATGAACAGAAGTGGATACAGTTCCGTGACCCCGCATAAACCTGACGTGAATCCGCCGCTCTGGCTGCTGGCCGAGCTGACCTATCGCTGTCCGCTGCAGTGTCCCTACTGCTCCAACCCGCTGGATTTCGCCCAGCAGGAGAAGGAGCTGACCACCGAGCAGTGGATTGAGGTGTTTCGTCAGGCGCGGGCGATGGGCAGCGTGCAGCTCGGATTCTCGGGCGGCGAGCCGCTGGTTCGTAAAGATCTGCCGGAGCTGATCAAAGCGGCGCGCGACCTCGGCTTCTACACCAACCTGATCACCTCGGGCATCGGCCTGACGGAGAAGAAGCTGGATGCGTTCAGCGAGGCGGGGCTGGATCATATCCAGATCAGCTTCCAGGCGAGTGACGAAACCCTGAATGCGGCGCTGGCCGGTTCGAAAAAAGCGTTTCAGCAGAAGCTGGAGATGGCGAAAGCGGTGAAAGCCCACGGCTATCCGATGGTGCTGAACTTTGTTCTGCATCGCCATAACATCGACCAGATCGACAGGATCATCGATCTCTGCATTGAGCTGGAAGCGGATGACGTAGAACTGGCGACCTGTCAGTTCTACGGCTGGGCGCAGCTTAACCGTGAAGGCCTGCTGCCCACCCGCGAGCAGATCGCCCGCGCAGAGGCGGTGGTGAAAACCTACCGCGAGCGGATGAGCACCACCGGCAATCTGACCAACCTGCTGTTTGTGACGCCAGACTACTACGAAGAGCGCCCTAAGCCCTGCATGGGTGGCTGGGGCGCCATCTTCCTCAGCGTTACGCCAGAGGGCACCGCGCTGCCGTGTCACAGTGCGCGTCAGCTCCCGGTAGAATTTCCCTCAGTGCTGACGCAAAGTCTGGACGATATCTGGTATAACTCATTCGGCTTCAACCGTTATCGCGGTTTTGACTGGATGCCAGAGCCATGCCGCTCCTGTGATGAGAAAGAGAAAGATTTTGGCGGCTGTCGCTGTCAGGCTTACATGCTGACCGGCAATGCCGACAACACCGATCCGGTCTGCAGCAAATCACCGCATCACGGCAAAATCCTTGACGCCCGGCGTGAGGCGGATTGCAGCGACATTAAAATTGGTCAGCTGCAGTTCCGTAACCGCAGCAACTCACAACTGATCTATAAAACACGGAACCTCTGATGAAAACGCGTTGCCTGGAGATAAACGGTCTGACGGTTGAACTGGTGCATCAGCCCGATGCCAGCCAGGCCGCCGCCCTGATTCAGGTGGGCGCGGGGAGTCACAACGAACCCGATCGCTGGCCCGGACTGGCGCATCTGCTGGAACATCTGCTGTTCACCGGCAGCACCGGCTGGCCTGATGAGGGCCGGTTGATGAGCTGGATTCAGACGCAGGGTGGCAGGGTTAACGCCACCACGCTGGCCCGGCGCAGCGCGTTCTTTTTTGAGGTCACGCCGTCGCTGCTGGCTGACGGGCTGGCGCGGCTGCAGGATATGGTCTGCCATCCGCTGCTTGATAATCAGGCGATCGGTCAGGAAGTGGCGGTGATTGATGCGGAATATCAGCTATTGCAGCGTCATCAGCCGTCACGCATTGAAGCGGCACTGCTGCACGCCGCCGCGTCACCTGCGGAATTCCACCGGTTCCATATTGGCAGCCGGACGAGTTTTGGCGATGAGCTCTCTGCGCTACAGCGGGCCCTGCGCCAGTTCCACCAGCGCTACTACTTCGCCAGCAATATGCGGCTCTGGCTGCAGGGGCCGCACTCACTGGATGAGCTGGAACAGCTGGCGCGTAACGTTGCTGCCGCGCTGCCCTCCGGTCAGTGGCGACAGGATCTGCCACCGCCGCAGCTGACCAGCGATACCTGCTGGCAGCTGGCAGAGACCGCACCTGGGGCGCTATGGCGCAGCTGGATACTGGATAACAGTGACGGTGTCACGTTATGGCGTGAATTTCTGCTGGATGAAGCACCCGGATCGCTGCTGGCTACCCTTCGTGAGCAGGGGCTGGCGGAGTCGCTGGAGCTGAAGTGGATCTATCAGGCGGGAGGCGCGCTCTGGCTGGCGCTGGGCGTTGAAACGCATCAACCCGAAACCGTTAATGTCTTGATCGACCGTTATCTGGATGCACTGCGCCAGACGAATGAGCCACAACATCAACACTATCACCATCTGGCGCAGCAGCGATTTGTGACACTGTCACCGATGGAGCAGTTACGCCAGCGCGCAATCGGCTTTGCGCCAGATGAAGCCGTGCCTGCGTTACAGCCGCTGCTGGCGCGTCTTACCGACGCGCCGGGCACGCTGCTGTTCTGCACGTCGCACCCGGCTGAGGAAACCCTTCAGACGCAGGGATTCAGCCTTGCTCTGACCGCCTGGCAACCAGCCCCGTCTGAGGCGCTACCTCCGGCGAATTTCACATTCTATCCGTTCGAGACCGCCTTAACGTCTGAGCCGCTGCCCGCACAGGCGGTGGCATTGCCGCATCATCAGCCTGACGACCTGCAGGCGACGCTGATCCTGCGACCAGAGTTCTGGTCAACGTTCACCGAAGCGACAGGCGAAGCGCTGGGGCGGCGGTTACGTCCGCTGTTTGCCGCGTTGCGTCATCAGGGCGGCAACGGCAGCTGGCAGGAAGTGGAGGGCGTGTGGCAACTGACGCTACAACTGACGCCGGATGAGGCAGTGGCTGACCGGGCGCTGAGCCAGATCGTCGCCGCACTGACGCTGCCGGTTGAGGCGGCGCAGCCTTCTTCGGGAGAAAGCATCGCGATCCGTGCACTGCTGCGGCAGTTGCCCTGGCAGCTGGCCGCCACTATTATGCCACATTGCTGGCGGGCGGCGCTGAAAGGCGGCAACGCGGCACTGCATTCACTGATTGCCCGGCGGCTGAGCGCACTGTCGCTGCCGGTTAACCCTGACACGCCGCCAAAGCGCATGACGACGCAAACTGGTATGACGCGCCTGCCACACAGCAGCGCGGACAATGCTCTGCTGCTGTTTATCCCGCTGCATCGACCTGAACAGCTGGCGGCGCTTCGCGCACTGGCGCTGATCTACGAGCCGCGCTTTTTCCAGCGCTATCGCGTTGAGCAGCCTATCGGTTATGTGGTGAGCAGCCGCTATATGCGCTGTGCCGATGAAGATGGGGTACTGTTTGCGCTGCAATCGCCCGATTACAGCGCGCTGTCACTGCTGCGCTACTGCCGCAACTTCCTGCGGTCACTGAACGAGACGCTGGCGGGTTACGATCTGGCGGCACTGAAAGCGCGTCTTCTGAGCCGGGAAGTGGATCAGCCACTGGCGTGCTTACGCGCAGAAAATGGCCTGGCAGAACCGGATACGAAGCAGATTGAGGCGCTGACACTTGCGGATCTGCAACAGCTTCACCGCACGCTGATTCAGGATCGCCGCCGCTGGCGGGTGCTGTTCACCGGCGGCGAGAATGTGTAGCGCCCGGTATAAAGTTGCTGAATTTATTTGAAAATTACCGACAAATCTCTTCACTGTCTATTCCGGGCGAACTGGACCACACTCAATTCACTTTGTCCGCATAAGGAATTGACCGTGAAAAACTTCAAACGTATTGCACTGCCCCTGTTAGCCGCTGCCACCCTCTACGCCCCGTTGTCTCAGGCTGAGGCGATGCACTACCAGCTGAATCCTGAGCATACGTCGGTGATTGTTGCCTGGAACCACTTCGGCTTCTCAAACCCTACCGCTGATATCCCTGATGCAACCGGTAACCTGGTGTTTGATAAAGATCATCCAGAGGCATCACGCGTTGACGTGACCCTGCCAGTCAGCAAAATCGACAGCCACGTGGCTGCGCTGACCAAAGAATTCAAAGGCGCTGAGTACTTCGACACCGCTAAATATCCGACTGCGACCTTCCACAGCACCAAAGTGGTGGCGAAGGGCGACAACAAATTTGATGTTGAAGGCAACCTGACCCTGAAAGGGATCACCAAGCCAGTTACGCTGCACGCGACGCTGAACAAGCAGGGCGAGCATCCGATGGTGAAAAAGCAGGCGATTGGTTTTGATGCCACCGGCACTATCAAGCGTTCTGACTTCAAGCTGGACAAATATGTCCCAGCGGTAAGCGACGAAGTCACTCTGACTTTGTCTACTGAAGCCTACGCCAAGTAAGCTTTTTGGGGCGTAGCGGCTTGCTGCTACGTCCCTTATTCGTTTTTTCCGCGCCTTCTTCCCCTCTGAAATCTATTCTGCCCGCCTGTTTATCTGCCATAAAATAATCCGGATATCTCCTCATCAACTATTTTGTGAACGCTTTATCTGGCCCGGAACCGGGAAAAATGAGGCGAAAGTCACAAATTTGCAACAGCACGGAATAAGCCACTCTGTGCCGCTGTGTGGCGAAATAAAATTCAGATGTCTTCTGAAATAACTCATTGATTTATATCGTTTCACTCTAATCGGCCTTCCCGCGAATAGTGTGATTTTGATCTCAAAAACCGCCGTTCAGACACCCCTGTCAATAACTCCGCCCAAAAAATACCGCTCGTAACTGTGATCTCCTCTGCAAATAGCAACCCCACGAACCGGAAGAATGGCCCTCAGCAGCTTAAGACAGCGAGGTGAGGGAAATGCGAATTGGAATGGTGATCAGTGGCGGTGATGTAACCGGCATTAATAATTTTGTCTTCCAGTTAGGGCGTCTGACGCAGGCGGAGATCGTGATATTTGATGGTGGCATTCCCGGCCTGCTGGCAAATAACCATCGTGATATCAGCCAGCGTGATCTGCTCGACTTTGCCATCGCCTCAATTCCGGTTATGCAATCGGGACGCACGCAAAAGAAACTGGTGCGCAGCGAATATGAATGTATTGCCCGCCAGCTGAAAAGCGCCCGTATTGAAGTGTTAATTATGGCGGGCGGTGACGGGTCGCTGCAATTTCTCCATACCCTGTCGGAGTCTGGCGTTAATTGTTTCGGCGTCGGCATGACCATCGATAATGATGTCTTCGGCAGTGATTACACCCTGGGTTTTTCCACCGCCTGCGAGCAGGTATTAAAAGAGGTCGCGAAACTGCGGAATACCGGGCGCGCCTTACCTGGCCGGATATTTATGCTGGAGTTACTCGGCGGCTACTGCGGCGAATTAACCCTGCAGTCGGCGATTAAATCCAATGCGGACATTGCGCTGATCCCGGAGTGCCAGATTCCTTTGCCACAGCTGGCGCAGCGCATCACCCAGCGACTGGCAGAACAGAACAGCGTGATCATTCTCTGTTCAGAAGGCTACACCCGCGAATATTCGCCCGGTTTTCAGGGGGCTATCGACACCTTAATCAAACAGCTTGAGCCGCTTATTGGCGTACGCGTCCGTAAAACTATCCTCGGTTACGGGCTGCGGAATGGTGATCCCACCTGCGAAGAGATTTATCAGGGCACCATTATGGCCAGTGAAGTGGTGCGTTGTATTCAGTCAGGCATGCGGAATAAAGCGGTCATTATTAACGGCAGCAATAAACCGATTCCGATTGATTTAATAAGCATGCAAAAACGCCTGGTCGATATTGACGGGCACCATTACAAACTCGCTAAACAACTCAATATATTGTGAGGAGGAAACCATGCTGAAAATATTATGTGTCTGTGGTTGTGGCTTAGGATCCAGTTTTGCGATTGAGATGAGCGCAAAAGCGGTTTTAAAAAAACTGGAGATTGAGGCCGATATCGATCACACCACCATTTCAGAAGCGAATGCCTTTAAGTCGGACATGATTCTGACGCAAAAAGCCTTTGCCGATGTGTTAAATGCCGACGCCAGTCCGGAACAGATTAAGCGGGTCATTATTCTTAACCGGCTCACCGATAAAGCGGAAATAGAGCAGAAGATCCTGGCCTTTTTAAAAGAACGCAACGTAAAGGTCGCCGCCCATGAATAGTGTGATCGACTTCCTGGTAAAAGATCTGCTGGGGCAGGCGTCTATTCTGATCGCCTTTATTGCCCTGATTGGTCTGCTGCTGCAAAAGAAATCCGCAGGCAAGGTGGTGGAAGGCACCTTTAAAACCCTGCTCGGTTTTTTAATTATGATGGCGGGTATCAATATTATTGTGGGAACCCTGACGTTCCTCAATACCATTTTTACCCACGGC
This sequence comes from Pantoea sp. ABR1s, assembly GCF_057812235.1. Classification (NCBI taxonomy): domain Bacteria; kingdom Pseudomonadati; phylum Pseudomonadota; class Gammaproteobacteria; order Enterobacterales; family Erwiniaceae; genus Pantoea; species Pantoea sp. ABR1s. Next base: position 2,178,397 of record NZ_CM173823.1, on the reverse strand, counting down.
TTTGGCATGCGCGGCTATATCACCGATGTTGCCGCCATTGCCGGGCTGGCTAACCGTGAGCTGGGGTCTGAAGTGGCACTGACGCTGCTGGTGATCTTTATCGTCAATATCATCATCGCGCGACTGACGCCCTTTAAGTACATCTTCCTCACCGGCCAGGCCCTGCTGTGGATGGCGACGATTGGCGCGGTGATTGGCTATAAAGCGGGGCTGACCGGTCTGCCGCTGATCCTGACCGGCGGTATCTTTGGCGGGATCATGGCCGTGGTGATGCCTGCGCTGGCGCAGCCGGTGGTACGACGTATTACCGATTCGGACGACGTTGCCCTGGGTCACTTCTGCACCATTGGTTATCTGGTCACGGCGGCGGTCGCCAAAGTGGTCGGCAAAGGATCGCGATCCACTGAAGATCTGAAGCTGCCCGATAACTTCAAGTTTCTGCAGGATACCTATCTGTCGATGGCGCTGGTGATGGTGCCGATGTACCTGATCCCCGCTGTGGCGGCCGGACCGGCGTTTATCGCCCAGTACAGCAACGGCATGAACTACCTGATGTACGCCTTTATGCAGTCGATTCAGTTCGTGGCCGGGGTCTTCGTGCTCTACAGCGGTGTCCGCCTGCTGCTTAACGAGCTGGTGCCTGCCTTCCGTGGTATCGCCATGCGTGTCGTGCCGGATGCCAAACCGGCGCTGGACTGCCCGGTGATGTTTCCCTATGCCCCGAACGCGGTGATTGTTGGCTTTCTCGCCACCACGCTCGGCTCAATTGTCGGCATGCTCGTCTTCCCGATGTTTGGTCTGGCGATGATCCTGCCTGGCCTGCTGACCAACTTCTTTGCCGGTGGCACCGCCGGGGTATTTGGTAATGCCATGGGTGGAAGGCGCGGCGCGATGATCGGCGGCTTCGTCCACGGCCTCTTTATCACCATTCTGCCCGCCATCCTGGTGCCGATGCTGGAGAGCTATGGCTTCACCGGTGTGACCTTCAGTGACTCAGATGTCATCAGTACCGGCCTGGTGCTCGGCCACGCCTTCCAGAATAACTGGCTGTTCGTCGCCCTGTTTATTGCCTTTGTTACCGCGCTTGCCTGGTTTGTTAATGGCAAATCCACAAAACCTCAAGAGGAAAAAATCCATGAAACTTTATAACTTCGCCGATCTGTTACAGCTGGCTAAACAGCGCGACTTTAAAGCGGTGGGTTCTTTTAATCTTCACTGCCTGGAGATGCTGCCCGCCTATTTTAAAGCGGCAGAGAAAACCAATAGTCCGTTAATGATTCAGATCTCCACCGGTACGGCAAAATATCTCGGTCATAAATTACTGGTCGATGCCATTAAATCGCTGTCAGAGAGCAAAAATGTCCCGACCTGTCTGCATCTCGATCACTGTTCCGATTTAGCGGCGATTCAGACCGCGATTGATGCCGGATTCAGTTCCGTGATGTATGACGGGTCCCATCTGTCAATTGAGGAGAATATTGCCAATACCCGCCGGGTGATTGATATGGCGCGTCCGCACAATGTTTCGGTAGAAGCGGAGCTGGGCGCGATTGGCGGCTCGGAAGATGGTAAATGTGTGGAAATGGAGGCGATTGCGTTTACGCCGGTGGAAGATGCGCGCCGCTTTGTCGAAGAGACCGGCGTCGATATGCTGGCGATCTCCATCGGCACCGTGCATGGGCTTTACACCGGTAAAGCGCATATTCAGCATCAGCGGCTGGCAGATATCACGGCGGCAACCCACACGCCACTGGTGCTGCACGGCGGCACCGGCGTCAGCGATGAAGATATGCGGCTGGCGGTCAGCAGCGGTATTGAGAAGGTCAATGTCGGCACCGAAATGAATGTTCAGTGGGTGGCGCAGTGCAAATCGACCTTTGAAAAAGGTAAGGTCAATGACAGCGTGCGTAATTTCCTGGTGCCGGCCAATGATGCGGTAACCAGTGTGCTGGTAGAGAAGATGCAGTTATTCCGGTAATCACCCGTTTCGCCATCACCGGCTTATTGCGTCAAACCTTTTATAATTACCTATTAATCTGAGCCACCCCGACATGCTACGGGGCAGGAGAGCCTATGTTTGGATTCTTAAAAAAGTCTCCGGCTGTGGAACAACCCAGCGAGCAGCAGCAGGATCATCTGGCGGAATTAAGTCGCGAGAAAATAACGCAACTGGAGCAGCAGCTGGCTATTAATCCGCGTGATGGCGAAACGCAAAAACAATTAATGCTGGAATATAACCGGGCATTAAGCTTATTTGCGAAAAGCCGTCGCTATCGCAATGAAATTGATGCGCTGTTTGTCAAAATCGATGAATTACGCAATGTGGTTCGCCAGTCGATTTAAGGAGAGCTGATGACGATTAAGCAGTTATTGCAAGAGGCAAACGCTATTCAGATTGGTATCGACGCCACGGACTGGCGTCAGGTTATCGCGCTGGCTGCCGAACCCCTGGTCAGTGGCGGCTATCTCGATGCTTCTTATCCTGATGCGGTCATCGCCAATACGCTGGCCCATGGCGCTTACTACGTGTTTGAGGAGGGGATCGCCATTCCCCATGCGCGACCGGACGCAGGGGTGATCCGCGACTGTTTCAGTATGATTCTGTTGAATGAGCCGATCTCGTTTGAGGGCAGTGACAAAGCGGACATTGTGATTATGTTTGGTGCGCGTGACAGCAATGCCCATATCGAAGAGGGGATCCGCGCGATTGTGTCGCTGCTGGAAGATGAGGAGACGCTGGTCCGGTTACGTCAGGCCAGCAGTGTCGCGGAGGTCATTGATATTTTATGACGCTAAAAACACCGTTAAAACGCGTGGTGCTGGTTAATGGCATTCCGGCATCGGGTAAAAGCTCCCTGACGCACGCGCTGTCACAACACTTTGGCTGGCCGGTGCTGACGCTCGATAGCCTGAAAGAACCCTTTATGCACGCTTTTGCGCCGGTCGATCGCCAGCGTAACCGGCAACTGGGCTGCGCGGCCTATCAGGCGATCTGGAACATCGTCGAACAGGCTCCCGCCAGTCAGATCTGGCTGATCGACGCCTGGTTTGGGTTCCAGCCCCGTACGCTGCTGGAGCAGGGACTGAAACAGGCTGGCGTGGAAGAGGCGCTGGAGCTGTGGCTGAAGATTGAACCGGAAGCGGCGGTGGCGCGCTACCAGGCGCGGCTGTCGCAGCGGCTGCCGGGCCATCCGGGGGCTGAGTATCTGCCGGAACTGCGCCAGCTGGCGCAACAGGCCAGGCCGATGGCGCTGGGAGCGGTGTATGAGGTTGATGCCTGCGTTCAGGATCACGCTGCCGTCATTCACTGGCTGCAGCAGCAACTGACCAGAACCCGCTACACTTCAGTTCATCATCAGAGGAGTGAGGAGTTGCAGGATGTCATTGCCCCCGTATCTGCAAACCGGTGAGAGCGCCGTGCTCTATGACGGCGTCTGTAAGCTGTGTAACGGCTGGGTTCAGTTCCTGCTGCGTCACCATCTGGCGCGGCAGGTCCGTTTTGCCTCAGTGCAGAGCGAGCAGGGCAAAGCGCTGCTGCGCTGGGCCGGACTGCCGGAAGAGAACATCAGCACCATTGTCTACATTGCCGATAACCAGCACTGGCTGCGGGCGCAGGCGGTGTTCCGCGTGATGCAGCACCTGCCGGCACCCTGGCGCGGGCTGGCGGTGCTGCGCCACTTTCCCGACGCGATCAGTAACTTTGCCTACGACCGTATCGCGTTAAACCGCTATAAGCTGTTTGGGCGTTACAGCGCCCAGCACGCTATCCAACCCGATTATCCCGGACGTTTTCTGCATCAGGTTGATACAGCTCACTAATCTTTAACAGCCAGTCGCAGCTGGCAATGAGAACAATGATGTTATTGTTATGTCCACCGAATGTTAGATAAATGTGATGCTTTCAGGAAGCGGTCAGAGGGATTTATGCCGGTTAATTTCGATCTCAACGATCTCTATGCGTTTCGCGCGCTGGTGGAGTTTGGCAATTTTCGCTTGGCGGCAGAATCGATCTGCCTCTCACAGTCGGCGCTGAGCCGCCGGATAGATAAGCTGGAAACCTCGCTGGGGATCAAACTGTTTGAGCGTACCACGCGCCGCGTCACGCTGACCCTGAAGGGGCATGCGTTTGCTCAGCGCTCGGATAAGTTGCTGGCTGATTTTGAGGAGGTCATGGCCGATCTCAGTGAGGTGAGCTTAGCCCGCACTGGCCTGATTACCGTGGCCTGCGTGCCGTCAGCCGCCTACTACTTTATGCCCAACATTATCCGGCTGTTTCAGGCGCGCTATCCCCGCGTACGAGTCAAACTGATCGACAGCAGTGCGGCTAACGTTTATGACGCGGTGATTGGCGGTCAGGCCGACTTTGGCATCAGTTTTTCCAGCCGCTCGCAGCCGGATGTGCATTTCCAGCCGCTGATGGATGATCCCTACGTGGCGGCCTGTCGGCGTGACCATCCTGTAGCTGGCAAAAAGAGTCTGAGCTGGCAGGCGTTTTACCAGTATGAGTGGGTCGGGCTGGATAAAACCTCCGGCAATCGCAACCTGCTGGATCAGGCGCTGCAGGCGATCATGCCGGAGAAACCCTGTATCTGTGAAACCCGGCACGTCACCACCATGCTGGGGATGGTTGAGGCGGGGCTCGGCATTGCTGCCGTCCCCGCCATGTCGATGCCTGGCTACGATCACGCCCTGCTGATGGCGGTTCCATTGACCGATCCGCAGGTGAAACGCACCGTGGGTCTGCTACGTAAAAATGGCCGGACGCTGTCGCACATTGCGGGCGAACTGGAGAACCTGATTATTGAACAGTATCAGCGTCTCTGACCGGTTTTGACGCTTTCACGGTGTGCAGTCCGCTGGCGTGCACCGCCTGTTGTGCCTCAGAGGAGGCGAGCCAGCGCAGCAGCTTAGCCGCCTCATCCGGCTGCGCTGACTTGCGCACCACGGCACCGGCGAAGCGGGTGGTGTATTGCAGCTTGTCCGGCAGTTCCCCAATAAAAGTGACGCCTGGCACCGGCAGCAGCTCACTGACCTGCTGAAAGCCGATAGCGTATTTACCGGCCGCGACCTCTGAGGCCACCGGGATGCGCTCAACCTTCACCGCTTTCCCCTTAACCTGATCTTCAATGCCCAGGCGGCTGAACAGCTGGCTGCTGACATACTTACCGCTGGCGCTGTCAGAGTAGGCGATGGAGCTGGCGTTCAGCAGAGCAGTACGCAGCGCGCTTTCGCTGCCGATCTTAACCGGCGTGGCACCCTGTCTGATCACCGCGCCGATGCGGGAGTCTGCCAGCTCAACCCGTGTACCCGACAGCGTCTCGCCCTGCTTTTGCAGATCGCTTAGCGCATCGCCGACCATAATCACCACATCGGCCGGTTCACCGCGCGCCAGTCGTGCCGGAATCGCCTGCGGGGTTTTACCCATAGACGGACCGGCGACGGTGTTGATAGTGATCCCTTCACGCTGGGCGAAGCGGGGCGAGAGCGTATCCCACGCTGCTTTAAACCCGCCGGAGATCATCACCGTCAGCTCTTTTGCCTGCGCCGTGGCGCTGCCCGCCACGCTGAACAGCAGAGCAGCGTAAAGCGACATCGTTTTCAGTTTCATTTTACGTTCCTCAGCTAACGGTTTCATGGGCAGGCGATACGGCACTGCGTGTACGACGATAGAGATAAAGTGTTGCCCCCAGGGCGCAGACTGCTGCAAAACTCATCCAGTAGCCTGGCGAGGCTTTATCGCCGGTCATCTCAATCAGGCCGGTTGACATCACCGGCGTAAATCCGCCAAACAGCGCAGTTGCCAGGCTATAGGCCAGCGAGAAGCCCGCCACGCGCACTTCCGCTGGCATGATTTCGGTCAGCGCCGGGATCATCGCGCCGTTGTAGAGACCATAGCTCATTGAAAGCCACAGCAGCACGCCCAGCATCATCGAGAAGCCCGGTGCGGCGGCCAGCATGCTCAGAGCCGGATAGGTGGTGACTATTGCCAGCAGGGTCATGGCGACCAGCACAGGCTTACGGCCAAAGCGGTCGGAGATCGCGCCGCCAATCGGCAGCCAGATAAAGTTCGACACCGCCACCAGCAACGTCACCAGCAGGCTGTCAGAGGCGCTGAGCAGCAGCACTTTCTTGCCAAAGGTCGGCGCGTAAACCGTAATCAGGTAAAACGCAGTCGTGGTCATCGCTACCATCAGCATCCCGGCAATCACCACCTGCCAGTTGGCGAGCAGGATGCGGAACACCTGCTTCACATCGGGATGGCTGCGACGGTTGTTGAACTCCTGGGTCTCTTCCAGCTTGCGACGCAGCACGAAAATAAACGGCACAATCAGGCAGCCAAACAGGAACGGAATGCGCCAGCCCCATTCACGAATGGCGCTCTCTTCCAGCACCGCGTTGAGGATAAAGCCCATCGCCGCCGCCACCATAATCGCGACCTGCTGACTGCCCGACTGCCAGCTGGTGTAGAAGCCCTTGCGGCCTGGTGTGGCGATCTCCGCCAGATAGACCGACACGCCGCCCAGCTCCGCACCGGCGGAGAAGCCCTGCAGCAGCCGACCGATCAGCACCAGCAGCGGCGCCCACAGGCCAATACTCTGGTAAGAGGGGATCAGCACGATCATAAAGGTGCCTGCCGCCATGATGGAGAGCGTGACGATCAGCCCTTTACGACGACCGACCTTATCGATGTAAGCGCCCAGCACTACCGCGCCAATCGGGCGCATCAGGAAGCCTGCACCAAACACGGCAAAGGTCATCATCAGTGAGGCGAACTCACTGCTGGCAGGGAAAAAGGTATGGGCGATATAGGTGGCATAGAAACCGAACAGGAAGAAGTCGAACTGTTCGAGAAAGTTGCCTGAGGTAACACGGAATATTGCGCCAATCCTGGCGCGGTGAGTCATGGGTGAGGTTGTCTGCATCAGTAGCTCCAGTAAGGTATGACGCTTTTTGCCGCGCCTGTCACTGAAGAGTGGATCAGCGCCCGGCGCTAAATAAGTGCAAAAAGGGCATCGATTAATGTGCCAGCCGCATGATTGCCAGGCGTTATCACTTAAAATTATTTTGATTCAATGGGTTAAGTGGCGGGGTGGTTTTTTTGTGCCTGTTAGTGGGTTTGAGATGAGTTTGCGGAAATGTGACAGATTTCATAAGCGTGTTGCAGGCGAATAGGGGGAATCTGGCTTGTCTGAGGCCATCAGCGCAGAGTCTGGCGGCAAAGAGGGTTCAGAACGCAGGCAGCAAGGCGTCAGGGAAAGGTTATGCCAAAAATCTGATGTAAATGTCGGACGCCCGCTACGGTAAAAACCACTTCACGGTAGCCAGGCTGCCGGGTTAGCCAGCCCTGCGTTTCAAAGGCACTCAGCAGCGCTGCACCCGCGTAGCCGCCGAGATGGAACCGGCGCTCACTCCAGTCGAGACAGCCACAGCAGGCTCTGCGGCGTCCGGGCTGTGACAGATCAACCTGCAACGCCGCAAACTGCTGCTGTCCATATAAGGTGACAGCGCTGCCTTCCGGTGTGATCCAGCCCTGTTGCGCCATTGCGGCATAGATCTGCACCGCAATATCACCGGCCAGATGGTCGTAACAGGTGCGGGCGGTGCGAAGCGATGTTGGGGTGGTGCTCGCCGGCGCGGCAATCCGTCGCCACGACACGCCCATCATGTTCTCAATCAGCGTAGCGATGTCACTGCCGGTCAGTCGGTAATAACGGTGACGCCCCTGCGCCACGCAGACGATCAAGCCGCTGGTGATCAACCGGTTCAGATGGGCGCTGGCGGTTGAGGGCGCCACGTCGGTGACGGCACTGAGTTCGGTCGCGGTCCAGGCGCGTCCATCCATCAGCGCGGACAGCATCTTCACCCGTGACGGATCGGCCATTGCGGCGGCGACGCCCACAATCGCATTCTCAAGTGCTTCGCTATCGTCAGGTGCGTTATGCGGTTGTGGAGTTGCCATCAGATTACAGTGCCCATTCTGTGGTCAGCCCGGCGGCTGATCGATTGTTATCGGTGATCAGGATCAGCTGGTTAGCGTGATCGCTGTATTGCACCAGGATGTTGATTCCGGCATCGGCAAGGCGTGCAGTGATCGCTCCCAGCTCGCCGGGACGCTGTTGCGGTAACCTGCGAATAAGCGGGACGTTAACTGCCTCGACGGCGATACCTTCTGCTTCAAGCACGGCCCGCGCCCGTTCGCCTTCCTCGACCAGAAAATGAGCGTGGCTCTGTTCACCAAAGGAGAACAGGCCGCCGCCTTCCAGGCCAATCCCATGACGGCCCAGCAGCGTGGTGAGCCGGGAAAGTGTGCCTGGACTATTTTGCAGGATGACATGAATATCGAACATGTTAATTTACTCCCTGTTGTGAGGCATATTCTCTGATCAGCGTGACGATGCGAAGACGGTAACCGGCAAAAAGGGTCTCGCGGCCTTCACGCTGTGCGGCCTGGTGACAGAGGTTGCGCTTCCAGGCCAGCACCGATTCTTCATCGCGCCACCAGGAGAGCGAGAGAATTTTTTTCTCATCGGTCAGGCTTTGAAAGCGCTCAAGAGAGATAAACCCGCTGTTTTGCATCAGCAGCGGTTTAAGGTCGGCAGCCAGTTGCAGGTAACGCATCTGGTGTTCGGGTCGGGCTTCGGCTTCAAATAGTACGGCAATCATCGCTATCCTCCTTTGGGTGATAGCGCAAAAATAGCGGGCGGGGCGGGTTGATGCTTCGGCCGGTAACGAAATATGGCTGCAGGGGCGACCTCCAGCCGGTGCAATCTTGTAATGGAGCAGATGATATGTTCAGCGGACTCAGTGCGTTCCCCCTTACTCCCTTTGCGGCAGGCAAGCCCGATGAAGCGGCTTTTTTGCGGCTGCTGCGCAGGCTGACTGATGCAAAAGTCGATTCCCTTGGCGTGCTGGGGTCCACCGGCAGCTACGCCTATCTCACCCGCGCGCAGCGCAGGCGCATCGCAGGACTGGCGGTGGAACATGCAGAGTCGATTCCGGTGATGATCTGCATTGGTGCGGTGGGCACTGACGAGGTGCTGTCGCTGGCGGAGGACGCGCAACAGGCGGGCGCGGCCGCGTTATTGCTGCCGCCGCTGGGTTATCAGACGTTGAATGAAGATGAGGTGTTCACGCTTTTCGAGACCGTGACGCGACACGCCTCGGTGCCAGTCTGTATCTATGACAATCCCGGCACCACCCATTTTACGTTTTCCGATGCGCTGCTGAGCCGGATCGCCGCACTTTCCGGTGTCGGGTCAGTGAAAATTCCTGGTGTACCGGCGGAGCAATCTGCGGCTAACGATCGCCTCGCTCAGCTGCGCGGCACGCTGCCAGATTCCGTATCGATTGGCGTCAGTGGCGATGCTTCTGCCGCCAACGGGCTGATTGCGGGCTGTGATGGCTGGTATTCGGTGTGCGGTGGGCTCTTTCCGCGCGTTGCAAAAGCGATGACCGAAGCGGCGGCCGCAGGCGACCATCAGAGCGTCAGGGCGCAGTCCGATCGCCTGCAGCCGTTATGGGCGCTGTTCCGCCAGCATGGCGGGAGTTTCCGGGTGATCAGCGCCGCGGCGGGGCTGCTGGGACTGACCGAACGCGACTGCCTGCCGCGCCCGCTGCAGCCGCTCTCCGATGCGCACTGCCAGCAGATTGCTGACGTGCTCGCGGCACTCGACCTCTCTTAAGATCCCGCGCCAGAAGGCATTAACCGTGGCGCACCAGGTTAAAGCCTTCTTCCTCCTGCGGCGCTTCGAAATAGCGGGTAATCAGCGCGAACTGCTCGTCCGTTGCGGCAAAGGCGTGTTCGCCGCCCTGATTTCGGGCGTGCAGGCGCGATTTACACAGCGCATCCGGTACGTCCAGATAATGCAGACGATGGTCGGCAGAGGATGCCTTAATCACCGACATCATCCAGTCGCGATTCGCCCGGGTGTTGGCAGGAAAATCGAGCACCACCGACACCCCTGCGTTAAGCAGCGCGACCAGATGAGGCGTCATCGCCTTTCTGAGTTTTGCCGCATAGCGCACGTAATCGGCCACCGACTGCATCTCGTCCTGATAAAGCGCGGCGAGCCACTGATCCTCGCTGATCACCACGCAACCGGGGGCGGCACTCAGCTTCGCCGCCAGCGTCGATTTCCCGGAGGCAATTTTTCCACACAGCAGATGCAGCGTGGCGGGGGCAAAAGTCATGGTCATATCACTCCTGTGTCAGCCTGATAGTGAACCGCGCGCATTACGCGAAGGGAAAGTAAAGCAGGTCTCGCCGAAGCGGGATTCAGGCTAACAAAACAGGGGAGAGATAAGCAATGAGAGGCAAAAAGTTGCTGGTGAGTAAAACCCGGTTTACCGCGCGTAACAGTCTCTGCTGCTGCGGGCGTTACTGCATTCAGAAAAAACCGCGGCTTTCGCTGGGCATGTTGACACGCCTGAACGGGGAAGTGCGGTCAGGCGTTGAGTGCAATATCAGATACGCTTTCAGAAAGGGGGGAATTGGCGCTGAACAGCTGGCAACTGACTTCATTTTTGTGCCATCAGCAACGTCAGCAGTTCGCGGCAGCATGCCTCTTCTTCTGCACTGTCTGCGGATGCCAGATGGCGCAGCAGTTCCATACAGCTTTTTTCCTTGCCCGCTTCCAGTAACTCTTCGATCAGAAAGTTGAGTTTGTCCTGTTCAGACACGGCAAAGGATGAACTAAACTCATTTTTGACCGGGCCACTGTGATTCACCGGCAACGTGAGGGTGTTTTGCATTGGCATAATATTGTCCTGTTTCGGGTTAAAAAATGTTCGGCGATTGCTATTAAACTTATACAACGATCCGGAATTTGTACAGGAATCTGCCCGATTGATTTTCAGGACGAAGCTAAGCGCAGCGCGGTTGCGGCGTAAATGTCAGCTAATCATTAAGTTAGCGGGAGAAGGAATTTCAGAAAAATTCTGCGGGCCTGAGGCAGGATGCGGAGACGGGAAAAACCAGGTCAGTCCTGCGTCAGGTCAACAGGCGGCCCACCGGGCCGCATGCACTATTTAGCGGTCAGGAAATCTTCGCGCTGCGGTGTAAACGTATCCAGTAATGTGCCCGCCTCAAGACAGACACAGCCATGAACCACATTGGGCGCTTTATAGAGCGTATCTCCTGCGCCCACCTCACGCGTTTCACCATTGATGGTGAAGGCAAAACGTCCGCTCAGCACATAGGTCAGCTGCTCGTGGGGATGGTGATGCAGCGGGCCGACAGCCTCTTTCTCAAAAATCACTTCTACCGCCATCATGGTGCCGCCGTACGCCAGCACGCGGCGGGTCACGCCGTTGCCCAGATCTTCCAGTGGTCGCTCTTTATGGTAGATAAACATCGCAATCCTCCTGCGGTTGCCCCTGCTGCGGTGACCGTTTTGTGATGGATCTCACAGCACTCGGGTGAATTAGTTTATGCACTTTAGTGGTTTTTCACTAAAATGAAACGGTGTTTCAATTAATTTATAAGGGTAGATCATGAAAATCGCGTTAATGATGGAAAACAGCCAGGCCGCTAAAAACGTTACCGTGCTGAAAGAACTGGAAGGCGTCGCACAGCCACTGGGCCATCAGGTCTTCAACGTCGGTATGAGCGATGAGCAGGATCACCACCTGACCTATATTCACCTCGGCATTCAGGCCAGCGTGTTGCTCAACAGCCAGGCCGTGGATTTCGTGGTCGCGGGTTGCGGCACCGGGCAGGGCGCGCTGATGTCGCTTAACATTCACCCGGGCGTCGTCTGCGGCTACTGTATCGATCCGGCGGATGCCTACCTGTTTGCCCAGATCAACAACGGTAATGCCTTATCTCTGCCGTTCGCCAAAGGCTTTGGCTGGGGCGCTGAACTTAACCTGCGCTTTATCTTTGAAAAAGCCTTCACCGGCGAGAAGGGCAATGGCTATCCGCCAGAGCGTAAAGAGCCGCAGGTGCGTAATGCCGGTCTGCTGAATCAGGTCAAAGCTGCCGTGATCAAAGAGAACTACCTCGACACGCTGCGCGCCATCGACCCTGAACTGGTGCGTACTGCCGTTAGTGGCCCACGCTTCCAGCAGTGTCTGTTTGAGCATGGCAAAAATCAGGAAATCGTCGCTTTTGTGCGTCAGCTGACCCACTAACGCATCCGGGGTCATAAGGCCGGTTTTTCCGGCCTTTTTTTATTCTCTCTTTCCCGACATCAGCTGAACGTCAGCTCTGCTGCGCCAGCGCCGGATTGTAATGGCGACTCGCCTCCACCAGCATCCGGGTGTAGGGCATCGCGGCGCGGTCGGCCACCAGCGTCGGCACATCCAGCGTCTCCAGCACCTTGCCCTGTTGCATAACCGCCACGCGATGGCAGAGGTGCGCCACCACGCCGAGATCGTGTGTCACCATCAGATAGGTCAGGTTCTCCTGCTGCTGCAGATCGCTGAGCAGATTGAGGATCTCCGCCTGCACCGAAACATCCAGCGCGGAGGTCGGCTCATCCAGCAGCAGCACGCGCGGCTCTAAAATCAGCGCCCGGGCAATCGCCACGCGCTGACGCTGACCACCGGAAAGCTGGTGCGGATAACGCGTCTGCCAGGCACGATTCAGCCCGACCTTATCCAGCATTGCCACGACGCGCTGCTGGCGCTGCCCGATACCCTGAATCTGTAATGGCTCTTCAAGAATATCGCCCAGTGTGTGACGCGGATGCAGCGAGCCATAAGGGTCCTGAAACACCATCTGCACCTGACGGCAGCGCGCCCGATCGATGCGGTGCGCCAGCGGCTGGCCATCAATGGTCAGCTCTCCCTGCCAGTGATTAAACAGGCCCGCCAGACACTTCAGCACCGTGGTTTTGCCCGAGCCCGACTCACCGACCAGTCCGAAGATTTCACCCTGTTTAACCTGCAGGCTGACGTCGAACAGCACCTGATTACGGCGACCCTCTTCACCGAAACTCAGGTTGAGATTTTTTACCTCAATCATCGTAACTCCTTAGTCAGTTAGCCAGCTGGCGTGACGTTGTAACACCGGCAGACGGGTGCGCCGCCGATCAAGGTCGGGCAGTGCTGCCAGCAGTCCCTGGGTGTAGGGATGTTGCGCGCGGTCAAGTTCGCTGGCGGCCAGCGACTCCACCACGCGTCCGGCATACATCACCAGCACCCGATCGCAGAAGCTGCGCACCAGATTGATATCGTGACTGATAAAAATCAGTCCCAGACCGCGCGCTTTCACCAGATCATCCAGCAGCGCCAGCACCTGCAGGCGAACCGAGACATCCAGCGCAGAGGTGGGCTCATCGGCAATCACCAGTTCCGGCTCGGTGATCAGCATCATGGCGATCATGACGCGCTGCCCCTGGCCGCCGGAAATCTCATGGGGATAGAGCTGATATACCCGTTCAGGATCGCGGATCTGCACCTCCTCCAGCATCGCCAGCGCCCGCTGACGTGCCGCCGATTTCTGGCCGCGATGGTGACTGCGCCAGGCTTCGGCAATCTGTTCGCCCACCCGGATCACTGGATTCAGTGAATATTTCGGGTCCTGCATAATCATCGAGATGCGTTTGCCACGAATGGCGCGCATCTCTGCCGGGCTGGCGTGCAGCAGGTCGATATCGCCAAACTGCATCCGGCTCGCCTCAATGCGCGCCTTAGCCGGATGCAGCTGCAGCAGGGCGCGACCCACGGTCGATTTACCGGAGCCGGACTCACCGACAATCGCCAGCTTCTCCTGACCGAGCTGAAAGGAGACGCCACGCACCGCCGGGGTTATCTGGCGTCCGTTAACAAAGTTCACGTGCAAATCGCGCACGTCGAGCAACGGCGAGGCGTTACTCACTGCGGGGATCGAGCAGGTCACGTAGGCCATCTCCTAAGAAGTTAAATGCCAGGCTATTAATCAGGATCGCCAGACCGGGAACGGTCACCACCCACCAGCACTCCAGCATGTAGGTGCGGCCACTGGCGATCATCGCGCCCCATTCCGGATCCGGCGGCTGCGCGCCCAGCCCGAGAAACCCCAGCCCGGCGGCGGTGAGAATAATGCCCGCCATGTTCATGGTGATGCGGATAATCACCGACGGCAGGCAGAGCGGAATAATGTGCTTCCAGAGCACCCGCAGCGGCGACGCGCCCTGTAAGCGCACCGCCGAGATAAAGTCCGCCTGACGCAGCGACAGCGTTTCAGCGCGGGCCAGACGGGCTATGGGTGGCCAGGCAGTGAGCGTAATCGCGATCACCACATGCTCCAGACCCGGCCCCAGCGCGGCAACAAAGGCCAGTGCCAGTACCAGGCTCGGGAAGGAGATAAAGATATCGGTGACGCGCATCAGCACGCCGTCGACTTTGCCGCCAAAATAACCGGCGGTGACGCCCAGCAGCAGGCCCAGCGGCCCGACGGTGATCGATACCAGCAGCACGATGTAGAGCGTGATGCGTGCGCCCCACACCAGACGACTGAAGATATCCCGGCCAAACTCGTCGGTGCCGAACCAGTGGGCCGCGCCGGGGGGCGTCAGCGCATTGTTAAGATCCTGAACCAGCGGGTGATACGGCGCGATCCAGGGCGCGAACAGCGCCACGATGCAGAGCACCAGCACAATGCCACCACCAATCGCGGTCAGGGGATTACAGGCCATGCGCCAGAGGAAATAGCCGCAGCGGGCAGCAAAACGCTGACAGCGCACCAGCCGCTCACGGGAATGACTCACAGACGCAGCGTCAAAAGAGATCGTCATACTTTGGTCCTCGGATCGAACACCTGATAGAGCAGGTCGGAGATCAGGTTAAGCAACACAAAAATCAGGCCCACCACCAGCACACAGCCCATCACCGCATTCATATCGCCCAGCATCAGGCTGCCGGTGAGGTAGGAGCCAAAGCCGGGCCAGGAGAAGACGGTTTCAATCAGCACCGCGCCCTCCAGCAGCGAGCCATAGGCCAGCGCCACCACGGTCAGCAGCTGCACCAGGATATTGCGGAAGGCGTGCTGCCAGATCACCTGCCATTCAGTCAGGCCTTTGACCCGCGCGGTCAGAATGAACTCCTGCGACAGCTGCGCGAGCATAAAGCTGCGCGTCATGCGGCTGATATAGGCCATGGAGTGAAAGCCGAGCAGCGAGGCGGGCAGCACCAGATGATTCAGCGCATTCCAGAACACCTGGCTGTTGCCCGCCAGCAGGGCGTCAATCAGCATAAAGCCGGTGCGACGTGGCACGATGCCATCCAGGCTGAAGTCCACCCGACCTGCGCCGCCGACCCAGCCGAGATGGGCATAGAACAGCAGCAGGCCAATCATGCCGACCCAGAAGATTGGGGTGGAGTAACCGGCCAGGCTGAGCATCCGCACCACATAGTCGATGACGCTGTTGCGACGCGCCGCCGCCAGCACACCCATCGGCACGCCCAGTCCTGCGCCAATCACAATCGCCAGCGTGGCCAGCTCTACGGTTGCCGGAAAGACGCGCACAATGTCATGCACCACCGGCTGACCGGTGAGCAGCGCATGGCCGAGATCGCCATGCAGCAGCGCGTTAAGGTAGATGCCAAACTGCACCCACAGCGGTTTATCAAAGCCGAGCTGGTGATAAACCTGCTGATAGGTGGCCTGATCGGCGTCGGGGCCGACAATCGCCAGCACCGGATCCAGCGGCATTACCCGGCCAATAAAAAAGGTCAGTAGCAACAGGCCGAACAGGGTAATCACTACCTGCACCGCGCGATGGCTGATGCGGCGGCACTGAGTTCGGGTCAGGGTCAGGATCATAGGGTGCCTCCCGCTTTGGCTTCAGGGGTTTTCCAGACATCGCGGAGGAAGGTGGTCGCTGAGGGATGCGGCTGATAAGCCTGCACCCGGTTGCTGACCACCACGGAGTCGAGCATTTGTGAAATCGGCATCAGTGCAGGCACCAGCTGGTCATAGCGCTGCTGGATGGCGTAATAGGCCTGCTGCTGGCGGGTTTTGTCGCGCTCCACCAGCGCCTGATCGATCATGCTGTTGAGCTGCGCGTCGTAGAAACCGGTGCGCCAGCCCTGGAAGTTGGTCAGCCGGGCGCTGTCAGCATTATTCGGGTTATAGACCAGCGCGCGCAGGCTGGAGTGGGGATGCGGCTCTACGCCGCTGCCGCCGCGCCCGACCAGCAGACTGAACTGGCGATCGCGCATCGCGCCATAAATCTGGTTACCGGTGCCGGTGATGATTTTTGCGCGGATTCCGCCCTGGAGCAGCGTCGACTGCACGGCGATGGCGATGTTCAGAAATGGCTGATCGGCCAGCACCCGCAGCGTGGTGTCGAAGCCGTCCGGATAACCCGCTTCAGCCAGCAGTGCGCGGGCGCGCGGCACATCGAGCCGGTAACCGGGATCGGGCAGCGTGGCGGGCATGCCAGCCTGAATCGGGCGCTGATGCAGCTCGCCATAGCCGGTCATCAGGCTTTTATTGATGCCCTGATAATCGACCAGGTAGCGTACCGCCTCCCGCACTTTGATATTGTCGAAGTGCGGATCTTTCATGCTCATCGCCAGGTAGTAGATCGTTCCTTTTCTTACCGCATCAATGGTGAGGTCGGGGTCGTGCCGCAGGGCGCGCACGTCGGGGATCGCCATGTTGCTGGCGATATCCAGATCGCCTTTCTCCATCATCAGCCGCAGGGTCTGCGACTCCTGCAGATGGCGGAACACCACCCGCGACATCTTCGCCTCGCCGCGCCAGTAATCGGTCGCACGACTCATGCGCAGCACATCTTTTGCCTGCCATACATCCAGCCGGAACGGGCCGGAGCCCGCTTCATGGGTGGTGAGCCAGCGGTTGCCCCAGTCGCCATCCACCTCATGCTGCTGCACGGTTTTGCTGTCCAGCACCACCATGCTGCCCAGCGCCGCCAGCGAGTAGATCACCAGTTGCGGATCGTTAGGTCTGGGCAGGGTGATCACCAGCGTGCGGTCGTCGGGTGCGGTAATCATCTGGTCAACGTTGTCGCGGCTGAAGCCGTACGATTTCCACACCGACGCCTGCGCCAGGTTCAGATGCAGCACCCGCCGCATCGACCAGACCGCATCGGCGCTGGTCAGCGGATTGCCGGAGTGAAACCTGACGTTGTCGCGCAGGTGAAAAGTCAGGGTGCGGTTATCCGGGCTGACTGACCAGCGTTCCGCCAGCGCCGGGCGCACCTCGGTGAGTTGATGCGGGTTCAGCTCGACCAGTCCGTCATAGAGATTTACGACAATGCCGACCACTTCGTTGCCGGTCATAGCGGCCGGATCCAGGGTGAGCAGGTTATTCATATTCATGCCGACGATCAGCTGGTCATCCGGGGTCTTTGCCTGGATTGACGCGCTGCCCGTCAGCACCAGCAGCGTGATCAGCCACGCGCCACATCGTTGTGTCAGGGTCATAGGTAAAGTCCAGCAGGTCAGAGGTTTTCCCGTTTACGACTCTGCCTGCTGCTGGCCACCGGGATGGCAGGCAGCAGGCGGGCGACGGGGTTATTATTGTTTGCCGTACTTCGGTAGTGCGATTTACCAGCGGTTCAGCGTGTGCGTCTCAATCCAGCTGAAGTTAATATCCTCACCCAGCCCGCTGCGGGTGGGCAGGGTGACAAATCCCTGATCGTCCATCGGGTCGATCAGGCTGTTGAGGTAGGCGGGCGGGGTTTCATAATCCAGGAAGGGATGCAGCAGGCCGCGCTCATACCAGCGGCAGTTACGGATCGCCCCGACCACCGCCAGGCTGGCCGCACCGTTGCCGTGCACTTCGCAATCCATGCCAAAGGCTTCAGCCAGATTCGCCACTTTCAGGGTGGGCGAGATGCCGCCTACGCCGTTGGCACCGGCTCGCAGAATGTCGCAGGCTCCGGCACGCACCCAGTCGGCGCGGCTGTGATGTTTACCGCCCAGGCTCTCCGGACCAAGCACGTCGATAGAGAGGTTTTCGGCCAGCCAGGCGTAAGAGGCCATGCTCTCTTCCTCCATCGGCTCCTCGAACCAGGCGAAATTAAGCTTTTCCAGCGCCTTGCCGATGGTCAGCGCGTCACTGCGGCTGTACCAGTGGTAGCCATCCAGCATCAGCGCGATATCGGGGCCCACCGCTTCACGCACCGCCGCGCAGGCTTTGATATCCATCGCCGGGCTGGGGGCGAAGGAGACCGGCGGCATCCAGGTGTGCAACTTGATCGCCTGATACCCGCGCGCCACCAGCTTTTCCGCGAACTGCGCATACTCATCCGGCGTTGATAATCCACCGCTCAGCTCGTCACCACACATGGTGCTGCCGTAAGCCGGGATCTTCTCGCGATAGCCGCCCAGCAGTTTGTGGACAGGCTGTTTCAGCTTCCGTCCAATCAGATCCCACAATGCCTGCTCCACAGCGGAGAGCGCCCGCTCGGTGAGCTGATGGGCGCTGCCGCGCTGCCAGTGCACCAGATCCTGCCAAAGACGCTCCCGGTCAAAGGCGTTCTGACCGATCAGCACTTTGCGGAAAAAGGCATTAACTACATGGGATCGCACCACTTCCGGCGGCGCAAAGGCGTAACCACAGTCGCCTTCCTCGCTGGTCAGGGTCAGTAGCGCCATCTGCGCATCATTTTCCGGGCCAGGGTGGGAGTGCCCGGCGCTGTCGGCGCAACGCTGGGTGGGATAGGTAAAAAGGGTGACATCAATGGCGCTGATCTTCACGGTTAAGCTCCTGTGGCAGTCTGTCCTGTTGAATTATTAAAACGCTGTTTCATTTTCAATCTAGCCTTCACAATTCATTAACGCATTAGCCAAAACGATACGATTAATGGCTAATATGTGTGCAACTGCCCAGGGTGTTGTGAACATATTCACGAAAGCTGACCGTTTTGTGAGCAGCGACACGCTGCGCTTTTTCCTCTCAAGGGATCACTTTGAGCGCAACTCCGCCAGTTAACCCTGCAGCAAAAAACATTTAACCGGATGACTTCCCCTGACCCCTGTTTTAGGTGATAGTAACGCCGCTTTACATTAATAATTCTCATTATCATTTGTGCGGGTTTTTACAATGAAAAAATGGTTTTTAGCGCTGGGGCTGCTCACGCTGGCAGGGACGGCTTCGGCCAAATTGATTACTGATGTCGCAGGCCGTCAGGTCGAGGTGCCGCAGGAGGCAAAACGCATCATTCTGGGTGAGGGCCGTCAGATGTATCTGCTGGCGGCATTTGATACTGATGCCCCATTTAAACGGGTGATTGGCTGGCGTGACGACTTCCCGAAAGCGGACTGGGACGGTTATCAGGCTTACGAAAAACGCTATCCGGAAATTAAAAAATTACCGACCTTTGGCGGGGCGAAAGATGGCACTTTCAACGTCGAGCAGGCGTTAACCCTGAAGCCCGATCTGGTGCTGATGAATCTGGAATCCAAAGCCGCCACCGATGAAGGCAAGCTGATTGAAAAACTGCAGGCAGTAGGCGTGCCGGTGGTGTTTATCGATTTCCGCGAAGCGCCGATGGTGAATGCGGAGAAAAGTATCCGCATCATGGGCGAACTGGTGAACAAACCGGCGCGTGCCCAGGAAATTATCACCTTCCGCCAGCAGCAGATTGACCTTGTCACCTCGCGTCTGAAGAACTTTACCGGCTACCGCCCGAAAGTGATGATTGACCGTGCAGGCGGCTACAGCGACGAGTGCTGCATGTCGTTTGGCAATGAAAACTTTGGTCAGATGGTCGAGATCGCGGGCGGTCGTAACATCGCTAAAGATCTCATCCCTGGCACCTTCGGCACCGTTAACCCGGAACAGATTATCGCCAGCCAGCCGGATGTGGTGGTAGTGACCGGCGCTAACTGGAAGAATTACAATACCGTGGGCAAATGGGTCGGCGTCGGTCCGGGTGCCAATGTCACCGAGGCTACCGCGCGTCTTAAGGGGCTGATGATGCGCGATGCTTTTAAAACCCTGCCGGTGGCGCACAACGGCAATGTCCACGCCATCTGGCATCAGTTCTACGACAGCCCTTACCAGTTTGTGGCTATCCAGGCGCTGGCGAAATGGCTGCATCCCGATCTGTTTGCCGATCTGGATCCGGACGCCACCTTCCGCACGTTCCACGAGAAGTTCCTGCCGCTGCCTTATCAGCCAGGATACTGGGTCACTTTACCCGCTGATAAACCCTGACAGACCGGCGATGACAGGGACGTCATCCGCCTGATTTGCAATTCCTCCTGAATAAACCCTCTGTTTCTCTTCAGATTTACTAATCTTTTACAGGCGCGGAGTCAGTTGCTCTGAGCAGCGCGACGTCTGACGCGGTCCGCATTCACGTTAAAAATGGAGAGAAACATGCGCAATACCCTGGGAAGATCGGCCTTTGCCGTGACGCTGTACGCTCTGCTGGAGCCGGTGCCGCTGGGCTTTTTTGTCGCGGCCTGGCTGTTCGATATTCTCTATAGCCAGACCTTTGTGTTGTTCTGGACGGATGCCGCAGGCTGGCTGATTGCGCTGGGACTGATACTGGCGATTGTGCCGCGACTCATCGCGCTGGTTTATCTGTTCCGCGGCAGTGACAGTGCGGAAAAGAGTCATTTCTGGCTCTGGCTGGTGGCGATTGTGATCGCTATCGTCAATGCGTTTATTCACAGCCGTGATGCCGCCGCTGTCATCCCGCTGGGCGTGACGCTTTCGACGCTGGTGGTAGCGCTGCTGCTGCTGGCGAATGTGCAACTTGCGTTACGTCAGCGTAGCGCTTAAGGAGGAGCCACCATGAAGATACCGCATAAAACGTTGCTCGCGCTTACCCTGACAGCACTGCTGGCAGGCTGTGATGATGGTGCGCTGGTCGATCCGCAGAAGCAGATCGGACCGAATCCTGAACTGCCGCAGGCACAGAACTTCTTTATGCCGCCGATGCAGGTGCCGGAAGGCACGCCATGGAAAGCGGGCGAAATGCCAAAAGTGGCTGACGGGCTGAAAATCGAAAAGATCGCTGACAATCTGCAGCATCCGCGTCAGGTTTATGTGCTGCCGAATAACGATGTGCTGGTGGCGGAATCCAACGGCCCGGCCAAACCCACCACCCGGCCTAAACAGCTGATTATGGGCATTGTGCAGAAAGCGTCAGGTAAGGGCGGCGCTGGCGGCAACCGGATTACGCTGCTGCGCAACGTCAATGGCAAATGGGAGCAGCACCGCTTTATTGAGAATCTGCACTCGCCGTTTGGTATGCAGCTGATTGGCAATACCCTTTACGTCGCGAATGCTGACAGCCTGGTGAAGTTCCCCTATCGCGAAGGGGAGACGGAGATCCGCACCGCGCCTGAAGAGGTGACGGAACTGCCGGGCGGGCCGATTAACCACCACTGGACTAAAGCGCTGTTGGCCAGCCCCGATGGCAGCAAGCTCTATGTGGGTGTCGGCTCCAACAGTAACGTCACCGAGAACGGCATTGGCGCAGAGTATCGCCGCGCCGCAGTGCTGGAAGTGGACGCGGCCAGCGGTGCCAGCCGGATCTACGCCAGCGGATTGCGCAATCCGACCGGCTTACAGTGGGAACCGCAGAGCGGAAAACTGTGGGCCATCGTCAATGAACGTGATGAAATCGGCTCCGATCTGGTGCCTGACTACATGACCTCAGTGCAGGACAAAGGCTTCTATGGCTGGCCCTACAGCTACTTTGGTCAGCATGTGGATACCCGTGCCGAACCGCAGCGTCCCGATCTGGTTGAGAAAGCGATTAAGCCTGATTATGCCCTGAGTTCGCATGTCGCTCCGCTGGGGCTGCTGTTCTACGGCGCAGATAACATGCCGCAATACCAGGGCGGTGCGTTTATCAGTGAGCATGGCAGCTGGAACCGTACGCCGCTGAATGGCTACAAAGTGGTGTGGGTGAAATTTGAAAACGGCAAGCCGGTGGGTCAGCCGCAGACGGTGGTCTCGGGCTTCCTGACGGACGACGAAAAGCAGGTGCGTGGATTACCGGTCGGTCTGGCCAGCGACAAACAGGGCGGTGTCCTGATTGCTGACGATGCGGGTAATACCGTGTGGCGAATCAGCGCCGCGAAGTAAGCATTGCGCTGTTTTTTTAAGCAGAAAGCAGGCATAAAAAAAGGATTTGGCATTTCGCCAAATCCTTTATTTTTTGTTCGCTACCCGGCTGGTAACCGCGCTGCGAACGAGGTGCTCAGCACTCTCCACAAACAAGATTGTAAAATGTGCGGCTAAGGATTTCAAGTTTCGCCAAAATGCTGTATGTTTATACAGGTGTTGAGTGTTGAGCATCGCCTCATTGTCGACTGGCCGCTCCCAGGGGCACGGTTTTAAAATCCCGGCAGGCATCAGGTGGTGCTGGCCTGTGGCTTTAACCATGAGTGCCGCTCAGCTCTCTCCACAAAGATGTGCTTAGGCGCCCGGCGGGTAGAGTCAAAGCCCTGGTTGCCGAACAGCGCGCTCCTGTAAAAGGAGAAGGAAAGTGATGGAACTGACTAAGCTGATTCTGGATCTTATCCGGGTCATCTTGCAGATCATCGTTGCCCTTATGCAACTGACCGGTCACGCAGGTTAACCGGAACTTGAAACAAGGCGGAGCTAACCACTCCGCCTTTTTTCTTTGTCAATTCTCTGTCATCGGAGGCGGGTAAGGTGGTGCGGCAAAGCTCGCCGCCGGGGCGCTGCTTATCCAGACCGGGAGTTTTATGTCCATTGCCGCCGTTATGCCCGCCCGATTAGCGCACACCTGGATTGATGAGAGTGTGAAGATGCGCGAAACCACTGTGGGTCAGCAGTGTGAGATCCTGGCGCACAGCACGCTGGAGTATAGCGAGCTGGGTGACTTCTCCTATGTCGGCGAACACTGCTGCCTGGCCGATACCCAGGTGGGGCGCTTCTGCGCCATTGCTAATCAGGTGCGCATTGGCGCGCCGAATCATCCTATGGACCGCGCCTCCCAGCATCGCTTTACCTACTGCCCGGAGTATTACCACCCCGACGCCCGACGCGATCAGGGTTTCTTTTCCGCCCGTCGCGCCGATCGGGTGATAATCGGTCACGATGTGTGGATAGGTCACGGCGTAATTGTGCTGCCTGGCGTCACCATTGGTGATGGTGCGGTGCTGGCTGCGGGTGCAGTCGTGACGAAAAACGTCGCGCCCTACAGCGTAGTGGGCGGTGTTCCGGCCAGGCCACTGCGGGTGCGCTTTACACCGGCTATCGCCGCACGTCTCCAGCGCATTGCCTGGTGGAACTGGCCGCTGGAGAAACTGCTGGCGAATCTGCCCGATTTTCAGCACGGTGACATCGAAGCGTTCTGCCAGCGGCACGGTGCATAACCCCACGGCGCCGTCAGCCGTTTTGTACGCCGAAATAGCGCACAACCCGCTGGCCATAGAGCCCGACAGCCAGTCCGGCGACGATCAGCAGCAGCGCGGCGATTTTCTGAGGTGAAACCGTTTCGCCAAATATCGCCACTGAACCCAGGATGCCGAACACCGGTACCAGCAGCGACAGTGGCGCGACCGTAGAAACCGGATAGTGTTTCAGCAGCCAGTTCCACACCCAGTAGCCCAGCAGGGTATTGGGATAGACCTGAAACAGTATCGACAACACCGCCTTCACATCCAGTTGGGTGAAGAGTGCGTGATAGCCCGCGCCGCCATTGACCAGCCCGTCCAGCAGGAAGAGTGGAATGGGTGCAAAGGCGCTCGACCAGACCAGAAAAGCAAAAACCTGCCGGGTGCCCGCTTTTTTATTGATGATATTCGCAATACTCCATGCGACCGCGCCTGCCAGCACCAGCAGCATGCCGGAAAACGTCACTGAGCCATCGGTAATGAAAAAAATGCTCAGCAGACCGGCGCAGGCCAGCGCACACCCGGCGATCTGATAGCGGTTAAGACGCTCTTTAAATACCCAGCCACCGAGCAGCAGCGTGAAGAAGGCGCTGAACTGCAGCAGCAGCGAGGCGATGCCCGCCGACAGTCCGGTTTTAATTCCCAGATTTACCAGACCCCACAGGCCAATCCCGAAGACCAGGCCATAGCTGATCAGGTAGCGCCACGGCACGTCCGGTTTTTTAATAAAGAACAGCGCTGGCAGGGCGCAGAGCGTAAAGCGGATAGCTGCCAGGATAAACGGGTCGACCGCCTGCAGGCCGAGCTTGATAACGGAAAAGTTAACCCCCCAGATGGCGGTGATCATGACGGCGAGCAGCAGATGCGTTAATTTCATGAGTGACGAACTCCGGACCAGCAGAGAAAGGCAGAGGCACTGACCGCTGCACCGGCATAGCAGACAGCCTGCCATCCCCAGTGTGTATAAAGCTGAGTGGCGGCGATGGCCCCCAGCGCACTGCCCAGCGAGTAAAAGCACATATAGGCACCCACCAGACGACTTGCCGCCTCGGGTCGGGCGGCCACGATCAGGCTCTGATTAATCACATGTACCGTCTGGACGGCGAAATCGAGCAGGATCACCCCGAAAATCAGCAACAGTAACGAGGTGTGAAGCGCGGCTATCGGCAGCCAGGAGAAGGTCAGCAACGCCAGGGCTAAGCCAGTGGCACGCTGCCCCAGGCCCAGGTCAGCCCATGTACCTGCTCTGGAGGCCGCCAGCGCACCGGCAAGTCCGGCCAGGCCGAACATCCCGATCTGGGTGTGTGACAGTGACAGGCCGGTAAGTGGCAGTACCATCGAAGACCAGAGCATACTGAAGGCCGCAAAAATCAGCAGCGCCAGGATCCCGCGTCTGCGCAGCTGCGGTTCCGTGAGGAAGAGACGGAAAACGGACAGTAAGAGGTGAGGATAAGATGTGCGCCGCGTCTGACCTGCTGTGGCGGGCAGCACTTTCGCCAGGATGAGCGAGATCAGGAGTAACAGGCAGGCAGCCGTCAGATAGACCGCCCGCCAGCCCGCCAGGTCAGCAATCATTCCGGAAACAAACCGCGCCAGCAGGATGCCGATCACGATGCCGCTGGTCACGCTGCCCACCACCTGTCCGCGCTGTTCTGGCGATGCCAGCATGGCGGCCCACGCCACCATTAGCTGCGTGACCACCGCCATTAATCCCACCAGCAGCATTGCGCAGAGCAGCGTCATCAGGTCTGGCGCAACCGCAGCAGTGATTAACGCCAGCACGGAAAGCAGCAACTGGATGATCACCAGTTTTTTGCGGTTCACGCAGTCGCCCAGCGGCACCAGAAAGATCAGCCCCAGAGCGTAGCCGCTCTGCGTGGCCGTTACCACTGTGCCAATGGTACCAGGGGAAACCTGCAGGCTGGCGGCGATCGACTCCAGAAGAGGCTGTGCCGAGTAAACATTGGCGACCGCCAGCGCAGAGGTGAGTGAGAACAAAAAGATCATCCGGGACGAGAGCACCGGGATCGCGGCTGGGGGCGAATCGGCTTCAGGATCACGCGCCTTGCCAATCGTACAGGTCATGTTGCTTTCCTTTCTGGTTTTTATTTGAAACTGGATTGGCGATATCTTTAACCGGGCTGGTTTTTTTTTGCAACTTCTTTTCGGAGTGGCTAAACTGGCATCATGAGACAGGCAGCGTGAGAGAAGAGCATGGCTAAGCAGGAATCCCTGAGAACCAGCGAGTGTCCGGTCGCCAGAACCCTGGAGTCGATAGGTGAGCGCTGGTGCATGATGATCGTGCGTGAAGCCTTTGATGACGTCCGCAGATTCAGTGACTTCCAGCGGAATTTGGGGCTGGCGAAAAATATCCTGGCGTCACGCCTGAAGCAGCTGGTGGAGATAGGGGTGTTTGAGGTTGCGCCGGCCTCCGACGGCAGCGCCTACAGCGAATATGTCCTGACCGAAAGAGGCCGTTCGCTGTTTCCGGTTGTGGTCGCGATGCGCCAGTGGGGCGAGCGTTACCTGTTTGAGAAGGGCGAAACCCACTCCGTGCTGCTGGATAATGCGGAAGGAAAGCCGCTGCCGCGCCTGGAGGTTATCTCTTCACAGGGGCAAAAACTGGAACCGGCCGACTGTCATCGTCAGCGGGTGGTTGCTGAAGGGTAACCGTCAGGGTTTTTCCTCTTCCGCACACTCTGAAACTGACAGGCCTGACATCGCACGCGTTACCCGATCATCGCTGTCGCCTGTAGCGGTGATCGAACAAAATGCCTCACTCCCGTTTTACGCCTCCATTATGGCGTTATCCCCGGAAACAGGTCCGCGCGCTCCCTCATCTTTTCCTGCCCCGCATCATGACAGGCCTGTCGATATCATCACATTTTCCAATGATCGGTTGCCTTGTAACTTCCCGATGCGCATGACAATATCGCTGCTTGTATAGACATGTACTCTCAACCATAGATTGAGCAAATCACGCTTTCAGTCAAACACGTCTCTCACTGTTCCAGCGAGGAATCTATGTCGGTCAAATCATCTGTATCAGATTATTCAGGCTCAGAGAAACAGGGCCTGTCAGAAACCCGCTCCATTGATTACATCCCGTTGGGTGAACGTCATGGTCATCCCTTTAACCAGTTCACGCTCTGGTTTGGTGGCAATCTGCAAATCACGGCTATTGTCACGGGTGCGCTGGCCGTGGTGCTGGGTGGAGACGTCGTGTGGTCTCTTATCGGCTTACTGGTGGGGCAGATTCTGGGTGCAGCGATCATGTCTTTGCATGCGATCCAGGGTCCGCGCCTGGGTTTACCGCAGATGATCACCAGCCGTATGCAGTTTGGCGTGTTTGGTGCAGTTATTCCTCTGGTGCTGGTGTGCATTATGTATGTGGGATTTTCAGCCAGCGGGACAGTATTAGCCGGGCAGGCGCTGGCTAAACTTATCCATGTCAGTCATTCAACCGGGATGATCCTGTTCAGCATCCTCATCGTGATCATTGCGGTGCTGGGCTATCGCGTGATTCATCAACTGGGCAAGCTGGCGAGCGTCATTGGCGTTTTAGCCTTTGCTTATCTGTTTATCACGCTGTTCTCTGCGCATGACTTATCAGCCGTGTGGCAGAATCAGCACTTTACCCCGGCAAATTTCCTGCTGGCGGTCTCCCTGTCTTCATCCTGGCAAATTGCCTTCTGTCCTTATGTCTCTGACTATTCACGCTATCTGCCAGCTGATGTCTCCGCGAAGAAACTCTTCAGCTCAGTCTTTTTTGGCACCGTACTTGGCACGCAGGCTTCAATGACGCTGGGGGTGATTGTCGCTGCCATTGCCGGAAGTGCGTTTGCAGGCAATGAGGTCGGTTACATCGTGAGCATGGGTAGCACGGCGACCATGGCCATGGTGATTTATTTCGCCATTTGCTTTGGAAAAATCACGTTTACCACGCTGAACGCCTACGGCAGTTTTATGTCACTGACCACCATTGTCTCTGGTTTCCGTCAGCAAACCACGCTGAGTCGGGGCGGGCGCATTCTGTTTGTGGTGCTTATGGTTACGCTGGCCTGCGTCATTGCTCTGCTCAGTGAACCGGCCTTTCTGAAATCCTTCACCCACTTCCTGCTGTTTCTGCTGGCTTTCTTTGTGCCGTGGAGCGCGATCAGCCTGACCGATTTCTATCTGATCACCAGGGGCAGGGTTGATGTCCCGGCACTGTCGCAGCCGGACGGGCGCTATGGACGCTGGAACCTGGCCGGTATTACCGTCTATTTTCTGGGCGTGCTGGTGCAACTGCCGTTTATCGATAATCCGCTGCACCATGGATCGCTGACCTGGATTTTTGCCGGTAATGATGTCTCGTGGATCATCGGCTGGTTTGCGACGGCACTGTTATGGCTGATCGCCAGCCGCTGGGATCGTCGGGGCATCCCCGAACAGTCAATTTATCCCGCCCAATAACAAGGTCAGGCCGCCTGAGCGGCTGCCTTTCAGGGAGTGTCACTCTTCGCGGGTGTGTGATCACCCGCGTGTCAGGAAATCCTCTTTTAAGATCAGGCGGCAGAAACGTCCGCTGCGCCGGTCTGCGCCTCGGCCACCAGCGGCTTCTCCGGTTGCAGTAGTGTCATTGCCAGCATACTGCCAAAGGCGATCAGTGCGGTGACGGTAAACATCGCGTTATAGCCGTAATATTCCGCCAGCCAGCCGCAGAGCATCGGAGAGATAATCGCTGCCAGATTGGCTATCGCCAGCGTCATGCCACTATAGGTACCCACCGACGCTTTAGGGGTGACATCAATCACCACCGACCAGTAGACATTGTTTACCAGTGCATTCAGCGCATTGCCCAGGGTCATCAGTGCAATAATCCCGGCAGCCGACTGCACATAGGGGATCGCCATAAAGCAGCAGGCGGTGCCGCACAGCGTGACGGCGGCAAACAGATTGCGCGCCAGACGCAGATTACGGAAGCGAGCCAGCAGGGCATCGGCAATGCGACCGCCCAGCAGCACCGTAATACAGGCGCCGCTCCACGGGATCATCGCGACGTACCACAGTGAGTGCAGGTCGTAATGGAAATTATCCTGCAGATATTTCGGCATCCAGGTCACCAGGGTAAAGGTGATGTAGAGGAATGAGAAGTAGCCCAGCGCGTTGCAGACCAGGGTGCGGCTGGTAAAGAAGCGCCACCAGGGCAGTGGTACGCTGTCGCCCGCGCTGCGGCGCTGACCGGTCTGGATAAGCTGACGTTCTGCGGCATTGGTATGTGGACTTTTCTCCGGGCTGTCGCTGAAGGTGCGGGCAAACAGCGCCATCGCCAGCAGGGAGAAAACACCGAGCAGGATAAACATCATGCGCCAGTCATGGGTCAGCAGCAGCAGGCCCACCGCAATCGGGGCGGTCAGCAGCGCGCCAACCTGGGTCGAGAGCAGGCCGATGCCCAGTGCAAAGCCGCGCTCATTATCGGGTGCCCAGTGAGCAATCGCCTTGTTCATCAGCGCATAGGCCGGGCCTTCGGAAAAACCAAACATGATGCGAAGGGCAGCAAAGCCCATAATGGCGGATCCGCCAAACAGCGCCATGCCCAGTTCCCCCGCCCAGGCGGTGGCGATCTCCAGCAGCGACCAGAGTACGCCTGCCAGCAGCCAGACTTTTTTCGTGCCGATACGGTCGGCAAGAAAGCCGCCACACAGCGAACCAAACAGATAGCCAAAGCCAAAGTAGCCCAGCACGGCTCCGAGCTGGACTTTGCTGAAGTGATACTCCGCCGCAATGGCGTTAGCCGCAAACGACAGGGCGCCGCGATCGATATAGTTGATCAGGGCGATCAGGAACAGCAGTGAAAATATGGTGTAACGGTAACGGCTGGTTGTCATCTCACTTCTCCTGATTAAATGTCTCAGGAGAGCAGAAGCAAAATTGATGCCGGAAAGGGTATTTATCCGGCAAACCGCGGACAAGCACAGAATTCGGGCCCCTGAGCCCGCTCCGAAGGGGGTTAACTGATCCCGCTAATAATTCGCCTGCGCTTCAATGCGGTGCAGCCGCTGCCTGTCGGTGGTGAGGCTCAGGCGGCGTTATGATGGTTGGGGCTGACGTGTGGCAGCGGGATAACCACGGCTTCCGTGACTGCTTCTGTATCAGCCGTCCCGACCTGGGGTATTTCGCCAACGTGTTGTAAAATCTGCTGCTGATAAGTCGCATCTGCCACCGTAGTCTGTTCACTCAGCAGTACGCCCGCCTCATTGACGTTTTTTCCGTCCACTTTTATTTTGCTGGTGGCACTGGCCAGCATCCACTCATATTCAATATCGACGTGGCCGCTATCAATACAGCGGATACCGTGTTGACTTAAATCATATGCCAGCACGGTTGCGGTCGGCCCTAATGAAATCAAGACCAGGTCAAAGTTGACGGCATTCTTTAAAACGGTATCAAACAGACGATCATAGACGGAAAAGGCATTACGGTTCAGCGTCGTAATACGTTTCACTTCGCTGGCTCCCACCAGTAAATCATTGCCTAATCCCAGGCGCGTTCCACTGCCTTCCACAATTAATACCCGGCGGCCCTGATAGAGCTGTTTAAACTTATCAAATATCGTCCGGGATAATTGCTTGCCTTTATAATCGTGATAGGGACGGGTCACCGAGGTATTTCCATACTGGTACTGTTTATTCAGCAGACCCTCATAATATTTAAAATAAAATGATTTATGGAAGAACCAGAACAGGGCCGACCCGCCCCGCATATTACGGGTGGTACGAAAGGCATCCGGCAGACAGATCAGACAGTTCGGGTTGGCTCCTGAATCCTGCTGCAGCAAGGCTTTGAGCCGTGCAGAGAGATTCGGGTCAAATGGCTGAAAACCGATATTTTTATACCAGGTCATTTCCAGTTCACCGTCGCCATAACGGGCCAGAGATAATTGTGGGTTACGTAATAACAGATCGACAGTCTCTTCTATCGACATGACGGAATAACGCTTTACCCGTGCCTGCGCGGCAGGATAGCGAATGGCAGCATTAAGAAACTTAAAAGGGAAACGAAACTTGCGATAAATAGCATGAAGTGCGGTCATAGTTAACCTGCCTGGTTTATTGCTGCCAGAAAAATCCCGCCTGCTGGCCGGATAAACGAATATAAGAGAGCTGATATATATCACAGATAAAATAAGCGTCATGCTACGGAATATCTGAAATCGTTTTCATCGGCAAAATCCCTTTGTTCATTAATCTATTTCCTGAGTGTTATTTTTCAGGAAAATAATAAAAAACGCGTTCAGGCTGGCACAATTAAATCATTTGAACAGCAGCGACACCGCACCAGCGTTGATGAAGCCGCCAATAATAACAGCAGGGCAGTAACATTTCCGATTTCAGCAATAAGAGTTATTTCAGAGCAGAGTTAATAAACCATTATGATTATTTGACTCTGAAAAACTTTCGTCGGGCACACTTTAGCTGGCGTTACAGAAGGGCGGCTTGTCTGTTAATTAATCGCCTTTGAACAAAAGGTGCGGTCGTTAGCAGCCTATGGTTAATTTTTTGTGATGGATATCCCGTAATCAGCCCTTCAGAAAGTAAAAAAAGCGGCCTGACCGCATTAACAGGTGACATTTATAATAAATATTTCTAATGATTAACGCTTATACACGTTTTTACATATTTCGTGCGTAAGT
Organism: Pantoea sp. ABR1s; assembly: GCF_057812235.1. Lineage (NCBI taxonomy): Bacteria > Pseudomonadati > Pseudomonadota > Gammaproteobacteria > Enterobacterales > Erwiniaceae > Pantoea > Pantoea sp. ABR1s. The sequence goes on along the minus strand of NZ_CM173823.1, from coordinate 2,147,439 downwards.
TAAAATCTCGTTGAATTTATGTTTCCAGCTTAACCTTTCAATTGCCGCTAATGACCCGAGGATGGATCATGATCAATAAAATAACCAGTATAATCATGGTGATATTTGCTATCGCCCTGATTTACATGGGAGGACAACTCCTGCTTGCAGGAGGCAGCGCGTTCTATGCGCTGATGGGCGTGGGCGTTCTGCTCAGCGCGATTCTGCTGTTGATGAACAAACGCAGTGCGCTGACGCTTTATGCGCTGCTGATGTGGATCACTCTGTTCTGGACTATCTGGGAAGTGGGCTTCGACAAATGGCAGTGGATCCCGCGCGGCGACCTGTTTGGCGTGCTGGGTCTCTGGCTGGCGCTGCCGTGGGTGGTGCGTCCGCTCTATCAGGGGCAGCGTCGTTTCCATCCTTTCCTCGGGGGTTCCGTCGTCCTGATGGTGCTGCTGGTCATCGGTCTCTGCTTCTACGATCCGCTGCCGCAGCAGGGCGCCATTAATACGCCGCGCAACGCCTCTGCGACCGGCGGTGCCGCTGAAGAGTGGAGCGCCTATGGCGGAACCACAGATGGCCAGCGCTTTTCGGCGCTGAAGCAGATCACTAAAGATAACGTGAAAGATCTTGAAGTGGCCTGGACCTATCACACCGGCGACCTGCGTCAGGGTGATGATGCGACCGAATACACCTTTGAAGCGACACCGCTGAAAGCCAACGGCATGCTCTACTTCTGTACGCCGCACAACGAAGTCCATGCTCTTGACCCGGAAACCGGTGCGGTGAAGTGGAAAACGACGCCGGATAAAAACCGCTCTTATCTGCAGCAGCACCAGACCTGTCGTGGCGTGAGTTACTTCGATGCCGGTCAGCAGGCGCAGCAGCAGACGGGCGCATCGCCGGCCATCTGCCGCAAGCGTATCTTCAATGCCACCACCGATGCCCGCCTGCTGGCGCTGGATGCCGATACCGGTAAAGCCTGTGCTGACTTTGGTGACAACGGTGTGGTGAATCTGCGCGCCAACATGGGCGAGGTGCGTCCGCACGCGCTGATGCAGACTGCCGCGCCACTGGTGGCAGGCAACCTGGTGATTGTCGGCGGTTCGGTGATGGATAACGGCTTCAACAGCAGTAACCCATCAGGTGTGATCCGTGCCTATGATGCCGTCAGCGGTCGTCTGGTGTGGAACTTCGATCCGGCTAACCCGGATAACACCGCACCGGTCGCTGAAGGGGCAACCTATCCGCAGGATACCCCGGTCGCCTGGGCCACCCTCAGCGCCGATCTGAAAAACGGCCTGGTCTATGTGCCGTTTGGTAACGCCTCGCCGGATGAAGTGGGACTTGAACGCGATCCCGCCAGCAACACTGAAAAATTCCGTGATGCGCTGGTGGCACTGGATCTGAAAACCGGTGCGTTCAAATGGCGTTATCAGAGTTCGAACCACGACCTCTGGGATCGCGATAATCCGTCACAGCCGTCGCTGGTGGACATCAACTATCAGGGCAAGCCGCAACCGGCGGTGATCCTGCCGACCAAAACCGGCAACCTGTTTGTGCTGAACCGCCTGACCGGCGAACCGGTTTATCCGGTAGAGCAGGTTAAGGTCTCCATGGATGGTATTAAAGGCGAGCAGTATGCGGCGACCCAGCCGGTCTCCAGCCTGAACTTCATTCCGCAGCCGCTGACTGAGAAGTCAATGTGGGGCATTACGCCGTTTGACCAGATGGCCTGCCGCACCACGTTCCGTGAGCTGCGCTATGACGGTAATCCGTGGACGCCACCAACGGAGAAAGGCTCGCTGATTTTCCCGGGCAACATCGGCGTGTTTAACTGGGGTTCAGTAGCGGTTGATCCACAGCGTCAGATGCTGATTGCGGCACCGGTACGCCTGGCTTACAAATACAACCTCATCAGACGCACGCCGGAAACCGAAACCCAGCGTACCTTCACCAAAGATGGTACGCCGTACTGGAATGAAAACTTCCACGGTGACTACGCTATCCACATCCAGCAGATGGCGTCGGGTCTGGGTATTCCCTGCATCGCGCCACCGTGGGGACGGATGGTCGGTGTGGATCTGACCACCGGCAAAACCGAATGGCTGCGCCGCGTCGGCACCACCAAAAACCTCAAGACCAGCTTCCTGCCTGGCCGCTTCCCGCTCGGTTTCCCGATGGGCATGGTGGCGCACGGCGGACCGCTGCTGACGGCGGGTGATCTGGTGTTCCATGGCGCAACGGCAGATAACTTCTTCCGTGCTTACGACAGCACCACCGGCGAACTGCTGTGGCAGACTGAACTGAGTGCCGGAGCGCAGGCCACGCCATCCACCTTTATGGGCAAAGATGGCAAGCAGTATGTGGTGATTGCCGCGGGCGGCCACGGCTCGCTCGGTACCACGGCGGGCGACAGCGTTGTCGCTTTCCGTCTGAAGTGATTTTTTAAAAAACCGACCCGCTGAGCGCCGCCCTGGCGCTCAGCTTTTTTTTATGCTTCTGCCTGTCAGAACTCACACCCGGCTTCGCGCGACAACCTGTTGTATTTCATCTCAATTCTTTCATCTCCGCATTCACATCATCTGATAACGCATCGAAACCATTTCGTGACAGCGCTCCCGCTTTAACGATTTCTCCTGCCTGACAGACTTGCGCATTAAGCCGCGAGGCGTAGATTAATATATGACTTCACAATTAATCGTGAATACGAAAAGTACTTCACAATACGCACTCTGAAGGATTGATGCTCATGTCGGAACTGAAATTTGCTACCCGTCTTAACTCTTTCGCCTCGGGGGCGCACCTCTACTGGCCCGATCAGCAGGGCAAGCCCTCTGTGCTGCAGATGGTTGCCCGTGCAGGCAAGGTCAAAGGCTTAACGCATCTCGACCTCAACTTTCCGCAACATCTCACCAGCGATATTCCCACACTGCGCCAGGCGATCAGTGATGCGGGTCTGGCCGTTAACGGTATGCAGATGCGCTGGGACGCGCCGCAGTTCAAAATCGGCGCGTTTACCCATCCCGACGCGAAAGTGCGTCGCGAAGCGATTGAGCTGACCAAGCGCGGCATTGACGCGGGTCGGGAATTTGGTTCACGGCTGATGACGCTGTGGATGGGGCAGGACGGTTTCGATTACTGCTTCCAGGCGGACTATAAGAAGATCTGGGAGGATGCGGTCAGCGCCGTGCGTGAAGTGGCGGAGTATGCACCGGACGTTGACGTCAGCATCGAATATAAACCCAATGAGCCACGTGCCTACAGCATCTTTCCCAACGCCACCACCTGTCTGCTGGCCGTGGAAGAGGCGGGCTGCGCCAACCTGGGGATCACACTGGATTTTGCTCATGTACTGTTTGCCAATGAGATCCCGGCTTACGCCGCCGCTATGGTGGCGCGCCGCTCACGGCTGCTGGGGCTGGACCTTAACGACGGCTGGGGCAAGCGTGATGACGGCCTGATGGTCGGCTCAGTCAACCCTCGCGCCACGCTGGAGTTTCTCTGGCAGATGCAGCGTGATGGCTACCGCGGTGCCTACTACTTCGATACCTTCCCGGATGCCAGCGGTCTTGACCCGATCCGTGAGGCAGAAAGCAATATTGCGACCGTGACCCGTCTGCTGAGGCTGTGTGACCAGCTGCACGACAACGCGGCGTTACTGGCGGCCATCGGGCGCCAGGATGCGGTGGCCTCTCAGCAGATCGTCAATGACATCATGCTGGCGCGCTGACAGCCGATTAATCATAAAAACATCACACTTCTACCCAACACCCTGAGAATAAAATATGAAAAAACGCCTGCTTGCTCTTATCGCCTCCTCACTGCTCTGCAGCACGGTTTATGCGGCGGAACTGGCACCGCTGCAATCCGATACTGAACCGGATCGCACCGACTGGACCCAGCTCGACACCAAATATGGCGCACTGCCAAAAGTCGATAAGTCGCTGAAGATTGGCGGGGTATCGAAAACCCTGACCAATGAGTACTGGCGCTCACTCGGCCAGGGCTACCAGAACGCGGCGAAAAAGTATGGTTTCACTGTCGCTTATCAGGCGGCGGCCAATGAAGACGATCAGCTTGGTCAGCTCTCCATTGCGGAAACCCTGATCTCGCAGGGCTTTAACGGCCTGCTGGTTTCGCCGCAGACCGATATCAACCTGGAGCCTGCACTGGAGAGTGCCAACAGTAAAAATATCCCGGTGGTGAACGTTAATGATGCGGTGATGCCGAATGCGCGCTACTACGTCGGCAACGTCCAGAAGGACAATGGCGTGCGGGTGGCGAAATGGTTTATTCAGCACCATCCGCAGGGCGGCAACGTGGCGGTGATTGAAGGGCAGCCAGGGGTTTATGCCGCCGGACAGCGCACCCGTGGCTTTAAAGAGACGCTGGACAGCGCCGGTAAGTTCACCATCGTGGCCAGCGTGCCCGCTAACTGGAGTCGCGAGCAGGCCTTTAACGCCGCATCGACCATTCTGCAGCAGCATCCTGATTTAATCGGCTTCTACGCCAACAACGACACCATGGCGCTGGGCGTGGTGGAGGCGGTACGCGCGCAGAACAAAGCATCACAGGTGGCCATCTTTGGCACTGACGGTATTTCCGATGCCTACGCCTCGATTAAGCGCGGCGAGCTGACCGGCACGGTCGACAGTTTCCCGGTGCTGACCGGTGAAGTGGCGATGGACGTCATTATCCGGCTGATCAACGGACAGAAACTGTCGCGCGTTGTCTCGACACCCCAGGCGCTGATCACCAAAGAGAATGTTGAGGCGTTCTCAACCAAAGACAACAACCGGTTGCGTCAGCTGCTGGCTCAACAATAAGTCAGCGGGAGCGGGTATGGAACAGTTTCGCTTAATGATGCGTGGCATCAGCAAAAGTTACGGTAACGCCGCCGCGCTGCAGGATGTCGATTTCTCAGTGCGGCCCGGCGAGGTGCACGCGCTGATTGGGGAAAATGGCGCGGGTAAGTCGACGCTGCTGAATATCCTCTCCGGCGTTCGCGGCGCGGACAGTGGAGAGATCAGCGTCAATGGAAACCGGGTGCAGATCCGCAGTCCGCTCAGCGCCCGTCAGGCCGGGATCGCGATGATCCACCAGGAGTTACAGCATGTGCCTGAGCTTTCCGTGGCGCAGAACATGTTTCTGGGTCGCCCGCTGACCCGCGCCGGGGGCTGGTGGGTGGATAAAAAGGCCCAGCTGGCGCGGGCCACCCTGATTCTGAAGACGCTGGATCCCACTATCGATCCCGATACGCCGATCAGGAACCTCAAGGTATCGCAGCAGCAGATCGTTGAGATTGCCCGGGCGCTGCTGGATGACGCCAAAATCATTGCCATGGATGAACCGACCTCCAGCCTGACGCCACGCGAATTTGACCGGCTGGCAGAGCTGATTGGCGATCTGAAGTCGACCGGCGTCTCGCTGATCTATGTCTCGCACAAGATGAATGAGATTTTCCGGGTGTGCGACCGCGCCACCATTATGCGTGACGGAAAGCAGGTTGGGGTGGTCAACATCAGTGATGAGGATGAGGAGAGCATCGTCGCCAAAATGGTCGGACGGAAGATCGACAAGCTTGACCATCAGGCCTTTGTCACCGATCGCGAAGTGCTGCGGGTAGAAGATCTGACGCGTGGCAATGAGGTGGTGGCGGCAAACTTCAGCGTTCGTGCGGGCGAAGTGCTGGGGATTGCCGGGCTGGTCGGCGCGGGGCGCACCGAACTGCTGAAGCTGATTGCCGGTATCGACAGGCGCACCCGTGGCACGGTGAGCGTCAACGGTGCCGCGGTGAAGAACCACAACGTGCGTGCGGCGATCAAGGCGGGCATTGGCCTGGTACCAGAAGACCGCAAAAAAGAGGGCATTATCAAAGAGCGGGCGGTGAAGATGAATATGGCGCTGCCGTCGATGCACCGTTTCACGTCGGCGGGGCTGATGAACCAGGCCAGGCTGGACCGCGAGGCGCTGAAGGTCATGGGCGACCTGAAACTGCGCCCGCTCGACATTGAGAAAACCATCGGCACGCTGAGTGGCGGCAATCAGCAAAAAGTGATCATCGGCCGCTGGGTTGCGGCGGATGCCAATGTGTTTCTGTTTGATGAGCCGACGCGCGGTATCGATATTGGTGCCAAGTCTGAAATCTATCACCTGATTGAAAAACTGGCCCAGGCGGGCAAAGCCATTGTGGTGGTGTCGTCAGAAATGACCGAGATCATGCGCATCTCCGATCGGGTGTTGGTGATGCGCGAGGGCCGGATAACCAAAGAGTTAACCGGCAGCGCGATCACCGAAGAGAACATTGCCCGTTATGCCATCAAAGATATCGACCAGACCGCCTGACCGCTTACCTGACACTATTTAAGGTTATAACTATGACAACTCAGACATCTACCGGGCCGGGTACCCGACCTGCGCTGCGGCTTAAATTTAATCTGCGTGATGCCGGTACCTTAATTGGCTTACTGATTATCGTGGTGACATTTTCGTTTCTGTCGCCGGTCTTTTTCACGCTGCCTAATCTGCTGAATATTCTGCAGCAGTCCTCAATCAACGCCCTGATTGCACTGGGCATGACGCTGGTGATTATCTCCGGCGGGATTGACCTCTCGGTCGGCCCCACGGCGGCGCTCTCTGCGGTGCTGGGTGCAACCCTGATGGCATCGGGCGTGCCGGTGCCGCTGGCGATCCTCGCGACGCTGGGTGTGGGCGCGATGTGCGGGCTGTTCAGCGGCACACTGATCGCCTATGCCGGGCTGCAGCCGTTTATTGTGACGCTGGGCGGCCTGTCGCTGTTCCGGGCGATAGCGCTGATCTACACCGGCGGCAATCCCATCTTCGGTATTCCGCTGGAATTTCGCAGCCTGATCAACAGTACGCTTTTCGGTATCCCGACGCCGATTGTGATTGTGGCAGTGATTGCGCTGCTGCTGTGGACGGTGATGAATAAGACCCCGCTGGGGGAATATATTCTGGCGATTGGCGGCAATGAAGAGGCGGCGCGGGTCGCAGGTGTGCCGGTTAAGCGCACCAAGGTCACGGTCTATATCTTCTCCGGCCTGCTTGCCTCACTGGCCTCGCTGATTCTGATTGGTCGTCTGGGGGCTGCCGAACCGACCATCGGCAACCTGTGGGAACTGGATGCGATTGCGGCGGCGGCCATTGGCGGTGCGTCGTTAATGGGCGGCAAGGGCAGTATCTTCGGAACGCTGATCGGCGTGGTTATCCTCGGTGCGTTACGTAATGGCTTGACCTTACTGAACATTCAGGCCTTTTACCAATTGCTCGCTACCGGCCTTATTATTATCATAGCGATGTTGATTGACCGGGCGACCCGAGGCAAGTAATGAAGCAAGATCCGCGAGCCATTGGCGCTCAGATTCGTATGCGTTTGCCCCAGCTGACGCCGTTAGAACGTCGGGTAGCTGAGGCGATAATTGCCCGAACCGACATTACCGAGCAATCCTCATTAAAGGAGATTGCGCGGGAGAATAATGTCTCTGAAGCGATGATCGTTAAGATTACCAAAAAACTTAACTTCACCGGCTTCAGGCATTTCAGAAGTGGCCTGATCTATTACAACCAGTCTGAAGTGGCAGGGCTGCATGCGGAAATTGAGCCGGATGATTCGTCGGAGCAGTTGCTGGCCAAAGTTTTCAGAACCTCTATCCAGGCGATTGAAGAGACTTTATCGATTCTGGATGTTTCTGAATTCAATCGTGCGGCGGACATTATCTTTAAAGCGCGTCATATCGATCTCTACGCCGTGGGCGGTTCTGCCGCCGTGGCGCGGGACCTGTCACACAAGATGCTGAAGATTGGCATTAAGTCGACTGCCTATGACGACGCCCACATCATGCTGATGTCAGCCGCCGTGTTATCTGATGACGATGTGGTTATCGCCATCAGCCATTCGGGTGCTACGCGCGCGGTGAACGATCCGGTCAGACTGGCGGGGAGGAATGGCGCGAAAGTTATCGCCATTACCAACTATGCCGAATCCCCGATCGCGAAGAGTGCGCATGTGGTCCTCAATTCAACCTCTCAGGGATCGCATCTGCTGGGTGAAAACGCCGCGTCACGCATCGCCCAGCTCAATATTCTGGATGCGCTGTTTGTCGCTATCGCCAAGAAAGATCTGAAGCGGGCGGAGAAGAACCTGATGAAAACCCAGCATGCGGTTCAGGATCTGCGGGAATTCTAGCTATGAGCAAAATTGCAGTCACCGGCAGTCTTCACTACGACATTATGCTGGATGCACACCATCGCCCGGAAAAAGGCGAAACGGTGATGGGCAGCGCCTGTCACTATAAGTTTGGTGGCAAGGGGGGTAATCAGGCCGTCGCAGCGGCACGCGCGGGTGCCGCAGTGCGCTTCGCCGGTTCAGTGGGGCGCGATCAGCAGGGGCAATTCCTGCTGGATCATCTGCAGCAGGCCGGGGTCGATTGCACCGCCATCAGCATCATTGATGCGCTTCCCTCCGGGATGAGCGTGGCGATTACCGATGCCGAAGGAGATTACGGTGCGGTGGTGGTCTCCAATGCCAATCAGCAGATCCCGCTGGAGACCTTTGAGCAACCCGGCTTCTGGCAGGAGGTGTCGCTGCTGGTGCTGCAAAATGAAGTCCCGGAAGCGGTGAACCTCTGTGCGGCCCAGGCGGCACAGCAGCGTGGGATTACGGTCTGCGTCAACGCCGCGCCCGCCCGGCCGTTGTCAGCCGCGTTTGAAAACTGTATTGATCTGCTGGTGGTGAACGCCATTGAAGCGCGCGATATGTGCGGGATTAGCGTGCAGGATCTGACGTCGGCGCGCTCAGCGGCGGAATCGCTGGCCAGCCGGTTTGCCAGAGTGGTGGTTACCGCTGGTGAACATGGTGTGGCTTACAGCGAGGCGGGAGAGACGCATACACTGGCGGCGCAGAAGGTGACACTGGTAAGCACCCACGGTGCCGGGGATTGTTTTGTCGGCGTGTTGTGTCAGCGCCTGAGTAGCGGGGTAACGCTGGCAGAAGCGGTGAGTGCGGCAAATCGTGCAGCTGCCGAACACGTTTCCCGGCAGCCGCACTGATTAATGGCGTGCCACGTCAGTGACGCGGCACGCTAACGTCATCAGGCGCCGACGTTCACCACGGTTTTACCAAAGTTTTTGCCATTCAGCATATCGATAAACGCCTGTGGCGCGTTCTCTAATCCTTCAATCATGTGCTCGCGATAGTGGATTTTTTTGTTCTCCACCAGCGGACGCATCGCCTCCAGGAACTCAGGGTAACGGTCACCATAATCCTGGAAGATGATAAAGCCCTGCATACGGATACGGCGTTTCAGAATGCCCGCCATGATCAGAGAGGTTCTGTCCGGGCCTTGCGGCAGCTCACGCTGGCTGTAAGCCGAGACCAGACCACAGACCGGCACGCGCGCAGCGGTGTTCAGCAGCGGGAATACGGCATCAAACACTTTGCCGCCGACGTTTTCGAAGTAGATATCGATACCATCCGGGCAGGCATTTTTCAGCTGCTCTTCAAAGTCGGCGCTGTGGTGATCGAGGCAGGCATCAAAGCCAAGCGTATCGACGGCGTAACGGCATTTCTCTTCACCGCCCGCCACACCAACGACACGGCAGCCTTTCTGTTTACCCAGCTGGCCGACCGTTGCGCCCACCGGACCGGTTGCGGCGGCAACGACCAGGGTTTCACCCGCTTTCGGCTGACCAATATCCATCAGACCCATATAGGCGGTAAAGCCTGGCATACCGAGAATACCCAGCGCCCATGAGGGATGAGGCAGATCGTTGCCCAGCTTCGCAATCTCTTTGCCATCGGAGACGGCATATTCCTGCCAGCCGCTCTGCGCCAGCACCCAGTCACCGGTCTTAAAATCACTGTTTTTCGATTCGGCGACCTGACAGACGGTGCCGCCCACCATCGGCTGATCCAGCTCTGCCGGCGCGGCGTAGGATTTACCCTCGTCCATCCGCCCACGCATGTAGGGGTCAAGCGAGAGATAGATGGTTTTCAGCAGTACTTCACCCTCTTTGATTTCCGGGACGGGCTGCGCCACATGGCGGAAATTCTCTTTGGTCGGCTCACCGTGTGGGCGTGAAGCCAGTAACCAGGCATGGTTCTGGGTTGCTTGTTCAGTCATATTGTCATCCTTTTATAGCCGGGCAATGCTCAGGGCATCACCATATGAATACCGGGAAAGTGTAGATGACAGCGGCGGGAATGCGTTTAGCGCTGTGAGCGGTAAGCTGATTTACCGATAACAGGGCATAGGGTGCTAACCACGGGGACACAGCGGATGCAGGACCCTTCGCGTCATGGGTTCAGGCTGATGGCTGTTCACATCCGCTTGCAAAAAACGGGCAGGCGAGTCAACAGCAGTGCGGCATGACACGCATCCGGCGTCACGGGAAGCTCTGAAGATTGTGATAAATATCAGTGAACTCTACAGGGAGAGAACCATGATTATCCAGCATCTGCGTATTGCCCGACCGGTGACAGACCTGACGCAAAGCAGTCAGAACTATTGTGACGGGCTGGGGTTGCAAGAAATCGGTGAGTTTACTGATCATCAGGGGTTCAGTGGCGTGATGCTGGGCGCTGAAGGGCTGGCCTGGCATCTCGAATTCACGCTCTGTCACACGCATCCCGTCCGGCCATCGCCAACAGATGAGGACCTGCTGGTGCTCTACATTCCGCAACGGCCTGACTGGCTGGCCCGATGTGCCTGTATGGATGAGGCAGGATTTATGCGGTTGAATTCATTTAATCCCTATTGGGACCAACGGGGCGTGACATTTATCGACAGGGATGGTTATCGTGTTGTTATCCAGCATGCAGCCTGGCAATCCGCAATCTGACCTGTACCGGAGTTCACCCTGAACATTCTTTGCTTTCACACCGCGGCCAGTAATATCGCGATATTTGATGATGCCGCCAGCGCACTGGCGCGTGACAATCCGCCGCTGAATCATCTGGTGATGCCTGCGCTGCTGGCAGAAGCGGAACGCAGCGGCGGGATGACGACTGCGTTACGCCGCCGTATTGCCCAAATGATTGAAACGCTGCTGCCGCAGTTTGATGCGGTACTGATCACCTGCTCGACGCTGGGCCCAGTTGCCGGTGATTTCAGCGCGCAGGATCGGGTTATGCGCACCGACGGAATGTTAGCAGAGGCGCTGCAGCGTCAGGCAGGGCGCACAGTCGCGCTCTGTGCGGCAGAATCAACGCTGGCGGCGACGCGGGCACTTTTCAGCCAGCCCGGCAGCCAGGTGGAGGTCGTGCTGGTGGAGGGAGCATGGGCGGCGTTTAAAGCGGGGGAGACAACACGCTATTTTGCACTGATTGCAGCAGCAGCAGAGCAGGCTTATCAGCAGGGAGCCGTTGCGGTGGCCCTGGCGCAAAGCTCAATGACGCCAGTAGCACAGCAGTTTCCTGACACACAGCCACCATTGACCGGTCCGCATCTTGCGCTGCAGGCCTGCTACGAACTCAGATGACCGTCACACCCTGCTGGCTCAGTGCCTGTCGCAGCGCCTCATCCGGCTGCGTTTCCACGACCAGCGTGCTGGCCAGCGACAGGTCGCCAATGGCAAATGCCGAGGCGGAGTTCAGCTTTTCCGCTGACGCCAGCACCACGGTTTCCGCTGCACGTCCTGCCAGCGCACGCTTGACCGTCGCCTCTTCGAAATTACCGGTGGTCAGGCCCGCCGCAGGATGCACGCCGGTGACACCCATAAAAAAGATATCGGCATTGATGCGGTTGATCGACTCCAGCATCGCTGCGCCCACCGTCACCACTGAATGTTTATAGAGCTGCCCGCCAATCAGTATGATCTCCACGAGTGGATGATCGGCTAACGCCAGCGCCACGCTGGGACTGTGCGTAACCGCGGTAAAGCTCAGCGTGGCGGGTAACAGTCGCACCAGTTCCGCGCTGGTGGTCCCGCCATCAATCAGTACGATCTGTCCCGGCTGGATCAGTGAAACGGCTTTTTGCGCAATAACCTGTTTGGAAGCAGTCTGCACGCTTTTGCGCGTTTCAAAGGTGGCCAGCGCAGCGGAAACCGGCAGCGCGCCGCCATGTACCCGCTGCAACAATCCTTCAGCCGCCAGTTCACGCAGGTCGCGGCGGATAGAGTCTTCGGAGAGGCCAAAGCGCTGGCTGAGATCGCGCGACTGCACCTGTTTTTCCTGGGCGAGCAGGGCGAGAATCGTCTGTTTTCGCTGGCTGGATAGCATGACTGGCCTTTGCATGTTTTTTCTTGAAGTTGCACGATTGTGCATGATAGCGTGATGGCTGTCTACTATCCTGGAGAGCATCATGCAGCAGAACCATCCCCGCGTGCGCATCATCAATGAGCAGTTGCTGTCAGACAACTGGTATACCCTGAAAAAATATACGTTCTCGCTGCTGCGCCGTGACGGTCGCTGGCAGGAGCAGAGCCGTGAAGCCTATGACCGCGGTAATGGCGCAGTGATCCTGCTCTACAACCGTGACAAACGTACGGTGGTACTGACCCGTCAGTTTCGCTTTCCGATTTTCCTTAACGGGCATGATGGCTTTCTGATTGAAGCGGCCGCCGGTCTGCTGGATAACGCCTCGCCGGAAGCGCGTATTGTTGCCGAAGCCGAAGAGGAAACCGGTTTTCGTGTCAGCCATGTGCAGAAGGTGTTTGAAGCCTTTATGAGCCCCGGTTCGGTTACTGAAAAACTCTACTTTTTTATTGCCGAGTATGGCGATCAGCAGCGTAGCGGTGAAGGCGGCGGAATAGCGGAAGAGGGTGAGGATATTGAGGTGCTTGAGCTCGGTTTTGACCAGGCGTTAAAGGCGATTGACCAGGGTGAGATTGTGGATGCCAAGACCATCATGCTGCTGCAGCATCTGCGGCTGAAAGGCATTTTATAAGAGAACGGGCAGACCGCCGTTAATGCGGTCTGCCCGTTAAAGCTTACTGATCCTGCGTCAGGATGCCTTTTACATCGTGCGGTTCAGAACGCAGATACTGTGGCGGAACCTGGACTTTACCATCCAGCGCAGCGGCTGCGTGCCACGGCCAGCGCGGATCGTAAAGAATACCGCGCGCCAGCGCCACCAGGTCAGCTTCACCCTGTTGCAGCAGATCTTCTGCCTGCTGCGGCTCAGTAATTAAGCCGACCGCAATCACCGGAATCGACACCTGCTCACGAATATCGCGGGCGAACGGCACCTGATAGTTGGGTCCGACGCTGATTTTCTGGTCTTCTGACAAACCACCACTTGAGACATGAATATAAGCACTGTTCAGCGCTTCCAGCTCACGCGAGAAGGCGATTGACTGATTGATCTCCCAGCCGCCTTCAACCCAGTCAGTGGCAGAAATGCGCACGCCTACCGGCACGGAAGCGGGTACGGCATCGCGAACGGCTTTGAAGACTTCCAGTGGGAAGCGCATACGGTTTTCCAGCGAGCCGCCATATTCATCACTGCGCTGATTCGACAGCGGCGACAGGAACTGATGCAGCAGGTAGCCGTGTGCGGCATGCACTTCGATGAGCTGAATTCCCAGACGCACCGCACGCAGGGCGCTGTCGACAAAGGCCTGTTTTACCCTCGCCAGATCGTCAGTGTGCATGGCAACCGGTTTCACTTCATCCGCGCTGTAGCTCAGTGCGGACGGAGCCACGGTTTGCCAGCCGCCGGCTTCAGGCGCAATTTGCTTACCGCCTTCCCAGGGTACGGCACACGACGCTTTGCGTCCCGCATGGCCCAGCTGAATACCAACCGGAATAGAGGAGTAGCGGCGGACATCTTCCAGAACCGTTTTCAGCGCAGCTTCATTATCATCATTCCACAAACCGAGATCGCCTGGGGAGATGCGACCAATATCCTCTACGGCGGTGGCTTCAATGATCATCAGACCTGCGCCGGAAAAGGCCAGCTGGCCAAGATGGATACGGTGCCAGGCGGTCGCATTGCCCGCCTCAGCGGAGTACTGGCACATCGGCGCAATCACAATGCGGTTATCCAGCGTAAGTTCGCCCAGCGAGACAGTGGAAAAAAGTTGGCTCATGTTATCTCCATGGTTTTTATGACTGACGTGACAGGCAATAACTATAGCGGGGGATTTGCCAGGCGGGTGTTTCTTCAACGTGACATTTTATGACGGCGTGCCGGATTCAGGTTACAGATCAACGCAGCCGGATGTCTCAGGCAGGCATTGATACGTTAACGGTTAAGCCAGGCGCGCCTTGCTGCTCACGCCCGGCGAACCGGTATTCTGCGTACCGGGTAAGGACAATCACCAGGGTCTGATATTCAGCTACAGGGTGACTCTCAGACCTGTGCCATTCCGCCATCAACAAACAATTCTGCCGCATTGATAAAGCTGGCGGCATCCGAGGCGAGAAACGCAACGGTGCGGGCAACCTCCTGCGGTTCACCCAGGCGGCCAAGCGGTATCTGTGCTGCCAGCGCATCAAACAGGCCCTGACGCTGATCTTCACTGACCAGATCACCCAGCCCAGGCGTACGGACAGGGCCGGGGCTCACGACATTGACCCGGATTCCGCGATCTTTCAGATCCAGCGCCCACGAACGGGCAAAATTGCGCACTGCCGCTTTACTGGCGCTGTAGACGCTAAAAGCCGCAGTACCCTGCGCTCCGGCAGTCGATCCGGTCAGAATTACCGATGCGCCATCAACCAGCAGAGGCAGGGCTTTCTGGACGGTAAACAGCACGCCGCGTACGTTAGTGCCAAAGATACGGTCAAAATGCTCTTCAGTAATCGCCCCCAGCGGCAGCATGTCGCCGCCCCCGGCGTTGGCAAAGAGAATATCGAGGCGTCCCGCCTGCGCTGCAATTCGCGAGTAAACCTCATCGAGATCGTGCTGTTGTGAGGCGTCTGCGCGGATGCCGCTGACGGTTCCGCCGATTTCAGCGACGGCGGCATCCAGCTCCGCCTGACGACGGCCGGTTATAAAAACCTGTGCGCCCTGTGCCGCCAGCTCCCGGGCGGTAGCCAGGCCAATTCCGCTCGTTCCGCCTGTAACCAGTGCAATTTTTCCTGCGAGTGATGCGTTCATAAGTTCTTCTCCGGATAGTCTCTTAGAGAGTTTGGGTTATTCCCGTTCAGCGGGGCTGCCGGACTGATTGCTACTGTAAGAGAGGAGGATTGGCGGATAAATCCGCTAAAATGAAAATGACTATCCACACGGGTGGATAATAGGGAGATAGAATGGATCAGCTGCTGGCGATAAAAGCCTTTTCACGGGTAGTGGAAAGCGGCAGTTTTACCCGGGCGGCGGACTCGCTGAATATGCCGAAGGCGACGCTGAGTAAGCTGGTTCAGGAGCTGGAGGCGCATCTTTCCGTCAGGCTACTGCAGCGCACCACCCGACGCGTGACCATCACCGCAGAAGGGCGTGAATACTATGAGAAAGCGCTGCGCATCCTGCACGATCTCGAAGATATTGATGCCTGTTTCAATTCACTGCGCAGTAAGCCGCGTGGGCAGTTACGCATCGATGTCGGCGGATCTACCGCCAGGGACGTTCTGATTCCGCTGCTGCCCGATTTCTTTGCCCGCTATCCTGATATTACGCTGGATCTGGGCGTATCCGATCGCCCGGTCAATCTTATTAGCGACAACGTTGATTGTGTGATCCGCGGCGGTCCGCTGGTCGATTCCTCACTGATTGCCCGCCTGATAGGGCACGCTACGCTCATTACCTGCGCGACACCCGCCTACCTTAAAGCGTTCGGTGTGCCCGCCTATCCTGATGAACTGCGCAACGGACACCGGCTGGTGAGTTATCTCTCGCCGCAAACCGGCAAGCCATTTCCGCTTCGGTTCGAACGTCAGGGAGAGAAAATTGAGATCACCAGTGCGCATCGCATAGGCGTCAATGAAAGCAACGCGCATCTGGCCGCGGGACTGGCAGGGCTTGGGATCATTCAGACATTTAATTATTCGCTGTCGTCGATTCTGCGGCAGGGAGAAATGGTTGAGATCCTGCACGACTGGCGTCCGGCGGGTTATCCGTTTCATCTGGTTTATCCGCAAAACCGGCACGTAACGCAACGGCTACGGGTATTTATCGACTGGCTGGTGGAGTGCTTTCCGGCGCGGGTAGCGGGAGAGGGGAAATCCGGCACCTGAGAGCCGGATCGGGATCAGTTGCCGCGATAGGTAGAGTAACCAAACGGGCTCAGCAGCAACGGGATATGGTAGTGCTCACCGCTGGCTTCCATGTTGAACTCAACCGGGATCTCCGGGAAGAAGGTTTTCTGGTTGTTCTTTTTATAGAAGTCACCGGTTTTAAACACCACGCGGTAGCTACCCGCACTGGCTGTTTTGTCCTGCGGGAACAGGGCGCTGATGCGACCATTGTTATCGGTGACGCCTGATGCCAGTTTCACCCAGTTATCCTGCTGCTTCTGATCCAGTTCAACTTCGATGCCTGCCGTTGGCTGGCCAGTTTGCAGGTTAAGAACGTGCACGCTCAGTGGGTTTTTAGTGGTAGCAGGCTGAGCAGCGATAGCGGATGCGCCAGAGGTCATCAGTAATGTTGCGATCAAGGCATATGAAGTTTTCATCAATGTTTCCTTTATTGATTGTCTGAAGTCGGGTGACAGTGCAGAGAGAGTAATGCGCCTGAGGGCAAAGAGATATTTAGCCGCAGGAAATGTGAAATTTCTGAGAAAGAAGGAAAATGTCTTTAGTTACATCATACAAAATTTCTGCTTAATCATAGTCCAGCACCTGTGCAGTCATAGCTAATCAGGGAACAGAGGCACCAGATGAAATCCTCTCTGAATTCAGCAATAAAACAAAGCCTGGCCCCTGGCGGGCAACGTAGCGATAGCAATCCTCTGATCTATCCACAGAATCGTCTCGTCAGTTATCAACTACCTGACATGTATCGACTCGTGGGCGGGCTGCTTTCCGTCGCGAATGACGTGAGAATGTGAATCCGGCACGTCTGGTCAGCGAGCCGGATACGTACAAAGGTCTGACCGAGACAGGGTGTATAACCGAACGGACTCAGCAGCGGCAGCGGCAGCGGCAGCGGGATAGGGTAGCGAGCACCGTTGGCGTCCATGCTGAACTTAACCAGAAAAAAACTCTATGATTTTAACTTTTTTCAGGTGCTCAGGCGCAGTGCTTAATTGCTGAAAATCGATACAGATAGCGGCAAAGTAGTCTGTTAATGACGAAAATAGTCAGAGAGGGTAAAAGCTTGAGATAAATAGTGTGCTATTTAGTAGTTTACAATCCAGGTTCGCCGTGTCATTGTCCTGCCAACCAGATAGCACACTACTTAATAGCAAGTTAATTGGAACCCTGTGATGAAAATGAAACTGATCGCCAGTGCATTATTGTTAGCCAGCCAGATGAGTACCGCGTTTGCTGCACCCACTGAAAACAGTCCGCAACCGACCGCAGGCGTGGCCGCTTTCCTGAAGGCGCTCAACAGCGGGAGTGGTAAACCGATTGAGCAACTCTCCGTCAAAGATGCCCGAGCGGTGTTGACGGGGGCGCAGAAGGGCGCAGAACTGCCGCCGGCACAGATTTCACAGAAGATCATTACCGTACAGGGCAAGCCTCTGACGCTGACCATCGTTAAGCCCGAGCACGCCAGCAGCACCTTGCCGGTGTTTATGTTCTTCCACGGCGGTGGCTGGGTGCTGGGTGATTTTCCGACCCATGAGCGACTGGTACGTGACATGGTGAATGCATCCGGCGCTGCTGCGGTATTTGTCAATTATCAACCATCGCCAGAAGCCCATTTCCCGGTGGCAATTACTCAGGCTTATGAAGCCACTAAATGGGTCGCCGAACATGGCGCTGAAATTGGCGTTGACGGAAAACGTCTGGCGCTGGTTGGTAATAGCGTTGGCGGTAACATGGTGGCGGCGGTTGCCTTGCAGGCGAAGCAGTTTAAAACGCCGGCCATCCGTTATGATGTGATGCTGTGGCCGGTTACCGATGCGCGTTTCGACACCGCGTCGTATGATCAATTTGCTGACGGACATTTCCTGACGAAGAACATGATGAAGTGGTTCTGGGATAACTATACCGTTTCGGAAAAAGATCGTAATAACATCCTGGCATCACCGTTGCGTGCCACCACTGAACAGCTGAAAGGGCTGCCGCCAACGCTGATTCAGACTGCAGAGCTGGATGTGTTACGTGATGAAGGTGAAGCGTTCGGTCGTAAGCTGGATGCTGCAGGCGTGCCGGTTACCGTAACGCGCTACAATGGCATGATTCATGATTACGGTTTGCTGAACGCGTTAAGTCAGGAACCCACGGTCAGAACAGCTATTAATCAGGCGGGTGAAGAGTTGCGTTCGCATCTCAAATAACTGACCGGTCACATGAAACCAACCCCGGACCGAATCTTCGTCCGGGGTTCTTACCATACAGTAAGTTTGAAGGAATCAGTTCGAAGACGCAGGGCAGTGCGATTGCCGGAACACCAGGAAAGAACGGAGCAGTATCGAAGCGATAAGTGCGCTGTTAATATCTTATTTAACATAATATACATTATGCGCTCTTTGGTTCGTGCTTCATTTTGATGCCCGGGCATCATTGCCATCCGCCGTCCTTTCAAAGCAAATCACGCTTCGTCATTTTTGGGTGTTCGTTGTTGCCATTAACCTTTTCACGCTGAGCGCGTTATTTTGTTTACCATCACCGTTTCTGCGCTGCACCGATTGGAATCGCCTCTGTGTTTTAACATTCACGCACACTTCTATGCTGATGCCTGATTCATTCACGCCAGCGGTTATGCTGATGACGGATGTTTGTCATCCTGATGCTCACCGTCCCGCCATCAGGTTTGATAACGAAAATGCCGCTCTGACCATCTCATCCAGAATGACATGCTTCACTGAGCCAGACTCGCCTGACTGCCTGACCTGAATGGCAACGCTACGTGAATTCTGAGACTGCCGCGTGGCCCTTGGGTCGCAGAATTTGCCACAGTGCGTCATTTCAACCTGCGCTTCCTGCCCATATCTTCAGCCATTCGTGAAAATCCCCGTAGCCACATGACATCAGATTTCATGCACGTTAAAGTTGCTGGCTTCCACTGTTTCAACGACGAGAAAAAATGAAACGCTTATTTGTCTATGGCACGCTCTGTCCGGGCCGCGAGAATGCCCATATCCTGGAAAATATTGGCGGAGAATGGCTGGCCGGTTCTGTGAACGGTACCTTCTATCAGCGCGGCTGGGGCGCAGCGGCTGATTTTCCGGGCATCGTTCTGGATGAGCATGGGCCCGACGTGCCGGGTTATCTGTTTCTCTCCGACCAGCTGGACGCCCACTGGCCGATGCTGGATGCGTTTGAAGATGGCTACGATCGCGTCGAGGTTCGCGTTTCTGCCGAGGATAATCGGCAATACAGTGCGTGGATTTATCAGCTTCAGCCGCAGGAAAGCCGCTGAGCTATTACCGCTGAACGTTTCCTGCATCAACCCTGCTTTCCTGCATTGGGATGCGCGCGCCCTGCTCTTGTTGCAGGCTTCTGACGCAGCAGGACGCGCTTATGACCAGTATTAACCAGGCGTGCCTGGCTAGAGAATTGAATGCAACAGTCTGATTTAAAGCGGTATAATGCCTGCGCTTCACGCTCAGGCCATTGCTGGCCATTTTTACAAACCAACCTTTCCACTCTGCTGACCTTATTTTCCTGCAAGACAAATAAATGGGCACGCTGCCTGATTCTAAATTTAATTAAGATCTAATGTATGATGTAACTAAAATAAGATTGTCCGCTCTGGTCCCGGCAAGCGCTCTCTTAGCCCCACCAGCCAGCCTTGTTATATCGGGTTAATCTGGCCAGCGCTGATGTGGAAACAGTGATACCCGAATATTAAACAGATGGATTAAGGGCGCAATAGCCACACTCTCCTCTCGGGCGATCGGCTCCAGTCTTAGCAGCAACAGATCCAGCTCTTCCAGCAGATCCTGATGTGGCGCTAACTGCAGCGATTTCATCTTGCGCTTCAGGTATAGCGCCAGCTCGTGAAACATCTGACCACTATCAATCTGATGACTCTCCAGCACCTCACGATAACGTGCGTAGAAGTCATAACAGTTGGCGCCCAGCCAGGTTTCAGTAATCAGATACCCCCCCACCACGATATCCGGCACCGGATCGAGCCTTTTACGCGGCAGAATGATATTCACCCGGTCGAGCATCCGCGCAATAAATTGCTGCCGTGACAATAGCGTGGCGGAATTGCGCTCCACCATTTTAATAAACCCTAACAGATCGCGCAGTCCCCGTTGCACCGCTCTTCTGGCTATCCATGACGGTCGTTTGTTGCGGATCAACGCCGTCAGCACTACCGCAAACATAATCCCCACCATCGAGGAGATGGCCGCATTCAGCGTGACGATCAGATTCGGGACATAGTGATGGCTTAAGCCGATAAAACCGGGGATCTGGATGGCGACACTCAGCCCTACCAGATTGGTCGCCGGATTGGCAATTACCAGGCTCAGCAGCATCAGACCGGGCAGCAGTATGATCATCAGCGCCTGTAAGGTATTGGCCTGCGGGATCAGAAAAGCGATGTAGAACAGGCTGACCACCAGCGCAATCATCACCCCTTTCACGAACAGCTTCATCGGCGTTACCGGGGAATCGACACCAGCAAAAAATGAACTGATAATCGCCGCCATTAGAGGTGCATTCGCCCCATCGGCCCAGCCGCTGCCGATCCAGAACAGGCTGGAGAGGAAGGTCGCCAGAAATGCCGTCAGCGCGGACAGCCGTAACAGTCCCTTATCGATATGCCGGTGTTCCCGGATATTGCGGATCGCCGCCCCATCCCCGTGGCTGTAGAGATCCCCTGCGCGCGCACTGACATTCTCATAAGCATCGGCAATGCGCACAAAGTTAGCCAGCCGCTCAAGCAGACCAATCAGCAGCAGGCTCTCTTCGGTTGCCAGCAGCCCGGCCCGCCATTCGTGCTCCAGGGTTGCCTGACTGGCAGCAATCGCTTCACGCAGTCCGGCAATATCGTTAATCCGATCGTGATGCAGCCACAACAGGAACTGCTGAAACACGTCGGTGACGCACGGCGGAAAACGAATATTCAGTTCGGCCAGCACACCCAGCCGTGATTCAATCGCCGTCAGTGTCGGCAGCAGATAAGTCAGATGCTGATACTGTACGCTGACCAGACGGATGACATTACGCGCCGCTTCGCCCTCATAGACGCAGTGGGTCAGCAGCGTTTCAACATTCAACGGATAACCCGCCATCTGAATCAGGATATCTTCGCGCTCCAGCGATTTGTTCTTTGCCATTCCGCTGATCAGTTCATCACAGAGTTTGCGCGCGTTCTGAAACCAGAGATTAACGCTCTGCCCCAGCAGATGATGCATCGAAACCGGAAACACCAGCCGGTGAACCAGCGTGCTGCAAAGGATGCCCAGCGTAATCTCCTCAATACGTGAAACTACGGTGTTGATGATTGCCAACGGTGACTCCACGTCAGGAAATCCCATAATCGCTGCGCTGTAGCCGGCCAGCATAAAGATATAGCTCTTCGGCGTGCGGTCATGCAGAGAGAGCCAGAGGCAAACCGTTACCCACAGCGATACGCACAGGCTGAACAACACTGGCGACTGCACCGTTTCGGGGTAGATCAGCAGAATAAAGATGCCGCCCAGCAGCGTGCCCAGCAGGCGAAACAGCGATTTCGAGACGGTCGATGCTGCATAGAGTTGCGAGGTGACAAACACCGTGGTGAGCGCCCAGGCGGGTTTTTCGAAGTTAAGAACGAGCGCCACAGAGAGTGCGATAAACGCGGCAAAGGAGGTTTTGCAGGCAAACAAAACCGCGTTTTTGGTAAACCATTTCATCGAATGAGAGCAACCAGGAACTTTCTGAGGCGCGTATCCTGACAGATGCGCCTGCGTTTTACTCTCAGTTAAATTTTACAAATTATTACCGGCCGCATCAGGCCGGTTAAGCCCCTGCTGGCGCACCAGCGCACGGCGCTTATCCAGTAAAAAAGGGCGCAGATAGCCTACCGTGTTCGAGAGCAAAATCACCTCTTCGCCAAGCTCAATCCTCAGCACATCTGTCAGGTACGCTTTGCGCTGAGTCATTCGCTGCCAGAGATCGGGAAAACGACACGCCAGCTCATCACGCAACGCCGCGTCCGCCAGTCCGACCGTATCCTCGATACTGCAACCGCCATAACCCGGCACCGACGGGATAATATCGATCTGCAGCAGCATACCGCTTTTCAGTGTCACGGCTGAATCGGGATAGATGGGCGAGCTTAGCCACTCCTCGTCAGCCACCAGATGCCCCGGATTAAGATGCCAGCCATACTGCGCTTTCGGCAGCACCGTTTCGATAAGCGAATAGAGTTCGCCGCCGGTGATCCCGATCCGCAGCTGCTCCAGCCAGCTGACCACCGCGTGATAATAGGGGATCGCCAGCCGGGTCAGCCAGTCGGAAACGTTACACTGTAACTCAGAAGCTTCACTGACCACGTAAGCCGAGCGGCTGGTCAGCCCGCCTTTGTAGCCGGTGGTAAGAGAAAGCTTGTCGCCTGTCGCAATCCGTTTATCAGACGGATAGAGCCGGGCCTGGGCGAAACGATCACCGGTCGCGGCAATCGTCACCACCGTGTTTGGCTGCCCTTCTGCGTTCAGACGTGCGCCTAACGCCTTCTCTGTGATGCCCGGCGCTACGCTATCCAGCGCAGCCAGCATCGCGGTTGAAGCAAGATTGGCCCCCGCCTCATAAAACGCCACTTCATCGGCGCCGTTAACGCAGCGTGCACCGTTGTCAGGCGAGATAAACAATCCGGTGGCGTTTACCAGTTGTGCATCGCCTCCCGCTGCCTGCGCCGCCGCGGCATAGATGAACTGCGGCAGATCAAACATCCCTTGCTGCCTGCCGGTAAATAACTTCCAGCCCACCAGCCCGGTGCGTTCTCCCGCCACTATCCCTGCCTCTGTTAACAGCTGATCCAGGGGCTGCTCCCCGCGCATAGGCTGGTTGGGCAGAGAAAAGACCGCCGCATGCAGACAGCGTCCCGGATTGCGGGCAAACGGCACCAGCTTGAGGTTCTCATTACCCATGATATAGGTGAGCTCGCCCTGCTGAGTCACCACCAGCAGCGCCTCCTCGAAGCGCGGAATGAATCCCGCCAGATATTCAAAATTGCTGCCGTGCTCTTTGTCGGCATAGATAATCAGTTGCGCAATCTGCTGCTGCTGCATCCGCTCAATAATGGCGGCCAGACGGCGATGCAGTGTTTCATCAGACATCACAGGGCTGGCAGCACCGGGAAATGCCGGCGGTGACGGGATTGTTTCCAGGGCATAGCGATTGGCATCCATAACGCACTCCAGTGGCCAGATTGACGGGGTTTGATTTCCATTCCCAGGGTAAACCTGAGCTTTAGCCTGTAGGGTGCCACAATCACACAACTTACTCGTTGCGTGTTATCAAAAGAGGGACATTCACCTGTAACAGAGACAAAGAAGCCCGCGCTAAACGGGCTCTCTGTGTTATTTGATGGGCACGCCTGCATTCTCCAGCGCTTCAGCCTTTTCGGGATATAACTCCGACGTTCCGGCATTCATAATCACCGCTCCACAGCGGATGCAGTGATCGCCCTTTACATCTGGCACAACGTCCTCCGGATTACCCGTATTAAGACTGACGTCGCGCGTGGCGTACACAAACGCCTCTCCTTCACATCCCGGACACTTCATACCATGACTCTCCTGTTAAGCCTGTCAGATAAGCATAGCCGACAGGCTTTTAGCCATACACATGAGGAGAGGTTTTTCAGGATATTGCCAGCTCATAAGCGCCATCACTCTTTGTGCCGCAGCCGCTCCAGCATAATCAGTGAATGACTAAAAATGGCGTCGGCGATGTGCTGCGGGAAATCGGGCGGCAAGGCATCGCGCACCGAGACCACTGCCTGGGGAAAGGCCTTAATAAAGAAGTCGAAGATCTGCTGCAAACTGTCACGATCAAAACTGACGCTTTTTGCCGTGGCGATAAAATGGCGCGGGAAGATTTTGTCGATCTCTGTCTTCTTCCCCTTAGTGGCACGCAGCCCCATCGCCAGTTTCAGCGCTCGCTTGTTCAGACCGGTGCCGCCCAGTACCGGATAAGCGGAGATCACATCATAAAAGGGAGTCAGTCGATAACTGCCGCCGCGCTCAATAAACAGTGAGAAGTTCTTGGCGTGACCGTCGGTTGCGCCAATCAGCCACTGAAAAACCTGGAACATCATAAAGCGATAGCGATCTTCGATGGCGTTGCTCGATCCCATCAGTATCTGCATGATCTCCGCAATGCCTGGCCCGCCATCCGACTCATATTTGGTTGAAGAAGGCAGTCCCAGCGCCTGACAGAAATCCTCCTGCGGCAGGCGAATCAACCGGGTTTTATCGCGTGACCAGCGGCGGTCGAAACGTTCTACCGCCAGGGCGCGCATCTGTCCGGCACGAATAATCGTTGCCTGCGGCACGTCGATACCGAGTGCACGGGCCAGCGCCAGACAGAGATACTCATTCTCCACACTTTCACGCATATCCAGCGTCGCGGCCGGCTGTTTAATCTCTCCGATCGGCAGCTTAATGATGTGCGAGGTGGGCGTGGCACCGGCAGGAATGCTCCAGCCTTCATCGGTCAACAGCAGTGCGGTTTTCTCCTGCGCCCCCGCGACCGAGATACGGAAATCGGTCTCTTCACGCAGCATCCCCAGCGGGATATCTGACTGATAGGCCGACAGCACGCTTTCGAGCCGGGTTTCATCCAGCACTTCATAGCGGGCCTGCAGTGCGGGCAGTGGCATATCGGGCGGCAGCAGCATAGTCGCCCCGACGCTGTCACGTCCCACTTCCTGCAACAGATCAAAGGGCTGACGGGATTTAATCTGGTAACGCGCCACGATTCTGTCGCGAATCAATGGGCTATCCGGCAGCAGGTTATCGAAGAAGTTAATCACGGCGTGTGAGGTGAGAGCCTTTACCTGCAACGGCATCGAAAGTGACAGCGGCCTGGAGAGCGGATTACTCAGCCAGCCGGTATCATACTGAAACTCATGAGCGCCGTTTCGCTGGCGGGTGAGTACGCCTACCCGCTCGCCGTTCATCCACGCAATCAGCCTTTCCATTACCACTCATCCTCATCATGCAGCTGAGGCGCACTGGCCTCCTCTTTCTCCTGAACTTCCAGACTCAGCTCCAGCGACTGTAACAGCTTAAACAGCGTTGCCAGCGAGGTACTGTCAGGGGCATTTTCAAAGTGAGAGATGGTGGCCTGTTTCAGGCCGACCTTTCTCGCCAGTTCACTCTGGGTCCAGCCATTGCGCTGACGAATGAGCTTTAGCCGGTTTGCCAGCTGTAGCGGGCTGTATATCATGGGGTGACTCCTTCTGGATCACAGGCTGTAAGCATAGCGCAGCCGTGTTATCCCCGATAGGGTATAAAATGTCATTTATCCGCTAAAGGGGATAATAATTACTTTATACCCTATAGCGGATAATCGCACAATTATCCTTTGCAGGGGATAAACAGGAACCACAATTAAAAGAGGACGAGGATGAGCACATTTACCCTTACCCAGCAGGTCAACGACGACGATCGGGAAGAGTTGCTGGCAGGACTGGGGGCTTACAACCGGCAGTTCATCAGCCGCGATAACTGGGGACCGCTGTCGGTTTCTCACAGGGACGAACAGGGAACGTTGCGCGGGGGAGTGATCGCCGCACGCAAAGGAAACTGGCTCTGTATCGATTATCTCTGGGTGGACGAAACGCTCCGTGGCAGTGGTCTGGGCAGCGCACTGCTGGAAGCCGCAGAGCAGGAGGCGGGAAAGATGGGATGTCTCTATGCGCTGGTGGATACCTTTAGTTTTCAGGCCCTGCCGTTTTATCAGAAACAGGGTTATCAGCCGCAGATGTCCCTGCCCGATTTTCCGCAAACCGGTATGCAGCGTCACTATCTGACCAAAATGCTACGGCCTGAGGCATCACGCTGACCGCAGCGCAATCAGCGTGACAGGGTCACATAATTATAAACCGGCAATGCGCCGCAGATCTGCTTCGGCACCCGGTGCCACGGCCAGGACCTGCGCGCCTTTAGTGATGCGATCGCCTTCGGTGTTAAACGGGTGGTACCAGCCGCCCGCCTCTTTCACCAGGCAGTAACCCGCCAGGCAATCCCAGGCGTGCATATAGGGTTCGTAGTAACCCACGACCCGACCGGCGGCGACCCAGGCCAGCATCAGTGCGCCGGAACCAATGCGGATAAAGTTACCGCCCGCCGACAGCAGTGCTGCAACAATCTCGCCTACCTGCTGCGGGCTGACATAGCTGTTGGCGCCAAACCCGGTAACGTGGTTTTGCAGCGTGCGTGTGGGATCGACCTGCAGACGATGACCGTTGAGCGTTGCGCCCTGCCCCAGTGCCGCCACGTAGCACTCCTGATAGGTCGGCGCGAAAATCACCCCGATGACCGGCACATCGCCGCGCAGTACCGCGACGGAAACACACCAGCTCGGCATCCCATTGAGAAATGGGCTGGTGCCATCGATCGGATCAACCACCCAGGTGTAGTCAGACTCTCCCGCCTGCAGTCCCGACTCCTCACCCAGAAAGCCATCAGCGGGAAACGCATCCCGTATACGGCTGGCGATCAGCTGCTCCACTTCACGGTCGGCAATCGACACCACATCCTGCAAATCGTACTTGGTCTCCACCACCAGCGTCTCGCGACGGTTGAAGTAAGATAACGCCGTCGCGCCACCTTCACGGGCAACGGCTTCCGCTAAAGCCAGACGCGCCATTATTTCATCATGCGATTCCATGCGAACTCCTTGAGTTAGTCAGATTAACGGGCAATCAGGGCAAGGCCCTGCGGCTTAAAGTTGACGCCAACTGTGGTGGCGAGCGGCAGACGCTGTTCCATCTGCGGATCGATAATGAACAGCGCGCCCAGTTCGGTGGCAACTTCATATTCGATATGGTCACCCAGCCAGGTGCTGTGAATGACCTCCCCCTGCAACGCCCCCTGACCGTCGCCGGACAACGTAATAAACTGCGGTCGCACCGCCAGCTGAGCACTGCCGGTTTTTGCACCGGCACCTCGTACCCGGAAGCGCTGATTACCCAGGCGGACCAGCGCGTCATCCGCATCCGCCTCTTCCACTTCACAGGGCAGAATGTTCGCCTCTCCCATAAAGTCCGCGATAAAGACCGAATTGGGTGAATGGTAAAGCGTCTCCGGCGCACCCTGCTGGGCAATATCCCCCTCTTTCATGACAATAATCTTATCGGATACCGCCAGCGCCTCCTCCTGGTCATGGGTCACGTAAACCGCCGTAAACCCGAGCCGCTGCTGCAGATCGCGGATGTCAGTGCGCACCCGACGGCGCAGACGCTCATCAAGGTTCGACAGCGGCTCATCGAGTAGCAGCACCTGCGGTTCCAGCACCAGCGCGCGGGCGACCGCAATACGCTGCTGCTGTCCGCCAGAAAGCTCCGACGGCAACCGCTGCCCCTGACTCTCCAGCCCCACCAGCTTCAGCCCCTCGCGCGCCCTGTCCTGCGCCTCGCGTTTGTTCATGCCCGAGGAAAGCAGCCCGTAGAGAATATTGTCGATGGCGTTCATATGGGGAAACAGCGCGTAGGACTGAAACACCATCGCCACGTCGCGCTCGTTGGCGGGCAGATGGGTGACATCTTTGCCGCCAATCAGAATCCGCCCTGCGGTGGGATGCTCCAGCCCGGCCAGCAGTCGCAGCGTAGTGGTCTTGCCGCAGCCGGATGGCCCGAGCAGCGTCACCAGCGTACCCGGCTCTACGGTGAGCGACAGATCCGGCACGGCAGTAAAACCGGCAAAACGCTTTGCGACATGTTCAAACACTACCGATCCGGCGTTAATGGTCGTCATACGGCTCTCTCCTGAGTCAGAGTGGATGCAGAGGGTGCGGCAATAATCACCGCCGGTTGGATTGCACGACGCAGGCGACGTTCGCCCACCAGCAGCTGGAAGAGGCCAATGATCAGCAGCATCACCACGATCAATACCGAGGAGTAGGCAATCGCCACGCCATACTCGCCGTTCTCAACCAGCCCGACAATGTACGAGGTCGCCATGTTGTACTGGGCGCTGACCAGGAAAATCACCGCGCTGATAGAGGTAATGGCCCGCACAAAGGCGTAAACCAGCGCGGCGCTGATGGCCGGTTTCAGCAGCGGCAGCACCACTTTGCGCAGGGTACGGAAACTGTTTGCGCCCAGCGTCAGTGAAGCTTCATCCAGGCTTTTATCCAGCTGGCTCATCGCCGCAATACCACCACGCACGCCGACCGGCATATTACGGAAGACAAAGCAGGCGATCAGGATCATCGCGGTACCGGTGATCTCCAGCGGCGGCAGGTTATACGCCATGACATAGCTCACACCAATCACCGTGCCGGGAATGGCAAAGCTCAGCATCAGCATGAATTCAAAGGTCTGACGACCGGCAAACTTCTGTCGCACAATCAGCCAGGCAGTCAGCAGTCCGACAATGGCCGTGAGCGGCGCGGCGATCAGGGCGATCTCCAGCGTGGTCCAGAAAGAGCTCCAGGCGACGCCGCTCCAGACCAGTTGTCCCTGATTAACGCTGACGCTAAAGGCGCGGATGTAGTGATCCAGCGTCAGGTTGTTATTCAGCCCCCAGGACTGCACAAAGCCGCCAATCATGATCATGCCGTAGATCACCAGGGTGAACAGACCCCAGGGTATTACCATGCCATAGACGCTGTAGCGCACCGGACCCGGCAGCATCACATGACGGCCGCCGTCGCCTTTGCCGGTGACAGTGGCGAAGCTTTTGCCGGAGAGCCAGACGCGCTGCACCAGAAAAGCGGCCAGAGTGAAGCCCAGCAGGATCATCGCCAGCACCGCCGCGCGACTCGGGTCGTTCTGTGCGCCAACCACGGAGAAGAAGATCTCCGTCGACAGCACGCCGTGACTGCCGCCCAGCACCATCGGGTTACCGAAATCGGCCATGCTTTCGATAAAGCTGATTAAGAAGGCGTTGGCCAGCCCCGGCGCCATCAGCGGCAGCGAGATGCGGGAGAAAGTGCGCCAGCGGCTGGCACGCAGGGTCTGTGACGCCTCTTCCAGTGACGGACTGACGCCCTCGACCACCCCAATCAGCACCAGAAAGGCGATGGGGGTAAAGGAGAGTACCTGGGCAATCCAGATGCCGGTCATGCCATAGAGCCAGCGGCCCGGCTCGATGCCGAACAGCGTCGCCAGCGATTCGGTGACCACGCCGGAGCGGCCAAACAGCAGGATCAGCGCCAGACCGATGACAAACGGCGGCGTGATAATCGGCAGAATGGTCAGCATCCGCAGCGCTTTTTTACACGGCAGCGAGGTGCGCGTCGCCGCCAGTGCAAACGCCAGTCCCAGCAGCGTAGCGCCACTGGCCGTCATCAGCGCCAGTCCCAGCGTGCGCCAGGCGGTGCCGCAGGTGCCACCGGTAAAACAGCCGAGGCTCCAGATGGCGGGATCCTGCATATTGGCAATCAGTCCGTCAGGTTTAAAACTGCCATCAATATCCTGCACCGAGGCGACAAACAGGCTCAGTACCGGATAGAGCACAAAGGTCGTGACCAGCGCCACCAGCAGCACAATCGACGCCACCACAAAGGCATCGCCTCTCAGCACGCCGCGCTCCGCCAGGGCAAAGGCGAAAATCAGCAAAAATATGGTCAGCAGCAGCAGCGCGCCCGCGCCCATCGCCGGTTGCCCCTGCGCCAGCGGGCCGGTGAGGTTCTCCAGCCATAACCAGTTCCAGCCACTGAAACCGATGGCATGCCCTTCCAGCACCAGAAACAGAATGCCGCAGGTGCTGAACAGCAGCAGCAGCGTGCTGCGGGTGCGGCCCGGGGGCAGAAAGGCGCTGCCAGCACAGAGCAGCCACAGCGCCACGGCGATGCCCAGCCAGCTGTGTAACGCGAGCTGCCCCAGCGCAGGCGCATTGTTCTCATCACCCCATAAGCTGAACAGCCAGTCACCCGAGAAGAAGCCCTGCTCCAGGCTATACCAGGGCAGCAGCGTCAGCGCGATGGCGCCCGCCAGCAGCGCGCCGGTTAAGCGACGATTGTGCGCATTCATAAATCACCTCGATCAGGAAGCGGACATCAGGCTTACGCCACCGCGGTCTGGCACAGACCCGGCTCAGGTGGCCGGGGGCGCACCACCGTTATTGTGCGCTGGCACCAATCTCTTTATCCCAGCGGCCCAGCAGCGCTTTGCGTTTTGCTGAGTCACCATAGGTTTTAAAGTCATAATCGATCAGCCTGATGTTCTCGAAGCGCGGTGCATATTCAGAGATCTCCGCCTTGCGGTTAGAGGGCAGCTGGAACGATTTCGCCTCTTTCATATGCGACTGTGCTTTAGCGCTGAGCGCCCAGTCATACCAGGCTTTGGCATTGGCCAGGTTTCGTGCCCCTTTGATGATCGACATCGAACCTATTTCATAGCCAGTGCCTTCACAGGGCGCGACGGGCTTAATCGGGAAGCCATCTACTTCCATCGCGACGGCATCATGCATAAAGACAATGCCGATGGTGGTTTCACCGCGCGCGGCGGCTTTGACCGGAGCAGAGCCGGACTTGGTATATTGCGAGATGTTGGCGTTGAGCTTCTTCAGGTAGTCAAAGGCTTTGTCTTCGCCCATGATCTGCACCAGCGTCGCCAGGGTGTTATAGGCCGTGCCGGAAGAGTTGGGATTGGCGATCTGAATCTCGCCTTTAAAGCCAGGGTCGAGTAAATCCGCCCAGCAGGCAGGCACTTTCTGCTTTTTCTCCGCCAGCAGTCTGGTGTTATAGCCCCAGCCCAGCGCACCGGCATAAACGCCCACGGTGCGATAACCGGAGATCTCCGCCACTTTTTGTGACCAGGGCTGTTGCTGATCGAGCAGTGGCGATTTATAGGCCTGGGTCAGCCCCTCTTCGGCGGCCTGCATATGCGGATCGCCGGTACCGGCCCACCAGATATCGGTACGGGGATTGCGTGCCTCGCTGCGGATACGGGCATAGGCTTCACCGGCAGAGAGCCGCACCATGCTGAGTTTAATATCGGGATGGGACTGGCTGAACAGCGTGGTCATCTGTTCGCACACCACCACATCGGCTGAGCAGATCATATTAAGATTGCCCGCCGCCGAGGCAGCAAACGGCACTATAGGGCAGACGATTACAGCAGCGAGCAGAGAGGAATAACGCATGGTGTTCTCC
This sequence comes from Pantoea sp. ABR1s, assembly GCF_057812235.1. Classification (NCBI taxonomy): domain Bacteria; kingdom Pseudomonadati; phylum Pseudomonadota; class Gammaproteobacteria; order Enterobacterales; family Erwiniaceae; genus Pantoea; species Pantoea sp. ABR1s. The sequence goes on along the minus strand of NZ_CM173823.1, from coordinate 2,116,169 downwards.
TGGGCTGGATGACGCAGGCGCGCCAGCTTTTGCACATGTGTGCAAACATATGTGCAGATTAGTACGGCGGCCCTGCTGCAGTGTCAATTTAGTTGTTAAGCAATTGTCAGTCGCTGTCACAAATTTGAAACCTTTCGCCCGCCTGTATTTTTTGCACAGCCTTGCAACTTCAGGCAAACTCAGTGCAGACAATGTCAGGCGAGGAGAGAACATGCAGCAGCTAAAGGCGGTGGTGAGTGCGCAGGATGTGGCTGACCGGGCGGGCGTCTCCCGCTCAGCAGTCTCCCGCACCTTTACACCGGGAGCCAGCGTGTCTGATGCTACCCGTCAGCGGGTGATGAAAGCGGCGGAGGAACTGGGCTATCACGTCAATCATCTGGCGCGCGGCCTGGTGCGCAACCGCAGCGGCATCGTCTGCTTAATTGCCTCCGAGGTGGACACGCCCTACCGTGCCAGCCTGGTGCGCTGGATGACCCAGTATCTGCAGGAAGCGGGAAAAGTGGCGATGCTGATTAACACTGACCGATCCGATGCGCGCGTTTCCGCCGCGCTGCAGCAGGCGATTAATTTTCGCGCCGACGCATCGATTATTCTCTCCGGCATGCCGGACAGCGGCATTACCCGGCTCTGCTACAAACATGGTCAGCATCTGGTGCTGATTAACCGCGACGAGTCCCTGCCCGGCACGCTCAGTATCAATCTCGACTCCCGCCCCGCCGCAGAAATGGCGGTTAACGCGTTTGTGCGGGCGGGATGCAGCCGCATCGCCTTTGTCAATTCACTGGCGGGAACGCCGAGTCTGCTGAAGCGCGAAGCGGATTTTCTGGCCGCCGCGCAAAAAGTGGGCGTCACGGTCCAGGTGGAGCGGTTCGGCACCACCTCTTACGAAAGCGGTCAGATTCTGGCCCAGCGTCTGCTGACGCGTAAAGTTCGCCCTGATGCGGTGTACTGTGCCACCGACCTGCTCGCCTGCGGCTTTATGGATGAGGCGCGTCACCGCTTTGCGCTGCGTATTCCGGACGATCTCTGCATCATCGGACACGATAATATCGCGCAGTCGGGCTGGGCCTCTTACAACCTCACGACCTTTGCACAGCCGGTGGAACAGTTCGCCCGCGATGCCATTGCCTGGCTGGTGGAGACGGAAGCGCAACCGGAGACGCTGATGCCAAAAAATGAACAGCAGCAGGAGCGGAGAATATATCCGGTAGATGTGGTCTGGCGCGGTTCGGTACGCGGCGGTTAAACGCCCTTTTTTATTTTCTTCCGCTATGTAATTGCGCCCTGAAATAATCCACAACCGATCTTACGCTTCGCTTTAAATATCCCGCCCCTGCACTGAAAAATAATCGGACGCTACTGCACAGTGTTCCGATTTTCTGTCTACGCTTTATCTGCATTATTAAGTTCTTCTGGTTTTAACTGCTCAATGAATCAGCAGTCAGATGTGACAAATATCACATTTGTGCCAGGCTTAATGTCTCAGATAACTCTGTTCAAGGAGCATACAATGGCTACACCAACTAACAAGACGCTCGATCTGGATCAATTTCCTAAACCTCCTTTTGAGGACCAGCCACAACAGGCGCCAGGCCTGGCCAGCAAAATGATCCCGGTTCCCGACCACGGTGAAACCAGCTATCGCGGCACGGGCCGACTGACCGGCCGCAAGGCGCTGATCACCGGCGGTGACTCCGGTATTGGCCGCGCGGTGGCTATCGCTTATGCCCGTGAAGGCGCAGATGTGGTGATTAACTACCTGCCGGAAGAACAGCCCGACGCCGATGAAGTGATTAAATTAATCGAAGCGGAAGGCCGTAAAGTTTTTGCTATTCCGGGCGACATTCGTTCTGAAGAATTCTGTCAGCAGCTGGTCAAAGAGGCAGCCGATAAATTAGGTGGCCTGGATATTCTGGTTAATAACGCCGGTCGTCAGCAATTTAATGAGTCCATCCGGACCCTGAGTACGGAAGATTTTGACGCAACGTTTAAAACCAACGTTTATGCGATGTTCTGGATCACCAAAGCGGCGCTGGAATATCTGCCACGCGGTGCGTCCATTATTAATACCTCGTCCGTACAGGCGTTTAAACCCAGCGATATTCTGCTCGACTATGCGCAGACCAAAGCGGCCATCGTCGCCTTTACCAAATCCCTGGCGAAGCAGCTGGGTGGTGACGGTATCCGGGTTAACGCCGTTGCACCAGGGCCGTACTGGACCGTGCTGCAGTCCAGCGGCGGACAGCCGATGGAGAAAGTGAAGCAGTTTGGTGCCGATACACCGATGGGCCGTCCGGGCCAGCCGGTTGAGATCGCCCCACTCTACGTTACCCTGGCCTCAACCGAGAGCAGTTACTCATCCGGGCAGGTCTGGTGTTCTGATGGCGGCACCGGTACGCTGTAATCTCACTCAGGTGGCCGCATAACGCGGCCATTTTTTTGTCCCGCTTTTGCCCCGCTGAAGAAACCTCGCCACCGTGATATAAGGAAGCAGATTATGGAAAACCCGATCTTTCATTCGCCGGTCAGAAAAGAGGGCTTTGCGGGCCTGGGTGATTATGCCGCCATTGGTGAAGGCCGTTCTGTTGCGCTGATTGCGCCGGACGGTTCCATTGACTGGTGGTGCGCGCCCAATCTCGACGCAAAGCCCCTGTTTGATCGCCTGCTTGATGCCGGACTCGGTGGTTACTTCCAGATTGTCCCGCGTGCGCCTTATCAGGTCTCACGCCGCTACCGCGATAACAGCAACGTGCTGGAGACCCGCTTCGAAACCCGTGACGGCACCGTGCTGCTGACCGAATCGATTAACAGCACGCTGGCGGGCCGTCTGCCCTGGTGCGAACTGGCTCGCCGCATAGAGGGTGTCAGCGGTGAAGTGGAATTAGCGATCACCCTGCGCTTCGGCACCGCCGCCGAAACCCGTTCACCGTGGGTGGCCGATAATGAGAAAGGCAAGGTGTTTCACATCGCGGAGATCATGGCGATGTTGCGCACCAGCGAAGATATTCAGATCACAGAGCTGGATGACGAGCAGGTCTGCGCTACGCTGCGTACCTATGCCGGTTCCCGCTCGCTCTGCGCGCTGCTGGTGACCGAGAAAGAGCCGCTGGCGGTGCCGCCGCTGGAGGCTATCGATCAGCGGATTGAAACCAGCCACACCGGCTGGACCAGCTGGGTGGAGAGCCTGAGTTATGAGGGCCGCTACCCGACGCTGGTGAAGCGCTCAGCCCTGTCGCTGAAGTTTCTCTGGTACTCCCCGACCGGCGCGCTGGCTGCTGCTGCCACCACCTCCCTGCCGGAGGGGATCGGCGGCGAAAAAAATTATGATTACCGCTACGCCTGGGTGCGCGACGCCTGCCTGATTATTAAAGCCTTCGTCTATCTCGGGGCGCTGGAAGATTGTAAGGCGGCCTTTTCCTGGCTGTCGCAGACCATCATGCGCCATGGCGTCAGGCTGCGCGCCTGCTATGCCCTGAATGGTGATGAGGTCCCCGCTGAACGTTATCCGCCGCTGAGCGGCTATCAGAACTCTCAGCCGGTGCGGGTCGGCAATAATGCCCGCGACCAGCTGCAGCTCAGTATGTATGGCGACATGCTGGTGACAGCCCAGCATTTTATCGAGGCGGGACACGTGCTGGATATCACCACCTCGCGCATGCTGGGCGAGCTGGCGAACTGCTGCGCCGATCACTGGCGGCAGAAGGATTGCGGCATCTGGGAGCTGCCGGAGTTGCAACACTACACCCACTCCAAAATGGCCTGCTGGATGGCGCTGGATCGGGCGGTGGCGCTGGCAGAAAGCCAGCATATCGAACCGACCTGGCTGGGACGCTGGCAGCGGGAACGTGACCGTATCCGCGACTGGATTGAGTCGCACTGCTGGTCAGAGCAACAGCAGGCTTATCTCTTTTACGCCGGCAGTGACGATCGCCTCGACGCGTCGCTGGCGCTGGTTCACAGCTACGGCAACGCGGTCAATCCGCAGCGGATGCTCTCGACCTACCTTGCTATCCGGCAAAAACTGGGTGACGGCAGCGCCATGCTCTATCGCTACAGCGGGGTCAGAGAAGAAGAGAGTACCTTTCTCGCCTGCGCCTTCTGGCTGGTGGAAGCCTGGGCAGAGATGGGTAAGGCAGATGAGGCAGAACAGGCGATGCAGGAGATTCTGGCTACGCTGAACGGCCACGGTAATGTCGATATCTTCAATGAGATGTATGACGTCCGCAGCCAGAGCTGGCGCGGCAATATGCCACAGGGGCTGAGTCATCTGGCGCTGATCTGCGCGGCGCAGGCGCTAGCGGGATCGCAGGCCCCAGCGTGATGTGAGATGTTGCGCTTAGAAAGTGGCGAATCCGTGCCCTACTGCAGCCTGAAACGCGGATCGAAGAAAAATGGCTCCACCACCACCTTACTGATGATGCCAGCCGCTGCCGGATGACGGGGATTGAACAGCGCATTCCACTCGCCGGTCAGCGTGCTCGGTACCTTCAGCACAAGGCCGTTATCCGGGCTGGCAAGCCAGTCGTCACCAATTTGCCGCGTGGACGATGGCGCGGGATCGGCCTGCCAGTCATCGGGTAGTGCCGCCAGCGAGAGCTCTGTAATCAGCGATTCAGGGACGCTAATCGACAGCATTGAGTAGTCGTGTGACAGATCCTGAATGGTGAGATGAACCAGCGCCTCAAGTACACAGAGCGCCCGGCTTGATCCCATATAGACACAGACCGTTCCCACGGAATTCCAGCGCCCCCCGTAAGTGCGGGCACCAAAACCATCAAAGGCGGTTATCGCATACTCACTCTTCACCAGGCGAAAGAAACGTACCGCCATCAGGTAATCACGCCATGCTCAAGCTGGCCAATCAGGTTAATCACCGCTTCTGCACCCGCCACCGTGGTGGTCATCTCCGCCGGTTTCTTACCGCCCAGCGCTTTGGCGGGCGTTTCCAGCCACTGCACCAGACGCTGCCTGTCGTCGCGGAACAGTTTGCTGGCGGCAGAGAGGACGCGGATCAGCATGTAGATCCGTCCGCTCTGATCGGGCGAAAAGGTCTGCTGCGGATCTTTAACTTTGCGGTTGTAGGTGGTGCGATCAATGCCCGCCAGACGGCACAGCCAGCCCTCGTCAAAAGTAGACAACGACGCCGTGCGTTTCAGCACGCCGCTGCTGAACCCTACCGCAATACGCTGGTGCGCATCAGGCAGTGTTTCCGGCAGATTCAGGGCATGCAGCAGCGAATTGTCGCGACGATGCTGAGCGGGTGTGTAGATGGCGATAGACATAGCAGCCTCCTGTTCATTTGATTTTTATTTTAGCGCAAATGAACAGGCGGTGCCAGCTTTACCCCGTCGCTGAGCAAGCGTGATGCCTGTTACTCAGGCTTCTCCTGCTGTAACGCCTGCAGAATCTGCCACGCCGCCTTTATACGCAGCGGATTAGGGTAATTCTTGTTGGCGAGTATCACGATGCCGCTGTTCCTCTCAGGAATAAAGGCGATATAGGCACCAAATCCATTGGTTGCACCGGTTTTATGCACCCAGCTGGCGCTCTGCGACGGCCCGACCGGATTGAGCAGCGTTGCCGGGCGGGGTTGCAGCGCAACACCATTATCGCTGTCACCCATCAGCGTGTCGGCAGTCACCGGCCAGTCGTAGATCTCCCAGCCCAGTCCCTGAAACAAGGTGCCGACTTTGAAGTAGCGCGCCTGCGCGGTGCGAATGGCATTACGCAGCACGGCATTCCCCGAAGAGAGGCGGTTAGGATCCACATTTGCCTGCATAAAGGTGAGCATGTCACGCGCGGTGGATTTAACGCCGTAGGCTTCTGCATCCAGCATGCCGGGTGAGACCCGTACCGGCTGGCCATTTTTATAGCCCCAGGCGTAGTCCAGCATCATCGAGGGCGGCACGGTGATATAGGTGCGCGTCAGACGCAGTGGCTGAAACACATTTCGCGCCATCGCCTGCTCATAATCCCCTTTCACCATCAGCGAACCAAACAGACCGATGCTGGCGTTAGAGTACTGCCGGAGCGTGCCGGGCGCTGCCTCTGGCTGCCATTCCTGATAGAAACGCAGCAGCGAAGCCTGATCGGTGACATCATCCGGCAACTGTAGAGGCAGGCTGCCCGCGGTATAGGTCGCCAGATGCAGCATCCGCACCGGACGCCACTGCTCACCGGTCAGCTGCGGCCAGTACTTCTGCACCGGATCGTTAAGGCGTATTTCGCCGTTGCGGATCATGACGCCGGCCAGCGTGCCGGTAAAGGTTTTGCTCACGGAACCCAGCTCAAACAGCGTGTTTTCCGTGACCCGGCGGCGTGATTCGAGATCGGCCACGCCGAAGTTCACAAACTGCGCCCGGCCTTTGTAAAGCACCGCCACCGACATGCCGGGGATCTCCTGCTGCTCCATCAGCGGTTCGATCGCGGCTTTAACCAGAGAAGTAACCTGCTGTGAAGAGAGATCGGCGGCGACACAGCTGGCAGAAAGAGAGAATAACGAGAGATAAAACAAAGACTTTTTCATTGGCAACTAAGGGATTCTTCACTGAATTAAATTATTTACACTGGTCGGCACAGGCCTGCACGCACATCTGAGCCTGAGAACTGCAGCCACCGTTGTCCCGGGTGTTGCAGTGCGATTGTTCTGTGTAGCAGTTGGTCTGACAGGCGGAGACATCGCAGCGGGCAGCGACGGGCGTCAGCTGTGCCAGGGGCGCGCGGGCCGGAAAAAGCGGTGCGGGCTGAGCGAAGGCGCTGCTGCCCAGTAATCCGGACAGCAGCAGGCTGATGATCATTTTCATAAGAGTTCTCCAGAGGGACGCTGCACTAAGTATGGCCAGTCTGGCGCGCCCCGTCAGAGAAATCTAATCAAATTGAGACCACAGGGGGATGTTGAGTGACATTAATCACGCCACGGCTGTAGATATCGTTGAGCCGGGCAATGTAACGCTGGGTGTCATGCTGATCTTTGATGCGCAGAATCGCCGCCTCACCTTTCTCCTGCAGCATCTCAGGACGGTCGATAATAGCGAGCAGTATCGATTTCAGCCCCTCCACCAGCGACTGACGCAACTGCGTTTTCTGCTCTGGCGAGGTAATACTGTATTCACGGTCAGCGTTCAGCGGACTCGCAATCACCCAGCCTGCGCTGGCGGGATTAATCTCTGGCAACGCGCGCACGTTGCTGGTGATCACCGGGCAGCCGTTAGCCTGCATCTCCAGCACTGAGAAACCGTACGTCTCCTGCCAGGTTGGTAGCAGTCCGGCATCGCTCTGGCGGAACAGCTGCATCAGGGCGCCGTTATCCATCTGTGAATGATGCGTGAAGCAGCGATAGCGTTTGATGCGGTTCTCAATGCCACTACAGAACGTCTCATCATCCTGGAACTGGCGGTGCGCCACGTTACGACGCTTGGCGAGATCGCCAATCAGCTGCACATCCAGCTGCGACTCTTCCAGTTTGCGCTCTTCAATCAGCTCACTGATCGCCAGCACGACTTCAGCCCCGCCTTTGCGGTAGAACTCGTTACCGGCAAAGGTCAGTTTCAGAATACCGGTCTGACGCGGCGTTTTCTGCTGGACAAACAGCTTCTGCGGCGGATGCAGCACCAGGGTTTTACGGCGGATTTGCTGGGCAATATCAGGCCTGAACAGTTTCATCTGAATGTTCAGGGTGGCATCTGAGATGGCAATCAACCCCAGGCAGTTATCTTTTAACAGATAAGGAATGAGGCGTTTCAGCTCGGGGTTGTCCTGCTTGGCGACGCCCGCCACCGGCAGCACACGCGGCAGCTCCGTTTCAAACGACGCGACCCACTTCTGAGGGGTTATCGCCACTTCATTGAACAGATGCAGGATGTCAGCCCGCGATGCCCCTGAAAAAGGCACAGGCTGAAAGACAAAGGTTTTATTTTTTTTGAGCAATCGGGTTCGTAACGGATTAATAAAGTAGAACAGATTGCTCTTTTTCAGATTGATATATTCGTTATCCGGATTAACTAAGATATTACGCTGCTCCGGATACTGGTTATTCGTGATTCCAATTTTCATGTTCGCCTTCCAGAGTCCTTGTGTCCGGAGTGATCTATATCACGTGATCGTGACTGGCGGGTCTGAGCAATATCCTAAAAGCCCGTAATGACGCGGTCTGAACGCTTTTGCTAATGATTGCGCACGGTGCTAAAACAGACACAGTTGTGTCTGGTTATGAATTTGCATTTTTTATTAACAGGTGTGTTTAACTGTGTCAGGCTAACCCCTTATTGAATATAACGATTATTTCCCGGGAAATATTCGCGCCAGTTGTTATGTAAATGTTTAATTAATTGTCAGGAATATTAGCGAAGCGGATGAGGATTTTAGTTAATAACTTTTAAAGTAATAAGAATGACCATGCTGAAAAGTGCCCGGCGCGTTCCACTGGCTGATGATTAACACAGACACAGACGGGCGATAATGAAACAAATGATGCAGTACGGTTATAGCCGCACCCTTTTTGCACGCCCGTTTGCCACAATTCAGTGCAACTGATTAAGAGGAAGGCGGGAGTCAGGTGCCCCCATTATACATTAAGCCTATGATTTACATTGTTATTTATATGAAACTCTCTACCACCATCTCTCTGGTACAAAAGTTGCAGGAAGTGACGTATGCAGACAGGAGAGCATTATGAAAGCAATCGTGATTGGTGGCGGTATAGGCGGCATGAGTAGTGCCATTGCGCTGGAGAAATCCGGAATTGACGTTGAGGTCTTTGAAGCCGTAAAGGAGATGAAGCCCGTCGGCGCGGCGATTTCCATCTGGCCCAACGGGGTTAAATGCCTGAATGCGCTGGGCATGAAAACCGCGCTGCGTGAGCTGGGCGGGAACATGGCCTATATGGCCTATCACGATGGCACCACCGGCGCGCCCCTGACCCGCTTCAGTATGGCGCCGCTGGTGCAGCAGGTTGGTGAATATCCCTGTCCGGTGGCGCGGGCAGAACTGCAGGCGATGCTGATTGATACCTTCGGGCGTGAACGGGTGCAGTTTGGTAAGCGGGTGATCCAGGTCGAGCAGACCGGTAGTGGCGTGATTGCCACCTTTTCCGACAACACTCAGGCCACCGGCGATTTCCTGATTGCCGCCGATGGCACCCATTCGGTGATCCGCGAGTATGTGCTGGAGCAGAAGCTGGAACGACGTTACGCCGGTTACGTTAACTGGAATGGCCTGGTCACCATTGATGAGAAGATTGCGCCCGCCGATCAGTGGACCACCTTTGTCGGTGACGGCAAGCGGGTGTCGCTGATGCCGGTCAGCGGCAATCGATTCTACTTCTTCTTTGATGTGCCGCTGCCGAAGGGACTGCCGCAGGATCGCAGCACGGTGAAAGCGGACTTAACCGGCTATTTTCAGGGCTGGGCGGAGCCGGTACAGCAGCTGATCGCGGCAATCAATCCTGACACCACCAATCGGGTTGAGATCCACGACATTGAACCTTTCAGCCGCTTTGTTAAAGGACGTGTGGCCCTGCTGGGCGATGCTGCCCACAGCACCACGCCCGATATCGGTCAGGGCGGCTGCGCGGCGATGGAGGATGCCGTGGTACTGGCCTCGACGCTGGCTTCTCATTCACTGGGTATTGAAGATGCACTGCTGCGCTATCAGGCGCGACGGGTTGAACGGGTAAAAGATCTGGTACTGAAAGCGCGCAAACGCTGTGACGTCACCCATGCGCGCGATCCGGCGATCACGGCAGAATGGTATGACTCTCTGAAAAGCGAAACCGGTGAACGGGTGCTGGCCGGAATGTGCGAAACCATTGAAGGTGGCCCGCTGGGTTAACACGAATAAAACCGGGCTGCCAGCGCGACCAGCGCGTGACAGCCCGTTCTGCTATGACTCCGCCAGACCACGATTTTTCAGCATGGGCTCCAGCTGCGGAGGCCCGCCCCGCCAGCTTTCATACAGTGTTTTGAGATCGCTGCTGTTCCCCCGCGACAGAATTTTCTGTCGGAAGAGGTCGCCGTTCTCGCGCGTCAGTCCGCCCTGTTCCGCAAACCACTGATAGCCATCGTCGGCGAGCATCTGCGTCCAGATATAGGCGTAATATCCTGCTGCATAGCCACCGCCCCAGATGTGCTGGAAATAGCTGGAGCGATAGCGCGGCGGCACCGCCGTCAGCGCCAGATTATCGCTCTGTAACGCCTGCTGCTCGAATCCCTCCACGCTTTGCGGCGCGGAATCACGGTTAAGGCTGTGCCAGTGCAGATCCAGCAGCGCGGCAGCCAGCAGCTCGCTCATCTCGTAGCCTTTGTTAAACGTGGCGGCCCGGACGATCTTTTCATGCAGCTCAGCGGGCATCAGCGCCTGAGTCTGATAGTGGCGGGCGTAGTTGCGGAACACCGCTGGCTCGCTGGCCCAGTGCTCGTTGATCTGCGAAGGAAACTCAACGAAATCGCGCGGGGTTTCCGTTCCCGACAGGCTCGGATAGCGCTGGCTGGCAAACAGACCGTGCAGCGTGTGACCGAACTCGTGAAACATCGTGATGACGTCGTCCCAGCTCAGCAGTGCCGGTTCACCGGCTGGCGGTTTGGTGTAGTTACAGACGTTGTAGATCACCGGTTTGCTGTCGAGCAGCGTAGACTGGTTGACGAAGTTGCTCATCCAGGCGCCGCCGCCTTTGCTGTCGCGCTTAAAGAAGTCGGTGTAAAACAGCGCCAGCGGGGTCTCATCGGCGTCAAAAATCTCATAGACCTGGACGTCGGGATGGTAAACCGGCAGATCCTGTCGCGGCGTGAAACGGATGCCATAGAGCTGCGTCGCTGCCCAGAACACGCCATTCTGCAGCACCGAGTTCAGTTCAAAATAGGGCTTAATCTGGTTCTCATCCAGATCGTAACGGGCACGCCGCACCTGTTCGGCATAAAAACGCCAGTCCCAGGCCTGCAGGGTAAAATCGCCCTGCTGCTGGTCGATGGTCTGCTGGATAGCCGCCGCTTCACGCTCCGCACGACCGCGCGCGGCAGGCACGATGTTATGCATAAACGCCAGCGCCGCCTTAGGCGTTTTGGCCATCTGATCCTGTAGCTTCCACTCGGCATAGCTGGCAAATCCCAGCAGCCGCGCCTGCTCGGCCCTGACCTGCGCCAGACGTAATACCAGCTCGCGGGTGTCGTTCTCATCGCCTTTTTCAGTGCGCGTCACGCCCGCCTTAAACAGCGCTTCACGGGTTGCGCGATCGGCCAGGCTCTGTAGTGCGGGTTGCTGGGTGGTGTTTTGCAGCACCAGCAGCCAGCGCTTTTCCAGTCCGCGAGCCTGCGCTTCCGCCTGCGCCACCGCCAGATCGGCCGGTGAGAGTCCCGCCAGCTTCTGCAGATCATCGACGACCAGCCCGCCCGCTTTAGTGGCGGCCAGCAATTTGTTGGTGAAGCGGGTACCGAGGCGGGCCGCATCCTGATTCAGTGTCTTGAGCTGCTGTTTCTGCGCTTCCGGCAGATTAGCCCCCGCCAGTTGAAAGCGCTGCCAGATCACCTCGACCAGCCGTTTTGATTCGGCATCCAGTTTAGCGCGCTGCAGATAAACCGCATCGAGCCGCGAAAACAGCGGGCGATTAAGCATGATGTCATCGTTGAGCGCGGTGAGCTGAGGCGCAATCTCCTCATCCACCTGCTGCAGATACGGGCTGGTATGCGCCGAGGTCATGGCACTGAACACCAGATTCACCCGGTTGAGCAGTTGTCCGCTCCTCTCCAGCGCCTCATAAGTGTTGAAAAAGCTGGGCGCGTCGCTGTTCAGTGCGATCGCCTCGATCTCCTGACGCTTCTCCTCAATGCCCGCCTGCAGCGCGGGCAGAAAATCCTGCTCCTCAATCTGGTCAAAAGGAGGAGTCTGGTAAGGCAGTGTGCTGACGCTAAAGAAGGGATTCTGACGGGCGTTCATGGTTCGCTCCTGGTGGGCATCGCAAAGTCTTATCCTGACAGGTTGCCGCGCAGGCGACAACTCAGGCGACGTGCTGCTGATAAACGCTGATGATTTCACCGGCAATCGCCACCGCAATCTCGGCGGGCAGCTTGCCTTTGACGTCCGGCAGGCCAATCGGACAGCGCAGGCGCGCCAGCGCTTCGCTCGCGACGCCCTTGCCCGCCAGCCTGTAGCGGAAACGCTGGTTTTTCGTTTCAGAACCGATCACCCCGGCATAGCGGAAATCGCCGCGCTTCAGCACCGCCTCGCACAGTTCAAAGTCGAGGGGATGATGATGGGTCATGATGATGAAGTAGCTGCCTGCGGGTGCCTGTGCTACGCAGTCGAGCGGATCGTCCGGCTGCAGCGTCACCACGCCAGCGGGAACGTGGCTGAACTGCGCCGGACGGCTATCGATCCAGTTTATGTGACAGGGTAACGTTGACAGCAGGTTGACCAGCGCCTGTCCCACATGGCCTGCGCCAAAAAGGTAGATCTCTGGCTGCGCCTGCAGCAGCGGCTCAAACAGCAGCGTGGTTTTGCCGCCACAGCACTGGCCAAGCCGAGCGCCCAGGCTGAAATCCTCGGTGTGTGGCGCAGTCGCCCCACTCTGCAACATCGCCCTGGCCTGGGCGATGCACTCAAACTCCAGATGACCGCCACCGATGGTGAGATAACTCTCCTGCTGCGTCACCACCATTTTGCTGCCACTGTCGCGCGGCACCGAACCGTGCTCACTGAGCACGGTGATTAATACGCAGCTCTGACGTTTTTCACGCAGCTGATGCAGCACGCCAATCCAGTCATGATAAATCATCAACCCCTCCCGTCAGGCGTTGCACGCCCCAGAAGATGCGCTCCGGCGTGGCGGGCGCATCCAGCAGTGGGTGCTGCCGGTAATCGGAGACGCTGGCGACCGCATCCTGCAGGGCACACCAGGCGGCGATGCCCAGCATAAACGGCGGTTCACCTACGGCCTTGGAGTGGAACACCGTGTCTTTAGGGTTTTTACGGTTCTCCACCAGCGTGACCCGCAGGTCCGCCGGAACGTCGCTGATGGCGGGAATTTTGTAGCTCGCCGGGCCATCGGTCAGCAGCTGGCCTTTATCACTCCACACCAGCTCTTCGCAGGTAAGCCAGCCGACGCCCTGTACAAAGCCACCTTCAACCTGGCCGATGTCGATGGCCGGATTCAGCGAGGCGCCGACGTCATGCAGAATGTCGGCGCGCAGCAGGCGGGATTCGCCGGTCAGAGTATCAATCACCACTTCACAGCAGGCTGCACCGTAAGCGTAGTAATAGAACGGCGTCCCGCGACCCGCGACCCGGTCGTAATGAATCCCCGGCACGCGGTAGTAGCCGGTGGCGGAGAGCGGCACCTGATTCAGCCACGCCAGCTTCGCCACCTCGGCGAAGGTGTAATGTTTATCTCCGGCGCGCACCACTCCGTTGCGGAAGCTCACCGCCGCCGCGTCGCACTGGTGTAGCTCGCAGAGCATGGCGGTCATACGGTCGCGCAGGATCTCAGCACCATTCTGCGCCGCTTTGCCATTGAGGTCAGCCCCGCTGGAGGCCGCGGTTGGCGAGGTGTTGGGCACTTTGCCGGTGTCGGTGGCGGTGATCTGAATTTTATCGATCTCAATCTGCAGCACTTCGGCGACAATCTGAATCACCTTGGTGTTCAGGCCCTGGCCCATCTCGGTGCCGCCGTGGTTAAGCTGCACCGTGCCGTCGGTGTAGATCAGGATCAGCGCCCCCGCCTGATTGAGAAAGCTGGAGGTAAAGGAGATGCCGAATTTCACCGGCGTCAGCGCCAGGCCGCGTTTCAGCAGCGGACTGCGGGCATTAAACGCCTTAATCTCCGCGCGGCGAGCCTGATAGTCGCTGCTCTGCTCCAGCTGTTCGGTAATCTCATCCAGCAGGTTATCCTCTACCTGCTGGTGGTAATGGGTGATGTTGCGATCCTGTTTGCCATAGTAGTTACGCTTACGCAGCGCCAGCGGATCCAGCCCGCGCTCACGGGCGATGTGATCCATGATCTGTTCAATCGCCACCATACCCTGCGGCCCGCCAAAACCCCGATAGGCGGTGTTCGAGGCGGTGTTCGTGCGGCAGCGATAGCCGGTTACCCGTGCATCCCCGAGGTAATAGGCGTTATCGGCGTGGAACATGGCACGATCGACAATCGATCCGCTAAGATCCAGCGAATAACCGCAGTTTCCGGCCAGATCGATTTTGATGCCGCACAGACGCCCATCCTCTTCAACGCCCGCTTCGTAGCGCACAAAGAACGGATGGCGTTTGCCGGTGACGCGCATATCGTCGCGACGTGAAAGCCGCATCTTCGCCGCCCGGCCGGTCTGGCGCGCCACGATGGCGCAGAGACAGGCGACACCGGCCGCCTGCGTCTCTTTACCACCAAAGCCACCGCCCATCCGGCGCATATCTATCGTCACCTGATTCAGGCTGATGCCCATCACTTCCGCCACCAGTTTCTGCACTTCGGTGGGGTTCTGGGTTGAGGAGAAGACCTGCAACTGCTGATCTTCACCGGGAATAACCATTGCCGTCTGGGTTTCCAGATAGAAATGCTCCTGGCCGCCAATGTGAAACGCCCCGCTGACCCGATGCGGCGCACGCGCCAGGGCCGCTTCCACATCACCGCGCTGGTGAATGTGAGGTTCCTGCACAAAGCTGCCATGTGCCAGCGCCTGTTCCACATCCAGCAGCGGTTCCAGCACCTCATATTCAATTACCGCAGCGGCCGCGCCAAGACGGGCAGCTTCAGGGGATTCCGCCGCCACCGCGATCACGATCTGTCCCAGATACTCTACTTTGTCATGGGCCAGCAGCGGGTCGCCCGGCTCCAGCGGCCCGACATCATTGATGCCCGGCACATCCTGCCAGGTCAGGACGCTGACGACGCCGGGAACGGCATAACAGGGCTGCACATCAATATGCAGGATGCGCGCATGAGCATACTCACTCAGGCGCGGACAGAGATGCAGCAGACCCGGCAGCTCTGGCTTGTCATCGATAAAACGCGCCTCGCCGGAGACATGTTTTTCCGCGCTCTCATGGCGGTTACTGCGACCGACGCCGCTCTGTAAATCAGCGGCATACTGCGCCTTAATGACCTCTTCGTTGAGTTCAGGACGGTTATGAGACATAGCGGGCCACCTCAATACAGGTTATTTCGCCGTTGTGGCGATGCCAGTAGCGGCGCAGCAGGTTGCGTGCGACCTGCAGACGGTAGTCACTGCTGGCGCGGAAATCGGAGAGCGGCTGGAAATCCTCTGCCAGCGCCGCGGCTGCGCGTGACACCGTCACGGCATTCAGTGGCTGACCGATGAATGCCTGTTCACAGTGACGGGCACGCTGCGGTGTGGCCGCCATGCCGCCAAAGGCGATGCGGGCACTACTGACTACGCCCTGTTCAATCTGCAGATTAAAAGCGGCGAACACGGCGGAGATATCATCGTCCAGCCGTTTGGACACTTTCCAGGCCACAAAATCAGGTGACACCGTCACTTTATCGATGCGAATGGCGCGAATAAACTCCCCTTTTTCGAGCCGGGTCTGGCGATAGCCGGTAAAGAACTGATCCAGCGGCAGGCTGCGCTGCTGCTCACCGCGCTGTAACAACAGGCTGGCGTTTAAGGCCAGCAGCGCCGGCGAGGCGTCGCCAATGGGGGAAGCGTTACCGATGTTGCCGCCTAATGTGCCCTGCAGACGGATTTGCAGCGAGGCAAAGCGTTGCAGCATCTCGCTGACGCTGGGAATGCGGCTGGCAAGAAATTCGCTGACCTGCTGCAGCGAAGCCCCTGCGCCCAGCAGGTAGTGATCATCAAATTCGCTGCAGACTTTGAGCGCGGCAACCTGCTCCAGCGCAATCAGCAACGGTATTCTTTTATGCTGCTGGGTAATCTGCAGGCTGAGATCGGTGCCACCGGCAATCAGCCTCGCCTCGGGATGTGCCAGATAGATCGCCGCCAGCTGAGCCGGGGTTTTGGGCAGGAAGCAACGGCGGCCCTCACCCCCTAATTCCTGCATCTCCGGGGTTGCCAGCGCCTCAAGCCGCTGCACGGTTGCGGCGGCACCTTGATCGAACTGGTCTGTCACCGGCTGCGAGCAGAGCTGTTCGGCGGCGGCCATAATCGGCCGGTAACCGGTACAGCGGCAGAGGTTGCCCGCCAGCGCAGTTTCCGCCTGATGGCGATCCCAGCCCGAAGCGGTTTTTTGCAGGCTGAACAGCGACATCACAAAGCCTGGCGTGCAGAATCCGCATTGCGAACCGTGGCAGTCGACCATCGCCTGCTGCGCCGGATGCAGTGCGCGGCCGTGACGCAGATCCTCAACCGTAATCAGCTGCTTGCCCTGTAACGCGGAGACCAGCGTCAGGCAGCTGTTGACCGTTTCATACTGCATTGTTCCCCCTACGGCTTTGCCCAGAGTCACACTGCAGGCGCCACAGTCGCCAGATGCACAGCCCTCTTTGGTGCCAGGGCGTTGCTGACGGGTGCGCAGGTAGTTGAGCACCGTGAGGTTGGGGTCGAGCGCGTCCTCGCTGACCAGCTGGTTATTTAACAGAAACTGGATCATGCGGCTTGCTCCTGTGCGTCGCGCTGCCAGACCGGACGACCGGCTACCCAGGTCTGGGCAATATTGCGGTCGTCGCCGAGCGTCATTAATACAAACAGTTTTTCCCAGATATCTTTGCTGTTGCCGATGCGCAGTTGCTGCAGGGCAGAAACCGCCGGGTCAAGCACCACAAAATCCGCTTCTTTACCGATGTTGAAATTTCCGATGACGTGGTCGAGATCCAGCGCGCGCGCCCCGCCCAGCGTGGCGTGATAAAAGGCTTCGGCCGCGCTGAGCCGGTAGTGCTGCAGCTGGCCCACCTTGTAGGCTTCGCCCAGGGTCTGCAGCATATTAAAGGTGGTGCCCGCGCCGACATCGGTGCCGATCCCCACTTTCACCCCCTGCTGCCAGCTGCGTTTCAGGTTAAACAGGCCACTGCCGAGAAACAGGTTTGAGGTGGGACAGAAAGCAATGGATGAATCGGTATCGTGCAGACACTGCCATTCGTTCTCTTCCAGATGCAGACAGTGAGCAAAGACGCTGCGGCGGCCGGTCAGCTGGTGATGATGATAAACATCCAGATAGCCTTCACGCTCCGGGAACAGTTCTTTGACCCAGGCGACCTCCTGCGGGTTTTCGCTGAGATGGGTATGCAGCCAGGTATCCGGGAACTCCTGACGCAGCTGCTGCACTTTTTCCAGCAGCTGTGGGGATGAGGTCGGCGCAAAGCGCGGCGTCAGGGCGTAGCTCAGGCGTCCGCGCTGGTGCCAGCGCTCAATCAGCGCCCGGGTCTGCTGGTAGCTCTGTTCAGGGGTTTCGATCAGGTTGTCGGGCGCATTGCGATCCATCATCACTTTCCCGGCAATCAGCCGCATGTTCAGCGCTTCGGCGGCGCTGAACAGCGCCTCCACCGATTGCGGATGGACGGTGCCAAACACCAGCGCGCTGGTGGTGCCGTTGGAAAGCAGCTGATGCAGGAAGAAGGCGGACATCCGCGCAGCGTGATCGGGACAGTGATACTGCGCTTCAACCGGGAAGGTGTAGTGATTCAGCCACTCCAGCAGCTGTTCGCCAAATGCGCCAATCATCTCTGTCTGCGGATAGTGAATGTGGGTATCGACAAAGCCCGGCACGATCAGTCTGCCGCGCAGATCGATGACCGGATGCCCCGCCAGCATCGCCTCGCTATTCTCCCAGCTATCCAGCCCCACTACGCATCCATCACGCAGCAGCAGCACCGCATCCTCAAGATAGCGGGCCTGGCCGGCCAGGTCGTCGGGACGATCCACCACGCCGGTAAAGTCAAAGAAGCTGGCGCGTATCGCCGTGTCGGTTGCTGAAAGCATGGGTAGTCCTTTCTGAAAGCGCGATGTTATATCTGCAGATGATTATCTGAATAATCCTGTGCAACCTGCGTGCCAGAATTGAAATAGAATAAATTCTTTAAATATCAGTCAAATAAGTTAAAAGAGGAAAGTTGCGCAACAAATAAGGACTGAGATGGCTTAGCAACCGTTTGCGGAACGGATGCAAACGGTTGCTACTCAATATTGCGCGCCCTGAACATTTTGAGTATGGCGGGTTACCCGCAAACCTGCCCTTTAACGGTGCAATCTGCCCTGAAAAGGCGCAGCTGGCTGCCCGTTAAAATCCGTTTACAGGTCAG
Organism: Pantoea sp. ABR1s; assembly: GCF_057812235.1. Lineage (NCBI taxonomy): Bacteria > Pseudomonadati > Pseudomonadota > Gammaproteobacteria > Enterobacterales > Erwiniaceae > Pantoea > Pantoea sp. ABR1s. The sequence goes on along the minus strand of NZ_CM173823.1, from coordinate 2,097,976 downwards.
GCAGTTTTTCCACGCGCAGAAGCGGAAATGAAATGCTATGGTGAAGCCATCGACTCTGAAAATGGCATAAGGAACAGTGAGATGATTATTTTTGTCACCGGTGCGACCGCCGGTTTTGGTCAAAGCATCACCCGTCGCTTTATTGAGAATGGTCATAAAGTGATTGCCACTGGACGACGGGCTGAACGTTTAAAAGCGCTGAAGGATGAACTGGGCGAGAATATTTATACGGTACAGCTCGATGTGCGTAACCGTGCCGCCATTGAAGAGGCGGTGGCGCAGTTACCGGCGGAATGGCGCAATATCGACGTGCTGGTCAACAACGCCGGTCTGGCGCTGGGCGTCGAACCGGCGCACAAGGCCAACGTCGAAGACTGGGAAAACATGATTGACACCAACACCAAAGGCCTGGTCTATATGACCCGCGCCCTGCTGCCACAGATGGTGGAGCGTGATGTCGGTCATATCATCAATATCGGTTCAATTGCCGGCAGCTGGCCCTATGCCGGCGGCAACGTTTACGGCGCCACCAAAGCCTTTGTGCGCCAGTTCAGCCTGAATCTGCGAACCGATTTACACGGCACCGCGCTGCGCGTGACCGACATTGAACCGGGTCTGGTCGGCGGCACAGAGTTTTCCAACGTGCGCTTTAAGGGCGATGATGACAAGGCGGGTCAGGTCTACGAAGGGGCTACCGCCTTAACGCCGGAAGATGTGACAGAAGCCGTATACTGGGTGGCCACACTGCCTAAACATGTCAACATCAATAGCCTTGAGATGATGCCGGTCAGCCAGACGCTGGCGGGGCTGAAAGTGCATAAACCTTAACTCCCTGCAGCGCCAGCCCTCACGGCTGGCGTTACCCGCGTCCCCAACCCATGACGATAATCAGCATGCCGCTGAATGCGATCAGTGCCCCGCTCCAGTCCCACACACTTAACTTCACGCCATCCACCACCCGCAACCAGAGCAGCGCGGTAAGCACATAAACGCCACCGTAGGCGGCATAAACCCGTCCGCTGGCAGCGGGATGCAGCGTCAGCAGCCAGACAAACAGCGCCAGACTTGCTGCCGCAGGGAGTAGCAACCAGACTGAGCCGCCTTTTTTCAGCCATAACCACGGCAGAAAGCAGCCGGTAATCTCCGCCAGCGCGGTAATAAAAAACAGCAAGGCGGTTTTAATCAGCATCCTTACCTCTCCTTAACGTAAACAAACGACTCACTGCTGGTGAGCAAAGAAACGGCGATGATATACTAATAGCCATGCCCATCAGGCTGTTTTATTTGTCCGTCTGAACCCGGGCAGTGCTTACCCTCCTCACGTACACCCTGTACGCACCGGTTGTTATGCGCTGTCGGTGTTCAGACTTCTGCCTCAATGCCCCCTGATGAGCCAGGCTCTAAGCATGCCCGCTGCAACCGCTGTCGTGGATGGCGATGTTTGCGTTAACTGAAGGATAGTGTGATGAAAAAAATGATCCCTGCCGTGCTGATGGTTCTCCTCTCCACTGCGGCATTCACTGCCACTGCGAATACTAATCGTCTGATTATCGAAGATGGCAGTTCCGCGCTGAGCAATGAAGCAGCGCGCCAGGATAAAGAGCAATGGAATGACACGCGCATGCTGCGCAATAAAGTGAACACCCGGGTCGAAAAAGAGTTTGATAAAACCGATCGCGCGTTTGATACCCGCGACAAGTGCGAGCAGAGCCTCAATCTCAACGCCTACTGGGAGCCAAACACCCTGCGTTGTCTGGATCGTCGTTCCGGTCGCCCGGTAGCGCCGTAAATTTGAGCTATAGTAATGACGACGACTAACATAAGGAAGACGTGATGAAGCTACAGAGGGTTTTGTTAAGCGCGGCGTTATTTGCTCTGCCGCTGATGGCGCAGGCATCCTGTGAATCGGTAAAAACCGAAATCAGCCAGAAAATTATTCAGAACGGTGTACCTGAGTCGGGTTTTAGTCTCGACATCGTCGCCAACGATCAGGTTGATCAGGCGGGTGGCCAGGTCGTCGGACATTGTGAGAACGACACACAAAAAATTGTTTATAAGCGCTCAGGCAGTGACAACGAAGCCAGCGTACCTGCCAGTGTCGGCAGTTCGCAGGACTCATCTGCCCAGTAGTTCTGTTCAAATCAGGGCGACATCCTGTCGCCCTGCCTGTTAGTCCGCCTGTTCCGGCCGCTGACGCGGCATCATCCATGCCACACCCACCGCAAACAGCGCAATCACCAGTGCCACCACGAACACCCAGTGCAGTGAGACGGCAATCGACCCTACCATCTGCTGCAGGGTTTCCGGCTGTAACTGCTGACGACTGGGTTCGGACATAATCTTCTGCACCGGATCCTCGACCTGCGGCAAACGCCACTGCAGATTGAGATTCAGCACCGCGCCCATTATCGCCGTCCCTACCGCCGACCCGATCATCCGGCTGAACATAATTGAAGCGGTACAGATGCCGCGAATCTGGTAATCCGCCTGATTTTGCACTGAAACCAGGAACGTGGTGCTGGTCATTCCCATGCCGGTACCGATCAGAAACGCCGTAAAGCCCGCCTGATAGAGTGAGCTTGCGGGCTGTAAAAACAGCAGCAAGGCACTGCCGGTCACCAGCAACAGCGCCCCAAGCTGGGCGGTGAAGCGGTAGGAGGTGTGCAGCATCAGTCTGCCGCTGAGGGTGCTGGCCAGCGGCCAGCCAATCGACATCATCGCCAGCACACTCCCCGCCTGTAACGGTGAACCGCCACTGATCCCCTGAATCCAGGTGGGCAAAAAGGCGCTGATGCCCATCATGGCCGCCCCGATGATGAGGTTGCCCGCATTACCCGCCACGATAAGCCGGCTGCGCCAGATTATCAGCGGAAACAGCGGTGCCGCTGAATGCAGCTCGTGGCGTCTGAGCTGCCAGCCAGCGAACAGTGAGAAGAGCAGAAACGGCACCAGCCAGACGCCGAGCTGTTCCGCCTGCAACAGCGCAATCAGCAATGCCGTCACGCAGAGCATCAGCCAGCCGCTGCCCGCCAGGTTCAGCGGCTGCGATTTCTCCTCCTTCTGGTGCGACGGTAGCCAGCGCCACAGCATCAGCATGCTGATCAGGCCGATGGGCAGATTGACCCAGAAAATCACCGACCAGCTAAAGTGCTGTACCAGCCACGCGCCGGTCAGCGGCCCCAGTATCGCCGCTACCCCCCAGACGCTGGAGAGCCAGCCCTGCACGCTGGCGCGTTCACGCGGCGAATAGATATCCGCCACGATGGTGGAGCTGAGGGGCATGATCGCCCCCGCCCCCAGGCCCTGAAACGCCCGGAACAGGATCAGCCAGGTCATGGTATGGGCAAAGCCACACAGCACCGACCCCACCAGGAAAATCGTAGTGCCGACAAAAAACATCGTTTTGCGACCCACCATATCCGCCAGCCGCCCATAGAGCGGCACGCTGACCGCCTGGGTCAGCAGATAGATCGAGAAGACCCAGCCAAACTGCGAAAAACCGCCGAGGTCAGCAATGATTGTGGGCATCGCGGTGGCCACAATAGTGACTTCAATGGCCGCCATAAACATCGCCAGCATGCAGGCGATCAAGATCCAGTGGCGATGTCCGGTCTGGAGTTGTGCGCTTTCAGTCATAGGGTTCCTTTTTTAATCTGCAAGGCTAGCTGAAAAACAGACAATGCAGTTTCCCGCGCGTGCGCATTTTCTGCGCCCTCTGTGACAGTGTCACCAGAAGTCGATGAAAATTTTTTATTGTCGCATTAGCCCAGCGGCTACGCGGCTTTAACACCATTTTAACCTGTTTCTATCTCTCTGATTTGTGGCTTAAAAGCTGGCTTGTGCAATAAAGGGCTGCTATAGCATTACACCATCTTATTCAGTATTCACTGAAAAAGAGTGGGTAAACAGTCATTTTATCTACATTTTATCGCAGTTTCGGTATTGGGCGCGGCGGCATTTTTTGCCGTACCTGTCGGGCTGTTTATGGTTGTTATAACAATTGAGATCGTAATCAGGGAGATTCTCCTATGCAAAATGCTTCACTGGCCCGACGCGCCGGTCTGGCACTGCTTGCAGTGGTCGCGGTGATCGCGGTGCTGATCTGGGGCCTTGGCTGGGATCAGCTGGTCGCACGTAAAGTCGATCTGCTTTATCTCGGGCAACAACACCTCTTCTTAGTCTTCTGGTCAATGCTGTTCGCTTTGCTGGTCGGTATCCCCAGCGGCATCCTGCTAAGTCGCCCGTTTGCACGTCGCTGGGCAGAGTACGTGATGCAGATTTTCAATGTCGGTAACACCCTGCCACCACTGGCGGTACTGGCTCTGGCGATGGTTATTATCGGGATTGGCGACCGTCCGGCGCTGATTGCGCTGTTTCTGGCTTCGCTGCTGCCTATCGTCCGCAACACCTTCTCTGGTCTGAGCGCAGTTCCCCCGTCGCTGATTGAGGCGGCCAACGGCATCGGCATGACCAAATGGCAGCGTCTGCGTCAGGTAGAGCTGCCGAACGCCTTGCCGGTCATCCTCTCTGGCGTGCGCATCGCCACCGCCATCAATGTCGGCACCGCCCCACTGGCGTTCCTGATTGGCGCCAGCAGCTTTGGCGAGCTGATCTTCCCAGGCATCTATCTGAATGACTTTCCGACGCTGATACTCGGCGCCGTCGCCACTGCACTGGTGGCACTGGTACTGGATATGATGCTGGCCGCGCTGGGCCGCTTTCTGAGTCCGCACGCTGCGGCCTGACCACAAGGAGCTTTGCAATGCTAACGCGTTGGATTAAGAAAAGCGTTGTCGCGCTGACCGCGACACTGCTGTTAAGCCAGACGGCACAGGCTGCTGCACCGCTGGTGATGGCGACCAAAAGTTTCACCGAGCAGCATATCCTGTCAGCAATGACGGTGCTCTGGCTGCAGAAGAAAGGCTTCGAGGTGGTGCCTAAACGCAATATCGCCACCACCATTGGCCGTAATGCGCTGCTGAATAAGCAGATTGATATGGTCTGGGAATATACCGGCACCTCGCTGATCATCTTTAACCATATCAACCAGCCGATGTCTTCACAGCAGGCATATGAGACGGTGAAAAAGCTGGATGCCAGACTGGGGCTGGTCTGGCTTAACCCGGCACCAATGAACAACACCTATGCCTTTGCCATGACCCGTGAACGGGCCGAAAAAGAGGGCATCAGCACCATGTCGCAGCTGGTTGCGAAGATTGAGCAGGTGCGTAAAACCGATCCGGATCATAACTGGCGACTGGGTCTGGACCTGGAGTTCTCGGGTCGTTCAGACGGCATGAAGCCGCTGCAGAAAACCTACAACCTGACGCTGGATCGCCCGCAGATCCGCCAGATGGACCCCGGTCTGGTCTATAACGCGATTCGCGACGGATTCGTGGATGCCGGTCTGATCTACACCACCGATGGCCGGGTTAAGGGCTTCAACATGAAAGTACTGGAGGATGATAAGCACTTCTTCCCAAGCTACAACGTGACGCCGGTTGTGCGTCAGGATGTGCTGGCGAGTCATCCGGGGCTGGATACCGCGCTTAATCAGCTTTCTGCGCAAATCACCGATGAGGCGATAACGGAGCTGAACAAGCGGGTCGATATCGATCATCAGTCACCGGAAACCGTGGCGCGTGATTTCCTTAAATCCAAAAACATGCTGTAAGGAGGCACTGTGGATACCCTTCACTACATCATGGATAACTGGAGCACCCTGCTCACCTTAAGCTGGCAGCACAGCTGGCTGGTACTGGTCGCGGTCGGACTGGCAATTGTGATTGGCGTGCCGCTTGGCATTCTGATCGTGCGTGTAAGATGGCTGGCAACGCCGATTCTCGGTATCGCCACCGTGGTGCTGACTATTCCCACCATTGCGCTGTTTGGTCTGATGATCCCGCTGTTTTCACTCATCGGTCAGGGCATTGGCGCGCTGCCGGCGATTACCGCCGTGTTCCTCTACTCGCTGCTGCCGATTGTGCGCAACACCCACACCGCGCTGGAGAATCTGCCGGACGGTCTGCGAGAAGCGGGCCGTGGTATCGGCATGACGTTCTGGCAGCGCCTGCGCTGGGTTGAAATCCCGATGGCGCTGCCGGTGATCTTCGGTGGCATCCGTACCGCCGTGGTGATGAACGTTGGCGTCATGGCGATTGCCGCCGTGATTGGCGCGGGCGGTCTGGGCCAGCTGCTGCTGGATGGTATCAGCGGCAGTGATATTCGTATGTTGATTGCCGGGGCATTGATGATCTGTCTGCTGGCTATTTTTCTTGACTGGCTGCTGCACCGTTTGCAGCAGGCGCTGACTCCAAAGGGGATTCGATAATGATTACGCTGGAAAACCTGACGAAAACCTTTACCCAGAAAAACGGCACGACCAATAAAGCCGTCGATAACGTCAGCCTGCACGTGCCAGCCGGTGAGATGTGCGTGCTGCTGGGACCCTCGGGCTGCGGGAAAACCACCACGCTGAAGATGATTAACCGCCTGATTCCCGCCACCAGTGGCCGGATCCTGATTAATGGCGAAGATACCAGTACGCAGGACACCACCACCCTGCGTCGCAACATTGGCTATGTTATCCAGCAGATTGGTCTGTTCCCCAACATGACCATCGAAGAGAACATTACCGTCGTGCCACGCATGCTGGGCTGGAACAAAAAGCAGTGCCACGAGCGGGCTACCGAGCTGATGAGCATGGTTGCGCTGGATCCCACCAAATTCCTGCATCGCTATCCGCGTGAGATGTCAGGCGGTCAGCAGCAGCGTATCGGGGTGATTCGTGCCCTGGCGGCGGATCCACCGGTGCTGCTGATGGATGAGCCGTTTGGCGCCGTTGACCCGATTAACCGCGAAGTGATCCAGAACGAGTTTCTCGACATGCAGCGTCAGCTGAAAAAAACCGTGATGCTGGTGAGCCACGATATTGACGAGGCACTGAAGCTCGGCGATCGCATTGCGGTATTTGGTCAGGGTAAAATCGTGCAGTGCGCCAGCCCGGATGAACTGCTGGCGACCCCTGCCAATGAGTTCGTCGGCTCGTTTGTGGGTCAGGACCGTACGCTTAAGCGCCTGTTACTGGTGCAGGCGGGCGATGTGACTGACCAGCAGCCGACCATCACCGTCCGCCGCTCTACTCCGCTGGAAGAAGCCTTTGGCACCATGGATGAGAACGATATGCGGTCGATTACCGTGGTCGATGAGGATGGCAAACCGCTGGGCTTCGTGAAGCGTCGCGAGGCGCGTAACGTCAGTGGCCGCTGTGAAGAGCGACTGCACACCTTTAAGGTCACCGGTAAAGCGGAAGAGAACCTGCGCGTGGTGCTGTCAAAACTCTATGAGCACAACACGGTCTGGATGCCGATTGTCGATGAAGAGGGTCGCTACAGCGGTGAGATTTCGCAGGATTATATTGCGGATTACCTCAGTTCTGGTCGTACCCGCCGTCGTCTGAATCCATAATTTCGTCACCTAAATGGGTCTTACCGGCCCATTAAAACAGCAGATATAAGCAGATATACCCAAGCCTGGGTAAATCAGACAGCAACAAACAAGCTTAACGCGCAGGGAACCGGGTCAGAGGAGGAAAGCGTCCCGCGCCATGGACAAAAACGCCGGGAGCGTTTTTGAACAACGCAACGCGTTGGCCCGGTACGGGCGCACCTCAGGGATGAGGTGCGTAATTGCGCGGGCCGAGCGTGCCACGGATGGCGGCTTTTGCGACTTTCCGATCTGACCCTGTTCCCTTCGCAGACTCCATCTTAAAGCCAGTTAAGTCACGGCCTGTCCTGTCTGTCAATTCAGGTAGTAGCTCAGGGAGCATACGCCTGTAGCAACGACGCAAAAGATGCCATCCATGGCATGCTCAGCGCGGCCCATCCCTGGTCCGCGATGCTTTGATACAGGCATATGCTCCCATCGCTTTGGATTTTTGAGCCGTATGTGAGAGATACATCGGCTCTTCTGCTTTTTAGCTCTCCGTCAGCGTTTCCGCCTCCACCTCTTCCACCACAGGCGCCTCGTCCGGCAGCACCATGTTCAGCACAATCGCCAGAATACCGCCGGTCGTCACCGCATGACCAAACAGACTGTTAATCAGCGGCGGGAACTGCTTCAGCACATCCGGCACCGCCTCCACGCCCAGACCAATACCAAAAGCGATCGCCACAATCAGCATCTCGCGGCGACCCAGCGGCGTCTGGGTCATCACACGGATGCCCGCAGCAACCACGCTGCCAAACATCACGATTGTCGCCCCGCCCAGCACCGGCGGCGGGATCTGCTGCAACAGGGAGCCAATAAAGGGAAACAGCCCCAGCAGCGCCAGCATGATTCCCAGCAGCATACCGACGTAACGGCTGGCGACGCCGGTCATCTGGATAACGCCATTGTTCTGCGCAAACGTGGTGTTGGGAAAGGCGGAGAAGACCGCTGCCAGCACACAGCTCAGGCCGTCGGCGACAATGCCACCCTGCAACCGCTGCTGAAAAGGTTTGCCGGTGATCGGCTGCTGTGAAATCAGGCAGTTAGCGGTAAGGTCACCGACGGCTTCAATTACCGCGATCACTGACACCAGCGCGATCGGCAGGAAAATGGTCCAGTCAAAGGCAAAACCAAACCGGAAGAACGCGGGCAGCACCAGCCAGTTGCTCTCCGGCGCAACATTAAGTTGCAGATGACCGGTCAAGGCCGCGGCAACGCATCCCACCGCGATTCCGGCCACCACCGCCACCAGCCGCGCCCAGCGATTTCGCGAGCGGTTCAGCGCCACGATCACCAGCAACGTCAGCGCCCCCAGCGCCAGATTTCCCGGCGATCCAAAATCTGTGGCGTTGTGCCCGCCCGCCCAGTCGGTAATGCTGACTTTTATCAGGCTGATGCCAATCAGGGTGATCACCGTGCCGGTCACCACCGGCGTCAGAACTTTGCGCAGCGAGCCAACGCAGCGGCTGATCAGAATCGGAATCAACGCCGCCACCAGGTTACAGCCAAACAGCATCGCCATAATCTCTTCCGGCGAACCACCGCGCCCTTTCACCATCAGACCACCCGAGAGGATCACCCCCAGAAACGCGAAGCTGGTGCCCTGCAGACAGATCATGCCCGCCCCGATGCCATAAAAGCGTCTGGCCTGCATAAACGTGCCTAAGCCGGAAACGAACAATGACATGCTGATCAGATAAGGAATATAGGCCTGCAACCCCAGAACGGAGCCAATAATCAGAGGCGGCGTGATGATTCCCACCACGCTGGCCAGCAGATGTTGCAGTGCGGCGAAAAACGCCGGGGCGGGGCCGATGCGGGCTTCAAGCCCATATAACAAACCTTTCTCGTGCGAGTGCGACATGATGGGGCTCCAGCTCAGTGTGATAAGCGGAGTTAATGCATTTTCTGCGCCATGACGCCACGATTTCGCGATATCCGAGCCAGGTCTTTCAATTCTAAATGGAAATAGTTAAAGACAGCCGACAACAAGCCTGAAACTTTAGGCTCATTGCCGATTCAGATGACTTAGTTTGTTTCATAATCAGGCGATCTTTGCACTCACAGCGTGCAGATTGTTCTGCTCCAGCAGAGAAATATCGATGTAAGGCGTCAAATCACGCTGTTCTGCACGCGGCAGATAAGGCAGCTCGCCCAGCAGCGGCGCACTAATTTTTTCACGCAGAATCTCAATAATATCGCTGTACTGCGCCAGTCCCGGATTGATGCGATTGGCCACCCAGCCCACCAGTGGCAGTCCATCCTGCGCTATCGCTTCTGCTGTTAACAGGGCGTGACTGATACAGCCCGACTGGATACCGACCACCAGCACCACCGGCAGCTGCTGCTCAACGACCCAGCAGGAGAGCGGACGTCCATCGTTCATCAGGCTGCGCCAGCCGCCGGTGCCCTCCACGACCACGCGATCGGCCTGCTGCGTCAGGCTGCTTAAGCCCTGTGTCAGCAATGCGTAATCAATGATCTGGCTCGGATGGGTGCAGATCTCCTCTTCCTGAAAGGCCAGCGGATTGATCGCCTGATAGGGTAAATCGATAGATGAAGCGCTTTGCAGAACCTGTGCATCTTTGTTACGCAGGCCGTCAGCGGTTTTGACCGCGCAGCGCGCGACGGGCTTGTACCCGACGGCACTGAGCCTGGCCTGGATAAAACTTTGTAACAGGGCGCGTGACACCACCGTTTTGCCCACTGCGGTGTCAGTGCCGGTAACAAATAGTCTGTTCACTCAACTTCTCCTCTCGAACCGTTGCGGTTAATCGGTGATTAACCTTGCTGCGAACCGGCATTTTAAGGAATGGAGGATGAGAACAGATTGCGTTAGCGCAAGATTAGGCCCGCTTAACCTTGCAACAGTTTCACTAACAGGTGTCCGTTATAGAGCGCGTCTTTGATCAGGGCTGCGCCGCCTAACGTTCCCGGTTCGCTAAATTCGGTAGGTGCCAGCTGGATACTCGCGCTGTAGGCCGGGAGTGATTGCTGCAGAATGGTGTTGCTCACGGCCGGAAACAGCACATCCGCGGCGGCATTCAGGGGGGAACCGATAAGAATATGTTGAGGATTGAAGATGTTGACCATCATCGCCAGAATCCGGCCAACATGATGACCCACGCTGGCGATGGTGTCGCGCGCCAGACGGTCGCCAGACTGCGCCGCCGCGCACAGCGACTCCAGCGTCAGCGGCTGATTATTGAGCAGGCTGTCGGGCTGGGCCGGCAGACGCTGCGCCGCCAGCGCCAGCAGACTGCCGGTGCTGGCTACGGTCTCCAGACAGCCATGATTACCGCAGTAGCACTGCTGACCATACGGGTCGATCTGGGTATGCCCGATCTCGACCAGCGCCCTGCCACTTTTATGCAACAGCTGACCGCCACTGATCACCCCGGCTCCCACGGTTTCATCAATCACAATCTGAATCACATCCTGCGCCCCACGTGAGGCACCAAACAGCGACTCCGCCAGCGTCCAGGCTGAAATATCGTGCTGCACAAACACCGGTAAGCCGGTTCGCGCCGCCAGCGCATCGCCCAGCGGCATATCGCGCACCTCATAACCCGGTAGCCGATGCACCACACCTGACGCGGCGTTGATCAGCCCTGGCAATGTAATGGCAATGGCCGTAAGACGTTCCAGTTTCTTCTGATGACGAATAAAGAAGGCATCAACCTGTTCAATCAGCGCGGTAAGTAACGGCTGAGCAGACTCATCAGGCAGCGGCAGGCTCTCTTCCACCAGTTCCTTGCTGCTGAGATCGCGCAGCGTAAACGTCATGGCGCCGCGATGCAGGCGAATAGCCAGATAGTGCCAGGCGTCGGTATCCAGTATCAGGCCTATCGCCGGACGACCACGACTGCCGGGATCCTGAAACTCGGTCTCCTGCACTAAATGTGCGTCCAGCATTTCACGCACAATTTTGGTAATGCTGGCCGGAGCAAGCTGGGCACGGCGGGAAAGTTCGATACGCGAAATGGGACCATAACGGTCAATTAATCGATATACGACACCTGCATTAGTCTGCTTGATCTGGTCAATGTGGCCAGGTTGACTGTCCGGATTCACAACCCTGCTCCCGGTTATTTTCGCGCTTCTAAATAAACATGCGCCATGGTGAGCCAGATCCGGCGACAGCGTCAAATATTTGATTAGAAATGTGATTTATCGCACAGATTGATGCGGTGTTGCCCGCGCATCAGGGCCGGTTTCGCCGCAGCAACGCCATCATGTTTTCCATCTGCGCATTTATTTCGCGTCCGGCTGACCAGACCAGCCACAGCTCTGAAATGGCATCCTCTTCCGTTAAGGGCAACCAGACCAGATCGGCCAGCCGCGCCCGTCGAAATGAGGCAGGCAGAATGGAGACGCCTAACCCGGTTGCCACCAGCCCCAGTATGGTCATCGCCTCACCCACTTCCTGAGTAATAAAGGGCTTGATATGGTAGCGGTGCAGCAGCGCCAGAATATCGCTGTAGAGCGCGGTTCCGCCCTGAGGATCAAAGAAGACAAAGGGTTCCGCCGCCAGGGCAGTGACAGAGATTTTATCGGCGTCAGCCAGCGGATGCGCCTTATGCACCACGGCATAAAGCGGCTCACTCAGCAGCAGCTGATGACGCAGATCGGCGGGCAACGGCGTGTTGCGCATCACGCCAAGATCGAGCCGTCCATCATGAAGCGGTGCGAGCTGCTGGCGGGTATTAATCTCCTGCATCTGAATATGTACCTGCGGCCAGCGCTGACGAAACCGGAATAGCGCGTCAGAGACCACGGCGGTAAACGGGGCCGAGGAGGTAAAGCCAATCCGCAGCTCCCCCTCTTCACCACGATGCAGGCGGGCGGCGCGATCGGCCGCCTGCTCGACCTGCAACAGAATCGCGCGGGCGTCACTCAGCAGTTGCTGTCCGGCAGCGGTAAGCTGCACGCTGCGGTTAGTGCGATTGAACAGCCTTGCGCCCGTTTCTGTTTCCAGCTGAATAATCTGCTGGCTGAGCGGCGGCTGAGAAATGTTCAGTCGCTGGGCCGCCCGCCCGAAATGTAACTCTTCCGCCACCGCAACAAAGTAGCGCAGATGACGCAGTTCGATATTCATATCTTAAACGTCTCATTTGAGATTATTAATATATTAGACATCATAATGCCGCTTTCCTAAGCTGACGACAGGTTTTCTAAATTTGAGGAAAATGTGTGAGTCGCTCAACACAGGCTGTCACAGTGGATGAGAATGCGGTCTCTGCGCCGCCAGAGTCTGTTGCCGCTTCAGGTCATATCCGCCGGGATTCCCCACAGTTTATGCGCGTGACGCTGGCGCTTTTCTCCGCCGGGCTGGCGACCTTTGCCCTGCTCTACTGTGTGCAGCCGATTCTGCCGGTGCTGTCACAGCAGTTTGGTATCTCTCCGGCAACCAGCAGCCTGTCACTCTCCATCTCGACCGGCCTGATGGCGCTGGGCCTGCTGGTCACCGGGCCGCTCTCTGATGCTATCGGTCGTAAATCGGTGATGGTCACAGCCCTGATGCTGGCCGCCATCTGCACGCTGGTCTCGGCCACCATGACCAGCTGGCACGGCATTCTGATTATGCGGGCGCTGATGGGGTTGTCGCTGAGTGGCGTGGCGGCGGTCGGCATGACCTACCTCAGCGAGGAGATGGATGCACGGGTCGTCGCCTTTTCCATGGGGTTATATATCAGCGGTAACTCGATAGGCGGGATGAGCGGTCGACTGCTGAGCGGCGTGCTGACTGACCTCTTCTCATGGCGACTCGCCGTGGCGGTAATCGGCTGTTTTTCGCTGGCCTCGGCGCTGATGTTCTGGAAGATTCTGCCTGCGTCGCGCCATTTCCGGCCCATTACGCTGCGTCCGCGTAATCTGCTGATTAACTTCCGGCTGCACTGGCGCGATCCGGGCCTTCCCTGGCTGTTTGCCGAAGGATTCCTGCTGATGGGAGCCTTTGTCACCCTGTTTAACTATATTGGCTACCGTTTACTGGATGCGCCCTGGCATCTCAGCCAGGCTGTGGTCGGGCTGTTATCAGTGGTCTACCTCACCGGCTCCTGGAGTTCGCCCAAGGCGGGCGCGCTGACCAACCGGTTGGGTCGGGGTCCTGTGATGCTGGGTGCTGCCGCCATCATGCTGCTGGGTTTGCTGATTACCGCCTTCAACTCCCTCTGGCTGATCCTGCCTGGGATGATGCTGTTCACCGCCGGTTTTTTTGCCGCCCACGCGGTCGCCAGCGGCTGGATTGGCCCCCGGGCGCGCCGGGCACGAGGCCAGGCCTCTTCGCTCTATCTGTTCAGCTACTACGTGGGTTCCAGCGTCGCGGGTACGCTGGGTGGCGTGTTCTGGCATAACTTTGGCTGGAGCGGGATTACGCTGTTTATCAGCGTGCTGCTGATCCTGGCGTTACTGGTTGCCTGGCGTCTGCACAGTAAAAAACTCTGAGAACGTCTTCTCATGCCAGGCCTGGCTTCTCCTGCGGGCCTGGCGGTTTATCACAATAAACGCGCTATTCAGAGCCACAGCAAACAAAATGCAGGTTTCCCGCTATAATCGTTTTTATTGTAATAATTCATCTGCTTTGCCTTTTAACACGGCAACAAGGAACGCCTGTGGCTCTCTACTACTACGTCAATAAACAATCAGGATATAACAATAATCATGTGGTTCATGCCGCAGGCTGCCCCCATCTTCCCGACATCGATAACCGTATGTTTCTGGGCAGTTTTTACCATGTGAATGCCGCCATCCTGCAGGCTAAAAAATATTATGCTGGCGCAATCGGCTGTGAAAATTGTTGTCCTCTCAAAAATGTTGACCAGCAGGCCACCCAGCTCAGCGTGGCCCTGAAGCACACCCCGGCTTCGCGTTAATCTGATCCACCTGGTAAGGGGGAAAAAATTTTTCCCGCTGCGCTAATTTGTTAAGAATTACCGCTGTTTTCCGTTATGTTAATCTTCCTGATTCTCTTTAATGGAATGCACAATGCGGGATAAGTTTGCGCGCGCTCAGATAGCCCTTCACTGGCTCACCTTTTTACTGGTGGTGACGGCCTACGCCACCATTGAACTGCGCGGTTTTGCACAGCGCGGATCCTGGCAGGGTTATGCCATGATCATTACCCATTTCAGCGCCGGCGCGACCATCCTGGTATTGATGCTTGCCCGCCTCTTTTTACGCACCCGGCATCGCACACCGCCCATTACCCCCGCTCCGCCGCGCTGGCAAACCGGGCTGGCACATCTGACTCATACCCTGCTCTATGCTCTGTTTATCACTCTGCCGATCCTCGGCCTGACATCGCGTTATCTTAAAGGTCGGGAATGGTGGCTGTTTGGCATCAGCATGCCGGTCGCGCCTGAACCTGACTTTGATATGGCGGATATGCTGATTGGCTGGCATGAAACCCTGGCACCGCTGGGTTACTGGCTGATCGGACTGCATGCTGCTGCCGCACTGTTCCATCACTATCTGCTTAAAGACAATACTCTGCTGCGAATGATGCCCGCCCGGCGTCGCGGTCAATAACCTCAGGCTATCGCCCTGTGATGGGGCGATAAAAAAATTTCAGCATTAAAAGGCGTTTATAAGGTTTCTCTTCCCGCTTTATTCACTACAATGGTCAGTAATTTGTGACGCAGGTCACTTTCGCTGGATGTTTCTGCCACATCCGATTCGCTGTACTGACTGACTTGACTCCTCATGCAACCAACTACTGTTTCACGTAAAACTGCCTGGCTACGCGTGGTATTGCTGGCCATCGCCGCCTTTGTATTTAATACCACCGAATTTGTGCCGGTTGGCCTGTTATCTGACATCGCTGCTGACTTTTCAATGCAGACGGCTGACGTCGGGATCATGCTGACCATCTATGCCTGGGTGGTTGCACTGCTCTCACTGCCGCTGATGCTGCTGACCCGCAATATTGAGCGACGACTGCTGCTGGGTGTGCTGTTCCTGATCTTTATCGTCAGCCACGTTCTTTCTACCGTTGCCTGGGATTTCCGGTCGCTGATGGTGTCACGCGTGGGTATCGCCCTGTCTCACGCGGTGTTCTGGTCGATCACCGCCTCGCTGGCGATTCGCGTCGCTCCGGCCGGTAAGAAAACTCAGGCGCTGAGTATGCTGGCAACCGGTACCGCGCTGGCGATGGTGCTGGGCGTGCCGATTGGCCGCGTGGTGGGTCAGTATCTTGGCTGGCGTACGACCTTCGGCGCGATTGGCCTTTCGGCACTGGTGCTGATGATTATGCTGGTGCGCATCCTGCCGCGTCTGCCGAGTGAACATACCGGCTCGCTGAGCAGTGTGCCGATGCTGTTTCGCCGTCCGGCGCTGGTCAGCATGTATCTGCTGGTGACGCTGGTCGTTACCGCGCATTACACCGCTTACAGCTATATCGAGCCCTTTATGCAAACCGTGGCCCATTCCAGTGGCAACTTCACCACCCTGCTACTGCTGCTGTTTGGCTCTGCGGGCATTGTGGGTAGCGTACTGTTCAGCACACTCGGTAATAAGTTTCCCTCCGGACTGCTGATTGCAGCCATCGCCCTGATCACCCTGTGCATGGGCCTGCTGATTTTTGCTGCCGTTCGCCCAGCAGCTATCTCAACGCTGTGCGTTGTCTGGGGAATGGCGATGATGATGATCGGACTGGGTATGCAGGTGCGAGTGCTGTCGCTGGCACCGGATGCCACGGATGTGGCGATGTCGCTGATGTCCGGTATCTACAATATCGGTATCGGCGCGGGTGCGCTGCTGGGTAATCAGGTCAGCCTGCATCTGAGCATGGCGGAAGTCGGCAATGTCGGCGGGATGATTGGCCTGGTGGCGTTACTCTGGTGTGTTTATATCTTCCGTCGTTATCCACAGTTACGCAGTAACGGCTAGATAAAACCAGACAGCAACCAATAAAAAAGGCTTCAGATAAGCGGGTTATCTGAAGCCTTTTTAGTGTTATTTACCGATCACTTTATCTATAAAGAACGGCTGTGCCATGCAGGTTGTTGCTGCCAGAGGTCGAAGTGATGCGGAAAGACTTTGCCCCTGCATCGCTGGCCTTTTCTGACAGCTGCTGCTCCAGCGAAAGCAGATTAGTACTGCCTGTTGCGCTGATAACACCGATTTTTTGCTGATCCAGCGGTGTGCTGCTGACCTGCTGGGCCGCTACGCTGGCAAATGACAGACCGCTTAGCACAGCCGCCACGACCATCATATTGATACTTTTCATAACGAACCCCTTCTCACTTATTCTGTTGAAAAACAAAAATTACTGATAAATCACAGCCGTGCCGTGCAGTTTGTTCTGGCCGCTGGTTGAGGTGATGCGGAACGATTTCGCACCCGCTTCATCCGCTTTAGCACTCAGCTGCGCTTCAACAGAAGACAGATTGGTGCCGCCCAGTACAGAGATGGTGCCAACTGGCTGCTGATTAACAGGTTCGCTGGTCACCAGGTCAGCGGCAGATGCGCCAAAAGTCAGAGTCGTCAGTGCCAGCGCTGCCAGGGTGGTTTTGATGTTTTTCATAATAATCTCTCTATTCAATATTGAAATTCGGTTGGTCTGAATGGGTTGTCACTATTTAATTAATGACCGTTAAACAAATGATAGACCCCGATACGGTTTGTCGTCAACATTTATTTAATGAGCGTTATTTTATTCGCGAAGTGGCGTGATTATGGGCTTCAGCCTCTTTTCTGACTTAACCTAAGGGGCTGTAATAATGCGCTGGCGCACAAAATGGCAACCCCTGTCGGCGGCATCCACGCCAGGCCTTGCACATTTTTATAATGATCGGTAATTTAATAGGGTGTTTTACTGTCAGTGAGGGTGTATGAGTCAGGTTCAGGATTGCGATGTAAAGAAATGCCGCGGCCGACCAAAAGTGTTCGATCGCGAAGCAGCGCTCGATAAAGCTCTGACCCTGTTCTGGACGCACGGTTACGAGGGAACTTCTCTGGCCGATCTGGTGGCCGCAACCGGCGCGAAAGCGCCAACCCTCTACGCCGAGTTTGTTAATAAAGAGGGGTTGTTTCGCGCGGCGATGGAGCGCTATGTGGAGAAGTTCAGTGCATGGCGTGAAGCGGCATTGGGCGATGACCAGTTACCGGTGGATCGGGCTATTGAAGCCTATTTCCGCGCCACCGCGGCCTGTTTTACCGAACGCGACTCTCCCGGCGGCTGTTTCTTTATCTGCACCTCGACCGCCCTGTCGGCGGCTTCAGCAGAGATTGCCACCATGCTGCAACAGCAGCATCAGTCGCAGGAGCATGTGTTAAAGGATTTTCTGCTGGCGCGTCAGCAGCGTGGCGAACTGAGTGCGTCAGTAAACATTCCCGCGCTGTCACGTTATCTGAGTTGTATGCTGCAGGGCATGTCGGTGCGGGCGCGTGAAGGCGTTGAGCGTGACGATCTGGAGAGCATTATTGATACGCTGATGGCGATGTGGCCGACACTCACCGGCCTGTGTCAGGCTAAGCGTTAAAAATATCAGGGCGGCGATGCCGCCCTTTTCATCTTTTATTCCCGATTTTATTCCAGAAAGAAAACCGGTTTTAACGGCTCACTGATCGGGCTGTTATCTGCATTCGACGGCATCAGATCTTTCATTGACGCCCACCAGCGCTGACAGACCTCCGTTTCTGCCACCGCGTTCCAGCGCTCCTCAGATTCAATCTCAACACTGGCGAACAGCAGATGCCGCTCGGCGTCCAGCCAGATGGCATAGTTGTGCGCGCCGTGCGCTTTCAGGGTTTCGGCCAGTTCAGGCCAGATCGGTGAGTGCCGACGCTCATACTCTGCATGGCAATAAGGATTCACCTGCATCACAAAGGCTTTACGCAGCATTAGCAGGCCCTGCATCCAGCGCCGGTTGCCACGGCTTCACACCAAAGCGCTCACCCAATGCAACCAGCTGTTCTGTGGTGATACTCTGACGAATACCGCCCATCGACAGCACTTTGACGATCACTTCTGACGATTTCTCCGCCGTATCAATCAGACCAAAAGTCTCATCGAGTGTCGGGCCCGTGCCAAAGACACCGTGGAATGGCCACATCACCAGGGT
The DNA here is from genome assembly GCF_057812235.1 of Pantoea sp. ABR1s. NCBI lineage: Bacteria > Pseudomonadati > Pseudomonadota > Gammaproteobacteria > Enterobacterales > Erwiniaceae > Pantoea > Pantoea sp. ABR1s. The sequence goes on along the minus strand of NZ_CM173823.1, from coordinate 2,079,422 downwards.
ATGTGACTGCATCTGTCCGGCGGTCGCGGTGCCGATTTCATCGGTGCCGGGTACCATCCAGGGTAAAACACCCACACCGTCCGGGAACACCACCAGACATTCGGTACTCCCTTCCCACAGCAGGCGGGTAAAGCGGGCGGAATCCATCTCAACTACATAGCTTAAGGCCATAAAGTTGGTAGCGTGACAGTGCATGATCACCCGGTCTGCACCCTTGCTGACCGCTTTACGCACCGCGTGAGACTGAAAGTGTGACGCCAGCTCGGAGGTGGGCAAACCGCCATTCGACAGGCCCCAGTGAATTTTATAAGAGAGCCCTTTGTCATCGACCTGCAGCAGTGCCAGACAATCCGCCGGATCAAGCTGGACATTACGCATGAATTTTCCTGACCCGGTCACCAGAAACCAGTCGTTCGCCAGCGCCGGCGCGGGTTGTGTCAGCTCAATACAGCGCGGTTGCAGGCAGAAATCAGCGGCAAAAGGTTTAACCTCCTCTTCCCGCAGACGCAGGCTGACGTTGCCGCCGTTACGTTCGTCCCAGCCCTTCAGCCACATATCGCTGGTTGCTTTGACCATTCCCTTAACAAACCCGGAAGAAAGAATGCTTTGCATAGTGAAATCCTTAACGTTGGCTCAAAATCTGTTGTTCATAATGGCGGACGTCGCCTAACCAGCTGGCATCAGCCGGGACGTCATGGCGCAGGCACCAGGCTTCCCATACCGCCTGCCACGGCAATGATTTTTGCTCTTCCAGCAGCGTCAGCCGCGCGGTGTAATCACCCTCGTTCTCGGCCTGGCGCAGACGATCGGTTGGCTCCAGCAGGGCACGCAGCAGCGCTTTTTTGGTGTTACGGGTGCCGATAACCCAGGCGGCAATCCGGTTGATAGAGGCGTCGAAGAAATCGAGTCCGATATGCACTTTGTCGAACAGTTGATGGCGGACGATCTCGCTGGCGATCGCCTGAGTTTCATCATCTAGCAGCACCACATGGTCGCTGTCCCAGCGCACCGGGCGGCTGACGTGCAGCAGCAGACGCGGCACATAGAGCATCGCGGCAGAAATTTTGTCGGAGATCACTTCGGTGGGATGAAAATGTCCCGCATCCAGGCATAGTGCCGTCTGGCGGCTGGCGGCGTAACCAAGATAAAACTCATTGGAGCCCACGGTGTAGCTCTCTGCGCCAATGCCAAACAGCTTGCTCTCAACCGCGTCGATATGGTGCTGCGGATTCAGTTTTTCTGAGATGACCTCATCCAGTGCACTCATCAGACGCTGACGCGGGGCCAGGCGATCCACGGTAATATCTTTCATGCCGTCCGGCACCCAGATATTCATCACTGATGGCGTGCCAAGCTGCTCACCAAACGAAGCGGAGATGCGGCGACTCGCTTTGCAGTGATCGATCCAGAACTGACGCACGGTTTTATCACTGTGCGACAGCGTAAAACCGTCGGCACTCATCGGATGCGAGAAGCAGCTGGGGTTAAAATCCAGCCCTAAGTTGTGCTCTTTCGCCCAGGCGACCCAGTTGGCGAAATGGGCAGGTTCAATCGCATCCCGATCTACTGGCTTGTCACTTTCCAGATAGATAGCGTGCAGGTTCAGACGTTTTGCGCCTGGGATCAGAGACATCGCCTTGTCGATATCGCTGCGTAATTCACTGGCATTGCGTGCCCGCCCCGGATAGTTGCCGGTCGCCTGGATGCCGCCAGTCAATGCGCCCTGTGGGTTCTCAAAGCCCCGGACATCGTCCCCCTGCCAGCAGTGCATCGAGACAGGAATGCTGTCCAGCTGGCGAATGGCCTGCTCAACATCAACTCCATTGTCAGCGTAGCGTTGTTTAGCCAGTTCAAAAGCCTGTTCAATCTGCTTAGTCATAAGCGGGTTCCTTAGCGGGTTGACTCAGCGTCGCGAAGCGTGCCTGACTGGCACTGAAGACGCTGTGAGTTTGCGGTTCGAATTTTTCCAGTGGGAAGTTGTTGATGACGCTGCAGCGGAAATCAGCCACATCGATCAGTTCGCCAAGTGCAATCAGCTGGCAACCAACGTTACCCAGCGTGGAGGCTTCAACCGGACCTGCCAGCACCGGAATCTGGCAGGCATCGGCACAGAGCTGGTTAAGAAAACGGTTCTGACTGCCGCCCCCTACCACGTGAAGCTGGCTGAAAGGTTTGCCTCGCAGCTGTGCCAGCTCCTGGATCACCTCGCGATAGAGCAGTGCCAGGCTGTCAAATATGCAGCGGGCCAGCGCGGCGGCAGATTGTGGCACCGGCATTCCCTGCTCTGCGCAGGCGTTCTGAATTTCGTTAACCATGCTGTCGGGATTGATGAAGCGCGCATCGTTGGGACTAATCAGTGAAACACAGGCGGGCTGCCGTGCCGTCTGATCAATCAGTGCGCTGAGATCGTCAATCTGAAGTTCGCCGCAGATGCGCTGCAACAGCCATAAGCCCATGATATTTTTCAGTACGCGGTAGCCTTCTGCGCCGCCCTCATTGGTGATATTGGCGCGTAACGCGGCATCGCAGGCATAAGGCTGCAAACTTTCAAAGCCCATCAGCGACCAGGTTCCGGAACTGAGATAGGCCGCATCGTCCTGCATCAGCGGCGTTGCCAGAACCGCGCTGGCGGTGTCGTGGGTGGCGACGGCAATCACCGGGACCGGGACACCTGCGCTATTGACCCAGTGGCCGACGGTGTTGCCCGATGCCTGCGGCTGACCGAACCATTCAGGAGCAACGCCCGCCCAGGCGAGCAGATCACGATCCCATTCGCCGCTGTGAATATTGAGCATTTGCGTAGTGGTGGCGTTGGTGTATTCCCAGTTGAGATTACCGGTCAGGCGATAATGCAGATAGTCCGGCATCATCAGCGCATGCGCCACGCGGGCCTGCCAGTCGGGCTGCTGCTGATGCAGGGCGCGCATCTGATAGAGCGTATTGAATGGCAGAAACTGAATGCCGGTTCGGGCGTAGATGGCACTGCGGCTCAGTTCGTGCTGCGCCTGCTCCATCAGGCCGTGGGTGCGCGCATCGCGGTAGCTGACCGCCTCACCCACCGGCTCGCCCTCTGCATCCAGCAGCACCATATCAACGCCCCAGGTGTCGATACCGATACTGTCTGGCACGATCTTCTCTTCATCTAACTGAGCCAGCCCGGCGCGTATCTCCTGCTCAAGCATCGTCAGATCCCAGCAGTCATAACCGGCACGACGCTGGCGCTTATTTTTAAAGCGCCGGACCTCACGAAGCGCGAGCTGGCGCTGCGCAGCATCCCAGCTTGCGAGCATGACCCGCCCGCTGGATGCCCCGAGATCAATAGCAACAATGTTTCTCCTGGTCATGGCGACTTTTCCCTGTGATTGAGTGGTCACAGAGTAAAAACCTGGCCGGTTAAAGACCTTCCCCGGAGTGCCAGCGGCTGATAAGCCCTGGCAGACTTGCAAAGAACTTCGTGAGAGAGATCACAGAGGCGAAAGGCAGGAGGATGTGACCCCTGCCGCAAATCTGTTAACTGCTGAGGATTTCTTGAAAAATCAGCATGATTCCTGCTGAGTCAGGCTGAAAATTCAAGGTAAGGTTAGAGCGTGCTGATTAGACTGCGTTACGGTTTTGTTAAGCAGCGAGAGATGACCATGACCATATTGCACAGTGCGGATTTTTTCCCCGAAGGCGATTACGCCATTGCGATTGAACCCCGCGTACCCCAGGCCGCCTTCCCGGAACATCATCATGATTTCCATGAAATTGTGCTGGTTGAGCAAGGCTCTGGCATTCATGTGTTTAATGGTCAGCCACAAACGCTGTGCGCCGGTTGCGTCTGCTTTGTGCGCGATCACGATCGTCATCTTTATGAGCAGACCGACAACCTTTGTCTGACCAACGTGCTTTATCGCAGCCCCGGCGCGTTTCGCTTTCTCTCCGGGTTACAGGCTTTACTGCCCTGCGATCAGGACGGGCAATATGCTTCCCACTGGCGCATCAATCAAAAGGTGATGACGCAGGCGCTGAGTGTGGCGGCGCAGATGCAGCCGGATGATACCTGGTCGATGGAAAAACAGGCGCGCCAGGAACAGCTCTTTTTACAGTTGCTGGTGCTGTTGCGTGAGGCGTGCATTGATGGACAGAGTCAGGATCAGGAGGCGCGGCTGCATCGTCTGCTCGACTGGCTGGGTGAGCATTACAGTGATGAGATTATCTGGGATGAACTGGCTGACCGCTTCTCCCTGTCGCTGCGTACCCTGCATCGGCAAATGAAGCAGCAAACCGGCAGCACGCCGCAGCGCTACCTGAACCGTGTGCGGCTGTTGCAGGCCCGTCATCTGCTGCGTCACAGTGATATGCGAATTACCGATATCGCCTTCCAGTGTGGATTTGGTGACAGCAACCATTTCTCAACCCTGTTCAGGCGCGAATTTGGCTGCGCACCGCGAGCGGAGCGCCAGCAGATGATGTAAAGGAGCCAATCATGGCGTTGATACTCAGTCGGGATGACTATTTTCCCGCCACTACTCTACCGGTGGCGGTCGCCGAAAGGATGCCACAACCCTCTTTCCCGCCGCATCGACACGAGTTCAGTGAAATCGTGATTGTCTGGCGCGGCAATGGCTTGCACGTCCTCAACGATCGCCCCTGGCTGATTACCTGTGGCGACGTTTTTTATATCCGCGACAGTGACTGCCACAGCTACGACAGCGTTAACGATCTGGTGCTGGATAACATCCTCTACTGTCGGGATCGCTTTGGTCTTGCCCTTGACTGGAATCAGCTGCTGCCGCAACAGGGACCGGATGCGCCAGGCGGCTGGCGGCTGACCACGCGAGGGATGGCGCTGGCCCGGGGAGTGATCAGCCAGCTGGAGCGTGAAAGCCGCAAAAGCGACCCCCTTTCAGTTCAGCTCTCGGAGGCGCTGTTTTTACAGCTGGCGCTGATTCTGCGCCGCCACGGCTACGCGGCCGACCGCCCCTGGGCGTTGCCGGAGGGGGAACAGCTCGATCTGCTGATGTCAGCGTTACAGGGTGCGATTGCCCGCCCCTTTGATCTCGCGGAGTTTTGTCAGCAGAACCAGCTCAGCGAACGGGCGCTGAGGCAGCTTTTCCGTCAGCAGACCGGGATGACCATCGGTCATTACCTGCGTCAGCTACAGCTCTGTCAGGCAAAATATCTGCTGCGCACCCAGGATTGTCTGATTAGTGAGGTTGCCGCCCGCTGCGGCTTTGATGACAGTAACTATTTTTCGGTGGTTTTCACCCGTGACACCGGTTTACCTCCCAGCGCCTGGCGACAGCAATTTATCGCGCCACGCCAGGCACTGAAAAGTGCCGAGTCTTAATAAAACGGGCCTGCATAGCAGGCCCGTTGAGGTAACAGAGAAAAGCTGTTCCACATTGCCGGGAAACAGTGCCTGCGAATTAAACTAATGTGTTGTTGTAAGTAAAACCCCGACGGAGTGAGCCATCAGTCTGGCAGGCCCCGCCTGCATAAAGAAAGAGTCACTATTCGCGATCAGGCCGCCATGCCAAGTCCCACAATATTGGCGGCAATGATAATCACCACACAGCCGATTGATAACACGCTGACCGGTCGGCGCCCCGCAGACTTCCACTCCTTCATCAGCAGCCCCACCAGACCACCACACAGGACGTATAGACTCATGTGCAGCATCCAGCTGACATAGTCATACTGCGCCGGGATTCTGGCATGGCCCCAGGCATAGAAGAAGAACTGCAGATACCACATGGTGCCGCCGAGCACCGCAAAAGCGGTATTGGTAATCAGCAGCGACTTCCCGACCGAGAAGTCTTTACGCACCGACAGCTCTGGCCGGGTGGCCAGCCGCCAGAAACAGAAGGCCAGATTAACCAGAGCCCCGCCGCCCATAATGATCACGTAGCTGGGCAGAGCTACATACAGCGGATCGATGCCAAGATTAGCGGCGGCCTGATGCATGGGCTTAGCCGCATCCATGGCAAAGGACATACCCGCCGAGAAGATGCCGCACATCACCGCCAGCACCAGTCCTTTTCTGAGATTAAACTCTTCTGCGTTAATCCCCAGCGCCCGCTCTTTTAACAGCCCGGCACGCGACACAATCCCGACGCCAATCAGTGCCACCAGTACGCCCAGCAGGGTTAACCGGCCACCCGCCGACGCGAAGAGCTCACCAAAGCGCCCCTGCAGAAGCGGTGTCATCAGCGTGCCGACCACCAGGGTAATGCCAATCGCGATACCGATCCCCATCGACATGCCGAGATAACGCATGGTCAGGCCGTAGTTGATATTGCCTATGCCCCACATCGCGCCAAACAGAAATACCGGTGTCAGCTGGGACAGCGAGAAGCTGCTGTAATAGGCCATAAAATCTGGCAGTAAAATGGCACTTACCGCCCACGGCAGGATCAGCCACGACATCAGGCCACCAATCGACCACATGGTTTCCCATGACCATCTTTTCACCTGTTTAAAAGGCGCGTAGAAACACGCGGCGCTGGCAGCTCCGACAAAATGCCAGAAGATACCCGCAATAATGGCACTGTTCATTGTTATTCCCCGGTTAGGTTGAGGCCTGTCGGAAACCTGTCTGCTTCCGCTCAGCAGGCAGTCTACGTTCAGCAGGAATTCCTCAGCCTTTGGATAAATGCCGGAAGCCACAGTGAAGTGGCAATATTTACCCGTTGTGCCCATCAGGGATCACAATTTCACCGTTGTCAGAAAACCGGACGATTAGTTAAGTAAGTAACTTATTATTCAATGTTTTTTTCATTTTTGCTGTGTGGCGCAGCACAATTCTGATCTGACTGCCATTCACAAGGGAAGGTTGGCAAATGTGCAAAGAAGCCTTTCATTAACGCGGGCAAGGTCGTATAAACTGGGGAAAATTGATCGGATCAGGGAATGGGATGACGACAAAGTGGTTAACGCTGTTTCTTTCGCAGTCAGTCAGCCAGGTCATGCTGGATGATCTGCGCGCGATATTACCTGCAGATGCGATAAAGGTGTTTGTGAATGGCCTGGATGAAACCCACTATGCCACCCTTGAGTGTGTGCAGGCGGATCAGCATTGCGCCCTGATCGCCTCAGCGATAGTGGTCTGGCGTCAGCTCGGACATGTTCACCATATTCTCTATAAAAAAGGTGAGGTGTTGCGGGAGGAAAATGATGCAACGCAGTTCCAGCTGTTCACTCTGCTGAAAACCCACCGCGCCGTATTGCAGATCTCATGATAAGATCGCAGCCCCTGAAATCGCTGTTTGCAGCAGGTAAATTATGAGAATTGGAATTCTGTTTCCGATCGCCATCATTGTGGCGGGCGTGGGCTTTCTGGCGTGGTTTATTGGCAGTGGCCTGGCGATGCCAGGCTCCTGAAGGTCAGCGCAACTGACTGTCTTTACTGCCCCGACGGTTATATAAACTGCTGGTCTGCTGCTGCTTGTCGATTTTTTCCTGACACGCCACACAATAGTGCACGCCTTTAAGCGCCTGACGACGCGCTTCGGGAATCGGCTCGCCGCAGAGCTCACATTCGGTGGCGCTTTCGCCCTGTCCGATCGACTGTCTTACCCGCTCAATGCCGTCATTGACGGTGCTATCGATCTGTTCCTGTACTGCGCCTTCTGACGCCCATCCATTTGCCATGATTTAACCCCTTTATTACCACTTCACTCCTTTAAATCTACAACATATTGACGTTTTTGCCGCAGAACTCACCGATATCTGTGATTGGCTGCCAGCCGCTCCCGGCAGCTGGCAATCAGCTAAAGGTAGCCCTGAGCAATCTGTTTCACCCTGCTATCACATTACTGCAACGTATCGATAGCGGAGAGCTAAGCGAATGACAACACATCATCAACATTTCATTAATGGCGAATTTGTAGCCCATCAGGGTGACCGTTGGATTGAAGTGATCAATCCGTCCACGGAGGCGTTGCTGTCCCGTATTCCCCAGGGCAGTCGTCAGGATGCCAGCCTTGCCATCAGCGCCGCAGAAGTGGCTCAGCCTGGATGGGAAGCGCTGCCTGCAGTAGAGCGCGGCGTCTGGCTGCACAAAATTGGCACCGCTATCCGCCAGCGTGAGCCTGAACTGACGGCAACCATTGTGGCTGAGGGTGGAAAAACCCAGGGGCTGGCGAAGACCGAAGTGATGTTCACCGCCGACTACCTCGACTACATGGCGGAGTGGGCGCGTCGCTATGAAGGTGAGATCATCAACAGTGACCGCCCCAACGAAAATATCTTCCTGTTCAAAAAAGCGATTGGCGTCACTACCGGAATACTGCCGTGGAATTTCCCCTTCTTCCTCATTGCCCGCAAAGCGGCACCGGCCCTGATCACCGGAAACACCATCGTGATCAAACCCAGTGAGCTGACACCGAATAATGCGGCACTTTTTGCCGACATCATACAAAAGCTGGGTCTGCCTGCTGGCGTCATTAACTTTGTTTATGGTCTGGGACCGGAAGTGGGACAGGAGCTGGCGGCAAATCCTAAGGTCGGTCTGGTGAGTCTGACCGGAAGCGTCGGTGCGGGCATTGCCACCATGGAAGCCGCGGCTAAAAATGTCACCAAAGTGTCGCTGGAACTGGGTGGCAAAGCCCCTGCCATCGTGATGGATGATGCCGACCTCGAGCTGGCTGTGCGGGCGGTCGTCAGCTCGCGGATCATTAACAGCGGACAGGTCTGCAATTGCGTAGAGCGGCTCTATGTGCAGGAAGGCATTTACGATCGTTTTATCAGCGCACTGACCGCCGCGTTTCAGCAGGTGACATTTGGCGACCCGGCCGAACGCAGCGATATCGATATGGGTCCGCTGATTAATGCCGCAGCACGGGATCGGGTGGAGCAGAAGGTGGCAGAGGCCGTCGCCGCAGGGGCGAAAGTGGTTCTGGGCGGCAAGCGCGCCGGAGACAGAGGCTTCTTTTTCCAACCCACCTTGCTGACTGAGGTGCGCCAGGAGATGGCGATTATGCAGGAGGAGATTTTTGGCCCGGTTCTGCCGGTGATGAGTTTTAAAACGCTTGACGAGGCGATTACGCTGGCCAACGACTGCGAGTATGGGCTGACCTCCTCGATTTATACGCAGAATCTGAATACCACCATGACCGCGCTGCGAAAGCTGAAGTTCGGCGAAACCTATGTTAACCGTGAAAACTTCGAAGCGATGCAGGGATTTCATGCCGGGTGGCGTAAATCGGGTGTCGGCGGTGCCGATGGAAAACATGGTCTGGAGGAGTATCTGCAGACCCATGTTGCCTATTTACAGTTCAGTTAATCACTGGCTCGATCTTACCGCCTCCCGTACCTGACGTTGTCAGTACCAGAGTGGGCCAGTAATTGGCCCACTCTTTTATGCCACCCGCTTACCGCAGCGCAGCAGCGCGATGCCACTCAGCACCGCCACAGCCATCAGGTAGTATCCAGGTGCCAGACTGCTGCCGGTGGCGGCTATCAGCATGCTGCAAATCAGCGGTGCAAACCCGCCAAATACCGTCACGGCCACGTTGTAGCTGATCGCCATGCCGCTGGCGCGCGTGGTCGCCGGGAAGAGATCGGCCATCACCGACGGCACCGTGGAGAAATAGACCGACTTGAGTAGCGCCATCCACGCCACCAGCAGGATCAGCGTGGTGGGCGTAGTGTGATCGACCATCCATTTGAAGGCGGGATAGATGGTGACCATCAACATCAGCAGCGATCCCCACATCAGCGGCAATCGGCCTATCCGCTCCGCCCACAATCCCATTATGGGCGTCACCACCGTCAGGATAATCCCTGCGACCAGCGTGGCGGTGAAGGCCACCGACCCCGGCAGATGCAGCGTTTTGGTGGCGTAGGTCGGAATGTAATTGAGCATGTAGTTGACCGCGGTCGAGATCACCATCACCCCAATCGCCAGGGTGATCAGCGCTTTCTGCCGCCCGAACAGCGTTTTCAGCGGTGCGGCTTCCTTCTCCTGCGTCGCAAAGCTGGCGGGCTCCTGCACGTGACGGCGAATGTAGATCCCCAGCGGCCCAATCAGTAAGCCGAAGGCAAACGGGATACGCCAGCCCCACGCCTGAATCTCGCTTTCGCTCAGCCAGTGTGTCAGCCCGAGGCCGAACGCCGATGCCATCAGGGTACTGGCGCCCTGTGTGGCGAACTGCCAGCTGGCGATAAAGGCTTTGCGCTCGGGAAAGTGCTCTACCAGGAAAGCGGTCGAACTGCCAAACTCGCCCCCGGCAGAGAAGCCCTGAATCAGACGCGCCAGGATAATCAGCAGCGGCGCCGCCAGACCAATAGTGGCGTAACCCGGCATAAAGGTAATGATCGCCCCGCCCAGCATCATCAGATTGATTGAGAGCAGCAGCGCTTTTTTACGGCCATGACGGTCGGCATAGTTGCCCAGCACGATGGCACCCAGCGGACGGATCAGGAATGAGATGCCGAAGCTGCCGAAGGTCAGCAGCAGCGACACCGACGGATCGCTGACCGGAAAGAAGACGTGCGCGATGTAGCTGGCGAAGAAGCCATACACCGCGATGTCGAACCACTCCAGCGCGTTACCAATGCAGGTAGCGAACAGCGTTTTGTGCAGGCTCGGTTTCACCTGCGGAGTACTCTGCGCGATGCTGCTCATTGTTCACCTCTCCGCCACTGATGGTGGCGCGACATCAGTTGTTCGCCCTCTTCACCCAGTTGCCAGAAAAGGCGGGTCATGATCGCCAGCCCTTCACGTGCAACAGAGGTGAGCATGTGTTCGTTAACGCCGTGCTGGCCGCAGGCCGGATAGGAATGGGGCACCCACAGCGTCGGGAGGCCGAGGATATCGGCAAATACCTCATTGGGCAGTGAACCGCCTAGATTGGGCAACAGCGCCGGTTTTTTACCGCTGCTGCGGGCCAGCGTGTCCAGCGCCCAGGCCACCAGCGGATCCTGCGGATCGAGTCGCGTTGCAGGTGAACCGCGCATAAACTCCACGCTGACGTTATCGAAGCCGTGCTGATGCAGGTGACTTTCGACATGCCGGACCAGATTTTCCCAGTCGGTGCCGACCACAAATCGCAGCTGACACACCGCCGTGGCGCTGCCGGGAATGGCGTTCATCGGGCGCGCCGGGTTACCGGTTTCAAACGCCAGCACCTCCAGCGTGTTCCAGCCATAAAGACGCTCCGCAGGCGTCAGACCCGGCTCGCCCCAGCCGTCGGCCAGCGCCGGATCGCCCGGCATTCCGCCCACCTCAATATCACTGAGGATGGCGCGCACCGCATCGGTCAGGGAGTCCGGTTTCAGCGCGGCGACCTGCAAAACACCCTTTGCATTCACCAGGCAGGCGAGCGCATTCGCCAGCTGGGTGCCGGGATTACTCAGCAGTCCGCCCCAGTTGCCGGAGTGATAGGCGTTGTCGCGCGCCCTGATAGTCAGACGAAAGTTCGCCGCGCCACGCGAACCCAGGAACAGTGTCGGCCGCACCGCGTTCAGTCGCGGGCCATCAGAGGCGATAAAGAGGTCGGCCTGTAACAGCGCCCGCTGCTGCTGACAAATCTCCGCCAGCCCCGGTGAACTGATCTCTTCACCCATTTCAAACAAAATTTTGCAGTTGAAGCCCAGTGCGCCACCGCGTGCCTGCCACACCTGCTCCAGCGCCGCGAGATTGATGCAGTGCTGGCCTTTGTTGTCCGCACTGCCGCGCCCATACAGGCGGTCATCTTCAGCCGTGAGTTGCCACGGTGATAAACCGTCGCGCCAGTTCTCATCGTCGCCGAACACCACATCGCCGTGGCCATAGCAGAGCAGCGTCGGTCTGGAGGGATCTTCAATGAGCGTGGCGATCAGAAACGGCGGGCTGCCGGGCTGCGGATTCTCAAACGGGTGCAGCGTAAAGCCCATCGCCGCCAGCTGCGGGCCGATCTCCTGCTGCAGATAGTTCTCAAGCTCCACCTGCCTGCTGGCGTGCTGGCTTTCGGTCACGCAGGAAATTCGTCGTGCCAGCAGCTGCTGAAACTCGCCACTGTCGAAATAGTGCATCGCCTGGTCAACGGTCTGTTGCTCTGTCATGTTTGCCCTGTCTGTTCTTTTTATCGTGCTTTATCTTTGACAAACTTCTCTCTTTGCCACAATTATTAATTTATCGAGTGAGCCTTGCTTTTAAAGCAAGCCACGCCTGCCCTTTTATGATGCGTTTTGCCGGAGTGACCATGTTAAGCAGTGAGATCCGCTATTTCCTGGCGGTCGTACAGTGCGGATCGCTCAGCGCCGCCAGCGAGCAACTCTTTGTGGCGGTGTCGGCGATTAGTCGCCAGATCCAGCGCCTGGAAACCCAGGTGGGTGTGCCGCTGTTTGAGCGGCATGCACGCGGCATGGTATTGAACGAAGCGGGTGAAATATTCGCGCATCATGTGCGCAAGAGTCAGCTCGATATGGAATATGCGCTGGCGGAGATTAAAGGGCTGAAAGCAATACGGCGCAGCCTGATCCGCATTGCCTGCACCGACGGAATGGCGTTCAGTCTGCTGCCGGGTCTGCTGGCGGAGTTTCGTCAGGCCAATCCCGGCGTGCTGTTTGCGCTTAATGTGACGCACTCGCAGGGCGTGGCGGCATGCGTCAGAGCTGGGGAATGCGATGTTGCGCTGCAGTTCAGTCTGCAACCGGAGCGCAGCGTTGAGGTGCTCGGCTCGTGGCCGGCGCCGGTGTTACTGGCGATGCATCAGTTACATCCGCTGGCATCGCGTCAGGTGACGCTGGCCGATCTGCATGGCTGGCCGCTGGCGTTGCCAGGTCAGCATACTACCGTGCGGCAGTTGTTTGACCTCTCCTGTCAGATGAACGACTGCGTGGTCGAGCCGGTGCTGACCTGCGACTATTTCGCTACGCTCTACCACTTTTTGCTGCATACCCCGCAGGCAGTAACCATTTGCAGTGCGTTTACCCTGTTGTTTGAACGCGACACGCAAAATCTGGTGTTGCGTTCGATGGGGGTGGATCAGCTGAGTCAGCGTACGTTGCAGCTTCAGACGGTGTCCGGCCGCCAGCGGAATGCGGCGCTGACGCTGTTTCTGCAGTTTTTGCAACAGCGGCTGACGGAGATGGATCAGCAGGTGAGGATGGGATGAGAGGTACAGGGTTGTGGTTTAACCAGCTCGGTACCAGATTGCCATGTGATTCAGGTTGATAAGGGAATATGGGTTAACGTCCTGGCTGCTTCCGTGAGAGGGTGTTGGCTAAGGAACACGGGTTACGTCTGCACCGATTCGCTGTGAGAGGGTGCCGGCGAAGGAAACACGACCAGATCGGAAAGTCGCAACAGCCGCCATCCATGGCATGCCCGGCCCACGCGATTACGCACCTCATCCCTGAGGTGCGCCCGTAGCCGGGCCAACGCGTTGCGTTGTTCAAAAACGCTCCCGGCGTTTTTATCCGGGCGGCGGGACGCTTTCCTCCCTGCTCGTGTTCCCTTCGCGTTGAGCTTTATCATTGCGGTCATATAAACCCTGACTTTAGTGCATAAACTTAGCCCCACTCGGAAGTGGGGCTCTGGTTTTAGCGGCAATCACTTACTGCTTAATATCAACCTGATAGAAAATATGTTTGCCGAACGGATCGACCTGATAGCCGCTGACCGATTTGCGCACCGGCTCAAAGATGGTGGAGTGCGCAATCATCACCGCAGGCATCTGGTCATGCATCATCTGCTGTGCCTGCAGATAGAGCGCGGTGCGTTTGCCCTGATCCGGCTCGGCGCGGGCTTCGGTGATTAACTTCTCGAACGGCTGATAGCACCATTTTGAGGAGTTGGAACCGCCCTGTGCCGAGGTACAGCTGTAAAGCGGGCCAAAGAAGTTGTCCGGATCGCCGGTGGCGGTGGTCCAGCCCATCAGCGCCGCCTGATGCTCGCCGCTGCGCACGCGTTTCAGGTATTCGCCCCACTCATAGCTGACGATATTGGCTTTGATGCCCACTTTAGCCCAGTCCGACTGAATCATCTCCGCCATGCGGCGCGCATTCGGGTTGTAAGGCCGCTGAACCGGCATCGCCCAGAGCGCAATTTCGGTACCCGGTTTCACACCCGCCTGTTGCAGCAGGGCTTTGGCCTTCTCTGGATCGTAGTCGTAATCTTTCAGATCTTTGTCGGCGCTCCAGACGCCCGGTGGCAGGATATTTTTCGCAACCGTGCCGGTGCCTTTAAAAATCGCATCGATGATCGCCGGTTTGTTGATCGCCATCGCCAGCGCCTGGCGCACTTTGACGTTATCGGTTGGCGCTTTGGTGGTGTTAAACGCCAGGAAGCCGGTATTGAGACCCGCCTTCTGTTCCAGGGTGATATCCGGGTTAGCGCGCATCTTTTCAAGATCGGCGGGATTAGGGAATGGCATTACCTGACACTCATTCTTCTCCAGCTTGGCATAACGCACGGAGGCATCCGGCGTGATGCTGAACACCAGCCGATCGAGCTTCGCCTTACCCTGCCAGTAGTCCGGGAACGCTTTGTAGAGAATGCGGGAATCTTTCTGATACTGCACCAGCTCAAACGGGCCGGTGCCGATCGGGTTCATATCGACCTTCTCCGGCGTCCCCGCTTTCAGCATCGCGTCTGCATATTCCGCCGAGTGGATCGAGGCGAAGTACCAGGCGAGATCGGCAAGGAACGGCGCTTCCGGATGGGACAGCGTAAAACGTACGGTGTGGTCATCGACCCGGTCGATACTTTTAATCAGCGTGGAGAGCTCCAGGCTTTCGAAGTTGGAATAGGTGCCGCCAGAGACATTGTGGTAGGGATTTTTCGGGTCCATCTGGCGCATAAACGAGAAGATCACATCGTCGGCGTTGAAGTCGCGGCTGGGTTTGAAGGCTTTATTGCTCTGAAACTTCACGTTCTTGCGCAGATAGAAGGTGTAAACCGTGCCATCCGGGTTGATTTCCCAGCGTTCCGCCAGGCTGGGCACCAGATTGGTGGTGCCGGGCGTAAAGTCCACCAGCCGGTTAAAGACCGGCACCGCACTGGCGTCAACGCTGGTCCCGGAGGTATAGAGCTGCGGGTTAAAGTTCTCTGGCGATCCCTCAGAACAGAAGACCAGCGTTTTGGCGTTAACGCTGCCAGCCAGCGCTATCCCAGCCGTAACAAGCGCTAAGGTGGCTATCTTGATTTTCATTATTATCCTCGCTTTGTATTGACTTCCGGTGATCACAATATCTAAATGAATCATTCAGATGCTTCATTGATAGCACGATTCGGCACCATAACGAACCCCGCCGGTGGCTGACTAATAAGGAATAGTGATGACAGACAAACTTGAGTCGCAGCTCACAGAACGTTTTTTCCGTTACCTCGCCATCAGCAGTCAGAGCGATGCCAAATCCACCACCCTGCCCAGCACGCCGAGCCAGCACGCCATGGCGGAGCTGCTGGCGGATGAGCTGCGCGCGTCAGGGCTGGATGAGGTAGTGATTGATGAGCATGCTACGGTGACGGCGGTGAAACGCGGCAACCGGCCTGACGCGCCGCGCATCGGGTTTATTACGCATATCGATACCGTTGATGTCGGTTTGTCGCCCGATATCCACCCGCAGATCCTCACCTGGCAGGGCGAAGATCTCTGTCTGAATGCAGAGCAGGATATCTGGCTGCGCCGCGATGAACATCCGGAGATCGCGCCCTACGTCGGTCAGCAGGTGATCTTCAGCGACGGCACCAGCGTGCTGGGCGCGGACAACAAAGCGGCGGTCACCGTGGTGATGACGCTGATGCAGAACCTTAACGGCGACCACGGCGACATCGTGGTGGCCTTTGTGCCGGACGAAGAGATTGGGCTGCGCGGCGCGAAAGCGCTGGATCTGGAAACGCGCTTTAATGTTGATTTCGCCTGGACCATCGACTGCTGCGAACTGGGCGAAGTGGTCTATGAAAACTTCAACGGTGCTGCAGCAGAAATTGTGTTTACCGGTGTACCCGCCCATCCGATGTCGGGCAAAGGGGTGCTGGTCAATCCGCTGCTGATGGCCCATGACTATATCAGCCTGTTTGATCGGCAGCAGACCCCGGAGCACACTGAAGGCCGTGAAGGCTATATCTGGTTCAATGAGATTCAGGCCAACGCCAGCAAGGCGACGCTGAAGGCCTCAATCCGTGATTTTGATCTGACCAGCTTTGCGGCACGTAAGCAGCAGTTGCAGCAGGCCGCAGAGGATCTGGCGGCGCGTTACCCCACCGGCAAGGTGAACGTGAGTATCAGCGATACTTACAGCAATATCAGCAATGCCCTGGGCGAGGATCGTCGTGCGATTGACCTGATCTTCAGTGCCTTTGCCGCGCTGGAGATTGAGCCGAAGGTGATTCCGATGCGTGGCGGTACAGACGGTGCCGCGCTGTCAGCCAAAGGTCTGCTGACGCCGAACTTCTTTACCGGCGCGCACAACTTCCATTCACGCTTCGAATTTCTGCCGGTAACGTCGTTTGTGAAGTCCTATCAGGTGGCGGAAAAACTCTGTTATCTGGCGGCAAAATAAGCGGAGGAATCGGGCGCAGAACGCGCCCGATTGCCATTATGGCTTCGCGCTGACATCAATGCCTGGGAAATATTTTTCAGCCAGCTTTTTGATGGTGCCATCACCCTGCACTTTAGCAATCGCCGCATCCAGTGACTGCTTCAGCTGCGCGTCATCTTTGCGCAGGCCGTAGCCGATGCCTGAACCAAGAATCGCGTCATCTTCGACTGGCTTGCCAACAAAACCAAAGCCTTTGCCCTGCGGTTTATCGAGGAAGCCAGACTGACCGGCAGCAGACATCACCAGTGTGCCATCCAGGCGGCCCGCGACCATGTCGTTGTAAACCTGGTTTTGATCCTGATACGAGGTCACGGTCACACCCTGCGGCTCCCAGTGCTTCTTCGCATAGGTTTCCTGGATGGATCCCTGTAATACACCGATGTTCTTGCCCTTCAGACCTTCGGCGGTCGGTGCCAGATTTTCACCGGTCTTCGCCACTAACATGGTCGGAATACGGTAGATCGGCTGCGTAAACGCAATGCTTCTGGCGCGCGCTTCGGTGATGTTCATCGCCGAGTTAATGGCGTCGAACTTTTTCGCCTGCAGTGCCGGGATCAGCGCATCAAAACTGCTCTCAACCCAGTGGCAGCTGAAGTTGCCCGCCTTACAGATGGCATTGCCCAGCTCGATATCAAAGCCTTCCAGTTCCCCTTTAGCATTGCGGCTTTCAAAAGGCGGATATTGTGATTCCACGCCGTAGCGTAAATCCAGTGCCAGTGCCTGTACCGATGTCATCATGCCCAGAGCGAGAAAAAGCGCGTTCAGTTTCTTCATTATGTCATTTACCCCGAAAAGTCCTGGTTACCTGTTCCCCGAGCTGCCTCACGCGGTGGCGTGAATCAGTGAGAAAAAGCACATAGCGCAGCCGCGCCAGCCTCAAGTGTCGCCTCGTCTTTAGCAAAAGAGAGCCGAATCAGTTTGTTATCTGTGCCATCCATATAAAACGCCGACAGCGGTATGGTCGCCACACCGTGATCGACGATAAGACGTTTTACCATTTCACTGTCCGGTTCGTCACTGAAATGTCCATAGCTGGCGAGCATAAAGAACGAACCCGCACTCGGCAGCAGCCGGAACGGGGAGTTCTGCATCAGGGCAATCAGCCGATCGCGCTTCTGCTGATAGAAGGCACTGAGCGACAGATAGTTCTCTGGCGTCTGCAGATAATGTGCGAAACCGACCTGCATCGGTGTATCGGCGGCGTACATCATAAACTGATGCACTTTCACCAGCTCAGTCATCAGCTCTGCCGGTGCCAGACAGTAGCCTACCCGCCAGCCGGTGACGTGGAAGGTTTTGCCAAACGAAGAGACAATGACGCTGCGGGCTGCCAGTTCCGGATGCGTCGCCATCCCACAATGCGGGCGGCCATCAAACAGAATATGCTCGTAAACCTCATCGGAGAGCACCACGATATCGGTGTTGCGGATTAAGGCTGCCAGCTGATTCAGGTCGTCGGGGGTCAGCACCTGCGCGCTGGGGTTATGCGGCGTATTAATAATGATCATCCGGGTGCGCGGCGTGATTGCTGCCCGCAACTGATCCCAGTCGATAGCAAATGACGGCACCTGCAACTTCAGGCCAATCGGTTTACCGCCCTGCAACCGCACCACCGGCGCGTAGCTGTCAAACGCCGGTTCAAAGAAGATCACCTCATCGCCCTGATGAACCAGCGCGGTAATCGCCATATAGAGCCCCTGGCTGGCGCTGCCGGTGATCAGCACTTCACTGGCGGCATCATATTGTTGTCCATAGAGCGCCTGCACTTTGCTGGCAAGCGCGTCGCGTAAGGCGGGCAAGCCCATCATGGCGGCATACTGATTATGTCCTTCCTGCATCGCGCGGCTGACTGAGTCGACCAGCGCCGGATCACAGGGGAAATTGGGCGCGCCCTGCGACAGGTTAATCGCCTGATGCTGCGCCGAAAGCTGGCCAATCACGCTGAAAATAGTGGTGCCGACGTCCGGCAATTTTGAGTGGATAGCGACAGGCGTTTTCAGGGACATACTCTCTCCGTCAGGGGCTTAACCGCTCAGATGCGGTAAATAGCTATTCAACGGGCTGCGACTTGAGTCGGCAAGCGAAATGTCGTCATAATAGCCATGACAAAAATGCATAGCTGAGGTTCACCGTGTCACGCTTATCGCTGCCGCTTAATGCCATTCACGCCTTTCTGGTGACCGCCCGACATCTCAATCTGACTCACGCTGCCCGCGAACTTTGCCTGACGCAGGGCGCCGTCAGTCGTAAAATTGCCGCCCTGGAGCAGTGGCTGGGCGTGACGCTGTTTGACCGCCACGCGCATGGTCTGCGCCTGACCCCTCAGGGCGCGGCGCTGCTGCCCGACTTACAGCAGGGTTTTGAGCTGATGGTTCAGGCCAGCGAGAAGGTCCGCCGTAGTCAGGTCAGCATTCGCCTGAAAGCGCCGACCTGTGCGATGCGCTGGCTGGTGCCCCGGCTGATGGCTCTGGAGCAGCATCGGCCTGAACTGCATGTGGCCCTGACCACTACGCTGGATCATGCTGCGCAGCTTGAGAACTTCGATGTGGCGATTGTCTATGGTAAGCCGCACCCTGACGGAATTTACCTGTTCAGTGAGTCGCTGACGCCAGTGATGGCAGCCGATCAACCCCGCCCGGACTCCCCGGCGGCACTGGCCACAATGACCTTTTTGCATCCGACGGCAGATACGCGTGACTGGCAGTGCTGGCTGCAGGCGCAGCAGGTGACACTGAACATGAAGCGGAACCAGCATTTTGCCACCATGGACTTAGCGATCAGTGCAGCGATTCAGGGGTTTGGTGTGGCGATGGCCGACAGCAATCTGGTGGAGAGTGATATAGCCAGCGGCAGGCTGATTAAGCCGTTCGCTGGCGAGGTAAAAACCGGTGCCGTTTACAGTTTACTGCAACGGCCCGCGCAGGATGCGCCACCGTTCCTGGCGGAACTGGTGGCGTGGCTGTGCAGGGATCAGAAGGTGACCCAGTCGCCGTTATCCGCCGGTTTAGCCTGAGGCGCATTCAGCACGGTTGCTTTCGGCGCGGCAGGTTTATTCGTGATGACCGGTGCGGTCTGGCGGTTGCTGGAGAGACGGAACTTCGACACAGAAGCCTGTAGCGCTTCAGTCTGCAATGCCAGTGCGCTCGCCGCGGCAGAAACCTCTTCAACCAGTGAGGCGTTCTGCTGGGTCACGCTATCCATTTCGGTTACCGCGGCACCGACCTGAGAGATGCCTTTGCTCTGCTCTTCCGAGGCGGAAGCGATCTGTTTCATGATCGCATCAACATCCTGCACCGATTTCAGAATATTGTTCATGGTGCCGCCGGTGGTGCTGACCAGCTCGGCGCCTTTACCTACACGCTGAACCGAATCTTCAATCAGCGTCGCAATCTCTTTCGCGGCATTGGCGCTGCGCTGTGCAAGGTTACGCACTTCAGAGGCAACGACCGCAAAACCCCGCCCCTGTTCGCCAGCACGTGCCGCTTCGACGGCGGCGTTCAGCGCCAGAATATTGGTCTGGAAAGCGATGCCGTTGATCACGTTAGTGATTTCAGCGATTTTCTTCGAGCTGCCTGAGATGCCATCCATAGTGCTGACGACTTCACTGACCAGCTGACCGCCACGTTGTGCCGTGGTGGTGGCGGTTTCTGCCAGCAGGCTGGCCTGGCGGGCATTATCGGCGTTGAATTTTACCGTGGCCGTCAACTGCTCCATGCTGGCCGCAGTCTGTTCGAGCGCAGCGGCCTGCTCTTCGGTACGTGAAGAGAGGTCGTTGTTACCGGCAGAAATCTCTGCGGCACCGCGCGAGATATTCTCAGTGCCGCTGCGAATGGCGCTGACCGCTTCACGCAGACTATCCTGCATGGCACTCAGCAGCGGTACCAGTTTACCGACGCAGTTGCGACCGAAATCGGATACCGGCTGACTCAGATCGCCCGTGGCAATGACCGCGAAGTGGGTACGGATACTTTCCAGCGGACGGACCAGCATCGCCACCAGATAGCGGTCGGTAAACAGCAGAATAAACAGGCCGATAATTACCGTGATGGTAATAATCGTTTTGGTCATCGCGGTGAGGTGATCCACTTCAACCCGGGTTGCATCCAGCTTTTCAGCTGCGCCCTGGCTGAATTTCTCTGCGCTGATGCCAAAGGCACGACTGAGTGGGGGCGTGACGTTATTTGCCTGCTGACGATAAGCATCAGGCGAGGCCTGACGGGCCAGCTGCAACTGTGGCGTAACGCCCGCATCCAGCAGCTTTTGCCAGCTCTGAATCACCCCATCCACGACATCCGGGTTCATCGGGCCGGGTGCCAGTTGTTTAAAGCGCGCCAGTTGCTGGGTCATGCTGTCCAGCGCCTGCTGCACCGGAGCATAAGCCTCATCGTTCAGGGTCTGACCTGCGGCTTTGCTTTCCATCACGCGGGATAAGCGCGTGATGACACGAAAATATTGATCGTTGCCTTTGCTCAGCACCGTCATTTGCTCAACCAGATGACGGTCCACATCATTCCCTTCGCTGAGCGCGCCAAGAGAGTGAATGCTATACAGCCCGACGCCGCTCCACAGTAAACAAAACAGTCCCAGAATAGAGAGCATCACTGCGCGAATGGTAAAATTTTTGAGCATTCCCATACCAAAATCCTATACACGTTGACCCGCAAGCGTCGGGCATAGGAGGTTTATCGGCATGCGATTGTGAAGATGTAACTGTTTTGTTACCTAATATTTTACAGCGTCCCTAAGGCAAATTTCACTTTATAGCCTTTTTATTCAGCAGGTTAACCTTTAAAAAGCAGATTAATTCCATTCGCGCAATTTGATGGTTAGCAGGCTAACCATGAGCTGCCGTTTAAAGCCTGACCATACGAGTCATTAATAGCCGGAAAAGCCGCATACGGGCGCGCATAAAGTTCCGCTTCAGAACCAGCCCGCTCTTCCGATCATCACCGAGTGACATTGTCACGTCAGAGCCTGGGTGCCAGGCTGGCCACACGACTTCCCCCTCCAGCTGATGCTTGTATTCCGTAGCATCACGGGCAAAGGTAAACCAGTACTCGCTGACCCGTGCCGCAAATGCCCGATCGGCCTCACTGAAGGGTCGTTCTTCGTTGGGATCCGGCATCTGACTCAGCGTGTTCAGCACATAAGGCACTTCGTTGCCGTGCCAGGTGCCGTGCGGATAGAGGTCACGGGCATGTTCAGAGACATAATCAAACCAGTAGCGCCAGCCTGGCATTCCGGCATTGTGCTGCGCCCGCATCACCAGCCACGGCACCAGACTGAATGCCATATCGCGCGCCACGGCACGTCCCAGCAGCTGATCGTCATGAATGTCATACATCCATTTCAGCGTCCGGTAAGTGAGACGATTTTTATCGCGTAGCTGATGCAACACTGCGGTGGCATCCACGCCAAAATATTCCAGCACGCTGGCTTCATCGCTGTTGCTGCCCGCCATCAGCGGCAGACGGTGCTGTTTTGCAGCCATAAAGGTTTTCAGCATCGGCTCAGGCAGGACAGCATCACCCGCAATCGGCACCGGCGGGATCGCCAGCGGCCCTTCCAGCGACCAGAAGGCATCGGCAGGCAGTGCGCGCAGGTCATCAGCGCTGGCATCGGGCGGCAGACCGAAATGGCGGGCCACCGCCATACCCTGCTGACGCGCTTTTTTCAGCGGCGTATCAGGCAGGCTGTAGGCGCTCTGCACAATCCCTTTATGAAACAGCCCTTCGGCCAGTGGCGAACAGCAGAGTGACAGCACGCTGCGTGCGCCTGAGGATTCACCGAAAAGTGTCACATTGCGGCGGTCGCCGCCAAAGGCAGGAATGTTGCGCTGCACCCACTGCAGTGCGGCAATCTGATCCAGCAGGCCAAAATTGTTGACCGTGCTGGCAACAGGGTATTCAGCATCCAGGGCCGGATGAGAGAAGAAACCGAGATGGCCTAGCCGGTAGTTGAGCGTCACCACCACCGCGCCGCGTGAAGCCATCGGCTTGCCGTTGTAAGGTGCCAGCCCGCCAGCACCAATAGTGTAGCCACCACCGTGCAGCCATACCATCACCGGCAGGGGTTTCACGGGCGCGACATCGGGCGTCCAGACATTAAGGTAGAGGCAATCTTCGCTGAACTCACCCGGATCGCCACCGCCCACGGCCTGGCAGTAAGTGCGATTTTGCCAGCCGGAAGCCCCAAACGCGGTGGCGTCGCGCACCTGCTGCCAGGGCGTAACCGGCTGAGGCGGACGCCAGCGCAGTGCGCCAAGCGGTGCCGCCGCATAAGGTATGCCTTTGAATACGAAAAGGTCATCGTCCATGCATCCACGCAACTCCCCCTCAGCAGTCATGATCCTCAGACCTGTTTCGTTTTTCATTCCTGTTTCCCTGTTCAAACGTCCCTCCATTATTTGCAGGCCCGCCAGCATTGTCCAGGTACGGAAGGGATTTGCAGAATATGCCGAAGCGTGAGGGGCAGGCGTGAACATGCTCATCAACAGGTTCAGAGAGTCAGTTAGGGTTATGATTCAACGTTGTTTATCTTTTCGCAATTGGTCAATGACGCTGCCAGCGCCGGAGTGGCGCGTCGTTGCTCTGTTATCACGTGCGGTTGTGCGGCTGTTAATCAGTCAGTCTGCTAATAGATTAAGATACTCACGCGGGTAAACCTGCGCTGAGCGGTAAAGCGTTGTTTTTCCCCAGTCCTGTCAGCATATTACCCGCGTTGCCCCACTTCAGGTCCACTGGCCTTAGCAGGGCGAGTGCGGAGAAAGCGTTGCGGGCAACGCGCCTGTTGCCCGCAGAGGCGTCAGTCTGGCCGTAAGCCACACTGTGCCAGCGAGCGCTGCTGGCGCTCTTCGTATAGAGCCATCTCATCCAGCACGACAGCGCCCAGCGCGGCTTCAAATGCCTGGCGGCTCGCCTGTCCCGCCGAACGAACCTGCGCCCGATCGCCGAGGTTGGACTGGAAAATGCCCGCCGCGCTGACGGGCAGAAAATCTTCGTAGATGATAGGGTCTGCCAGCACACGACCTTCTTCGATGAGGGTCTCCAGCGATTCACCCTGAGCCGGCGGCGTCGCGATGCCCTTTTCACTCAGGCGATAATGGAACCAGGCCAGCTCCTGCTGGCGCAGCGTGGTTTCGTCGTCGGGGAAGTCACGGAAAATCGCCGCCAGATGTTGCTGATGCTGCTGATTATCCTGACCGCTTCCCGCCTCGCTGAGTAGCCGATCGTAGAGCGCACGGCCCTGGGGCGTCAGCGCCACGCCGCGCTGCTCAATTTCACCGAAGCGTGCAGTATGGGTTCCCTGATGCCCATCCTGAAAGATGATCGGCTCTTCCAGCGCTTTAAAGCTGGTCTGACGTAACAGGATCGGTACCTGACGACGCGGTGGTCCCTCGATCAGGGTTTTCGGATCGATACCGCGCGATGGCATCAGTTGCTGTACGCGGTCAATATCCAGCGTGCGCGGCGTGAGATGGTTGATGTGGCAGCCGGGAAAGCAGACTACGTCAGCGATCAGCCGATGCTGCTGGTTCAGCGCCTGATAGGTCTGACTGTCCACGCTGCTATGGGCATGCCAGCGGAAGGTTTCCAGTGCTTCGGTAACAAACTCAGTGGCCTGCTCGTCGGTTAATCCGCCCTGCTGCTGATGCAGTTCCAGAAGCGCCCGGCAACGGGGGGTGAAAATGTCGCGCGCGGCAAGAATCTCCGCCGCCTTTTCACGCAGCGCGTGGTCGTCGATCAGTTCAGGGCGTAACAGCGAGGTAAAGACCCGAAAGGGATTGCGCCGCAGCGCCGCATCGGTGACCGGCCGGAACGCCGTGGAGTGCACCGGCACACCAGCCTGAGAGAGATCGTAATAGCCAACCGGGTGCATTCCCATCACCGCAAACAGCTGCCGCAGTGTGGCTAATTCATCTGCCGTGCCCACACGGATCGCACCGTGACGCTCCAGGTTGAGTCGGTCGATCTCATCGGCTGCGGTGAGACGATCTTTCAGCGCGATATCCGCTTCCAGCGCGCGGTCGTTGACGGTCGCCACCAGTTGCATCAGCGTGCCATATTGCGGCACTTCCTGCTGATACATAGCTGACATCGCCTGAGAGAAACGGGTGCGGATGAGATCCGCACTGAGAAAGTTGTCCATCTTATCCACCTGACACCGTTAGCGTTGCTGCTAATGTAATGCAACACGCTGGCCTCAGCGGAAAAAATCACGAATCTGTGATCGGCTTAAAGCCGTAGCGGTTTTTTAACAGCAGCATCAGGGTAGTGATCACAGCCGGTATTGCCAGCAGCAGAAAGATTACGCTGAAAGACCATCCAAGAGACATCATCTCTGCGCCAACGAAGGCGCTTAAAATCGCGCCGATGCGGCCCACTCCATGCATCCAGCTGGAACCGGTAGCGCGGGCGTGGGTAGGATAATAGCTGGCGGATAAGGCATTCATACCAGTATTGGCCCCGTTGAAACAGAAGCCACTGCAAAAGGCGATCGCACTCATCATACCCACTTCCGCGGGTGAAAAGCCCAGTGCCACAATAAACAGCCCGCCGCAGCCGTAGATCGCCGCCAGGGCCAGGTTAGCGTTGAAGCGATCCATCATCCAGCCCGCAAACAGGGAGCCCAGCGTCCCGCCGGCCTGATACATCGCGGTGATAATCGCCGCTTCGGTCACTGACATGCCCAGGGTGTTGACCAGCGACGGCAGCCAGCTGCCAATCAGGTAAACCATGAACAGCCCCATAAAGTAGCCGCCCCACAGCATGGTGCTGCCAAACAGATAGCGGCGTGAAAGTACGGTGCCTATCGCGCCGCTCACCGGCACGGTGGCCTCTGGCGCGTGAAACGCACAGTCGGGCGCGGTTTTGCCCGGCATCATCCGGTCGAGGATGGCGTGAATGCGGGCAGCCGGTGCGCCACGGCTGATAAGAAATCGCACCGACTCCGGCAGGCCGCGGATCAGTAATGGCAACACCAGCAGCGGCAGAATACCGCCCAGCAGCAGCACGGAGTGCCAGTCATAGCGCGGTAGCAGCCAGGAGGCAGCAAATCCCCCGCTGGCGGCACCAAAGGTAAAGCCGCAGAACACCACCGTGATGATAAAAGCCCGCCGCCGCTCAGGTGCATATTCCGCCACCAGCGTGCCGACGTTGGGCATCGCCGCACCCAGTCCCAGCCCGGTCAGGAAACGGAACAGCATCATCTGCTCAATGTTTTGTGACAGCGCCGTTGCCAGCGTCCAGAGACCGAAAAAGAAGACGCTGAGGATAATCATCATGCGACGGCCATAGCGGTCAGCCAGTGGCCCTGCCACCATGGCACCCAGCGCCAGCCCGATTAACGCTGCGCTGATGACGACCCCGAGCTGATGATTGCTCACCCCCCACGCGGCTTTCAGTGTCGGCGCAATAAATCCCATGATCGCAATGTCCATGCCATCGAGTGCCACCACGATAAAACAGAGCGCAATGAGCCGCTTTTGCCAGTGGCTCAGCCCCTGCTGGTTGATAAGCTGGCGGACATCTACCGCCTCGACGCTGGTCAATGAACACTCCTCTGGAGTAACGAAATCTGACATCAGTTTAAGTAAAAAAAACGGCGCTAATGATAGCCGATCGTTAACCTTAAGCGGTCAGATTTTTATATGATATTGAGAATTATTCAACTTTAAGCTGTTAAGTTATTGATATACCGTAGTCAGAGGATGGCGTATTTAAGCGGCATACCCGGCTGAGCGCTTTTTAATCAGAGAGTTAAAGGGTAACGCGGTCATTTCGACTCGTTTGTTAAAATAAATTTGCAGCAAAGTTAACAGAATTCATTTTAAACAGTTGCCTGAAGCCGGTCATTCTCATTAAGTTTAGGATATGGAAAAAAATATCCTTTTCAATCAGCGCATTCGCTTGCGCCATCTACATACCTTTGTTGCGGTTGCGCAGCAAGGCACACTGGGCCGGGCGGCAGAGACGCTTAGCCTCAGCCAGCCTGCCCTCTCCAAGACCCTGAATGAGCTGGAGGAGCTGACTGGCGTTCGTCTGTTTGAACGTGGCCGGCTTGGCGCGCAGCTGACCACCATGGGAGAGCAGTTTCTGACCCATGCGGTACGGGTACTCGACGCGCTAAACCATGCCGGACAGAGTTTTAATGAGCAGCCGGGCGATGCGCCGGTGATTATCCGGCTGGGGGCATTGACCACTGCCGCGATGGGGATGCTGCCACGCATCCTGGATCGTTTTCATCAACTGCAGCCCAACACCACCATTCAGGTGGCGACACTTCACAATAATGTGCTGCTGGCGGGCTTGCGCGGCGGTGAGTTCGACATCGGCATTGGCCGGATGGCGGACAGCGCCATGATGACCGGGCTGACCTATGAATTGCTATTTCTGGAATCGCTCAAGCTGGTGGTCAGGCCGGAACACCCGCTTTTAAGTGACAACGTCACGCTTTCGCGTGCGATGCAGTGGCCGGTAGTGATATCGCCCGAGGGCACGGCTCCGCGCCGGATTGCCCAGCAGATGCTGGATGAACAGGGCTGCACCCTTCCGCCTCACTGCATTGAGACCTCTTCGACTTCACTGGCACGCCAGCTGGCTCTTCGCTACGACTACATCTGGTTCGTCCCTTCCGGGGCGATTAAAGAGGATCTGAGCCACAACGCTGTTTATGCGCTGCCGATCGCCTCTTCCGGGCCGGGCGAACCGGTGGGCATCATTACCCGCACCGGCGCAGAGCTGAGCCTGAGTGCTGAAGTGCTGATGTCCACCATCCGTAAGTTTCACAGTTAGCGGCTGCGTTTCGCATGCCGCTCGCGGTTTTCAAGCCGGGCTTTATCGGTTTTGCGCAATCCGACATAAAGCGCCCCGGCCCCGCCATGCCGGGTCTGGGCCACGCAAAAGGTCTGTACGTCATCAAACTGCTTTAGCCAGCGCGCCAGATAGCTGCGCACAATGTTGGCATGAGATTCATCATCACGACCTTTACCGTGGATGATCAGCAGATTGCGCAATCCCTGTTTGTGCGCCTGCATCATAAAGTTAAAGAGCGCCTGACGACAGGTTTCGACCGGTTGCCGCAACAGGTTGAGGCTGGCATCCAGTTGATACTCTCCTCTGCGCAGTTTATCCAGAATCCCCTGCTGAATGCCGTCGGCTCTATATTCCAGCGGGGTATTGAGTGGAACGATCTCCAGATCGCCCCGGGTCAGGAAATTCTCCAGCTCAGATTCACCTGGCGGTTTTCGTGGCGCCTTCGTTGAGGGTGCTTTGAGCCACAAGGTTGTGGTGGTGTCTTTTAACGGCGTGACATCGCCCATGGCATCCCGAAAGAGATCATTATCATCAAGGTTCATGGTTTTCTCACACCTGGTTAAAATTGATGGAATGTGCAAATCACGCTTTACCCGTTAGCGTAGCAAAAGCTGGAATCACCGGCCCACCCCACTTTTTCGAAAGTCACTGCCAGTGCAGAAGCGTGTGACAGATCACATAGCGGAAAGTTTTCTTGACAGTCGGCCCTGTCGGGATTCTGAGAAGCCCGTCACATCAGCGTTTATCGTTGTGTGCTTAGTCCATAATATTTGTAAGTGTAAAACTGCTCGGATGAGTTCCCTTCAGCACAAAAAATGTTAAAATTGACCCCAGTCAATAATCGTCGAGCAAACCATTATGATCCCTGAAAAACGCAGCATTCGTCGTATTCAGTCGGGCGGTTGTGCCATTCACTGCCAGGATTGCAGCATCAGTCAGCTCTGCATCCCCTTTACGCTAAATGAACATGAGCTGGATCAGCTCGACAATATCATTGAGCGTAAAAAACCCATTCAGAAAGGGCAAACGCTTTTCAAAGCAGGCGATGAACTCAAGTCTCTGTATGCGATTCGCTCCGGCACCATTAAAAGCTACACCATCACTGAACAGGGTGATGAGCAGATCACCGGTTTCCATCTGGCGGGCGATTTAGTCGGCTTTGACGCAATTATGGGCTCCAGCCATCCCAGCTTTGCGCAGGCGCTGGAAACGGCCATGGTGTGTGAGATCCCTTTTGAAACGCTTGATGATTTGTCGGGCAAAATGCCGGCCCTGCGTCAGCAGATGATGCGTCTGATGAGCGGTGAAATCAAAGGCGATCAGGACATGATCCTGCTGCTGTCGAAGAAAAATGCTGAAGAGCGCCTGGCGGCGTTTATCTGGAACCTTTCCCGTCGTTTTGGCCAGCGCGGCTTTTCACAGCGCGAATTCCGCCTCACTATGACGCGTGGCGATATCGGTAATTACCTGGGCCTGACGGTTGAAACCATCAGCCGCCTCCTGGGGCGTTTTCAGAAGTCCGGTATGCTGGCGGTGAAAGGCAAGTACATCACGATTGAAAACCATGCCCTGCTGGAGGAGCTCGCCGGTCAGAGCCACCAGGCCGCCTGATCCTCAGCCGGATCAATAAATCTTATTTTGTTGATCCGGCAGTAACTTTTTCACTTCTTCCGCTGTGCAACATAGGCTATCTTTATTCCAGTCGCTCTGGTTTAAGGAGAACGCCTCATGTCCCAGTACCAAAATGTTCTGGTCGCCATTGATGCCCAGCAAGACGATCAGCCCGCGCTGCGACGTGCGGTCTATCTGAATCAACGTCTTGGCGGAAGAATTAAAGCCTTCCTGCCTATCTATGACTTCTCATATGAGATGACCACCCTGCTTTCGCCGGACGAGCGCGCGTCGATGCGCCAGGGCGTGATCAGCCAGCGTACCGAATGGATCCGCGAGCAGGCCCGCGCTTATCTTGATGCCGGTGTCGAAATTGACATCAAAGTGATCTGGCACAACCGTCCCTACGAAGCCATTATTCAGGAAGTGCTCGCCCATCAGCATGACCTGGTGCTGAAGATGGCGCATCAGCACGATCGCCTTGAGTCAGTGATTTTCACTCCAACCGACTGGCACCTGCTGCGTAAATGCCCGTGTCCGGTGTGGATGGTCAAAGATCAGCCGTGGCCGGAAGGCGGTAAAGCGATTGTCGCGGTCAATCTTGCCAGCGAAGAGCCGCATCACGATGGCCTGAATCAGAAGCTTATTCGTGAAACGGTGATCCTGGCGGAAAAGGTGAATCAGACCGAAGTGCATCTGGTCGGCGCCTACCCGATTACCCCTATCAATATTGCTATCGAACTGCCCGATTTTGATCCCAGCGTCTACAACGACGCGATCCGTGGTCAGCATCTGGTGGCAATGAAAGCGCTGCGGCAGAAGTTCTCGATTGGTGAAGAGTTCACCCATGTGGCTAAGGGCCTGCCGGAAGAGGTCATCCCCGATCTGGCGGCACATCTGGGAGCCGGTGTGGTGGTGCTGGGAACGATTGGACGCACCGGACTGTCGGCGGCATTCCTCGGCAATACGGCGGAACAGGTGATTGATCATCTGCGTTGCGATCTGCTGGCGCTTAAGCCGGACGATTTCAAATCGCCGATTGACCTGGATGATGAAGAGGATGAGGAGGATTAATCCTCCTCAGAAACAGAGAGGGCGGCTGATTAGCCGCCCTTTTTTTATTACAGCGCTTTAAGAATCGCTTCCACGCTGGCTTTGGCATCGCCAAACAGCATCTGGCTATTCTCTTTGAAGAACAGCGGATTCTGCACCCCGGCATAGCCAGTGTTCATTGAGCGTTTGAACACTATCACGTTGTGCGCCTTCCACACTTCCAGCACCGGCATGCCCGCAATCGGACTGCGGGGATCATCCTGCGCCGCCGGGTTGACCGTGTCGTTAGCGCCAATGACCAGCACCGTGTCAGTGTCACTGAAATCGTCGTTGATCTCATCCATCTCCAGCACCACGTCATAAGGCACTTTCGCCTCTGCCAGCAGCACGTTCATGTGACCCGGCAGACGCCCCGCCACCGGATGGATACCGAAGCGAACTTTGATGCCAAGCGCACGCAGTCGGGCAGTCATTTCCGCGACCGGATACTGCGCCTGCGCTACCGCCATGCCGTAGCCTGGTGTGATAATCACCGAGCTGGAAGCCTTGAGCATCTCAGCGGTCTCTTCAGCCGTAATCTCACGATGCTCGCCCGCTTCCTGACTTTCATCGCCACTGCTGGCTTCAGTACCAAAGCCGCCCGCGATCACGCTGATAAACGAACGGTTCATCGCTTTACACATAATGTAGGAGAGGATCGCACCGGATGACCCCACCAGCGCACCGGTCACAATCAGCAGATCGTTGCTCAACATGAAACCGGCAGCGGCGGCGGCCCAGCCTGAATAGGAGTTAAGCATCGACACCACGACCGGCATATCCGCGCCGCCGATCGACGCGACCAGATGCCAGCCAAACGCCAGCGCAATCACCGTCATCAGCAAGAGTGCAAACACCTGCACAGCCGTGCTGCTGGTGTTAACAAACCACAACAGCAGCAGGAACGAAACCACCAGCGCCAGCAGATTCAGCTTGTGACGATGCGGTAACGCTAACGGCCGTGAAGAGATTTTGCCGCACAGTTTGCCAAACGCCACCAGCGAGCCGGTGAAGGTGACGGCACCGATAAAGATACCGATAAACACTTCACTGAGATGGATATTCTCCATCACCGCTGGCAGGCCAGGCGCATGGTCGATATAGCTGTTGATGCCCACCAGCACTGCGGCCAGGCCAACAAAGCTGTGCAGAATCGCCACCAGTTCTGGCATTTCCGTCATTTCGACTTTCTTCGCCAGACGAATGCCGATAGCGCCGCCGATGACCATCGCCAGCAGGATCCAGACCACATTACCGCTGTCCGGGCCAAATATGGTGGCGATCAGCGCAATCGCCATACCGCTGATACCGAAAATATTACCCCGCTTTGAGGTCTCATGACGCGAAAGACCAGCAAGGCTACAGATGAACAGAATCGCAGCCACAATATAGGCTGCAGTGACTAATCCGCCAGACATGTGTTACCCCTTACGAAACATTTTCAGCATGCGCTGGGTGACGGTGAAGCCACCAAAGATATTGATGCTGGCAATCAGCACGGCAATAAAGGAGATAAAGGTGACCCAGCCACCGTGGCCCATCTGCAAGACCGCACCGATAACGATGATGCCGGAAATAGCATTGGTTACGGACATCAGCGGTGTATGCAGCGCATGACTGACGTTCCAGACCACGTAATACCCCACCACGCAGGCGAGCGCGAACACGGTAAAATGGGAGAGGAAGTCGGCCGGTGCCACGTTTGCCAGGCTGCCAAACAGCACGATAGCCAGGGCGATCATCAGATATTTACGCCACGGTGAAACGGGCTTCGCCTCAATCTTTTCTGACGGCTTCGCGGCGGCAGCGGCAGCCTGTGGCGCGGCGGAGACCTGAATCGGCGGGGCTGGCCAGGTCACTTCGCCATCGCGTACCACGGTGACGCCACGCACCACCACATCTTCGAAATCGACCTGGATTTCGCCATTTTTCTCTTTACACAGCAGCTTGATCAGATTGACCAGATTGGTGCCGTAGAGCTGGGAGGATTGTGTCGCCAGACGGCTGGGCAGATCGGTGTAACCGATGATTTTCACGCCATTCGGCGTGACGGTAACCTGATCAGCGACGGTCAGCGCACAGTTGCCGCCGGTCTGCGCCGCCAGATCAACAATGACGCTGCCCGGCTTCATGCTGGCGACCATCTCTTCGGTGATCAGTTTCGGAGCCGGTTTGCCTGGGATCAGCGCCGTGGTGACAATGATGTCCACGTCTCTGGCCTGACTGGCAAACAGCGCCATCTCAGCTTTGATGAAAGCCTCGGACATGACTTTGGCATAGCCGTCGCCGCTGCCCGCTTCCTCTTCAAAGTCGAGCTCAAGGAATTCGGCGCCCATACTCTGCACCTGCTCTTTGACTTCGGGACGGGTATCAAACGCCCGCACAATCGCACCCAGGCTGCCCGCTGCGCCAATCGCGGCCAGCCCGGCAACACCGGCCCCAATCACCATCACTTTTGCCGGTGGCACTTTACCGGCTGCCGTGATCTGACCGGTAAAGAAGCGGCCAAATTCATGGGCGGCTTCGACAATGGCGCGATAACCGGCAATATTCGCCATAGAGCTCAGGGCATCCAGCGACTGCGCCCGTGAGATACGCGGCACTGAATCCATTGCCATTACCGTGACCTGACGTGCGGCCAGCTTTGACAGCAGTTCGGGATTCTGTGCGGGCCAGATAAAACTGACCAGCGTGCTGCCCGCACGCGTCAGCGCAATCTCTTCGTCATCCGGCGCATTCACCTTCAGCACGATATCGGACTGCCAGACCTGCTCTCTGTCGCTGAGTGTGGCACCGGTTGCGATATAGCTTTCATCATCGAAGCTGGCACGTTTACCGGCGTCATGCTCAAGGGTGACGCTGAAACCCAGCTTGATGAGTTGTTCCACGGTCTTAGGCGTGGCGGCCACGCGCGACTCGTTTGGCAACCTTTCCTTGGGTATTCCAATTAACATAGTGTTTCCTTTCATCGGTTAAAGGATGATGGCCCGAACCTGCACCACGAGAGCGCGACTGAAACGCGATTTCAGCCGCTTTTGGACGAAACGCAGGTATTTCAAAGTGTTTATAACCTACTGAAAATGTGACGAGCGATCTACAGCGACTACGCAGAGTGATGACATTCACCCAATTATGCAGTGTTCTGTTAAGAAACCTGCGTTATCCCACTGCAAAATAGTCTCACAGGCAGATAATCTGCCAGAGATAATTGTATCCGGACGAATTAATAAACAACAAAAACCTTTATTTAACAATGCATTAACTATTTTAGCGCTAACAGTTACCGCTTTTAGTGGTAACTGTCACTAAAACTGGCCATAACTGCGTTTGATGACAAACAAATGAAAAAATCATGGTTGAATAACGCGATCTGACACAAAAAATCGCTGCGACAGTCTGTTTATAACATGCAATAATCAGCGGCTATTCTGTTATACATCAAGAGTCCAGCACGTTTTCGTACTCATTTTTGCGTAAGGCGAAGGATTATTTTTATGAAGCTGAAGAACACTATTCTGGCGACCACTCTGTTGTCCCTGCTGGCAGCCAACGCATTCGCTGCGCAGGAACTTACGCCAGAAAAAGCGGCCGCGTTGAAGCCATTCGAACGTATTAATATCACCGGCCGTTTCAACGCAATTGGCGACGCTGCCGATGCGGTATCTAAGCGTGCAGATCAGATGGGCGCGGCCTCTTATTACATCCAGGCGATCAACGACAGCAACGGTAACAGCGGTAACTGGCGCGTTACGGCTGACCTCTATAAAGCCGATGCCCCGGCAGCCACAGAGTCAACGACTTACCGTCGTTTCAACGGCGTAAACGAACTGCCAAAAGCAGAAGCGTATAAACTCGAACCGTTCGATACCGTTTCGGTCAGCGGCTTCTTTGCCAGCCAGCCGGATGTAAACGACGCAATTTCGAAAGCCGCAAAACAGAAAGGCGCAGCCTCCTTCTTTATCGTTCGCCAGATCGATGCCAACAGCGGCGGCAATCAGTATGTCACAGCCTATGTCTATAAAGCGGATGCTAAAGAGCGCGCGGTGCAGACACCAAATGCGATTCCTGCCGATTCAGAAGCGGGTAAAGCCGCACTGGCAACCGGAGGCGCTGCGGCGGCTAACGTAGAGATTCCAGGCGTGGCCTCGTCTGAAACGCCAAGCAACAAAGTGGGCCGTTTCTTCGAAACCCAAAGCTCTACCGGCAAGCGCTATACCGTCAATCTGCCAAACGGCAAATCGGTGCAGGAAGTAAATGCCATTACTGCTGCGCAGATGCAGCCGTTCGATACCGTAACCTTCACCGGTCACTTCGGTACGCCAACTGAGATTTCAGAAGAAGTGGCGAAGCGTGCGGCGGACAAAGGTGCCAAGTTCTACCACGTTACCCGCCAGTGGCAGAACCAGAGTGGCGGTAACCTGACCGTCACGGCTGACCTGTTTAAGTAATCCTCCTCAGGGCGGCGCCTGCCGCCCTGCTGTTTGCATAATTCCTGCGCTGTTTTGCATAGTCACGCATTGCCATCCCCTGCCACACTCCGTAAAATCCCTCGCCTGTTTTACCGGATATTGTCCCTGTATTGTGCCTTTGGTGTGACATAACCCAGCGACAAAATCCGATTTACCCAGCCATATATGCTAGCGGGAAGGTTGTTTTGGAGAAAAAATTAGGTCTCGGTGCGCTGACGGCGCTGGTGCTCAGCTCTATGCTGGGCGCAGGCGTGTTCAGTCTGCCGCAAAATATGGCTGCAGTGGCCGGTCCGGCGGCGCTGCTGCTGGGCTGGCTGATTACCGGCGTCGGCATCATCTTTCTGTCGCTGGCGATGCTGCTGCTGACCCGCCTTAAACCCGAGCTGGATGGCGGCATCTTTACCTATGCCCGTGCCGGTTTCGGCGAGCTGATGGGCTTCTGCTCCGCGTGGGGCTACTGGCTGTGCGCCGTGATCGCCA
Organism: Pantoea sp. ABR1s; assembly: GCF_057812235.1. Classification (NCBI taxonomy): domain Bacteria; kingdom Pseudomonadati; phylum Pseudomonadota; class Gammaproteobacteria; order Enterobacterales; family Erwiniaceae; genus Pantoea; species Pantoea sp. ABR1s. The sequence goes on along the minus strand of NZ_CM173823.1, from coordinate 2,044,441 downwards.
ACGTCTCCTATCTGGTGATTGTCTTCTCTGCCCTGAGCTTCTTCACCGATACGCCGGACCGGATTATCTTTGGCGATGGCAACACCTGGCAGGCGATGCTGGGTGCATCCGTGCTGCTGTGGCTGGTTCACTGGCTGGTGCTGCGCGGCGTGCAGACCGCTGCCAGCATTAATCTGATGGCGACGCTCGGCAAGCTGGTGCCGCTGCTGCTGTTTATTGTGCTGGCGGTGATGGCGTTCAACTATGATCGCTTCCGCTTTGATTTTTCCGGCGTCACGCTAGGGCAACCGCTATGGGAGCAGGTCAAACAGACCATGCTGATTACCCTGTGGGTCTTTATCGGCGTCGAGGGGGCGGTGGTGGTCTCTGCACGCGCGCGCCAGAAAAAGGATGTGGGCCGGGCTACACTATTCGCCGTGCTGGCAGCGCTGCTGGTCTATCTGCTGGTGACACTGCTGTCGCTTGGCGTGGTTCCACGTGCTGAACTGGCTCAGATGCGTAACCCCTCCATGGCGGGATTGATGACCCGACTGATGGGCAACTGGGGCGATGCGGTGATTGCGGTGGGTCTGGTTATCTCGGTGTGCGGTGCCTATCTGAGCTGGACGATTATGGCCGCTGAAGTGCCGCTGATTGCCGCGCAACAGGGTGCATTTCCACGCAGTATCGCCCGACAAAACCGCCATAACGCGCCAGCCGCCTCACTGTGGCTGACCAACGGCAGTATTCAGCTCTGCCTGATCCTGATTGCCCTGACTGGTGCGAACTACAACAACCTGCTGACCATCGCCTCTGAGATGATTCTGGTGCCCTATCTGCTGGTGGGGTTATATCTGATCAAAGTGGTACGCGGACAGCATAAACCGCTGGCGATGGCGACCGGTATCGGTGCCAGCCTGTATGGCATCTGGCTGCTTTACGCCTCGGGGCCATTGCACCTGATGATGTCTGTGGTGCTCTATACACCGGGCCTGCTGCTGTTTCTGTTTGCACGACGCGGTGGCCGCGCAGAGTTTGCGCTGACTTCGCTGGAGCGGATTGCAATGGGATTGCTGATTGCCGCGACGCTGCCCGCCGTGTGGCAGCTGACGACTTAGCGCCTGGCCCGGCAGGCGTAATGGCTGCAGGCAGTGCGAACCCGGCCAGCGCGGAGCAACCAGGCGTACAGACAGTACGTAAGGATGGTGAGCACTGCCCAGGTTCAGAGCCTGATGGGAGAGGTTCTCAGTGTGACTGCACAGGTATTGAGACACACAGCAGGTCATCCTGCTGTGTCAGATTCAGCGGCCTGGAATATTCATGATGGATCGCGTCCAGCTGCTCCGCCGAAAGCGGATAAGGAAGCTGAATATCGAAGCGACTAATCTGCTGTTGTTCCGCAAGGGTAATCAGGCGTGCGATATTAATTTCGTCGCTGACCTGAGTAGAAATGATTTGTAATGCTAATTCTTTTAACGGGTCGTCACTGCCCTGTAAGCGGTGTGCCGATTTACGTGTCACCATGCCAAATATCGGCATCACACCATAAATAGCATCGACGAAGCTCCAGCGCTTTTTGCAGGAAGCGGAGAGAAAGTCACTGTAATTGAAGCAGATGCGGTCGGGGTATATGGCTGATGCCAGCTCTTTATCAGACACACTAACGCTCCTCATGATAATCATCAATATCCCAAACCTGGCGCAAAAAGGCCGCGCTAATGATTGCACATTTTGCCGGTTATATACCAGCAAGCCACGGATATTTCGTGCGGTAACGTAGAGCTCAGGACCAGGAAAAGATATGCTTCCGTCCATCCCTGTCTCTGCTTTGTGAACTATGAACAAAATTGTTTATGTAGAAGATGAACCCGAAGTGGGCTCACTGATTGCGGCCTATCTGGGTCGTCATGATATTGAGGTGATTGTCGAGATGCGCGGCGACCGTGCTGAAGCGGTCATTGCCGAACAGCAGCCCGATCTGGTGATGCTGGATATCATGTTACCAGGCAAAGATGGCATGACTATCTGCCGTGACCTGCGGGCCAACTGGCAGGGGCCGATCGTGCTGCTCACCTCACTGGACAGCGACATGAACCATATTCTGGCCCTGGAGATGGGTGCGCAGGATTACATTCTGAAAACCACGCCGCCGGCGGTACTGCTGGCCCGCCTGCGCCTTCATCTGCGTCAGTCGCAGCAGGGACAGCCGGACGATGCGCCCAGCGCACCCGCCGCCAACCGTATGCTGCGTTTTGGCTCGCTGACCATCGATGCGCTGAACCGCCAGGTCACGCTGTTTGACGAGCAGATCGCCCTTTCCACCGCGGATTTCGATCTGCTGTGGGTACTCGCCAGCCATGCGGGCCAGACGCTCAACCGTGATGCGCTGCTAAAAACGTTGCGCGGGGTCAGCTATGACGGCCTTGACCGCAGCATCGACGTGGCTATCTCCCGGTTGCGCAAAAAGCTGCACGACAGCGCCACCGAGCCGTTCCGCATTAAAACCATTCGTAACAAAGGCTATCTGTTTGCGCCCCAGGCCTGGGATACCCGCGGACTATGAGAAAGCTTTTTATTCAGTTTTATCTGCTGCTGTTTGTCTGCTTTCTGGTGATGGCCCTGCTGGTGGGGCTGGTCTACAAGTTCACCGCTGAACGTGCGGGCCGCCAGTCAATGAATGACCTGATGGCCAGTTCGCTCTACCTGATCCGCAGCGAACTGCGCGAGATCCCGCCGCGTGACTGGAATAAAACCATCAAGAGTCTCGATCTCGGCCTGTCGTTCGATCTGCACATCGAGCCGATGAACAAATATCAGCTTGATGAAGGCAACATGCGTCGGTTGCGCGCCGGAGAGATCGTGGCGCTCGACGATCAATACACCTTTTTGCAGCACATTCCGCGCAGCCACTACGTATTGTCAGTCGGGCCGATTCCCTATCTCTTCTATCTGCATCAGATGCGACTGCTGGATATTGCCCTGCTGATCTTTATAGGGATGTCACTGGCGCTGCCGGTGTTTATCTGGCTGCGCCCCCACTGGCAGGAGATGCAGCGACTGGAAAAAGCGGCACAGCGCTTTGGCCGTGGCGAGCTGGACGTGCGCACCCATTTCGACAGCACCTCCAGCCTGTTCCGGCTCGGTATCGCCTTTAACCAGATGGCCGAGAACATCAATACGCTGGTTGCCAGTAAGAAGCAGCTGATAGACGGTATTGCGCATGAGCTACGCACACCGCTGGTGCGCCTGCGTTACCGGCTGGAGATGAGCGACAACCTCACTGATAGCGAACGGGTGGCGCTGAATCGCGATATCGGCCAGCTCGAAAGCCTGATTGAGGAGCTGCTGACCTATGCGCGTCTTGATCGGCCGCGCGTCGATCTCAATCTTAAATCGCTGGATTTGGCCAACTGGCTGCGCGAGAGGCTTGACGATTTCCGCACCATTAATCCCGACATGCGGCTCGACCTTGAGCTGCCGCAGCGTGAAAACATCGGCATTTCTGATACCCGCCTGATGGAGCGGGTACTGGATAACCTGGTCAACAATGCACTGCGTTATGCGCAACAGCGGCTGCGCGTCAGTTTGTGGTTCGACGGTCCGATAGGGTGTCTGCAGGTGGAAGATGACGGTCCCGGTATTCCGCCTGAAGAGCGTGAGCGGGTTTTCGAACCCTTTGTCCGGCTGGACCCCAGCCGCGATCGCGCTACAGGCGGCTGCGGACTGGGACTTGCGATTGTTCACTCTATTGCCCAGGCGCTGAGCGGCAATGTGACCATTGAGTCCAGTCCACTGGGCGGCGCCAGCGTTCGCTTTTGCTGGCCGGTTGATCTAACCTTGCGGGAAATTCCGCTGCGTTAAAAACCACAAGGAGTCTTACGTGACCTCAGCGTATCAACAACTTACCAAGACGTTCCAGCGCCTTTCCCGTTTCAGTCACGTCACGGCCATCGCCGGATGTGACATGCAAACCACCATGCCGCCGGGCGGCAGTCAGGCGCGTGGTGAAGCGCTGGCCGAAATGAGCGTGTTGCAGCACCAGATCCTCACTGCCCCTCAGGTTGGTGAGTGGCTCAGGGCCGCAGAGCAGCAGTCACTCAACGATGTTGAGCGGGCCAATCTCAACGAGATGCAGCGCGCTTACCAGCAGGCCACCCTGCTGCCTGATGATTTTGTTGAAGCCAAATCAATCGCCGGTTCGGTATGTGAACATGCATGGCGCACTCAGCGTCCGGCCAACGACTGGCAGGGCTTCGCCGCCAATCTCAAAGAGGTGGTGCGTCTGAGCCGCGAAGAGGCCCAGCGCCGCGCCGACGCCACTGGCTGCTCGCGTTACGATGCGCTGCTGGATCTTTATGAGCCGGGGATGACCCGCGCCCGGCTGGATGAAACTTTTGGCGAACTGAAAACCTGGCTGCCCGATCTGTTACAGCAGGTCGTGGAAAAACAGGCGCAACAGACTGTTGTCACGCCGCAGGGGCCGTTCGCCCTGCCTGCTCAGCGTCAGCTCGGCCTGAGCATCATGGAAACGCTGGGTTTCGACTTTAACCATGGCCGGCTGGATATCAGTGCGCATCCCTTCTGCGGTGGCGTGCCGGAAGATGTGCGCATTACCACCCGTTACAACGAGAATGAGTTTCTCAGCGCCCTGATGGGCGTGATCCACGAAACCGGCCACGCCCGCTATGAGCAAAATCTGCCGCAGCAGTGGCGCGGGCAGCCGGTGGCGCTGGCGTGCTCCACCGCTATCCACGAATCACAAAGCCTGTTTATGGAGATGCAGCTTGGTCGCAGCCGCGAATTCCTGCAGCGCATTCTGCCGCAGGTGATCGCCACTTTTGGCGATCAGCCTGCCCTGCAGGCGGATAATTTTGTGCGCCTGACCCAGCAGGTTAAGCCTGGACTGATCCGGGTTGACGCCGATGAGCTCAGCTATCCGGCGCATGTCATTCTGCGCTATGAAATCGAGCAGGCGCTGATTGAAGGCGAGATTGAGGTTGAGGATATCCCGGCGCTGTGGGATGAGAAGATGATGCAGTCGCTGGGTCTGGATACCCGGGGTAACTACCGCGATGGCTGTATGCAGGATATCCACTGGACCGACGGCGCCTTTGGCTACTTCCCGACCTATACGCTGGGCGCGATGTACGCCGCACAGCTGTTCCGCTCGGTACATCTTGCGATTCCTCAGCTCAGCGAGCTGATTCAGCACGGTGAGCTGCAGCCGGTATTCGACTGGCTGCAACAGAACATCTGGCAGCACGGCAGCCGTTTCTCCACCGACCAGTTGCTGATCAACGCCACCGGCGAAGCGCTGAATCCGGCTTTCTTCCGCCAGCACCTTGAACAACGTTACCTGAATAGCTAAGCTCTCGGGCGGTCAGCTGACCGCCCTTTCCCTCCTTTGTACAATCGGTTACACGCCGATACCAAACACCCACGGACACCGTTCATTGATATCCCTATAGTCTCTTCACCGGCCCCGCAGTGGGCTACACATGAAAAAATAGTCTTCGAGGGATTTGCAATGAAAAAATTATTTGCACTGGTTGTCGCCGCTGCTATGGGTATGTCTTCTGTTGCTTTCGCTGCTGACACCACAGCTGCTCCAGCTGCTGCGCCAGCCGCAACAACCACTACTACCGCTGCAGCACCGGCTAAAACCGTTCACAAAACTGCGCACAAGAAACACCATAAAGCGGCTCAGAAAGCGCAGGCTGCTAAGAAACACCACAAAAAAGCTGTGAAAAAAGATGCCGCGCAGAAAGCGCAGGCTGCTAAAAAAGTTCACCATAAAAAAGCGGTAAAACCTGCTGCACAGAAAGCCCAGGCCGCTAAAAAAGTTCACCACAAAAAAGTCACTAAACCAGCTGCTCAGAAAGCCCAGGCCGCTAAAAAAGTTCACCACAAAAAAGCCACTCAGCCAGCCGCTCAGAAAGCCCAGGCTGCTAAAAAAGTTCACCACAAAAAAGTAGCTAAACCAGCTGCACAGAAAGCTCAGGCTGCTAAAAAAGTTCACCACAAAAAAGTTGTGAAACCAGCAGCTAAAAACTAAGGTCGCCTTCAGCGCACGGCCACGAGATGATGATTAAAAACACCCGGTTCTGCCGGGTGTTTCTTTACTGGAGTGGATGATATGGTGCGTCGCTATCGCTTCGAAATTATTCTGCTGGTGATGATCCTGTGTGGCATTGTTGCAGCAAGCTTTTTTGTTTAACCGCTGTAGCGTACTGATTAACCAATAAAACTCCCTTTTTCAACGCTCACCGACTATAGTTACCGTACTTACGTAATAACAATAACGTTAATTTTTTCTCGCCATTGAGATTTCTATGCGCCTGGCTACCCTGTTAATGGTTGGACTCTTCAGCTTTGCCACCACGGTTCATGCCGATGATGACGATGACTCGCCTACTCCTGCTGAAATTAAGATGCTGTTTTTCGGTAAGGATCATCGCCAGGCAATCACCGATATTACCGCTGCCCCCTGGGATGCCATTGGTCAGCTGGAAACCGAAAGCGGCAACCTCTGTACTGCCACACTCATCTCTCCGCATCTGGCGCTGACCGCCGGACACTGCCTGCTTGCCCCGCCGGGTAATTTCGATAAGCCGGTTGCGCTGCGATTTATGGCCAGCGATAAAGGCTGGCGCTACGAGCTTCATGATATTGATGCGCGGGTTGAACCCTCGCTGGCGTCAAAGTTAAAAGCGGATGGTGAAGGCTGGATCGTGCCGAGCAGTGCAGCCCCCTATGATTACGGCATCGTGATTTTACGCAATCCGCCCTCAGCGATTACGCCTATTCCGCTGTTCGATGGCTCACGCAGCGATCTCACTGCGGCGCTGAAGCTGACCGGACGCAAAGTGACGCAGGCAGGCTATCCGGCTGATCATCTGGACACGCTTTACTCCCACAGCGATTGCCTGATCACCGGCTGGGCGCAGCGCGCCGTGCTGTCGCATCAGTGTGACACCCTGCCAGGTGACAGTGGTTCGCCACTGCTGCTCAACAGCGATAAAGGCTGGCAGTTAATCGCGGTACAAAGCTCAGCACCGGCTGCGAAAGATCGCTACCTGGCTGATAACCGCGCGATTTCGGTCACTTCGTTTAAAGATAAGCTGGAATCCCTCGCGCAGTAGCCCGCACTCTTACCCTCATTATCGGATGCGCGCCGGTTACGGCGCGCATCCCGGCACTTAACCCGCTATCAGCTCCATCATCTGCAGAATACGCTTATCTGAGATGGGATAAGGCGTACCCAGTTGCTGAGCAAAATAACTGATTCGCAGCTCTTCGATCATCCAGCGGATATTTTGCACCTCTTCATCATCCTGACGCTGCGGCGGCAACTTGTTGCGCCACGCCTGATAAGCCTGTTCCACTGCCTGTACTTTTAACATCCGCGCACGATCGCTGTGCGGATCGGCAGGCAGTTTTTCCAGTCGGCGCTCAATCCCATGCAGATAACGCAGCGTATCGGCCAGTCGCTGCCAGCCGTTGCCGGTGACAAAGCCGCGATAAACCAGGCCACTTAACTGCGCTTTGATGTCAGATAACGCCAGCGCCATGGTCATATCGACCCGGCCCTTCAGACGCTTATTAATGTTGAAGACTGCCGTCAGGATCTGCTCGACCTGCTTCGCGATGGTCACCACGGTTTCATTGAGTTCGCCTCGCACTTTGTCACGCAACTGCTCAAACGAGGTTTGATCCCAGGCCGGACCGCCCGCTTCCCCCATCAGCTTGTCGATGCCACAGGCGATGCAGTCGTCAATCAGCTCCAGCACTTTGCCATAAGGGTTAAAGTAGAGTCCGAGCTTGGCTTTGTTCGGCAGCTTCTCGTGCAGATATTTAACCGGTGACGGCACATTCAGCAGCAGCAGGCGACGCTGACCGCGCCACATCATTTTTTGCTGCTCCTGCTCGCTGTCAAACAGACGAATGGCGACGCTCTCTTTCTCGTCGACCAGCGCAGGCCAGGCTTTAACCTGGTAGCTGCCGCGCTTCTGTTCATAACTGCGTGGCAGATCGCCAAAACTCCAGATATGCAGCCCACTCTGCTCCAGCCCGTCATCCGCCACTTTCGACAGCGTTTCCTGCACTTTGTCTTTCAGCTGTGCCTTAAGCGCAGTGAGATCTTTGCCTTCCAGTAGCTTACGATTGTGCTCGTCGACTACCCGGAACGTCATTTTCAGATGATCGGGCACCTGTTCCCACTGCCAGTTTTCCCGCTCCAGCGTGACGCCGGTCATGCGGCGGAATTCCCGCGCCAGCGCATCAGGCAGCGGCATCTCCATCGCTTTCACCCTTCCTAAAAACGCCTCGGCGTAGTTGGGCGCCGGCACCAGGTTACGGCGCAGCGGCTTGGGCAGAGACTTAATCAGTGCGATGATCAGTTCACGGCGCACACCGGGGATCTGCCACTCAAAACCGCTATCTTCAACCTGATTCAGCAGCGGCAGCGGAATATGTACCGTCACGCCATCCGCATCTGCGCCAGGCTCAAACTGATAACTCAGCTTCAGTTTGAGGTTGCCCTGATGCCAGAAGTTGGGGTAGTCGAGCTGACTGACTTTATCCGCACCCTCTTTGATCAGCATCTGCTTGTCGAAATTCAGCAGTTCTGCGTTTTCGCGACTGGCCTGTTTCCACCAACTGTCGAAATGCTTCGCCGAGACCACCTCTTTGCCAATGCGCTGGTCATAAAAAGCAAACAGCGTTTCGTCATCAACCAGAATGTCGCGGCGACGGGATTTGTGTTCCAGATCTTCCACTTCGCTGCGCAGCTTCTGGTTTGCGCGGAAGAAGGCGTGTCGGGTCTGCCAGTCGCCCTCCACCAGCGCGTGACGAATAAACAGTTCACGGCTCAGGGTGGGATCGATGCTGCCATAGTTAACTTTACGGGCGGCGACAATCGGCAGGCCATAGAGCGTGACTTTTTCGGTGGCCATCACCGCGCCCTGCGATTTCTCCCAGTGCGGTTCACTGTAGCTGCGCTTGATCAGATGCTGTGCCAGCGGCTCAATCCACTCTGGTTCAATACGGCCCGCCGTGCGGCCCCACAGGCGGCTGGTCTCGACCAGTTCCGCCACCATGGTCCACTTCGGCGGCTTTTTAAACAGCCCGGAGCCAGGGAAGATCGCGAAGCGGGTATTGCGCGCGCCGGTATACTCCTGCTTATCGGTGTCTTTCTGCCCGATATGCGACAGCAGACCGCTTAACAGCGCGCAGTGGACGGGCTGCAGCTCAGCCGGTTCACTGTTAACCGGAATGCCCAGTTCACGCACCACCTGCCGCAACTGGGTGTAGATATCCTGCCATTCCCGCACGCGCAGATAGTTAAGGAAATCGCTTTTGCACTGGCGGCGGAAAACATTCCCGGACAGCGCTTTCTGCTGCTCCGCCAGGTAGTTCCAGAGATTCACATAGGCGAGGAAGTCGGAGTCTTTGTCGGCAAAGCGCCGGTGCTTCTCATCGGACGCCTGCTTTTTATCTGCCGGACGCTCACGCGGATCCTGAATCGACAGGCCTGCGGTGATAATCATCACTTCGCGCACGCAGCCAAATTTCTGCGCTTCCAGCACCATCCGCGCCAGGCGGGGATCCACCGGCAGCTGCGCCAGCTGACGCCCGGAACCGGTGAGCTTGTAGTGACCGGTCTCTTCGTTCAGGGTCAGCGCGCCCAGCTCTTCCAGCAGGCGGACGCCATCCTGGATATTGCGCTTATCGGGCGCTTCCACAAACGGGAAGGCGGCGATATCGCCGAGGCCCAGCGAGGTCATCTGCAGGATGACTGACGCCAGGTTGGTGCGCAGGATTTCAGGATCGGTAAAGGCCGGACGACTCAGGAAGTCATCTTCCGCGTAGAGACGGATACAGATACCGTCTGATACGCGGCCGCAACGCCCTTTACGCTGGTTAGCAGACGCCTGTGATATCGGTTCAATCGGCAGGCGCTGCACTTTGGTACGGAAACTGTAACGACTGATACGCGCCGTACCGGGATCGATCACATATTTAATCCCAGGCACCGTCAGTGAGGTTTCCGCGACGTTGGTCGCCAGCACGATACGACGGCCACTGTGCGACTGAAACACCCGGTTCTGTTCGGCGTTCGACAGCCGTGCATAGAGCGGCAGCACTTCGGTGTGTGGCAGATCGCGTTTGTTCAGCGCGTCGGCGGTATCACGTATTTCACGCTCACCACTCATGAAGATCAGGATATCGCCCCGACTTTCCCGGCCCAGCTCATCCACGGCATCAAAAATCGCCTGCAGCTGGTCACGATCGCTGTCATCCGCCTCTTCGATCACCGGCCGATAGCGCACTTCAACCGGATAGGTCCGGCCTGAGACTTCAATCACCGGCGCATTATTGAAATGACGCGAGAAACGCTGTGGATCGATGGTGGCGGAAGTGATAATCACTTTCAGATCGGGGCGACGCGGCAACAGCTCTCGCAGATAACCGAGCAGGAAATCGATATTCATGCTGCGTTCGTGCGCTTCATCAATAATGATGGTGTCATATTGCATCAGCAGACGATCCTGCTGGATCTCCGCCAGCAGAATCCCGTCGGTCATCAGCTTAATCTGCGTCAGGTCACTGACCTGGTCGTTAAACCGTACTTTATAGCCGACGCAGCCGCCCAGCGAAGTGCTGAGCTCATCCGCAATGCGATTCGCCACGGTACGTGCGGCCAGACGGCGCGGCTGCGTATGACCAATCAGACCCGTCACACCACGTCCCAGCGCCAGACAGATTTTCGGCAGCTGCGTGGTTTTACCCGAGCCGGTTTCACCGGCGACAATCACTACCTGGTGATCGCGAATCGCCTCAGCAATATCCTGCTGCTTCTGACTGACCGGCAGATTGTCCGGGAAGGTAATGGCTGGCGTGGCCGCACGGCGCTGGGCCACGCGCTGCTCGGCAGCGATAAAGTCCTGCTCAAGCTCGCTGGCAATGCCCTGCTGTGCCTCGGGATTTTTAGCTTTTCTGGCACCCTGTAAACGGCGCTGTAACCGCTGGCGATCGCGCAGCATTAGACCGTCGAGGCGTGACCAGAGCGCTGCCAGTGGGGAAGTATCGGGAGATGACATAATAGTGACGTACCTTACTCAGACGGTGTCGCTGCCTGAAGCAGCGCCCTGCAAGCCGGGATAACCAGCTGATTCAATAAAAAATAATTGCGCGCATCATAGCACATTCTGAACTGTTCCGGCGGCTGACCCCGGTTACGCTTATTCAATAAATTCGAACATGGGTCTCGAAATATTGCGCTTTCACCGCGCCATCGATAACCGTAGAGTGTAAACCATTGAGCGGAAAGTCTTCCGCGTAACAGACAGGAAACCACCATGAGCAAAGTTTTAGTTCTGAAATCAAGCATTCTTGCAGGCTACTCACAATCAAGCCAGCTCGCTGACTTCTACATCGAACAGGCAAAGGCCCAGGGTAAAGAGGTTACCGTACGTGACCTGGCGGCTAACCCGATCCCGGTACTGGATGGCGAGTTAGTGGGTGCAATGCGTCCCTCTGATACCCCGCTGTCACCTCGTCAGCAGGAGGCTCTGGACCTGTCTGATGAACTGATTGCAGAACTGCAGGCTCATGATGAAGTGGTGATTGCCGCGCCAATGTACAACTTCAACATCCCGACGCAGCTGAAAAACTATTTCGACCTGATTGCCCGTGCTGGCGTGACGTTCCGCTACACAGAAGCAGGCCCGGAAGGTCTGGTTAAAGGCAAAACGGCAGTCGTTATCTCCAGCCGTGGCGGCATCCACAAAGATACCCCTACTGACCTGCTGACCCCTTACGTCAAGCTGTTCCTGGGCTTCATCGGCATCACTGACGTTGAGTTCGTGTTTGCTGAAGGCATCGCTTACGGTCCGGAAGTGGCCAGCAAAGCGACCGCTGAAGCGAAAGACGCTATCAAGCAGATCGTGACGGCATAAGTCTCACTCATCTCAGGATGACGCTGTAAAAGACCGGGCCATGCGCCCGGTTTTTTTTCGCCGGTTACTGACTGCTCTCTGCCGCTTTTCTCAGCCACTGACCGTTAATGCCGCGCACATATTCCCCCGCTGCCGCACGGCTCACCAGCTTCTGTCCGGCAATACTGGCGACATCGGCCGTGGAGAGATTATTCTGTTCTGCCAGTCGCTGATACTCCTGCTGACGTCCGGCATTAATACGCTGCACCAGCGCCAGCGTTTCACTATCCTGCGCACGTGCCGCCAGATAGCCGGAGAGCGTTTCACCTGCCCGCCCCGATTGCCGCGCCTGATCCAGCGTTAGTGCCCAGGCAGGCTGCGCCATCGTCAGGGCGAGGAACAGCACCGCGCTTATGCGTTTCATCGTTGCTCTCCTCAGAACAGACCGCTCTGGTTTTTCAATAGCGCTTCCACGTCTTTATCGACTTTGATGTGGATCTCATGTTCGATTTTCACGTTCATGTTGATGGTGATGGGATCTTTAGGTGCCGTGACTTCAATGCGCGGCACGCAGCCGATGCTCAGCAGTCCGGCTGCCAGAACCAGTAGTGCCCTCAGGCTCATGGTGAAGTGTCCTTGTTGGATGGCAAATTCGCATGTTGCTCTAACCAGGATTGCAAATTATCGCCAAAGCGCAGGCTGCGCCAGAGCTGAAACAGGTTTTCCTGATGATGATAGTTGAGATTAACCGTCTGACGACGGTTACTGAACTGGCTGACGCCCTGCACCTGCGCCTCCATGGTGAGGTCGCCAAGATTATCCAGATTGATCGTGGCCCAGCTGCGGGAGACTTCCATATAGCGTAACCAGTCCAGCGCGGCGCCCGTCGCCACGTTATTGCGGGTAATCGCATCCGCCATATCTTTATCCAGCCGGAAGGTCAGCGGACCGCTGTTGGCAATCCACCCTTTCTCCACCAGCCAGTGTGGATTATTGAGCCACAGCGGCAGCTCACCGTTGACCTTGCCCGACATGGCAAACTGTTTAGGTTTCAGCGCCGTCACCAGCTCGCTGAGGCTGATATTGCGCAGCGACACCCGGGCTGGCTCATGCTGTGGCATGCGCAAAGCGGGCAGCGTAATTTGTCCGCCCAGCAGATCAAGGCTGACATCCTGCAACGTCAGCGGCGCCTGTTCGGACCACGGCCAGTTACCCTGCAGGTCAGCGCGAATATTCTGCATCGCAAACTGGTTCTTAACCTCGGCAATGCGCAGTGATACCGGGCCATGCTGACCAAATTGCCATTGCTGCTCATGGAATCTGAACGGCAGCGAGAAGTCGATACCGTTAACCTGGCTGTCGGGCGTCCAGATGCTGCCCTGTTTTACCGTCCAGTGGCCTCCCGCCTGGAAACCCTGTTCACTTGCGGCGGAAAAAGCGACCTGTGCCTGCAAACGGCCGCCCTGGATCTGCATTTTCATGTCGGGGCTGAGCAACGGCTGAAACACCGTCAGCGACTGTGCCGGCCACCAGGCCTGGCCGCGCAGCCGTTCGCCATCCCAGCGGCCGTTAACCCGCAGCGGGCCAACCTTGCCCGCCTGTAAACTGCCTCGCCAGATAAAATAGCCGGGATCACGACCTTCAGCCTCAAAGTCGAGCGTGGAGTCTGCCAGATGTCCGCCATAGCTGAAGCGGGTCTCTCCTGCCTGCAGGCGGAAATGCCCATTGAACGCCGGATGCGCCGCATCGCGCTGCCAGTTTACCGGTTTAGTCAGTGTCAGACGCGGTTTTGCAACGTTGACACTGCCATACGCCAGCTGATTAAAACCGGTGGACAAGGTATCCAGATGGATCAGGGTGTCGTGCCAGCCGCCCGTGCCTTTAACATCCCAGCGCGCCTGCAGCGGCAGCATCTCGCCACCTCCCCAGTAGCGCCAGTTCCATTCGCCCTTATCGGGCCAGAAATCATTGGCGCGGCCATCGAGATGCAACCGGAAGCGGCCAAAACTGGCATCGTGCGCATTCAGAATGGCCTGCAGGCGGCCATCAATACCCTGCGAGGAGAGTCGTACGCCCGCCAGCGGCCAGCGCGCTTCGTCCACTTCCAGCGTTGACAGCAACCGGCCCCGCAGGCGCAGCAGCGATTTAGGTTGCAGCACCAGTTGAGGATCGAGGATCGAGCCGCTGAGCACGCCCGGAATGGAGCCGTAAAGTTGCAGGTCGGCCAGCTTGCTTTCGCCGGTTAGCTGAAACGGCAGGTTGCTGTTGGTCAGGCTGAGATTGCCGGGCCCGACGCCGAGCACCACGTTGCCCTTGCCGCCGCGTCCCTGGGTCAGCAGGTTAACGCGACCGCTAATCTGGCTACTTTCAAGGCCAGACTGCCAGTTATCCAGCGTCAGGTTAACAAACCCTGATAGCGGCTGAGCCTCCAGCGGCCAGAAGTATTCGCCCTTTTCAATCCGAATCTGATCGCGGCTGATCTGCCACGGCAGTCTGAGAAGCGGCCGGGTCACTTCGGCCATTGCCACGCGTAGCTCGCCCTGCTGCTGCTGCCAGTTAAGCGTCAGCTTCAGGGGATGCGGCAGCGCGTCCAGCGCCAGCTGTCCGGTCACCTCGCCGTTCACCGGCAGATCAGTGGCAAAGGTGGGTAACGCCAGATGACCACTCAGCGTGACGGGTTCAGGAAGTGCAGGATGGGTGAGCGTCAGGCGAGTGATAGCGAGCTGCTGACCGGTCAGCGTTGCCGCCAGCTGCAGATTATCGCCCTGATAACTGAGTTGCTGACGATCTTTTTCCAGCGTCAGATCCAGCGCGCCCGCATACGTCTGCCACGGCGTAACAATTAATTTGCCCAGATGAACGTCGGCGCCAGGCAGCATTGCCTGCCATTCGGCCAGCGTTTTGGGGGCTGCCGTGCTGCCATCACTGGCCGGTAATTTTTGCAGGCAGGTGCTATCCAGCGTCAGCTCTGACGCATTCAGTTTCCAGCGCGACTGATGCCAGCCCAGTGACACCGCCTTTACCGTTGCCAGGGAGCAATCCCCTGCGAGATAACGAAGTTGTGGCAACCACAGGCCACCCTCCCGCCAGCGCGGTGCGCCCGACAGCTCAATGCGGGTATCTTCAGGTAGCCAGATGCCGACCAGCCGCGGCAGCCATTGCGTGACAGTCAAGATCAGGCCGAGCAGCAGCAGAATCAGCGCCAGAATGGCGGCCAGCCGTCGCCGGAACATCCGTGGCATAAAAGCCATAATCCTTTTCCTTACAGTATCCTGACAACGATGATGGCATGTAATCTGCCAGAGGTGAAGGTCTGCGCCGGACACAAGTCAGCTGTTTCAGCAAAGTCAGTCAGAAAACGTTATCCTTGCTCTATCACCTCTGCAGGAGCACAACGATGAAAATCGCGGTTTACAGCACCAAACATTACGATCAGAAATACCTTGAGCAGGTCAATCAGCAGTACGGCTTTGAACTGGTGTTTTTTGACTTTTTACTCTCTGAAAGCACCGCCAAAACCGCTGTGGGTTGCGATGCCGTCTGTATCTTTGTAAACGATGACGGCAGTCGCCCGGTGCTGGAAGAGCTGGCCGGGCTGGGTGTGAAATATATCGCGCTGCGCTGTGCCGGTTTCAATAATGTTGATCTGGCTGCTGCAAAAGAGCTGGGTCTGGAAGTGGTGCGCGTGCCGGCCTACTCACCGGAAGCGGTCGCTGAACATACTATCGGCCTGATGATGACCCTGAATCGCCGTATTCATCGCGCTTATCAGCGTACCCGTGACGCAAACTTTTCGCTCGACGGCCTGACCGGTTTTAACATGCATAACAAAACCGCGGGTGTTATCGGTACCGGTAAAATCGGGATCGCGACGATGCGGATTCTGAAAGGTTTTGGTATGCGGCTGCTGGCGTATGATCCCTACCCGAGTGAGCAGGCGCTGGAACTGGGCGCGGAATATGTCGATCTGAAGACGCTGTTTGCTGAATCCCACGTCATTACCCTGCACTGTCCGCTGACGCCGGAGAATCATCATCTGCTCAACGCCGATGCGTTTAAACAGATGCGTGATGGGGTGATGGTTATCAACACCAGTCGTGGTGGTCTGATTGATTCACAGGCAGCGATTGACGCGCTGAAACAGCAGAAAATCGGCGCGCTCGGCATGGATGTTTATGAGAATGAACGTGATCTGTTCTTTGAAGATAAGTCGAATGATGTGATTCAGGACGATGTGTTCCGCCGTCTGTCGGCGTGCCATAACGTGTTGTTCACCGGCCATCAGGCGTTTTTAACCGCCGAAGCGCTGACCGCCATTTCTGAAACGACACTGAATAATCTCAGCCAGCTCGACCGGGGTGAAAACTGCCCGAACCGGCTCTCTGCCTGACTGTGCGGGCCGGAGCAATCCGGCCTGATCATCAGCGCGCGCAATTCCCGCCAATTAACGCCTGCTCATCACAGCGACGGCCATTGACTAACTGACACATCCCCACTCTTGAGCCATCCAGCTGATGCGAAAATGCCAGCGTTCCGCCCGCATTCGAACAGGTGCTTTCTGCAAGGGAAGACATCACCACCCGTGGCTGGATGTGGGCGGCGGTGGCTTGTTGCGGTGGCTCGTTATCATCACTGTTGCTGCTGCAGGCAGAGAGTAATAACGCGGCACCGGCCAGCAAAAAGGTGGCTGCTTTCATCAGTCGGACTCCGGGAAGTGGGGGAAAAGGCTGGATCAGCATATGTCAGGCAGCACAACGGGTCGAGAGGTGAAACAGCTTTTTACAAAATTCTCCGGCGTCATTTGCAAGCAGAATTATCTTGTTTACCTGTTATCGCTGAACTGTCACCCTTTTTCGGCCCTTATTAATTCGGAGTAAAGCCATGTTAATGGATATGTTAATTCGCATAGCGCTGGCCGGTATTCTCGGCGGCCTGATCGGCATGGAGCGCCAGATGCGGGCCAAAGAAGCGGGACTGCGTACCCATATTCTGGTCGGTATCGGCAGTGCGATGTTTATGCTGGTATCGAAATATGGCTTCGCCGATATGCTCAATAGTGAGCATGTGGCACTGGATCCCAGCCGTATTGCTGCCCAGGTAGTCAGCGGCATGGGTTTCCTTGGCGCAGGCACCATTATGATTCAGAAGCAGGTGGTGAAAGGCTTAACCACGGCGGCGGGATTATGGGTGACTGCGGCGATTGGTCTGGTGATTGGCAGCGGCATGTATGAGATCGGCATTTATGGCACGGTGCTGGCGCTGGTGGTGCTGGAAGTCTTCCGCCGCCTGAGCCATTTTCTCATCGGTAAACATCATACGCTGCTGGTTTTTCTTAAGCCCAAAAGTGTGCCGCTGGTGCTGCTGGTCATGCAGCGGGAAGGCATTCGCTATGGCAATGTGACGGTGATTAATCGGGATGAGGAGAGTGGTCTGTGTGAGCTCAGCGTTCAGGTAACGCTGTCCCGCAAATCAAACGATGCTCACCTCTACGATAAGGTCATGGAGATCAAAGGAGTTCAGTCGCTGGAGATGATGTAAATTCCTTTCCATAAAGATCATTCCTGCTGAACACAGGCCGGTCAGCGCCAGGATGTTGCAGAAGGGAGTTATCGGTACGCACTGCCTTCTGCCCTCTCCATCAGATTCATCTATTATCAGAATCATGCAGCCTGACCTGAGATATAGAGCCCGCCGGGAATTAATGTCATAATCCGTGATTGTTTATTAAGGTAACAATTTATATGGTGAAAAATGCGCCAGAACTCTGACCATCGTGACGAAACCCTGTCCGCTTCTGTACGTAAAAGTAGCTGGCCGGTACTGAGCATGCTTATCTTTACGCTGATTGCGGGCGCTATGACCATCATGATGATCCTGGATCATCGTAATTCCGTAAATAATGCGCTTGAGACCGGACAGTGTCTGGTGGGGGAAGGCGCTGAAAGTTTGCTGGAAGTGCTCAGACATTTTTTACATCATGCTTATCGCTGGATTTTTAAAGCCTGTGGCTAGCAATAATAAATTCAGTGCAGCAGGAAATGCAGTAATCCGTGTCGGTTTACCAGCAACAAAACGCCGCAATACATGACTGCAACATAGCAGAGTAAAAAGAGTATCAGCGTCAATATAAATCGGACACCATAATTTTTTATATCGTGAGTGTTTACCGGATGTCTCATCGAATTTAAAGTTTGCTCCGTCCTTATTCACATATATAGCCAGCAATTTAACGATTTGTTTCGCTGCCCGCATTACCATGATGTGCGGAACGATGAAGTCACAGCTGGTCTCTCAGGAAAAACAGTTATGAGTGTAAAAATTAAAGCCGCCCTTTTTAATTTTCACATTCACTTTAATGGCTTTAATTTCACCCGTCTGTTTTGAAAAGCAACAGCTTTGGACGTGGCGATATGTGCCAGTAAAATCGATTCACATTTAATGGGATACAAAAAAACAGTGATGCCTGTGCATCTTACGTATTCCCAATTATAACCCGGCAGTGTCAACGCATATTCAACAGCAGCGTTTTTCAGATTCAGGCGTCAATAAATTTAACAGTGCATCAGGATATTTAACTCCCTGCAGATTTATAGCAACAATTCAAATAGAATTTTCAAATCAGATAAGCATAAACAGGACTCCGTTTATGCATGATTGATTAATAGCGGTGCATGCTCTTTTTTTTGCTTACTGGTCGCTCTGATGAAATATCTGTTAATTATCTCAATCATTTTTATGACTGCGGGTTGTGCGGCAAAAAAAGAGAATGCGCGGGCTGATGCTTACCAGGCATCACTGCCATCCTGTTCTGCGCACAATGATGAAATCGATTGCCAGTGGAAAGATGTGCCAGCCAGCTGACATCGTATAGTTGAACGCTATCCGTGACACATCAGCCCGCAATTTTTGGGTAATGACCTGGTAAGGCCTGCCCTCATTTTTCACTGAGTACCGCCGCATCGATTTATGTCGCTGCCCCCTTAACGGGTAGTCTCTGCCGGACTCCCCGGGCGGCTATCCGCTGATTACTTCACTCCAGTACTGGCATTCGCGGCAACAATCCGTACCATACGCTGCATATTCGTGACACCGCAGTGAAGTGTCTGGCTGAACGCGCACGGCAATTTGCCCTTTAGCTACGCTTTCTGGATTTTGAGATAGGTAAAAATGCAAGATAATCAAACGGTTGACAAGAAAGAACAGTACAACCTCAAGGTAAAGCATTAACGATGCCACCTTACTGAAAACAATAGTTTTCTTTTTGAATCATTAAATTACATCATGTTCTTATGTACGCCAACTAACGCTAAGCTACATTTTTCATGCCCTTTTTTTGCCCCTTTTCACTAAATCTGCCCCTGTTTTTGCCCCCTAAAGAGAGTTATGTCTAGGCCAAATTTTCGTGATCTCGCGTGTAATTTAACAAATGCTCACCATTATAAGCTAATTATTAATAACTATATATTTTCTTCACTACAAAGCCTTTTGTACGCATTTTATTACAACTTGTAATTAAGTCATCTAAACCAACATGGAATGACTTGTATTTCAAACATTATTTTAATTGTGCCAGCGGCCACAAATCCATCATATTTCAAAATGCCAAGCTTAAATTTAAAACACTAAATACTTAGTTTATCAATTATTTTTTTCTTTATTACTTGCCTGCCCTAATATTTCGAAAGCTTTACTTAAAACATTGGCATTGTTTATTTTATCCAGTTTATACTGCTCAAGTTCCACAGTGGTTTCATTCTTTTTCAAAAACCTATTTCTTTCAGTTTCTATCATTACCTTTACTAAATGCTCATTAACATTATCACTGTTAATATCTGCAGCAGTCTTTAAGGCCATATACTTCATTTCTATATTAGTAAGCTCGTTTTGAAAATATTTTATCTCATCCAAACTTCTTTTGTAGAGATTAAGGAAAAAGTATGCGAACACCTCAATTAGAATTACTAAAGAAACTCGTGGTATGAAATGTGAAACCAAGTTAATATAATCTTTAGATTCAGTATATTCGGTTAGAAGACTATACAAAAAATAAATACCAATCCCTGCCGTTATAATACCAGCTGATAAATTAAAAACTCCCCGCCTAGACTGAGATGATATTTCCCCCTCCAATCTAAAAGATATTTTATTGAATAGTTCATTTTTGTATTTTTCTTTAGATAAATAACCTGCATCATTTCTTATGTTATCAATCGAATTGGAAATAATATACTCTTTTGTCTTTTCTTCAAGCTCTTCAATAACTTGCCGTGTTATTTTCTCCCTGTCTGTTGAAGCCTTAATAAAATCATCATTTTCCATAGGGCTTTTTTGAATGTCTCTGGAAAATAAGGATGCTAATAATTCAACTGAAGCAACAAAAGTTTTCACCATAGACGACGCTTCAGAACTGGCATGCTTTAAAATAGTGTTCGGAGTGCTTGAATCACTTACTTTGGGCTTAATGTATTTATTACTTTTATCAAGAAAATTCGTCATGACAAATAGTAAGATAACGCCTGCTAGACTCAATATTATAGGGATGAATAAATTTGAGGTATTAGCACCCTCATAACCCATTTTTTTACCAGCGAGAAAAGAGAAATAACAAATAAAACCAAGTGCTATGAGAAAAGCAAAAACTCCAAATATTATAGAAATCTTATTCGAAACCCGATGTTTGACATCATCGGACTCAATATTTTCTTTAACATTCCGGGTTTCATCATTGACCTTTTCTTCTTCAGTTTCATTAACTTTTTTTTCTTCGGGGGGGTCATATTGCATAGAATACCTCCTATATTTTACATCATTTTATTCTATGTAAATAAGACTCCAAAAGAAAGCGTTATAGAATAACTATAATGACTCATACACGGCCACAATGGTGGCAGTAACCTTTCCCAGCATGATAATCCCTTCAAGCCCCTCTGCATCGATCATCTTGCTGTCTTGGGTGACAATCAACATTCTTAACAATCTCCCTTATTGAGAATAATCTCCAAGCAGGAAGGCTACTTTGTCGCCAGTCTTACCTTGGACAGTTCTGTCAACAATAGCGAATCCGGCTAGCGTCTCAATCATCAGCATGTGGGCCGGATGAGGCATCAGAATTTTGTTCAGGTCAATGCGCTGTTCGATGTGGTCCTGCGCTGGTGATGAAAACCCCATATCAGATTCCCCCATTCGGGTTGAACTGACGGTAGATTTTCGCCTCACCCTCCTGCGTGGATGCATCGCGGAACGTCACCATATTGGTTTTTATCCACTGATTAGCCTCACGCAGGCTGAGATGCCAGTTAAGCAGCTCAAGTTGGTGGACGAAATCCTGAGTAGTGACGATAACGCCCTGGCTTGGCTCCCGCCTCATAGCGTTCATAAATGCGTGCTTGATTTCATAGTCGCGGGGCATGATAAATTCCGTCCTGATGATGCTGTACGAATAAACAGTATTATCAGTGTAGCCATTTGATCAAGACAGACTTGTTCTGAAATTTGTAAAGGTTCTGATGGTGCAAGGTTTTTGAGTTCGCAAGTTTAAGTTGTAGTCACCAATCTCAAGACTTAAGCATGAAAGATACAGAATGGAAAAATTTCCTTAAGGCATTTTGACGTCTTGGAGTACAGCATTGAGCAAAAAAAAGACTAACTTTTTTAAAAAAATGAGTATAACCTTAAAAAGTTCATTTGTTAGGCATTGACCAAACTTGCAATCATGCTAGGATGAATCATTACAATTTTAACAAATCAAAACCAATTAAGAATTTACAGCTATTAAAGTAAGTTGCAGATATTATAATCTGAAAGCGCCCTCATTTTATGAATAAATATAATATTGAAAAATGCAATTCAGTTGAAAGCTTTTTAACGTTAGCAAAAAAGCATGGAGAATTGATTTGCACACCTAACGGTCAAGAGTACGACATTGTTATTGCAAATGACGGGAATAATGCCAAAAGGGATTCTTTCAGTAAGAATTTTGGTTTCGGCAAGTTCCCACTACACACTGACACTGCATTTTGGGCTACTCCCGCAAGAATATTGATAATGTGGTCACCCAACAGGAGTAGCGCGCCAACGACAATGCTTCCATGGAATGATATCTTAGATCGTTTTTCATTAAGTGAAAAAAAAGCTTTAAAAGATGCTATTTTTATAGTTAAAACCTTTGAAAGCTCTAATTACCGAGCTATAACCTTCCTCTCATCTGGAGAAATAGGATATAGATATGATCCTAACATAATGTTTCCAGCCAATAATCATGCTGGAAAATTTGTTGAAGCTTTTAATAACGTCATTTCAGAAATTAATTTAATTAATTTATATTGGTCTGGTTCAAATGCTTTAGTGCTTAACAACTGGAATATGCTTCATGGCAGAAGCCGAGTTAACAACGAGCATGAGAAAAGAAGAATATTTAGAGCCTACGTGAGGTAATATATGAGCTGGGATAGTGATTCCTTGTGGTCAAAAAGTAAAATTTATTTTCAAAGAGCTTTTAATGAAGACAGAGATTCTGATGTTTTTGGCCTTTGGTGCGCTATGGGGCTTGAACTGCTCTCACGATCAGCTGTCTCACACTTCAGCCCATGCCTGCTTGCTGAACCCGATAGAGATCATAAAAATCTTCTTGCCGCTCTTAATCTCAACGCTAAGATTTCACAGGCCAGATCTATATCTACTTCGCAAGTATTAAAACTTTGCAAAGAATTGATTACAGACTTCAATGATGATGACATTACGATAGCTATGGCATTGGCAGGACGTAGAAATGAAGAAGTTCACACGGGCGCTGCTGCATTTGTCGAATACAAACATCAACATTGGATTGGAGCATTTTATAAGTGTTGTAACGTCTTATCATTAGCACAAGATAGAAGCTTAGAAGAGCTTTTTGGTGAGGACGAAGCTACGGCAGCACAAGGCATAATTGCCGAGCTAGATAAACAAGTCAAAAAGCAAGTGATTGATCAAATTCAAGCGTACGAAAAAGTATTTAATGATAAAACGCCAGATGAGAGAGAAGCATTAAAAGTACTCGCACAACAAAAAGGAGAAATGCTTGCTCATATTAAACACCACAAAGTTACTTGTCCATCATGTGCTTGTACTGCCACGGTTCATGGAAATGAATTTGGAAAAGAGCAGATTGAAAATAAAGGTGATGAAATAATAACCAGGAGATCTGTTATCCCAAATAGTTTCTCTTGTCCGGCTTGTGGGTTGAAGTTGCATGGTTATGCCCAACTGGTTGCTGCCGGGGTTGCAGATCATTACACGAACAGGACACATTATACCCCTCAAGATTATTACGAAATGGTCGATCCTAGTGATTCCGAAGCAATGGCATCATTTGCTGAAGAACATGGGTACTGGAGTTTTAGTAACGATTAATGCTCAATTTTAGCACTGCTATCCTGCCATGCTATGGCAGGATAGTTATTAACCAACAAGTTCATATTAGACGCAGAAAAGTAAAAAAATCTTCGTTATACTAAAAAAGTTAATTACTAATCTCGTCTTTCATATGGTTATAAGTATTGAAAGCGCAACACTTTCAGCTATGCCTAACTGGATTTCTGACAACTCAAAAACTTTTATTAATATAGCCTCCTGCGATATAATTTCACCGCTTACCGCTAGCTGCCATACAGCCTCTCCCATAGCCATGCATGCTGCGTCATAGACCTGTTTTTCGAATTCCTGTTCCATAATGTCTCCTGATTGATGTGTGTCCTAATGGTATGACTGAACAGAAAAAATAAAGCGAAAGTATTCAAGGATGCGAGACGTGTTCCAAGATTAGGCAGTATGAACGAAGTTCTTTGTAATATTCTCATTTGGCAATAGCTTTGCAATAAGACTTAACCCATTATTAACTAAAGTCAAAAAAAAATCCCTATCAGACGTTTATTTTCTACTTCAGAAAATCATTTTTAACTACTGGATCATAGGGATTTGAGTCATGAAAATATTCGTCATAAATTTAGCTCGTTCAACTGAACGACGGAAATGCATTGAGCAACAACTATCACTCTTGAATCTTGAATATGAAATAGTAAAGGCCGTGGACGGCTCTGAACTTTCATATACAGACATTTTAAGAGAAACAAGGCCGCTGAACTACGCGCTTAGTTGTGGCGAAGTTGGCTGTGCACTAAGCCATATCAACATTTATAGAAGAATAGCCTCTGAAAATATACCGATGGCGCTGATATTAGAGGATGACGCTCTCATTGACCACATAACAGTAGAGGCCATGTCGGAAATTGAAGACAGGAATATTTCCTTCCCTACCGTCACGTTATTGACAGAGGGAGCTAAATATATTGATAAGCCTTTACACAAATCAGAGAGGAAAAAACACTTTATATATGAGGTATTGGAAGCCGCCTGCTCTCATGGTTATGTGATAAACAATAGTGCAGCATTTAGAATGGCAAATTTCCTCTACCCTGTCTGGATGGTTGCAGACAAGTGGCAGGTACTAAAGGAGTATTCAGTTTGCAAGGTTGAAGCTGTTATTCCACCAGTAATTCGTAAAACATCACATGCCGATAATTCAACCATACAATTTGATAATGATTTTAAAAAAAGATTAGAAGAAGAGAAAGGTTTAATGTGGGCGGGAATCAAAAAAAACCGCCCACTCAAACTTAAGTTGAAACGACTGCTTTGGTCTTCTTTTATTTATCCATTCCTTAAAATATCTAAATAAAGCCTTTTATGGACTCTCTGGCCAAGCGATCACGTTATATCCCGCCTCATCTTTGACGCTGCTGAGATCAAGGGATTTCAGTGCGCGTATATATGCCATCCACATAACGAGCGCCGACCTATCCAGATCGCTAATCACACCCAGTTCCAGTTCAGTCCGCCAGTCCGCCGTCATGGAATTTGCAGTAGTCAGCAGGTCAGTGCGTTGCTGCTGGGCTCTGGCGCTCCAGTCAATCAGACGATCAGCCAGGACCGGAGCGCCATTAGTACCAGCTACTATCATTTTTCCACTCGCCTGGCCCTCGATCAGCGATCGATATAGTTCATCGGTTATTTGCTGAGCATCATCAGGCCAGCCATTAGCAGAGGCTTCATAAACCTCTCTGAAAGCATCATGATAAAAACCGTTATTCGTTGCACTGTAATAAATATCGCTCATATATTCCTCACCATCCTATCGCCTCCCAGTACGATCCGGCCGTGTCCTGACCACAGGTAAAGCCAGATTGTGTTACGTTTCCCGCCGTCGCATAATTGTCCGCTAGTTTGCCACCCCCTCCAATAACAGTTACCTGAACGTTTGCGCAGGTATTTGGAAACGTGATCGGGAAATTTACCTGAAAAAAACCTGTCGTCGCGCCAGCATTCAAATATCCCCACTGTCTGATGCGACCAGTTGCGCTATCCTTTTCCCAGCCCCCACCGAGATCAGCGGTATTTTTTAACTGAAAATTTGGTAGCACCCATCCGCTATTATTGCTATTAATCGAGGCAGTGATTTGATTATTCAGCGCGACATTGAGCGCATTAATTTGAGCCAAAACCCACTGATTAAGGTATCCGCCCCATGCCGAACCATAGATATTGCCATCAGTTGCCATCCAGCATGCCCCCGCCCCTGCATAGAGCGTTCCGCCAGCGGTAAAATCGTGACCTGTAGATAATTTACCTGTAGCAAAATCAGCAATCAGGGGGCGTAGGGCGTTATAGCCTCCATGTGGATCGCCTTCGTTCGTGAACATCAGATACAACGCATTTCCATCAAAGCGCCAGAACGTGCTACGTTCATCACTTACAATACGAAAATTATTGACTATGTTTGACCATACCTCGCCTTCAACTTCGCCCCCAGCCAATGGATAAGCGCTGATATTCTCAGGTGTTAAATTAATCGCTCCTTTTTCGTCGGGCAGCACTTTGTTCACGCTTCGAACGAGCCCATCACCCAGCGAATAAACTTTCACCGGGTTCATCACACTGAAAAATGACTTGGTTTTATCCAGCAGGCACGCGATTGGAACATCAGCAAGAATATCACCGGCTTCAAGCTCGACCTTCTTTCCTTTGTACAGCGGAAACGTGCCAAGTATCCGGCCTGCAACCGTTACCTGCAGTGTGGCTGCGCCGGTATTGGTCAGCGTCGGGGTGATGATGAGGGGCGTTCTGAAATCCCAATCCGTCGAGTCATTTAAAAAAAAGGTGCCTGGCAGTTGGATGGCCAGTGCGTTCTCACTGCCTCCGGCGACCGCGGCAGTGTACTGGCCTGTCTGAAGCTGCTCCGCCTGGACGAAACCGTTCTCAGAGCCGCGAGTGGCAAAGTTAGCGACAACATCGTTCAGTGACCAGCCCCTGGCCGTGGTGCCTTCCTGACCACGCACAACCGTCAGTACATCGCCTCTAACTGCCGTCAGGTGACAGATCTCATTTACGGTCTGGCTCGTATTGGTCAGAGTTAATATGGCGTAAACGCTCTGAGGATTTGAGTCGTTCTCCATGTCAGTAGTCAGCAATTTAGCAAACATGGCCCCCTGTTCCGGCATAACAGTCAGGGTTGTCTGTATAGACGTCACGTTCTCAGCCAGCGCTGACACAACATTATTTCCAAATCCGGTAATCATTGGCTGACTGCCTCCGCTTCATAAGTATAAATAAACGGCAAATTAACCAGGCGCGTATTAATTGCTCTTACCAGAAAATCGCCTACACCATCTCCATATTCAGGAATTTTTAACGCGAATGTTCCATTTTTGCTGGTTACGCTAACGTCAAATGTATTTTCCAGAAGCGGATCTACTCCTGACTCACCATGAATAAAGCGTGCAATTCTGCGTTTGAGCCACTCAACGGAAAACTGGAATCCATCACCTTTATAAAAGTTCCATGTGAGAATGCGCTTAAAATAGTTATCAGGAAGATGCTGAAATGTTCCAGGATGAAAACTTTTCATATGTGCATAGTAAATGTCGTTATATTCGACAGTATTATATGCCCCTTCTGCTATTGTCGCGGTTGAGGTCTGCAACAATGGCCGTTCAACGCCATAAATCCCCAGGGCTACCCAGTCAAGCAAATACCCTTTAATCAGCGGTGACGTCCAGCACGGCAGGTAAAGCGCGTTGAAAGCATCGAGATATTGCTGAGCAATTATGTTGTAGGCTTTGAAAAATGCCACTACGTTTGGATCGTCACGGTATTGCACAAACGGATAGGCGGGAATAATTTTCTCAACTGGCTGGCTCATACTGCCTCACCGTTATTAAGCTGGAATCAGTATCAAAATAACCATACAGATCACCGCTGACCAAACCGGTATGTTCGTCCTGTTGAACTATTTTGCCATTAATTGCTACTAAAACATCTATGTATGAAACGTTATCTTCGCTAACAATACCGGCAACGGCAGTCAGGAAAAGTTTTTTTATTCGATAAATACTGACAGGCATACCCACCGCAATATTCTCAATATAATCAACCAGAACCGGGATCACCGCCGAGCTGATAGTTTCATCTGAAAAATCGATCAATGTTGCGTTCCAGGTAATTATCAACCCCAGTTGCTGGGAGATTGGAACGATAAACGGCACCTGATAACTGTCAGGGTAACTGGTGATTGTCGGTGTAACCACCGTTGGCACATTCCCGGAGGGATCGTTAACATCGCCAGTTAACACCGAAATATCCGGGACTGACTGATATATTGCGTGCGCAACTTCATAGGGATCACCGCCGCCGACCACAACAGCCCACTGTGAAAGATTAATCTGTCTGTATGCGATTAGTGCGGGTTTAACCCCCTCCACTTTGGTGAGCATCGCCTTCAGAAGATCTGGCACTCCCTGAACGGTTGCCATGCCCATCTGCATCACCTGCGCACGATATTCAGCATTGTTCTGCGCATCGTTTCCCGGCAGCCCCGGATCGGTATTAGTACACGTCAGTGTCTGTGATACAGGAACTGAGGTAATGATCTGAGTAACAGAGCCAGCCGGCACTGCCCACGACCCGCTGGTTGTTGCCAGACAGTAAACCGGACTCGTCTGTCCGGATGCCGGTATCACCGTATTTGCCTGAACGGTATACTGATAGTTGCCATCTGAGACCACAAACCCTTTTGGTACAACGAAACCCGGCAACCCTTTAAAAATGACATAAACGGATGTGTTAGAGCCAACTCCTTTCTGTGCACCGTAGATATTACCGAGCTGATCAAGTAACGGCACGTTGGCCCCGTATGGTGTGACTGAGTTGATAGCGTCCACCATCGCCTGGTCTATCAGGGCCAGCGCGCCGACCGCTGTACTGGCCAAATCAGTAATGAGGGATGCCGGAAGGTTTGCGGTATATCCGGGCACCTCTGCAGATACGTTCTCGATCAACCTGGCAAAGAGCGTTTCGGGTGGCGTGGGCTGCGCGCCCGCCTGGGTTACTGTTACGGGAAGGTCTGACATTTTCACTCCAAAAAAAACACCCCGCAGGGTGCAATTTATCTATGCTGATTAGGGTCTGATCAAACGGCCACTTCGCCTCGCCATGAAACCCCATTACGGAAGATCACGCTGATGTTATAGGATGGTCGGTCAGCACCACTCACCTTAGTGATGGTGAGTGAGGCAAAATATCCGGCGAACTGCTGCTGAACCATGTTCACGTAATAATCCGGGTAGACCTGGCTGACAATGCACTGCTGCGCAGGAATACCGTATTGCGCGTAAAAGGGAGATTCACCCAGGCCCAGCTTCAGGGTCTGAATCAGTGTCGTCAGCCAGCCATATGAAAAATCGCCGCTGGCGTCCGATTCAACCGCCACCCATTTTTTGCCGCCATTACCATCCGGCACCCGCCCCCACGTCCTCATTTTGGATCTCCTGACGTCCTGGTAGTCTCACCCGATTTCACGTTTTCAACATCGTGATGATGGGTTGAGCCGACATTAATTCCGTTATGCCTCAGTCCATCAGCTGACAATTCCAGCGTCTGGCCGGAGACGGTTAACGTGATTTTATCGTTATCGATCGCCATTGCTGCCTTGCCGTCAGTAGTTTTAATAAGCGCGCCAGCGGGACCATGTAGCGTGATTTTGTTGGGGTCTTCGGCGCTCCACTCACTATTTCCAAGCGGCACGAAAAACAGCGCGGTAAGGGATGCTGGTAGCGACATATCGGCCATGCCGGTACCAAGCCCCGACACGCCGCGTAACGAGACGTCGGCAGGCACGGTTACGCCCTTATCGCCCACGCGGATGGGATAGCGGATATATTCGAACCCTGCCACCGGTAACGTAATCTCCTGCAACTGGATGGCGCCAGGCAGTACATCAAACTGAACGGTCACGATCGCGCCCAGGACACTCACAACGTGACACGGCAATGCTCGCCCCTGCAGCGCAGTGTGATCCTCAATCCGCGTGGTGGTCATGTTTGAGAGCGAAGATAGAAACGGAAATTTTTGTGAATTGCTCACGCCTGATCTCCTTTTGCAGAAAGCTTCCCAATCCCTTCGAAAATGGTTACCCAGGCCTCACCTGAACCATTCATAAATTCGCCAACGTGACGCATGGAGGTGATTATAAATTTGCCTGAGAAATTGAGTTTGTCGCGCTGAGCAGAAAAAGCAGCAGGTGAATTTACGGAAAGCAGAGATTGAGAGCCGTTTATCAGGCTGTCCGGTAGAGTAATAACATCCCCAACCATGAAATCCCCGCGTAGCGGTGTTTTGAATGACATTTTGTTGATGCCAATCCATGTGGGCTGGCCGATCAGCTCATTAGCATTAATTGTCCTGGCATTGCTGGTGGTCAGATTATCGAAAAACCGAATGATCCCTTTCTGCATTACCAGGCTGATACCGCTGTAGCCTTCCTCTTTAATCAGACCGAGTGATGCGCTTTTCATGGTGATAGCCAGCTGTGACGGCCGGTTATAGACCCCCTTCCAGTCCTCCGGCAAAACCAGCTTGTCGCTGATCCGTATGTCCAGTTGCGTATCCGGATAGGCATCACTCAGCGCTCGCGTGACAACCTCAGCCAGCCCTTCCCCCCTTTTGCCATCGACCATAATGTTAAGTGTTTTGCCGTTTTTGTCGATCAGCAGCCCCGGATTGACAATCAGATTCAGGCACTGGTTAACGCCCTGCCAGTTTCCATACGGATTGAAAACCGTACCCTGCAGCAACACTCCCTGCTGCTCTGGCCGCTCCAGTGGAAGACCGCCGGAAAATCCTCCGTAAAGAGTCACGTTGGCCCCGAAAAGGTTAACGCTCTGCGACAGCGCCGCCATTGGCAGCCCGTAAATCGCCAGCATAGTTCCGCCAGTCGCCACGTCCGGAGAAGTGATGAGAATGTCGAATATAATGTTCAGCGCTCCACCGGGGCTGTCGGTGCTGATGAACGGGCCAATCGGATTACCGGTCGCGTCCACGATAGGCTTTCCCTGGCTATCTGTTATGTCCAGCTCGTAATAGCGCATTCAGGTCGCCTCAAACTGCTGAGTACTGTCCCGCAACACCAGTTTCCCGGATGCGAGTGGGAGTGCCAGGTTAATGTCATATCCATCCGGCGATGCCACAAGAGGGACGTACGCAATAACGGTGTTCTGGCCGTCTTTAAGCTGGAGGTAATACCGGCGTGCATAATGATTCCAGGGAACCGACCCAAACACCTGAGCACCGCCCACAGTCGTCCTGAACGTAAACGGCTGATCGCTCTGCGGTCTGAATGCGATGTATGCTGTCAAAATCCGAACTCCTGCTGCAACTGCTGCGTAATACCCGACCATGAGAGACTGTCCGTTTTGGCCCCGCTGCTGAATTTGCTCATCAGATTACCCATAGCGGCATCCAGCTGAGAAATAGTAAGAAGCGGCTGCTCAAACTCAAACGACCAGGAATACTGGGCCTGTTTGTTCTGCGGGGAAAATCCGGCGTTATCGACCATGCTTCGCAGCAGGCAGCCGGTATAAATAAAAGACGGCGTGAGGACGGTATAGCTGCCGCCGCTCTGATTGTGCTTATCCAGCGCCAGCTTCAGTGCCATAAACGTCATGGTTTTGTTCGCGTAACCGGATGAGGTGGATGCAGGCCGGATCATTTGCATAATGACCTTATTGGGCTTCTGAACCACCGCATTGGCCGCCGTCGCCTGATTGTAAAAAGGATAACTCCCGACATCCTGCTGTATCAGCGTCGTGCCGGGCATGGGCATAAAACGTGTTGAGTTATCAACCAGTTCGCCGTGTAGCGCGCCATCAAGGATATTAAGACCCTCTGTAAATACGGCTATTGGCAATGTGCTGCCGGGAATATCTGCAGCAATACCGTCAACCAGCAGGATCGGGGAAACCTCAAAGGCAAGCCGCCAGGCCTGCCCGAAGAAATTGAGAGCCATTTACCCTCCGGATTAATGCGGGATGTATTGTGACTGCGCGGACGCGTTGATGTCTGAGCCAGGGCGCTGATTGATATCAAGCTGGATGGTTACGCGCTGATCGCGGTTACCGTTCAACTGCTGCTCCGCCGTTCTCAGGCGATCCATCAGCCCGGTATGCTGATCTTCAGCGCCCCGGATTTTTGGCAGCAATTTTTCAAGATATTGGATGGTTTCCAGCTTCAGGTTCAGGTTGCCATCTTTCCCAACAGCAACATTACCCCCGTTATACTGCGCCAGCGATTGCGCTATATCGCCATGGTAGCGCCTGAGGTTATCTTGGAAATATCGCGCTGCAGCGGCCGTGGCTTTTTCAGGATCGAATCTGTCGCTGTCCGAAAGCCCATATCGTGCGCCAGTATCCCGTGTGAACTGGAACAGACCACCCGCGCCAGCACGACTAACTGCCCGAATATCCCAGCCTGATTCTGCCTCTGCAACCGCTGACAGCAGGCCACCAGGTAATTTGCTCTGGTAATTTTCGTTCGCTACGTGGCTCTTATAGATATTCGTCACATGACGATCATTAGCATTAACCCGGCGTTCGGTTTTAGCGGCCGCACTTAGCGCGTCAGCCCTGTTTTTTTCTGCATGGCCCACAGCACGTTTACGCATAGGCGACAGAACATGATTATCAAACGCGACACCGGCCACATGTCCCACGGCCATAAGAGCATCACCCGCAGTATCGTATTTTCCCAGCCACAAATTTCTGAGAGCCTGACTGGTTGTTTCCGGGCCGGTAGGTTCTTCTCCCTTTTGATCATCATCTTCTTTGCCGGTCAGCAGACCAAACCAATGAATCGCATCCCTTACTGCGCTGGCAATGCCCTTAATATCCCGCTCAAAATCAGACAGGTCTTTCTGAAAATCTGGTCCTGATAGCCAGGCACCCAGCCTTTCTAATCCCTGGGCGACGGTCTCAAAAACCGCCCTCCCGTTTTCTCCCTTCAGAAATTTTTCTATGTCTGTGGTGAGCGTGTCCGCCAGAGCACCTATGGGTTTATTCAACCTCGCCAGCACGGAAAGAAACGTGTTCCCGATGCGGTCGGCATCATTCGCCAGTCGTCCATTCAGATCCTGAAAGCTGCGTTGCGTCCCCGCGCCCATGTCCCTGTCGAGCTGCTGAGCCTGCGCACCAAACATGGCGTTCAGACTCCCCATATCGCCCGCGTTCGCCGCAATCTGATTCGCGGTGTGCACATCGATCATCCCACTCAGCCCCATGCTTTGCAGAACGGCCTGTGAAACGCCCGTATCTTTGTAATCTTTCAGCAGTGACGCCGCGCGGGAAAGCAATTTGGGGAGGTTGGCAGCCGCGCCTTCTTCAGGATTAATACCGAGCGAAAGCAAGCCAGCATACGCCTGATCAGAAGGGTTATTCTGCGCATTAGTCAGCCCCTGAATGATGCTGCTGGTACCAGAAAACCTGTTCCCATAGACGTTCTGCGCGGCCTGCATCTGGCCGGTTGTCATATTGTTGCCCTGCGCAGTCCGGTACTGCGCAGAAACATGACGGGTCATCACGTCATAACCGAACATGCCGCCGGTAGCCAGCAGCCCCATTCGAGCAGACCAGCGTATGGAAGCTGAATAAAGCCCCTTCAGAAGGTTTTGCGTCGTATTGAGCGTTTTATTAACCAGTCCAAACGTCTTAAGCGAACTTTTCGCGGACTTATCCACTCCTCCAAACAATTTTTTAAGTTCTTCGGACCAGGGCGATGGCTTAGTCTGGCCAGGAACAACAGGTAACCGCTGATCCGGTAAGGCTGGTGGTGAAACAACCGGTTTACCGCCAGGACCAATCTGTAAGGCCGCCTGAAACTTCTGAACTACTTCCTCCATTCGTTTCAGGCGGGATTCATCGATATTAATGTCCAGAACCGGACGTGTATTTTCACTCACTGAAAAGTCCCCGCGGTTTGCATTTCAGCAGCTCACGAAGCTGCGCGGCTGTGCGCAGCTCGAGGCTACTTTGACTGAACAGATCGCTGAAACCTATACCGGTAGCGTATCCGAGGAGGTCGCTGATAACGTGGTCTCCGTCCCGCCAGTACTCGCGGTGGGCTTCGATATCGGCAATGATGCTGTCCAGTCCGTAACATTCAGCGATGTAATTCGACTGTCCCACAGTCCACCCACGCTCTCCATCAGGGATTTCGCCTGGTCGGGTTTGTTTATCGCAGAGACGCATATAAAAAAAACCAGTTCACCGATCACGTCATCCAGCTCAACGATACCTTTATCGAGAGCAACCTCGAGCGGCTGGTTATCCCAGCCCTTACCTTCAACCGGATAGACCAGGTTCGATAGCCGGATAATTTCATTAACCAGCGTATTACGCACCCCGTTGGCACCGTCCCAGATCTCCAAATCGCTCGCGATTTTTTCAAGCAGCAGATAGGCCACGCGCGGCCCCGCAACCACTCCCAGTCCCTCGCTGAATATCGAGGCAAAAACTTTGCTGAGAATAAAGAAATGCTGACGGTAAACCTCTTTCGATATCGGCGTGCTGTGGATCCAGCACTTACCGTTTTCTGTTTCCACTTCAGCTATCAGATTCATGTTGCGCGCAATTTTCATCACAGATCCCACATATCAGAGTTGGTGTAATAGATGCCGGTCAGGGTGATTAGCAGCCCCGGATCGCCACCAGCGAATGTCATATCTCCGCAGTTGGAAATCGACGTGTTGGACAGGTCAAAATCACCGAATGTGCTGCTATCGGTATAAAGCCGGCAGTCGCCCAGTACACCGTCTTTCTCATAGCGCGCTTTAAACTGTGCGGCCAGCGCCTGACTGCGCACCAGATGAATTTTGGCCTGTGCCATCATGTAGGGCTGCGGTGACTGAACAATGCCGGTCATGGTTGGCAGTGGTTCAACAATGTTGCCCTGAAAGGTAATCTCAATGCCTTCCTTCGCCAGATATGAGGCCGATACATTCAGCTCCGGCACGTCACTGAATTTGATGCTGGCACGAACACGGTTCAGCACGCCCTGTTTGATTTTTGGATTTGTAGCCACGGTTTATCCCTCACGAAAGCTGCATAGTGACGTTGATGTTGAATACGATTTCGGTAAAACCGCGCATCGGTGTATACGTGGCTGAAAGCCCCGCATAGCGCCCTTTTGCGTAGTCGTTCGGGTTATTTTTAATGTAGGTTTTGAACTTAATTGCGTTAACAACAGGAGCACCATTTACCAGGCCATAACTGCCACCCGTGTCGAATACACCCTGGGCAACCAACTGGAGCCGATCAACACCATCCTGATCGTAATACAGCGGATTGATTGGGTTATTGCTGCCATTAATGACAGCGTTTGCCAGCGCCATGTTGGCGTTAATTTGCACCCAATCCACCGAATACCAGTAGGTCATATCGTTGCCGTCACTGGTGACGCCATTGACCAGTATTGTGTTGCTGATACCGCCTTCTGCGCCGGTATCGACATAATTAATATTTTGGTTCTGCATTCTTTTCAGAATGCTGTTCTTGCCCGGATGCGCATTAACGGCCTGAAGGAAACGAAATGCCATCGGCGGCACTTTATTTACTTCGGAAGGTGCTGCTGAGACGAAATTCCACATCGCGGCCACAGCAGCATTTGTGTCCGGATAGGACGGGTCGGCGATGGCAATAACTGATTTGATCCCTGCATAGGGCGACACGGAATTAGTATCAGCTGGCGTGTCAGTAAGCACAAAAAAGTAGAGCATGGACTCATTCGATGTGTGCAACTTCGTCAGAGAAATAAAATCTGCATCCCCATCCCATGAGCGCGGGACGTGATAGGCATAAAATCGTTTTAGCGGCTCATCAATGTACTTTTTTAGCGCTGAGATCTGTTCCGGGACGGTTAACCCCGATCCGAGTTCAATCACATAGACGCCCACCGATGATCCCTGCGCAAAGAACTCATCTGCCGCGGTTTCCAGCGAAGTGACGTTATTTTTGATGGAGAACGTGCCGATCACTTCAACGTCGGTTGAGGATGCGCTTATATCCCAGATGATAATATTTTCTGACGCAAGCTGAGCCGTCCACGTCCCGTTAAGTGCCTCTGGCGTAAAGCCCGTAGTGGTAATTTCAACACTATCTCCAACGGCATAGCTGGTCATACCATCAGAAATTCCCAACATAGCCAAATAGCTTTCGCCATTTTCCCGCACAGTAAATGAAACAGGCGTCAGGCCCAGAATATCGCTCAGGTCAGACGATTCGGTCAGAAGCGCTGGCTCACCGGGTGACAGATTCGTCATTCCAGCTGAGACCAGTGCCGACATCTGCTGCAGCCCTGACGGTGTGCCGCTGATTGTCTGTGATACGTTTACCGTGACAATTCGAGTACTCATTATTTTATCTCGTAGTTAATGATGGCTTCCGTGATCAGTTGATGAGCAACATCGATCGCGGTTGACTGGTAATAATTGATGTCGAAATCTACAAACTTCTGTCTGGCCAGCACGCCCATCTCTACCTGAGTGCGCTTGCCATCGATCACAACCGGTACGTTGGTGATACCGAATTCCTCATCTTCCAGCGCCGTGTTAACGACGTAATCCACGAACTGCAGCGCCTGCGCATTAGTCAGACCGTACATGGTCAGACGCACCTGATCAGCAACGTGCTGGCTGCGACTGTCATAATGCGGGGCAAGTTGCAGCGCCGTGGTTGAGCGCACATCTGCCACGATGTATGGCGGTCGCAGGTTTGAAGGGGAAAGGAAAGACGGATAGACCGTGGCGAACTGGTTTAGCGAAAGCCAGATAGGGATACTGTTAGACAGAATCTGTTCATCTGAAATTTCTGCTGCGCTCTCGATGATCTGCGTGCGCATAGTGGGTTGAATGGCGGTGCCGCGGTAATGGTAGATTCCGGCCTGCGTATAACGGGCCTCCATACGCGAAAAGGCAAACTGCGTGCCGTCATACTCACCGAAATAAACCGCATCAGGATTCACTGTATTCAGTTCATCGGCCTGTTCCAGCGGTGTAAAAATAATATTGTTGGTCGCCCCCGTAACGGATTCTGACTGCTCTGATACAACCTGCCGGTGCAGGCTGCCCGAGACTGTTCTGGTGACCGGCAGCCCCGCCTTCTCTCGCTCGTCATCGGTCAGGATGGCCGCATTAACCCAGTACACGAAGCCGTCCAGCGGCAGCACCTTTTTTACGTAAAGGCGGAATGTAATTTGCTGGCTTGAGGAAATGGTTTCTACGGCGGAGTGAAGAACTGAGGAAAGTTGAGAGCCGGTGTTTTCGGCAAATTCATCAAGTCTCGGCATCGTTTTCTATCCAGGCGGTGAATGAAGTTTTGAACAGGCCGCCATCAATAAATGATGGCCGTCGCGGTCCAAACTGTCGTTTCAGACGGCTGTTTACCCCATGTATTGCCGCCTGTGTCGGTACACCTGCCACACCAAGACCAGCCATCTCCTCCTGCTCCAGAAAAATATTAAATTTCTGAATCACGTTCCCCATCTGCAGATCACCGCCGTCCGGCGCGCCGTAACGGATCCGGTTTATCAGCTGGTGGGCAACAGCCGTGCCGGCCTCCTGAATAATGTCGTCCTGGTGTTGCGC
The DNA here is from genome assembly GCF_057812235.1 of Pantoea sp. ABR1s. Taxonomy (NCBI): domain Bacteria; kingdom Pseudomonadati; phylum Pseudomonadota; class Gammaproteobacteria; order Enterobacterales; family Erwiniaceae; genus Pantoea; species Pantoea sp. ABR1s. The sequence continues at coordinate 2,007,523 of NZ_CM173823.1, read as the reverse complement.
CCAGAAATGGGAAAAGAGGCCATAATCCTCCTCCAGCCGGGTAGCTACTTCAAACGTGGTTGCAGGTTCTTCGCCGTAGTCATACGGCATATCGACTACACCCAGGCAAATTTTCATGGCGTATACCCCCAGAGCGGCCCCAGCTCCATCAATACCGCCAGCGCCGCACGTCCATACGGATCCTGCATCAGCATCAGGTCGGCCAGAGTCAGGTTATTCAGCGCATTGCTGATAGTGACTGAACCGGATGTTCCCTGATCGGAGGCTGATGAAGTGATCCCCGCGACATAATTTCCAATGCCCAATTTTTTTCGGAGGTCCGCAAAATAAGTCGAAGGTGGGATGTCGTTGGCATAATTGAGCAGCAGCGAGGCGGCCAGGTTGTAAACCGTATTCATCCTGACGATTGGCAGCCGCTCCAGCCCGACATTCCGGGGCATCAGCTCCAGCGCCGATTTGAAACAGCATTCAATCGTCGGATCGTCATCCGTAATTGCGGATTCAGGAACACCCATGGCCGCCCGGACGAACCGGAGAAATCCGGCGAGTGTCGGGCGCGGCATCATTATTTTTTGACCTGAATTTTTTTGTCGACTTTGGTCGTATTTGGCTGATCCTGATCGATGGGTTCACCTTTTATTTCCATCTGAATACCTTCACTCAGTGGCGTCTCACCACTCTGGATCACGGCAGACTCGACAGCATTGTTAAGCGCGACAGCGCTGGCTTCGAGTATGCTCTGAGACATGTTGTCGAGGTTTTCCACCTTCTGTTCAGCGTTTTCAATAATCTGGCTGGTGCTGAGCTCCTTATCCAGGGAATAGCAGATGCCCGAAAAATTCTTATCAACGTTGTCACGATGCTGAAAACCGTAAGGTTCATGCTGGCTGATGATAGAGGCGATCACATCTTCCGGCTGCTCGATCATGTGCTGGCGGCCAGCCGGGATAGTAATGCCAAACGACTGCTGCTTTTCAGGCAGTTTGTAGTTAAAGATGTGTGTCTGACGTGAACAGTTGCTGATGAAAAGTTTCATGATATGACCTTATAAAAAAAGGGAGCGTAAGCTCCCTTTGTTAGTTCAGATGCCCTGATCAGGCGTATTTAGCGGACAGCAGCGTGACGCCTTCAGAACGGAAGTTCCAGCCAGGCGTGGATCGCATGGTGTAGAGCGTGGTCAGTCCGCCATCTGGCATAGGTGATGGGACTTCTGTTGGTGCAGCGACGTCGCAGAACATCACATTTACCGCCTGCTGATTCGGGGTCAGCGTGGCAAAAATATTGGTGTTAATGTCCTGACGTGCTTCCGGTACCACGATTTCCGGGTTGGTCACGATAATCAGGTCCGTTCCACCAGCACCTTTACCGATGAGCGTGTCGTCCTGGCAGAAAATCACATCATCGCCGGAAGCGTCGTTAGCGATAGTTTTCACCATCGTGCCAACAGTAGCCGTACCACCACCTGGGCGCTGATAGCTGGTAAGCTGAACCACACCGGTCCATTCGAGCGCTTTCATGAAACGTTGCGGGCTAAGAATAACGGTAGTCAGCGGCTGGCCGAGCAGCAGCATGCGTGTTTTCTGGTCTGCAATCAGGCCCAGAAGAAATTTCGCCATTTCGCCGGAATCCCAGGTGGTGTAGGAGTCATTACCCTGACTGTCGTAACCGAGGTTGAGCGTGTTGGCATTAGGTGAGTTGGTGATCCCTTCGTTATTCGATGCCTGAACCCCGTACAGCAGCATATTTCGCATCTGTTGTGCGTGGCCCTGCCGGTTAGCCAGACGTAAGCCTTCCACCAGCGAATAACCCCAGCGATTTGCCGCGTCAGTATCGAGATAGCTGTACTGGGAGCGCGTCGAAATACGGTAGGTTTTCATCTGGTCATAACCGCCAGTGATGGTGGCAGACGGCAGCTGCGCAGGTAATGACTGTCCTACATGCGCCTGCGTAGTGGCACGCAGGTATTTTTGGTAAACAACCAGGTCGCCCGAGCTGATTTTTACAGTGGGCGCTGAGCCTGGAAGAATGTCGAAGGCACCAGATGCCATGCTGTACTGCATGATAATTTCTGGTAGTACCATCGATGGTGAGACTGTAGTAATGGCGGGTGCAAAAGCGCTCATCGCTGGTTCCTTAAATTAAAAACAGGCCGCAAGGCTTATCGAATTCCCAGACAACGCTGCCGCTGTCCTCTTTCTTAACTGTGAGGTTTCCGGAATTAGAAACCATCAGCAGACTAATGCCGATCTTCGGATTGTCCGGCGCGTCTTCTGAGTAAACATCAACCAGATTATCTGTGATGTTCCACACAAACACGTCACCGCCATCAACCGCATTACTGCCATCAGCAAGAGCGGCAACGGCAGCGCTGATCGGGAGCGGAATGCGTGCCTGCGAGCCAATGCGGTAGTAATGAACCGAGCCGCCAGGCATAAACAGCGGGACCGGATTTCCGGCCGTGGTGATGCCGTGGTGGGCCTGATTTGCCACGGCAAATGCATTACAGGCTGTAGCGGTCGCTTTTTTCAGGGTTGCGCCAGCCACGTTGACGGTCGGATCTGAGATACATTCAATCAGACCTACGCCGCCCCATACGGGTGCATCAACATCTGCGTGCAGTAGCCCGGAACACAGCTGCAGTCGTACAGCCGGATCATCCCAGGCATCCCCCTGTGTCATGCCGCGCGATTCGACGTTGAACAGGCCCGATGTGGTGCCCTGCGTTTTGAATGGATCGAAACTGATAGAATTAGCGGCCATTATTCATGCTCCCCTGCGTGTTGATTTTTTCCAGCACGCGGCCAGGTGTTTTAAAGGTGCTGAGCCAGACATTCGGATCACCGAAATATTCAGTGATGCGGCGACCTGCCTCGTCGCTGCGTACACGTTTATTTAACTGGCCCTGCGTGTTGTTGATTTCATTCTCAATAGCGGTGCGCGCTTCGTTATAGATTGCCTCTTCGAGCACAGACAGCGTGGCCGAGTCAGCGATCGCGCGGATATTTACGTCCGCGTGTTTTGGCGAATGCTTTTGCATGGCCACAAGCGCACGCTTACGGAAATCCAGCGCCTTTTCGCCGGAGAACGGCTCTGGTGCACGTTTGCCAACGGCGGAATAAGCAGCATCAGCGCGGGACTGCGCTTCGCCCATATCCTGGTCATTGCGCTCTTTTTCTTCAGCAGCCGCTGCTTCATCGGCTTTGCGCTTTTCTTCAGCTTCAGCATCCGCTTTCGCTTTTTCTTCAGCCTGCTTCTGCGCTTCCGCCTCATCTGCTTTGCGCTGTTCTTCCTCCGCTGCGTCTGCTTTAGCTTTTTCATCCTGATCGGCTTTTTCTTTGGCCTCTTTTTTTTCTGCCTCTTCGGCGTCGGCGCGAGCCTTGAATCCACCTTCCAGCGAATCCATGCGCGCCGTCAGGGTTTCAATCCCCTTACTAACACCGCCCAGCGCATCGCCAATCGCCTTAGCGAGCAGGGTTTGAAGCTGATTCTCATCCATATCTAAGTCACCTGTTTTATTTGAAACCTCGATCCCGGCTGGGATCTTCTCTTTGTCCCACACGCCCAGCGAGCCGCGCTCCTCTGTCACCAGCGCAATGTGATCGATCAGGAACGGCACGCCTTCTATGAGAAAGTTTGTGTCGCCGTCCTTTACCTCTACACTGCCAGATTGGTTGTTGAAGACGACGGAGGGGCTGGTCGAGACTTTCTCAGTGATGATCTGATCAACAATGTCCCGGATATAAACCCGGCAGATCGCCCACACCTCATCGCCCCGGATATAAGGAAGCATCACTGAACCCACAACCCGCTCAGTAAAATCCTCTTCGGTGAGAGTTGCTTTATCTGGGTGATTAGCGATAACCGGCAGGCCATGACAGCGCTGAAGAAACTCATCATTGAGATAAATTTTCGGATCACGCCAGACGTGCTCTTTCAGCCCCGTCCGGTAAGCCAGCCCCGTCCCGGTAATGCGCAGGTTTACCAGCCACATGTTGGAAAACTTAACCGGTGATGGCGTGGTGCCGTCCCGAATACGCTGCGCCAGCTCAAGCTCTGTTAAATTCACGTTTTCCTTTCTCCGTTAAAAACTCATCCGGCAGCTGCTGTGGCGCGTATACCGGTATTGCCTGGCAGCTGCAAAATGGCTCCTCGCCTGCGGCGGTAATTTCGTCGTAAAAACCGTGGACAGGCTTTATCAGCCCCTGATCCAAAGCCCAGGAATCACGCACCAGATAAATGAGTTCATCCCGTCCTTTGTGGTCCGTACGATACCGATATCCCGGACGCCGCCAGTTTGAGTGCCAGCGAAACGCGATTGCGCCGCCCTGTATGGCAAGAACGTATTTCACGTTGCTGGCCAGCTTGTGACCCTGGTCGATGGCCAGACGGCGGCTGATAAAATCCAGGTCAGTGACTGACTTCTGAATTTCGGCCTTCTGAGCGCGCTTGTCCGTCTCGCTTACCCCGTCCGGAGGAATTGACGAAACCCAGCCCTGAAAACGCTGAACTGTTCGCTCGATGGCCTGTTGCCGGTTCAGTTTTATGAGGTTCGCACTCGCAAAAATGCGCCGATCCAGCTCCCTGCGAAGCTCCGGCTTAATTTTATTGAGGGTGATTTTCGAAGGTCCACCGGGTGGCTGGTCCCTGAGAGCGCCCCCATCAATGACGAGGCGGCTATATATGGCGGTGAGGTGCTTTCGTGCTACATCGTCATTGGGTGCTTCACGCTGAGCCGCCAAGCGCAGGCGCTGACTCCAGCTCAGTAATGACTTTTCGCTATCCCAGCCTGATTCGACGTAGTGATTGATCGCAGCGGTCAGAACCTCAAACAGGCTCTGAGGCTTCCTCTTTTTCCCCGCCCGGCTGGATGACTTCATTCTGTCGCTCCGGTTGCGCTGGTGGAATGTAATTTGCGAGGGAATCGGTGTTGATGATCAGAGGCATATCGCCATAGGTCTGCGTGCCGCTGACGATTGAGGCCAGCCATTCGGCCAGTAAAGCTCTGTTTTCCGGATCCAGCGTCGGCGCCATACCTGTATAAAGCGCTGTCGCCTGCTGGACTATTTTACTGTCTGAATCCCGCCGTTTATCCGGAGACTCCTCAACCAATTCCTGCCACTTCGCGCTGAACTCCCGCCGCCACATATAGAATGTAGATTTATAGTCATCCGTGATGATTTCGGGAAAATCACCCTTCAGCGCGTTAAAAAAATCTTCGTTCCAGGCAATGTACTGAACCAGTTTTTCGAAATAATCCATTACCGGTTCGATCTGCTGGCGGACACCATCGATATACTGGCTGATCGCTTTTGAATCTTCAGCGCCGTCGCTCCACCCTTTCGAAAATGCCTCCTCTTTAATCAGAATGGCCGGAACGTCACTGCCGGACGCAATATCGGAAATGATGTTGTCCCGCGCCGCATTCAGCGCCCCATCAATATTCTGCAGATTCAGCGACTCGATACTGTCTTTGTCGCCTACGCTGATTACCCCGCCAGTGCGCGCTAATTTCACCATTGCCCGCTTGGCGGATGACGCCATCTGTTTGATGCCGTTCATGATCGAACCGTTCTGGTTCGTCTTAGCCACCAGCACGCCCGCTTTCTGACTAACCAGGTCATTAGCCTCCATGGTCCCTATATAGGATTTCATGGGGTACAGGACGCGCTGAAATACGCTGCGGCCAGTGAAACCGAACGTTGAATTCTGAAACTCCAGATAAATTGGCGTGCCGTGGAAAATTTTTAACGTCCGGGATGGGTGCCAGTTTTTACCGGAAATTTTCAGTGTGTTATTGGGCTTCTGGAAAAATCGGCTGTTCGGATTCTGATCAGTCACCATTGAGCCGGCAGCGTTGAGCGGATCCCATACGTTGATATAAACGTCTTCTTCCTGTAGCCCGAACTGTAATAGCGGCTGACTGCAGGGATGATTTGCTGTGCCTACGCCGATCGCAGCGGCACCGTAACAGCGCGATATGTAGAAAAAATTTTTGATGTACTCATTGATCCCCATCCGCTCCCACGTTTCACTGAATTGCCTGACAACACGTTCATCAGGATCAGTTTCAACGTTATATTGCCGGGGTTTGCACATCGCCATGCTGATGGGTTTTTCCACCAACTTCCCGCCGAGCGGGTGAAACTGCCATAGCAGCTTGCACAACTGATAACCAACGTCGCTCCCGGGCTGTATTTCTTCAGCGGCCAGAATCTTCGCCAGTTCAGAACTCATATTATTGTTGAGCTGAATCTCTGCCATTTAGAACCCTGCTTACAGTGCTTCGTAGTTCCCGAACGCGATGATCAGGCCATACGTGTAGCAATCGAAAAGGTCATCGGCGCGCTTGTGCGCCAGCGGATCGGCCAGATGGAATTTGGCGATCTGTTTGAGGAGGTGATTCGCGGTGTCCTGCTTGAACGTGGCGACTTTATCGTATGCCTCGCGCGTGATTTTGCACTTGCCCAGATAATGATGGCCGGACGCCATAACCGCACGCTCATCTTTACCCTTGCTGGTCAGGGCCGACTTTATCGGCTGCATTGCCCAGCCTTCTGTTTCGGCTTTCTGGTTCAGAATTGCGCCCATAGCCGCGTCTTCCATGAAAACGCCCATACTGCCCAAGCGCGGCCGGCACAACTTCGCCAGGCGCTCGAGGTTGTCATAGACGCTGGGCATGTATTCCGGAAGCAGCGACGCTTTGATCTGAGTGATATCCCAGTCGATGATGGTCAGCCGTGGCTCTGAATACGTTTCCTCATAGGCGTAATAGACAAAGCCGGTGCCGTCATTTTCCGAGCCACCTTTCAACGCGGTATCAGCCACCGCAAAAATCATGTCGCACGTAGTCGGCATGCCTACCGGCAGACCGTCCACCAGCAGCTTATCAATATCCAGCAACGCATCAGCGGACCAGTCTATGAATTCGGCGTCAAACTCCTGCTGATAAACGCGCGGATCGTTCGCTGCTTTCTCTTTTTCCAGCTCATCAGGCGGAACAAACGGGTTTGAGGATGTTGGTGCGTGGTGCTCATGAAATCCGAGGCTCTTGTCATGGCAGATCGCATAGAAAAAGTTTTTTTCATCGGTGCCATTAGGTGTTGAGAACACCCAGGCACGACCGCGACGGGTTAAAAGCGTCGGTTTTATCGACTTCGGCCAGATTTCATTGAGCATTTCCGGCGATTTGGTGAATGCTGATTCATCCAGCAGCACCACGTCATATTCACGCCCACGCCCAGCCAGCGGGTTATTGTTTGTAACCCAGAAATCGATCCTCGCGCCGTTCTTCAGACGAATGCGCCCTTCGCTGCGCGATTTCATCTTGACCAGCGGTAATAGCGCTTCTTCCAGGTAGTCGAAAATCTCCTGCTGCTGCTTATACTCAGCGGTGAATATGCCAACCCTGCCGCCCTGTAGCCTTTCGCCACCGGTCTCTTTAAACAGAGAGGTTGCGTAGGATATGGCTATATTGCCCAGAATGGCTGTTTTACCCCAGCGACGACCGCAGCGCACCACGTTGTACTGATGCTGGCTGCCCTCAGTCCAAACAGCTGACTGCGCGGCATGCAGCTTTCTACAGAATATCTGGGCCATTAATCGCCCTCGCCGTTATCCTGAGTGGGCTGAATAGCGCCAGGCACCTGCAGAGCGTTATGGACCACCACCAGCTCTCCCTCTTTACGCCCATTACGGATGGCTTCGATTTCGGCTTTCAGTTTTTCATTAGCCAGGCGCTCATGCTCCAGCCTGAGTAATCTCAACTCCCTCTCCTGCTCACTGACCGCCAGATGATGAAACGCCGCCAGATTTTTCAGTGCTGCGTCCTGATCGCGCATCATTATTTCAATGCCGAATTTTGATTTTTTCACCCCGGCGATTAGTCGGCGTGATGGTCCGGTTAAATCGCGGGTATCAGCCAGATAAACATCTGCCACCCCCTCACCGGCACAGCGTGGGCAATCAGGATTGGGATCATCGTTCTCAATAAATCCCAGGCCGCCGTATTCAGGCTGAGGTTTACCATCCGCCAGGGCTTTTTCTGCCGCGCGGTCATATTCATCAATATCACGCCACTGATAGAGAAATCGTTCCCCCCAGCAGTGTCTGCAGCAGCAACGGCGCATCTGAGAAATCTCACCGGGATCGGCAATAGCAATTTCATGCCAGTGGCGCAAAACCTCCTGGCCGCTCATTACCGCGTCTTTGTGTAGCTGCTCAAGGCCGCGATTTATAGCCCGCGTAATGTTGGGCTTTCGATGGAGCATTCGAGCTGCACGATCTCCCCCCGTGTAACCCGCTTTTTTATAGGCCGCATACTTATCACGCGACTTTAAAAATTCGGCCACAAAGATTTTTTCCTGCGCATTTAAATCTGCGCAAAATGAGGAAGCGCCCGGATCCTGCGCAGTTTTATTTTGCGCAGTCCTTACAGGCTCAGGCTTCTGGCTGGTTCGGGCTTTAGAGGATTTTTGCGCAGTTTTATTTTGCGCACTTTTTTGCGCAGAATTTTTTAGCGGTTTTTTTATATAACGGCGGGCACTGCTGTAGTTTAATCCCTCCTGCTCACACCACGCTTTGGGTGATATACCCGTACTGGCGTGAGCAGCAGCAAACTGAGACTGCAGCGCCCTCCAGTCGGGTTTGCTCATCTATCAGTCCTTACTGGCAGATAATCTCATCAGTTCGTTGTGGGCCTGTGCATCGCCTTTGCGCGCACGCTCATATAAAGCCCGCCTTAGCTCTACTTCTCCTTTCGCTCGGCCTTTCCTCATGGCATCTCTGAATGAGCTCATCAATTCACGGTTCTGTTTGAGGTTAACCAGATCGATATCGAGGACGTCAGCTATCTGCTGTTCGTTCATTCGAAAGGCTGCGAGGGATTCAATTTTTGACAACGGGAGCATGATTACCCCCTGTCGGTCGGCAGGCGTTTTTTATACTTTTCGTCGAGAATTTTTACTGCGGTGTTGTTCCAACTGATCCTGTGATGAATACGCTCATGGGCTAAACCCATTGTTGAGATTTTCACGCATGATGGTGAGTACATCACCGAGTAGAAACTTTTGACGTATGTTCCTGATGCCAGATACAGCTCTGTCATGCCGCCACTGTTCGATTGTGTGGGTTTTTGCAGTAGCTGGACGGCACCGATTGTCAGGAATAACTCACCACGGCGGCCGAGTGTCGTGTAGGTATTCACGTCCTCATTGATACGGCCAATAAACTCAAATGGCCTGTCAGTGGAGCAAATCAGGCTGTTCATGGCTTTCCGTTTCAGCCATGAGGCGTTATTTGAATCTCCGAGGAAATCTCCACCCTGAGCCATTGCGATAGTTTTAGCCGGGATAGACTCGTAATATTCAAGCATCGCCTCCAGTACCGGGTCGAGACGGGTTATCAGGCAATAGTCCTTTTCAAGCTCCTTGCCAACCCTGAACTGAAACGCCGTGTAATCATCGTCCAGCTCGATAAAATATTTGCAGCCCACTTTTTTTGCCAAATCGAAACAGGCATTACGGGCATAGAAAATTGAACGTCGGTCACCAAAATTGTCGGCCTCATCGAACCGGCTGGCGATATCGCTCTTTGAGAAAACTAGCACTTTGTCGCCGAACAATTCCTGATAACGCTCCCGGGTGGTGTCTTCATCGTCTATGACGATAAAATACTTTCCCGTGTAGCCTGATTTTTTTAGCAGATTTAGCGTATAGATTTTATCCGGGCGCCCATGGCTCAGGATGAATGCGCAGAAGTCATCACGCATTTTGTTCATCCCCCTCACCGTGGACAATCTCCACCATTTTTTTAGTCAGGTGGACGAATCCATGTTCAATCGCCTTTTCATAGTCGATTATGACCAGAGCAGACTCCTCAAACAGCGCTTGAACCTCAGCGCTCGCCGATGCGTAGTAATCAGCGATTTTATTGAAGTGAAAAACGGTGTGGCGCTCTGCAGCGCTCAGCAGGAACCTTTCAACCTCAGGCGGGAGTTCTGCTGCTTGAATACGCTCCCGGAGATCCAGAGTTTTATTTTCGTCATACAGCTCTGAAACTGCAGGAACCGTTTCGGATGGCTCATAAACTGGCGTGTCGATTTTTGCAGTGTAGGGATCTTCATCATTGAGGGTTTCGGTTTCGACCTCCACCAGCAATTCGTCCACCTCTTCCAGGCTGAACCCCGTCAGGCTGATATCGAATCTCGCATCTATTAACTCAGCAAATTCCAGCTTTAACAGTTCTGTGTCCCAGCCTGCATTCAACGCCAGCTTATTATCAGCTATACGGTAGGCTTGTTTTTGCTCTGCTGATAATCCCGGCAGGATGATGGCCGGCACATCGGTTATACCGAGCTTTTCAGCAGCCATCACGCGACCATGCCCTGCTATCAGATCCCCTGATTCATCTATCAGTACGGGATTAGTCCAGCCGAACTCAGTAATGCTGGCGGCGATTTGCTGCACCTGCGCTTCTGAATGGGTGCGCGCATTACGTACATGAGGGATGATTTCGCTCAACGATCGGTAAATGATAGTGAGCTGCGGAAAATTTTCTGTTGTGGTCATTTCTGAGAATCCAATAAAATGGCCCGGCTCTGCAGAGCGAGCTGGGCCTTGGTTCATACTCATCATGACTGTTCCGTGGGTATGAATGTCTGTTGGCAGTTACCGCTGCCAGCAGTCGCCCACCTTCATATTTCTTTACGGCGTCAATGCCAGTTGCATCTGTAACGATCCCGCCGCTGCCCGCCCGTAAATCTCTCCCGTCGCTGTGTATGAGTTATTTTTTTCACCACCAGCATAAATCGGGTGGCCTAACAGGGATTCGGGCGGAATGCCGGTTGATTCACAGATATCCCCGTAACCGGCAACAGCTGTGATCAACATAGAATCGGCACCGCTCGCAATGAGCGTCCAGGACGTTCCCACCGTTTTATTTTCAGTAGACATTTTTTCCTCTCATTCAGGGTGCGGCGACTGCGGTGATCACCAGCGTAGAAACCATGTCGCGCAGCGTCACCGTCAGCGTGCAGGTTCCAGCTGTGAGTATGCTCACGGCAGCCTGACCACCAGCGGATGTGCTTATATGCTGTACCATGCTGGGGTTTGATATTGTCCAGACGGCACCGTCTGCGCGCCCGCCTCTTACACCAGATTTGCCATCGACGAGGAACGCTCCCAAGTATTGCCAGCCTTTGGGCGCGGTGGCGTTCGGCATCGCGTAATGCGTTGCATCTACTTGATTGATGTACCACAACGATGCGGGATTCGTGTTGCTGTCGTTCTGGATGAATATCGTATCGGTGAGTGCTTTATCACGACTACCGATAACAATAGCGTCGGCAACTGATAAGCTCTTCATAATGTTGCTGCCAATGGCAATGCTACTTTTGTCAACTATCAATTTTTTTCCATTGGAAATTTGCTATAAATTATATGTTGTGTTTAATTTAATATGTGTTTAAACAATGTTAGCGCTTCAGAATCAGAACTCATCCTTTAAGTGGAGAAATCACATATGTATGATAATAAAAAAAACGAATCGACTGAACTCGGAAAAGCAAATCTACCTTTAGAATCCGCTCTGAATAATCCTGTAGATAGTCCAATAGCTGACCCTTTAGCCGATCCATCAATTGACCCTTTAGCTAATTCCGTTGCCGAACCTGCAGCCGTTTTGAAAGCAAACAAAGAATCACCAATAAGTGAAAAATTTCTAGTTATTGCAACAGTAGTGATATCAATCATATTCTTTTTTATTTACATAAACCATGCAGCCAATGAAAATACTAGCTTTGGGAATAAAAAAGTAATTGGCGGATTAACAATTTACATAACCATCTTATTTATAGGTGTAGATCTTTTACCTTCGAGTTCTACTCGTAAAAAATGGTACAGCATAGCATGCAGATTATTAGCAGTCGGGGCCATATTGTTATCGCTGACATTATTTCGCTAAGATTATTTCTGCAACACATTGCTTTTAACAGCAACCAATAAGATGATTTAAATTGAGAGCATTAAATAGACGATTGGATCGATCACATCTGACGAATTAAAAAAATAAAGCCCTATAAAATACTGACAAGTATTTTTTCTTTCCACACAAAAACAGGCATGATAAAAATCATAAAAATATTTCTTCATGATATACAAAACTCATAATCTTGCATTTAGAGCGATTAGAGGGCGGGAACCTGCTTGATACCTCCAATCCGGTGATACAATAATTTTTCTAGAAAGCCCACCATACTGGTGGCTTTTTGTTAGCTATGGGAATTAAATATTTGAATCATTTCATCCTTTGTAAGCTTTATCTCTCTATTTTCTTCAGAAAAACGTATTGCTGCTTCATCGGCTACCCCAAGGATGAATGATTCATGCGTTATCACCATCTCCTCACACTTAGCTTCAACGGCGCGCCATTCTTCCTCAAATGTCATCCTCGTGTTTTTTGGAAGAGACCTGAAGTAATATCGAAACAATTCTGAAGCAATGAAATAATCTGGCCACGCCCCTTCATAGTCATTGATGAGTTGACGATACATTTCATTATTGATGCTTCCGCAAACTAAGCTTTCTGCTTTTGCGCCAGCCAATAAATTAATAATTCTATTTTTCAGATGATCATTGATGGCGCTTATGTCGGTGAAGTCAGGGTGCGGCTCCTTTTCACAATATGAATTACCCTCCATGGTAGTTGAGATGACTACGTCATTACTAGCCTCATTATGAAACCAACCTGTTATCCAATGACCCGCTTCATGCTTGGCATTAGAAATAGTAATGGCACGCCTCACTAATCACCTTCCTCACTAAAAGAAAAACTCTACCGACTTCACCACGTGGCTAAACGTTCATACTTTTCTGCATCTAAAAATCGGCACCAAATCTGCTGCAAACGCTAAGCCATAGCAGCAATAGTTTGGGATATTCTATCTTTCACTCGATTATTGATCTTTAGCTCGAAACGCTCTCCTGTTGACAACACAGCAAAGCACTTGAGTTTTTTCACCTCTAGGTTTGCCTCTAATAAACGTTTAGCAATCCGTTTAAACCAGCAGCCTTCTTCATCACATAAAATGATACGATAGTTAGCTTCATCGCCATGTTCAAGGCGAATGGGCAGATTATCCGATACAGCATTACGAAATAGTTGCTGAAACTCATGGTCTTTACCGTTCGCCCAACATATATAGCTAAGTTTAACTGAATGAAGAGTTAGACTAACAACGGTAACAGCTAAAACCTGAAAGTCATCTTCACCAGAAAATATCCTAGCTAATCGTACATTTCCTTTAACATAAGACTTGGGTTTACTTAAAGCAATAAACAGGGACACCAAAACTGCAGCAAATGTTGCAATCCCAGAAAACCAAGCTCCCCACATTGACCAAAAGGCCCAATTTGCTGACTCTCTCGCTGCATTAAGAGCTTGAGTTGCTATCTCGCTTTCTGTCATGTTCACTCCTTTTAAGAGTGCATCTTACATCAAACATTGCTCATTAATGTACTGCTGCAGCCCGGCTATTTGCTTTTTGGCGATTTCAATTCGCTCTCTGAGGGTGAAATAATTCCGTTGAGCGGAGTCAGTAAGTCTGGAGCTGGCTGCATCATCCATGCTGGTGGTGCCGGTGCCGGATTGCTTCGCACAAGCGGCGTTGAGCTGCAACCGGCGCTTGCCAATAGCAACATCATTATGCAGCTGATCGATAGTTGCTTTAGCATCAGCTAATTCCTTTATGTATTTCTCATCCAGAGCAGCCACATTGCGCTGGCGTGTCTGCATATCGGTGATAGTGTCCGCCTGCTGCCTTGTCAGTTCCTGAGCATGCTGTGCAACGCTTCTCCAGGCTACAGCTTTATCGTAATAGTGGTTAGCAGCCCAGCCAAGCGCCAAGATGACTGCTATAAGGACTCCAGCGAGCCAGAATTTACTCATCGACTCTGCACCTAAAACGAACCAGCTAAATCGAGAGCGCTGATGAATACATCGTATCCGTAGGGTTGAGAGCCGTTTTCGTGTTGGATGATGGCTTGCAGTAGCGAAACTAGTTTACGGTTGTCGGCCAGATCAATCGGCTCATTTGCTCCGGTATTGGTAGCCAGCGACACACTGTTAATGTATGCCTGCGTATTGTTCTCCTTAGGCGGTGCCCAGCGCTTGATCATGCCGGTGATCGTGCGCAGCCCATATTTGCTCTGATAATTGCGAAGGATGACGATCATCGCGCGAATACCGTATTCTGGCGAGATGAACTGGCAGAACGATTTATCAGTGCGCTGGGATTTTGGTACCAACCCCTGCCACTCATCGCCCCAGCGAATGTTTCCAGGGTTGTTGTTGCGGATGCCGCGTGGTTTTTTATTGGCTGTCATTTTTACTACTTCCCTCCGTTGGATAAGAAATAATGCGCGCAACGTTTCCGCGCGCCGCAAACACCGCAATGCATATCAGAGCGTTAGCAACAACCACTGGCCAGCCGCTGACGTGGTAATGGCCGAATAACCAGAGCAGTCCAAAGTTGCCGTAAAACAGAATCAGACCAGCAGCAATCCATGAGATACTTGGTTTATGCGTTCTGCCTGCTTTACTAAAGAGCATCAGACGCAAAGAAATAACTGCACAAATGGCGACATCAATTACCGTCAGTAGATCGTGGCTGATCATGATTGTTCCCCCATCCATTTTTTGACGAAAGGCAGTTTTGAAATACCGCCGTTTTTCAGCCAGAAATAGCCTTGCACCGCAGCAGCGGAAATGATTACTGCTGCCAAGGCATCCAAGGGTTTTTCGCGATATTCGAGATAGTCCTCAATTTTGTCCGCAACAAAACCTGCACCGAAAATGCCAGCGGCGTAACCAAACAGGAAATAACCGAATATCTGTCGCCTCGTCAGGTCACTGGCGGTAACGATAAAACACATCGATCCAGCAAACGCTCCAAACGCGATTGAGTAATCTACAGAGGTGATGAATCCCACCAGCGCAGACGTGACAATGCCCCAGCCAGCTACCGTTCCCACAGTAGCGCTGGTGCTCAATGGCTCAGCCATTAATATATCCTCTGACTTCGAAATTTTTTTACAGGGTTGAGATGGTTTTGCCTGGCTTGGAATATGGCAAAATCTTTAATTTGCTGTTCAGCCGTTTTCTGGTTCTTTTATTCAGAAACCGTAGATGCGTTGATATTTCGAGTGTATTTGGTGGTCATTAAAAGTTATGAGATGGAGCATCCTACCGGATTTAAACCAGCGTCATTTGGTTTGAAGCTAGAGATAATTAGCCACTGTACGAAGGATGCAGAAACGAATAAGGCACCGCCTAAGCAGTGCCTTTGAAATTTTTTCTAATGCCTATCGGGTTCTCTCACCCCTAAGGCTCGCAATACGCGAGCCTTGGTATGGCCCACTATAATGCGCGATTGAAAAATAGCCATTAAGAGAATAAGTACCCCTCGACCAATTTAACTGCGCATCAGCATCGGGATTTTTTAAGAAACTAATTTCTAGACCAGTGCAATGGTTTTCAAAACTAGGTCTCTGTTTACGATCTGTTCCTTCAAAGCACTCCGTCCATATAAACAATTTTTTCCGATCAAATGTTTTTTCACCTTCAAGAATCGCTTCTTTAGTCTCGTCATCATAAGAGTCGAATTCCTCTTGAGATAACTCGGGTTCTTCATCAACGTCCACAGAATCTTCGTCAAAATAGACATTGAGATATACCACCCTAGAGACGTTTGAGCTTATGAAGTCTTCGAAGTCATGCGCATTTTTACTTAATGAGGAAATCTCGGTTGAATCTATATATGCATTATCTAAAGGAAAAGTTGGGGTTTTGCTGGATTCGTAGGCTTTTATTGCATAAATACAGGCTAAAACTGACGACACCGTTCCGACAGCAGTCATTATTGAGTTGAATGAAATTCTTCTTAACAAAACCACACCTAAACTTTTCCGTAAGCCATAAAGTCCGAAAGTTGTTGTCACTAGAAATGGACCCGACCGGAGCGAGGTCTTAAATGAATTTAGTGGCGTACACGCAGAACCCCCACTATTTATTCATAATACGCCAGTTTTATGCAAAGTCAATTATTTTGTTGCCTGCCTGAATATTGCATCAGCATGACTCTCTTCGATTTCACATTTCGCCACCAGCTTCTCAAAGAACGGTTTCCAGTTCCGGGACCAGGACGACTGCGTAAGGTCCGGCACCAGCACATTGATAGCTCTGAATGCCGTGCTGGATGGCATACGACGATAACCCCGCCCGGTGCAGCGTTCGCACTTTTTATCGACCGGCACACCACGGCGGGCTGATTCTACCAGGTCGCGCACGCGGCCTGTACCATTACAGCGGCAACGGGCCTTTACTTTGCCCTTACCGTTGCATGCGGTACAGTTTTCACGAACTTCCTGAAGGTTGTATCGGGGTAGAATTTTTTCTTCCCCGTCGAATCCACTGATATAACCTGGATATATAACTACCCGCCGCTTCTCTACATGATAACCACGCCCTTCACAGTATGGGCATTCTCTGTCCGTGGCCGCCGAACGGGAGAACTCATCAAAAGCAAGTTTCGACAGAACGATAAGGCAGCTATTCAACCTGCTGCCCGCCGCTTTGCGGAGCAGCTTTGGTGCAGTACGGTTAGCGTATTGCATCAGCTGCTGAACCGTCCTAATTGTGTCCTGCTCACTGTTGCCCGTCTTTGCCATCACGGCTGAAATGCCGAACGGTGATTTTGACTGGCAGAATCCGATGGCACCCATTAAATCGGTACCGGTCAGTGATTCGCTTCCTGTTGCGCGTGAAGAGTCGGTAAGGCTCTGACTTTTTGGATTGAAATACTTCAGTGCTGATTCAATTTTCATGTAATCAATTCCTCACGTTCCCAGATAACGAGCGTGCGCAGAACGCCCTCAGCATGCATCAGGCGCAGTTCAGCGTGGGTGTATTCAGTTTTGAGGCGACCATCCACAGCTGCGTGGCAGTTGTCGCAGCCAATTGCACCGTTCAGATCACTGGGTTTGATACCTGTGCCGCATAAACCGCTCAGGCGATAATGGGCCAGCACGCTGGACTCAGGATTGAAGTTACACACACCTGGAATGCGGATTGTGCATTCGCGCCCGCGAGCTGCTTTGCGTAGATTTTTTTTCATGCGGCAAACTCCATGAGCTGCGCCGCAATGTTTTCGACTTCTGCAGGAGAGTTAAATTTACGGAATAAAATATAATTCCATAAAACGTTCAGCACTGATTTATAGAGATGGCTGAATTCGATCTCATCCATGCTGGCGAATGAAATAGATCTAGCGCGGCGGTTACTGCTGCCGTCAGGATAAACGTGCTCGGTGTAGTAACCCGCCTGGATGGTTACCCATTCCCGGAATGCCTCGAACGACTTCAGCAGGGCAATATCATGCGAGCGAGTATGTCCCGTATCTGCCAGATATTGCTCAGCGACATCGTAAAGCGGCGAGCTGTGACTCTGCCCGACACTTTCGCAAAGGTAGTTGATAAACCCGCTAATGAGTTGATGCTCTTCCGGCTTAATCAGCCCCCCTACTGGCGTCCAGTAGTCGAATCCGAGTTGCAGTAGTGCGAAGAGTTTTTTGTGAAATTTATAATTGCGAACGCGCCGGAAATCAGCATGAATCCACTCACCGATTTTAATGCGCTGCAAATACTCGCTGTCCTCCGGTGTCGCCGGGGCCAGCGAAGAGGGGCCATTTTTTACAAATTGTATGCGTGCCATAAATGATTCCTGTGGCACAGCGATTTCTCAGTAGGCTGTTCAGACCTTGGGAGATTATAAACGCTCACCGCACCCATCAACAAGGTAAATTCCCATTGACTCACAACGTTCTTTAAACGAACTGAAACTGGTAACGAACTCATCGGCAGCCAGTACAAATCCACTCAGAAAATGGCCTTCGCGGTTTCTAAAAATCACAACAGGACGCTCATACTGATCAATCCCAGGAATTTTTTCGTCAGGAATAAACATTTAACAATCTCGCTTAAAAATTAAATCCCATACAGATACATCCTTGTTGCGCCGGAGTATTTAACTCTCAAGAATTCGTTAACACAATTGTTAAAATAGAATAAAATTTGACCATTCGGTTTGCGTAGTACTTTTGAGGTAAGAATTTTAAATGAATATTAAACGCGCCGCCATAACTCAAACTTATACTCCTGAAATAACTTACAACTTAAATCACTTTATTTAAATAATTTTTTATGTCGGATACCAAACTGGAATATTAATATTACGATGTGGTTGATGTCCTCACACTGCTGATCAGCTGATTAAACTCATCGACTAGTTCGAGAGACTTAAATTCATCGCTGGTGAAATAACTGCGGCAGGGTTTGCTTTTTTTCTCATTGCGCCCCTGAATTCGCTGAGAGTGTCCATAAAATTTTGGGCTAACACTTTTTAGACGGTACGCACGGTGCCGGTTTTTCATGGTTAGTTCGAGATTACAGTTCACCGAGTCTTTAATGGTTTTCAGCGCCACCCACAGGCTTGATGGCTCGTATCCGGGATATTTCCTGCCCACGATAGCGTGCATTTCCGGTACGGTGAGGGTCTGACCAACAATGAGTTCAGCCAGCTGAGCACCTAAAATTCGAACTCCTGATTTCATAAAATTTCTCCTGAGTATTTCGAAACGCACTTCCTGAGCACGCTGCGGGTTATCGCCGGTTCATCCTCCCCGGAACCCATCCGGGATGTCATAATCCATGCTCTCTGAAGCCATGGAGTCACTACCTGGCCGTTCGTCGTTCCAACGCTCGCCATTGAGATACGAGGCTGGCAGCAACTTGTCGAACCCAAAAACTTTGGTACTGAGTCGCAGCTGAATATCGTCAGCCAGCATCCTGGCAAAAGCATCAGGCGGACCGTTGTTAAATTTTTTCCAGGCCCGGTACTTTTTTTCAAACGCGGGCAGCGCTTTGACCTTCGCGATCTTCCTGAGTCCGGCAGGCCAAAATATTTTTTCGAATGCCAGCTGGATTTCATCCGATGGATCATCGTCGGTTCGATTCGGTGCATTTTTTGAATCGGACTTATTTTTATTTTGTTCCTGATCTTGTTCCTGATCCTGATCTTGGCTTGGAAGCCCCTTAGAAGCCCCTTTAAACCCCCTTTCACTTACGCGCTTAATAACAATGTGAAAATCATCCTGATAACGGGCAAAAAAGTCAGGCAGAAAGGGGTTCTCCGGCAGGGATGCATACTCATTGCGCACTCCGGCACAACGGTTATCACCAGGCTTGAGGGAGCGCCCTACCTGATACGCTGCCATTTCATGCACCCAGACCATCTCGGATTGCTCGTCATAGCTACAAAACCCCGCTTCGATGGCCCTTTTAAGCCCCTTCGAAGCCCCTTCTAAGCCCAATCCTGTTTCATGTGCAAGATAGAGTACTGGCAGGTAATACAGACCTAACATATTGGCGTGAGGTGACGTCATTAAATAAAACGCCACCACCTGCGCCTCCGCTCCCGCATTTCTTAACTCACGACCTGTTTTCCCCAACCAAAATTGAGGTGATACGGTTGCGTAATCACGCATAACTTCCCCGGTTTAATCATCGCGTTGCAACACCACAAAGCGGTTCTATGACCGTTTTGATGGCAACAAACGCGGATATAGCTTCGTTTAGTTCTTTCAATGCAATGGCTGGGGCGGCGCGAAGAAGAATGGCATTAACCGCTTCAACGCTTTCTTTAGCAGCAAATGTTGCTAATAAAACGGGATCATCCGGTGATTCGAGTTGATACCGCCTTTGCACCGGCAGAGCCGCCAGAACACAGGGCATTAACTCTTTGGCCTTTCGCTGGTAGTAAGCGGTCTTGCCACGAAACGCTCGCTTAATCGTTTGTTCCACGTTGTGTAACCCCGCAACAGTACGTGCTGATTTTCGAAAATCAGCATGGTGTTCAGCGATCAGCGCAGCTACGTTTTTCCAGCCGATCTCAGCGGCCCACTCCTCAAGTTCCTGCTTCACTTCCCTGTGATTGATTTTCATGAATCAGATTTCCGTTTCCGTTTCGTTTAGCCTGTTCCCTCAGCACATACACTTGGGGGTCGTATAACAACACTCCGCTTGATGCCAACTGAAGACGCATCGCTCGCTTTTCGGGAACTAATTCACCCCATAGCGATACTGATGATGGCCTTACGCCCGCAGCTTCAGCAAGGCGAGTAGTACCACCAAAAAATTTTAGAGCTTCTGTTTTAAGCACCCTGTCCCTCCTTAGGTTTACCTAAGATTATTTGATATTAAAGATTCCTAAGTCAAGAAAAAATTAGTATTACCTAATATGGAAAAAGAAACTTTCGGCGAGCGCCTGTTAAAGCGACGCAAAGAACTGAAACTCTCGCAAGCTGCTTTAGGCAAGATGGCTAAGGTGGCTCACGTTACAATCTCTCAATGGGAGCGCAATGAGACGCAACCTACCGGAAAGCGCATGTTTGCGCTAAGCAGCGCCCTCCAGTGCACTCCGGCATGGCTGCTATTCGGTGATGAAGAGCATGTCCCACAAACGCCCGTTGTCACACCACCTCAACAAGAGCTAACTCCCATCCAAAAAGAACTGCTTGAGCTTTTTGATGCTCTTCCTTCATCTGAGCAAGAGGCTCAAATAATTGAATTACGCGCACGGGTGGAGAATAACGAAAAGCTTTTTCATGAGCTTTTGCAGGCACGAAAAAGACAGAGAACAAAAAAGCGTGACTAATTTTCATACAATTTCACTCCCCTCTCTACAAAACTTAAACCTCTCACTAACACCTTAAAAGGCGAACGCTCCTTTCTGGTGTTAGGGCTCGCCTGTAAATATCTTTTTTAATATTTAAAAAACAATAACTTGGCTTAACTTCACCTTAAAAACTTAGGTTTTACTACAATTTATTGTTGATCCACTCCTTAGGTTATACTAATTTAATGCTCACCAGCAGACATCACAGCACAGTGATTTCTCAGAAAAAACGTTCCGCTGGCCCGGCGTGAGGGCAACATTAAGGGAGAGACAATGAGCACAACACGTATTGCATTGATTGAGGCATACCAGGCCGCAATTATCTCAATTGCCAAACGCTGCACCCTCAGTAAAGCCCGCAGCGCCGTTTCAGCAGCTGAGCGCGCTGCCGGAACAGGTTGTGTTTATACCTGGGGTGCCAGTACCAAAACGGATTTTCTTGAATATTGCGCAGTCCGCATTGCTGATCTGATCGCTCATGACCACGCCGAAGCGCTGGAAATGGATAAACAGGCTACTCATTTTCGCAAAGAGCAGGACGCACTGACTAAGCGCGTTGCCGCCATCATTGGCAAAGGTGTAACGCCAGGTGTCAATAAAGCTCCAGTTTGATTCGCCTACACCAGGGCAATACGGGCGCCATTGGCGTCGCCGGACCCGTAACCGGCACAAACAGAAAGCTGATTCAGGGAGGCATATATGTGGTTATACGGACTGTTTGGTCTAATCGGCTGCTTTATGGGTTCGGGTCTTACTTTGCTTGCTGTTGGCCTTATCCACGCTGCCGGTAGCAACGAGGGTGAAGCATGACAAAACATCAGGCATTAATTGCCGCACGCAGCAAAGCTGCTATAGCAAAGTTTCTTGATGATCCTGTTATGTGGAAAGAGGCATTGCGATTGTATTTCTATGCAATTGGCGGACAGGCAAAACATCATTAATTAATTTTTATTAAACGCAAAAAAACATGCCGCCCTGCGGTAGGGAATCACTCAATCTTTTTTAAGGAAATATCATGAAAGAGTTCAATGGAATCACGCTTGAGACATTAATCAAAATCCCTTTAAAAACCATCTTCCTTTTTACGCGCAATGACGAGGCTGTGGGCTACCTCATTGCCGAAGAATCAAATCAGGGTAATGAAACCGTCACTATTTTTACTCCTTTCACGGCTAAAGGGCTTCATGCCGAAACCCGCTGTTTTAAATGCGCTGTGAAATCCCTTATCCGACTGCATGAAAACTCTGGTGATTTCCAGCCCTGCGACCGTCGCCGCCCAACCGTCGAGATTGAAGTTCACGTTATCTCTTTTGGTCGCCAGCTTCACTGATTCACAGCTGCCCCGTTCGCGGGGCACTGCAACCGCGTGCGCATTATTCAGTGTCCAGGCGGTTGTGGTGTAGCTCAGCGGAAGAGCGCCTGGCTTTGGCACAGGGTACGGGAGGTCACCGGTTCGAATCCGGTCACCACATCTGAAAGTGAAGAATTGCTGTGTGTAGTCTTTCCCCGCGTCGCCGCGGGGCTTTTTAAAACGTATCTGTATGCGTTTTACAAAGCCAATAATTAAAGGACGGAAAAAATGCAGACTTTTATTATTTATATTCACCCAGAGGCACCAGATTCCGAACTACCGGAATTTGTGACCGCAATTCAGGCGCGCACTGAGTTCCTGGCAAAAGCGCAGGCCATGAGCATGCTGGAAAGTGAATTTCCTGAAACGGCTTTTGAGTACGCTGAGCCTCTGAGCTGCGCTGATCGCCCAGGTCTGGACCGCCCGAAAATGAACGTTCTTGATGCTGAGTTTATGAAAACTCATATCTGGAATGAAGAAACGCAGGAGATCCAACCATTAGCAGAGCCTGAAGAAAAAAGCGTTAACTTTGACGCCCTGCCCTCTGGCACGAAAATGGCAGTACTGGTCCGGTTCGGTACCACTGAAATCACCTCCAGCCAACTCAAAGACGCGATATCACTCGCACAGGATGAGGCTAACTCATTTGAGGTCCACATGGTGGAGGCGTTAAGTCGCACTAAATCTATCGCGGCAATGCACCCTGAAATTGTGCTCGAACTGATTAGCGACCTCGGCAACAACTTCGAGCCTGGTGATAACTGGCCTCAGATGAAAGCATTCATTGAGCGCTGGCAAAAAGATCGTCTGGCAGCGCGTAAGGACTCAAGCAATGTAACTCCCCTGCGCACGGCCTCAGGTGCAAAAGCTGGCGGTAATATTGTCACCGACCGTTCCGCTGACCTGACGCATAACCATGACAGTCTGGGCCTGGAAATTGCCGCAGCGCTACTCCCATTCGAATTTGATATTTACCAGATTCCGGCAGCGGTTTACCGCCGCGCAAAAGAAATGGTGACGTTGAAGGAGCAGGATTGGGCTGCATGGAATCGAGCCATGATTGCCACACCTGGTATTCTGGATTATTCCCGCGCTGCGATTATGCACTGCGTCAGAACTGCGCCAGAAAACATTCACCTCACTGCTGGCGCATTGCAGCAGCACATCAACAAAACCCTTACTGAAACAGATCACGCAAATCCTCTGCCTGAAATCGTAGCAATTGCGTGTGGCCAGCAGGTCGTTAAACCAGGGACTGATAACGATGAAACCAAACCGGACGATGAAAGCGAAAAACAGACACTGGCTGATGCAGCGGGCACAACTGGAACAGTGGAACCGCACTCAGATGAACCGGATGGCGCAGCGTCGGGCGTGGCGGATGTACCACCTGTAACCGAGCGCACCGGCCCGTTTTATGCTCGCAATGAGGCTGGCGAGGTTAAGCGCTGCAATAAACAAAAAGCACTGGAGCCGCTTCTGGCGCAGGGTTACACCGAAATAACCAAAGACGAATATTTACAGCTTAAAAACAAGTCTTCGGCACCAGCTACCCCACCCGCTGAGCCTACCCCACAGCCTGAGCAGAACAAGCCGGTAGTAAACGATCTCGGTAATGGCCGGTTCAGCATCGAGGGGCTGATTTTGACGCAGAATCCTGCACCTCAGGTGTCTTACCCTGCACCCTCAAATGAGGTGGAGAAACCGGAAAACGTCGCCCCAGCGCCTTCTGCGGAAACATTTCAGTCAATCGGGGCAGCATTAGAAAAAGACCTGGCTGATATCGGCGACAACATGAAAATCTGGCGCACTGTGATGCGCACGGACCCGCGTTATACCAAGGATCTGGCGGGTGTTGGGTTCGAGGGTACCAGCATTAATGCTGAATACATGATCATGCGCGCTACTGAGATTTTCGGTCCTGTTGGCACTGGCTGGGGATATGAGGTTGTCGAAGACCGCATGTTGCCAGGTGCTCCAATGAGCGAAGCAATTTACGAAGATAAAAAATTTATCGGAAACAGAATTCTTAGGGATGGTGACGGCACGCTCATCACCGAACAAAACCACAGTATAAAAATTAAATTCTGGTACGCAATAGAGGGTGAAGTACGCGGGGAAGTTGAAGCGTATGGAGCCACAAAATACCTCTACAAAACTAAACATGGGATCACCTGCGATGGAGAGGCGCAGAAAAAATCCCTGACTGACGCTATTAAAAAAGCCCTTTCACTCCTGGGCTTCTCCGCCGATGTCTGGCTGGGCCTATATGACCAGGCTGAATATAAAGCTGAAAACGCCCTGGAATTCGATATCCGCAATGCAAGCGATAAAGCAGAAGACGTCACTCGCATCCGTAAAGAGCTGGACGAAAAATTCAAAGCAAATACGGAAAGCATGCGCACAGCCGTAACGCCTAATGAGGTATCAGGCATCGCCTCATCTCTCACTCGCGTTATGGGTATTCACCTCAAAGCAGCTCGCGAGAAAGCTGATACCGAATATGCCAAATATCTGGAAGGCCGGTTGCGCCGCCTCGAAGAAGTTAAAGCCGAATGCCTCACTAAATTGCAGGAGAACGCAGCATGAGCAACCGTACTATCGACCTCGCATTAGAACTCAGCAAACTGGAGGCTCTGGCCTCTGATGATGGCGAGCTGACCCCAGAAATGATCGCCGACACCCTGGAGGGCATTGAGGGGATGCTCGAAGATAAATTTGACGCCACTATGAACGTTATCCGCAGTTTTGACACCAAAGCAGAGGCCTGCAAAAAAGAAGCGGCTCGTCTGGCAGAGCGTAGAAAACATTGGGACCGTCAGACATTCGCACTGAAAAAATATCTGCTTGAATGCCTCATCACCTCTAACCGTACAACGTTTAAAACCGCGCTGAATACCTTCACAGCTCGTAAAGGCTCAGAAAGCCTGGTGGTAGACAATATTGATCTCATTCCTGACGAGTTTGTTGAGTCAACTACCGAAGTTGTGACTAAAACAAAAACTGATGAACTCAAAAAGGCGCTGCGAGATCTCAATACTCAGATCGAAGCATACAAAAACGAAGGAAAAGAACCTCCAGAGGAATTACTGAAAAAAATTCCCGGTGCGCATCTGGAAACTGGGCCGCAGACATTACAGGTCCGTTAATTGCCCTAAATAAATGTTCCGGGAGCGGAAGTAGTAATGAGCGACGATTTATTTCATGAACTCGCCTGCGACACATTATACCGGCCTGATGATGGTTTTGATTATACCTCAACCATCATTTGGGAAATGCGCGCCGGTATGCGCAGGCGTTGCGGTGACGAAACACAACGACCTCAGCCGATCAGGATTGTAGCTAAAAATAAAAAGGAAAGAGCCAGGCGCATTAAAAAACGCAGGAAGAAAACCATTTTGATTTAAACCCTCAAGTTATGCGTCACTGCCCAACTTATAAAAAGGAAAGAATATGGCTAATTCATTTAAAAAAATGATTAAAGAGAAAATAATTTCTCGCAGCGATAGCGGCATGTTTATCAGTCTGGATAACATTCACGTCAAAGAAGGTTTTAATAAACGTGATGACGACGAGCGCACCCGCCTTGCTGATGATGACCTTTTTGCATTTCTCATGGCTGGTGGAACCGTTCCGGCGATTGAAGCCGTGGCGCGAGACGACGGCGGCGTATGGGTGGTAGAAGGCCATCGCCGCCGTCGCTGCTATGAACGCTGCCGCGCTGCAGGTAAACCGGTAGAGCGTATTGCTATCGTTCCATTTGTAGGAAGTGATATTGATCGCCTGGCGCGCATCATGACTTCAAACAATCAGCTTTCTCTCAGCCCTATTGAACAATCGGCAGTCGTTAAAGAACTTGCAGCATTCAATTTGAACACCGCCGAAATAGCTAAATTAGTCCACAAATCAATACCTACTGTAGAGAAGTTGCTGGCCCTGAGCACTGCAAACCATAACGTGCAACAGCTTGTTAAGGATGGCGAAGTTTCAGTAGATGTTGCAGTGGACCGTGTTAAAGAGCACGGCGAAAAAGCGGCTGACGTTCTTGAACAGGATAAAAAAGCTGCCGCTGCAGCCGGTAAGAAAAAAGTAACTCGCAGTGTTATCACACCTGAATTAAATGCGAAGAAAGCCAGGCGCGCAGTAGCCATTTTATCGGGCGCACTTACTGGTGAGGATGAATGGGAGTTCACTCCAGACACCTGGAGTGAGCTTTGTGAAATCATAAATGAACACAGGAAAATTAATAGCGTGTCATCTGAAATCAAGGAAGAGAATGTATGACAGTACAGAGATTTAACGCTGTTGCCGCTGCCGCAATCATGCCAGCCACTCAAGGTACATACGTCCTCGCGTCGGAATATGACGAAATTCTGCAGCAGAACGCTCGGATGCGTGAGGCGATTGAATTCGCAATCGCGCCGGACCTCTGGATGTTGATTTGCGCCGATGAGGGCGCATGGCGTTACAAACGCGGCGTACCTAAATACCAAGACGTTTTACGTCGAGCTTTGGAGCCCACCAATCTGCTCAGTGCTGATAAGGATATTTAGAAATGACAGTGAAAACTCACACCGGAACAGTGATCACGAACACCGGAAAAAAACAGGTCAGATTGCACCAGAACGCCACAACCTGGGTAGTTAGCGGCAAAGAGTACTACTACAAAGAGACGGGCCTTCGTGGGGGCGCAGGAGGCACACGTGCCCGCCTGCTATTGAATAGCATTGTTCCGTTATAAGTTGATCAAAATCCAAAGCATGCCGAGTAACGCCTGAATTTCCTGCTGCACGCAACTTAGCATGGCGCTTGAGCTATTCGGTTCATTACAAAATTGGGTGATTTTTAAGAATCAATTTTTCCCCGGCCAATCTGTAATAATGATGGCCGGTCATGGGTTGAGCATGACACAGATTAATTTGCATGTTGAATGGGTGGTGGAAATAGGACTCACACACCTGACTGGTTTAAGTGACCGTCAAATTGAGAACTACCGGCAAAACTGCTGGATCGAAGGGGTACATTTCAAGCGCGTCTCACCAAAAGGTAATGCGGGAAATAAGTGCAGAACGATTTGGTACAACTACCCTAAAATTAACAGGTATATTCAGGACTGGTAAAATGGCAGTGTTACCTACAGGCGTGGAAATCAGGGGCAAGAGCATCTGTATCTGGTTTATGTACCGGGGTAAACGATACAGAGAAATCCTCAAAGGATGGACGGCCACGCCTGCTAATATTCGTAAAGCGGGTAGCCTGCGCTCAGTAATTGTCAGTGAGATCAATCTAGGTGAGTTTGATTATCAATTGCGGTTCCCCTCTTCCCGAAAAAATGTCGGGATGCCTACTACTCTGGCAATTAATACTTTCGGGGAACTGTGCGACGCTTGGCTGAATATAAAGAAAACAGAACTCACTGCAAATACAGTACGCAAAACTCTGTCGCAGATAAAAACTTTAACTTTTATAGTCGGCGCTGACACACCTATCACAGATATCAGGCATAGCGACATCCTCAACTACAGGCTACAGATACTGGATGGCGACACTCTCTATCAGGAGTCCCGACGGTCCAATAAAAAAGGCAGAAGTGTCCGTACCGTTGATAACTACGTGTCCCTGCTGAATGCTCTTCTACGCTTCGCATATTTATCTGGCTACATTGCCAATAAACCGTTTGAGGGGATTAAGAAACTGCAGAAGTCACGGGCTAAGCCCGATCCCCTGACAAAAGCAGAATTTGGTCAGCTGATGGCTACGGAGAGCGGCCAGAGCCGTAATATGTGGCAGTTCGCCATTTATTCTGGGCTGCGCCATGGTGAAATCGCGGCGCTGGCCTGGGAGGATGTTGATCTGCAGAACGGCATTGTGCATGTGCGCCGCAATCTGACCGCGCTCAAAATGTTCGGCCCACCAAAGACAAGAGCCGGTGATCGCACTGTTAAACTCCTGCAGCCAGCGCTTGATGCGTTGAAGGCTCAGCGAATGATCACCGAGCTACAGCCGCGCACTACGATAATTTTTCATCACAGAGAGTATGGATCGACTGAGAAGCAGAAGGTAAGGTTCGTTTTCGTGCCCAGACCGCAAAAGGGTGTGCAGAAACCTTTCTATTCCCTTTCGTCCATTGGTGCGCGCTGGAATGCCGCTATAAAACGTGCTGGGATTCGCCGCCGTAATCCGTACCATACGCGGCATACTTTTGCCTGCTGGTTGTTATCGGCTGGTGCGAACCCCTCTTTTATAGCTAATCAGATGGGGCATGAAAACGCGCAGATGGTTTTTGAAATCTACGCGACATGGATTGAAGAGTTGAATGGCGAGCAAATTGATATGCTAAATAACAGGTTAGCTATTTAGACCCAATAGTTAGGGGCATTTCCCCTATACTTTTGCAGCGGGTTTGATAGCAGGCTTTGGGATATACTCTTTATGCGTCCTTTCCAAATATCCATATGCAGTTTCTCTGCTTGCCTCATATTTTAGTTGCTTTTTGAAGAAGCTTAATCTTGCTCTGGCAGCATTAATAACTTCTGCCCACGTCATCACCCATACTTCAACATTTATATCGGCATCATCCATTACCTTTCCTTTTTCACGCCCCCTTTGATTAGTCTTACGCGCAGCAAACTGGTCCATCGAATTTGAAACAGCTATAAATGTCCATTTTGATTTCGCATGGTCAAATCGCTCATCCGCACTAACAGCCATGGCATATTTTTCAACCTGTGAAATCACATCCATATCAACCTTTTGTGAGGGTCTTTTTAATTCTATAACTAAATATTCTGTATAACCTTCACTGGGTTGTCTGGATTTAGCAAACATTAGATCGACCCTGCCCCTCTTACCGCCAGGAAGGAGAACAGGTTCTAAAACCTCGTCTTCTGTCGTCTCAGCTTCTCTTTTACCTAAATGCTTGATATGCTTCTGCAAAACTTCCTCTAACCAATCTTCACTTCCGGCCAAGAAAAAGTCTTCTCTAAATATCCATGTTTCCTTTTCAAGAATTTTATGTAACTGATCTCGCTCTAAAAAAGTTCCTTTAGTTTCAATGTCATGTACACAATTGTCTAGAGCATTTAAGAAATTCAACCGATCAGTGACTACTTTAGAAGCACTAATAATTGAAGAAAGAGTTGTTCTTTCAAGCAATTCAGCCAGATCGTCTTGCTCTTTTTTCTTCAACTCTAAAACTTCAGTTATTATTTTCTGGACTGATGCTGGATTTTCTTTTATAGCTTGGGAAAGGAGTTTAAAAGTAAACTTTTTGGTGGTTTTATCAGCGGAGTTGAAATTTTTTAAATAGCTCTGAACATTCACTGCCAGAATGTCAAAAACTTGTCTTTCAATAACATCAGCAGGCTGCAGGTGTGTGTTTTCATCATAGGGATATATTTGCTCTTTTTTCCACTCATCCACAACTTGTGATCTATCATGCAATGCGCGCTCAAGGAAATGCTCTTTGGCTACTTCTATTGCTGCATCTTTTATTTTTTTTATCTCAGGAACCAAATCACTTAGACTTAATTCATTTGAAGCTGCCTTTTCACGGAAATAATCGCATTTGATATATATTGTAAAGTCGTATCCTGGGGCTCGGATAATGGGCCCTACCTTTTCTTTGAAAAGAGAAAAGCCATTTTCATCACAATAATGTATTTCTCGTTGCACCTTTTGATTCCATTCAATTATCGAAATAGAGGCATTAAAGCGCACACCATCTTCTCGGCCAACTTCTCCAATTTCGTAATCGCTTTTATCTGACCAGGCATCATTAGCATTAACTATTTCAGAATTAAAAGAAAGCTTTCTTGCTGGATATTCGATAAGGAACAATGCAAATTCTTTAGTGAGTGCAGGGATAATATCTTCGCTTTGCAATTCCTTCGCTGATTCAGATAAGTTGGTTATTTCGACAATTGTTCCAGTCAGTCTTTCATCACATTCATGATGATCCCCAATGATAAAATCACCGATACGATTTGCATCGGTGGTAATCGTGTAGGTGAAAAAACTTCCGCTTCGCTCATACACCGTTTTCCAACGTACATTTGCACCTAATGATAGAGACTTGAATCGACCTTGACCGAACTGACCATGTAGCGATCTATCTCCATTAAGCCGAGCCTGCTTCTTCCAAGACTCACCAAGATTACCAAAGACATCATTCACTTGTTGAAATGGGATGCCTGAGCCCGAGTCCTTGATTTGAATACAAGAAATACTACCGAGAAGAGGCTCAAGCTGAGTGACAACCTCTACATTTACAGATTTTGCATCGAATCCATTCCATATCAATTCGGATAAGGCGACGATTGGCTTAGCATTAGCAATCGAAGCCAAATGATCGCTACCAGCTCTGACGGTAATTTTAGACATATGTTAATCCCTTAAAATGTTATCCAAGACTATGCCATATGGTTACATCTTAGAGAATATTTTGATGGGAATAATTGCTCTGGATCTAGCATTCCCACGCACAATCCGTACCATACGCGGCATACTTTTGCCTGATGGTTGTTGTCGGCCGGTGCGAATCCTTCTTTTATAGCTAATCAGATGGGGCATGAAAACGCGCAGATGGTCTATGAGATCTATGGCACCTGGATTGAGGAAATGAACGGCGAGCAGGTCGATATGCTCAACGGCAAACTGGCAATCTAAAAATTTTTGCCCCTTATATGCCCCTTTTGGTTTTAGAGATAGTTAAAAATGCAAGAAAATCAATCAGTTAACCCTAAAGAACAGTACAACCTCAATAAACTGCAAAAACGTCTGCGTCGTAACGTCGGCGAAGCCATTGCAGATTTTAAAATGATTGAAGAAGGCGACCGCATCATGGTCTGCCTGTCGGGCGGCAAAGACAGCTACACCATGCTGGAAATTTTGCGCAGTCTGCAAAAAAGTGCGCCGGTCAACTTCAGTCTTATTGCCGTTAACCTCGACCAGAAACAGCCGGGCTTCCCTGAGCATATCCTGCCGGAATATCTTGAGTCGCAGGGCGTTGAGTATCGGATTATCGAAGAAGATACCTACTCCATCGTCAAAGATAAGATCCCGGAAGGCAAAACCACCTGCTCACTCTGCTCGCGCCTGCGCCGTGGCATTCTCTATCGCGTCGCAACTGAGCTGGGCTGTACTAAAATTGCGCTGGGCCACCATCGCGATGACATTCTGCAGACGCTGTTCCTGAACATGTTTTACGGCGGAAAAATGAAAGGCATGCCGCCAAAGCTGATGAGCGACGATGGCAAGCAGATTGTGATCCGCCCGCTGGCTTACTGCCGCGAGAAAGATATCATCCGCTTCTCAGAAGCGCGTCAGTTCCCGATTATTCCGTGTAACCTCTGCGGTTCTCAGCCGAACCTGCAGCGTCAGGTGGTAGCCGATATGCTGCGTGACTGGGATAAGCGCTATCCTGGCCGTATTGAAACCATGTTCAGCGCGATGCAGAATGTGGTGCCGTCACATATGGCGGATATCAACCTGTTCGATTTTAAAGGCATTAAGCATGGCGATGCGGTGGTTGATGGCGGGGATCTCGCCTTTGACCGGGAATCTCTGCCGCTGCAGCCAATTGGCTGGCGGGCTGATGAAGAGGATGCCCCGGATACCAGCGCGCGTCTGGATGTGATTCAGATTAAATAAGTGCTGGAAAGGTTAAGGGCGTGCTGCTGGCAGCACGCCCTTTTTTTATATGTTGCGATGCGGTGGTGGATCCATTATCGGCGGAAATTCCGGATCTGTCGGCGGATCAGGCTGGGGTTGTGGCTGAGGAATAGGCTCAGGAATCGGGATCGGATCCGTGGGGATCGGCTCGCTGTTAAGAATCGCGCTCATGCCGTACTCCTTTTGTTGCGAATGGACTTTAAGCTTAGGTAAGGAACGGCGTTACAGCCAGGCGGGCAAAAAAAAAGCCGGCACACGGGCCGGCATGTTTCGAATTAAATGTGCTATGCATTAATTCTAAATTAGGAAGTAAGACAATATGGAGCGCAACGCCCATCGCTTGACGTTGCATTCACCTGCGGGAGAGAGTTTGCGTCAGCAGCGACAATGGGTTCTTGATGTCGATCAGCTTTTGCGTCCTTAACTGGATTTTCAGCGCAGATAACCGATACGCTACGCATAACGCTAGAGCCAGCGCCGCTTGCGCAGGTACCCCGCTACCCCCACGGCCAGTGCCACCAGCAGCAGACAGAAGATAGAGAAACCGTATCGCCATTCGCCGCCTGGAATACCGCCCAGGTTGACGCCAAACAGGCCGGTCAGGAAGGTGGCTGGCAGAAAAATCATCGCCATCAGTGACATGGTATAGGTACGTCGGTTCATCGACTCCGCCATCGCAGAAGCAACCTCATCAGCCAGAATCGCGGTACGCGCCACCCCCGCATCCAGATCATCCAGCCCGCGTCCCAGCCGATCGGCGATTTCCTGCATCCGGCGGCGTTCGGTGTCATCCATCCAGGCCAGTTTTTCACTGGCCAGCCGCGCATAGACATCACGCTGCGGCGCCATATACCGCCGCATCACAATCAGCTGTTTGCGCAGCAGGCCGAGTTCGCCTCGTGCCGGCATCCGCTGGTCAAGCAGCGCATCTTCCAGCTCAATGATTTTGTCATGTAAATCTTCGATAAACTCGCTGGTGTGATCGGTCAGGGCATCACAGATATCGACCAGCCAGCTACCGCAGTCAATCGGGCCGTTACCATTCTGCAAATCCGTGAGGACTTCATCGACGGCAGAAACTTTACGCCGCCGGGTCGAGACGATGAGCTTATCGTTGATAAATACCCGCATCACCACCAGCTGGTCGCGACGCGCATCGCTGTTGTGGTTGACGCTGCGCAGCACGATCATAAAGCCGTCGCCCAGCCGGCTGACGCGTGGACGCATACTGTCGCCCGCTAAGGCGTCTCGCACGGCATCAGGGATTTGTGTCGTCGACTGCAGCCATTCCGCGCTCTTACGGTGGGTATAGTTCAGATGGAGCCAGCAGGGCTGCTCACACTGGATGACTTCATCTTCAGCAATCGGGATCATCCCGCCCTTGCCATCCAGCTGGCAGGAAATTATGGCATCTGAAACCTGTAACGCTTTTCCTTCAATTACGTCCACAACGTCGCCTCACTACTAAAATCAATACGATACAGTCTAGCGTGACGGTGTTGAGTTGCAATCTCCGGGCTGTGTAGAAAGATTTCAGAGGGTGGCCGGTTGACCGGCCACCTGCACTCAGTGCTTTTCAATCCACAGTTCGCGACTGTAGGCGACATCTTCAGGGTTAGTGATGGGATAGCCTTTGACCCAGGGTTTAATCAGGCGGCCATTGGTGTACTGATAGATGGGGGCGATCGGGGCCTGCTCAGCCAGGATCTGCTCGGCACGGTTGTAATCGCTGTTACGTACCTGATCGCTGGTCTCCCGACTGGCTTTGGCGATAACCGCATCATAATCCGCGTTGTTAAAGCGCGCGATGTTGCTGCTGTTGCCCGACGTCAGCAGATTCAGGAAAGTGGAGGGTTCATTGTAGTCACCGACCCACGAGGCGCGGATCACATCGAAGTTTCCGCTGTTACGGCTGTCGATATAGGTTTTCCACTCCTGGTTCTCCAGCGTGACATCCACACCGAGGTTCTTTTTCCACATTGAGGCCACAGCAATCGCAATCTTCTGGTGGCTCTCAGAGGTGTTGTAGAGCAGTTTGAGTTTCAGCGGCTTGCCGGGACCGTAACCGGCAGCAGCGAGCAGCGATTTGGCCTGTGCATTCAGGCTGTTCTGATCGTGCTGTTGCATGAACGTGGGCAGTGGCTTAAAGCCTGCTGTCACATCTGGCGTAAAGTGCCACGCCGGTTTCTCACCGGTTCCCAGCACTTTTTCAGCAATCACTTTCCGGTCGATAGACCAGGAGAGCGCTTTGCGAACCCGCACATCGGCAGTTGGCCCTTTCTGCGTGTTAAACGCGTAGTAATAGGTGCCTAACTGGTCAGGTGTGTAGACCTCTCCGGGCAGAGTTTTCTTCAGTAGTGCATACATGTTTTTCGGGAAGGATTCGGTGATATCAATATCGTTGGATCGATAACGTTTAGTGGAGCTCGACTCTTCATTAATCGGCACGAAAGTCACTTTCGTCAGCACCGAATGGGCATCATCCCAGTAGTGAGGATTACGTGTCAGTACGATTTTTTCATTCACTACGCGTTCGCTAAGCTGATAGGCCCCGTTGCCCACCAGTTTGCCGGGTGACGTCCAGCTGTCACCCTGTTGCGCAATGATTTTCTGCGGCACCGGGAAAAGTGCCACGTTAGCCACCAGCGCCGGGAACCACGGCACCGGACGATCCAGCGTCACCTTCAGCTGGTTTTTACTCTGGGCGACCACACCCAGCTTGTCGGGCGTCATTTCGCCTTTGGTTATCGCTGCCGCATTTTGAATACCGCTTAAGCCCGCGAACCAGGCAAAGGCTGAACTGTTTTTCGGATCGACCAGGCGCTGCCAGCTGTAGACAAAATCCTGAGCCGTGACCGGATCACCGTTCGACCAGCGCGCGTTATTACGCAGCGTAAAGACCCAGGTTTTGTTATCGCTGCTGCTCCAGCTCTGCGCCACGCCCGGCACGATTTTGCCCTGCGCATCCTGATTGGTCAGTCCTTCAAACAGATCGCGTATCACCTGAATTTCAGGCAGCCCTACCGCTTTAAGCGGATCGAGCGAAGCGGGTTCATCTTTAATATGGCGAACGATCTGCTGCTGTTCAGCCAGCTGCGCGCCAGCGGGTGGATTCGCCGCGATGGCGGGTGTGATGATGCTGCTCAGGCTGATTGCTGCCAGCGTCATGCGAAAGGTATTGACCATTATCACTCCTTTACCCCAAAGAAGCGCTGCATCAGTCTGTTGCCGATGCAACTTGTGCAGGGCACTTTAGCGCAAATGGCTGACAGATAAATAGCTATTTTCCGCACACGGCTTTTCCGCTACTTTTAGTAAAACCCTTTGAGGAAATAACTATGTCGCCACTCCATCCACGTCCCCTGCGCGGCAAACTGGACGTCCCCTATCAGCAGTATGGCCGCTCAGTGCTGGGTGCGCCGCTGCTCTGGTTTCCGGCGCCGCTGGGCGATCCCGAGAGCGGGTTGATTCTGGCGGGCACTCACGGTGATGAGAATGCGGCCATCGCCACCCTCTCCGCCGCATTACGGACGCTGCCTGATGGAATGCGTCGGCACCACGTGGTGTTAGCGGTCAATCCTGATGGCTGTCAGCTCGGACTGCGCGCGAACGCTAACGGCGTCGATCTCAACCGCAACTTTCCGGCGGCGAACTGGCAGTCAGGCGAGACGGTGTATCGCTGGAACAGCGCTGCCGATGAGCGTGATGTGGCGCTCTCGACCGGGGCTCATCCGGCTTCTGAACCGGAAACCCAGGCGCTCTGCGCGCTGATTCATCAGCTGAAACCACGCTGGATCGTCTCATGGCATGAACCGCTGGGCTGTATTGACGACCCGCATCAGGCAGAGATTGGTGGCTGGCTGGCCAGCCACACCGGCCTTCCGCGGGTCAGCAGCGTTGGTTATGACACACCAGGCTCATTCGGCAGCTGGTGTAAAGATCTCAGCCTGCCCTGCGTGACCGCTGAAATGCCGGTGATTTCAGTGGATGAAGCCACTGAAACCTACCTGGAGATGATGGTTAATCTGCTGCGCTGGCAGCAATGATCAGCTGACCGTTGCGCACTTTAATCGCCGGTTCTGCATCCACCGCCAGCCAGGTCGGCCCGTCGAGATCGGCAAAGCGGGTCTGCGGCACCAGCGGCAGTGCGGCGCGTATCGCCCGCGAGGTGCAGAGCATGCAGCCGAGCATTACCGCAAAACCCTGCTGCAGAGCCGCATTGGCCAGCGCCAGCGCCTCGGTGAGCCCGCCCGCTTTATCCAGCTTAATGTTGACCATCTCATAACGACCTCGCAGTGCCGCCAGACTTTCGCGGGTGTGACAGCTCTCATCGGCGCAGATGGGTAATGGATGGATAAAGTTCTCCAGCGCCGCATCCTCACCCGCTGGCAGGGGCTGTTCCAGCATCGCTACATTGATGTCCGCCAGCAGCTGACAGCGCGCCGCCAGACCTTCGGCGTGCCAGGATTCATTGGCATCCACAATCAGGGTCGCGTCCGGCACGGCGGCGCGAATCGCCATCAGCCGTTCGGTAATGAAATTATTATCCAGCTTAATCTTCAGTAGTGTTGCCCCATGCTGCCACAGCGCCAGCGCGCTGCTGGCCATCGCCTCGGGAGTATCAATGCTGACGGTCTGCGCGGTCACCACATCCTCCGGTGCAGTCACGCCACTAAGCTGCCAGAGGCTGCTCTGCTGCTGGTGTGAGGCGAGATCCCATAGTGCGCTGTCAATGGCGTTGCGCGCCGCCCCGGCGGGCAGCGCCTGTTGTAACGCCTCGCGCGTCATGCCCTGTTGCAGCGCGGGCAGCAGCGCGGCGATTTGCGCCAGCACCGACGCCTCGCTTTCACCATAGCGCGCATAAGGCGTCGCTTCGCCAACGCCTTTTACTCCGTCTTCCTCAATTTCAACCACCACCACTTTGACTTCAGTCCGGGTTCCACGGGCAATGACAAACGGCGTGTGCAACGGCCAGGCTTCGGGATAACTTTTTACCGTTCTCATTTCCACTCCACAATGTGCGACGCAGTGGCAGACCGCCACGTTAAATTCCACAATTGAACTCGTAAACCCTTAACATTTATGTCATAAACAACGGCTATCTTTAGCCGTTTTGTGTCAGATCTTTTTTATCATTAAAAGGAATCACTATGTCTCAGACTGTTCATTTTCAGGGTAACGCCGTACCGGTTGCTGGTCAGTTTCCTCAGGCTGGCGATAAAGCCAAAGCTTTCACGCTGGTAGCGAAAAACCTGGTCAACGTCGCGCTCTCTGAGTATGCAGGAAAACGCAAAATTCTGAACATTTTCCCGAGCGTAGATACCGGTGTCTGTGCTTCATCGGTGCGCAAGTTCAATCAGGCTGCAAGCGAACTGAATAACACCGTGGTGTTATGCATCTCTGCCGATCTGCCGTTTGCCCAGTCGCGCTTCTGTGGCGCAGAAAACCTGAACAACGTGGTGACGTTGTCGACGCTGCGCGGCTCAGAGTTTAAATATGATTATGGCGTGGAAATTGCCGATGGTGCGCTGGAAGGTCTGACCGCACGTGCCGTAATTGTGCTGGATGAGAACGATAAAGTGATCTACAGCCAGCTGGTTGATGAAATCACTACTGAGCCAGATTATGACGCTGCGCTGACCGCGCTGAAGTAATAAAAAAACGGATAACCGAGTTATCCGCTTCAAACTGCTGGCAAACCCGTATCAGGGTGGTTCTGGCAGCAACGAAGAAGCTCAACGCACAGGGAACCGGGTCAGAAGAGGAAAGCGTCACGCGCCAGGGACAAAAACGCCGGGAGCGTTTTTGAACAACGTAAAGCGTTGGCCCGGTTACGGGCGCACCTCAGGGATGAGGTGCGTAATCGCGCGTGCCGAGCGTGTCAGGGATGACGCCTTTTGCGTCTTTCCGATCTGACCCGGTTCCCTGAGCAGGCTCAGCCTCAAAGCCAGATGGGCCAGACTCTATCGACCATATCCAACGGATAATCAGCTTACCCACTTCTCACCTGCAGTCCGTCCCTTATTCGCTTTCGGTGCGCTTCTGCCCCAGACCATACTCCCGCAATTTATTCGCAATCGCCGTATGCGACACACCAAGCCGTTTTGCCAGTTTTCGGGTGCTGGGATAGGAGAGATAGAGCCGCGTCAGAATCGACCGTTCGAAACGACTGGTGATCTGATCCAGCGTCCCTTCCAGCGCCTCATCGCCCAGTGACACATCCAGTGCCTGTTCAGGCAACACGATATCCTGCGGACGCAGTTCGTAACCTTCCAGTTGGGTTAACGCCCGATAAAGCGCATTTTTAAGCTGACGCACGTTACCAGGCCAGGCGTAGCGAGTCAGAAAAGCGTTAAGTTGCGGCGAGAGTCGCGGACGCGCCATCCCCTGCTCATCCGCAAAGCGGGCAACAAACATCTCGGTCAGCGGCAGAATATCCTGCGGACGATCGCGCAGAGGCGGCAGTTGCAGCGTCAGCACATTGAGCCGGTAAAAGAGATCCTCGCGGAACTCCCCGCGCTGCACCAGCTCAATCAGGTTTTTCTGCGTAGCGCAGATTACCCGAACATTGACATGCACTTCATGCTCTTCACCGACGCGGCGGAAGGTACCATCATTGAGAAAACGCAACAGCTTGGTCTGCATTCTCGGCGACATCTCACCAATCTCATCCAGCAGCACAGAGCCGCCATTAGCCTGCTCAAAAAAACCCTTCTTACCTTCCAGCGCATTCGGATAGGCTCCGGCGGCATGACCAAACAGCTCGCTTTCGGCGACGTCATCGGGCAGAGAGGCACAGTTCAACGCCAGGAAGGGATTCTTGCCGCGGGCACTGCGCAGATGGCAGGCGCGTGCCAGCATATCTTTCCCGGTGCCGGTGTCGCCAACAATCAGTAAAGGCGCATCGAGCATCGCCAGTTTCCGCGCCTGATCCACCACCTGACGCATCTTCGGCGTGACAGCAATGATATGGTCAAACTCCGATTCATCGGTGACCACCAGATTCTGCAACTGACGACCCATGCGGGCTGTCGACTTCAGCATCACCATCGCCCCCACTGGCCTGTCGTTCTGGCCCTCTTCGCCCGGCAGATAAATAGGACGCGCTTCCATCAGAAAATCGCGGCCCTCAATGACCACATGCTGCGCCTGCGCTTCAACCCGATCGCTCTCCAGCCAGCGCATGAAGTTGAAGCCGTTAATCAGATTACCGGCGCTGAAGTTGCGCATCTTCTCTTCATCGAGATTAAACAGGTTCTGTGCGGCCGGATTAGCCAGTTCAACCTTGCTTTTCAGATCGATGGAGAAAACCGGATCCGGCATCGCCACCAGCAGGGCGCTCAGCGCACGATGCTCGCGTTCAGAGGGCATGTACGCTACCGTGCGCACATCTGTTACGCCCGGTGTACGCCTGATTTCAGCCATCAGATTGCTGAAGGCATCAAACTCCAGTGCAGAAAAGTTCAGGTAGATGCGGCCCAGCGCCGTGATT
Source organism: Pantoea sp. ABR1s (assembly GCF_057812235.1). Lineage (NCBI taxonomy): Bacteria > Pseudomonadati > Pseudomonadota > Gammaproteobacteria > Enterobacterales > Erwiniaceae > Pantoea > Pantoea sp. ABR1s. The sequence continues at coordinate 1,968,224 of NZ_CM173823.1, read as the reverse complement.
TCGATACCGCGTAAATCAATGTTGCGTGCCACCAGCAGATCGAGCAGTTCACGCGTCAGACCGAGTCGGTCCTGACAGAACACTTCCAGACGCATTGCGTTCGCCTTAATCAGGTTCAGATAAGACAATAATACGCTAAGTCGCGCACCTGCAGAAAGGGATCTGTCAGGAAAAGTTGACAGCTCCGGCGCGTATGGCGGACTTTTGTACTGCCGGAGAAAATCCTGATGAGTGGTCACAAATGTTTGCCGGGATGGCGCATTTTATCAGGGAGAAAAATGGAATGGCCTACACGCTGCCAGCGGATCCGGTGATCACTGATGAGTCGGGCTGTCCGGGTGAGTGTCTGGTCATCGACTCCCGACAGGTGCTGCGCCAGCCACACTAAAGAATAAAGGCGGCAATGCCGCCTTTAATTTGTCACGAGAGCGTCAGGCTGACTTATTACCGCCCTTCTGCAACGCCTCTTTCAACTGGCCCAGCAGCTCACGACGGAAATCGCCGAGCCGTGGTTTATCCTGCTCCAGCCACGGCAGTGGACGGCACAGCTCCATCGCTTTGATGCCCAGTCTTGCAGTCAGCAAACCCGCGCCAATGCCCTGCGCGGCGCGCGTGGAAAGCCGGGCGGCAATATCCTGCGACATCCAGTCCATACCCACTTCCCGCACCAGTTCGGAAGCCCCGGCAAAGGCCATGTTGAGCAGCACCAGACGGAACAGCCGGATGCGGCTGAAGTAGCCCAGCTCAATGCCGTAAATAGCCGCGATGCGATTGACCAGCCGCAGATTACGCCAGGCGATAAACGCCATATCCACCAGCGCCAGCGGGCTGACCGCAATCATCAGCGTGGCTTCTGCAGCGTGACGGCTGATTTCGCGCCGCGCCTGCCGATCCAGCACCGGCTGCACCAGTTGCGCATATAAGCGGACAATTTCACTGTCATTGTGGGTTTCGTGCAGCGAGGCATGCCAGCGCTGCAGGGCCGGATGCGCCTGATCCAGCTCTGCCTGCTGCGCCAGTTTTTCGCAGAAGGCCCGGCCTTTGCCGATGCCATGACTGTGCAGCAGCTCACGGCCCACATCCCGCTCCTCGGCGCGCTGACGCAGCTGATAGAGACGACGCCACTCGGTGGTCAGCGCACCCACACCCGCCAGGATGATCAGACCACCCGCCACGCCGCTGCCCAGTGAAAACCAGTCGCGGGTCAGCCAGGCGTCATGTGTCCACTGGACACCCTGCGCAATCACGCTGACGCCAAACAGCAGCACGCCAGCGGTCACCAGTTTGCGCCACAGGCTGCGCTTAGGTTTCAGCGCAGCCTCCACCGCCCGTTCACCTGCGCCCTCCTCTTCGACAGCGACTTCTTCATCCTGCACCGCCAGAAACGCCGCCTGCGCTTCCGCTTCAAAAGTCTGCGCCGGGCGCAGCGGCGTGGTGCTGCTCTCATCCAGCGGACGGGCAAAATCGATACGCGGCTTCAGCGGATCACTCATCGCAATTTATCTCCCAATAAAAATTCCAGCGCGGCATCCATGCGGATATGTGGCAGCGGGCGATCGACATCAAGCTGCTGCGGCCGGAACTGTTCAAACTGAAAACCCTGCTGCTGCCAGAAGGCATTACCGGGCAGACGCGGCGGGACTTCGCCCGGATAGACAGTGAGCGGCTCACCATCATCCAGCCGGTTTCCGCGCAGGGCCGGGATCTTCTCGCCGCGGTGATCGACCAGCCCGCTCTGCGTCGCCTGCACCGACGCCAGTCCGATGCAATCCATGCTAATCCCCTCAAACGCCGCGTTCTGCCAGGCATCCTGCACCAGCTGCTGTAACAGTGACACCATATTGCCGTGCTGATCGCTGGTGATGTGATCCGCCTTGGTGGCGGCAAAAAGCAATTTGTCGATTACCGGTGAAAAGAGCCGACGAAACAAGGTTCGCTGACCGTAATGAAAACTCTGCATCAGCTGCGTCAGTGCCAGCCGCATGTCGTTAAACGCCTGGGGTCCGCTGTTAAGCGGTTGCAGGCAGTCAACCAGCACAATCTGGCGGTCAAAGCGCAGGAAATGGTTTTTATAGAAACCTTTCACCACATGCTGACAGTAGTAGTTAAACCGCTGCTGCAGCATGCTGAAGTTACTGCCCTTGTCCGCCTGTGCCAGCTTAGTGAGTTGCGCTTCATCAGCCGTCGGCCAGGGGAAAAACTGCAGTGCGGGGGCGCCTGCCATATCGCCAGGCAGCACGAAGCGACCGGGCTGAATAAAGTGTAAGCCTTCAGATTTACAGCGATGCAGATAGTCGGTCCAGGCAGCGGCAATCTCTGCCAGCTGGGTTTCATCGGCGGGTGCAAGCGGGTCGAGTTTTTCGCAGAGGGTTCGCCAGGGCTTTGCCCACTCAGCACGATCGCCCTGCAGCAGATCGTTCATCTGCCGGGACCAGGCGAGATAATCCTGCGCCAGCATCGGCAGATCCAGCAGCCATTCGCCGGGATAGTCGACAATCTCCAGATAGAGTGTCGCGGTCTCTTTCAGATGACGCAGCAGCGAATCATTGGGACGATAACGCAGCGCCAGTCGCATTTCGCTGACGCCGCGTGTGGGTGTGGGCCAGGCAGGCGGCGTGCTGTAGAGCTGTGCCAGCCCTTCGTCATAGGTGAAACGGGCCGTGCCCATGTCACGCTGGGGCACCCGCTTTACGCCTAACAGGCGCTCATCCCGCACCACGGAAAACAGCGGCAAACGCGCGCCGCTGTGAACGGTTAAAAGCTGATTAACCAGTGAGGTGATGAAGGCGGTTTTGCCGCTGCGGCTTAATCCGGTTACCGCCAGCCGCAGGTGGCGATCAACGCCACGGTTCATCAACGCCATCAATTCAGTTTGCAGTCTTTTCATCTTTCTCCCTGATGAAGCGCGATGCCACCCGGTTCATCACGCGTTTCAGCAATGGCTCAAGCGCCACAGCCAGCAGCAGACGTAACGGGCGTCGCGCTACCGATTTCACTGCCCAGCCAGTGACACCGGCGGGACCGTAGGTAACAGCATTAATAATGATGAATTTAGCGGCCGACTTCAATGCAGGTGCCGCGCGGTGACGAAAAGCAGTGGATCGCGAAAAAGACATCAACACCTCCATTGAGTAAGCGAACGGGCCTGAGACAGGCCCGGCAATAACAGTAGCAGAATCAAATCTGGCGGAAGCGGCTGCGCACGCTGAAGGTTTCAGACGTCACATAGCGTTCCAGGTCGCGCACGCTGCGCTCATCCCGTTGCAGGGTGCTCTCCAGCTGATCCAGCAGTTCACTGGCACTGGGCTGGCGCTCAGTCTGGGAGGCAGAGGCGGGTTTCACATCCAGTACAAAACCCAGCACAAAGTAGGCGATCACCGTAAAGAGAAACAGGCCAAAGAACAGTGATAACACCACGATGACACGCAGCAGACGAACCGGGATATCGAGATACTCTGCCAGGCCTGCGCAGACACCCATAAATTTCCCTTCATCTGGCTTGCGCCACAACTTGCGTCCTTTAATCATGGCTGCCTCCAGTTTGGATGTTCGGCGTCCAGAATCGCTTCCAGCGCGTCAATACGTTCGCGCATCCGCTGCGCGTCCTGGGTCACGCGCTGCAGGCGCTGGATTTCGCTTTGCGACAGTTCCGAACCGCCGTTGCGTTTGTTGTTGTAATGCAGCCATAACCAGATCGGTGCGACAAACAACACGAAGATCGTTAACGGTATGGCGAAAAAAAGTGCGCTCATTGACTCTCCTTAATCACTTATCGCAACGTCGATGATTACTCACTGCGGTTCATTTTGGCTTTCAGCGCATTAAGCTGCTCGCTGATTTCATCGTCCGCTTTCAGGTCAGTAAACTCCTGGTTCAGCGTCTTTGGTTTACCAAAACCGTGGCTTTCTGCTTCCGCTTCCATATGGTCGATGCGACGTTCAAAAGATTCAAACCGTGCCATTGCTTCATCGATCTTACCGCTGTCCAGCTGACGACGAACATCGCGTGATGAAGAGGCCGCCTGATGACGCAGCGTCAACGCCTGCTGACGGGCGCGTGTCTCACTCAGTTTTTTCTCCAGCTCGCTGATTTCGCCTTTCATGCGCTCCAGCGTCTCTTCAACATGACCCACTTCCTGTTTCAGGGAGGCGATAAGATCGGTCAGTTTCTGTTTTTCAATCAGCGCCGAACGGGCCAGATCATCTTTATCTTTGCGCAGCGCCAGCTCCGCTTTTTCCTGCCACTCAGCCTGCTGAATCTCCGCCTGATCAATACGGCGTGACAACTGTTTCTTTTCAGCCAGTGCGCGTGCAGAGGTGGAGCGCACTTCAACTAAGGTGTCTTCCATTTCCTGAATCATCAGCCGGACCAGTTTCTGCGGATCTTCCGCACGCTCCAGCAGGGAATTAATGTTGGCATTAACGATGTCGGCGAAACGAGAAAAAATACCCATAATGATGTTCCTCTTTTAATGTTTTAAAACGTGAAGTCCTGCTGAGTTAATACAAAATGCGTGCCAATTTTATAATTTATTGATTTTTATCATATTTTAAATTTTACAGCCTTTCCCGCTTGTTTTAAGATAGTCAAAATGATTAAGGGGTGGCGAAATTCATCATGACAGGCACTAGCGATAATCTCCTGGGGGAGTCGAACAATTTTCTTGAGGTGCTGGAACAGGTTTCCAAACTGGCTCCCCTTGAAAAACCGGTACTGGTGATTGGCGAGCGTGGAACGGGCAAAGAGCTGATCGCCAGCCGACTGCACTATCTCTCTGACCGCTGGCAGGGGCCGTTTATCTCGCTGAACTGTGCCGCGCTGAATGAAAATCTGCTCGATTCTGAACTGTTTGGTCATGAGGCTGGCGCCTTTACCGGCGCGCAGAAGCGCCATCTTGGCCGTTTTGAACGTGCTGACGGCGGCACGCTGTTCCTGGATGAGCTGGCAACGGCACCGATGCTGGTTCAGGAAAAGCTGCTCAGGGTAATTGAATATGGACAGCTGGAGCGGGTCGGCGGCAATCACTCCCTGCAGGTAAATGTGCGACTGGTCTGTGCGACCAACGAAGACCTGCCCGCGCTGGCGGCGGCGGGAAAATTCCGCGCCGATTTGCTGGATCGTCTGGCCTTTGATGTGGTGCAGTTACCGCCACTGCGCGAACGACGCAGCGATATACTGGTGATGGCCGATCATTTCGCTATCCAGATGTGTCGCGAGCTCGGCCTGTTACTTTTTCCCGGCTTTACCCCACGGGCACAGCAGGCTCTGCTTGATTACCACTGGCCCGGCAACGTTCGCGAACTTAAAAATGTGGTGGAGCGCTCGGTCTATCGTCATAACAGCAGCGAGCAGCCGCTGGATAATGTGATTATCAACCCGTTTGCTTCACGCCCTGAACCAATTGCTGTCATCCGGACCAGTCAGGAGGCGGATAGCAGCGCGCTGCCTGCCCTGCCGCTGGATCTGCGTCAATGGCAGAATCAGCAGGAGCGGGATCTGGTGGAAGCCAGCCTGCAACAGGCACGTTATAACCAACGCCGTGCGGCTGGCTTATTAGGCGTCACCTATCATCAGTTGCGCGCAATGATGAAGAAGCACGATATAAAAGCAGAGAGTTAATTAACGCCACCCCAACCTATGATTTTTCTCTGCTTTGTGAATTAACAACCCGGTATAAACCGGGCTGTTTTTTACGTTGAGCCACCTATCCATTATGTGTTGTGCGACTTAGTCCCCATTTTTTCAGGTTGCCTGATGGCAGGAACCAGACCGACGCCAGCGGTAGCCATCACCACGGCCAGCGCTGACATCAGCAATACAGCACTCATACCAAAATGTGTTGCCAGCGGACCCGCGACCAGTTGTCCAAAGGGAATGGCGATAAAGGAACCCATCGCATCATAAGCGTACACGCGAGCCAGCTTATCCGGCGGGATATGAGTCTGTAATGAGTGCGCCCAGGTTACGCCGAACAGGCCCAATGACATGCCAGCAATGAAGAACCCTACTATCAGCAGTGCTGCTGACGCATTCTGGCTCAGCATAAATATTGGGAGTGCGTAAAGACCTGCCAGCATCGCGCCAATAAAGAGATCACGACGTGGATGCCATTTCATAGCCAGAAATGAACCTGCAATTAAACCCGCGCTATGGGCGGCCACAATAATTCCCCATCGCGCCCGTCCGAAAGAGGCGTCGGCAATCATCGGGCCAAGTACCACCACAATGCCATTAAAAGCGACGTTGATAATGGCGAACTGAAGGACTATCGACCAAATCCAGCTTCGTCCGGCGAACTCTGCCCAGCCTTCTTTGATATCGCGCAGGATATTGCCTTGCGAAGCCGCGGCTTTATTCGATTTCACACGGATCAGGAAATAGAGCGGCGCGGAAACGGCAAAACCCATCGCATCAATTGCCAGCCCCCAGCCCGGCCCGACAGCGCTGGTGATAATTCCCCCCAGCGATGCCCCCATTACCGTACCGCCATAAATCCCCAGCTGAATTAACGCGTTAGCCTGACGCAAATCCGTTGCAGGAACTACCTGCGGAACCAGCGCAGACGATGCAGGCAGTGCGATGCCTGCCGCCGCACCATTCAGGGCACCCAGCAAAGTCAGGCTAATGACAGTTGCTGAGCCATCCAGCACAGACCAGGCGACAATAGCCTGAGAAACAGCGGCAACCACTGCCGATGAAACTAATACCCGACTGCGTGAGTAGCGATCGGCGACAACACCGCCCACCAGCAGGAAAAGCACATTACACAGTGAACGGGACGCAACCACTATCCCTAAATCAGAAGCAGACCCGCCAATATCCAGTACCGCGAAAGCCAGCGCAATGGGTGCAATCCCATTGCCCAGCACGGTGAACAGGCGTCCAAAAAAGAGATAGCGAAAGGATGTATGCTGAAAAGCCTGAACTTTTTTTTGGAATTTATTCATTGCCAGGAAGTGGGTGACCAGAAGATGAGCTTATAGTACCTGCGTTTTTGTAAAAGTTAAGCGCGATATTACACTTTCCAGCATCAGATACATCGAATGCATGCGGATATAAACACAATCTATAATTCAAGGGATTACATGATTTACTCTTCTGGTTTGAATCTTAACCAAACTAATGATACCAATACCCGTTAATAGTTGAAGTGGCTTTTTAATCAGATTTACAGCAATTAATTGAATAATCCATTTCGCACTACATAACCATGGTGTGGAAAGACCCCAGCCATTACATATGAAATTATTAAATATTGATCTTTATCATTATGCCTTCGATTTTTTTAATATGCACTTGAGGTTTATGCGAAGCCAGCATTAACTATCCTCCAAAAGGAATATAACTTAACCCATTAAAGGATTTTTAATATGGCTATTCCAGCATATCTTTGGCTGAAAGATGATGGTGGTGCGAGCATCAATGGTTCAGTAGATGTTAAAGACCGAGAGGGAAGCATTGAAGTTACGGGTTTTTCTCATAACTTAAGACTGCCGACTGATTCTATGACAGGCAAGCCGACAGGGACAAGAAAACATGCACCCATCATCGTTCAAAAAGAATTCGATTCATCTTCTCCCTACCTTTATAAGGCAGTGGCAACTGGACAAACATTAAGGTCAGCCGAGTTCAGATGGTACAATATCAACTACGCAGGTCAGGAAGAAGAATACTTCAACATACTACTTGAAAATGTCAGAATTGTCGGTATTTCGCCCATTATGCATGACACTAAAGACCCTGAAAAAGAAAAACATAATCATCTTGAATGCGTTGAGTTTGCTTACGAGAAAATAACCTGGAAGCATTGTGATGGTAACATCATTTTTTCAGATAGCTGGAATGAAAAGGCATAAATCATGAGATATCCTGCCTTAGCGGCATCTCCATCTCCTCCTTATGATATTCTATCATTTACTCCAGCTGGAGTTTCGTTGATAAACAATATGATGGTTGCACGTTTTCACAGGGGACCCTCAGCCCTGACATATGTCTGGTTTTATAACCAGGTTAAAGGACATGGCCCATGGGATTATAAATTTCAACATGGGAACCAATATGAACATTTTGGTAATTTTCATTATGGTGCTGTGGGGCATGCCGCTGGAATAAAAGACGCTGTTCTTCTTCGCGCAGCCGGTTGGGCGCAAAACCGGGCAGGAACCCGCAGAGAGGAATTTGATGTCTGGTATGGCGCAGCGCCTTTTGGAGATGACCCTGACGATCAATACTGGATAAGAGCAGGGATAGATTATGCAAAACGTTCCGGTTTTTAAAAAGCGCACGCTGGTTCTGATGCTGATGCTGATGCTGATGACTATTGTCTTTGCAGGCTGGCGACTTTCGCAGATATCACCGCTTGAACAGTCGATCATCAGGAAAGTTAACGTCAGCAGCCGGATTAACCTTTACATCACCGAAGCCAGTGCGGGTGCCACAACTGCCTTCTCATACCGTTTTTATCTTTATGATGCATCCCGAAGCGATGAATCTTTTAAAGAAAGTCTGAACGACGACCTAAAGCCTTTCCTGATCACCTCAGATGGTGACGTCTTTCCTCGGGTTCGTGATAAGGCGATATATTTGACGATAAACGGCGAGATTTTCGCTTTCCACAATTTGCCTGGTATTCGCATCAACGAGGAGCCCTATTCCGTCCCGGTCTTCCTCACCGCTTCACCACTTTGATCCCCTTTGCTTGCAATCCCTTCCCCGTCCAGGCAGACATGCCACTCTGCAAAAGCCAAAAAAAAGCCCGCCAACAGGCGGGCAACGATACTGGAAGCAATGTGAGCAATGTCGTGCTCTTCTTCGGCAGAGCTACCGTCGAAGCGCATATGAATAATAATCATTCTTATTATCATCTGTAAACAAGTTATTGAGAATTTTTCTCATTACCACACCTTCTGTACGCTCTTTTTACCGCCGCGATGATGAAAATCAGTCTGGCAGCGGTTGCAGGTTTTGGGACAATGCCCGCTTTGCGATACACTCTGTTTAATGCCTCAAAATCGTTGAGTTCTATGTCAAAACTATTATGTTCGCTGTTGCTAAGTCTCAGCGTGTTGAGTGCCCCTGCGTGGTCAGCGCCTGCGGGTGATATCCGCCAGACCGGCTTCGTCTATTGCGTCAGCGGCACGCTGAACACCTTTAATCCGCAGATGGCCAGCAGCGGGCTGACTGTCGATACGCTGGCGGCACAACTCTATGACCGCCTGCTGGATGTCGATCCTTACACCTATCGTCTCAAGCCCGATCTGGCGTCCAGCTGGGAAGTGCGCGATAACGGCGCAACGTATCGCTTTCATCTGCGCAGCGGCGTGCAGTTTCAGCAGACGAATCAGTTCCGCCCCACCCGGGCGCTGAACGCCGACGATGTCGTGTTCAGCTTCGCCCGGATGTTTGACCGCAATCACCCCTGGCACAACGTCAACGGCGGCAACTACCCCTACTTTGACAGTCTGCAATTCTCCGACTCCGTGCAGAGCGTGAAGAAAATCGATAACAGGACGGTTGAGTTCAGGTTAAACAGCCCGGATGCGTCGTTCCTGTGGCACATGGCGACCCACTATGCACCAGTGCTGTCGAAAGAGTATGCCGACCAGCTTACCGCGCAGGGCCGGCAGGAAGAGATGGACAGACAACCGGTTGGCACCGGTCCTTATCAGCTCAGTGAATACCGTACCGGTCAGTACATCCGCCTGGCGCGCAATCCTCACTACTGGAAAGGGGTGCCGCGTCTGCAACAGGCGGTGATCGATCTCGGCTCGGGCGGCACCGGGCGGCTTTCCAAGCTTCTGACCGGTGAATGTGACGTGCTTGCCTATCCCGCGGCCAGCCAGCTCACCATCCTGCGCGATGACCCGCGCCTGCGGATGACGCTGCGTCCCGGCATGAACATCGCCTATCTGGCCTTTAATACCCGCAAGCCGCCGCTCGACCGCCCTGAGGTGCGTCACGCGCTGGCGCTGGCGATCAACAATGAGCGGTTGATGGAGTCAATCTATTACGGCACCGCCGAAACCGCCGCCTCGATATTACCTCGCGCCTCATGGGCTTATGATAATGATGCGCGCATCACCAGCTATGATCCGGAGAAGTCCCGTGCCGCACTGGCGGCTCTGGGCATCAGCGATCTGCATCTGCGGCTGGTGGTGCCTGCCGCGTCGCAGTCGTGGAATCCCAGCCCGCTGAAAACCGCCGAACTGTTGCAGGCGGATCTGGCGCAGGTCGGCGTCCGGCTGACCATAGTGCCGGTAGAGGGCCGTTTTCAGGAGGCGCAGCTGATGGCGATGAATCATGATCTGACACTGTCAGGCTGGGCCACCGACAGTAACGATCCCGACAGTTTCTTCCGGCCGCTGCTCAGTTGTGCAGCGATTCGCTCGCAGACCAATTACGCGCACTGGTGCTCGCCGGCCTTTGACGAAACGCTGCAGAATGCGCTGTTATCACAACAACTCTCTGGCCGCATCGACAGTTATGACAAAGCGCAGCAGATTCTGGCGCAGGAGTTGCCGGTGCTGCCACTGGCATCCTCTCTGCGACTGCAGGCGTTTCGTCATGATATTAAAGGGCTGGTCCTGAGTCCGTTTGGCAACGCCTCGTTTGCCGGGGTTTATCGTGAAAGCGATAAGGAAAAGTAAGTGATTATCTATATTTTGCGGCGCCTGCTGCTACTGATCATTACCCTGTTTCTGCTGTCGCTGGTGAGCTTCAGCCTGAGCTACTTTACGCCTGACGCCCCGCTGGAAGGCGCGGCGCTCTCGGACGCCTGGTGGTTCTGGTTTAAAGGGATGCTGCAGTTTGATTTCGGCGTCTCCAGCACCAACGGTCAGGAGATTGGCCTGCAACTGCGTGAGGTTTTCCCGGCCACCATGGAGTTGTGCATCCTGGCGTTTCTGTTCGCGCTGCTGGTCGGGATCCCGCTGGGGATCTGTGCCGGCGTGATGCGCAATAAATGGCAGGACAAAACCATCAGTGCGCTGGCGCTGATCGGCTTTTCTGCGCCAATTTTCTGGCTGGCGCTGCTGCTGACGCTGTTCTTCTCGCTGACGCTGGGCTGGCTGCCGGTGTCCGGTCGTCACGACCTGCTCTATCCGGTGCAGAGTGTCACGGGCTTTGCGCTGATTGATGCCTGGATGAGTCCTTCGCCCTGGCGACATGAGATGATAATCAGCGTCCTGAACCACCTGATTTTACCGGTGCTGGTGCTGGCGATGGCGCCGACGACGGAAGTGATCCGCCTGCTGCGCAACAGCACCAGCGACGTGATGGACAAAAATTATGTCAAAGCGGCGGCCACGCGGGGTCTTTCGCCGTTTACCGTGATCCGCCGCCACGTGCTGCATAATGCGCTGCCGCCGGTGATCCCGCGTCTGGGTCTGCAATTTTCCACCATGCTGACGCTGGCGATGATCACCGAGATGGTCTTTAACTGGCCGGGTCTGGGGCGCTGGCTGATCAACGCGATTCGCCAGCAGGATTACGCGGCGATCTCCGCTGGCGTGATGGTGATTGGCGGGCTGGTGATTCTGGTCAATGTGATTTCTGACGTGATTGGTGCGGCCATGAATCCGCTGAAACATAAGGAATGGTATGCGCTGCGCTAACGCTCAGGGCGCTAAGGCAAACATAGAATAAACATATGACTTTTGTCTTTCAGAAGTCGTGCTGCAAGCAGGCATTGATGTACACGAATATTGTTCCTGCAGAAACCGATTTAAGTTCGAAGCGTAAAAATTAATGAGGAGATGAACATTCATGGATGAAGTTGATCTGGCACAGGAGCGTGAAGAAGCGCATCTCGCTGCCTCTCTGGCAGCTCGTAAGGCCAAACTTAAAAGCCCAAACGGCTTATGCATCTGGTGTAAAGATGAGCCCGTAGTGGCTGAAACTGCTTTCTGTTCAAGCGAGTGTGATGAGGATTATCACAAGCATCGCCGGGAGCAGAGCCAGCGGATTGTTTGAAAGAGAATGAAGTCACCCGGTCAGGCTATTACGCGGGTGACTCAGATAAACTTGATATAAATGTCAGGCAGCCCTCACAAATATAAAGCAATAAAAACGACATCGCTTGATAGATTCTTGATATTTCCTTGTCTTTACGTTGATAAAATAAATGCATAATGCCCTGATTAAAATGTCACAGCAGAGACCATCTGTCCGGAGTTAGTGACAGGAAAAGATAGCATAGGGCGGCTGACATTCAGGAACCATCTTTTAACTCGATTTATCAGAGCGACTATCAGGTTTAACATTTATATGAGCCACTTCAAAAGAATGCTTTACGGCTGGGAAAAATCCGACGCTGGCATTTATGAGCACTGTTTTAACCGTTTTGGCGGGAGTGTTAATATGCATCCTGACGTGATCAGGTTTTTCTCATCTCGCACAGGTCATGAGGCAACGTATTTTCATAAAAAAAAGCAAGGTGGCTATATTGCCGCGTATGCCCTGCTGGATCACTCACGGATAGGTGTCGATCAATGGAAACAATTCCCGATATCCTATGATGAGATCATGGTGCCGGCGGCTAAAAATGCCTCGATGCTTTTCCCTGAAAAAACCAATAAAATGTCACATTTCAACAAGCACAACTTCATAAATTTTAACTTTTCTTTTGCCCGAAAAAATAAAGTATGCTTTGTAAAAGAGAGCTATTCAGTTAAAACAGAAAAAAATCGCCGCAACGAATACAACCAGTTCATACGGGCGGGTGGCCGCTGCTGTGATATGAATCAATTCAGCCCTGAAGAGCTGGCAGACTATTATATCTTCCTTTTTAAATCCCGTTTTTCTGACAACATAACCTGTTATTCCAGGGAGAACCTGATCACGCTTATCGTTGCCATGAAAAGGATGCTCTTCGGCTATATTCTTTTTGTAGGTAACGAGCCGTGCGCGATGGATCTGCTCTTCATGGCTGAGAGTGAACACATTATCTATTTTGATGTGCCAAACGGCGGCGTTAACCTGAAATATTCGGACCTTAGCCCGGGAAGTTTACTTATGTGGAAAAACATTGGTGCGGCACGGGACTACTGTAAGCAGACGGGCAAAGAGATGAGGCTTTCAATCGGTTCACTTGATAAAGAATGGACGTATAAGCTTCGCTGGGCGGATGCGCACTCCACGGGGAAAACAATTTTTTAATCTTTCTTAGGAATCAGGCTTATTTTCTGCAACAAAGCGGCTGAAAATTAGCAAAACACCGCGCGTTCCTGAATTGCCAGGCACCAATGAAGGGTGTTTAAAGATAAAACGTTTAATCTCAGGGCCGATTTTAATTTTTTATGCATCGCGGTCCTTCCCCGCCGTCCTGTAGATAATAATTTGCTGCGGATGCAATCAGGTAAACCTACGGCATTACGTAAGCTATTAACCTCTGCCTGAAAATGGTGTCATCGCTGGGGAAGCAGAGAGAGTTCTTATCTGATTTTTTTGCAGCATCAGTGATTCGCCAGATGCCGGGAGGCATACCAAAATGTCGTGAGAAGGCGCGCGTGAACGTTTGCTGTGAGTCGTAGTTGAACTGATCAGCTACCTCTGCAATAGTGGCTTCAGTAAACCTTAAACTTAGCGAGGCCGCCTGCATTCTGGTGTTATTAATATATTTCCCGAGGCTGACTCCGCAATGTTTTGTGAACATTCTGTTAAGGTGCCATTTTGAATATCCACTTTTTTTAGCCACTTTATCCAGGCTTATTTTTTCATCCGTATGATCATCAATCCATTCTGTTAATGCATTAAAGAAGTTTTTATCTGTCATGCCATCCCCCTTTTGCGTTTTTTGCAGTACCTTTTAAAGGTAACGCATTGCCGCACTAAATTTAATTATAAACTGATCGTTTACACGTTTCTTTTCTAAGATTTTTTTACTCTATTCTCGCCACTGATTTATCTCCTTTAGTAAAGAGTTCCCACTCAGGACGCGACTATCCCTCAAAGTCATCAATGAACAATCTGGAAATGATGAAGAATCTGTCAATATTGCACAAAAAGTGATCTCTGTTGAGGCGAACGTCTTAGGTGTTGGATTATCCGTCTTCCGTGGAAGATTTACGGTGTATTACTCATGCAGCATCATGAACGATTTCCTGTGCGGGTTCCGGCAGGGTTTCAGTAGTGAGCCATTCGCGTAGCGCGTCTGCACCTGAAACCGCCAGACGGGCATGCTTCCACAGCGGTCTGAACACCGGGACACCTGAAGCCAGTCGGTAATCGCGCATAATATCGGCATGAAGTAATCCACTGAGATGCCTGATATTTTCAGGATAGTCTAAAATTCTTTAAGTAGGCGTCAGCAACAAACCTCGCGGTAACGACGCGGTTTATCAGAAAGAGGACGAAAAATGAAATTCGCTGTAATTTTTGAAGATACCGGCGTTGAAGAGGAACATGAGTTTGACACCAAACCCGTGGCCGGAGATTTAGTGACGTTAACGCGCGATGGGATAGGTAAAGATTATATCGTGATCATTGAGCCGGATCCTGACCACACCCATGACGATGGGCCTGATGGACACCCGACAAAGGCCAGGGTCCGGCCAGCGTAGCCTCCGCTAAGATCTAATCCGCCGCCCAACAGGGCGGTTTTTATTGCCTGTTATCCGGAGGTGAATATAACTTTTTTCAGGCTGTTCAGGATGATATGCCGACGCGGATCATAACCCTTTGCAATCCAGAGCCGAAATTGCTGACGCCGTTTCCTTGCCTGTAACAGGGATATCGACGGATAATCCCCTGTAGACAGCTGACGGGCTAACCCTCCCAGCGATAACGGTAGAAAAATGTCACGCCGCCTCGAATGGAGAGCCTGACATTCAGTCCGGACGAGTTGAAGATAACCTCTGCTTTGTCGCGGCGCTTACCCAGCGCTTTCCTGAGCTTAGTGTCTGTCTGCAATGTGTACATCTTCTTTGCGTCTACGCAGAGGTGTACACAAAACACATAAATTACCGCTACTCAGAGTCAGCCATGATAAAGAAACATAAAGCATGTCCTCAGGATAATCCTCTGATATGAGTGACTTTTATAAAGAAACGTTGTCCGAACTCAAGCACAATAAAGTGAAAGCGTATGCCCTCCGATAATATCTACGCCGAAAAACGCCTGCCCAGCGCGTTTCGTCAGAGCTGGCACCATTTCTATGGCAACCCGATTTCGATGGTCGGGCTGTATGGCTTTGGCGCACTGCTGCTGCTCTGTCTGTTTGGCGGGCTGATAGCGCCATACGATATCGATCAGCAGTTCCTGGGTTATCAGTTGCTGCCGCCGTCCTGGTCACACTACGGCGATGTCTCCTTCTTTCTCGGCACCGACGATTTGGGTCGGGATGTGCTGAGCCGCCTGCTGAGCGGTGCGGGCCCGACGGTGGGTTCGGCGATTCTGGTGACGCTGTTCGCCACGCTCGGCGCGCTGGTGCTGGGCGTACTGGCGGGCATGACGCATGGCATACGCTCGGCGGTGATGAACCACGTACTGGATACCCTGCTCTCTATTCCGTCGCTGTTACTGGCGATTATCGTGGTGGCGTTTCTCGGACCGCGACTCGAGCATGCACTGCTGGCAGTCTGGCTGGCGCTGATTCCACGTCTGGTGCGCGAGATTTATAGTGCCGTGCATGATGAGCTGGAAAAAGAGTATGTGGTGGCGGCACGTCTGGACGGTGCCAGAGGCCGCAACATCCTGCGCTACGCCATTTTGCCTAACATTTTACCGTTGCTGATCACCGAAATTACCCGCGCGCTGTCGATGGCGATTCTGGATATAGCCGCACTCGGGTTTCTCGACCTGGGCGCGCAGCTGCCTTCGCCCGAATGGGGAGCGATGCTGGGTGATTCGCTGGAGCTGATCTACGTCGCCCCCTGGACCGTTATGCTGCCGGGTGTGGCACTGATGGTCAGCGTATTAATTGTTAACCTGCTCGGTGACGGCATCCGTCGCGCCGTCGAAGCGGGAGTGGAATAAATGCCGTTACTCGATATCCGTAATCTGACCATTGAATTTATGACCGCTGACGGACCGGTCAAAGCGGTCGATCGCGTCAATCTGACGCTGGGCGAAGGTGAAATCCGTGGCCTGGTCGGTGAGTCCGGCTCCGGTAAGAGTCTGGTTGCCAAGGCGATCTGCGGCGTAACTAACGATAACTGGCGTGTCACCGCCGATCGCATGGTGTTTGATGATGTTGACCTGCTGCGCCTGTCGTCGCGCGAGCGCCGCCGCATTATCGGGCATAATGTCTCGATGATTTTTCAGGAGCCGCAATCCTGCCTGGATCCCTCCGAAAGCATCGGTCGTCAGCTGATGCAGGTGATCCCGCGCTGGACGTATAAAGGTCCGTGGCTGAAACGCTTCTGGTTCTGGCGCAAAACCCGCGCCATCGAACTGCTGCATCGCGTCGGCATTAAAGATCACAAAGATATTATGCGCAGCTTCCCCTATGAGCTGACCGAAGGCGAATGCCAGAAAGTAATGATCGCGATTGCGCTGGCTAATCAGCCGCGTCTGCTGATTGCCGATGAGCCGACGAATGCCATGGAACCCACTACGCAGGCGCAGATTTTCCGCCTGCTGAGCCGTCTGAACCAGAATAACAACACCACCATTCTGTTGATCAGTCATGACCTGCGCACCATGAGCCAGTGGGCGGACCGTATCAACGTGATGTACTGTGGTCAGACGGTAGAAACCGCCCAGAGCGAAGATTTAATGAGTACGCCGCACCATCCTTATACTCAGGCGCTGATTCGGGCGATGCCCGATTTTGGACGATCCCTGCCGCACAAAAGCCGTCTCAATACTTTGTCAGGAGCGATCCCGTCGCTGGAGAGCCTGCCGATTGGTTGTCGTCTGGGGCCACGTTGCCCTTATGCGCAGCGCAAATGTATTGAAACACCACGGCTAACCGGCAGCAAAACGCATCTTTATGCCTGTCATTTCCCGCTGAATATGGAGGGCCAGTAGCATGGAGACCCTTCTGGAAGTGCGCAACCTGAGTAAAACCTTTCGCTATCGCACGGGCCTGTTCCGCCGTCAGCACGTTGAGGCGGTGAAGTCGGTCAGTTTTACCCTACGCGAGAGGCAGACGCTGGCGATAATCGGCGAAAACGGCTCCGGCAAGTCCACGCTGGCGAAGATGCTCAGCGGCATGGTCGCCCCTACCGAAGGTGAGATTCTGATAGACGATCATCCGCTGACATTCGGCGATTATGGCTATCGCAGTCAGCGCATCCGCATGATTTTCCAGGATCCCTCAACCTCCCTGAATCCGCGTCAGCGTATCAGCCAGATTCTGGAGTTCCCGCTGCGGCTCAATACCGATCTCAGCGCGGAGGATCGAGAGAAACGCATTATCGCTACCCTGCGTCAGGTGGGATTACTGCGCGATCACGCCGGCTATTATCCGCACATGCTGGCACCCGGTCAGAAGCAGCGTCTGGGGCTGGCCCGCGCGTTGATTTTGCAACCCAAAGTGATTGTGGCCGATGAAGCGCTGGCCTCGCTGGATATGACGATGCGTTCCCAACTGGTGAATCTGATGCTGGAACTGCAGGAGAAGCATGGGATCGCTTACATTTATGTTACCCAGCATCTGGGGATGATGAAGCACATCAGTGACAAGGTGCTGGTGATGCATCAGGGCGAAGTGGTCGAGCGCGGCGGCACCGCTGACGTACTGGCCTCCCCGCTGCACGATCTGACCCGACGACTGATCAGCAGCCACTTTGGCGAAGCATTGAGTGCCGAAGCCTGGCGGCGCGAGCGTTGATTTTTGCTGCATATCGCGGAAATTGCGGGCCGATTTACCTGATTTATGAGAGACGTGCTAGAATCCGCACGTCGATTAACGTCGGTCGCTCACTTTTTAACCATGCGGCCGCCAACTACAATGACCATAAGGATTACAGCTATGGGTTTTCTTTCCGGTAAGCGCATTCTGATTACTGGCGTTGCCAGTAAACTTTCCATCGCCTACGGTATTGCACAGGCGATGCACAAACAGGGCGCAGAACTGGCTTTCACCTACCAGAACGACAAATTAAAAGGTCGTGTGGAAGAGTTTGCCAAAGATTTGGGTTCAGACATCGTGCTGCCATGTGACGTAGCCGAAGATGAGAGCATCAAATCTCTGTTCACTGAACTGGCAAAAACCTGGCCGAAATTTGACGGTTTCGTTCACTCTATCGGTTTCGCCCCTGGCGAGCAGCTGGTTGGCGACTACGTGAACGCCGTTACCCGCGAAGGCTTTAAAATCGCGCATGACATCAGTGCTTACAGCTTCGTCGCGATGGCCAAAGAGTGCCGCGAGATGCTGAATCCACACTCTGCGCTGCTGACCCTCTCTTACCTGGGTGCTGAGCGCGCGATCCCGAACTACAACGTGATGGGTCTGGCGAAAGCGTCGCTGGAAGCCAACGTGCGCTACATGGCAAACGCCATGGGCCCGGAAGGCGTGCGTGTTAACGCCGTTTCTGCCGGTCCAATCCGCACCCTGGCAGCATCAGGCATCAAAGATTTCCGTAAGATGCTGGCACACTGCGAAGCGGTCACCCCGATTCGCCGTACCGTTACCATCGAAGATGTCGGCAACTCAGCAGCATTCCTCTGCTCTGACCTGGCTGGCGGCATCACCGGTGAAGTGGTACACGTTGATGGCGGCTTCAGCATCGCCGCAATGAACGAACTGGAACTGAAATAAGTTCTGCAAGGGCGAGCCTGGCTCGCCCTTCTCTTTGCTCCCGCCTCGCCCTTCCTGCCTGATTTCGCTGCCGTTATACCGTAACGCTATTAATTATCACCGATCAATCTTTTGCCCCGGACTGGCCATCAGCGACGATAAGCCTGCCCTTCGGTTTATGCACATTTTCAGATTCTGCCGCCTGCATACCGAACCCGAATTTGCAAAAGGATTGATCATGGAACAACGCCGCTATCCGGGCCATAACCACTGGTTTTACGAGAGCCAGACCAGTCCACGTACCTCACAGGCCGCACCGCTGGTGCCAGAGGCCGCCCATATCGATGACCGTTTTTTGCTGGGTTGTTACACCGATGACAACGTGGTGCAGTCACTGCTGCGCACTAATCAGCCCGCCCTGCTGGCGGCGCGCGATCTGGCACAGCTGCTGTTCCCCGACCGTGTCGTCACCACGCTTACGCACACCTTAACGCTTTACGATCGCCTCAGCACGGCGCTGACGGTGGCGCAGGTGGCGGGTGTACAGCGGCTGTGTAATCACTACTCTGCCCGCCTCAATCCGTTGCCCGGGCCCGACTCCTCACGTGAAAGTAATAATCGCCTCACCCAGATTACGCAGTATGCACGCCAGCTGGCGATGCAGCCTGAGCTGATCAGCGCCAGCGCAATCACTGCCCTGGATGCAGTCGGCCTGACAGAGCCCGATATTGTGACGCTGAATCAGGTGATCGGCTTTGTCAGTTATCAGGCGCGGGTGGTCGCCGGTTTACAGGCGCTGCAGGCCCAGCCGGTACGCTGGCTGCCCGGCAGCACTGCACCACCGGATGCTGAGGCCGCAGGTTTTGATCAGCCTGCCCGCTGGCAGCCCGTGCTGAAACCGCTGGAGTTGCGGTATGCCAGTGCTGAGCAGCTCGCTGCCATTACCCGCTGTCAATCGCTGCCGGGAATGCAGGACGCGGTATGGCTGCTGGCACACGATCCCTCAGTGCTCTATGGCTGGGCGCAACTGCGTCAGCATCTCACTCAGGACAATACTCTGGCAGAAGCGACGGCCGCCCGTATTCTGGGCAGTCGCTGGGCGTTCCGGCTGCTGGCCGGAAATGAGATCTTAATTGAGGGCGTGGATGACGCGGCGGCAAAAGAGGAAGAGCAGCAGATTATTGCGCTGGCGGCGCAGCTGACCCGTTCGCCAGAGCGTTTCAGCGCGGCCCATCTGCAGCCGCTAATGGAGGCGGGCTGGGAAGCTGATGCGCTGTTCGCGCTGATACAGAGCGTGGCGATAGGCAACTGGAACAGCCGCCTGTTTTATGCGCTGGGCGAGGCGCAGTAACTGGAATTACACCGGCAGCAGGCCCCGTGCTTCATCGAAAAAGTGCTGCGCCAGCGGTGTGGCTCGGCCCGGTTCGGCAATTACCAGCGCCGCCTGGCGCGCCATCGGCGGCAGCGTAATAGCGCGCTGCTGCAGCCCCTGTAATGAAGCGGATAGGAGATGACCGACCGGCGACACCAGCAGCCCGAGACCGACCTGCGTGCATTGCATCAGTTGCATGACAGAGGCGCTCTCGACGATCACCCGGGGTACCAGCGCCGCCTCGCGAAAAGCCATATCAAGATAACGCCGGAAATAACGCGTCGGCTCCGCCAGGCAGAGCGGCTGTTGTGCCACTTCATCAAGCGTCAGCGCGGTTTCCCCCACCAGCTCAGGGAAATGGTCGGGATGGAATATGGCTTCAACGCCCCGATCTGCCAGCATCTCGGTCTGAAAATGGAGTTCACGCAGGGTTGCCATCTCGAAAAAACCGATCCCGACATCCACGGTGTGGCTGTTGAGCGCTTCCAGCAACTGGTCAGCACTGAGTACCGCAATGCGATAGTCGAGCTGAGGATAACGCGCCTGCACCGCTTTCAGCAGCAGCGGCAGTGCCATGCTGCACTGCGGCACCACGCCAACCCGCAGCGTACCGTTTACCCCATGCTTCAGCGATTCCACTTCCAGCTTCAGCCCCTGATAGACCGAAACAATTTCCCGCGCCCACGCCAGCACACGGTCGCCCTCTGGGGTAAATCCGGCAAAGTTATTGCTGCGGTTAATCAGCGGCAGGCCCAGCTCGCGCTCAAGGTTTTTCAGGCGCATAGAGAGGGTTGGCTGCGTAACAAAACTGGCTTCCGCGGCCCGCCCGAAATGGCGTTCACGTTCCAGGTTACACAAGTAAATGAGTTGTTTAATGTCGATGTTAATTATCCATCAGCAGGTTGAAGGCTGTTCGCATTACTGTCTCGTTCGCAGGATCAACCAGAGTATAAGGCTGAATGTTACCCCGCGCAGGCTCGGATGTTTTAACCGCACGGTTCATTTGCACAGGCGGATCGATGAAATCAACACTACGCGCCGCCCTGGTTTACGCATCAGTGAGGGTAGCGCACTTAAATCATCGCGCCCTGTTGTTTTGCTGGCTTAGTAAAGATGGCATTCAGCGCCAGACAGATTAACCCGAACCCTACTGGCAGCAGGAAATCGTAGCTAAGCAGCCGGTAAAGCCCGATTCCGGCTATCCCTCCTGCAAGGAAAGAAAGCAGGGTCAGACAGTGCAGTCGCAGCCGGCTCAGATAGAGCGGCGCATCTTTCGGTGACGCTGTGCGCCGCAGCACCTCAAACAGCATTGCCAGCTCAATCCCGATATCGGTCGCCGTGCCGGAGATATGGGTAGTGCGAACGCGGGCATTGGAGATCCGCGTCACCACCGCATTCTGCAGCCCCATTAAAAAGCTCAGGCTCATGATTAACACTACACCGGGCGACTGCGGCGGAAAGTGATTTTCAATCACCCCCAGTGCAATCAGCGCGCCGCCCTCAATCAGGATGACAAAGGCATAGATAGTGCGGATATTTCTGCGGTGCCCGGCATTAATGATCAGCGTTGAAAACATGGAACCCGCAATAAACAGAAGCACGATCGACAGAAAAAACAGGCCAGGCCCCAGATTCGCTTTTGCCAGGTGATCGGACAGCAGCGAGACATTCCCGGTCATGTTGGCTGAAAAAAAACCGACGATCTCAAAGGCTGCGGTATTCAGTGCGCCTGCGGCAGCGGCAAGCGTGCAGGCCAGTCGGGTATCCGCGCTGTTGCTGCGGGCACTTTCCGTGCTGATTAGCATGACCACCCCATATTTACTGGAAAGCCTTATAATCCGCCGATTAGCCCTGCGCCACAAGGCACTGAATCAAACTCTCCCTTCTCTGTCGGGCATTACTCAGCATCGGGGCTCCGGACTCCGCGCTGCATAAACTCAGCGCGGAGAGCCCTGATTAACTGTTTGCCAGACGGAAGGTGGAGACCGACTGCGTCAGATACTGCACCTGCTCTTCCAGCGAGGCAGATGCCGCGGCAGACTCCTGCACCAGCGCCGAGTTCTGCTGTGTGACGCTGTCCATCTCGGTAACCGCCTGCTCAATCTGACCGATACCGCGACTCTGTTCATCAGAAGCGGTTGAGATGTGCTCCATCAGCAGATTCACGCGGCTGACAGAGGAGATAATGGCGCTCATCGCCTCACCGGTCCGGCTGACCTGATCGGAACCGGCGTGGATGATCGAAACAGATTCCGCAATCAGCCCCTCAATCTCTTTGGCTGCGGTAGCGCTGCGCTGGGCCAGATTACGGACTTCCCCTGCCACCACCGCAAAACCGCGACCCTGTTCACCCGCCCTGGCGGCTTCGACTGCCGCGTTCAGCGCCAGAATATTGGTCTGGAAGGCGATGCTGTCGATCACGGTGGTGATCTCCTCGATCTTCTTCGAGCTGGCATTAATCAGCGCCATCGATGTCACCACTTCCTGCGAGACCTTTTCGCCGCTTTCCGCGTTTTTCACCGCTTCACTGGTCAGGCGGCAGGCTTCAAAGACGTTTTCAGTGTTCTGTTTCACCGTTGCGCCCAGCTGCTCCATGCTGGCAGCGGTTTCCGTCAGCGCGGCGGCCTGCTGTTCGGTTCGCGAGGCGAGATCGATGTTGCCCGCCGCAATCTCCTGAGAGGCGGTGGAGACTGAGCGGGTTGAATCGCGCACCTGGAGAATAATGGCGGTCAGCGCGCTGCGCATCTGCTCCAGCGAGCCCATCAGCAACTGAATTTCACTGCGCGAACCGGCTTTGGCCGGCACCGTGGTATCCAGGACGCCCGCCGCAATCAGCTTGCAGTGTTCCTGCGCATCATTGATCGGCGAAAGCACATAGCGCTTCATGAAGATGTAAATGGCGACGATGATGGCGAAAAACAGCACCCCAAACAGCCCCAGCAGGGTAATGCCGGAGGTAAAGTGACTCTGTGCATCGCTGTTAAGCTTTTTGGCATAGGTTTCATGCTGCGCCAGCACCCGGTCCAGAATGATTTCATACTGACGATCAAGGCGAACCACGGTGGCGATCTGATTTTTAAAGCGCACCTGATCGTGTGCCTCTGCCGCCTCAATCAACGGCTGTAAACCCTGCTGACGATAGGCCTGATAAGCCTGACTATAGGCGTCGGCTTCCGCCTCTTCGCCCGGCAGACGCGGCGCATTCATATAGGCCTGAAATGCAGCATCCGCTTTGCTGGCCACGGTCCGAACGCTGTCCAGCGTGGCGGGATTATTTGCGTCACTGCCCTCAATCTCCTTCATGTACTCCATCAGACGCACACGCAGTGTGCGGCTGTGGTTGATGGGGTCAATCACCGAGAGCACCACACGGATCTCTTTGTTAACCGCATTCAGCGAGTGATTGCTCTGGATCAGCAGCCAGGTACTGATTGCCACGCTGGTAAGAAACAGCGCCAGCAGGAAGGAGAAGATAATCAGGGAGGATTTTTTTAACGACATCGCGGTGTTCCGAAAAGTAAGAGGATTAGTCGCTATATCGGCAGAAAGGTACGGCCCATTAGGGCTGGGCTTTTTTTAGTTACAATAAGCGGGACGGCAGCGGGCGGAGCGCTCCGGGGAACAGGGGCTAACCGCCCACGGGCATCGGGCGGTTAGCGTCGTCACTAAGAGTGAAACAGGCTGCCGTTAAGCGACGCCCAGCGCCATTTTTACCTCGTTGGCGATCTTCTCGACCTGCGGGCCGTAGATCACCTGAATGTCGTGCTCACTGACGCGATTGACCCCATTGGCACCGGTGCTCATCAGCGTCTGATCGACCACCTGATTCATCTCCCTGACCCGCACGCGCAGCCGGGTAAAGCAGCAATCGACATCCTCGATATTGGCCTGCCCGCCCAGCCCGCTGATAATTACCTGAGTCCGTTCATCCGCGGCGACCTGTTGCGGTTTCTCATCCTCCGATTCACGGCCCGGCGTTTCAACATTCATCCGGGTGATCACCAGCCGGAAAGCGTAGTAGTAGATTGGCGCATAGATCACGCCCAGCGCCAGCGTCCACCACCAGTGGGTTTTTGCCCCGCCCAGCATGCCGAACACCACCAGGTCGATAACACCGCCCTGCACGTTGCCAATCATCAGATGCAGCATCGACATCAGCATAAACGACAGGCCGGTCAGGAAAGCGTGCAGCAGATAGAGCACCGGAGAGACAAAGATAAAGCAGAACTCCAGCGGTTCGGTGATGCCGGTGGTGAAGGAGGTCAGCGCCCCCGCCATGACCAGTGCTTTGACCCGCTGTTTATGCTCGGGTCGGGCGGTGTGATAGATCGCCAGCGCCGCGGCGGGCAGGCCGAACATCATCACCGGAATCTTGCCCTGCGCCAGAAACTGCGTGGCCGTGCGCAGCGTCTCATCGGGAATGGATCCCGGATGAGTCAGCGACGCGTTGAAGATGTTCAGTGCGCCAACAACGGTCTGACCATCGACCACCGCCATGCCGCCAATAGGCGTGAAACGCACGGTTTCGTTAAGGATGTGATGCAGGCCGGTGGGGATCAGGATGCGCTCAAAGGCCCCCAGCAGAAAAGCGCCATACTGCCCGCTTTTGCCAATCATCTGTCCAATCCAGGCGATACCGTCACCAATGGTCGGCCAGATCAGCGCCAGCAAGACCCCAATCAGTGGCAGACAGACCACGGTCACAATCGGCACAAAACGCCGTCCGCCAAAGAAGCTGATCGCGGTAGGTAATTGCTGGGTATAAAAGCGATTGTGCAGCGCCACCGTTACCAGTCCGGCAATCACCCCGCCCAGTACGCTCATGTTGTAGGTAAAGACGCCCAGCATGTTGATATATTCCGCCGAGGTCATCATGGCGGAGGTCTGATCCATCCCCGCCTGCTGCAGGGCTGCAGGTGTGGTGGTGGCTGCGGTGATCCCCTTGGCCGCCAGCGTCGCGCTGATACCAACGTTCATCACGATATAGCCAATCACCGCGGCAAAGGCGGCGGTAGGTTTTTCCGCTTTCGCCAGTCCGATGGCACTCGCTACCGCAAAGAAGACCGGCAGATTAGCGAATAGCGCTCCGGCAACCTTGCGAATAAAGCCGATTATTAACTGCGGCACCTGCATCTGCGCAAAGGCATCGCCGGTGACCGCCGGGTTCTGCATGGCCGCCGCCAGCCCAAGGAAGATACCTGCGGCAGCGATGACGGAGATTGGCATCATCAACGCTTTGCCAAATGCATGAATCTGGCTGGTCAGCTGTTTCATGGAGTCGTGCCCTCTCTGATTGTGAACAGCAAGTATTAGCCTGTTGTCGGAAGAACTCCCGTTATCAGCAGGTTAAAGGCGGGTAAAATCTGACCAGCATCACATTTCTGGCTTATGCACGATAAACGCCAGCTATCGCACCATTAAGTCAATCAATTAGACAAGGTATGAGGATAGCTGCAGACTTCCTTTCACCATCAGGATATAACCTGATAACAAACACCAAACAATAATTCCTACTATAAAAAGCCTGCACTCAATATGAAATTTAAACGCCAAATCAAACCCTATCGCGCGGCAGCGGGCGGCTGGGGTTCACTGGAAGCCACCACGCGTTTCGTTCTTGACAGCAAAGCGGCCCTGAAAAATATGCGCAACCTGATGCGCATGAACAAAGCACGCGGTTTTGACTGTCCAGGCTGCGCCTGGGGTGATGACAATAAAAGTACCTTCAGCTTCTGCGAGAATGGCGCCAAAGCGGTGACCTGGGAAGCGACACGCCGGATGGTCGACACCGACTTTTTCGCCAAACACAGCGTAACCACGCTCTATACCCAGAGTGACTACTTCCTGGAGTATCAGGGACGTCTGACCCATCCGCTGCGCTACAACGCGGAAACCGACCACTACGAGCCCATCAGCTGGGATGATGCGTTTGCGCTGATCGCGCAGCACATCAAGGCGATAGATCATCCGGATCAGATGGAGCTCTACACCTCCGGTCGCGCCAGCAATGAAGCCTCCTGGCTCTATCAGCTGTTTGGTCGCCTGATGGGGACCAATAACTTCCCTGACTGCTCCAATATGTGCCACGAAGCCAGCGGCACCGGCCTGAAGCGCAGCATTGGCGTCGGTAAAGGCACCATTCGTCTGGATGATTTCGACCACGCAGATGCCATTTTTGTCTTCGGTCAGAATCCCGGCACTAACCATCCGCGTATGCTGCACAGCCTGCGTCACGCTGCCGATCACGGTGCGAAAATCGTCACCTTTAATACCCTGCGTGAACGCGGTCTGGAACGTTTTGCCGATCCGCAGAAACCGCTGGAAGTGGTGACCTCGAAAGCGGGCAACATCAGCTCCTCCTATTATCAGCCGAACCTGGGCGGTGATATGGCAGCGGTGCGCGGCATGGTGAAATCCCTGCTGGAAACCCACCGCGCGCGTCTGGCGGCTGGTGAAAGCGGCCTGTTCGATCAGACCTTTATCAATGCTAAAACCAACGGCATTGAGGCGTATCTCGACGCCGTGGATAACACCAGCTGGATGCAGATTGTGGCGCAGTCGGGCCTGACGCAGGCGCAGATCCGTGAAGCCGCGGCGATCTACCAGAGCGCTGACCGGGTGATCTGTACCTGGGCGATGGGCATCACCCAGCACAAACACTCTGTCGACACGGTGCGCGAGATCACCAACCTGCAGTTGCTGTTTGGCCAGCTGGGTAAAAAAGGCGCAGGCCTCTGCCCGGTTCGTGGTCACAGTAATGTGCAGGGCAACCGCACCATGGGCATCGATGAGAAACCGGCGAAAGCCTTCCTGGATGCGCTGGGGAATCATTTCAATTTCGAGCCCCCGCGTGCGGCAGGCCACAACACCGTGGAAGCGCTGAACGCCATGCTGCGTGATGAAGTGAAAGTGCTGATCGCGCTGGGTGGCAACCTGGCGGCGGCCGCACCCGACTCACCGCGCACCGAAGAGGCGATGTCACGCTGTGGTCTGACCGTGCATATCAGCACCAAACTGAACCGCAGCCATCTGGTGCCGGGTCACGATGGGCTGATTCTGCCGACGCTGGGCCGCACCGAGCGCGATCTGCAGGCCACCGGCAATCAGTTTATTACCGTGGAAGACTCCTTCAGCATGGTGCACGCCTCTGAAGGGATCGGTATTCCGCTGGCGGAAACGCAGCGTTCAGAGACCTGGATTGTTGCCGGTATCGCCGAGGCGGTGCTGGGTGATGAAAAAGTGAAATGGCGCGAGCTGGCGGGTGATTACAACCTGATCCGTGAGCACATCGCCGCGACGATCCCGGGCTTTGCCGACTTTAACGCCAAATGTGATATCCCGGGCGGTTTCTATCTGGGCAACGCAGCAGCCGAGTTGCGCTTCAACACCCCGAGCCAGAAAGCGGAGTTCAACGCCTCAGCGCTGCCGACCTCACTGTTCCCGAATCTTGATCAGGACGTGCCTTTTACCCTGCAGACGCTGCGTTCGCACGACCAGTACAACACCACCATTTACGGCCTTGATGACCGTTACCGTGGCGTGTTTGGTCAGCGTGAAGTGGTGTTCATCAACCCGGACGATATGGCAGACCTGGGCTTTACCGAAGGCCAGAATGTCGATATCGAAACGCTGTGGAATGATGGCATTACCCGTCGCGTCAGCGGATTCAAACTGGTTCCCTACAATATTCCGCGCGGTAACCTGGCGGCCTATTATCCGGAAACCAACCCGCTGGTGCCGCTGAACAGCTTTGGTGATGACAGTGGCACACCGACCTCAAAATCGGTGCCGGTGAAGCTGGAACTCTCTGGGGCACTGGCCGATCAGCGCATCGCCTGACAGCCCTTTCACTCCCCCCTAAAAAGCCGGCTCGTCCGGCTTTTTGCCTTGCCGCGCGACGTCGATTCGCGTAAAACTGTCAGCCGCAATCAGCCAACGAAACGTAAAAATTATGTTCCAGGATAACCCGCTGCTCGCGCAGCTGAAAGAGAAGCTCCATTCGCAAACGCCTCGTGCTGAAGGCGTCGTAAAAGGCACTGAAAAAGGCTTCGGCTTTCTGGAAGTCGATGCGCAAAAAAGTTACTTCATTCCGCCACCGCAGATGAAGAAAGTGATGCACGGCGATCGTATCACCGCCGTGATCCACAGCGATAAAGATCGCGAAAGCGCTGAGCCGGAAACCCTGGTTGAGCCGTTCCTGAGCCGCTTTGTTGGCCGGGTTCAGAAGAAAGACGATCGCCTGTCGATTGTGCCGGATCATCCCCTGCTGAAGGATGCGATCCAGTGTCGCCCTGCGCGCGATGTCAGCCATGAGTTTGAAAATGGTGACTGGGCCGTGGCGGAGATGCGTCGCCATCCGCTGAAAGGCGATCGCGGCTTTTATGCCGAACTCACCGATTTTATTGTCAAAGCTGATGACCATCTGGCGCCGTGGTGGGTGACGCTGTCGCGTCATAACCTTGAGCGTGAAGCGCCCGATGTCAGTTTTGGCGAGATGCTGGATGAAAATCTGACGCGTGAAGATCTGACCGCGCTGGATTTCGTTACCATCGACAGCGCCAGCACCCAGGATATGGATGATGCGCTCTTTGTGGAAGCCCTGGACGATGGCGCCCTGCGTCTGACCATCGCTATCGCCGACCCTACCGCCTATGTGCCGGAAGGCAGTCAGCTCGATAAGCTGGCGGCGCAGCGTGCGTTTACCAACTACCTGCCGGGCTTTAACATCCCGATGCTGCCGCGCGAACTCTCTGATGATGTCTGCTCGCTGCGTCCGAATGTGCGCCGTCCGGCCCTGGCCTGCCGCGTAACCGTGGCAGCCGATGGCAGCTTAGGTGATGACGTTGAGTTCTTTGCCGCCTGGATCGAATCCAAAGCCAAGCTGGCGTATGACGACGTCTCTGATTGGCTGGAAAACAGCGGCTCATGGCAGCCGGAAAGTGAGGAGATTGCTGAACAGATTCGCCTGCTGCATCGCCTCTGCCTGGCGCGCAGCGAATGGCGTCAGACCCACGCGCTGGTGTTTAAAGATCGCCCGGATTACCGCTTCCTGCTGGGTGAAAAAGGTGAAGTGCTGGAGATCGTGGCTGAACCGCGCCGCATCGCTAACCGCATTGTTGAAGAGTCTATGATTCTGGCCAACGTCTGCGCGGCGAAAGTGCTGCGTGACCGTCTCGGTTTTGGTATCTACAACGTCCATGCCGGTTTCGATGCCACCAATGCTGAACAGGCCGCGGCCGTGCTGGCCAACCATGGTATTACCGTGGATGCGCAGGCGATCACTACGCTGGAAGGTTTCCGCGTGCTGCGTCGTGAGCTTGATGCCCAGCCGACCCAGTTCCTCGACAGCCGGATCCGTCGCTTCCAGACCTTCGCTGAGATCAGCACCGAGCCTGGCCCGCACTTTGGCCTGGGACTTGAGGCTTACGCCACATGGACCTCACCGATTCGTAAGTTCGGCGACATGGTCAACCATCGTCTGCTGAAAGCGATTATTCGCGGTGAGCAGATCGCTCGTCCGGATGATGCGCTGACGGTGACGATGAGTGAGCGCCGCCGCCTGAACCGCATGGCGGAACGTGATGTTGGCGACTGGCTCTACGCCCGTTATCTGGCGCCGTTTGCAGCAACCGACCGTCGCTTCAGCGCCGAGATTATCGATGTGTCACGTGGTGGCATGCGTGTTCGCCTGCTGGAGTTTGGCGCGGTCGCCTTTATCCCGGCTCCGTTCATTCACTCGGTGCGTGATGAGCTGGTCTGCAGCCAGGAAAATGGCAGCGTTCAGATTAAAGGCGAAGTGGTTTACCGTGTGACCGATGTGATTGATGTCACCATCGCCGAAGTCCGCATGGAAACCCGCAGCGTCGTGGCGCGTCCCGCTGTCTGAGTAGTGACGTACTGAGCAGTCAATCGGGCGGGATAACTCCGGTTATCCCGTCTGTTTCCACCCCGCCCGCATTGCAAAAAAGTTAAATTTGTACCCCGCTTCACACTTCTCCACTGATTAACTTTCACTTACATTCCATTACATTAAGTTTGACTCGTTGTTTTCGATCGCTTTCCTCTCGGTCCTCACAAGGAGTTAGTCATGAAAAACGTCAAAACCAGTGCGATCTGGTTAGTGGTGGCGTTAATCGGCGCGGGCGCTTTCGCCATGCTGGCCCTCAGCCGCGGCGAACACGTCAACGCAGTCTGGCTGGTGATAGCCGCTGTCGCCTGTTACAGCATCGCTTATCGCTTCTACAGCCTGTTTATCGCCCGCAATATTTTCGAACTGGACGACCGCCGGATGACGCCTGCCGAGCGGCTGAGCGACGGGCTCGATTATGTCCCGACCAATAAATGGGTGCTGTTTGGCCACCACTTCGCGGCTATCGCCGGTGCCGGCCCGCTGGTGGGTCCGATTCTGGCCGCGCAGATGGGCTTTCTGCCTGGCACCATCTGGATCCTGGTTGGGGTGATGCTGGCGGGTGCGGTACAGGATTTCCTGATCCTGTTTATCTCAACCCGTCGTGATGGCCGTTCACTGGGCGAGATGGCGCGGCAGGAGCTGGGTGCGTTTGCCGGTGTGGTGACCATGCTCGGCGCGCTGGGCGTCATGATCATTATTCTGTCGGCGCTGGCGCTGGTGGTGGTCAAAGCGCTGGCGAACAGTCCGTGGGGACTGTTCACCATCGCGGCCACCATTCCGATTGCGCTGTTTATGGGCGTCTACATGCGCTTTATCCGGCCCGGTAAAATCGCCGAAGTTTCACTGATTGGCTTTGTGCTGATGATGGCAGCGATTATCTATGGCGGTGACGTAGCCCAGCATCCTTACTGGGGGCCCTTCTTTACCCTGAAAGGCACCTCACTGACCTGGGTGCTGGTGATCTACGGCTTTATTGCCTCCGTGCTGCCGGTCTGGCTGCTGCTGGCTCCGCGTGACTACCTTTCGACCTTTCTTAAAATCGGCGTGATTGTCGGGCTGGCGGTGGGGATTGTCTTTGCCATGCCAGAGATGAAAATGCCGGCGGTCACCAAATTTATCGACGGTACCGGCCCGGTCTTCTCCGGCGCGATGTTCCCGTTCCTGTTTATTACTATTGCCTGCGGCGCCATCTCCGGCTTCCATGCGCTGGTCTCCAGCGGCACCACGCCAAAACTGGTGGAGCGGGAAAGTCATATCCGCTTTATTGGCTATGGCGCGATGCTGATGGAATCCTTTGTGGCGATCATGGCGCTGATTTGTGCCTCAGTGCTCGATCCGGGCGTCTACTTTGCCATGAACTCCCCGGCTGCGCTGATTGGTACCACCGTTGAAAGCGCCTCTCAGGTGATCAACGGCTGGGGCTTTGTCGTCACGCCGGAAATGCTGAGCGGCATCGCCCGTGACGTGGGTGAAGGCTCGATCCTGTCCCGCGCAGGCGGCGCGCCAACCTTCGCGGTGGGGATGGCCCACATCATTACCGAGATCTTTAACAGCCGGGCGATGATGGCGTTCTGGTATCACTTCGCCATTCTGTTTGAAGCGCTGTTCATTCTGACGGCGGTCG
This sequence comes from Pantoea sp. ABR1s, assembly GCF_057812235.1. Taxonomy (NCBI): domain Bacteria; kingdom Pseudomonadati; phylum Pseudomonadota; class Gammaproteobacteria; order Enterobacterales; family Erwiniaceae; genus Pantoea; species Pantoea sp. ABR1s. The sequence goes on along the minus strand of NZ_CM173823.1, from coordinate 1,936,636 downwards.
ATGCCGGTACCCGCGCCTGCCGCTTTATGGTGCAGGATCTGGCAGGCACCGTGGTGCCTTCTATGGCGAATAACCGCTCCTGGCTGGGCAATATGGCCGGCACGACCGTGGCGGTCGCGGGCTGGGGCTTCTTTGTCTATCAGGGCGTGGTCGATCCGCTCGGCGGCATTAACACTCTGTGGCCGCTGTTTGGTATCGGCAATCAGATGCTGGCGTCCATGGCGCTGATCCTCGGCACCGTGGTGCTGTTTAAAATGAAAAAGCAGCGTTACGCCTGGGTGACTATCCTGCCAACTGTCTGGCTGTTTATCACCTCGATGACTGCCGGCTGGCAGAAAATCTTCCATGAAAAACCGTCGATTGGCTTCCTGGCGCAGGCGAATAAGTTCCGCAAAGGGCTGGATGAAGGCGTGATCATCGCCCCGGCAAAAAGCGTGGCGGATATGCAGACCATCGTTTTCAGCAATCAGATTAACGCGGCCCTGTGCGCCTTCTTTATGCTGGTGGCGGTCACGATGCTGATCTCTGCGTTCTTTGTCATTCGCCGGGCGCTGCGCAGCGATCTTCCTACTACGCATGAGTCCGTTGTGACGCTGCGCAACAAGGAGGTGCGTCATGTCTGATGCTATTCATCAGTCCCGGCGTCCGCAGGGAGAGTGGCAGATTATCCGCTGCCAGCCTGCCGCCTCCCCACTGCCACAGACATTCAGCTGGCGGGGATTCTGGCGCGGCCTGCAACAGTGTTTTCGCTTAATGGTCGGGGTGCAGGATTATCAAAAATATCTGCAGCATATGCGACTCCATCATCCCGATCAGCCGCCGATGAATGAGCGCGATTTCCACCGTTACTGTCTGGATGCCCGCTTCCCCAGCCAGGCAGGCAAACTGGGTAAATGTCCCTGCTGACCGCACTAAACAGCCCCGCAATGTCGGGGCTTTTTTGTGCCATTCTTATCTGGATGGGAAAATATATTCGGTTTGCATCTTGTGCTGGCGTCAGATGATGAATACTGTTGCTAAAATAATGAGATAACGCCTGCAGAGCACTTCCCGGAGGAAGTTTCCATGACCGATGAACAAGGGCAAACGTTGTTGTACACCCTTTTCGGTACAACCAGCCCTCATTGGCGTCTGACCGCGGACAGCGATGCGTTGCATTTTGCCGAAGATGAGTCGTCACAAACTAATATCGCCCTGCCGTTAACCCCCGGCCAGGCAGCCATGATACGCGCGATGCCGGTCATCACTTCAAGCATCAATCTGACTATGACGCTGCAGGGCATTGATGTTCCGATGCATTTTGTCGGACGCAAAGTGAACCAGGCGACCTGGGCAGGAACCGCTTCTGCCTGGGGCGATACCTCAGCGGTCGCCCGCGACTTAACCCTGGGTCTTTCATTCGCCGAACAGGTGGTTTCTGAAGCCAACTCGGTGATTGTGATCCTCGATCAGCGCGGCAATATTCAGCGTTTTAACCGTCTTAGTGAAGAATATACCGGTCTGAATGAGCATGAGGTTATCGGCCGTAACGTCTTTCAGCTTTTTATGACCAAACAGGAGGCTTCTCAGTCACGACGCAACATTGCGGGCTTCTTCCGTGACGGCAACTCCTATGAGGTTGAGCGCTGGGTTAAAACCAAAAAAGGTCAGCGACTGTTTCTGTTTCGTAATAAGTTTGTTCACAGCGGCAGTGGCAAAAATGAAATTTTCCTCATCTGTTCTGGCACCGACATAACCGAGGAGCGACGCGCCCAGGAACGCCTGCGGGTGCTGGCAAACACCGATACGGTGACCGGATTGCCTAATCGCAACGCAATTCACCAACAGATTAGCCTGGCGCTGGAGCGATCTGAGCGCGATGAGACCGGCGTGGTCTACCTCGATCTCGATAATTTCAAAAAAGTGAACGACGCCTACGGTCATATGTTCGGCGATCAGTTACTGCAGGCGGTTTCACTGGCGATTCTTAGCTGTCTGGGTAAAGACCAGACTCTGGGCCGGCTGGGTGGCGATGAGTTTGTGGTGCTGGCTGAGCACACCAGCCAGGCTGCGCTGGAGGCGATGTCCTCACGCATTCTTGAGCGCCTGCGTCAGCCTTTCCGTATCGGACTGATCGAAGTGTACAGCGGCTGCTCTATCGGGATCGCTTTCGCGCCGCTGCACGGTGAAGATCGCGAGAGCCTTATTCGCAATGCTGACACCGCGATGTATCACGCCAAAGAGAACGGTCGTGGCAAGTTCTGTGTCTTCGCGGCAGAGATGAACCAGCGGGTCTTTGAGTACCTGTGGCTGGACACCAATCTGCGTAAAGCGCTGGAGCTGGATCACCTGCTGGTGCATTACCAGCCGAAAATCGACAGTGATGGTGAAGTCCGCAGTGCCGAAGCGCTGGTACGCTGGAACTCACCCGAGCGCGGCCTGGTCTCCCCTGCTGATTTCATTCCCTATGCCGAAGAGTCGGGACTGATTGTGCCGCTGGGACGCTGGGTCATGCTCAATGTGCTGAAACAGATTATCGTCTGGCGACAGCAGGGCATTTTTCTGCGCGTCGCCGTCAACGTGTCGGCACGTCAGCTGATTGATCAAAGCATCTATACTGACCTGAAACAGGCACTGCATGAGGCGAATATCACCGACTGTCCTATCGATATTGAGCTCACAGAAAGCTGCCTGATTGAGAATGAAGCTGAAGCCCTGCGGCTGATGAAGCAGTTTCAGGAGCTGGGCGCACAGGTTCATCTGGATGACTTCGGCACGGGTTACTCATCGCTTTCTCAGCTCGCACGTGTGCCGATCAATGCCATCAAGCTCGACCAAAGCTTTATCCGCGATATTAATAAACAGCCCGTCTCACAATCGCTGGTACGAGCTATTGTCGCCGTCGCCAAGGCGCTCGATTTGCAGGTGATTGCAGAGGGTATTGAGACCCCGGATGAAGAGAAGTTTGTCCTTAACAGTGGTGTCGATGGGCGTCAGGGCTACTACTACGCAAAACCAATGCCCGCGGAACAGTTTGGGCATTGGCTGGCTAAGCATCCTGCCCGCGTTTAACGCTAATTCAGATTAACCCGCTTTACGCAGTGATGCGCTGTGGCGGTTTTGTAACTGAACCAGGCGTTCCATGTAAGCAATGTCTTTAGGTTCGATGGTAAAGGCGTAATCGACCCAATCTTCGGTAATATCCATCAGCTCAGCGCGTGACAATTGCAGCACGCGCTGACGCGCTTTCAGCATAGCCCGCACGCCATTGAGTTTAGGACGTAACGTATCGATAAAGGTGCGGGTGGCGCGGTAACTGTCGCCAGGCTGGAAGACTTTATCCACCAGTCCGCGCGTTTCATACCACTCTGCGCTGTGGGACTCCCCTTCACAAATCAACTCCTCTGCCAGTTTCATGCCGGAACGACGCGCGACCAGTGAGTAGCCGCCCATGCCGGGAAACAGGTTAAAAGCAATTTCCGGAAAGCCCATCCGCGCGTTGTTTTGCGCCAGAATGAAGTGATGCGCCAGCGCCGCTTCGAATCCGCCGCCTAACGCACTGCCCTCAATCATCGCCAGCGTCACCGCGCCGGTATCAAATCCCCGTGCTGCCGAATGGATGCAGTCAACGCAGGCACGGGCATAGGCCCGCAGCGCCTCACGGCGGTTATTGCGAATGCACTCGACAAAGAAGCGCAGATCGCCACCGGCGTTGAACATCTGTGGCACCAGAGAGCCGGTAACCCAGAAGTCGATCGGCAGACCGGAACGCTGAGCGGCGTAGCTCAGATTCATGATCTCCTCAATCAGTTCATGGTTGAAGCTCGGACGGGGCTGTGCACGCAACATCATCCACATAGTACGACGCCCTTCTTCGTAATAGGCGACTAACTGCGTGGTGTTGCCGACTTCGGTAAATAATCTGCACGTTGCTTGGTTAATAACTGTCATTGTCTCATCCTCTGTTTATATTTGATGCGTTAAATACGCCACATCAGCGTAATGCAGAGTGAGGCCAGACCAAATGAGAGATTGATTTACAACACAAAATCCAGAGTGATCCCCGACTCGCGCGTCGGGGATTGATTAGGCGGGTTACTTAATAGCGGCACGCTGCTCCACGGCAACATGAAGACGCTTAACACGTTTTGAATAGATGGCCGTGATGATGGGCACCAGCACGGAGGTCACAATCACGGACGTTGCCACCAGCGCCGTGGCAGCAGGGGCAATCGGTTTAAACTGCGGCAGCATCTCGGCAATCAGCACCGGTGTCGCCACCGCTGCGCCTGCCGTACTGGATGCAGCTATGCCAGCCGTGCCATCCCCGCCCCCAATCAGTCGATCGGTCAGAATGAGTGGGATACCGGTAATAATGATCACCGACACGCCCAGCATGATGCCCAGCAGTCCGGTTTCCGCAATGACACCCAGGTTAATGGTGTTACCCAGAGCAAAGGCGAAGAAAGGAATCAGCGTATGGACCGCTTTTCCGAAGAAGTCGCGCAGCTCCGGATCAAGATTCCCTAATGCAAATCCCACAATAAACGGCAGGACCGCCCCCACAAACACGTGCGGCTCGAATGAGGCGATGCCGGCGGTGCCCAGGATAACCATGGTCATTAATGGCCCGGACTCCAGAGACATCAGCACAAACGCACCCGCCTCCTCTTTGGAACCATATTGCTGCATGATCGAGGCATAAAGGCCGCCATTGGTCATATCCATGGCAGCCACCAGCGCCAGCGTCGATAACCCGGCAAACATCCCTACTTCTACGCCATTCTCCGGCATCACCCGAGAGGCGATGGCAGCTACAACCCAGGCGACGGCAATCTTGGTAAGCACCAGCGTGCCCGATTTACGCAGTACCGTCCCGGTGGCGCTGAGTTTAATCGACGCGCCCATACAGAAAAACCAGACGGCCAGAATGGGCACCGTGCCGGTCATCAGGCCGTTGGTGAAAGAACCGAAATATTTCCCGGCGCCTGGAGAAAACGTATGACAGAGTGCGCCGATAAAGAGCGGAATGAGCATCATACCGCCCGGAATTTTGTCTATAGCACGTTTGATATGCATATGGATGTCACCTTTGCTATGCCAGAGGGTGGAGCAGGAAGTGCCCGAAGGCGATGCAAGCAAAGTAGTGACTTAAGGTAATCAAAACAGTGATCGCCTCGATAAAATGAAACGCTGTTTTATTTTTAATGACCTGTTGTTTTGATAACTATGATGGAGATCGCCATACCAGTCTCAGATGAGACTAAAAAAAACGGGACGCCGTGGCGTCCCGCTCGCTATTTTTGCCCGTACCAGGCGTTCTCGCCATGCTTTCGCAGGTAGTGCAGGTCAAGCAGTGTCTGGTTAATCGGCGGCAGATTAGCGGTCAGCTGCTGGCTGAACAGGCCCATATACGCCACCTCCTCCAGCACAACCGCGCTGTGCACCGCAGCATGAGCGTCTTTCCCCCAGGCAAACGGGCCATGAGAGTTGACCAGTACCGCCGGGATCGCCGAAGGAGACAACCCACGTTGCGCAAAAGTCTCGATAATTACCTCACCAGTGTTCCACTCGTAGTCGTGCTGAATCTCTTCATTGCGCATCGACCGGGTACAGGGGATCTCACCATAGAAGTCATCGGCGTGGGTGGTTCCCCAGGCAGGAATCGGTCGTCCTGCCTGGGCCCAGATGGTCGCATGCCGCGAATGGGTATGGACAATGCCACCCACCTCCGGCCAGGCGAGGTAAAGCGCGCGGTGCGTCGCCGTGTCCGATGAGGGGCGTTTATCCCCTTCCACCACGTCGCCACTCGCCAGATCGACCACGACCATGTCGTCGCGCTTCATCACTTCATAGCGCACGCCGGAAGGTTTAATCACCAGCAAACCCTGTTCGCGATCAACAGCGCTGACATTGCCCCAGGTGAAGGTCACCAGGTTGTATTTGGGTAGATCCAGATTCGCTTCCAGAACCTGTTGTTTCAGGTGTTCCAGCATCTATTTTCTCCTGCTGACAATCGTCCCTGAATTTTGCGGAGTCAGACGCGAAAGAGTTATGGAGCAAATGGCTATAAACGCAGAAGGAATGGCTGTGAATGCAAAAATGTGTCGTGATTTCAGAATTTTCTATCTTCGGAATTTAACCAGAACGCTTAGAATCCTCTCAGGCAATGCGTGGCCCTGTCGGGCTTGCATTGTGACTCTCTCGCTACAAACGGTTTGTCCATGGTGATCACATTTCCATGCCGACACGGATGCGGCAATGATGCGACACAAGCGGGCTGAGGAAATATCGGAGCTATACTAAGAGTGTTGCCTCTGTGAGCACATCAAAGGAGAAGTGTATGACAACAACAATGAAACGAATCACTGCCATTGTACTGGCAACCACGTTAGCTGTTGCACTGAGCGGCTGTTCTAACTGGTCTAAACGTGACCGCAACACCGCTATTGGCGCGGGCGCGGGTGCGATTGGGGGTTCAGTATTGACTAATGGTAGCGCACTCGGCACAGTCGGTGGCGCCGCTGTCGGTGGTATTATCGGTCATCAGGTCCACTAAAGACCTTATTAAAAGAATAATCGGCTACGCTAAGCATTTACACAACAATCGGGCTACTTCGGTAGCCCGATTTTTTTTCAGCCACCCGCCAGTTTGACCTTCATGCCTTTGGCTTCCAGCAGGCTTTTCAGTAAATCGCGCTTATCCCCCTGAATCTCGATAACACCCTCTTTCACCGAACCCCCGCAGCCGCACTTCTTTTTGAGTTCGGCCGCCAGCAGCGTCAATGCCGCGTCGTCCAGGTCGATACCGGTAATCAGGCAGACGCCTTTTCCCTTGCGACCACTGGTCTGGCGCTGGATGCGCACAATGCCATCCCCTTTTGGCCGCTCCTTCACCGGCTCCGGCTGGGTAATGCGCCCGCTGTCGGTTGAGTAAACCAGTGGATTATCCTTCGCCATTATTGTGTCTCCAGACTGTGCAGGATCGCCTGCAGAGTGGCGGCAGGATCAGCGGATTGGGTTATCGGACGCCCGATAACCATATAGTCCACGCCCGCCTGCTTCGCCTGCTCAGGTGTCATGATGCGACGCTGATCGCCTGCATCACTGCCTGCCGGGCGAATCCCCGGCGTGACCAGCGCAAACTCCTGACCTAAAACCTGTTTGAAGCGGACAGCCTCATGGGCGGAACAGACCACACCATCCAGCCCGCACGACAGTGTCAGCTTCGCCAGTCGCTCTGCCTGTTCGGCAGGAGAAAGCGTAATGCCCAGCCCTTTGAGATCCTCTGCATCCATACTGGTCAGTACAGTCACCGCAATGAGCAGGGGCGCCTCTTTACCAAAGGGAAGCAGCGCTTCACGCGCCGCGTTCATCATCCGTGCCCCGCCACTGGCATGAACGTTGACCATCCAGACCCCGAGATCGGCAGCGGCCGCCACGGCATGAGCGGTGGTGTTGGGAATATCGTGGAATTTAAGATCGAGGAAGATTTCAAAGCCGCGCTGCTGCAGAGTGTTAACCAGCGAGGGGCCAAATAGCGTAAACATCTCTTTGCCTACTTTAAGGCGGCAACTGCGGGGATCGATCTGGTCGACGAAACGCAGTGCGCTGTCGAGGTCATGATAATCCAGCGCTACCAGAATCGGCGAAGCGGTCACGTTGTGGGGTGAAGGCATGGCATTTCCTCTGCAACAGGCGCCCGCAGGCGCATTAGACAAACGGCAAGCATTCTACCTGCGGTGTCTGGCCATCACAATCGCCATTGCCCTTCTGCCTGGCAAATTCTGCTCTGTTGCTGAGGGCTGGAAGCTAACTCAACCTATAGTATGTTGTAACTATAGTGAGCTATTAATGGTGCGGCTGCAGCGGCCGGTTTACTGGCCGTCAAGGCCGCGGATAGGCTTAACCGAAGACCAGGTGCGGCAGGATGGGCAATGCCAGTAGAGTGCGTGGGCGGTAAAGCCACACTTCTGGCAGCGATAGCGCGGCTTGGTGCGGATCTGTTCGCCGACCATGTCACGCAACACCATCAGGCTCTCTTTCGCGCGGCCATCTTCCGCCTCATGCAGATTCAAATCCATCAGGCGGTGGAACACACGCATGGTAGGATGACGCTGCAGCTGACGGCTGATGTAATTCTGGGCCGCTTCGGGCCCCTGCTGCTGCTCAAGGATGTCAGACAGATAGAGCTCCGCCGCTGCGCCGGTGTTCTCTTCAACACAGCGATGAAGAAACTCTGACCAGGCGTCTGGCTGATTGAGCTGCTGGAAACAGGTCTCCAGCATCCCCAGCGTTTCACTCACCAGCTCTTTGTCCTGGTCCAGCACCCGCTGCAGATGGCCCACCGCTTTGGCGTAATCCCCTTTTTCCATCAGGATACGGCCCATCATGATCGAGATGCGTGCGCTGTTGCGATCGGCCGACTCCCCTTTCTTCAGCAGGCTCATGGCACGATCGAGATCGTCGCTGCTCATCGCCTGCAGAGCCAGTTCGCAGTAGAAGTGGGCTATTTCGCCTTTCTGCTTCTCTTTGCCAAGCTTAACCAGCCGTTCCGCAACCTCAATCGCCTGCTGCCAGTCGCTGGTTGCCTGGTGAATCAGCAGCAGCTGCTGCAGCGCACCCACCCGAAAGTCAGTTTCATCGGTGAGCTGCTTAAACATGTCTTCCGCGCGGTCATATAAGCCCGCCGCCATATAGTCGCGGCCCAGTTGCTGTACGGCGAGCAGTCGCTGCTCATAGCTCAGGGAGGCGCTTTCCATTAAAGCCTGATGGATGCGGATGGCGCGGTCGACTTCCCCGCGCGAACGGAACAGATTGCCCAGCGTCAGGTGTGCTTCAACCGTGCCGCTGTCCTCTTTGAGCATCTCAAGGAAGAGGTCGACCGCTTTGTCCTGCTGATTGGAGAGCAGGAAATTTACGCCAGCGACATATTCACGTGACAGTCGGTTGGCTTCCTGTTGCTTATCCTGATGCGCGCTGCGACGGCCCATATACCAGCCATACGCTGCCGCCACCGGCAGTAACAGAAACAGCAATTCATGCATCAGGGATTATTCCCGGCCAGCCGGAGAAGATGGCGTGGTCGCCAGGGTAGTACTCTGCTCGATTTGGGTCTGCATACGCTTAATTTTCCGGTTGGCATTCGCCAGGGAGACGCGGGTCCGTAACCAGAACAGACCGCAGATGATCCAGCCAAGCACGAAACCTGCGCCAAACAGGGATGCCAGTAAGGTCGAGATGCTGAACTCACCCTGCGCCAGCAGATAGTTAAATGTAATGACCTGATCGTTATGCGCACCCAGGGTGACGGAAATAATGAAAATGACCAGTACCACTAAAAAAATCAGCAAATATTTCACAGTGCATCCTGTTGTGAGGTTGTCGGGTAGAATTATGCCAAAACTCCAGCAAAAATGCTGCTCCCAGCAGCATCGGGCGGGTCGCTTTTACGCAGGCCCGTCTAATAATATGGGGTCTTACGGGTGAATTACAATCAGGGCTCCCGCTGCGCCACCTCTTTTTGCTCTTCCGGCGGCAGCGTCAGCGGGCCACAGAATCGCTGCGCCAGCCAGGTGGCAATGGTGACCAGTAGCCAGGAGAGTATGGTTGCCATCGCCAGATCCCGTGGCCAGTGCATGCCCAGCAGCAGACGACTCGCCATTACGCCGGTGGCCCACAGAAAGATCACCACCACGGTTTTATAGTGCCGACGCGGCCAGAGCAGACCCAATGCCAGCAGCGCCCAGCTGGCGGCAAACATAGTATGTCCCGACGGGAACGCGAAACCGGTTTCAAACGCCCAGTGCCGTTTCAGCCAGCCGGGGATCTGTGTCTCATCGGCAATCAATGAGGTTACCATCTCGCCACGCTGTTTGCGCTTCAGCTCGTAGAAGGTCTTTTCATCCAGCCCGTGATGCTGTTCCAGCCAGATCACATAGGGACGCGGCTCCTGAATCTGCTCTTTGATATAGGATTTGGTGTATTGCCCGGCCAGAATGGTGGCGTTCATGATCAGCAGCAGCAGGATGGCTGGCTTCAGCCGAAAGCGCAGGCACCAGAGCATCCAGGCACTCAGCACGACGCTGGTAACAATGCCCCAGGGGTTGGTGACGGTCTCGGTCATCCAGAAGAGACCTTTCAGCAGCGCATTGCTTTCGCCTGGTTGCCAGCGCCAGCCGCTGAGCCAGACCGCAACCGGCATGATCAGCAGCAGCAGCATTCCAAAGGTGGTACGACGTGAAATCTTAAACATCCTCTTCCCTTATCCCGGCGTCAAAAGAGAGCAATTGCATAACTTTAGCTTAAAAAAGAATAACATAACCATTGCCGATTGGATAATTGTGCTTTATCACTGCAATTGGTATCAGAGATTACCAGCCCGCTAGCGGGTTGTGGCACAATATTGCACGTTTGTCGGGCCACACTGGCCTGTGCACTATCATGATGATAGTGCATCCTCTGAAGGTTCTGGAGAGTCACATGCAGCTTAAACGGGTGGCAGAAGCCAAACTGCCCACGCCATGGGGAGATTTCCTGATGGTTGGTTTTGAAGAACTGGCAACCGGACATGACCACGTTGCACTGGTTTTTGGCGATATTAATGATAATGAGCCGGTACTGGCGCGCGTTCACTCTGAATGCCTGACCGGCGATGCACTCTTCAGCCTGCGTTGCGACTGTGGTTTTCAGCTGGAAGCCGCCCTCAATGCCATCGCAGAAGAAGGTCGCGGCGCACTGCTCTATCACCGTCAGGAAGGCCGTAACATCGGTCTGTTGAACAAAATCCGTGCCTATGCGTTGCAGGACAAAGGGTACGACACGGTAGAAGCGAACCATCAGCTGGGCTTTGCCGCCGATGAGCGCGACTTCACGCTGTGCGCCGATATGTTCAAACTGCTGGGCGTTAATGAAGTGCGACTGCTGACCAATAACCCGCGTAAAGTGGAGATCCTCAGCGAAGCCGGGATCAACATTGTTGAACGCGTGCCGCTGGTCGTGGGACGTAATCCAAAGAATGCGCACTATCTGGATACGAAAGCGGAAAAGATGGGGCATCTGCTGCCGAAGTCATAAATAAGCTGGGACTCACTGGCATCTGACCCTTGAAGAAGCCAAATCTGAGAGAATCCTGAAGCAACGGATTAGCTCAACGCGCAGGGTGCACGGTCAGAAGAGGAAAGCGTCCCGCCGCCCGGATAAAAACGCCGGGAGCGTTTTTGAACAACGCAAAGCGTTGGCCCGGTACGGGCGCACCTCAGGGATGAGGTGCGTAATTGCCCGGGCCGGGCATGTCATGGAGGACGGCTTTTGCGTCTTTCCGATCTGACCGTGTTCCCTGTGCAGTCACGGTCTCACAGCTTCTTATTACAGACGTTGTAAGCTACATAAAAAAAGCCGGGTTTCCCCGGCTTTCTTATCAGTCCAGCATATTGCGGATAACGTAGTGCAGGATGCCGTCATTGCGGTAATAGGTCAGCTCATTACCGGTATCAATGCGACAGCGGGTGTCCAGCTCTTCCTTACTGCCGTCAGCACGGGTCAGCGTCACTTTAACGCTGCAGCCAGGCGTCAGTGCCTGAAGGTTTTCCACGTCAATGCGCTCCTCACCGGTCAGCCCCAGACTTTTGCGGGTCACACCCTGCGGAAACTCCAGTGGCAGGATGCCCATCCCAATCAGGTTTGAGCGGTGAATACGCTCAAAAGATTCCGCAATTACTACCCTGACCCCCTGCAGACGTGGTCCTTTCGCCGCCCAGTCGCGACTTGAACCAGAGCCATACTCAAGACCCGCGATGACCGCCAGCGGCACGCCTTCCGCCTGATATTTCATTGCCGCATCATAGATGGCCAGCTGTTCGCCACTTGGGTAGTGTCGGGTATAACCGCCCTCCACGCCGGGTACCATCTCATTGCGGATACGGATGTTGGCGAACGTACCGCGCATCATCACTTCATGGTTACCGCGACGCGAACCATAGGAGTTAAAGTCTGTACGCTCCACGCCGTGTGACAGCAGATACCGTCCGGCCGGACTTTCCGCTTTGATGCTGCCCGCCGGTGAAATATGGTCAGTGGTGACCGAGTCGCCCAGCATGGCGAGCACTCGCGCACCGCGAATATCCTGCACCGGCTTAGGCTCTTTCTCCATATCGTCAAAGAAAGGCGACAGACGAATATAAGTCGATCCCTCATCCCAGTCGTAAGTCGCGGCTTCACTCACCTTAATCTCCTGCCACTCTGGCGTACCGTCGAAGACTTCAGCGTACTCTTTATGGAACATGTCGCTGGTGACCTGCTGCACGGCCGTAGCGATCTCTTCCGGCGAAGGCCAGATATCTTTCAGGTAGACCGGCAGGCCCTGACGATCGTGGCCCAGCGGCTCGGTCTGCAGGTTGATCTTCATGTTACCCGCCAGCGCATAGGCCACCACCAGCGGTGGCGACGCCAGCCAGTTGGTTTTAATCAGCGGATGAATACGGCCTTCAAAGTTGCGGTTGCCGGACAGCACAGCACCTACCGTAAGGTCGCCGGCTTTAATCGCAGACTCGATTTCATCTTTCAACGGGCCGGAGTTACCGATACAGGTGGTGCAGCCATAACCAACCAGATTGAAGCCCAGCTCGTCGAGATAGGAGGTCAGTTGCGCGACGGCCAGGTAATCTGAAACCACTTTAGAACCGGGTGCCAGCGAGGCTTTGACCCACGGCTGACGTTTCAGACCCCGCTCGACCGCTTTCTTCGCCAGTAAACCGGCTGCCATTAAGACGCTGGGGTTGGAGGTGTTAGTACAGGAGGTAATCGCACTGATCACCACCGCCCCATCGGTCAGCTTATGCGTCAGTCCGGTATCACTGTCGGTATACTCAATGATTTTATGGGGTTTCTGCGCCTGATTCACTTCCAGCTCGTTGCTGGCATCAAACGCGGCGGGCACATCGCCCAGCGACACCCGATCCTGCGGACGTTTTGGTCCCGCGAGACTCGATTCCACCTCGTTCATATCCAGCGCCAGAGTGCTGGTAAAACGCGGCTCATCGCCAGGATTGCGCCACAGCCCCTGCGCTTTGGCATAGGCTTCCACTAACGCTACCTGCTCGGCATCGCGTCCGGTCAGGGTCATGTAGCTCAGCGTGACGTCATCAACCGGGAAGAATCCGCAGGTCGCGCCATATTCCGGTGCCATATTGGCGATGGTTGCGCGGTCTGCCAGCGGCAGATCGGCCAGGCCATCACCGTAAAACTCAACGAATTTACCAACGACGCCGTGCTTACGCAGCATCTGGGTGACGGTTAACACGAGGTCGGTTGCCGTAATGCCGGCCCGCAATTTGCCGGTGAGTTTGAAACCCACCACATCCGGGATAAGCATTGAGACAGGCTGACCGAGCATGGCGGCTTCGGCTTCGATTCCCCCTACTCCCCACCCCAGCACGCCAAGCGCGTTGATCATGGTAGTGTGAGAGTCCGTACCGACCAGCGTATCGGGCCAGGCATACTCTTCACCATCAACGGTTTCATGCCAGATTGCCTTGCCGAGATATTCCAGGTTCACCTGATGGCAAATACCGGTTCCTGGTGGCACCACGCGGAATTTATCAAACGCCTTCTGGCCCCAGCGGAGAAAGACGTAGCGCTCATGGTTTCGCTCCATCTCCAGCCGGACGTTCTCTTCAAAGGCGTCATCATTACCAAAATGGTCGACAGTGACCGAGTGGTCGATAACCAGATCAACCGGTGACAGCGGATTGACTTTCGCCACATCGCCGCCTAGCCGATTCACTGCTTCTCGCATCGCAGCAAGGTCGACTACCGCAGGCACGCCAGTAAAGTCCTGCATTAATACACGGGCTGGCCGGTAGGCAATTTCACGATCGGCGTGGGCATCTTTTTGCCAGTCAACCAGCGCCTGGATGTCCTCCGTCGTAACAGAGTCACCATCCTGATAGCGCAGTAAATTTTCCAGCAGGACCTTGAGGGATTTTGGCAGGCGATCGATATTGCCAAGGTGTTGAGCAGCATGGGGAAGACTGAAGATGTGATATTTTTTGGTGTCGACCTGCAGTACTTCCTGACTCTGCTCGCGTAGGGTAGACGACATAGCTCCTCCTTTCATTCATGGTCTTTAAACCTCAGAGAGACAAAGGTTTATGTTAAAGATAGACCACAATTTCGTTAACGTTTTGATTACAACACAAATTGCTACAATCGATCGCAAACGAAAATGCCCCGTGAAGTCACGAGGCATCATGAAAAGGTGATTTTAATTCAAATTACAGGGTTATCCACACCGCCGCAGACCAGAACGCAAAGGAGAATGCATACGCGCTGAGCCAGGACATTTTAATAATATTCATTTGGTTCACTCCTTCGCCGGAATCGGGCGTAAAAGTTTTTGCGGTCACCTTATAGAAAGAGGCGACACCCTTTGGTCGTACAGGATGTGGTAAGGGCATTTATAGGCCCACCGGAAATTCCGGTTTTAAAAGAACAGTGACGAAGAAATGGTCTGACAACGTTATTTGTTTTTAGGGTCCAGAAACGACTCAATAAAAAGTCTCTGGTTATCACTCAAATCCCATGAATCGGGGATAGACACTTTTTCGTCCTTTGCAAGGGGTTCTTTTCCTTTACAGGAGACCGTCTTGTGCTGACCCGAGGTCAGGGAACGTTTATGGCTGAGTGTATTTGCCCACATGGCTTTAGCCCCAGATACGCCAAATCATTAACGCGACAACTACCCAAAACAGCGCAGAGGCAGCGAATACGGTTAACCAGGCTTTGCGACGAGTGTTGCCGGTACGCTCAACCTTGGTGCTTTTTGCCGGGAAACCCGGTTGTACAGTCAGTCGTGTATTCATAGTTTTTGATAATCACTCTCAACAAAATGATTGATAACATCGATTAAGATTTAGGAGGAATCCTAAACGCGTTAAGGCCAAAAATCCAGTTATTTTTATTGAGTACAACGATTAACGGTATTAATCAATGAGCTCAGGTAACGTAAGAAATCATTAATACCGGAACTAATATTTAATTAAAAAACCCGCTAAAAAATTTGAGTTAATTTAAAAACAGATCCACTCAAAACTATAGATAACACTTAAGAACCTTATGTTTACTGGCTTCCCACGTTAGCTCTTAACTGGAGTATGGGAATATTCCTGGCAAGCCGCAAAGTGACATAGTTAAAAATGTGTTGTAATTCGCATTTAAGAAAGCCCGATGAGGAAACATGTGATCAATGTTTCATTTACAAAAAAATCATAAAAACTTTTGAGTCTCATTTGGTGCTAAAGCCAGGAGACAAAAAAGGCTGCACCAGGCAGCCTTATGTTTACGCGGGGAGGTTAAATTCTATTTAAACGGCAGTTTGATATCTTTAAACATCGCTTCAATGTCTTCATTGGAGCGCAACGCAACCGCAGTATCTACCACATCGCGCGTCAGGTGCGGCGCAAAACGTTGGATAAAATCATACATATAGCTGCGCAGGAAGGTGCTGCGGCGGAATCCAATCTTAGTGGTGCTGTTGGTAAAGATATCGGCGGCTTCAATGCGAATCAGGTCAGGATCGGCCACCGGATCTACTGCCATGCTGGCGATAACACCAACCCCCAGGCCTAAGCGGACATAAGTTTTGATTACGTCGGCGTCGGTCGCGGTAAAGACGATGCGTGGCGTTAAACCTGCACGATTGAAAGCCGTATCCAGTTCTGAACGCCCGGTAAAGCCAAAGGTGTAGGTCACAAGGGGATATTCGGCCAGCTCCTCAATGGTGACCTGCCCTTTTCCTGCCAGCGGATGATCGGCAGTCACCACAATCGCCCGATTCCAGTGGTAGCACGGCAGCATGATTAAATCGTCATAGAGATGCAGGGCTTCGGTGGCGATGGCAAAATCTGCATTACCTTTGGAGACGGCTTCGGCGATCTGAGTTGGAGAACCCTGATGCATGTGCAAAGAGACGCGAGGATAGCGCTCAATAAATCCTTTGATCACACCAGGCAGCGCGTAGCGAGCCTGGGTGTGCGTGGTTGCGACATAGAGCGAGCCTTTATCAGGCCAGGTGTGTTCACCGGCTACCGATTTAATCGCATCCACTTTGGAGAGAACTTCTCGCGCTATACGGATGATCTCTTCCCCTGCAGGCGTGACCTGGGTGAGATGTTTACCGCTGCGGGCAAAGATTTGCACGCCCAGTTCATCTTCCAGCATACGCACCTGTTTACTGATGCCGGGTTGAGAGGTGTAGAGACCTTCCGCCGTCGAAGAGACGTTGAGATTGTGATTGACCACTTCAACGATATAGCGCAACTGCTGTAATTTCATATCTATTCCATCCCGGTAAGTTACAGAGTCGCATCCCCGGTTGACGTATAGTTGCGAGGGTAAAAAGATGCTATGCATCAGGAAAGGTCGGAAATGCTATAACAACTATATCAGTTTAAGTGAGAGAGTAGAACGGATTGATATAAGGCTCAGAAAAAGGCCAGCGAGCGCTGGCCTGAGTATGATGACAGAGTCGGGTCTGGCCTGCTTTGAGACCTGTCTTGCGCATAGAACCGGGGCAGATCGGAAAGTCGCTCAAGCCAATCCCTGGTCGCTCGGCCCGCGCCATCCATGGCGCGGGACGCTTTCCTCTTCTGCCCCGGTTCCCTGCGCACTGAGCTTATTCACTGCTACAGGATTCACTAAGCATAGACCCTGTCGGCAGAAAAAAGGCCAGCGAGCGCTGGCCTTCAGGGATTACTTTTTCGCTTCCTGCCATTTGCCATCTATATAGAAGGCGGACCAGCCGGTTGCCTTGCCCTCTTTTTCAGAGGAGACATACTGCTGTTTGGTCTTGCGGCTGAACCGCACCAGCGTTTTGTTGCCTTCCGGATCGGCTGCTGGCGCATCGGCCAGATATTTCAGCTTCTCAGGCAGACGATCTTTGAAGCGCTGAAGCTCTTCCACCAGCGGCGCACGCGTCTCGCGTGATTTCGGGAAGGTGTTGGCCGCGAGGAAGACGCCCGCCGCACCATCACGCAACACGAAGTAAGCATCTGACTTCTCACACGCCAGCTCTGGCAGCGGAACCGGATCCTCTTTCGGCGGAGCAACTTCACCACTACGCAGGATCTTGCGGGTGTTTTTGCACTCTTCATTGGTACACGCCATGTACTTACCAAAGCGTCCCATCTTCAGGTGCATCTCCGAACCACACTTCTCGCACTCCACCACCGGGCCGTCATAGCCTTTGATGCGGAATTCGCCCTTCTCAATCTCGTAACCATCACACTCCGGGTTATTACCACAGACATGCAGTTTACGTTCGTTATCGATCAGGTAGCTGTCCATGGCCGTGCCACACTTCTGGCAGCGACGACGGGCACGCAGGGCGTTGGTTTCAGCATCATCCCCTTCCAGAATATTGAGAACTTCATTTTCCGGGATCAGGTTGATGGTCTGTTTGCAGCGCTCTTTAGGCGGCAGCGCATAGCCGGAACAGCCCAGGAAGACGCCGGTACTGGCAGTTCGAATCCCCATCGGACGGCTACAGGTCGGACAGTCAATCGAGGTCAGCACCATCTGATTCGGCTGCATTCCGCCCTCTTCAGGATCTTTCTCAGCCAGTTCAAGCTGCTGGGTAAAATCGGTGAAGAAGTGGTCGAGTACCGCTTTCCATTGCGCCTGGTTATTGGCAACCTGATCAAGGTTGCTCTCCATGCGGGCGGTGAAATCATAATTCATCAGTTCGCGGAAGTTCTCTTCCAGACGATCGGTGACGATTTCACCCATTTTTTCCGCATAAAAACGGCGGTTTTCAACCCGTACGTAGCCACGATCCTGAATCGTCGAGGTAATGGCGGCGTAGGTGGATGGACGACCAATTCCGCGCTTCTCCAGCTCGCGCACCAGTGACGCTTCGCTGAAGCGCGCCGGTGGCTTGGTGAAGTGCTGACCGGGCAGCAGTTGCTGCAGGTCCAGAACATCACCCACGCTTACCGCAGGCAGCGTACGATCTTCATCATTCTTACGCAGCGCAGGCATCACTTTGGTCCAGCCGTCGAAACGCAGAATACGGCCTTTCGCTTTGAGCCGGAAATCACCGGCGGCGGCAGTAATGGTGCTGGAGTCATATTTTGCTGGTGTCATCTGACAGGCAACAAACTGACGCCAGATCAGCTGATAGAGTTTCTGCGCATCCGCTTCCATATCTTTCAGCTTTTCCGCCACCACTTCCACATCAGAAGGACGAATCGCTTCGTGCGCTTCCTGGGAGTTCTCTTTGCTGGCGTAAGTTATGGCGTTTTCAGGCAGATACTTTTTACCGAAATTGCTTTCGATATAGCCACGCGCCATGGCGACCGCATCCTGACTCAGGTTAGTCGAATCGGTACGCATATAAGTAATGTGGCCCGCTTCATACAGCCGCTGGGCCATCATCATGGTCTTCTTGACGCCAAAGCCGAGACGGGTGCTGGCAGCCTGCTGCAGTGTCGAGGTGATATAAGGCGCGCCCGGCTTGCTGCTGGTCGGCTTATCTTCACGATCCACGATCTCATAGCGCGCTTTTTCCAGCAGCGCGACGGCGGCATACGTCTCGTCGCGGTTGACCGGACGGAAGGCTTTATCGCCTTTGTGCGTCACGTCCATCGACAGCTCATCGCCTTTCGGCGTGGTCAGCGCGGCATTAACTTCCCAGTACTCTTCGGGAACAAAAGCTTTAATCTCACGTTCACGTTCCACCACCAGGCGAACGGCAACGGATTGCACACGTCCGGCAGAGAGACCACGAGCGATCTTTTTCCACAGCAGTGGCGAGACCATGTAGCCCACCACGCGGTCCATAAAGCGACGCGCCTGCTGAGCATTCACCCGATCAATATTCAGTTCGCCCGGCTTTTCAAACGCCTGACGAATCGCATTCTTGGTTATTTCGTTAAACACGACGCGGCTGAAGCGCGAGTCATCACCACCAATCACTTCCCGCAGGTGCCAGGCAATGGCTTCCCCTTCGCGGTCAAGGTCGGTTGCGAGATAGATGTGGTCAGCATTGGCGGCTAACGCCTTCAGTTCGGCGACCACTTTCTCTTTGCCGGGCAGAATCTGATAGTCCGCTTCCCAGCCGTGATAGGGGTCAACACCCATGCGGCTGACGAGTGCGGCCTTCTCATCTTTTTTAACTTTTTTGACTTTCTTGTCAGTCGAAGCGTCTTTGACTTTCTTATCTGTCGAGGCGTCAGCACTTTTCTTCGCGGTTGAACCACTGGTCGGCAGATCCCGGATATGACCCACGCTGGATTTAACCACGTAATCACTACCCAGGTATTTATTGATTGTTTTAGCCTTTGCCGGGGACTCAACAATAACGAGTGCTTTACCCATATTTACCTTTACCTAATGAAAACATCCTGCTTAACGGGAGAGGATTGGATGCCCAAAAACCCAATGGGTTCAATATTGCTGCGCCTGTTTAACATTTCAAGGCGGAGGGGTCAATCTCAGATCAGATGATGTGGCGTTATGCAACTGCATGATAAAGAGTGCTTTTTCTATCTGAACTCATCGCACATCCTGGTGCAAAATCCCTGAAATCGGAATCGCCCACACTCTACCTGATAAAATCTGTTACGCAACTTAATTAGCACTCAGCCCGGACTTACGCCAGGTTTTCATCGATTACACCGATTTGTCACAGCGTGTGACTCGCCAGTAATATAGAAAGGATTGGAGTACTGTCAAACAGGAGTCAATAAATGCAGAGTTCAACTCAGGCTATTTCCCGCCAGGCGTTGCTGGAAAAGGCCAATGCGCTGATCAAAGAACATGATGATTATTTAGCGGGAATGCAGGCGGATGAGGTGATTCAGCAGGGAGAAGTGCTGGTATTTCGCGGACCGTTTTTTCTCGATGCCGATGGAGTGCCGACGGCTAAAACCACGGCGGTGTTTAACGTGTTCAAACACCTTGCCGTGGTGCTGTCGCCGCTCTACCACCTGGAATGAAAAAACCCGGCGCAGGCCGGGTTTCGCATCATCAGAGCAGTGGCTTTTCGCCGCGCTGCCAGAGTTTCAGCAGCAGGCGCTCTGCCACCGAGCCGGCGCTCTGCGTAAAGCGATCCATCACCTTACGGCGGCGGGCATAATGCACGCCGAGCACGCTGAACTTATCCATCTGACGGATGATCAGATCATCGCTGGTGCCGATTTCGTCAACCAGGCCGAGGTCCAGCGCCTGGCGGCCATACCAGTGTTCACCGGTTGCCACCTGATCGATGTCGAGTGACGGGCGCATCTGGTGGACAAACTGCTTGAACAGCAGGTGCGTTTCGTCGAGATCTTCCTGGAATTTCTCACGTCCCTCTTCGGTGTTTTCACCAAACAGCGTCAGCGTGCGCTTGTACTGTCCGGCGGTATGCAGCTCAATATCAATATCGTTCCGTTTCAGCAAGCGGTTGAAATTGGGGATCTGCGCGACCACGCCGATGGAGCCAATAATCGAGAAAGGTGCTGCCACAATACGATCGGCTACGCAGGCCATCATGTAACCGCCGCTGGCCGCCACTTTATCCACGGCCGCCGTGATACGCAGACCCTGATCGCGCAGACGCTGCAGCTGCGAGGCTGCCAGGCCATAGCCATGAACCACGCCGCCAGGGCTTTCAAGACGCAGCAGCACTTCATCGCCAGGCTGCTTGACGGCCAGCACGGCTGAAATCTCTTCGCGCAGTGAAGTCACCTCATGGGCGTCCATGCTGCCTTTGAAATCGAGTACATAGAGCGTGGGCTTCGCACTGTCTGTCTGCCCCTGCTTCGCCGCCTGCTTTTCCGCTTTGGCTTTCAGCTTTTCACTTTTCTTATGATTTTTCAGCCAGACTTTTTGTGCCTGAGGCTTCATTTTTGCCAGCTGCAAATCCTCTTTCATCTGTTGATAGTCATCATCCAGATGAGTCAGTCGAAGCTGACCGTTTTGTGCCCGTTTGCGTAATGCGGCATTCATCACAATCATGACAATCACAGCTACGGCAACCACCAGTGTCACCACTTTCGCTAAAAACAGTCCATACGTTGAAATAAAATCCATAGGTCGCCTTAGTAAACTGAGAATCAAAAACAGTTCGCCAGTTTAGCCGTTTTGCCCCGCTTCGTCGCCTGAAATGCCAGCAGCTGGCACAGAATGCGTGGGTTGGCGATTGCGCCCATTCGTAAATTCAGGCATAAAGCGGAATCATGCTGTTTTCGCTGGAGGACCCCGCTGTGCATTATCAACCGAAAAGCGACCTGCTCAATCATCGCATTATCCTGGTCACTGGCGCTTCAGATGGCATTGGCCGGGAAGCGGCGCTGACTTATGCCCGCTATGGCGCAGAAGTGATCCTGATGGGCCGTAACCCTGAGAAGCTTCAGCAGGTCGAACAGGCGATCAATCAACTCAATCTCTGCCCTGCTCACACTGTGGTGTTCGATCTGGCCGAAGCGACACCGGAACGTTGCCAGCAGGTGGCAGAACAGCTGGCACAGCAGTTCCCGCGTCTCGACGGCGTGCTGCATAACGCCGGTATCCTCGGTGAGATTGTGCCGCTGGCTGAACTTGACCCACAGGTCTGGCAGCAGGTGATGAACATCAACCTGGACGCCACCTTCTTCCTGACGCAGGCGCTGTTGCCGCTGCTGTTAAAATCGGATGCCGGTTCACTGGTGTTTACCACCTCCAGCGTGGGCCGTACCGGTCGCGCGGGCTGGGGGGCTTACGCCGTCTCTAAATTTGCTACCGAAGGCATGATGCAGGTACTGGCTGATGAGTATAAAACGCAGGCATTGCGGGTGAACTGTATTAATCCGGGCGGGACGCGAACCAAAATGCGTGCCAGCGCGTTCCCGCAGGAAGATGCCAATAAGCTGAAAACCCCTGCCGATTTGATGCCGCTCTACCTTTATCTGATGGGTGATGACAGCCGTCGTAAAACCGGGATCAGCTTTGATGCCCAGCCAGGCAGAAAACCGGGAGCCGCTGAATAATGGCTGACGATCGTCATCAACAGCGTCAGCAGCGGTTAAAAGAACAGGTAGATGCGCGTATTGCTGCAGCCACGGAGGTTCGTGGCATCCTGATGGTCTTTACCGGCAATGGCAAAGGCAAAACGACTGCGGCCTTTGGCACCGCACTCCGCGCCACCGGTCATGGCAAACGCGTGGCGGCTATCCAGTTCATTAAAGGTGACTGGCCGAATGGCGAGCGAAACCTGCTGGAACAGCACGGTGTTGAATTTCAGGTGATGGCAACCGGCTTTACCTGGGATACGCAGAACCGCGAAACGGATACCGCTGCCTGTCTGGCGGTGTGGCAGCATGCAAAACGGATGCTGGCCGATGAGCAGCTGGATCTGGTGGTGCTCGACGAAATCACCTATATGGTCAGCATGGATTATCTGCCACTGGAAGAGCTGATAGCGGCCCTGCAACAGCGCCCGGCGCATCAGAGCGTCATCATTACCGGACGTGGCTGTCATCGCAGCCTGACTGAGATGGCGGATACGGTGACTGAGATGCGGCCAGTTAAGCACGCTTTTGATGCCGGGATACAGGCTCAGCAGGGAATTGACTGGTAACAGAAAAAGAAAACGCAGCCCTGGGGCTGCGTTTTTAGCGATCGGGCAACGTGATTAACCGGAGTTACGTTTGCTGCCCGGATTGCGGCGTGGTGCACGTGGGGTGCTGCTCACTTTACTGTGACGTTTCACGGCACGACGAATCTGGTTCGCTTTGGTGCGACGACGATCTTTTTCGACCACCAGTTTGGTAACCGTTTCATCATCCATCTCCACCAGATTACGCAGGTAGTTAACCGCAGGCAGATCCAGTTCGGTCCAGCCACCGCGTGGCAGGCCTTTTGGTAAGGTGATATCGCCGTAGCGAACACGCATCAGACGACTGACCTGCACGCCGACCGCTTCCCATAAACGACGCACTTCACGGTTACGTCCTTCGGTCAGGGTCACGTTGTACCACTGGTTGATCCCTTCTCCACCGCCAAATTTCAGGGTTTTAAAGGCAGCCGGGCCATCTTCCAGCTGAACGCCCTTGCTCAGCTGACGAATCTTATCATCGTCGACCTGACCAAAGACGCGCACCGCATATTCACGTTCCACTTCACGGCTCGGATGCATCAGGCGGTTCGCCAGTTCACCGTCAGTGGTGAAGAGCATCAGACCACAGGTGTTCACATCCAGACGGCCAACGGCAATCCAGCGTGAACCGCGCAGACGAGGCAGACGGTCAAATACCGTTGGGCGCCCTTCAGGATCGCTGCGGGTACAGAGTTCACCTTCTGGTTTGTAGTAAGCCAGCACGCGGCAAACTTCGGTTGCTGATTCAGCAATCGAGACCAGATGGCCATCAATACGGATTTTCAGAGATTTGCTGCTTTCAACGCGGTCGCCCAGGGTGGCGATCTTGCCGTCGACGCTGACACGGCCAGCGGCAATCATTGATTCGATTTCACGACGCGAGCCATGACCGGCACGCGCTAAGACTTTCTGTAACTTTTCGCTCATTGAGCTTCCTCTTTGTCGCCTTCCCAGGCGTCACGGTAGGGTGATAATTCTTTCTGAATCAATAGGTTAACCTATTAATTCGGCCCTATTATACAGGCATTTACCCCTGAAGTAACGCGCTTTATGAGTGGGTCTGAAGCGAATTAAGAAGGGTCAGCCTCTGATAGTTTTAGATCTGATAATATCTGACGCTGATTTAAATAATCCCCGTGCATCTGGCAGGAATAAGATTAATAAAATGCATGTATTAAAAACTTTATAGCTGATGACAATTAAATTTTCTAACCACTTCAGTTTCATCAACGTAATGTTCTGGTGATAAAAACCTTAACACTATCTTACACTTTCGCTGGTTTTCCCTTGCTTTTATTCTTCTTAAAAAAACATTAAAGTCAGCACAAAAAACTGTTTTAATGATTTAATCCATTATAACTGCTCGGTAAATACAAAAAAGCCAGATTTTTCTTAACGCAGATTTATTTAAGGCCTTATTTTCAAGGACATTTGATTCTTATTAGCTTTAATAAATTGTACGACACTATTAAGCTGATATAATTTATTCCTGTAGCACAATAAAAAGCAGGACTCACGATAGAGGGGTCTTGCAACAATGAAGTCCGGCTTTTGTTATTCGTTTATAAAAATAGTCTTTTTAGATTAATCCAATAAACCGGCGCATCCGGAGTTGTTGCGTTAATACGGTTCAGTGATGAACCTTGCTTGCATGTCAAAAATCTTCACCAGGGATTTCCCGACATGCCTGAATAAAGAAACCCATCATGAAAAACCTGTTGCTGTGCCCGGTGCTTGCTGCACTGGTGCTGAGCGGGTGTTCTGTGGGCCATACTGAGTACAGTCGTACGGCGATGCAGCACGTAGATATGAGCGTGACTGGCATTCCGACGATCCTCGGTCTCGGCACACTGGGCACCAGCATTCCTCTGACGCCTGAATATAGCCTGACAGCTGCGCACGTTGCCAAAACTGCCGTGCAGCGCGTCAAGTCTTATCACCCTTATTGCGACCTTGCGATTATTTATCACAAGAATGACGCCAGCACGCTGACTAAGTTCCGCAGCAGCGACATCGGCGATCCGGTTAAAATGTATGGCTACAGTTTTATTTCAGCGATGCCGGTTGAATCGACCGGAGTTAATTTAGCCCGTACGGCTATTCGGAATAACTGGAATAAAAGTCCCTGTATAGCCATGGCCTCCAATGCAGGTGTTGTTCAGGGGATGTCAGGCGGCGGCGTTTATAACCGTGATGATACGCTGGGCGGCGTGATTGTTGGCTATTCTGACTCGATTAAAAATGGGCGTAATAACAAAGTGATCCTGAAAGATGTGTCACTTTATATTCCTTACGGCCAGTTCAAAAGCTGGTTAGAGTCGAATCTGGCCCAGACACCGACACGCGGTGCCTGAGCCTGAGGGCTTACAGGAACGGGCGGGTATCGCCCACCCCTTCACGCACAATTTCCGGCGCATCGGTGGTCAGATCGACCACCGTGGTCGGCTGCTGGCCCAGCGTGCCGCCGTCGATAATCAGATCGACCAGCTTGCCGATGCTGTGCTGGATCTCTTCCGGATCGGACTCGGTGAAATCGTTGCCCGGCAGAATTAATGAGGTCGACATCATCGGCTGATTCAGTGCTTCCAGCAGCGCCAGCGCCACGGGATTAGAGGGCACGCGCAGACCAATGGTCTTACGTTTTTCATTCATCAGGCGGCGCGGCACCTCTTTGGTCGCCTTGAGAATAAAGGTGTAGTTGCCTGGCGTGTTGTTTTTCAGCAGGCGAAACGCTGAGTTGCCCACCTGCGAATAGACCGACAGCTCAGAGAGATCCCGGCACATCAGGGTAAAGTTGTGGTGCCCGTCGAGCTGACGGATACGACAGATACGCTCCATCGCGCCCTTCTCCTCCAGCCGACAGCCCAGCGCATAGCCGGAATCGGTTGGATAAACAATGACGCTGCCTTTGTTCAGGTAGTCAACCGCCTGATTAATCAGGCGGGGCTGTGGGTTGTCCGGATGAATATGAAACAATTGACTCATAGAAACCTCGTGTCACCTTTCCGTGATTGCCAGGCTGGGAGCCAGATCCGGGAAGCGTTCCCAGACCGGCTCAACCGCCGCGGGCAGCCAGAGTTTGCGGCCCAGTTCAATCCACGGACAGGGTTGATGAAAATCAGAACCTTGTGATGCGGCCAGTTCATTATCTCTGGCGTATTGCGCCAGCGTCGTGCGCTCATTAGGCGGCTGCTGGCACTGCGCGACTTCCATCGCATCACCGCCCGCTTCGCGGAAATGGGCGACCAGCCGTTTGAGCCACTTTGCCGATAAACCGTAACGGCCAGGATGCGCCAGCACGGCGCAGCCACCAGAATGATGAATAGCATCAATAGCTTGTTTAATTGTACACCATTGTGGCGGCACGTAACCGGTTTTGCCACGCGCCAGATAATTTTTGAACACCTGCGCCATATTCTCTGCTTTACCCTGCTCAATCAGGAAGCGGGCAAAGTGACCGCGGGTAATGATGCCGCCATCAGCCAGTCGCGTGGCTCCCGCCAGCGCATCCGGGATACGTGCCTTCGCCAGTCGCTCACCAATCTCTTCTGCACGTGCTTGCCGACAGGCATGTTGTCCGGCCAGAAACGCCACCATCGCCGGATGGCGGATATTAATGTTCAGTCCCACGATGTGAATCTCATGGTTTTCCCACAGGGTGGAGATTTCTGCGCCCGCCAGCACTTTTATCGGTAAATCGTAATCGATTGCCGTTTGCTGCGCTTCATCTACCCCTGCAACGCTGTCGTGATCGGTGATCGCCAGTACGCCGACGCGCATCTCAACCGCTCGCTGCACCAGGGCGGCTGGCGTCAGTAAGCCATCGGAGGCACGCGTGTGGCTGTGTAAATCATAAACCGGGAAACGGGCGATATCGCTCAAGAGAACTCCTGCAAAAACTAAACCGGCCAGCATGATAACGATTTTCACGGTCAGTGAAAAAGTGTATTGACATTTCCGCTCTGAACCCGTTAACTAGTACACAAGTTCACACGTAACGGGTATTCAATCATGGCTGTTGTAATCACGCATTTAAACGGTTGGCGCGATGTTCCCGAAAACGGGCGACAGGGTCGTGCACACTTTGCGTAAACGCTGTGCTAATACCTGAGCCCGCCACCGAGCGGGCTTTTTTTTGAGCGAAATTCAGAGAAATCATCATGCCAAATGCGAAACCTACAGTGAAGTTGATTACCGGCACCGCACCCTACCGCGAAGATCCGGCCGCAGTGTTTCACCAGCTGTGCGGCGCACGTCCGGCAACCCTGCTGCTTGAATCCGCTGACATCGACAGCAAGCGCAACTTAAAAAGCCTGCTGATTGTCGACAGCGCGCTGCGCGTCAGCGCAATGGGCAATAATGTCACCGTTCAGGCGTTGTCAGAAAATGGCCGCGCCCTGCTGCCGCTGCTGGATGAGGCCCTGCCTGCGTCGGTCAGCAATCAGGTTCGTCCCGATGGACGCGAGCTGACTTTCCCGCAGAGCACCGACCATCAGCAGGATGAAGATTCCCGCCTCAAGGCACTGTCGGTGTTTGATGCTTTGCGTCTGATTCCACAACTGGTCAACTCCCCTGCCGATGAGCGCGAAGCCGTACTGCTGGGTGGCCTGTTTGCTTATGATCTGGTTGCCGG
Source organism: Pantoea sp. ABR1s (assembly GCF_057812235.1). Lineage (NCBI taxonomy): Bacteria > Pseudomonadati > Pseudomonadota > Gammaproteobacteria > Enterobacterales > Erwiniaceae > Pantoea > Pantoea sp. ABR1s. The sequence continues at coordinate 1,909,409 of NZ_CM173823.1, read as the reverse complement.
TTTTGAAACCCTGCCGGAGCTGGATAATCAGCAACGCTGCCCCGACTACTGTTTTTACCTGGCAGAAACCTTACTGGTGATCGATCACCAGACCCGCAGTGCGCGTCTGCAGGCCAGCCTGTTCTGCCCGTCCACTAGCGAGTTCCAGCGCCTGCAGCGCCGCATCGAGCAGTTGCACGGCCAGATGCTGCAGCCGGCACCGGCTCTGCCGGTCCAGCCGGTTGAACAGATGACGCTGACCACCAGCCAGAGTGATGAAGAGTATTGCGACGTAGTACGCACACTTCAACAGGCGGTTCGCATCGGCGAAATTTTCCAGGTCGTGCCGTCACGTCGCTTCTCGCTGCCGTGCCCGTCGCCGCTGGCTGCTTATGAGACACTGAAAAACAGCAATCCCAGCCCCTACATGTTTTTCATGCAGGATCAGGATTTCTCCCTGTTTGGCGCGTCGCCTGAGAGTTCGCTGAAGTATGACGCCACCTCCCGTCAGATTGAGATCTACCCGATTGCCGGTACCCGCCCGCGTGGCCGCCATGCTGATGGCTCACTGGACCGCGATCTAGACAGCCGCATTGAGCTGGAGATGCGTACCGACCATAAAGAGCTGGCTGAGCATCTGATGCTGGTGGATCTGGCGCGTAACGATCTGGCACGTATCTGCGTGCCCGGCAGCCGTTACGTGGCAGACCTGACCAAAGTCGACCGCTACTCGTTTGTGATGCATCTGGTTTCCCGCGTGGTGGGTACGCTGCGCGCGGACCTCGATGTGCTGCACGCTTATCGTGCCTGTATGAACATGGGCACGCTGAGCGGAGCACCAAAAGTTCGCGCCATGCAGTTGATTGCCGGGGCTGAACGCACCCGTCGCGGCAGCTACGGCGGCGCGGTGGGCTACTTCACCGCCCAGGGCGATCTCGATACCTGTATCGTTATCCGCTCCGCCTATGTAGAAGATGGCGTCGCCACTGTTCAGGCGGGCGCCGGTGTGGTGCTGGATTCTAATCCGCAGGCTGAAGCTGATGAAAGCCGCAACAAAGCACGCGCCGTACTGCGCGCTATCGCGACTGCCCATCACTGCAAGGAGATCTTCTGATGGCCGATATTCTGCTGCTCGATAACATCGACTCTTTTACCTATAACCTGGTTGATCAGTTGCGGACCTTTGGTCACAACGTGGTGATTTACCGCAACAATCTGCCTGCCGAACTGCTTATTGAACAGCTGCAGCGGATGGAGAACCCGGTGCTGATGCTCTCTCCCGGTCCCGGCGCGCCAAAAGATGCTGGCTGTATGCCGGAGCTGCTGCGGGTGCTGCGTGGTCGTCTGCCAATTATCGGTATCTGTCTGGGTCACCAGGCGATTGTCGAAGCCTATGGCGGCCATGTGGGCCAGGCAGGCGAGATCCTGCACGGCAAAGCCTCTTCAATCGACCATGACGGCGAGGCGATGTTTGCCGGTCTGAGCAATCCGCTGCCGGTGGCGCGCTATCACTCGCTGGTGGGCAGCAACACGCCGGAAGAGCTGACGGTGAACGCCAGTTACAACGGGATGGTGATGGCCGTTCGCCATGAAACCGATCGCGTATGCGGGTTTCAGTTCCATCCTGAATCGATTTTGACTTCTCAGGGCGCGCGCCTGCTTGAGCAGACGCTGGCCTGGGCGCTGGCGAAGTAACAGGGAGAATAAACATGCAACAGACACTGGAAAAACTTTACCAGGCGCAGACGCTGAATCAGGCTGAGAGTCATCAGCTGTTCAGCGCCATCATTACCGGACAGCTGGAGCCAACGCAGCTCGCTGCCGCGCTGATCGCCATGAAGGTGCGCGGTGAAACGCCGGAAGAGATCGCCGGAGCCGCCACCGCACTGCTGGAAGATGCCAAACCTTTTCCCCGCCCTGATTATGCGTTTGCCGACATTGTGGGCACCGGCGGCGATGGCAGTAACAGCATTAATATCTCGACTGCCAGCGCCTTTGTCGCTGCGACCTGCGGTCTGAAAGTGGCGAAGCACGGCAACCGCAGCGTCTCCAGCAAATCGGGCTCCTCCGATCTGCTGGCCGCCTTTGGCATCAATCTCGATATGCCCGCTGACCGGGCGCGCCAGGCGCTGGACGATCTGAATGTCTGCTTCCTGTTTGCGCCGCAGTATCACACCGGTTTTCGCCACGCGATGCCGGTCCGCCAGCAGCTTAAGACCCGTACGCTGTTTAACGTGCTGGGCCCGCTGATCAACCCGGCACGCCCGCCACTGGCAGTGATTGGCGTTTACAGCCCGGAACTGGTGATGCCGATTGCCCAGACGCTGAAAGTGCTGGGTTATCAGCGCGCGGCGGTGGTTCACGGTGGCGGAATGGATGAGGTGGCGCTGCACGACGTGACCCATGTGGCCGAACTGCGTGAAGGTGAAATTACGCGCTATCAGCTCTCGCCAGAGGACTTTGGTTTTGGCTTCCATCCCAAAGAGGCGCTGGCGGGCGGCACGCCGGAAGAAAATCGTGACATTCTGACCTCTTTACTCCAGGGTAATGGCCAGCAGGCCCATGAGGAGGCCGTCGCCGTCAACGTGGCGATGTTGCTTAAAGTATTCGGTCAGGAAGATCTGCGTGAAAACGCACAGCAGGCGCTTAACGCCATCCGCAGCGGACAGGCTTATGAGCGTGTCGTCGCACTGGCAGCAAGAGGATAATCATGAAAGGCACCGTGTTAGAAAAAATTGTTCAGGACAAAGCGATTTGGGTTGAAGCCCGTCAGCAGCAGCAGCCTCTCTCTACCTTTCAGAACAGCATTGAACCCGCCAGCCGTCATTTCTACGACGCGCTGCAGGGTGCAAGAACCGCGTTTATCCTGGAGTGTAAAAAGGCCTCTCCCTCGAAAGGCATTATTCGTGAGGATTTCGATCCAGCCGCCATTGCCGGAGTCTACCGCCACTACGCTTCCGCGGTGTCTGTGCTGACCGATGAGAAATATTTTCAGGGCGACTTCGCCTTTCTGCCGATTGTCAGCGCGGCCATCACCCAGCCGGTACTGTGCAAAGATTTTATCATCGACCCCTATCAGATCTATCTGGCACGTTACTACCAGGCGGATGCGATTCTGCTGATGCTGTCAGTGCTGGATGATGAGCAGTATCGTAAGCTGGCCGCCGTGGCGCACAGCCTGAAGATGGGCATTCTGACTGAAGTGAGTAATGAAGAGGAACTGGAGCGGGCTATCGCGCTGCAGGCCAAAGTTGTGGGTATAAACAACCGCGATCTGCGTGACCTCTCTATCGATCTTAACCGCACCCGTCAGCTGGCACCGCGCCTGTCACACGGCGTCACAGTAATCAGCGAATCAGGCATTAACAGCTATGCCGATATTCGCGAGCTGAGCCACTTTGCCAACGGCTTCCTGATTGGTTCTGCACTGATGGAAGAAGCCGACCTGACCGCAGCGGTGCGTCGGGTCACGCTGGGCAGCAATAAAGTGTGCGGCCTGACCCGTGCCGAAGATGCGCGCGCCGCCTATGAAGCCGGGGCAATCTATGGTGGTCTGATCTTCGCGGAAGGTTCCCCGCGCCAGATTGACACCGCTACGGCGCAGACCGTGATCGCTGCGGCCCCGCTGCGCTACGTCGGCGTGTTCCGCAATGCCGCTATAAGTGACATTGTCACGCAAGCCGGTGCGCTTTCACTCTCTGCGGTGCAGCTGCATGGCAACGAGACGCCGGCGTTTGTGGCTGAACTGCGTGCGGCTCTGCCAGCAGAGATTCAAATCTGGAAGGCGCTGCGCATTGAAGGCACCTTACCGGCGCGCGACTGGCCTCATGTTGACCGTTATGTGTTTGATAATGGCGACGGCGGGACCGGACAGCGTTTCGACTGGTCGCTGTTACAGGGGCAGACGCTCAACAATGTGCTGCTGGCCGGTGGCATGAGCGCGGATAACTGTGTTGAAGCCGCGCAGCTCGGCTGTGCCGGACTGGACTTCAACTCTGGCGTGGAAAGCGCGCCTGGCATCAAAGATGCCCGTAAAATTGCCGCTGTGTTTCAGACACTGCGAGCCTACTGATTTGCCTGGCCTGCTCAACGGCGGGCCCGAGAAAGGAAGATAAAAAATGACGTTACTTAATCCCTACTTTGGCGAATTTGGCGGAATGTATGTTCCGCAAATCCTGATGCCAGCCCTTCGCCAGCTGGAACAGGCGTTTGTCGACGCCCAGAAAGATCCTGAGTTTCAGGCCGAGTTTACCGACCTGCTGAAGAACTATGCGGGTCGCCCTACCGCCCTGACGCTGTGCAAAAACCTGACTAAAGGCACCAAAACCCGCCTCTATCTTAAGCGTGAAGATCTGCTGCACGGTGGCGCGCACAAGACCAACCAGGTGCTGGGTCAGGCGCTGTTAGCCAAACGCATGGGCAAAAACGAAATCATTGCCGAAACCGGTGCGGGTCAGCACGGCGTGGCTTCAGCGCTGGCCTGTGCGCTGCTGGGCATGAAATGCCGCATCTATATGGGCGCAAAAGATGTGGAGCGTCAGTCACCCAACGTCTTCCGTATGCGTCTGATGGGCGCAGAAGTGATCCCGGTGCACAGCGGCTCCGCCACGCTGAAAGATGCCTGTAATGAAGCGCTGCGCGACTGGTCTGGCAGCTACGAGACATCACACTATATGCTCGGCACCGCAGCGGGTCCGCATCCCTTCCCGACGATTGTGCGTGAGTTCCAGCGCATGATTGGCGAAGAGACTAAAAAGCAGATTCTGGAAAGAGAGGGTCGCCTGCCCGATGCGATCCTCGCCTGTGTGGGCGGCGGCTCCAACTCCATCGGCATGTTTGCCGACTTTATCGATGAGACCAGCGTGAAGCTGATCGGCGTAGAGCCTGCGGGCCACGGCATTGAGACCGGCGAGCATGGCGCGCCGCTCAAGCACGGTCGCGTCGGCATCTACTTCGGTATGAAATCGCCGATGATGCAGACCCATGATGGCCAGATTGAGGAGTCTTACTCCATCTCTGCCGGCCTCGACTTCCCGTCGGTAGGCCCGCAGCATGCGCACCTGAACAGCATCGGTCGTGCGGAATATGTCTCCATCACCGATAACGAAGCACTGGCCGCCTTTAAACAGCTCTGTCGCGATGAAGGTATCATTCCGGCGCTGGAGTCATCCCACGCCCTGGCGCACGCTATGAAGATGATTCAGGCCGAGCCGGAAAAAGAGCAGTTGATTGTGGTCAACCTCTCTGGCCGCGGCGACAAAGATATTTTCACCGTTCATGACATTTTGACAGCGCAGGGAGAAATCTGATGGAACGTTACAATCAACTGTTTACGCGTCTGTCAGCGAATAACGAAGGGGCTTTCGTTCCTTTCGTTACGCTGGGCGATCCGTCACCGGAGCTTTCACTGCGCGTGATTGACGCCCTGGTTGAAGGAGGCGCGGATGCACTAGAGCTGGGTATTCCCTTCTCCGATCCCCTTGCAGATGGCCCGACCATCCAGAATGCGACGTTACGCGCCTTTGCGGCGGGCACCAACACCAGCCAATGCTTTGAAATGCTGGCCACTATCCGCCGTAAGTATCCGGATCTGCCGATTGGATTGCTGATGTACGCCAATCTGGTCTTCACCAACGGTGTGGATGAGTTCTATGCCCGTTGTGCAGAGGCGGGTGTGGATTCGGTGCTGGTGGCGGATGTGCCCGTTGAAGAGTCCGCGCCCTTCCGTCAGGCGGCGCTGCGTCATGGCGTGGCACCCATCTTCATCTGTCCGCCTAACGCCAGCGATGAGCTGCTGCGTGAGATCGCTTCACACGGACGGGGTTACACCTACCTGCTGTCGCGCGCGGGCGTGACCGGTGCTGAAAACCGTGCCAGCCTGCCGTTGCAGCATCTGATCGACAAGCTGCGTGAATACCATGCAGCCCCGCCGCTGCAGGGCTTTGGTATCTCTGAGCCTGAACAGGTGAAGGAAGCGATCGCTGCGGGCGCTGCGGGCGCGATCTCCGGCTCTGCGATTGTCAGAATCATCGAAAAACATCATTCAGAGCCTGAGGTGATGCTGAGCGAGCTGAAGAACTTTGTCAGCCGTCTTAAAGCCGCCAGCCGTTAATCCTGCCAGCATGCCTTATCGCGCGATAAGGCATGATTTGTTTCCTTTTTTTTCATTCCCCCATTTGCCCTTTTTGCAAAATCTGCACCACAATGACAATGCGCCGTTACGGTAACGTCGCATCCATTTTGTGACAGGGAGAGAAAGCAATGAAATTCGTTAAACTGCTGACAGGTGCTGTACTGGCGGGCGTGGTTGCGCTGACACTGAGCGCCTGTGCGCCAACCGCAACCAAAGAGGGAACCGGTGGCTATATTGATGACACTGTGGTGACCACAAAAGTTAAAGGTGAACTGCTGAAAGATGACTCGCTGAAATCAACTGAAATCAACGTAGAAACCTTTAAAGGTAAAGTTCAGCTGAGCGGTTTTGTTTCATCACCACAGATGGCTAACCGTGCCGTTCAGGTTACGCGCAGCGTGGCGGGCGTGAAGTCCGTTGTTAACAATATGCAGATCAAATAACGTCTTAACAGACAAAAAAGGCCGCTGATTCAGCGGCCTTTTTATCATCTTTATCATCAGAAACGGTAACCCGCTCCGAAGAAGAAGACCCAGGGATCGATGCGCATATTGATATTCTGCTGCTCGCCACCCGCTTTAAACTTCACTTCCGTATCAATATCCATGTACCACACCGACGCATTCAGCATCCAGTCACGGTTAATCTGATAATCCAGACCGACCTGACCCGCCACACCCCAGGAATCCTTCACGCTGAGATCGGTCAGGCCCGCATCGCGGCCCGTCTGGTTGAAATCGGCATCGTAAAAGGTGGTGTAGTTGATACCTACGCCAACGTAAGGACGCGCTTTGCTCTTGCTATCAAAGAAGTAGTACTGCGCCATCAGCGTAGGCGGTAACTGGCGTACCGTTGCCAGTGTTCCGGTCGGGCCCAGGCCCACCTTGTGACGGAACGGTGTGGCGGCCAGTAATTCAACACCAATGTTGTCCGTTGCCATGTAAGTAAAGGTCAGGCCCAGCTGCGTGTCGTTGGATGCGCTGAACTCGCCCATCCCTAACACATTATCGGAACCTTCGGTGGGCCGGACGGTGGCACTACCGGCACGCATAAAGAAGTCGCCTGCTTCGTGGGCCATCGACAGCTGAGGGAAAGCCAGAGCCAGCAGCATCGCGCATTTTGCCAGTTTCATCATCACTCCTTTGCTTAATGTTAATGTCGCGAACGTCATCGCTTTTTGCTGGCAAATATTTAACGTGATTTACAGAAAATTGCACTCTGTACCCTTCAGATAAATTACTTAAAAAACAATGAATTGATTTAGATCAATTTCGGCTCAGGCTGGCGCAGCAAAATTCCCCTTGCTGAATAATTTCGCCAGGCCTATTTTGCTTATCTTCTCTGGTGATTTTGGTTCGATGCCCTGGGAGGGGCGGGTGATCAAATGAGTGAAATAACTAACCCTTGTGTCAGCTGTGGCGCCTGCTGCGCCCATTTCCGCGTCTCATTTTACTGGGCCGAAGCCGATGATGCCGGCGGCCCGGTGCCGACCGCATTAACCGAACCGCTCAGCCTGTTAATGCGCAATATGCGTGGAACGAACGATCGCGCGCCGCGCTGCGTTGCCCTTGAAGGCGACATTGGCGGCTGTGTCTCCTGCGGAATTTACGAACAACGTCCGACGCCCTGTCGGGAATTTTCGATGTCGGGCGAAGCGGGTATCCACAATGAAGCCTGCGATCGCGCCCGCGCCCGGTATGGTCTTCCCGCCCTTTTTTCTCCATCTTTACCTGTCATGACAGAAAGTTATGCCGCAGCGGGTGCCCGCGAGCTGTCAGAACATGTACAATCGCCGGGTTAATTAACCCGGTTCCTCAAAGGAGTGTACATGTCTATCACGGCAAGCTCGTTATACCGTGACACAGGAAATTTCGCGCGCCATCAACTGGCTACGGTGCTGTTGATGTCGCTGCTGGCCGCTTTTATCACCGTCATGCTGGTGCATGTGCTGACGCCAGGTGCCGATCAGATGGCCCTCCTGCAACAGGGTGACGATAGCGCCGGTTCGCTGTTTGAGATGGTGCAGAATATGTCACCGGAACAGCAGCAGGTGCTGCTGCGCGCCTCGGCGGCCAGCACCTTCGCTGCGCTGATGGGGAACACGCTGCTGCTTGGCGGAATGCTCTATCTGATCCCGATGGTCTCTTCCGGCCAGCGTGTCAGTGCGTTGCGGGCGATTGGTGCTTCAGCGCCGCTGCTGCCAAAGCTGCTGCTGCTCACCTTCCTGATGACGCTGGTGGCGCAACTGGGCTTTATGGTGCTGGTGGTGCCAGGCATTCTGCTGACGATTCTGCTGTCGCTGGCTCCGGTGATGGTGGCCAGTGAGAAGATGGGTGTCTTTGCCGCCATGCGGGCCAGCATGCGGATGGCGTGGAAGAATGTGAAGCTGATTGCCCCCGCTATTCTGCTCTGGCTGCTGGCCAAAGTGGTGGTGATGCTGTTCTTCTCTTCGCTGACGGTTTTACCGCTGAATGTCTCGTCGGTGATTTTCACCGCGGCAGGCAATGTGGTTTCGGCGATGTTGATTATCTATCTTTATCGGCTCTATATGCTGTTACGTTGATTGACGATGTGCCTTCGGGCACATTTGCAACCAACTCTGAATGGAAAAACTATGAAGCAGCTACTCGACTTTCTTCCCCTGGTGGTCTTTTTCATCTTCTACAAGCTGTATGACATTTTTGTCGCCTCGGGCGCGCTGATTGTCGCGACCGGTCTGGCGCTGGTTGTCAGCTGGGTGCTCTATCGCAAGCTGGAAAAGATGACGATTTTCACCTTTGTGCTGGTGGCGGTTTTTGGCACCCTGACGCTGGTGTTCCACAACGATGAGTTCATTAAGTGGAAAGTCACGGTTATCTACAGCCTGTTTGCCGCCGCCCTGCTCTACAGCCAGTGGTTTATGGAGCAGACGCTGATTCAGCGCATGCTGGGCAAAGAACTGCAGCTGCCCGACGCGGTCTGGCGTCGGCTCAACGTTGCCTGGGCGCTGTTCTTCTTCATCTGCGGCCTGGTAAACATCTATGTCGCCTTTTGGTTATCTCAGGCGTTTTGGGTTAACTTTAAAGTGTTCGGTCTCTCCGGTCTGACCTTACTGTTTACCCTGCTCAGCGGGCTTTACATCTGGCGACAGATGCCGCAGCAGGAACAAAAATAATCATCTGCCCGGTCCGCCGGGCATTTTTTTAGCATTCACCTGCATAGAAGTGGAAGCAATGGGCGAAAAACATAAATTGCCGAAAGGCGAAATGGTGCTGCGTACGCTCGCCATGCCAGCAGACACCAACGCCAACGGCGATATTTTTGGTGGCTGGCTGATGTCACAGATGGATATGGGTGGCGCTATCCTGGCGAAAGAGATCGCTGAAGGACGCGTGGTGACGGTTCGCGTCGACGGCATGTCATTTATGAAGCCCGTCGCGGTGGGCGATGTGGTGAGCTGCCATGCGAGCTGTCTTCGTACCGGCAACAGTTCCATGACGATTAATGTGGAAGTGTGGATCAAAAAAGTGTCGTCTGAGCCGATTGGACAAACTTACATTGCGACGGAAGCGGTGTTTATTTATGTGGCGGTCGACAATGAGGGTAATTCCCGTCCTCTGCCAGCCGGTCGCGCCAACCAGCAACCCGGCGAATGAAAAACAGGTCAGGCTGTTTCAGCCTGACCTGACGCTTTATTCCAGGCTGGCCCCACCATTAATCTTAAACACGATATTCATGGTCAGACCCTGCCCAGGCTTTCCTTTCTCATAGCGCCAGGTTTTCATCGCCTGCTTAACGCCCCGCTCAAACATATTGCTCGGCTGAGCAGAGAGGATCTGGATGTTATCCACTCGTCCGTCACTATCCACATCAAACTTCACCCGCACCCGTCCTTCTATCCGCAATGCCAGCGCGCGCTGAGGATAACCAGGTTTACTCACGGTAAGAGCTTTTGGGCCGGTTGAGGCCGATGAGGTGGGTGACGGCGTAGATTTTGGCGCCGTGGTCGGTTTGTTCTGCGTCGCCGGGGCTTCCTGCTTAAACGGATCGGCCTGCGGTTTGCTCTCCTGACGCGGCTTCACCTCGCGTTTAGGCTGCTCCCGCTTGTGCTCTGGTTTCGGTTTGGGCTTTGGCTTAGGCTCAGGTTTGGGAATCGGCACCGGCTCCGCTTTCGGCGGTTCGGGCACGGGCTGAGGTTCCGGCACCGGTTCAGGTTCAGGCTGAGGTTCTGGCTGTGGCGCAGGCGGCTCCACGATGGCCGGTGCAGGCTCAGGCTGAACTTCAGGGGCAACCATGGTAACGCTGATGGGCTGCGACGCTTTGGGCACCTCAATCACCTGCTGGAATGAAGCATACAGAATTCCGGCTATCACGGCCCCATGCAAAGCAACAGACAACAACATGGAGACAGGCGTGCGTTTAGGTAATGGCATAGTCAGCGTGGTCATAACAGTCGCAGTGATTGAATGAAGCAGCGATTTTAAATGCAAATAGCAATCAGTTTCAATAACTCCCGCCATCCCGCCTGAAGAAAAGCGCTTTTTAGCCCTTTATGCTGAGCCATTCACCACTCTGAGGTTTCGTTTGCACTCTGAGGGGCAATCCCTTAACGTGTTGCGAAATTCTGGTTAATGGGAGTTCCTTAGTGCTTTACGTCATTTATGCAGAAGATACTGCAGATTCACTGGAAAAACGTAACGCCGTGCGCCCTGCCCATCTGGCACGGCTCAAACTGCTGCAGGAAGAGGGACGCCTGATCATTGCAGGCCCGATGCCTGCTGTCGACAGCAACGATCCTGGTGTAGCGGGCTTTACCGGCTCAACCGTGATTGCTGAATTCCCGTCATTAGAAGAAGCACAATCCTGGGCACAGGATGATCCCTACTTCGCCGCGGGCGTCTATAAGCAGGTTTCGGTTAAGCCGTTTAAACGCGTCTTCTGATCGTGACTCAGCATTGAAAATGGCTTCTGTGCCTGGCACAGAAGCCATTTTTATTTTGATCGTTCAAGAGAGGAAAGATGCAGATAATCATTCTGGGGCTACTGGCCATTATCGCTTTACTGATCGGAAGCGCGGTTTATCTCTGGCGAACTCAGGGCTGGCGTAATAAAAAGCAGTGGATTGTCATGCTGATCGTGCTGGCGGCGGCACTGCAGCTGGTGAACGTAACGCTGATGATGACGACACAACGTCTCGCTGGTTAATCAGACCTGAGGTTTCATTGCGACAGAGCAGCACATCACTCTCTGTCGCAGCAACCGGCCGGTCTGAATATTCTGCCTCGCGAATAAACGCAGCGACCAATTGATCTTAATAAATTAAAGCGTTGTTCTGAACGACATTGATAATAAACCGGCAGTACACCGGCCTGGTCATTCAATAATACACGCTCTCTTTATTATCCCGCCACTGGCTATTTTCAGCGATGAGTTAACCGCGATCCAGAATCAGGCCAATCAGCGCATGATAGTGCTGTTCTTCTTCCGGACTGGTGACATGCTGTAAACGGCCAATCAGTTTTGAGCAGATCGCTTTACGATTCAGACTACGACCCGAACTGATAATTTCCGTCACGACGGAGCCAAGAATGGCCTGTTGTGAGGGCTGCGCGGCGCTGTGTAAATACGCGGAGATGTCAGAGACTGAAGCGGGAATACGAACGTTAGTCTGCATGGTTGACCCTCATAGGATTCATTTAAGATTAATAACCGATGCGATAAAGTTATACAACAACGAGCTATCTGTACAGATATTTAGCTTAAAAAATCAGATCGTTTTGTTTTAAAGACAACAAACTCATAAATAACAGCACATTACAACACTGTAAAGTTGTACAACTTTTTATCCTGCTGGTTTTATCCTGTTAATATTCCCTCTTTAGTCCGCGCCTGCATGACCTGTTTTACTATTAAAAAATGATTTTTCCGCCCTTTTTTTAGTATTAAAGAGGAATTATCTCGCAGAGCTGTCTACATTTACCCCTTGTGAGTTGAACCTCTGAATGGATGCACAGCACAGTCGCGGGCACATTATGCATAAAACTTATTCTGGCCAGTCCCTTACATTGCTCGACCCGCTGTTATCCCGGCTCCTTTCTATTGTTGACCCCAAAATAGAAGTAATGAGTGGTTACCCTGCTAATTGCTCAGTGTGGCTCACTGTCTATTATCAGCGTAAATCGCGTCAGTGGTCTTACGAATGGTACGATCGTGTGGGTTACCACAGGCCGAGTGAGCTGGGCAGCTCAATGGAATGTCTGATGCGCGAAGTCAGCGATCGTGGCGCGTCGCATCAGGAGCACCTGATAGCGCGACGGGCGATGGCAGAATCGGTTTTTTTTGAAGCCTGATTTGAAGTCTGAATAGCCTGCTTTGTCCGACAGGCTGAATTCACCGGGCTTTCGCTATATTATCTGCGTAATAAACAGAATCGAACGACGCTGCTGTTGTGCAAGCTGATGGCGAATGCAGTGGATACGCTTATACCGCCGCGACTGCCCTTCCAGCCAGCGGGAGCGGCGGCGATGCACCTGCCGTAACATTCTCCAGCGCGCCACTTCATTTCTGCTTCGTTTCATCACTTCCTCTCTGACGTCATACACACGAGATATACGCGAGGGCATTATAGAGATCTCTGCAGTAATGCCAAATCGGATCCTTCATCGAGGATGTCCGGGATAAAGGGTTCCGTTAGCCGTCATCTGCACGTAAACTTGCCGGACGAAAGCGCGAACGGGATGTCCACTTTATGACCACTTTTTATACCCTGATCAGCTGGTTGCTGGTGTTTGGTTACTGGCTGCTGATCGCCGGGGTTACGCTGCGCGTATTGATGAAGCGACGGGCAGTGACATCCGCGATGGCCTGGCTACTGGTTATCTATATTCTGCCGCTGGTCGGGATTATCGCTTATCTCTCTTTTGGCGAACTCCATCTGGGTAAACGTCGTGCAGAGCGCGCCCGCACCATGTGGCCATCCACTGCCCGCTGGCTTACTGACCTTAAGCAGTGCCGTGAAATTTTTGCCACCGAACACAGTGACGTTGCGCGTTCGCTGTTTGAGCTTTGTTACCATCGTCAGGGCATCGCCGGGGTCAAGGGCAACCAGCTGCAGCTGCTCACCAGCGCCGACGACGTGATGCAGGCGTTGATTCGTGATATCCAGCTGGCCCGCCACAACATTGAGATGGTGTTCTATATATGGCATCCCGGCGGTCTGGCGGATGAAGTGGCGGAATCGCTGATGGCGGCATCACGCCGTGGCGTTCATTGCCGTCTGCTGCTCGACTCTGCGGGCAGTGTTACCTTTTTCCGCAGTCCCTGGGTCGGCATGATGCGCAATGCCGGAATCGATGTGGTGGAAGCGTTGCAGGTCAGCCTGCTGCGCGTCTTCCTGCGACGGATGGATCTGCGTCAGCACCGCAAAATCGTACTCATTGATAACTACATCGCTTATACCGGCAGCATGAACCTGGTCGATCCGCGCTTCTTTAAACAGAGCGCGGGTGTTGGTCAGTGGATTGACCTGATGGCGCGAATGGAAGGCCCGGTGGCGACGGCGATGGGGATTGTTTTCAGCTGCGACTGGGAGATAGAGACCGGCAAACGCATTTTACCGCCGCCGCCCGATCGCAACATTATGCCGTTTGAACAGGAGAGCGGCCACACCGTGCAGGTGATCGCCTCCGGCCCCGGCTTCCCGGAAGATATGATCCATCAGGCGCTGCTGACTGCGGTCTATTCGGCGCGTGAACAGTTGATCATGACCACGCCCTACTTAGTGCCGAGCGACGATCTGCTGCATGCTATCTGTACGGCGGCGCAGCGTGGCGTCAATGTCAGCGTGATTGTGCCTCGTCACAATGACTCGCTGCTGGTTGGCTGGGCCAGCCGCTCCTTCTTCAGTGAGTTGCTGGAAGCGGGCGTGAAAATTTATCAGTTTGAAGATGGCCTGCTGCACACCAAAAGCGTGCTGGTCGACGGACAACTGAGCCTGGTGGGAACCGTGAATCTCGATATGCGCAGTTTATGGCTGAATTTTGAAGTGACGCTGGTGGTTGATGATGCGGGTTTTGGCAGCGATCTCGCCTGTGTGCAGGATGACTATATCGCCCGTTCCCGCCTGCTGGATGGCAAGCGCTGGGCAAAACGTGCCTGGTGGCAACGCATCGTCGAACGACTGTTTTACTTCTTCAGTCCTTTACTGTAAAACGAGCCAGATTGTGTAAATGGCCGCAGGCCGACAGGACAGACTATGGATTTAAATAATCGCCTTACCGAAGATGAAACGCTGGAACAAGCCTACGATATTTTTCTCGAACTGGCAGTCGACAATCTTGATCCGGCAGACGTCATTCTCTTCAATCTGCAGTTCGAAGAGCGCGGTGGCGCAGAGCTGTTCGATCCCTCTGAAGACTGGAAAGATCATGTCGATTTCGATCTGAACCCGGACTTCTTCGCCGAGGTGGTGATTGGGCTGGGTGAAGCGGACGGTGAACCGATCACCGACGTCTTTGCTCGCGTGCTGCTGTGCCGCGAGAAAGACCACAAACTCTGTCATATCCTGTGGCGTGAGTAAGCGTCAGATTTGATAAGAAAACGCCGGGCGATTGCCCGGCGTTTTGCATTATAGCGGGTCGACTTTCAGACAGGAGACCGCGTGATTGAAGCTGCCTTCCAGCAGCGGCCGGGTTTTCGCACACTCCGGACCGGCAATCGGACAACGGGTGCGGAACACGCAGCCTGATGGCGGATTGATCGGCGACGGCAGCTCCCCTTCCAGCAGCTGAATCTGCTTGTTCTTCTCCTTGTCCGGATCGGGGATCGGCACCGCGGACATCAGCGCACGGGTATAAGGATGCTGAGGATTGCTGTAGACCTCTTTGTAGGTGCCCAGCTCCACCGCATGCCCCAGATACATTACCAGCACCCGGTCAGAGATATGTTTCACCACCGCCAGATCGTGCGCAATGAAGATCAGTGATAAGCCCATTTCGCGCTGCAGCTGCTGCAACAGGTTAACCACCTGGGCCTGAATCGAGACGTCCAGTGCGGAGACCGGCTCATCACAGATAATCAGCTTTGGCTCCAGAATCAGCGCGCGGGCGATACCGATACGCTGACACTGACCGCCCGAGAACTCGTGCGGATAGCGGTTAATCAGGTTAGGCAGCAGCCCCACTTTCATCATCATATTTTTGACGCGGTCTTTCACTTCCTGACGCGCCATTTTTGGATGATAGGTACGCAGTGGCTCTGCGATGATATCGCCGATGGTCATACGCGGATTCAGCGACGCCAGCGGATCCTGGAATATCATCTGGATATCGCTTCGCGCCTTGCGCCACTCCTCTTCACTTTGCCCCAGCAGATCACGGCCTAACCAGGCGACCCGACCTTCGGTCGCCTTCACCAGCCCGATAATGGCGCGCGCCAGGGTCGATTTACCACAGCCAGACTCGCCTACCACGCCCAGGGTTTCCCCCTCATACAGACGCAGGCTGACGCCATCGACTGCTTTCAGGGTTTTTGATGGCTGCCAGAACCACTGCCTGCCATCTTTGATGTCGAAATGCACCTTGAGGTCGGCGATTTCCAGCAACACTCTTTTTTCAGCTACGGTGCTCATACTAACTCCTCCACCGGCTTAAAGCAGGCGCGCAGACGGCCTTCGCCAAAGGGTTCCAGCGGTGGTGCCTGGGTGCAGATATCCATAGCGTGCGGACAACGCGGCTGGAACGGGCAGCCCTGCGGCAGACGCAGCAGGTTGGGTGGATTACCCGGAATCGTCGTCAGACTTTCCCCTTCCGCATCCAGACGCGGCACCGCATTAAGCAGGCCAATCGAGTATGGATGTGACGGCTGATAAAAGACATCGCGGGCACGGCCATACTCCATGGTGCGTCCGGCATACATCACCAGCACTTTGTCGCAGATCCCCGCCACCACACCCAGATCGTGGGTGATCATGATAATGGCGGTGTTGAACTCGCGCTTGAGGTCGTTGAGCAGCGTCATAATCTGCGCCTGGACGGTAACATCCAGCGCGGTGGTCGGCTCGTCGGCAATCAGCAGTTTGGGACGGCACAGCAGCGCCATGGCGATCATGACGCGCTGACGCATGCCGCCGGAGAACTCATGCGGATACATCTTCATCCGCTTGCGCGCTTCCGGCATTTTCACCGCATCCAGCATTCTCACCGACTCTTCAAACGCCTGCGCGTTGTTCATCCCTTTATGCAGCTTAAGCACTTCCATCAGCTGCTCGCCCACCCGCATATAGGGGTTCAGCGAGGTCATCGGGTCCTGGAAAATCATCGCAATTTGTTCGGCGCGCAGTTTATTGAGCTTGTTCTCGGGCAGATTCAGGATCTCTTTGCCATTGAACATCGCCGAACCGCCAATGCGGCCATTTTTCGCCAGCAGCCCCATCAGGGCAAAGGCGGTTTGTGATTTGCCGGAACCGGACTCACCGACAATGCCCAGCGTCTCACCGGCGCGCAGCGAGAAGTTCAGGTCGTTAACGGCGGTAACATCACCATCGTGCGTGCCAAAGGTAACGCGTAAATCTTTGACCGTAAGTAGCTGTTCGCTTCCCGCGCGGGCCGCCATTGCTGGCTGGAATTCATGAATAGTCATCGGGAAACTCCTTAACGATCTTTCGGGTCGAGGGCATCACGCAGGCCATCGCCGATAAAGTTGAAACAGAACAGCGTGACGACCAGGAAACCTGCCGGATAGAGCAGCAGCCACGGCGACACTTCCATCGAGTTTGCCCCGTCGCTGAGGAGTGCGCCCCAGCTGCTCAGCGGCTCCTGCGTCCCCAGGCCCAGGAAGCTCAGGAAGGATTCAAACAGGATCATGCTCGGCACCAGCAGCGAGGCGTAAACCACCACCACGCCCAGCACGTTCGGCACGATGTGGCGCACCACGATTTTCCAGGTCGATACCCCACCCACATGGGCCGCTTCGATAAACTCTTTGCGCTTCAGGCTCAGCGTCTGGCCGCGCACAATACGCGCCATATCGAGCCACGAAACCATACCGATGGCGGCAAAAATCAGCAGGATATTGCGACCAAAGAAGGTCACCAGCAGGATCACGAAGAACATAAACGGGAAGGAGTTAAGGATTTCCAGAATACGCATCATCACCGAGTCTGTTTTACCGCCGAGATAGCCAGCAATCGAGCCATAGAGCGTCCCGACAATCACCGCGATCAGCGCAGAAGCCACGCCCACCATCAGCGAGATCCGGCCACCGATAGCCACACGCACCAGCAGGTCACGACCCGAAGAATCAGTGCCGAACCAGTGACCAGAGGTGGTATCGGGCGGCGAGGACATCATGGCCCAGTCAGTATCGTCGTAGGTGAACTGCGCCAGCATCGGCGCAAAGATCACGAACAGGGTGATCAGGAACAGCACCAGCAGGCTGATGGAGGCAGCGCGGTTATGAATAAAACGACGACGCGCGTCCTGCCAGAGACTACGCCCTTCTACTTCCAGTTTCTCACTGAACGCATCAAGAGCTTCGCTGTTTTTCTTACTTAACATCATGGCGAACTCCGCAATCAGTAACGAATTTTGGGATCGATAACGGCATAGAGCACGTCAACAATCGCGTTGAATACGATGGTCAGCAAACCCACCAGAATGGTCAGGCTCATCACCAGTGAGTAGTCACGGTTCAGCGCGCCGTTCACAAACAGCTGACCGATGCCCGGCAGACCGTAGATCGACTCAATCACCATCGACCCGGTGATGATGCCGACAAATGCCGGTCCCATGTAGGAGATCACCGGCAGCAACGCCGGTTTCAGTGCATGACGCATTACAATGCGGCGCAGCGGTAAGCCTTTGGCGCGCGCGGTGCGGATAAAGTTGGAGTGCATCACTTCAATCATCGATCCACGGGTGATACGCGCGATACTGGCGATGTAAGCCAGCGACAGCGCCACCATCGGCAGCAGCATGTAGTTCCACTGCCCACCATTCCAGCCGCCGCCCGGCAGCCACTTCAGGGTGATGGCGAACAGCAGAACCAGCAACGGCGCGACCACGAAACTGGGTATCACCACGCCGGTCATTGCCACCCCCATCACCGCAAAATCCCACAAGCTGTTCTGTTTGAGCGCAGCGATAACTCCGGCCGTGACGCCAAGTACCACCGCCAGCAGAAACGCGGCCAGGCCAAGTTTGGCCGAGACCGGGAACGCATGCGCGACCAGGTAGTTGACCGAATAATCTTTGTATTTAAAGGATGGGCCGAAGTCGCCGTGCGCCAGCTGCACCAGGTAATCGACATACTGCTTACCGATAGGATCGTTGAGGTGATATTTCGCCTCAATGTTGGCCATCACTTCCGGTGCCAGGGTGCGCTCGCCGGTAAACGGGCTGCCGGGCGCCAGGCGCATCATAAAGAAGGAGATGGTAATCAGGACGAACAGCGTCGGGAGCGCTTCAAGCAAGCGACGCAGGATGAATTTTAACATTGCCGTACCTACCAGGCTGTTGCTTCACAACATATAAAAAAAATTAAAAGGCGGCGCCAGACGCGCCGCCACTGCTGATAGCCTGAATGCTATTAGTGTTTGATGATGTAGAAGTTTTTATCCAGGGTTTTATCCAGTGGATCTTTACCGGTATAACCGCCGACATAAGGTTTCACCAGACGGGTGTTCACGTAGTAGTAAACCGGGACGATGGTGCTGTCTTTATCCATGATCTGCTCGGCCTGCTGATAGTCAGCTGCACGGGCTTTAGCATCCGGGGCCTTAATCGCGTCGCGAATCACTTTGTCAAACGCATCGCTCTTATAGTGCGAGGTGTTACTGCTGCTGTTGGACAGCATGGTGTTCAGGAAGGAAGTCGGTTCATTGTAGTCCGCACACCATGCCGCACGGGAAACATCGTAGTTACCCTGATGACGGGTATCCAGGAAGGTTTTCCACTCCTGGTTTTCCAGCTTGATGTTCACGCCGATATTTTTCTTCCAGATCGACGAGGCGGCAATTGCCAGCTTCTTGTGCAGATCGGAGGTGTTATAGAGCAGGTTAAAGGTCAGCGGTTTGTCGGCGGTGTAGCCCGCTTCGGCCAGCAGCTTTTTCGCCTCGGCATTACGCTTGTCCTGTGACCATTTGAACCAGTCTGGCGGCAGAATGTCCATGCCGTCGGTCGCTGGTGGCGTGTAGCTATAGGCAGGTTTCTGGCCCTGCGCCAGCACTTTATTCACCATGATGTCACGATCCAGACCCAGCTTCAGGGCAGCGCGCACGCGCGGATCGGTGAATGGCGCTTTCTGGTTGTTGATTTCGTAATAATAGGTGCAGAGATATGGATCGACGTGCAGCTCTTTACCGTTGTCACGCTGCAGCTTTTTAAACAGCTCAATCGGCAGGTTGTTATAGGTCATGTCGCTGCCGTTCTCGGAGAAGTAGCGGTTAACGTCACTGACTTCTGAACTGATCGGCAGGAAGGTGACTTTGTTCAGCACCGTATGCTCATTGTCCCAGTAGTTCGGGTTACGCACCAGGGTGATACGTTCGTTAATCACGTGCGCTTCAAGCTTAAAGGCACCGTTGCCGACCCAGTTCTGCGGCTGCGTCCACTGATCGCCAAATTTCTCAATCGCCGGTTTGTAAACCGGTGACATGACGGAGTTAATCAGCAGCTTATCAAAATAGGGAACCGGCTCACTCAGGGTGACTTCCAGCGTGTGATCATCAATGGCTTTGACGCCCAGATCGGTAATGGGCTTTTTACCGGCGATGATGTCATCGACGTTCAGGATATGACCATATTGCGGATAGCTGGCGTAAGGTGACGCGGTTTTAGGATCAACCAGACGCTCCCAGCTGTAGACGAAGTCCTGCGCGGTGACCGGCTCGCCATTGGACCATTTGGCATTTTTGCGCAGGTGGAAAGTCCACACTTTGAAATCTTTATTTTCATAACTTTCCGCTACGGCCGGGATCGGTTTACCGTTGCTGTCATTGACCAGCAGACCTTCGTAAAGATCACGCGCCACGTTATCTTCCGGCACACCTTCAATTTTGTGCGGATCGAGCGACTGCACTTCATCGCCATTGCCGCGAACCAGCTCCTGTTTTGCGGCCAGCTCAACGCCCGCAGGCACCGTTGCTGCGAAAGCCGCATTCCCTGCCAGCGCACTCACTGCGGCGAAAACGCCCGCTGCAATCAGGCTTTTTTTCGTGATGTTGTTCATTATTACACTCCAGTTTTATTATCGTCACCGTGGCGATGCTCTGCCCCGGCGTCCCCCGTCTGCGGGCTCCCTGGCCTGTTACCAGGGAGATTGACCCCAAAAAAAGGTCTGTTTGCTGATGCGCTTTCCGACTGTCTCGCCGAACGGGCGATCAGATCAGTGTTTTTTGATGAAATAGTACTTCAGGTCTGTCATGTCCTGCGGGTCTTTGCCCGTGAAGCCGCCAACCCAGGGCTTCACCAGGCGCACACTTACGCGGTAGTAAACTGGCACAATTGGTGAGTCTTTGTCGAGTTGTGTTTCAGCCTGCTGATACAGGCTGGCGCGCTGCGCCTCGCTGCCCGCCGTCAGCGTCTCCGCCATCAGACGATCAAAGGTCGCGCTGCTGTAAAACGCGGTGTTGATCGAGGCGTTGCTGATCAGCATGTTCAGGAAGGTTGAGGGTTCGTTGTAGTCGGCACACCAGGTGGCGCGCACCACGTCATACTGCGCCTGATGACGGGTCTCCAGCATGGTTTTCCACTCCTGATTCTGCAGCGTCACCTTAGCACCCAGGTTTTTCTGCCACATCGACGCGGCCGCAATCGCCTGCCGTTTGTTCTGATCGGAAGTGTTGTAGAGCAGCGTAAAGGTCAGCGGATGGGCAGCATCAAAGCCGGCCTCTGCCAGCAGCTTCTTCGCGGCTTCATTACGCTGCGCCTGCGTCCAGGTGAACCAGGCGGGTGGCGTGAGTTTGATACCGGCGGTAAAAGGCGGCGTCAGGCTGTAAGCCGGAATCTGCCCCTGGGCCATGATCTTATTGGCAATCACCTCGCGATCAAGGGTCATCTTCAGTGCGGCACGCACCCGCGCATCGGTAAACGGCGGCTTTTTGTTATTAATCTCGTAGTAGAAGGTGCAGAGCAGCGGGCTGACCTTCACTTCATCGCCCAGCTCTTTGCGCAGCTTGCCAAACATCTCTGGTGGCACCGCACTGTTGGTAATATCCGTGCCGCCGCTGCGGTAGCGATTAATATCGCTGTTTTCAGAGGCGATCGGCAGGAATGTCCCCTGTTCAATCACGGTGTGCGCATTATCCCAGTAGCGAGGATTGCGCTTCACGACAATTTTTTCATTCACTACCCAGTCGCTCAGCGTGTAGGCGCCGTTGCCGATGTAGTGACCCGGGCGGGTCCAGGCTTCGCCCCACTGCTTAATGGCTGGCGCATAAACCGGCTTCATCGCCGTATGCGCTAACATCGCCACCAGGTAAGGCACCGGCTCACTCAGGGTAATTTGCAGCCGATGGGCATCCAGCGCCTTCACGCCCAGCTGATCGGGTGACGCTTTGCCGGCAAGGATGGCATCGATATTGGCAAAATGGGCTGCCTGAAGATAGCTGGAGTAAGGCGACGCGGTTGTCGGGTCCACCAGACGGCGCCAGCTGTAGACGAAATCAGTGGCGGTAACCGGCTCACCGTTGCTCCACTTCGCATCCTCCCGCAGATTAAAAATCCAGAGGGTGGGTTGCGGGTTTTCCCAGCTTTTAGCGACGCCAGGAACGACCTGCCCGCTGTTATCGGTATTGACCAGGCCGTCCAGCAGGTTGTGAATAATATTGGATTCCGGCACGCCTTCGGTTTTATGCGGATCCAGCGAGGAGACTTCACTGCCGTTATTGATCACAATCTGTTGCTGCGCGGCCAGTGTTGTACCCGGCGGCACCGTGGCGGCATAGGCCGGCGAAAAAGCCATTAACAAAACGACTGCGAGTGTTGACCGCTGCTGCTGCAAATTCTTCATCCCAATCATGCGAAACGCCAACCTTAAATTAAGTATCCCGACAGGCTTAAGCAAAAAGCGTTCTCACTTTGGGCTTTCGGAGAAAAAATTTTACGTTGGGCCAAAAATTATCAGAAGCCGCGAAGGCGCGCCAAAGCAAAATAGCTAAAATGTTAACTAATTCTCTTTTATCATGAGAAGTCAGGCAGCGGAAGTGTTAATTTTCGTCCTGAAAATATCATATCGATATGAAAAATAGACTATTTAGCTGGAAACCCCTCTCAGGAGCGGAAAGCAGCGACAAACAGCCTCTTTTTTGGCACTTATATTGGGGAATCTGGCTTCAGCGTGATGAAATTTAAGATAGCGTGATTATTCTGGCAGTTTGTGAGGCTTACACGAAAATAGAGAGCAGAATATCGTGTGAAAATAGTGACATTATTTCGCAGAAAAAAGTCTGTGAGCCAGCGCGCAGTAATGAAATTTATAATTGCCTGATTCTGTTAAGCACAACGAATAATTGCGTCGTAATGGTGCATAAAATGCCCCTTCTGCACCATTACGGATCATTATTTCACTTCACTCTCTGAAATAAGTAGGCGTTTAATTGAGTAAGCCGGGAAAAATGGACTTCATGCCGGTGACAACAAATTCGATGCCCAGTGCCATCAGTAACAGACCCATAATACGCGTAATGACGTTGATACCGGTCTGGCCAAGAATACGCACCATTAACGGCGCGGCCCGGAAGAGTAACCAGCAGCAGAATGCAAAAATGGCAATCGCCAGAGTGAACCCCAGCAGATTTATCCAGCTGTGGTAGCGGGTGCTCCAGACAATGGTCGAGCTGATAGCACCCGGCCCCGCCATCAGAGGCAACGCCAGCGGTACAACCCCCACACTTTCACGAATCGCCGTTTCTGACTTCTCCTGCTTATTTTGCTTATCTTCGCCCAGCTTACCGCTGATCATCGACATCGCAATGGTGACGACCAGGATCCCACCCGCGATGCGGAAGGAGTCAATCGAGATGCCAAACACATGCAGAATCGCATCACCAAGGAACAGTGACGTCCAGAGAATAATAGCAACCGCCAGATTGGCAGTGAGGTTGGTTTTGTTACGCTCAGCCACCCCCTGATAACGGGTCATGCTGATGAAGACCGGAATAATTCCCACCGGATTGACCAGCGCAAAGAGCCCGACAAAAAATTTTATATAGCCTGATAAATCTAACAGCGCAGGGTTCACGACTTTACTCCGTACCACAGGGGGGGAAAACGCGCCTAATGTATGTGAAAACAGGCACGGACGCCAGATGCTGACTCAGCTATTTATACTGTTGAATGACGGAGCATCCAGCGCTTTACCCCAGAGATTAAAAAGTGACTGGATTTAGCCGCTACCAGGCAGATGACGTGAAGAGGTAACCAATTTGATAAACAAAGGGCGTAAAGGGGAGCTGAAAGGTGTCAGCTTGCGGTTAAATTGATCTGCATCAAAATTGCCCTACCCCAAACCAGGTAATCTTTTCGCAACGGAAGTATTAGCGGCAGCGAAGAAAATCTCACTGACTGCAACAGAAGACTAGTTCAGTAAACAGTTGAAAATCCGGGCGTTCTGACCCAGTCCAACGCCTTATGGCAACGTGACTATACTCAGGGCGCAGGATTGTTTACTAAAAAAGTTTAACTTCCTTCAGGAGAACACCATGGCCGTAACCAATGTCGCCGAACTTAATGCACTGGTTGAACGTGTAAAAAAAGCCCAGCGTGAATATGCCAACTTTTCTCAACAACAGGTCGACGCCATCTTCCGTGCCGCCGCCCTCGCCGCCGCAGACGCCCGAATCCCGCTTGCCAAGATGGCCGTTGCCGAATCAGGTATGGGCATCGTCGAAGACAAAGTGATCAAAAACCATTTTGCTTCAGAATATATCTACAACGCTTATAAAGATGAAAAAACCTGTGGTGTGTTAGCCACGGATGATACTTTCGGCACCATTACCATCGCCGAACCTATTGGCCTGATTTGCGGTATCGTCCCGACGACCAACCCCACTTCAACCGCCATCTTCAAAGCATTAATCAGCCTTAAAACCCGTAACGGCATCATCTTCTCTCCTCACCCACGCGCCAAAGATGCGACCAACAGAGCTGCAGATATCGTGCTGCAGGCGGCGGTGGCTGCCGGTGCGCCAAAAGATATTATCGGCTGGATCGACGCACCTTCCGTTGAGCTGTCAAATCAACTGATGCACCACCCTGACATCAACCTGATTCTCGCCACTGGCGGTCCGGGCATGGTGAAAGCGGCTTACAGCTCCGGTAAACCTGCGATTGGTGTCGGTGCGGGTAATACGCCAGTCGTGATTGATGAAACCGCCGATCTGAAACGTGCGGTTGCGTCGATTCTGATGTCGAAAACCTTTGATAACGGGGTTATCTGCGCCTCTGAACAATCGGTGATTGTGGTCGATTCAGTCTATGACGCGGTGCGTGAACGTTTCGCCAGCCACGGCGGTTATATGCTGCAGGGTGCCGAACTGAGTGCGGTGCAGAATATTATTCTGAAAAACGGCGGCCTGAATGCGGCTATCGTAGGCCAGCCAGCGTTCAAAATTGCGGAGATGGCCGGTATCAGCGTGCCACCGAGCACTAAGATTCTGATTGGCGAAGTGAAGCTGGTGGATGAGTCTGAGCCGTTCGCCCATGAAAAACTCTCACCAACCCTTGCGATGTATCGGGCGAAAGATTTCCAGGATGCGGTCGCGAAAGCAGAAAAACTGGTCGCCATGGGCGGTATCGGCCACACCTCCTGTCTCTATACCGATCAGGACAATCAGACCGAACGCGTTCACTACTTCGGCGACAAAATGAAAACCGCGCGTATTCTGATCAACACCCCCGCCTCGCAGGGTGGTATCGGCGACCTCTACAACTTTAAACTGGCGCCGTCTCTGACGCTGGGTTGTGGTTCGTGGGGCGGAAACTCTATTTCAGAGAACGTCGGTCCAAAACATCTGATCAATACCAAAACTGTCGCCAAGCGAGCTGAGAATATGTTGTGGCATAAACTTCCTAAATCCATCTACTTCCGTCGGGGTTCACTGCCAATTGCGCTGGAAGAAGTGGCAACGGATGGCGCGAAACGTGCCTTTATCGTCACTGACCGCTTCCTGTTCAATAACGGCTATGCCGACCAGGTGACCCGCGTGCTGAAATCACACGGCATTGAAACGGAAGTGTTCTTCGAAGTTGAAGCTGACCCGACGCTGAGCATCGTGCGTAAAGGTGCTGAGCAGATGAACAGCTTCAAACCGGATGTCATCATCGCGCTGGGCGGTGGCTCACCGATGGACGCCGCGAAAATCATGTGGGTGATGTACGAACATCCGGAAACTCACTTCGAGGAGCTGGCGTTACGTTTCATGGATATCCGTAAACGTATCTACAAGTTCCCGAAAATGGGTGTCAAAGCGCGCATGATTGCCATCACCACTACGTCCGGTACCGGTTCTGAAGTCACGCCGTTTGCTGTAGTGACCGATGATGCGACGGGTCAGAAATATCCGCTCGCTGACTACGCACTGACGCCTGATATGGCGATTGTCGATGCCAATCTGGTGATGGATATGCCGCGTTCACTCTGCGCCTTCGGCGGTCTGGATGCCGTGACCCACGCGCTGGAAGCTTATGTTTCAGTGCTGGCGAATGAATACTCTGACGGACAGGCACTGCAGGCACTGAAACTGCTGAAAGAGAATCTGCCAGCCAGCTATGCCGAAGGCGCCAAAAATCCGGTGGCGCGTGAGCGCGTACACAATGCCGCCACTATCGCCGGTATTGCGTTTGCCAACGCCTTCCTCGGGGTTTGTCACTCAATGGCGCATAAACTGGGTTCAGAGTTCCATATCCCACACGGCCTGGCCAACGCCCTGTTAATCTCTAACGTTATTCGCTACAACGCGAATGACAACCCGACTAAACAGACCGCTTTCAGCCAGTACGATCGCCCTCAGGCGCGCCGTCGCTACGCCGAGATTGCTGACCATCTGGGTCTGAGCGCACCAGGCGACCGCACCGCGCAGAAAATTGAGAAGCTGCTCGCCTGGCTGGATGAGATTAAAACTGAACTTGGTATTCCAACCTCTATCCGTGAGGCGGGTGTGCAGGAAGCGGACTTCCTGGCGAAAGTCGATAAACTGGCCGATGATGCGTTTGATGACCAGTGTACCGGCGCTAACCCACGTTATCCGCTGATTGCTGAACTGAAACAGATTATGCTTGATACCTACTACGGTCGTGAATTTGTCGAACCGTTCTCAAGCGTAGCCGAAGCCATTGCCGAGCAGCCGGTAAAAGGTATTAAGCTTGAGAAGAAAGCCAAAAAAGTCTGATAGTGCCGTTCTGACTGTCTGATAAAAAAACCCGCTTCGGCGGGTTTTTTATTACCTGAACAATAGGGTTAATTCAGCGGAGTCTGAGCGCCATGGATCGCCTGCAACGATCCCTGCTCTATCGCCTGTTTATAATGCTTACGGCAGACTGAGATATAACGTTCGTTACCGCCAATCACCACCTGCTCACCCTCACTGAAAGGTTTGCCCTCGCTATCCAGTCGCAGAACCATACTGGCCTTGCGCCCACAGTGACAAATAGTTTTGAGTTCAACCAGCTTATCTGCCCACGCCAGCAGATACTGACTGCCAACAAACAGTTCACCGCGAAAATCCGTTCGCAGACCATAACAGAGCACCGGAATATCAAGGTCGTCTACGACATCTGACAGCGCTTTAACCTGCTCACGGGTCAGGAACTGACTCTCATCAACCAGCACGCAATGGACAGGCTGAACGGCATGTTCAGCAGCGATGTCGCTGTAGAGTGATGTCTCTGCGTTGTATAGCAAGGCCGGTGACGATAGTCCGATACGGGAACTCACCTGCCCGGCACCAAAGCGATTATCGATTTCAGCGGTGTAAACCAGTGAACGCATGCCGCGCTCATGATAGTTATATGAGGATTGTAGCAGTGCGGTTGATTTCCCTGCATTCATGGCAGAGTAATAGAAATAGAGTTGAGCCATCGGCGCGTATCTTCATCAGGACTGAATGGAATGGCGCGCATATTACCACAAAGCGGCGGCAATACGTTGCGGTTGATGAGTGAATAAAGTGTAACGGCTGGCCGTTTATTCCTCTGCATGCCGTTTCCAGCGCCTGTTATGTGCAGTGCCGAACGGGATAAGTTTTGCTTATTTTACCCGCAACAAAATCAATGACATTTTTGTTGCTGACCTGAATACATTAAATTTATTTGATATCGGACTAAAGGAAAATATTTTTATTCTGCACAACTGTGCAATTTTCTGGTGAAAATTATTTTTAGTCACCTGGGTAATTAGTGATATACATATTTTTATGATTGCAGTTATTTTATGTCGCCACTACTATTAGCGGGCAACACAACTTTTCCCTTATTCAGAGACCAGGACAATGAGCGAAGCACTAAAAGTTCTTAATAATATCCGTACGCTGCGCGCCCAGGCCAGAGAGTATTCCGTTGAAATACTGGAAGAGATGCTGGAAAAGCTGGACGTAGTAGTAAAAGAGCGCCGTGAAGAAGAGTCTCATTTTCAGGCAGAAAATGAAGAACGCACGCGTAAACTTAATCAGTATCGTGAAATGCTACTGGCTGATGGTATTGACCCGAATGAACTGATTAACACGCTGACCGACACACGGACTGCGGCAAAAGGTAAACGCTCAGTACGTCCGGCTAAATATGGTTACACCGATGAAAAAGGCGAGTCCAGAACCTGGACCGGTCAGGGCCGCACACCGGCCGTGATTAAAAAAGCGCTGGAAGAACAGGGTAAAAAGCTGGACGATTTTTTACTGTAAAAACCGCAGTGTGACTGCCTTCCTGGCAGCCTGATGCGCAATAAAAAAGGAAGCCGGAGCTTCCTTTTTTCTTTTAATCAGATACTCAGACGCGGTAAAAGTCGCGGTACCAGTCCACAAAGTTTTTAACGCCCTCTTCGACCCCGGTCTGCGGTTTGAATCCAATTGCCTTAAACAAGGCTTCGGTATCCGCACTGGTTTCCAGTACATCTCCAGGCTGCATTGGCATCAGATTTTTCTTCGCAGTAATGCCCAGGGCTTTTTCAATCGCTTCGATATAGTTCATCAACGTGACAGGCTGACTGTTTCCAATATTATAAACACGATAAGGCGCTGAACTGGTTGCCGGCGATCCGGTTTCAACCGTCCAGTTGTCGTCCTGTTGTGGAATAACATCCTGCAGGCGAACAATGGCTTCAGCAATATCGTCAATATAGGTAAAGTCGCGTTTCATCTGGCCCTGGTTATAAACGTCAATCGCTTCACCGGCAATCATTGCACGGGTGAATTTGAATAACGCCATATCCGGGCGGCCCCACGGGCCATAGACCGTAAAGAAGCGCAATCCAGTGGTCGGCAGCTGATAGAGATGCGAGTAAGTGTGTGACATTAACTCGTTGGCTTTTTTGGTCGCTGCATATAAAGAAACCGGATGATCAACGCTATCTTCGGTTGAGAACGGCATCTTGCGATTCAGACCATAGACTGAACTGGATGAGGCGTAGAGCAGATGTTCAATTTTATGATGACGGCAACCTTCAAGGATATTGAGGTGACCCGTCAGATTGGAGTCTGCGTAGGCATGAGGATTTTCAATGGAATACCGGACACCAGCCTGAGCACCAAGATGGATAACGCGCTGGAATTTTTGCTGATCGAACAGTGACGCCATTGCGTCACGGTCCGCCAGGTCCATCTCAATAAAAGTAAAACCAGGATCGGCCTTAATTAAATTGAGACGGGCATGCTTGAGATTTACGTCGTAATAATCATTCAGGTTGTCGATACCGACAACCTGGTGACCGGCGGCCAGCAGACGCTGGCTGACATGAAAACCAATAAAACCTGCGGCGCCGGTGACCAGAAAGTTCATAAATCCCTCGTTAATTATGCAGTTTGAATAGACGCTCCGCGGCCGATTGCATAATAAACGAAACCGCGTTTGCTGATACGCTCTGGATCATACAGGTTACGACCATCAAAAATCACGGCTTCTTTCAGTGCATTTTTGATGATGTCGAAGTCAGGCGCACGGAAGTTTTGCCACTCCGTACAGATGACCAGACCGTCAGCGCCCTGCAGTGCGGCTTCTTTGGTACCCATCAGCTTAAGATCGCTGCGGTGACCGTAGATACGCTGTGCCTCATCCATCGCTTCAGGGTCAAACGCCTGAACAGATGCGCCAGCTTCCCACAGCGTTTCCATCAGCACACGGCTGGAGGCTTCTCGCATGTCGTCAGTGTTCGGCTTAAATGACAGGCCCCAGAGCGCAAACGTTTTACCTTTCAGATCGTCACCAAAATGACGTTTGATAAAGGTTGGCAGCTTGTTTTTCTGGTTGTCATTCACATCTTCCACGGCCTGCAACAGACGTGGCTGATAGCCAATTGACTCAGCGGTACGGATTAACGCCTGCACATCTTTCGGGAAGCAGGAGCCGCCATAACCGCAGCCAGGATAGATAAAGTGGTAGCCAATGCGAGGGTCGGAACCGATGCCCTGGCGTACTTTTTCAATATCCGCGCCTAAACGTTCAGCCAGGTTAGACATCTCATTCATAAAGCTGATTTTGGTGGCCAGCATGCAGTTTGCTGCATACTTGGTCAGCTCTGCGCTGCGGATATCCATCATGATCATACGATCGTGGTTACGGTTAAACGGCTCATAGAGCTCGCGTAACAGTTCTACCACGTCGTCGTTGTCAGTACCGACAACGATACGTTCTGGACGCATACAGTCATTGACTGCAGCACCTTCTTTGAGGAATTCCGGGTTAGATACCACATCAAAGGTGATGTTGGCGTCACGCGCTTT
Organism: Pantoea sp. ABR1s; assembly: GCF_057812235.1. Taxonomy (NCBI): domain Bacteria; kingdom Pseudomonadati; phylum Pseudomonadota; class Gammaproteobacteria; order Enterobacterales; family Erwiniaceae; genus Pantoea; species Pantoea sp. ABR1s. The sequence continues at coordinate 1,879,392 of NZ_CM173823.1, read as the reverse complement.
CAGCGCTTCCGTCATTACCGCACGAACTTTGTCTGCTGTGCCAACCGGAACGGTTGATTTGTCGATAACCACTTTGTGATCGTTCATATGCTGCGCAATGGTGCGCGCTACGGCGGTCACATATTTCAGATCGGCAGAGCCGTCTTCATCTGGTGGAGTACCAACTGCAATAAACTGCATAACACCATGGTTTACGCCCATCTCAGCATCAGTGCTGAACTTCAGACGACCCGCTTCGTAATTGGACATTACCAGCGGCGTTAAACCTGGTTCGAAAATAGGAATGATGCCTTTTTTCAGATTTTCGACTTTGTTTTCGTCGACATCAATGCAGAGAACGTCATGTCCGACTTCGGCTAACACCGCAGCCTGAACCAGACCGACATAGCCGATACCAAATACAGTGACTTTCATCGAGTTATCCTGTGTTTATGAATTACTTTTTGTTGCCAACTGCGCCATCGAGCCATTCAGAAAAATCTTTGCCCAATACCGGATGACGAACACCGTACTCAACGAAAGCCTGCATGTAGCCCAGTTTGTTACCACAGTCATGGCTGACGCCTTTCAGGTGATATGCTTCAACTGTCTCTTTTTCCATCAGCATCGCAATGGAGTCAGTCAGCTGAACTTCGCCGCCTGCACCTGGAGGCGTTTTAGCCAGCAGTGGCCAGATCTCTGAAGAGAGAACATAACGACCTACAACGGCCAGGTTTGATGGGGATTCTGACGCTTTAGGCTTCTCAACCACACCGACCATTGGTGCGCTGTCGCCTGGGTTCAGTTCTGCGCCCTGGCAATCGACAACACCGTATGCAGTCACATCGGCAACCGGCTCAACCATGATCTGGCTGCGGCCAGACTCTTCATAACGGCTCAGCATCTCTGCCAGGTTATCTTTGGTTGGGTTAGATTCATATTCGTCGATGATGACGTCTGGCAGGATAACCGCAAACGGCTCATCACCGATCAGTGGGTGTGCACACATTACAGCGTGCCCCAGACCTTTAGCGATGCCCTGACGAACCTGCATGATGGTGACGTGTGGCGGGCAGATTGACTGGATTTCATCCAGCAGCTGACGCTTAACGCGTTTTTCCAGCATTGATTCCAGTTCGAAGCTGGTATCAAAGTGGTTTTCGATGGCATTTTTTGATGAATGCGTTACCAGCACAATTTCGTTGATGCCAGCAGCGATACACTCGTTAACGACATACTGGATTAACGGCTTATCAACCAGCGGTAACATTTCTTTAGGAATCGCTTTGGTAGCCGGGAGCATACGCGTACCCAAACCCGCTACCGGGATTACCGCTTTTTTTACTTTGGTATTATTGGCAGACATTAAGATACCTCTCTTATAGGCCGTTCAAGTTAATACTTGATATGTCGGTTTAAAATCGGAAATGAGTATATCAGTTAGTATCGAACGGATTTATCCTGGAAGGCACCAAACCGTCGAAATTAAGACTATTACCCAACTGTAAAGCTAAACTCTGGCCCTGTCCTCATCGCCAGAATTCCTCTGTTTTTACGGCTTATTCTTCCGTCGATAGCATCAGCCGAATGCGCCCGCCCGCGCCCCAGACGTGGCATTGCCAGTTTTCTGCGCGCTGACTGATCTGGTTAAGATGGGTGCTGCCCATAGTGCCAAGGGGGACACCATTGCTGAGCTGAATCTGATGGGCATGAACATGGAGTGTGGCGTTCAATCCGGCCGAAACCAGAATTAAGTTCTTTAATCCGCGATGATAGTACCCAACCAGTAACGGGAACTGGCCGCTCAGGTTCGCCTGGCGCAGTAACAGATTGACCTGTCTGAGCAGCCCATTGAGTTCCGGCAGACGCTGTTTCTGCCCGGTCAGTTGCTCCTGCAGCAGGCCATTGAACAGCGCCCGCAGCAGCAACGCTGCCAGCACGCCATTATCACCGGCACGGGTCACGTCCAGACAGTAGAACGCCAGATCTTTATCGGAGAGCGCCGCGATATCAAGCACCAGCCCAGGCTGCTCGGCCATCGTCAGCTGACGATAGTTAACCCGGCAGTTGGCAATAGTCTGCTGCACCGGTGGCTGGAGTTGCTTGAGCAGCTTGGCAGCCGCTTTAGGATCACGAACCAGCGCATCCCAGTCCTGGAACAGTTGTTCATCCTCTTCCACTTTCGAAGTGAACATAGAGGGATAGAGACACTCATAGACCGCTTCACGGAAGCGCTCAAAGTTTTTAAGTGGTTTAAGCAGCACATCCTGCACCCCAAGACGCAATACATGCGCAATATCCGACATGTTCTCGGTAGCTGAGATGATTAAAATCGGCACGATGTTGCCGCGGGTACGAATGTGCTCAACGAACTGGATGCCGCTCATGCGGGGCATTTCCAGATCGCAGATAATCAGGTCGACAGTATGCTGTTGTAGTTGTGCAATTGCTTCCAGACCATCTTCCGCTTGTAACGTCACAGCACCCATCGATAACAAAAATTGGTCCAGCAACGAACGGAAAACAGCCTCATCTTCGACAATGAGTATCTTTTTGCCGAGTAGTGGTTTTTCCATTCTTTCCCCCTGCGTACCAGATATTTCAATAGTGGTTCATAAAACGCAGTTGCGCCTTTAAGAATTGGCTGAAGTCACCGCTTTGAATGAACAACCTGATTATCTGCCACGGACCAGTGGTAATAGTTCATCCATTTTCTTCTCTACGGCGGCCTTGCCTGCTTCAATGGCTTCCTCAGCACGATGAAAGTCCAGCGTCGAAATTTGCGGACAGACCGGCTGAATCAAAACATCGGGCGGATCGCCTGCCATGCGATTCCGCTTCAGGCGATTTTCCAGCACCTGGATAGAGGTGGACATAATCTCCATCGCGCCAGGTGACTGAGACGCACGGCGCTGGCTGAAATTCACCAGACGCTGACGCAGCTTCCCACCCCAACTCAATGCCGCTGCGGCGGCTTCTTCTTCGCTATTCTGTGGTGTCACGGAAAAGAGATCCTGCTGCATTAAATGCGCGTCATGCTGCAAGTCAACGGCGATAACAATGTCTGCCCCCAGGGCACGGGTAAGTGAAATCGGCACCGGGTTGACTACGGCACCATCCACCAGCCAATACCCATTGTAGCCCACCGGCGGTAATAAACCTGGCATACTGCATGAAGCGCGTACTGCCTGATGCAGATCGCCCTCTGTCAGCCAGAGTTCACGACCGGTACTGAGGTTGGTCGCCACCACGCCAAAGGGTTTATGACAGTGCTCTATCGTGTCATTGGGGATCAGCTGACGAACATGGCTAAAGACCCGCTCACCGCGCAGCAGTCCGCCACGCTGCCAGGAGACATCCATCAGGCGAATAACATCCCAGTAGCGAAATGCACTGACCCATTTTTCCATCAGCGGCAGGCGGTTATTCACATAGGCAGATCCGACTAATGCCCCGACAGAGCAGCCCGCAACGACGTCGATCTCAATACCTGCACGCTCCAGCGCGTTGATCACGCCGATATGCGCCCATCCTTTGGCCGCTCCAGAACCCAGAGCCAATCCAATTTTTACCTTTCTCATTTCTGTCTGGTCCTGCCGTCAATACGTAGCATCACAACACGGGGTCAGCTAACATAGCGCGCTTGTAAAACCGACCCATCATTCCCGGGAGATAATGTGTCAGAAACCTGCCCATGTTGTAGCGGAGAGCAGTATAGCGTATGTTGCGAGCCCTTTCTTCAGGGTAACCAGATTCCTGTTACAGCTGAACAACTTATGCGATCCCGTTATTGCGCTTATGTTCAGCATAATGCGGACTATCTGGTTGCGACCTGGCATCCTGAGAAGCGTCATCCGGCGCTGTCAGGGCTTTTATCTGAAAGTTTTCCAGGAACCGACTGGCTCAGCCTGAATGTAACCCGTTGTAATCATGGAAGCCATGAGAACGAAGCTTTCGTTACCTTTTTTGCGCGATACCGCGAGAAAACCAACATTCAGGCCATTCATGAATGTTCACGCTTTCTTCGCGAGGATCAACGCTGGTACTATGTTGACGGTACAGCACCGCCCGTGGGGCGTAACGATCGCTGCCCGTGTGGCAGTGAAAAAAAATACAAAAAATGTTGTGGTTAAGCTGACGGCTACCCCAGCGGTTTTACCCCTAATGCTTTGACAGGACTCTGATTGAGATGCAAGCGCAAACCATGCAAAGAAAAGTTTTACGAACCATTTGTCCCGATGCAAAAGGTCTGATCGCCAAAATCACCAATATTTGTTACAAGCACGAACTTAATATCGTGCAGAACAATGAGTTTGTTGATCATCGCACCGGGCGTTTTTTCATGCGTACCGAACTGGAAGGGATCTTCAACGACAACACCCTGCTCGCCGACCTCGACAGCGCCCTGCCCCAGGGTTCAGTCCGGGAACTGCACAGCGCCGGTCGTCGCCGCGTGGTGATTCTTGTCACTAAAGAGGCGCATTGTCTGGGCGATCTGTTAATGAAGAGCGCGTTTGGCGGCCTGGATATGGAAATTGCGGCGGTAGTGGGTAACCACGACACCCTGCGTTCACTGGTTGAGCGTTTCGATATTCCGTTTGTGCTGGTGAGCCATGAGGGACTGACGCGGGAAGAGCACGATAACCGCATGGTGGAAGAGATTGACCGCTATCAGCCCGATTACGTGGTGCTGGCAAAATATATGCGCGTCCTGACGCCCGCCTTTGTGCAGCGTTATCCGAACCAGATTATCAATATTCACCACTCCTTCCTGCCCGCCTTTATCGGTGCCCGTCCCTATCATCAGGCTTATGAACGTGGCGTGAAGATCATCGGTGCCACCGCGCACTATGTGAACGACAATCTCGATGAAGGCCCAATCATCATGCAGGATGTGATAAACGTTGATCACAGCTACACCGCCGATGAGATGATGCGCGCCGGTCGCGACGTAGAAAAGAATGTCCTGAGCAATGCACTGTATAAAGTGCTGGGGCAACGCGTGTTTGTTTACGGCAACCGCACGATTATTCTTTAATCAGCCAGTGCGCTGAATTGTCTGCAGATTCAGCGCTACGCGTAAAAAGTGGGCAAACAGTTGCGGTTTTGCCAGTGGGCGCTTTACACCCTTATCGCATTTGGTATGATGCGCCCCGCTTTAAGAGAGAAAGATTCAGGCCATGGTGGGATTCCCGAGCGGCCAAAGGGAGCAGACTGTAAATCTGCCGTCACAGACTTCGAAGGTTCGAATCCTTCTCCCACCACCATTTGAATCTGAATCATCTTAAGCCACATCACTATCCCAGGTGGGATTCCCGAGCGGCCAAAGGGAGCAGACTGTAAATCTGCCGTCACAGACTTCGAAGGTTCGAATCCTTCTCCCACCACCATCTCGTATGTTGCACACCATCCCCAAAATAATACCTAAGCTTCCTGTTCGCCCCCACATTCCTGCCCGCTTTCACACAATCTCAGCCTGTTCCGCCATGACTTTTTCAGCAAAAATCGCTACCATCTCCGCCTGACATTTCTGAACAACGGTCGATCTCATGAAATTTGTTTCATTTAACATCAATGGGTTGCGTGCCCGCCCGCATCAGCTTCAGGCACTTGTCGAACAGCATCAGCCCGATGTTATCGGTCTGCAGGAAACCAAGGTCCATGACGACATGTTCCCGCTGGAAGAGGTGTCAAAGCTCGGCTATCACGTCTTCTATCATGGACAGAAAGGTCACTACGGTGTTGCCCTGTTAACCAAAGCTGAGCCAGTGTCAGTGAGCCGGGGGTTCCCGGGTGATGACGAAGAATCCCAGCGCCGCCTGATCATCGCGGAACTTCCCAGCCCGATTGGCGACATCACGGTGATTAACGGCTATTTTCCGCAGGGCGAGAGCCGCGACCATCCCACCAAGTTTCCGGCTAAAGAGAAATTCTATCGCGATCTGCAACGTCTGCTGACCGAGGATCTGCCTGCTGATAAGCCGGTTCTGATTATGGGCGACATGAATATCAGCAGCACCGATCGGGATATTGGTATTGGTGAGGAGAGCCGCAAGCGCTGGCTGCGCACCGGCAAATGCTCTTTCCTGCCGGAAGAACGCGAGTGGATGGACCGCCTGCTGGGCTGGGGACTGGTTGATACCTGGCGTGAGCACAATCCGGAGGTGGCGGATCGCTTTTCCTGGTTCGATTACCGTTCGAAAGGGTTTGATGATAATCGCGGGTTACGCATCGATCTGGTGCTGGCGAGCAAAACCCTGGCGTCGCACTGCGTTGAGACCGGCATTGATTATGAGATCCGGGGCATGGAAAAACCGTCTGACCACGCGCCCATCTGGTCAACCTTCCGCTTTTAACTGACGGTCGCGTGGCAGAGCGCCACGCGACGGCTATTTCACTATTTTCCAGATCAGGTTATTAGTGCCGATGGAGTGTTCATCACGGGCACATTGCAGCAACACCCCCTCTGATTTCACCACCGCGCCTTCCGTGTAGTTACGGTTCTCAAAGATACAGCAGCGGAGACAGTCTGGCTGACGTCTCTCTGCCTGTGTCCATGCCTCGGGTGGCATATCCACCACGACATCGGTGTTACCACCGTTGCTGCCCTGCTGTGGCATCGACTGATAACGACTGTTGGCCTGCGCCACGCTGGTTGCCAGCGACAGGGCCACGAGCAGTAATACTGAATAACGCCTCATTCCGTCTCCTTCACTTTACGCCTGGTTTTGCGCACCGGACGTTTCTGTCCGGTGGACGGTAATCCCCGAAATGCATGCGCCGCAGGCTGCTGTCGCGCCTGCTGGATCAGACCGGTTAAGGTCTGCACCAGCGGCTGCATGAATTCATCATAGCGGCAGGCCTTTTCGCTGATACGCGTCAGTGTCGATTCCCACTGCGCCGTCATATCCGGGCGTGCTGCCAGATCGGGCAGGGAGTGAATCAGGGCGCGTCCGGCATCCGTAGAATTGATATAGCGGCCCTTCTTCACCAGGAAGCCACGACGAAACAGTAATTCGATAATGCCGGCGCGTGTGGCTTCCGTTCCTAAACCATCGGTCGCACGCAGTACTTTCTTTAATTCTTTATCCTGAACGAAACGGGCAATGCCGGTCATTGCAGAAAGAATGGTGGCATCGGTAAACGGGCGTGGCGGCTGTGTTTGCTTCGCCAGCACCTCTCCGCGCTCACACAGCAGCTCATCCCCTTTCGCTACCACCGGCAACGGCATGCCGTCGTTCTCTTCATCACGCTCTTTGTTGCCCAGCAGCGCACGCCAGCCCGCTTCCGCCAGGAAGCGCGCTTTCGCCACGAATTTTCCGCCAGCAATATCGAGATCGATGACACATTTGCGGAATACCGCATCCGGGCAGAACTGCATCAGATACTGGCGCGCCACCAGTTCATAGATATGCTGCTCGTTTTCACTGAGTTTCACCGCGCTGGCACGGGCCGTTGGAATAATGGCGTGGTGGGCATCCACTTTTTTATCATCCCAGCAGCGATTTCTGCGATCGGCATCGAAATCTGCCGGTGGGGTCAGCTGTGACTGATGCGCCTGTATCGCCTTTAACACCGCATGACGACCGGCAAAATGCTCTTCAGGCAGATAGCGGCTGTCCGAACGGGGATAGGTAATCAGTTTATGGGTTTCGTAAAGCCGCTGGCAGGTATCCAGCACCGTCTGCGCACTCAGCCCGTAACGTTTAGCGGCCTCGATCTGCAGGCTGGATAAGGAAAAGGGCAGCGGCGCCACCTCATTTTCGCGCTTATCGCTGTAAGCAGTGACGATCGCCGGCTGGCCCGTAATACGCGCCACCACATGCTCCGCCAGGGCGCGTTTGAGCAGGCGGCCCTCTTCATCCTGCCACGGTTCACAGGCTTCACTGGGGATCCAGCTGGCGATAAATCGGGCGCCGTCAGGCGTAAGGATGTGCGCTTTCACTTCGAAGTAATCTTTCGGCACGAAGTTCTCGATCTCTTCATCGCGCCGGACCACCAGCCCAAGCACCGGCGTCTGCACCCGGCCCACCGACAGTACGCCATCATAGCCTGCATTGCGTCCCAGCAGCGTCCAGGCGCGGGTCATGTTAATGCCATAGAGCCAGTCGGCACGGGCGCGGGCCAGCGCCGAAACGCACAATGGAATAAACTCGCGATTTTCACGCAGGCGGTTCACTGCCCGGTCCACCGCCTGAGGATTGAGGTCGTTAATCAGACAGCGCTGCACCTTGCTGCGTTTTTCAGCCGGCAGGTTCAGGTAGTCGAGCACCTCATCCACCAGCAACTGCCCTTCCCGATCCGGGTCACCGGCGTGCACCACTTCATTCGCCTGCGCCAGCAAGCCCTCAACCACTTTCAGTTGCTTAGCGACCGAGGGACGCGGTTTTAGCTGCCATTTTTCCGGAATGATGGGTAAATCCGCCAGCGACCAGCGCGCATAACGGCTGTCATAACTGTCGGGTTGCGCCTGCTCCAGAAGATGGCCTACGCACCAGGTGACGATCTGATCGTTGCCGCAGGCAATGAATCCATCACCGCGTCGATGCGGTTTCGGCAGCACATCTGCGATAGCACGCCCCAGGCTCGGTTTTTCCGCAATAAACAAACGCATTGAATCAGGTAATCCTTAACATCAGGGGGAACGCAGTGATAACCGGTTGTCCGCTGTCGGTTTGAATACTGGGGCTATGTTAGCCTGGCAGGCCCGCTGGCGTAAGTGTGATGCGCGGCGTTAGCGATCGTTCGCACAGGAACCGTGCAAAAAGCAGGGCTGAAATGCACCCTGCCGGAACCGGACAAGCATTGTAGTCAGAAGTAACGGACGAAAGGCGCCGTGTCAGGTGGGAGCACCGTAGTGCTGGATTTCAGTTGCGGGGTGCCCAGATAGAGAAAGCCGACGATGGCATCCTGTTCGCGGCAGCCAAACCCCTGGCGTACCTGCTCGTCATCGGTCCAGGGACCACTGCGCCAGATACCGTTGTAACCCTGAGCGACGGCCGCCATCTGCATGGCCATCACTGCACAGCTTGCCGAGGCGATCTGCTCCCAGCGCGGCACTTTGTGGTGCGCTTCACAATGTGCCACCACCGTAATGATCATCGGTGCCCGAAACGGTGACTGGCTCGCTTTGTTAATCGCCTTTTCATCCAGCTGTTTATCGCGAGCTGCCTGCTCCAGCAGCTGGCTCAGCCGGTCGCGACCCTCATTTTCCACAATGATAAAGCGCCAGGGTTGCAGCGTGCCGTGATCCGGGGCACGCATACCAGCCCGCAGGATATTTTCCAGTGCGTCACCCGCAGGTGCCGGCTCAGTCAGGCGTGAGGCCGAACGTCGGTTGACCAGTAACTCCAGTGCGTCCATGTTTCTCTCCCGATCTCTGTAATGTTGCAGTTATCCTGGCACAGGCAGATTTTTTGTAACAGTGCGCAGTGATTTCCTGCTGACTTTTAACACGCCGCTCTTTAGGATGAGCTCGTCGGGGAAGTCTGGTCCGCGCGGCGGCCACTTCCTGCTACATATTTATGGAGAGTCTGATGCGCACATTGTGGCGAATAATTGCAGGTCTGTTCCGCTGGAGCTGGCGGGTACTGAATTTTATCAGGGAATTTATTCTGAATATTTTCCTGATTTTGTTGATTGTGGTGGGTGTAGGGATCTGGCTGCAGGTCAGCGGGTCGGGCGGCAGTTCAGCGCCGATTCAGCAAGGCGCACTGAAAGTGGATCTCAGCGGCGTGCTGGTGGATAAACCGTCGGTAAGCAACCGTCTGAGCAAAATTGGCCGCCAGCTGCTGGGTGCCAGCAGTGACCGTTTACAGGAAAATTCGCTGTTTGATGTGGTCGACGCTATTCGTCAGGCAAAAGATGACAGCAACATTAAAGGCATGGTGCTCGATTTACGCGAATTTGCCGGTGGCGATCAGCCTTCACTGCAATATGTGGGTAAAGCGCTGCGCGAATTCCGCGACAGCGGCAAGCCGATTTATGCACTCGGCGACAGCTACAGCCAGGCGCAGTATTACCTTGCCAGCTACGCCACCAAAATCTATCTGTCACCACAGGGCACCGTAGATCTGCATGGTTTCGCCACCAACGGACTCTATTACAAAACCCTGCTCGAGAAGCTGAAAGTCACCTCACACGTCTTCCGTGTTGGGACCTACAAATCAGCGGTTGAGCCGTTCCTGCGTGACGACATGTCCCCTGCCGCACGGGATGCTGACAGCCGCTGGGTCGGTCAGCTGTGGCAGAACTACCTGAACACCGTGGCAGCGAACCGCCAGATTACGCCGGAGCAACTCTTCCCCGGTGCTGCTGCGATTATTGCCGGGTTAAACGCCGTTAAAGGCGATACCGCGCAATATGCGCTGGATAACAAGCTGGTCGATGCCCTGGGTTCACGTGCGGCAGCCGATCAGGAGCTGGTAAAAACCTTTGGTCTGGATAAGCAGAGCAACGATTACCGTAGCGTCAGCATCTATGACTACAGCGTGAAAACCACCTCCACGCAGCAGGATGGCAACATCGCGGTAGTCATGGCCAGCGGTGCCATCATGGATGGTGAAGAGACGCCGGGCAACGTCGGTGGCGACACGACGGCGGCGCAGATCCGCGATGCGCGTCTCGATCCGAAAATCAAAGCGATTATTCTGCGGGTGAACAGCCCGGGTGGCAGCGTCACCGCCTCGGAAGCGATTCGTGAAGAGCTGGCGGCAGCGCAGGCGGCCGGTAAGCCGATTGTGGTCTCGATGGGAGGCATGGCGGCGTCCGGCGGTTACTGGATCTCAACCCCTGCCAGCTACATTGTGGCGAACCCCAGCACGCTGACTGGCTCGATTGGCATCTTCGGCGTGATCAATACGCTGGAGAACAGCCTGGACAGTATTGGCGTGCACACCGACGGTGTTGCGACCTCACCGCTGGCGGATATCTCAACCACCAAAGCGCTGCCAACGGAAGTTCAGCAACTGATGCAGCTGACCATCGAAAATGGCTACCGCAACTTTGTCGGTCTGGTGGCGAAGTCACGTCATAAAACGCCAGAGCAGATTGATGCCATTGCACAGGGCCACGTCTGGACCGGCAGCGATGCGAAAGCCAATGGTCTGGTTGATGCACTGGGTGACTTCGATGATGCCGTGAAGAAGGCGGGCGAGCTGGCGAAAGTCAGTAATCCGCAGCTGAGCTGGTATCAGGATGACCCAAGCTTCCTGGATATGATGCTGAGCCAGATGAACGCGTCGGTGCAGGCTGTCCTGCCTGATACGCTGAAAGCCTGGCTGCCAGCACCGATGCTGGATGTGATGAGTGCTATGAAAGCCCAGCCTGGCCTGTTCGACAAGCAGAACGATCCTCAGAACCGTTATGCATTCTGCCTGAACTGCGGCGAAGTGCGATAAACCTCGCAGCCCGGCCGCTGGTCGGGCTGCTTTTCCCCGCTATTCCCCTTATACTGCGCGTTTTATGGCGAGTCTGAGTTCTCTAATGCAAAAGAAAAACATCTACGTAGCCTACACTGGCGGGACGATCGGTATGCAGCGTTCGGCGCAGGGTTATATTCCCGTCTCCGGACACCTGCAGCAACAGCTGGCTAACATGCCGGAGTTCCACCGCCCTGAGATGCCTGATTTCACCATTCATGAGTATCAGCCGCTGATCGACTCTTCCGACATGACCCCGCAGGACTGGCAGTCTATCGCAGAAGATATCCGTCAGAACTACGATCGCTATGATGGTTTTGTGATCCTGCATGGCACCGACACCATGGCATTTACCGCCTCAGCACTCTCCTTTATGCTGGAAAATCTGGCCAAGCCGGTTATCGTCACGGGCTCGCAGATTCCGTTAGCGGAATTACGTTCAGATGGTCAGCAGAATCTCTTAAATTCGCTCTATGTGGCGGCCAACTATCCGATCAGCGAAGTGTCGCTGTTTTTCAATAACACGCTCTATCGCGGTAACCGGACCACCAAGGCACATGCAGACGGCTTCAACGCCTTTGCTTCGCCCAACCTCTCTGCGCTGCTGGAAGCGGGCATTCATATTCGTCGCCTCAATACACCGCCTGCCCCAGCTGGTCAGGGCGAACTGAAGGTTCACACCATTACGCCTCAGCCCATTGGCGTGGTCACCATCTATCCCGGGATTTCAGCCGACGTTGTGCGTAACTTTCTGCGTCAGCCAGTCAAAGCATTGATCCTGCGCTCCTATGGTGTGGGTAATGCACCGCAGAACAAGGAATTTCTGGCAGAATTGCAGCAGGCCAGCGAGCGTGGCATCGTGGTGGTAAATCTCACCCAGTGTATTTCCGGCAAAGTGAATATGGGCGGATACGCTACCGGCAATGCGCTTGAACATGCTGGTGTCATCAGCGGATTTGACCTCACCGTGGAAGCGGCGCTGACAAAGCTACACTTTTTACTCAGCCAGGATCTTTCGGCCGATCAAATCCGAGCCAGAATGCAGCAGAATTTGCGCGGCGAACTGACTGAAGACTGAAACGGAGCGATATGTAATGAAGCGGGCACTCATCATTATTGATATTCAGAACGATTTTTGCCCCGGCGGCCCGATGGCAGTCCATGAGGGCGACCATACGGTCGAGGTGGCGAATCGTTATGCGCGACTGTTCCGTGAAAACGGTGAATGCGTACTGGCGCTGCAGGACTGGCATCCGGCCAATCACGGCAGTTTTGCCTCGGTTTCCGGCGAGCCGGTCTACACGCTGGGCGAGTTAAATGGTCTGGCCCAGATCTGGTGGCCCGATCACGGCATTCAGGGCTCGACTGGCGCTGATTTTCATCCGGGTCTCGATCGCTCACTGTTCGATGCGACGTTCCATAAGGGCCAGGATCAGGATGTCGACAGCTATAGCGCCTTTTTTGACAATGGCCATCGCCGTAAGACCGAGCTGGACAGCTGGCTGCGTGAGCGTGGGATCACCCATCTGGTGATGCTGGGGCTGGCGACGGATTACTGCGTAAAATATAGCGTGCTGGATGCGCTGGAGCTGGGTTATCACGTTGAGGTGGTTAAAGAGGGCTGCCGGGGCGTCAATCTGAATCCCGAGGACAGCGAAATTGCCTTTGCCCAGATGACCGCTCAGGGCGCGATTCTGATTTAAAATGGAGCTGGCATGACGCCAGCTTTTTTTTAATGCAGATGGATGCGGGTCACGTCAGGGTCAATTCCAAACTCTTCTTTGAGCTCTTTTTTCGACTTCATCACCATTTCGCCACCTTTGCCGATGGTCATGTGCTGGGGCGCGTCGTTGTGCCGCGCCTGCCACATCATGACCAGCTGCAGGCAATTGTCGCGCTGCTCCTGGGTCAGTGCCACGCCATCCGGCCATTTACCAATCTCAACCGCCGTGGCAAGACGCTGATAGACTTCAGGCGTCATCGATGCAAGCATTGCTTCAAGCTGTTCCTTCATCGCCATTACCCTTTGGTCTGTTCGCCCTGCTCGTCGGTGAAATTCAGCGAGGCGGAGTTAACACAATAGCGTTCGCCGGTCGGCTGGGGGCCGTCAGGGAAGACATGTCCCAGGTGCGCATCGCAACTGCCACAGCGGATCTCAATACGCTGCATGCCGTGTGAATCATCTTCAATATAGCGAATCGCATCATCACTGACCGGCTGGTAGAAACTGGGCCAGCCACAGCCAGAGTCATACTTCGTCTCAGAGAGAAAAAGTGGCGCCTCACAGATCAGACAGTGGTAGATCCCTTCCTGCTTGTTGTGCAGCAGTGCGCCGCTGTAAGGCGGTTCCGTTCCGCGTTGCTGAGTGACGTAGCGTTGCATTTCAGTCAACTGTGCAATTTTTGCTTCGGGTGCGGTGTCTTTAGCCATTTTAGGATTCCGGGCAGTGCCATTCTGAAAAATTCGACTATTATTCTAACAAATGATCAACATAACCCGGGTCTTTTTTTGTGCTCACCCTTTCAGCCTGCTCTCTGCTAAGCGGATTTGTGACATCGATCACCTTTTATCCGGAGCATCCCTATATATTCGGCGATTGATTCAACGAAGCGCGATATCATTGGCGGCGCGCAAGCGGTTTCGCATCGAATAATTCCTCTCAGGCGAATTGATTTGTCGCAACAATTGACACGATTCCGCTTGACGCCTGGTAAGGTTTTTGTAATTTTACAGGCAACCTTTTATTCACTAACCAATAGCTGGTGGAATATATGACTATCAAAGTAGGTATCAACGGTTTCGGCCGTATCGGTCGCATCGTTTTCCGTGCTGCTCAAAAGCGTTCTGACATCGAAATCGTTGCTATCAACGACCTGCTGGACGCGGATTACATGGCGTACATGCTGAAGTATGACTCTACTCACGGTCGTTTCGACGGCACAGTAGAAGTTCAGGATGGCGCACTGGTGGTTAACGGTAAAAAAATCCGTGTTACCGCTGAACGTGATCCGGCCAACCTGAAGTGGGATGAAGTAGGCGTTGACGTTGTTGCTGAAGCAACCGGTATCTTCCTGACCGACGAAACCGCGCGTAAACACATCACCGCAGGTGCTAAGAAAGTCGTTCTGACCGGTCCATCTAAAGATGACACCCCAATGTTTGTTCGTGGTGCAAACTTCGACAAATATGATGGCCAGGATATCGTGTCTAACGCATCCTGTACCACTAACTGCCTGGCACCGCTGGCAAAAGTGATCAACGATAAGTTTGGCATCGTTGAAGGTCTGATGACGACCGTTCACGCCACCACTGCTACCCAGAAAACCGTTGATGGCCCGTCTCATAAAGACTGGCGCGGCGGCCGCGGCGCATCGCAGAACATCATTCCTTCATCAACTGGCGCAGCTAAAGCCGTTGGTAAAGTTCTGCCAGAGCTGAACGGCAAACTGACCGGTATGGCATTCCGCGTACCAACCCCTAACGTTTCCGTTGTTGACCTGACCGTGCGTCTGGAAAAAGCGGCTTCTTACAAAGAAATCTGTGCTGCAATTAAAGCGGCTGCAGAAGGTGAGATGAAAGACGTTCTGGGCTACGTTGAAGATGACGTGGTTTCTACCGACTTCAACGGCGAAATCCTGACTTCAGTGTTTGACGCTAAAGCCGGTATCGCGCTGAACGACAACTTTGTGAAACTGGTTTCCTGGTACGACAACGAAACTGGCTACTCAAACAAAGTTCTCGACCTGATTGCACTGGTTTCTGCTAAATAAGGCAGCCAGACATCATTGAGAATAAGGGCGACTTCGGTCGCCCTTTTTTTGATCCGCTCAGGAAGGAATCGAACATGCAAGATAAACTGTTTTCTCTGCCGGTGGTCACGCAGATCTCCCCTTACCTCACCCAGCGCCAGACAGGTGAACTCCCCGCCATTGTTGTGAGTCACCCTAAAGTGCGGGCAGCCATTACGCTTCAGGGCGCGCACCTGATCGCCTGGCAACCCAGCGGCGAAAAGCCGGTACTCTGGCTGAGTGATAAGAGTCTCTTTGCACCGGGTAAGGCGATTCGTGGCGGCGTTCCGATCTGCTGGCCGTGGTTCGGCCCGGCGGGCGAACCGGCACACGGCTTTGCGCGGGTTCAGCCGTGGAAGCTTACGGCGCATGATGAAAATGAAGATGGCGTCATGCTGACGCTGGTGCTGGAGAGCAACCCTCAGACGCTGAAGCTCTGGCCGCATGAATTCACCCTGATTGCCCGCTTCCGGCTGGGCCAGCATTGTGAGGTTGAGCTGGAAGCCTATGGTGACTTTGAAGCGACGGCGGCTCTGCACAGCTACTTTACCGTCAGCGACATCAACGGTGTGGAAGTCTCGGGTCTGGGCAATAGCTATATCGACAAAGTCAACAACGGCGAGGTGGCCAGCAGCGACGGCAAACAGCGTTATCCTGGACGCATCGACCGTATCTTTACCGCAGCAGAAGATTGCTCAGTGATTAATGATACCGCGGGTGAGCGGCAGATCGAGGTGTACCACCATCATCATAGTGACGTTGTCACGTGGAATCCGGGTGTGGAACTCTCCTGCAGCATGACGGATATGGCGAATGAGGGCTATAAGACCATGGTCTGTGTGGAGACGGCGCGTATCAGCAAACCGTTACGCAGCGCGGGAGAGAAACCGGCACGACTGGCCACGACGTTCCGCCTCAAAAAGAAAGCCGCAGCCAGCGACAACGTTAACGGCTAAACAATATCCAGCGGCAATTTATGCTGTGGCGCTGGCCAGGCGCGATCGATGAGCTGCAAATCCTCATCGGTCAGTTCCACCTCCAGCGCCGCCGCATTTTCCTGAACGTGGGCCACGGAACTAGCTTTAGGAATGGCAATCACCCCTGGCTGACGAATCACCCAGGCCAGCAGTAATTGCGCCACGCTGATGCCCTTCTGCTGTGCAATCTGAGTCAGCTGAGGATCGGTAAAGAGTGAGTCACGTAGCCGTCCGGCCTGGGCCAGCGGACAGTAGGCCATGACCGGTACGCCACGCTGCTGACATGCCGGCAGCAGATCAAATTCAATGCCGCGTGAAGCCAGATGATAGAGCACCTGATTGGTCGCGCAGGCCTCGCCCTTCTCTTCATCCCACAGTTCGGCCATATCATCGGTGTCAAAATTCGATACGCCCCAGTGACGAATTTTGCCCTGCTGCTGCAGGCGTTCCATGGCGCGCAGTGTCTCTTCCAGCGGAATATTGCCGCGCCAGTGCAACAGGTAGAGATCGAGATAATCGGTTTGCAGACGTTGCAGGCTGCGCTCACAGGCTGCAATGGCATCCACTTCGCCCGCATTCCACGGATAAACTTTGGAGACCAGCAGCGCCCGGTCGCGACGGCCCAGCAGTGCCTGCCCGACCACCTTTTCGGCTCCGCCATCTGCATACATTTCAGCGGTATCGATAAGCTGTAATCCGCACTCAAGACCCGCCTGCAATGCAGCGACTTCATCAGCCCGCTGCGCCGGGTTTTCACCCATATACCAGGTGCCCTGACCGATCACCGGCAGCTCGCCAAAACCGGCAAAGTTAATCGTGTTACGCATTCTGCTCTCCCGCCCCATTCTGAGGCCCTGTAAAAGAACAGAGGGCAATAAATGCCCTCTTTTGGTGCGTTATCAGAAGGTATAGCTGACACCCGTCCAGATTAACGCCTGCCCGCTTTTATCAATCATCGGGCTGTCTTTGATTTCGCTGTCGAAACGGACGTAACGTCCCATAACGCTGGCATTCCACTGCGGCGCAATCTGATAGCTGGCGCTCAGTTCCACATAAGGTGACCAGCTGTCATCCGGGTTGTAACGGCTGATGCCGGTACGGGCGCTTTCATGCCCGGAAACCCCATAGTAATAACGGTTTTGATTGGCGCTGTTCCACGTGGCCCCGATGCCCGGCGTCAGGCTGAAGTCACCCATCTGGAAGCGATAGAGGTACGTCAGGTCCCAGATCATCCCGTTGCTGTTATTGAGCACATCACCCAGTAATGAGGTACGGACAATCCCCCAGTCAGCGGTGTGACGATAGGTTGCACCACCCATCAGCGTCATGCGGCGTTTATCCAGCCCTTTCATGTCGCCCAGGTCGTTGTCGCTGGGTTTGTACTCCTGCGGTGAACCCAGCAGCGTCAGTGACAGCTGGTTCTGGGGATCTTTCCACAGGTAGTAGCCGCCCTGCAGGCTGCGGAACCAGAAGTCTTCACCCTCATAATTGATAACCGGAACGGGGATATACCGGTCCTGGCCGCCGCGATAAGGTGATTCGGCATAGATGACCGATGCGCCAATGGAAAGCGGTGCGGCATTCACGTGCGTGGCCAGTAAATAACAGGGCAGAAGTGCAACAAGCGTCTTAAATTTGAATTGGTTCACAATTTATTCATTCCATAAATATAACAATCAAACAGGAAGTCTAACGTTTTTTCACGGCTGGATTAACTTATATCGAAATCCTTTAAGTGACTGATCGATGAAAGTGGCATTAAAGGTTAAAAACACGTTAAGTTAAAGCATCACCCATAAGAACGCATCTCACAACAGACCCGCTGTACAGTTGATCTTCCCCTCATTAACCCAAACCCGTGGAGGAAATTTCCTAGAAGCCATCTACAGTTAGAAGTAACAGCAGACATTTTGTACGAGCAGAGTAACCATAAAAGTTGTGTATCCCGATAAGAAAGATCAGGTTGGCATAAGGGTTGCTGTACTCAACAGAGAATATCTTCCGGGAGCTGCTATAAGCCTCTAATTACGCTCCTTACCTGTGCTAAAAACGAAAGGACGGGCATCGCTATGAATATATTCGATCACTATCGTCAGCGTTATGAAGCTGCCAAGGACGAAGAGTTCACACTGCAGGAATTTCTTGCTATCTGTAAGCAGGATCGCAGTGCATACGCCAACGCTGCAGAGCGACTGTTAATGGCTATCGGAGAGCCAGTAATGGTCGATACTGCTCAGGAGCCACGCCTTTCCAGAATATTCTCCAATCGTGTGATGGGACGCTATCCGGCGTTCGAGGAGTTTTACGGCATGGAGGAAGCGATTGAACAGATCGTCTCCTACCTGAAACATGCCGCTCAGGGACTGGAAGAGAAGAAACAGATCCTCTATTTACTGGGGCCGGTAGGTGGCGGTAAATCCTCACTGGCGGAACGGCTTAAGTCGCTGATGCAGCGGGTACCCATCTATGTACTGAGCGCCGACGGGGAACGCAGCCCGGTTAATGACCACCCTCTCTGCCTGTTTAATCCGCAGGAAGATGCGCATATTCTCGAAAAAGAGTATGGCGTGCCGCGCCGTTATCTCGGCACGATTATGTCGCCGTGGGCCGCTAAGCGACTTCACGACTTCGGCGGCGATATCTCGCGTTTCAAAGTGGTGAAAGTCTGGCCGTCAATCCTGGAACAGCTGGCGATTGCCAAAACTGAACCGGGTGATGAGAACAACCAGGATATCTCCGCGCTGGTCGGTAAAGTGGATATCCGTAAACTGGAAAACCACGCGCAAAACGATCCTGATGCTTACGGTTACTCCGGCGCACTCTGCCGTGCCAACCAGGGGATCATGGAATTCGTTGAGATGTTCAAAGCGCCTATCAAGGTCCTGCACCCTTTACTGACGGCGACGCAGGAAGGGAACTACAACGGCACCGAGGGGATTTCGGCGCTGCCGTTTAACGGCATTATTCTGGCGCACTCCAACGAATCAGAGTGGGTGACGTTCCGTAATAACAAGAATAATGAGGCGTTCCTTGACCGTGTCTATATCGTCAAGGTGCCCTACTGCCTGCGGGTCTCTGAAGAGATCAAAATCTACGACAAGTTACTTAATCACAGTGAGCTGGCGACCTCGCCCTGCGCACCGGGTACGCTGGAAACCCTGGCACGCTTCTCTATCCTGTCACGTCTCAAGGATCCGGATAACTCCAGCATCTATTCCAAAATGCGGGTCTACGATGGTGAAAGCCTGAAAGATACCGACCCTAAGGCGAAGTCATGGCAGGAGTATCATGATTACGCCGGTGTGGATGAGGGGATGAACGGCCTTTCAACCCGCTTTGCCTTTAAGATTCTGTCGCGGGTATTTAACTTTGACCACGCCGAAGTGGCGGCCAACCCGGTGCATCTGTTCTACGTGCTGGAGCAGCAGATTGAGCGCGAACAGTTCCCGCAGGATCAGGCTGAGAAATACCTTGAGCACCTCAAAGGCTATCTGATCCCCAAATATGCTGAGTTTATCGGCAAAGAGATTCAGACCGCCTATCTGGAATCTTACTCTGAATATGGTCAGAACATCTTTGACCGCTATGTGACCTATGCCGACTTCTGGATTCAGGATCAGGAGTATCGCGATCCTGATACCGGACAGCTGTTTGATCGTGAATCGCTCAACGCAGAACTGGAGAAAATCGAGAAGCCCGCTGGCATCAGTAACCCGAAAGATTTCCGTAATGAGATCGTCAACTTCGTGCTGCGCGCCAGGGCACACAATAACGGTCGCAACCCGAACTGGACCAGTTACGAGAAATTACGCACCGTGATCGAGAAGAAAATGTTCTCGAACACGGAAGAGCTGCTGCCGGTGATTTCGTTTAATACCAAGACCTCTACCGATGAGCAGAAAAAGCATGATGATTTTGTCGATCGCATGATGGAAAAAGGCTATACCCGCAAACAGGTTCGCCTGCTGTGTGAATGGTATTTGCGTGTGCGTAAATCGTCCTGATAAGAGTCTGTAAGCTTGCCGGTAAGTGATACCGGTCTGACAAGGTCGGGTTCGCCCGGCCTGCTTACAATGTAGTTTGGGGGAATACCATGGCCTATTTCATCGATCGCCGACTCAACGGCAAAAACAAGAGCGCGGTAAACCGCCAGCGCTTCTTGCGCCGTTATAAGTCGCAAATTAAGCAGTCGATCTCCGAGGCCATCAATAAACGCTCGGTGACCGATGTAAGCAGCGGTGAGTCTGTCTCTATCCCGATTGACGACATCAATGAGCCAATTTTCCATCAGGGACGCGGCGGCAACCGCCATCGGGTCCATCCGGGCAACGACCATTTTGTGCAGAATGACCGGGTCGAGCGACCGCAGGGTGGCGGTGGCGGCGGCAGTGGCCAGGGCAATGCCAGTCAGGATGGTGAAGGTCAGGATGAGTTTGTCTTTCAGATATCGAAAGATGAGTATCTGGACCTGCTGTTTGAAGATCTCGCCCTGCCTAATCTGCGCCGGAACCAGCATCGCCAGTTGAATGAGTATAAGACCCACCGTGCAGGCTTCACCTCCAACGGTGTGCCTGCCAATATCAGCGTCGTACGTTCGCTGCAGAACTCGCTGGCGCGTCGTACGGCGATGACGGCGGGTAAACGCCGGATGCTGCACGAACTGGAAGAAACGCTGCTGGAGATTGAGAACTCTGAACCGGCTCAGCTTCTGGAGGAAGAGCGGCTGCGCAAAGAGATCGCCGAGTTGCGGGCGCGTATCGAACGGGTGCCTTTTATCGACACCTTCGACCTGCGCTACAAAAACTTTGAGAAACGGCCGGAGCCTTCCAGCCAGGCAGTGATGTTCTGTCTGATGGATGTATCCGGATCCATGGATCAGTCCACCAAGGATATGGCGAAACGCTTCTATATCCTGCTTTACCTGTTCCTGAGCCGCACCTACAAGAATGTCGATGTGGTTTATATTCGTCATCACACGCAGGCCAAAGAGGTGGATGAACAGGAGTTCTTCTACTCCCAGGAGACCGGTGGCACCATCGTTTCGAGTGCACTGAAACTCATGGATGAGGTGGTGAAAGAGCGCTATGACCCGGCGCAGTGGAATATCTATGCTGCACAGGCGTCGGATGGCGATAACTGGGCCGACGATTCACCGCTCTGTCACGAGATCCTGGCGAAGCATATTCTGCCGGTGGTGCGTTATTACAGTTATATCGAGATTACCCGCCGTGCGCATCAGACGCTGTGGCGCGAGTATGAGCATCTGCAGTCGACGTTCGATAACTTTGCTATCGAACACATACGTGAGCCGGAAGATATCTACCCGGTGTTCCGATCGCTGTTCCATAAACAGGCAACGGAAGCCTGATGCACTAAGCCGGCTCATCGCCGGCTTTTTTTATCTTCCGAATAACCTGCTAAAACAGTCTGTTTTCTGCCGCTTGCCTGCCAACCCCCTCATTCTTCACATTAATCTGATTCCATACGCTGTTAAGCAATTCGTATAATGATCATTTTCACAATGACAACTCCTTGATAAAACATTATCTTTCAGAGATAGCATGGATATTTGTCACCAGTCGCTGCACCGCACTGTCATATCTCAGGAGATCGGGTTTGAACCACACTATTGTCTACAGTCTGTTTATCATCGGTTCCGTGCTGGTCGCATCGAGCATTCTGCTCAGCTCTTTCTCATCCAGACTGGGTATCCCCATTCTGGTGATCTTCCTTGCCCTGGGCATGCTGACCGGAGTTGATGGTATCGGCGGCATCGCCTTTGATAACTATCCGGCGGCTTACTTAATCTCGAACCTGGCGCTGGCGATTATCCTGCTGGATGGCGGCATGCGGACCAAAGCCAGCTCATTTAAAGTTGCTCTGGGGCCAGCGCTGTCGCTGGCGACCGTCGGGGTCATGATTACCGCAGGCTTAACCGGTGTGGTCGCCGCCTGGTTGTTTAACCTGGATATGATGCAGGGCTTCCTGATTGGCGCGATTATCGGCTCCACGGATGCCGCCGCCGTCTTCTCCCTGTTGGGTGACAAAGGCCTGAATGAGCGCGTCAGCTCCACGCTGGAGATTGAATCGGGCAGTAACGATCCGATGGCGGTGTTCCTGACCATTACGCTGATTGAGATGATCGAACAGGGCCGCAGCGGCCTTGACTGGATGTTCCTGGTGCATCTGGTGCAGCAGTTTGGTCTGGGTATCGTGCTGGGCCTGGGCGGCGGCTGGGCGCTGCAGCAGCTGATTAACCGTATCAGTCTGGCCGGTGGGCTCTATCCGCTGCTGGCGTTGAGTGGCGGCATTCTGGTGTTCGCCCTGACCACGGTATTAGAGGGCAGCGGCATCCTGGCGGTTTATCTTTGCGGCTTTTTACTGGGCAACAGCCCGATTCGCAACCGTCACGGCATTCTGCAGACCTTTGACGGCATGGCGTGGCTGAGTCAGATTGGCATGTTCATCGTGCTGGGACTGCTGGTAACCCCGTCTGATTTGTGGCATATCGCAGTTCCGGCGATGATCCTCTCACTGTGGCTGATTCTGGTGGCGCGCCCACTGTCGGTGTTTATTGGTCTGCTGCCGTTTCGCAGTTTTACCACCCGCGAACGCGTCTTTATCAGCTGGGTCGGTTTACGCGGCGCGGTGCCGATTATCCTTGCGGTCTTCCCGATGATGGCCGGATTAGAAAACGCGTCGCTCTATTTTAATATCGCCTTCTTTGTGGTGCTGGTCTCCCTGATGTTGCAGGGCACCTCG
Source organism: Pantoea sp. ABR1s (assembly GCF_057812235.1). Lineage (NCBI taxonomy): Bacteria > Pseudomonadati > Pseudomonadota > Gammaproteobacteria > Enterobacterales > Erwiniaceae > Pantoea > Pantoea sp. ABR1s. Next base: position 1,856,466 of record NZ_CM173823.1, on the reverse strand, counting down.
CTGGGCTTTGCAGCGAAAAAAGCCAAAGTGGTGGTGCCGCCTACCGCATCGCCTATCAGCCGTATCGGTCTGGATATTCACCCCGAAAATCCGTGGGAGCAGTTTGTCTACCAGCTCAGCGCTGACAAGTGGTGCATCGGTGCCGCACTGCGTGACCTGCAGATGCCACGTGAGACCCGCATCGCCGCCCTGTTCCGTGACAATGTGCTGATGCATCCGAATGATGGGACGCGGCTCAGGGAGAACGACGTCATCTGCGTGATTGGCCGTGAGCGCGATCTGCCAGCGCTGGGTAAAATGTTCAGCCAGTCGCCGCCGGTTTCCCTGGACCAGCGTTTCTTTGGTGACTTTATTCTGGATGCTGAAGCTCGCCTGCGCGATATTGCGCAGATTTACGGACTGGAACTGGATGAGAACACCAACGATCAGCAGTCGCTGGGACAACTGGTGCTGAGTATGCTGGGCGGCGCGCCGGTGGTTGGCGATCAGGTTGAGTGGAATCAGCTGACGTGGACCGTCGCGGAGAAAGAGGATAACCGTATTGTGAAGATTGGTGTCCGTCCGGCTGAAGAGAAGGAATAATCCTAATCATTCAGCCACGTTATTTTCTGTCAATACGCTAAGCTTAAAAGTCTATGCCAGCAAAAACGGGAGAAATGAATGGGACACGTGGTTAAAATTGGTCGTTATGAGATTGTTGATGCCGATCTTGACAGTGAGAACCTCGACACCGTCAGCATCCCCTGTCACACCAATCCCGGCTTAATTACCCAACTTGATGGCTGGGATCGCGATACCAGCGTCCCGGCATGGATTGACGGAGAACCGGTGGATCTGCAGATTGGTCATTACGATAAACAGCAGGACCGCTGGATTTTAAAAAAACCTGCCTGAGTTCGTTATCACTACCGCCAGTCGTAAGATTTGGCGGTAATTCCTAAAAAGCGTCTTAAACAGTTTGGTTATAACCAACCCCCGCCTTATTTTATCCAGTAAAAACCAAAACTTAGCTATTTAAAACTTTAATCACTTTTGATGTTTTCAGATTTTTTCCGTATTAACTCTGTCAAATAACTCCTGCATACTCATTCTCAATGCTGCAACATTTCGTGAGTACTATCACGCTTTAGCCGTTATCTTTTTTGCAGCTGCACTGGCTTTACTGACTGCAACAGACTGAAAATTATTTTTTAATTTTTCAGAAGCCCACCCCTGAGCGCGTACATGATTCTGGTCAGGCCATCTTTTACTTGAGAAAGAGAGCAGGTTTTATGGCAAGTACATTGATAATGAATAGCCCGAGCCGCTCGTGGAGCGGCACGCGTAAAAATATCATCGTGAAATTCGCCCTGAGCTTTTCCGATCTGATTGCACTTAACCTCGCACTGTTTTTATCTGCCGCGACGATACAGGGTATTTGGGGCGAGCTGGATACCTTTATTCCACCTCATCAAATTGAATATCGTTTTGTGGCACAGTTTATTATGTCAGTCATGTGTACCGGCTGGTTCTGGGTACGCCTGCGTCACTATACCTATCGCAAACCCTTCTGGTTTGAGCTGAAAGAGATCGTTAAAACATTATTTGTTTTCTCGCTGCTCGACCTCGCGTTGATCGCCTTCTCTAAATGGGATTTCTCCCGCATGGTGTGGGTCTTCAGCTGGACATATGCCCTGCTGCTGCTGCCGCTGATGCGTGCTCTGGTTAAACGCGCCATTCACAAGGCGGGTCAGTGGCAGAAAGAGACCATCATTATTGGCTCCGGCAGAAACGCCACCGAAGCTTACGCAGCGCTGCAGAGTGAAGAGATTCTGGGCTACAACGTACAGGCCTTTATCTCGGTCGATGATGTTCCGGCTCAGCAGAGCGTGAATGGCGTGCCGGTGATCACCTGGAAAGATATCAACTGGCAGACCATTGACCGTGACAACGTGCAGTTTATTGTGGCTATGGAGTATGAGCAGCAGCCGATGCGCGATCGCTGGCTGAAATTCCTGTCGAAGATGAACTGCCGTTCAGTTTCAGTGATCCCGACGCTGCGCGGCGTGCCGCTTTACGGCACCGACATGTCCTTTATCTTTAGCCATGAAGTGATGATTCTGCGCGTCAGCAACAACCTGGCGAAACACTCCTCCCGTTTCATGAAGCGCGCCTTTGATATCGTGGTGGCGTCGATGCTGCTGCTGTTCCTCGGCCCAATCTTCGCCCTGCTCTGCTATATGGTGAAACGAGATGGCGGCAATGCCATTTATGGTCACGAGCGTGTGGGCCAGAATGGCAAAAAATTCAAATGTCTGAAATTCCGTTCCATGGTGACCAATTCCAAAGAGGTGCTGGAGAAATTACTGGCGACCAGCGAAGAGGCGCGGATTGAGTGGGACAAAGATTTCAAACTGAAGAATGACCCGCGCGTGACCCGGATTGGTAGTTTCCTGCGTAAAACCAGCCTGGACGAGTTGCCGCAACTGTGGAACGTGATTCGTGGCGAGATGAGCCTGGTTGGTCCGCGTCCGGTGATTGAGGCTGAGCTGGAGCGTTATGCCGGTGATGTCGACTACTACCTGATGGCCAAGCCGGGAATGACCGGTCTGTGGCAGGTCAGCGGACGTAACGATATCGACTATGACACCCGCGTCTATTTTGACTCCTGGTATGTCAAAAACTGGGCGCTCTGGACCGATATTGCAATCCTGTTCAAAACCGCAGGCGTGGTGTTACGACGCGACGGCGCTTACTAATCAGACCTCTGCGATGCCTGTTTACAGCAGGCATCGCACTTTCCGCACGACTTCCTCTATCTTTTTTGCCGCTGAATCATTACCCTCTGCGATCGTTTTTTAACAGAACGCTTACCCTCTGGTTGTTATGCAAAAATTTACTCTGCTGTTATTAAGCCTGGTGCTGCTGGCACCCTTAGGCATCGATCTCTATTTGCCCACGCTGCCGCAAATCGCAGAAGGGCTGGATACGCCGGTTAATCTGGTGCAGACCACCATTCCCCTGTTTCTGCTGGTCATGGGGCTGGGACAACTGGTGACCGGCCCGCTGGTGGACAACTATGGCCGTAAGCCGATTGCCCTGCTGGGCCTGGCGCTTTACATCACGGGGAGTGCCATCGCCGCCACCGCCACCTCATTCCCGCTGTTCGTCCTTGCCCGCCTCGTGCAGGGCTGTGGCGTCTGCTGCAGCGCGGTCGTGGCCTTTAGCGGCGTGCGTGACCGCCTGAGCGGTGATGATGCCGCCCGTGCATATGGCTTCCTGAATGGCGCATTAAACATCGTCCCGGCCCTGGCTCCGCTGCTGGGCGGTTTGCTGGCCAGCGCCTTTGACTGGCGCGCACCCTTCTGGTTTCTCTGCGCCTACGGCGTGCTCATTACGCTGCTGGTGATTATCTGGCTGCCAGAGACGCGCCCGGCGGATACCCTGCGGGTGAAAGGATTACCGATTAAACAGTATGCCGCGATCCTGCGTCAGCCGCGCTTTCTGGCGTTCGCGTTCGCCAATGCCGGTGCGCTGGGCATGGTGCTGACCTACGTGTCGCTGGCACCGCAGGTATTAATGACCGAAGGCGGGCTGACGCCAATCCAGTTCTCTTTTGCTTTTGGCGCCAACGGTTTCTGGATCATGTTTGTCAGCATGTTCGTCAATAAAGCGATTCGCAAAGCGGGTCGCCCTTTCTGCCTGGCGATGGGATTCTTCACTATGCTGCTGGGCGCGGTGCTGCTGGTAGCGGGGATGCAGATCTTCCCGGCGGAGATGCAGACGCACTGGGCGCTTTACATGTTCCCGGTGGCCGTTTCAGTTGCCGGGCTGGCCTTTACGGTAGGACCGGCCACCAGCTATGCGCTGGAGCCCTATCAGCAACAGGCGGGCGTGGCGTCCGCCTTGCAGGGATTCATTCAGATGGCCGGTGGCGCGTCAGGCAGCCTGGTCATTGTGGCGCTGCCGGTGGCGGAGAAGCTGTCGCTGAGCCTGATGATGCTGCTGGGTGCAGCGCTGGCCTTTATCGCCTGGCGCTGCAGCAGAAAGATGCGCGGCAGCCTGACCGCGCTTAAATAACGGTTACCGGAACGCGGGGTGCCAGCGCACACATCAGCTCGTACCCTACCGTTCCGGCCGCTTTTGCCACCTGATCGATTTTCACCTGCTCACCCCACAGCTCCACGGCTGAGCCAATACCGGCCTGGGGACAGGGGGTCAAGTCGACGGTGATCATATCCATCGAAACCGCACCAACCACCTGAGTCATCACACCATCGACACAGACGGGCGTACCCGTCGGGGCATGCCGTGGATAGCCATCCGCGTAGCCACAGGCCACCACGCCAATTCGCTGCGCTGCACTGGCGTGATAGCGGTAGCCGTAACCCACGCCATCGCCCGCCTGTAGCTGCTGGACCGCAATAATCTCACTGCTTAAGGTCATCACTGGCTTCAGGCCACTGCCTGCAATGTCCTGCCAGTCACCGCTGGGCGACGCGCCATACAGAATGATGCCGGGACGGACCCAGTCAAAGTGCGCTTCAGGATGCCACAGGGTGCAGGCGGAGTTGGAGAGCGATCGCGGACAGTTCAGCCCCTCAGCCGCCTGCTCTACGCGCTGCAGTGGCGCAATCAGACCCTGCGGATTTTCCGCATCGGCAAAATGGGCCATCAGCGTCATCTCACCTACCGTACTGAGCGCCCGCAGCTTTTGCCATGCACCGTTGACCTGTTCCGGGCGAAAACCCAGCCGGTTCATCCCGCTGTTCATTTTGAGATAGATATCAACCGGTGCTGCAAGTCTGGCACTGGCCAGCGCGTTGATTTGCCAGTTACTGTGTACGCTGGTGGTGAGACGATAACGGTCAATCAGCTGCAAATCCTCTGGCTGGAAGAAACCTTCCAGCAGCAGAATCGGCTTTTTCCAGCCCTGTTCGCGCAGCTGGATCGCCTCTTCCATATTAAGAAGCGCGAAGCCGTCAGTGGCAGATAACGCCTCGCGCACGCGATCAATGCCATGGCCATAAGCATTAGCTTTCACCACTGACCAGACGCGGGAGGCGGGTGCCGCCTGGCGAACAACAGTCAGGTTATGACGTAACGCCTGCTGGTTGATGGTAGCGACAATCGGACGTGACATCCTCTCTCTCCCTGAATACTTAACGAGTTGCGTTGGCGTTACGCAGCGGCGATGAGGTCGCCGCGAAACCGGGTAAGTAGCGGAACACCGCTAAGTCATCCGCCGCAATGGCCGGCTTTTTACCGGAGATGAGATCGGCCAGCAACTGACCAGAACCACACGCCATCGTCCAGCCCAGCGTACCGTGACCGGTATTGAGCCAGAGATTAGAGATCGGTGTGGCACCCACAATCGGCGTACCGTCTGGCGTCATCGGACGCAGACCGGTCCAGAAACTCGCCTGCGCGAGATGACCGCCTTCAGGATAGAGATCACTGACCACCATCTCCAGCGTTTCCCGCCGCGCTTCGGTGAGTTTGGTGTTAAAACCAACAATTTCCGCCATCCCGCCGACACGAATACGATCGTCAAACCGCGTCACCGCCACTTTGTAGGTCTCATCCAGGATAGTTGAAACCGGTGCGGCATCAGGATTTTTAATCGGAATAGTGAGTGAATAGCCTTTCAGCGGATAGACCGGAATATCGATGACATTTTTTAACAGCGCGGTCGAGTAGGAACCAAACGCCACCACATAGCTGTCCGCTTTGATGATCTCATCACCGCACTTCACGCCATAGATGCGATTGCCATCGCGCAGCAGGTGGTCGACCGGAGTATTAAAGCGGAAGACCACGCCCGCCTCTTCGGCCATTTTTGCCAGCCGCTGAGTAAAGAGCTGACAGTCGCCGGTTTCATCATTGGGCAGGCGTAATCCGCCGGTGAGTTTATGCTGGGTTGCCGCCAGTGCCGGTTCAATGCGAGACAGTTCATGCGCCTGCAGCAGCTCATAGGGCACACCCGCGTCGCGCAGCACCGCAATATCTTTGCTGGCGCTGTCGAACTGCTGCTGGGTACGGAACAGTTGCAGCGTCCCGCCCTGACGGCCCTCATAGGCGATGCCGGTTTCACTGCGCAACGCTTTCAGACAGTCACGGCTATATTCAGCAATCCGCACCATGCGGCTTTTGTTCTGCTGATAGTGATTGATGTCGCAGTTGCGCAGCATGTGCCACATCCACTCCAGCTGAAAACTACTGCCATCCAGCCGGATAGCCAGCGGCGCGTGGCGCTGAAACATCCACTTCACCGCTTTCAATGGCACTCCGGGCGCTGCCCAGGGTGCGGCATAACCCGGAGAGATCTGACCGGCATTCCCTGCACTGGTCTCCATCGCTGCGGCGGGCTGACGATCAATGACCGTCACCTGATGTCCGGCACGTGCCAGATACCAGGCACTTGCCACCCCGACCACACCACTTCCAAGAATTACAACGTGCATAGCTCCCCCACCCGACCTGTAAAAGCATAATTCACTGTTCAACTGATGATAGTCAGCGGATTTACACAGCAGACACCACCACAGAATTTCACCATCCATTTCACATCTTTTTTACTTTTCAGGTAACTAAAATCTTGTCGCACGGCCAATTTCAGCGCTTTATGCGTCTTAATCCTTAAACACAGAAATAAATGACAACGAAGGCAGTTAAATCTGCCTGTTGCAGGAGATTCATTCAACCCCATACATTCCGCTTATAAACAGGATTTGATTCCGCAATTTATAATAAGACCAGTATTAAAGGCTGTTAAATTCTCTGCCGCACCACTCTTAATGATTTTGTGCCAAAGAATTCGTTTGAGTTCGCATTTCGGATAAGCGACAGTGGGCTATCATTGTTGTGTTCGCTCAGTTTTTTTCGGGTTCCCTTTTTCAGGATGAAGCCTTAAATAACCAGAACGGGTTGTCTTTCGGGTCAGCCGGTTTGCAAAAAAGAGGTGCGCTATGACGACAATCTTTGACGAAGCCATCAGAGACAGCAAACGACTCAATGACGGACCAGACTGGACATTCGAACTGCTTGATGTCTACTTAGCCGAGATCGACCGGGTGGCTAAACTCTACCGGCTTGATACCTACCCGCACCAAATCGAAGTGATTACCTCTGAACAGATGATGGATGCCTACTCCAGCGTCGGCATGCCAATCAACTATTCACACTGGTCATTCGGCAAAAAGTTTATCGAGACCGAGCAGCGCTATAAGCATGGTCAGCAGGGTCTGGCCTATGAGATTGTCATCAACTCCAATCCCTGCATCGCCTACCTGATGGAAGAGAACACCATGACCATGCAGGCGCTGGTGATGGCGCATGCCTGCTATGGCCACAACTCTTTCTTTAAAAATAACTATCTGTTCCGCAGCTGGACGGATGCCGGGTCGATTGTCGATTACCTGTTATTTGCCAAAAACTATATCAGTGACTGCGAAGAGCGCTATGGCGTCGAAGAGGTAGAGCGGTTGCTCGACTCCTGCCATGCCTTAATGAATTATGGCGTCGATCGCTATAAGCGCCCGCAGAAGATCTCTCTGCAGGAGGAGAAGGCGCGGCAGAAAAGCCGTGAGGAGTATCTGCAAAGTCAGGTGAACACCCTGTGGCGAACGCTGCCACGGCGTGAGAAAGAGGCCGTGACCTTTGAAGCCGCGCGCTACCCCTCTGAGCCGCAGGAAAACCTGCTCTATTTTATGGAGAAAAACGCCCCGCTGCTGGAGTCATGGCAGCGTGAGATCCTGCGCATTGTGCGCAAGGTAAGCCAGTATTTCTATCCGCAGAAACAGACCCAGGTAATGAATGAAGGCTGGGCGACATTCTGGCACTACACCATCCTCAATCACCTCTATGATGAAGGCAAAGTGTCGGAACGCTTTATGATGGAGTTCCTGCACAGCCACACCAACGTCGTGTTTCAGCCGCCCTATAACAGTCAGTGGTATAACGGCATCAACCCCTATGCTTTAGGGTTCGCGATGATGCAGGATATCAAGCGTATCTGTCAGTCGCCGACCGAGGAGGATCGCTACTGGTTCCCGGATATCGCCGGTTCCGACTGGCTGGAAACGCTGCATTTTGCGATGCGCGAGTTCAAGGATGAGAGTTTTATCAGCCAGTTCTTGTCGCCGAAAGTCATGCGCGATTTCCGTCTGTTTACCGTACTGGATGATGACCGCAACAACTATCTCGAAATCGCCGCGATCCACGATGAGGCGGGCTACCGGGCAATTCGCCAGCAGCTCTCTGCGCAGTACAACCTGAGTAATCTCGAACCGAATATTCAGGTCTATAACGTCGATCTGCGCGGTGACCGTTCGCTGACCCTGCGTTATGTGCCGCAGAGCCGCACGCCACTGGATAAGAGCCGTCGCGAGGTGCTGAAGCATGTGCATCGTCTGTGGGGATTTGATGTGATTCTGGAGCAGCAGAACGAGGATGGCAGCGTAGAGCTGCTGGATCGTAATCCACCACGCGGTTCATCACTCTGATGGGATAAAAACAAAAAACCGGACGCGATGTCCGGTTTTTTTTAACGCTTACTGCCGAGATCGTCGGGCAGATTCTTCTGCATACTGTGCCAGATTTCACCGCTGCGGCGGCCGTAGTTGCGCACCACGTCCACAATCTCATCCTGTCCGGGCTCTTTGTCGCACAGTTCCAGCAGTTTAAGATAGAAATCGCGCGCGACCTGACGGGCTTCCGGATTAGAGAAGTAGTGGCGGCCAACGCGGGTATAGAGCCCTTTCAGGCCATTCAGGATCAGACCGTAAATCGGGTTACCTGACGCAAACGCCAGACCGCGGAACACCCGGTAGTCGAGCTCGGTATAGGCATCAGCCTGATCGGCAGCCGCGCTGACCGTTTCCAGCACTTCGCGTGCTTTGTCCGGATGATGGCGCAGCGCCCGGCTGATAAAGATCGATGAAATGTTGCTGCGTACCGACAGCAGGTTGTCGATCAGCACCGGAACGCTGTCGTGATCGAGACGGGCCAGCGTTTCCAGAATATTCAGGCCGGACGTCTCCCAGAAATCGTTCACCCGCGTTGGTTTACCGTGCTGAATAGTCAGCCAGCCATCGCGCGCCAGGCGCTGCAGCACTTCACGCAAGGTGGTGCGCGTCACCCCAATCAATTCAGAAAGCTCACGCTCAGCAGGAAGAATCGACCCTGGCGGAAAGCGACTGTTCCAGATGCTTTCAATAATATACTCTTCAGCAAATCCCGCTGGACTCTGAGCCTTTATAACCATAGCAATGTGTTCTCGTTGCTTTTCTAATCATGATGGGCACTCATCATACCAGACGCCCTATAGCGGATATAGCCTGCGTAACCATTAAAACCGGGCGCAGGCGCATATTTCAGCATGCCTGACTGCAGTATCAGCGGCTTCAGGATCACGGGCGGGCTGAATGGCTTTCTGCGCTGAAATGGCGCGTGCCACAGCACCGCTGAGTGTCAGCGTTCAGCCACCCTGAAAGCGCAGGACTTTGACAGCATATAACACGCGCCTGCCGTTTCGCCTCCTGTCGCATGCGATCGCCTCTATCGCCACTGCGGCTCTCCCCGCTCTTCACTGACCGGCGTTCTGCAGATAAGGTCTGGCTTATCCTCATTTAACCTGCTCTGGATCAGAATCAGGTCATGTTTGCACACGATTTTTCCCTGTCCCTGGCTGGTTTGCAAACGCTTTTGGTTTACACTGCGTGGCATTAACGTTTACAGGGAATGCAATATGTTGCGATATCTGAATCAATGCTCACGTGGTCGCGGAGCCTGGTTACTACTGGCACTGACTGCACTTGCACTGGAATTAACAGCACTCTTTTTTCAGCACGTAATGGGCCTGAAGCCCTGCGTGATGTGTATTTATGAGCGCAATGCGCTGTTTGGTGTGCTGGGCGCGGGTCTGGTTGGTGCGATTGCGCCAAAATCGCCGTTGCGTCTGGCAGCGCTGGCGTTGTGGATCTATAGTGCCTGGGAAGGTCTGCGTCTCTCTTATGAACATACCATGATTCAGCTGCACCCTAACCCCTTCACCACCTGTGATTTTGCTGCCCGCTTCCCCAGCGGCTTACCGCTGGATAAGTGGCTGCCGTCGGTGTTTCTTGCCAGCGGTGACTGTGCAGAACGCAGCTGGACTTTCCTGACGCTCAGCATGCCGCAGTGGATGATTGTGGTGTTCGCCGGTTATCTGCTGGTCGCGGCGCTGGTGCTGATAGCCCAGCCGCTGAAACCTAAACGCCGCGATCTCTTTGGTCGCTGAGATCAAAAAAGGCTGCCACTGGCATAACGTCAGTCAGTTAAGCGACAGGTGATAACGCAGTCTGGTGCCGGGCAGGGGCTGGCGGTCCTCGCGCCGCTGCGCGGTTCCTTCACTTCATTCCTCTGCCTGACGGACCGCCGGGGATGGCACATCCTGTGCCGCCCCGCCTTTCGCCCGCGTCCTGCGGGCTCTCCTGGCAGACTCATTCTGTTCAGCGCTGCGGATTGCCTGCCCCTGCCCGGCACCAGCCTGCTCTGAAACTTCAGTGTGTATTGTTAAAAAGGGCACGAGAGTGGAGGCCTGAGCGCCTCTGCTGCTGAAAGGGCTATCCGCAGCGCTGAGGCGTGACGGTGGGCCAGAAGTCCACGCCGGGAAGCGTGGACAGTTCGGGGCCGGCCAGGGAGGGCCGATCCCCGAACGGTTCGTCGGCACGACGTCAAAGCCGAAGGTACCGCGTGAGCGGCGCGAGGACGGCCCGGCAGCAGCAGAGGTGCGCAGGCACGCGCTGCGGCTTGCTCGCCCGGAAAAAAAGCTGCCACGTTTGACCGTGACAGCCTTTACAAATCTAATCTTAACTGACCAGCATTATGCCACTGGCAGCCTTTTTTCTGTTCCGATTGATAGCGCGGCACTCAGCCGTTGCGATCGGGGCGATCAATGATGTGATCTTCCCAGTCCCGCACTTCACTCTCACGCACCGCAATATACCGCACCGAAATACGCTGCGCATGCATCGCTGTTTTCGAACCGGCCCGCAGCGGATGCCATACGGGTAAATCTTTGCCCTCACCCAGCAGCCGGTAGGCGCAGGTGCGCGGCAGCCAGTTGAAGGTCGTCAGATTTTCGCGCGTTAACTTGATGCAATCCTCTTCAAGCTCGAAGCGGCGCTCATAGTTACGGCACTGGCAGGTTTTAATATTGAGCTGATCACAGGCGACATTGGTGAAGTAGATCTCATCGGTGTCTGCGTCCTGCAATTTGTTCAGGCAACACTGCCCACAACCATCACACAAGGATTCCCATTCCTCATCGCTCATTTGTGCCAGGCGTTTTTGTTGCCAGAAAGGGGTGTCAGTCATGATGATTTGTCCGGATTGTGCCTAAACCGCACCTTATAAAGCCTATGCGGCGGTGATGCAAGTTTTTAGAGTACGCGCGTGCTGATGCCATGACCCGCCAGTGAAACTTCCAGCTGATCACCCGAGCGCATTTGGCCTACCCCTTCTGGCGTACCGGTCAGAATCACATCGCCTGCACGCAGGGTGAAGTAGTGGCTCATATGGGCAATCAGCGGCAGGATTTTATGAATCATGTCTTCGGTATTGCCGTGCTGACGCACTTCACCGTTCACCAGCAATTTAAGCTCGACGTTCTGTGGATCGCCACTGAATTCCGTCACCGGGATAAAACCAGAGACAGGACAGGCGTTATCAAAGCCTTTGGATTTTTCCCACGGCTGGCCCGCTTTTTTCAGCCCGGCCTGCAGGTCACGCAGTGTCAGATCCAGCGCCACGCCATAACCTGCAATCGCCTTAGCCACATGCGCATCGGTCGCCTGCTTCAGTGTCGCGCCGATCAGCACCGCCAGTTCAACTTCATGATGGACCTCGCCAAACGCGTCGGGAATAGAGAGCGGCTGACGCAAATCACACAGCGCCGTTTCCGGCTTGATAAAGATCACCGGTTCGGTTGGGGTTGCGCTGCCCATCTCTTTAATGTGCTTTGCATAATTACTCCCGACGCAAACCACTTTGCTGACCGGAAAATCTAACAGAGCGCCTTGCCAGTTACGATGCTGATACATGCTCATCCCCTGTTCAGGTTAGGTGTGATGCCAGCGCTGCTGGCGGGTTGATGTTTGCTCATGCGTTGATCGAAATGCCAACCTCATAGCGTGATAATAAGATCCTTTTAACGGTCCGGGGTGCGTAATTTGTCAGAAAGCGTAAATGCAGGGGTTGAAGCGCTGAATAATCGTACAAATCGGGAGAAAAAATTGAGCAGGGAATTTAAAAAGGGGTGAAACAGATAAGCTGCACCGTTAATTTTGCGCAGCATCAGGGCAATATTATCCTGCCAGGATCGCACCGACAGGATTTATATTTACAGAAGAATCCGAGTTAAAGTTTTTTATCGGCCTGTAAATGAATGTTGAGGAGACTTTCAATCGGCGGAGGGAGCTGTAAATAATAGCCCTGCTCGCTTAATCCCTGCTTAACTTTATTGATATCCGCATTAGCCAGCCTGTCCCGCCCCGCCAGCTTAAGCACCATCGCCAGCTGCGGCTTGCCAAAGCCTTTCAGCAATTCTTCCGGAACGCGCGAGAAATCGTCCTTTTTTTCAACATAGAGATAAGTCTGGTCACGTAACGGGCTTCTGTAGATCACACAAAACATATTTTTTACTCGAATTAACCGGCGTTGAGGCTTGTCTGAATATAGCTGTAACTATAACATGCTTGCAGAACTTCGAATATTCACCGTTAGCGCTTCAACGATGATTTTATCATCGCCAGGCTTTCGGTAGTGAAAACAGGACTGAGTCGGGACAGATGTCGCAAACGCCAATCGAATTCAAAGGTAGCAGTTTCACCCTGTCTGTCGTCCATTTGCATCACCATGACCCTGCGGTGATTCGCAAGGCACTCCAGGACAAGATTGACCAGGCTCCAGATTTCCTGAAAAACGCGCCGGTGGTACTTAACGTCTCGACATTAAGTGCCGATGTTAACTGGAAACTGTTGCAACAGGCGGTTCTCGCCACCGGTTTACGCATTGTCGGTGTAAGCGGCTGCAAAGATGAAGCGCTGAAACGTATGATCGCCCGTGCCGGCCTGCCCGTGCTGGCAGAAGGTAAAGAGGCCAGACCGCAAGCCGCCGCGCCGCAGCCGATACCAGAACCACTGCCGGCTGTAACCGAAACGGTAGCAACGAAAACCCGCATCGTGAACACCCCGGTGCGCTCGGGCCAGCAGATTTATGCGCGTGACGCCGATTTGATCATCACCAGCAGCGTCAGCGCCGGCGCCGAACTGGTCGCCGATGGCAATATTCACATTTACGGCATGATGCGCGGTCGCGCCCTGGCGGGTGCCAGCGGTGACCGCAACTGCCAGATTTTTTGTACCAACCTGGCTGCCGAGCTGGTCTCGATTGCCGGAGAGTACTGGATCATGGATCAGATCCCGCAAGAATTTTTTGGTAAAGCTGCGCGCCTGTGCCTGCAGGATGGCGCGCTGACTATCCAGACACTTAATTAGGCCCCTTTTCTTTTGTTAAGGAAATCAACATTTATGGCACGCATTATTGTAGTTACATCCGGTAAAGGGGGCGTTGGTAAGACCACGTCAAGCGCGGCCATCGCCACCGGTTTAGCGCAGAAAGGCAAAAAGACAGTTGTGATCGATTTTGATATCGGTCTGCGTAACCTGGATTTGATCATGGGCTGTGAGCGCCGTGTGGTCTACGACTTCGTTAATGTGATCCAGGGCGATGCCACACTGAACCAGGCGCTGATTCGCGACAAACGCACGGAGCAGCTCTACATTCTGCCTGCGTCGCAGACCCGTGATAAAGATGCGCTGACCCGTGAGGGTGTAGAAAAAGTTCTGAACGATTTGGCTAAGATGGAATTCGATTTCATCGTCTGTGACTCACCGGCAGGGATTGAAACGGGCGCACTGATGGCGCTCTACTTTGCCGATGAAGCCATTATTACCACCAACCCGGAAGTCTCTTCTGTCCGCGACTCCGACCGCATCCTCGGCATTATCTCATCCAAATCCCGTCGCGCTGAAAACAGTCAGGACCCGGTGAAGGAGCATCTGCTGCTGACCCGCTATAACCCTGGCCGGGTGAACCGTGGCGATATGCTGAGCATGGAAGATGTGCTGGAGATCCTGCGCATTCCTCTGGTCGGCGTGATCCCTGAAGATCAATCGGTGTTACGTGCCTCTAACCAGGGCGAACCGGTGATTCTTGACGGCGAATCTGATGCTGGCAAAGCCTATGCCGATACCGTTGAACGGTTGCTCGGTGAAGTACGCCCCTTCCGCTTTATCGAAGAAGAGAAGAAGGGTTTCCTGAAACGCCTGTTCGGGGGATAAACCATGGCATTACTTGATTTCTTTTTATCCCGGAAGAAGAACACTGCCAACATAGCCAAGGAAAGGCTGCAGATTATCGTGGCAGAACGGAGAAGGGGCGACAGTGAGCCCCACTATCTTCCGCAACTTAAGCGCGACATTCTGGAAGTGATTTGCAGATATGTGAAGATCGATCCAGAAATGGTAACGGTTCAGCTCGACCAGAAAGGTGATGATATCTCAATTCTGGAACTGAACGTGACGCTGCCGGAAACGGATGAAGTGACTAAATGACGCTGACCGTTTGCTGAATTTCCCCTGCGCTCTGGCAGGGGAAATTTAACCGGTTAACAACCCGCCAGAATCTCCTCAATGCCGGGTTTCAGCAGTTCGCCCCGCCATCCGGTGAGTAACTCCGGCTGACGTCCCTGTGGCTTCAGGCCCCAGTGCTGACTTAATACCTGATTAATCTGACGTCGTGACGCCAGCAGCTCCTGACTGAATCCACTCTGCTCACTCACCTGCTGCACCAGCGCTTTCATCGCTTTAAACACTGGCTTGTAGTGCGGATGGTCAATCAGATTGCCCAGCGGAGCCGGCAGTTCGCTCTCATCCAGCGCCTCAGCTTCTGCCACCAGCGCCACCAGCGCTTTGCCGTGGAAACGAATTTCGTGGCCTGACAGCCCCAGATGATCCAGCTCGCCCAGTGAGCCGGGCATAAAGCGCGCTACTTTCCACAGGTGCTCTTCGCGCACCACAAAGTTAACGGCCATATCTTTTTCACGCGCCAGCTTCAGACGCCAGGCCGCCAGTCGCTGTAACGCCGCCAGCTGACGCGGACGTAACTGCCAGGCATTGGTAATATCCCGCCAGGCTTCATCCGGCGACAGGCTATCCAGACGACGCTGACACAGGTTATCGCACTCACTGAGTGCCGCCGACATATTGCCGGCCTCTTCCGTATTAATCATCAGCTGACGCGCAATTGGCAACAGATAGTGAACGTCCGCCGCCGCATACTCGCACTGACGCTGGGTCAGAGGGCGTGCCAGCCAGTCCGTGCGTGATTCACTTTTATCGAGTTCGACCTGAGTGAAATGCGCCACCATTGAGGCAAAACCCCAGGAGAGCGGCTGGCCAGAAAAGGCCGCCAGAATCTGGGTATCGATCATGGGCGTCGGCAGCACGCCGAAACGGTGCAGGAAGACTTCCAGATCTTCACCCCCGGCATGCAGGAATTTGGTGACGCTGGTGTCGGTCAGCAAGGCAATAAAGGGTGACCAGTCACGGATATTAAGCGGGTCAATCAGCACCAGTTGCCGATCGTCGAACAGCTGGATCAGGCCAAGCTGAGGGTAGTAAGTGCGGGTGCGGACAAATTCGGTATCCAGGGCCACCGCCGCGTGCTGGCGCGCTTTCTGACACACGTCTGCCAGTTGATCATCCTGGTCGATAAGGGAATAGTTCACGTCTGATTTCCACCGCAGCCAACAACGCGCGGCGCTCCATGTTAAAAACAATAAAAACGCCGGACATGCCGGCGTTCAACCTCAATTTCTGCCCGGATTCAGCTCGCGCCGGGTTTCGCCTCGTCGCGCAGCTCACGCCGCAGGATCTTGCCGACGTTGGTTTTAGGCAACTCATCACGAAACTCAATGATTTTCGGCACCTTGTAACCGGTCAGCTGACGGCGACAGTGATCGAGCACCTCTTCTTTGGTGAGCGATGCATCTTTTTTCACGATGCAGACTTTTACCGCTTCGCCAGAAAGATCGCTGGGGACACCGATAGCCGCGGCTTCACGCACTTTAGGATGCTGCATCAGCACGTCTTCGATTTCATTCGGATAGACATTAAAACCTGATACCAGAATCATATCTTTTTTGCGGTCAACGATGCGAATAAAGCCTTCCTGGTCAACGGTAACAATATCACCGCTGTGGAGCCAGCCATTTTTCAGCACTTCCGCTGTCGCTTCCGGATGCTGCCAGTAGCCCAGCATCACCTGCGGGCCGCTGATGCAAAGTTCGCCCGGTTCACCCGGAGCGACTTCATTGCCGTCGTCATCCAGAATCAGCACATCGGTCGAGGGTACCGGCAGACCGATACTGCCGGTATGGCAGCTGATGTCATAGGGATTGACCGACACCAGCGGAGAACACTCTGTCAGGCCATAGCCTTCCAGCAGATAGTGTCCGGTCAGTTTTTCCCAGCGCTCGGCCACCACTTTCTGCACCGCCATTCCGCCACCGGCGGAAAGACGCAGCGTTGAAAAATCGAGTTTATTAAACTGCTCATCGTTGAGTAGCGCATTAAACAGCGTGTTCACGCCGGTAATGGCGGTAAACGGAAATTTCCCCAGCTCTTTAACAAAGCCGGGAATATCGCGCGGATTGGTGATCAACAGATTCTGACCGCCCAGCTCCAGGAACAGCAGGCCATTCACCGTTAAGGCGAAGATGTGATAAAGCGGCAGCGCGGTGACAACACACTCTTTACCGTCGCGCAGCACTTTGCCGTAGGTCGCGCGGGTCTGCTCAAGATTCGCCTGCATGTTGCGATGGGTCAGCATCGCCCCTTTGGCCACGCCAGTGGTGCCACCGGTATATTGCAGGAAGGCGAGATCGTCATTGGAGACCGTCGGGCGTTGATAATTGAGCGTTTCGCCGACTTCCAGTACGTGGCGAAATGAGATTGCCCCCGGCAGATGGTATTTGGGCACCAGCTTCTTCACATACTTAACGACAAAGTTAACCAGTGTCGCTTTTATCGGCGCCAGCTGATCGCCCATCCGGGTCAGGATGACGTGCCGCACAGCGGTTTTCGCCACCACTTTTTCCAGCGTGTGCGCAAAATTCGAGACAATGACAATAGCACTGGCCCCACTGTCATTGAGCTGATGCTGCAGTTCGCGCGGCGTATAGAGCGGATTCACATTGACCACGACCATACCTGCACGCAGCACACCAAACAGGGCCACCGGATACTGCAGTAAATTCGGCATCATCAGTGCCACCCGGTCACCCGCTTTCAGGCCCAGCTGTTGCTGAAGATAGGCGGCAAAAGCGCGGCTCTTCTCTTCCAGCTGACGATAACTCATCTTCTGACCCATGTTCAGGAACGCGGGTTGATCGGCGTAGCGTTTTGCGGCCTGCTCAAACAGATCCACCAGCGAGGTGTAACGATCTGCACTTATTTCGGCAGGCACATCTGCCGGGTAGCGTTTCAGCCAAACCTTATTCAAGGATCCACCCCGATAATTATGTTGTATTTCCATCGCTGCCTCAGCCAATCTGGTTTGTTAACAATATTTTAACTGATTGTACCAGTTTGCCTGTTTTGGCATGTTGAGGTTGCGAAGTGCATCACTAAATTTCGTGCTGATAAAACAGGCAAATAAAAAGCCCGGCAGCGAGCACCGCGACCGGGCTGATACTTAAATGTTTTTTGCACTTACTCAGTCAGAATGGTCTGCACCTCTGCCGGCCCACTGTTCATCATTCCCCAGTAGGGATTCGGACCCCAGTATCCGCCGCGATGGCGGGTCGGACCATACCAGATCCAGGGATCCATCGGCTGGGGTGGTGCTGTCACCTGCTGGGTAAGTCGCCAGCGCTGATAACCGCGCACATCGATGACCGCAAATTTATAATCCGCTTCACCAATTTTGCCCTGCTCTGTCCCCTTAAGGGTACCCAGCACCGTCACATACTGGTTTCTCACATCCACCGGATCAACAAAACCGCGGATATCGGCATAAATCCGACCGACCGAGGCCGCACCCAGACGCGGTCTGGCGCTATCATCCAGCGGCTGCGCAGCAATCTCAAGCCGGGTTTTGCCGTTCAGGTTAGTGACATTCACTACCTTGCCGCCAAAGCGAGATTCCTGCCCGACAAAGAGCGAAGGATTGCTCATGACCCGCAACAGATCCTGCTGCGGCTGAGGTGAGCTGCCCTGCAGCGTGTCAGGAATTGAGACACAACCGGTTAACGCCAGCACACAGGTCAGCAGCAGACCTGAAAGCCCTTTACCACACATTGACGACATAGACGTTCTCCCGTTAGGTAAAGAGTTAGACTGGACGCATAACAATAAGTTGCGTGCATTTTACCGGCCAGGTAATTTTTTCCAGGCGACTTCATTACGCAGATAAGTGGGCTCCGCTGTTTCCGGCAGCAGCGTCTTCCCCTGCGCCAGCGCAAGGGTCGCCAGCGGCAGCATATCTTCTGCAGCGGGCAGCGTAACGTCACTGGCGTTCAGGGTAAGTTCGTGTCCCTGCTGCAGGGCAGGATAAGCCTGCCATCCGGTGCCTGCGGTCATCCATTCGCCAGAGAGCACCTGCATCCGGGCCAGTGCCGCTTCGGGCGACAGCACGCTTTCGCTGGCCTCACCCTGCCAGGCACCCTGTTCATCACGCTGATATTCGGCCCAGTAGACCTCGCCCATCCGCGCATCAATAGCGGTTAATACGCGGGTAGCACCGTGCAGACGCAACGCGCCTTCCGCCAGCGTGGCCAGCGTGGAAACCGCGATCATCGGCAGTGAAGCGCCCAGTGCCAGTCCCTGCGCAATACCAATGCCAATCCGCACGCCGGTAAAACTGCCAGGGCCGCGACCAAAGGCGAGCGCGTCCAGGTCGGTCAGTTCCAGCTGCTGTGCCAGCAGTAGCTCTTCAATCAGCGGTAAAATACGCTGGGTGTGATCGCGCGGGGCAATTTCGAATCGGGCATCAATCTGTTGCTGATTCAGCAAGGCGGCTGAACAGGCTTCTGTCGCCGTATCCAGCGCTAAAATTCGGGCTGACATGACTACCTCAGAAGAAAGAAAACGGCGCGCATCTTAGCATAAAATTACGCGTCTGGTTCGGGTTGCTGGCGGATAAAGGCGATGGCGCGGGCAATGTCCCGGGTGCGCGGCGTCGGCGGCAGGCTATTGAGAAACAGCGCGCCATAAGGACGAGAAACCAGACGCTGA
The DNA here is from genome assembly GCF_057812235.1 of Pantoea sp. ABR1s. Lineage (NCBI taxonomy): Bacteria > Pseudomonadati > Pseudomonadota > Gammaproteobacteria > Enterobacterales > Erwiniaceae > Pantoea > Pantoea sp. ABR1s. Next base: position 1,837,147 of record NZ_CM173823.1, on the reverse strand, counting down.
TCGCAAATCACCAGTACGCCACGATCGTCGGTATCGCGGATTAAGCGTCCCACGCCCTGCTTCAGGGTGATCACCGCATCCGGCAGCTGCACATCCGTAAAGGGATCGCCGCCACGAATCCGGCAATCTTCCATTCTGGCTTTCAACAGCGGATCTTCCGGTGAGGTGAACGGCAGTTTATCGATGATCACCAGCGACAGCGCATCACCCCGCACATCCACGCCTTCCCAGAAGCTGCTGGTCGCCACCAGCAGGGCATTGCCCTTATCGATGAACTGTTTCAGCAACTGACCCTTGCTGGTTTCACCCTGCACCAGCACGGGCAGCGTCATTGAGGCGCGAAATTCTGCGGCCAGCTCACGCATCATCAGGTGCGACGTGCACAGAAAGAAACAGCGGCCTTTATTAGCATCAATCAGCGGCTTCATCATTGCGGCCAGCTGGCGTGCACCACCCGGACGGTTAGGCTCCGGCAGATTGCGCGGAACGCAGAGCAGCGCCTGCTTCGCAAAATCGAACGGGCTGTTCAGAATCAGGCTTTTTGCTGCATTCACACCCAGCCGTTCGGCGAAGTGTGCCATTTTCTCATCCACCGCCAGGGTGGCTGAGGTGAAGATCCAGGCAGCCTTACGATTATCCATTACTTCACGGAAGCGTTCTGCCACCGAGAGCGGCGTCAGCGCCAGGATAAAGTGACGTGAGGTACATTCATACCAGTAGCTGTAGCCCGGTTCGTTAATCGCCCGCAGCCGTTTTAACCGGCCACGGTAGAGCGCGGCCCGCTCGAAGGCAGCATCCAGCAGGGCTGAACGGCCCAGTGAGAGTTTGATAACGTCGTAACAGAGTTCAAGCGCATCATCCAGCAGCGTAAACATCCGCAGGATGTTGTTATCGCTCAGCAGTTCACGCAGGTTACCGCGATAGCCGGGATCGCCTAATGACAGGCGAAAATCCTGCGCGCACTGCGCCAGGCGGTCAGCGGATTTCTGCAGCTGCTGAGCATCACGCACCTCGGTGCGGTAGGCGGTAATAATATCTTTGGCGAGATCGAGTAACTGGCGGCTGGAGAGCTGCTGACCAAAATACTGACTGGCGATATCGGGCAGCTGATGGGCTTCATCGAAGATCATCACATCAGCTTCGGGAATAAGTTCGCCAAAGCCGCCCTCTTTCACCACCAGATCGGCAAGAAAGAGATGGTGGTTCACGACCACCACATCGGCGTCCATCGCGCGCTTACGCGCTTTGACCACAAAGCACTCTTTATAGCGAGGGCAGTCAGTGCCGAGGCAGTTATCGTTGGTGCTGGTGACCAGCGGCCAGACCGGGCTGTCTTCGGTCACGCCCGCACAGCTGCTGATGTCGCCATCTTCCGTCTGCGATGACCAGCTGCGCAGCGTCACCAGATCGGTCAGCCCCTGCGCGGTGAGATCGCCGCCCGCCATCGATTGCTGTTCCATGCGTTCCAGGCAAAGGTAGTTGGAGCGTCCTTTCAGCAAGGCCGTTTTACCTTTGAAATCCAGCGCCTTGATCATCGTAGGCAGATCGCGGCCATAGAGCTGATCCTGCAGCGCCTTGGATCCGGTGGAGACAATCACTTTTTTACCGGCCCGCAGAGCGGGAGCCAGGTAGGCATAAGTTTTTCCGGTGCCGGTACCGGCCTCGACCACCAGTTCACCCTGCTGTTTTACGGCTTCAGATACCGCCTGCGCCATCTCACGCTGTGCTTCACGCGGCTTAAAGCCTGCGATCGCCAGCGCCAGCGCGCCATCCACTGCAAAATCGTCTGCCACATACCCTCACTAAGAACGGCAAAAACACTGTAATTATGTCAGTATTGGATCAACAAAGCAAAATTGATAATTATCAATAACTTATCTATTTCCAGCCGTTGGGGGCGTGGCAGCTAAAGACTCTGGATCGCGTCTGAAAGATGGGGAAAAAGGCGGCACGTGGCCGCCTGAAGAGAAGCGCTCGCAGCACCGGGATTCCTGATGGAAAAGTTGCACCGCGAAAGGCAGCAGAAATCGCTGTGACTACTCTACAATCATGCGCCCATTGAGATGCTGCAACGGACGATTATTGGTGGTTTTCAGCGCCTGTTTAAAGGCGTCGAGCTGCGCCTGAGAGAGCGAAACCGGCTGTTTCAGCACCAGCCAGCGAATCCCTTCGCTGCAGGGTGGCGTCGTCAGGGAGCCGCTGAAACGATAATAGTGCAGATCTTCCGGGAAGAGATCGCGTAAATTTACCTGGCGATTAATGGTTACCTGCTGGTTTTCCTGTTTCGGCATAGCGTCGATCAACGGTGCCAGCGCCGGATTCTCTTTACCGACCTTAAACATCACCGCGACCACGGCCAGATCGCCATCCTCTTTGCTGTGTACAAAGTGGGCTTCCAGGGGAAAGGTGTGCCCATTGATCTGGTTCTCACTCGGCGTATGGAAGTGATACTGACGCAGTGTGAACTTTTCCCGATCCAGTACAAAATCATCTTCTTCATCAACGGTCACCTGAATCGTGTGGCCATTGTTGATCACCTTCTCAGCCGACGTATGGTAGGCCAGATCGAGTGCCTGTAAATGCCCCTCAATCGGATCTTTAATATTGATAGGCGACTGGGACTTACCTTCGTGGCAGATGTGGAAGTCGCTGGTCAGTTCGCTCCAGTGTTCCGGGCCAGCTTTGCCTTCGTACGTCCAGTGTGGTTCCGCCGCACCGGCTACGTTGAGGGTAGAAAGCGCCACAACCAGACTTAACATTTTTGGTAATTTCATTTTTATCCCTGCTTAATAAGCTTATTTGCGGCAGGGATACTATTCCGCTCACTGCGGAGTCAGCAAGGTGACTAAATGCGTTAAATCAAAATCAGAACGAATAAAGAGTTTATAATTACAATCAATGTTAATTTAATTAACAAACATCACGATGTTACGTTTTTAAGCACTTCAGGAAAGGGTTGATATCAATCTCTCTGAATAAAAGAGTTTCATTTTTCTGTGTTTATCATTTTGATCGTCGAAACGAGCCGGGAGGGAAATTTTGCACTAAATTCAGGCGACGTAAGAAACCGCAAAACTGCACGCAGGCGGTTTTGCGGTGCAACGCGATAACGCGTCATAAAAGATTATGCAGGTGACGCTAGACATCCTTTTCTAATGGTTCCTCTTCTTCATCTTCTTCCTCATCTTCAGGATAAATCTCAGCGTCATCGGGCAGCGGCTCATCGTAATCAGGGCGTTCAGACATAATTTCCTCCGGTGTCAGATAGCAATTTTGCTATGCCCTTTGAGTGTAGCTTACTCTTGCCATCTGTTTTGCAAGGCTCGCAAAAGATATCAGAAATGCAGGCGCTGCCGCAGACTCAGCTTCGCCACTGCGTGAAACAGCCTTGCGTCACAGCCGGTGCTGATAGCGTACCGGTTAATCGGATGCCCATTCGCCTCCTCCAGCCGCGTTATCATTGACGTCAGTCTGATAGCGGGTTTAATAATTCGCCGCTGAAAAAACTGTGTTTTCAAAAAAACCTCTTACTCGTTTAATGAATAAAAGGCCGGAACTTAACTGTTATAATATAGGGACACGAAAAGTTAATGATGCGATTCAAAGCACAATTATGCACAAAGAAAGGTAACATTAAATAAAAACTCAACAGGAGTAGCATTAAACATCGTTATGTTGTTATAAGAAAAAATCCCTGATATAAAAGAGACAGAATTTAAACGTAACCTGTGAGCATTAGCGGATTGAATATTTCCTCTGATGCAGCCACGCTGACTTAACAGATGGTAGAGAGGTAATTAAAAATTCAGGCGTTCTGTTATCTCTCACAGGCAATAAAAAATTGTCGCCGGATGAGTCACATCACAATAGAAACCATGCCCCACGGCATCCGTCCTCTTTAAAAGGCCGTTTAAGACTATCTCGCTAAAGATATCCGTTAATGTAAATGAAGTGGGGTTTTATATTATAAGTTAAATGGGATGTAATCTGGCTGTTGCTACCCTGTTGCATCTATCCGTCAAAATGGACACCATTACCTCAACAAGGAGAAATATCATTGTTCCCTAAATTACCCCAGTATAGCTTAGTGATTCTGACGCTGAGCGGTTGCGTTACCAACGATGAGGTCAAACTTAACCCAGTTGGTCAACATAGTGAACCTGTCATGCCGCATATAAACCAGGGAATCAGCCCTGCACAGCGGCGCGCGATTATGTCCGGCGAACAACCAGACTGGTCTGACGTTTATCCTCAGCGAATCAATAAAAACTCGTCAGCAGTCAGGAAATGATCTGCACGTCGTAGCAGTTAACGTCGTTACTCCACCACTCACATAGCGTAAAAAACACTGTGGAAAATAATCAACACGTCGATGATGTCTCCCTATGGGATTGGATTGTCACATTAATTTTAACCGGCATACCCGTATTAAATCTTTTCATGCTGCTTTACTGGTCCTTAAACCGAAGGACTAAACGTTCAAAGAAAAACCACGCCAGAGCGAGTTTATTATTGATATTCATAGTACTTATCTTCTATATCATCACCCTGGAAGTTACAACGGGCTATTTTCTTTTTAAACATTACTGATCCTTAAACTGACAGCGTCACACCCTTAAATGGAGTTTTTATGGTGCGTTATTTCACTTTTCTGTTATTGGGCGTCACTTCCGCTTGCTGCATAGCAAAAACGTCAGTGGTGATAAATAACACCCTGAAAGCGCAAGAGATAAAATCGGCAAAAATCGTTTACATTGGCGAGGTTAATGGCACTAAAGTGGCAGAATTGATGGCAGGCATCGATGATATTAATGCAAGTTACCCTGCTGTAAAAGAAATATCGCTTTATATAAACAGCTTTGGCGGCGACATGGAAGCCGGCTATATGGGCGGTCAGGCCGTCAGGGGGTCAAGGATTCCGATAAAAACCATCAATGCCGCAATGACGGGTTCGGCGGCTACCCTGATTTATTGCTCAGGGGCGCAAAGGGAAACATTACCCAGCGCAACGTTTTTAATCCACCCTGCAGCGAGTCAAAACATTCAGAGCAACTATCTGAAAAAAAATGAAGTCATTTTACTCAGCAGAGATATCGATAATGTCAGTAAAATATTCAGGGACACCTATGCATCCTGTTTCAAAGATGACGGGATAGAGATAGATAAAGCCTTATTCAGTGAAGACAACCGTATTTACCTGCGTTTTCCAGAATCTGTAAAACAGGGTATTGCACAAAAACGTGTTGAAGGAATCGCACCCGCTGATGTCGCTTATTACATTTTCACTTCAGAGGCCAGCGGCTAGCAAAAATAACGTTATTTATGCCTGCTGGACGAATACCTTTTATCAGATATGCGCCGCCTGGACAGATGGGCGTGCTGGCGGGGAGACATATCGAGCCGTTAGCGGGTAATCCAGAGAAGAACATAACGCAGACGACGTTCAGATGGTGCGCCGCAGGATGTCACCATCAATATCACTGTGAATTTTCGCAGTAAGCGCTACCCTTGTATGGTGAGTTTTTTGAGCAGCTATAGCAGGGTTGATTCAACACTGGCCAGATAAAAAGCGGCAAATAAAGCAGGCCGCTCAGCCAGATACGGCTCATTCTGGTACTGGGCGTTTATCTGTTTCTGGCTGGTGACCTGATATCACGATTATTGGCGACGCTGCTGTTGCGACCTGCTTATAAGCGGACGTACAACGCGCCCGCCAGCATAACGATGAACAGAATAGCGAAGGTAATAAAGCCCTGCTTACTGCCACGGGACAATCCAACAAATGCCGAAACCACAATAAACAGCAGCGTCAGTGCGCCGACCATCACCCAAAAAAGATACTGCGTATTCGCCATGCCTGAACCCTCATCCGTAGCGCGATTTATCTGCTGTTTTATAACATTTTTATGCCGCGCGTGCCCTCACTTCTCCCGCTCTTTCGACGCTTCATGCTGCTTTAGCGCAGCAGGGCTGCAACAGTGACAACGTCCGCGGCCAATTATCATGATGCAGACAGTGTGATGCAGTTAGCAAATGCAGAGGAACGCAGCGAGTAAACAAACGCGCGGATTATAATGATTAAATCAGCTTACCGTTGGGATGTGGCACCCGTAGGCTGACGTGCTGAGACTGGTTTAACATTGCCGTTCAGGCGGTGTAAAACAGATGGCCTTAACCCGACTGCCTGACTCAGGCGGAGGAATGTATGAACTGTTTCCGCATCGGCTCTCTGGCTGGCGTGCTGCTGCTCTGCGGCTGCCAGGCACCCACGCCTGATCAGGCTCGTCTGCAGCAGCCTGTTTTTCAGGGTCAAAGCACCCGCACCGTCCCTCAGCTCAGCGACTGTATTTATCGCGGCTGGTCCACCACCAGCGTCATTGCCAGAGATAACACCACCCACACCCAGCCCAACGGCAGCGAGATCAGCGTTTTTACCTGGGAAGATTCGATTTTTGCGGATGTGTCGCCCCGCCGAAAAGGGGCTGAGGTGAAATATTTCACGACTTTCCGGATGGCGCCTCAGGTGATGGCGGACAGACAGGCGATTGTTGAGCGCTGCCTGTAAAGCGTAAGGGGTGACAGCGATGTCGGGAGTGTGCCAGGCTAATGCGCAATTAACCAGGGAGAAACCGATGAGTATTACCCGCATTGACCCGGAACACCGTATGTCCGAAGCCGTGATCCACAACGACACGATCTATTACACCAGTGTGCCTGAGAATCTGGATGCCGACGCAGAAGCGCAGACAGCCAATGCGCTGGCAGTGATTGATGCGATTCTGACACGGCTCGGTAGCGATAAAAGCAAAATCCTTGATGCGACACTGTTTCTGGTGGATAAGGCCGATTTCCCTGCGATGAACCGCGCATGGGACGCATGGGTCTCCCCAGGTAATGCGCCGGTGCGCTGCACGGTACAGGCCGGTCTGTTGAATCCGAAGTACAAAATCGAAATTAAAATTATCGCTGCACGTTAAAACGCCGGGCGTTATTCCTCTTCGTTTTCTTCATCTTCGTCTTCGAATAGCGCCCGAATCCGTTCGCCCTTGAAATTTTGTCGGATCTCCTGCGCCACCTGGGTGATCGCTTCACCGCTCGACAAACCTCCCGCCATCAATTCCTGAATACGTTCGACGGCCTGCTGCTGCTGCTCATGAGAGAGAGCCGGTATTCCAATAAACATGTTTCACTCCTGCGTTGGGGCAGACAGTATCCCACGCGGAACTAACAGGTGCCAGTCAGGAAAAAATATGGCAGTCTGACCGCCTCTTTGCTCTCTGATTTCTCTGCCCGATGATTGTTGAAACCCTCAGTCTTGATTATACCCCTGATGCGCTGACTCAGCGTTTTGCCCCGATTGCCCATCTGCCATGGGCGATGCTGCTTTCCTCCGCGCAGGCGAACCACAGCGACAACCGCTTTGATATTCTGACTGCCGATCCCCGCGCCACCCTGGTGACCCGCGGTGCGATGACTACGCTCAGCGACCCGACCGGCACGACCGAATCAACCGCCGATCCCCTGCTGCTGGTGCAGCAGCAGTGTGATGCGCTGGGCGTGACGCCGGCTGCCAGCGATGCCCTGCCGTTTCAGGGCGGTGCGCTGGGCCTGTTTGGTTATGATCTGGGCCGCCGGTTTGAGTCGCTGCCTCAGCAGGCCGCAGCCGATCTCACCACGCCTGACATGGCGGTGGGTATCTATGACTGGGCATTGATTGCCGATCATCATCAGCAGACCCTGACGCTGGTGGCGTTAAAGAACGCGGAAGAACGCGCCGCCTGGCTGGCGCAATGGCCGGCGCGCGAGGCCGTGCCCTTTTCACTGACCAGCCGCTGGCGCTCCAACCTGAGCTATGCAGATTACGCTGCGCGTTTTGCGGCGGTTCAGGCCTATATTCAGGCGGGTGACTGTTATCAGGTTAATCTTGCGCAGCGCTTTCAGGCCGGTTACCAGGGTGATGAGTGGCAGGCGTTCAGTATACTCAATGCGGCTAACCGCGCGCCGTTCAGCGCTTTTCTGCGTCTGCCGGAGAGCGCAATCCTGAGCCTGTCGCCGGAGCGCTTTCTGTCACTGAATAATAAACAGATCGAAACCCGACCGATCAAAGGTACCCGGCCACGCTGTGACGATCCGATTGCTGATGCGCAACAGGCTGAGTCGCTGCGCCATGCGGAAAAAGATCGGGCCGAAAACCTGATGATTGTCGATTTGCTGCGCAACGATATTGGCCGCGTGGCGCTACCCGGCTCGGTCACGGTGCCTGAACTGTTTGTGGTTGAACCCTTCCCCGCCGTACACCACCTGGTGAGCACGGTGCGGGCGCAGCTGCCTGATACCCTGCAGGCTACCGATCTGCTGCGCGCCTGTTTTCCGGGCGGCTCGATTACCGGTGCGCCCAAGATTCGGGCGATGGAGATTATTGATGAACTGGAGCCGCAGCGGCGCAATGCCTGGTGCGGCAGCATTGGTTATCTCAGCCTGTGTGGCCGGATGGATACCAGCATCACCATTCGCACGCTGATCGCTGAAGGTCAGCAGCTCTACTGTGCGGCGGGCGGCGGGCTTGTTGCAGACAGCGATCCCGAAGCGGAGTATCAGGAAACACTCGATAAAGTCAGCCGGATCTTACCGGCACTGGAACAAACCGGAGGTTCAGTTGGCCCTGACGCTTAATGATTTCCGCAGCCGTTTTCTGTTGCAGCAGCCAGCCCGCAGCACACAATTGCTATCCGGGCGCCATGCGGCGGTGCTGGTGCCGATTGTGGCACGGCCTGAACCCGGTCTGTTGCTGACGCAGCGCTCACACGCCTTGCGCAAACATGCCGGACAGGTCGCTTTTCCCGGCGGGATGCAGGATGACACTGACGCATCGCTCATCGCCACAGCACTGCGTGAAGCACAGGAAGAGGTTGGCATTGAGCCGCATCAGGTCGAGGTATTAGGCGCACTGCCCGCCGTGACCAGCAGCACCGGCTTTCAGGTGACGCCGGTACTGGGGATCATTCCGGCCGATCTGCGGTTAACGATTAATCCGGATGAGGTGAGCAGCGCCTTTGAGATGCCGCTGGCCGAGGCTTTGCAGCTCAGCCGCTACAGCGCGCTGGAGGTACATCGGGCTGGCGTTCGCCACCCGGTCTGGCTGTCGCGCTATCAGGATTATCTGGTGTGGGGCATGACCGCGGGTATTATCCGCTCGCTGAGTACTCAGATCGCATTCTGAAACCTTTCTCGTTTTTCTCTCTCCGGCCCGTCAGGTTACTGGCGCGCTGCACTATAATTTTTTCTATGAGTTTTGATAAGTTTATTTCATGCGAAAAGCTGCTCTTTCCTGGTGCATGACCATTACTATGGGCGCCATAAACTGCCCCGGCAGACTGAGAATAATTGTGAGGAGTGTCACCTGTGATTAGTGTTTTTGACATGTTCAAAGTGGGCATCGGCCCCTCAAGTTCGCATACTGTCGGCCCGATGAAAGCAGGTAAACAGTTTGTGGATTTGCTGTGCGAACAGGAAAAGCTGCAGGAGGTCACCCGGATCGCCGTGGATGTTTACGGTTCTCTCTCTCTGACCGGCAAAGGCCATCACACTGATATCGCCATTATTATGGGTCTGGCGGGTGAATCGCCGGATACGGTGGATATCGATGCGATCCCCGCCTTTATTAAAGATGTTGAGCAGCGTGAGCGACTGCTGCTGGCGAAAGGCGCACACGAAGTGGATTTCCCGCGCGAAGGCGGCATGGTATTTCGCAGTGAGAACCTTTCGCTGCATGAAAATGGCCTGCGCCTGCTCGCGTTTGCCGGTGACCTGCTGATCCTGTCAAAAACCTATTACTCCGTTGGCGGCGGTTTCATTGTTGATGAAGAGCATTTCGGACAGTCGGCACTGGATGAAGTCTCTGTGCCCTGGCCGTTCCACTCCGCCAAAGATCTGCTGGCTCACTGTCGTGAAACCGGCCTGTCACTCTCAGGTCTGGTGATGAAAAATGAGCTGGCGCTGCACAGCCGCGATGAGATCCATGCCTATTTCACTAACATCTGGCAGACGATGCAGGCCTGTATCGATCGCGGTCTGAATACCGAAGGCGTGTTGCCAGGGCCACTGCGCGTGCCCCGTCGCGCCGCCTCCCTGCGTCGTCTGCTGACCTCCTCTGACAAGCACTCCAGCGATCCGATGATTGTAATCGACTGGATCAATATGTATGCGCTGGCCGTTAACGAAGAGAACGCCGCGGGAGGCCGCGTGGTGACTGCGCCAACTAACGGTGCCTGCGGTATCGTGCCTGCGGTGCTGGCTTACTACGATCACTTCATTGAGCCAGTGACACCCGACATTTTCCTGCGCTATTTCCTCGCCTCTGGCGCCATCGGCGTGCTGTACAAAATGAACGCCTCTATTTCAGGCGCGGAAGTGGGCTGTCAGGGTGAAGTGGGTGTCGCCTGTTCTATGGCGGCGGCCGGTCTGGCTGAACTGCTGGGCGGCAGTCCGGAGCAGGTCTGCGTGGCGGCTGAAATCGGCATGGAACATAACCTTGGACTGACCTGTGACCCGGTAGCCGGTCAGGTTCAGGTGCCCTGCATTGAGCGCAATGCTATCGCCTCGGTTAAAGCGATTAATGCGGCGCGCATGGCACTTAGGCGCACCAGCGAACCCCGCGTCTCGCTGGATAAGGTTATCGAGACAATGTATGAAACCGGCAAAGATATGAACGCCAAATACCGTGAAACTTCGCGTGGCGGTCTGGCGATTAAAGTTCAGTGTGATTAAGCGAAACGATTAACTGACTAAAAAACGTGCAAACGTAATAAAATCCGCATCCTGCGCTATCTCAGCGCAGGTTTAACCGGTAGAGTGATTTCCGCGCAGCCGTCCGGCTTACGCAACTTTCCAGACCCGCTTTTCTGCATTCCGGCCTCAATGTTGATCTGACCGTGCCGATACTCACCCCGTTGTGTTTTGCTTTTTACTGGCTTTTGGGAAGGTGGATACAGATGTTTATGGCCCAGCAAAATGTTGGACAATTCAGACGCAAGCGTGTGCTGATAGCGCTGTCGATCGCCACCGTGGTGCTGATATTAACCCTGGCCTTTCGCTATATCGAAGAGAAGTCACGTATCGAGCAGCAGGCGATGGATTTCGCCGATAAAGCGATTATGCGGTTTGACCGGATGTTTTCACCGCTGGAGGTTTCAGCCAATAATACGCTGGGTCTGGTCGGCGTTCCCTGTCAGGATGTTCGCTTTCCACTCATCGAAAAAATCTCTTCCCTGCAGACGGTCCGGGCGATCCTGCTGGTGGATAACGACGTGCTCTACTGCTCCAGTATTTATGGGCCGCGCACCATCCCCTTTAGCCAGACTTACCCTGACTTAGCCTTTAACAGTCAGCGCATGACGCTGGCAACCGATGAGTACCTGCTGAAAGGCTCGCCCATTTTACTGCTGTGGACGCCAAAGAGCCTGGATAACCGCTCCGGGATTTTGCAGGTGATCAACATCGAAATGATGAGCAATTATCTGCTGGAGCCGCAGTTGCCCTGGGTGGAACGCGCTGTCTTTAACGTCAACGGGGAGAGCCTGGAGTATGGCAATCCACTGATCGAGCCCACGGTGCCGGCAGATGATGAAGTGAGCTATGAGCAGGGCTCGCTGCGCTATCCGTTTACGCTTACCCTCTATGGCCCCTCTCCGACCCGCCTGGCGCTGGCGACGCTTCCCTCACAGCTCCCGCTGGCGCTGCTGCTGAGTCTGCTTATGGGTTACATCGTCTGGCTGGCGACCGCAAATCGTATGAGCCTGAGCTGGCAAATCAGTTATGGCATTACGGCCCGTGAGTTTATGGTTTATTGCCAGCCGCTGATCAACACCAAAAGTGGTGAGTGCGACGGTATTGAGTTACTGCTGCGCTGGCATAATCCCCGTCAGGGCTGGATTGCCCCGGATGTCTTTATTCCCCTGGCCGAACGACAGAACCTGATCAAACCGCTGACGCGCTTTGTACTGAATGAGGTGGTGAGTCAGTTACCGCAGTTGCCCGACGATCCCGCGTTCCATATCGCCATTAATGTTGCCGCCAGCCACTTCCGCGACCACGCCATTCTGGAAGATCTGCACAACCTGTGGTGGCCTGCCAATCCGGTGCCGAAACTGGTGGTGGAGCTCACCGAGCGCGATGCCCTGCCGGTCGTGGACCAGTCGGTGATTGCGCAACTGCACGACATCGGTGTCCGGCTGGCGATTGATGATTTTGGCACCGGTCACAGCTCGCTCTCCTACCTGAAAGATCTGCAGCCAGATGTGCTGAAAATCGACAAGATTTTCACCGCAGCCATCGGCACTGACGCGATTAATGCCACGGTGACGGATATGGTGATTTCGCTGGCCCAGCGCCTGAATATCAGTCTGGTGGCGGAAGGCGTGGAGACGGCTGAGCAGGCGGCGTATCTGCGCGAACGCGGCGTGGATCATCTTCAGGGCTACTATTTTGCCCGTCCGATGCCGCTGCAGGACTTCCCGGCGTGGCTGGCGCAGCATCAGGCTGATGCCCGCAGGTGACAATCGCCTGAGCCCCGTTTCGCCCTGCCTGATGACCTTACGCCACAGACAAAAAAACAGCCGCGGCAATGAGCCAGCGGCTGTCAGAGAAATTCAGCGCGGCCGGTAAACCCGGCAGCGCCGCTGCATCAACGAGAACGATTAGTCCTCTTCATCCTCATCATGCGGTTTATCTTTAGTGACACGCACCAGATCGATACGGTAGTCGGTCGCTTCGATAATCTGGAAGTGCAGCGGAGTGATATCAATCACATCGCCAGGAAGCGGTAACTGCCCTTTCTGCTCAATCAGCAGGCCCGCCAGCGAGGCGTGGTCTTCTGTCGGGTCGACCAGTTCATGGAAGTCGAGCAACTGCTGCAGCGAGTGCAGATCGGTCCCCCCTTTCACTAACCAGCCATCACCATCCGCAATAATATCGGGCGTTTCATCTTCATCCGGGAATTCACCCGCAATCGCTTCCAGCACGTCCAGCGGCGTAATCAGACCCTGAACCACACCAAACTCATTGGTGACAATCACGAAGCTGCCCTTAGCACGACGCAGCACGCCAAGCAGGTTGATCGGATCCAGCGTCTCCGGCACCACGATAGTCGGTGTATTGGCCGCAAACGTTGCCACATCCACACCGTGCTCCAGCGCCACCAGCAGCTCTTTGGCTCGCACTACACCGACAATTTCATCCAGTTCACCCCGACAGACCGGGAACAGGCTGTGTGGCGTATCAAGCAGCTGACCGCGAATCTCATCTACCGGACGATTCGCATCGACCCAGGAGATTTCACCGCGTGGCGTCATGATGCTGCGAATCGAGCGGGAAGCCAGCGTCAGCACGCCATTAATCATATAGCGCTCTTCATCTTTAAACGCTTCCTGCGGCATCGCTTCCGCCAGTGCAGCCTCTTCGCTGCTGCTGGTGTTGCCATTGCTGGCGGTCTGGGCACGGTTGCGGCCCCCCATCAGGCGTAAAATCGCTTCGGCAGTGCGTTCACGCATCGGGCGATTTGACTGATGGCGGATAAAGTTACGACGTGCAACCTGGTTGAACAGCTCAATCAGAATCGAGAAGCCAATCGCCGCATAGAGGTAGCCTTTAGGAATATGGAAACCAAAGCCTTCTGCCACCAGCGACAGACCGATCATCAGCAGGAAGCTCAGACAGAGCACCACTACTGTCGGATGCGCGTTAACAAAGTTGGTTAACGGCTTAGATGCCAGCAGCATCACACCCATCGCAATCACCACGGCGGTCATCATCACCGGCAGGTGGTTCACCATACCCACGGCGGTAATCACAGCATCCAGCGAGAAGACGGCGTCCAGTACCACAATCTGCGTCACGACAGCCCAGAAACTGGCATATCCCCGATTACCGGATCCGTCGAGCTGCCGGTTCTCCAGCCGCTCGTGCAGCTCCATGGTCGCCTTAAACAACAGGAACAGACCACCCGCCAGCAGAATTAAATCACGACCGGCAAAGCTGAAACCGCCTACGCTAAAGAGAGGCGTCGTCAGCGTCACCATCCAGGAGATCAGCGACAGCAGACCCAGACGCATGACCAGCGCCAGTGACAGGCCAATCAGGCGTGCTTTATCACGCTGCTTCGGCGGCAGTTTGTCGGCCAGGATGGCAATAAAGACCAGGTTATCAATGCCGAGTACGATTTCCAGCACCACGAGCGTCAGTAAACCCGCCCAGATTGAGGGGTCGAATAAAAATTCCATTATTTATGACTCCAGAACAGGGAACAGATCGCGGTGCCGCTTATCAGCGCAGCAAAGCGTGACATGCAGGTAGTCGGGAAAGCGGTGAAAACGCCGTGAGGCGAAGGGTGACGCGCCAGCAGGCGCAAAGAACAGATTAAGCGACGTCGGTGACGATCCATAAAGGTGGGCTGAAGCCCGTTACTCCTGAGTAATAAACAGAACGTTAATGTATCAGGTCGGCGAATTGCGTCAAAAAATTTTCTTATTTTTACAATCTGCCTGACGGATGATCAGGCGCATAAAAAGGGTTACTGGCCGCTTCACAGGATGAATAGCTGACAGACATCACATAATTTATTTTTTCGATCACTAAAATAAATCGCGACTTTACCGCCTTGACGTAGTTAACCCATGTTTTTTCGACGCTATACCGATAATTCGAATCATCCGGTTAAACAGATCATCAAAGCACTTCAATACAGTTCATTGACTCAGATGAGCATCTCTAGCGAACGGAGGTAGCACGTGACCATTGCGATAGTAATTGGTACACACGGCTGGGCAGCGGAACAACTGCTGAAAACAGCAGAAATGCTGTTGGGCGAGCAGGACAATGTCGGCTGGATAGATTTTGTCCCCGGTGAAAATGCAGAAACGCTGATTGAAAAATATCAGGCACGACTGGCAGAACTTGATACGACGCAGGGAGTACTGTTTTTAGTTGATACCTGGGGTGGCAGTCCGTTCAATGCGGCCAGTCGCATTGTGGTCGACAAACCGCAGTATGAGGTCATCGCCGGGGTCAATATCCCGATGCTGGTCGAAACGCTGATGGCGCGCGATGACAATCCCGGTTTTGACGAGCTGGTCGCCGTGGCGGTGGAGACCGGCCGTGAAGGGGTCAAAGCCCTGAAAGCCAAAGAAGAAGCGCCAGCGCCAGCCGCGGCAAAACCGGCTGCTGCGGCGCAACCGGCTAAGCCGATGGCGCCCGGTGACCACATGAAAATCGGGCTGACACGCATTGATGACCGTCTGATTCATGGGCAGGTGGCAACGCGCTGGACCAAAGAGACCAACGTTCAGCGCATTATCGTAGTCAGCGATGAAGTGGCCAACGATCATGTGCGCAAGACTCTGCTGACGCAGGTCGCTCCGCCCGGCGTCACGGCCCATGTGGTGGATGTCGATAAGATGGTGCGGGTGTGGAACAACCCGAAGTATGGTCAGGATCGCGTGATGCTGCTGTTTACCAATCCCACCGATGTACTGCGCGTGGTGGAACAGGGTGTCGATATTAAAACCGTCAACATCGGCGGTATGGCGTTCCGCCAGGGGAAAACCCAGGTCAATAATGCGGTCTCGGTCGATGAAAAAGATATTGCCGCGTTCCGCAAACTCAATGAACGCAATATTGAACTGGAAGTGCGTAAAGTTTCCAGTGACCAGAAACTGAAAATGATGGATCTGATTGCAAAAGTTAACGCGTAACAGAAGCACTTATGCGCCTGCGTTTCCGGGCTCCTGGTTATCCTGCTGAGGACAAGAAGTATGATGGAAATAACCTCGCTACAAATTATTTTGATTTTTATTGTCGCCTGTATTGCCGGTATGGGGTCGATTCTGGATGAGTTCCAGTTTCACCGTCCCCTGGTGGCCTGTACCCTGATTGGTATGGTGCTGGGTGATATGAAAACCGGCATTATTATCGGCGGTACGCTGGAGATGATTGCGCTGGGCTGGATGAACATCGGTGCCGCCGTTGCGCCTGATGCCGCCCTCGCCTCCATTATCTCGACCATCCTGGTTATCGCTGGCGGTCAAAGTGTGGGTGCCGGTATTGCGCTGGCGATTCCGCTGGCCGCCGCCGGACAGGTACTGACCATAATCGTGCGTACGCTGACCGTCGCCTTCCAGCATGCGGCTGACAAAGCCGCAGAGAAAGGTAATCTCACGGCCATCTCCTGGATCCACGTCTCTGCCCTGCTGTTACAGGCGATGCGTATCGCCATCCCGGCGCTGATTGTGGCGATTTCGGTCGGTACCAGTGCGGTCCATGCCTTACTCAGCTCTATTCCGGACGTGGTGACCAACGGCCTGAATATCGCCGGTGGCATGATTGTGGTGGTCGGTTATGCGATGGTCATCAACATGATGCGCGCAGGCTACCTGATGCCGTTCTTTTACCTGGGCTTCGTCACCGCGGCCTTCACCAACTTTAACCTGGTGGCGCTGGGCGTCATTGGCGTGGTCATGGCGGTGCTCTACATTCAGCTCAGCCCGAAATACAACCGTGTGGCGGGAGCACCAACAGGTGCAGCGACCGCAAACGATCTTGATAACGAACTCGATTAAGGAACAGGTGAGCACATGGTTGATATTACGAAAGTTGAAAAGAAACTGACACCCGGTGATGTTCGCGCCGTCTTTCTGCGCTCTAATCTGTTCCAGGGTTCATGGAACTTTGAACGCATGCAGGCGCTGGGCTTCTGCTTCTCAATGGTGCCGGTGATCCGCCGTCTCTATCCTGAGAACAATGATGATCGTAAGCAGGCGATCAAGCGTCATCTGGAGTTCTTTAATACCCATCCTTATGTGGCCGCGCCGGTTCTGGGCGTGACTATGGCGATGGAAGAGCAGCGTGCTAACGGCGCACCGATCGACGATGGCGCGATTAACGGCCTTAAAGTCGGCCTGATGGGACCGCTGGCCGGTGTTGGCGACCCGATCTTCTGGGGTACGGTGCGCCCGGTGTTTGCCGCGCTGGGAGCCGGTATCGCCATGAGTGGCAGTCTGCTGGGTCCGCTGCTCTTCTTTGTGCTGTTTAACCTGGCACGTCTGCTGACCCGCTACTACGGCGTGGCCTATGGCTATCGCAAAGGGATAGATATCGTCAGTGATATGGGCGGCGGTTTCCTGCAGAAACTCACGGAGGGGGCGTCGATTCTCGGCCTGTTTGTCATGGGGGCGCTGGTCAACAAGTGGACACACGTTAACATTCCGCTGGTGGTGTCACGTATTACCGACTCGACCGGTAAAACCACCGTCACCACCGTACAGTCGATCCTCGATCAGCTGATGCCGGGCGTGGTGCCGCTGCTGCTGACCTTTGGCTGTATGTGGCTGTTACGCCGTAAAGTGAACGCGCTGTGGATTATCGTCGGCTTCTTTGCTATCGGTATCTTTGGTTACTGGATCGGCCTGCTCGGTCTGTAATTTCACCCGGCCGGGAGCCTGCGCTCCCGGCTTTTAAGCGTGGTGAGCTGAGCCACAACCGGCTGAGCTCACCCTGTTTGAGGTAGCTGTGATGTCATTAACCGATGCGCTGATTGCGTGTTGTATTGCCGCCCTGATGGGGTTTGCCATTTATCATGAGGCGATTCTGCCGCGTCGCCACGGCCCGACCCGCTTACGGGTTGCGCTGCGCAGGCAGCATAAGCTGGATAGCCTGATTTTCATCGGCCTGCTGCTGATCCTGCTGTGGAACAACGTCAGTCATCACGGCCCGCAACTCACCACCTCACTGCTGATGGTGCTGTGTTTTCTGGCGTTCTGGTTATTCTGGCTGCGAAAGCCAACGCTGCTGATGAAAAGTGAGGGGTTGTTTTACGCCGGTGTCTGGATCGATTACCGGCGAATTCAGGGCATGAATCTCTCTGAGGATGGCATTCTGGTGATTCAGCTGGAACAGCGTCGGCTGCTGATCGCGGTGCAGCAACTCGACGATCTGGAGCGCATCTATAACACCCTGGTCGAAGCGCGCTAGTCGCGCTGCCACACAGTCAGGGTAAAGTCTGCGTCGCAGCTGAACTGCTCGCTCTGCTGCAGGGTCTGCCAGACCTCTTCACGCGCCCGCCAGGCGAACGGCGTCATCTGAAGCAGGGTCGTCGCGGCTGCGCCGGTTAATGCCATTGGGTAACGCAGCGCATGCTGCGCCACCTGGCGGAATCCGGGATACGCTTTCTGCTCCGGCACATGCAACTGCACTTCGCGGTAAATCAGCGCCTTGAACTGCTGCAGATGATGCGGGCCCGGTGTCACGGTCAGTACCAGGCCACCCGGCTTCAGCACGCGAGCCAGTTCCGCTTCATTGCAGGGTGCGTAGATTCGGACAACCGCATCCAGGGCGTGATCGGCAAAGGGTAAGCGCTGGCTGGAGGCGACGCAGAAGCGCACGGCCGGATAGCGCTTTGCTGCCAGCCGGATCGCCATTCTGGCGACATCCAGCCCATAGACCTGCCCGGCCTCGCCTGCTGCGTCAGCCAGTGCGGCGGTGTAGTAACCTTCGCCACAGCCGATATCCAGGATTTTGCACTCCGGCTGGCTCAGCGCGGGCGCAAGCAGGCTGACGACCCGATCACGCAGCGGCTGGTAGTAGCCTGCCTCAAGAAATTCGCGTCTTGCCTGCATCATCTCTGCACTGTCACCCGGTTCACGTGACCGTTTATGCTGAACGGGCAGCAGATTGACATACCCTTCTTTCGCCTGGTCAAACTGATGGCGATTCTCGCAGCACCAGCTGCGCGCAGTGAAGGCGAGAGGAGAGTGACAAAGAGGGCAAATCAGGGACATAGGGTGCTCCGGCATCAGATAACGCGGCGCAGTGTAACCTTAACGTTTACGCATCGGAAGCATAAAGAAAGCCCCGGCTGAGAAGCCAGGGCTTTGAGATTTCATGTCAGGGTGCAATGCACCGAGGCGGAGTTGAATCAGATAGCCGTAACGTTAACGGCTGCCGGGCCTTTCTGGCCGTCCTGAATTTCGAACTCAACGCTCTGGCCTTCAGCCAGGGTTTTGAAACCATTGCCCTGAATAGCGGAGAAGTGTACGAACACATCTTTGCTACCGTCAGCAGGGGTGATAAAACCAAAACCTTTAGACTCGTTGAACCACTTAACCTGACCTTTAATCTTTGCCATTTTGCAAATTCCTTTAGATGTTTATTTAGCCCGAAGGCTGTCGTACAGAAAAACCAGAGACATTACTGCATGAGGCACTAATTAAGGTTCGGCAAGGAAGCGGTATTCAACGTCAACGTCTTTACTCGTTCTTCTTTACAGACTTCTTTACAGAAGATGCCATGCATAAACAGAACTGTACCTCGTTTAACTCAGGATTTGTTATCACATATCCTAAAAACAATGGCAAGCCATTTTTAAGGGCCTCAGCCAGCCTGCGCACATAATTGCCAGAAGGCTCACATTGCCTGTTCTGTGGCGTTTACAAATGCCGATGCAAATTAAGCCCGCACTCTGGCCAGACCCCTCTCCGGCCTCTGTTGCCGGGTCTAACCCAATGGATACCATAAGAAATTAATATTTCACAAATATGGCAATAACAGAATGAATAAGCGAAGCGCGAAAAGTTGAAAATATCAATAATCCGGCGTCAATCCTGTACAGCGCCTTTTATTTCGTACAGATAACACTTTTTTTGCACCAAAAGCAGGAGCCAGACAGTCGTCCTGCTCCAAATAAAAGCATTGAGCCCGATTTTACTTATTAAGAATTTAACTTTTGATTTGAAAAATTGATATCAGATAATAAAAACGGGCTTTTGTTTTAACTCTGAGGTTTTAGGATAATTCCTGGGTGTCCTTATTCAGCCCGCGGCTTTCGCCTATTCGCCACGGTGCGAAACCGCCCTTTTGCTCGTTTGCCCGCAGCAGCGCATCCGCCAGTTCTTTGGGTGGCGCATCCAGCGACTCATCGGCCAGTTCGAACACGCCCCAGTGGATGGGCAGCGTCAGCGGCCTGCCTGCTGCCTGCCACAGCGCCACCGCCTGATCGGGATTCATATGTTGGCCCGCCATGAACCATTCAGGTGCATAAGCGCCAATCGGCAAAGCCGCCAGGCTGAACGGGCCGAGTCGGGCCGCAATCTCCGGCAGACTATCGCTGTAGCCGCTGTCGCCCGAGAACCAGAAGCGCACGGAGGCAGAACGCACGACCCAGCCGCACCAGAGCGAACGGTTTCGATCGCGCGGCGTTCGCATGCTCCAGTGACGTGCCGGCACCGCATCAAAACAGAGGTCGCCGACAGTAAACTGTTGCCACCAGTCGAGCTGATGGACCTGTTTCACGCCCCGCGCCCTGCACCATTTTTCCAGGCCCAGCGGCACAATGAAGGTCGCCTGCGGAAAACGCCGGACGATCGCTTTAACCGTCGGCCGATCAAGATGATCGTAATGGTTATGTGAAATAAGCACGACATCCAGACGCGGCAGATCAGCGATGCTAAGCGGTGCGGGCGTTTTTCGCTGCGGCCCGGCAAAAGAGAGTGGTGAGGCGCGTGACGAGAGTGCGGGATCGATCAGGATATATTGCTGGTTCAGCCGCAGCAGCACGGCGGCATGTCCCAGCCACCAGATGCGATCGTCACTGCCGCTGATATCAGCGGGCTGCCACCACTGTTCGGTGAAAGCCCTGTAGCCCTGCTGCGGTGGCAGCGGCAGTCCCTGTGCTTTGCGCTCCCTGCGCCAGCGCTGCAGATCGCCCGGCTTGCGCCGTTCCGGTTCAGGATTGCAGAATCCCTCGGGCGTGTGATGCGCTTTGCTGCTGTCATACCACGGATTTTTCCAGACCATCCCGCCTCTCTGCTGTGATTATCGTTCCGGAATCAACCGGATAAAGTCGCGTTTCTCGCGTTCGTCATCGGTTTTTTTACTCTCTGCCCCTGGCTGCATCTCAATCAGACGGCGCAGCAGCTGATTCTGTTTCTTCTGCTCTTCCAGCAAAGATTCCAGTAAGCGGATTTGCTCACCGGCGCGCACGCTGGCGCGGTTGACAAAGAACCAGGCGATAAACGCCACAATCAAAATAATGACCAGCAGGCCATAGCTGACCAGTGGGCCCGAATTTGCGGCTAACTCATTCATAACTGCCTCGTAAAACTAAGTGGAAACGCCAGAACATGGCAACCGCCCATTCTACCTGTCGCAATCGCAAAAGATAATGGGGTTAACATCAATGCAGAATTTGCCGTTTCAGTTATCTCTGATCGATCCCACCAGAAAAGCGAGGCATGCTGATATCATCATAACCGGCGGCACCAGGTGGAGCGCTGAGTTATCTTTCACAAGGAGACATAATGAAACTGTTTATTCGTACGGTAGGCTTGCTGGCGGTGATCTGGCTGGCGATGCTGTTTACCGGCTATGGCGTATTAACCGGCAGTACTAAAAATGCCGCCGGCCTTGGCCTGCAGTGCAGCTATCTGACCGCTCGCGGTGTGATCAGTGCGCAGTATCTGCATACTGACAGTGGCGTGGTGGGCGTGACTGATTGTCCGTTGCTGAAGAAAAGCGGAGAAGTGATCGATAATTAACAAAACAGCGGGCCACATGGCCCGCTGTTTTCAGAACGGATAGTCGTGATAGCCCATCTCTGAGGAGAGCGTACGCGCCGCCCGATGCAGCATGGCCACGTAATCCTGGCGGGCATCTTCTGAAAAGCGAATGGTGGGAAAAGAGATGCTCAGTCCCGCAATCACCACGCCAAAACGGTCAAACACCGGCACAGCGAGGCAGCGTAAGCCCTCTTCCTGCTCTTCGTTATCTTCACCATAGCCCTGTGTTCTTACCTGATCCAGCGCCGTAATCAACGCTTCCGCGCTTAACAGCGTATTGGCCGTGCTCCGTTTGAACTCGACGTCCCGCAGGATCTCCTCAACTTCGCTGCGATCGCGCCAGGCGAGCAGAACTTTCCCAATCGCGGTGGTATGCAGCGGATTACGACGGCCAATGCGCGAATACATACGCAGGTTGTAGAGGGAGTCGATTTTGTGGATGTAGACAATACTGTCCTCTTCCAGCGCCCCCAGATGAATGGTCTCTTTGGTCAGACGCGAAAGCTCACGCATCTGCACATCCGCACTGCGGATTAAATCGACGTTCTGCAGCGCTTTAGCGCCCAGTTCAAACAGCTTCAGTGTCAGTGAGTACTTCTCGCTCTCACCTTCCTGCGTGACATAACCCAGCGACTTCATGGTCTGCAGGAAACGGTAAACGGTGCTTTTTGACATCATCACGCGCTGCGCGAGCTCAGTAATACCGTGATCGCGCTCTTCACCCAGCGCCTGCAGAATGCCGAACACTTTAAGTACCGAAGAGACGGAATCGGGCTGTTTATCATTTTCAGCAGAGGACATCGCGCACCTTGTTAAACCTGTTTCAAAAAAAATGGAACGGACTGTCAGTATAGAGTGAGGCATACGAAGGCAGCAATGCTTTAACCATTACGTCATATTTAAAGACAGTTTTTTATCCGTCAGATCGCTGCATTTCAGCGTTAATTTCATTAGCATGATGATATTCACCCTCTTTAGTAATTAACTTATGACACTCTCTCCTCCTCAGGATGGATTACCCGCGCGTCAGCGCTATATGGCAATCGTCACCATCGCGCTGGGTCTGACCATGGCGGTGCTGGATGGCGCGATAGCCAATGTCGCCCTGCCCACTATCTCGCGCGAACTGAATGCCAGCCCGGCGCAGTCGATCTGGATAGTGAACGCCTATCAGATTGCGATTATCGTCTCGCTGCTGTCGCTCTCCTTTCTGGGCGACATGCTGGGTTATCGCCGCGTCTATCAGGCGGGCCTGGCGCTGTTTATTGCCACTTCGCTGTTCTGCGCCTTCTCCACCACCCTGACCATGCTGACTTTCGCCCGCGTGCTGCAGGGATTAGGAGGTGCAGCGCTGATGAGTGTGAATACCGCGCTGATACGCATTATCTATCCGCAGCGTCATCTGGGACGCGGCATGGCGATCAACTCGCTGGTCGTGGCGGTTTCAACCGCGGCAGGCCCGACGGTCGCCGCAGCGATTCTTTCGGTGGCAAGCTGGAAGTGGCTGTTTCTGATTAACGTCCCGCTGGGTGCCATTGCGCTCTGGCTGGCGCTGCGCACGCTGCCTGATAATCCGCAGAAAGCGACGGCGCAGAAATTTGATGTTCCCAGCGCGATCATGAACGCCCTGTTCTTTGGTCTGATCATCTCTGCGCTGAGCGGGTTTGCACAGGGACAGAGTCATCTGCTGGTGCTGTTGGAGGTCATTGCTCTGCTGGTTGTGGGCTGGTTCTTTATTCGTCGTCAGTTAAACATGGCGGTGCCGCTGCTGCCGGTTGATCTGCTGCGTATCCCGATTTTCAGCCTGTCGATGGGAACGTCGGTCTGTTCGTTCTGCGCGCAGATGCTGGCGATGGTGTCGCTGCCCTTCTTTCTGCAAAACGTCCTGCAGCGTGATGAGGTGGCAACCGGTTTACTGCTGACGCCCTGGCCGCTGGCAACCATGGTGTTTGCGCCGATTGCCGGCCGGCTGATTGAACGGGTGCATGCCGGGCTGCTGGGCGGCATCGGGCTGGCTATGTTCGCCCTGGGGCTGTTTCTGCTCGCCTGGCTTCCGGCTAACCCGGGTGATGGCGATATAATCTGGCGCATGATGCTCTGCGGTGCCGGTTTTGGGCTGTTTCAGTCACCCAACAACCACACTATTGTCACTTCCGCTCCGCGTCATCGCAGCGGCGGCGCCAGCGGCATGCTGGGCACCGCGCGCCTGCTGGGCCAGAGTATGGGTGCCGCGCTGGTCGCGCTGATGTTTAATCTGTTTGATGAACGCGGGACGCACGCTTCGCTGCTGCTGGCGGGCAGCTTTGCCGCCGTGGCCGCGCTGGTCAGTGTGTCGCGGATGACGCAGACCCGCGCCTGATGGCAGAAACAGAAAAGGCGACCACCTGACAGAGTGTGACCCGATTCGCTGTAAGGCCGAGCCTTCACAGGGAACCCGGTCAGATCGGAAAGACTTCTGTCATCCATGACGGTCGGCCCGCACCATCCATGGCGCGGGACGCTTTCCTCCTCTGCCCGGGTTCCCTGCATGTTGAGCTAAGATATTGCTGTCAGATTCAGTCTGATTATGGTTTCTAAACAGAAAAGGCGACCCAGGGTCGCCTTTTTTGCTCTGCTTAACGCTACTTCAGATACTGACCGCTGCGCAGTGCTTCAATACGCTTATCTAATGGCGGATGCGACATAAACAGCTCGCTGAACGATTTGCCCTTACCGTTGATACAGAACGCCATCATGCTGCTCGGCTCCTGCGGTTCGTAGCTGGTTTTCAGGCGCTGTAACGCCGCAATCATCTTCTCACGACCTACCAGCTTCGCTGAACCGGCATCGGCATGGAACTCACGGTGACGCGAGAACCACATGGTGATGATGCTGGCGAGAATACCAAACACCAGTTCCAGCACCATCGACACCGCAAAGTAGACCAGCGGGTTGCCGTTGCTGCTCTCCTCACCATCGCGGTTGCCGGACATAAAGCCCGCCGCGATCTGCGCCAGAATACGTGAAACGAAAATCACAAAGGTGTTCACCACACCCTGAATCAGCGTCATGGTGATCATGTCGCCGTTGGCGATGTGTGACACTTCGTGTGCCAGCACCGCTTCCGCTTCATCACGGCTCATGTTCTGCAGCAGACCGGTTGAGACAGCAACCAGTGAGGCGTTACGCCGTGCGCCAGTCGCAAAGGCGTTAATGTCAGGTGCGTGATAGATCGCCACCTGTGGCATCGCAATACCCGCCTGTTGTGCCTGACGGCCAATTGTATCCACCAGCCAGCGCTCGGTTTCGTTGCGTGGCTGTTCAATCACTTCACCGCCAACCGATCGCAGTGCCATCCACTTCGACATCAGCAGTGAAACAAACGCACCGCCGAAGCCAAACAGGCCTGCCATGATCATCAGGCCCTGAACACTGCTTGACTGGATCCCTGTCAGGCTGAGAATCAGCCCGAATACCAACATCACAGCCAGGTTGGTCATCAGGAAAAGAGCAATACGCATCATTTTTGTTAATCTTCCTCAGTAGTTCACACGCCTATACGCGGATCCATATCCTATGGGCATTGGGCTGCTTTTCAAGCAACCTTAACGTTTAAGTGCCTAAAAAGACATAACTTTACATTCTGACACGCCTGATGAGGAGCCCAGCCTTCAGGCACCTTCACCAGCGCTAATCATTGCTTACTGGAAACTTTTCTGAGTACAAAAAAAAGCACCGCTGAGCGGTGCTTTTTCTGGCAACAGCGGATTATTTAGCCGCTGGCGCCTCTGGCTGGGATTTCTCCAGCTGCGCAAGATCGTTAGCGATCTTCACCGTCTCATCAAGATAGGGATCCGGCTCTTTATAATCTTTCGGCAACTCATCCAGGTTTTTCAGCGGTTTTTTGCCTTCGGCCTGATAGCGCGCGTTGATCCGCTCCAGACGAGACGCATCATCTTCGTGGTTCTCTTTCTCGCGCTGAGCGAGATTAAGCGACACGATGTTGCGCTTATCTTTCAGGGCATTGTAACGGGCAATGTCCTTCATGATGTACTGGAACTCGCGATCCTGAGCAATGCGGTCAGCATGCTGCTTAGTCAGCTGCACTACCAGCGGTTTCACATCACCGGTTTTGACATAAGTCGCCGCTTTGATGCTGTCCCACGGCAGTGCGTTATCTTCAAATTTCTCACCGGTTTCAGCCGCTTCAACGCCGGTTGGCATCAGCAGATCC
Source organism: Pantoea sp. ABR1s (assembly GCF_057812235.1). Classification (NCBI taxonomy): domain Bacteria; kingdom Pseudomonadati; phylum Pseudomonadota; class Gammaproteobacteria; order Enterobacterales; family Erwiniaceae; genus Pantoea; species Pantoea sp. ABR1s. The sequence continues at coordinate 1,811,332 of NZ_CM173823.1, read as the reverse complement.
GGCGTGACGCCTTTACGCTGTGTACTGCCGCCGTTAATGCGATAGAACTTCTGAATGGTGTAAGAAACGGAGCCTAACGCAGGCCACTCCGGACGCAGCATCTGATCGTAGATGCGGTTCAGAGAGCGATACTGCTGAACGGTGCCTTTACCAAAGGTTGGCTCGCCGACAATCACCGCGCGACCGTAATCCTGCATCGCGGCAGCGAAGATCTCAGAGGCTGAGGCGCTGAAACGATCGACCAGCACCACCAGCGGTCCTTTGTAGTAGACAACGCCGTCGTTATCGCTGTCTTCACGAACCCGACCATTGTTGTCGCGTACCTGAACCACCGGACCACTCGGAATAAACAGACCGGAAAGCGAGACTGCTTCGGTCAGCGCGCCGCCGCCGTTAGTACGCAGATCGATTACCACACTGTCGACGTTCTGTTTCTGCAGTTTCTGCAGCTGTACTTTCACGTCGTCGGTGAGGCCGACATAGAAACCAGGAATATCGAGCACGCCCACTTTCTGCTTGCCGACATTTTTGATGGTCAATTTAACCGCGCGATCTTCCAGACGAATTTTCTCACGCGTCAGCGTCACAGTACGGGTTTTGGTGCCCTTACCGGCTGGCAGAACTTCCAGGCGCACTTTGCTGCCCTTAGGTCCTTTAATTTTTGCCACGACATCATCCAGACGCCAGCCGATCACATCTTCCATCGGCTTGCCTGGCTGACCCACACCGACGATGCGATCGCCAACGGTAATGGCTTTGCTCTTCGCGGCCGGGCCGCCTGCAACCATCGAGTTAATCACCGTATAGTCGTCATCCATCTGCAGAACCGCACCGATGCCTTCCAGTGACAGGCTCATCTCGGTGTTGAACTGCTCGGTGTTACGCGGCGACAGATAGCTGGTGTGCGGATCGATTTCGCGGGCAAAAGCGTTCATCACCAGCTGGAAAACATCTTCACCGTTGCTCTGGGCCAGACGACGGATAGCGAAGTTGTAACGCTTAGTCAGAACGTCGCGGATCTCGTTATCATCTTTACCCGCCAGCTTCAGACTCAGCTGATCATATTTGACCTTGGCATCCCACAGCGCATTCAGTTCAGACTGATCTTTTGGCCAGGGTGCTTTCGCGCGGTCAATGTCGATAGTGTCATTGCCGCTGAAATTCATCGGACGAGCCAGCACCGTCAGCGCATATTGATAGCGCTCAAAACGGCGTTTCTGCGCCAGATTATAAATATCGTAAAAGAGATCCAGCTTGCCACTGCGCAGCTCATCGCCGACGGTGGTTTTTTTGCTGGTAAACTGCGCCACATCTGACGCCAGCAGCACATTGTGGCTGTAGTCGAGCATGTTCAGATAGCGATCAAAAATTTTCGCTGAAAAGTTCTGATCCAGGTCGAACTGGCGATAGTGGGAACGGGTAAAGCGCGAGGTTACGCGCTCACTGACCGTCGGATCCTGCGGATCTTCGTGAAGCTGGGGAATCTGATCGGCGCGGGTAATGTTCTCCGCGCCGAAGGTTGGGCCTGCTAATAGCAGGCCCGCAATAAGTCCAACTTTAAAAAGGGTGTTCATGCCGGGGTTAGCCTCCGTTTCAGAACTGCAAGTGTTCTGCGCGCACAATCATTGCCATGCCGGAAGCGAGCTGGACCCGAACGCCGTCTTTTGATACTTCAAGAACGGTAGCGTCCATCGCACTTTTGCCTGCTTTAACTTTAATACTCTGGCCGGGTTGCAAAGTTGAGGTATCAGTGATGGGTCGGGCTTCCTGCTCCGGACGTGGGGCTGGCTTGCGATGCTGTGAGGCGGTCGCACGCGGTGCAGTGGTCTGCGGACGCGGTTTACGCGCGGCTTCGCCTTCTGCAGGCTTACGTGCCGCGGGCTTGCGTGGACGACGCGGTGCCGCGCCCTCTTCGCTTTCGCCTGCTTCACGACGCGCGGCGCGCTGCTGGTCACGCTGCGCCTGGACGCGTGCTTTCGCTTCTTCCAGCTGCTTACGTGCATGCTCAACGTGTTGCTCATCCAGCACGCCACAGGCGTTACCGTCGAGATCGACACGGATAGCACCAGCTTTGATGCCGTACAGATAACGCCAGCTTGACGTATAGAGACGCAGCGCGGAACGCAGCTGTGTTTTGCTCAGACCCATTTCGCCCTGAACACGCTCGACCAGATCCTGAAAGATACCGATTTTGAGCGGACGCGCTTCACCTTCAGCGCTAAAGCAGTGCGGAAAGCGCTCCGCCAGAAAAGTGATGACTTCTTTACTGCTATTCAACTTAGGTTGATTTTCCATGAAATTTCCTGATTACAACGGGTTTGCCGACCAGCGCAGGCATGAACAGGCGACATTATAATGACAACATCGCTAAATGCCATGTGATCCAGTCGATTAGCTGCGCGTCAGCTGCAGATATTTTTCTAAGTCGCTGTTCGCAAGCACTTCACAAAGCCCATCAGTCAGTGTGACCAGCCCCGATTCGTCGTCGCTGTCAAAGCGATTGTACGCCACGCTGTCGATGTCCAGCACCCCAACCACAGTGCCATTCACTTTCAGAGGAATCACAATCTCAGCATTGCTGGCAGCGTCACAGGCGATGTGGCCCGGGAAGGCATGCACATCATCTACGCGTTGCACTTTTTCTTCTGCCAGCGCCGTGCCACACACACCTTTACCGACCGGAATGCGCACACAGGCGATTTTGCCCTGGAACGGGCCCAGCACCAGCGTATCCGCTTCCGTCAGCAGGTAGAAACCAGCCCAGTTCACGCCATCGAGACGTTCGTACAGCAGCGCGCTAAAGTTTCCCATCGCGGCGAGGAACGCCGTTTCTCCCGCCAGTAAGGCGCGCATATCGCGATTCAAATCGGCGTAAAAGGCAGTTTTGTTCATTATTTAACCGTTACCAATGACATCTGAACGGGGCATTGAAGACCGTTCGTTAAAAATAAGTTTTAAATATCCAGAGCCACAAGGTGAATCATAGCGTTAGTTGCTATACCCTTAGCATTCTGTGGATCGAAGCGTGATGCCCGAGACAGGCACACAGACAATGTCTTTACGACCGATATCTGTTACTTCTGAAGAGCGAAGATTGCATCACCCTATGAAAATTCACGCTATCAGCCAGACATTGCCTCACGCACGTTATCAGCGTTGCCCGCAATGCGATACCCTTTTTTCCTTACCGGATGTGAAATCTCATCAGTCGGCACATTGCCCACGCTGTAACGCCGAAATTCTCAGTGGTCGCGACTGGCCGATGACCCGTCTTATGGCGATGGCCGCCACCATGATTGTGTTAATGCCTTTTGCTTTCTCCCTGCCGCTGGTAGATATCCGGCTGCTTGGCATGCGCATCGATGCCAGCGTACTGGAAGGTATCATCCAGATGACCCAGCAGGGTGATGTACTGACGGCCTCGATGGTGGCGTTCTGCACCATCGGCGCGCCGGTGACGCTGGTGGCGGGTATCTGTTATCTCGGTATCGGCCACCGGCTCGGCATGAACCTGCGTCCCGTGCTGCTGATGCTGGAGAAGCTGAAAGAGTGGGTGATGCTCGATATCTATCTGATCGGCATCGCCGTGGCGTCGATTAAAGTGCAGGACTATGCTTCGCTTGAGATTGGCTACGGGCTGGCGGCTTACATCGCCCTGACGGTGCTGAGCGTGCTGACACTGATCCATCTGAATATGGAGCAGCTGTGGGAGCATTTCTACCCACAGACGCCTGGCAATATGGCCCGTGACGATATGCAGGTCTGCCTGAACTGTCACAACACCAGCATACCCGATGAACGGGGCCGCTGCCCGCGCTGCCACACGCCGCTCGACTTCCGACGCCGCCACAGCCTGCAGAAATCCTGGGCCGCGCTCATCGCATCGATTGTGCTGTTGATCCCCGCAAATCTGATGCCGATCTCCGTGGTCTACCTTAATGGCTCACGGCGTGAGGACACCATCTTCTCCGGTATCCTGGGGCTGGGCGAAGGCAATATTCCGGTGGCGGCGATTGTTTTTATCGCCAGTATTCTGGTGCCGTTTATCAAGGTGCTGGTGATGCTGACTCTGCTGCTCAGCATTCATTTTCGCTGTGAACAGGGGCTGAGAACCCGCATCCGCTTGCTGCGGTTTGTCACCTGGGTTGGCCGCTGGTCAATGCTCGATCTGTTTGTCATTTCGTTAACCATGTCGCTGGTCAACCGTGATCAGCTGCTGGCTTTTACCATGGGACCGGCGGCGCTGTTTTTTGGCGCGGCCGTCATCCTGACCATTATGTCTGTTGAGTGGCTGGACAGCCGCCTGCTCTGGGATGCACATGCAACAGGAAACGCCGACTACACCGACTAACGCAACGCTGCGCAATAAGCGCAAAATTTCGCCCTTCTGGCTGCTGCCGATTATTGCGATGCTGATCGCCTGCTGGCTGCTCTGGACCAATTATCAGGAGCGCGGCACCACCATCACCATCAATTTCCAGACGGCGGATGGTATCGTGCCGGGTCGCACCCCGATCCGCTATCAGGGCGTGGAAGTGGGCACCGTGCAGGGCATTAATCTCAGTGATGATTATCGCAGCATTCAGATTAAAGCCAGCATCAAGAGCGACATGCGCGATGCGCTGCGTGAAGATACGCAGTTCTGGCTGGTGACGCCTAAAGCCTCGCTGGCGGGTGTGTCGGGGCTGGATGCGCTGGTCGGTGGTAACTACATCGGGATGATGCCGGGTAAAGGTAAACCCAGCGAGTCGTTCACCGCGCTGGATACGCAGCCCAAGTATCGGGTGAATACCGGCGAATTGATGATCCATCTGCATGCGCCCGATCTCGGCTCGCTCAACACCGGCTCGCTGGTCTATTACCGCAAAATTCCGGTTGGCCGGGTCTATGACTACAGCATTAACAGCAAATCCGATGGCGTGTCGATTGATGTGCTGATTGACCGTCGCTTTATCAATCTGGTGAAAACCAACAGCCGTTTCTGGAATGTGTCAGGCATGAATGCTGACGTCAGCCTGAGCGGGGCTAAAGTGCAGCTGGAGAGTCTGGCGGCGCTGGTCAATGGCGCGATCGCGTTTGACTCGCCACAGGGTGCGGAAACGGCCAAAGCTGAGCAGAATTACCGGCTCTACCCCGATCTGGCACATAGTCAGCGCGGCGTGCAGATCACACTGGATCTGCCTAACGGCAACAATCTCAAGGCGGGCAGCACCCCGCTGATGTATCAGGGACTGGAAGTCGGCACGCTGACCAAACTGAACCTGCAGGATGGCGGCAAGGTCACCGGCGAGCTGACGATTGATCCCTCTGTTGTCGGTCTGATGCGCAGCGGCACCCGCATTGAGATGCACAGTCCGAAAATCAGCCTGACGGATACCAGCCTCAGCGCGCTACTGACCGGCAACACGCTGGAACTGGTGCCGGGCGAAGGCGAGCCGCAGCAGCACTACACCGTGCTGGCGTCCAATGAGACTCTGCTGCAGAAGCCCAATGTGCTGACGGTAAAACTCAGCGCGCCAGAGAGCTATGGTATCGATCAGGGCCAGCCGCTGATGCTGCATGGTATGCAGATTGGTCAGGTGATGTCGCGTACGCTGGATGAAAATGGCGTGAATTTCGTGGTAGCGGTCAATCCTGAAAATCGCAATCTGGTGCATGGCGACAGCAAATTTATCGTTAACAGTCGGCTGGATGTGAAGTTCGGTCTTGATGGCATGCAGGTATTAGGTGCCAGCGCCCGTGAATGGGTGGATGGCGGTATCCGGCTGGATCCGGGCAAAAAGGGTGAGCCAAAAAGTGCCTATCCGCTGTTTGCCGATGCTGAAAAAGCGGAAGAAGGCATTACCGGCGATGGCCCTTCTACCACGCTGATGCTGACCGCCAACAGTCTGCCTGACGTGCAGGCCGGCTCTGTCGTGCTTTACCGCAAATTTCAGGTGGGAGAGATTGTCAAAGTCACGCCGCGCGCTGACGCCTTTGATATTGCGGTACATATTCAGCCGGAATATCGCAAGCTGCTGACCAGCGAAAGCGTGTTCTGGGCTGAGGGTGGCGCACGCGTCAGCCTTAACGGCAGCGGCCTGACGGTGCAGGCATCGCCGCTTAACCGCGCGCTGAAAGGCGCGATCAGTTTCGACAATATGAGTGGTGCGCAGTCGGCCAAAGGGGCCAAACGCGTCCTCTATCCGTCTGAAACCGCCGCCCGCGCGGTGGGTAGCCAGATTACGCTGCACACCTATGACGCCAGCAAGCTCTCTGCCGGAATGCCGATTCGTTACCTGGGTATTAATGTCGGCCAGGTGGAGTCACTGTCGTTAAGCAAAGATAACAATCAGGTGGTGGCGAAAGCGGTACTCTATCCGGAGTATGTCAACGATTTCGCCCGTCTCGGCAGCCGTTTCTCGGTGGTCTCACCGGAGATTTCCGCTACCGGCGTGAATCATCTGGAAACCCTGTTGCAGCCTTACGTCAACGTGGATCCCGGTAAAGGTGGCGCCGCGCGCACGTTTGAGCTGCAGGAGAGCACCATTACCGACTCCCGCTACCTTAATGGCCTGAACATTTATGTTGATGCCACTGAGGCCGGTTCACTGTCGCTGGGTACGCCGGTGCTGTTCCGTGGTGTGGAAGTGGGTACCGTGACCGGCACCTCACTGGGTAATATGGCGGATCGTGTGCAGATCGCCCTGCGCATCAGTAAGAAGTACCAGCATCTGGTGCGTAATAACTCGGTGTTCTGGCTGGCATCCGGCTATAACCTGGACTTCGGTCTGGTGGGTGGCGTAGTGAAAACCGGGACCTTCCAGCAGTTTATTCGCGGTGGCATTCAGTTTGCGACGCCGCCGACGGTGCCGCTGGCGCCGCAGGCGAATCCGGATAAACACTTCCTGCTGCAGGATGAAGCGCCGAAAGATTGGCGTAACTGGGGAACGGCGATCCCGTCTCCGCGCTAAAGGCTATCTCAAACGGGCAGACTGTTCTGCCCTTTTAGGCGTTTAAAGTCAGCACCGGCTCAGGGATCATACGCCTTATTCACTCCCTCAAACGGGCAGCCTGGCTGCCCGTTTCCTTTCCTCATGATACACTGCCGCCTTTGCCTTAACTGGAATGTGCCCGTGTCAGATGCTTCTTCGCTTTTCCCCGCCGATTTTCTCTCGTTAATGCGCCAGAGCCTGCCCGATGAGGCGAGCCTCGCGCAATTTATTGCCTACAGTCAGCAACCCCTGCGCCGCAGTATTCGCGTCAATACCCTGAAGATCAGCGTGGCTGACTTTCTGAGTCAGACGGCTAATTATGACTGGCAGCTGACGCCGGTGCCGTGGTGCGAAGAGGGATTCTGGATCAGTCGGGAAGATGAGAGCCTGCCGCTGGGCAGCGTGGCTGAGCATCTCAGTGGCCTGTTCTACATTCAGGAGGCCAGCTCCATGCTGCCGGTCACCGCGCTGTTTGACGCCCAGCCAGAAGTCAGCGCCGTGATGGATATGGCGGCGGCACCGGGTTCTAAAACGACCCAGATTGCTGCGCGGATGGGCAATCAGGGCGTTATCCTCGCTAACGAATTCTCCTCCAGCCGGGTAAAAGTATTGCACGCCAATATCAGCCGCTGCGGCGTCAGCAACAGTGCCTTAACGCACTTTGACGCGCGGGTCTTCGGGCCAGCCCTGCCGGAACAGTTCGACGCCATCCTGCTCGACGCTCCCTGCTCCGGCGAAGGGGTGATTCGCAAAGATGCTGATGCGCTGAAAAACTGGTCGCTGGCAAGTACGCATGAGATCGCCGCGACCCAGCGCGATCTGCTCGACAGTGCCTTTCATGCACTCAAACCCGGCGGCACGCTGGTTTACTCCACCTGCACCCTGAATCAGATTGAGAATCAGCAGGTGATCGCCTGGCTGCTGGAGCGCTATCCGGACGCTGTTGAGGTTGTAGCACTCGATGGTCTGTTTGAGGGTGCCGGACAGGCCGCGACGCCCGAGGGCTATCTGCATGTCTTCCCGCAGATGTTCGACAGCGAAGGCTTTTTCGTTGCGCGGCTGCGTAAAACCGCGTCGGTCGAGCCCTTACCGCTGCCGGGCTACAAAGTGGGTAAACTGCCCTTCTCCCACCTCAGCCGCAAGCTGGAAAGTGAGATAGCCCAGGCCGCCGCCGCTGTCTCTCTTAAATGGGATGCGTCGCTGGAGCTGTGGCAGCGTGATAAAGAGATCTGGCTGTTCCCGAAGGCCGTCACCCCGCTGCTGGGTAAAGTGCGGTTCTCGCGCATCGGCCTGAAGCTGGCAGAAACCTTTGCTAAAGGCTATCGCTGGCAGCATGAAGCGGTAATTGCGCTGGCAAAACCGGATGCGGCGCAGACTTTTGAGCTCACCGCAGCAGAGGCGGAAGAGTGGTATCGCGGCCGGGATATCTACCCGGAAACGGAACCTACCCGTAATGAGATGATTGTCACTTATCAGCAGCAGCCGCTGGGGCTGGCTAAAAAAGTCGGCAGCCGTATCAAGAACAGCTATCCGCGGGAGCTGGTGCGCGACGGACGCCTGTTCCGCTGAGTCACTTTATTTGCAGCATCGTCAGATGATTGTCAAACACTGCGCCGGTATCGATGTAATGCAGATTGGCAATCGTCAGCGACTGTTTCAGCGGCGTGTGTCCGAAGTAAAAGGCGTCTGCGCCACGGATGCCCGCCCGTTCGCCAGACTCCATCGCCTCCAGCCGCTGACGGCTCCAGACCACCTGCTGCCAGTCGAGTGGCTTATTCAACGCATATTCCCGGGCCGGGTAATCAGCATGAGCAATCACAATAATTCGCTCATCAAGCTGAAGATGGAGAATCAGCGGCAGCTCACGGCAACGCTGCAACGCGTGACGCGCCGCAATCAACGCTGCACCACGCAGCCGAAAGAACCAGTCGCCACCGTTCATCTGCCAGAGCGCCATTTCCTGCCCCTGTAATGCTGAAAGCGCCATCTCCTCATGATTCCCCCGCACGCAGCGAAACCAGGGCTCCTCCAGCAGCGCCAGACAACCCAGGCTGTCGGGACCGCGATCGATGATGTCACCTACCGAAATCAGTAAGTCCTGCTGCGGGTCAAACTGGTGCTGCTGCAACAGCGCATCCAGTTCGCGGCGGCAACCATGCAGATCGCCGACCACCCAGATCCGTCGCCACGCTGCGCCATTCAGGGATTGGTAATACATCGCTGCACCCGGCCTTTGTCTGCTGAAAACATCTTCAGAGTATAGTCAGGGCTGACCCTGTACTGGCATGACGCGCTGGAAAGCAGAATGCAAAGGAGGCTGGCTGAAAGGGTGCAAGGGAGCAAGGGAGCAAGGGAGCAAGGAGGCCGGGCGAAGCGATTAAAGAGAGATGAAAGGTACGTCCCTCCCGGCGCTTATCTCCGGCACTCAGTAAAGGTGGTAGCTCTGTCAGGGACGAAATACATCATAATGCGATCAGGCGCGCCAGGCTATTCTGCCCCCACCATATCTGTAGTCATTTGGGATCAGCTACGCATTTTAGCCGGATATTTCTGCAGTTTCTCTGCCGGACGCACCGGACGGCGCACCAGCTCACCGCCGCAGTTGGGACAAAGATGAGTGAGATGCTCAGCACAGTCAGCGCAGAACGTGCATTCAAACGAGCAGATGCGTGCCGCCAGAGAAGATGGCGGCAGATCAACGTCGCAACGTTCACAATTGGGGCGAAGTTCCAGCATGGTGTGACTCCTTAAAAAAGCGGTATGCGCCAGCTTCGCGGTTGCTGACCCGAATGTCGAGCCAGCAACCGGACAAGAGTGTGTCAGATCCGGACATCCTGCTTTAACGGTGCAGTCAGCGGCGAACGGCATCCTGCTTTGCCGCTGCTATTTGTGCCGCTGATCCTCAGGAAGGTCATCGGGCAAATCCTCTTCGTCAGCTGTGCCATCGAACTCAGCACTCTCCTCTTCCGGCTCCTGACCGCCCATCGACGCATGAATCACCTCCTCTTCCAGCGTCGGGATCAGCGCGGCACCCAGTGGCGAGGTCGCCAGACTGTCAGGCATCACCACATGCGGCAACGGCACTTCGGTCGTCGGAAGCGGACCCGGCGCACGCACATAACTCAGTCCGCCAATCACCAGCGCACAGAGCATAAAGAAGAGATAGAGCATATTGCTGCCCAGCGGCTGCATCAGCGCACCGACCACCAGCGGGCCGATACTGGCGCCAATACCAAACGCCATCAGCAGACAGGCAGTTAACGAGACACGACGATCGGCGGCGACCTGATCGTTGGCCAGCGCCACCTGCAATGGATAGAGCGCAAACTGCATCATGCTGGCGGCAAAGGCGATGCCAATCATCCAGTGGAAGGTCAGATGCGGCAGTACCACCAGCGGCACGCAGGCCACGGCAAAGAGCATGGCAATAATGAATAACAGCCGCTGGCGGTCGTAGCGATCAGAGAGCCAGCTTAGCGGAAACTGCGACACCAGCCCGGCAAAAATCGTGAGACTCATAAAATAACCGGTCTGGCTGGTGGTGAAGCCTTTGCTGCTGCCATAAACCGGTGCCAGACCATAGAACGCGCCAATCGCCATGCCGGTCACCAGGGTGGTGCCGAGCAGTTTGGGAATAGTGCGGATAAAATAGCCCAGCTCCATCGGCGCCGGTGTCATAGGCCTGACGTGAGTGCGGGTGGTCAGTGCAATCGGCACCAGACAGAGCGCGAAACAGAGCGCCACAATCAGCAGCGTGCTCACCCCAAACCCCGATTGCAGGCTCAGTATCACCTGTCCGCCACTGAGTCCAAGGTAGGTGGCGACCATATAGAGGCCGAAAATCATGCCGCGCTGGGAAGATTCCGCCTGATCGTTGAGCCAGCTCTCCAGCACCATGTACTGGCACATCATGCAGAGCCCGATAATCAGGCGCAGAAAGACCCACAGCGGAATAAAGTCCGTCAGCCCGTGACCTACAACCGAGGCGGTAATGATCCCGGCACAGGCCACGTAGGCACGGATATGGCCGACGCGGGCAATCAGGTTGTGCCCCACTTTGCCGCCAATCACCAGCCCGATATAGTTAGCCGCAATAATCGCGCCGATCAGCGCACCATTAACCTGCTCACTGGCCAGCCGCAACGAAACGTAGGTAGTCAGTAAACCTGAACCCAGCAGCATCAGAAGCGTAGTGGTATAGAGCGGCAGAAACGTACTGAATATTTTTCCCATATGACTCCCTGTCTACGCTTTTCAGGCATCAGGCCAGCAAAGCCCTAAAGATAGTCGATTTCGGCAGGTGAAGCGGTATTGTTCATGACGACGGTAGCGAAAAAAAAGCCCGCCAGCAATTGCTCACTGACGGGCCCTGATTTAAGCGCTTGGGAAGCTGATGTTGCTGCCCGGCGCTTCACGGTTGAGATGGATGAAGTTCAGGTGTCGCTCATACTGATCCAGTATGTCGATGATCACCTGCTCTTTGCTGTAATCCATTAAGTCGTTACCCTGACTGCCCTCCATCAGGAAGGTTTCCAGCCGGTAGTAGGTCGACTTACCGCTGCGGGCGCGATAGGTAAAGCCCGGAATCGAATATTGCTGCGGCCAGACCTGATAGATAAAGTCCTGCTCCTCGCCCAGATGGACGCGCAGATCCAGATAGCCAATCGGGTTGCTTTCATCCGCCTCAACGCTCTCAAGCGTGACCCGGCCATCCCGCAGCTCCAGCTCTTTCGCCACTTCCTGCATCGCCGGATAGATGGTTTTTTCCATCATCTGCTGGGTATAACGCGAGCCAGGGTAGTTCATCAGGCGCGACAGACGCTTCTTCCAGGTCAGGCGATCGGTCGCATGAGCCAGATAGGGCGCGGTGTCGCGCGTGGCACTGGCCCGACGGTGATCTTCAATCTTCAGGGATTTAAACAGCCCCGCCATGACAAAGAAGATAACAAAGCTGAACGGCAGCCCCATGATCACCGTGGTGTTCTGCAAGGCAGTGATACCGTTGGTCATCAGCATGCTCAGGGTCAGTACCCCAATCGCCACAGACCAGAAGATACGCAGCCAGTTCGGTGCATCACTGTTGATATCTTTCAGTCGCGAGGTGAAGTTACCCAGCACCAGCGAGCCGGAATCCGCCGAGGTGACGTAGAACAGCATACCGGTGATCGTCGCGACCGAGGCGCTGAGTTTAAACGCCGGATACTGCGCCAGCAGGCTGTAGAAGCCGCGCTCCGCATGGTTCATCACTTCCTGCGCAAACTCCGTATTGCCGTGGATGATCTGATACAGCGCGGCATTACCGAACACTGACAGCCACAACAGCGTAAAGGTGAACGGAATAATCAGCGTGCCCAGCACGAACTCACGGATGGTACGACCACGTGAGATACGCGCCAGGAACAGGCCGACGAATGGCGACCAGGCCACCCACCACGCCCAGAAGAAGAGCGTCCAGCTGTTCATCCACTGGGTCGGACGATCAAAGGCAAAGGTATTGAGCGTCATGCCCATGAAGCGGTTGATGTAATCCCCGACGTTCAGCACCAGCGCATTCAGCAGGAACTCGGTGTTGCCGAAGAACAGCACAAACAGAATCAGGCCCAGCGCCATCACCACGTTCAGCTCAGAGAGAATACGGATCCCTTTATCGACGCCCGACGTGACAGAAATGGTGGCGATCACCACGGAGAGGACAATCAGCGCGGCCTGCGCGGTCAGGCCTTCCGGGATATCAAACAGCACTTTGAGGCCATAGTTAAGCTGCACGACCCCAATGCCGAGCGTGGTAGCGATACCAAAGATGGTGCCGACCACGGCGGCGATATCTACGGTGTGGCCAATCGGGCCATAGATGCGTTTACCAAAGATGGGATAGAGCGCGGAACGGATGGTCAGCGGCAGGTTATAGCGATAGCTGAAGTAGCCCAGCGCGATGCCCATCAACGCATACATTGACCAGCCGGTCAGTCCGTAGTGGAACAGCGTCCAGACCATCGCCTGGCGGGCCGCTTCCATCGTCTGCCCTGCCCCCTCCGGCGGCTGCATATACTGCGTCACCGGCTCGGCGACCGAGAAGAACATCAGGTCGATGCCGATCCCGGCGGCGAACAGCATGGCAGACCAGCTAAGGACGCTGAACTCGGGTTTGGAGTGCTCTGGCCCGAGCTTGATCGAACCAAAGCGTGAGCAGGCCATATACAACACAAAAACAATATAGAGCGTGGCAGCCAGCATGTAGTACCAGCCGAAGGTGGCGGAAACCCAGTTTACCGCCTTGAGGATCCAGCTCGCGGCCAGTTCACTGTAGAGAATCGTCACAAGTGAAAACGTCAGAATCAATCCGGCAGAGGTATAAAATACAACGGGATTGAGTCTGTCTTTTTCACCGGCAGGTGGATTATTCATCGGTTACCTCTGGTTAATGTCCTGAAAATACGCAATGGATAAGTCTTGCCGTCCACGGCTTTCCGGCCGTGCGGCCCTGTTTCGTTCTGTCACTTCCTGTTAATCGCTCAGGCAAACCAGCCTATTTTAGCACTCATTGCCGTTTCGCTTTCGCTACATTTAAAGAACAGCATCCTAACAAAGTTTCTTTTTATATTGAACGTGCAATCAAAAAAAGTTTAAATAGGGGCTCGATTTGAGGGTGGAGCTGGAGCTATGCCAAAGGTAGGGATGCAGCCGATACGTCGTCGGCAACTGATTGATGCGACCCTGAGCACGATTAATGAAGTGGGGATTAATGATGCCACTATCGCCCAGATCGCCCGTCGGGCGGGGGTATCCACCGGCATCATCAGTCACTATTTCAAGGATAAGAACGGCTTACTGGAAGCCACGATGCGTGATGTGACGCGTCAACTGCGGGAGGCGGTACTGTCGCGGTTAGAACCGCTGGCCGGTGCCTCTGCAGAACAGCGGTTGTGTGCCATCGTTGAGGGTAATTTTGATGATACCCAGGTGCACACGGCAGTGATGAAAGCCTGGCTCGACTTCTGGTCGAGCAGCATGCATCAGCCCCAGCTTAATCGCCTGGAGCGGGTCAGCAGCCGGCGGCTCTACTCAACGCTGGTGGTCGAATTCCGGCGTGAACTGCCGCTGGAGAAGGCACGTCTGGCCGCACACGGTCTGGCTGCCCTGATAGATGGTCTGTGGCTTCGCGCCGCGCTGAGCGGTAAGCCATTTAATCCGGTCATCGCCCTCACACTGACCACCCAATTCATCCGTCAGCAACTGGCTGGCGAGCACGAATAACGGAAGGAGAAAACATGTCCCGATTCACCGAGCAGAAACTCTACATCGATGGCGCTTATGTTGCCGCAACGTCTGGCGAAACGTTCCAGACGATTAACCCGGTCAACGGCGAAGTGCTGGCAGAGGTTCATGCCGCCGGCCAGGAAGATGTCAATCGCGCCGTTGCTGCCGCCAGAAAAGGCCAGAAAGTCTGGGCCGCGATGACCGCCATGGAGCGCTCGCGTATCCTGCGTCGCGCCGTCGATATTCTGCGTGAGCGTAATGATGAGCTGGCAGAGCTGGAAATGCTCGATACCGGTAAGCCTTACAGCGAAACCTCAGCGGTCGATATTGTCACCGGCGCAGACGTACTGGAGTATTACGCCGGTCTGGTTCCGGCGCTGGAAGGTCAGCAGATCCCATTGCGCGAAACCTCTTTTGTTTACACCCGCCGCGAACCGCTGGGCGTGGTAGCCGGTATCGGTGCCTGGAACTACCCGATTCAGATCGCCCTGTGGAAATCCGCGCCCGCGCTGGCAGCGGGTAACGCGATGATTTTCAAACCGAGTGAGATGACCCCGCTTACTGCCCTGAAGCTGGCGGAAATTTACACCGAAGCGGGCCTGCCGGATGGCGTGTTCAACGTGCTGCCGGGCATCGGTTCAGTCACCGGTCAGTTGCTCACTGAGCATCCTGGCATCGACAAAGTCTCCTTTACCGGTGGCGTCGTCAGCGGCAAAAAAGTGATGGCCAATGCAGCAGGTTCAACGCTGAAAGAGGTCACCATGGAACTGGGCGGTAAATCACCGCTGATCATCTTTGACGATGCCGATCTCGATCTGGCCGCCGACATCGCCATGATGGCGAACTTCTACAGCTCCGGTCAGGTCTGCACCAACGGCACCCGCGTCTTTATTCCTGCAAAACTGCAGGCCGCATTCGAGGCGAAAATCAGCGAACGCGTTGCCCGCATTCAGGCAGGCGATCTGCGTGACCCAGCGACCAACTTTGGTCCGCTGGTCAGCTTCAGCCATCGCGACAATGTGATGCGTTATATCGAATCCGGCATCGCTGAAGGCGCACGCGTACTGTGCGGCGGCAAACGTCTGACCGGTGGCGATTTCGACCAGGGTGCATGGGTTGCACCAACCGTGTTCACCGACTGCCGTGATGAGATGAAGATTGTGCGTGAAGAGATCTTCGGACCGGTCATGTCGATCCTGAGCTACGAAAGTGAAGAAGAAGTGATCCGCCGCGCCAATGACACCGAATTTGGTCTGGCCGCCGGGCTGGTGACGCAGGATCTCAATAAGGCGCACCGCGTGATTCATCAGATCGAAGCAGGAATCTGCTGGATTAATACCTGGGGCGAATCAGCCGCAGAGATGCCAGTGGGGGGTTACAAGCACTCCGGCATTGGCCGTGAGAATGGCCTGATGACGCTGCAGAGCTACACCCAGGTGAAGTCAGTGCAGGTTGAGCTGACGCGTTTTCAGTCAGTTTTTTAATCACTTAACCTGAGGAACGATGAATGGAATTTGATTACATTATTATTGGAGCCGGATCCGCAGGAAACGTTCTGGCTACCCGTCTGACCGAAGAGAGCAACGTGAGCGTACTGTTGCTGGAAGCGGGCGGCCCGGATTACCGCTTTGATTTTCGCACCCAGATGCCTGCGGCCCTCGCCTTCCCGTTACAGGGCAAACGCTATAACTGGGCTTATGAAACCGAGCCAGAGCCTTACATGAACAATCGCCGCATGGAGTGTGGTCGCGGCAAAGGTCTGGGCGGTTCATCACTGATTAACGGCATGTGTTATATCCGCGGTAACGCGATGGATCTCGATAACTGGGCCAGCGAACCTGGACTGGAGAACTGGAGCTATCTGGACTGCCTGCCCTACTACCGTAAAGCGGAAACCCGCGATATCGGCCCGAACGATTTCCACGGCGGCGACGGCCCGGTGTGCGTTGCAACGCCTAAAGCGGGCAATAACGTGCTGTTTGAAGCGATGATTGAGGCGGGCGTACAGGCGGGCTATCCGCGCACTGACGACCTTAATGGCTATCAGCAGGAAGGTTTCGGTCCGATGGATCGTACCGTCACACCAAATGGTCGTCGTTCCAGCACTGCGCGTGGCTATCTCGATATGGCCAAAGGCCGGGCTAACCTGAAGATCATCACGCATGCCACCACCGATCGCATCATCTTCGATGGCAAGCGTGCGGTCGGCGTGGAGTATCTGCAGGGCGACAGCAACACCATCAATAAAGTGACCGCACGCCGTGAAGTGCTGCTGTGTGCCGGCGCTATCGCCTCGCCGCAGATCCTGCAGCGTTCTGGCGTGGGTTCTCCTGAGCTGCTGAAACAGTTCGACATCCCGCTGGTTCACGACCTGCCAGGCGTGGGTGAAAACCTGCAGGACCATCTGGAGATGTATCTTCAGTATGAGTGTAAAGAACCGGTCTCAATCTATCCGGCTCTGAAGTGGTGGAATCAGCCGAAAATTGGTGCGGAGTGGATGTTTAACGGCACCGGTATTGGCGCCAGCAACCAGTTTGAAGCGGGTGGCTTTATCCGCAGCCGCGAAGAGTTCAGCTGGCCGAACATCCAGTATCACTTCCTGCCGGTGGCGATTAACTACAACGGTTCCAACGCGGTTGATGCCCACGGCTTCCAGTGTCACGTTGGCTCGATGCGTTCTCCAAGCCGCGGTCATGTACGCCTGAAGTCACGCGATCCGCGTCGTCATCCGGCCATTCTGTTTAACTACATGTCGCATGAGCAGGACTGGCATGAGTTCCGCGATGCGATTCGCATCACGCGCCAGATCATTAATCAGCCGGCGCTGGACAAGTACCGTGGCCGTGAAATCAGTCCGGGACTGGATTGCCAGACAGATGAGCAGCTGGATGAGTTCGTGCGTAACCACGGCGAAACCGCTTATCACCCGTGCGGCACCTGTAAGATGGGTAACGACCCGATGTCCGTCGTTGATGGCGAAGGTCGTGTGCATGGACTGGAAGGCTTACGCGTGGTCGATGCGTCGATTATGCCGCTGATCATCACCGGTAACCTGAACGCCACCACTATCATGATTGGCGAGAAGATTGCCGATAAGATTCGTGGGCGCGATCCGTTGCCACGCAGCACCGCCGCTTACTATGTCGCAGGTGATGCACCCGTTCGCACGGTTCCGCAGCGCGCTGAATGATACGTGACAGCGTCACTTAATAATAGCCGGGCACTTTTGTTGCCCGGCTATTTTTTTCATTCCGGTTTACCACAGATCCTTTTCCACATGTCACCCTTTTCAAATCATCAAACCTTAACAGACATCAAACAAAGCAGCATCTGCTGTTGATTTGGTGATGTGCAGAATGCTATAAATCCAGCGTCTATTTAACCGGAGGCACTATCCGTCCACTGATGAGAAGCAACAATGTGGATGTGTTGTAAATTTTATGAGCAGAATGTTCATGTCAACCCCCCTGTTTTCCCCCTCTTGCCTTTCTGGCTGGAACGCCGCCGATCAGCACTGGCGTAACGCCCTGTAGTCCCCTCACCACTTCGAACTGTTCTGAGTCTGCCCGCACATTGTGCGTTGTTGCAGGTCGTCATTTATCGTTGCTGGAGAGCACCCATGCGCGCCTGGGTTTTATTATCACTCGCTATTGTTACTGAAATTATTGGTACCCTTTTTATGAAATGGTCCAGCCTCAATGGCAGCCATTCCGGCTACCTGATGATGCTGGGCATGATTGCCTGTTCTTATATTCTGCTGAGTTTCGCCATTAAACGTATCGCCCTGGGCGTGGCTTATGCGCTGTGGGAAGGTATCGGCATCATGCTGATTACGTTATTCAGCGTGCAGCTGTTTGGTGAAACGCTGTCAGCGCTGAAAATCTGTGGGCTGGTGACGCTGATCGTCGGAATTGTGTTGATCAAAACCGGCACCCAATCATCAGCGGAGGTTAATCATGCTCATCGCTGATCTTGTTCATGCGTCCTGGCTGGCGCTGGCTATCGTGCTGGAAATTGCCGCCAACATATTCCTTAAATATTCTGATGGGTTTAAGAAACCGCTGTACGGTCTGCTTTCACTTTGCTGTGTCCTGCTCGCGTTCAGCGCACTCGCTCAGGCGGTCAAAGGTATCGATCTCTCGATCGCCTATGCGGTCTGGGGCGGTTTTGGGATTATCGCCACTGTCGCGGCCGGATGGGTGTTGTTTGGCCAGCGGCTGAACCGCAAAGGCTGGGCCGGCCTGACCCTGCTGCTGGCCGGTATGATCCTGTTAAAACTGGCCTGATCGGCCCTCTCAATCAGTGATATTGATTAAGGGTGTGCCACTGTACGACCTTAACTTCCTGTGCTTCCCCGCCCTGTTTCGGTTGATTTCCCCCACTTACCTGTGCTCGGAATCTTCTTACTTTTGTAAAGGCCCGTTTACATATCTGTTGCCTTGAGGCTTAGTGAGCGCCGAAGGTCGGATAAAAACGAGGAATAGTTATGTCTGCAACACGAGGTTGGTCTACGGAGCTGGAGGGATTACGCGGCATCGCTTCTCTCTGGGTATTAGTTGGCCATATCAGCTTACTGGTTCATTGCCATATCACGCTTATTTCATCCCCTGGCATCGGGGTCGATCTGTTTATTCTGTTATCGGGTTATCTGATGGCGAAAAACTACGTCGAGCGTCAGCAGAAAGAGCCGTGGCAGAGCACAGAGACCATTAAGAAGTTCTGGATCCGGCGCTTCTTCCGCATCGCCCCGCTCTACTATCTGCTGCTAATCATCGCTCTGATTTATGGCCCGTGGTTTGGCGAGATGCGTGACACCATTGCTCATTTCTATTCCGGCACCGCCACTGAGTCGTCGCGTTACAACGACCAGTCGCTGGCAAACATCCTGACCCACTTCAGTTTCCTGTTCGGCCTGCTGCCCGAATATGGTTTTAATACCGTGCTGCCTGACTGGAGTATCGGGCTGGAGATGCAGTTCTATCTGCTGTTCCCGTTCATCATGCTGGTGACGCTGCGCTTTGGTTATGCCGCATCGCTGATTGGCATCATGGCGCTTTGCTGCGCTGGCCGGTATGTGCTGGCAGATTATTATGAGGCGTTTGAGATGCCTTCAATGATCCTGATAAAGCTGAATATGTTCCTGTCGGGGATGCTGCTGGCCGAGGCGATCCGCCGTAAATCCCTGCTCTACGTCGCCTTTGCGCTGCTCGGCCCGGTCGCCAGCGTGGCGATGGGCCTGGGTGCGATTAAGCTGCAGGTGATTATGGAAGCGCTGATGATCGTCGGTATGACGGCGATTCTGTGGCAATACCCGCAGGGCAGCCTGATGGCAACGCTGATTGCTCTGCCGCGTAAGCTGCTGAACAACCGTCTCAGCACCTGGCTGGGCGACGTTTCGTTTTCGGTCTACCTGCTGCATCTGCTGATTGTAATCCCGCTGATCGCACTGCTGCTCAATCACACCGACATCGAGTTTAAGAGCGACATGATGCGTTTCCTGATTGTCTGCGTCTCTGCCATCCCGGTGACCTATGCGCTGGCCTCTTTACTCTATAAGTATGTTGAGAAGCCCGGCATTCAGATTGGTAAGCGCGTGCTTAAGCCGAAGCTGGCCGATCAGACCAGCTGAGTTTTTAACGCAGGCCATCCCTTTCTTAAAAGCCCCCGACTTCGGGGCTTTTTTTTGCCAGGAAAAGCGCAATTGGCTGTGATAACGAGCCTGCTCAGGCATTGATTAAGCCCGTCGCCAGCACACCCGCTGAGGTGAACTACACTTTGCCGGTTAGCAATCTGACTCAGAGGAGAGAACATGAGCATTCAGCATCTGCTGCTATCCACCGACGGTGGCGCAGTGATCATTGAAGCAGAACAACTCGAAAGTGAGCTGGTTATCCCGCCCCACCTGCAGACCCTGACCGGCGGTGAAGCTGACAGCGATACCGGTCATCGGGTGGCGGTAACAAAGCACTACTGCAAGGGACGCTACTATGCGGTTGCCCTTGATCGCCATGCGGCCAGCAATGAAATTGATGACGTGATCGACCTGCTGCATCCGGCCCCGCTTGATTAGTCTTTGTCGGACAGAACCCGTACATGTTCCGCTGAACTGCTGGCGGAAAAGCTCAGTATTGCCGGTGCGCGGCATTTACCTATTCAGAAGAGGATAAGCATTATGCAAAAGAAGAAGTGGTTTGTTTCTTACGTGATTAAGCCTAAAGGTGAAAATCATGTCACGACTCACGCCTTTATCGAGGGCGACGATGTCGAGGAGGCGCTGGAAGCCTTTATGTTCGAAACCAAAAAAAGCCTGTCGCTGGAAACCGAAGAGCTGACTCTGCTTTCGGTGAGCCTGGTGTAGACTCTGATTAACCTCGCGATTGCGGGGTTTTTTATGTCCTGTATCAGGATCGGTTATCTATTTATATTATTTATAATTTCCCTGGTGCGGCACTCAATTACTTACTGGGATACGGCCAGGCGTGATCAACGCCAGTTGATGAAAGCAGACCGGTAACCGCCAGATACGCCAGTATCAGGACAAACAGCACAATCGCTGCAATTTCAATGGATTTTAGTAAGTGATGCTTAGCCATAAATAACCCTCCTTCAGATGTGTGTAATCAGACTTCACCCCATAAACTATAATGTTACCGGTAAAGTTCAAGTGAAAATCACATCATGAAACATAAAGCCGCGCTTATTAATGCTTTAACGGAATGTGCTCTTACGCATTCAGAGGGAGGGAACTGGCCTTACAGGCATAAAAAAGCCCGCACGGCGCGGGCTTCTGCGATTATCAGCACGGATTATTCAGCAGACTGACCGCTAAAGTCGATTACCATCCTGCCGCGGATCTTGCCCTGAATCATCTCATCGAAGATGGCATTGACCTCACCAATCTTCCTTTTGGTCACCTTCGGCACCACCTTCCCTTCTGCCGCAAACTGGAAAGCTTCCGCCAGATCGTTACGCGTCCCGACCAGCGATCCTACTACCTGAATGCCATCGAGCACCAGACGCGGAATATTCAGGCTCATCGCTTCCGGCGGCAGTCCGACAGCCACTACCCGACCACCGGCCCTGACCGCATCGACAGCAGAGTTAAACGCTGCTTTGGCAACGGCCGTTACCACAGCCGCATGCGCCCCACCGGTTTGTTCCTGAATAAAGCGAGCCGCATCTTCGCTGGCCGAGTTTACGACCAGGTCGGCGCCCATCTCTTTCGCCAGTGCCAGTTGCCCATCACTCACATCAACCGCGATCACTTTGGCGTTAAAGACGTTTTTCGCATATTGCAGAGCGAGGTTTCCCAGCCCGCCCAGACCGTAAATCGCCAGCCACTGACCCGGTTTTACCTCGGACACTTTCACCGCTTTATAGGTGGTGACACCGGCGCAGGTGACACTACTGGCGGCGTAAGGATCAAGCCCGTCGGGGACTTTAACAGAGTAGTCTGCAACGACGATACACTCTTCAGCCATGCCGCCATCTACGGTATAACCGGCATTAACGACCTCTCTGCAGAGCGTTTCGTTACCGGAGTTACAGTATTGGCAGTGCCCGCAGCCCTTAAAGAACCATGCCACGCTGGCACGATCGCCTGGCTTAAGTGAGGTCACATCTGGCGCGACTTCCTCAACAATACCGATACCTTCATGACCCAGCGTCACGCCGGTTTTATCACCGAAATCACCATTCTTCACATGCAGATCGGTATGGCATACGCCACAGCATTCCATCCTGAGCCGTGCTTCGCCCGTTTTGAGAGGACGCAACGTCTTCTCAACCACTTCAACCTTGTGTTCACTGTTAGCAATTGCCGCTTTCATAAACGTTACTCCTTTTGATTGAAGACTTAAGGATAAGCCAAACCGTGGTGATGACAAGATGACAGGTAAGCTTTGGGTGCGAGGCTGGCAGGGTTGTTTCTGCTTTTGCAGAGTGGAGTGGGTTTTTGGGATGGAGACCGGGCACCTTAAGCTAATAGGGTTATTTTGCGTTCGCTTTTCCACTCAAATTTTAAGCTCACTAATATGTCAGGATTTTATCAATACCATCGGTTAAATTTAATATACACATAAGAAACTACGATAACCCATGCAAAACTAAGAAGTGCTGCATACTGCGGAACGCTGGCAAAACCTGCCATAGTAGCAATGATGAGATGAACGTTAGTAAAACTGCATTCAAAGCATGCATCAAGTGATCCGCCATTGCGATGCTAGCTACTGTGGGCTGAGGAATAAGATGCATAGATCATGCTGCGTCAGCGACCCGAGCGTGCGCATCGTGATCGTTTGATACCAGCGGAGCGACAACTATGGCTTTGAGAGTCGCAAAATGCATCAGATAGCGCCAGCCAGCATCTGGCAGTGACCGGAATTGATGTGATACAGTTTTGACCATTACAGTACCCATTTAAGGGAATGGTATGGATACAACGGAGCAGTTAAACGGAACTTACTTCTATGGCGGACTTACTAACCTTTCTGCAGGAGAGCTTTATTTCTGGATAATGATTGATGTGACTGCAGAGCACTTCAGCGGTACAAAGGATATCATCGCTCTGGTTGCGGTTTACTCGGGACAAAATACGATTGACGTATCCGGTAAGCTAAACGGAGCATGGAAAGGCACCTCTTATGCTTCGGTCTATTCTCGAAAGCTGTTACGGGATTACCGTCTTCCATTCAGATTACCCACGTGGATACAGAACCCTAAAAACCCTCTTCAAATTAAAATGTTAATGACTCACAAGCTGGGGACGTTCGTCGGTCGTACAATCCCGGTTTTAGGCTGGGTAATTATGGCCGCTGATGTGGCAGAAATTGGCTGGAAAACTACGGAAAAATATAACCTTCTTGCTTATAAGGAAGACAAGATATGGTAAACGAGGATACAGAGAAAGCTATATTTGCGCTGGTTGAAGATTATAACGGCAGAAGTTTGTTTACGTTCAGACGCTATAAGCTTGAACTGGATACCGATCTGAACAATGACTTTCGCATGGATCCTCTTGACGCTTATGAATTGCTAGAGCGGTATGCTGAAACATTTGGCATTAGTCCCAGTACTATCACGTTTGCCGAATATTTCCCGGAAGATTTCAATGCGCCGCACGATCCGCTGACTATTCGTCTGTTAATTGAGTCTGCACAGGCCGGACGCTGGTTGGGTAAATAATTCACGCCTGCAAACGCAGGCGTCTATCTCTTCAGTTTGTTGCTGCCACTTCCAGAGGACAAGGGCGGAAAACGTGCCGTTGATTTGGGTTTTGAATTTAAGGACGCGTGCGCGTCCTCTCAGAGTTCTGTCAATAACTGTATGGAGCCAACAGGCTCTGAAGCAGCTATCGATTTCACAAAGCCCCCTACTCGCGCCGAGCGTAGAAAGATTATTAAGCGATTAAGAGAAAAGCCAGCTCAGGAGCAACCTGAGCCGGACAGATACCCACCTGAAGTGAGTCATTGCACAGAACGGGAGGCGTTGAAAAAGAGTTTCTTCGAGATCTCCAGGTTAACGCTGTCCGACGGTGAAGCGGTCCGCATGATGAAAGGTCATACCATCAAGGTTGGGGAGCTTACTTACTGGAGCGGTACAAGCGGCTATCTGTTCCATAGACGGAACAAGAATCCTACTCCCTTAAAAAGATTTAATGCTCTTGCGAAAAAAAGCGGCATACCTGTGCCTGATTAATAAAACGGCAGCCGGACTAATCTGAGCCGCACGAT
The DNA here is from genome assembly GCF_057812235.1 of Pantoea sp. ABR1s. Classification (NCBI taxonomy): domain Bacteria; kingdom Pseudomonadati; phylum Pseudomonadota; class Gammaproteobacteria; order Enterobacterales; family Erwiniaceae; genus Pantoea; species Pantoea sp. ABR1s. The sequence goes on along the minus strand of NZ_CM173823.1, from coordinate 1,787,370 downwards.
TCTTTACGATTCCAAAACGCCATGATACTGCTTATACATACAGTATATTTTGAATAGCAGGAGTTAATCATTTGATTGACATAGATAATCTAAGCGAGACGGTTGCACGCATCCAGTTCATTGTTGACGTATCACTGATCGCAAACTGCAAAGAAGATGAATTAAAAATGGCACTGTCGATGATCAGCGACATGGCAGGGACAATCGACACATCTGTTTTCCAAGCTGCCATATACCGCCAAGCTGAATGATTAATTGCCCCTTCCCTACCATTCACTAGCCACCTTTCAGGTGGCTTTTAGATTCTGCATCAAAGTGCATATGCTTGCATGAATACGCATGATCCAAATTGGATCGCTAAGCGTGTGTGAGGCCGGTGCTGGCGCGTTCAGAGGTAACACATGCACCTGCATGAAAAGCGATGCATAAAGCGGGCAGGCGTGGCGGGGATAGCATTGCGCGCGAGGGGTGCAAACATGTTTTTTAATGCTGCACGAGGAAATATTGCGGTTGCATAACAAAGATCTGATGAGAAAAAAGAGTCTTAATGAAGTTATGAGTTTTTTAACCATAAGACACTATCGCTGATTCATGCCTTATGGATGTAAAAGCTAACAACTTTAACAAATATAATGTTAGGACTTTTTCCGGTCGTAGTATTCGATTATTTGTAAGGCAACTGCTGCAACCTGCACCATTTCATCACGGCTCGTGCCCGCGCATTTCCCACCATAATAATCATGCAAAATAGCTTGGTTGAATTCACCAACCTCTTCACCCAATATCGAGGCCCACAAGAACGGGTTTAGGTCCCGGTCAGCCCCCCATTTGGCGTCTTGGCGATCCATTTCTGCCACTACATCTGCAAGTGCATTTGAACTGGAATGTTTGTCGCTCATTTTAACTCTTTAGCAAGGGAAAGTGAGGCAATCGTTTATCATCAAAATTATTATTAGTCTACATCCATAAGTGATTTTAATACTTTAAGAACCAGTTATTTTTTGCTATAAATTCAGTAATACAATTTTTCACAAGCGACAAGCCTTTGGAAATTTCTTTTCACAGCAAGCACTTAAGAAACATTTGCCTTATCCAAAGCTACGCGGATGAAATACTAGGTGCTTCTTTATCTGAAAAATTGATATCGCGCCTTTTTGATATCAGCGCAATAGAAAACGTGTGGGAACTACCCGTTGGAAATCCTGTCCTTAGCTTTCAGCATGACGAAGAATATATTATAATCAAGCTAGACTCTAAGGTTAACATGGGTTTCATATGCGTTCATGCAAAACCTCCAAAAAATGAAGATAATTCAATAGATTGGAAGGGAGTAAGGCGCATTAAGTTAATGTTCATAGGTGAAGAAAAATGATTGGCACACTCCATTTTAGCCCTGACCGGGTATCTCCCCCAGGCGACACAATCATAGACTTGATGGATGAGCACGGGCTGACCGATGTAGAACTGAGCAAAAAGATTGGACTTTCTATTTCAAAAGGTCAGCAGCTTTTGCGTGGAGATATGCAATTAAACGAATGTATGGCATTAAGGCTCCAAGATATATTTGATGTTTCAGTCAACTTTTGGCTCAAACGAGAAGGTGTATACCGAAAACATATAGAACATTTGAATTCTGTAAACAAGGAATGGCTTGATTCACTTCCAGTAAAAGATATGATTAATTTTGGGTGGATACCCAAAGCATCAACGCGTGAACTAAAATTCAAGTATTGCATGGATTTTTTTGGTATTAACTCCGTAAACGATTTTACTCGTAAAATAAATAACGATGCCCCATTGGTGGCATTCAGGAAATCATTAAGCCTTAAAACTGTTCCAATGGCAGATCTAACGTGGATAATAAAAGCAAAAGAACTTAGTGAAAATTACACCTGCAACAAATGGGATAAAGGAAAGTTAAAGAGTTTAATTCCAGATATTCGTCAATTTTCAAACGAGCCTGATGTAAGGAAGTTTATTCCGCAGCTTAAAGAAATTTTTGCTCAGACAGGAGTTTCATTTATTGTCTTGCCAACTCCCTCCGGATGCCGTGCGAGCGGTGCAACATGTTTTTTCGAACCTGACCGCGCTACTCTTATAGTAAGTTTTAGACATCTCACTGATGATCACTTCTGGTTCACCTTGTTCCATGAAATTGGACATTTGATTCTTCATGATGCGATTGACATTCGTGTAGAAGGAGAAAAGGAAATTAGTTCAAAGGAAGAATTAGAAGCAGACCAATTTGCTGTTGATGCATTAATACCTAAGGCTTTTCAGAAAGAAATTAAAAAATATAGAGCTAAAGACTGGAAAGATATAGTTCGTACCGCGAAAAAGATAGGTGTTTCAAAAGGGATAGTTTTGGGGCATTTACAACATATTGGTAATATACCTTATTCTCACCTTAATCGACTTAAGGTGAGATATAAAAAGGATGATATAATCTAAATACTCTATCCCCCGAAATATTTATAGCTGTCGGGGGATTTTTGCCAGTTACAAAGGGCATCCTCCAAAACCTGCATCTTTAGATATCCTATAGGTAAAATATCTGCAAGCAGAGACAGTTTTTCGTTTAATTCTGACACTGAATCTACACCACCTTTATTATTGCTAAAAAGAAGTCTACATCCTTTGATAGGGCCAGTTGAACCGTTTAAAAAAAGATGGCCTGGCTCCAAGTTTAGTAAGTTTGTTTTTCTAAGCATAGTTAGATAATCAAACTTCGCTGTTCTACCGAAGGAAATAACACTCCTCATATTTGAGTATAATATTTCAAAGAGCAGATCAGGACCCGTGGAAATTGTTTCAGCCTCAGAAAATCTCGCTTCATGACTTTTTGTATTGCCAATAAATTCGATATATGACTTAAAAACCTTAGGTATTGAACGTCTTGAGTCATCTTTTAGGGTTTCATATTTTCTATGATTTCCATATTGTCTCTCTTTACTAGTGGAAACCAAATGCGATGATGATTTTTTATACCACCTTTCAAAACCCTCAAAATTATCAGTAATATTCTCCCAAGTCCAAGTTATTGTACCTAGCCCACTGTATATATCTCGGCATAATTGCCATTTTGTTTTGATATTTTTTCCAAAATGAGTAGACAAAAAGATTAACCAGCATGCCTCATCATAATGACCTTTTTCGTTATGCAGTTTAGCTGCAATAAGTGGATCAAAGTGAATTGAGTTAGGTTCCATTCTAAGCAGGCTATAGTTATTTTTATTATTAATAGCTTCCACATATTGTATTCTACGAATACTGTCTATTAGCTGCATAGCAAACGTTTCGTAGTGAGCATTAGAAGTAAGCCCTAACAAAGAACACTCATTGTTTGAAAATTTCTTGAGATCAGATACAAACCTTTGAACTTCATGATGCCTTCTCATTTTTTATTTTCCTTCAAAAAATATCCTAAGCGAATCATTTTTTAATTTTTTCATTTCATTATGCGCTTCCTGTAAACTATCATCACCTCTGAACAAGTAATTTATTTTTATTAACCTCATCAAATCTTTCCAATAATCGTTTAATTCAGAGTTATCAATATTAAATAATTTGTCACTTCTCAAGCTCTCTTCTACTTTAAGTATTTGGAATCTCAAATCTAAAGAATTTATTGCAGGCATCTCACCCATAATGGATGCTGTATTCATGAAACCTTCTCTTTGTAAAGCATAAACTTTTGGAAGATCACATTCATACAAATGCATACTTGATACATAATGATAATACTGACCTAAGCCGCAATTTAAAATTTTGGAAATAAACTCCTGAATCATTGTAAAGGCGAATATATCGTGAGTTAAGCCTTTAAAGGCGTCATTGGAGCGCATATTAACAAATAGGTTTAGTTTATCATCTCTTATTAGGAACTGAAGTGAGATTGTGCACGGTATGTCTTTATACTCTTTAGAATCATTTGATTTCAATGCCAGATCTGAAGCATCAAAAAGTTGCACTAAAGCTCTTCGGCTAGTTTTTTTATGGCTCAGTTGAGTAATAATATTCTCTAACTGATTATGTACATTATGCATGTTAAAGATGCGAGGGCCATATCCTCCTCGGATTGTACCATCATCTTCAGCAAAGTCTTTGTAAACAGAGATATACCGTTCAATAAAACTAAGTTTATTGTCACCAGTCAAATACCATAGAAACTCACCTAGGCAACTGATTATTTTACTCCTAGACTCAGTTCTACTGACGCGCTTGATAGGGTCAGTGAGAACTAAGCTAGCTCCAAGTATCTCTATGGTATCGCCTTTAGACGCTTTAATTTTTGAACCATCTTTGATGATTGCTGCATGAACTTCCTTAAGAAGATCATCAATACCATCTGCTTCTACAAAAAATGTCATAATGTTACATCCTGTAAAAACTTTAGGTTTACTTATTAACACCATCACATTGCGCAGTCAATCAGCCACTACAAAAAGTCTTGGCGTACTTCAATTTCAGTTACTTTTATACAAGCCTCAATATTTTAAATTTTTACACGTGCAAAAAATAATCATTTAAAACAGATAAATACCTTGACCATGTAGCATGCATTCTTGCTGATTCTCTCAAATGAGTAGTGACGACGTTCAATTACTGCACAACGCATCCAATCATTTATTTCTTTCATCCTTTCTTGAAGCGGCGTCAGCTCATTACGTACAAAAAACCTGCGTCGCCTTGACCGCATCCCCAAACCCACTGGAGTTATCCAGGATAATTCTCATCATCTGGGGGCGGCACGCGGTGCGCGCTGAGCAGGTCGTCACGGCTGTCCTTCCTGATTTTAAAAAAATCGTCTTTCATCGTAACTTCGCTGAGCGGCAGGATCTTGGTGCCGTGCGGCTTACCGTTCGATACGTACATAAAAATATTGTGGAAGTTACCCAGCCCTTTCGTGTAGCGCAGAGCCCTGCAGCATCCGGTCAACGTCACTGCTGCTCTGGCCGCATCGGTCATATACAGGATGTAACCTGCGTGCTCCCCGTTCTGATGATACTTGCGGCAGAACAGCGTCGTCGCCTCATTCAGTCAGGCAACCTAAGCGTGTTTAGGTATTACGGCAGACCATACAGCTCATGATTAATATCCGGCTGCATCAGGCCAAACATGCTGCCCTTTTTGAACTGGTACTGTTTTTTCCACTCATGAAAAAATCAGTAAATGTGATCCTAACGACCTGCTGAGTGAATTTGGCTGGGGTGGTTTTAAGGCGCAGTGGCTTGTCCAAACTGCTACGGCGCAACTCGGCAAAAGCGTTAACCAAGATCAGATAGTCCATGGCGAACTTGCTCAATTACTGTTGGTTCAGCATGGGATGGAGGATAAAGGTTGAAGCCAAAATGTTGCGATTCAAATCAATAGCCGAACTTTGATGTACGTCTGCCCCTAGGATTTTTGCCAATCAGTGAACGCTGACCGGCGACTCATCTGCACTCTTTTTGATCAGAACCACAATCAAAAATAAACCTTCAGCCTTGCTTACCGGGCCATTCAATCATCTCATTAAGCCTGGAAAGGATGTCGGGGAAATAGCTTTCATCAAGGCCAAAGCTGCCTTTAACCTGAACGCTGTCGGCATGAGGCTCCGGTCGAAGGATAAAATCAATAGTAACGCTATCAATAGTATTTTCATTTGTCAGTATCATATCAAGCTGATGAATATCGCTCTGATATTTAAACGACTTTAACTTTTTCTGAGCAATTATCGCCTGATGAAAAGCTGAAAATTCTTTCTTCAACATTTTCAACTCTCCAACAGTGAACTTAGTCTTAAACGCCACCTTCAGGCCGCTTACCGAGAATTCTATCCAGGACTGTATCCAATCCCAGTGATGATTAACCGGATCGACTTCGTTATCGACAACCCGTTCAAAAGGCGACACCGCAAAAACGAATTCTTCATCTCTGATATCAAACATATGTACGTTCCTGTCGGTTAATCAAAAATACCTAAAATGAGTTATCGTCCAATCTGATACCCTTACCACAACCTCAAGAGTGTACTTCTTATACTCAGTGATATTTTTCTTATGGTGTAATTTATACATTTCCGTTTCATAACGATACATACCCTCTCCGTTGCGAGGATCGGCCATGCGTCTGCCATAGCGGATAGCTCTTTCCTGAATATGTAACGGAACATAGCGACCCGGCTCATACATGTGCCTCGCCGCTGTTTCGGTCATTTTCAGGTTACACGCCGATAAACCCGTTTTTAACCTGGCACGCAGGAACATTATTGTTGCCTGGCTGAGTCTGGCACTTATAGCAGCTCGTGTACCAGCCTCCAATAATGCGCGGCCAGCGCGGAAAATTCGAAATACACCAAACGCAAGAAGCGCTATGTCTGTAGGATCAATCAGTGGCGTTTCGAGAGGTGCCTCTTCAAGTCGAACAAAATGCCCCTGCACATCGTATATCTGCCACAGACCGGGAGCCTGAGCCACAGAATAACCAATGCACATGCCGCTGGACTCATCCAGCACCGGCTGTGCGTTTCGTGGCAGCACACGTGGTCTCAATTCAAAAAATACGTTGCCCGAAAGTGGTGACTGAAATGTGTAATATCTGCCAGGTTCTGTGATTGCATTCCCTGCATTCATTATCGTTCCCTCATTTTCATGTGACTTAATAGAGTGCCACAGGATAGTAGAGCGGTCATTACCGAGTACTGCAACGCCGTTCACTCAGCAAACTTCTCTCGCACGGGCTGTACAGCCTATACCTGATGCTCCTGACAGGGCTTCAACCATGAGTAAAAAAGCTGGCAGATTATCGCCACGGTGTCCCTTTCATAGAGAGGTAATAAAGCAGGGTTGTAACTTATATGAATAGGAGAAAGGGCAATGACATAATGGAATGGCGTCTTGCAGAAGAACACAACGGAAAAGACTAAGTTATTGATTGAAAATCATTAACTGATGGGCGGCATCTGACAAAAAAAGACCGAATACGATTCCTATATTCGGTCCAGGGAAATGGCTCTCAAGGAGCCGTGCGCTAAAAGTTGGCATTTATGAAGGCGATGTCGCCTTGCCATTTAACATTAGAACAGCGCGGTGGAATTGCCAGCAAATGGGAGGCGCAGGACCATAAACCGGATCAGTTTGTGATCGCAACGGCAAAAAAGAGGGGTTGGGCGCAGCGCGGTGCTGCACCCGACAGGTTTATTTACCGCACAGCGCCTGGGTGCGCTCAACAATCGGCTGCAGACTCATCATCTGGCCCGGATGCGCTTTATCTTCAACCTGAATCACGCTGATCGGCTGCGCTTTCACCTGTTTGTTTTTGAACAGTGTGTCGGCGATATCGTTCAGGGGGTATGTCATCAGCGTGCTCGGGTTGATGGCAAACATCGCACCATCTTTCTCACAGGTCAGCATCACCTCTTCACGGTTAAACGGCCACTTCTCTTTACCGATCTCAAAGCGGCTGACGGTAATGATTTGTGCCGCCAGCGCCTGGCCGCATACGGATAACAACAGGATTGCGGGGATCACTTTCTTCAGCAACATAACTACCCTTTTCTCTCTTAAACCACATTCAGGCTGGCGACAGCGTGGCAAATACGCTGACCAGCCCAACCACTCCACACGCCAGCAGCAGTTCAAGCTGCGTCATGCGAATAAATTTTTGCTGCGTCCCGCTGCCAGCCAGGCGGAATTGCGGTACCAGCCAGTATCGGTTAATCAGCGCCACCAGCACCATCAGGGCAACCAGCAGCACTTTACACAGCAACAATACAATGTAGCGTGAATAGTGCCACGTCAGCGGCCAGCCCGCGATCATCACGCTGTTTATCAGGCCACTCAGCAGCGTTAACGCCACCGCCAGATGACCATAGCGCGAAAAGCGCATCATGGTACGGATAGCGTCGGTGCGGCGATCGATCTGGCGCGCCTCCCGCATCAACAGCAACAGAGGCAGTAATCCGCCCGTCCAGAACGCCGCGGCAATCAGATGTAGTGCATGATTGAGCTGCTGAAACAATCCCGGCCAGCCATCGCGCATCGCGGCATGACCAATCAGAGCCATGCAGGCCAGTTGCAGAACGCCCGCCAGCAGTAACACCTGCTGACGCAGCCGCCCGGTCAGTAGCAACCCGGCAACGGCCAGCAGGCTAAACAGGATTTCCCACAGCCACACGCCACCGAAGTGCGTGCCAATCACCGCCAGCCAGATATCGACATCGGCCAGATTGGCGCTGTCGCCGCTCATCAACACATTCTGGCAGGCCAGCATCGCCAGCGCACTCAGCAGCGCCAGCCAGGCGCTCCCTTTCACCAGCGGGTTTAATCTTAGCGCCAGCAGTGGTCGATAGCGTCCGGGTGCCAGCAGCGCACTGTAACAGGCGCTGCCGGTCAGCAGCATCGCGGCGGCAAAATGCAGCGCGCGTAACAGGATCCAGAGGCTGGTCACCGGAGTTACTTCACGCTAAAGCGATAGCTTCCTGCGGTTTTATGTCCATCCACCGACAGCACATGCCAGTTAACCTGATAGCTGCCCGCTTGCAGCGGCTGAGACAGGCCCACAATCAGCCGATTTTTCTGGCCAGATTCAACGCGGGCTTTAGCGGTGGCGACAGGCTTCTGTTCACTATCCAGCAGCGTGACGCCGCTGAATGCCGCTTCAATATCTTCACTGAAGTTCAGCGTCAGCGCATCGGTGGATGTCGTTACCTGCGCTTTGGCCGCCGGGATAGAAGACTGGAGATGCGCATGCGCCGCTGCCAGCGAACTGAATGTCATCAGTCCGGCTGCCGCCAGCGCAATAACCATGCGGGAAATCAGTTTTTTATGCATAAGATCATCCTTTTAACCGCCGCCAGGGCGATAAACGTGGCAAAAGGATACGCTGCTGTATTTGCACTGTCGAGGCCAGCGATGCGATCCTTTATCCTTGATTCAGACCGCCGAAAACATTACTTTTGCCCGCTATCGTCAGGAGAATATTATGAGCCATAACCTTGCCCTGCTGTCCCAGGAAGAGAAAGACAAGATTAATGTCGATTTGGCGGCAGCGGGTGTGGCGTTTAAAGAGCGCTATAACATGCCGATCGTCGCCGAAATGGTGGCGCAGGAGCAGCCCGAAGCGCTGCGTGACTGGTTTCGTCAGCGTCTGATGCATTACCGCCAGGCGTCGCTCAGCCTGTCGCGCCTTCCTTATGAACCGAAGATGAAGCAATGATATTTCGCGTTATTGATACCGAAACCTGCGGTCTGCAGGGTGGCGTAGTCGAAGTGGCGTCCGTGGATGTGGTCAACGGTCAGATTGTGAATCCGATGAGCGATCTCACCCTGCCCGATCGCCCTATCAGCCGTCAGGCGATGGCCGTGCATCGCATCACCGAAGCGATGGTCGCCGGTAAGCCAACGATTGAAGAGGCGATCCCTCGCTATCACGGCAGTGCTTTTTACGTGGCGCACAACGCCAGTTTTGATCGCCGGATGCTGCCGGAAATGTACGGAGAGTGGATCTGCACCATGCAGCTGGCGCGTCAGCTCTGGCCGGGCATTAAATATGGCAACCAGGCACTGCGTCATTCGCTGAAGCTGGATGTCACGCCGCCCGCCGACCTGCATGCTCACCGCGCGCTCTATGATTGCTATGTTACGGCAGCACTGCTGATTCGTATTATGGAGACCTCCGGCTGGAGTGCCTCCGAGATGATTGTGCGGTCACAACCTGCGGCCCAGCGCGACGACGTTCTGCCCTTTGGCAAATACCGCGGCCAGGCGATCGCGGTCGTTGCGCGCAAGGATCCGGGCTATCTGAAGTGGATGCTGGATAACGTCAGCGATCTGCGCCCGCCATTGCGGCAGGCGCTGCGTAAGTACCTGACCGAATCTCAGTAATCCTGGGCTGGCGGTAAGGTGCCCTGCGCCAGTCCCAGCAGGAAGGTGTATTCCATCGCGATCCCTTCATAGGCTTTGTAGCGCCCCGACTTGCCGCCGTGACCCGCATCCATGTCGGTGCAGAGCAGCAGCAGGTTATTGTCGGTTTTCATCGATCTCAGCTTCGCCACCCACTTGGCTGGTTCCCAGTACTGCACCTGCGAATCATGCAGGCCGGTGGTGACCAGTAGATGAGGATAGGCTTTCGCCTCGATGTTGTCATAAGGGCTGTACTGGCGGATATAACGGTAGTATTCAGGATCATTAGGGTTGCCCCACTCGTCATACTCGCCGGTGGTCAGCGGAATCGACTCATCCAGCATCGTGGTAACCACATCCACGAATGGCACCTGGGCAACCACGCCGTGGAACCGCTGCGGTGCCAGGTTAATCACCCCGCCCATGAGTAAGCCACCCGCGCTGCCACCCATGGCATAGAGTCGTTCCGGGTGTCCGATGCCACGCGCCACCAGCGCGTTAGTGACATCGATAAAATCGGTGAAGCTGTTCATTTTGTTCAGCAGGCGACCGCCGTCATACCATTGCTGCCCCAGCTCACCGCCGCCGCGCACCTGTATCAGCGCATAGACAAATCCGCGATCCAGCAGGCTCAGGCGGCTGACGCTGAAATCGGCATCCATACTACTGCCGTAGGCACCGTAGCCATACACCAGCATCGGATTCTGACCGGGCTGATAGTGTTTGCGGTGATAGACCAGCGATACCGGCACTTCGGTGCCATCGCTGACTTTGATCCAGTGGTGCTCGCTTTTGTAATCTTCCGCGTTAAAGCCTTTCACCGCGCTCTGCTTGAGGATGCGGCGTTCGCCGGTATCCATATCCAGTTCAAACAGCGTGGTCGGCGTGGTCATCGATGAATAGCCGTAGCGCAGTTTGCTGGTGCGCGGCGTCGGATTGTAGGCCAGCCAGGTCACATAGGTCGGATCGTCAAAGGCGATGCCGCTGGTTTCACCGCTGGCCCAGTTGATCTGCCGCAGGCTGGTCAAGCCGCGCTGGCGCTCCTCAACCACCAGCCAGTCCCGAAACAGCTGAAAATCTTCCATCACTACCTGTTCACGTGCCGGGATCAGGGTTTCCCAGCGTGACTCGTCCAGATAGCGGCTGCGGTAAAGCCCGAAGTTTTCGCCTTCCCGATTGGATCGAATGAAGAACTGATGATCGTAGTGGTCGATGCTGTACTCATGATCGCGCCGGCGTGGCAAAAACACATGCGGCTGCGCGTCGGGGAAGTTCGCATCAATCAGCTGAATTTCGCTGGTGTTGGTGCTGTAGAGGGCAATCATGATGAACTGCTTGGAGGTGGTCTTGTGTACGCTGAGATGATATGTGTCATCCTGCTCTTCATAGACCAGCTGGTCGTCGAACTGCGGCGTACCCAGTTCGTGTCGCCACACCTGATAAGAAAGCAGCGTCTGCGGGTGTTTTCGCACATAGTAGAGGGTGCGCGAGTCATTACCCCACGCGAAGCTGGAAGAGGCGTTGCTCAGCACTTCAGGGTACCAGCTGCCACTCTCCAGGTTACGGAAGCGGATGCCATATTGCCGGCGAGACAGGAAATCTTCAGCCAGCGCCATGACCCGGTTATCCGGACTGATATGCAGCGCGCCCATGGTATAGAAATCACTGTGCGAGGCGCGCTGGTTGGCATCCAGCAGCAGGCTCCACTCGCCAGACTCATCGCTCGCGGCGGGCTGGCGGTAATAGGCCGGGTATTCGTTACCGCTCTGATAACGGCTCTGATAACGGTAGCCATTTTTCACATAGGGCACTGAGTGATCTTCAGGCGGCAGCCGATCGATAATCTCTTTTAATACCCGGTCCTGCAGTGGCTGCTGTGACGACATGATTTTTTTGCCGTAGTTGTTTTCGGCACGCAGGTAATCAAGGACCTCGCTGTTTTCGCGCTTGTCGTCGCGCAGCCAGTAGTAGTCGTCAACGCGCGTCTCGCCGTGCAGCGTCATCTCATGGGGTATTTTTTTTGCGATGGGTGCTTTCATCCATCCGTCTCCGTGAACGTAATGATCTGTAAGCGTAACACTTCAGCAGCGGGAAGCCAGGTATAGGTTGAGAAGCAGCCGCTGGCGGATCACATCCTGTGACCCGCCAGCGGAATATCAGAGGGATTAACTGGCGGGTAAACGGGCTTTCTCAGCCTCAAGATCCTGCTGGATACCGTCGCGAACATCCTGGGGAATTTTCAGCGCGTCGCCCAGCGCGGAGAGATAACTGCGCTCCATGAAGTGATCAACGTCGATGGCGGCACAGCTCAGGAAGTAGAGCTCCAGCGCCTCCTCCTCGTTCTTCACATCGGCGGCCAGCCACTGCGGATCCAGCGGGCGGTTCATCGCTTTCTGGATCAGCTGTTCCGCTTCCTGACCGTAGCCAGACTGATGAATATTCTGCTCAATCGCTGCACGTTCCTGATCGTCAATGTGCCCGTCGCTTTTGGCGGCAAACACCAGCGCCGTCACCAGACGTTCGGCCCGCAGGTTAACCGGCGTTTGCGCCACGCCAAAGTCAGGTTCATTCTGGTGTGCTTCGCTGACCCGCTGCTTGTATTTGTTCCATAGCACCGCGCCCGCAGCCGCACCACCGCCGATAATCAGCGCCTTGCCGCCATATTTAGTCAGCAGTTTGCGCGACGATTTACTGGCAATCAGCATACCGGCCAGGCCGCCCAGCGCACCCGGCGCCAGCATGTCGCTTAAGCCGCCGCCCGATTTGCCCTCACCGCCCTTCTTCGTCAGTACCGACTGAATTTGTTGCAACCAGTTATTCATCATCCACTCCTTTTAAGATGTCAGTCCGCTATCCTGACGAAAAGGATGTCAGGAAACGTCAGAGCGGGAAAAGTAAGGCAAAAGGTCGTGTCAGATGGACGAAAGATGAGAACGCAAACGTTTTCGTTTATACTTGCGCGCGAATTTTGACAGCTTAGGTGAATGTATGACGACTCTCGGAACAGCGCTGCGTCCGGCAGCAACGCGTGTGATGCTATTGGGTTCAGGTGAACTGGGTAAAGAGGTGGCGCTGGAGTGTCAGCGTCTGGGTGTGGAAGTGATCGCGGTTGATCGTTACGCCGATGCCCCGGCGATGCACGTCGCCCATCGCAGCCATGTGATTAACATGCTGGATGGCGCGGCACTGGCTGCGCTGATTGCTGAAGAGAAGCCTGATTTTGTCGTACCGGAAATCGAAGCTATCGCCACGGAGACACTGGTTGAGCTGGAGCAGCAAGGCCAGCGCGTGGTACCGACTGCCCGTGCCGCGCGGCTGACCATGAACCGCGAAGGCATTCGTCGGCTGGCGGCTGAAGAGCTCTCTCTGCCGACCTCCCGCTATCGCTTTGCCGACAGCAAGGCGCGCTTTGATGAGGCGGCTACCGAAATCGGCTTTCCCTGCATTGTGAAGCCGGTGATGAGTTCATCCGGCAAAGGCCAGAGCTTTATCCGCGATGCCAGCCAGCTCGATAACGCCTGGGACTATGCGCAACAGGGTGGCCGCGCGGGTGCCGGACGCGTCATCGTCGAAGGGGTTGTCGACTTCGATTTCGAGATCACCCTGCTCACCATCAGCGCAGTCGATGGCATTCATTTCTGTGCGCCGATTGGTCACCGTCAGGAGGATGGCGATTATCGTGAATCCTGGCAGCCGCAGCAGATGAGTGATGTGGCGCTGCAGCGGGCGCAGGAGGTTGCCGCGCAGGTGATTAAGGCGCTGGGTGGCTATGGCTTGTTTGGCGTTGAGCTGTTTGTCTGCGGTGATGAGGTGGTATTCAGCGAAGTTTCGCCGCGTCCTCACGACACCGGCATGGTGACGCTGATTTCGCAGGATCTGTCAGAGTTTGCGCTGCACGTGCGGGCGTTTCTCGGTCTGCCGATTGGCGCGATTCGCCAGTATGGTCCGTCAGCGTCCGCCGTTATTCTGCCGCAACTCACCAGCCAGAATGTGCAGTTTGTGAATGTCGAAGCGGCGCTGGGTGCCGGTCTGCAACTGCGCCTGTTCGGCAAGCCGGAAATCAGCGGTCAGCGTCGTCTGGGCGTGGCGCTCGCCAGCGGTGACAGCACCGATCAGGCGATTGCGCGTGCCGTTGCCAGCGCAGCAGCGGTCACGGTTCAGGGATAAACGTGTGCGGTGAGCAGACGCTCACCGCCATAACTTACTTCGCGCCTTCAACAGCTTCGCGTGCCAGGCGGGTGATGCGATCCCAGTCGCCCGCTTCCAGCGCGTCGTTGGGCACCAGCCAGGAACCGCCGATGCACAGCACGCTTTTCAGCGCCAGATAGTCACGGTAGTTCGCCGGAGAGATGCCGCCGGTCGGGCAGAATCGCACCTGCGGGAAGGGGCCGCCAATCGCCTGCAGCGCTTTAACGCCGCCGTTCGCTTCTGCCGGGAAAAACTTGAACTCGCGCAGACCGTAGTCCATACCGGTCATTAGCTCAGAAACGGTGCTGATGCCGGGAATCAACGGTACCGGCCCTTCAACCGCCGCTTTCAGCAGCGACTCGGTGACGCCAGGACTGATCACAAACTGCGCACCGGCATCGGTCACTTCCTGTAACTGCTGCGGATTAATCACCGTTCCCGCACCAACGATCGCATCCGGCACTTCTTTGATCATCGCACGTAAGGCATCCATCGCCACTGGCGTGCGCAGCGTCACTTCCAGCACTCTGACACCGCCTGCCACCAGCGCTTTTGCCATCGGCACGGCGTGTTCCAGTTTGTTCACAACGATGACCGGCACCACAGGTCCGGTGGTCAGAATCTGTTCTGCACTCGTTTTCCAGTTTTTCATCAGTTCCCCTTGCTTGATAACACCGGGATTGCGACCCGGTCATGGAGCATCGGCTCCTGCCCTGTAAATTGCGTCACTACCATACATGATCAGCTTCCTGAGCGTCTATCATCCTGCGACCATTTTGAAACGGCAGTTCAATTTTATTCGTGTTGACTGGCCCGGATTAAGGGCGAAAAAAAAGCCCGCGTTGCGGGCTTCATCATCACTTCCGTTATTCGAACTCGTTCCACGAGCGGCCATCGCGGGTAATCATTGCCACTGAAGCCACCGGGCCCCAGGTGCCCGCCTGATAAGGCTTGGAAGAGTCACCATCCGCAGCCCAGGCGTCGATAATGGAATCGACATAGGTCCATGCGGCTTCCACTTCATCGCGACGCACAAACAGCGCCTGGATACCGCGCATGCTCTCCAGCAGCAGACGCTCGTAAGCATCGGCAAGGTGCGACTGGTTAAAGGTCTCGGAGTAGCTCAGATCCAGCTTGGTGGTCTGCAGTTTGTGCTTGTGATCAAGGCCTGGCACTTTGTTCAGGATCTCGATATCCACCCCTTCGTCCGGCTGCAGACGAATCGTCAGCTTGTTCTGCGGCAGCTCTGAGTAGGAGTCTTTAAACAGGTTCATTTCCGGGTTTTTGAAGTAGACCACGACTTCTGAACACTTGGTCGGCAAACGCTTACCGGTGCGCAGGTAGAACGGCACGCCCGCCCAGCGCCAGTTGTCGATATCGACACGTATTGCCACGAAGGTCTCTGTGGCGCTCGACTTATTGGCACCCTCTTCTTCCAGGTAGCCAGGCACTTTTTTGCCCTGCACAAAGCCGGCGGTGTACTGGCCGCGAACGGTTTTCTCACGCACGTTGGTCTGATCGATGCGGCGCAGCGAGCGCAGCACTTTAACTTTTTCGTCACGGATGCTGTCGGCGCTGAGATCGGACGGCGGCGACATGGCGATCATGGTCAGAATCTGCAGCAGGTGGTTCTGGATCATGTCGCGCATCTGGCCCGCTTTATCGAAGTAACCCCAGCGGCCTTCGATACCCACTTCTTCGGCCACGGTAATCTGGACGTGGTCAATGGTGCGGTTATCCCAGTTATTCACGAAGATAGAGTTAGCAAAGCGCAGCGCCAGCAGGTTAAGCACGGTCTCTTTGCCAAGATAGTGGTCAATACGGAACACCTGGCTCTCATCAAAGTACTCACCAACGCTGTCGTTGATCTCCTGCGAGGTTTCCAGTGAGGTGCCCAGCGGCTTCTCCATCACTACGCGCGCCGGTTTAGCATTCAGCTTCGCGGTGCCGAGCCCCTGGCAGATGGCGCCAAAGGTGCTGGGTGGCATGGCGAAGTAGTTGATGGTGGTGCGATTTTTCTGGTCCAGCATCTTGCCCAGTTTCGGGAAGTGCGTGGTGTCGTTGACATCGAGGTTGCAGAAGTCGAGACGATTGCTGAGTTTGTCCCACAGCGCTTCGTCAATCTTCTCCTTCATGAAGGTTTCCAGCGCTTCACGTACCACTTTGGTGTATTCCGCTTTATCCCACTCGGCACGGCCGACACCAATAATGCGGGTTTCCTCGTGGATCTGCCCCGCTTTCTCTAACTGGTACAGTGAAGGCAACAGTTTACGGCGTGCAAGATCGCCTTTGGCACCGAAAATCACCAGATCGCATGCCTGGGCTGTTTGTGTTACCGCCATTTTCCTCTCCTCGTTGCAGGATAGTCCGGTGGTGATGCATCCTCTGCCACCGGGTCCAGGTTATTATTTTCTTTGAGCACAATGTACTTTTTTCCCCGCGCCAGGTAAACCGACTCGCCGGGTTAACCGCATTAACTCTGTACCGGATGTACTAAGCGCGTGTGATGACACGTGCGGATTGCCGGTTTTTTCTGTGTCTGTTGGTGTCAGGAAAATCAGGCACCGGTCAAAGTATCCCAAAAAAAAAGGGCAATCGACTTGTCCGCCGTTGCGCCTGGCAGGTGCTGACACGATATAGTCTCTGTTAATCGACTCTGACGACAGGGATAATTGAAATTGGTAAAAGTGATTATGGTCATCGGCTTATGAATATGCTGGAAAAAATTGACGCGCAGTTTGCCGCGCTCAGCAATGCGGAACAGAAAGTCGCCCGGCAGATTCTGGCTGCGCCGCAGGCGGCGATGCACTCCAGCATTGCGACCCTGGCGCGCGAAGCGTGCGTCAGCGAACCCACGGTGAATCGCTTCTGTCATCGACTGGGCGCGCGCGGCTTTCCCGACTTTAAGCTGCAACTGGCGCAGAGCCTGGTGAAAAGCAGCAACTGGGTCAGCCGGGGCGTGGAGGACGATGACAGTGTGGAGAACTACAGCCACAAAATCTTTGACTCGGCGCTGGCAGGGCTGCAGCGGGTACGGGATCAGCTGGATAGCGCCCAACTGCAGCAGGCCGTCACCCTGCTTACTCAGGCTGACAAACTCGCCTTTTTCGGGCTGGGTGCTTCCGCTGTGGTGGCGCATGACGCCTTTACCAAATTTCTGCGCTTTAATCTTCCGGTCATCTGGTCAGACGATATTGTGATCCAGCGCATGAGTTGCATAAATAGTCGAGCCGGTGACGTTTTTGTTCTCATTTCGCATACTGGACGCACAAAAAATATGGTAGAACTGGCTCGCCTGGCCCGTGTAAACGGTTCCACCGTTATAGCCATCACCTCTGCCGATTCTCCCCTTGCCCATGAAGCAGCGATAGCTTTAGTGCTTGATGTACCGGAAGATACGGATATCTATTTGCCGATGGTATCGCGCCTGGCGCAGTTGACCGTGATCGATGTGTTGGCGACCGGTTTCACCCTGGAACGGGGTGCGCCCTTCCGGGAAAACCTGAAACGCGTGAAAGAGGCGTTGAAAGCGTCGCGTTACGAAAAGCACACCATTCGGGAAAAGGATGATCAGCAAAAAAATTAACATCACATTTACAATGTGAGTCGTATCACAACCCGTCGATCATATAGAATAGATAACCATGCTGTGTCCACAGACCAGGGCACGCTTAAATGTTTACGGAGTCCTCGATGTCAAGACGTCTCAGAAGAACCAAAATCGTTACAACCCTCGGCCCGGCCACCGATCGTGATAATAATTTAGAAAAAATCATCGCTGCCGGCGCGAACGTTGTACGACTCAACTTCTCTCACGGCACGCCAGAAGATCACCAGATCCGTGCCGATAAAGTGCGCGAGATTGCCGCAAAACTGGGTCGCCACGTGGCCATCCTCGGTGACCTCCAGGGTCCAAAAATTCGTGTTTCAACCTTCAAAGAAGGCAAAGTTTTCCTGAATATCGGCGACCGCTTCCTGCTGGATGCCAATCTGGGTAAAGGCGAAGGCGATAAAGAGCGCGTCGGGATCGACTACAAAGGCCTGCCGGCAGATGTGGTGCCGGGTGATATCCTGCTGCTGGATGATGGTCGCGTGCAGCTGAAAGTGCTGGAAGTTCAGGACATGAAGGTGTTTACCGAAGTCACCGTGGGTGGCCCGCTGTCGAACAACAAAGGCATCAACAAACTGGGCGGCGGACTCTCAGCTGAAGCCCTGACCGAAAAAGATAAAGCGGATATCATCACTGCCGCCAAAATCCGCGTCGACTATCTGGCCGTCTCTTTCCCACGCTGTGGTGAAGATATGAATCTGGCACGTCGTCTGGCGCGCGAAGCGGGTTGTGACGCCAAACTGGTCGCAAAAGTGGAACGTGCCGAAGCGGTCGCCAGCCAGGAAGCGATGGATGACATCATTCTGGCCTCTGATGTGGTGATGGTAGCGCGTGGCGATCTGGGCGTTGAGATTGGCGATCCGGAACTGGTCGGCATTCAGAAAGCATTGATTCGTCGTGCCCGCCAGCTTAACCGCACCATCATTACCGCGACCCAGATGATGGAGTCGATGATCACTAACCCGATGCCGACCCGCGCAGAAGTGATGGACGTGGCGAACGCCGTGCTGGATGGCACCGATGCCGTGATGCTCTCTGCGGAAACCGCAGCGGGTCAGTATCCGGCTGAAACTGTCTCAGCGATGGCGAAGGTCTGCCTGGGCGCAGAGAAGATCCCGAGCGTCAACGTCTCCAAGCATCGTCTGGACGTGCAGTTCGACAATGTCGAAGAAGCGATTGCTATGTCATCCATGTACGCCGCGAACCACCTGCAGGGTGTTACCGCGATCATCACCATGACCGAGTCGGGCCGTACCCCGCTGATGACCTCACGTATCACCTCAGGACTGCCGATTTTTGCCATGTCACGCCATGAACGCACGCTGAATCTCACCGCGCTCTATCGCGGCGTAACGCCGGTGTTCTTCGACAGCAATAACGACGGTGTGGCTGCCGCACACGATGCGGTTAACCTGCTGCGCGACAAAGGCTTCCTGGTCTCTGGCGATCTGGTCATTGTGACGCAGGGCGATGTGATGGGCGCCACCGGCACCACCAATACCACACGTGTGCTGCGCGTGGATTAATTGAGCCCGGGTTTACATTGTCGGTGTAGAATAAACGACGCGACTGCCTGCCAGTCGCGTTTTCTTTTCTGACAAGGAGGCCAGATGGCCCGTTTCCACCCCATCAGCCAGCTTACCGGCCGAATTTTACTCTTTCCTCTGGCGTTAGTGCTGTTCGAGTTTGCCACCTATATTGCTCATGACATGATCCAGCCTGGCATGCTGATCGTCACCAGCGAATTTTCCGTCGGCCCTGAATGGGTCTCCACCTCCCTGACCGCCTACCTGATTGGCGGCGTGGTGCTGCAATGGCTGTTGGGTCCTCTCTCTGATAAGTTTGGCCGGCGACCGGTGATGCTCTTCGGCATCCTGTTTTTTGCCGTCGCCTGCATGCTGATGCACTGGGTCAGCTCGATTGAAGAATTTGTCAGCCTGCGCTTTATTCAGGGCATCAGCCTCTGCTTTATCGGCGCGGTCGGCTATGCCGCGATTCAGGAAGCTTTTGATGAGGCGCTGGCGGTGCGCATGATGGCGCTGATGGCCAACGTGGCGCTGCTGGCTCCGCTGGCGGGTCCGCTTGCCGGTGCAGCCTGGCTCACCATTGGCAGCTGGCGCAGCATGTTCTGGCTGTTTGCCGCCTGCAGCCTGGTCGCCTTTGTGGTGCTGTGGCGTGTGATGCCCGAAACCGCTGGTGACCGCAGTCACTCCATCGCCCTGCTCAATCTGGCGCGCAACTATGGCCGGCTGATGAAAGACCGGCTGGTGATGTTTGGTTCCTTCGCTATCGGGCTGGTGTTTATCCCGATCCTCACCTGGGTTGCCCTTTCGCCGGTGATCCTGATGCACGACGAAGGTCTGTCGCGTATGCAGTACGCCCTGCTGCAGCTGCCGGTGTTTCTGGCGATGATCGCCGGTAACCTGACGCTGAGTAAGCTGGCGGGACGCGTGCCGATTGAACAGCCGGTGAAGTTCGCCGCCTGGCCGATTCTGATTGGTCTGAGTCTGGCGCTGGTGGCGAGCCTGATGAACAGCCACGGTTATCTGCTGATAACCGCTGGTCTGAGTCTCTACGCCTTTGGCGCGGGCATGGTCAATGCCGGACTGTATCGCCTGACGCTTTACGCCAGCAACGAAGGCAAAGGCAGCGTGGCAGCGATGCTGGGGATGATCAGTATTATGACGCTGGCGGTGGGAATTGAGCTGGCGAAAAGCGGCTACTTCAGCGGCGGCACGCTGTGGTTCTGCCTGGTTAACTTTATCAGCGGCGTGCTCTGGTTTGGCCTGGTGATCCTGTTTATGCGCGAGCGTAAACGTCGCAGCAGGCTGGAGGCATTATAAACAGGCAGCGCAGCTACAGGTTTGCCCTGAGCAGGCAGCTCAGAAGCTCAAAGCGACGGGAGCATAAGCCTGTAGCCAATGATTAAGTGATCAGAAAAGGCCGCTTTCGCGGCCTTTTTGCTATTTGCGCGGATAGAGATCTTTGCGCGAATAGGGCTCGATGTCACCCTCTTTACGGGTCTTCAGCAGCTTGAGGATCCAGGTGTACTGCTCGGGATGCGGGCGGACAAACACTTCCACTTCTGCATTCATCTGGCGAGCCAGCTGGTGATCGTCGGCTTCCAGCAGATCGTCCATCGGTGGACGCACATAAATCTCAAGCTTATGCGTTTTGCTGTTATAAACCGGGAACAGCGGCACCACGCGCGCGCGGCACACTTTCATCAGTCGCCCTACCGCAGGCAGTGTCGCTTTATAGGTGGCAAAGAAATCGACGAACTCACTCTGCTCCGGACCATGATCCTGATCGGGCAGGTAGTAGCCCCAGTAACCCTGGCGGATTGAACTGATAAAGGGTTTGATACCGTCGTTGCGGGCATGGAGTCGTCCGCCATAACCCCGGCGTGCTGTATTCCAGGCATAGTCCATCAGCGGATCGCTCTGGTTATGGAACATCGCCGCCATCTTTTGACCTTCTGACGCCAGCAGCATGGCGGGGATATCCACCGCCCAGCCGTGCGGCACCAGGAAAATCACATTCTGCTGCTCCGCTTTCATCTGGTCGATAATTTCACGACCATGCCACTCTACACGTTCACGGATACGTGCCGGATCGCGCAGCACCAGCTCGGTCATCATTGCCATCGCCTGCGGTGCCGTCGCAAACATCTCATCGACCAGCGTCGCACGCTGCGCCTCGCTGAGTTCCGGCAGACAGTAATAGAGGTTAATCAGCGCACGGCGCCGTGCACCCTTTGCCAGCTTACCGGCGAATTTGCCTAACCGACCCAGCAGCGGATCGCGCACTTTCGGCGGTAGCATCGCCATCGCGGCCAGACCACCAATCGCCAGCCAGCTGCCCCAGTATTTAGGTTTGAGAAAAGAACGTTCAAAAACGGGAATAAATTCAGTGTTATTTTTTTTACGGGTTTCCATGCACTCGCCTCAAGCAATGACCGGCTAATGATAGTGACGACCTGAAAATTTGCAATCATCCTGCGCCATATAGCAAAAAACCGACGGGAAACCCGTCGGTTTTTGCGCGATTTGACGAAATTCGCTTACTTCAGACCCAGCTGAGGCAACCAGGATTTAACCTGTGCCATGTAATCGCTGCGATCTTTACCGGTCAGGCCTTCCATCCGCGGCAGTTTCGCCGTTAATGGGTTGACCGCCTGATTATTGATCCAGATTTCGAAATGCAGATGCGGCCCGGTAGATCGTCCGGTGTTGCCTGACAGTCCAATACGGTCGCCACGCTTCACTTTCTGACCTGGCTTCACCAGCACTTTCTTCATGTGCATATAGCGCGTCATATACTGACGGCCATGACGAATGGCGACGTAGTTACCCGCGGCACCGCCGTTCTTCGCCACCACTATTTCACCATCACCCACTGCCAGCACCGGCGTACCGATCGGCAGCGCAAAGTCGACGCCTTTATGAGGCGCTATGCGGCCGGTAACCGGGTTGAGACGACGCGGATTAAAGTTAGAGGAGACACGATACTGCTTAACCGTCGGGAAGCGCATAAAGCCGCGCGCCAGACCGGAGCCGCTGCGATCGTAGAACTTGCCATCTTCGGCGCGGAAAGCGTAATAGTCTTTACCCCCGCTGCGCAGGCGCACACCCAGCAACTGGCTTTGCGCACTCTTGCCATCCAGCATTTCGCGTGACATCAGTACGCTGAACTGGTCACCCGCACGCAGCTTACGGAAGTCCATCTGCCACTGCAGCGCTTTGATCACGGCGCTGGCTTCGGCACTGCTCAGTCCGGCACGCTGGGCGCTGGCGGCAAAACTACCGCGCACTTCGCCCTGCATCACGCTGTTGCGCCATTCACCCTTCTGCATCTCCGCATCCATCTTAAAGCCACCTTTAGGGGTGCGCTCATAGGTGCGGGTTTCACGGCGGGAAATTTCCCAGCTCAGGGTTTTCAGGCCGCCATCATCATCCAGCGTCCAGCTCAGCTGCTGACCAACCTGCAGATTACGCAGATCGCGGTCGCTCATCACCAGCGCATTAATGTCACTGATGTCGATGCCATACTGATTCAGGGCACTGCTCAGGGTATCGCCGGATGAAACGGTGTAGTCGTGAACACCGGCCGTTTCGGGCACGTCGGTGTCCACATCGTCCGCAGGCAATTCTTCTTCCGGTTCCGGTGTGCTCTGATCGATAGGCTCACTGGCTTCCGGCAACAGCGTGCGGAACGTGTTCTTATCCAGTTCGATGTTTTTGACGATGGGCGTCACATCATCCGAAGGATGATAAACGTAAGGCCGCCAGACAGCGACGGCCAGAGTGACTACAGTTAAAGAACCCAGCATTACGCGGTGGGGGCGCGGCAAATTATTAAATGCGAGGGCGACAGAGCGGGCTATCTGCTGCACTTTTACCTATTCCTCATGCTCCATTCAGGCAGCTTTCATACTGGCTCGACAGTTGTGAGAGGAATTTCACATAGCTGTCTTTGGCTAAGCTGATGTCTGTTCCCAGGGGATCGAGCGTGCCTTTACGCACCTGCGTTCCGCGGGCGACAGCATCGATGACTGCTGGCCTGAATTGTGGCTCAGCAAAGACGCAGACCGCCTTTTGCTCAACCAACTGTGTTCGTATCTGATGTAAACGCTGAGCGCCCGGTTGAATTTCAGGATTGACGGTAAAGTGCCCGGTGGGCGAGAGACCGTATTGTTTTTCAAAGTACGTGTAAGCGTCGTGAAAAACGAAATATCCTTTATTTCTGACCGGAGCGAGTTGTGCGCTAACGCGTTTGTCCGTGTCCGCCAAAGCTACCTCAAACTGCTGGAGGTTGGCGTCAAGTTTGGCTTTATCTTGCGGCATAAGTTCCAATAATTTTCCATGGATTGCAACCGCGGTCTTGCGCGCAATCTCTGGCGACAACCACAGGTGCATATTAAACTCGCCGTGATGATGGTGATGGGCATCGGCCTCCTGTTCTTCGGATTTTTCCGCTGTGTGTTCATCTTCATCTTCACCACCGCTAATCAATAACGGTTTTACCCCGTCGATGTTCACCATCGCGAGGTTTTTTTGGGCCGGAAGTTCAGCCGCAGACTTCGCCATAAAGGCTTCCATTTCAGGCCCGACCCATACAACTAAGTCCGCGTTTTTTAAGCGTTTTGCATCTGAGGGCCGCAGGGAATAGTCGTGTTCAGAGGCACCGTCCGGTAGCAGAACATCAACCGGTGTGACACCATCGGCAATGGCCGCAGCGATAAACCCTACCGGTTTGAGTGAAGCCACGACATTCGCCTGAGCTGGAAGGGTTAACGAAGCTGTAACGGAGAAAGCAGTTAAGGCGAAAATTGCGCCCTTTTTATTATGTAACATATTGCGTCATTCCATCGTGACCATGAGGTGGAATGTGATATTATAACATTCGAAATTCTGTGCAACCTGTAAATACTATGACCTCACTTGTCACACTCGATAATGTTTCGATAAAGTTTAACCAGCGCAATGTGTTATCCGGTGTCAGCCTGGCACTGCAGCCTGGCCGCATCCTCACCCTGCTGGGTCCTAACGGTGCCGGAAAATCAACGCTGGTGCGTGTGGTGCTGGGACTGCTCGCTCCCACCACCGGTAGCGTTAAGCGTGATCCTGGACTGCGAATTGGCTATGTGCCACAGAAGCTGCACATCGACCCGACCCTGCCGGTGACGGTTGAACGCTTTATGCGTCTGACCCGTGGCAGCAAAAACGCCGAGATCCTGCCGGCACTGAAACGCGTGCAGGCGGGTCACCTGCTCAACGCCCCGCTGCAAAAGCTTTCCGGTGGTGAAACCCAGCGTGTGCTGCTGGCGCGCGCTCTGCTGAATCAGCCTCAATTGCTGGTACTCGATGAGCCTACTCAGGGTGTGGATGTGAATGGTCAGGTGTCACTCTATGACCTTATCAATCAGTTACGTGTTGAACTGAACTGCGGCGTACTCATGGTCTCCCACGATCTGCATCTGGTGATGGCCAAAACCGACGAAGTGCTCTGCCTTAACCATCACATCTGTTGTTCCGGCACCCCGGAAGCGGTATCGCAGCATCCGGAATTTATCGCCATGTTTGGTCCGCGCGGCGCGGAGGAGCTGGCGATTTATCGTCATCATCATAATCACCGTCACGACCTTCAGGGACGTATCGTTTTACGCAAAGGACAGGGTCCATCATGATTGAGTTGTTATTACCGGGCTGGATAGGCGGTGTGATGTTAGCGCTGGCTGCCGGTCCGCTGGGATCGTTTGTTGTCTGGCGCAAGATGTCCTATTTCGGCGATACCCTGGCGCATGCCTCTCTGCTTGGCGTGGCATTTGGCCTGCTGTTTAACGTGAATCCTTACTACGCGGTGATTCTGGTTACGGTCTGCCTGGCGCTGGGACTGGTCTGGCTGGAGCGTCGTCCACATCTGGCTATCGATACCCTGCTGGGGATTATGGCGCACAGCGCGCTGTCGCTGGGCCTGGTGGTGGTCAGCCTGATGAAGAACGTTCGCGTCGATCTGATGGCTTATCTGTTTGGCGATCTGCTGGCGGTGACGCCAGACGACCTCTGGATGATGGGTGGCGGCGTGGTGATCGTGCTGCTGGTGATGGCGTGGCAGTGGCGGTCGCTGCTGTCGATGACCATCAGCCCGGAACTGGCCCAGGTGGACGGCGTCAATATCCAGCGTACCCGTCTGATCCTGATGCTGGTCACGGCACTGACTATCGGAGTGGCAATGAAGTTCGTGGGTGCGCTGATTATCACCTCACTGCTGATTATCCCCGCTGCGACCGCTCGTCGCTTTGTGCGTTCACCGGAAGGCATGGCGGCCGTCGCCGTAGTCATCGGGGTGATTGCCGTCACCGGCGGCCTGACCTTCTCCGCCTTCTACGACACCCCTGCCGGGCCGTCAGTGGTGCTCTGCGCCGCCATCCTGTTTATTTTCAGTATGGTCCGGAAACCAGCAGTCTAATTACTCTTCGCGCGTAATGCCGAAGTGACGATAAGCGTGCTGCGTGGCCATCCGGCCACGCGGTGTGCGCTGAATGAAGCCCTGCTGAATCAGGAAGGGTTCAATCACATCTTCGATGGTTTCGCGCTCTTCACCAATGGCAGCAGCCAGGTTATCCAGCCCCACCGGCCCACCCATAAATTTGTCGATGATCGCCAGCAGCAGTTTACGGTCCATATAATCGAACCCTTCGCTGTCTACGTTAAGCATATCCAGCGCGCTGCAGGAGACTTCACCGCTCAGGTCACCATTTGCCCGCACTTCGGCGAAGTCACGAACGCGGCGCAGCAGGCGGTTGGCGATACGCGGTGTGCCGCGGGCGCGACGGGCGATCTCTAACGCCCCTTCGTCACTCAGCGCCAGACCCAGACAGGCGGCGCTGCGGCCCACGATGTGCTGCAAATCTTTAACCTGGTAGAACTCAAGCCGCTGCACAATGCCAAAACGATCGCGCAGCGGCGAGGTCAGCGAGCCAGCACGCGTAGTGGCGCCAATCAGGGTAAACGGCGGCAGATCGAGCTTGATTGAGCGCGCAGCCGGGCCTTCGCCGATCATGATATCCAGCTGATAATCTTCCATCGCCGGGTAGAGTATCTCTTCCACCACCGGTGAGAGGCGATGGATTTCATCGATAAACAGGACGTCATGCGGTTCAAGGTTGGTCAGCATCGCCGCCAGGTCGCCCGCCTTTTCCAGCACCGGACCTGAAGTAGTGCGAAGATTAACGCCCATCTCGTTGGCCACGATGTTCGCCAGGGTGGTTTTACCCAGTCCCGGCGGACCGAAGATCAGCAGATGATCGAGCGCATCGCCGCGCAGTTGCGCTGCCTTGATGAAAATCTCCATCTGCTCACGCACCTGCGGCTGACCGACATACTCGGTCAGCATCTTCGGGCGAATAGCGCGGTCAATAACCTCTTCTTCGCTGATACTGGCAGCGGAGATCAGGCGGTCGGCTTCTATCATGACTTACCTCAAATGGCGGCGCGTAGCGCTTCGCGGATCAGGGTTTCGCAATCCGCATCCGGTCGACCGACTTTACTGATCATACGGCTCGCTTCCTGCGGTTTATAACCCAGTGATACCAGCGCTGCAACCGCTTCGGATTCCGCATCATTGGTTTCCGGCTCGGCGCTCGGCGTGGTCAGCGTAAACGCAGAATCGCCGCCAAACAGGTCGCCGTGCATTCCTTTGAAGCGGTCCTTCATTTCGACCACCAGACGCTCAGCCGTCTTTTTGCCCACGCCTGGCAGTTTCACCAGTGACGCGATCTCCTCTTTCTCGACAGCGGTCACAAACTGCTGCGCCGACATGCCGGAGAGGATCGCCAGCGCCAGCTTAGGTCCGACGCCATTCACTTTAATCAGTTCGCGAAACAGCGCGCGCTCCTGCTTGCTGTTAAAACCAAACAGCAGCTGAGCATCTTCACGCACCACAAAGTGGGTAAAAATCACCGCTTCGTGCTGAAGTTCAGGCAACTCATAAAAACAGGTCATGGGCATATAAATTTCATAGCCGACGCCGTGTGCCTCAAGCAGCACCAGTGGCGGCTGCTTTTCCAGAATATTGCCCCGTAAACGACCTATCACCTGAACGCTTCCTTAACTAACGAATGTGGCGGATTTTATAACATAAAAAAGGCTGGATGAATATCCAGCCTGTGAGTGCGGCCTGAGCGATGACGGCTAACCTGAGCGTAACCGTCCGCGCGTCAGCACCAGCTTACTGTCACTCATGCGAGCCGCATTCTGAGCCACATGACAGTGCGTAATGGCAATCGCCAGCGCATCGGCGGCATCCGCCTGCGGGTTCGCCGGTAGCTTCAGCAGGGTTCGCACCATGTGCTGCACCTGACTTTTCTCGGCGCTGCCGATGCCAACCACGGTCTGTTTTACCTGACGGGCGGCATACTCAAACACCGGCAGATCGTGGTTTACCGCGGCAACAATCGCGGCACCACGCGCCTGGCCGAGCTTCAGTGCGGAGTCTGCATTCTTCGCCATAAACACCTGTTCAATGGCGAAGAAGTCGGGTGAAAACTGCGTAATGATTTCACAGACGCCCGCATAAATCAGCTTCAGACGGGCGGGCAACTCGGTGGTATTAGTGCGGATACAGCCGCTGCCCAGATAAGTGAGCTGGCGGCCAGTCTGACGAATAACACCATAACCGGTGATGCGTGAGCCGGGATCGATACCCAGGATAATCGACATTACGCCTCTTTGGTTAAAGTAATTACGGTAGACGCCATTACAGCGTTTCCGCTACCTCGTCGGAGATTTCACCGTTGTGATAGACCTCCTGCACATCGTCGCAATCTTCCAGCATGTCGATCAGACGCAGCAGTTTAGGTGCGGTTTCCGCATCCATCTCTGCTTTGGTGGTCGGGATCATTGCCACTTCTGCAGTGTCCGCTTTCAGGCCGAGCGCTTCCAGTGCATCACGCACCGTGCCCATCTCTTCCCATGCGGTGAAGACATCAATCGCGCCGTCGTCATAGCTGACCACATCTTCTGCGCCCGCTTCCAGAGCCGCTTCCATCACCGCATCTTCATCCTGACCCGGCGCATAGGAGATCACGCCTTTTTTGTTGAACAGGTAAGCCACGGAGCCGTCGGTGCCCAGATTCCCGCCGGTTTTGGTGAAGGCGTGACGCACTTCGCCCACGGTACGGTTACGGTTGTCACTCAGGCATTCAATCATGATGGCCGAGCCGCCAGGACCGTAGCCTTCATAGATGATGGTTTCCATGTTGGCATTGTCATCGCCGCCTACACCGCGCGCAATAGCGCGATCCATGGTGTCACGCGTCATATTGTTCGCCAGCGCTTTATCCATCGCTGCACGCAGGCGCGGGTTTGAGCCCGGATCGCCGCCGCCCAGCTTGGCCGCCGTCACCAGCTCACGAATGATTTTGGTGAAGATTTTGCCGCGCTTGGCATCCTGCGCCGCTTTACGGTGTTTGGTGTTTGCCCACTTACTGTGTCCTGCCATTTTAAATTTTCTCCGATCTTTTACAGGGTGCAGGCTATCCTGCTTGCGAGCCTGTTTACCGTCCGTACGCATACAGGTGACTGACAACCTGAATGCCCCGAGGGCGAGCGTCGCGAAGCATCCTCACGTACAAGCGTACGCTGACGACGTCGCGCGGGCGGTGAACAACCTCACGGTGCCGATTACGCCTGACTGTTCAATATGTTGGTGAAGTCCTGTTAAAACTCACCAGATTCATAAAATTTAATCTATCCGCCGCCGGAATACCGGGCGATGGCGAGCATTCAGATAAATTCTTCAATTGCCTGGCGGTTACTCCATGATCGGGTTAATGCTGCAGCGTCAGCGGGTGCCAGCCAGCGAAACGCCAGATGCTCGGTGAGCATCACATCGCGCTCCGTTGGCAGTTGCAGGCGAAACCAGTGCTCGTGATTATGAGTGACATCAGGGGCGTAGCGATGGCGGAAATGGGGAAAGATTTCAAAGTCGATCTGACGCTGACAATCCTCCACCTCCAGCCGCTCGGCCAGCACGTCGATGCCGATTTCCTCATTCACTTCACGACACGCGGTCGCCAGCGGTGACTCTCCTGCCTCCAGGCTGCCGGTGACCGACTGCCAGAACGTGGGATCGTCACGCCGCTGCAGCATCAACACCCGGCCAGTATCGCGCGCCGAAATGACGACCAGCACTGAAACCGGGTGTTTATAGCCCATTATTTATTCTCAGGCTTTTCTTTTTTAACGACCTGAATGCCGAGCTCCAGCAGGGAAGCCGGATTAGCTTCGCTTGGCGCTTCGGTCATCATGCAGGCGGCCGCCGTGGTTTTCGGGAACGCAATGACGTCACGAATATTATCGGTGCCGGTCAGCAGCATGGTCAGACGATCCAGACCAAAGGCCAGGCCCGCATGCGGTGGGGTACCGAACTTCAGCGCATCCAGCAGGAAGCCAAACTTCTCACGCTGCTCATGCTCTTCGATACCCAGAATGCTGAACACCGTCTGCTGCATTTTGCCGTTGTGGATACGCACTGAACCGCCGCCCACTTCGTAACCGTTGATCACCATGTCGTAGGCATTCGCCACGGCACGGGTTGGATCGGCGGCCAGCTCTTCTGCGCTCATCTCTTTTGGCGCCGTGAACGGATGGTGCATCGCAGCCAGACCGCCCTCTTCGTCCTCTTCGAACATCGGGAAGTCGATCACCCACAGCGGTGCCCAGGCTTTCTCATCAGTGATGTTCAGCTCGCGGCCCACTTTCAGGCGCAGCGCACCCAGTGCATCCGCGACTACTTTGGCGCGATCGGCACCAAAGAAGATAATGTCGCCATCCTGAGCGCCGGTGCGGCTCAGAATGCCTTCTACGATCTCTGCATTCAGGAATTTGGCAACCGGGCTCTGCACGCCTTCCAGGCCGTCAGCACGGACGTTAACCTTCATCCACGCCAGACCTTTGGCGCCGTAAATCTCCACGAACTTGCCATATTCATCAATCTGCTTACGGCTCAGCTGTGCGCCGGTCGGTACGCGCAGCGCGGCAACACGGCCCTTTTCATCATTAGCCGGGCCAGAGAAGACCTGGAACTCCACGTTTTTCAGCAGGTCGCCGACATCCACCAGCTCCATCGGGTTACGCAGATCCGGTTTATCAGAACCGTAGCGATGCATCGCCTCTGCAAAGGTCATCTGCGGGAACTCGCCGAGATCAACGCCCTGCACGTCCTGCCACAGATTGCGGATTAAACGCTCCATGATTTCACGCACCTGTGGTGCGGTCATAAAGGAGGTTTCCACATCGATCTGGGTAAATTCTGGCTGGCGATCGGCACGTAAATCTTCGTCGCGGAAGCATTTAACGATCTGATAGTAGCGGTCAAAACCGGACATCATCAGCAGCTGTTTAAACAGCTGAGGTGACTGCGGCAGCGCATAGAATTTGCCTTTATGTACCCGGCTTGGCACCAGATAGTCACGCGCGCCTTCCGGCGTCGCTTTGGTGAGCATCGGGGTTTCGATATCCAGGAAACCTGCGTCATCCATAAAGCGACGAACGAAGCTGGTGATTTTTGCGCGGGTTTTCAGACGCGTCACCATCTCAGGGCGGCGCAGATCCAGATAGCGGTACTTCAGGCGCGCTTCTTCGCTGTTGGTCTGATTCGAGTCCAGCGGCAGTGGCTCAGAGCGGTTAATAATGGTCAGAGCCTGGGCAAACACTTCCACTTCACCGGTCGCCATGTCGCTGTTTTTGTTCTTCTCATCACGCGCACGCACGGTACCGGTGATCTGGATACAGAATTCGTTACGCAGTTCAGAAGCCAGCTTAAATGCGTCCTGGCGATCGGGATCAAAAAACACCTGCACGATGCCTTCACGGTCGCGCATATCGATAAAAATCAAACTGCCCAGATCGCGACGGCGGTTTACCCAGCCGCAAAGCGTGACTTGCTGACCCACATGAGACAGATTGAGCTGTCCGCAATATTCTGTACGCATAACACTATCCTTTTAACTTCGCCGCTGCATCTGACAGCATCCGGCCGCGTTACCTGTTGCGATGCTGTCGCAAAAATGGCGGTCATTATAATGGAAAAAGCCAGACAGGATAAGCAGATCCGCGCCAAAGCGCCGATTTCCTGTGTGCATTTGCCCCCCAGCCTGACCATAGCGGATAATGGGGTATCTTAATCTGCAGCCAGGAGCGCGCGTGACACTTCGTATTGGCCTGCCCCAGTGGCAGCATTCACACTGGAAACGCTGGGGCATCGAAAGCCTGGCGGACTATGCCCGCTATTTCCATTGTGTAGAGGGAAATACCACGCTCTATGCGCTGCCGAATCCGGAAACGGTGATGCGCTGGCGCGATATGACGCACGATGCGTTTCGCTTCTGCTTTAAATTTCCCAATACCATCAGCCATCAGGCGGCGCTGCAGCACAGCGATGACCTGCTGACCGATTTCCTTCGCCTGATGGAGCCGCTGGCCGATCGTATCGGTCAGTACTGGCTGCAACTGCCTGCCAGCTTCTCTCCGACGCAGCTCGACGACCTGTGGCGCTTTCTCGACAGCCTGCCGCGCCGTTTTCACTATGGCGTCGAAGTCCGCCATCCCGCTTTCTTCGCTAAAGGGGATGCCGAACGGGCGCTGAATCGCGGCCTGCTGGCGCGCGGCATCAATCGCGTGATGCTCGACAGCCGTCCGGTTCACGCCTCTACCTCGCAAAGTCCGGCCGCGCTGGTGGCCCGCGCGCAAAAACCCCGGGTGCCGCCTCATGCGCTGCGAACCGGCTCACAGCCGATGGTGCGGTTTATCGGCAGCGATAGCGTGGAAGAGAGCGTGCCGCTGTTTCAGATCTGGCGTGACAAGCTGACAGATTGGCAGCAACAGGGCGACGCCATGCTGTTTCTGCACACGCCCGATATGGGCCAGGTCTTTCCGCTGGTGCAGGCGCTCTGGCCGCAGCTACAACAGATCGATCCCGGCATAGGTAGCGGACCGGACTGGCCGCAGCAGACGTCACTGTTTTGATTCCTGCCCAGGACAGCGGGCTGCACGCCCGTTAGAATAGAAGCATTATGGACAGTCGCAGGGGTGGCAATGGTTAGCGCGTTATATGTGGTGATGGGTGCATTACTGGTGATGAAATTCACGCTGGACGTGGTCCGCTATCGCCGATTCTACCGTGTGGCGTATGGCGATGGCGGCTACCATGACCTGAAAATGGCGATTCGCATTCACGGCAACGCCATCGAAACCATTCCGCTGGCGCTGTTCCTGCTGGTAATGATGGAGATGAACGGCGCCGATATCTGGATGGTGCATCTCACGGGTCTGCTGTTCTTTATCAGTCGCCTGCTGCACGCCTGGGGTTTGCGCAGCAGCGCAATGGCAGGCCGCAAATATGGCATGCTGCTGACGCTGTTTTCCCTGTGCGGCATGGTGATTTTTAACCTGATATATATGCCGTGGGAACTGGTGCTGACGCTGCATTAAGCTGGCCTGGGTTAAGGGGTGCAGCCCGCCCCACTTTCTGCGAGAATAGCGCCCTTTCCGTCGTCTCTTCGGATTTTCGATATGTCTGACCGCGATCAACTCTTCTCAGCGCCCATTGCAAAACTGGGCGACTGGACTTTTGACGAGCGTGTAGCTGAAGTCTTTCCTGACATGATTCAGCGCTCGGTGCCGGGCTACTCCAACATCATTTCGATGATTGGCATGCTGGCAGAACGTTTTGTTACCCCGGACAGCAAGGTTTATGACCTGGGCTGCTCGCTGGGCGCGGCCACCCTGTCGGTGCGCCGCAATATTCAGGTGCCGGGTTGCCAGATCATTGCAGTGGATAACTCCCCGGCGATGGTGGAGCGCTGTCGTCGGCATCTTGATGCGTTTCGCGCGGACACGCCGGTAACGGTGCTGGAAGCGGATATCCGCGACATTGAGATTGAGAACGCCTCTCTGGTGGTACTCAACTTTACGCTGCAGTTTCTGGAACCACCTGCGCGTCTGGCGCTGCTGGAAAAGATCTGGCAGGGACTGAAACCGGGCGGCGCGCTGGTGCTGTCAGAAAAATTCAGTTTTGAAGATGCCGAAGTCGGTGAGCTGCTGTTTAACATGCATCACGACTTCAAGCGCGCCAACGGCTACAGCGAACTGGAAATCAGCCAGAAACGCAGCATGCTGGAAAATGTGATGCTGACTGACAGCGTTGAAGCTCATAAAGCCCGTCTGAAACAGGCCGGTTTCTCGCACGCCGAACTCTGGTTCCAGTGCTTTAATTTTGGATCTCTGGTGGCGTTGAAATGATCGACTTTGGCCGTTTTTATCAGCAAATTGCGGTGGGACCGCTGGCGAAGTGGCTGGAAGTCTTACCGGCGCAAATCAGCGAGTGGCAGCGTGAAAACCTGCATGGGCACTTCCGCGACTGGTACAAGTCGCTGGAGTATCTGCCGCTGCTGGAGCCTCAAAAACTTGACCTGCTGCACAGCGTTACTGCCGACCGCGATGACATCAGCGATCGCCATCGTCAGGGTATTGAGAAATTACTGCGCAACCTGATGCCGTGGCGTAAGGGGCCCTATTTCCTTTATGGCACCCACATCAACACCGAATGGCGATCTGACTGGAAGTGGGAGCGCGTGCTACCGCACATCTCTCCGCTGGCCGGCCGCACAGTGCTCGATGTGGGCTGCGGCAGTGGCTATCACATGTGGCGGATGATTGGCGCGGGTGCCCATCTGGTGGTTGGCATCGATCCAATGCAGCTGTTCCTGGTGCAGTTCGAAGCGGTACGTAAGCTGCTGAACGACGATCGCCGGGCGCATATGCTGCCGCTGGGCATTGAGCAGTTACCGGTATTGCAGGCGTTCGATACCGTGTTCTCGATGGGCGTGCTCTATCATCGCCGTTCGCCGCTGGATCACCTGTTACAGCTTAAGAATCAGCTGGTCAGCGGTGGCGAACTGGTGCTGGAGACGCTGGTGATTGAGGGCGATGTAAATCAGGTGCTGGTGCCCGGTGAGCGATATGCGCAGATGCGCAATGTCTTCTTTATTCCGTCAGCTGAAGCGCTGAAAAGCTGGCTTGAAAAAAGCGGCTTTGTGGATGTCCGGATTGTCGATTTCGCCCTCACTACCACTGAAGAGCAACGCCGTACTGACTGGATGACCAGCGAGTCTCTGGCTGAATTCCTCGATCCCGATGACCCCAGCAAAACGGTCGAGGGCTATCCGGCGCCTCTGCGCGCCGTGCTGGTCGCCACCAAACCGTAATACCCTAGCGGCGAGACAATGCCAGTTTCGCCGCAAATCCTATAAATACGCAGCCGGTCAGACGATCCATCACCTTCAGCACCCGCGGTTTGCGCAAATGACCGGCGAAATAGTGGCTGCCGCCAATCAGTACCGCATTCCAGATCAGCCCCAGCAGCATGTGTGCCAGCGCCATCAGACTACACCAGAGCGCCACCGACGCCCCCGCCGGGATAAACTGTGGCAAAAAACTCACATAGAAGATCCCCACTTTGGGGTTTAGCAGATTGCCCAGCAGCCCGCGGCTGAAACAGGCAAGATAGCCCTGTTGCAGCGCCGGTTGTTGCGAGTCGATTGCTGCGTGGCGGGGTTTCAGCAACAATTTCAGCCCCAGATAAAGTAACCAAGCGGCACCCAGCCACTTAAGCAGGTTATAGGCCATTTCGGAGGCCAGCAGCAGCGCGCCTAATCCGAATCCCACCGCGACACCCCAGACCAGGCAGCCGAGCGTGATACCCAGGGCCGTCACGCTGGCGCGCTTTGCGCCCTGAGCGATTGCTGAGCGCAGCACCAGCGCGGTATCAAAGCCTGGCGTCAGCGTCAGTATGGTGATGGCAAACAGAAATGAAAACAGCGTGGTGGTCATGGCGTTCTCCCTGGAGGTAACAGCCGGTCAGCAGCGTATGGGTGTCCTGCCAGCGTAACAGGCCCGTCGAATTATCTCACTCATGTCACTCTCCCTGTTCGTCAGCGTGTGCCAGGCTAAGGGCGGTTTAACTTCATATTAAGGAGCTGTGATTATGAGTAAATTTATCTTCTCTTCACCCCATAAATATGTGCAGGGCGCGGGCGTGCTGGATGAGCTGGGCCCCTACGTGGCCGAACTGGGTGATAACGCTTTCCTGGTCGCGGATGATGTCGTCTGGAAATTGATCGGCGAACGCGCCCAACAGGCGCTGCAAAAGGCGGGCGTTACCTTCAACTGGCACCCGTTCAACGGCGAGGCGTCGAGCAATGAGATCACCCGTCTGAGCCAGCTGGCGAAAAACCAGGGCTGTAACGTGGTTGTCGGGCTGGGCGGCGGCAAAACGCTGGATACGGTTAAAGCGGTGGCGGATGAGCTGAAGCAGCCGGTAGCCATCGTGCCTACTATCGCCTCCACCGATGCCCCCTGTAGCGCGCTGTCGGTCATCTATTCTGATAGCGGCGTATTTGAGAGCTATCGCTTCTACAGTAAAAATCCTGATTTGGTGCTGGTGGACACCGCCGTCTGCGCCAGTGCGCCAGCACGACTCTTTGCCTCCGGCATTGCCGATGGACTGGCGACCTGGGTTGAAGCGCAGGCGGTGGCGCGTTCGCATTCAAAATCGATGGTCAATGGTGATCCGACAATTGCCGGATTGGCGATTGCCCGTGCCTGTGAAGAAACGCTGCTTACCTGGGGTTACAGCGCCTATGTTGCCGTCACCCAAAAACGAGTGACGCCCGCCGTGGAAGCGGTGGTTGAGGCGAATACGCTGCTATCAGGGCTGGGTTTTGAAAACGGAGGGCTGGCAGCTGCGCACGCTATTCATAATGGGTTCACCGCGATTGATGGTGATATCCACCATCTGACCCATGGCGAGAAAGTCGCCTACGGCACACTGACGCAGATGGTGCTTGAGAAGCGTCCGGATGAGGACATTGCGCGCTATATCCGCTTCTATCGCTCGATCAACATGCCGACCACGCTCCGGGAGCTGCATCTGGAAAATGAGAGCTGGGAGAATCTGGTCAAAGTGGGTGCACTGGCGAACAGTGAGGGCGACACGCTGAAAAACCTTAATCCAAACCTTTCACCGGAAGATATTGCAAACGCGCTGCTGGCGCTGGATGCCTTTAGTCAGACGGTTAAATAACCACCCGACAGGCGATCATCCGATCGCCTTTTACTCCGCCGCCGCTGGCTGGTCCCAGTACTCATATTTGTAGGCGGAACTGAGATGGCGCTCAATAGTGCCGCGCGTGAAGATTTCGGTCTCATGCAGATAACTCAGGGTACAGTTACCCACCTGATCCCAGGACTGACACTCATCTACTGACCGGATGGTGCTCAGCGGTGTGGTCGCCGTGCCGTTGAGCCGCACTTCACGCCATTGGGGATCGTAGGTATAACTGTCGGTGCTGCGGGCCGATGTGGTGCGGGTCACCAGACCCTGCGGATTCCAGTGGTAATGATTTTCACCGTTGGTCAGGGGATCGCTGCCGCGCGCCACGCTCTTCTCCAGCCTGAACTGCCGATCATAACGGTAAGTCGTGTCGGTAAAGCCGCTTTTACCCATGCTGGTAAACCTGTCGGAGGCGCTGGTAATGTTGCCATGCTGACCTTTCTGCCAGTTAATCGTCCCCTGTCGGTTATCGACCACCACCTCTTTGCCCTCTTTCAGCACTTTTACCAGATACGCATATTCCGCCACCCAGCCGCCCTGCACCCGGGCAATGTGTTGCTCCATACTGAGAATAACGTTGCGCTCACTTTTGTCATAGCTGACGTCGGCAACCGTCAGATCGCCACAGGCGTCAAACTGCCCCAACACCCGCTTTTGCGAGTTCACATCTTTGCCAAACTCACCCGCAACCACCTGCTTCACCGCGCCTTTCGCATTCCCGCCCAGCAAAATCAGGTTATTGCTGTTAGCCACAGCAGCGTTGTTCGGGCTGCATGCGCTGGCCGCAGCGCTGCCACTGCAGAGAGCAGTCAGGATCAGAGTCAGGACAGCAATCGGATTGGGTTTCATAGGATACTTTTCCAGGCGACGTTGCTTTCAGTGTAAACGCTGCGGTGATGAACAGCGGCAATCTGTGAAGATTTCAGCCTGCATCGCCTTTTAAGGTTTTAAGGACCGGAGAGGCGACACGGTTTCAGCATAACGAATAAAGCGGGTGATTAGGTTGCTGCCGGGCCTGAAAGTCCTGGATGACATGTAATGATTAATAAGGGGCAGGTGATTTTTATCGAGCCAGGCGAAAGAGTGATAACTTCGCTGCAGCCAGATTTCAGATCCCTCTGACATCAATAACATGCCAGAGAAGCGCAAAACAATTTAACCGGGACGGCGTGTGCTTTACACAAAAAGAACCCCAGCAAGGATACTGGGGTTTGGTACTTGCAAACACCACGTCAATGATCGGCGTGCTGCGCGGCAAAATCTGTTGTGGTTCAGGCGACCCGAACGGTGCTCATCTGCATCACGCTTTTCATCGCCTCAACCACATCGCCGTCTACACAGTAGCGGCTGAACTCGTCAGTCTCGGCTTCTGAACACATGGAGACCCCCGCTTTGCGGTAGCGCATCGGCGACGCGACAAGGCGACTGGCCGAGCTGTGAACTTCCTCAATCCCCATGTCGAGAAACTTTTGCAGGTTGCTGAGACGTACCCCGGCACCCGCCATAATAATAGGACCGGTGCTGGCCTCATTTAGTTCCCTGAGTAATGCAATTCCGTTTTCAGCGCTCTGCTGCTGACCGGATGTCAGAATACGCGCCACTCCCAAATCCGTTAGTTCTTCCAGCGCACGCCTGGGGCTGTGACAGAGATCGAAGGCGCGATGAAAGGTTACGGCCAGGCCGTCACACAGCGCCATAATCTGCCGCATCTGACCATGATGAATGTGAGCATCTTCATCCAGCATCCCAATCACCAGACCAGGAAAACCAAGTTCACGGATTAACGCCACATCCGATTTCATCGCTTCAAATTCGCGTGCGGTGTAACAAAAATCGCCACCACGTGGCCGGACAATAGGATGAACCGGAATCGAAACTTCTTGCCGGGCGGCATTCAGCATCCCCGCTGATGGGGTCAGGCCGCCTTCACGCGGTGCGGCACAGAGTTCAACCCGATCGGCGCCCGCCTGTTGTGCGGTCACAGCGCAATCCACGCCATAGCAGCAAATTTCCAGTGTGGTCATTCTCTTCTCCTTTACATGACTCTGGTTCAAGGCAGATTCATCAGTTAGTCTGGCTGCTGGAATGAGTTTACCGGGAAAGTTAACTATGGCATTCAATTTCGACCAACGGATAGACCGTCGTCACAGCGATAGCCTTAAATGGAACAAATATGCGGACCAGGACATTCTGCCGTTGTGGGTGGCAGACACCGATTTCCGATCGCCTGACTGCGTCATCGATGCGATTAAAACCCGTGCCGAACATGGGATTTTTGGCTATGGCGACACGCCAGTTGAATTTATCGATAGTGCGATAGCCTGGCTCGCCTCGCGCTATCAGTGGCACGTTAATCCGGAATGGATTGTGGTTTTGCCGGGTGTCGTAAGCGGTCTGAATCTGGCAGTGCGCGCTTTCACCGCGCCTGATGAGCTGACGATTGCGCCAACACCCATCTATCCGCCGTTTCGCGGTGCAGCAAAACTGGCAGAGCGCGGTCAGATCACGCTGCCACTGACGCTGCAAGAGGGACGCTGGCTACTGGATCTGGCTGCGCCGCAAGGTCAGCTGGACGATAAAGCGCGGCTGTTAATGCTGTGCAACCCGCAGAATCCGGGCGGCACCGTCTATCGCCGCGAGGAACTGCAGGCGCAGCTGGAATTTGCGCAGAAGCACGATTTGATTGTCTGTTCCGACGAGATCCACAGCGATCTGCTGCTGGAACCCGGCGTTAAGCACCTACCCTTTGCTTCACTGAGCGAAGATGCAGCCCAGCGTAGCGTGACGCTGATGTCACCCTCAAAGTCCTTTAATATTGCCGGTCTGGGGGCTTCCATCGCCATCATCCCCAACGCCGGGCTGCGCGCGCGCTTTAACCGGGTACGACGCGGCATTGTGCCGGATGTTGATATTCTGGCACTCACGGCAGCAGCAGCGGCATGGCGCGAGGGTGAGCCCTGGCTGAATGCGCAGAATGCCTATCTGCGCAGTAACCGTGACTGGCTGGTGTCGCAGGTCAATAAGATGACCGGCCTGTCACTCGCCTCGCCGGAAGCGACCTACCTGGCCTGGATCGACGCCAGCGCGCTGGGTGTGGCCAGCCCGGCGCTCTATTTTGAAAAGCACGGGCTGGGCTTAACCGCCGGACGTGAGTTTGGCAATGACCAGTTTGTCCGGCTCAATTTCGGCTGTACCCGCGCGCTGCTCGACGAAGCTGTTGCGCGCCTGAAGCGTGCGTTAGCCGCCCGCCTTTAGTTCTGTTCGCTGGCGACAATCTCCTCCAGTCGCCACGGATGGAACTTGATTGTCGTCTGCCCATCCGTAACCGCCAGGGTCGGATTGGGCAGGCGCTCATTCTCGCCCTGCGGTGAACTGGTTTTAAATGAAATACCCGGCTGCGTCAGCGCCTCATCTGACAGCAAGGCCATCGCGCGCACGCCCAGCGTCTGATGATCGCCCCGTAACACCACCTCAATATGCTCCCAGCCTTCATGGCGATAACGCTTTTCACCCGGCCATGGCAGTTCAACCACATCAATCTGCCTGCCTGCGACAATCAGCGGGTCATGGAGTTTAAACAGGCAAATCTGCCTGCCGTTGATCATCGCCGCCGAAAACTGCGTGCCAATCTGCTGCAAACCTTGCTGCCAGCGCATCGCCGTCGTGTCCTGATGGCAACGCACCGCGATATGGTCCACTTCCAGATCGGTAAGACGCAAACCGAGCCGCTGCGCAAAACTTTGCAACGATTCTTCAAAACGTCCTAAATCTGTCTTTAAATCATCCAATTCTGCCGGAAAAGTTCTCGTCACTACCCCAGTTCCTCTCAATTTGTTTAGCATTTATAACCCGCCTGGCTTTTGGCGCGCCGCATGCTGAGCATCACATAATGATAAGATTCATCTTATTTGGCCCGAAATTTAACGCTAATCCTTATAATAACATCTTTCATTTCGGATTTATCTCCTGTTTAGGACCATGAGTTCCTTGATGAAAGCATGTTAACTATATGATTATTATCAACTTCTTTAATACAATAAGATAACTCTCATTTACCTGGCAAACAATTGCAGCCCACCCCGCCTTCCTATAAATTTGACCTAACACAACCAAAAGGAATGGCTCTATGTCTATGCTCATCGTTGTCGCTGTCCTGATCGCACTGATGGGATTTGCAATCTCCCGCCATTGGAAGGTGCGTGAAGATAAAAGCGTAAAGAACCCACGCCGTCATCTGCGACGTCGTTAATGCCTCAGGGAAACATCTTATTCAGCTCTGTTTCCCCGCTTCATCCAACTGCTGACGCCCACTGACATTTCACGTATACTTTTCCCCTCATTTTTTCCGTTTTGTCTGCCCCATCCGTTTCTGCCTCTCCGTGACGCGATGCGCTCAGGCAAGATGATGACAGCCCGGCTTTCTGGTCCGGGCGTTGCTCAGCACATGAAGGTAACTCGGTGAATATTCAGGCACTTCTTTCCGCAAAAGTCAGTCAGGCAATGGTTTTAGCCGGCGCACCCGCCGATTGCGAACCCCAGGTTCGTCAATCCGCCCGGGTTCAGTTTGGAGACTATCAGGCCAACGGCATTATGGCCGTGGCGAAAAAGCTGGGACAGGCACCGCGACAATTAGCGGAAACGGTGATTCAGCACCTCGACCTGACCGGCATCGCCAGCAAAGTCGAAATTGCCGGGCCGGGCTTCATCAATATCTTCCTTGACCACAACTGGCTGGCCAGTCATGCCCGGGAAGCGCTGCGTCTGCCGCGCCTTGGCGTGCAGCTGGCCGAACCCCAGACTATCGTCGTCGACTACTCCGCGCCTAACGTTGCGAAAGAGATGCATGTGGGCCACGTCCGCTCCACCATCATTGGTGATGCGGCGGTGCGTACGCTGGAATTTCTCGGCCATAAAGTGATCCGTGCGAACCACGTTGGCGACTGGGGAACACAGTTCGGTATGCTGATCGCGTTCCTGGAAAAGCAGCAGAATGAAGA
Organism: Pantoea sp. ABR1s; assembly: GCF_057812235.1. Lineage (NCBI taxonomy): Bacteria > Pseudomonadati > Pseudomonadota > Gammaproteobacteria > Enterobacterales > Erwiniaceae > Pantoea > Pantoea sp. ABR1s. The sequence goes on along the minus strand of NZ_CM173823.1, from coordinate 1,746,013 downwards.
TCATGCAGAGATGGCGCTGGCCGATCTCGAAGGCTTCTACCGTGAAGCCAAGCGCACTTATGATGAAGATCCTGAGTTTGCCGAGCGCGCACGCAGTTATGTGGTGAAATTACAGGGCGGCGATGACTATTGCCGCCAGATGTGGAAGAAGCTGGTCGACATCACCATGAGTCAGAACCAGAAAATCTATGACCGCATGAACGTCACGCTGACGCGCAACGATGTTATGGGTGAAAGTCTCTATAACGATATGCTGCCTGGCATCGTCTCCGATCTGAAACAGAAAGGCTTAGCGGTAGAGAGTGAAGGTGCGACCGTGGTGTTCCTGGATGAATTCCAGAACAAAGAGGGTGAACCGATGGGCGTCATCATCCAGAAAAAGGATGGCGGCTACCTCTACACCACCACCGATATCGCCTGTGCGAAATATCGTTACGAAACGCTGAAAGCCGATCGTGTACTCTATTACATCGACTCACGTCAGCATCAGCATCTGGTTCAGGCCTGGACTATCGTCCGTAAAGCGGGTTATGTGCCGGAATCTGTTCCGCTGGAGCACCATGCGTTCGGCATGATGCTGGGCAAAGATGGCCGTCCGTTCAAAACCCGCAGCGGCGGCACCATCAAGCTCTCCGATCTGCTGGATGAAGCCTATCAGCGTGCCTACACGCTGGTGCGTGAGAAGAACCCGGAGATGAGCGAAGCGGAAGTGAAAACGCTGGCGGAAGTGGTTGGCATCAGCGCGGTGAAATACGCCGATCTGTCAAAAAGCCGTACTACCGATTACATTTTCGACTGGGACAACATGCTGGCGTTCGAAGGCAACACCGCGCCTTACATGCAGTATGCCTATACCCGCGTTCTCTCCGTGTTCCGCAAGGCGGGCATTGATGCCGATTCGCTGGATGCGGAGATTGTGATCAGCGAAGAGCGTGAAGCGCAGCTGGCCACCCGTCTGCTGCAGTTCGAAGAGGTTATTACGCAGGTCGCTCGTGACGGCACGCCACACGTGATGTGTGCCTATCTCTACGATCTGGCTGGTCTGTTCTCCGGATTCTACGAGCACTGCCCGATTCTCACCGCAGAATCAGACACAACCCGTCTGAGCCGACTGCAGCTGGCCGCACTGACCGCGAAGACGCTGAAGCAGGGTCTGGATACGCTGGGCATCGACACCGTCGAGCGCATGTAATCTCTGAAACGGAGAGGGGTTTCCCTCTCCGTTGCTGAATTCGTATATCCGCTCTGATCCCCCAAATCTTCGCAGCAGGATGGTGTTATGTCTGTAGCCGCGCACCTCATCAGCAGCCACCTTCCCACCATAAAACAGTTACAGTGCTTTCTGGCTGTTGCGCACGAGCTGAATTTTCGCCGGGCCGCAGAACGTATCAGCATGACGCAACCTCCGCTGACCCGTCAGATTCAGAGTCTGGAAGATCTGCTGGGCCACTCGCTGTTCAGCCGCACGACCCATGAGGTAACGCTCACCGATTCTGGCCGTGCGCTGGTCGCGAAAGCGGAAGCGATCCTGACTGCGCTGAATGCCCTGAAGCAGGATGCGCAGCCCGCAGCGGCACGGCTACGCATCGGGCTGACCCGCACGCTGAACTTTGAACTGATTTCGCCACTAAACCGGCAGCTCGCCGCTTTTCATGCCAGCGAAGAGATGGAGATGCCCCGCCTGACCTCCCCTCAGCTTTTGCAAAGCCTGGCCAAAAACAGTCTGGATTTAATACTTACCGGAGAAAAGGGGTCGGATGCGGAAGACACCATTCAGTACACCTGGGTTTACCGTGAGCCGCTGCTGATTGCCATACCGTCGGCGCATCCTGCCAGTGTGGCGGAACGGGTCTCGCTGGAAGCGCTGGCCGATCTGCCGCTGTTCTGGTTTGCCCGCAGCGCCAATCCGCTGTTTTACGATAAATGCGAGCGCTACTTCGCCACGCTCAGCGTCACGCTGAAACGGGTGAGAGAGCCGGACGATTCCCTGCTGATGCTGTCACACATCGCCAGAGGAAAAGGGTTCGCCCTGATGCCGCAGTCAAAATGCACCTTTAATCAGCCAGGTCTCTGTTATCGCCCGCTGACAGAAGATGCGGCACAGCCGCTGGCGATTGATGTTTACGCGGCGATTCGCGCCGATGAAAAAAATGAGGCGGTTCTCAATGCGCTGAGAGAACTCTCTCATCCCGGGAATGCGATAAAGTCCGCATGATGCCGCGCCGCTAAAACAGAGCGAAGCACCACCACACTCTTCTTCCTTGTTAATCCCCGCTCAGCCTGTTGCTGAGAGCTTACTGTGTCGACACGCCGGATGGATGTCTGAAGCCCTTTCATTCGCCTGATACCTTTTTTGCATGACGGAAAGAGCAATTCATTGCTTTCACGCGGAGTGAAACAATCGCGTCTCACATACGAGGAGCGACAATGAAAAAGCGAACGTTAACTCAGGGTCTGGACGTCAGCGCAATCGGCTATGGCGCGATGGGGCTCAGCGAATTTTATGGTCAGACCGATGACCGTCATTCCCTGCAACTGCTCAATAAGCTGCGCGATCTGGATATCACCTTTATCGATACCGCCGATCTTTACGGGCGCGGTCACAACGAGCAGTTGATAGGTCAGTTTCTTGCCGGGCTCAATCGGGCCGAACGGCTGAAGTTCACCGTTGCCACCAAATGTGGTATTGAACGCCCTGCTGATGCGGCCTATGCCCGCACCATCAACAATCAGCCGGACTACATTACCCGCTGCTGCCATGCATCACTGAAACGGCTAGGCGTGGAGCGTATCGATCTCTTTTATCTGCACCGGATCAGTCCGGCGACACCGATTGAGGAGAGCATGCAGTGTCTCAGCCGTCTGGTGCAGGAGGGAAAGATTGCCCGGATTGGGCTGTGTGAAGCATCGGCTTCAACGCTGAATCGGGCGCAGGCGATCCATCCGCTGGCCGCGCTGCAGACGGAGTATTCACTCTGGACGCGTGACATCGAAGAGGAGATTCTCCCTATGGTGAAAAAGCTCAGTATCGGACTGGTGCCCTACTCGCCGCTGGGCAGAGGATTCCTGACGGGTAAATACCGTAAAAACAGCGATTTTGCCGAGGGTGATTTCCGCAAAAATAATGACCGTTTCCGGCAGGAAAATATCGATCACAATCTCCAGCTTCTTAACGCGGTGACGCCACTTGCTGAGAAATATCACGCCACCACCGGGCAGATTGCGCTGGCCTGGCTACTGGCACAGTATGAAAAAATTGTGCCGATACCAGGCACCAAACAGATCGCTTACCTTACTGAAAACGCGCAGGCCGCAGATATCGAGCTAGAAGAGGAAGATATCGCGATGCTGAACGCTGTTCATCAGCAGATTGAAGTTAAAGGCGGTCGCTACTCTGAGGAGGGAATGAAGGGGGTGAACGCCTGAATACAAAATACGCACTTGCGCACTGTGCGTCGGTGCGTTAAATTGTCTTCAGTGTGATACAGGGAGGTAATGAGGTGGCAACGTTAAGGAATATTGAAAGTTTCAGGGATGACTGGCTTAAGGATTATTTTTTATATGGCAAATTTTCCAAAAGAATACCGTCAAGCCTCTCATCAGCGCTGGCGCGAAAGCTCGACATCATCAATGCGGCGATTAGCTATAAGGATTTAAAGTCGCCGCCAGGCAATCGTTATGAGGAACTAAACCCGCCTCTCAAGGGATATGCTTCAATCAGGGTCAATGAGCAATATCGGCTGATCTTTAAATGGATAGAAGGTAAGGCCGTTGACCTTTATCTGGATGCTCATAGCTATAAAACGCACAAGCGATGAAAACTGAGCCTGGCTGCATCAGGCGCTGTAAGACAGCATGTAACACATCAACCTCTGTCAGTAATAAAGAGAGCAAGACTATGAACCAGGCGACCCGCAAACCGACCACTGTCGGTGACGTATTACTTTACGAATATCTGGAGCCAACCGGCCTGAAGATTCTCGACTTAGCGGAGATGCTAAAAGTGCACCGCAACACCGTCAGCGCCCTGGTCAACAATAACCGGAAGCTGACGCCGGATATGGCTTTCAGGCTGGCTGCAGCCTTCGAAACCAGCGTTGAGTTCTGGCTTAATCTGCAAAACAGTGTCGATATCTGGGAAGTGATGCATGATGCCAGGGCACAGGAGGAGATCAGTCGCGTAACACCGTTGAAGGATTTTCTGGTGCAGAAAGAGAATCAGCTGGCGTGAAAAGCTTTATAACGCACTGGTCATGACGGGATTTGAAACGGGTCAATTATCTGTCAGCCGCTGGGTCAGGGTTAGCATCGGTTTACAGCCAGGGTCATCACGTAACAAGGGAGCCAGGAGGCGATCTCTGGCTCGCCTTCAGTCAATTCAGCAACGATATCCTTACTCGTAATTGACCATCACTTCACTGCTCACCACCCGTAATCCGGGTGGCAGCGCCCCGCTTCCGGCGAAACCAAACACCATATGCAGGGTCTCACTGGCGCTCAGATGTGCCAGCCCGCGCGTGGTGCCGCTTGCCCCCTCCAGGGAAGTGCAGCGCTGTTCGCCGCACAAGCGCACCTGCAGGCCGGACGGGGCCGGTCTGCTCAGCTGATAACGCCAGTTAATAACGCTGACCTCCCCGCCAATGTCGGCGGGCGGCGTCAGCGGCTGCGCCCGTTGCCAGCTGCCGCGGTTCGCCAGCAGCGGCCCATTGGCCGTGGCACTCCAGGCACCACCGGCCGCCTGCGCCATCAGTGGCAGCATCACGAATGCCATCACCAGCCAGCGCATTATTTACCTCCGATGGTGGCAGTCATACGGATCTGACGGTTGTCGCTCAGCTCCAGATTAGAGAGCACCACCAGCTGTGGCAGATTGCGGCGCAGGAAACGCGCCAGCAGCGCACGCAGCGGATGATTGACCAGCAGCACCGGCGGCGCGCCCAGCATCTCCTGACGCTGTAATGCCGCCTGTGCCTGACTTAACAGCCGATCGGCCAGACCCGGCTCCAGTCCGCCACCGCCCTGCAACGCCTGTAACAGCAGGCGCTCCAGCGTGGAATCGAGCCCGATAACCTGCACTTCGTCATTACCCGGGAACCACTGCTGAGTAATCGCACGGCCCAGCGCCACACGCACCACGCTGGTCAGCTCCTGCGGATCGCTCTGCACCGGCGCATGTTCCGCCAGCGTTTCGATAATGGTGCGCATATCGCGAATCGACACCCGCTCCACCAGCAGGTTCTGCAGCACCTTGTGCAGGGTGGTCAGCGAGATCACTCCCGGCACCAGATCTTCGGTCAGCTTCGGCATCTCCTGAGTCACACGATCCAGCAACTGCTGCGCTTCCTGACGGCCAAACAGCTCGCTGGCGAACTGGCCAATCAGATGGTTAAGGTGGGTTGCCACCACGGTACTGGCTTCAACCACGGTAAAGCCCTGAATCTGTGCCTGCTCTTTCAGCGCGCTATCAATCCAGACCGCCGCCAGTCCAAAGGCGGGATCAACGGTCGCTTCGCCTGGCAGACTTCCGGCAGCCGTGCCCGGGTTAATCGCCATCCAGCGGCCAGGATAGGCATCACCGCTGCCAATCTCCACCCCTTTCATCAGGATGCGATAGCGTGCCGGTGGCAGCTCCATGTTGTCGCGGATATGCACTACCGGCGGCAGGAAACCGACATCCTGAGCGACTTTCTTACGGATACTGCGGATACGTCCCAGCAGCTCACCGTTTTGCTGATGATCGACCATCGGAATCAGGCGATAGCCCACTTCCATGCCCAGCGTATCTTCCAGCTGCACATCGGTCCACGACGCTTCGGTGGCGGCTGGCGTATCCGCCGTTTTGGCGATGCCGCCCGTGACTTCCACTTTCTTCTTCGGCTGCATTTCGCGGCCGCGCAGCCACCAGGCCAGACCCAGTAAGGCGGCGGTGAACAGCAGGAAGACGAAGTTCGGCATGCCCGGCACCAGACCGAGCAGACCAATCACGCCGGCGCTCAGCATCAGCACGCGCGGATCTTTGAACAGCTGGGTGACCATCTGTTCGCCGACATCCTGATCGGTGGCAACGCGCGTCACGATAACACCGGCTGCGGTAGAGATAACCAGCGCCGGGATCTGCGCGACCAGACCATCACCGATGGTCAGCAGCGTATAGGTCTCTGCGGCATGACCCACATCCATACCGTGCTGCACCACGCCCACCAGCAGGCCGCCGATGACGTTGATCACCATGATCATAATACCGGCGACGGCATCACCACGAACGAACTTACTGGCACCGTCCATCGAACCGTAGAAGTCCGCTTCCTGGGTCACTTCGGCACGGCGGCGTTTGGCGTCATCTTCACCGATCAGACCGGCGTTGAGGTCGGCATCGATCGCCATCTGCTTACCGGGCATCCCGTCCAGCACAAAGCGCGCGCCCACTTCGGCGATACGGCCAGCACCTTTGGTGATAACCATAAAGTTGATGATGACGAGGATGATAAACACCACGATACCGATGGCGAAGTTACCGCCCACCAGGAAGTGACCGAACGCTTCAACCACCTGTCCTGCCGCGGCGGCACCCGTATGCCCTTCCATCAGGATGATACGGGTTGAAGCCACGTTCAGCGCCAGACGCAGCAAGGTAGAGAACAGCAGAATGGTCGGGAACGCCGCAAACTCCAGGGTCCGCTGGGTGAACATCGCCACCAGCAGGATCATGATCGACAGCGCAATGTTAAAGGTGAACAGCAGATCGAGGATGAACGGCGGTAATGGCAGAACCATCATCGACAGGATCATCAGGATCAGTACCGGCCCGGCCAGCACCTGCCACTGCATATCTTTAAAGTTGCCCGGTAAACGTAGTTTTGCGGCCAGGTTATTAGCCATCGTTTTTGCTCTCTCCTGCAAAGTCCATCTCTGCCGGAACCGGCAGGTTTTTTGGTTTGGTTGGGATCAGGCCGCCTTCGCGCTTCCAGCGACGCGACTGCCAGACCCACGCCAGCACCTCGGCCACGGCGGCATAGAGCGCGCCGGGAATGTGCTGACCAATTTCAGTATGTCGGTATAACGCACGCGCCAGCGGCGGTGCTTCCAGAACCGGGATGCGGTGTTCGGCAGCCAGTTCACGAATTCTCAGGGCGATCTCACCTGCGCCTTTCGCCACCACTTTCGGCGCACTCATCTTCTTCTCGTTGTACTGCAGTGCCACCGAGTAGTGCGTCGGGTTGGTGACGATGACATCGGCTTTCGGCACATCCGCCATCATTCGGCGTCGCGCTGCGGCGCGCATCTGCTGCCGGATGCGCCCTTTAACGTGCGGGTCACCTTCCTGCTGCTTATGCTCGTCGCGGATCTCCTGCATCGACATTTTCAGCTTTTTAAAGTGGCTGTGCAGCTGCCAGAAGACGTCATACCCGACCATCGGGATCAGCCCCAGCATCACCAGCGAACAGCAGACTGCGATCATCTCCATGCCGTGAATCAGCGCGGTGACGGGCGCTTCGCTGATCAACCGCAGCATCTCGGGCCAGTGGCTCCAGATGTACCACCAGCCCACCGAGCCAACCAGAATAGTCTTGAGGATGCCTTTAAACAGTTCGGTCCAGGCCTGCGCCGCAAACATTCGCTTGAACCCAGCCATCGGGCTCATCTTCTTCAGGTCGAACTTGATCGATTTACCGCTGAAAACGATACCGCCCAGCAGCATGGGCGCGGCGATTGCCACCAGCACCAGACCGCCCATCAATGGCAGCAGCGCCATCAGTGCCTGCGTGATCAGGCTGCCGATGTGGCTGACGATAATTTTGTCATCTCTGACCATGCCGTGATCAAAACGGAGTCCGGTGGCGACCATCGCCGCCAGCCGGTGCGCCATCATGTTGCCGCCCATCCACAGGATCATGATGCCGGCCAGCAGCATCAGTACGGATGTGAGTTCGCGCGAACGCGGAATCTGGCCCTCTTCACGCGCTTTCTCAAGTCGGTGGGCCGTGGGCGATTCTGTTTTGTCTTCGTCGCTATCTTCAGCCACGACAAACCTCGGTTGGCAGGAATTCTGAGCATAGGATGCCAAATCTGGCTTAAGTTAAAGCGGAGATAAGATGAAGAAAACAGGCGTTCTTTCGGGGATGGGTCTGACAATGCGGAACGGGGCCACCCGAAGGTGACCCTGTTTATTATAACCTGCAGCTGTTTTGCCCGCCCGCAGGCGGACGAAACCTAGAACCCTAAGCTGTCCAGCAGGTCATCAACCTGATCCTGGTTCGCCACCACGCCCGGTGCATCGGCGTGAATCTGCGGCCCGTTCAGCAGGCTGGTGCCTTCCTGACGCTTCTCAGCGCTGACTTCTGGCATATTCTCCAGCAGCACCATTAACAGCTGGCGCTCAATTTCCTGGATCACATCCATCATGCGCTTGATCACCTGACCGGTCAGGTCCTGGAAATCCTGCGCCATCATGATTTCAAGCAGCTGCTTGTTGGTAAAGGCGGTATGCTCTGGCACGGCGGTGAGGAATGCGCGCGTATCCGTCACCAACTCCCGCGCATCACCCAGTTCAATCGGGTTCTCAAACCACTCATCCCAACGCCCTTTCAGCTGGGTTGCCCCGGCTTCCATCTTATCCTGATGGGGTTGTGCTGCTTCAACACAGTTCAACGCACGGTCGGCGGCCTGCGCCGTCATCTGCACAACATAATCCAGACGGTCGCGGGCATCAGGAATGGCTTCAGCCGCATCGGCTATGGCTTTATCCAGCCCCAGCTCGCGCAGGCTGTCGCGCAGCATGCGCGTCAGAGAGCCAATACGTGAAATGATGTCGTGTGCCGCGGCATCCTCAGTTGGTTTCGGAAAGTCGCTCATCACATCCCCTTACATGCCCAGTTTTTCGAAAATTTTACCCAGCTTTTCTTCCAGGGTTGCCGCAGTGAATGGCTTCACGACATATCCGCTGGCACCGGCCTGGGCGGCGGCGATAATGTTCTCTTTCTTCGCTTCCGCGGTCACCATCAACACCGGCAGCGAACTCATTGCCGCGTCGGCACGAATGGTCTGCAGCAGCTGCAGGCCATCCATGTTTGGCATGTTCCAGTCGGAAATCACGAAGTCGAAACCACCCGCTTTCAGTTTGCCGAGGGCGTCCACACCATCTTCCGCTTCTTCTACGTTATTGAAGCCCAGCTCTTTCAGCAGGTTACGCACAATACGACGCATCGTATTGAAGTCGTCTACTACCAAAAAGCGCATGTTTTTATCAGCCATATCTACTCCTGAGTTGTCTCGCCCGGCGGGACGGGCCTGTTAAATACGCAATGCCTGTCCGGCGCTAATTTTCGCCAGCATATGCTGGCTGATGTTGCTTAAATCCACGACTTCGCTCACGCCGCCTGTGGCAATGGCCTCACGCGGCATGCCAAATACCACACAGCTGGCTTCGTTCTGGGCAATAGTCCAGGCGCCTGCCCGATGCATTTCCAGCATCCCGGCGGCACCGTCGTTGCCCATGCCGGTGAGGATGACCCCCACCGCATTTCGTCCGGCGTAAGTTGCCACCGATTTAAACAGCACATCCACAGAGGGTTTGTGCCGGTTAACCGGTGGTCCTTCATTCAGTTTCACCACATAGTTGGCGCCACTTCGGGCCAGCTCCATGTGCATTGCGCCTGGCGCGATGTAGGCATGGCCTGGCAGAATACGCTCACCATCTTCAGCTTCCTTCACCGTGATCTGACACAACTTGTTCAGACGCTCGGCAAAAGAGCGGGTAAAGCCTGGCGGCATATGCTGGGTAATCAGCAGTGCCGGGCTGGTCGCCGGTAACGGCTGCAGCACATGGCGAATCGCCTCGGTACCCCCGGTTGAGGAGCCAATCGCAATCAGCTTCTCACTACTCAGCAGCGGGCCCGCTTTCAGCGTCGCCGGCACCGGCATCGCTGCACGGTTGTGCAGTCGGGCACGGGAAGCGGCACGAATTTTGTCGCCAATCATCTGGCTGTAAGACAGCATCCCTTCGCGGATACCGAGCTGTGGCTTGGTGACGAAATCCACCGCTCCCAGCTCCAGCGCGCGCAGGGTAATTTCAGAGCCTTTCCCGGTCAGCGATGAAACCATCACCACCGGCATTGGCCGTAACCGCATCAGTTTTTCCAGGAAATCGAGGCCATCCATGCGCGGCATTTCCACATCCAGCGTCAGCACCTGCGGATTGAACTGCTTAATCAAATCGCGGGCGACCAGCGGATCGGGCGCCGTAGCGACCATCTCCATATCCGGATGGCTGTTGATGATTTCAGTCATCAACTGCCGCATCAGCGCAGAGTCATCTACGCACATCACGGTGATTTTGCTCATCATCTTTCCTTCGTCAGTCCATAGACGGTTTGCCCGCGCAGCCAGAACTCTTTACTGATCTGACTGAAGTTTTCTGAGTGACCGGCGAACAGAATGCCGCCCGGCTTCAGGAGCGGGACAAACCGACGCAGAATCTTCTCCTGCGTCTCTTTATCGAAATAGATCATCACGTTGCGACAGAAAATAGCGTCGAACTGACCCGGCAGCGCCCAGTCATTGGCCAGCAGGTTAAGCTGCGCGTAAGTGACCATATTGGTCAGCTCGGGACGCGCCCGCACCATACCGGCATGAGGACCGGTGCCGCGCAGGAAGTAGCGCTGCATTTGCGCGGGTGACAGCGTACGCAGCTCCTCCTGGCGATAAACACCCGCCACCGCTTTTTCCAGCACCTGGGTGTCGATATCGCTGGCATGAACCTGGAACTTGCCCGGTCCGGTGCCCAGCGCTTCCGCCAGCGTCATGGCGATGGAGTAAGGCTCTTCGCCGGTTGACGCTGCGGTACTCCAGACGCTGAAGTTGCCCTGTCGCTTACGTGCATGCTCCGCCAGAATCGGGAAGTGATGCGCTTCGCGGAAGAACGCGGTCAGGTTAGTGGTCAGGGCATTGATAAACGCCTGCCACTCGGCACTGTTCGGATCGGACTCCAGCAGCGCCAGGTAGCGACCGAAATCATCGATATTCAGCGTACGCAGGCGACGAACCAGACGGTTGTAAACCATCTCACGCTTGTGATCGGCCAGTACGATACCGGCACGCTGATAGATCAGCTGGCTGATACGACGAAAATGCGTATCGGAGAGCGGTAAACGCTGCACCATTTGCGACAGCAGCGTTGTCGTCTCATTTTGATCTAAAATTGTCGATTTTTTCATCTCTGCACCTGGCCCGAACTAAATACATTATTTGTCTGCTGCGATGCCCGGCGGCTCAATAGCGGCCGGGCCACGGGCGTTTAAAAGGTTTCCCAGTTGTCGTCGCTGCGGGTAGCAGGCGAACGACCAACGGCTAACGGTGCATCTGACTGGAGAGTTTTCATCGCCGTTGTCTTGTTAACGGCCTGAGCGACAAATTCTTTACCAATATTGAACACTGATACCGCTTGTTTTAAGTGACTTGCCTGATCTTCGAGCGCTGCAGCCGCTGCCGCTGACTCTTCGACCAGTGAGGCGTTCTGCTGGGTGACGCGATCCATCTCGGTCACGGCAAGGCCCACCTGGTCAATGCCACGGCTCTGCTCGTCTGACGCTGAGGCGATCTCACCCATGATGTCGGTGACGCGGGTGACCGCGCTGACGATGTTGCTCATGGTGTCACCGGCGCTCTCTACCAGCACCGAGCCGGTATTAACGCGGCTAACCGAATCTTCAATCAGACCTTTAATCTCTTTGGCGGCCTGGGCGCTGCGCTGCGCCAGGCTGCGCACTTCACCGGCAACGACCGCAAAACCGCGACCCTGTTCACCGGCACGCGCCGCTTCAACCGCCGCATTCAGCGCCAGGATGTTGGTCTGGAAGGCGATGCCATCAATCACACTGGTGATATCGGCAATCTTTTTGGAACTGCCCGCAATTTCTTTCATGGTGGTGACCACGCCATCCACCACTTTGCCGCCCTGCTGCGCGGTTTCAGAGGCGGTCAGCGCCAGCTTGGACGCCTGACGGGCGTTTTCGGCATTCTGCTTCACGGTCGCGGTGAGCTGCTCCATGCTGGCAGCGGTCTGCTCCAGCGAAGCGGCCTGCTGTTCGGTACGCGAAGAGAGATCGTTATTGCCGATGGAGATTTCGCTGGCACCGGTATAGATGGCATCAGAGCCGTCTCGTACGGTACGCACGGTACGGACCAGCTCCTGCTGCATGTGCTGCAGCGAAGTCAGTAACTCACCGATTTCGTTACGTACGCTAATCTCAACCGGCTGGGTCAAGTCGCCCCGTGCGATGTGCTGGATATGCTCAATACTCTGACGCAGCGGACGGATCAGCACCGAGCGCATCACGTTCCACACCAGGATAATCATCAGCAAGGTCACTGCCAGTGTGGCGATGACAATAGTGATGGAGCGGGTATACGCGTGCTGGTTGGCTTCCACACCCTGCTGAGACAGCGCTTTATTGTGCTCAAGCCACTCGCTGTAATCTTTCTGGAACTTGTCCTGGTAGCTCTGGGTCGGCTGATCCACAAAACCTTTGAAATTGCCGGCGGTGAAGAAGACCATCAGCTCCGCCAGCGCATCGTGATAGGCCTTGTAGTTCGCCTGTAACGCCCGGACGTTTTCGGCCGTTTTGCCTTCTTCTGACAGGTTATCGTTGAATATCTGATAGCTGACTTCAGCCTGCTTCAGCTCCTCGCCCGCCAGGGCGACCAGCTCTTTCACGCTGGCACCCGAGCCCGACATCTGTGCATCCTGCAGAAAACGGATACCGGCGCGGTTAAGGGTATTGCGCGCCTGAACCAGCGAAACCCATGAGGTGCCCATCGCCTGTTGCAGAGTATTCAGGCGTTGGTTGTAGGCAAAATTCTCTTTATCTGAACTGACAGTTTTGAAAAACATTCCGCCGGAAAACAGCTGCAGCAGCGCAAACAGCGCCAGCACACACAGCAGGCCGGAGACGACTCGTACTCGACTAAACATAAACACCTCATTGGTTGGCGATTCGTGTGTATTTATCGGCGGAGACGGGGGGAACTTTATGCATGGCGACGGCTTTACGCCGCCGCCATGTTGAAAGAGGAAAAAATCAGGCGCGGGAAATTTTGAAAACGGAGACGGCCTGGGTCAGGACGCTGGCCTGCTGCTCCAGTGCGGCCGCAGCGGCGGCAGATTCCTCAACCAGCGAGGCGTTCTGCTGGGTCACGCGATCCATTTCGGTAACGGCCAGACCGACCTGCTCGATACCGCGGCTCTGCTCATCGGAAGCGGAGGCGATCTCACCCATGATGTCGGTAACGCGGGTCACGGCACCCACAATCTCATTCATGGTGCTGCCGGCGCTTTCAACCTGCAGTGAACCGCTGTTGACGCGTGACACCGAGTCTTCAATCAGGCCTTTAATCTCTTTGGCGGCCTGAGCGCTGCGCTGGGCCAGACTGCGCACTTCACCGGCCACCACCGCAAAACCGCGACCCTGTTCACCGGCACGTGCCGCTTCAACCGCCGCATTCAGCGCCAGGATATTAGTCTGGAAGGCGATGCCGTCGATCACGCTGATAATGTCCGCGATTTTCTTCGAGCTGCCGGCGATCTCTTTCATGGTTGTGACCACGCCATTCACCACTTTACCGCCCTGCTGCGCGGTTTCGGAGGCGGTCAGCGCCAGCTGGGATGCCTGACGGGCGTTGTCAGCATTCTGCTTCACCGTGGCGGTAAGCTGCTCCATGCTGGCGGCGGTCTGCTCCAGCGAAGCGGCCTGCTCTTCGGTGCGGGCCGACAGGTCGTTGTTACCGGCGGCGATTTCGCTGGCACCGGTAAAGATGGCATCAGAGCCGTCACGCACATTCCCCACCGTCATCACCAGCGACTGCTGCATCTCATGAATGCCTGCTGCCAGCTGGCTCATCTCATTACGCCCCTCAACCACAATCGGCTGGGTCAAATCGCCGGAGGCAATAGCGCGTATCTGTGCCAGCAGCTGTTGCAGCGGCTGAATCAGCACCTGACGCAGGCCAAACCAGCAGGTAATAATCACCGCAAGCACCGCAACACCAATCGCGGCCAGCAGCCACATCATCTGTTTAAAGGCTTTCTGGTTCTGCTCCATTCCCTGATCGGAAAGCTCAGTCTGACGCGCACGCCATTTGTTGTAACTCTCCTGCATCGCGACCTGTTTCTGCTCAATGTTCTGTTTAAACATCCCTTCCAGGTCACGCGCCTGCAGACTTTTTACCATCGCCTTCAGGCCGTTTTCGTAGTTAGCGTAATCGGCTTCAAGCGTGTCGCCCATGGTTTCGTCAAGACCTGACGTGGTTGGCAGATGGTAATAGATTTTAAAGTGGCGATCGGCTTCCGCTAACTGGGTATTGGCTTTGTTGATCAGCTCATCAAGCTGACCACCGTTCATCTGCGAGGCCATGCTGGTCTGTAAGCGCAGCATGCCGCGGTTCAGCGTGGTACGACTGTTGTTCAGTGAAATATAGGCGTCAGTCATCTCGGTGACATTGCGATTAGAGACCTGCGACAGCGCAAAGGACTCTTTGTCTTTATTGAGGGCTGACCAGAAAAGGCTGCCAGCGACTAGCTGGAGCGCGCCGAAGATGACCAGGACTGCGATTAAACTGGTCACCACTTTTATTTTTTTTAACATCTTGTTCCCCTGCAGGTTAATTTAGGTGCAGCGGCTATATCGGCGATGTAACAGGATTAATTAACGCTATTCAGCGCTTTCAGGAGAGAAGTGGCTTTTGTAATTATTTTTATCAGCATGAGCTGCTGAGTTTGGCTTTACGCAGAGGAATCGCGAGGGGTTGCTGCGCATCCCGCAGGATGCGCAGCATGACATCAGAAGGTTTCCCAGTGAGTATCACTGACCGGTGCCGTCAGGGCTTTGCGTGGTGCCAGCGCCGCCGTAGCGGGTGCGGCAATCGGCAGATGCTTTGTCAGCGTCTGCTGCAATGCGCCGCGTTTAATTTTGAAGACCGACACTGACTGACTTAACCGGCTGGCCTGATCTTCCAGCGAGGCGGCTGCGGCAGCGGACTCTTCCACCAGCGAGGCGTTCTGCTGGGTAACGCGATCCATCTCAGTGACCGCCTGCCCGACCTGATCGATACCGCGACTCTGCTCGTCCGACGCCGAGGCGATTTCACCCATGATGTCGGTGACGCGCGTAACCGCACTGACGATATCGCTCATGGTTTCCCCGGCGGTGCCGACCAGTTGCGAACCGACATTGACCCGGTTCACTGAGTCATCGATCAACCCTTTGATCTCTTTTGCCGCCTGGGCGCTGCGCTGGGCCAGATTACGCACCTCGCCCGCGACCACGGCAAAACCGCGACCCTGCTCGCCGGCACGCGCCGCTTCAACGGCGGCGTTAAGCGCCAGAATATTAGTCTGGAAAGCAATGCCATCAATCACGCTGGTGATATCGGCAATCTTCTTCGAGCTGCTGGCGATTTCGCTCATGGTTTTCACGACACCCGCCACCACGTTGCCGCCTTTTTCTGCGGTTTCTGAGGCGCTGAGTGCCAGCTGTGACGCCTGGCGGGCGTTTTCGGCGTTCTGTTTCACCGTGGCAGTGAGCTGCTCCATGCTGGCCGCCGTCTGCTCCAGTGACGCAGCCTGCTGTTCTGTGCGGGCAGAAAGATCATTGTTTCCGGCAGAGATCTCGCTGGCACCGGTGAAAATCGCATCCGAGCCGTCACGCACATTGGTCACCGTGCGCACCAGTGACTGCTGCATGTCATGCAGACTGGCCGCGAGCTGAGTCATCTCATTGCGCCCTTCCACCACAATCGGCTGGGTTAAATCGCCCTGGGCGATATGCTGAATGTGATTAATGCTGCTGTTGAGGGGTGTCATCACGATTTTGCGCAGTCCAAACCAGCAGAGCACGATCACGGCGACCACGACGGCCATGATGGTGGAGAGGATCCACATCATACGGCTGTAAGCAGAACTGTTCTCTTCAACACCAAGCGTAGTCAGGCGATTCTGATCGGCTCGCCATTCACGGTAAACCGTCAGAAACGCACTCTGGCTTGGCGCCACCGGGGCTTTACCGGCCGCAATCAGATCGTTTGCCTGTAGCGCGGTCTGCAACTGATCCAGCGCAGCGCCATAGTCGCTGTAGCGCTGCTCCAGCTGGTTGTTTAACTCACTATTTTGTCCCGGCGTATCGGGTGTCTCTTTAAAGACTTTGAAAAAACCGGCGGCCGCCTGCTGAAAGTTTTTGCTGTCGTCAAACAGCGTGGCGACATCGGCCGTTTTGCCTTCCAGCTTACTGGTGGCGAAACGCAGCTGAATACGGGTCAGCAGCACCCGGCTCTGGTTAAGACTCATATAGGCGTCGTTGAGCGACTGCGTATTTTGCATCGCCAGCTGCGACACGGCGAAGCTTTGCTTGTCGTGGCTTAATGCGGAGTAGAAAACAGAACCGGAGAAGGCCTGTAACAGCCCAAACACCAGCAACACCAGTAACAGGCTGGTGACAACACGGATTTTCGTTAACATGAGTAACCTTGAAGAAAGTAGGTAATTAAAGTGACTGAGGGATTATCGGCAGGTGACAGCGGGAAATTAGAGTGCAATGCGGCTTTATTGTATGATTAGAAAGGAATTATCGCTCAGTGAAACTATCACGGGCCAGCCATAACCGGCCCGTGATGATTCAATTACGCGCTACGCAGGTTATCCACCAGCGCCATCTCGTCGCTGCTCAGCAGCTTCTCAATGTCGACCAGAATCAGCATGCGATCGCCCAGCGCACCCAGACCGGTCAGGTACTCGGTGGACATGGTCACAGCGAACTCTGGTGAAGGACGGATCTGATCCTGGGTCAGCGACAGCACATCAGAGACGCCGTCAACCACAATACCGACCACGCGATTTTCCAGATTCAGCACGATAACCACGGTGTTTTCATTGTACTCAACATCGGGCTGCGCAAACTTCACGCGCAGATCGATAATCGGCACGATAACGCCGCGCAGGTTAGTGACGCCGCGGATAAATTCAGGGGTATTTGCGATACGCGTTACCTGATCGTAACCGCGAATTTCCTGAACTTTGAGGATATCGATGCCGTACTCTTCGTCGCCCAGCGTGAAGACCAGAAACTCCTGACCCACAGTTTCGCCAGCGATTTTTGTCACGGTTGCCATTCCATTCATGTTATTTACCCTTTCGTTATCAATCAGGCGGCAGCGCCAGCCACACGTTTTTCACGGTTAAGTGATTGCAGTGCTGAAACATCAACAATCAGCGCCACGCTACCATCGCCAAGAATGGTGGCGGCGGAGATGCCCGGCACTTTGCGATAGTTACTTTCCAGGTTCTTCACCACCACCTGATGCTGGCCAATCAGCTGATCGACCAGTAGCGCGTAACGTTTGCCCGCGCTTTGCAGGATTACCACGATGCCCTGAGTGGCCTCGGTTTTGGCATCCTGCACATCAAAGACGTTCCACAGCTCGACCAGTGGCAGATATTCGCCACGCACTTCCAGCACGCACTCGCCACCGGCCAGCGGTTTCAGCTCTTCGGCGCGCGGTTGCAGCGACTCCATCACCGCATTCAGCGGCAGAATAAAGACTTCATCGGCCACACGAACGGACATCCCATCAAGGATGGCCAGGGTCAGCGGCAGCAGGATACGAATGGTGGTGCCTTTGCCCTGCTTCGAGGCGATTTCGACGTGACCGCCCATCTCCTGAATATTTCGTTTCACCACGTCCATACCGACGCCGCGTCCTGAAACATCCGTCACCTGCTCTGCGGTGGAGAAGCCCGGAGCGAAGATCAGCATGCCGACCTCTTCGTCGCTCATGTTCTCGTGAACCGGCAGGCCCGATGAGAGGGCTTTAGCCAGAATACGTTCACGGTTCAGACCGGCACCATCATCAGACACTTCAATGCAGATGTTGCCGCCCTGATGTTCCGCTGAAAGCGTCAGGTTACCGGTTGCCACTTTACCGGCCACCAGACGTTTCTCTGGCGTTTCGATACCGTGGTCAAGGCTGTTACGCACCAGGTGCGTTAATGGATCGATGATGCGCTCAATCAGGCTCTTATCGAGTTCGGTTGAGCTGCCCAGCAGCGTCAGTTCGACCTCTTTGCCGAGTTTGCTGGCCAGGTCACGCACCAGACGCGGGAAGCGGCTGAAGACATATTCCATTGGCATCATACGAATCGACATCACCGATTCCTGCAGATCGCGGGCGTTACGCTCCAGCTGACCCATGCTGTTCAGCAGGTCACCGTGCGCGACCGGATCGAGTTCGCCGGAACGCTGAGCGAGCATTGACTGGGTAATCACCAGTTCGCCCACCAGGTTGATCAGCTGATCGACTTTCTCCACCGCAACACGGATGCTGGTGGATTCGCTCGATTTGGCAGGGGCCGCGACGCGCTTACTTTCACGCTTCACTGCGGCCACCGGCAGTTCGGTGACGGTGGCGGTGTGAACGTCTTCCACCACCGGTTCGGCCTCAGCTGCAACAGCAGCTGGCGCGGCAACGGCTTCATCTGCTGCCGGGAAGCGGATCTGTGCTTCGTCGATGACGAAGCAGAGCACCGCCACGATGTCATCTTTACCGACGCCATCAATGCAGACATCCAGCGTGGTGCTGCCTTTCTGTACGTTTGTCAGGGTGCCGAGATTACTCATCTCTTCCAGCATCAGATCGACCTCTTTCTCTTTGAGATCGATCAGCTGTACACGCAGGCCGCTGGTGCTGGCCGATTCTGCGCTGGCAGTGGCAACACTGGCCGGAACATCAGCCGGCAGACCTTTGGCCTCTAGCGCCAACTGGCGCAGCGCTTCACAGATATATTTGAAGCTCTCCGCGTTAGGCTCCTGCGCGGTTTTATAAGCATCGAGCTGTTCCTGCATAATATCTTTGGTTTCCAAAAACAGGTTGATGATGTCGGTGCTGAGCTGCATCTCGCCGCGACGAGCACCATCCAGAATGTTTTCCAGGATATGAGTCGTTTCCTGTAATACCGTAAAACCAAAGGTTCCGGCCCCACCCTTAATGGAGTGAGCGGCACGGAAGATGGCGTTAAGCTGTTCCGAATCTGGCTCCTGCGGGTCTAAGCCCAACAGGTGTTGTTCCATATCCGCTAATAGCTCATCGGCTTCATCAAAAAACGTCTGGTAAAAATCGCTGATGTCCATACTCACGGGAATCACCTCGGCTGTGAGGGGGCTGCTGTATTCACCGCGCCGCCTGGTGTTGCAGGTGCGGTAATCTGTTCAATGGCCGCCGGATCGCTGATCTGGACGGCATCACTTTCTGCGTTCTCTTTTTCTATTGCCGCTTCGGTGTCGTGGTTCAACACCAGCAGGCTGATGCGGCGGTTAACGGCGTCATTACCGCCACGATTTTTCAGGCGCATGGTGTCGGCCATACCCAACACCCGTAAAATTTTTCCGCTGTCTAAGCCGCCCATCACCAGTTCACGGCGTGAGGCGTTAGCACGGTCTGTCGACAGTTCCCAGTTGCTGTAGCCTTTGTCACCGCTGGCATACTGAAAATCATCGGTATGTCCGGCCAGGCTGATGCGGTTCGGAATGTCGTTAAGGACTGGCGCTATCGCACGCAGAATATCGCGCATATAGGGCTCAACCTCGGCCCGACCGGTCTTAAACATCGGGCGATTCTGGCTGTCGATAATCTGAATACGCAGCCCCTCTTCCACCATGTTGATGATCAGATGCGGGCGCAGCGCTTTCAGACGCGGATCCGCTTCAATCAGCTGGTCGAGCTTTTCACGCAGCCGGTTAAGACGAATCTCATCCAGCTTGCGTTTCTGGGCGTCCATATCGACGACTTTGTTCACTTCGCCAATCTTTTTGGTCGGATCATCACCGCCGCCGGGGATCGGGCTCTCGCTGTCGCTGCTGCGCGCCCCGCCGGTAATCGCTACCTTCAGCGGTGTTTTGAAGTAGTCTGCTATCTGCACCAGCTCCTGCGGGTTGGCGATTGAGAGCAGCCACATCACCATAAAAAAGGCCATCATCGCCGTCATAAAGTCGGCGTAGGCAATCTTCCACGATCCGTGGCTGCCTTCATGGCCTTTATGTTTGCGCTTTTTGATCAGCACAATCGGGCGATTGCCGTGTTTCATGAAGCCTCGTCTGAAGTCTGTTTAGCCGGGTTCTTGGCGTTACGTACGTGCTCTTCCAGTTCGCTGAACGACGGACGCTCGGCGGAATAGAGCGTCTTACGACCAAATTCCACCGCAATCTGCGGCGCGTAACCATTCAGGCTCGACAGCAATGTCACCTTAATGCACTGCATCATCTTGGTGGTTTCCGCACACTTCTGACGCAGCACTGACGAGAGTGGAGAGACAAACCCGTAGGCCAGCAGGATGCCCAGGAAGGTGCCCACCATCGCATGCGCGACCAGCGCACCGAGTTCAGCGGCTGGACGATCGGCCGAAGCCAGTGCATGGACCACGCCCATTACCGCGGCGACGATACCGAATGCCGGAAGACCATCACCCACTGCAGCAATACTTTGCGCTGGTACGTCACACTCGTGTTCGTAGGTCTCAATCTCTTCATCCATCAACGCTTCGATTTCAAAAGCGTTCATGTTGCCGCTCACCATCAGGCGCAAATAGTCAGTAATAAAATCCACTAACTGTTTATCGGCAAGAATGCGGGGATAATTAGCAAAAATTTCACTCTGGCTGGGATCTTCAATATCGCGTTCCAGCGATAACATACCCTGCTGACGCGACTTCGCCATCAGGCGATAAAGCAGCGCCATCAAATCCATGTAAACCGCTTTGTTGTACTTGGAGCCGCGAAATAACTTAGGCAGCGCCTTCAGCGTTTTTTTAATCGACTTACCGTTGTTGCCGACTAAAAAAGCACCGGCACCGGCACCGCCGATCATTAATAATTCGGCTGGCTGATAAAGCGCGCCCAGATGGCCACCTACCAGCGCATATCCGCCCAACACGGAGCCTAAAACAATCAGGTAACCTATAATTATCAGCACAAAAAAATCCTTACGTCCGTAACGTGTTGGTGGAAGTTAAGCCAGAGAGCCGCAGATGTTATTCCTGAACCGCAAGCAAAAAAAAAGCAGCGGTATTAACCGCTGCTGGATGGCTTCCACAGTGCGAACAAACTTAAACGGCGTGTTTAACCTGTTCATCCAGCAGTTGTGGAAACATATCGGCAGGTTCTGCAGAAAGTTTACGTCTTTTTACTGCCCGTGATGGTGGCTGGCACAGGCTGCAGGTAAAGCTGCCAACCGGCTGATGCGCATGATTAATAAAGCTGCCGTTGCAGCTTTTACAATCTGCCAGTTCCAGCATACCGCTATCAACGAATCGGACCAGGGTCCAGGCACGAGTCAGCGCCAACAGCGGGCCCTCGTCCGATTGAGGACACTGTTCAAGATACAGGCGGTAAGCTTTAATCACGGCATCGACGCCGCTGCACAACCCGGTTTTCAGCAAAAACTTCCAGGCGTTACAGAACATAGAAGCATGAATGTTCTGCTCCCACGTCATAAACCAGTCCGTAGAGAACGGCAGCATACCTTTCGGTGGCGGACTGCCACGTAATTCTTTATAGAGCTTAATGAGACGACCGCGGCTCAGCTGGGTTTCGCTCTCAAGCATCTGTAAGCGGGCACCTAATGTAATGAGCTCCATCGCGAGATGAATATCACGTGCTTCCTGAACAATACTTTTCTCACTCATGACATTGCTCTCTTTTTAGCAGGTGCATCATCTTTAGACGCATTACGCAGTAAACGGCTCGATAATAAAATGCCGGTGTGGATTTGTTGTAAATCATCCACGCGTGATTCCTGCGTCAGGCGATTAATGGTGCTGCTATCGGTAAAACGAAACTGGCAAACCAGTTGATTGGTTTCCGCCATTTTTACCATCTCAGGCAATGTTAATTCAGATAATGCATTCGCCATTTTCTCGTCAATTCCGAGGCGAAACATTGCAGAAGCTTTATCCTGGTTAATTAAACGCTGCGCAAGCAGTAAATAAGACAAGTTGAGATCGTAAATATGTTTCAGTACTTCAGAGGTGCCCATTATTTTTCCATCCTGAGAGATGCGACGTAACTGTATCGCAGAATAAATCTGCGGTTCGAGCTGCTGTTTGTTAAATCAAAAGATGGCAAAAAAAACTTCACGTAACGTTAATGTCACCGTTTTCGCCTTCCATTTTTGTGTGGGTTTCAGACCCACCGAAGGTCGAAAATCCATGCCATTTTATTTTCGAGTTCTGGACATCTTCCGTGACGTCTTCTTACATTTTTTAGGACTATTCCGAAAACAACGCAAATCTATATCGTCTGATTTCGACATACAACGACAGTGATGTGAAATTTTAGATAAAGTGTGACGCAGATCACACTTTTAACGCAAATTTCTTCAGCAACCCTTTACCATTACTTACCGACTGGTCATTTTTTGAGCAAAAAAGCCCGACTTTAAGTCCAATTGGTCCTGAGAAAGGTTTAATAGGGGGTAAAAGCATCGCTATTCGACGCTTTGCGCAGTCCGGAATGAATATCGGGTGTTAATCGTTTTAACACCCTATTTAGAACCACCCAAAGAAAGGTTATCAGCATATTATGCTGCTGCGACGTGCGGTTATTTGCTTTTAAATTAGTTACTTAAGGGGAGTATCGCAGAGGGTGAGTAATGAAATCGTTAAGGTTTATACGGCAGCAGGTCAGATTTCTGGCAACCTGGCGTTAACAGTGGTGACCGGGTGTACAGACTCTGATTCCCACTGTAACAAGGGGTTATATAAGAAAGTCGAATGAATTAACGAAGGGTTATGCGTTGGCACTATCACTATCGGCAGCCTGAAGAGAAACTTGAGTAAAGAAGGTAAAGAAAGCGGCAGGGGCTGACAGGACGGGGATTTCCGGGCTTACCTGCATTTATCGGGCCACTCCGGGCAGCCACTGACGTTATCAGCGTAGAATCGTAGCAAACGGTCATTAACAGATAGCAGGCGAGTTTTCTGTGACCTGGGCCGAAAAAAAAGCAGCGACGCCGTAGAGGCGCCGCTGCTTTCATAACCCTGAGTCAGAACAGATATCAGGCGAGTTTTGGGAAGGTCGCGACTTTATTAACCGTGTTGTGGTCAACGCTGCGCGGTTCAATGCGTTCCAGGTCTTTCAGGAAGCCTTCACGCCAGGCGGTAATATCATTTTTACGCAATACCGCCATCATGTCGTTGTAGCGTGAAATCCTTTCGGTACGCGGCATAGTAATCGCCCTATCCAGCGCGGCTGCCACTTCATCACGGTCATACGGATTTACAATCAGCGCGGAGGTGAGCTCGTTAGCCGCACCCGCAAAGCGCGACAGCACCAGTACACCGGGATCATCCGGGTCCTGCGCAGCCACGTACTCTTTCGCCACCAGGTTCATACCGTCACGCAGCGGCGTAACCAGACCGACATCGGTCAGACGGAAGATTTTCATCAGCAGGCGACGGTCAAAATGCTGGTTAAGGTAGTAGAGCGGGGTCCAGCCCAGCGTACCGTATTTACCGTTGATGCGCCCTGCTTCGGTCTCCAGCTGATGACGGATATCCTGATACGCCTGCACATCGCCGCGCGAGGTCGGAGCAATCTGCGAGTAGCGGATTTTGCCGCGATGCTGCGGGAAGTTCTCCAGCAGCGCTTCATAGGCAAGAAAACGCTCAGGCAGACCTTTGGAATAGTCGAGACGTTCGCAGGCAATAATATTGCGTGCATCGCCCAGCTCTTTCTTCATGGCGGCCATTTTCGGTGGCAGCGGCCCTTCGGCCATCTCTTTAATACTGTCTGGCTCAATCCCTATGGGATAAACCTCAGTCATAAAGGTGTTGCCAAAGGCGCGATGTTTTTTGTCGCCCTTATTCTGCAGCTGTGTAAGCTGGCTGACGCTGTCGAGGAAGGCCACCCGATCCGATTCGGTCTGGAAACCCAGCAGGTCATATTCGCACAGCATTTCCAGAAGCTCTTTGTGCGGCGGCAGCGCATTAAATATTTCAGGCGTCGGGAACGGAATATGCAGGAAGAAGCCGATACGGTTATTAATGCCCGCCCGACGCAACGCGGCTGCAAACGGTAAAAAGTGATAATCGTGGATCCAGACAATATCATCCGGCTTGATCAGCGGTTTTAAACGCTGTGCCACCGCATCGTTAACGTCGCAATACCCTTCCCAGGCTTCCCGCTGGAACTGCACCAGGTCAAGGCGATAATGGAATGCGGGCCAGATGACAGTGTTTGAGAACTGGCAATAGTAGAGATCGTAATCGTTCTGGCTCAGCGGGAACGAGGCATACTCAATACCTTCATGTTCCTGAACCGTGACTTCTTCCACCTCTTCGCCTGTGTACTCGCTGATTTCACCGTTCCAGCCAAACCACAGTCCACCGGTGCTTTTCAGTGCATCGAGAATACCGACGGCCAAACCGCCAGCGCTGGTTTTTGACCCATCGGGCATGGCGACACGGTTAGATACAACCACTAAACGACTCATAACCTAAACTCCTTACCGACGTTGTCTTGATCTGATAGTAATAATGTTCTTTCCAGCCAGCCGTAAACCGCATCGACATCATGAAGCCGATAATGGGCCTGGGTGGAACCTTCTCCGACTTTGATCGAGACGCCCTGCCGTGCGTTCACGGCCAGAAAGCCCTTCTCATCCGTCAGATCGTCGCCAATAAAGACCGGCGTACGTCCGGCAAAAGGGGGCTGCTGCATAAAGTCGCTGATTGCGGCGCCTTTATCGATACCTGCCGGTTTAATCTCTACCACACATTTCCCCGGCTGAAGCGCCAGTCCGGGAAAACGTTTTACTGACTGTTCAGCCAGTCGCATCACATCCTGCTCATGCTGCATCGCCTGGCGGTAGTGAAGTGCGAAAGCCATGCCTTTTACCTCCAGCTGGGTGCCAGGCCAGGATGCCATGGCATCCTGCAATTCCGCCCTGAGCGATTGCTCCACCTCGACCGGCAGGCTGATGCGTTGCAGATTACCCTCTGCATCACGGCGCTCAGCACCATGTACGCCCGCAGCCGGGCCGTACCAGGGAGCGGCCAGCGCATCGAGTTGTTCTATGGGTCTGCCGGAGACCAGCGCAAGCGCGCCCTGCGAGAGTGCAGAGAGCTGCTGCAGTTGCGCGATGACCTGCTCAGGAATAAATACCGCTTCGGGACGGGACTGAATCGCTGCCAGCGTGCCGTCGACATCAAAAAAGAAGGCGTACTGCCCGCCGCTTAATGTCGGGTACCTGGCATGGGTGTCTGCCGCTTGGGTCACGTTACTTCTCCTGAAAATCGAATTTTAATAAAACATTGAGTTAAAACAAGAATGTCCTGACGCAGTCAGGTCAGCAAGCGGGAAATTCTGATAAAGCGGTGATTGAGGGATAAAACGCGGTAACGGGATAGGTCACTCTCCTCAAACTTGCAAGCGCATTGCTGACAATACTGGCTAACTGAGAACATCTTCACAGTAAGTGTAGTCATTAACAGGGGTTACGCCAGAAAGATGCAGGTTTCATGCCAGCCGCTGCGGTTAAGTCAGCATAAAAGCACCATTCAATTCTGCTTCGCTTCCGATGATCAGGCCAGACACGATCCGCTGCTGACTGGAGTCACGCACGTATCGCACCCGGCAGAGTCGGCCCCCCCAAAGCTTAAGGCTCTTAAGGTATTCCTAATATTGAAAGCGCATTCTCGTGACACTTTTATTACTCTGGTTCCTGCTCACATGGCGTTTACCCTGAAGAGGCCGCTGATTAGCCGCCTTACGTTGCTGATTCTGGCTGCGGTTTACATCGCGGTTTTCCTTAACGTTGCCTATTACCGTCAGGTGCTGGCGGTGATGCCGCTGAACGACCTGCACACCACGCTGGTCTTTTTATCGATGCCGCTGGTCGCCTTTAGCGTGATCAATATCGTGATTACGCTGGCCTCGTTTATCTGGCTGGATCGGCTGCTGGCCGCGCTGTTTATTCTGCTCTCCGCCTCGGCACAGTTCTTTATTCACACCTATAACATCGTGGTCGATCGCTCGATGATCACCAACATGATGGATACCACCGCCTCGGAATCTTTTGCGCTGATTACGCCACAGCTGCTTGTAACCCTGCTCACCTCGGGCGTGCTGATGACGTTGCTGCTGTTCTGGCCGCGAATCAAAAAGCAGCAGTGGCGCGGCGTGCTGGCGCGACTGCTCAGCGTATTGCTGTCAGCGGCGCTGATTGTGCTGATCGCCCTGCTCTTCTATAAAGATTACGCTTCGCTGTTCCGTAACAACCGCGAGCTGGTAAAAGCGCTGAGCCCCTCTAACAGCATCGCGGCGACGCTCTCCTGGTATAAGCATGAGCAGTTACAGAACGCGCCGCTGATACGCATCGGTGAA
Organism: Pantoea sp. ABR1s; assembly: GCF_057812235.1. Lineage (NCBI taxonomy): Bacteria > Pseudomonadati > Pseudomonadota > Gammaproteobacteria > Enterobacterales > Erwiniaceae > Pantoea > Pantoea sp. ABR1s. The sequence goes on along the minus strand of NZ_CM173823.1, from coordinate 1,719,593 downwards.
GATGCGCACCTGCAGCCCAGCCGCAGCAGTGGCAAACCTAACCTGACGATTCTGGTGCTGGGCGAAACCTCGCGTGCGCAAAATTTCTCGCTGGGCGGTTACGGTCGTCTGACCAACCCCTTACTGGCCAAAGATAATGTGATCTATTTCCCGCACACCACCTCATGCGGAACGGCGACGGCGGTTTCCGTGCCCTGCATGTTCTCCAATATGCCGCGCGCCCACTATGATGATGTGCTGGCCGCCCATCAGGAGGGGTTGCTGGATATTATTCAGCGCGCCGGGATTAGCGTGTTGTGGAATGAGAACGATGGGGGCTGTAAAGGGGCCTGCGACCGCGTTCCGCATCAGGACATGACCAGCCTGAACCTGCCCGGCATGTGTATTGATGGTGAGTGCTACGACGACGTGCTGTTCCACGGTCTGGATGATTACATCAGTCAGTTAAAAGGCAACGCGGTGATTGTGCTGCACACCATTGGCAGTCATGGCCCGACTTACAGCCATCGCTATCCGCCACAGTTTCGTCAGTTTGAACCGACCTGCGACACCAACCAGATCCAGGACTGTTCGCAACAACAGTTGATCAACACCTATGACAATACGCTGGTCAATGTGGATCACATCGTCGATAAAGCCATTAATGTATTGCGCGCGCATCAGGACCGCTTCACCACCAGCCTGGTCTATCTGTCTGACCATGGCGAATCCCTGGGTGAAAATGGTGCTTACCTGCATGGCCTGCCCTATGCTATCGCGCCGGACACCCAGAAACATGTGCCGTTGCTGATCTGGCTTTCCGATGATTATCAGAAACGTTATGCGGTTAATCGCGGCTGTCTGAATAAACTGGCGGCGACAGACGATTTTTCACAGGATAATCTGTTTTCAACCATGCTGGGATTAACCGGCACCGCGACCCACGAATATGTGCCTGCGGATGATATTTTGACGTCGTGTCGGAGCCAACCTTAATGAAGATACTGATTGTTGAAGATGATGCCCTGCTGCTGCAGGGTCTGATGCTGGCGCTGGAAGGGGAAGGCTATGTCTGTGATGGCGTTACGCGGGTGCGGGATGCTGAAGCGCATTTCGCCAGCGGCCTGTATAGTCTGGTGGTGCTGGATCTTGGCCTGCCGGATGAAGATGGACTGCATTTTCTGATACGCCTGCGGCGGCAGAAGAAGATGACGCCGGTGCTGATCCTGACCGCACGCGACACCATCAGCGAACGCATTGCCGGACTCGACGCTGGCGCGGACGACTATCTGATCAAACCGTTCTCGCTGGATGAGTTGCTGGCGCGGATCCGCGCCCTGATTCGCCGCCACGTCAATCAGGGCGACAGTCATGTCAGAGTGGGTGCGCTGGCGCTGGATATGACCCATCGCCAGATTACGCTCAGCGACGTACTGCTGGATCTGACACCCAAAGAGTTTGCGATTCTGTCACGGCTGATGCTCAAGGCCGGGAATCCGGTTCACCGTGAAATTCTCTACCAGGATATCTATAACTGGGAGACCGAGCCTTCTACTAATACCCTGGAAGTGCATATCCATAATCTGCGCGACAAAATTGGCAAAAGCGCTATCCGCACCGTGCGCGGTTTTGGCTATGCGCTGGTGACGCAGGATGGCGTTCGTGAGGCAACATGATAAGACGTTTCGATCATCGCAGTATGCGCTTTCGTCTCATCCTGACCATCGGTCTGATCCTGCTGGTTTTCCAGGTGATCAGCGTGGTCTGGCTATGGCATGAGAGCAAAGAGCAGATTCAGTTTCTGGTGGAAGCGCAGCTGCAGAAGCGCAACATGGACAGTCACGTTAAGCGTGAAGTGCATGAAGCGGTAGCCAGCCTGGCGGTGCCAAGTCTGGTGATGATTACCCTGACGCTGCTGCTCTGCTATCAGGCGGTGAAATGGATTACCCGGCCGCTTTATCAGCTGCAGCGTGAACTGGAGAGTCGCAGCGAAGAGAATCTTGATCCCGTCGCCTGCCACAGTCAGGTTCAGGAGATCGATGCGGTGACGCAGGCGATAAACCAGCTGGTCGCGCGTCTGAACAGCAGTCTGGAGCGCGAACGGTTGTTCACCGCCGACGTGGCACATGAACTGCGCACGCCGCTGGCGGGATTGCGGCTGCATCTGGAGTTAATCGAACGTAACAGCGATGTCAAAGTTCAGCCGCTGGTGCAGCGCCTGGATCAGATGACGCACAGTGTGTCGCAGCTGCTGAATCTGGCGCGCGCCGGGCAGTCTTTTACCTCTGGCACCTATCAGAACGTGGGGCTGATTGAAGATGTGATCCTGCCAATGGAGGCAGAGCTGAGTATTATGCTGGAGGCGCATCAGCAGACGCTGGTGCTCGATCTGCCACAGGAGCAGTTTGTGCGCGGTGATGCCACGCTGCTGAAGATGTTGCTGCGTAACCTGGTGGAGAACGCCCATCGCTACAGCCCGGATAACAGCACCATCAGTGTGCAGCTGGTGTTAGCTCCTCAGCCGATGCTGGTGGTGGAAGATCAGGGTCCGGGAATTGATGAGAGTAAAAGTGGCGAGCTGAGTAAAGCGTTTATCCGGATGGACAGTCGCTACGGCGGTATCGGACTCGGGCTGAGCATCGTCAGCCGCATCGTCCAGTTACACCGGTTTCAGTTTTTCTTAGAGAACCGCCGCGACCGAAGCGGTTGTCGTGCCGTGGTGAAGTTTTAAGCGCTGAACCAGGCGGAGAGGAACAGAACGACCGTGGCTGCGGCAATCAGCAGTGCAGCATATTCACTCATCGGACGCGGAGCAGTCACAGACAGGGCAACAGGAGCAGTTTTCATAGCATCATCCTCAGTTAAAGCAGGCAGTATCGCGATTGCATATTAAGGAAACCTTAAGCTCGCGACACTGCCGCTAAAAATGTCTGCGCTGCCGGACGCCGCCATCAACCTCGCATTTCTGCCCGCTGACACGCCTGCTGCATCCGCCCGGTGCTCTACACTTAATGGTTACGTTCCGTTTCAGGAGTTACGCCATGAGCCAACGCATGCACAAATATGCTTTTCCGGTTAGCAAAGCCCGCAAATACCTTGAGCCCGGACCGGTGCTGCTGCTCAGTTCGCAGTACAAAGATCAACATGACATCATGACGCTCGGCTGGCACACGGTGCTGGAGTTTTCTCCGTCACTTGTCGGCTGCATGATTGCCGGTATGAACCACAGCCATGAGCTTATCCGCAACAGCGGTCAGTGCGTGCTGAACATTCCTTCTTCCTCGCTGATTGATGAAGTTGTGGCAATCGGCAACAGCCACGGCGACAGCATTGATAAGTTTGAGGCATTTGGCCTGACGCCGGAACCCGCTCAGGTGGTTGGCGCGCCGATGATTGCCGAATGTTTTGCCAGCTTTGAGTGTCAGCTTTATGACGATTCGATGGTCGCTAACTACAACCTGTTTATTTTTGAGATTGTTAAAGCGCACGTTGCCGAGCAGCCGGAATACCCCACTACCCTGCACTACACTGGCGAAGGCCGGTTCAGCGTGATGAGCGACAAAATACTGGATAAGAGCGGCGATTTTAAACCGGAGATGCTGATCTAGTTGAAAGCGCTCTTCTGCGCCCCCATTCACCTCTTTCGACCTGACAGGAGTAAATTATTATGGCAATCGAATACGCAGTTATCGCTGGCGGCTGTTTCTGGTGTACCGAAGCGGTATTTAAGGATGTGATCGGCGTAGAGTCGGTAGAAAGCGGTTATACCGGCGGTGCCCGGCCGAATCCGACTTATGAGCAGGTCTGCAGCGGTGCGACCGGTCATGCGGAAGCGATCCGCATTGGCTTCGACCCGGATAAAGTCAGCTTTGGCGATCTGCTGGATATCAGCTTTGTGACGCATGATCCGACCCAGCTTAACCGTCAGGGTAATGATATTGGCACCCAGTATCGTTCCGCCATTTTCCCGGCCAATGCAGAGCAGGAAGCGGAAGCACGCGCCGCCATTGCCCGCGCTCAGGCTGACCATGATGTGCCGGTGGTGACCACCATTGAGCCGCTGAAAGAGTGGTATCCCGCTGAAGCTTATCATCAGGATTACTGGGAAGGCGCGGGCCAGCGCAACGGCTACTGCATGGCGGTCATTCCACCGAAATTGCAGAAGCTGCGTAAAAGTTTCGCTAACAGAGTAAAGAGCTGATTCCGGCATCAGTCGGGGCAGCGTCTGACCAGTAACGAGGGTGAGAACGCCGCCCCGGTTTATTTGCTGCCATAAAACTCACCTGACCGGGCTCATCAGGATGACGGGATGTGGCCGGTAAAACGGCGGGTTTTATGACGCAGTAAATCGATTCGTTCAGAGCTTAAGCGAATAGATCAAAAGAGAAAAATAGTGCTTGACCGTTTTCAGTCGACTCCCTATAGTACCGCCCCGTTGACCCATCGCGGTCAGCGAAGTAAATCTGGTGAGGTGTCCGAGTGGCTGAAGGAGCACGCCTGGAAAGTGTGTATACGGCAACGTATCGAGGGTTCGAACCCCTCTCTCACCGCCATCTTCAAAGAAGAGCCTGAACTTTTGTTCAGGCTCTTTTTTTTGCATATTTCACTCTGAGAGAGCGTAATAACTCCCGCCGGGGAACGACCACGTGCGCAGCCCCTGCCCCACAATAAGAAAACCCGGCCGGAGCCGGGTTTGGGCGCTACACTTCTACTCAATCAAACGCTAGCTATACGCGTGCAGGGTGCGCTGACACAACGCAGAACGCACACAATCTTCTTTGCCGAAGCGTACAATGCCAACCATCTCGTCCTCTTCGAAACGCGCCAGCGCGTCTGCGAGACCGGAAGGCACCCCAGCGGGCAAGTCGCACTGGGTAATATCGCCGTTAACAATGACCGTGACGTTTTCGCCCAGTCGGGTCAGGAACATTTTCATCTGCGCGGCGGTGACGTTCTGCGCCTCGTCCAGAATTACCACAGCATTTTCGAAAGTGCGACCACGCATATAGGCGAACGGTGCAATCTCTACCTTGGCAATTTCCGGACGCAGACAATATTGCATAAAGGATGCGCCAAGACGTTTAACCAGAATGTCATAAACCGGGCGGAAATAAGGCGCGAATTTCTCAGAAATATCGCCGGGAAGGAATCCCAGATCCTCATCTGCCTGCAGTACCGGGCGCGTAACGATAATCCTGTCGATATCCTTATTAATCAGGGCCTCAGCCGCTTTTGCGGCACTGATCCAGGTTTTACCGCACCCGGCTTCACCGGTTGCGAAGATCAGCTGTTTTCTCTCTATGGCGTTAAGATAGTGCGCCTGAGCTTCATTACGGGCTTCAATCGGCAACCGGTCACGCGTATCGCGCGCCATGCCAATGGCATCCAGTCCACTCATATGCACCAGCGAAGTGACCGACTCTTCTTCACGCTGACGATGACTTCTTGAGTCACTACGAAGCACTCTTCTTGCTTCACGACGCGCTTTGATCACTGCTTTCTGTCTTCCCATAGTGGCACCTTTCAGTTGGTTTCATTTCCTGCGTCAGGCCGGTGGCCCGTTGCGATAACGTGAACGCTTTAGAGGTTTCAGTTGGCTTCCTTTTGAGCCATGACAGGACAGGATAGTGGGTATGCAGCAGCGCAATAGCGTAGCTGAACACCGGATAAAACAGGATGCGATAAGACAAAAGAGATGGTTGAAGGAAGGAAGAAATAACGAGGCAGAATTGCCCTCGCGGTCAGGCGCAATCTATTTACTGACAGTGACTTTCCATTAAAGACTCGACCCATGCGCGAACTCCAGTGTGATACATCAACACATCCGATTACGCCTGTTTAATAAAGTGCACCATTTTGTTGGGCCTTTGCAATAGTAATTTTACCTGCTGGCAAAAGAATTGCTAATCACGTGTATGTATTTCTTTTAAGGCAAAATGTAAAAGCGTTGTATTACAGCGGATTAGCTTATTTTATATATGCCAGACAACCGCTAAAACTCAGTTTAACCTCAGCCAGCAAAGCACGAAAACCGTAAAACGTGGGCGACCAGAACAGGGACGCCCACAGTGGTTGAATTTTAATCAGGCTTCCAGCAACGACTGCGCTAAATAATGGCTGGCGTCTGGTACACCGGGCAAAACAAAAAAGTAACCGCCGCCAAAAGGCCGGATATATTCTTCCAGCGCTTCGCCATTCAGGCGTCGCTGCACCGTAAGAAAGCCGCGTTCCAGATCGTGCTGATAGCAGACGAACAGCAACCCCATCTCCAGCTGTCCCGATGCAGAGATACCCGCGGAGTAACTGTAGCCGCGCCGCAGCATCAGGCTGCTTGCCGTCTCTGGCGTGCGGGGGTTGGCAAGACGGATGTGCGCATCCAGCGCAATCACTTCGCCGTCCGGATCACGGGCGTAATCCGGAACGTCGCGCTCATGCTGCATCCCCAGCGGCGCGCCACTTAATTTCTCGCGACCAAAGATAGTCTGTTGCTCGCCCAGCGGCGTGCGATCCCACATTTCGACGTGAAAGCGGATTAACCGTACAGCCTGATAGCTGCCATTGCGCGCCCAGACCGGTTCGTCCTGATCGTCTGTGACCCACAGCAGTTGATTCATCAGAGCAGGGTTGTGGGTATCCGGATTGGCGGTGCCATCTTTGAAACCCAGCAGGTTGATCGGGGTCTCCTGCCCCTGACTGCGCGCGGCGTGATCGGAGATAAAGCCTTCGCGCCGCCAGCGTACGCCAAGCAGGTCAGGCGTATGCTTGATGATATCCCGCAGGGCATGAATCACCGTATCCTGCGTGTTGGCACAGAGCTGCAACAGCAGATCGCCATGACACTGACTGGCATCCAGCGAATCATTGGGAAAGCGAGTCATCGGCTGCAATTTTTTCGGTTTGTGCGGCGCCAGACCAAAGCGTTCATCAAACAGTGAATTGCCGACCGACACGGTAATCGTCAGATTATCAGGCGCGATAGTCGCCCCAAGAATGCCGGAATCCATTGGCGGCAACCGCGGATTGGTGACTACCGGTGCCGGACCGCCCGTGGTCAGAAAGGCAATACGCTGGGTCAGCAACCGGAACAGACGCACCAGCTCCGTTTTATCGCTGCTGAGCAGATCAAACGCCACCAGCATCATCGATGCCTGCTGTGGCGTCGTGATACCTGCCTGATGCTGACCATAAAACGGCTGCATCTGCTGTCGGGCCTGCGGCGTAACCGTCCCCGGCGAAAAGCTGTCGGCGGCGGCTGCATGGAACGGACAGCCGCCGCCCAGCGCTGCCGCGCTGCCCAGCAGCCCCAGCCCTTTTAGTAACCGACGACGCGCAGGCTGCGCGTCATCTTCCTTGCGACTCATGATTAATCCAGACCCAGGGTGCCACGAAGTAATGAAAGATCTTCCGCCAGTGCGGTGATCGGTCCTTTCAGCGCGTTACGGTCGGCGCTGGTCAGTTTCTCATAGGATTCAAAACCGGTTTGGGTGCGGTACTTACTCAGGATCGCATCCACTTTTTTGAAGTTGGCGTCAACCTTGGCCAGCAACTGCGGATTGGCTTTGCTTACCATGGGTCGCAGCAGCTCAACGATTTTCTGCGCGCCATCAATGTTCGCCTGGAAGTCCCACAGGTCAGTCCGGCTGTAGCGATCTTCTTCACCGGAGATTTTGCTGGAAGCGACCTCTTCAATCAGGCCGGCTGCGCCGCCGACCACTTTGGCTGGCGGGAAGGCCAGTTCGCTGATGCGCACCTGCAAATCTTTCACATCTTGATTCAGCTGCTCAGCGTAGTCCGCCATGCCTTTCGTGCTGTTATCAGCAAACAGCGCTTTCTCCAGACGGTGGAAACCGGTGAACTTTGGATCGGCCGCTTTCTTCTCATAGTCATCTTCACGGGCGTCAATGCTGCCGTCGAGATCGGAGAAGAGCTCAGCAATCGGCTCAATGCGCTCATAATACTGACGGGTCGGAGCAAACAGCGCTTTGGCTTTTTCAACGTCACCCGCTTTAACGGCGTCAGTAAAGGCCTGGGTGTTGCTCACCAGCTGTTTCACCTGATCGGTCACATAGGCTTTGTATTCGGTGATCGGGCCTTCCAGCTGCATACGTGCTGAGGTGGCACTTTTTGCCGCACCCTCACCGGCTTGCACAATCAGCTTGCCTTTTGGATTGCTCAGCAGCCCACAGGTCATCTCATATTCGCCCGCCTCCAGATTGGCGGTCAGTTTCTGACTGAAGCCCGGCGCGATATTCTCACGCTCTTCAACCACCATCACGCCTTTGAGGATCTCCCACTCCAGCGCTTTCTGGCTGTTGTTTTTAATCAGGAACTGGGTCTTACCGGCCTTGACCGTTAAGCTCATCGGCTCGCACTGCTTGTCGGTGACGCTTACGGTAACCTGAGGAACCGCCGCGGCCGCCGTTGCGGAGATTGCCAGCAGAGGAAGCAGCAGTGCCTTGCGGCGGAAACGCATTGTCATCTCTCTTTCCCTATCATGTTGCAGGCGTAAGATGCGCCCGTTAAATGTCAAATTACACAGTGGCCGACGCAGCAGAACGCGCAGGCATAAAGAACAGAATCAGCGCCGGGATCAGGTAGGCAAAGTAAACGGTCACTTCACTGACGCTTGGGGACTCCTGATAACCCAGCACCCCTTCCAGCAGGGTGCCGAACAGCGAATGGGTCGATAAGGTATTGCTGAGATCGAAGGCGACATCCTGAAAGCGATTCCATAAACCCGCTTCGTGGAAGGCGCGGATGGCGCCCGCTGCCAGACCCGCGGCGACAAACAGGATGAATACGCTGGTCCAGCGGAAGAAATGGGCCATGTTAAGACGGATACCGCCCCAGTAGAGCAGCATGCCCAGCACGACCGCGGTTGCCAGACCCAGCACCGCGCCAATCGGCGGCGCATAACCGACATCCTGGGTAAACGCCGCCAGCAGGAAGAACACCGACTCCAGCCCTTCGCGCGCCACGGCAAGAAACACCATCAGCACCAGTGCCAGACCGCCACGACCTGAGCGTTGCAGCGCCTGATCGACAGCCTGTTCAAGCTCGACCCTGATGTTGCGGGCGACTTTGCGCATCCAGAAAACCATTGAGGTGAGGATCACCACCGCAATCAGCGCCACGATGCCCTCAAACAGCTCCTGCTCTTTCTGCGGGAACTCACCGGTGGTGGCATTGATGAACAGACCCAGGCCCAGACAGAGCCCGGCGGCAATAAACACGCCAGCCCACATCGCGGGAAACCATTGGGTGCGCTGGGTGCGTTTGAGATAGCTGGCTATCAGGCTGACTATCAGCGCGGCTTCAAGCCCTTCGCGCAGCATGATGAGAAAAGGAACAAACATCGCCAACCTCTTGAATGTTAAGCAGCGTCAATAAACAGTAAAATAAGGTAAAGTGTAAACGATACCGATTATCATTATCGCTGAGAAAAAAACAAGTTGCCGGTGGAGATAATTTCATCTTTGAGTGGTTTATCTTTGTAACAAAAAAGCCCGCCCCTTTCGGGACGGGCCAGGCGATTAACGCCTCGCTTATTTTGTCTGGAACTCCGCCTCTGCGGCGGCAAAGCGCTGCTGCGCTTCTGCTGATGGCTCACGGCCCATCAGCGTGAACACCACAATGGCGATGCTGGCGAAAATGAAGCCCGGGATGATTTCATACAGTCCCAGCCAGCCATACTGTTTCCACACCAGCACGGTCAGCGCACCGACGATCATGCCCGCCAGCGCACCGTTGCGGTTCATCCGCTTCCAGCAGACACCAAACAGTACTACCGGACCAAACGCCGCACCGAAGCCCGCCCAGGCGTAGCTCACCAGGCCCAGCACGCGGTTTTCCGGGTTAGCCGCCAGCGCGATCGCAATCAGCGCCACCAGCAGCACCATCAGACGCCCTACCCATACCAGCTCTTTCTGACTGGCATTTTTACGCAGGAGGCCTTTGTAGAGATCTTCGGTCAGGGCGCTGGAGCAGACCAGCAGCTGACAGCTCAGCGTTGACATCACGGCTGCCAGGATCGCTGACAGCAGAATACCGGCAATCCATGGGTTGAACAGGATACGCGCCAGCTCGATAAAGACCCGCTCCGCATTGGCGTTAACGCCAACCGCCAGCGTCGGGTTGTTCTGGAAGTAGGCGATACCGAAGAAGCCCACCGCCACGGCACCGGCCAGACAGAGCACCATCCAGGTCATACCGATACGGCGAGCGGTACGGATTGAACGATGCGAATCTGCCGCCATAAAGCGCGCCAGAATATGGGGCTGCCCGAAGTAGCCCAGGCCCCAGCCGAGCAGGGAGATAACCGCGACAAAGTTCAGTCCCTTCAGCATGTCGAGGTTTTCCAGGCTCTTCGCTTCAATCACCGCCAGCGAATCAGACCAGCCGCCGACCGCGATAATCACAAACACCGGCGTCAGGATCAGCGCAAAAATCATCAGGCTCGCCTGAACGGTATCGGTCCAGCTCACCGCCAGGAAACCGCCCACCAGCGTATAGAGAATGGTCGCCGCTGCACCCGCCCACAGAGCGGTCTGGTAACTCATACCAAAGGTGCTTTCAAACAGACGCGCACCGGCTACCACGCCTGAGGCGCAATAGATGGTGAAGAACACCAGGATCACAATGGCGGAGATCACGCGCAGGATTTTACTGTGGTCCTCAAAGCGGCTGGTAAAGAAGTCCGGCAGCGTCAGGGCGTTGTTGTGATGTTCAGTCTGTACCCGCAGGCGACCGGCCACGATTTTCCAGTTCAGCCAGGCACCGATCGTCAGGCCAATCGCAATCCAGCTTTCAGAGATACCGGAGATGAAGATCGCACCCGGTAAGCCCATCAGCAGCCAGCCGCTCATATCGGATGCACCGGCAGAGAGTGCCGTAACCACGCTACCCAGACTGCGGCCACCGAGGATGTAATCATCAAAGTTTTTGGTTGAGCGATAAGCCACAAACCCGATTAATACCATCCCAAGAATATAAACCAAAAAGGTCACCAGCAAAGGTGTACTTACACTCATCTGTCTCTCCACTTATTATTTGATATCCCAGAGAAATCGCCAGCTACCCGCCTGCCGGAACGGGGCAAAGCGGGCCGATTTTCTTCGTCAGGGCGTCACTCATTTCCCAGCGGCGCGGTATCCTGCCGGAAAGGCGTTGTGCGCACAATGGATTTAACACAGGCGTTACAGTGATTTCACTAACCGTTTGTGAAAACGTGCTCATAGGTTGCACTCGCTCACAGTTATCCGGTTGCACCATCGTATTACCTGTCTGAAACCCGCTTTTCATCGGGTCTGCCAGACTGGCGAGGATCTTGCAGCAATATCCGTGCCGCATTGCGGGATTTAACAATCGTCGACGTTAAAAGGGTGTTAACTGGCTCACATTTAACACGGTTGCACAAAGTTGCAACTTAAGTGATAGTGCAGCCAACGCCGTATCGAACCACTATCAAGGAGCTCTGGAGTCATGGCTACAACCACCATGGGTGTAAAACTGGATGACGCGACACGCGAGCGCATCAAACTGGCTGCGCAGCGCATCGATCGCACGCCACACTGGCTGATTAAACAGGCGATCTTTAACTACCTGGGCCAGCTGGAAACCGGCGATACCGTGCCGGAGATCCCGCTTTCTGCCCAGGCGGCCGCGGAGTCCGACGACACCCAGCCAGAGGAGACGCACCAGCCGTTCCTTGATTTCGCAGAGCAGATTTTACCTCAGTCAGTGACCCGTTCAGCGGTGACCGCCGCATGGCGTCGTCCGGAGACTGATGCGGTGCCAATGATGCTGGAACAGGCACGTTTACCGGCGGCGCTGGCAGAGAAAACCCATCAGCTGGCTTACCAGCTCGCCGACAAGCTGCGGCACCAGAAAGGGGCAACCGGACGCGCTGGCATGGTGCAGAGCCTGCTGCAGGAGTTCTCTCTCTCCTCCCATGAAGGTGTGGCGCTGATGTGTCTGGCTGAAGCGCTACTGCGTATTCCCGACAAGCCAACGCGCGATGCGCTGATCCGCGACAAGATCAGCAACGGCAACTGGCAGTCACATCTGGGACGCAGCCCGTCACTGTTTGTCAACGCGGCGACCTGGGGCCTGCTGTTTACCGGCCGCCTGGTCTCGACCCACAACGAGTCGAATCTCTCAAGCTCGCTTAACCGCATTATTGGTAAAGGTGGCGAACCGCTGATCCGCAAAGGCGTGGATATGGCGATGCGTCTGATGGGCGAGCAGTTCGTTACCGGTGAAACCATTGCCGAAGCGCTGGCTAACGCCCGCAAGCTGGAAGAGAAAGGCTTCCGCTACTCCTATGACATGCTGGGCGAAGCGGCCCTGACGGCAGGCGATGCCAAAGCCTATCTGCTCTCTTATCAGCAGGCGATCCATGCCATTGGTAAAGCGTCGAATGGTCGCGGCATCTATGAAGGTCCCGGCATCTCTATCAAGCTCTCAGCACTGCATCCCCGCTACAGCCGCGCGCAGTATGAGCGCGTGATGGAAGAGCTCTACCCTATTCTGAAATCGCTGACGCTGCTGGCCCGCTCCTATGACATCGGCATCAACATCGATGCAGAAGAGGCGGACCGGCTGGAACTGTCGCTGGATTTACTGGAGAAACTCTGTTTCGAGCCAGAGCTGGAAGGCTGGAACGGCATCGGTTTTGTGATTCAGGCCTACATGAAACGCTGTCCGTTTGTGATCGATGAGCTGATCGATCTGGCGCAGCGCAGCCGCCGTCGCCTGATGATTCGCCTGGTGAAAGGCGCGTACTGGGATAGCGAAATCAAGCGCGCCCAGATGGAAGGCCTGGAAGGCTATCCGGTCTACACCCGCAAGGTTTACACCGATATCTCTTATCTGGCCTGTGCCCGCAAACTGCTGGCCGTGCCAAGCCTGATCTATCCGCAGTTCGCTACCCATAATGCCCACACCCTGGCGGCGATTTATCAGCTGGCGGGCAACAACTACTATCCCGGTCAGTATGAGTTCCAGTGCCTGCACGGAATGGGCGAACCGCTCTATGAGCAGGTGGTCGGCAAAGTGGCGGACGGCAAACTTAACCGCCCCTGCCGTATCTATGCGCCGGTCGGTACCCATGAAACCCTGCTGGCCTATCTGGTGCGCCGCCTGTTAGAAAACGGGGCCAACACCTCCTTTGTTAACCGCATTGCCGATACCTCGCTGCCGATTGATGAACTGGTGGCCGATCCGGTGAGCGCGGTGGAGAAGCTGGGTGCCAGCGAAGGTGCCATTGGTCTGCCGCATCCAAAAATCCCCCTGCCGCGCGATCTGTATTGCGATAACCGCGTAAACTCTGCGGGTCTGGATATGGCCAACGAACACCGTCTTGCCTCACTCTCCAGCGCCCTGCTGAGCAGCGCCGCACAGCCCTGCCTGGCCGAGCCGATGATCGACGGTGAAGCGGGTGCCGGCGAGTTGCGCGACATTCTGAACCCGGCAGCGCCTGGCGACCGTGTAGGTCAGGTCCGTGAAGCCACAGAGCAGGAAGTTTCTATGGCGCTGGATGCCGCGGTGAACAGCGGGCCAATCTGGTTTGCCACACCACCGCAGGAGCGTGCCGCCATTCTGGAACGCGCCGCACAGATCATGGAAGGCCAGATGCAGCAGCTGCTCGGCATCCTGGTGCGTGAAGCGGGCAAAACCTACAACAACGCCATCGCGGAAGTGCGCGAAGCGGTTGATTTCCTCTATTACTACGCCGGAATGGTGCGTGACGATTTCGACAACGAAACCCATCGTCCGCTGGGCCCGGTGGTCTGCATCAGTCCATGGAACTTCCCGCTGGCGATCTTTACCGGTCAGATTGCGGCTGCACTGGCAGCGGGCAACAGCGTGCTGGCCAAACCGGCCGAGCAGACACCGCTGATCGCCGCACAGGCGGTTCAGATCCTGCTGGATGCGGGTGTGCCGCCAGGCGTGCTGCAACTGCTGCCTGGCCAGGGTGAAACCGTTGGTGCACAGCTGACCGGTGACGTTCGGGTGCGTGGCGTGATGTTTACCGGTTCTACTGCGGTGGCGACACTGCTGCAGCGTAATCTGGCGGGTCGTCTTGACCAGCACGGTCGTCCTGTGCCGCTGATTGCTGAGACCGGCGGGATGAATGCGATGATCGTTGACTCTTCCGCGCTGACTGAGCAGGTGGTGATCGATATCGTCGCCTCTGCCTTCGACAGTGCCGGACAGCGCTGTTCTGCCCTGCGCCTGCTCTGCATTCAGGAAGATGTCGCCGACCATACCCTGAAGATGCTGCGTGGCGCGATGGCGGAGTGCCGCATGGGCAATCCGGAACGCTTCTCGACCGACATCGGTCCGGTCATTGATGCCGAAGCGAAAGCCAATATCGATCGCCATATTCAGGCTATGCGTAATAAAGGCTTCACGGTCTATCAGGCGGTGCAGGATAACCCGCAGGACAGCAAAGAGTGGAATAGCGGTACCTTTGTTAAACCGACACTGATTGAGCTGGGTCAGATCAGCGATCTGGATAAAGAGATTTTTGGCCCGGTGCTGCACGTGGTGCGTTTCACCCGCAATAACCTGCCGCAGCTGGTTGAGCAGATCAATGCGTCCGGCTATGGCCTGACGCTGGGCGTACATACCCGCATCGACGAAACGATTGCACAGGTCACGGCGAACGCCCGAGTCGGCAATCTCTACGTCAACCGCAATATGGTGGGCGCGGTGGTCGGCGTACAGCCGTTTGGTGGCGAGGGCTTATCCGGTACCGGTCCGAAAGCCGGCGGTCCACTCTATCTTTACCGCTTGCTGGCGCATCGTCCGGATAGTGCGCTGCGTCTGACTTTTGATCGTCAGGATGCAGAACGCCCGGCGGACAGCACGCTGCGTCAGTCACTGCTGGCCCCGCATCTGGCACTCAGCAACTGGGCTAAGGATAAGCCTGAACTGGCTGAACTCTGCCAGCACTATGGCGATCTGGCCCAGGCGGGCGTGGTCCGTCTGCTGCCTGGGCCGACAGGCGAGCGCAATACCTTCTCGCTGTTGCCGCGTGATCAGGTGCTCTGTCTGGCTGATAACGAGCAGGATGCGTTAATCCAGCTGGCCGCGGTGACCAGCGTCGGCAGTAAAGCATTGTGGCAGGATGATGAGCTGCATCGCGCCCTGCTGGCCTCGCTGCCGGATGCAGTGAAAGCGCGCATCACGCTGGCGCGTGACCCGTTAGCAGCAGAGTTTGATGCAGTGATCTATCACGGCGATGCCGATCAGCTGCGTACCCTGTGTGAACAGATTGCCGCACGTGAAGGCGCGATTGTGTCGGTGCAGGGCTTTGCCCGCGGCGAGACCAATCTGCTGCTGGAGCGTCTGCTGATTGAGCGTTCGCTGAGTGTGAATACCGCTGCGGCAGGCGGTAATGCGAGCCTGATGACCATAGGGTAAGGGGCGTTCGCGGGATTGTTCGCTGCGCGAACGGGCTGAGGTGCGGAGCTGAAGCTGTTCGCTACGCGAACGGGCTATGAGAAGGTTTCGTTCGCCTGGTAAGCCAGGCAGTTTCAGATTCGCCTCTGCAGGCGACCGACAAGGGGGCGCCAGTCGCCGCGCCCCCTTGACCCCGGGCTCCGGCCTGCTTCACCGCCGCTTCGCGGTTCCTTCGCTACTTCAGGATTTCTCACGGACCAGCGGGACGCGCCATCCATGGCGCGAACCCGCCTCTTCGCGACATCCATGTCGCTCGTCCTGAAATCCCTCATCCGCTCAGCGGTTCTGACGGCCTCCCCACCCCCTCGCTGTTATCTTTTCTTTTTATGTTGGGTTCGCTGTCGCTGTAACTTTGGGAATTGCCTCTGACTTTCGGCTCAGCAGACCGAATGTTATTCAACCTACCCGCTGTTATCTCTTCTTGTTATGTCGGGAACTTTATCGCTGTGGTTTTTTGGGATTACCTCTGACTTTCGGCTCAGCAGACCGAATGTTATTCAACCCGCCCGCTGTTATCTCTTCTTGTTATGTCGGGAACTTTATCGCTGTGGTTTTTTGGGATTGCCTCTGAATTTTTGCTCAGCAGACCGAATGTTATTCAACCCACCCGCTGTTATCTCTGCTTTTTATGTTGAGTGCTTTATCGCTGTGGTTTTCTGGGATTGCCTCTGACTTTTGGGTCGGCAGACAGAGTGGCATTCAAACTAACCGCTGTTATCTCGTTTTCAGGTCACTCAGAGTGTTGCGGTGAGATTTCGGAATTGAGACTGGCTTTCGGGGCACCAGACAACGCTGCACTAAAGAAAACACAAAGAAATCACCGGCAGGGGTTTACCAGAGGCGTCCGCAGCGCTGAGGAACAACCGCAGGCCAGGATGAGCCGACAGGACGTCGGCGAAAGGACGGTACGAGCCAGGGATGGCGAGTCCGGACGGTCCGTCGGCCGCAGGGCGTGACGAAGGCACCCCGTACAGCGGGGCGCGCAGGCAGCCGGACGCCGGGATTGTTAAGGGGCGGGCGTCCGCCCCTTGACGCGTCCGCCTGCACAGGCAACCTGAAACTCCCCATCGCCTGGCGGGCGTAACCCTCTCAGCGCTAACGCGCGGCTAAGTGAACTAAGACGCCCCATCGCCTTGCAGGCGAAACCGCTCAGTGCAAGCCCGCTACAAAGCGAAACCTTATGAATCTTTTCCCGCTTTCAGCGGCCGGAGCCCAGCAAGTCCGGGTGACAAACCCACCGGCAGGGGGTTTCCCAGAGGCGTCCGAAGCGCTGAGGAACAATCGGAGGCCAGGATGAGCCGACAGGACGTCGGCGAAAGGACGGCACGAGCCAGGGATGGCGAGTCCGGACGGTCCGTCGGCCGCAGGGCGTGACGAAGGCACCCCGCACAGCGGGGCGCGCAGGCAGCCGGACGCCGGGATTGTTAAGGGGCGGGCGTCCGCCCCTTGACGCGTCCGCCTGCACAGGCAACCTGAAACTCCCCATCGCCTGGCGGGCGAAACTTACTCAGAGCATACCCGCTGCTAAGGGATCTCAACCCCCCCCCTCGGCTGGCGGGCGTAACCCGCTGAATGTCAGCCCGCTGCTAACGCTGCTAAGCGTAACTTACCCACCGCTCGCGCCGCCAGGCGCCCTTTTCATTAACGTCGGGAACACAAACAGCGACTGCCCGACTCCGCGATTTGTCAGCGACCAGATTGCCACTGAACAGAGCGAGCAGAGACCCACGATGGCCACCGGATAGAAACAGGCCCAGAGAAACGAAAACCACGCCTGCTCGAACAGATGATGCCGCTGCGCGAACAGAATCGCAGACATACCAAAGAACTCGATAAAAATACGGTGGATGACGTAAATCTGCAGCGTATTGCGGCCAACCCAGTTGAGATAGCGCATGCTGAAGTGCTGATTCAGCCAGCGACAGGCCGCGATACTGAATAACACCGCCAGTACACACAGGAACAGACTCTTATCCAGACCGAATAGCACATGAATCCCGGCGGCTGCCGCCAGTAGCGCCCAGGGCATCAGATTCTCCCGCCGCCATTCACTCAGGCGCAGCATCGTCTGGCTCCAGAATGCCCCTAACATGAAGAACACAAAATATTGGGCCAGGCTCTGTGGTCCCCAGAACGGGATCACTTTTTCTGCCGCCAGATAATTCAGCAGGATCGCCACCGCCACCAGGGCCAGCTTATATTGACGGAAAACTTTGGCACAGAGGAAATAGAGTCCCAGCCCATACAGATACCACGAGGTGCTCATGGCCATAAAGGTCAGCTTGAGAAACTCGAATAGCGAACCCGCATAGGCGGCATTCAGATTCTGCGAAATCCGCTGGCCGGTAATTTCAGTGGAGATACCGATAATTGACCACCACTGAATAAACCCCCACAGAATATAGAGATAAAAAAGATTGGTGATGCGACTGGTAAATACCTGCTTCCATGGCCGGTTCAGAATGCCATTGGTCGCCAGTAATCCCGAGACAAAGAAGAAGGCGGGCATACGCAGCGGCGACAGTACCGTATTAAACTGTATCCATATTTCGGCGGGGATCCATCCGGCAGAGAGATATTTCATCGTCCCTTCAAAGCCGGGTAAAACCGTGTGGTACAGGACCACCAGTAATATGCAGGCGCCCTTCAGGGTATCTACCCACAATATCTGATCTGACTTAGTCTGGTTCATTCAATGACTCCTGCTGTGTAGGTCAGAATGCTGGAAAGTAAAAGCGAGGAAATCAGTATTGCTTTTATGATTATCCGGCAATTATTCGCCATTGAACCGGTGATGAATGTAGCGAAACTCTTAAAAGCCGCGGAGTGGCCCTGTTACCACAGTTATTTACTCAGCAGAACGTTTCCTTACACTTATTAATATCGACGCAACACACTAATTAGCAGTGCCGCAGCCTGTTTAAAGGATAATATTGCTTCATAATTCAGAAAATATAATTAAGAAAAAGTGGCAACGGGAAAAGCCAATATATCCCCGATGAAAAGAAAAGATTTGTCAGATGTGCCAAAAGGTTTAACAGCAGCAGAGTTATTTATGATACTGCGCCTGTTAATAGCGTGACCATAGCCAGTGGCAGCTTAAAAAATGAGGGTTTTAAACAGGTTAAAACTGCCTTCCTGGGAAGGCAGTGTGGATTACTGATTCAGAAATTTATCAAGGAACTGACGAGTGCGCGGCTGCTGAGGGTTACTGAACAACGCTTTCGCTTCGCCCTGCTCCACAATCCGCCCCTGATCCATAAAAATGGCGCGGTCAGCCACATCGCGGGCAAAGCTCATCTCATGCGTGACGATGACCATGGTGCGTTTCTCTTCGGCCAGCGCGCGAATGGTGCTGAGCACCTCGCCCACCAGCTCCGGATCCAGTGCCGAGGTCGGTTCATCAAACAGGATCACTTCCGGCCGCATCGCCAGCGCACGCGCAATCGCCACGCGCTGTTGCTGCCCGCCCGACAGACGGCGCGGATAGCTGTCTTCTTTGCCGTGCAGCCCGACCTTCTCCAGCAGCGTGCGGGCGCGGGCTACCGCATCCGCTTTCGCTTCGCCTTTGACGATCACCGGCCCTTCAATAATGTTCTCCATCACCGAACGATGCGGAAACAGATTGAAGTTCTGGAAGACAAACCCGACCTGCTGACGCAGACGACGCACCTGCTCTTTCTGCTTACTCTGTGCCAGCGCTGCATCAACAGTAATCTCTCCAACGCGGATGGTGCCGCTATCCGGCACTTCCAGCAGATTGATACTGCGCAGCAGCGTGGTTTTACCTGATCCGCTGGGGCCGATAATGGCCACCACTTCACCGGCGGCCACATCAAGGTCGATGTCGTGCAGCACCGTCTGGCCGTTAAAAGACTTCACCAGCTTTCTGACTTCGATGGCGCTCATTTCGACTCCGAATCCTGACGATTAACATGCTGTTCAAGCCGGTTCTGCAACGCAGATAACACCGTTGCCATCACCCAGTAGATCAGCGAGGCTGCCAGATACATGGTAAAGACTTCCAGCGTGCGTGAGGTAATCAACTGCGCCTGACGGAACAGCTCCGGCACCTGAATGGTCGCCGCCAGCGAGGTATCTTTTACCAGGCTGATAAAGCTGTTGCCCAGCGGGGGCAGCGCGGTGCGGGCTGCCTGTGGCAGGATCACCCGGCGCAGGGTTTGCCAGCGCGTCATGCCGATACTTGCCGCCGCTTCCCACTGCCCGCGCTCAATCGATGAAATCGCGCCACGCAGTGACTCTGAGGCATAGGCTGCGGTATTCAGGGAAAGACCAATCATCGCGGAGGGGATCGGATCCAGTTCAATGCCAAACTGCGGCAGACCGTAATAGATCATAAACAGCTGGGCGATCAGCGGCGTGCCACGAAAGATCGAGACATAGATTCGTGCCAGCCAGCGAACCGGCCAGAAGCGCGACAGACGCATCAGCGCCAGAATAAAGCCCAGCAGCAGGCCAAAGAACATGCCGCCGATGCTGAGCTGCAGCGTAAACAGCGCGCCTTTTAATAAAAAAGGTGCTGAATCCAGCACCAGTTGAAGACTTTCCTGCATTATTTCGTCACGTCCGCGCCAAACCATTTCTGAGACAGCTTGCTCAGCGAGCCATCTTTCTGCATGTCAGCAATGGCCTGGTCGATCGCTTTCAGCAGGTCGTCGTTGCCTTTACGTACCGCCACGCCCGATTCCTGACGGGAGAACGCATCACCCGCGACCGCCATGGTATTGCCCGTTTTCTTCACCAGATCCAGCGCGGCCAGACGGTCAACCAGAATGGCATTCAGACGGCCAGAGCGCAGATCCTGATATTTCGTCGGGTCATCATCATAGGTACGGATGTCCACGCCCTTCACATTCTCACGCAGCCACTGCTCGTAGTTGGTGCCCAGACCGACGCCCACTTTTTTACCGGCCAGGTCCGCAGGTTTGGTGATGGTGTTCGCATTGGCTTTCATGGTCAGCGCCTGAATGCCGGAGACCGTGTATGGCGTGGAGAAGTCATACTTCTTCTTACGCTCATCAGAGATGGTGACCTGGTTGATGACCACATCGATGCGCTTCGCGTCGAGTGAGGCCAGCATGCCGTCCCACTTGGTCGGTTTCAGGCTCGCTTTGACGCCCATGTGCTGTGCCAGCTGTTCCGCGAATTCCACTTCAAAGCCGGTCAGCTTGCCCTTTTCATCCTGGAAGCTGAATGGCGGATAGGTGCCTTCCAGACCCACCAGCAGCGTGCCGCGCTCTTTAATTTTGTTCAGCAGATTTTCCGCTGCAAAGGTTTTAACGTTGACGCCAGCAATCAGCGCCACGGCCATGACGCCCATCATCATCTGACGACCTGCACGAGAAAAGGACATATTCACCCCATTATTGACAGTATTGTGTGTGTTCTTATAAGGGCAGCACGGCTTGTCGCTGCCAGTCCAGTAGGATAACCCACGGAGTATAAACTGTTTTATTCGCTTGTCTCAGACCGAAGGATGATAAGCAAATAACGCCGGTGCGCCGCCCGTATGAATAAACAGCAGCGGACCTTCACGGCGGAAACGATTCTGGCTGACGCCATCCAGCAGTCCGGCCATCGCCTTGCCGGTGTAGACCGGGTCCAGCAGGATCCCTTCCAGCCGCGCCAGCAGTTTCACCGCAGCCATGCCTTCATCATTGGGTTCGCCGTAGCGTGGCGCAAAGTAGTCATCCCACAGGGTAATCGGTGCCTTAGCCTGCACTTCCAGCGTTTCCGCCAGCGACTGACGCAGCCGCTCCACCAGCGGCAACTGCGCCTCAACCTGGCGTGAAACGGTGACGCCCACCAGCTCGGTCTCCGGCAGCAGATGCTCCAGACCTACCGCCAGTCCGGCATGGGTACCGGCACTGCCCGAGGCCACGACCACGGCGGCGAAATCGACCACGCCTTCGCTCTGATGAGCAATCTCCTGCGCGCACTCTACATAGCCTAGTGCACCCAGCGCATTTGAGCCGCCGACCGGCACGATGTAAGGACGATAACCCTGGGCTTCCAGACGCGTGGCCTGTTCAGCCAGCTGTTCCGCAGGGTTATTCAGCGCATCCACCATAACCACTTCAGCGTCCATCAGATCCAGCAACAGTCGGTTGCCGTTGCTCAGGTAGTTTTCTGCGTGGGTGCCAATCGGGTTTTCCAGCAATGCCACGCACTTCAGGCCAAGCCGGGCCGCGACTGCCGCCGTCTGACGCACATGATTGGACTGGATTGCGCCCGCGGTCAGCAGCACATCGGCGCCTTCACGCAGCGCGTCCGCCGCCAGAAATTCCAGCTTGCGCAGCTTATTGCCGCCCATCGCCACCGGCGTGAAATCATCGCGTTTAATAAAAATATCGCGACCCAGGTAGTCAGAGAGCCGTGGCAGATGTTCTAACGGCGTGGGTGCGCCCAGCAGTTCAAGACGTGGGAATTGGTGTAACAGATGTAAAGACAATGCTGCCTCCGTTCGGGCATTCAATTTATCCTTACAGTGTTGCAGAAGATGCGAAAAGGATCACCCTGATTCAGGTGTCAGCAGATGCGGTGAGACAGATGCATAATGGAAGATGCAGGAGAAAGAAGCGCCGTGCTCCCCCTTCCCTTTTACCCGGCTGGCGGGCAAAAGGGGAACGTGCCGCAGGCACGCGGAGGAGCAATCGGTGCAGATCAGGGTTAACCCTGCTGCCAGCCTAAGAACTGATCGTACTTGCGCAGCGCGATGCGGTAATTGTTATTACCGGCATCGGGCAGATCGCTTTCCAGACACTGATGCCAGCTATTTCCCTGAAGCCTGTCGGCCGGGAAATTTCTGGCTTTCAGCATCTCATCCAGACGACGCAGCCGCACCACATATTCACGAATTGTGCTGGGGCTCATCTCTGTCTGTTCAAACAGATACTGTTTAAACGCCATTATGTCGAAGTAATTAGGATGGGTATTACAAAAAATATCACTGCAAAAACGACAAAGCGCGGTCAGTTCGGGCTGAAGTTTCAGCCACAGCTGCTCATCAATCATCTGGTCCATCCGAGCGATGGCCTCTTTATTGATGATCTGGCCACGAAAAACGAGCGCCATTCGATCTAATACCTTGCCACAGTGTGAACAGTTGCTCTGGCTGTGTTTATAGTCTTTAAGATAACGACTTAACGGTCTGGCCTTGGTCTTGGCTCCCATTACTGAGTCCCCGGTTTTTTATAATTTTGAATCGCCAGGAACTGATACTGCTAGCGCGCTCCCGCAAGTCGGGCACGCAGGCGTTTAATCGCCTGACTGTGCAGCTGGCTGACACGGGATTCACCCACATCAAGCACCGCCCCAATCTCTTTCAGGTTCAGTTCTTCCTGGTAGTACAGTGTCAGCACCATCTTTTCACGATCGGGTAATGCTTCGATCGCTTCAATGACGCGCTCACGCAGACTCCCTTCAAGCAACTGATGAAGCGGATTAGCCTCTTCATGGCCTTCCGTCACCAGCTCCGCGCTGTCGCCGTGCTCTTCCCGATACTCGTCGTAGGAGAAAAGTTGACTGTTGTTGGTGTCCAGCAGGATCTGCCGGTACTCCTCCATGGAAACATTCAGCTGCTGCGCCACTTCCTGCTCAGAGGCAGAACGCCCCAGCGACTGTTCCACTCTGTGCATTGCTCCGGCCACCTCGCGTGCATTACGACGCACACTGCGCGGTGCCCAGTCCCGACTACGAAGCTCGTCGAGCATGGCGCCACGAATACGCTGCACGGCATAGGTGGTAAAGGCTGTACCCTGGAGCGCGTCATAACGCTCTACGGCATTTAACAGCCCTATCCCGCCCGCCTGCAGCAAGTCGTCAAGCTCAACACTGGCCGGCAGGCGAACCTGCAGACGCAACGCTTCATGGCGCACCAGCGGCACGTAGCGCTGCCAGAGCGAATGCTTGTCCATCACGCCTTCGGCGGTATAGAAATCGTTCACGTTGACTACCCTGCGTTAATGAAGTTATCGGCATGATTATCCAATTCTGTAGCGTTTTCGATTGGCTGAATAGGCGGGGTAAAACGAGGCTATTTCATTTTTGTTACCTCAGAGTGCAGATCCTTCTGCACTCTTCAGCGGGGATTAACGACGGGCGCGCAGCCGTTGCCGGGTGGCGGGCGGCACTGCCGCCCAAAGGCTGCAGACGCGACCTTCCAGTTCCTGATACCAGGGCGCCAGATGCTGCTGCGCCTCCTCGCCAGGATGCACCAGAATCTCGCCCGATTCACCATCAATGCTAATCAGTCGGTTAATAAACAGCCGCTGCAAATCACTGCGTAAAAACAGGCCGTTATCGATGCTGTTATCTGCCAGTACACCGTCATCCCCTTCCTGCGTGTCGATATGGCAGGCTTCCACCCATGGCCAGTTATGCCGTTCGGTCAGCTCGGTACCGGTCATCACACAGGCGCCGTAGCGGGCTTTGACACCGGCGCTGAATTCCGCCTGGCTGGCGCGCTGCAGCACCCGGGCTTTAACACGACGCCCGACCTCAGTTCCCGGCATCACCGCCGCCGGAACTTTGTGCTGCGGCGTACTCAGCACCACGATGAACTGAATGCGCTGCGACTGCGGAAAACAGGGATCTGCCTGTGGATTGAAAAGCTGCCAGTAAGCGTCTTCATCATCCTGATGCATCAGCACCAGTTTGTAGCCGCGACTGTTCAGCAGATTCTGTGCCGTGGCGGATTGCGGATCGATCATCGCGAAGACCTGGCTGCTGCCCATAACCTTCCACAGGTTGTCGCGCTTTTCGCTATCGCTGCGACGGAAATAGAGGAAGGAGAGATTCTGCTTAAGGTAGTGCTCAAAGCGACGCAGATAATTTTTACGTTCGTTGTCATGGGAGATGAACAGCAGATCCTCCAGCGGGCTGTTGCTCTCTTCCTGCGCGAACACCGCGCGGATTTTCAGCGTGCGCAGCCCGGTTGACGGACTCAGCAAGGCGCGCGCCGTCAGCTCTTTATCATCAGGGTATTGCAGAGCATAACGCCGGGCGATCTCTTCAAAGGTCAGCCGCTCACCCGGTAACAGGTCATAATTGAAGCGCATAGACACTCCACAAAGTTAAAATCAAAAATGATGTTGTTCTGTGAGGAGTTATCGGCAGTCTGTGGGGGAACTGTAACGGGCTGGGGGGATTGCCTGGGATTGAGAGACAGGCAGCCTGCAAGGTTGTGGTCAGGAAACCGGTTTGAAGGAAGCGGGTGTTAAATTGCGTTGCATTGCCTGGAGCTGCTGGCATAAAAATAAGCCAGCACACCAGCTGCAATTCTTTCAGCAATTAGCTAATGCCCGCCCGTAGCTATCAGGGACAAATGGGCGATGCCGATGATGCGAAGCTGCATCGCCTCAGATTATTTAAGCAGGTAAATCAGCGACAAATCGTCATTGACCTTGACCTTATCAATCTCGGCCAGAAACGCCATCACCGATTGTGGCGTATGTTTTGTTATTGAGTGGTAGCTGTAGATGATATTAATAATATCCTCTTCACTGACGGTTCCGACCAACTCAACATTGGCCGCAATCAGTGATTTAAGCAGGAACCATTCTGCCGTCAGAAGATATAAGCTTAGTAACGGGCTGCGATTTTCGTTATTAGGGAAGAAATCATCATAAATGCGGTACTGAATATAGTTATTCATTATCCACGGCCGTTCAGCAAGCCAGGGCATAACCTGCTTCTGCCAGACGTTGTCCAGCCGGATCATTGGCTGACTGACGTCATCGATTTTGGCCCCTTCGGCCTGAATGTAAATCAGCTTATTAACGTAGTGATTCAGGGTAGGAAAGGCGCGCTTATCGGCCATGGTGCTGAACCAGCTTTGCAATCTCAACAGTAAAGACCATTGCAGGTTATAGTCAGGTTTAACCTGGTCAAGCTGCAGCCTGATTTCACCCTGTGTCAGGTTGTTGAGTACATCAGAAAAATGATGCTCCATCTGGACCAGCCAGTCTTCTTCAGGGCTTACTCTTTCCGCACCCAGCAGAAAGCTGGCCAGCGCGTAAAACCCTTCATCAAGATGAATGCCGCTGAATTTAATGATGTTAAGACACATCAGATTCAGCAATTTCTTTTGTTGATCGAGATCTTTAGCTTTATTGCCATAAGGTTGTTGCCTGATGCTCTCCCCGAACAGCATCGCGTCAGGTGAGGCTAATAATTGCCGGGTCGCCTCCGGACAGGAGAGCGCCAACGTTTTTTGCTGTTCATATTTAAAGGTGTTCGCCGCTCGGGGATAGGTCGCACAGGTGTTGCTCAGTGCGGCAGCACCCAGCCGGGAATGCACTTTGCACAGGCGATTTTCATCCATAAATGCACAGTTGCCAGAAGCATTAAGCTTCATAGTTCCCCAACTGGCAAAGCTTTTGCGGGTGGTTGTGATGTTTTCAACTGCCAGCGTTTTGATTTCAATCAGCGAGGATTTTAAATAGCGATTGACCGTGGGCTTATCCAGGTGGATATCCCAGCCCTTACAGCAGTGATCGCGACACTCACTGCCAATACATTTGAAGGCGCTGACAAAGAGCGGTTCCACGACAGTAATATTTTTCATTATTTACCTGCTCAACAAAGGCATTTAAAAAAGAGTCTTACTGTGAGGATAAAGGAACGCGGGGAGATTGATTGGCAGAGAAACAGGGCAAAAACAGGCTAATCGCAGGCATAAAAAAAACCCCGCCGAAGCGGGGTTTGTCTTTTATAAGTTGGGTGATTAGCCCTGCAGCAGAGACAGAACCTGCTGTGGAACCTGGTTAGCTTTAGCCAACACTGAGTTACCAGCCTGCTGTACGATCTGCGCTTTAGACATGTTTGAAACTTCAGTTGCGTAGTCAGCATCCTGAATACGAGACTGTGCTGCAGACAGGTTAGTGGTGGTGTTGTTCAGGTTAGTCACGGCTGAGTTCAGACGGTTCTGAATCGCACCCAGTGAAGAACGGAACTTATCAACGCTGGCAATCGCTTCGTCCAGCTTTTTCAGTGGATCAGAAGTTGAACCCGAGGTCACGTTAGACAGGCTCATGTTAGCCGTATCCAGTGTGAACGCAGCGGTATCGCCACCAGCAGTCGTTACTGCAGCCTTCGCATCAACTGCAACGTAGAAGTCCTGGTTTGCACCGTTAGCAATGTCAAAACCGTTCGCTTTCAGGCTGTTGGTTTCTGCATCGCTGGCTGATTTCACGTTAACTTTAGCGAACAGGTTGCCGTTGTCATCTTTATACACTTTATCTGCAGTAACAGTGACGTTAGCGGCTGCAACACCCAGGCGAGTCGCCAGGCTATCAGCTGTGCCTTCAGCAACAGTGGCTTTAGATACGTTACTGGTAGAACCGTAAACGCTCTGGAAGTCAGCAGCTGCAGCAGCAGTAGGTGTACCCTGTGGACCATTCACGTTGAAAGTGTTCAGTTTCAGCGTAGAAGAGTCAATTTTCTTCAGGTCGATGGTGATAGTTTCGCCATCGTTAGCGCCAACCTGAATTTTCATTGAGCCATCTTTAGCCAGCACGTTCACGCCGTTGAACTGAGTCTGACCAGATACGCGGTCGATTTCGCTCAGACGGGATTTGATTTCGTCCTGGATTGAAGATTTGTCAGAAGCTGAGTTGGTACCGCTTGAAGCCTGTACAGTCAGTTCACGAACACGCTGTAAGTTGTTGTTGATTTCTGACAGCGCGCCTTCGGTAGTCTGCGCAGCAGAGATACCGTCGTTGGCGTTACGAGCAGCCTGAGTCAGGCCCTTGATGTTAGAGGTGAAACGGTTGGCAATTGCCTGACCAGCAGCGTCATCTTTCGCGCTGTTGATACGTAAACCAGAAGACAGACGCTCCATTGAAGTAGACAGAGCTGACTGGTTCTTGTTGATGTTGTTCTGAGTGATCAGCGAGAGGCTGTTGGTATTAATGACTTGGGCCATGATGAATTTTCCTGTTAATCAAGTCTTTCGGTTAAGGTGTGGGCTTCAACCCGCCGGCTTCAGCGCCGTCAAAGTTGTTATCGTCTGCCGTTTAACAACCTTTAGAATTTTTTTAGTACCAGGCGAATTTTTCTGCTTCAACCTGTCACGTTTTAAGTTATCGCCACCCGCCCGAACTTCTTTAGGCTTAATTCATTAATTTTCTAGCCGCTGAATTACCCTTCTCTATAGTGCTTATTTACCTCATTACCCTAAGGCAAATAACCTTAAACTTTCCTTATTCAAGGCCGATAACCCAGGTATCAATTTTCTGTCGACCTTATAAAGGAATTAATATGGCTAGTATAAGCAACCTCGGTGTGGGTTCCGGCCTGCCACTCAGTACCATGCTTGACAGTTTGACCACCGCTGAAAAAGCTTCACTCAAACCTATTTCTACTCAGCAGACAGCTTATACGGCCAAGCTCAGTGCTTACGCCACCCTGAAAAGTTCACTGACAACTTTCCAGGCTGCTAATACCAAGCTGAACAGTGCTGACCTGTTTACCGCTACGACTGCGGCCAGTAGCTCCACAGCGTTCAGCGCGACCACTTCTGGCAGCACCGTAGCCGGTAAATATGCCATTAACGTCTCGCAGCTGGCACAGGCGCAGGTTCTGACCTCAGGCGTACAGAGTAGTAACACCGCCGCGCTGGGCGACAGCTCCGTGGCCAGCCGCAGCATCGCGATTACCTTAAAAGATGGCACCAGCAAAAGCATCACGCTCTCCAGCGATCAGACCTCGCTGACCGGCATGCGTGACGCCATCAACGGCGCCAATGCCGGCGTCACCGCCAGTATTATTAAGGTGTCAGACGGCAGTTTCCGACTCTCTATGAGCGCCAATAAAACCGGCAGTGATAATGCCGTGGCGACCATTGCCGTCACCGGTGACAGCACGCTGCAGGGGATTGTGGGCTTTGACGCATCCGCCAGCAGCAACGTGATGACCCAGAGCGTCGCTGCGCAGAATGCCAAACTGACGGTCAACAATGTTGCGATTGAAAACAGCAGCAATCAGATTAGCGATGCGCTGGAAGGGATTACTTTAAATCTGACCGCGAAGACAGTTGGCGATGAGACGCTGACGATTACCAAAGACACCTCAAAAGCCTCCAGCGCCATCAGTGCCTGGGTGGATGCCTACAATACGTTGCTGGATCAGTTTAATACCCTGACCAAATACACCAAAGTGGATACCAACAGCGATGCACAGGACTCCAGTAATGGTGCCCTGCTGGGTGACAGTACGTTACGGACGATTGAGACGCAGCTGAAAAGCATGCTCACTAATTCGCAGAGCACATCTACCTTTAAATCACTGAGTCAGATTGGTGTCACCACCGATCCCACCACCGGTTCATTAAAACTGGATTCGACCAAGCTGAGCAGCGCACTGGATAAAGATGCTGCGGGCGTGAAAGCAATGATCGTAGGTGACGGTAAAACCGGTATCGCCGCTAAAATCGACAGCAAGCTGACTGACTGGCTGGCTACTAAAGGGATTATTCAGTCCGCCACCGATGGCGTGAGTAAAACACTGAATAGGTTAACCACCCTCTATAACACCACCAGCGATCGTATTGATGCCGATATCGCACGCTATAAAACGCAATTTACTCAGCTGGATATGGCCATCAGTAAACTCAACTCGACCAGCACCTATCTGACGCAGCAGTTCGACACGTCCGATTCGTCTAAAAAATAACAGGAGTGACCATGTACAGCGCTACAGGCACCAAAGCCTATGCAAAAATTGGCGTAGAAAGCGCCGTGATGAGCGCCAGCCAGCAGCAGCTGGTTGTGATGCTGTTCGACGGTGCACTGAGCGCGTTAATCCGCGCCCGCCTGTTTATGCAGGATGGCAATATTGCAGGCAAAGGCAACTCCATCTCCAAAGCCATCAATATTATCGAAGCCGGCCTGAAAGAGGGTCTGACTGAAAACCGCGGTGATGAGCTGGCCGATAATCTGCTGGATCTTTACAACTACATGACGCGTCGCCTGTTGCATGCCAACCTGAACAATGATGTTGCAGCGGTCGAGGAGGTCGAAGGCCTGCTGCGCAACATTGCTGACGCGTGGAAAGAAGTGGTTCAACCTAACCTGATTCAGGACGCCGTTTAATGACTACTGCACCGCATCTGATTACCGTTTACCAACAGTTACTCGATCTCAGCCAGGGAATGCTGCGTCATGCAGCACAAGGCGAATGGGATGAATTGATCAGCAGGGAGATGGAGTATGTCAGTGCGGTGCAGAGCTTAGCCCAATCGACGGAAGCCGTGTCGCCGTCGGCACAGACTCAGGAGCAGTTACGTCCGGTGCTGCGCCGTATTCTCGATAACGAATGTGAAGTGAAACGTCTGCTGCAGGCGCGGATGGATGAGCTGGCCTCACTGGTGGGTCAGAACAGTCGCCAGAAATCGGTGATGTCCGCTTATAGCAATCAAGGCGGCGTTGTTATGGTGCCGCACGAAACCCTCTCCTGACCCCCTGCTCTGTCACGCCGCCAGATTTATTTTTCTGCGCGGCGTCTCTTTTTTGCCGCTTACTCCATACTTGATTTTCATCATCCCCTGGAGTGTGGTACATGCAAAACCCAACGTTATTACAGTTTTTCCATTGGTATTACCCGGATGGCAGCAAACTGTGGCCGGAAGTCGCCGATCGTGCGGCCTGGCTCAGCGAAATAGGTATCACCATGGCGTGGTTGCCACCGTGCTACAAAGGGGATTCGGGGGGCTATTCTGTCGGTTACGACAGCTACGATCTGTTTGACCTGGGTGAATTTGATCAGAAAGGGGGTGTTGCCACCAAATATGGCGACAAACAGCAGTTACTGGCGGCAACAGAAGCCCTGCGTAGTCACAACGTTGGGGTGCTGCTGGATGTGGTGCTCAACCACAAAATGGGCGCCGACGAGAAAGAGGCAATCAGCGTTAACCGCGTCAATCCCGATAACCGCGATGAAATCTACGACGAAGTGGTCGAGTGCGAGGCTTGGACAAAATTCACTTTTCCGGCACGCGCCGGGGAATATTCGAAATTTGTCTGGGACCACAAATGCTTTAGCGGCGTAGACCACATCGAAAATCCGGACGAAAACGGCGTATTCAAAATCATCAATGACTACACCGCCGAAGGCTGGAACGACCAGGTTGATAACGAACTGGGTAATTTCGACTATCTGATGGGTGCCAACATCGATTTCCGCAACAATGCGGTCAGGGAAGAGCTGAAATACTGGGCGCGCTGGGTGATGGAACAGGTGCCCTGCACCGGCTTTCGTCTGGATGCGGTAAAACATATCCCGGCCTGGTTCTACAAAGAGTGGATCGATCATATTCAGGAGGTTGCTGAAGAGCCGATGTTTATCGTCGCAGAATACTGGTCGTTTGAAACGGAGAAGCTGCAGGAGTATGTGCATCAGGTGGAAGGCAAAACCATGCTGTTTGATGCGCCACTGCACATGAACTTCCACCAGGCCTCAACCGCGGGCAGCGGCTACGACATGAGCCAGATCTTTGCTAACTCGCTGGTGGTCGCTGATCCATGGCATGCCGTGACGATCGTGGCTAACCACGACACCCAGCCGCTGCAGTCGCTGGAAGCACCGGTAGAAGCCTGGTTTAAACCGCTGGCCTATGCGCTGATCCTGTTGCGTGAGCAGGGTGTGCCTACCATCTTCTATCCCGACCTGTTCGGCGCGACCTATGAAGATGAAGGCGGCGACGGCGAGAAGCACAAAATTGAGATGCCGGTGATCCCTGAACTGGAAGGATTGATTCGGGCGCGCCAGCAGTATGGCTGGGGCGTACAGACCGACTATTTTGATCACCCAAACTGCGTAGCCTTCAGCCGCAGCGGCACCGAAACACAGCCAGGCTGTGTGGTGATCATGTCGAACGGCGATGCCGGTGAGAAAAGCGTGCCGATGGGAGAAGGTTTTGCCGGTAAGGTCTGGCGCGATCATCTGGGGAATCGGGAAGAGACCATTACTGCCGACGAGCACGGCACGGCGGTCTTTGTCTGTAACGGTGGCAGTGTCAGCGTCTGGGTGGTTGCAGAATAAGCTCGTTGCAAAAGAAATGACTCAAAACTCAAACCGCCCCGGCAGACAGAAGCGTAAAGTGCGCTCTGCCCGTCGGGGCGGTTTTGTTATGATCCGGCTGTTACGACTTCGCGTTGTTTTCTGTAATCGGTGTACGCAGCAGTTGCGGTTCGATGTTCTGAATCACCGCGGCTTTCGGCTGCTTCGCCACCTCGTCAAGTGCCTGCTGACACTCTACGGTCGGACGCGCCACTTTACGCAGGGTCATCCTGTCATAGCTAAGCTCGCCATTCTCCACGACCAGCGGCATCACCCGCACCTGACGCGTTACGTTGACATAATCGCCGCTTAACCGGGTCAGTTTGCCTGGCTTCGCAATCACCCGCATCCACTGACGGCAGTCCAGCGTGCTGCCATCCGCATTGATGATCACACTGGCTATCGCCTTGTCGCTGATCAGGCTGCTCTGTGGGCCGACGGTTTGCCAGGTTCCCTGCAGATCAGCGGGCGCCGGCGTTTGCACCGCATTTTCATAATCGTTGATTTGTGCACAGCCACTCAGTGCCAGCGCGGCAATCAGCATCCACTTTTTCATGTTTAATCCCTAAGATCCCATCAATGGCGGCTACGTTATAATTTTTCCACCGCGTTGCGCAAGGTATCTGGGTGTTCAAACACCACGCAGAACCTGATTGCGCCAGAATTTATCCCGCAGTGAGCTCCACGGTCAGGTTTTTGACCGGAAGTTCAGAGGCTGAACTGATGCAAAGCCCCGCCTTTGTCACGCCTGACAAGCGGAAGACAACCCGCTACACTGACGCGCTGCAACAGACTTTCAGGAATATGAATATGAAAACGCCAGAAGCCTACTATGCCCAGGCGCGCGAGATGTTTTTTACCGCGCATCCCGACTTTCAGTCTGCACTTGATGAATTAACGGAGAGCGATGCCCGTGCGGCTAACCTGTCACTGCGACAGCTGCGCGAATGGCATGCCGAACGCATCTATGCGGCCTTTTTGCGGCAGAAGAATCTGGATGGAATGATCTTTTCTATTCAGCTCGCTGAGCCGGATAAAGCGGTGGCGGCTGAAGCTATCGAGACTTATCTCAAATCTCATGCTGAGTCGCTGGGGATGAGCTGGGAAGAGTTTTGCATCAAAAACGAGCTTTAATCAGGGCCGCGCTGAAGTTGTATATTGCAAACACCTCCAACCAGTTCCGGCACTGCAGATAAAATTGTACTAACCGGGGGAAAGTGTATAACTTCGGCGTGCGACTCAGGTCGTGATTGTCCTTTAACGAATAGTGCTGATGCACTGCCTCTGCAGGTGTTGTCTCAATTCCACCTCCAGAGGCGAATTTTTTTATCCGCCCCTACCCTTCACCTTCCGTCGCTTTACCCTTTACTTCAACATAACTCGCTACCGCCAGCAGACGATTAATATGCGTCAGCAGCAGATCCACATCAGACTGCAGAAACTCGGTCGAAGATTGCGAAGCGGTAACAATGGCATCCTGCACCGTTTCTGAAATAGTCAGCGAGTTGTCCTGTTTCGCCTGCACCAGCAGCGCCGCAACCAGCAGGGACTGCGCTTCAAGCTGCGCCGTCAACTCTTTTGCATCGACGTCCATCTTTGCCAGTTTTAGCAGAATATCAATTACCAGTTGTCGCATCGCGGACCTCCTAAAAGTAAGCCGCCATTATGTCGCGATGCGTGCGCATTTTGCTAGTCGAAGATTGAGGTTTATGCGAGATAAAAATTTACACGAAATCAGGCGCGCTGCCTTGCTACTGTTTTTATTTACAGTATTATATGTCAGCGATTTTGCCCTGAATGGATTGCCATCATGTTTGTTGAGTTGATTTATGACAAGCGCAACGTTGCCGGTTTACCGGGTGCTCGCGAGATGATTCGTGAGGAGCTGGAAAAGCGGGTGCATCGGGTGTTCCCTGACATTGAAGTTAAGGTCAAGCCGATGGAACGTAACGCGATTGATACTGATTTGAGTAAGAACGATAAAGCGACGGTTGCGCGGATTGTTGAAGAGATGTTCGACGAAGCGGAAATGTGGCTGGTGGCCGATTAATCCCTTAACGGCCACCACATCAGTCAGCGGGAGATGACTTAGCTCTCCTGCTCGCTGTGATTAACTTCAATCTCGATGTCCTGAATCGCGGCATCCAGATCTTCCAGCAGTTTACCCTGCTTATTAAGCAACGCATCGATTCGGTCGGCGTTGGTCTTGTCTTTATACTCACCCGCATCAAACGCTAACCATTGGCTGGAAAGGGTTTCGGTGTTGGTCTGAGCATAGTGACGCATCTCTTTTAGCTGAGAAGTCACGTCACGCAGATATTCAGTTTTGGTCTTGGTTTCTGTTGAATCGCTCATGCTAAATTTCCTTCTGGTCATCTATCCAAAGTGAGTAGGCTTAGCGGTTCATCAACCGGCCAATCAGCGGGCCTGCATTCAGGTACAAAATGTTGCCCGGATATTTAAAACTAGTCGATAATAGCGAAGCCGCATTAAGAATAATCGGAAGTTATGGTTTATGACCGGATTTCACGGCTGGCACCTCACTCTCAGTGACGACCTCTTTGACTTTTATGACCGTTTTGTCGGCTATGCGATCCGGTATTGCATCCAGCTTATGCTGTATTGCTGCAACCTGATCGGTCAGCAGCTCCACTCTGTCATCACGCCGCGCCGCAATTAAGCGGTAATCCGCCCGAATCTCCTCGACCCGCTTGTTTGCGGTGTTACTGACGTAGAGAAAAATGATCGTCATCAGGATGCAAATCATCGAACAACTCAGCAATACGCAGCCGAGGATAACTTTGCGCCGGTAAGACATAGGTGCCTTAGTGCTATTAATCGTGGCCATCACTGCGATCCTCCAGAGTTGAGATAAGCCGATCAATCTCATTACGAAATTTATCGTTCTGATCGGTTTCGGTCATTGCCAGTAAAATCCCTACCGCATTCTTGATTAACCGAAGATCCGTTTCGAGTGTCGAGATACGCCGCAGATTCCTGTCGTGCCGTTCGCGTAATTCATCGTTCTCCTCCCGTATCAGCAGGTTGCTCTCTTTCAGCAACACCACCTGCTCTTTGTAGCTGGTAATAATTTCGCCGCCGGCTCGATTACTGGTAACGATTGACGCAATTCCCGCCAATAACGGTTTCCAGAACAGTGCTGCAGCCCCCCCACCCAGAACTAACGCACCCATACTGGTAATCAGACTACTTTCCATGCCACACCCCTTTGTACGGTAAGGTCTCTGGAACTTACTGCGTGCTGCTTAGCCACGTCCCCCGCATGAAATTTAAGATTGCTTAAATACCAGGCTTAAGTATACTTAAGTCACTCTCAACCAAAAAGTCAAGCTTATGAAAAACGAAACGCTGGGTGACCGCATCCGACTCCGACGTAAATCGCTGCAGTTAACGCAGAAGCAATTGGCGCAACAGGTAAAAGTGTCCCATGTGGCGATTTCGCAATGGGAAAAAGAGGAGACGCTGCCGCGCGGTGAGAACCTGCTGCGGCTCGCCGAAGCGCTGGGCTGCGCACCGGCTTTTCTGATAGATGGGGATGGTCCTGTTTTCAGCGAAAGCGCCTGGAGTGGTCTGCACCAGATCCCACTGCTTGCACAGCGCGACGTGCCGCGATGGCTGAGCGAGGCCGGTTCCGTCCGGCATGAACTGCTGATGCACAACGACATGGCGCTTTCACAGCAGAGCTTTGCCTTCCGGGTAGAAGAACAGGCGATGACGCCCGCGATTCTGCGGAATGATGTGGTGATCATCGATCCCACGCAGTCACCTCAGCCCGGCGACTGCGTGCTGGCATTGCAGCAGCAGGTCGTGCTGCTACGCACCTGGCGTCAGCGCGGCAGTGAAAATGGCGTCATGCAGTTTGAACTGGCACCGGTCAATATCAACTTCCCTGAGCTGCAATCCAGCCGGGACAGCCTGAAGCTGATTGGTACGCTGGTGGAACTGCGACGCTATCGCCAGCCATAAAAAAACCCGCCGGGCGCGGGTTCACTTTTCATCGTACGGCAGTGGCTGAGATTATAGCCGGGCAACTACAGGGCATCGGTCAGTTGATCTACCACCACTTTGCCCTGCAGATCGGTCTGCATAATGCGGTAATTGACGGGCCATGAGCGGCGGGTACTGAGTTTATCGAACAGGGTTACGCCGCCTTTTTTAACTCCCTGGCTATTTACAATAATCCATTCGGTGACCTCTTCCTGACCACGATTTTTCAGGCTCAGCGAGCGTTGTTCGATTAACTGATCTTCAGCTTCAATCTTTAAATAGTCTCTTAACATAATTTCTATCTCCTGGTAACGCAGGCCACTATATGCCTTTTGCTAATCCGTTCAATCGAATTTATTTATCGATCTGTTTATCGACGGGAATGTGACCTGCCGCAAGCGACATGGCAGGTTTGTCCATTACTGCATCAGGGATTCCCGGTTAGCATGAACCTGCTGTACACACCCAAACATCGAAAAATGACGTGTTCAGTATGAGAGAAACTCCGATTAGCCCGCCGCTGGCGGGCTTTTTTTTCTTCTTTAATCCGCTGCGCATGCGGGATGTCAGTGCTGGTCTAAACTTAAGAGACTGGAATAAAAGGAGAGAGTTATGTTTAAGCACAATACGAATGAAGAACGTAAGAAAGAAGGTGATGTCAGCAAAAGCCTGCCGGAAGCCGCGCCAAACGCTGGTAATGCTTACGAGGAAGATGATCATCCCGCCACTGATGCGCCGAAAGATCATGGCGAAGTGCCGCGCAAAAATGATGACAGCCAGGATGACAAAAAAGATCCTTACAAGGCAAGCTGATGTGCGAGAGGCGCGCCCGCTGGGCGCGCTGGTCAGCGTTAAGATTTAATGAGATCGGCAAGCTGGTACTGATTTTCAACCAGCCAGGCTGGAAAATGTTCGGATGTCACCGGCACTATCTCCATCCTTCGCGGACGGTTCCAGATATCAATATTGTTCTCAACGCAGCGCCGTATGTGATCCGGATTGTTAAATTCGGGACAGTTACGTTCGGTATGAGAAATCGAAGACATTTTTTCACTGATGCGCTCATCGCTCATTACCCAGGAAAAATGCCATCCTCCATTCTTAATGGTTTTTGTCCGGAAATTTAGCCACTTCCAGCGCAACCAGTTCTCGCGTATCGGTGTACCACGACGCTTAACATTGCGAAGCAATTCCGGTTGCCCCATAAAAAAATCTCGCAGCGTTTTACAGGTCACCATTTTCGCCAGTGTGGCACAGCGCGGTGTGCCGTCGTCATTTAAAACCCGGACATTAAATTTAAAATTGAAATATTGCTGATGCAGCGTCGTGCAAAGATGTTGATGACTGAATGCTTTTATCGCCTCGGGTCGGGGAATTTCATCGACGTCTGACACAATAACAATATCATCATCCTGCGCGCCGGCCAGCCCCTGCATAATCTGATTACGTGCAGTGGCTTCATTTTCCCAGGGATCAGTCTCACCCGCATTAACCAGAGAACTATTCGATTTAAAGGCTTCCTGATAAAATCTGGGCGCAATATCGTTAACAATATAAATAATTTTATCGCGGAAACGATCGAACTTCTCAATATCAAAATGAAGCTTTTCCCGGCGTTTTCCGGTAAAGGTATAGCGCGATTCCACAATGACAAACCGATCAACAACATGCTCAAGCGTGTTCAGACGCATCTCAAGCAAGATATCTTCATCGTAGTACAAAAAACAGTCATAAATCATAATATTCAGAGGCACTTAAGTAGTAAGGATTTTCATCAGGACACCTCAAC
Source organism: Pantoea sp. ABR1s (assembly GCF_057812235.1). Taxonomy (NCBI): domain Bacteria; kingdom Pseudomonadati; phylum Pseudomonadota; class Gammaproteobacteria; order Enterobacterales; family Erwiniaceae; genus Pantoea; species Pantoea sp. ABR1s. Next base: position 1,682,269 of record NZ_CM173823.1, on the reverse strand, counting down.
ATGCGTAACACAACAGAGGTATAACGCCTTTTGTTGAGGCCGATTTTTAATGAACCTGATGTGTGTGTAATGTACTGCGTAAAACTATCCATGTTTATAATAAACTGGCTAACAAAGGCTGCAGGCAATGATTTTCGGGCATCCACCTCAAAGCAGACTAACGATATGATGAGCAACCATTCAGAGTGATATTTACCTGACATTCACCTGACAACGGTTAACACCAGCAGACAGCATGAGTCACCTGATGCGGGCTACTGAGTTCCTGTCCGTTGCTTACATCATAATGCGTTGCGCAGAATGTTACATATAGTCCGTAACGCCAGCAATATTAAGCGCAGATTTTTGATTAAAATGAGCGATACGATCAATATCCGGATATTATTGGTCAACAAAATAACTATGATGGTTTAGTTAATGAAGAAGATCATTATTGCCCTGAGCATAAGTCTGATGGGCGGATGCGTAGATATGGGACGGGTTGGATTACACCCGACAACAAAAACCGCTTATTTCAACGGTCATCCTTTTCAGGTTGAATCCTGCCTTAACGTAGCGGCACAGGATCAAAAACTCTATCTGGAGCAGGATGACCCCCTGCCGGATGGCACGAAGCGATATAACCTTGAACAGGATGATGAAACCGTGGCCTGGGTTGAAATTGCAAAGTTCAGCCATCATCAGACTAGTGCGACATTTTACTATGATCCAAAAGCATCAGATATCAGCACAGCAGTTTCAGGGATGATCGCGCGGTGCAAAACATCGAGTTAGAGGCATCGTCGCCATGTGCGTGATGCAGAATGGATGATCAGGAGTTGGCATACGTTGTCAGGCCAGCCAGAGCACAAGCGCTTGCCTGACAACCTTTCGCACTCTTCTACTCAAAGGCTTTTATCAGGCCCGCTTCCGGGCTATGCCATGTTCAGAAGTGGGCAGTCGAAGCTCAGCCTATTTAGCCGGTTCGCAATCATAGGCGCCTCGTATGCGGATCTGACTCTGGCTGGTGCGGACGATTTCAGCTCTTAACAGCCCTTTACCCTCACGGTTCGTCAGCTCCATATCCACCATCCCCGGCGCTTTGCTGTTTTTCACCAGCAGTTTGACCGTCGCGTTGTCGTAATCGCCCTTCTCTTTCGCAAAGGTGACTTTCTGCGTTTTAGCGCGTTCTCCATTCACCGAGAACCAGCCGCTCTTATCAGGTTTAAGAGAGAACGGCCCGCACTGCGTGGCAGCAAAGGCTGGGAGAGATAAGCTGATTAACGATGCGATAAGGATAAGTTTTTTTAGCATTGGGCTGGCGTCCTGCTGATAGGTGATGAGGGGTCGGGTCGTCTGCACCGAAGAGTGAGTTCCCTGCTGCACGGCTCGTAATAAAGAGCAGTATAGTCAATGACACCTGTATTATCGCCAGTACAGGGTCATAGACTCAGCAAAGGGATCGGCCTTGATGCTGGCAACCCACTACCCTAATCCACTTCCACGCAGGCGTGCCTTGTTCAGCGGAATCAGCTCACTAAACCTGCATATTCATAATTTCACTATACGCCGACACCAGCTTGTTCCTGACCTGAATACCCATCTGCATTGAGATGGACGATTTCTGCAGATCGACCATCACATCATTAAGCGCGATACCGGGTTTCCCCATCTCAAAATCCTGCGCCTGGGTGCGGGCGGTGGTCTGCGTCTCGCTGATCTTATCCAGCGCCGCTTTCATAGTTGCACCGAAATCGATCTGATTAGGGGCTTCACTGCTGCGGTTGCTGGCCTGCAGTGAGGTCGCCTGAAGCTGCTGCAGTACGCCGTCTATTGCCTGAATGGACATGAACGATACCTTATAAAGGAGGATGATATTTTTTCTGTGGGGAAAAGTTAGCACGTTGTCAATGAGACAAAGCCGCTAAATGACATCAAAAACCCTACCTTATCCAGCCATCGAATTTTCCTTATCACCTAATAATGCCTGGCATTGAAGTGGAAATTTTATCTACGCAGGTCAGGGAGTCTGTTTTGCCATCTCAACTTACCCGGTCAATTACGTCAGGCAGGAATCGGTCATGAATGCGAGTACAGCCGCCACAACAGAACAAGAAAAGAAAGGCTTCGGTGACCTGCTCGCTCGCCTGCGCGCAAATCCGCGTATTCCTTTAATCGTCGCTGCCGCCGCCGTTGTGGCGATAGTGATCGCGATGGTGCTCTGGGCGAAGCAGCCCAGCTATAGCGTCCTTTATAACAACCTTACAGATGAAGATGGCGGTGCTATCGTCACGCAGCTGACGCAGATGAACATCCCTTATCGCTTCGCCGAAAATGGCGGCGCGCTGATGGTGCCGGAAGCGAACGTGCATGAGCTGCGTCTGCGTCTGGCTCAGCAGGGTCTGCCGAAAGGCGGCTCGGTGGGTTTTGAGCTGCTGGATAAAGAGAAGTTCGGTATCAGCCAGTTCAGCGAGCAGGTTAACTACCAGCGCGCGCTGGAAGGCGAACTGGCTCGTACCATCGAATCACTCGGCCCGGTTAAAAGCGCCCGTGTTCATCTGGCGATGCCAAAACCAACCTTATTTGTGCGTGAGCAGAAAGCGCCATCCGCTTCTGTCACCTTAACCCTGCAGCCTGGCCGTGCACTGGATGAAGGCCAGATTCAGGCCATCGCCCACATGGTCTCAAGCAGCGTCGCCGGTTTACCGCCGGGCAACGTCACTGTGGTCGATCAGACCGGTCGCCTGCTGACCCGCTCTGACTCCGCCGGTCGCGACCTGAATGATGCACAGCTCAAGTATGCCTCTGAAGTTGAAGCACGCTACCAGCAACGTATCGAAGCGATCCTGAATCCGATTCTCGGTCAGGGCAATGTGCATGCGCAGGTTACCGCGCAGATTAACTTCGACACCGCCGAGCAAACCGACGAGAAATATCAGCCTAACGCTAACCCGTCGAACTCAGCGATTCGTTCGCGTCAGACCAGCACCAGCGACCAGTCAGGCAGCCCTTATCCGGGCGGCGTGCCGGGCGCGCTCTCTAACCAGCCTGCGCCAGCTAACACTGCGCCGGTGACGACGCCGAACAACAATGCCGCCAATGGCCAGAACGCCAATGGTCAGAATGCTAACGGTCAGAACAACGCGGCGAATAACGCTAACCAGACCACCAGCACCGCAGCGGCCAGTGCCGGACCGACCAACTCGCGTCGTGACGACACGGTGAACTACGAGCTGGATCGCACCATTCGTCATACCAAGGTCAACGTTGGCGACGTACAGCGCCTGTCGGTTGCGGTCGTGGTGAACTTCCGTGCAGATGATAAAGGTAAAGCGGTTGCGCTGAACGAACAGCAGCTGAAGCAGATTGAAGATCTGACCCGCGAAGCGATGGGCTACTCCCAGAACCGTGGCGACAGCATCAACGTGGTGAACTCGCAGTTCAACACTACTGAACCAGTGACCACAGATCTGCCCTTCTGGCAACAGCAGTCGTTCTTTGATCAGCTGATGAATGCCGGTAAGTGGCTGTTGATTGCTCTGGTAGCCTTCATCCTCTACCGCAAACTGGTTCGTCCGCATCTGGTTCGCAAGCAGGCCGCAGAGAAAGCCGCCGCGGAAGCCGTTGCTGCCCGTGCGACTGAGCAACCGGAAGAAGAAGCCTTTAATGTGCAGCTCAGCAAAGATGAGCTGGATCAGGAACGTAAGTCTAACAACCGCATGAGCGCAGAAGTGATGAGTCAACGCATCCGCGACATGTCAGAAAACGATCCGCGCGTTGTAGCGCTGGTAATTCGCGAATGGATGAGTAAAGAGCTATGAGTCTGACCGGAACCGAAAAAAGCGCCATCCTGATGATGACTATTGGCGAAGAGCGCGCCGCGGAAGTTTTCAAACACCTGAACCAGCGTGAGGTCCAGCACCTGAGCGGCGCGATGGCCAACATGCGTCAGGTGTCACATAAGCAACTGACTGAAGTGCTGCGTGAGTTCGAAGCGGATGCTGAGCAGTTCGCGGCGCTGAGCCTGAACTCCAACGAATACCTGCGTTCGGTGCTGACCCGTGCGCTGGGCGAAGAGCGCGCCTCCAGCCTGCTGGAGGACATTCTCGAAACGCGCGAAACCACCAGCGGCATGGAAACGCTCAACTTTATGGAGCCGCAGGCTGCTGCCGACCTTATTCGCGACGAGCATCCACAGATCATCGCCACCATCCTGGTCCACCTCAAGCGTGCCCAGGCCGCCGATATTGTGGCGCTGTTCGACGAACGTCTGCGTCACGACGTGATGCTGCGTATCGCCACGTTCGGTGGTGTCCAGCCAGCCGCGCTGGCCGAACTGACCGAAGTGCTGAACGGCCTGCTGGATGGCACCAACCTCAAGCGTGCGAAGATGGGCGGCGTGAGAACCGCAGCCGAAATCATCAACCTGATGAAAACGCAGCAGGAAGAGGCGGTTATCGAAGCCGTACGCGACTTCGATGGCGAACTGGCGCAGAAAATTATCGACGAGATGTTCCTGTTCGAAAACCTGGTGGCAGTGGACGACCGCAGCATCCAGCGTCTGTTGCAGGAAGTGGAGTCCGAACAGCTGCTGGTTGCACTGAAAGGTGCCGAACAGCCACTGCGCGAGAAGTTCCTCAAAAACATGTCAGCCCGTGCGGCGGATATCCTGCGCGACGATCTGGCCAACCGTGGTCCGGTGCGTATGTCCGCAGTGGAAAACGAACAGAAAGCGATCCTGCTGGTGGTACGCCGCCTGGCCGAGTCAGGCGAGATGGTGATTGGTGGTGGCGAGGAAACTTATGTCTGATGCATTTTCTGCGCGCCCCTGGCAGCTGTGGCAGCCCACGGATTTAGGCCGTTTCGATGAGCCTGCTGAACCGGAGCTGCAGCCAGAAATTTACGAAGCTGAAGATGGCGTTGATGAGCAGCAACAGCAGCTCGAACGCCTGCAGCAGCAGATGCGTAAAGAGGCACAGGGCCAGGGTTACAACGAAGGCTATCAGCAGGGTGTGACCGAAGGCCAGAAAGCCGGTTACGACGCCGGTTTTCAGCAGGGTCTGGCCGATGCCCAGCAGCAGCAGGCGCCACTTCAGGCGCGTATGCAGCAGCTGGTGACCGAGTTCCAGAACACGCTGGAGTCGCTGGACAGCGTGATTGCGGCGCGTCTGATGCAGCTGGCGCTGGAAGCGGCACGTTCGGTGATTGGTCAGGCGACCACGGTGGATGGCACCGCCCTGCTGCGCCAGATTCAGGGGTTACTGCAGCAGGAACCGATGTTCAGCGGCAAACCGCAACTGCGTGTTCACCCGGATGACTTACAACGCATTGAGCAGACCCTGGGTCCGACGCTGGATCTGCACGGCTGGCGGCTGATCGCTGACAGCACCCTGCATCCTGGCGGCTGTAAACTCAGCGCCGAAGATGGCGACCTGGATGCCAGCGTCGCGACGCGCTGGCAGGAACTCTGCCGTCTTGCCGCACCGGGAGAACTGTAATGACTACTCGTCTGAATCGCTGGCTCGGCTCGCTCGATGCCTTTGAGAAACGCATCGCCCAGGTGCAGCCGGTGCGCCGTTATGGCCGTCTGACCCGCGCCACCGGCCTGGTGCTGGAAGCGACCGGCTTACAGCTGCCGCTGGGTGCGACCTGCGTAATCGAACGCAACGATGGCAAAACCATCAGTGAAATCGAAAGCGAAGTGGTGGGATTCAACGGTCAGAAGCTGCTGATGATGCCACTGGAAGAAGTGGACGGCATTTTACCGGGTGCGCGGGTCTATGCGCGCCAGAACGGAGAGAACCCGCAGGCGGGCAAACAGATGATGCTGGGCCCGGAACTGCTGGGCCGCGTACTCGATGGCAGCGGGCGTCCGCTGGACGGCCTGCCGTCTCCGGATACCGGCTATCGCGCGCCGCTGAACACTCCGCCGTTTAACCCGTTGCAGCGTACGCCGATCACCGACGTACTGGATACCGGCGTGCGGGCGATCAACGCCCTGCTGACGGTCGGTCGCGGACAGCGTATGGGCCTGTTCGCCGGTTCGGGCGTGGGTAAAAGCGTGCTGCTTGGCATGATGGCGCGCTACACCAAAGCGGACGTCATCGTCGTCGGTCTGATTGGCGAACGTGGCCGCGAAGTAAAAGATTTTATCGAGAACATTCTCGGCGCTGAAGGCCGCGCCCGTTCGGTGGTGATCGCCGCCCCGGCCGATGTTTCGCCGCTGCTGCGTATGCAGGGTGCCGCTTACGCCACGCGTATCGCAGAAGATTTTCGCGACCGCGGCCAGCATGTGTTGCTGATTATGGATTCCCTGACCCGCTACGCCATGGCGCAGCGTGAGATCGCGCTGGCGATTGGTGAGCCGCCTGCCACCAAAGGCTATCCGCCTTCCGTATTCGCCAAACTGCCAGCGCTGGTTGAGCGTGCCGGTAACGGCATCGACGGCGGCGGCTCAATCACCGCCTTCTATACCGTCCTGACCGAAGGCGACGATCAGCAGGACCCGATCGCCGACTCCGCGCGCGCCATTCTCGACGGCCACATTGTGCTGTCGCGTCGGCTGGGCGAAGCGGGTCACTATCCGGCCATTGATATAGAAGCCTCGATCAGCCGAGCGATGACCTCGCTGATCGATGAGAACCACTATGCGCGGGTGCGCCAGTTTAAGCAGTTGCTCTCCAGCTTCCAGCGTAACCGCGATCTGGTCAGCGTCGGTGCTTATGCCGCGGGCAGTGATCCGATGCTTGATAAAGCGATCACGCTCTATCCGCAGATGGAAGCCTTCCTGCAACAGGGCATCTTTGAGCGCAGTGATTACGACGACGCCAGCCTGCATCTGCATGCGCTGTTTGGCTAGTCACACGAATTAACGCGAGGTAACGGCAATGAAAACTGCAAATGCCATCGATACGCTGCGCGACTTAGCGGAGCAGGATCTCGAACGCGCTGCCATCTATTTAGGCGATATGCGTCGCGGCCAGCACGCCGCGAACGAGCAGCTGACGATGCTGCTCGACTATCAGGACGAATATCGCAACAAGCTCAACGATGACATGTCGTCGGGCATCGCCAGCACCCGCTGGACCAACTATCACCAGTTTATTCAGACGCTGGAAAAAGCGATTGAGCAGCACCGCAACCAGCTTAATAACTGGAATCAGCGGCTGGAACAGGCGCTGATCAACTGGCGTGACAAACAGCAACGGCTGAACGCCTATCAGACGCTGATTACGCGCGCAGCGGAAAATGCATTACGACAGGAAAACCGTCTCGATCAGAAACGGATGGACGAATTTGCCCAACGGGCCGCATCGAGGAGAGGTGAATGATTACGCTGCCAAACATTGCTATGAAAGCGACGGTAAAAACCGACGCAGAACCCTCAGTCTCAACTGACCTTGCTGCGGGTGCCGATGCCCTGCCGCAGGACTTTCTGACCGCACTGGGAAACCAGTTACTCGGCCTGGCTAAACAGCAGGGAAAAGCGGCGCAATCCGCTGACGTCAAAGCAGAAATTGCCGATGACGCCCGCCCGAAAGCCCCGCTGAATGCCCTGATGGCAGCACTGGAAAATCCTGCTGCGCTGACCGCTCTGTTTAAGCCGGAAAATATTAAAGGTGGGTCAAAATCAGCCGATGATAAAGACAAGCCGGACGTTGCACCCTTAAGCGCCAGCGATATGCAGAATATGCAGGCGCTGTTCGCCATGTTACCGGGTGTAGCGGCTGTTACAGCCACCACGTCGACCCCGGTCAGCAGTGAAGCGGGCGAGATGATCGCCCAGACCGATACCGGCCGGAAAAGCCAGAGCTCGCTGATGCAACTGCTGAACAGTGCGCAGCAGAGCCACGCACCGGGCGAAGATGAAAAGTCTGACGCCAGAAGCGACGTACAGAGCAAACCTGCCGTCACCACTGCCGCCAGCCAGAGTAACAACACGGCGCAGAGTGCGACCAGTAGCGGCCTGACGCTCGACAGCAGTTTCCAGCAGGCGCTGAGCAACATGGTTAAGCAGGATGATCAGGCTGCGATTAAAGCCAGCGCCAGCGATAACGCGGTCAACGCTACGCCAATCGCCACCGCCAGCAGCCTGCCCGCGCCGGTGACCGCCTCCGCGACCACCAGCACACCGTCAACGCCGATGCTGAACTCACAGCTGGGCAGCGACGAGTGGCAGCAGGCGCTGAGTCAGCAGATTGTGATGTTCAGTCGCAACGGCCAGCAGAACGCGGAATTGCGTTTACATCCGGAAGACCTTGGCGCTATCCAGATCAGCCTGAAACTGGATAACGACCAGGCACAAATTAATCTGGTTTCCAGCCATAGCCACGTCAGAGCAGCACTGGAAGCCGCGATACCGCAGCTGCGCAGCGCGCTGGCAGAGAGCGGTATCAACCTGGGCGAGAGTCAGGTGAGCAGTGACAGTTCCGCGCAGGGTCAGCAATTCCAGCAGCAGCAGGAGGCGCGCCGCGATGGACAACATGGCCGCTTCTCCCTCACCCAGGACAGTGACACCGACATTACGCCGATCGCCGTTCCCGCCGCCCTTCAGGCTCGCGTTAGCGGCAACAGCGCCGTCGACACTTTCGCCTGACAGCGGCAAACGCTGAAGGTAAGCGTAAAACCCGCGTCTTTTCTACCCATTGGTTTGACTTAAGACGCGGATAATCTGTCTCGTGAGCCGAGAGGCTTGCCCATAATTCACAGGAAGTAACTGCACCATGTCTGATAACGCGAAAGCAAAAAAAGGCAGCAAACGTAAACTCTTAATACCAGTGTTGCTCATTTTGACGCTGGCCGCTTGCAGCGTGGCAGGCTATGCAGTCTGGCGAATGATGAATAAACATGAGGGCGATAAGCCTGAGGTGGCGAAAGTTGAACCGCCTCCCGCTCCGGTCTTTTTTGCACTTGATACATTTACGGTTAACCTGGTCAATCCCGACAACGATCCCGACCGCGTGCTTTACGTAGGCTTTACCCTGCGTCTGGCCGATGAGGATACCCGGCGTCGGATGAACGACTATCTGCCTGAGGTGCGCAGCCGTTTGCTGCTGCTGCTCTCGCGTCAGAGCGCTACGGCGCTGGCGACAGAGCAAGGAAAGCAGGCGCTTGTTGAACAAGTCAAACAGGCGCTGACACCCCCGCTGGTAAAAGGTCAACCTCCGCAGGCTGTAAACGATGTGCTGTTTACTGCCTTCATTTTGAGGTGAATCAATGGGCGATAGCATTCTCTCCCAGGCTGAAATTGACGCCCTTTTAAACGGCGACAGCGGCAGTGCGGAAGAAGAAAAGAAACAAAACGGACCGGAAGGCGATATTCGTCCTTACGATCCGAACACCCAGCGCCGTGTGGTTCGCGAGCGTTTGCAGGCGCTGGAGATTATTAATGAGCGTTTTGCCCGTAGTTTCCGTATGGCGCTGTTTAACCTGCTGCGCCGTAGCCCGGATATCAGCGTCGGGGCGATCAAGATTCAGCCGTACCACGAGTTTGCACGCAATCTGCCGGTGCCAACCAACCTGAACCTGATCCACCTGAAGCCGCTGCGCGGCACCGCGCTGGTAGTGTTCTCACCGAGCCTGGTGTTTATCGCTGTCGACAACCTGTTTGGTGGCGACGGACGTTTTCCGACTAAAGTCGAAGGCCGTGAGTTTACCCATACCGAGCAGCGCGTTATTCGCCGCATGCTGAAGCTGGCGCTGGATGGTTACAGCGACGCATGGAAGGCCATTTATCCACTGGACGTCGAGTATGTACGTTCAGAGATGCAGGTAAAGTTCACCAACATCACCACTTCACCGAACGACATCGTGGTTAACACGCCGTTCCAGGTGGAGATTGGTAACCTGGTGGGTGAGTTTAATATCTGTATCCCGTTTTCAATGATTGAACCGCTGCGCGAGCTGCTGGTGAATCCACCGCTCGAAAACTCACGTCAGGAAGATAACCACTGGCGCGACAACCTGGTCAAACAGGTGCAGCACTCTGAGCTGGAACTGATCGCGCACTTTGCCGAAACCTCACTGCGTCTGTCACGGATTTTGCAGTTGAAACCCGGTGATGTGCTGCCGATTGAGAAGCCGGAACGCATTATCGCCCATGTCGATAGCGTCCCGGTCTTAACCAGCCAATATGGCACGATGAATGGTCAGTACGCGCTCCGTGTCGAACACCTGATTAACCCGATTTTGAATTCGCTGAACGAGGAACAGCCCCATGACTGACAGTAATAAACCGTCTGACGATATCTCTGCGGACGATCTGTGGGCTGAAGCGATGAATGAGCAGGTCGGCAGCGGCAGTGCGCCGCAGACCGACGAAGTCTTTAAATCATTCGACAGCGGCAACGTCGCTGGATCGCTGCAGGATATCGATCTGATTATGGATATCCCGGTGAAACTCACCGTGGAACTGGGTCGCACCAAAATGACCATCAAAGAGCTGCTGCGTCTGGCGCAGGGTTCAGTGGTGGCACTGGATGGCCTGGCGGGTGAGCCGCTGGATATCCTGATCAACGGTTATCTGATTGCTCAGGGTGAAGTGGTGGTGGTGAACGACAAATATGGCGTGCGCATCACTGACATCATCACCCCATCTGAACGTATGCGTCGTCTGAGTCGCTAAAGAGTCACATTATGAATAGCCAGAATCAAACGCTGCAACCGGCTGCACCGCACGCTCAGGCGATCTCGACCGGCTCCATGCTGGCCCAGGTCAGCAGCGTGTTAGCCGTGATTATCTTATTGATTCTGGCCTGCGCCTGGCTGGCACGCCGTGTCGGCTTCGCGCCGAAAAAGGTCAGCGGCCAGGAGCTTAAACTCACAGCCAGCGTCTCAGTGGGCCAGCGCGAGCGGGTGGTGATTGTCGATACCGCTGATGCGCGTCTGGTGCTGGGCGTCACCGCACAGCAGATTACCCATCTGCATACTCTGCCGCCGGGTGAACCGGTCTCTGTGACGCCGGTTAACAGTGCGCCACAGGATTTTCGTCAGCTGTTACAGAACCTGGTTAAACGTCCCGGAAAACCACAATGATGCGTCGACTGCTTCCTTTATTGCCACTGTTGTTACTGGCACCGGTTGCCCATGCCCAGCTGCCGGGCCTGGTGAGTCACTCGCTGCCGAATGGCGGTCAGAGCTGGTCACTGCCGGTACAGACGCTGGTCTTTATCACTGCGCTGACCTTTATTCCGGCCGTGCTGCTGATGATGACCAGCTTCACCCGTATCATTATTGTGTTTGGTTTACTGCGTAACGCCCTGGGCACGCCCTCTGCGCCGCCTAACCAGGTGCTGCTCGGACTGTCGCTGTTTCTGACCTTCTTTATTATGGCGCCGACCTTCGACAAGATTTATCAGGATGCTTACCTGCCGTTCAGCCAGGACAAGATCAGCATGGAAGTGGCGATTGATAAAGGTGCCCAGCCGCTGCGCGAGTTTATGCTGCGTCAGACCCGTGAAGCGGATTTAGCCCTGTTTGCCCGTCTGGCGAATACCGCCCCGATTGCCGGTCCTGAAGCGGTGCCAATGCGTATTCTGCTGCCTGCCTATGTTACCAGCGAGCTGAAGACGGCTTTCCAGATAGGCTTTACCGTCTTTATTCCGTTCCTGATCATCGACCTGGTGGTTGCCAGCGTGCTGATGGCGCTGGGGATGATGATGGTCCCGCCAGCGTCCATCGCGCTGCCGTTTAAACTGATGCTGTTTGTTCTGGTCGATGGCTGGCAACTGCTGGTCGGTTCACTGGCGCAAAGCTTCTACTCCTGATCCCCCTTTTCTTACCGGAGCAACATATGACACCCGAATCAGTAATGGTAATGGGACAGGAAGCGATGCGCGTCGCCCTGATGCTGGCCGCCCCGCTGCTGCTGGCCGCACTGGTCAGCGGTTTGCTGATCAGCCTGATCCAGGCCGCGACCCAGGTCAACGAACAGACCTTATCCTTTATTCCTAAGATTCTGGCGGTTGCCACTACCGGTATCATTGCCGGCCCGTGGATGCTGAATCTGCTGCTGGACTATATCCGCACCGTCTTTACCAACCTGCCTTACATCATCGGCTGATGATTACTCTCGACAGCAGCCAGCTGGTTCAATGGGTCAGCCAGTTCTTCTGGCCTCTGGTGCGCATCATGGCGCTATTCGCCACCGCACCGATCCTCAATGAACGATCCGTCAGCAAACGTGTCAAAATCGGTCTGGCGGTAATGATCACCTGGCTGCTGATGCCGCTGTTACCTGCGGTCAATGTCACCCTGTTTTCCCCTGAAGGCTTCCTGCTACTGATTCAGCAGATGCTGATTGGTATTGCACTCGGCTTCACCATGCAGTTCGCTTTTGCTGCCGTGCGCCTTGCCGGGGAAGTGATTGGTTTACAGATGGGCATCTCATTCGCCACCTTTTTCGATCCTGGCAGCCGTCTTAACATGCCGGTGCTGGCCCGTTTTCTCGACATGCTGGCGATGTTGCTGTTCCTGACCTTTAACGGACACCTGTGGCTGATCTCGCTGCTGGCGGACAGTTTTCATACGCTGCCGATTGGCGGTCAGCCGCTAAATGCCAATGCATTTATGGCGCTGGTGAAATCTGGCGGATTAATTTTCCTTAATGGCATGATGTTAGCGCTGCCCTTAATCGTTTTGTTACTCATGGTAAATCTGGTACTGGGTTTGTTAAACCGTGTTTCACCACAGTTATCAATCTTCGCAATTGGCTTCCCGATTACCTTATCAGTCGGAATTTTAACCATCAGCTTGCTGATGCCTCTGCTAGCCCCGTTCTGTGAGCATTTGTTCGGTGAAGTATTTGATTTACTCGCCGTGTTCCTGACAGAACTATCCCGTCCCTGAACATTAAGTTTCTAACTATCTTTGCATAACGATACTTAAGTATCGCAAAACCATCCGTGCATTTTCCGAACCATGTTTTCCAGAATGCAACTAAGGAAATTCTGATAAACGTGCGGAGAGTCTGAAAATAATTCTTATTAAACCGGGCTTCGCGTATTTTAGTGGGGTGGTTCACAGGAGCGGTCAGACTGTGAATGTGCAGGCAAAATCGACAAGACACTGAATTTACAAGAAAAAAATCTTTAGGTGATTTTTCTTGTTAAAAAATGTTTTTTCCGGCATTGTCATCGCACGCTGAGACATCACACTTTCGTAAAACAAATGTTTTTGAGAATTGTCCTATCAGAAAACTCCGCGTTTTCAAGGATAGTGACCTGGCTCCCAAAAAAATGAGTCTTACTTAACCTCCGACATTTCACTGGCAATCCCCGCCATGGCCGGAGAATGTGTGACGTCATGGCAGCACAAATTTTTTGCAGAACGGGTCAGGGATGAAGACTTTTATGGGCGGTTGCCTGTTGCCAAACTGCACGAGCAGAATAAAAAAGTACCTAAGAAATCTCTCTCGTACCGCAACGCGTATTCATCGTTGATTTAAACGGATAACAAATTGGTGAGGGTCGCTATTATGCCAACTATTATTATGGATTCCTGCAACTACACACGCCTGGGATTATCAGACTACATGTCTTTAAAAGGAGTTAAGAAGAAGAATATCTCTTCTGTCTCCGATATTGAGCAACTACAGCAAAAATGTGAGCAATTAAACCCTGGTGTCGTCTTTATTAATGAAGATTGCTTCATTCATGAATCCGATTCCAGTGAACGTATCCGTAGCATTATTACGCAGCATCCTGACACGCTGTTCTTTATATTCATGGCGATTAGCAATATCCATTTTGAGGAATATCTCTACGTTCGTAAGAACCTGATTATTACATCAAAATCGATGAAGACATCGACCCTGGATTCCTTACTCAGCACCTATTTGCAGAAGAAGCTTAACCAGTCTGCACGTATCTCTTCGGGCATGGATGTACATCCATTAACGCTGAGCCAGACTGAGTCAAACATGCTGAAGATGTGGATGTCAGGTCATGATACCATCCAGATCTCAGATAAAATGCAAATTAAGGCCAAAACGGTATCGTCACACAAAGGTAATATTAAACGCAAAATCAAAACCCATAATAAGCAGGTTATTTATCATGTGGTGCGTTTAACGGATAATGTGACTTCAGGTATTTACGTTAATATCCGCTGATCATAACATCTGAAGAACCGGCCTCTCTGGCCGGTTTTTTTTGCCCGGAATTGCGATCCAGGTCTCACTCTTACTGCTAAGCCTTTACGCTCTTTTGCCGATGTTATGCCTTATAACAACAGCCTCAAGAGAGCAAGGATATGAACACTGCACGAGATAATAATGGACAGAAAAGCGCAGGCATCTGGCAGAATCTCCGCCTGGTGCCGCTGTTTAGCCTGATCTTCGGCGGCATTTTGCTGCTGTTCGCACTCTGTATTGGTGTCGCCAGTTACTTTCTGATTTCCGGCAATCACTCCCTCGATGATGCCACGGACGAAATTCAGGTTCGTATGGGCCTCTCTAACAGTTCAAACCACCTGCGTACTGCGCGCCTGACCATTATTCAGGCCGGTGCCGCCGCGCGTATTGGTGAAATGGACGAGTTTCGCGCCAATATTGCCGCCGCCGAAAAACGGATCCAGCAGGCAAAAGCTGGCTTCGCGATTTATCAGGCACGTGAAGTTAAGACGCCCGCGGATATGGAACTGGATGCCACGCTGCAGGCTCGCTTCAACGATTACATTACCAAAGGCCTGATACCGATGATTGAATCCGGTAAACAGGGCAGCTTTGAGGGCATCATCGCTCAGGAGACCGATGTAACCCGCAAGCTGGATGACGACTATAACGCGGTGTTGCTGAAGGCGATCAAGATCCGAACTGATCGCGCCAATGCCATTACCGCCCAGGCCGATCAACAGTCACGCATCGGCTTTATCTCCATGGCCGTGGCATTCAGTGCCGCCCTGGTGCTGGTGCTGTTGACCTTTGTCTTCCTGCGCCGCGTGGTGATTAGTCCGCTGCGTCAGTCGGTGCTGCGTATCGAACGCATTGCGCAGGGTGATCTGACCTCCGCTCCCCTGCCCCATGGCCGCAGCGAGATTGGTACGCTCATCCATAACCTGCAACTGATGCAGCAGGCGCTGGTGACCACCGTTGGTACGGTGCGTGAAGGCGCCGTCGCGATTTACCAGGGCTCCAGCGAAATCTCAGCCGGTAACACCGATCTCTCTTCACGCACCGAACAGCAGGCTGCGGCACTGGAGCAGACCGCAGCCAGCATGGAACAGCTTACCGCTACGGTGAAGCAGAACGCCGAGAATGCGCATCACGCCAGCCAGCTGGCCGCGGATGCCTCGGGCAAAGCGCGCAGCGGTGGCGAGCTGGTGAACAGCGTCGTGAAAACCATGACCAATATTTCCGGCAGCTCGAAAAAAATCGCTGAGATCACCAACGTCATTAACAGTATTGCGTTTCAGACCAACATCCTGGCGCTGAATGCGGCGGTAGAAGCGGCGCGTGCCGGTGAGCAGGGTCGTGGCTTTGCGGTGGTGGCCAGCGAAGTGCGTAATCTGGCCCAGCGCAGTGCACAGGCGGCGAAAGAGATTGAATCGCTGATTGCTGAGTCCGTCACGCTGATCAATGACGGTTCGCATCAGGTTGGCGCAGCCGGTAGCACCATGGGTGAGATTGTCGAAGCCGTACGTCGCGTTACCGATATTATGTCGGAGATTGCGGCGGCGTCAGACGAGCAGAGCCGCGGTATTCAGCAGGTGAGCCAGGCGGTCACCGAAATGGATAACGTCACCCAGCAGAACGCCTCGCTGGTGGAAGAAGCCTCCGCTGCAGCGGCCTCGCTGGAAGATCAGGCGGGTAAACTGACGCAGGCGGTCGCGGCATTCCGCCTGCAGGACGCCCCTGCAACCACAGGTGTGGCTGCACGTGTCTCTTCACCCTTAAAGACACCGGCTCTGGCCCCCCGTCCGGCGCTGGCAGGCGGCAGCGATAACTGGGAAACCTTCTGAGGTTATAGCGGTTAACCGTCAGCGGCTGATGTCAGCCGCGTAATCTCCGACAGCAAAAAGCCGCCTTTCCGGCAAACGGAAAGGCGGCTTTTTTATTGCGCGTCAGGCTCAGGCTTCGTGGTAAGGCTCCACGAAAATGCCATCCGGCTGGTGGGTCTCGTTAAAAAACCAGATGCCCAGCGGATAATCTTCCAGCGCCACCAGGAACATGGTGCCTTCATTAAACGGCTCCATAGCCAGAATGGTGCCAACACGACGCGGGCCGCCATCGGTTTTGACGCTGACGCGGTCATTTACCTTCATTTCGGTTCTCCAGATTATTGACTGAGTACAGTCTAAACGAAGAACCGTGGTGATGCAGCGCGTTAGCGACGGGCAATGACCCAGACGGCGTGGATGATACCGGGGATATAACCACAGAGTGTCAGCAGGATATTCAGCCAGAAGGCGCCGCCAAAACCGACCTGCATAAACACGCCCAGTGGTGGCAGCAGAATAGCGATAATAATTCGTAAGATGTCCATAACCATTCCTTTAGGTATTGATAAAAATCAGCTTTATCGCTAACTATAGCTGATTCTGCTCTGTTTAGTCGAAAAGTCAGGTAAATCTGAGTAAGGAGAAACTTTTGCAATTCCTTAACATTTCACCGCAAGACTTCTTACGCGTCAGACCTTTAAACTCTTCTCACTGCACCACCCCATAGGTGCAGCCAACCTGAAAGTAACAAGGATTTTGCCCGCGCAGCGCGGGCTTTTTTTTGCCTGCGATCTCTTCGCTCCCGCCTTTCTGCCCTGCGTTCTATACTGATTACTCTGTTTGCTCTCAGGAGTCAGAAAATGACAGACGAAAAACAGCACGGCGATGCTCAGCCATCCGATCTGCAGATTGATGTCGAAGGTTTACTGGCGGCGATTCAGGCCAGAACGTCGGGAGAGGTACGGGAGTATATGGAGCAGGATCAGACGCCACGGCTGGAAATAGAAGGCCGGGTTTTCCACTCCTATAGCGAACTGGCGGAGGCGTTTGAAATTGATATTTGTGATTATCGCGCCTATGAAGCGAACCGCTGAAATCGATTTCAAAAAAAACCCGGCGGGAAGGCCGGGTAAAAATTCAATTCGTTACACCAGGGAATTCTTAACACCTCTGCAGATTACCCTTTCCCGACGCCGAAACAAGCATCAGATATGCACGTTTCTGCAACCGATCGGGTAATTATGGAGCGGCTGTTACCAAAAACACCGCGCCCGCCAGTCACTTAGCCCTGCACACTTCTTGCATACTCACTTTTACTGCGGTTTCGTTTTAAGAATTATCCTGGATTTCCAGCCAGCGTGGCAGGAAAAAAAGTGTGAGCCATATTCAACTATAATATTGAAAAATCGCCGCTTTAGCCGCGAATGTGATGAAAGGAGCCCGTAAATGCCCGATCTCCACCAGCCGTTAATGATAATTACCGATCTGGATGGTTCGTTACTCGACCATCATACCTATCGCTGGGATGCGGCCACCGAATGGCTCACCACGCTAAAGCAGTACGCTGTTCCGCTGGTGATCTGTTCCAGTAAAACGGCAGCCGAGATTATTCCGCTGCAAAAAAGGCTTGGCATCAGCGGTTCACCGTTTATTGCTGAAAACGGTGCCGTGGTGCAAACGCACGATCAGCAGCGTATCCGCCTGCCCGATAACACCCTGACCTATGATGCTATCTGCCAGCGGCTGGCTGCCTTGAAAACAGCGTACCGTTTTACCGGCTTTCATGACTTCTCTGATCCGGAAGTGGCCTCGATGACCGGCCTGAGCGAGGCGGATGCAGAACTGTCGCGTCAGCGCGATGCGTCAGAAGTGATTGTCTGGCGCGACAGTGACGAGGCGTTTGACCAGTTCCATGACGCACTGCGTGCAGAGGGCCTGGCGCTGACCCAGGGCGGGCGTTTCTGGCATGTGATGCCTGCGGGCAGCGGCAAAGGCGAAGCCCTGCGCTGGCTGCTGGCGCATTCACCCGGTGAGGCACGCGTGACCATCGGACTGGGTGACGGCCCTAACGATGCGCCGATGCTGGATGCGGTTGATTATGCGGTCGTAATTAAGGGCTACAGTAAAACACCGGTGACACTCAGCCGATCCGATCAGCAGCACATCTATCACACGGCTCACCATGGCCCAGAGGGCTGGCGTGAAGGACTGGACTATTTTTTGACTCAACCTCAATGAGCTGCCCACGGGCATTAAAAGGATGATGCGATGAGTGACTTTTACCAGAATGGCGTAATCACCAACTTTCACAACCTCACCCACCGTAGCGTGGAGTCGCTGGAAAAAGAGATGGTACGCTTTGCCCGCAAACGCAAAATGGGGCTGATCCTGCCATCGCTGTTTTCCGAACTTGAAGGCCCGGCGCTGACGAAAATCGTCGATGAACTGGCTAAAGTGCCCTATCTGGATGAAATTGTGATTGGGCTGGATCGCGCCGACCGCGACCAGTTCCTGTTTGCCCGCGAGTTTTTCTCCCGTCTGCCGCAACGGCATCGCATTCTGTGGAACGATGGCCCGCGCCTGAAGGCGATTGATGCCGAGCTGGATAAAGAGGGTCTGTCACCCACTAATCCCGGCAAAGGACGCAACGTCTGGTTCTGCACCGGCTATACGCTGGCGTCAGACCGTACCAGCTGTGTGGCGCTGCATGACTGCGATATCGTCACCTATGAGCGCGGAATGCTGGCACGCCTGCTCTACCCGGTGGCGAACCCGGCATTTCAGTATGAATTCTGTAAGGGGTTCTACGCGCGCGTCGCGGATGGCAAGCTTAATGGCCGCGTGGGACGTCTGCTGGTCGGGCCGCTGCTGCGATCGCTGCAGAAAGTTTATGGCCATTCAGAATATCTGGAATATCTGTCGAGCTTCCGCTATCCGCTCTCCGGGGAGTTCGCCATGCGGACGCATGTGCTGAACGGGATTAAAATCCCCGGCGACTGGGGGCTGGAGATTGGCGTGCTGTCGGAGATTTACCGTAACTACACCACCCGCCAGTCGTGCCAGGTTGAGATCGCCGATAACTACGATCACAAGCATCAGCCGCTGGCTGAAGATGACGGCACCGGCGGCCTGAAGCGCATGAGCAGCGATATCGTCCAGTCACTGCTGCGTAAGCTCGCCACCATGGGTGTGCCGCTGACCAGCGACTCGTTCCGGGTGCTGAAAGCAACCTATTATCGTAATGCGCTGGATATGATGGAGACCTATAACCACGAGGCGGCGATGAACGGGCTGAAGTTTGATCAGCATGTGGAAGAAGCAGCGGTAGAGATGTTTACCCAGTCGATTCTGGAAGCGGGTCAGGCGTTTATTGAGCGTCCTAACGATAAGCCATTTATACCGAGCTGGAGTCGCGTCCAGTCAGCCTTCCCGGATGTGCTGCAGCGGATCTATCAGGCGGTTGAAGAAGATAACGACGGTAACGTCTGAAAACAGGGCGGCACAGGGAGCGTGCCGGGCCAGAAAAAGCAGAAACCGGGCCTGGCGGGTCGCAGAACCCACAGGCCTGATGCTGTCAGCCCGCCAGTTGCTGCGCGGGATTCAAAGCGCAGAGTTCATCGCTGCGAAAGGCTTCGCTGCGCACGGCATAGCCATCATACCAGCGGCACTCCACCATGCCACTCGCGTAGCCGGTCACCACCATCGTCTGCCCCTCTTCCTTATGCTGTACTTCTTCACTGATTGCGAAAACCATGATGCGCTCCTTTTATTAACCTGAGTGTTATTAACCTGAGTGATTATTTTCTTTATAGCAGGCGAATAACGTTCCTGCCTGTTAAGGCACGCAAAAAAAGGGCAAATTCGGAATTAATCAGCTGGATATGCGGAAAATAAAAAAAGCGGATAAAAAAACTTATCCGCTTTGATGAAGTATTGACGCTGACGTCAGATTTTACAGCCTTCGCAATCGGCTTCGTCGCCGAGATCATCCGGCACTTCGCTGGCTTTTTTCTCTGCTTTCGCTTCAGCCTGCTCAAGCTGTGCGTCGATATCAAATTCAAACATGTCGTCGTTCATCGTCATTCTCCTGACCGTAATTCACAGTGCGCTTTATACCGATTTTCCGCGCACTCTGGCAATAAGGTTGACCACTAACAGCACGATCGACCCAATGATAAAGCCGAGCACCAGGTTGGCGCCGTTGCTGAGCAGCATAGCGATCCAGCCGCTGAAGCCACTGCTGACTTCCTCAATAAGATGATGCAGCGGTGCGATACCGTGCACCACAATACCGCCGCCGACCAGGAACATGGCGATGGTGCCGACCACCGAGAGGATCTTCATCAGCCAGGGCGCGGCAGCCAGCAGCACGCTACCCAACCCCTGCGCAAGGCGTGACGGTTTTTCACGCAGCCAGAATCCGAAGTCATCAATTTTGACGATGGCCGCCACGATGCCGTAAACGCCCACCGTAACCAGAATTGCGATGCCCGCCAGGATAATCACCTGGTTGAGCAGCGGCGATTCCGACACGATGCCTAAGGTAATCGCGACAATTTCGGCTGACAGAATGAAATCGGTGCGCACCGCGCCCTTGATCTTCTTCTTCTCAAACTCTGCCGCATTCTGATTCGCCAGCGAATCGAGTCGCTGCTGACGCGCTTCCGGTGATTTGCTCTGCTTGTCATGCTGCAGGCTGTGCATCACCTTCTCAACGCCTTCGTAGCAGAGATAGGCACCGCCAATCATCAGCAGCGGCGTAATCAGCCAGGGCGCAAACGCGGAGATAATCAGCGCCAGTGGCACCAGGATCAGTTTATTAAGAAATGATCCTTTGGCAACGCCCCATACTACAGGCAGCTCACGGTTGGCTTTCACGCCGCTGACCTGCTGCGCATTCAGCGACAGATCGTCGCCCAGTACGCCAGCGGTCTTTTTGGCCGCCACTTTCCCCATGACGGAAATATCGTCCAGAAGTGTTGCAATATCATCAAGTAAAGTCAGTAAACTGGTTCCCGCCAAAATCTTATCCTTAGTCTGGTTCGTTATGTTGACAACATGGGCAGCGCTCAATTTCCGTAACGGTCATCTCGGCGATGCCCTCACAATCCCACTCTACCCGCACCGTCTCGCCTGCTGCTCCTTCAGCATGCAGATATTTGCTGACCGGGCTTTCGGTCATGCCGGTGATCTCCTCCGTGGCGACAAGCCTGTCGCCGCAGTAAACCCGCGCGGTCGCTTTGGTATTCACCATCCGCTCGTCACGAATCTGGTAAAGGCGTTTTACCGTCAGTTTTATGCTGCTCATTTCAGGCTCCTGGCCACGGAGAAAGCGCAGATCTAACCAATTATGTCTGTGATTAGCAATCGGCGTTGTAATGATGAATGCCCTGATGGTCGACTTCGGCACTCTCCGGCATCGCCAGCAGCCACTCCTCCAGCCGCTCCAGCAGGTCCTGATCCGTCAGGCGCAGTTTGCCACGTAGCGCACACTCCCAGATGATCAGCACTTTCCAGCCGCTCTCCTGCAGCTGGCGCACATAACGCCGGTCACGTTCAACGTTGCTGTTGATTTTTCCGGTCCAGAATTCTGTGCGTGTCGCTGGCAGTTTAAACAGATAGCAGTGATGACGATGCCAGAAGCAGCCATGAACAAAAATAATTGCCTGATGTTCTGTCAGAACGAAATCGGGCCGTCCCGGCAGGTTTTTATCCTGCACGCGAAAGCTGAATCCCCGATCTTTCAGCAGCAGCGCAATACGTTGCTCAATGGCCGTATCCTGAGCGCGAATGGCACGCATATTTTTGCTGCGTATTTCGCTGGAGTGAACATCAGCCATAACCTCTCCTTTTTTGCTGGTACTTCAACTTTAGCCTGCGCCACGAAAAGCGAAAGCCGCCGCCCGACGACTTCACACCGTGCGCCGCAAAAACAGAACATTCCGGGGGGCTGAAACAGGGCACATCCAGGCAATTTCCTCACAGCGTCTGGAGTGATAGCATAGGCATCTTACTGTTAAGGAAAAACGCATGCATCCCGCCGCCCTCGCTGAACCACTCTC
Organism: Pantoea sp. ABR1s; assembly: GCF_057812235.1. Taxonomy (NCBI): domain Bacteria; kingdom Pseudomonadati; phylum Pseudomonadota; class Gammaproteobacteria; order Enterobacterales; family Erwiniaceae; genus Pantoea; species Pantoea sp. ABR1s. The sequence continues at coordinate 1,660,292 of NZ_CM173823.1, read as the reverse complement.
TGCTGCACTTTCATCTGCTGATGCGTCTGAACTCTTTCAGCAGGTGCTGGCAATCTATTCGGTTCGTGATCTCACGGCCCGCCTGCAGCAGGCAGGATTTTCCTGCTGGACGCCGGCACTCCTGAACCGGATTCGTCAGGGTAAAACCGCCCTGCCACCGCTGTGTGAGGCGGAACTGTCGCTGTTACAGGGGCTGCTGCCGTCCCGTCCCGCCCATTATGATAATCCTGAATTTCGTTTTATCGATCTTTTTGCCGGTATTGGCGGCATTCGTAAGGGGTTCGAGGCGATAGGCGGCAAGTGCGTGTTCACCAGTGAATGGAATAAAGAGGCGGTCCGCACTTACAAAGCCAACCACTACAGTGATCCGCTGGAGCATCACTTCAATACCGATATCCGTCAGGTCACCCAGCCGGAAGGTCTGACCGACGATGAAGCGATATACCGCGCGATTGATGCGGCAATCCCCGATCATCAGGTGCTGCTGGCCGGTTTTCCCTGTCAGCCCTTTTCGCTGGCGGGCGTCAGCAAGAAAAATGCGCTGGGCCGTGCACATGGCTTTGAGTGTCAGGTACAGGGCACGCTGTTTTTCGATGTGGCCCGTATCCTGGCTGCCAAGAAGCCGCCGTTCTTTGTGCTGGAGAATGTGAAAAACCTCAAGAGTCATGACAAGGGCCGCACCTTCGCCATTATCATGGAGACGCTGGATGAACTGGGGTATGACGTTGCGGATGCGGGTGCCAGCAGCCCGGATGCCAAAGTGATCGATGCGCGTCACTTCCTGCCGCAGCATCGCGAACGCATTGTGCTGGTGGGTATTCGCCGTGACCTGAAAAAGCAGGATTTTACGCTGCGCGATATCCGCCGTTTCTACCCGGCGCAGGTACCCAGCCTGCAGAGCCTGCTGGAGAGTGCGCCGGACGACAAATATATCCTGTCACCGGTGCTGTGGCGCTACCTCTATCAGTATGCGAAAAAACATAAAGCCAAAGGCAATGGCTTTGGCTTTGGCCTCAACGATCCGCGTAATCCTGACTGCTGCGTGCGTACGCTGTCAGCACGTTACTACAAAGATGGCTCAGAGATCCTGATCGATCGCGGCTGGGACAGTGCGCTGGGCGAAGCGGAGTTTCAGGATGCCGATAACATGGCGCGTCGGCCACGCCGCCTTTCCCCGCGAGAGTGCGCCCGTTTGATGGGCTTTGATGTGCCAGGACGCGAGCCGTTCCGCATTCCGGTTTCGGATACCCAGGCTTATAAGCAGTTTGGTAACTCGGTGGTGGTACCTGTGTTTGCAGCGGTGGCTCAGCTGTTACTGCCACATATCCGTCAGCTGAAGTCGTAAGCACCGTGAAATGAAAAAACCCGTCTGGCGACGGGTTTCAGGTTCCTGTAAAACCTGGCCAGATTAGCGGTGAGATCGAGCTTGCTCAGGGAACAGGGTCAGATCGGAAAGACGCAAAAACTGTCATCCATGACCGCTCGGCCCGCGCCGTCCCTGGCGCGGGACGCTTTCCTTATCTGACCCTGTTCCCTGCGCGCTGAGGTATTGAGTTGCGGCCAGATTTAGCCGGTTTCAGCAAACCCTGAAAAGTAAAAACCCGTCTGGCGACGGGTTTCTGTTTTATTTCTTCTTCTTGCTCTGCTTCTTCAGCAGCAGCCGAATCTGCTTCAGCTCTGTTGCACTTAGTGCATCGGTCTTCACGTCAGCGGCACTGGATCCCTCAGTCCCCTCTTCAGTGATATCCTGATTATCAATCGCCGGATGTGGATGCGTTTCCAGGCTGGCCTGCAGACGTTGCACAATCTCCTGGCTCATCGAAATCTGATTTTCCAGCGCCAGCTGTTTAATCGTTTCTTTCAGCTCAGGATCAATTTTAATTGTTAAATTAACAGTTTCAGTCATCGGGCAGCTCCTTTTTGTTATTGCTACAAGCTACCGGATGACCGTTTCGATTAATACACTGTCACAAAAATTTAATATTCGGTTTGCAAAGGTGTGAAGTCCCGCAGCACACCCTCATCCATTCCCACCAGATTGCCCTGTAGCTCGGCATAAAGCTTAGCCATATAGCGTACCAGGAAATCGGCGTTATGCTCAGCCAGCATGCGGCCGGTTTCGGTGTGCATGGTTTCCGGCAGACGCAGCAGCTTCTTCTGGAAATGATCCAGCGTCCATTTAACATCATTCAGCTCGCGATCTTTACCCAGCGGGTCCTGGCTGTCGAATAATGGCCGATTCAGCGCACCGGCGGTGTAGAAGACCCGCGCCAGCCCGATCGCGCCCAGCGACTCCAGCCGGTCAGCATCCTGTACAATTTTAGCTTCCAGCGTCTGAGGCGGTATGCCGGCGCTGAAACTGTGGGTTTTAACGGCATGCATCACGGCATCAATCTTTTCAGCCGGGAAATCGAGAAAGTCCTGCTGCAGAATGCGCTGAGTTTCCGTCGCGGCATAGGTAGAGGCGAGATGACGTTCCGGATGGTTCTTCGGCAGATTCACCACATCGTGAAAATAGCAGGCGGTCAGCACCACCAGCGGATCAGCGGGCGTGCCGTCCATGATTCGCTGTGCGCTCATCCATACACGCCGCAGATGGGCGATATCGTGCGCGCCGTCGTCGTGGATCCAGTTCGCCTGAAACCAGCTTTCATAGCGAGATTGCCAGAGTGTAAGTGACATAATCTATCTCCCTGTAGTGATCGACAGCAGTTTTTCTGTCGCGATCAGTGCGCAAACGGCAAGCCATCATAGCGACTGGCTAATGACACTTTTTTTACAGTGCAGTTGAAAAGAGCAGCGCTGCCAGCGATTCCGGGCAGAAAAATGAGATCTGGATCATCTGTATAGCATCTCTGTTACACAATAACCGCAATTTCGGCTGTTTTCAGTCTTTCCTCAGTGAATTGCTGCTAAGAAAATTAGTTTAACAGGCGTAATGTTTGGTTCGATCTTAACCAACTTCCTGCCCCATGCTCAGCGTTTTTTTGTCACGCGATTAAGTGTAAAACTGCACGTTATGACAGGTGAAAAAGTCTGAAAAGGTTCCTATTTTTACGGTTATAACGTACTGTATCCGGGCTATTCGTCGCTTTTTGCCAGTTGCGTGATAAGCTTTGGTGCGCTTTTTGCATTTTGCTGGTTTTTAACTACTAAAGTGACAATTATACAGTGACAGTCAGCCTACAAATTATTAAGCAAAATGATTTAAAGCTTTTATGATAACTCTCAGATGTGAAGCAAATGGACTTTTACAGCAGTAACCGGGTTCTACTAATAAAAAGAGGTAATCCATGAAAGAACGGCCGATTCTTTTTTCCGAACAGCGTGTTCGTGCCCTGTTGGTTGGCCAGCAAACGCAAACCCGGCGCATTATGAAAACTCAGGCTTTCGGTCCGGGACAGGATCATCACGAGGGCGTACACGCTTTCGATGTGAGTGCTAATCATCTGCATGGTTATAAAATGATGTCGATGACGGACATCAGCTATCAGTGTCCTTACGGTAAACCGGGTGACGTGCTCTGGGTGCGTGAAACCTGGCGTGGCCCGATGGTACCCGAGCAGTATCTGGCCGATTATGAACGCGACCCGACGCCCTTCCGCCAGCCAGAATATTGCCAGTATCGTGCAGACAGCAACGAGCTGGGCCAGCATGCACTGAGCACGCCGGAAGCGGAACAGTTTGGCTGGCAAACCGCCATTCATATGCCGCGCTGGGCCAGCCGCATCAATCTGGAAATTACCGGCGTGCGCGCCGAGAAAATTCAGGACATCAGTGAAGATGACATTATGGCGGAAGGCGTGCAGACCGATTCGCACTTCCTCAACAACTTCTTCACCATGAACGTCAATTCTGAATCGCCCAAAGAGGCGTACCGCAAAGCCTGGGAAAAACAGTATGGTGCGACCAGCTGGGAAGTGAATCCCTGGGTGTGGGTAATTGAGTTTCATCGTATTGAGCGCAACTGACGCCCCGGCCCCACGCTTTGCGGGCTGAATCACAGACAACGACCGTGCTAACGGGTTGAATAGACGGCCCTTAGCCCTGTCGCCAGATGAACAGTGCCAGCATGGTGTTTCGATGCTGGCATTTTTATGTCTGCCGCGTCAGGATAGCGAAATAGTCCGGTTCTGTGCGGGAGTTGCGATGTTTAAATGGCCCTGGAAAACGCATAACGACGCCACCCTGGCCGCGCTGCCATGGCAGCACGGGCTGGCGCAGCCGATATTCAGCCAGCTGGATGAGGCCGAACAGCAGGCGCTGGTTGAGCTGGCGCAGCGCTTTCTGCAGCAGAAAAAGCTGGTGCCGCTCGACGGTGTTCAGCTGGATGAATTGCGCAGTGTGCGGATCGCCCTGTTGTTCTGCCTGCCGGTGCTGAAACTGGGTCTGGAGTGGCTGGACGGTTTCCACGATGTCCTGATCTATCCCGAGCCGTTCGAGGTGGACGATCAGTGGCAGGATGACGATGGGCTGGTTCACAGCGCGCCTGCGGTTCACGCCGGACAGAGCTGGACGCAGGGGCCGGTCGTACTCAACTGGCTCGATATTCAGGACTCGTTCGATCTCTCCGGCTTTAATCTGGTGATCCACGAGGTTGCGCACAAGCTGGATGCCCGCGGCAGCGGTTACACCAGCGGTATTCCGGTCATGCCGCTGCGTGACGTCGCACTTTGGGAGAAGGATTTGCGTGCCGCGATGGCGGAGATTGAGAGTGAAGTTGAACTGGTGGGTGAACAGGCCGCCACGATAGATCCCTACGCCGCCAGCGATCCGGCTGAGTGCTTCGCCGTGCTCTCTGAATATTTCTTTACGGCTCCGGTTCTGCTGGCCGAACGCTTTCCTGCCATGTATCAGCATCTGCGCCAGTTTTACCTGCAGGATCCCCTGGCCAGAATCGCCGCTGACACTGCGCAAACTGCTTAAATCACGATCGCTTTGCGTTAAAGCTAGCCAGTTGAATGATAATGTATTTTTTGCTGTTGACACCTTCGGGCGACGCCGTTAATATTCGCCTCGTTCACACGATTCCTCTGTAGTTCAGTCGGTAGAACGGCGGACTGTTAATCCGTATGTCACTGGTTCGAGTCCAGTCAGAGGAGCCAGATTAGAAAAACCCGCTCAGGGAAACCTGAGCGGGTTTTTTGCTTTTCAGCGATCCCCGTTTTCTCTTCCTGTCTGACTGTTCATCGCAACTCGTCTGCGGCTACTATTACAGAGACCACCGTTAAGTCTGGATCAACGCAGGCTGTCTGGCGCAACCCTGTCATGGTGTTATGACGAGCTGGCTTTAAATGAAAAACCAGCCGGGCAATATTTGCGCCAGCTGGCTCATACTATTGACGAATTATTACGCAGGAATGGTCAGTACCTGTCCCGGAGCAATTTTATCCGGGCTGCTGAGAATGCTTTTATTCGCCTAAAGATTTTCATATATTGGGACGCATCATTGTAAAACTGCTTGGCGATGGCGCTGAGCGTGTCGCCTGATTCAACCGTATATGTACGATTACTCCCTGCGCCGGTGACAGACTTATCTTCAACATTTTTATCCACAGCATGTAACAACTCATCGCCTATATTTTTAATGTTATCCAGAATGCTCATATTTACTCCCCTATCGTTTCTGATACGTTTAGTTTGATAAAGAAAACAGGATTGCCAGACAAACACTACGCGGCGTACGATACACCCGCTTTTAATTCATGGGTTAAACCACTGCTAAACGTTGCTGTAATTAATATAAAAACAGAGGATATTAATGATGGGTATATTGTCATGGGTTGTATTCGGATTACTTGCCGGCATTATCGCCAGATGTATTATGCCAGGCAAAGAACATATGGGCATTTTCATGACCATTATTCTGGGTATTATCGGTGCGCTGATTGGCGGTGTAGTCAGTACCGCTCTGGGTTTTGGCAAGGTCGATGGCTTCAATATTTACAGCATTGGCATTGCCACCGTGGGTTCAATTATTGCGCTGTTTGTCATTCATAAAATCAGAGCGTGTAAACAGTCTTAATAGATTACTTCAAAGGGGATAACAGAATGAGTTTACTGGAAACAGTACTGGCCATGTGCGGCCTGAATAATCAGACCAGCCAGGAAGTGAAAGGTGTGCTGGAGTGGGTTGAGCAGCAAGGCGGTTTACATACCATCGTGAGTCACCTGCAGAGCGGCGAGTACAGTGAAATGGTTAACTCCTGGCTGGGCGATGAGCAGAACATTGCGCTGAGCAGCGACCTGGTGCAGAAGATGATTAACTCTGAGGCGATTGAGCAGCTGGCTGCGCGGATGGGCATCAACACCAGCGATGCACTGAATCTGCTGGCGAAATATCTGCCGCAGCTGGTGGATAAAGCGTCAACGGCGGGCGTCGTGGATAAAAAAGCCGATCTTACCGGACTGGTTAGTCAGTTAATGCACTAAGCATGACGTAATTGAAAGATAAAAGCCTGAGGCTCTAACTGCTTTATACATCATTAACTTTTTAAGATTTATCAATCTCCGCCTGGCAAGGATTAACACTTTTGATGTAGTCTGAAATTTCTTTATCAAACGCCAGTCCTGGTGCGTAACTTAAAAAGTTATGATCGAGGTGATCATCGGGTCAGGACAGTTGATCATCCGACTGGCTAAGGTGTAATGGACGGATAAAAACATCCCGGCTTATATGGCCGGGGTTTTTATTACCTTTCGATTCGAATTAACGATTCGTAATGACCAAATTCGGGAAAATGATCATAGTTACCAGAAATATCGGTAACAGTTTGACTTTCTTCTAAAACATGAGGTTCGAAACTTTCTTCCCTTACTATTGTATTACCATCTTCATTGAAAAGGTATGTGGTTCCGCTTGATACATTCAAAAAACCAACTCCACGCTCACCATTTTTTGCGAATTCTCGATGGACGGCCATTGATAAAAATAATGTCCCATTATCCAATAATTTGAAACTATATAAAAGAAACTCTTTTAAGTCATCATCTAAAAAACTAACACTAACCCATCCTTTATCTCTTATTACGTGAATAAAACAAGACGGTTTAGTGTCAGATCCAATAAGTACCGTGTATTCAGCACCTCTAGAATGAAGTTTATATGCAGCATCTTTACTCAATAAATCTATCGGCTCTTTATAGGCAACTGACCATTTTTTACAGTAAAAAACATTCTCACTCATTTATATACCTTACCGCTAGTATCACGGATCATCACATTAGCTTTCTTAGCTGAATCAAGTATTGATTGTGGTATCGGTTTCGCTTGAGGTGGGACCTCTAAAATATTTATCCCTTCTAATTGACGCCCAGCTAACGAACCACTTGATGAAACTTTAGCAATCGTTTCCCCGGCTGGATATTTATTCACCGCTTCCCTGATGTAATTATTTTCTGTTATCTCTATGATATCAGAGAACTGAGCCAAAACGGATTTTTTCAGTTGGAAATAAAGGATAAAATATAAAACTATCATTAAAAATAAATAGCTTAGGTGATAGCGCTATAACATCATAAATATTTTCAGCTATTCGGTAGAGTTTAGTTCTGAATAGAGGAACATCAAGATCATCCGCAAAAACGAAGACACTATCATTCCTGAGGTTGTTTTCTTTTAATAGCTTATTTATATCTTCGTAGTCCGAGTATTCAATCTCTGACCATGCAACATTTCCATCGGCAAGGAGATACTTATGCAATAGATCAACTACACCCTTCTGATCGGAGGGAGCAACTAAACTAAAGTCATCTCCAAGTGCTTCTTTACACTCTTCAAATAAAGTCATCCACTCTACCTATTTAGCTGTTTCAATATGGTTATAAATGAATCCTCATTGCCCTCAAATGGTGTAACCTGCGTCACTGCTTTTCCCGGACATTTTCCTTGCGAGTAATCCCATATATTCATTATATTCCCTTTTTCAGGATCATAATCAACACGCCAGTCGACTTTACCATCATTGGATGGTCGCCCGATAACCTTTCCATTTCCAGCACTTATTCCTAATCGGCCAATAACAGGTTTGGAGACAGCACCTAAATCCCCTACAAAATCCAAAGCCTTATTCTGGGCGCTTTCCCAATTTTTTCGGATTTAAGAGTTATTTCACTCTTATTTTCTGATTGGGGATTAGGCTTACCCTTACGAACTCCTGCAGCTATCCCTGCTGCACTGGTTCCAACTGCCTGAGCCAGAGAGTTCATAGCGAGCTGCTTCGCTTCTGGCGAGTCCCACGACATTAATGCATTGTGAATAGCAGCCAACCGATCCGCTTCCAACTGAATCGAAGTACCCTGAAGGATTGATAGTTCGTACTGTTCAACCGTGCTTAATTTGCCATGAAGGCGGGATTGTTGCTTCATTTCTTTAGCTCATTTACGCAATTGTCATAATCTGCCATTGGCAACGATCGGTGCGAGGCGTCAACAGGTTTGAACGTCAGCACGGGTGGCAACAAATGCCAGCACATTGCGGATCCTGCCATGATGATTTACTGATTATCCACGTGTTTGGGTGTCGGGGCGTCGCTCTGATCAAGGCGTTTTGGAGGGCCGCCATAAAGCGGTACTCCAAAAAAAATCTTGTCTGAAAGTAATAAGCGCAGGACATACAACCCCGACTCAAAAGCCGGGGGGTTAATCAATTTAATACTGAATATCAGTTTGATTGACCATTATTTTACTCAGGGTTAACGTCATAACGTGCATCCTGAATAATGTTAGGTTCTGCGACATCTTCCCATACAACCTTCGCCATGTTTTGCCATTCAGTCGGGTTTTGCTGCTTTGCAATATAATCCCTGATTAGCTTAACAGCCCGGTTAAAGTCAGCCTTATCTAACTCAACAAACGAATAAAATTTCAGATACTCGCCTTCTTCAGACTTTATTATTTCATGCAGCTTGGGATGGTTGGGTAAAAAAACACCATCCAGCAGGTCGCCAAAAGCATCCCAATAGTTCCCATTAACAAAGCCTCCGGTCCTTTGAAAGTTGCTTTCTCTTTGTCCATTATCATTCCAACCGATAAATAAACTCGCCCCCATACTATCACCTCATAATAATAATTTTATCTTTTTGTGCTTTAGGCAGTTTTTTTATATAATCCATAAAGTTTTTTTGGTTAGCAGGAGTTAGAACTCTAAAATCGACAGGCACAAAATCAGCTTTTTGCAAGTGATCTTGGATAACATCTCTTCCTCTACCAACACTCATGTTCTTCTCATAAAACTTATTTGGCCCATCAATTTCTTTTTGTGACAATCTATCGGTAGTATACATGGCATCGACAGCTTTACCTTTAATTAGCCCTGATGTAATCACAAAGCCGGGCGATATTCCCGATTTTTCTAGAGGCTGTGGTGCGTAACGTTCCAGATTGCCCATAGCTGACTCTGGTTGTGCAGCAGCAGCAGCTTCTGCGGGTTTTAGCTTACCATTACCCCCAAGGTCAGGTGTATTTAAGCGATCGTGACCTTCCAAAGGCGTTGAATTTAGTTTTACTTCGTAAATTCCATCTGCATCATTAACAAGCGAACTTGCTGCCCCTGAAGCCGAAGCGTTATTGTTGAGCTCTACATCCTTCCCTAACTGTTTCGTCAATGTACCTGATGCGACTACAGCACTCACATCACCCGCGATGTACATCGAACCAACTTAGGCTCCTGCTCTTACTTTGACATCATCTTACGTGTGCCCAAACGACATAAACGCCTGCGTATATCCTTCCAGAATATTGAACATTTCCTTCGTATTCGGTTATGTAGAGTTCAGTAAGTTCACTATCTGCTGATAACCCGCCTGAGCCTCTTTCGGATTCTGGTAAGTCTGGTTGAAGTAGGTATCTTGCGCGGCCTTCGCTTTTTCTCTTTCTGCCTGACAGCCAGCACCTGTGCCATTACAGGCCGCATAAACCGCCATATCGCTTTCCAGATCCTTACGATTTAACCTCTCCTTATCTTTCTGCTCTTCTGGCGTCAGATTCTGTTTGTTATTGAGATATGTCTGGCGGCCCTTCTCTGTGCTGCTCAGGTAGTTATTCTCAACCTCAGTTCTACTGGCAGATGCCCCGTTACCCACCCCAGAGTTGCCATCAACCGCACCGCCCACTGTTGCGCCAGCATGAGTTACAATGTTCGCAACCAGCATCTTGTCATCGGCTGACAGTTCCGATACATCTTTACCGTACAGCAGGTGTCTGAGCTTGTCGTTATAGCTGAGCATCACGGCAGTCGGTTCGTACCTATCTAAAAGTAATACCTAAAGTAAATCAGATGAATATTTTTTCAAACTCGCAATGATTTCACTTATCTCTTTTTTTGGAATGGTAATATCCTCAAGGTTTGGTTGTTCTATGTCCACCCAGGTTCTTCCGTTGTCTCCGCTAACTAACTCCGTTATTTTACCCCCAACAATCCTCACTGAACTTTCATTTGCAATAGCAAAAAAATATGCCCCTGAGTCGTTAATGATTGTAGGAGACGCGCAAAAATCAAACACTTGCTCAGGATATTCATCATCTTGTGTCGATTCTGGATATGTCAGTTTAAATAAGGAATTAAAAGCTTCAGTTGTAGTGGCCTTGAAGATCTCATCATTGCATGGAAAAGAAAGAAGGGCATTTTTTTCATCAATAACATCATAAATATCAACAAATAATGTTGATGTTCTGATATCTTCTGGATACATATGTCCATCTATAAAAAAATAAAAAAAACCATTTTTATAGGATTCACTCCATTGAGGAATACACTCTATCCAGATAGCAAACCGATAAGGATCACCGAAAATCATATTTATCTCCATTTCCCAGGCAACCCAAATTCTTTTTTAACAGCGTTGGGTATATCGATTTTTTTGATTGGGACTGATGCATCACCCGTGCTCCCAGACCAATGCCACGAACCATCATTTGTATTCGTAAACTGATGTACATCGCCATTCTCGTCCAATGCATACCTTTTCTCCCCATTCTCTACTGAATTACTAAGCAACTGAATAGAGTTTGTAGGTTCGGTTCCAGCGTTTCTATTATAACCGGCTTGCCCAGGCGTTTGTTTACCATTCGATTGATAAACTAGCCCATTGTCAGCTCTGGTTGGGATAGGAACAGGCATCGCGCTTCCTTTATTTTTCCCGATTCCAGCTGCTATCCCTGCCGGCTGGTTCCAACTGCCTGAGCCAGAGAGTTTATAGCAAGCTGCTTAGCTTCTGGCGAGTCCCCCGACGTTAATGCATTGTGAATAGCAGCCAAACGATCCGCTTCCAACTGAATCGAAGCACCCTGAAGGATTGATAGTTCGTACTGTTCAAACGTGTTTAAGTTGCCATTAAGGCGGGATTGTTCCTTTCGCTCATTTACGCAATTGTCATAATCTGCAAGGGGCAACGATCAGTGCGAGGCGTCAGCGGGTTTGAATGTCAGCACGGTTGGCAACAAATGCCAGCACATTGCGGATCCTGCCATGATAATTTACTGGTGACCCACGTGTTTGGGTGTCGGGGTGTCGCTCTGATCAAGGCGTTTTGGAGTGCCGCCATAAAGCGGTACTGAAAAAAATCTTGTCTGAAAGTAATAAGCGCAGGACATACAACCCCGGCTCAAAAGCCGGGGGATTAATCAATTTAATATTGAATATCAGTTTGATTGACCATTATTTTACTCAGGGTTAACGTCATAACGTGCATCCTGAATAATGTAAGGTTCTGCGACATCTTCCCATACAACCTTCGCCATGCTTTGCCATTCAGTCGGATTTTGCTGCTTTGCAATATAATCCCTGATTAGCTTAACAGCCTGGTTGAAGTCAGCCTTATCTAACTCAACAAATGAATAAAATTTCAAATACTCTCCTTCTTCTGACTTTATTAATTCATTCAGCTTGGGATGGCTGGGTAAAAAAACACCATCCAGCAGGTCGCCAAAAGCATCCCAATAGCTACTATGTATAAACGCAGAGGTAAGTCTACTCTCAGGTTTTTCGATAGTTTCATCTCTACAAAAATAAATACTTGCTCCCATACCAATTACCTCATGATGATACTTTTATCTTGCTGTGCTTCAGGTATTGTTTTTATATAATTCATGAAAAAATTTTTATTGGCAGACGTTAGCACTCTAGAATCGACAGGAACAAAGTCAGCTTTTTCCAAGTGTTCCTGAATGACTTTTTGCCCATTTCCTGAAATCATGTTTTTTCATAGAATTTGTTTAATCCGTCTATTTTTTCTGTGACAACCTATCGGTTGTATACATAGCATCGACGGATTTACCTTTATTGGGGCCAGACGTAATCACAAAGTCAGGTGTTTTATCAGTAATCATCCCTGGTGGTGGCGTATAACGTTCCATTGTACCAAGAACAGGCTCTAATTGTGCCGCGGATACGGCTTCTGCCGGCTTTAGCTTACCGTTGCCTCCCCAGATCCGGAGTGTTAAGTCGGCCATGCCCTTCAAGTGGTGTGACATTAACATTTACTTCGTAAATACCATCTGTATTCTTGACCAGCTTTTCTGTTTTTCCCAGTACAGCACTAAATTCCGGCTCTTTCTTACCAGGTGAAAATATTCCGCCTGTCGCTTCCAGCGCGGCCTGATTGCCACCAAACGCCTGTTTAAGCGTGTCGGCTACTGCTGACCAGGTTTCACTCTTCATCAGCGCTTTCACTACATCGGCTGCTGCCTGATTTTTACCTGCCAGATCGCTTAAAGCCTTATTACAATAACCATCTCCGACAGCACATGACGCCAGTGCCATCGCTCCATCCGCAACATAATCTGTTCTACCTAATGCAGCATCACCAGTATCAGCGACAGCATTGATAATACTGTTCGCGATAGCCGATGTAGTGCCGTCACCCAGCTTATCGCGAACCTGTTTCTTCCACCATTCCGCACTTTCTTTTACTGACTGACGGGCTTTATCACCGCTCAGCGAGTTATTCTCAACCGCATTTTTACCCGCAATCGCGCCGCTCGTCGCCGCAGCACTGCTGTTGCCCACCATGCCGCCCGCCAGTCCTGCCGCCCGACATCTGCGATGATACTGCACCCCACACGGCATGTGCCATGGCATTGGTTGCCACATCAACGTTTCCGGAAGCGTCGGTCGTTTCCTTCTTAATCAGCTGAGCTGCCCACGGATTAAGGCCACCTGCGACCGCCTGACCTGCATTTCCGGTCCCCGAAACCGCATGCGCCATGGTATTGGTCTGCTCTTTGCCGTCGACTAATATGCTGGTTGCGTCTTTAGTTTTATTGGCGTTATACGGCGCCATCCCACCCAGTGCACCAATTTATTTTCGCATGATATTATTGTCAGTTACACGCAAACATACTGTTGGAAAGGAAATCTCTAAAAAATGAACAACGCCTAAAGTGGTTTGAGTTTAAACATACCTTACCCTATAAGAGGTTTCATTTAACCTGAAAAGAACATATGAGGATTTAGATTTAAAAATATTTAATTTCAAAAAATATAAGTTGAGAGTAGTGAAAAAAATAAAATTTAATATAGCTTCAATCAAAAAATATAAAAAATATAAAAAATATAAAAAATATAAAAAAATTGGAATAATAAAAGCCGAAATTAAAGATAAGAAATGCTTAGCATAATACAATTTTGCATTCTGACAGCGGGACTGATCGGCCATCAGAAATAACAAAATTATCGCCATCAATATTGGCCAACAGCAACCTTAGCCCTTTTGCACCTGCTTTAATATCCTTTTCCCACCCTTCAATATCTCCATGACATTCAATAGAATGAAAGAGCGGGCCTTCTACTGGAGTTATACTACAGCCAACCTCATTGACTCCACCCTCAGTTGCATTAGGAGGATCAGTAAAACAGGTGATATTCTTGAATTGCTTCCTGAATTTATTTTTTCCATCATCAGAGAAATAAACCGTTTTCCTGGTGGTTGCACCATCTTTCCCAGGAATAACCCGAGAGTTAGAAGCTTCAAACTTTGAGCCAAAAGCCTTCTCCAATTCTTTTACAAATCTTGTCAATACATCACCTCATCATTTAACTGGAGTAATTATAAATTTATTAACACCAGCATCAGCAAAGAATTTTGAATAATGGTCGGCTAACTCTGGACTATTAGTATGATAAATCACTCCACCCTCGAAAGCAGCCGAATACTTCCTGGCTTGATCTAACATTTTAGTCTGCTCAGTAACTGACCAAGGCTTTGAACCCACTGAGCTTATTGGGTTTCGAAGCGAGTTACCCCAATCCTCTACAAACTTAGCTTCAACAGCAGTCCGTTGACCGTCGATAATAGTTACATTATCAGCCATACCGTTAACACGTTTCCCACTGATAATAGTTGTGTACTGACGCTCGGTGTAAGGTACATTACCATATTTCTCTCTAAGGCCACTTTCGTAGCTTTACTCTTTATCAATTGCTCTTGTGCCACTAACAGCTATAGGACTAGTTGTAATATAAGGCTCTACGACTTTTGCATCCTTAACTGACTCACTGGATGTTCCGGCCTTTCCTGTTGTTGCGGGCAAATCTTTGATAGCAAAAGGCAATATAACCTTACCCCAAACCGACCTGATACTGCCCTCATCATCTACAATTCCAGCTTGTGCGGGTTTGATAGAAATTATTTTAACCGGGCGATTACCATGTTCCCGCTGCAACTCCTCTTCATCATTTCCCAGTGTATTATTCTCAACAGCATTCTTCCCGGCAACCGCCCCCTGAATGCCACCTTCAACAGAACCAGAAGCCACTCCCGCCGACAATTGCGCAGCCAGCTGGCCGAGTGCGCTGACAACCTGCTTTTGTTCCTGCGTCAGTTCGCTGGCCTGCTTGCCGGGATACATTGAACTGAGGATAGCTCTGGCCATCAGCGCGCCCGTCACCGCTGCGATAGAATAGCTGCCGAGCAGGCCTGATTTTTCCTCGCGGTGAAGCACTTCAGGAAGAAGGGATAAGTGAAATAATGCTCGGAAAAAATAATCCGTTTTACAGAGGTGCCTCGCAGTTTATTACTTGGCTTTCAGCGAGTTTATGCGGCAGAAGGTGTATATTTAAACAGGTTAAATCGGAACAGGAAGCACTTAACGAGACATTTTTAGCGCGGCTGAAGCGGGTTGGCCCCCGTTTCAGCCGCTGACCACAACTAACTATACGGGAGTTAATTATGGCTGACATGCATCATAAGTCAGGAACCCGCACGGTCACAACCGCCGCGCATTATTACAAAGTCGGATACCGGCCTAATAGGGGCCAGCCGAACCCGCTGCCACAGCTGACCATTAAAGGCCGCTGGCTGGAGCCGTTGGGCTTTACCACCGGGCAGAAGATCGAGGTGATCACCGGGCCGGGGCAGTTGATCATCCGGCTGGCAGCTGAAGGGTAACTGACTGATAAAAAAGTAATCCCGGCGCGATGGCCGGGATTGCTTGTGGGTTTTAGAATATTATTTCTCTGGGTTGATATATGTATATCTATTGTCAATTTCCAGACCAAAATCATTCGCTATTTTAAGTATTTGAGAATATTCATCTTTAGTAATCACAATATCATGTTCAGCAATGTGATCACATATAGTTTCGAACGCTAATATATTCTCTGAGAACCCAATATACTCAAGCGCAAAATCAATCAGAGAAGGATCCAGCCGATCCTTTAATCCTTCACCCAATAATTTAATTTTGTTATTAATATCCATTGTATACACTCTAATTCTTAATCGGTTTTAATGTTGGAGGCGTCGGATTGCTATCCGGGAACGCCGTTACTATTTTCCCGCTAGCTGGCTCGTATACCACACGAACTCTAACACCATCTTGCTCCGACCATGCAACCCATCTTGCTGGTTTCCCGGCCTTTGTATAAGCTTCTCCCGTTCCAGTCTGGGCAAACCACTGGGTATCAGGAGAAGTAGCGATATCACCTACCACATGAACAACCTTGTCTGCTGACCAGCTTTGAGGGAAGACGGTTTTTCCTGGATTGCCGGGATATAGATGCCCCCCCCTGCGTGGGACTATCCCCATATAAAATATGCTGTTTCGCTTCCGGTGAAAGAATATCAACATATTTTTGGTTTTCAGCAGACAAACCAAGATCCGCACTCTTAGCAATGGTTAAATATGCCTTAGCTGCAACATATTGTACCAGTTTCGCTTCACTTGCCGGTATACCACTGGCCAGTATTTCCGCTGCTCTTTGCGGAGTCATTTCTCCGTCAGCCGTCAGAGCACTGACCGGCACTCCAAAGAATTCAGCCCACGCGATCAACAGTCCTTTAGCAGCATCCTGTCCTTCCGGCATATCTCCCTGAGCAGCTTTAGCCAGAGCCGCAGATATTTCGTCCGCAGATGCGCCGCTTTGTATCATTGACGTACCTAGCGAAGTCTGAGCTTGGGCATAGTCAGCCATTCCCTGTCCAAAATCCACCGGACTCAGCGCGTTATTCTCAACCGCATTTTTACCCGCAACCCCGCCCTGAATCCCACCTTCAACAGAACCAGAAGCCACTCCCGCCGACAATTGCGCAGCCAGCTGGCCGAGTGCGCTGACAACCTGCTTTTGTTCCTGCGTCAGTTCGCTGGCCTGCTTGCCGGGATACATTGAGTTGAGGATAGCTCTGGCCATCAGCTCGCCACCCGCTGCACCCGCTGTTGCGTTGTTGCCCGCAAGCTGCGCCAGTACGGCACCCGCAACTGCGTGCGCCATGGTGTTAGCCAGGACGTTAGTCTGCTCCTGTCCGTCGACAACTTTGCTGGTAGCTTGCTTAATTTTATTGGCGATGTAAGGCGCCATTCCACCTGCTGCAGCTGCACCCAGGTTACCTGCGCCAAGGCCACCCAGCACGCCAGTAACCGCTGCTGCTGCCATGGAATAGCTGCCGCCTGTGCCCCACTTTTCTGCAACGGCCTTATAGCCGGGATCATTTACGATTAAAGTGTTTAATGCATCGGTTGAATAACCAGCAAGTTGCGGGTTTGCTTTCAGCAACCTTTCTCTGGTTTCATCCTCAGCAGCCTGCATTTTGTAGCTGCTGACATCGCCTGCTACGCGCTGACCCAGCTCCTGCATTCCCTGTGCAAACTCAAGCTTGCGTGCGACCTTATCCTTGTCGAATATCTTGTCGATATGGCCGTTGGCGTTGTCGGTATCTCTGCTCAGGTCGGCGACGTTCTGTGTCTGAGCCTGACCGTTACGTACCGTGATGGTACCGTCCGCCACGGCTGAACGGGTGGTGCCAGATGCACTGCCATGGGTATTAGCAGAGGTTGGTATCGCACCGCCTGACATTTTATTATCTTCGTTACCTCCACCCATGCTGATGGATGAGCTACTGGCTTTGTAAGAAGCGTGGTTGTCGATGTCAGACCAGCCCAGCGTACCGGTGGAGAGCGCATTGTTCGCGGACTGCGCCGTTGAGGCGATCACCGCGCCATTCAGCTGGGTGTGGTTGCCAACATAGATGTCATAGCCACCATTCCCTGCAAACAGGCCGCTCTGATCGCCGACGCTGGCATACTCACTGTTCACTTTGCTCTGGCTCAGGCTGAGGCCAGCGGAGCCGGTCATGCTGCCGAACGTGAAGCTGAAGCCGCCGCTAGCGGTGATGCATGTTCCGGCATCAGTCTTCTGTGTGCCATCTGGCGGCGTGACGGTCTGATTAACAAATCGCGGATCGATCCCGCACAGATAGTAGCTGTCACTTCCGGGCTACCGCTGACGGAAGCGCTCATTGCAGCCGCTATCTTCACCAGCAGGGAAATCTTTTCGTTATCATTTTCGGCGGCGATACGTGCGTAATCAGGAAGACAGACTGAAGACAGGTTAACGCGGATTTACAGCATGAAAGCCCGCCCACAACTGATATTTCAGAAGGCTACAGGACGAAGGAATAAGTGAATTTCAGACCGGGAAAAAGAATCCATTTTTCAGAGGCGAATCGCATTTTATGTCTTAGCTTTCAGCGAGTTTTCCCGGCATAAGGTGTATCTTTAAACAGGTAAAAACGGAACAGGAAGAGCCCAAGAAGAGATTTTTAGCGCGGCTGAAGCGGGGGGCAACCCGCAGCAGCCGCTGACCACAACTAACTATACGGGAGTTAATTATGGCTGATAAGCATCATAAGTCAGGAACACGCACGGTCACAACCGCTGCGCATTATTACAGAGTCGGATATCGGCCTAATAGGGGCCAGCCGAATCCCCTGCCCCAACTCACTATTAAGGGCCGCTGGCTGGAGCCGCTGGGCTTTACCACTGGCCAGCGGATCGAGGTGATCAACGAGCCGGGTCAGTTGATCATTCGCATCACGTCCGACACGGAGGGAACCGCATGAACATCACCTTTACCCCTAAGCCGATACTGGCAGGCGGCGCGTTGGCCGCATTGGGATTTACCACCGGCACTCCGATACAACAGACGCTTTAGCAGCATACTCTATGGATCTCTATCGTTACCAACAACGCCACTTAGGAAGCACTGTGCGGAACCAGCCAGGACTGACAGGATTTGGGTAGTGACTGGCTCATCGAGTCCGGCATTACCAGTGCTGAACAGTTTGAGTTGACCGCTGCTCCCAATGCGCTCCAGTTACAACGGCGAGAAGTGGATGTTTTTAAGGTATTAACGCCAAAATCCCCGGCTAACTAGCCGGGGCTCCTATCTTCACTTTGTTGTTGATAACGTTCATCTTGTTGAATTAATGGCTCTATCTCTTCTTCCCATATACGTTTTTGGTATAACTGCCCTTCACTGGTTTCCTTGCGAGCTGCTAAGTATTCTCTAATAACCTTAATAGATGTATTGAATTCAGACTTATTCAACTCATTGAAATTTATCTGGTCAAGAACCTGAACTTCCATGATTTTTTGATGTATTACAGGATAATTATCCTGTAATACTTCATCAAGTAACGCCTCCAATACATCGGATGCTTGACGATTTAGCACTACACTTAAATTTCGCTCACCATAGTTATTATTTAGGGCTCTATAACCAATACCAAAATAAGCACCCATGACTCACCTCATAATAATGATTTTATCTTGTTGTGATTTAGGCAATGTCTTTATGAAATCCATAAAGATCGCTTGGTTTTTTTGAGTCAGTACACTGAAGTCTACAGGGACTAAATCTGCTTTCTTCAGATGTTGTAAGATCTGATCCTGTCCATGAGGTATGTCTCCTGGCGATTTCGATGTTGTCATATTCTTTTCGTAAAACTTATTGATCCCATCAATTTCTTTTTGAGATAGATTTTTAGTTGTATACATTAAGTCTACTGATTTCCTGCGTTCGGCCCGCTTGTAATAATGAAGTCAGCATTCTTATCAAGTGAACTTGCTGCCCCTGAAGCCGAAGCTTTATTGTTGAGCGCTACATCCTTTCCAAACTGCTTCGCCAGTGCACCAGACGCGACTACAGCACTCACTCCACTCGCGATGTACATGGAACCAACATAAGCTCCTGCTCTCGCTTTGGCCTCATCCTCCGTGTACCCAAACGACATGAATGCCTGAGTATACCCTTCCAGAATATTGAATACTTCCTTCGCATTCGGATCTGTAGAGTTCAGCAAGTTCACTATCTGCTGATAACCCGCCTGAGCCTCTTTCGGATTCTGGTAAGTCTGGTTGAAGTAGGTATCTTGCGCGGCTTTCGCTTTTGCTCTTTCTGCCTGACAGCCAGCTCCTGTGCCATTACAGGCCGCATAAACCGCCATATCGCTTTCCAGATCCTTACGGTTTAACCTCTCCTTATCTTTCTGCTCTTCTGGCGTCAGGTTCTGTTTATTGTTGAGATATGTCTGGCGGCTCTTCTCTGTGCTACTCAGATAGTTATTCTCAACCTCAGTTCTACTGGCAGATGCCCCGCTACCCACCTCAGAGTTGCCATCAACCGCACCGCCCGCTGTTGCGCTAGCATGAGTTACAATGTTCGCAACCAGCATCTTGTCATCGGCTGACAGTTCCGAAGCATCCTTGCCGTATAGCAGGTGGCTGAGCGCGTCGTTATAGCTGAGCATCACGGCAGTCGGTTCGTACCTATCTAAAAGTGATACCTAAAATAAATCAGATGAATATTTTTTTATATGCGCAATGATTTCACTTATCTCATTTTTTGGAATGGTAATATCCTCAAGGTTTGGTTGTTCTATGTCCACCCAGGTTCTTCCGTTGTCTCCGTTAACTAACTCCGTTATTTTACCCCCAACAACCCTCACTGAATTTTCATTTGCAATAGCAAAAAAATATGCCCCTGAGTCGTTAATGATTGTAGTAGACGCGCAAAAATCAAACACTTGCTCAGGTTATTCATCATCATGTGTCGATTCTGGATATGTCAGTTTAAATAAGGCATTAAAAGCTTCAGTTGTAGTGGCCTTGAAGATCTCATCATTGCATGGAAAAGAAAGAAGGGCATTTCTTTCATCAATAACATCATAAATATCAACAGATAATGTAGATGTTCTGATATCTTCTGGATACATATGTCCATTTATAAAAAAATAAAAAAAACCATTTTTACAGGATTCACTCCATTGAGGAATACACTCTATCCAGATAGCAAACCGATAAGGATCACCGAAAATCATATTTATCTCCATTTCCCAGGTAACCCAAATTATTTTTTAACAGCGTTGGGAATATCGCTTTTTTTGATTGGGACTGATGCATCCCCCGTGCTCCCTGACCAATGCCACGAACCATCATTTGTATTCGTAAACGTATGTACATTGCCATTCTCGTCCAATACATACCTTTTCTTACCATTCTCTACTGAGTTACTAAACAACTGAATAGAGTTTGTAGGTTCGGTTACAGCGTTTCTATTATAACCGGCTTGCCCAGGCGTATGTTTACCATTCGATTGATAAACTAGCCCATTTTCAGCTCTGGTTGGGATAGGAACAGGCATCGCGCTTCCTTTATTTTTCCCGATTCCAGCTGCTATCCCTGCCGCGCTCGTTCCAACTGCCTGAGCCAGAGAGTTTATAGCAAGTTGCTTCGCTTCTGGCGAGTCCCCCGACGTTAATGCATTGTGAATAGCAGCCAACCGATCCGCTTCCAATTGAATCGAAGCAGCCAGAAGGATTGATAGTTCGTACTGTTCAAACGTGTTTAAGTTGCCATGAAGGCGGGATTGTTCCATTAGCTCATTTACGCGATTGGCATAATCTGCCATCAGTTGGCTAACTTCATTAGCTTTGTTGACGCAATTCTTAGCGCCTGTGCATCCAATAACGCCCTGATGCTGTTCTGCATTTAACTTTCTATACTTTTTAATGACATTCTTTTCGCAGTCAGAATCACTCTGGCACTTTGTCATCTCAATTGCGCAAGACTGGTTCTGTTTAAGACTCAGCGTATTATTCTCAACAACAAAATCCCGGCTCGATGCCCGAGGTGATTGTTAAAATTCTTTATATTAACTCGTAATAAACTCGTATTGCCGTTCTGATATTTTTTGTAAAAACCCAGATGAAGCCATTTCATCTAAAGTGCTTTTTATTTCATCATCAGTATGATTCGAAAAATATTGTGACAATCGCCATACGTCAATTATTTTCGCATTGTTAACATTATCTATTATATCAACCACTACTCCTGCGCTTGAGTTATTTTTAAAAAACCTAATCCCTTTTCCATGTTTTTTAAAATCCCATGATTCATTGCCAACCAAAATAACCCCCTTGCTCGGAAAATCCAGTAACCATTTAAAATCCTTTACTAAAGGATAATGAATGAAAAATGACCTCATCAAAGTTATCTGTAACTCTATGAAATGAATGACTTCTATTTGATTAATCATATTAGTACCTCACCCTTGCTTCAGCAGCTTCTCGCAAAAGCTGCTCACCTTGCTCTTTAGTCACTTCATGTATTCTAACTGGTATATCTTTGAGCCCAGCTTTTGCAGCTGCTTGAGCTCGATGATGTCCGTCAATGATAATCATTTTCCCGTTTACTAAAGCTACATCAACAGGATTATTCGCGTCAAATCCGTTTTCTTTCATATCTTTCACAAGACGTTTTACTTGTGAACCTGACATTTCATTCTTATCTTGTCTGCTAATTAACGTCTTTGGATCAACATTCTTACTGAAAGTTTTGTCGGTATTGTTATGATTATCTGATAAATAAGCCAAATCATCTTTATTCGGCCCGTCAGAGATCGGTGTTACCGTAGTATTCCCACTTGTAACGGTGTTTCCTTCTGTGTTTCCGGTATTTGTCGCGCCCCTCTGACCGGATTGATCCGGGCTGATGAGCGTCGTTCCTTTATTCTGATCGTGTACCGGATTAACCAGCTTACCGCCCGTAAGATCCCTGTCCGGCTGCGGAAAGATAGTGATTAGACCTTTCTGATCCTGGCCTACCATATAATCGTAAGCTTCACGCTGCTCTGGCGCTAACTTCTCTATCAGATCAGCCTTGCCCGTCATGGCAACGTTAAAGACATATTCCTGCTCTGAAACAGAGAGATTGTCCAGCACGGTATTCGCTGCGCCTATGCCCAGCAACGCCCCCAGGCCTTTCTCAACCAGCGCATTCCGGCAGGCAGCAATCTTAGAACAGCCTTGTGCGGCAAGCTTACCGCCCTCAACCAAAGCACCCAGCGCATTATTCTCAACCTCAGTTCTACCGGCAGATGCCCCGCTACCCACCCCAGCGCTGCCATCAACCGCACCGCCCGCTGCTGCGCCTGCCAGCGTTACAATGTTGGCAATCAGCATCTTGTCATCGGCTGACAGTTCCGAAGCATCCTTGCCGTATAGCAGGTGGCTGAGCGCGTCGTTATAGCTGAGCATTCCTGCAGTCAGTCCACCCGCTGCGCCGCCAATGGCGCTGCCACCCTGCGCTTTAGCAATCAGCCCTGACGCCAGCGTGTGCAACAGTACGCGCATAGGCTCGTTACCCTGCGATACCTGCTTGACCATCTGCGCCAGCAATGGAGCTGCGCCTGCCGCCACCGCGCCGCTGACGTTACCGCCCGCCAGCCCGGCAAACAGCCCGCTGATAGCCTGTGCCGCAATCTGCAGGTCTGACCCGATACCGTACTTCTCTTCAACATTCTGATCGATTTTATCGAGTGCTTTTTTCTGATCCGCTTCTGAAAGCTTATTGAACGCAGCATCGTTTTTAAGCTTGTTTCTCTCCTGCTCTTTCTCCTGCTTCTTCAACGCATCAAAGGTCTGCTGAATCGCCTGCTGTCCGAGTACGGCCATTTCTCGCTGGATGGCAAGGCTGCCTTCTGCTTTTTGCACATCAAACTTATCTTTCAGCACATTCTCCGCCGCGGCGGTGTCGCGGCTGATTTGGGACACATCCTGCTTCTGCGCATCCGGATTGCGGATCTCAATCGTTCCCGGTGAGATGGCGCTGTAGGTGGTAGAACTTGCCCTGTCTTTCGTCTGCTGCAGCGTGCCCATGGGCAGCGAGTTATCGCCCGACTGCTGGGAATGACCAGATTTTGATGTGTCGTTCCCTGAACTGTCAGATGTATGAGTAGTGTTTTTTCCCATGCTGCCGCTGACAGCTGCGCTGAAGCCGCTGCCGCCCGCATTGGCGTGGTTTTCAATATCCGTCCAGCCCAGCGTCCCGGTGCTGAGGTGATTTTTGTCCGGCGTTGCAGATGAGGCGATGATCGCGCCATCAAGCTGGGTATGGTTGCCGACGTAAATTTTGTAGCCGCCATCACCCGCGCTGATCCCGCTCTGCTGCTGTACAGAATCAAAATCATTGTAAATTTTGCTGCCGCTCATGCTGGCACTGCCCTGCACCGGTACGCCCGCACAGATAGGCGGTATGCAGATACTGGCGCTGAAGCCTGATGAGCTCTGATGGCTGTCGTAGCTTGCGCGATCCTGCTGGCTGGCAATTTCCAGGTTACGGCCCGCGTTGAGGTCAACGTGATTGCCGTTGAGGTTTGCTCCGTTCAGCTTGACGTCCTGACCCGCTTTGACCGTCAGATCGCCCGCTGCGGACACTTCGCTGTTGTGATGAGTAATGCTGCTGCCATTTCCGTTTGCACTGTTCTGGCTGGCAGCCAGCTCAAGGGATAAGCCGTTCTGGCTGCCGCCAAGGCCGAAGCCAACACCGACGCCGTATTTGCTGCCACCGCTGCTTGACTGCTGGCTGCTGCTGTCCTCGGCGCTGTTCAGGGCGATATCGCGCCCCGCATTCAGCGAGACGTTATCACCGCTGATTTTTACGCCTTCGCCTGTGATGTCCTGCTTAGCCGTGACTGCTACGTCGCCGCCCGCCTTAAGCACACTGCCGCTCTGCTGCGTGCTTTTCTGTTCCACGGACTGATGGCTGCTACCCACGGTGGCGCTCACGGTGACTTTGACGGCTGCGGTGTTCTGGTTGTAAGCCGACAGCGCGGTCATGGCCGCCTGCGCGGCATAAATGGCCTGCAGGCGCGGATCATCACTCTGTTTGTGCGACTGAGCCACCTTGTCCGCCGCCTGCGCCATGCTCACGCCGTAGCCGGAGACCTGCGCGGTGATGCCATACTGCGAGGATTTACTGCTGCTGCTGCCTTCGTGCGTGTCTTTTGACGGATCGAGGTGGATGTTCTCACCGTTGACGCTCAGCGAATTGCCTGCATAAACGTCAGCCCCCTGCAGGTTAACGTCTTTGCCTGCATTAATCGAAACGTTACCCAGCGTACTGACGATACCGCTGCGTACGGTGTTCTGCTGCGTGCCCGTGCTGGCGTTTTTCCAGCTGTTATGACCCACGCCAACCGTTCCGCTGTAACCATCGCCGCCCAGATCGCCTATAGCGTGGTCAGACCCGGAGGTCGATGCCTGCTGGCGGTCTTCGCCTGCTACGACGCTGATCTTACCCTGCTCCGCGTTAAGCGAAACGCCGGAGGTGCCGGTCAGGGTTGAACCGCTGATTGCGATGTCACCTTTATGGCTGGTGACGTCAACACTACCGGCGGTTATTGCGGAAGTGTGTTGCGCGAGCATGCTGCTATCACCGCTCATCTGGTTGTTTTTCGAGCCGTAATTAGTCCCTGCCGAACCATTGTTTGGCGACCCGCCGCCGCTACGTGCCAGCGCACCAATTGAAGCTGATGTTGTTGCCGACCAGCTCTTACTGCTACTGCTGCTGGCAGCCTTCTGGCTGTCAGAGGCTGTGGTGATGTCAATATTACGGGTAGCGTCCAGTGAGGCTCTGGCACCGGCGTTCAGGCTGCTGCCCTCAACCAGAATGTTGCCGGTGTGGGTATCTGAATCGCCGCGGGCCTTCAGTAGCAGATTTCCGGTGGTATTGAGCGTGCTGCCGCTCTGATAGATGCTCTCGCTGTTCTGGCTGACTTTACTGCCTGAACGGCCATAGGTCAGTCCCGGCGCCGGAGAATCCAGCGAACTGGCGCCCAACTCATTGCCAGTCTGCTTCATCTGCTCGTACACCGAACTGGTGTTGTTCATGATGTCACGCAGATTGCGCACGGTGTCCAGTGGCGTTAAGTTCAGACTCAGACCAAACCCGCTGCTTTTCGACGCCTGCTTCGCGGTTTCGCGCACCAGGTCCTGCCCGGACACGATGGCGATGTTTTTCGCCGTCACGCTGATCTCGCCATTCTGGCCGCCCGCAATAACGTCGCTTCCCTTGATCAGCGCGTTGTTACCCGCCGTAATGCTGACCACACCGTTGCCTGCACCCACCAGGCTTCGCGCATCGCTCTGCGTGACCTGGTCGCCGTTACGTTCACTTTTAGCAGACTGCTTACCGTAGCTGAGTCCCAGACCACCACCCATCAGGCCACTTTTCTTCTTCTCTTTCAGGCTGTAGGTAGATTGAGTATTGGTGGCGGTAACAATATTCAGGTCATTGCCTGCACTCAGTGCGACGCCTTTGTCACCGGCCACAGACGAGCCCTGAACGTTCAGGTCGTTTCCGGCAATGACAGACACGGTGTTGCCGCTCAGTTGTGAAGCCTTTTCACGGGTGTCGCTGTTTTCCTGAATGGTGTGCGTAGTGGTCTTTTTCAGGAAACCTTTCTTGGTTTTGGTCTCTTCACGGTAGGCATAATCACTCTCCGTCGCAGTGGTGATATTGACGTCGTGTCCAGCCTGCAGCGCCAGATCCTTATTGGCTGTGACTGTTGCGGCCTGGCTTGTGATGTCATTGCCCGCCAGTAGCCTGGTACTCCCGCCGCTGGCAATTTCAGTGCCCTGCTGGCGTACCGACTCATTAATCTCAACCTTCTTACCGGATTTGTAGCTATTACCAGAACCGGTTTCAGCCGCCAGCAGATTGACGTCACGTCCCGCCAGCAAGGTCACGTCTTTGTCTGCGGCGATGCCTGCCGCCTGGCTATTGAGATCGCGTCCGGCCTGAAGTGCTAAATCGCCTCCACTGGTCAGCGTCGTGCGATCCAGCCCGGTTGAATGGGTTTCACGTTTACCCTTCACATCATTCTGGCTGGTCGTCGCGCTGTTGAGATTAAGATCGTTACCGGCTGCCAGCGCCGCGTTTTTACCTGCGCTGATGTTGCTGGCGGTAACAGTCAGATCGTGGCCCGCCTGCATCGCCATGTTGCCGCCTGCGGCGATCTGGCTGCCGACCGTGGTGACGGTGGTTGTGCTGGTTGGGTCAACTTTTTGCCAGCGGTTTCCGAAGCCGGATTGCGCGCTGCCAGTGACGTTCTGGTTCCCGGTGATAGCAATATCATTCCAGGCGTTCAGCAGCAGATCGCCACCCGCTTTGAGGTTAGCGCCGGTGACGGTAATATCGTTGCCCGCCTTAAGGCTCAGAGAATCCAGTGACGTGATGCTCGCCGTTGGCCCGCTCAGGGTTTCGGTATAGGATTTCTTCGCACCCTTACCGTTGTCTGCATCCAGATGCCAGAGCTGTGATGTGGTAAGGTTGTTGATGTCACCGTTAACACTCTCCAGTGCCACCTTTTTACCGCTGATAGTCGCGCTGACGTTGTTGATATCATTCAGTGCGCTAAGCTGCAGATCGCCCCCTGCATGGAGCAGACCGGCGTTGAGGTTACTGAGCGTGTTCTGACTGTCGATGGTCAGATCGTTTTTAGCCATCACGCTACTACCGGTGTTGATGACGTTTCCGCCTTTCAGCGTCACGTTGTTACCGGCAATTACGCTGCCATCACGCACTTCCACATCTTTTGTAGACAGATAGAGCTTCGGCACCATCACCGTTTCACCGTTGATGGTGGTGGCTTCCCACCAGACTATACTCTTGTCTAAAGAGGCGAGTTGCCCGGCAGAGAGTGAGACACCAAACTCCAGTCCCAGCGACTGCTGCGCAGCCGCAGCGTTGTCCATCAGATAGCGCATCTGGGCGAGATCGGATCCCAGGCCATTGATGTAGCGATTACCGGTCTGATTCAGTATTGCATTACTGACGTAGCGGGTATCAAACGCCGCATCACCGAGAAAACGATAATCATAATCTGGCTTCAGGTTAAGGCGATCAAGCATGTATGAGGAGCCGAGGAAGGCGTTCTCGTCTGTGTATTGGGGGCGCGTTTCCTGTAATGGCGTGGTGGCAGGCTGTTTGCCCAGTTTTGCGTTCAGCTCGCCGAACAGGCTCTGATCCAGCTGGCCCAGGCCATTAAGTTTGGGGTTAACGGTAATCAGATAGCGGCTATTGGTGTTCGACGCAACAAAGTAGCCGTTCTGACCAGAAGGTAATGGATAGGCGCTGATATCAACCTCAGCGGCCTTATAGTTATGCAGCGACGCAGGACCCTGAGCAGCATTCGTCAGGTTGACGGCTTTACCCAGCGCTGCGTTGTTTTTACCCGCAGTTGTATATTGCGTCAGCGATGCGCTGCCCTGTGAAGCACTCTCCAGCGCACCTGCGCCATTGACCTGCTGCAACGCATTCTGGAGCTGATCGCGCCATTGAGGGGTATTAATTGCGGCTTTGTCGGCAGCAGCCAGTTGCTGATGAGACTGCGCGCCTGCGGTGCCTGCAGCGGTTAAGCCGCGTAAAGCGGGGGCCGAAAGGGTGTTACCGCTCCAGCCGGCATTCGCTGTGGTGTTGGTGTTGCTGATATCGCCGCTGAAGTTAGCTGAGACATTGCCTCCGGCCTGAATAACCGACCGGTAGAGCTCTCCCGGAGTGAAACTCGTCCCCTGATCTGAAAGTGTATATGTTATTGATTTTACTTTAGGCTTATTGCGAGAGCCGGTAGTAGCATAAGTATTTTGATAACCGTTTTCACTAGTACTTGTATATAGGTGTGCGTAATCAAACAGTATCCCTTCATGCTTATAAGTAAAATAAGTACTTTGTGTCCCAGCCTGCCAGGATTGGTTGTTCAATTGATTTCCGGATAGAGAGATATCTCTTTGCGCCAGAACATTACTGGCCTGATTATCAAGCGAACCTGCCCTTATATTAATATTACGTCCTGCGGCTATGCGAGCTGCACCACCATTACTGGTGACGTTTATAGTGGTGCTAGATAATGAAAAACTCTTAATCGCGGCTTCTTTTGTTGGTACGTAGTAATATGCTGTTGAAGTTTTACAACCTTGCCCATTTTTTCCCCATGAATCGCATGTTGTCCTTGAGTTTACGAATACTCCATATTCCTCTGGTTTAAATTCCGATATTGGAACATTTATTAGGTCTACGCCTAGTCCCGTCTGGTTTGAAGCGCTATGCGTTTCAGAAACACTCAACCCATCCCTTGTATTCAGCAAATGTCCCGTATTAATCGTGATATCGCCGTTCTGCGTTTCGATGGTGCCGGAGTTATTAATCACCTCGCCGTTAGCATTTCCCGCGGCATCGCCCTGCAACCACATACTGCCGCCTGCCAGCATATCGGCACGCTGGTTGCGGATGCTGTTGGCAAAAAGAGAGAGATTGCCGGCCGCATAGAGCAGCGCGTTATTGACGATGCTGCCCGGTGCGCTGAGGGTCAGATTGCCCAACGTACCCGTAAAACCATCAACAGTGATATCGCTGCGGCTGGCTAAGTTGATATTCCCGCCGCCCTGCAGACTGCCATTCCCGTTCATGGCGATGCGGTTGCCGCTTAACGTACTGTCACCCGAACCGGTAGTGAGCTGACCATTATTAGTGAGATCGCCGCCTGCACTCAGCGTCAGCGCCCCGCCCTGCATCGTGCCCTGGTTGTCTATCGCGCCATTACTGCTGACAGAGAGTCGCCCGCCCGCAGCCAGCACATCGCGACCGGTAAAACCATTCGCGATCTCCAGCGTGGCATCACCCAGTGCCACAACCTGACCGGTCTGATCAAAGCCATTGCTGTGAACCAGTAAACTGCCGCCACTGAACAGACGACCACTGCTTTGCTGATTGACCTGAGCGGCCATTACGCTCAGCCGGTTGTTACCCAGCAGCGTGCCGCTGTTGTTTACCTGCTGATAATTGACCTCAAGGTTGCCGCCCTGGACTGTGCCCTGGTTGCTGAAGCCATTGCCGGTCAGCGTGCCCTGACCATCGGCCAGCAGCGTACCGTTATTGCTGGCATTGGTGGCATTGAGAATCAGCTGCGACGCCTGTAACCAGCCGTTGTTATTCAGCTGCGGCGTATTCAATGTCTGCGCACCACCCGAGAGCCACCGCCCATCGTTTTGCGTTAAACCGGTTATTGTCGCGACACCGTTGCCATTGCCCTGAATCAGGCCATAGTTGAACAGTTCAGGCCCGGTCAGCGTCAGGGCGTTTTGCGTGATCATGGCGCCATTGCCGCCGTTGGTGACGCGTCCACCGGCATTGACCAGCAGGCTGTTGTCACCCTGTAAGCGCCCGTTGTTATCAACCGCGCCCGTGGTGATCTGCAGGTCGCCGCCCTGCACGCGTCCGGCATTATTAAGCGAGGAGGACTGAAGCGTCAGCCTGCCCGAACTGAGCAGCGTTTTATCCTGCTGCTGAGTCAGTGCACCGTTAAGGCCAACCGTCAGCGCCTCCACACCGGTGACTGCGCCGTTATTGTTTAACGTGTCGCCCCGTAGCGTCAGGTTTCTGGCAATCCATTCACCCTGATTGGTCAGCGTCAGTGCCTGCAGTGCCGCTGTGCCATTCGCTGAGATCTTACTGCCAGCGCCCGTATCAAGGCGATCCGCCAGAATCAGTTGCAGCGCATCCGCACTCTGGATCGCGCCATTATTGGTCAGTTTCCGGGCATTCAGCAGGATCTGCTGTCCCTGCCAGCTGCCGTTGTTAACAACGTCCCCGCCGTTAATGTTCAGCGTGCCCTGCGTCAGCAGCGATCCTCCCTGGTTATTGATCAGCTGACGTGATGGCGCGGCCAGCGCTCTGAGCAGCATTCGCCCGGCCACCTGTGGCGCAGCGGCAAACGTCAATGCCTGCAGACCAATCAGGCTGCCCTGATTAATGACGCTGGCGGGTGAAATGGTCAGGGTTTTGCCCTGCACCGATCCGCTGTTATTCAGCGCGGCACCGTTCAGCACCATCGCCCCTTCACTGAGCAGTGAGCCGCTGTTGTTCAGCGTGTTCGCCGTAACCTGTGCAGTGTTCTGACTCATCAACGAGCCGGTGTTATGCAGTTCATTGCTGATGCTGGCGTTCAGATCTTTGCTGCCCAGCAGCGATCCCTGATGCAGCCAGTTATCAGCGTTAACCGTTGCCTGCTCGCCCTGCAGCGTTCCCTGGGTGTTAAGCTGACCCGCGGTCAGCGTCAGTGTTCCGCCGCTCAGCGTTTTGCCACCGGCAGATTGCGTGATGTTATCGGCCTGAGCAGTCAGCGCCGTGTTGCCCTGTAACAGACTGTCGTTGTTCAGGCTGGTGCCCTGCAACCCCAGGCGGTCCGCCATTATTTTGCCGCTGTTGCGCAGCGTGGTGGCATTAAGGTCGCTCTCTCCCTGGCTGACCAGCGTGCCGCTGTTGATCAGATCGCTGGCGATATTACCGCGCAAGGCGCTGATGCCATTGATGTTGCCGCGATTGTCGAGAGAATCCAGCGTGACGTCGAGTTGCTGGCCCTGCCAGCTGCCATCATTGATCGCGTTACCGCCCTTGACGATCAGTCGATCGCCGCTCAGCAGTTGCCCATTGTTGTGGTTGAGGGTCTGAGCAAATCCGAGATCCAGCAGGTTGTCGCCCTGAAGCAGTCCGCTGTTCTCCAGCGTATTACCGCTGGCGCTGAGTTGCTGTGCCGCAATCTGGCCGCTGTTACTGAGCGTTTGGGCATGCAGGTCGGCCTGCTGGCCGGTCACGATCTGTCCCGTACTGCTGTTATTCAGCGTATCGGCAATCTGAAGATCGAGGTCATCGCTCAGCAGGCGTCCGCTGTTGTTGAGACGGTTGCCGTTGACTGAAAGCTTACCGTTAACCTGCAGCAGCCCGTCGTTATCCAGTTGATCTAACGTCAGCGTCAGCGGTCCTCCGGCGATTAACTGGCCGCCATGGAGGTTGTGGAGTTGCTGATGATCCAGCGTTAAGGTGCTGTTGCCCTGCAGCAGACCGCCGTTACTGAGCACTGGCGCATGCAGGCTGAGGTTATCTGCCGCCAGTGTGCCTTTGTTATCGATCTCCCCAGCCTGTAAATTCATCTGCTGCTGGCTGATCAGGCTTCCGCTGTTATCCAGCACCCCCCCGACATGGGCTGTCAGTGCCTTTCCGGCGCGAACAGTGCCACTGTTCTGCAACGCCTTCGCGTTTAACGCCATCTGATCGGCCTGCATTGCGCCGTGGTTATTTAGTGAAGTGATGTTGCCGTTCAGGGTGCCGTCACTCAGCAACTGTCCGCCCTGCTGATTATCCAGCTGGTCGCCCTCCAGCGTAATCTGCTGATTACCCTGAATCAGGCCACTGTTAATCAGGTCGCCCCGCAGCGTCAGCGCCTGGGCAATCAGCCAGCCGCTGTTGTCAGTGTGATTCGCTTTTAGCGCGATGCCCTGTTGTCCCAGAATCTTGCCGCTATTGACCAGCGTGTCGCTTTGCAGGTCGGCGTCGGCTTCACTGAGGGCATTGCCGCTGTTTTGCCAGCGGTCAGCATTCAGTGTCAGCTGTTTGCCCTGCATCAGTCCGCTGTTGTCCAGCGTCTGCTGTTGCACATTCAGCTGGCCTGCGCTGAGCAGCGTGCCGCTGTTGATTAACCCGCTGCCCTGCAACGATACTGCCTTGTCGCCCTGGATTGTTCCGCTGTTATTGATCTGGCTGACATCGCTATTCAGCGCTGCGGCGGCGATGATGCCCTGATTAGTCAGTACATCGCCGTGCAGCTGGAGTGGGTCACTGGCAAGCAGTTTGCCACCCAGCTGATTATCCAGATGCCCGTACCGGGCGCTGAGGCTGGCAGCGTTGATTTCCCCGCTGTTGTTCAACTGGTCGCCGCTGACAACCAATGTTTTGCCGCTGGTGATCAATCCGCTGTTATTAAGCTGTGGCAAATCGAGCGCAAAATCGTTATCGGAGCTGATCGTCCCCGCAGCAAGGTTATCCAGCTGTCCGGCATGTAAAGAGAGCTGATTAGAGCCCTGAAGCAGGCCGCCGTTACTGATTTGCGCGGCGATCAGCGTCAGATTCGGTGCGGTTAACGAGCCCATGTTACGCAGTTGTGCACTGTTCAGGATGAGTGCGTTCTGACTGCTGATGGCCCCCTGATTTTCCAGCCTGCCACGAGCGGTCAGTTGCGCGTCACCGCGTGCAGTGATGGAGCCGTTTTGTTGCAGCGTATCGCTGTTAATCACGGCATCGCCATGACTCATCATCTCGCCACTGTTATTCAGGGTCGGGGCATCGATTTGCAGACGCTGACTGACCAGATTGCCGCTGTTGCTGAAGGTGTCCGCAACACTGAATAGTGTGTTGCCCTGTGCGGAAAAGATCCCGTACTGATTCAGACGATTAGCCGTGATCGTGGCATCACCCGTACTGATCAGTTTGCCGCTGTTATCAAGAGTGCCGCTTTGAATGTTCAGGCTGCTGCCACTGATTTCATCGCGGTTAGTCAGCTGTCCGCTCACAGCCAAAGTATTTTTACCCTGAGCCAGCAGCTTACCGTTCTGTTGCAGAGTGTTAGTGCGAACCTGCACGTCACCATTACTGGCCAGGCTGCCACGGTTAGCGATCTGCGCGGCCTGAATATCGAGTGTTTTTGCGGCGGCGAGCTGACCGGCATTATCCAGCTGAGAGGTGACAGAGAGTTGCAGCGCGTCTACCGCACTACCGCTGCTGCTGTTATCAACACTCAGGTTGGCACCGCTGAGACGCACATTCTGGCCTGCTTTAACGCTGCTGCCTTTAAGCGTGATACTGCCCTGACTGTTGAGATCCAGCGAGGCGTCGCTGCCCAGCGAGGCCCCATTTAAGGCAATATCCTGCTGCGCTGTCAGTGCGACGTTACCACCCGCTTTATGTTCGCCCTGCAGGGCGATGCTGCTGCCTTTTGCAGTCAGGGTGCCGCTGGTCAGGCTGTTGTTGACGCTTAAGCGACCTTGCGCATCCAGCACCATATCGCCCTGACGGGCATTAAGATTGCCGAGATTGACGCCAACGCCGTTTTCGCTGGAAACCAGATGGATGCGGTTTGCGTACATGCCGCCCAGCGCGCCGGTATCTACAGCGACCGCTGGCGCAGCACCTTCGCCCGCGATGGGTGTCACGCTGCCATCAGCACCGACCCGGTTTGCGCCCAGCGTCACATTAAGATCTTTGGCATGGATGCCCGCGTTGATTTCGGTTGCGCGCGCGATGATCGAGACAGCATCAGCCTGGCTGCCATCCAGTCCTTTACCCTCAATGCTGATTGCGCCTTTCGTCACCTCCAGCGATTGCAGATTGCCCTGCGCATCAAGCTGCGGTTTACCTGTGGTCAGTGTGACGTTGGGCGTATTGATAAAGCCACAGCCGTTACAGGTAATGCCATAAGGGTTAGCGACCATCACGTTGGCCGCTTTACCCGCTACCTCGGTATAGCCCTGCAGCTGTGAACGGTTAGCACCCACCACCTCATTGATAATGGCCCGGGCTTCCTGCCCTGCTTTGAGATTCGGGTTGTTCTGGACAAGTCCACCCAGCTGGGTCTGCGTCAACCGGCCGGTTGCGTTGTTCAGGATCAGCCCTTCCTGGCCCACGTTGTAATTCTGATACTGGTTATGCGACAGGCCCGCCGCATTCGGCGTCGCGATATTAATGACCGGCACGCCATTCCCGGCAGCATCAACTTTTGTTCCTGTTGTGACGGGCGCTATCGCCGCAGAAAAGGCGGGCAGCAGTGGCTGAAACGCGATCAGCGAGCAGATGAGATAGCTCAGCAGACGACGCGGCAGTGAAAGCTTTAATTGATCATCCATAATCGGGGCCTTTTTTTAAAAAACGAGTCCAACACGCGCGTAAACGCTGAGGCGATCGGGCGCAAGATAATTGGGGTAGCTGACAGGGATACCCAGCGACAGCTGAGTGGAGACATGCGCGTTACGGGTGCCAAGTCCCAGCGAACTGCCCCACAGCGTGCCTGCTGCGTAGCGATCCTGTTTGTCGCTCTGGAGCCACCCGCCGTCCAGCGCCAGGGTGGTGCTGACCTCGCCGATTGCAGGCAGTGTAAACAGCGAGTAATTCAGTTCGTTACGCAGATAGCCGCCAACATCGCCGGACAGGTATTGCTCCTTGTAGCCGCGAACCGAGTTCTCGCCACCAATCGTCAGGCGTTCGCTGCCATAGAGGCGATCCGGCGACCACTGAGCGTAAAAGCTGCTGAGCCACCACATTTTCTGAGTGACAGGCCGCTGATAGCTGCTGCTGACGCTCCATTTGCGGAATTCAGCTTTCGGAAAATCGTCGCTTTTACCCTTGTCGCTTTCCGCATCAAACCACGGCATCCCGCGGCTCAGCATCGGGTTCAGGGTGGCCACCCCACCCGCAATTTTTTGCGTATGGTTAAAACCGATCTGCAGGCTGGTCAGTTTGCGGCTACTGCTTTCAAGCAGGGTCTGATTCAGCCAGTTATGGCTGGCATAATGGTTCAGCCCAAGCTGAACACCGGTTTTGATTTGCCCGTTGCGGAACAGCACCCACGATCCGCTGAGACGGTTAGAGATGTTGTCGCCGTTGCTATACCAGTCGAAACTATTGGCGTTAAAGCGACTGTGATAGTTGCTCCAGCTATAGCTGTAATCCAGCAGCCCATAGCCATAAGGCACGCTGACGCCCGCCTGGAAATTTTGCGCATCGCGCCAGTCGCTGAAAGCGCTGCTGCGACCACCGCTGACAAACCAGCGATCGGCAACACCCAGCAGGTCATTACCCACCAGCGAGCCGGAAAGCTGACCTATGCCGGTGCTTCGCTGGCCGCTATTGTCCATATTCAGCCCCAGCGTCAGAGGAAACTCGGGTGTGCTGGTCAGATTGACAATGGAATAGCCCGGCTGAGTCGACGGAATGATTTCAATCTGAACCGGCGTAGTACGAAGCCGGTTTATCTGCTCCATTCCCTGTTCAATGTCGCGTAAATTTAAAATACGACCTGCACGGGTCGGGAACGCCATGTTCAGCTGACGTGCACTGGCACCCTGCAAATGAATCGCCTCAAGCTTTCCTTCCAGTACGGTGATATTTAATGTCCCGTGGGAAAGATTCTGTTCTGTCAGGAAGGCCCGGCTGGTGATATAGCCGCGCTGGACATACCACTCTGAAATGGCGCGTACCAGCTGATTAATACGGTCCAGACTCAGGCACTGATTGATATAGGGAGCGACAAGTCTCTTCTGTGTATCAGACGTGATTAAGCTCGCCTGTTGCAGTGAAATCTGGTTGATTTCAAAACAGGGGCCGCTGGCTGGCGCCGATTCGGTTTTTTGCAGCTCAACCTGATGCGCCTGTGTTAATGCGTCACGCTGCTGCTGATCCTGCTGCAACCGCTGCTGCTGCTGATTTTGAATAACGTCAAGATCGCCCGGCGTGACCGGTGCAGCCATGACATTGCTGATAAACAAACTGGCTCCGAAAACCAGCCACTTCCCTGTTTCAGGCATTTTCATCGAAGGATTAACAACGCTTATTGTAAGTTTTGTGTAAGCACAGGCGTGCAGATTACCACCTTAACAATCGGAAGTTCCTTATTGACTTAAAATAATGATGTGGTTTTACAAAAAGTAAAATTAGCGGTGATAAAACGTTTTATAAGCCAAATTTGTAATGACTTAGCCACTTTCTATGTGTGGAGGTCATTTACGAGTGTTAAGGGAATGGATGTTAAGACGTGCACTGATGAATATAGATCCGCGCCGGATTACTCATTCATATAACGGCGCTGAGGTATTAAGTGGGATAAAAAATAATGATGTTGCTGTTTTTCGTGGTGAAGCCTGCTGGCTGAAATGACTCGCGCACTACAGATACAAAAAGGCCCGCAACGTAGCGGGCCTTTAACCAGACAACACACAACAACCATTATTTTTCATGGTAGCGATGCACTGCCGGATAATATTCCAGTCCATACAGCTGGCTTAGCGGCAGCAGCAGTTCCACGTTAATATCATGCACACGTTCACTCGCCACAGGGCCGCTCAGCAGCTGTTCAAACCAGGCTATCAGTTTCTGTTTCATCTCAGGCTCTCCGCATCAGTTGATGCCCTGAGTAAACCCGCTTACACGCCCGATCAGAACCAAAAATTTCTGCGCTGCTTATGCCGGAAATGGCATAAGCAGCCCGCATCTGTTTAGCCAGTGCCATACGCCAGCGGCTCAAAACGGTTACTGCCTTATCAGCGTCACCCAGTTCGCGCCTTTACCAGCCGGGGCTTCAGCAACCCGTTTGAGTTCACCGCTGGCGTAATCGATAGCGTAACTGCCAATCACCGCGCTCTTCTCCCCGCTGACGATCAGCCATTTACCCTGCACATCAATCGCAACACTGCGCGGCTGTTTTTCAACCGGCCAGCTGCCGATAAGTGTTAACTCACCCGACTGTTTATCAACCCGGTAGCCGCTGACGGTACTGGAGGTGCGCTCGGTGACATAGATAAATTGTCCGTCCGGGGTGATTTTAATGTCTGCCGCCCAGATGCGCGGCGTGGGATCGCTGTAGCCCGCCGGGCGCTGCTCGCCATGCTGCAGGTTATATTTCTTCGCCACCGCATTCGGCCAGGTTTTCAGCTCCGTCAGCGACCCATCCGCCGCGCGCCGGAACTGCGTAATGGTGCCGCTCATCTCCGCGAGGTTATAGAGGAAGCGATTGTCGGGCGAAATCACCGAATGTCGTGCGCCGCTGTTCTTCTCACCCTGAACAAATCCGGTTCCCAGCGGCGTTATCGCGCCGTTATCGGCAAACGCATATTGCAGTACGCGATCCGCGCCAAGGTTGCCGACGTAGAGGGAATGATTGCTGACGTCGGTAATCACCGAGTGGGCATGCGGCCCGGTTTTCACCTCGCCTGTGACCTGTGGTGTCACAATCCCTTTGCCATCGATTCGGTTACTGGTGACGATATCGCTGTCATAGGAGGCGGCCAGCAGATAGCGCCCACTTCTGTCAGTGGTGATCCACGGAAAGCTGGCTACAACCGGTGTCACCGCCAGTTTCTGCAAATCACCATGCGAACCCGAGACGCGCCAGCTGATGATCGAGTAAGGCGGACTCCGCAGCGCACCATAGAGCCGTTTACCATCCGGGCTGGCCGCCAGCGGCATAATCTTTTTACCGGCAGGCGTATCGCCACGCCATTGCAGGCTGCCATTCGCCTCGCTGAGCTGATAGCGGGAAACGGTGCCGGATTCAGCATTGGAGACATAGACAAAGGTTGTCGCCCATAACGGGGCGCTACACAGCAGCGGCAGAAGTGCCAGCGCCGTTTTCAGACGGATCATAGGGTCACCTTGATAAGTAGTGTCTGCGTCGGTGCGCAGCAGGCATTACGCTAACCCTGTCCGGGGAGGCTGGCTTTGTGCAACTGTCTGAAATTCGGTTCGAAAGTCTGGAGATGTGACGGAGATGTTATTTTTAATGGTGCTGAAAGAGGTATGACGCCTTTCCCCGCGGCGGGGGAAAGGCGTGAACAGTGCGCTAGCCGGTTTTCGCGATCATTTTTCGATAGCGGTTGAGCCACTTGCCGCTGTTAAGTCGCCACCAGAAGAAGATGCCACGCACCGTCCAGTCGAGGAACATCCCCAGCCAGACGCCGGTCACGCCCATCCCCAGCATAATGCCGAGCACGTAACCGACCACCACGCGCGCGCACCACATGCTGAACATCGAAACATACATGGTGTAACGCGCGTCGCGTGCGCCCTTGAGGCCGGCGGGCAGCACCCAGGATGCGGCCCACAGTGGCATAAACAGCGCGTTGAGCCAGAGCAGATGCTTTGTCACATTAATGACCTCCGGATCGCTGGTATAGAACCGCGCCAGCAACCCGGCCAGTGGCACCGTCAGCAGCGCTATCGCGCTCAGACACAACGTCGCCAGCCAGAAGACATGCCGCACCTGACGCTCTGCCTGAAACACCTGATTCCTGCCCAGACGGGTGCCGGTAATAATGGTGGATGCAGAACCCAGCGCATTGCCCGGCAGGTTAATCAGCGACGCAACCGAGAACGCGATAAAGTTACCCGCAATCTCGCTGGTGCCCATTCCGGCAACAAACACCTGTGTCAGCAGTTTACCGCCGTTGAACAGCACCGACTCGATACTGGCAGGCACGCCTATTCCTAAAACTTCCATCAGAATGCTGCTGTTCCAGCGCCGAAAATAGCTCGACAGCGTAATTTTCAGTGAGGCGTTAAAGCCGATCATCAGCACGTAAATCACCGCGATCGCCCCGATATAGCGGGTGATGGTCAGTCCGAGCCCGGCACCGATAAACCCTAAACCGTCCCACGAGAAGCAGCCATAAATCAGCACGCTACTGATGATGATGTTGAGGATGTTCATGCCGCCGTTAATCAGCATCGGAATTTTGGTATTACCTGCACCGCGCAGCGCCCCGCTGCCAATCAGGGTGATGGCGGCGGCCGGATAGCTCCAGGCGGAAGTCTGCAGATAGCTCAGCGCCAGCGCTTTGACTTTTGGATCGGCGGCACCGGCAATCGCATCGACGATCAGATGGCCCCAGAACTCAATGGCGATCACCAGCACAAAGGCGAGTATCGTCATCATGGCCAGCGACTGACGCGTGGCGGCGCGGGCGCGCTTGCCGTTGCGTTTTGCCAGACTGAACGCCACCACCACCGTGGTACCAAGATCGATGGCAGCAAAGAACGAGATGATCACCATGTTGAAGCTGTCGGCCAGGCCCACACCCGCCATCGCCTCTTTACCCAGCCAGCTGACCAGGAAGGTGCTCAGTACGCCCATCAATAGCACACAGGCGTTCTCGAAAAAGATAGGCACTGCTAATGGCGATATCTCACGCCAGTAGAGCGTGCGATACGAACGGCGTTTCGGGTACCACGCCGTGCGCTTGATCGCCTGCATCACTGCTACGCCGGGATTTTGCAAAGGATTACCAAATCAGAAGAGACTGGACAGGAGTTCTAATGATGATAGTGGGCAGGGAAATATGCAAAGTCTTTCCGGTGCAAATTAATCATGGTTACAAACTTTTTAATGCCGCCACGGCACAATCTGCCTCACTGCCCCGCCCGCTGTAGCAAACCTGATTATTTCCCTGATGTTATGATCGGTTGGCCATGCTTTGCTGCTGGCGGTTTTTCCGCCATCTCCTCATCGGTAACGCATTCAAACGTGGCGAACCACCCCTTCTGATAGTAAAGATTTTCTTACTGTTTTTCAGTGCAGCAGATCTTCACTTAAAACAGCACTGCTCAGAATTCCCGCTTCGCTGGCGCAAAAAAACGGCGATCACAGATTCTTCAACAATCTCCGCAACAAACCCGCTAAGCTTGGGGCAAATTGCGGAAAAAAATGGAAGGAGAAACCATGCCGACACTACGGAAAAACCTGACCAGCCAGCAGGCGCTGGATGAACTCGAACGCCTGTACGATGGCGCCGTTGATGCGCTGCGCGAGGCGATTAAAGCCTTTACCGAAAACGGCACGCTGCCCGATGCCACCGCACGGGCGCAGGGACTATTTGTTTACCCGGAGCTGCGCATCACCTGGCGCGGCGACGGTCCGCAGCAGAACCGCACGCGTGCCTGGGGACGCTTCACCCACACCGGCAGTTACAGCACCACCATCACCCGCCCGGCATTGCTGCGCCACTATATTTCGGAACAGCTTCAGATGCTGGAGAAGGAGTATCAGCTGGAGATCGACGTGGGGCCCTCCAGCCAGGAGATCCCCTACCCTTACGTGATCGACGGTTCCGACCTGTCACTGGATCGCACCATGAGCGCCGGTATTGCGCGCCACTTCCCGACCACCGAGCTGTCACAGATTGGTGATGAGACAGCCGATGGCCTGTTCCATGCCGATGCAAAATCCCCTCTGTCGCACTTCGACGCGCTGCGAACCGACTTCTCGCTGGCCCGCCTGCGCCACTACACTGGCACCAGCGTAGAGCACTTCCAGCCGTTTGTGCTGTTCACCAACTACACCCGTTATGTTGATGAGTTTGTGCGCTGGGCGATCGAGCAGGTGCGCGATCCCAGTACCCCTTACGACAGCCTGGCCTGCGCGGGCGATGTGGTGCTGACCGCCGACACCGCTGACAGTGAGTCGATGCTCTCGGATCTGGCGTGGAAGAAGCACCAGATGCCCGCCTGGCATCTCACCTCGCCGAATCGTCGCGGTATTACGCTGATTAATATTGGTGTTGGCCCGTCGAATGCCAAAACCATCTGCGATCATCTGGCGGTGATGCGTCCACATGCGTGGCTGATGATTGGTCACTGTGGCGGTCTGCGCGAGAGCCAGCGGATTGGTGATTATGTGCTGGCCCATGCCTATCTGCGCGACGATCACGTGCTGGACAGCGTGCTGCCGCCTGATATCCCGGTACCCAGCATTGCCGAAGTGCAGCGCGCGCTGTATGACGCCACCAAATCAGTGAGCGGCATGCCAGGCGAAGAGGTGAAGCAGCGGTTGCGTACCGGCACCGTGGTGACCACGGACGACCGCAACTGGGAACTGCGCTACTCCGCTTCGGCACTGCGCTTTAACCTGAGCCGTGCGGTGGCAGTCGATATGGAAAGCGCCACCATTGCCGCACAAGGTTATCGTTTCCGGGTGCCATATGGCACGCTGCTGTGCGTTTCAGACAAGCCGCTGCACGGTGAGATTAA
This sequence comes from Pantoea sp. ABR1s, assembly GCF_057812235.1. Classification (NCBI taxonomy): domain Bacteria; kingdom Pseudomonadati; phylum Pseudomonadota; class Gammaproteobacteria; order Enterobacterales; family Erwiniaceae; genus Pantoea; species Pantoea sp. ABR1s. The sequence goes on along the minus strand of NZ_CM173823.1, from coordinate 1,619,117 downwards.
GCTGCCCGGTCAGGCGAACCGTTTCTATGAAGGGGCGATTTCGGAGCATCTGCAGATTGGTATTCACGCTGTTGAGCTGCTGCGCGCCGAGGGCGATAAGCTGCATTCGCGTAAGTTGCGTACCTTTAATGAGCCGCCTTTCAGGTAAGCGTTAGCCGGCTGATGCGAGGAATAAGGCCGGTACTGCTGACAGGCAGTACCGGCCTCTTGCTTTGGAATTTACCCAATGCGCATGTCAGCGCCGGGATAATTTATACTTTAAAGGTCTCTACAATCAGCCTGAGAGACTGCGCTTGCTCAGAGAGAGACTGAGAAGCACTTGATGATTCTTCTACCAGAGCAGAGTTATTTTGCGTCACCCCATCCATCTGGCTGACTGCAATACTCACCTGAGAAATCCCCTGCATCTGTTCAGCCGACGACAGCGCAATAGCATCCATGGATTCAGCCAGTTCATCCACTAAATGCACGACTTTGAGAATACTCAAACCCGTATCACTGGCAACAGTGACGCCGCATTCAACCTGTCCGACAGCCTGCTCTATTAACGCTTTAATATCTTTTGCGGCAGTCGCACTACGTTGTGCAAGCGTTCTGACTTCAGACGCGACGACAGCGAAGCCCCTTCCCGTCTCTCCCGCTCGTGCCGCTTCAACGGCTGCGTTCAGGGCAAGAATATTAGTCTGGAATGCGATGCTTTCGATGACGGCGGTGATATCTCTGACTTTAGACGCGCTTTTTGAAATATCACTCATCGTATCTGACATTCGTTTGACGTCCGTTTCCCCTCGTTTTGCAATCGAGGCGGTATCTCTCGCTGAGTTGGCTGTGTCCCTGGCAGTTTTGCTGTTATTTTGTACCGTAGCGGTGAGCTGTTCCATACTCGCAGCCGTTTCCTGCAAGGCAGCGGCCTGCTGTTCAGTGCGGGATGCAAGCTCATTGTTTCCTTCAGAAATCTCATTCGCAGAAAGGGCGACTGAAGAAGAGCCTGATTTAATTTCTGAAACGATATCCCGTAACCGAACCTGCATGCTGTTTAAAGAGGCCATGAGGCTGAGAGTGTCATTTTTCTTCAAGCTAACCGGTGTGGTCAGATCCCCATTGGTGATCGCATAAGCAAGCTTCCGCGCTGTACTCGGTTCATCGCCAAGCTCGCTCATGAGTTTACGAATAAGATAGATGCTGGTGCCCGTGCCGAACAAAATAGCCGCAACTAAAAGCGTCACCAGGATGATGTAGGCTCTTTCGGTATTTTTCGCATTTTGATTAACTGAGTCATCCGACTGCTTTGCCAGGATTTCACTCATCAGGGTAAGACCTTCAAGCAGCGGAACCTGAGCGGGTCTGACTTTTTCCAACAGATACTTAACGGTGATATCACTGTTTTTAGCCAGTGCCAGCGGAACGGTGTTACTGAAGGCATCCAGAGCATTTTTCTCGCTGTCACTGATCTTCGCAAAGGCTTTATATTCTTCCGTATCGCCAGACTGGCTGATCATCGTATTCAGTTGATCCCTGCTGGCTGCAAATTTAGCCTTCAGTTTAACCAGACGATCAGACTGCTCCTGGATAAGAGCCTGATCTGAAAAGAGTGATAAATTCCTGACGGTTATCGCCATATCGCGCTGCGCCAGGGTAAGTTCATTGATTAATTTTGTTTTTTTCATATCACCCTGAACAACTGACTCAAGCGTGCTTTTAGCCTGATATAAAGAGTGAATAGCGACAACGATACATATGGAGAAAAAGATGATTAACGTGCCAAATCCGGAACCGAGGCGCGTAGAGATTTTCATTAAAATTCCTTGAAGGGGGGCGGCGATATATATCTATCGGCATCTCTTTTTTTAACTTCAATGAATATTTATCACATAAATAATATTAACCAGAATTAATGGCACCGCTGCAAAGCATCACAAAAACTCATAAATTTGTCAGGCTTCGATGATTTCCAGTTCAACCAGAAATCGTTTTTTGTGCGTTATAAACAATCAGAACCCTTATGCTTACCGTTGTCTTAACTTATTACTGCGTTACGCTACACTGGTTTGCATGTCATAAAAATTTCATTTAACCCTTGCAGGCGCGGCTTTTAAGGCTGCTACAACCTGGATGCTTTTCGCATGCAAAAAATACCGCAATAAAAATCAGGAATACATAAATTATAATTATAAATAACGTCAGGAACTTCTGTAGATCACTTTAAACGCGGGCCGGTTCTGTGACGTCTCGCAGGATATGAATGCTTTATTAGTACGATGAATATGGCAGAACAGACCGGCATAAGGATGCTTCAGCCCGGCCGCAGCAATCCAGCCTTCAGGCAGAAAACGCGCTGAGTGCGTTGATGAGCGTGCCCGTCTGCACGATAGCCCTGGTCTGATATGCATCACGAATAAACTCTCCATCATCAGCCCTTGATACGAACGGATAGCCCGGGCAATCGCAGAGAGAAATAGATTTGCCTGACTCGCGCATCAGCTGCAGTAACAGATGAAATTAAAAGCCGTAACATAACTGAAGCATATTGCAGACGAAATATAAAAACATACACAGCAACAAAAAACATCATTATTGAGCTTGTCACTCCATAATTGCTGTGCAATATAAATAACAGCAGACTGTAGAAGCTATTTCTTAAAATTAGTGCCACATACTGGCAATGTATTCCCGCCTTTCACATAAAATAAAATAAAGGACGCATAAAGAAACTCCAAAACGGAGGAAGACTGACAAGAAGGATTTGAGGAAAATTAACATACCTTTGGCAGCGCAGATAATAAATTTAATTACTCACTTAAAGAGGATTCATTGTGAAAGTTAAAAATATGACTGTGTTAGCGAGTATGGTTTTATTCTACTCCGCTCAGGGTATGGCCAGACAATTTGATATCAGTGCAGCAAACATTGACGTCAATACCTCTAAATCTTCCTTCATTCTTACTGGTGCGGGAGGTGCCGGCGGCGCAGGTGGCGCGGGGGGTGCAGGAGGAGCGTTAGGCGGGCAAGGTGGTGCCGGAGGTGTTGGCGGCGCCGGAGGTGCTGGCGGAAGTGATGGTAATGGCGCCGCTAACGCCAGCCAGAATGGTAATAATTCCAATAATGATAACGGCAGTAAAAACGGCAACGGTTCTGATCAGGGTAATAACAGTAATAACGGCACCGGGAATGCTAACGGGAGTGGTGACGGTAACGGAAATGATGCAGGCAACGGCGGTGGTAATGGAGGAGGTGATGGTGGCGGTGATGGCGGCGGTGATGGCGGCGGTGATGGCGGCGGAGACTGATAGTCTGGCGTCCATTAACTAAAAAGCTCCTGTTTGTAACCGTTATAGCAGGAGCATTATCACTGTTAGCACAGGAACAGCACATGAAACTTACCAGAAGTTACCCATTATTTTTAGCCACCGTACTGACAGTGGCATGTCCGTTTTACTCCCTGGCTCAGACTGCCAGCGACATGAATACTTCATCCTCAAATACCTCCCTCCAGCCCTCAGCAGGCAAAGACGGACAACAAGGCAATGGTGAAAACGGAGGCGCGGGAGGCAAAGGAGGCGTTCCGGGAGAAGGTACTAACGGAGGTGATGGCGGCAATGGCGGCAATGGCGGCAATGGCGGCAATAGTGGCAATAGTGGGAGTGCCGATAATCCCGATACATCAAGTAAAAGCGGTGCGGGCGGCGCAGGTGGTGCAGGCGGTGCGGGTGGCGCAGGCAGTGCGGGCGGTGCAGGCGGTGCGGGTGGTGCGGGCGGTGCAGGCGGTGTGGGCGGTGCAGGCGGTGCGGGTGGTGCGGGTGGTGCGGGTGGTAACGGAGGGACCGGTGGAGAAAGTTTTCTGAAAAGGATTTTCAAATGAAAACAATCACTTTGTTAGCTTCGCTAATCATCATTCCGTATGCGCATGCTGAGTACAAAACGGATATGTTGAGTTCACACCATAATGTCATTCTCATTGATGCCGCTGCAGGTTCTGATGGCGGACCGGGTCAGAACGGCGGTGCCGGGGCCAATGGCGGTCCGGGTGAAAATGGAGGACGAGGGGGAAACGGGGGTATCGGCGGAAATGGAGGGCCAGGAGGAAATGGTGGTGCCGGAGCCAATGGCGGTGATGGCGGAAATGGCGGCCTGGGAGGAAACGGTGGAAATGGCGGGAACGGAGGTGCTGGACAGAATGGCCAGGCCGGAGGCAATGGCGGGAATGGAGGAAACGGCAGTATGGGGGGAGATGGCGGAAACGGTGGAAATGGAGGGGATGGCAGCAATGGTAGTGCTGGTGGCGCAGGGGGGAACGGAGGGAATGGTGGCAGCACGGGAGGTGACGGCGGTGCGGGAGGTAACGGTGGTGACGGGGGAGATGGCGGCGACTAAATTCAACCACGCCTTAATATCTCTTCTCTCCTGGCAGCAGGCTTATAAAACAGGCGAGAACAGCAATTATCACGGGTTAATTCACAGCTAAAACAGGCATTTGAATAACACTGATTTAGCGTAATAAAACTTTCCGTCAGCTCCGTCAGCTCCGTCAGCTCAACATTAAAATCAGCTTACCTGAACTAACAAAAACGCTCAGAGATCCTGTCAACGCTAAGTATGTGTGAAACTCCTCTTTTTTTAACATCAGGGAAATGCACCCTGGAGTTGGCGTACAGTGGAGCCCCGGATTTTTGATAGCCATGATGTGAGAAATAATGGAATTAAATACACCGCTGAAATGGAGTAGCGAGTAACAACAAACGCCACAAGTGAAATGCTTTTATAATTTAAACGCACAAACGAGAACAGCCGCGAATAACAACAGCTCCGCCATATTCGCTCTATTGCAATGTTTCGCAGTGTATCAGACACCGCCTGCCCCATAGCCTGGCCGACGAAACCCGCTCAGTGTTAACGCGCGGCTAAGTGAGCTGAAACTCCCATACGTCTGGCGGGCGTAACCCTCTCAGCGCTAACGCGCGGCTAAGTGATCTAAAACGTTCCATCGCCTGGCAGGCGAAACCCGCTCAGTGTCAGCCTGCTACAAAGCGAAACCTTATGAATCTTTCCCCGCTTTCAGCGGCCTGAGCCCAGCCAGTCCGGGTGACAAACCCACCGGCAGGGGTTTGCCAGAGGCGTCCGGAGCGCTGAGGAACAACCGGAAGCCGGGAGCCGACAGGACGTCGGCGAAAGGACGGTACGAGCCAGGGATGGCGAGTCCGGACGGTCCGTCGGCCGCAGGACGTGACGAGGGCACCCCGCGTAGCGGGGCGCGCAGGCAGCCGGACGCCGGGATTGTTAAGGGGCGGGCGTACGCCCCTTAACGCGTCCGCCTGCACGGGCAACCTGAAACTCCTCATCGCCTGGCGGGCGTAACCCTCTCAGCGCTAACGCGCGGCTAAGTGATCTAAAACGTTCCATCGCCTGGCAGGCGAAACCCGCTCAGTGTCAGCCTGCTACAAAGCGAAACCTTATGAATCTTTCCCCGCTTTCAGTAACTTGAGCCCCGCCCATCCGGGTAACAAACCCACCGGCAGGGGTTTGCCAGAGGCGTCCGGAGCGCTGAGGAACAACCGGAGGCCAGGATGAGCCGACAGGACGTCGGCGAAAGGACGGCACGAGCCAGGGATGGCGAGTCCGGACGGTCCGTCGGCCGCAGGGCGTGACGAAGGCACCCCGCGTAGCGGGGCGCGCAGGCAGCCGGACGCCGGGATTGTTAAGGGGCGGGCGTACGCCCCTTAACGCGTCCGCCTGCACGGGCAACCTGAAACTCCCGAACGACTGGCGGGCGAAACCCGCTCAGTGCTAACGCGCGGCTAAGTGATATAAAACGCCCCATCGCCTGGGCAGGCGTAACCTGCTCATAGCCAGCCCGCTGCACAGCGAAATCCGCCCGCTGCTAAGCGACCTTCCCTGCCGCCAGGCAACAACTAAGCACTCAACCATCCCAGCTTAATCACAAAAAGAATCGACAGGATCACCAGCGCCGCATTCACCTCTTTCGCACGTCCGCTCAGCAGCTTCACCAGCGTCCAGGTAATAAAACCAAACGCGATGCCGTTGGCGATCGAATAGGTCAGCGGCATGGTCAGCGCGGTCACGGTGACCGGCGCGGCGGTGGTGATATCTTTCCAGTCAATCTCTGCCAGGCCCGATGCCATCAGCACCGCCACAAACAGCAACGCAGGCGCGGTGGCATAAACCGGAACACTGGAGGCCAGCGGCGAGAAAAACAGGGCCAGCAGGAACAGCACGGCGACCACAATCGCGGTCAGGCCGGTACGGCCACCGGCACTCACGCCCGCCGCCGATTCCACATAACTGGTAGTGGTCGAGGTGCCGAGCAGCGAACCAAACAGCGCAGCCGCACTGTCAGCAATCAGCGCACGGCCCATCTTCGGCACGTTACCCTGCTCATCCGCCAGACCGGCGCGTTTGGTCACACCCAGCAGCGTGCCCGTGTTATCAAACACATCAACAAACAGGAAGGCAAAAATCACGCTGATCAGGCCGACGTTAAACGCGCCGGCAATATCCAGCTGCATAAAGGTCGGTGCAATCGACGGCGGTGCAGAGAAGACCCCGGCAAAGGGCGACAGACCAATGCCCATGGAGATAAAGGTCACCAGCAGAATACCGATCAGCACTGCGCCCGTCACCCGACGCGCTTCCAGTACCACAATAACCACAAAGCCGAGCATCGCCAGCAGCGGACCCGGTTTAGTCAGATCGCCAATGCCCACCAGCGTCGCCGGGTTATCGACCACAATGCCCGCCCCTTCCAGCGCAATCAGCGCCAGAAAAAGCCCGATACCGGCACCAATCCCGGCGCGCAGCGGCAGCGGAATACTGGCAATAATCCATTCACGAATCTTAAATAGCGACATCGCGAAGAAAATCACCGCCGAGAGAAACACCGCGCCCAGCGCAATCTGCCACGTATAGCCCATGTGCAGCACCACGGTGTAGGTGAAAAAGGCGTTCAGTCCCATACCCGGCGCCAGCGCAATCGGATAGTTGGCGATCAGCCCCATCAGCACGCAGCCAATCGCCGCCGCCAGACAGGTGGCGACAAATACCGCGCCCTTGTCCATGCCGGTTGCGCCCAGAATGCTTGGGTTCACAAACAGAATATAAGCCATCGCCAGGAAGGTGGTGATCCCGGCGATAATCTCAGTACGAACCGTCGTGTTATGCGCTTTGAGTTTGAATAGTTTTTCTAACATCATCATCTCTCGATACAGGAGACATCAGTCTCACTTGCCAAAGGGGTTTGCATGCTGATTATTCTGTTTCCGGGACACTGATGCCGGCCGCTGCATACTTGCGTGCCAGAATCGCCTGAAATCCCTGACTTACCCACTGCCCAAAGCAATTGCCATGCCATCTACAGACGCAATCGATTACCTGGCAGAGCCGGGTACGCCTAAGAGAATTCCGAACCAAAACGAGGCGCGATTATGGTGCAATGCACCGATGCCGCGCAATCGTTTTCCTGCGGCAAACAGGCAGCCCCGAAAAACTCTGCGCCAGCGCACGCTTCCGCACTCTCACAGGCGAAGCTGGTCACGTTTCAGCACGCTGCCTCAGCAAGCTTTTTTGGCCTGTGTAGACTCCTGAATTAACTCTTTCGTAACATTGAGGCCGCGCAATGAAGCCAGCAATTTTGGTGGTGGATGATGATCCTGCAGTCTGCGACGTCTTGCAGGATGCGTTAAGTGAACATCTGTTAACGGTCTATCGTTGCCATCAGGGACGCGAGGCGCTATCGATGCTCAGCGAACACCCGGAAATCTCGCTGGTGATGCTGGATATGATGCTGCCCGATACCAACGGGCTACTGGTGTTGCAGCAGCTTCAGCGTGAGCGACCCGAAGTGCTGGTGATTATGCTGACCGGTATGGGTTCTGAAGCGGAGATGGTGGTGGGCCTTGAGATGGGCGCAGATGATTACATCGCCAAACCCTTTAATCCACGCGTGGTGGTGGCGCGAACCCGGGCGGCCCTGCGTCGCAGCGGACGCATTGCCCAGGCAGACCCTGAACAGGAGGGCTGGCGTTTTGGCGGCTGGCAACTGGATGATGGCCGCTGCCAGCTGTTTAATCCGCAGCGCGAGCTGGTGCCGCTGACCCAGGGGGAATATAGCCTGTTACGCGCGCTGGTACGCCACGCCCGCAAGGTACTGACCCGCGATCAGTTGCTGGAGCTGACCCACAGCGAAAGTCTCGACGTGTTTGACCGCACCATCGATGTGCTGATCATGCGGTTGCGCCGTAAAATCGAAATCAACCCGCACCAGCCCGACCTGATCCGCACCATTCGCGGACTGGGTTATGTCTTTTCGGCCGATGTGGTGAAACCCGATTCGACAACGCGTGCCAGTCAGATTGCCTGATTACGCCTGCCGCGCGCAGGATAGCCAGTGCGCGTAATCATTACATAGCAGCCAGCGCGGCGCTTCATCCTCCTCCAGTGGGTTGAAACGAGCCAGCGGCGTCAGAAACACATTGTCGTTTTCATCATCGTTGGTCATCGACACCTCGCCCACCAGCACGTCGCCGAAGCCACTTTCACCCCAGAAACTGTGCCAGATGCCCGCCTCCAGCGTCACGCTTTCACCCGGTGAGAGCCGCAGCTGTGAACCGGCGGCATGGGTCTGGCGCAGGCCATCCAGCGACACCGCCACCAGCGAGTCAGCCAGCCCGTCACCGTTGCGGTTATGCAGTTCGACAATCAGATTTCCGCCGCCGCGATTAATGATGTCTTCCATCTTGCGCGGATGGTAGTGCATCGGCGTCTGCTGCCCTTCCCGCACGTGCATTATTTTCTCGGCGTAGGGTTTATGCCACGGCTGCCCGCCTGGTGAACCGTTGCGCAGGGTAAACAGCGTCAGCCCGGTCTGCAGAAAATCAGTCGCGCCAAAACTGGTGAGATCCCAGCCCAGCCGCAACGCCAGAATCTCCTGCGCGACCTCTCGATCCTGAGCCCGCCACTGGCTCACATCGAAATCGGCCCACGGCGGCAGATGCACATCCTGCTGTCGGAAAAACTCGCGCGTATGTTGCAGGTAATAATTAACCTCTGAACGTTGCATGGTGGCCTCCTGAGGGTACTGACAAAGTCTGGCCCGGGTTAGCTGTAAGAGCGAGCCTGCGCAGAGAGCCCGGTCAGATCGGAAAGTCGCTAAGGCCAATCCCTGGCCGCTCGGCCCGCGCCGTCCCTGGCGCGGGACGCTTTCCTCCTCTGACCGGGTTCCCTGCGCGATAAGGTTATTCGTTGCTGCCAGATTCACCCTGATTTAAGTCTGTCAGAAGTCTGAAGCGGGTGCCGCACTAAAGCTTATTTCACCGTCCAGCCCTGGTAGCTGCCGATATTATTACGATCGATCAGTTTCACCGGGATCAGCACCGGTTTGTCCGGTGCCGGTTTGCCCTGCAGGATGTCATAACCAATCTCGACCGCTTTGGCGGCCATGACCTGCGGGTCCTGCGCAGGCGTCGCGACGAACAGTGAATTCTTGCGCTTCAGCGCCTCTTCACCGTCCGGCGAGCCATCGACGCCAACGATAAAGAACTCACTGCGCTGCGCCTGTTTCGCCGCTAAGTCTGCGCCAATCGCTGTCGGGTCATTGATGGCAAACACCGCATCAATTTTTGGATTGGCAGAAAGCAGACCGGTCATGACTTCCAGTCCGCCTTCACGACTGCCTTTGGCGTTCTGGTTGTAAGAGAGCAGCTTGATGTCCGGATGGGTTTTCAGTTCGGTCATACAGCCTTCAACGCGGTTCTGCACCGCAGAGACCGGTGGTCCGTTGATGATCACCACGTTGCCTTTGTTCTTCAGGCGGTCAGCAATATATTTACAGGCCATCGCGCCCGCCTCGGTGTTATCGGAGGTGATGGTCGCATTCGCGCCATCGGCCGCCACGTCGACCGCCACCACTACAATACCGGCATCACGCGCCCGCTTCACCGCCGGGGCGATCCCTTTGGAGTCGGCGGCGTTGAGGATAATCATGTCGACTTTGGCCGCAATAAAGTTATCAATCTGGCCCACCTGCTGACCGAGATCGTAGCCGCTGGAGACCAGCGTCACATTCACCTTATCGCCCGCCAGCTGACGCGCCTTCATCTCTGCGCCTTTGGTGATCTGCACGAAGAAGGGGTTTGCCAGATCGCCGACCGTTACGCCGATAGATTTGAGTTCTTTTGCCTGAGCCAGGCCGGTACTGAACAGCGTCGCCGCCAGCAGCCCGGTTACAATCGGATTAAAACGCATAGACCTTCTCCTGCTGTTTTCAAGGTGCCAACCACTTAATGGCGTTTTTTAGGTTGCGGAGGTGAAATGGCACATCCGCCCTTATAAGACTCAACTCACATGATGACGGGTACGGTATTTGTCGATCAGAACCGCGATGATGATGACCGCGCCCTTGATCACCAGCTGCCAGAAGTAGGAGACCCCCATCAGCGTCATGCCGTTATTCAGCGTGGCGATAATCAGTGCGCCAATCAGGGTGCCGGTGATGGTGCCGATGCCGCCGACAAAGCTGGTGCCGCCGAGGATCACCGCCGCAATCGCATCCAGCTCATAGCCCACCCCAAGGTTGCCGTTGGCGCTGTAAAGCCGCGAGGCACTCATCAGTCCGCCCAGCCCCGACAGCAGCCCGCTCATGCCGTAGACAAACAGCAGCACCATCCCCACCTTGATGCCGGTGAGACGCGCCGCCTGGATATTGCCGCCGACCGCGTAGATATGGACGCCCAGCGTGGTGCGGCGCAGGATGAACCAGCAGATGGCGATCACCGCAAAGGCAATCACAATCAGCCACGGCACTGGCCCGAGATAGCCGTTGCCGATCCACTCAAAGTTAATATCGGAGTTGATTACCGTGGTGCCATCCGCCAGCAGGTAAGCGGCTCCGCGCAGCGCGGTGTAGGTGCCAAGCGTGACGATAAAGGGCGGCAACCCGGCCCAGGCGACCAGGATGCCGTTGAACAGCCCCATCACCAGGCCGGCGCCCAGCGCCATCGGAATGGTCATGGAAGCCAGCATCGGATCCAGCGACGCTACCAGCGCCACCACCGCGGTGGTCCCCAGCATTGACCCCACTGACAGGTCGATGCCGCCGGTGAGGATCACAAAGGTCATGCCCGCCGCCAGCACGATGTTAATCGACGCCTGACGGGTAATGTTGAGCAGGTTTGCTTCGGTAAAGAAGTTCGGCGTGACGAAACCAAATATCGCCACGATCAGGATCAGAATCGGCAGGATACCCACCGTTTGCAGCAGATCGCCCATCAGGGCGCGTTTCAGCGTCGGTGCTTTGGTGCGGGCCAGTTGTGTCATGGTGGTCTCCTTAGATTTCGCCTGCTGACGCGCTGTGCGCACCGGTTGCCAGCGTCATAATATTTTCCTGACTGATGTGGCTGCCCTCCAGCTCACCGACGATGGTGCCTTCGTGCATCACGTAAACGCGGTCGCTCATCCCGACCACTTCCGGCAGTTCGCTGGAGATCATCAGAATCGCCACGCCCTGCCGCGCCATCTCCTGCATCATCCGGTAGATCTCGCTTTTCGCCCCGACATCGACGCCGCGCGTCGGTTCATCGAGGATCAGAATGCGCGGGCCAATCGCCACCCAGCGCGAAATCAGCAGCTTCTGCTGGTTACCGCCCGACAGACCGCCTGCCCGGACCTGAGCGTGAGGAACGCGAATATTGAGTGAAGCGATCGCCTCATTGGCGATGGTCTGCCCTTTGCGGCGGTTCAGCATCCCGTAACTGGCGTCACGTTCCAGCGTCGCCATCACGATGTTCTCCTGCGCCGCCATCTCCAGAAACAATCCCTGCTCTTTGCGGTTTTCGGTGAGGAAACCGATGCCGCGTGCAATCGCATCGCGCGGTGAATGGATGGTGACCTTTTCGCCATCGATCCAGATCTCGCCCTCTTTCGGCTTGTGCACGCCAAAAATCAGCTGTGCCAGCTCGCTGCGGCCTGCGCCCACCAGCCCGGCCAGGCCGACAATCTCTCCGGCCCGCACTTCAAGACTGCTGGGATGCACTTTGCCACCGTCGGTAAGGTGATTGACCGCCAGCCGGATATCGCCCAGCGGGATAGCACGGTCTTTGTTAAACAGGTCGCTGAGCGGCCGTCCGACCATCATCCGCACCAGTTCGCTGGCGTTAAGCTGATCACGGGTCAGGCTGCCTACATACTCCCCGTCGCGCAGCACGCTGACGCGATCGGACAGCTCATACACCTCCGCCATGCGGTGGCTGATATAGATGATCGCCATGCCTTCGCTGCGCAGCCGTTTGATGAGCGCGAACAGCTGTTCGGTTTCGCGGTTGGAGAGCGCGGCGGTCGGCTCATCCATCACCAGAATGCGGCTGTTGCGCTGCAGCGCGCGGGCGATCTCCACCTGCTGCTGCTCGGCGATGCTCAGACGGCTGACCAGATCCCAGGCGCTGAACTGCGCGCCGAGCCGGTCAATGACCCGCTGCGCCTCTTCGGCCATCTGCCGCCGCCTGACCAGCCCGCCGGGCGCGATTTCGCTGCCGAGAAAAATGTTCTCCGCCACCGTCAGGTTGGGTGCCAGGTTGATCTCCTGATAAATCAGGGTGATCCCGGCGGCCAGAGCCTCTTTCGGCCCTTTCAGCGCCCAGGGCTTGCCTTCAATTAAAATTTCCCCGCTGCTGGCGGTATAGGCACCGGCCAGAATCTTCATCAGTGTGCTTTTACCCGCGCCGTTCTCCCCCATCAGCGCGTGGACCTCACCGGGATAAACCGTGAGATCGACGCCCTTCAGGGCATAAAAGCTGCCGAAGCGCCGGGTAATTCCCCGCATTTCCAGTATCGGTGTGGCTGTCATCGCCTCGCTCCTGCGGACTGTGGATAGCCGTCAGTAAAGCAACGCCAGATAAACGGAAAATGTCAGCGCCCATTCATATTTGTCATAAACGCCCGCCTGCACGCTCCTATACTCGGCCCATCGTTGCAGTGAATAAGAGGTCGTGGGATGCAGCGCACTTATCCGTGGCAGGCCGGGGCGCGTGGCCGCCTGTTGCTGTTCAATCTGCTGGTGGTGTCGGTCACGCTGATGGTCAGCGTGGTGGCGATCTTCGGCTTTCGTCATGCCGGGGCGATTCAGGAGCAGGCACAGGCGCAGACCCTGGCCGACATGAACGGCAGCCTGGCGCTGGCGCGGGATACCGCCAACGTGGCGACAGCGGCAGTGCGGCTGTCACAGGTGGTGGGCGCGCTGGAGTATCAGAGCGAATCACAGCGGCTGCAGCAGAATCAGCAGGCGTTGCAGCAGTCGCTAAGCCTGCTGGCCAGTGCGCCGCTGGCGGCGCGTCAGCCGGAGCGCATCGCCCGGATCCGCGCCCGCAGCCTGATGCTGGAACAGACGATTAACAGCCTGCTGCTGACCGGCCACCAGCGTCATCTGCAGCGCAACAACATGCTGAGCGACCTGTGGCAGACGCAGATTCTGCTCAGCCATATCGACCAGCTGGTGCAGCGGGAACAGCGGACGCTGCCGGATGCCGCGCTGCGGGAGCAAACCGAACGGCTGATCACCATCGCGATCCGCACACCCTCGCCCATCGCCGTCATCGAACAGCTCCAGCAGGTGATGGCGCAGTGGCGCAACGTGCCGCTGACGGGCGTGACCGGCGAAAACGTGCAGCGACTGCTGGCCACCCAGCAGCGCCTGCTGCCGCTGGCAGAGGCGCTGGAGCAGAGCGACCTGGCGATCGCCTATGCCACCTACCGGATTAAAGCGCTGGTGGCGATGCTGAATGAAGATATCAGCGCCTCGGTGCAGCAGGTGGCGTTACAGAGTGAGGCGCGCACCCTGGCGACCCACCGTGAGCTGGATTCCATCATCGGCTTTATCGCGCTGTTTGCGCTGCTGGCGCTGGCAATTACCGGCTATGCCGGTATCTACATCTACCGCAATCTCGGGTCGAGCCTGACGGCGATTGCCGGGGCCATGACGCGGCTGGCGCAGGGCGAGCAGAACGTCAGCGTGCCAGGGCTGCAACGTCGCGACGAGCTGGGCGAGCTGGCGCGGGCATTTAACGTCTTTGCGCGTAATACCGCCTCGCTGGCTCACACCTCACGGCTGCTGAAAGAGAAGAGTAATCAGCTGGAGTCCACCTTTCTGGCGATGCGCGACGGCTTTGCGCTGTTTGATAACAACGGGCAGCTGGTGGTGTGGAATGCCCAGTATGCGGAGCTGCTCGGCATCGCGCCGCATGAGCTGCATCGTGGCGTTCCCTGGCAGCAACTGCTGGCGCCGCTGGCGGTGGATCTGCACGATCCCGGTGAACCGCAGGAGATCCGGCTGGCCGATGGTCGTACGCTGGAGCTGCGCTTCAGCCCAATCCCGCGGCGCGGCATGGTCAATACCGTGCTGGACCGGACCTCGCGTAAAACGCTGGAGGAGGCGCTGCAGCACAGCCAGAAGATGAAGGCGGTCGGCCAGCTGACCGGCGGACTGGCGCACGACTTTAACAATCTGCTGGCGGTGATTATCGGCAGTCTGGCGCTGACCGAAGGCCAGCTGACGCCCGGCCCGCTGGCCAGCCGGATTGAGCGGGCGCGGCAGGCGGCCGATCGCGCTGCCCAGCTGACCCAGCGGCTGCTGGCGTTCTCACGCAAGCAGGCTCTCTATCCCCGTGCGGTGTCGGTGGTGACGCTGGTGGATAATCTGCAGGGGCTGCTGCAGCACTCGCTGCTGCCCGGCCAGCAGCTGATTATTGATGCGCAGCGTCCCGGCTGGCCCGCCTGGATTGATGCCAGCCAGCTGGAGAATGCGCTGATGAATCTGGTGGTGAATGCCCGCGATGCGATGCATCAGCAAAGCGGTGAAATCCGGCTGCGCATCTGGAATCAGCGTCGTCTGGAGGGGGATGAAAAGCGTGACAGGGTCACAATCGAGGTGATAGACCACGGCTGCGGCATGTCGGCCGGGGTTCGTGAGCAGGTGTTTGAGCCTTTTTTCACCACCAAAGCTACCGGCAGCGGCAGCGGGCTGGGCCTGTCGATGGTCTATGGCTTCGTGCGGCAGTCTGGCGGCCAGATCGAACTGGAAACCGCGCCAGGCCAGGGCACCACGGTGCGACTGCTGTTGCCACGCGCGCCGGAAGCTGCCGCCGCCGCAGTGATCGCCCCGCCATCGCCTGTGCACATTGAGACGGACATTGCGGCTGCCAGTAACCGGCTGGTGCTGGTGCTGGATGATGAACCGGCGGTGCGCCAGACACTCTGTGAGCATCTGCATCAACTGGGTTATCTGACGCTGGAGTGTGGTGACGGTGAAGAGGCGCTGGCGCTGCTGCGCCAGACACCTGATATCGACCTGCTGATCAGCGACCTGATGCTACCCGGCGAGATTAACGGCGCGGAGGTGATCCGCCAGGCGCAGCAGAACTGGCCGCAGCTGGCGACGCTGCTTATCAGCGGTCAGGACCTACGCCACCAGCCGGTGACGCTGCCGCTGTGCGAACGGCTGGCGAAGCCCTGGCAGCAGGCACAGCTGGTGCAGGCGTTACAGCGCGCCTGGCAGCGCAGCGAACGGCTTAATCGCGCCCAGCAGGCTGCCACAACGGTACCGGCTTCCCACTGATGTAGCGCTTGCGCAGGCGGCTGGAGATCACATCCATCACCATCACTACCACCACCAGAATCAGCGTCAGGAACATCACCACATCCCAGTTCCACAGGCGCATATTCTCAGCGTAAACCAGGCCGACGCCCCCGGCACCGACAAAGCCCAGCACCGCCGCTGAGCGGGTATTGGATTCTATCTGGTAAAGGCTCAGCGCCAGAAACTGCGGGAATGACTGGGTGAAGATGCCGAAGCGGTGTTTCTGCAGGCTGTTGGCGCCGACGGCGCCCAATCCGCGACCCGGTGAACGCTCCACCGCTTCGTGCCCTTCGGCGTAGAGTTTGCCGAGCAGACCGACATCCTGCAGGATAATCGCCAGCACCCCGGCCAGCGGCCCCATGCCGACCGCCCGGACGAAGATCAGCCCCCAGATCGCCATGTCGATACCGCGCAACACGTCAAACAGACGTCGCATCAGAAACGCCAGCGGTTTCGCGGTTCGGCTGTGCATCACGTTGCGCGCCGCCAGAAACGACAGCGGCAGCGCCAGCAGCGAGGCAGTCAGCGTGCCGGCAAAGACAATCCCTAAGGTGATGCCGACCTGCGACAGATAGTAGCCAAACGGCCAGTTCAGAAAGTCGTGCCAGACAAACATCCGCAGGAAATAGCGCCCCAGCTGCTGACAGCCCATCAGCAGGCGCGACCACTCCAGACCAAACACCGAAAAGAAAAAGAGGTAATAGAGCAGCACCGCCAGTGTGATCAGCGCCAGGCGACGCAGATAGCGCGGCTGTGCGGCGAAGAGTTCACGATGCTGCTGCTTCATTAGCGCGATATCGGGAACGGGGCTTATCATGTCCTGTCTCCTGTCACACGGCGACGAAGCTGGCCGGAGAGCGTATCCAGCAGCGACACCACAATCAGGATCAGCAGCAGCGTAATACTGACCTGATCGTAGCGGTCCAGTTTGATGTTGGTCATCAGCTCCTGGCCGATGCCGCCTGCACCGACCAGCCCAAGGATGGTTGAGGAGCGGAAGTTAATCTCCAGCCGCATAAAGCTGTAGGAGAGAAAGACCGGCTTAACCTGTGGCCAGAAGGCGAAGCGCATCCGCTGCAGTTTGCTGGCTCCGCAGGCGGCCAGGCCGCGTACCGGCTTATCCGACGCCGACTCAATCGCCTCGTAAAACAGCTTGGTCAGGCTGCCCACGGTGTGCAGCGCCAGCGCCAGAAAACCGGGGATCGCCCCGATGCCAAACGCCATCACAAACATCACCGCCCACGCCAGCTCCGGCATGGTGCGCAGGAAGGCGACAAAGGCGCGAATCGTCATCCGCACGCTGACCGGCGTCTGAGTGTTGTCGGCGGCGAAAAAGGCCAACACCGCGGCCAGTGCCACCGCCACCAGCGTCGAAGCCAGCGCCAGTTGTAGTGTTTCCCAGATCAGCGGCAGCTGGATCGGCAGACGGTAGCCCCAGTAAGCCAGCGAGCCTTCGGTCTTGCCGTCGGCAAAGAGCAGCGGCAGATGCAGCACCGGCAGGATTTCGTGCAGGTAGTCAAAGAAGTGCGGCAGCGACTGCCAGACGTTAAGCAGATTAAATTCTGCCACCCTGCCCGCCGCCAGGTAGAGTGCCACCAGCAGCAGTGACCAGAGCAGCGTGTCTCGTTTCTGCTGGCGACGGATGCGTTGGTAGTAGTGTTCGAATTCGGTCAAAGGGGATCTCCGGCGCTAAAGCAGCGGGACGCAGGCGAGTTTGCCGCGTCCCGCTTTCCCCGCCTGAGCGGAGAAGATAAGAAGTAGCTGGATTTAGCCGCGGCTGCCTTTCATCAGGTCGCGCTTCATATCGATGATGTTCTGATAATCGGCAACCGTCGCCTGACCGATATGCTGCTCGCCGCCCACCGCTTTCACGAAGCAGGCGTGATCTTCCTTATCCAGCTTTTTAATCGCCGACACCACTTTCGCTTTAAAGTCAGCGGGCAGCTTGTTGCTGACCAGCACCGGACCGTTGGGGATCAGCGGTGACTGCCAGATAATGCGGATCTGCTTCATCAGATCCGGATGGTCCATGCGGATCAGACGGCCAAACGCGCCAGAGGTATAGCCGCTGTTGTAGTCACCGACCAGTGAGGTCCAGGTCACTGCGCCATCAAACTGGTTATTCAGCACGCCCAGAATGTCCTGCTCATGGCCGCCGGAGAAGGTCACGCTGGAGAAGGTGTTGTTATATTTGTCATCCACTGAGCCGCCGAACATCTTCTTAAACGCCTGGTTCGGCATCAGGAAGCCGGACGTCGAGTCGGGATCGGCCATACCGAAAGATTTCCCTTTCAGGTCTTCCAGTTTTTTGTAGGGGCTGTCCGCTTTGACGATCACCACCGAGTGGTAGCCGCGTGACTGATCTTTGTCATCCACCACAATGCCAACCACATCCACCGCTTTCGGGTCCTGAATGTAGACCGACGCAAACGAGGCTGGCGACATGCTCAGCACCATATCGATCTTGCCACCCAGCAGACCCTGAATCACGCCAGAGTAGTCGGAGGCGTTGCGCATCTGGGTATCCACACCCAGCTCTTTATCAAAGAAGGTCTTCACACACTGATTATCGCCAATCTGCTGGGTGGCGTTCTGACCGCCCAGAATCCCCAGATTAAGCTGTTTCGGCGCATCCGCTGCGCTGACACCAAACGCCATTACACTGGTCAGGAGTGCTAAAGAAGTCAGTTTCATTCGGGGTTGTTCTCTTGCTGTGGAAGTTAATGGATTTGGTTAAGTTCATCGCCGTACAGCTGGTGCAGCAGGCTGTCGGTCAGTCCTGAAGGATGGCCGTCAAACAGCACCACGCCGCGCTGAATGCCAATCACCCTGGTGCAGTAGCTTTTCACCAGCTCAATCGAGTGCAGGTTGACCATCACGCTGATGCCCTGCTCGCTGACCTGACGCAGCACATCCATGATGCGCTTGGTATTTTTGGGATCGAGTGACGCCACCGGCTCATCGGCCAGCAGGATTTTGGGGTTCTGCATCAGGGCACGGCAGATCGCCACACGCTGCATCTGACCGCCAGAGAGGTTTTCCGCCCGCTGCAGCGCCTGCGGCAGCATGTTCATCCACTGCAGCAGTTCGATGGCGTGCGCCCGGTCATTGTCGGAGAAGATTTTAAAGAAGGATTTCAGCGTACCGGTCTGGCTCAGACGGCCCAGCAGCACGTTGGTCAGCACGTCGAGGCGTGGCACCAGACAGAAATCCTGAAAGATCATGCCGCACTGGCTGCGCCATTCGCGCAGCTGGCGGCTGTTGAGCGTAACCACGTTACGATCCGCTTCGCCATGATGCAGACTGATAATCGCGCCGGAAGTCGCTTCAATCGTGCCGTTGAGCATGTGCAGCAGGGTCGATTTACCCGCGCCAGAGCGGCCAATCACCGCCACCAGCTCACCGGCGTGCAGGTCGAAGCTGACCTGATCCAGCACCTGAGTGTCGCCGTAGGCTTTGCTCAGTTTCTGCACCGACAACACTTTTTGTCCGCTAAGGCTGGCCGGTGGCAGGTCGTTGTCGACCACCGTTTTCAGAAGTGCCTGTGCCATGGTTTCTCCGTCATCGCTGATTGCGTTCTGCGGGTTATTAAGGCGTGACGCGATGAACACGAGATGACAGTCAGATGATCAAACCGTGACAGGCCAGTGCGCGCCGCACAGCAATGTCTGGCCGTCATGGGCAGCCAGCACGCCGTCCGGCAACGGGTTCTCAGCTAACCAGTTATCCATCTCATGACTGAGATGGGTGAGCCAGGTCTGACGCGGCTGGAGCATCTCTGCTATCGCCAGCGCCTGGGTCACATCATTATGGTTACGCGGCTCTGGGCGCGGCGGATCGTTGCAGTCAATCACCAGTTGATCCAGCGGCTGGCCGCGCAGGAAGTCGGCGGTGTCGGGTGGCAACCCGCAGGTATCACACAGCCAGGCGAGCCGGGTGCCGTGCCAGTCGAACAGATAGCCATGCGTCAGCTTCGAGTGTTGCAACGGCAACGGCGTGACCTGCAGTTCTCCAAAGGCGTGCGCTACAAACGGCGTTAAGGCGGGACGGAAATCGAGCAGGCCAGGATGTTTATAGAGATCGTCACAGCCTCGCGGATCGGGTGGACCCCAGACCGGAATCGGCGCACCCACTCCCCAGCGCAGTGCAAACAGCCCCTGCACATGATCCATGTGGTAGTGGGTCAGCAGAATGCGCGTCAGCGTGCCGGGCGGGAAGCGCGACGCCAGCAGCGGCAAGCCGGCATCCAGCAGGATGCGCTCGCGACCAAACTCAATCAGCGCGCTGCAGGGTGCACGCGCGTAGCCGCTGTTGAGCTGCGCACGCTGACAGGCGCGACAGTCGCAGCCCGGCAGCGGTGCGGCAGTGACCCCGCCAGTACCCAGAAAAGTGAGTTTCATTGATGCGCCTTTGGTAGCGGATGTCGATGCCGGACTGTCACCGCCGGTGCCAGGATAAGAGAGTGTCATTGATGCGCCTCCAGTATCTGACGCAGCAGGCACACGGTATCCGCCAGCGCGCCGTCGTTGTTGAGGATAAGGCAGCCATCGGGCTGTGGCTGTGCGGCGCGCGCCAGCCGCCGGGCGATCTCCGCCTCATCTTCCCGTCCGCGCTGGCGCAGCCGCGCTGCCAGCACGGCGGGTGTGACCTGCAGACAGACCGGCAGCAGCTGCGAGCCGAAACGGGCCTGCGCCTGCGCCAGATGCAGCCGCGAACCGTTCACCACCACATTCTGCCCGCGCAGCAGCCACTGCTCCGTCTCACAGCCAATGCCATAGCTGAAACCGTGCGCCTGCCAGCTCACCGCGAACAGTCCCAGCGCGGCGCGGCGGGCAAACTCCGCCTCGGTCAGCGCCACATGGTTTTCACCGCCCGCATCGGCGGCGCGGGTAATGTAGCGATGGGCGATCAGGAGCCGTGGCGGAGGTGCTGCCCGCAGCGCATCCAGCAGGCTGTCCTTACCCGAACCCGAAGGACCGGTGAGCCAGATCAGCCGCGCCATCAGTACACCTGCCGGCCTTTGCTCCAGACATGCCGCACGTGCGGGTAGCCGTGTGCGGTATGCGCCAGCACCAGATCGGCGCGGCAGCCTTCGGCGATTACCCCGCGATCTTCGAGCCCTAAGGCGCGCGCCGGGTTACAGGTGACCAGCGCGATCGCCTGCGCCATGCCGAGGCTATTGCGCTCATCATCTGCCAGCCGGAACGCTGCATCCAGCAGGCTCGCCGGATAGTAATCGGAGGAGAGAATATTCAGCAGGCCGTGTGACGCCAGCTCCCAGGCGGCGACGTTGCCGGAGTGCGAGCCGCCGCGCACGATGTTAGGCGCGCCCATCAGCACCTGCATATTGCGATAACGCGAGGCGCGTGCCGCCTCCAGCGTAGTAGGAAACTCCGCGATGCGGCTGCCTGCCGCATGGGACTCCTCCACGTGTGCCGCGGTGGCATCATCATGGCTGGCAATGGCGATGCCATGTTCCCGGCAGAGTCCGGCAATCGCCTGACGATTGGGCTGTGACCATTCTGCCGCCAGGGTGAGCTGGTCATGCTCGAACTGATCCATCTCCGCGTCGTTGAGCTGATATTTGCCCTTATAATATTCGCGATACTTCGTCAGGGATGCGTACTGACGCTGACCCGGCGAATGGTCCATCAGCGACACCAGCGCCAGCTCCGGCGTGCCCATCAGCGCTTCAAACAGCGGCGCAGTGGTGGGATGCGGCAGTTCACAGCGCAGATGCAGCAGATGCTCGGCCCGGTTCAGTCCTTTGCGGTTGCTGTCGCGGATGGCGTCGATCATCTTGCTGAGGTTATCCAGCCGGTGCCCGCCGTCGCGCACATCCCCGACGCCAATCGCATCCAGCACCGTGGTAATGCCGCTGGAGACCATCAGCGCATCGTGGCTGCTCATCGCCGAGTGTGCCGGCCAGTCCACTTTCGGACGCGGCGTGAAAAACTTATCGAGGTTATCGGTGTGCAGCTCCACCAGACCCGGCATCAGCCAGGCGCCTTCGCCATCCAGCGCGCCCGGCTGCTGGCTGGTGGTTTCGCTGAAGCTGCTGATGCGCTCGTCGCGAAACTCCAGCGATCCGGTTACCACTTCGTTTTCCAGCACCAGTCTGACGTTATTGATGATCATGCCTGCGCTCCTGTCTCGATTGGGTGCATCAGGTGCAGCCGGTCCGCTACCCGCTCGCGCACCGCCCGATCGTGAAAAATACCGACGATGGCGGCACCACGGGCGCGCGCCTGTTCAATTAGGCTCACCACCGCCTCGCTGTTGACACTGTCGAGCGAGGCGGTGGGTTCATCCAGCAGCAGCACCGGATAGTCGGCGATAAAGCCGCGAGCGATATTGACGCGCTGCTGCTCTCCGCCAGAGAAAGTGGACGGGGCCAGCGACCAGAGACGCTGCGGCACGTTGAGCCGGGTCAGCAGTTCGGCGGCACGTGCTTCACATAAGGCGCGCTCGACGCCGCGCTCCAGCAGCGGCTGCATCACAATCTCCAGCGTCGGCACGCGCGGGATCACCCGCAGAAACTGGCTGACCCAGCCCAGCGTGTCGCGGCGCAGGGCGATAATCTGGCGCGCCGATGCCTGCGCCATGTCGATCCACTCGCCCTGATGCGCGACCCGAATGTGGCCGCTGTCGGGCTGATAGTTGCCGTAAAGCGCGCGCAGCAGTGTGGATTTACCGCTGCCGGAGTGACCGTGCAACACCACGCATTCGCCCTCGCCTGCCGTCAGGCTGGCGTTGTGCAGCACCGGCAGCGCCGCGCCGTTCTGGTTATGCAGCACAAAGGTTTTACACAAATTCTCGACCCGCAGGCGCGGAGTGATAGTTGTCATTTAATTGAGCACCGAAGAGACCAGCAGTTGAGTGTAAGGATGATGAGGATCGTCCAGCACGCGGTCAGTCAGACCGCTCTCCACCACCCGCCCCTGCTTCATCACCAGCAGGCGATGCGCCAGCAGTCGCGCCACGCCGAGATCGTGGGTGACAATCACCACCGCCAGATTCAGTTCGCGCACCAGCGTCCGCAGCAGATCCAGCAGTCGCGCCTGCACCGACACATCCAGCCCGCCGGTCGGCTCATCCATAAACATCAACTGCGGCTGCGTCACCAGGTTCCGTGCGATCTGCAGCCGTTGCTGCATACCGCCGGAAAAGGTGGTGGGCAGATCGTCGATGCGACCAGCGTCAATCTCCACCGCCTGCAGCCAGCGGCTCGCTTCGGCGCGGATATCGCCATAGTGGCGCTGTCCGGTCGCCATCAGCCGTTCGCCGATGTTACCGCCCGCGCTGACCTGCGAACGCAGCCCGTCCATGGGATGCTGATGCACCACGCCCCATTCGGTACGCAGCAGGCGACGGCGATCGCTTTCACTCATCTGATAGAGGTCGCGATTCTGATAGAGGATGCTGCCCTGCTGCGGCGTCAGACGCGCTGACAGGCTCTGCAGCAGCGTGGTTTTACCGGAGCCGGACTCGCCGACAATGCCCAGCACTTCACCGGGATAGAGATCAAAACTGACCTGCTCAAACCCTTTGCCCGGCGCATAAAGGTGGGTGAGCTGGTTCACCGCAAGCAGCGGCTGTTCACTGTGCATGTTGCTGTTCCTGCTGCTGATGGCAAAAGTCGGTGTCGGAGCAGACAAACATCCGCGTTCCCTGATCGTCCATCACCACCTCATCGAGATAGCTGTGGCGCGAGCCGCACAGCGCGCAGGGTTCATCCCACTGCTGCACGGTGAACGGATGATCGTCGAAGTCCAGGCTTTCCACACGGGTGTAAGGCGGCAAGGCATAGATGCGCTTTTCACGCCCGGCACCAAACAGCTGCAGCGCGGGCATCATGTGCATCTTCGGGTTGTCGAATTTGGGAATGGGCGATGGATCCATCACATAGCGATCGTTGACCCGGACCGGATAGGCGTAAGTCGTCGCGATGTGGCCGTAGCGGGCGATATCTTCATACAGCTTCACCTGCATGATGCCGTACTCCTCCAGCGCATGCATGGTGCGGGTTTCGGTTTCGCGCGGCTCGATAAAGCGCAGCGGCTCCGGAATCGGCACCTGGAAAATCAGGATCTGATCCTCTTCCAGCGGCGTTTCCGGGATGCGGTGCCGGGTCTGGATCAGGGTGGCATCGGCGGTGCGCTCGGTGGTGGCAGCATTGCTGACCCGCTTAAAGAACTGGCGGATCGACACCGCATTGGTAGTGTCATCTGCGCCCTGATCGATCACCTTCAGCACATCCTGATCGCCAATCATGCTGGCGGTGATCTGGATGCCGCCGGTGCCCCAGCCGTAGGGCATCGGCATCTCACGTCCGGCGAACGGCACCTGATAGCCGGGGATCGCCACCGCTTTCAGGATGGCGCGGCGGATGGTGCGTTTGGTCTGCTCATCGAGATAGCCGTTGTTATAGCCGGTGAGTTCAGCCATGGTTGCGCTCCTGATAATCGTGCTGCAGCTGTTTCAGCAGTTCCAGTTCCGCCTGGAAATCGACGTAGTGCGGCAGCTTGAGATGCGAGACAAAGCCTGCGGCTTCCACGTTGTCGGCGTGCGACAGCACAAACTCTTCGTCCTGCGCCGGGCTGGTAACACGCTCATGCTGTTCGCTGCTTTGCAGCGCCCGGTCCACCAGCGCCATCGCCATCGCTTTACGTTCGGCGCGGCCAAACACCAGCCCATAACCCCGGGTAAAGTGCGGCGCAGTCTCGTCGCTGTGGGCAACGCCGTTGACCATTTCACACTCCGTCAGCAGCAGCTCACCGATCTCCAGCTCAAAACCCAGCTCTTCGGGACAGATACTGACGCTGAGAGTGCCGGTGCGGATCTCGCCGGCAAACGGATGGGTGCGGCCATAGCCGCGCTGGGTCGAGTAGCCGAGCGCCAGCAGAAAGCCTTCGTCGCCACGCACCAGCTGTTGCAGCCGCGCGGCGCGTGAGGCGGGAAAACTCATCGGCTCGCGGGTGATATCGACAGGCTCGCTGCCGTCATCCACCTCGGCGGCGGCCAGCCCTTCATCGCTCATCATGCTGAACATGTGCGGGCACTGATCAGGCACCGAACGATCGTCACGCGGCGCGGCGGGCGTTTCGCCATTGGCCAGCAGGGTGAAGTCGAGCAGCCGGTGGCTGTAGTCGTAAGTTGGTCCCAGCACCTGGCCGCCCGGCAAATCTTTATAGACCGCCGAGATGCGGCGTTCGATCCGCATCGCACCGGTCGCCAGCGGCGTGCTCTCCGCCAGGCGTGGCAGCGTGGTGCGATAGGCGCGCAGCAGAAAGATCGCCTCGACCAGATCGCCGCTGGCCTGCTTAATCGCCAGCGCCGCCAGCTCAGGATCGTAAATTCCTCCTTCGGTCATCACCCGATCCACCGCCAGTCCCAGTTGCTGCGCCACCTGATCGCAGCCGAGTTCGGCTAACGCCCGATCGCCGCGCCGCAGATCGGCCTGCAACTGATGGGCGTTCGCAATGGCTTTTTCGCCCCCTTTCACCGCGACATACATCAGCACACCTCCACAACGGTGGTGCGCGGCACGGCCATAATCGCTTCGCCACAGGTGAAGATCAGATCCACGCCCTGTGGAAACGGATGCGGACGAGTGCGCAGATATTCCAGCACGCTTTCGGGCAGCTGTGGCGCGATGGCGCGGGTTTCCCGCAGGCCAGGGCCGGAGAGGCGCAGCGTCAGGCCGCCATTCAGCGACGGCACTTCGATAATCAGCGTGGTGCTTTTTTCCGGTGACATATTGTCACCCGCTGCGAACTGCGTCGGGTCGGGCTGCGCCGCTGCATGGCTCAGGGCAAAAGGCGCATCCTGCTGCGTGGTGATCGGCGCACCGGTATGGAAGCGCAGATTGTTGCGCAGCTGTTCGTTGTCAATTTCCGCATCCAGCCAGACCGGGCTTTCCTGATCGACCAGCGTCAGCAGCAGCGCCGTGGCCGCCGGTGACAGTGCGCCCCAGCCCTGTTGCAGCGGCAGCGAGACCATCACGCCCGGTTCGCTCATCGCTTTCAGAATGCGGCGAAACGCGCGCTGCGCATCCGCCACCGGATGGTTAAAACTTGCCAGTAAAGTCATCAGTTATCTCCGCGAACCAGCGTAAAGAAATCCACTTTGCTGCTGGCGATCTCGCGGGCGCGCAGCTGTCGCTGCTCATCGCGCCACGCCGCCAGCGGGGTAATAATCTTCTCTTCCAGCAGTTGCCGGGTTTCCGGCTGCTGTAAAAGCGCATCCAGCAGGGCACAGCGTTCGGCATGGGCTTTGTCGCGCCCTAACAGGTAGCTGTAACCCAGAGTGCCGTCGCTGAGCTGCACCACCGCGCGCGTCACCGTGGCATCGCCCATCACAAAGCGTTTGCCGGTGGCCCCCATCCGCGCCTGCAACCGTGTCAGCCCGATCTCTGCCGGACGGATCAGGGTATAGGCGGGCTGGAGGTTAAGCGCCTGCCAGTGCGTCTCAAGCAAGGCGGCGCTGCTGTGCGCCAGCACCGACAGCCAGCGCTGGCGATCCGTTTGCTGTTCCATTAGTGCTCCAGAGTCAGTTCAATCATGTCGCCGCGCGTCAGGCTGACGGAGTATTCCGCCACCGCGCCATCACTGGTTTTGTTCAGGGTCCGCACGCAGAGCAGCGGCGAATGCAGCGCGATGTCGAGCTGCCGACACTCTTTGGCCTGCGCCCGGCGGGTGCTGATGCGGGTCTGGGTGCGCACCAGCTGCTTGCCGGTGTGCTCCACTAAGAAGTCGTGCAGCGATCCACTGTTAAATTGCTGAAGCTGTGGCCACCAGCTGAGGTCGGCGAGGAAATGGTTGATCAGGCAGAGCGGCACGCCGTTGGCGCGACGCAGGGTGCGCAGATGAATGACGTTGTCGCCCTCTTTCACGCCCAGCGCATTGGCAACGTCGTTGCTGGCCGGACGCAGCACCGCCAGCAGCCGTTCGCTGGTGGGATGACTGCCCTGCTCCAGCAGGTTCTGGCTGAATCGCGCCTGAGCATGCAGCGGATAGTCATAAGGGCGCATCAAAACCAGGATGCCGACGCCGTGACGGCGCTGCAGCAGCCCTTTGTGCACCAGCTCATCCACCGCCCGACGCAGCGTGTGGCGATTCACCTCATAGTGATCGGCCAGCTGTTGCTCGGAAGGAAGATAGTCGCCGCAGCGGTAGCGCTCTTTGAGCGCCTGCTCCAGTTGTGCGGCAACAGCCTGATAGACAGTGGTCGGATGTCTGGATAACTCCATCACGATGAAATCCTCACGGGTTACAGAGTGGGAACGCAGTGAAAAGACGCTGCGGGATGGTGTTAGCTTGAGGGGATCAGATGACAGAACCGTGACGCGGGGGTGAAGGAGAGGTGAATGTGGTAGTCAGGGATTTACAGCAAGCAGGCATTGAGCCTGTTCGCATAGAACGACTGGCTGCCTGGTGTACACTGGAACGAACTAACGTTGCGCTTAAGGAGAGAATATGTACGGACCGGATCCCGCCAATCCCCATCCAATGGAAGGCTTCCCACAGGTTTGTTTTATCAAAAATACGGTGAAAAACCCCAACATCATAATCGGGGATTTTACTTATTATGATGACCCTGAAGACTCAGAAAACTTCGAGCGCAATGTCCTTTATCACTTCCCCTTTATTGGTGACAAACTGATCATGGGTAAATTCTGCGCGATAGCCAGGGGCGTTCAGTTCATCATGAACGGGGCAAACCATAACATGGCAGGTTTCTCCACTTTTCCGTTTTACATTTTCGGAAATGGATGGGAAACAGCCCAGCCTCAGGCCGGCGATCTGCCCTATAAAGGCGATACGGTGATTGGTAATGATGTATGGGTGGGTTATCAGGCGCTGATTATGCCAGGCGTTAAAATCGGCAACGGCGCAATAATCTCGTCACGTTCTGTTGTGACGTCGGATGTCCCGGCCTATTCGATTGTGGGTGGCAACCCGGCCAGAGTGTTCAGGCAGCGTTTTACCGATGAAACCATATCCCGACTAGAGAAGCTGGCCTGGTGGGACTGGCCGGTAGAAAAGATTACTCAAAACCTACCGGCAATTATCTCCGCAGACCTTGAAGCACTGCCAGATGAATAGCCGGGCAGAAGTGGAATAAACGCTGTCCGCTGCTGACATAGGGCGACGATCATCCGACACGGGTTCGCATAATTTCGCGCAGATTGATGTATCAATGTGTCTGCTTTAGCACTGGAGCGCAGGTTAAAACAGGAGTTGTTATGCTCTACATCTTTAGTGGCCTTCCGGGTTGCGGAAAAAGCACTATCGCTAAAATGTTATCTGAAAAATTAAAAGCGGTGTATTTACGCGTCGACACAGTTGAACAGGCTCTGCGTAATAGTTCAGCAACTTTCAGGGATATTGGCCCTGAAGGCTACTTCATCCTTTATGAGCTTGCGCGGGACAATCTCAGACTGGGATTACCTGTTATCACTGACTCGGTGAATGACCTTAACCTGGTACGTGATAGTTTTCGTGATATCGCACTATCATCAGGTGTTCCCTTTCTGGAAATTGAAATCCTCTGTTCGGATCCCGAACAGCATCGTGCGCGTGTAGAGAACAGAATCTCAGATATCCCTGGCTTAAAAGTGCCTGACTGGCAAGCCGTTGTGCATCGTGTTTATGAACCGTGGAGCAGAGAACATCTGAAGCTGGATACGGCTGAATTATCGCCTGCTGAGTGTGTTGATATCATCCTCCAGACGAGCATTTAGCCCTGACCGCGTTTAGCCCGCACCCTTAACGGCAATGAACGGTTTGAGCCTCCGGCTGCACCGATTAAAACAGGTGTGGGCACTCTACTTGCTCAGACCTGAGCGACAATATCAGCAGGGTTATGAAGAAGATGGGTAAGGCAGCCAGAGTTGGACAAGGGTCAGGTCTGCTCTAAGCGATGAGCGGAAGTTATGTCTGAAATAATAGCCCTCGAATTTGAAGAAGGCTTTAAAAAATAAGGTAAATTTTACATGACCGTAACCCATTTCATCATGAAATCCAACCATGTAAATTTTTAAAATGAACCTTCTAACTTCTACAATGAAATCAACTGTAAGTTAGTTTTTATTGTCATATTATCGCTGTGTCATATCTGACGAATGTTGAACCAGCCTGTTGTTTCCTCAATGACACGCCACAGTTTCTGGGGTATAGCAAGTTGCTCTACGTCTGATGCAGCAATATTGAGAGCAATTTTTCCTTCAGCTTTGCCATCTACGAATTTAACCCAGTCTGGGTTCATAACCATACCCTGACCGATTGCCGTCAAAGATACCCCTGCTTTAACAGCATCCTCGGCTTGCTCTGGTGTTCGCAACTGTCCGGCAACAATCAGAGGTATACGTCCAGCAAGGTGATCGCGCACGATTTCGATGACTTTGGGGCCATTCGGTGCATCAACTGGCCGGGCTTCAAGTGCATTACCGAGTGATACATGAAGATAATCAATACCCTCATCGACCAGGCGGTCAACCAACTGAAGCGACTCATCAATGCGCAACCCATCTTCGTAATGCTCATCCAGTGAAATGCGGTATCCCATCAGGAATGGCTTGGTTGCATGCTCAGCAATCGTTTTACGCACACTCTCGATGACGCTGAGCGGGAAACGCATACGGTTTTTAAGGGAGCCGCCCCATTGATCTTCTCTACGGTTGGAATGCGGTGAGAAAAAGTTCTGAAGTAAAAAACCATGAGCACCATGTAACTCAACACCATCAAATCCTGCTTCTATGGCACGGCGAGTTGCTTCCCCGAAATCATGAATAACAGTTTCGACTTCAGTGCATGTCAGTTCACGAGGGGTAACGGACGGTGCGAAAGGACCGGCGTCACCGGGAATAGCGCTTGCAGCTACAATATCCGAAACCAGTTCAGGGCTGGTTTTCACACCTGCATGGAATATTTGTAAGATTGCCGGTGCTCCACCGCTTTTAGCAGCAATAGCAAGGCGCTTTAAACCGGGAAGAAATTTGTCGTCATACGCAGCAAACTCACCCGTAAACCCAATGCCGTTTTCCTGAACATGTGTACAGCCAGTAATGACCAGCCCGATGTCCTGAACGCGTCGACGATAATATGCTTCTTCCTCATAAGATACCGTGCCGTCATCATTACCCGACCAGGTCGTCATCGGGGCCATCACAATACGGTTGCGCAGCGTCACACCTTTACCCAGTGGATATTTTTCAAGTAGTGGAGTTTGTTTCATGGAAAGTCATACCTATACGAGATTTTTCTTGAAGAAAGGAGCCAGCTTACTCGCTGCAACCGTTGCACCCTGACCATCATAGAGGTCCATATGTGTGGCACCCGGAATGATATGCAGCGTTTTTTGAACAGAAGCAGCAGTTTTGTGTAATTCCTGGCTGTGCCAGAGCGATCCTGCTTTACTACCGGCTACAATCAGAAGTGGTTGTGTTAAATAGACATCCGCCCCTTCAAATCCGGTGAAAGACGCCAGCGTACTGATACTTGTCATCAGCATTTGATTGGTAGAAGTCGGATATTTTCCGCGTTCGGTCAGATAGTAGTCCGCAGCTTCCTGAAGATCTTTTGGAGCACTGGCATCACCCAATTTAGGCACATAGTTGACATAAACCGGTGCGCCGCCTGCTGCTTCGATTGTGCGCTGTTTAGCAACAGCATCCAGAGTTGGAATGAGTTCAGATTCTGATGTTGTTCCCTCCCAACCCTTACGGGTAGCGGCTCCGACATCCACAGCACTGACTGTTGCCAGCGCTTTGATTCGGCGTTCCGTCATCGACGCTTTAACCGTGATACCACTGCCTGCACAAACGCCTAATGCGCCGATACGATTATTATCGACATAAGGAAGAGTGGTCAGGTAATCGACTGCGCTATAGAAATCGACGACTCGCTTCATGGGATCATCAATAAAGCGTGGTAATCCGCCACTTGCCCCCTGATGAGAGGCATCAAACGCCAGGGTGACAAATCCGTCTTTAGCCAGTTTGAGGGCATAAAGTCCCGCAGTCTGTTCCTTGACGCCACCACCAGGGTGGACAACGACAATAGCAGCGTATTGACGGTTTTCGCTGAAGTCCGGGGGAACATAGACGTTTCCGGACATCATTATTTCATTGTTCCGGAATAGGACACTGCTGACTGTGACGCCATCTACGTGTGTCGTGGTGCCAGATGTACGAGGTGTTGGTGAGAGCAGGGCTGAAGCATGACCCGCCATCAATAATCCTGCTGAAGCCACTGAACTCGTCAGGATAAAATTTCGGCGGCTTAACCCGCCTGCTTTTTTACTCATTGCAAGACTCCTTCATTTACACGATGACAGCGCTGGCCGCTGAAAGAACACAGATTGTTTCAGCGGCCATTTTAATCTCTTTAGGATTCAGAAATTAGATGCTTAATTTTGCATGGGCTTAGAAGGAGGTTTTATTAATAGGGTTATAAGAAACTGAGTTCCATATAGACCAGGATAAACAGCGCTCAAAGGTTATGGGGCGCGGAGTGCTTCAAGCACAAGTGCAAATGCCGGAGAATGCTGTAGACGGCTGGGGTAGTAAAGATGATAGGGGGGACGGGGCGGACACCAGTCTGTCAGCACCTGGACTAACGTCCCGCTTTCAAGGGAAGTCTCAACGGTATCAAGCGGCAGATACGCAAGTCCCAGTCCATCAAGCGCGGCCTGCCTCATCATATTTACTGTGCTGAAAGTTGCTCGCCCATCAATACGAACCTTAATTTCAGTCCCATCCTTCTGAAACTCCCAGCTATAGAATCCGCCATGAGTGGGCAGGCGTAATCTGATACAGCTATGGTCTTTTAAATCACGAGGCGTTCCCGGATATGCCTTCCCCATGAAATAAGAGGGCGCTCCGACCACTGCAAAACGAAAGTCCCTGGCAAGAGGCAGGGAAATCATATCCATATCGACCTGTTCGCCCAACCGAACTCCGGCATCATAACGCTCAGCGACAATATCCTTGAGTCCGTACTCGCTGATAATTTCAATGTTAATATCGGGATATTCGAGCATCACAGGGGCGAGTTTAGGCCAGAGTATTGTATCGGCGGCGTGTTCAACGGCAGTAATTCGTACAGTACCTGCTGGTTTTTCTCTCAATCCGCTGAGCGCGGCGATCTCATTTTCAATTTCGTCAAAATGTGGGCCTATACGGGCAAGTAACCGCTCGCCAGCCTCAGTCACAGAAACACTTCGCGTGGTACGGGTAAGAAGACGAAGACCAAGGTCTGCTTCAAGAGTTCTTACGGTGTAGCTTAGCGCCGACTGTGAGACACCTAACTGAGCGGCAGCTTTAGTGAAGCTTTTTTCTCGGGCCACTGCGATAAAAGCTTGATAATCTTTCACATTTTTACGGCGCATTTATTTACCAGGTTTTTTATGGATTAGCATTCCAGACTTAAAAAAATAATTCTTGTCGAGGAGGTTTGTCTATTAGTAACTATCCAGCGGCCATCATCCGCGAAAAGTGTCCATACATCTGGCAATTGCTCACTGTCAAAATTATATGTGGGCATAACTATAGTGATTCTAAAAAAAATAAGTAATGTTGGTTTCTCAGCATTCACTAATGCTCAATAGAACCAAGGCTTAGCAACGTCCGCTTCAGACACCATGCGGACAAAGACACCATCGCCTGCCCTGAAAGAACAACGGAGCGACAGCCATCAGGATGCACACACCCTCTCAAACTGCCGCTCCCAGCTTGCCCCTATTCTGCCGTCCCTATTCCCACCTTCTCACGCCCGGTATCCGTCAGTGACGCTCTCACCTGCGGCAGGCTTTCCGGGTAATTCTGCTGAATAAACTCAATCATTTTTTCACGCACGTAACAGCGTAAATCAAAGGCGATCGGGGAGTTCTGCGCGGTCATCAGCATCCTGATCGTCATGGTTTTCTCGGTGGTGTCGGTCACCTGTAGCACAGACGTTTCCTGATCCCAAAGCTTGGTTTCGCTCAGCACCTTTTCAAAATGCTTGCGCAGCGGCTCCAGCGGCATGGAGTAATCCACGTAAAGGAACACCGAGCCTAAGATCTGGGCGTTATTGCGCGTCCAGTTCTGAAACGGGTTTTCGGTAAAGTAGGTGATCGGCAACACCAGCCGACGCAAATCCCAGATGCGCACCACCACATAGGTCAGGTTGATCTCCTCAATCCAGCCCCACTCTTTTTCTACCACTACCGCATCATCAATTTTAATAGGCTGGGTAAAAGCGATCTGAATACCGGCGAACAGATTGACCAGCGACTTCTGCAGCGCAAAACCAATAATGATACCGGCAACACCCGCACCGGCCAGAATGGTGGTGCCGAATTTCCGGACGCCAGGGAAGCTGAGCAGAATCAGCGAAACACAGAACAGAACCAGGATGACAATAACCACTTTTTTGACATAGATAATCTGCGTGCGAATTTTACGCGCACGAAGGTTATTGGAAATATTAATGTCATAGCGGATATAAAGCATATCCTGCGCCACATTGGTCAGCCGGATTAAGACCGAGCAAAATGACATAATAATAAAGACATTGATGATATTGGTGATTAAAGAGAGAGATTCCGGTTGGAAATCGATGTAATTAACGCCGACATTAATCATTAATAACGGAATAAAAAAGAACATCGAGCCGCTAAGATGCTTCTCAAGGGATTTAAACAGTTTTCTGTCACGAATCTGCCAGTAGCGGATGAACCGGAGCAGGATAAGGCGGGCCAGAAATCCCAGCACAAAAGAGAGCGAGACGAGTAATACAACAGGCACCCATGACGGGAAACCAGATAACTCACCGAATAACAATGGCATTATTTTCCCTTATAGTAAGCTGACAACCTCAGGCTGTCAGATAAGTGACAAACTCAGTAACCGTTGTCTTCACGGCTATCCGTTCGTAACACAATCAGCGCACATGAGTATGAACCATAGCGGCGAAGTTAACAGGAAATGCACGGTGATGCGTCCAGAGAGGCTGTCGCGCGCCAGCCTTATGGCTACTGATACAGAGGCCGAATGTTGGCCCTCATGTCACCGTCCAGCCAGCTAACCCCATTAAAATATCTGATACAACACGGCCACTTTTTCACTCCCCTTTTTTTAGCCAGCCCTGATCATCCGGCAACAAAAACGTTGCCAGAATCACTAAGCGCAACGCTTTGCGTGGACGTTTTTGTGCAATCTGCTAATTTTTAAGCTGTTCCCCTGCTGCTGAGAAAAACAACAATATGATTAACACCCTTAAACTTTCCTCTGATTTTCGTCGCAGTTTCCTGCGTGAGGTATTGGTGCCGCTGGTCGCTATCTTATTGCTGACGTTTGTAGGTGCAGGGGCTGCGCTCTTTGTTGGCACCTCACTTACCAATACGGAGGCCCGGCATCAGCAGCAACGGATGATTGAGGCCTCTTTTTCACAGAGCCTGAATGAGCATCTGCGCCAGCTGCATAGCCTGTCGCGCTGGGGACCCTTTGAGCAGCATCTGGAGGAGGGCAACAGCAGCAGGTGGCTGGATGAGAACATTGGGCTGTGGCTGTATGAGATGTTCGGCCATCAGCTGATTCTGGTGCTGGACCAGCAAAATCAGATCGTCAGAGTCTGGCGCGAAGGCCAGCCGGTCTCCGCCCCTGAAGATGACCCGCTGATTGGTGAGGTGCTGCAAAGCACGCTGGTCAACGATCCGGCACGCCAGGATAACGCCGATTATGCCCGCGTGACAAACCGGGCCGCCGCGCTGGCAGTAGGTAACATCCAGCGGGAGAGCAATGCCCTGCCGCGTTTCCGGCTGGTGAGCCTGAAATTTCTTGATGACGGCTATCTGGCGGGCCTGGCGGAACGCAATCAGCTGCAGGGGCTGCACTTCTCCGACGGCACGCCACAGCCGGGAACCGGTGCGCGCTATCTGCTGATCGCCCAGGCGGGTGAGGCGGTTGGCTATCTGAACTGGATCCCCTCCCGTCCCGGTGCGCAGATGCTGCGCACCATCGGGCCATCTACCGGGCTGGCGGTACTGGCGATATCCCTGCTGTGCCTTTATATGGTGCGGCGACTCTGGAACTCGTCGGTGAACCTCTCGCAATCCATGCTCAGGCTCGGCGCGTCGGAGGCTCAGGCACAGCACCTGGCGTTTCATGATGTGCTGACCGGCCTGCCGAACCGCGCACTGGTCGAAGACCGCTTAACCCAGGCGCTGGCTCTGGCGACGCGCCACGATCAGCGGGTGGCGCTGCTGCTCATCGACCTCGACCGCTTTAAAACCATCAACGACACTCACGGTCATCATGCCGGAGATGAACTGATCATCGCGGTCGCACAGCGCCTGAGCCGTATCGTGCGGGCCAGCGATACGGTAGGACGCATCGGCGGTGATGAATTTATCGTGGTGATGCCAGATGTCGATAATATCGGCCAGGTGCATAGACTGGCGCAGCGCATTATCGATGAACTGAGTGAGCCTTTTACGCTGTTTGGCAGCGATGTCTGGAGTGGCGCCAGCATCGGACTGGCGCTGGCACCCAAAGATGGGGTTGATCGGCTGGAGTTGATGCGCAAAGCGGATATTGCGCTGTATGAAGCCAAAAGCGGCGGGCGCGGCACGTATCGTCAGTTTGAACGGGCGATGGATGAGTCGGTGCGGACCCGACAGACCATCGCTGCCGACCTGCGTACGGCGCTGCATACCCATCAGGGGCTGGAGGTTTGGTATCAGCCGCTGATGGATATTGGCGGCCAGCAGATGGTGGGCATCGAAGCGCTGCTGCGCTGGCACCATCCAGCCCGCGGCCTGATTGCGCCCGGTGAATTTATCGCGATTGCCGAAGAGACCGGCCTGATTATTCCGCTGGGCGAATGGGTACTGGCTGAAGCCTGCGTCACTCAGCAGCGTTTTCCCGAACTGCTGGTGGCGGTCAACGTCTCGCCGGTGCAGTTCCGCTCTACCGGCTTTGTTGAGCGGGTGATGGCGATTGTCAGCCAGAACGGCGGCGATCCGAAGCGCCTGGAACTGGAGATCACCGAAGGGGTGTTAATCGAAGATGAACGTGAAGCACGCGCCATTATTGTGGAACTGCGTGACGCGGGCTTCCGGATTGCGCTGGATGACTTTGGCACCGGTTACTCAAGCCTGAACTATCTCAGCAACTTTCCGGTGGATAAAATCAAAATCGATCGCTCATTCACCCAGTCGCTGGGCGTGGCGGAAAATTCAGTGGCGATTGTTGAATCGGTGGTGAAGCTTGGTCATGCCATGGGTCTGATGGTGACAGCAGAAGGCGTCGAGACGCCAGGGCAGATGTCTGCGCTGGCAGATGCGGGCTGTAATCAGCTGCAGGGCTATCTGTTCAGTCAGGCGGTGCCCGCCGATCAGCTCTCAGCACTGATGAAAACTATTGTGCCAGACAACGCGCAGCATGAGTGATACTGATGTGGAAAGCCTGAGCGCAGCTCTGTGCTCAGGCTTTCCGGCTGCGTGATGCATCTGAGATCAGAAGATCAACATCACCCTTCACCCGTTGTTGCGGGAAATTAAACCCCCAGGCTATCCAGCAGCGCGGCAGAATGGGCGACCGCGCCAAAGATGCCACCCTGCATATGGATCATGCTCAGCGCCGCCTCATGATGACGCAGCTCGGTCGCAGCGCAGCAATCGGACAGCACCAGGCACTCAAAGCCGCGATCGTTGGCTTCGCGCAGCGTGGTGTGGACGCAGACGTCGGTGGTAATGCCGGTGAGGATCAGATTACGGATGCCGCGACTGCGCAATATCAGCTCCAGATCGGTGGCATAAAACGATCCCTTACCCGGCTTATCAATCACCACTTCACCCGGCAGCGGTGCCAGCTCCGGGATAATCTCCCAGCCCGGTTCACCGCGCACCAGAATACGGCCGCACGGTCCCTCATCCCCAATCCCGGCGTTCATTCGCCGCGAGCGCCAGCGTTTGTTGGCGGGCAAATCACTGAGATCGGGCCGGTGTCCTTCGCGGGTATGAATAACCGGAAACTGCCGGGCGCGCATCGCCGCCAGCACCTGCTGCAACGGTGCGATGGGCGCGCGGGTCAGACTCACGTCATAGCCCATGCTGTCGACATAACCGCCCACGCCACAGAAGTCGGTCTGCATATCAATCACGATCAGCGCGGTGTCAGCCGGCGTAAAAGTGCCGTCAAACGGCCAGGCGTAGGGGGTTGAATTAACGCTGTAGTCGGGCATTGCTGTTCTCCATTACCGGGCGCGGCATGCGCATTCTGCTGATCACGCTGTAGCTGATGGCGGCAGTTACCAGACCAATAACCGCTTCACCAAATTGAGGGAAAGCGACGTGGGCGATCACCGCACACAGGCTGCCAATCGCCCAGGCGGCAAACGCAGTACCACGAAAACGCTGCGCCGGACGCTGCTCGCTGATGCGCGCCATAAAAATTAAATCCACGATCATCACGGCACCAAACGGCGGCACCACAATGCCAAGCAGGCTGAGCCACTCCAGGAAGTAAGACCAGACGCCCGCCAGCGCCAGTACGCCGCCAATGGCACCCAGGATCAGCGTCCAGAGCCGCATTTTGCTGCTGAACAGATGACTGAAGCCTACCGCCCCGTTATAGAGGCAGTGTGTGCAGACCGATCCGAGATTGATAAAGACAAACAGGCAGGCCACTACCGACAAAAAGGCGCTGTGCCCCATCAGCATCGGCAGGAAGTTACCGCCATTGGTCAGCGGATCAACCGCGGCACCCACGGCCACAATCACCACACCGAACAGGTAAGAGATAACATTGGCAACCGGGAAGGCAGAAAACGCGGCGATCACCGCCGAACGGCCATTCTTCGACCAGCGGGTAAAGTCAGCGGTCATGGTGCCGGAGTCAGCAAAACCGGCCACCACCATGGTGACGGCGGTGCCCATACTCATTGCACCGGCTGCGCTGGCGCTGCCCTTCCACTGCGTCACCACGGAGAAGTCGTGCTGTTTACTAATCAGCCACAGCGCCACCATTCCCAGCACCACAAACAGCGGCGCGGCGATCATCCCCAGTACCGACAACGCCCGCACGCCCAGGAAAGTGATGCCGGTATAGAGGATCATGGCAAAGGCCGTCACCGCCAGCGCATTCCAGCCGAAGGTCTGATTAATGACCGTGCCGGTAAGGCCGGTCTGGAAGGCATACCAGCCGATCACCACCGTCGAGAGAAAACCCGAGACCAGGATGTAGCCTTTGCTGCCAAAGGTGCGTCTGGCCTGCAGGGCGAAATTCATTCCGCTATTACCGGCGTACCAGCTCAGCGCGCCGACATAGGCGAACAGCACCAGATTTCCCAGCAGAATAGCAATCAGCGCGGGCCAGAACCCCAGATGCCAGGTGATGATGCCGCCAAACAGCGCATTGGTGAGGATCATCGGAAATCCAAACCAGACGGCCGAGACAGAGCGGGTAGAATGACGGTGCGAAAGCGGTACCGGCTGATGTTCAAACTCCTGCTCCAGCGCAGGCGTAGTAGACGTTTTCATTGGGCGATTCCGGGTTGAAGGTGATTCCACGGCTGAATGCGCTCGAAAGCGGCACTGGCAGCCAGCACTAAGGCATCATCAAGATGACGTCCGACAATCTGCAGACCGATGGGCAAGCCGCTGGCAGTAAAACCGGCGGGAACGGACGCGGCGGGCTGACCGGTGAAGTTGAACGGGTAGCAGAACGAGAGCCAGTGATCGCTGCGGACCATGCGGCCATCAATGATCTCCGGTCCCTGCATCCCCAGCGGAAACGGCGGCACCGCCAGCGTCGGGGTAATCAGCAGGTCAAAGCGCTGCATAAAGCGCCACAGGCAGTTGCTGACCGCTTTGCGGGTGGTGACGGCATCGGTGAAGTTTTCCGCCCGCCAGTCGCGCTGTAGCATAGCGACCAGGTGCGGCGACATCTCGCTGCCCTGCTCCGCCATCATCCGGCGCATGCCGGTGAGATCGCTCTCCATCGCCACCAGCGCGCCAAAGGCCGCCGACGGTTCAGGGAAGCCCGGATCGGCCAGTTCCAGTTCAGCACCGATTTCAGCGGCAAAACGCTGCACCGCCGCGCTGACCACTGCCCGCACTTCCGGGTCAACGGCCACATAGCCAAAATCCGCGCTGAAGGCGATGCGCAGTTTGCCTGGCAGATGGTGTGGCGCACCCAGCCAGTCGACATCGCTGCAGGGAATCGAGTGGCGATCGCGCATATCTGGTCCGGCCATCAGCGACATCATCAGCGCGGCATCGCGCACGCTGCGCGTCATCGGACCGATGTGCTCCAGTGACTCCCAGCTCGACACGCCGGGGTAGCGTTCATCACGGCAGCCGGGCCAGAGCGGCACCCGGCCCATCGACGCCTTGAAGCCGAAAATACCGCAGTGCGCCGCCGGAATACGTACCGACCCGCCGCCGTCGCTGCCCAGTGCAATCGGGCAAAGCCGCGCCGCCACCGCCGCACCCGAACCGGCGCTGGACCCTCCTGGCGTCATGCTCAAATCCCAGGGATTCCGTGGCGACGGAAACAGCGGATTGTGCCCGACCCCGCTGTAGCCAAACTCCGGTGCGGTGGTTTTGCCAAGCAGAATGGCGTCGGCGGCCAGCAACCGTTCCACCGTGATGTCATCATCTTCCGGCACGAAATCTTTGTACGCCGCCGAACCGGAGGTGGTTCTGACGTTTGCGGTGCAGATTAAATCCTTCACCGCCAGCGGTACGCCCGCCAGCGCGCCCAGTGTTTCTCCGCGTGCCCGTCG
Source organism: Pantoea sp. ABR1s (assembly GCF_057812235.1). Lineage (NCBI taxonomy): Bacteria > Pseudomonadati > Pseudomonadota > Gammaproteobacteria > Enterobacterales > Erwiniaceae > Pantoea > Pantoea sp. ABR1s. The sequence continues at coordinate 1,579,709 of NZ_CM173823.1, read as the reverse complement.
GGCATCCACGGCTCTGGCCTGTGCCAGCGCCAGTTCAGGCGTCGGAGTACAAAAAGCCTGTATCGCCGGTTCCCGCTGTTCCATCCGTGCCAGCGCCGCCACGGTCAGCTCGCACGCCGACACGTCCCCGCTGCGAATCAGAGCGGCCATCGTGGTGGCATCTTCGTCTAATAAGGAGTCAAACATGGGTTACCTCGCCAAAAGTGTACCTGTCAGCTAGTGCATGAAGCGTGCCAGTTAGCGGTGATTCATCCGGTCTGAAACGGGGATGCCAGATGGAATACGGGCTGGGATACAAGATCGAATTCTTATGATGCCAGGTGCAGGCGGCTGTTTATTTTTCCAGCACGATGATGGCGCAGGGCTGCGCGATAAGGGGGCGTAATAGCTGAATGGTTTGCGGGCTGCTTTACAAAACGATGTCGGTAATCAGCAACAGCGGCCGATATGCTGGAATGAATAACCACATTCTTACCAGGGATGTTTGACCGGTCTGAGCAGGCACTAAAAAATCACGGCTTAAAGATTCACATGCAGCCTGCAGGGATGATAAGTGCGCATTGAAGAAGATATTTATCTTGAAAACTACGAAATCAGGCGGAAAAAATTCATTTACGATCGGCGTATTCATTACAGTTACGCGTTTGTTGCCGGTAATGAGAATTACACTGTCATCGTGGGCAAGCTAATGGATGAACAGACCTTTACCCGTATCGGATACCAGATGCCACCCGGTATCGCCTTTCCGGTTAAAGGGCTGGCTGAAGTCTGTTTTGACGTGTTCGATGGTCTGGAGTGCCTCGGCGATTTCCGCCATATCAGCTTTGCAGGATTAGGCAGTGCTGTCGTTTTCAAAAGCGTACTCCTGGCGTTAATGGCACACTATGAAAGCTTCTTTATAGGCGGTTTTGTTTTCCAGGCTGCATCAGGAGAGATCGTTGACCGCAATCGCCCGACACCCCTTGAGGAGATCTACGACGCTTTGCTTGGGTTAAAAAATGAACTACGCTACAATCGCCGAACAGGGTTGCCTAAGAAAGCGCCGCAACCTTTAATCCCGAAATATTTCCGGGCTTATAAAGTAGTGACTACAGGGAGAGCTTGCTATGTCGTTTTACGATAAATACGATGGCATCACAGATGCGGCTGATGCCGAGAACAGGGAGTTAAGGGCACTATTGATTGCTGAATGGCTGGCCAGACCCGATCTGCCCGCCATTAAAGCCCAGTTAGCTCAGAGGAAAAAACGCTCGTCGTCTGCCCTGTTACGCCGCAAGTTGAAAGAGCTGAATGCGCGCGAAATGCAGAAAGCTAAGATCAGCGCTTAACGCTTAAAGGCCCGATAAACGGGCCTTTCGTATTTTTATCAGCTTCTGGCTCACTCGCAGTCGGCTTTCCGCCACCCGCAACTCACCTCTACTCCGGAAAATCCGTCTCCACCGACGTCTGTTTCCACGCTTCGATCTCAGCCAGCCGCTCTTTAAGCTTACTGGTTACGGCATCATGGCCCCAGGCACCCATCACCAGATGGCGTGGCGGGTTATCATGCTCAGTGATGGCGATCATTGCCGTGGCGGCCCGCGCCGGATCGCCCTTCTGAGTACCGCTGTATTCGGCGGTGGCTTTCATCCGTGCGGCTGCAGTCTCTGCATAGTCTGGCAGCGTGCTCGGCGTCTGATGCAGTGAGCGTCCGGCCCAGTCGGTGCGGAACGGACCTGGCTCGACACAGGTGACGCGAATGCCCAGCGGTCCCGCTTCCAGCGCCAGCGAATCTGACCAGCCTTCCACCGCATGTTTGCTGGCAGAGTAGTAGCCTGAGCTGGCAAAACCAATTAAGCCTGCCACCGAGGTAATGTTGATAACGTGGCCGCTGCGCGCCTTTCTCATCGCGGGCAGCACGGCGCGGGTCAGGGCAAACAGGCCAAAGACGTTGGCATCAAACTGCGCGCGGATTTCGCTTTCCACACCCTCTTCCACCGAGCTCTGATAGCCGTAACCGGCGTTGTTTACCAGCACATCAATGGTGCCGAACCTGTCGAGTGCCACTTTGACGGCCTGGTCGATGCTCGCCTGGTGGGTCACATCCAGCGCTACTGCCAGCGCGTTGTCGTGTCCCTCAACCAGATCGGCAATGGAAGAGGTATCACGTGCCGTCACGACGACCTTAAAACCACGCGCGATGGTCTGCTGCGCCAGTTCACGACCAAATCCGGTCGAACATCCCGATATTAACCAGACAGGGCTGGAGTGAGCAGTCATGGTAAGACTCCCGTTGATGATGATGAAGTGACTGGAGACCCGGACGCGAGTGCATCCGGGATTTAAGGTTAGCGAGGCGCGACCGCCCCACTTAGCCCTTAATGCTTTTTATTGAACAGCTGGCTGGCGGTGTCGCTGATGATCTGTGCCGCACCGCGATCGCCTTTCACCATCGACGCCATAAAAGCTTTCGCCTGTTTAAAGGTGATGTGCGGCGGTAACGGGGCCACTTCCGGATCGGTTTTCACCTCCAGCAATACCGGGCGATCGGCGCTGAGCGCACGCTGCCAGGCCGCCGCCAGATCGTCAGGATTATCGACAAAAATACCGACCATCCCCAGCGACTGCGCAAACTCGGCATACTTCACGTCCGGCAGTTGCTGCGAGGCGTCAAAGCTGGGATTCCCCTCCATGACCCGCTGCTCCCAGGTGACCTGATTGAGATCCTGGTTGTTGAACACGCAGACGATCAGGCGTGGATCGGCCCACTGCTGCCAGTATTTCTGGATGGTGATCAGCTCCGCCATGTTGTTCATCTGCATGGCGCCGTCACCCACCAGCGCCACCACCGGTTTGTCGGGGTGGGCAAATTTTGCGGCAATCGCATAAGGCACCGCCGCGCCCATACAGGCCAGACCGCCGGAGAGCGAGGCGCGCTGACCCTGCTTAACCCGATAGTCGCGGGCGAACCAGTTGGCACAGGAACCGGAGTCCGAGGTGACAATGGCGTTATCCGGCAGTTGTGGCGACATCTCCCACACCACCCGCTGCGGGTTGACCGGATTAGCCGGTGCCATGGCGCGCTCTTCCATCAGCGTCCACCAGTCGCGCACCTGAAGCGCAATATCTTCCTGCCAGCTGCGATCCTCTTTGTGCTCCAGCAGCGGCAGCAGGGCGCGCAGGGTTTCAGCCGCATCGCCATGCAGATTCACTTCGCTGGGATAGCGCAGGCCGAGCATGGCGGGATCGATGTCTATCTGCACCGCACGCGCCTTGCCCTCTTCCGGCAGGAACTCTGTCCACGGGAAGCCGCTGCCGATCATCAACAGGGTGTCGCAGTTCTGCATTAAATCGGATGAGGGCTTCGTGCCCAGCAGGCCAATCGAACCGGTCACAAACGGTGCATCGTCCGGCAGCACATCTTTGCCCAGCAGCGCTTTTGCCACACCCGCACCCAGCACATTCGCGACCTGTACCACCTCGACGGCGGCGTTACGTGCGCCTGCGCCAATCAGAATCGCCACTTTTTTACCGGCGTTAAGCACCTCAGCGGCACGTTGCAGATCCGCTTCATAAGGGATCACTTTGGGACGCTGATAGCCGCTGCCGGAATGGGTAAAACCGTGCAGATGCTGCGGCGGCTGCCACTCTTCATCCTGAATATCTTTAGGGATGATGATCACCGCCACGCCGTTTTGCGCTTTAGCGATGCGTATGCCCCGGTCGAGCAGATGGCGCACCTGGGTCGAAGTCGAGGCTTCCTGAACGAAGTTGGCAACGTCCGAGAAGATGCGATCCAGGTTCATCTCCTGCTGATAACTGGAGCCGCGCGCGGTCGCTTCCGCCTGTCCGGCAATCGCCAGCACCGGGGCATGATCCATTTTGGCGTCATAGAGTCCGGTCAGCAGATGGGTCGCGCCCGGCCCGCCGGTAGAGAGGCAGACGCCCAGCTCACCGGTGAATTTGGCGTGTCCGGCCGCCATAAAGGCCGCCATCTCTTCGTGACGTACCTGAATAAATTCGATGCCGTCGCCTTTGGCGTTAGCACGCTGAATGGCGCCCAGCACCCCGTTGATGCCATCTCCCGGATAGCCATAGATGCGTGTGACGCCCCACTCTTTCAGGCGCTGGACAAAAAAATCACTGGTTTTCATGCTCATCGTCGCGTTTCCCCTTGTAGTCCATGCAGACTTAAAGCGTAGTAGACGATGGGCAATCGCCGTTAATTGTTCGCCATTGCCGGGTATCGCTGACGCAAATCACTGAATATTTGTGCCATATCCGCCGTTTCGCCTATCTCTGCCACCGCCCGGAATACCTGGGTTTTCAGGAAGTGACGCCAGCTCACCGGCGCGCTTGCCAGAAAGGCGGTAAGTAACTGATAACGCTGTGGCGTCCAGAGCATTTCGAAGCGACTCCGTGCTTCGCCGTGCTCAAAATGGTGCGCAGCCTGCTGCGGCATCGTGGCGCGCAGGTGCTCCGTTGCTGCCCGATCCACGTGGTGATCAACCACTACCACGCCATACTGCGTCCTGGCTGCCGCGACGCTGAGATAACCGCAGCGCACATCCTGCATCACCGCGTCGGCATCGCGCTGTGTTGGCAGGCCATAACCGCCCGCGCCGGGTCCGCGCACTTCGACCACGTCACCCGGCAGGCAGTGGATCACATCAGTGTTACCGTGATTGATGACCTCACCGTCACGCCGGGTACGGAAGTAAGAGAGCGCCCCACTCTGGCCGCCGACTACGCCCGCCGAGGCAAACACCGATCGGTTACGGTTGCGCGCGGTAATGGTGGTATTGGGCGAGAAAATCTCAAACGCCATTTCGGTGGCTAAACCGCCGCGATAGCGACCGGCTCCGGCGCTGTCCTGAGCCAGTCCGTAGCGATGAAAGCGGATCGGTACTTCCGCTTCGTTGATCTCAATCGGGGTATTTTTCAGAAAGGCTGAAAGACCGCCGGAGCCGTCAGGCCCGTCGTGACGCGGCGTGCCACCCGCGCCGCCGCCCACCGGACCCAGCGAGGCGACCACGCTGCGATTCTGCGTCTGGGTACGGATGTTCATGATTGAGTTGCCGCCCGGTGAATTCGCGGGCAAACGCTCCGGCATCGCCAGCGAGAAGACGCCGATAGTGGCAATCTGCGACAGTGCACAGGTCAGCGAGCGCATCCCTACCGCTGCGGGCGCTTCACAGTTCATTACCGTGCCAGGCGGCAGGATTGCCCGGGTGGGTCGCAGCGTACCGGCGTTAAGCAGCAGTGAGCGGTCCAGCGTAGAGAGCACATAGGTAACACCCACCAGCGCCAGCGGATGTCGCTCACGTCCGCCAGTCGGCATATTCAGCGACGAGGCCAGCTGCGGATCGCTGCCAGTGTAGTCCAGCTCCAGTTGATCGCCCTGCACCCGCAGAGTAATGGCGATACGGCAGGGATAACCGCCCTCGCCATCTTCATCGGCGTAGTCGGCATAGAAGTATTCCCCGTCGGGAATGGTTTTGATAATGCTGCGCGCCTGCGCTTCGGCGTAATCGAGAATGCCCTCAATGCCCTGCAAAAAATCGGCGATGCCAAAGCGGGCAATAATGTCGTGGATTTTACGCTCGCCGACGTTCACCGACGCCAGCTGGGCTTTGAAATCGCCCCAGTTCTGATCCGGCACCCGCACATTGAGCCGCATGATGCTGGCGACCTCTTCGTTGAGCTGACCCTGCCGCATGATCTTCAGCGGCGGGATGCGAATACCCTCCTGCACGATATCGGTCAGCGAGCGCGACAGCGAGGCAGGCACCGCGCCGCCGACGTCGGTGTTATGAATGTGGCCCACCACGAAGCAGACAATTTCACCCTGGTGGAACACCGGTTTCCAGATATGGATATCGGGCGAGTGGGTCGCCACGTTGCCGGCGTAAGCGTCGTTGGTAATGCAGATGTCGCCGTCAGCGTACTCTTCAATCAGTGCCAGCACCGGCGCATAGTCGATGCCGCTGTACCAGGGGGCGCCGAAGCTGCGCGGCGAGGCAAACGCCAGGCCGCTGCGGCTGACAATCTGGCAGGAGAAATCTTCCGTCTCTTTAACAAAGGTGGAGTGCGCTGTGCGCATCAGCGTAAAGGCCATCGCATCGGCAGCGGCGGCGCAGTAGTTCGCCAGGATCTGTAAGTTACGTCCATCAATCGCCATGTTATGCCTCGTTCGCCGTGATCAGCAGATTACCGAATGAATCGACCGTGACGCCCATGCCGGGCGGCACGCAGGTGGTGCAGTCATCCTGGGCGATGATGACCGGGCCACTGAGCAGATGTCCGGCACGCAGCACTGAACGCAGCACTAAATCAACCTGATGCCAGCCGCCGTCGATCCACGCCCTGGTCTGTTTCAGTACCGGCACTTGTTCCGTGGCCGGAGCCAGTGGGTTAATCACCGGTTTCGGCGTCGGTGATGCAATCACCAGCCGCAGGTTGATCAACTGCACCGGCGCCTGCGGGTCACAGTGACCAAACAGCTGCTGGTGCTGGCGATCAAAGGCGTCATGCAGCGCAGTGAAATCCGCCTGCGCCAGCCAGTTCGTCTCCAGCGGTACATCGATCTCAAACGACTGACCGCGATAGCGCATATCCGCGCTGAACTGCAGGCTGTAAGGCATATCGCTGCCGTGCTCCTGGGCCAGCCAGCCACAGGCGCGCTGCTGTAATGCTTCGGCTTCACTGGCCAGGGTGTCGGCCAGGGCGGGTGTCAGATCGCCGTAGAGCGTGCGGATAAAATCGTTGCGGATATCTGCTACCAGCCCGCCCAGCGCGGACAGCACGCCCGGCGTCGGCGGCACAATCACCCCTTTCATATTCAGTTCGCGGGCCAGAAAGCAGCCCATCATCGGACCCGCTCCGCCAAAGGCGAGGAACCAGAATTCACGCGGATCGAGACCAAAGCGCGACAGCAGCCCGCTGGTGTCGCTGTACATGCTGGAGATCGCCAGCTGGATGGCGGTTTCTGCCGTTTCCTGCACCGTGACGCCAAGCGCATCCGCCAGCGGCTGCCAGGCCGCACAGGCGGCGTCCACATCAACAGTGACGGCGTTATAACCCAGCGCGCCATGGCCCATCATGCCGCAGGCGGCGAACGCATCGGTGGCAGTGGGTTGCGTGCCGCCGCGCTGGAAGCAGACCGGGCCAGGCAGCGATCCGGCACTGTCCGGGCCCATCTGCAGCACGCCCTGACCATCGATCCACGCCAGCGAGCCGCCGCCCTGACCCACCGAAGTGACGGCGACAGAAGGAATAAAGATCGGGAAATCCCCGATGATTTCGCCGTTGCCCTGTGCCACTTTGCCGTCGATGATCACCGCCACGTCGGCGCTGGTGCCACCGATATCCAGGCTGAGGATTTTGTCAAAACCACAGGCGCTGGCGAGATAGCTGGCACCAATCACCCCGGATGCGGTGCCGGAGAGCACCATCTGCACGCATTCGCGTTTCGCCTGATCGACGCCCATCACCCCGCCGTTGGATTTGGTGATGCGCGGCGGCGGCTTGACGCCGAGCCGTTGCAGCGCCTGCTCAAAGGATTCCAGGTAGTGGATCACCATCGGCTGCACGTAGGCATTAATGGTGGCGGTAATGGTGCGTTCATATTCACGGATGATCGGCCAGATGTCAGCGGAACAGGAGGTCAGCAGCTCGGGTGCCACCTCGTCGATAATCGCCTTCACCGCCGCTTCATTGTGCCGGTTGCGATAGCTGTGCAGCAGCGACACCACAATGCCCTGACAGCCTGCCGCGCGTGCCTGAGCGATTGCGTCGAGCACGCTCTGGCGATCAGGCGCGTGCAGCACGTTGCCGTGCGCGTCACTGCGTTCACGGATGGCAAACACCCGATCGCGGGTGATCAGCGGAGCAGGACGCCGGGAGAAAAGGTCGTGGATATGCGGGATTTTAAGCCGGGCCAGCTCCAGGACATCGCAGAAGCCCTCCGTGGCGAACAGCGCCAGCCGCACGCCGCGCCGCTGGATCACCGCGTTAATGCCTACCGTGGTGCCGTGGGTGAAGTAACCAATCTCAGCGGGATCAATGCCCTGATGCTGCTGAAACTGCGCCAGTCCGGTAACGATTTCGCTGCCTGGCTGATCCGGTCGCGACAGGACTTTCAGGGTTTGAATCTGGTTCGTTTGCTGATCGAGCACGGCGAAATCGGTAAAGGATCCACCAATATCCACGCCAACGCGGTATCGCATATCAGGGTAACTCCAGTGTCAGGAAGGGGGAAATTCCATCAGTGCCTCGGGATGTTGCACCACACGCCAGCCGAGCCGCTGATAGACCTGATGGGCATCCTGGGTTGAGAGCATCCAGCGATGCACCGTTTGCAGCTCCGGGTGTTCACGGACGCAGGTTGCCAGCCAGCTGCCCAGCCCGTGACCGCGCCAGTTTTCATCAATCATTACGTCGCACAGCCAGCCAAACCGGGTGTAGTCAGTAATCAGTCGGGCAAAGCCAATCTGTCTCTGCTGGTGATAGAGGCCAAACGGCAGTGAACCGGCAATCGCCCGCACGGTTTTGGCCAGCGGCTGGCCTTTGGCCCAGTAGGACTTCTCCGCCAGCTGGATGTGGATCCACGCCAGGTCGAGCCGCTGGCGGCTGGTGGAGACAGTGAACGCCTCGCGCTGCCACTGCTGGTCAGCAATCTGTAATGAGTCCATGACAACTCCTTGTATCGGTTGAAAACAGTGTAAAAGGGTTCGCCCAACGGTTGAGGCTGTAGCGCGCCACAGAACCGGCTGTTGCGACTGAATTTTGCCTCATGAAGAAATTTTATGCTGAGGGGGCGTCTGGCACATTAACGGGAGAAGTGAAGCGGATGGGCGAACATAAGTGCGGCTGGTGTGAATCGCGAAAGAGCAGACAGATACAAGACAGGTGACGGCCCTCTCTCCACCGGTAAACATGGCGAGGGCGACGCCTGGCCGCCCGTTACACGCCGAACTCCACCGAATTGTGCTTGCCGATCAGCGATCGCAACGGCACGCTGCTTTTCATGATCGGGGATTTGATCACGATATAGCTGAAGTACTTATCGATGCCGATCTGAGCGTCGAGCATCTTCTCAATCACTTCCTGGTAATGTTCAATGCTGCGGGTAATAAAGCGCAGCAAATAGTCATAGCCGCCGGTAATCAGATGGCACTCCATCAGCTCATCGACGTCGCGCATCGCACTTTCAAATTTCATAAAGTCTTCGCGGCGATGGCCTGACAGGGTGACTTCGGTAAAGACCGTCACCGAATCGGTAATGCGGGTGAGATTAATGTGCGCTTCATAACCCGTGATAAAACCGGCCTGTTCCAGACGTTTGACCCGTTGCAGACAGGGACTGGGCGAAAGGCCTACGGCGTCGGCGAGGTTAACGTTGCTGATACGGCCATCTTTCTGGAGTTGCACCAGGATGTTGATGTCGATGCGGTCGAGTTTCATTAAGCCGTTCATAGCACCCCCCTCATTGTCAGAGCCTGTCCCGCCAGGCGTCATTGTTGCAGGCAGTCTGGAGACGGACAGCGCGGAACAACCGGCGCGTACATGGCGTACGTGAGGATTGTAAGCACTGACCAGGTTCAGACTGACAAATGAAATAGCCTGATGGGATAGACGCTTAATTAAATGTGCAGAACCTCCCGAAGGTATATCACGCTTTACCGTAAACGCGCCAGCGCTTCGCAGTGGTTATACCAGCGGGAGATTTTCAAATTACTTTAACAATATCAATGAGGAATCGCACTTTATCCCAACCGGCCTGTGGCGCGGGCCAGCGCAATATCGAAGATATGCAGCGCCTCTTCCAGCTGTGAGTCGGTAGTGACCAGCGGCGCCAGGAAACGGATGGTGTTGCGATGCAGGCCGCATTTGATCAGCAGCAATCCTTCCTGACAGGCGCTGTCGAGGATCTTCTGGGTTAAGGCCGCATCCGGGCGACCGGTTTCGAAATCGAGGATCTCCACCGCCTGCATAAAGCCCACGCCGCGGACGTCACCGATGCAGGCATATTTATCCGCCAGTTGCCGCAGTCGTGCATTGAGTTGCTCACCAAGCTGGCAGGAGCGCTGCAACAGGTTTTCCTGCTCAAACAGATCCAGTACCGCCAGCGCCGCCGCACAGGCCAGTGCGTTGCCGCCATAAGTACCGCCTAACCCGCCAGGCGTCGGTGCATCCATGATCTCTGCACGCCCCACCACGCCGGAAATCGGCAGACCGCCGCCCAGGCTTTTCGCCAGCGTGACTAAATCGGGTTTGATACCCAGTTGCTGGAAAGCGAACATCGTGCCGGTACGCCCGAAGCCGGACTGGATTTCATCACAAATCAGCAGAATACCGTGCTGGCTGGTGATGCGACGCAGTGCCTGCATAAATGCCGGGCCAGCGGGCAGGAAGCCGCCGTCACCCTGAACCGGCTCAATGATAATCGCCGAGACCCGCTCCGGCAGGATCTGCACCGCAAACAGCTGATCCAGCGCTTTCAGGCAGTCCGCTTCAGTAATACCGTGCAGCGGGTTCGGGAAGGGCAGACGGTAAATATCGCCGGGGAACGGGCCAAAATTCTGTTTGTAAGGCGCGGACATGCCGGTCAGGGTGATACCCAGCAGGGTGCGGCCATGAAACGCACCATCAAAAGCGATAATGCCAGAGCGCTGGGTGTGTGAGCGGGCAATCTTCACCGCATTTTCCACCGCTTCCGCGCCGCTGGTAAAGAAGACGCTTTTGTACGCCTCATCGCCGCCCACCAGTTTGTTCAGCCGCTGCGCCAGCTCGATGTAGCCCGGATAGGCCACCACCTGAAAGCAGGCATGAGACACCAGACCGAGCTGGCGGGTCACCGCATTGACCACCGCCGGGTGATTGTGGCCGACATTCAGCACCCCGATGCCGCCGACAAAGTCGAGATAGCGATTGCCCTCCACGTCCCACACTTCACTGCCTCTGGCGCGTTCGATCACCAGCGGATGGGCGGTAACTACGCCGCGCGGCACGTTCTGCTCGCGTGCATCCAGTAACAGGCTGTTATCGGAGTATGCTTGCTGCTCTGCCATGACATTCTGCATTTTAAACCCTCATCCACGTAACGTTCGGTTGGCTCAAGTATCGCAACCCGCTGGTTTGTCACGCTGCCGTAATTCCTCAGACAGCGGCATTTCCTGTCAAAATCCTGCGGCATTCAGCAGGGAAATTTCTCTGCCAGCGCCTGACGAATCAGCGTGACAAAAACGTTAACGCCATGCGGGATCAGCGCATCGTTGAAGTCGTAAGCGGCATGATGCAGCGGCTTGCAGGGTGCCGACCCCAGCCACAGATAGGCACCGGGCCGCGCCTGCAACATAAAAGCAAAATCTTCTGAGGTAAGTGCGGGCTGGGGCGCGGCCTCAGCCTTAATGCCCGCCTGCGTCAGCGCCTGCAGGCAAAACTGCGCTTCAGCATTACTGTTCAGGGTCGCCGGGTAGTAGCGCAGATAGCTGACCTCTGCGTGCAAACCGTGGGCGGCGGTGATGTGCTCCGCCATCTGACGCAGTCGTGCTTCAATCGTCGCCTGCGCTGCCGGGCTGAAAGTGCGCACCGTGCCGGTGATGTTCGCCTCCGCCGGGATCATGTTGTGCGAAAAGCCGCCCTGCATCCGGGTGACGGTGAGCAGCGCCGTTTCGCACGGATCCAGGGCGCGTGAGACCAGAGTATTCAGCTGCACCACCAGCTCGCTGGTCGCCAGCAGAGTATCGCGCGTCAGATGCGGCTGCGCGGCATGACCGCCTCCGCCCAGTACCCGGATATCAAAACGGTCAGCCGCTGCCATGATCGCGCCAGGGCGGGTCTGTACCTGGCCGAGCGGCAGTTCCGGCCAGTTGTGGATGGCGTAGACCGCCTCGCAGGGAAAGCGGCTGAACAGGCCATCGTCAATCATCGCCTTTGCGCCCGCCAGCCCCTCTTCGGCGGGCTGGAAGATAAAGCAGACGCTGCCATCAAAGCTGACGTCGCGCGCCAGTTTTTCTGCGGCTCCCAGCAGCATCACGGTGTGACCATCGTGGCCGCAGGCGTGGCTCACCTGCTCCGCGCGGCTTTGCCAGTCGGTGCCGCTCTGATCCTGCATCGGCAGCGCATCCATATCAGCCCGCAGGCCAATCATGCATTCACTGCTGCCCTTTTTCAGTATCCCGACCACGCCGGTTTTACCGATGCCGCGATGCACCTCAATGCCCAGCTGTTGCAGAAAGTTCGCCACGATGTCGCTGGTGCGCTGCTCCTGAAAGCCCAGTTCCGGGTGCGCATGCAGGTCGCGGCGCAATGCCACCAGATGTTCCATCTTAATATCCTCGCGAACGATCAATCTCACCGTGCAGCGGCTCGCCACGCTGATGGCGCCGCAGGTTTTCCAGCAGTGCCGCAATGGCGCTCTCATTCTGCGTCTGGCTGGCGATGTGGGGTGTGAGCCAGATGGCGGGATGGTGCCAGAAGGGATGACCCGCCGGTAACGGCTCCGGGTCGGTCACATCGATCACGGCGGCACGGAGCTGACCGCTCTCCAGCGCCTGCAGCAGATCGTCCTGATTCAGCTGGGGGCCGCGCCCGGCCTGCACCAGCGCCGCACCCTGTGGTAGCTGATTAAACAGGGTGCGGTTAAGCAAACCCTGTGTGGTGTCAGTCAGCGGCAGCAGGCAGACCAGAATCTCGCTGTGCGCCAGAAACGCCCCGAGCTGATCGTCACCGTGCCAGCAGCGGACGCCGGGAATCTGGCGCGGTGTGCGGCTCCAGCCAGCGCAGTCAAAGCCCAGCGCCACCAGCTGTTGCAATGCGGCCTGGCCCAGTTCGCCCAGCCCCATGACGCCTACCCGACGCTGCGCGGCAGGTAATACCGCGTGTGTCAGCCACTGCTGCTGGCGTTGCTGATGAAAATAGCGCGGCATGTCGCGATGCAGGCCGAGCACCGCGAAGGTGACATACTCCACCATGCCCTGGGTCAGGCCTGGCTCGATCATCCTGATCACCGGCAGGTCGGGCGGCAGCGCGCCAAGGTCAAACTGATCGGCCCCGGCACCCACGGAGAACAGCAGTTTCAGCCGGGGGAAGAGCGCGGTGATGTCAGCCGGTGGCTGCCAGGCAACCAGCGCCTCAACCTGCTCTGGCTCGCCGGTCTCAGGCCAGATATGCAGCTGAATGTCAGGCGCATGCGCTGCCAGCCAGCGCTGCCAGATGCGGCCACGTTCCGGCTCCGATTTATAGACGATATGCATCAGGCCATCGCCTGCGTCATCAGTCCAAACGCCTGCATACCCTGCGGTGTCCAGGGCGTGCCGCGCACCATAGTCGCAGGCGCATCGACCTGAGGGATGCCCAGGCTCTGTAGCCAGGCGGCCATCGGCAGCGCGGCATCGGTGTCGATGCGCAGGAATTCCCCCTGCAGCGGCTGCATCAGCGAGGCGACCAGCGCCTGCGCTACCGCGAAGTCTCCCGCGATGATCGGGCCTATCGCCCAGCCGTGACCAAAGCGGCGCAGGCTGGCGAAGCCCTGAATTTGCTGTTGGTCATCCTGCAACAGCACCGTCTGGCAGTCGCGCAGCAGGTGGTCGAACAGTGCCGGACGATGCATACCGTGCGCCTGCTGATCCAGCGTCACCAGTGTGGCGTGATCGGCCAGTGTTGCCGGACGCAGCTGCAGTCCCGCCGGGATCACGACGTCTGGAATGGTGGTCACTGCGCGGGTCTGGTGCTGGCGAATCTCACCGCAACTGACAAACCCGAGTTTTTCATACAAACCTTTGCCCATTTCGGTGGCGTGCAGACGCACATTACAGTCGGGTAATTTTTCCAGTTGCGCCAGCATCAGCTGTTTGCCCAGGCCACGCCCCTGCTGCTGGTTATCGACGATCACCAGCCCCAGCGTGGCGGCGCGCTCGCCCCAGCGCCAGAGCACCGCGCTCGCAATCAGCTTGCCCTGCTCTTCAATCACCGTACCCTGGCCCAGCTGCAGCGCCAGCGCCCAGTCTTCACGTCGGTGGGGCCATTTCAGTGCCTGCGTTAAGGTGAAACAGGGGTCGATATCGTCCGGCGTCATTGCGCGTATTTTCAGGCTCATTGCAGGTCTCCTTACATCATGCCTGGCGTTTCAAGTCCGCTGCCGTCAACCAGACGGCTGTAGCGATAAGGGGTGGGATCAACGACTGGCGTGGCTTCGGTCGCCAGATCGGCTGCCAGTCGTCCGGCACCCGGTCCGATACCAAAGCCGTGGGCGCTGTAGCCCGCCGAGAGCACCAGCCCCGGCAATTTCGCCACGGTGGAGATCACCGGAATCGCGTCCGGGGTGCTGTCAATCATGCCGCCCCAGGACTGCGCCAGCCGCAGGTTCGCCAGCGCCGGATATTCACGCCGCATCGCCGCCAGCCCCTCTTCCACGATCGTTGCATCGGCTGCCGGATCGAGTATGCGCATGCGCTCAAACGGCGACTCGCGGTCAAATGCCCAGCCACCCATCGCTTCCGGGCCATTGAAGAACGGCGACAGGCCAAGATTCAGGGTGAGATTCTTGCGGCGACTTTTAAAGGTCGGATAGAACTGGCGGGCATAGCGCAGCCCCTGCGCGCCCGGTTCCAGACGCCCGCGACCCGAGACTGAGACAGTGTAACTGCCGTCCATCTGTGGCCGACAGGCAAAGCCAGGTGTGTAGAGTGGCATTGCAATCGCCTGTTCAATGGGCTGCGTGCGGAAGGCGGTGCCAATCACGTTGCCCAGCGGCAGATCGATACCGTGACGACGGCAGAACATGGAGGTCCAGGCCCCGGCGGCACAGATCACCCGGCTGGTTTTGATCAGGCCGCGCTCGGTCCAGACGCCGCTGACCCGTCCGGCGGCGATATCCAGCCCGCGCACCGCACATTGCTGAAACAGCAGCGCGCCTTTTTTCAGCGCGCCCGCCACCAGCCCGGGCGCGGCCAGCCGTGGTTCGGCGTGACCGTCGGTTGGCGCTGAGAGACCGCCCCGCCAGTTTGTGGTGCTGCCGGGCGTCATCGCTTTGGCCTGCTCCGCCGTGAGGATCGAACTGCGCACGCCATAGTCTTTTGCCATCTGGATCCACTTATCCCAGGCCGCGATGTCCGACTCTTCCTGCGTGGCGTAAACCAGCCCGCTGCGGCGGAAACCCAGCTCTTCGCCGGTTTCATCGTTAAGCTCACTCCAGCGTTGCAGCGCATAAATAATCAGCGGCAATTCACGTTCATCGCGGTTCTGCTGGCGACACCAGCCCCAGTTACGGCTCGACTGCTCCGCTCCTACCAGGCCTTTTTCGATTAGCACGACCTTCAGTCCCTGCTTCGCCAGCTCCCAGGTGGCGGCGGCTCCGGCGATACCGGCGCCAATCACCACTACATCGGCGGAATCGGGAAAATTCGCACTGTCCTGTACATAACGAATCGGTGCAGGCATAACAAGACTACCTCTGTTGTCAGTATCTGGTCTGGCACAGGGCGATATCGCCGCGGTGCCTTGACCCGTGCCGCCCGCGCATTACATCAGTGCTGTGCAGGCGGATTAATCAGGGTGCCAGTTGCTTCAGGCAACTCACTCTGCTTTTAAAATCTCTTCATGCTCATCCAGCCAGCCCTGACGCAGCTCCGGCACCGCGCGTTTCAGCCGCTCGAAATACAATTCGCTGGTCGGCTTGTCGTAGTCGCTGCGCGCCAGCTGGGTGACGATACGACCGCTCTTCATCACCACGATTTCATCACATACCGCGCGTACCGCATGCATGTCGTGGCTGATGAAGATCACCGAGAGTCCCAGTTCGCGGCGCAGTTCGCTGATTAAGTCGAGGACGGCGGCGGCAACCACCGTATCCAGCGCCGAGGTCACTTCATCACACAGAATCAGATCCGGCTCAGCCGCCAGCGCGCGCGCCAGATTGACGCGCTGCTTCTGCCCGCCGGAGAGCGCCCAGGGACGCCGCCACAGCACGCTGCGCGGGAGCTGCACCAGATCCAGCAGCTGATAAAGCCGCTGCTGTCGGGCCGCACCGCTCAGACCGTGAAACAGCGTCAACGGACGCGACAGTATGCGTTCAACGCTGTGGGCCGGGTTCAGCGCGGTGTCTGCCATCTGAAACACATACTGAATGCGGCGCAGCTCATTGTCAGGCCGTTTTTGCATATCGCCCGAGATGTAGTGGCCGTTAAACAGAATATGGCCGTGGCTTGGAGCGTTGAGTCCGGCAATAGCGTGCGCCAGGGTGGTTTTGCCTGAGCCTGACTCACCGATGATGCCAATCGCCTGCCCTTTCCACAGCCTGAGGTTGATATCCTCCAGAATGCGTATTTTCGGGTAGCCATCGCTGCCACGCGGACCATAACCTGCGCTGAGGTCGCGCACCTCAAGCAGCGGCTGAATATCGGCGGCAACCGGGCACCAGTTGCTGGGCCGCTCTTTCTGCCGCGCCGCCTCCATCAGTAAGCGGGTGTACTCCGCCTGCGGTGCGCCGATCAGATGCGCGGTGCTGCCATACTCCGCCATTTTGCCGCGCAGTAGCACCAGTATCCGGTCTGCCATCTGCGCCACCACGGCTAAATCGTGACTGACGTAAATCGCCGTGACGCCGCGCTGCACCACCACGCGGCGAAACGCCTTCAGCACTTCCACCTGCGTGGTCACATCCAGCGCGGTAGTAGGTTCATCAAGGATTACCACGTCAGGATCGCCAATCAGCGCCATCGCCGTCATCAGACGCTGTAACTGACCGCCCGACACCTGGTGCGGGAAGCGGTCGCCAATGGTCTCGGGGTTGGGCAGCGCCAGTTCGCGGAACAGCTCAATCGCTTTGGCTTTTGCCGTTTTGCGGGTCAGGGTGCCGTGGATAACCACCGGCTCAATCACCTGGTCGAGGATCTTCATGCCCGGATTAAACGACGCTGCCGCGCTCTGGGCGATATAGGCGACTTTGTTGCCACGGAAAGCGCGCAACTGCCCCGGCGTCAGGCTGTTAACGTCGGTGCCGGCAACGTGAATGTTGCCGTCGGCGATGCGGCAGCCGCTGCGGGCGTAACCCATCAGCGCCATCGCGATAGTGGTTTTACCTGAGCCGGATTCGCCAATCAGCGCCAGCACTTCGCCCTTCTGCACGGTAAAGTGAATATCGGAAACCAGGTCGATCTCTTCGCCGCGATCGGTCTGCGCAGTGACGCGCAGTTTATCCACCGAAATCACCGGCATGGCGGTATGTGGTGTCACGTTCATGCTCCCTCCTTCGCCAGCGTCATCGGACGCATCGCCTGCAGGCTGTCAATAAACAGGTTGGCGCCAATGGTCAGGCTGGCAATCGCCAGCGCGGGCATCAGCACCGCAGGCGAGCCGTCAAACAGCCCCTGCATATTTTCACGCACCAGCGTGCCCCAGTCGGCGTATGGCGGCTGAACACCCAGACCGAGGAAGCTCAGGCCGCTCAGCAGCAGCACGATGTAGACAAAGCGCAGACCAAAGTCAGTCAGCATCGGGTGCACCATATTGGGCAGGATATCGTGAATGGCGATATACCAGCGGCTTTCGCCCCGCAGCCGTGACGCCCGGACGTAGTCCATGCTGCGCAGCGAGCTGGCCATGGCAAACGCGATACGAAATGCGCCCGGCCAGTAGGTGAAGACCGCCGTGAGGATCAGCATTGGCAGTGAGGAGCCAAATACCGCGACTATCATCAGGGACAGCACTTTACCCGGCAGTACCAGCAGCGCGTCGTTGACGCGGCCCAGTACCTCCTCCAGCCAGCGCCCCGCCACCGCTGCCAGCAGCGCCAGCAGCGTGCCGATCAGGCTGGCCAGCAGCGCCGCACTCAGCGCCAGACCGATAGAGAACTTCGCGCCATAGAGAATGCGGCTCAGCATGTCGCGCCCAAGGTAGTCGGTGCCCAGCAGGTTATCAGACGTCAGGCCGCCCATCAGCGGGCCGCCGCCGATGTCATCAATGCTGTGCGGGGCCAGCGGGGTGCCGAATACTGCCATCAGCAGCCAGAACAGCGACATGATCAGACCCAGCCGTCCCGACCAGGAGAGCGACTGTAAGAAACGCCAGGGCAACGAGAGAATATTCATGCGCTTCTCCATTTCGGGTTAAAGGCGATAGTCAGAATGTCTGCCGCCAGCAGCAGGACCAGGTAGCAGGCGGCGAACAGCATCACGCAGAGCTGCACCACCGGCAGATCGCGATTACTGACCGCATCCACCAGCTGGCTGGCGAGACCGGGATAGCTGAAGATGGTTTCGATGATGATCACCCCGCCAAACAGATAGGAGAGGCTGAGTGAAATGGCATTGGCGATGGGGCCGACCGCGTTAGGCAGTGCGTGACGCAGTACCGCTCTCAGCGGTGAAACCCCTTTCAGCAGCGCCATCTCCAGATAAGGGCTGTCGAGCTGGTTGATAATGGCTGCCCGCGTCATACGTGCCATCTGCGCCACCAGCACGCAGCAGAGAGTCAGCACCGGCAGCGCATAGGCTTTGAGGTAACTCAGCAGGTCGCTATCCGGGCTGCCAAACGACATCGCCGAGACCCAGTGCAGCTTGACGGCAAAAATCAGCACCGCCACCGTCGCCACCAGAAACTCCGGCACGGCAACCGTCGCCATGGTGCCGATGACCAGCGCCCGATCGAGCCGGGAACCGCGATTCATCGCCGCAATAATGCCGATAATCAGCGCCAGCGGCACGCAGATCAGCGTGGTGATACCCGCCAGTTCAAAGGTGGCGGGAATGCGCTGCGCCACCAGCTGCGAGACCGGCAAATGGCTGGCAAACGAGGTGCCAAAGTCGCCCTGCACCATGCCTGTCAGCCAGTGGAAGTAGCGCATCAGCAAAGGCTGATCGAGACCCAGCTGCTGCCGTAACGCCGCCACCGTTTCCGGCGTGGCATTCTGGCCGAGGATCATCTGCGCTGCGTCGCCCGGCAGCAGGCTGGTGATGAAAAACACCACCGCCGAGACGATAAGCAAAGTCAGGATGCCGGCACCAATTCGCCGGGCAATCAGGAACAGCATGTATCGGTTCATCGGCGTACTCCTTCCTCAAATAACGTATCAGGCGCTCAGCCACGCAAATTCATGGAAGCGATAGCCCATCATCATGCCTGACGGCCAGGCCTCCACCCCTTTGACCTTTTTGTTGTAGCCATCTGTGGAGCTGATAAAGGTCGGGATAAGGGTGCCGCAGTGGTCATAAATCAACTTCTGCATGTCGCCATACATCTGCTTGCGTTTCGCCTGATCGCGCTCACCGCGTGCCGCGACCACCAGTTGATCAAACTGAGGATTTTTCCAGCCCGATTCGTTATTCGGTGCGGTAGAGAGATAAAACTGTGAGAAGAGCATGTCGAGCGTCGGACGCGGGTTTATCGAGCCATATCCCACCGGATCTTTCATCCAGTGCGAAGACCAGTAACCGTCATACGGCACACGTCGCACTTTGATGTTCAGCCCTGCCCCGCGCGCCATCTGCTGGATCATCTGACCGCCTTCATTTGCCCCTTCGATATTCGGCGTGGTGATGATCTCCACCGTGGAGCCCGCCATGCCCGCTTTTTTGATGTGGAACTTCGCTTTTTCAATGTCCAGCGCACGCGGTTTGAGATCGGCGTTATAGAGCGGATGCCACGGCGGCACCGGGGTGTCATTACTGACGTCGCCGTAACCCTGCAGCACCGTTTTCACCAGCATTTCACGTGGCTGCAGATATTTCATCGCCAGCACGAAATCTTCGTTGTTACCCGGCTTCACATCGGTGCGGATAATCAGGTTGGTGTACATGCCCGATTTACTCTCCAGCACGCCAAATTCGCTGCTGGCTTTGATGCGCTTGCAGTCGGCAGCGGTCAGCGTGGAAACCATCTGCAGATCGCCCGACATCAGGGCATTAACGCGAGCGGCGCCGTCGGTGACGCCGATGAGTTCTACCTCATCCAGATGCGGCAGACCAGGTTTGTAGTAGTTGGGATTTTTGGTGCCGATGGTGCGCACACCCGGCATAAAGGCTTTGCAGACAAACGGACCGGTGCCGATGCCTTTGCTGAAATCTTTGGTGCCGTCCGGTACGATCAGAAACGGCGGTGTTGCCAGCATATAAGGGACGTCGAAGTTAGCGCTGCTCAGCTCCAGCTGCACCTCGTTATCATTGACCGCGCTGAAGGTTTTGAACTGATCGGCCAGCTTAAAGGCGATAGAGGCGATGGCCGGATCTTTGTGACGGCTGAGCGAGTAGATGACATCTTTGGCGGTCAGCGGTTTGCCATCATGGAAAGTGACCCCCTTACGCAGTTTGATATGCCAGGTAATGCCGTCGCTGGATTCCAGCGATTCGGCCAGCGCCGGTTGCGCCATCAGGTTTTTATCCAGCTCGGTCAGGCCGCTGTAGAACATGAACTGGCGGGTGTAATCCGCACTGTTGTTACTTTTGGCCGGATCAAGTGTATCGGTGGCCGAGGCATTCGACATCGCTGCCCGCAGTTTACCGCCCCTGACCGGCTTGTCATCCGCCAGTGCCGCCCCTGAAAAAGTGATCAGGCCGCTGCTCATCACCGCACCGGCTGAGAGCATTTTCATCAGGCTGCGGCGTGAAAGTGAGCCTTCGGTGATCATGCGCGTCAGTGCCGGATTTACCGCATCAGCGTCGTTATTATCAAATTTACTCATCTCTGTACCCTCAATAGTCAGGCGAACCGGGGATCATGTTCTGGCGGTGCTGATAACCTGGCGGTCAGCACCCGACGGGACGTTATGAAAGGCGATCCTTTGCTTTGTAATAGAGTCCTGCGAGCGGTAAAAACCATGGCTTGCCGTGATAGCCGGGCAACGCGGGCCATGTGTCGCGCTGCCAGGGATTTTCAGTGCGCTTTTCAGCCAGCAGACTGGCCATGACGCGTCCCATCCACACCGACATCTGGGTGCCGTGACCGCTGTAGCCCAGCGAATAGAAGAGGCCATCCTGTTCACCCGCGTGCGGCAGACGGTCGGCGGTCATGTCGACCATACCGCCCCAGCAGTAATCCACCTGCGACTGGCCAAGCTGTGGCAGCATCTGCGTCATCGCCCGGCGCAGGATCTCGCCGCTACGCGAGTCCGACGTCGGGTTGCTGACGGCAAACCGGGCCCGCCCGCCAAAAACCAAACGGCGATCGGCCGTAGTACGGAAGTAGTTGCCGATATTCAGTGAAGTAACGTAGGTGCGATCGTTTGGCAGTACCTGGCGCAGCAGCGCCGGGTCGAGCGCCTCCGTCACCACGATAAAGCTGCCGACCGGCACAATACGGCGCTGAAACCAGGGAAAAGGGCCGACGTTGGAGCAGCCGGTCGCCATCAGCACTTTGTCCGCCAGAATGGTGCCCTGCGCGGTCTCTACCCGATGCTGATAACCCTTCAGGCGTTCTAGCTTCGTCACGGCGTGGTGCGGAAAAATCTTCGCGCCGCTGCGGGCGGCGGCCTCAGCCAGCCCGACGCCGAACTTGCCCATGTGCATCTGACCGCCACGCTTCTGCAGCAGGCCGCCGTGGAAGTCATCGCTGGCGATCTCGTCACGCACTGCGGTTTTGTCGAGCAGTTCGATCTCCGGGTCAACGGTGCGCCGCATCAGCTCATACGCTTCCTGCAGCCCGGCCACATGCGACGCTTTGCTGGCGAGCTTGAGTTTGCCGCACAGCCGGAAGTCGCAGTCGATCGCTTCATCCTGGATCAGTTGCTGGACATAGCTCACCGCCTCATCAAACGCCCGGTAGAAGCGGCTGGCCTGCTCCAGACCCTGGCTCGCCACCAGCGAGGCGAAGTTCTGCGCCACACCGGTGTTGCAGTGGCCGCCGTTGCGCGCCGAGGCCTGACTCATCACGTCGCCACTCTCCAGCAGCACCACGCTGATGCCGCTGCGCGCCAGGTTCAGGGCCGCCGAGATGCCGGTGAAGCCACCGCCAATCACCACCACGTCCGCCTGTGCGGGCAGCGGTTCGCGTGCGGCACCGGTAAAGGCCGGAGCGGTGGCCTGCCAGAACGATTCCAGTTTCATGGGGTGTTCCTCAGAGTCCGACGACGCCAGGCAGGCCGCCGATATCGTTGATTTCGGTGTACTGGTAATACGGATTCGCCGGTTCATGACCGCGATTGACCCAGACTTTGTTTTTGATGCCGAGATCGTGGGCAGTCATCAGGTCATAGCGGAAGCTGGAGGAGACGTGCAGGATCTCCTCAGGGCCGCAGCCGAGCTTGTCCAGCATGTACTCGAAGCCCTTCATCTGTGGTTTGTAGGCTCCCGTCTCTTCTGCCGTGATAGCCATATAGATTGGTGCGCCCAGACGCGGTTCGTGATGCGGGATCAGGTCTTTCATCGAGTTGGTCAGCAGCACCAGCGGAAACTCCTTAGCCACCTTTGCCAACCCGGCGGGCACGTCGGGATGCGGACCCCAGCTGGCGCAGTCGGTGTAGATAAAGTCGCTGTCGGCTTTGTCCCAGCGGACGCCCCACTTTTTGCAGGTGCGCTGCAGGGCATTACTCACCACGTCGTAGTAGGGTTTCCACGCGCCGAGCACCTCATCCAGCCGGTAGCTGGAAAAGTCGGTGGTAAAAGCGTGCATTGCGTCCGGGTCGACGCGGTCGCTGAAACAGCGCTGCGCGGCACCCGCCATATCGAAGCGAATCAGCGTGCCGTAACAGTCAAACGTGATGAATTTCGGTTTAAACAGTGCCATGTAACACCCTCGTCATTGTCAGTTGCGCTTAGAAATCGATGAGTACACTCTTCTGGCGCTGGCAGGCCTGAAACGCCTGGCGGCCTAAATCTTTACCAATGCCGGAGCCGAGAAAGCCACCGGTCGGAATGATGAAGTCGCCGGAGCGGCCATAGCGGTTGATCCAGACGGTGCCCGCGTCAATGGCGCGCATTGCCCGCAGCGCGCGCGGCAGACTCAGGGTGTGAACACCGGCGCAGAGGCCATAAGTGTCATGGGCGGCCATCGCCAGTCCCTGCTCTTCATCATCAAACGTCTGCACCGTCAGCACCGGACCAAAAATCTCCTGCTGGACCGCCGGGTTATCCTGCGCCACGTGACTCAGCAGCGTGGGCTGCCAGAACCAGCCGTCGTCGGTGTCGGCAAAACGCTCACCGCCCACCAGTACTTCTGCGCCCTGCGCTTTTGCCGCTTCAATAACCGAGCAGACTTTGTTGCCCTGTCGTTCATCGATCAGCGGTGCGTAGCGGCTGCCCTCCTGCCAGGTGACGCCTGGTTTAACCTCCCGGCAGAGCTGAGCCAGCCGCTCAACCAGCGGATCGGCAATGTTGCGCTGCACAATAAGACGGGTGCCCGCCACACAGGCCTGACCGCCGTTGGCGGTGAAGCCGCGCAGAATACGCTGGGCCAGCACCTCAAGGTCACCCGCGTCATCAAACACCAGCTGCGGACTTTTACCGCCCAGCTCCAGCGTCACCGGCTTCATGCCGTTTTGCGCGGCATCGCTCATGATGCGCGCGCCGGTCAGGGTCGAGCCGGTAAACGAGACTTTGCGCACCAGCGGATGTTTTACCAGCGCGCTGCCGGTCACCGCGCCACTGCCCTGTACAATGTTCAGCACGCCCGCCGGTAAGCCCGCCTGAATGGCCAGTTCGGCCATGCGTACGGTAGAAAACGGGGTAAGTTCAGAGGGTTTAAGCACCACCGCATTGCCCGCCGCCAGCGCCGGTCCACATTTCCACGACGCCATCGACAGCGGGAAATTCCACGGGGTAATCGCGGCGATAACGCCATAAGGTTCGGCAATCAGCATGCCCAGGCTGCTGTCGCGGGTAGGAAAGAGATCCCCGCTGTATTTATCAGCGCATTCGGCATAGAAGCGAATCGCTTCGGCGGTAAAAGGAATTTCGTGCAGCACCACGTCATTGATCGGCCGGGTGGAGCCCAGCGCTTCCAGCTGTGCCAGCAGCGCGTCCTGCTCAATCAGATCGGCCCAGCGGCGCAGTACCCGTCCGCGTTCGCGCGGCGGACAACCGGACCAGCCGCTGCTTTTCAGCGCCTGATTCGCCACAGTCACGGCACGATCAACATCCTGCGGCGTGGCGTCCTGCAGCGTGGCATAGACCCTGCCATCCGAGGGACGTTTAACCTCAAAGGATGCGCCCTGGCTCTGGCAGTGCTGGCCGCCAATATAATGGCCAGTCGGGAGAGAAACTTTTTCCGGGTCGAAACTTAACATGGAAGAATTCCTTATTTGTTACACCCATCAGTTGCTGGTTTATTAGCGTTTAAAACTGCCGGTTTCTGCGCTGTTAATAAGCTAATGCAGAAAGTATGCCAGCCGGGCAAAAAATAAAAATGCGTTTAAAACAGTGCAAAAAAATTTTCTGCCGTATTGGCGGGGGATTTTTTGCGGAATTGCCGAACAATTAAACAGATGATTTACTTCACAAAATTTATGCGCCCTGCTGGTGCAACCTGCACGGAAATTGCACCAAAGCGGATATTTCGGGTCAGGCGGCTCAATCCGGTTCACATGATCCGCCGATTTAACGACCCGCTTCACATCCCTGATAAATTCTTTAATTTTTCAGAACAATTATTTGACGCCGGTAAGTTTTTACGGAGCCTCAGGCAAAAAAGAGCCAGCCGGATTATCCGGCTGGCTCTTTTCATTTTTAGTTACAGACTGCCAATGTGAAATGTTTTCTGTTCCAGATATTCATCAATTCCGTAGCGGGAACCCTCCCGGCCAATACCGGAGAGTTTCACGCCGCCAAACGGCGCGACCTCCAGGGAAATGGCGCCGGTATTAAAGCCGACCATGCCAAACTCCAGCGCCTCCGCTACCCGCCATGCGCGCCGGATGTTCTCGGTAAAGAAATAGGCACCCAGGCCGTAGGGCGTGTCATTTGCCATCGCGATTGCCTCCTCTTCATCATCGAAGATAAACAGCGGCGCGACCGGACCAAACGTCTCTTCATGGGCGATGCGCATGGTGGCGGTGACCTCACCGAGCACCGTGGGCTGCACAAAGGTCCCGTTGCCCTGGCTGATGCCGCCGGTCAGCAGCGTTGCTCCCTGGCTGAGCGCATCATCGATATGACCGTTCACTTTCTCCACCGCGCGGCTGTTGATCAAAGGGCCAATAGTGCTGTCGGGCGCAAAACCATCGCCCACTTTCAGGGTGGCGACCGCCTCCAGCAACCGGGCGGTGAAACGCGGATAGATACTTCGCTGCACCAGGATGCGGTTAGCGCAGACGCAGGTTTGTCCTGCGTTGCGGAACTTGCTGAGCATGACCCCCGCGACGGCAATCTCAATATCGGCATCATCAAACACGATCAGCGGCGCGTTGCCACCCAGCTCCAGACTCAGGCGCTTGATGCTGTCGGCGCTCTGTTGCATCATCAACTGTCCGATGCGGGTTGAACCGGTAAAGGAGATTTTACGTACCGTGCGGCTTTCAGTCAGCGTCGCGCCAATCTCCGTGGGCAGGCCGGTCAGCACCTGCAGCACGCCGGACGGGAAGCCCGCGCGCTCTGCCAGTACCGCCAGTGCCAGCGCCGACAGCGGCGTCAACTCAGAAGGTTTAACAATAATCGGGCATCCGGCGGCCAGCGCGGGCGCCACCTTGCGGGTGATCATCGCAATCGGGAAGTTCCACGGCGTGATTGCGGCGGCAACGCCTACCGGCTGTTTCAGCACCAGGATGCGCCGGTCCTCGCTGGGCGCGGGAATGGTGTCGCCATAGATGCGGCGTGCCTCTTCCGCGAACCATTTCACAAAGCTGGCTCCATAGAGCACTTCGCCTCTGGCTTCCGCCAGCGGTTTGCCCTGCTCGGCGGTCATGATAATCGCCAGGTCGTCAGCGTGTTCAATAATCAGTTGATGCCACTTTTCCAGCAGCGCGGCACGGCTGGCATTGGTAGTTTTGCCCCAGCTGATGCGCACAGTTTCCGCATAAGCTATCGCCTGCCCGGTTTCTGCCCGACCCAGTGCCGGAATCGTCGCCAGGGTTTCGCCCGTGGCGGGATCGGTAACCGGCAGCGTGGCGCCCTGATGCGCATCCTGCCAGCGTCCATTAAACAGCGCCTGCTGGCGCAGCAGATCGCTATCGTTAAGTTGTAGTCGCGACATATCATCCCCTTGTGGTCAGCTGATTCCACTTTATCGCGCCGGGTCAGCGCAGGATGTTGTTGTGCGGGGTGAGAAAGGTCGATAGGGGAGATTTTCGCAATGATTTGAAATTTTATGCCGTGCGGAAACAGGCGCGCATCCGGGTGGATGCGCCGTGTGCTTAAATCTGGAAGTCGATAACCGGTTCGTCGTCATTGCTGTAGGAGAGCGCCTGACGCTTGATCTCTTCCAGCGACAGGTTGGCGTTGCAGAGTTCCAGGAACTGCCAGACGTAGTTGCGTTGCAGCTGGCCGCGCTTGAGGCCGAGCCATACGGTGCTGGCATCGAACAGATGGGTGGCATCGAGGCGTACCAGCTCTTCACTCTCTTCAGTTTCACACGCCTGATCGGCCAGTATCCCCACGCCTAAACCGAGTTTGACGTAGGTTTTCACCACATCGGAGTCCTGAGCGCTGAGCACGATATCTGGTTTTAAACCGGCCGTCTGGAACGCACGGTCCACCCGCGAACGTCCGGTGATACCCTGGCGGTAGGTGATCAGCGGATAGCGGCTGAGCGTGCTCAGTGAAACTGGCTGGTTCTGCACCAGTTCATGCCCTTTCGGCACCAGTAAGGCGTGATGCCAGCTGAACCAGGGGAACGCCGCCAGGCTGCTGTTGTTGACCAGTAATTCACTGGCGATGCCAATGTCCGCCTCACCCGCCAGCAGCATGGTGACAATTTCCTGCGGCGAACCCTGATTGAGTTCAAGCCGGACGTTAGGATAGAGCTGACGAAACGCTTTGATGACTTTCGGCAGGCTGTAACGCGCCTGAGTATGGGTAGTGGCTATGGTCAGGATGCCGCTGGTTTCATTGGTAAAGACATCGGCCAGACGTCGTACTTTGCCCGCTTCATCCAGGATACGCTCAGCGATGGTCAGCAGCGCTTTGCCCGGCTCGGTCATCCCCAGCAGGCGCTTGCCGCGACGGATAAAGATCTCAACCCCGAGTTCATCTTCCAGGTCACGAATATGCCGACTTACTCCCGACTGGGAGGTAAACAGCGTATTAGCGACTTCCGTTAAGTTAAACTCGCAGCGGGCCGCCTCGCGGATGATTTTAAGCTGCTGGAAATTCACGGTATTTACCTCCCTTTACATAATCTGATTATCTGATGGTAAGAACTATTATTGATAACCGGAAATACTAAAAAATTCGGATTTATGACTTTAGGGAATAACGGGGTGGGTTTTGGGGGTACAGAGAGGTTTGAGATGGGCGGCCGGACTTCAGAATTTGACTGAAACCCGGCCTGGGGGAGAGGCTATTTTACAGAAGGCGATAGATTACGCATTCTGGCGCTCTCTGCTTTCATCTCTTCATAGCTTGCTTCCAGGATCCACAGACAGGTCGCACCCTGGTCAGTTGCCAGTAGCGCCAGACGGGTTTGTTGATAAAAATCCTCTATAAAGGCTGTAGGTTGCTCAGCCGGAACGCTGCAGACAATGTCTGTACCTGCCATATGGGGCCAGGATCTGGCGTCAATAACCCGGAGCGTCTCCAGCACGCCCGGGGTATTCTTTGCTAACGCCGAGGCAAGGGCATCCTCCATCCGGGTTGCCTGCTGAACATCAGCCGTAGCTGCCAGTTGGGGCACTTTTGCAAGCCAGGCTTGCTCTCCTGACGCGATGCCCTTCAGCGAATTTTCCCAGTCGGATGTATTCGCTCCAGCCCAGACCGCGAAGGGCATAAGGCCAATCAATATCAGATATTTCATCGGACCACCTCCAGCGTCCCGCCTTCACGCAGCACGCGTCGCCGGGTTGCAAGTGACATAATGATGCAGCCTTCTGAGGCGAAGCCCGCTGGCTTATTGACTCTTTCGCCATGAATGCGAAATGCCGAACGGCCAAAAGACTCTCCGGAAGTCTGCACCAGAATAATGGTCAGGGGTCCTTTTGATGTGGAGTGCCCTGCAATTCTGTACGTTCCCTGAGGAAGGGGCCCCATCCCTCTTACATGTTGGCGATCGGGATTATTTTTGTTAGTCAGACTACCTGAGTAGCCGGCCTCAATAAATTCACTGTTGTGGTATAAGTGACCCGTGCTTTGCTCATATGTCCATGTCATCGTTATACTCCTTTATGCTGTCACTCGATTATTCCAGCTGTCCGAGTGGACGATATTTCCGTCTGCATATCGCCAGGTAATTTTTTCGTAAATCAGCTCTACAGTTTCCAGATGATCCCGCGCCTCACCATAGCGGGATTTAACGTCATACATCATCGGGCCCACACAGATAACGGTTACGCCTTCCATCAAAGTATTGAAATATTCCACCTCCTGCCCCGCGTCATTTATCCGGTAAAATCTTATTTCCGCTGAGCAAAGCTTTTGACCTGAGGTCACAGCCCTGTAAAGGCAGGGACTGGACTTATCGATCTCTTTATCAAAACTGTAAGAAGCGTGTTCGCGGACAGCGGTTGTTTTACCCGTCACGTTGTCTGTGGAGAGCATAACGCCGTGATTCAGGCCGAGGACTTCAATAGCGCCTTCACGACCTGCCACGTCGACTGATCCGACAATAATGTTGTTACCGTCATCTTTAAGCCAGAGATAAGCTGGAATAGCCATCGTTTTAAACTCCATTTTAAAAAGAGAAAGCCAGCCTGTTTTCTGCTGACAGGCCCACTGCTTTCACAGCCTGATTAAACTATCTTCCGGCAAACATCAGATCAATTTTCATACAGCGTGAAATCAACCTGATTGAAGTTTTATTGTTTCAGATATAGAGATCGCGGAATAACCCGGTATCAGAGAAAAAAAACGTGCCCAAAAGCTATTCAGAATAATTTAAAAGTCGCATCAGCAATTCTTCACGCCAACATGGATTTATCATTCGTGCTATGAAGTTCACATTGTGTCGAAATGGAAAGATAGAACCTCTTCCTGTCCAGCCAGTAAACAGCTCTGTGCAGCAAATAAATACAGAAATTACAGACGAAGGTTTACCAGAGGCGTCCGGAGCGCTGAGGAACAACCGCAGGCAAGGATGAGCCGACAGGACGTCGGCGAAAGGACGGCACGAGCCAGGGATGGCGAGTCCGGACGGTCCGTCGGCCGCAGGGCGTGACGAAGGTACCCCGCACAGCGGGGCGCGCAGGCAGCCGGACGCCGGGATTGTTTAGGGGCGGGCGTCCGCCCCTTGACGCGTCCGCCTGCTCAGGCAACCTGAAACTCCCGAACGCCTGGCGGGCGTAACCCGCTCAGTGCAAACGCGGGGCTAAGTGATCTAAAACTCCCATATGTTTGGCGGGCGTAAACTGCTCAGCGCTAACGCGCGGCTAAGTGACCTGAAACTCCCATACGCCTGGCGGGCGTAACCCGCTCAGTGCAACCCGCTGCAAAGCGAAACCGGCTGGTTGCCAGCCCGCTGCAAGCGCCCTCTTAACTCACTAACATTAACTCCCGCTCCTCACTCAGCGGCTTATTCAGCAGCGACAGCAGAATATTCTTCACTGCCTGCGCTGAAGGTGACAGCGGCAACCGGGCGGAGACGTTCAGTGACAGCGGCAGACTCAATGACGGGCTGTTAATGCGTGACATCCAGGCATCGGTGGATCCCACCAGCGAACGGGCGGCGGACTCAGGTAATACGGTCACGCCCATGCCGCTGGAAATGGCTGCGGTCAGGGTTGAAATCGATTCGATCTCACCGATGATGCGTGCACTCAGACGACGCAGCGAAAAGGCCTCATCGACCCGCTTGCGTACTGCGCTGTAATCGCGCGGTAAAAACAGACTCATCTGCGCCACATCGGCCAGATCGACGCTGGCTCCCGGGTAATCGGTGGCGCCTACCAGAAACAGATCCTCTTTCATCAGCGGCATGCTGGTGATCCCGGCAATGGGCGCGCGATCGTACAGCACCGCCATATCCAGCTGACCGTTCATCACTTTCTCATTCAGCACGCTGCCGCTATTTTCGTGCAGGTAAACCAGCACTTCCGGAAATTGATCGCGAACGGTCTGCAACAGCGGCATGGTTAGCGATGAAGCCGCGGTGCCTGGGGCAAGCCCAATCGATACCTGCCCACTCAGCACCTGACCGGCGTTAATTACCGCAGTCTGGGCCTGCTCACACTGGCGCAGAATGGTGCGCGCATGACCATAGAGAATCTTACCCGCCTCAGTTGGCGTAACACCGCGCTTGGTACGAATCAGCAACTGCTGATCCAGTTCATTTTCCAGCGTCGCGACCTGCTGACTGAGTGCAGGCTGGGCGATGTGCAACACTTCTGCTGCCTGCGTCAGACTGCCGATATCGACGATTTTCACAAAGTACTTCAGTCGTCTTAAATTCATCTTGCCTCCGTCACTCACCCCGAATAGCGAAATGGGTCTGACCCCATCGCCCTGATAACAGAAATTTTGCAAGATGCAGGCCAGGTTTAATAAATTCAGGCCATCAGGCAGCCAGATTTTTCCTAACGGCCCGGAAAATAAGCGTTTCTGATTACCTCTTATGGGTTAATAAGGATCAGGAATGGCTGAGAAGAGAGAGTAAAGCAGTCAGGCGCACTGTGACAGTGCAGACGCTGCGAGTAAGACGTGCAGAAAAGTGATGACAGGCTGTACAGTTTGAGTGCAGTGGAAACGCATTGCACCTGATGAAGGCTTGCAGGGCCTGAACAGAGGCGTGAAAAGCAGGGAGTAAATGTAACCGCTATCAGCAGGATTTCTTATCGCTGGCGAATGCCGGATGATAAAAAGCAACCGTTGCCCTCTCCCGCATCCGGAAGAAGGCAACGGCTACCAGTTAGCGTTTTTTGCGGTTACGGTGCATGTCGATAGAGACCGCAGCCACAATAATCATCCCTTTGATGATGTCCTGAATGTACGCATCGACACCGACGAAGGTGAATCCGCTTTTAATCAGTCCAAGAATCACTGCGCCAATTAATGTTCCGGTGATACGGCCCACGCCACCCATCAGGCTGCTGCCACCGATAACGGCTGCGGCAATCGCATCCAGCTCGTACGACATCCCCATGCTTGACTGACCGCTGCTGACGCGCGCCGCCAGTACTACACCCGCCAGGCCAGAGAGCGCGCCTGCAATGGTGTAGACGATAATAAGATACTTATTAACGTTGATACCGGAGACTTTCGCCGAGGTCATGTTGCCGCCGATGGCGTAAACATATTTACCGTAGCGGGTATGCTTCAGGGCGATATGGAACAGCAGCGCCACCACCAGGAAAATCACTACCGGCATGGCACCCTGTCCGATTGAGGTGAAGCCATCGGAAAGGAAGCTGATCGGATTGCCCTGGGTGTAATACTGCGCCAGACCGCGTGCCGACACCATCATGCCCAGCGTGGCAATGAAGGGCGGAATACCGGTGCGGGTGATCAGCACACCATTGACCACGCCCGCCAGCAAACCGACGCCGATACCGGCTGCGATAGGGATCACCGCAGGCATATTCACCAGCGACGGATACATTGGCGACAGGCTGTCAGAGGTCTGCGCCAGGCTCGCGGCCACCACCGCCGCCAGGGCGATAACGGACCCGGAGGAGAGATCGATACCGGTGGTGATGATGACCTGGGTCACGCCGACGGCGATAATCCCGATAATCGCCACCTGCAATACAATCAGGATCAGACGGTTGGTGTTGAGCAGGAAAGACTGGTCACGCACGTACCAGCCGAACATTTCAAAAATTAACGCAATCCCCACCATCACCACGAAAATGCCGGTATCTTTCGGCAATTTATGACGCAGGCTGGCAAAAAAAGAGGGTTGCTGCGGGGCTGCCGGGGTGGCAGTAGCTTTCATATTGCTCATAGTGGTCTCGCGCCTCACTCGGATGCCAACGACAGAATGGTTTCCTGATCGGCTTCTTCTTTATCGAGGATGCCGGTTATACGCCCGCCGTGCATGACCATTACCCGGTCGCTCATGCCAAGAATTTCCGGCAGTTCAGAGGAGACCATGATGATAGCCACGCCACGGTTGGCAAGTTCACTGATTAAGCGGTAAATCTCCGCTTTCGCCCCGACGTCAATGCCGCGCGTAGGTTCGTCCAGAATCAGAATCTTCGGTTGCGCCAGCAGCCAGCGGGCAATCAGGACTTTCTGCTGATTACCGCCGCTGAGGTTATTGATGATTTGATCCATGGTCGGCGTTTTGATGTTGAGACGACGGATTTGATCCATGCAGTCCTGCGCCATCTTCACATGGCTGACAAACCCGCTTTTGCCGCTGTACTCCGGCATGTTAACGATGCTCATGTTCTCCATTACCGATAGCACCAGAAACAGGCCGGACTTTTTACGGTCTTCGGTGAGGAACGCCATGCCCTTTTCAATCGCGGTTGAGGGTGAGTCGATTGTCACCGGCACGCCATCAATCAGGATCTCGCCGCTGTCGAAGCTCTCCATGCCGAACAGGCTCTCCATCACCTCGCTGCGACCCGCACCCACCAGTCCGGCGACGCCGAGGATCTCCCCCCGGCGCACACTGAAACTGACGTCGGTGAAACGATCTTTACAGGTGAGATTGCGCACCGTCAGCACCTCTTCACCAATTGCGCTGTTGAATTTCGGGAACAGCTGGGTCAGTTCGCGTCCCACCATCTGGGTAATCAGCGACTGGCGGGTATATTTCGACGTCTGATCGCTGGCGATCCAACTGCCGTCACGGAAGATACTGACTTCGTCGGTGATGGTGAAAATTTCATCCATCTTATGGCTGATGTAGATGATCGCTTTGCCCTGCTCCCGCAGGTCACGAATGATGGTAAACAGATGCGCTACTTCGGTTTCTGTCAGCGCGGAGGTGGGCTCATCCATGATCACGATGTCTGAATCCCATGACACTGCTTTGGCAATCTCAACCATCTGCTGCGACGCGATGCTCAGCTCACCCACCATCCGATCGGCTTTCAGGCGGATATTCAGGCGGTTCAGCAATTCCTGCGTCTTCTGATTAAGTCGGGCGTGATCGACAAAGCCAAATCTCATCGGTT
Source organism: Pantoea sp. ABR1s (assembly GCF_057812235.1). Lineage (NCBI taxonomy): Bacteria > Pseudomonadati > Pseudomonadota > Gammaproteobacteria > Enterobacterales > Erwiniaceae > Pantoea > Pantoea sp. ABR1s. The sequence goes on along the minus strand of NZ_CM173823.1, from coordinate 1,546,594 downwards.
CGCGACCCAGCCAGATATTCTCGGCGACGGTCATGTAAGGCACCAGGTTGAGTTCCTGGTGGATCATTGAAATGCCGGAACGCAAAGCGTCCATGGTGTCCTGAAACTGCACCGGCTCCCCTTTAATTTTGATGGTGCCCTGATCGGGACGATACATCCCGATCAGGCACTTCATTAAAGTGGATTTGCCCGCGCCATTTTCGCCCATCAAGGCATGTACCGTTCCCGGACGCACCCGCAACGACACGTTGTCGAGGGCTTTAACGCCGGGGAAGAACTTGCTGATGCCTTCGGCTTCAAGCGCAAAAGCGTTCATACATCACCTCCGTACAGCTGGGTCGGGAACGACTATTTCAGGTTACGCTTGGTAAACTGTTCCATGTTTTCTTTAGTAATCAACTGGTAGGGGATATTGATGACTTTCTGGACTTTCTCGCCATTCACCAGTTTGATTGCCGTCTGCACCGCACCTTCACCCTGGCCCTGCGCATCCTGGAATACGGTCGCGACCATCTTGCCCTGCTTCAGCATCTGCAGCGCATCGGGTGTGCCATCGACGCCAGCGATCAGGATTTTGTCCGGATTTTTACCCAGTGCCTGCAGCGCACCGATCGCCATTTCATCGTTGTTAGAAGCAATGGCATTGATCTCATCACCGGCAGTCATCCAGTTACTGACTACGTCTACCGCATCGTTACGGGTAAATTTGGCGGTCTGTTTCTGAACAATTTTGATGCCAGGGAATTTAGCCGCAACCTCTTCCACACCTTTGGTACGGTCACGGGTCGCTTCATTCGCCAGGTCACCCATCAGGATGGCAACGTTGCCTTTGCCGTTCATCGCTTTAGCCAGCGCTTCCATCTGTAAGCGTCCGGCCAGTTCCGAATCGGACCCGACGTAGGCCATTTTGCCGGTCAGCTCAGCCTGTGGACGGCGGTTGACAAAGATCAGCGGGATACCCGCTTTGCTCGCCTGGTCCATAATCGGTTTCACCGCATTGGTATCGACCGGGTTGACGATCAGCGCATCAACACCCTGACCGATAAAGTTCTGAACCTGCTGCAGCTGCTGTGAAACGTCGCCTTTTGCATCCTCAACCTGCCCTTTAACGCCATCTTTCTGCATCTCTTTCTGCATAGAGGTACGCAGAATGGTGAGGAAGTTGTCATCAAACAGCGCCATGGAGACGCCAACTGAGATATCTTTTGCCATAACCGCGGCAGGTAACATGCAGGCTAACAGTGAGGCGACAATCGTTTTTTTAATGTTCATAGGGACCCTTCTTATTTGTTAACTTGCTCAGCGGCTGTGACCGCGAATGAAAAATATCTTTTACATTCACCCAGCCTGTCTGGCGTCTGTTTCGGGAAATTTGAGGTAAGACTTCAGGTTCTGACTATTTTTGTGATCGACCACTCCTTTTCACAATCACTTGATCTGCAAACAGTTAACTTCAAAATAGCGTTTCACTTTCAGACGATAATGACGACCGTGATGATAAGCAGTTTATTTATTCCATATAATCACGTTTTGAAATTTTTATCATAAAAGCACTGAAACGGTTGTTTTAACATCGGCAAACAACAAAACTTTGACATGCCTCTAACATCTGCGGAGAAATGCCCGCAAAGTGAGATCCTGTTGGCAGTTTGAAAATCCAGCAGAATCGGGTAAAAATCGCCAATCCGCTGCTTTTACGAGCATCTGAACGCAATTCGGTAAACAGGGCTTTGACAAGCGGGATCTGCGCCGCTAATATTCGCCCCGTTCAAGCGATTCCTCTGTAGTTCAGTCGGTAGAACGGCGGACTGTTAATCCGTATGTCACTGGTTCGAGTCCAGTCAGAGGAGCCAAATTTATGTTTTCATGCATCTTCACGAATCTTTATACGATTTAGATTCAACGAGTTAGTGTGAAAAGTCTTCCCGATGCATTTTCAGTTTTCCCTCCGCATCGGGAGAATTTGGTGGTCAGATTTGGGGTCATGTTGGTTCGATGACGCAGCGACCCCCAAATGTCTCTTAACGACTCAAAAATCCGCAACTTAAAATCATCTGCAAAACCCTTCAAAATTTCCGATTGCCATGGTCTGTACCTGTTGGTTAATCCAGGCGGTTCACGTCTCTGGTATCTCAAATATCGTATCAATGGTAAAGAATCCCGTCTCGGCTTAGGAACCTATCCTGATGTCTCTCTGGCTGACGCTCGTCAACAGAGTGATGGTATCCGTAAATTGCTGGCGCATAATATCAACCCAGCACAACAGCGCTCCGCTGAAAGAGCCACTGCGTTGCCAGAAGAAACCTTCAAGTCTGTTGCACTGAGCTGGCATAAAAGCAACCGTACATGGTCAGAGTGTAAGCACACCCGTTTTAGTTCCACGCACTTTTTGAGATTTCCGGATTTTCAGCCATCAGCCGGTATTCTTCCGGCGTCAGGTTGTTCAGGGATTCATGGGGACGTTCACTGTTGTATTCATTCAGCCAGCGATCCGTTATTTCCCGTACTTCATTCAGTGTTCTGAACAGATAAAAATCCAGTATTTCTGTCCGGTACGTCCGGTTAAACCGCTCGATGAAGGCATTCTGTGTTGGCTTTCCCGGTTTGATAAATTCCAGCATCACACCATGTTCTTCTGCCCATTGTGCCAGCGTCAACGAGACCAGCTCGGGGCCATTATCCATCAGCATCTTCAGCGGATAACCACGGTTTGCCACGATCCTGTCCAGCACTCTCACGACCCGCTGAGCCGGGATGTTCAGGTCAATTTCTATCGCCAGCGCTTCCCGGTTAAAATCATCCACCACATTGAAGGTCCGGAAGCGCCTGCCGCACACCAGCGCATCGTGCATAAAATCGATGGACCAGCTCTGGTAAAGAGACTCTGGTGTCGCCAGCGGAGCCGGATTACGCACCGGCAGGCGTTGTTTTCCCTTACGGCGAAAATTCAGTTTCAGCAGGCAGTAAATCCGGTGAACTCTTTTGTGGTTCCAGCTGTTCCCCTGCCTGCGTAGCACCTGAAAAAGCTTTTTAAATCCGTATCGCGGATAGCGCTCAGCCGCCACGGTCAGCGCCATAATCACCGGCTCATCACGTCGCGTATCCGGCTGATAACGAAATACCGTCCTGCTCAGCGACAACGTCCTGCATGCCTGGCGTATGCTCATCGTAAACTGCGTGGTCAGATAGTCGGCGAGCTCACGTTTTATCGCTGGTTTTAAAGCTTTTTTTCGATGACGTCTTTCAGCGCCCGGCATTCCAGACTCAGATCGGCAAACATCTGCTTCAGACGACGATTCTCGTCCTCAAGATCTTTCATCTTTTTGATATCAGAGGCTTCCATACCGCCGAACTTTGCTTTCCAGTTGTAGTACGAGGCCTCAGAGATCCCTGCCTCGCGGCAGACGTCTTTAACGGTGCGTCCGGCTTCGACGGACTTCAGAACGGCGATGATCTGGTGTTCGGTGAATCGTGCTTTACGCATGGCGATCTCCTCCGGGGACATAATCAGTATGCCGGAAGATCTTTAAAAGTGAATGGTGCGGATTACAGGGATACTTACACTCCGTTCAGGGGAGTGTTTATCATGCCGGAATTCTGTTTCTGGATGGAGCAGGATTTCGGGTCAGGGTCAGATAGCGTATTTGTTGCAAATCTCCCGGGTAAAAACCCCGCCTTTGGCCTCGCGGAGGATACTGATGATCTTTTCGTCGGTAAAACGTTTCTTCATTTGAATGTCGTCACATTGCTGATGAAGACATTACTAACATCGCGGTGTATTAATCAATAGGTGAGAAGGTCAGCTTAATTGTGATAGCGACAATATAGCGTCCCTTTCTTGTAGAGGGCAGTTATCTGTTATAAACTTAGTTTTATCTAATACGTTAGATGCCAAGAAAAAAAGTAAGATAAGACAATGATACTTGTTATTTTTCACCCAAAGAGACGGGAGTTCGGCGACGGTGTTCATTCCAAATAATATAAAAATAATAGTGGAAGATGATAATGGAGAAACGCGTTTTTCTCAGGGTTATTCCGATTATCTTTCAAATCCTTCATCCGATATAAACATGTCACTTTATGGGTCAACTCTATTAGATGTTTTGGTAGAGGAGTCTTTAATAAATGAAAATTTGCAACTAAAGCATATTTTCACAGGAAATCCTCATGCTGACGCAACCAGACTAGTTGGCAGTATTGCTGAGGCATTGGTAGTTAAGACATGTAATAATAACACTGAAGTAAATAGAACACTGGGAAAAATAGCTCGTGGAGGAACAAGAAACAGTTCCACACTAGATAATTTTGTTGCTGTAGCAACTGGCTCACAGAACACAAAGAACTTGTATCCAAACTATTACAATCCATGTGATACTCAAAGAGATATTATATGGGTTAAAAAAGACGAAACACAAAATCAATTACTATGCTTATCACCAGCGCAGACATCAAACTCAGCAAAACCAGCAGGAATACAGGTTAAAGCTAGTCATGATGGGATTAATTACGTAGTAAACTCAATTACTGACTATCATTACCCCGTTTTGTACTTTGACTTAAACAATGACTTCGAAGCCGTAAAACAAGCTATACAACGCACACATCAATATGCAACCCTCATACATCCGAGCGATTTACAGCATGAGTTGAAGCATGTGTTGAAAGGTTTTTTTTACATTGTAGTGGATATTATTAATGGCAGTGTTCCAATCCGTAGGATAATAGATCACTGCAAGTACAACGGACTCACAGAAGTTTTATCAGGAATTGATGCATCAGATGTAAAAGGTGGAAGCAACTTAATACTCCCACCATCAGTTAATAGTAGAAGATAAGCTTGAATTTAAAATACTTGCAAAGCTTTTTTCATCTCTATCACTTATAAAGCTTTGCAATAAAACCCAGTCTACCCATGCTGACACAAGAGGTTTGAGGGCTAACCGAACGAAAATGTGCATTAAGAGATAAATAACCATTATAAAAAAGGCTTTGTTGAACAAATCGAACTTTTGGACGCACTCAGGATCAGATCGGCACATTCCTGATCCTGTAGCGGTATCTAGTGGGAAAAACAAGTTCAAAATGTCTAACTGGAATGCCTGCAACAAAGCACTTGTCAATCGGGACTATTGACAGTCTGGTTGGCTGAACTACCTTAAAATATTTGCCAAGTAATAATAATTTTCAAATCACAGTTACTTGATAAACATTAGCATTTACCGCTTCTATATTGTACTATACACTTTAACTCATCCGTTAGACTTTATGTATCCACCTAGAATTAAGATGGAAGAACACCTTTTCCCCCAGGAATTCCGCTCTTGATTTTTTGCATATATTCATTCATACAAAACACTATTCCATATCCAGTTTCATCTGCTGTCCCATTTGCGCAATATATACTAAACATTTTCAAAATAGTTGGTGTTTTATTGCTTAAAAGTGTCGGCAATGTAATTAGAGTTTGTCCCATAAAAATAATAGGCCGAACCACTTTATCTGCAAAAATATCATCCCATTCTTGTTGTGGACGATTTAAATTTGCTTGCTCAGCTAAATTATCTAACTGAGCTTTGAGTGCTACAATACCTTCACTCAGATTATTGTAATTCCCGTTCCACAGAGCATCGTGGTCCAATGCACTCTTAGCATTGATAACAACCATTCCTCTATCTGCAGAGCATTTAGGATCATCTATCTGTAAAGCACCTTCACGAATACGTTCAAAAATTGTCTGTCCTTGAATTGTAGAAATTGTCTTAATTGCTAACGCCCATCTTTGGGAGGTTTCCTCACTATTATCTTTTTTTAAAGTAAACATAACATCAGGATTGTCGCCTTTCGCATTTGTTGGTGAATCAAGTTGTACATCTGTCCCAACATGTACAGCTAGACATCCAATGTAAAGCTCTGCTATTTTTCTAGCTGTATCATCGGAAGGTCCACTAGCTACATTTTGTCCTAGTGAGGCGTAATCATATTTTTGTTCTCCAATAAGCCGAAGATGTGGTAAGAAAGTAGGAAAATCCTGTAACGGTTCAACCGTTAATACTTTTGCACCTAGATCATAAAGGCCAGCAGCACTGCGCAGGATATCAAGTTTACATTCTTCATCTTTAATTAAAATTGGGTTTTCCCAAATTTCAATCAACGCAGTTAGTGAAAGAAGTTCATTTTCCAATTTAGAGCTAACACCCGGATTAATTCCATGTTTCCGCAACATTTCAAGAAAACGGTCTCCAATATTATTTGCGAGACTAAACGGCACAATACTCATAAAGAATAATCCTTTTTGTAAATGCTATTATTGTTAAATAATTAATACGAACATAGAAATGTCAAGGTTCAAAGTGTATCCACTATATCAAACGTATCTCAATGAGACTAAAAGGTAATTTGTGTGACCCGCATAAAGATGAAAAAACGGCGGCCATCCATAAAACGCTGGACGAGTGCAGTGCAAAACATCCGGTCTTTTAGAAGATTGGGGTTGCTAGCGGCTACGCCGACGCTAGCAATTGGCCGCTGACTATCTACTAAATGTCGGCCATAACCAATCACACGCGATAAATCACGGACGAATAAATCCGTAGTCAGTCCAAAGATGGAATCTTCACTGACATCCCAAGGATTGAATTAATTTCTGCTTTGAAGTCGAATCCAAGCCAGTTTTGAACTGGCTCGCCAAATTCGTCGTGCTTCGCACCAAAGAGGCTCATTCGTCCCCCCTCCAGTATTCCAAATTGCAAGGTGCCACCTACTGTGTCATGTTTCCTAGCCCGCATTCTTGCTTCAAGTGCGACTCGTGGCTCCCTGCCTTTATGGTTGTCACTAGGACAGGCTAACAACCGATCAATGTCAGCACGGAGGCTATCTGTATCGTCTCCAATAACGGCCACCTCTCCACCCAGGAGATCGACCCGCTCAGCAATCTGGGAAAACTCCCCAATTGAATTGAATTTTGGATGAATCCAGTAACAATCGAGAGGAAGACTATTGAGCTTGTCATCCGGCGGTAAACCGAATATGACGAACTCGCAGAAAGGCGCTCTATTGCTGGCATACCCAACGCTCGCATCACGCGTATAACGTTCAGATAAGTACCGAATCAGGTCAGCAACAGCGGCAAGGCCAGGGGTAAAAATTCTACGATCTTTTTCAGTCTGGGGATGAAGGTTAGGGAGCATCATTGCTGCTGCCGAATAGGTCATAAGCGCAGGGGTTACCGCGCCAGCATATACAATACCGACGTCGTAACAAATAACCGGGCCGCCTACAATAGAGCCAGGGAGAGTACCCCAAGCACCTACTTGTAACCGCAGGACCTTCATCGCTTGATCCGTGACTCTGCTTATGGATGTGTGCCCAGCAGAAGTGGTTTGCGCCGTAAGCAAAGAATCTGCAACTGCCCATACTTTCGATGAATCATGGTCGAACCAGACCACTGCATTTGTCATCTTGACTTTTCCTATCAGGTAGGCTTGCCGAGCCTTCCCATTTTGTTGGCTCTATGAGCTGATTCGTAAGTTGAAAAGCTAAAAGCTGAGACGCCAAGCCTTGCAGTGCCATCTGGCTTCAAAGTTCTACATAAGTGGGCCAGTCGATGGTTTCTTAATCCTACCCAGTTGGGAAAGGAAATCCAACTGCTCTCGCTACCTGTTATCTAGATTTTACCCCGATTTATGGCATTACCTGAATTTAAGTAGAGAAGCCTGCGCCCTGATACGCGGTGTCTACGAAATTCCAGGGCGCGGCTATGGCGACAACCCCACCGCACAGATACACACAGTATCCAATCTTGACTGGCGCTGACGAGTGCCACGGTCCGGAACGGTCAAACGCGCCCTCGTACGCCACCTGGTCAAAATCGTACGTGCCGATGTTGACCCGGTCCGTAACCCGTTTGGCCTAGTGCTCAACTGCTTCGACAGTGCCCCGAAACGTATCACAGCCCCCACACCTGAGCCACCGAGTCGTGGCGGTTTGGTTACACAGGGAGAAATCCCATGAAGCATCACCCTCTCCGTCTCATCTGGCTGGAGTTGTTGACCCTGATGGTGACTCCCGTTGCCCATGCCGTGGAGATACTGCGCTGGGAGCGACTTGAATCGCCACGGATAATATTCATAGCCAGCTTGTTGAGGACAACTATTGCACCAATCCACCAAGATTAGCCACAATATTACTGCGTTGCTACTTTCTCTAAAGGTGGTCATTCTGGTGGTCTTGACAGAGAGGGAATTCAGGTTTATCTTATTTATTAAACAGTTACTGGCAAAGGCGATCCCAGTCAGAGGAGCCAGAATTAGAAAAGCCCGCTCAGGGAAACCTGAGCGGGCTTTTTGCTTTTATGTTTTCGGTCACTACGGCATGACATCCCCGTCTGAATGGCTTACACCTCAAACCCGTAGTGCGAGCCGTCCGGCAGTTCCACCACCAGCCGCAGCTTACCCCCTGCCGCATCGATATAGCGCTTGAGCGTGGAGAGCTTCAGGTCGCGGCCCGGCTTCTCCATGCCCGCCACGGTAGGCTGTGTAATGCCCAGCGCCTTTGCCATTTCGACCTGTGTTTTCTGCACTTTCTCGCGCAGCTCGGCAAGGTGAATGTTGAGCAGGATATCCGTCGCCATCGCCTGTGCGTCGGCAACGACTTCCGGTTTTTCATCCGCAATAAGCTGTTCAAGCGTTCTGCCCATCTGGTTACTCCTCATCTTTAAAGCTATTCAGCCAGTGTGTGAATTCCCGATCGGCAACCGGAAGCATCTCCTGATAAAAACGCTTTTCATTGCCCACCTTATTTCCGGCACAAAGCACAATCGCCGTTCGGTTTGGGTCAAAAGCAAAGAAAGCCCTTATCGGATCGCCGCGGCTCTGAATACGCAGCTCTTTCATGTTGATATAAACAGAGCCTTTTAGCGTATCCGCATATGGCCTGGACAACCCCGGCCCTTTTTCGCGCAACACCATTAATGCTGCCAGTACGCAGGCGCGATCGCTCTCATTAAGCAAGGTAAACCAGCGATCGAACCTCTCCGTCGTTTTAATCATCCACACGAGATCTCCTTATTAATATAGGTTAAATACTATATAGGTGTAAAGCGATAATCGAGTGTGATGCAGGGGGATTTCAGATGCCTGTGCTTTTAGTGCAAAGTGAGAGAAGCGTTCAGCCGGGTCAGTGATGAATCCACACAACCTTCATCGTTTTGCGAGCTGTACCGGATTGGTTATGGGGTGAGATGATGTGAGGCGTTGTTATCAATAAGAAAGCCCGCTCAGGCTTCCCTGAGCGGGCTTTCACTTTGTTTGCATCGCTTCCCTGCCAATGCAGAGTGACGCTTTTAGCGCGTGATTACGGCAGCGCGATACGGGCAATCTCGTCAGTGCCTTTGGTGGAGGAATCTTTGTTGAATTCCGCCTTAAGCGTGACATAGAGCGTGTTGTTGTCCGGGCCAATCAGCAGGCTGTTTGGGTTCTTGTCAAACGACCAGCTGTTTTTCACCGCGTAGGTGGTGGCATCCAGTTGCAGCACTTTCTTCGATTCGCGCTGGCTGATGTAAAGCTCATTGCGTTTAGCGTTGAACTTGATGCCCATCGCATCGCCTTCGATACGCTTGATCACTTTGCCGGTGCGCTCATCAAAGATCAGCGTGGTTTTGCCTTTGGAGTCGTCAGTAACAAACAGGCGACCGGTAGCAGGATCTTCCGCCATGTTCAGGAACAGATACTCTTTGCCATCGCCTGCGGTCCAGCGCTTCTCGATTTTATGGCTGCGTGGATTGATCACCAGAATTTCACCCGAGCCGTTAGCCGCATAAATGCGCTCAGTCAGCGGGGAATAGATGATACCGGTGACCCATTTCCCGGCGTTTTTAATCTCGGTTTTCAGCTTAAAGGTTCGGGTATCCACGACGGAGATATAGCCCGGTTCGGCTACGCGACCGACATAAAGCTCGTTGCCGTGCCACAGGACTTCACGCGCACCCGCCGGATAGCCCTCTTTACTGATCTTGCCCGGGAACACCAGACGCTGCAGCACTTTGCCACTCTGGGCGTCCACTTTGGAGATCGCGCCATCCAGTGAGTTGGTGGTGTAGAACACCTGACCGTTTTCATCGATAGCGGTACCGAAGTTTTTCATGTCGGTATGCGTTTCGCCTTTGGTCGTCAGCGTGGCCGGATCGAGACGATAGATCATGCCGCCGTTCACATCCTTAAACGCCTGCGCGCTGGCGACAAACAACGCTTTTGACGCAGGGGAGTAAGCCATTTCGTACAGACCATCACCCAGAGCGCGTTGTGTCACTGCGGTATTAACCGGTTTTGGGGCTTCAGCGGCAGGCGCATCGGCTTTTTTAGCTGGTGCCTGACACGCTGTCAGGCTAAAGGCAGCGGCAACTGCCATGGCAACAGCGGCTTTGCGCGGGCTTAACGATTTCATGCTGAACTCCGTCAGGGAATAAAGAATGAGAATCATACGCATTAACAGCCAGTAATCAAATGACGATGCTGCTATCCATGCCTGTCCGGTCATTTAACCCGCATTAAACCGCTTAACTGCCCCGTGAAATTCCACCTGAATGCCCCTTTTCTGCTTTCAAATCTGATAAACACCAGCAACTAAAAGGCTTTAAATTTTCCTATCACATTGAATTATAAATAATAAACATAAAGTTACACTTTCGATTGAATCCTTTGAAGAATATATAAAGCAAATGATTATCATTGGCGTTCTCATAACTGGCTGAGCGTCTTTTTCCAGAAGATGAGTGGATAAAAAATAACAACCAAAGACACAACGGTTTAACTCAATACCAATTTTTAATGGAAAATTTTATGGCTCGTAGTGGCAGGGAATCAGGTTTCAGAAACAGCTTTAGCGTCTCATTACTGACACTGGCGATACACACCCTCTTCCACCCCGCCCTGGCGGCGGAGGAGACATCGCAGGATATGGTGGTCAGCGCCACGCCTGACGAAACCAGTGACAGCGGTAAGCAGAATTACGCGGTGCAGACCACCCGCGCGGGCACCAAATTAATGCTGACACCGCGAGATGTGCCTCAGTCACTCAGCGTGGTGACGCAGCAGCGAATGCAGGATCAGGATCTGCAATCGGTTAATGATGTGCTGACCAACGCCACCGGTATCTCCACCAATCTTATCGACAGTGAACGCTCCGAGTACTATTCACGCGGCTTGAAAGTCAGCAACTTCACTTTCGATGGCATTCCGACCTCGGTTAACGATACATGGAATTACGGCGACGCGGCGTCCGACACGGCAATCTATGACCGTATTGAAATCGTGCGCGGTGCGACCGGCCTGATGACCGGAGCGGGCAGCCCTTCGGCCTCGATCAATATGGTGCGTAAACATGCTGACAGCAAAACCGCGACCGGCACGCTGAGTGCCAGCTATGGCAGCTGGAACAAGCAGCGCTACGTGGCGGATCTCTCTGCCCCGCTTAACAGCGATGGCAGCCTGCGCGGCCGTGTGGTGACCGGTTATACCGATCAGGAGAGCTGGCTGGATCGCTATCAAAAAACCAAAAAATTCATCTATGGCGTGATTGATGCGGACCTTACCGAGAAGACGACGCTGTCACTGGGCTACGACTATGAAGATGACAACACCGGCAATCCAACCTGGGGCGGCCTGCCGATGTTTTACAGTAACAACGCCACGACACATTACGACCGCAGCATGAATTCATCAGCTAACTGGGCGCGTTACAACACTAACTCGCGCAAAGTTTTTGCGGATATCGACCATAACTTCGATAACGGCTGGAATATTCATATTAATGGCACGCACGCCGAGAATACCTTCAGCGATAAGCTGCTCTATGTGATGGGCAATCCCGATCAGGAGAGCGGTGAAGGCACTACCGGTTATGGCAGTATGGATCGCGGCAAGCGTAAAATGGATTCAATCGATGGCTTTGCCAGCGGCCCGTTTGAACTGCTGGGTCGTCAGCACCTGTTGATGGCCGGAGCAAGCTACAGCCGCCAGCATAATGCCGCTTACAGTCAGGATGGATTCAGCGATGCGGAGGCGGGTGAAATCACTGCCGCCGATATGGGGATTTTCAATAATAGCTGGAGCGGTAACGTTGCGGAGCCGGAGTGGCAGGGCTGGTATCTCAACGCTGATGACACTGTTCGTCAGAAATCGGTCTATAGCGCTGCACGTCTGTCGCTGGCCGATCCGCTGTCGCTGATTATTGGCGCTCGCTATACCCAGTGGAGCACCCATGGCAGCAGCGGAGAGATGACTAAAAATAACACCACGCCTTATGCAGGGCTGGTGTATGACATTAATGACACCTGGTCCGCCTATGGCAGCTACACCGCCATTTTCCTGCCGCAGACTTATCGCGATACTCACGGTAGTTACCTCTCACCGGTGACAGGTAAAAGTTACGAGACCGGTCTGAAATCGGCCTGGAACGATGGCCTGCTGACCGCCAGCGTAGCAATTTTCCGCATCGAGCAGGATAACGTTGGACAGGCAATTGATGGTGTTTATCTGAGCGGCAATGAGCAGGCCTATGACGCCGCCAAAGGTGCAGTGAGTAAAGGTGCCGAGTTCGAGCTGAATGGCGCGCTGACCGATAATCTGCAGCTGACCTTTGGCGCAACCCGCTATGTGGCACGCGATAAAAGTGGCCGGTTCAACAGCTATCAGCCGCAAACCTCATTCAAACTTTTCACCCGTTATCAGTTAGCCGCGATCCCCGAGCTCACCGTTGGTGGCGGAATTAACTGGCAGAACCGGGTGTTTAAAGATGTGACCAATGCCAGCGGCGACAGCGTACGGGTATATCAGGGCAGCTACCCGCTGGCCTCGTTGTTTGCCCGCTATCAGGTGAATAAGCAGGTTGCCGTACAGGCCAACGTCGATAATCTCTTCGACCGTGAATATTACAGCTATATGAACAGCTACGTTTACGGTGAGCCACGTAACCTGAATGTCAGCGTTTCTTATCAGTTCTGATAATGGTGAGCTGAGAGGCCAGACAGCCCGCGATTGCGGGCTGTCTGAGGGCTGATTTAACGGGCAGGATGCGTGTCAGGGCTGTCCTTCCATATTCCAGCGCGCTGATCCCATCACATCGAAAACATGCTGGTCGGTGAAAGCCGGAAATCTGGCGCGTTTTGCCGCCACTTTGAGCGCGTTGCAATAATCTTTATCGCCCCCTTTGATAATAAAATTATCCAGGGTGCCATCAATTTTGAAATCCAGATGGGCATTACAGCGTTTCCCCTTCCAGGCGTGCGGCTCTGATAGTGCAGCATCCAGCGCTTTTTTTATGCCAGATGCCTGCTGACCATAGATATCGTTGTCCCCGACTTTTCCTGAACGGTTATAGCTGCAGGTTTCGAGTGCGCTTTTTTTAATGCATTCGTGTGGAGTGAGAGGCGCACAACCGGCTAACAGGGCACAGCAGAAAATGGGAATGATCTTTTTCATGGATAAGTCCTTTTAGGTGAAAAGGGAACGGCGTCCTGCTCCCTGGTTATTCTGATATCAGGCTAAGCTAAACCCCTGCAAAGTGAATCAACACAGGGTTATTTTCCCGTTTTTTTTCGCCAGAAGAGAGAGAAAGCAATCGCTGTTAATACGCCAATCAGGGGCATCGTGGCCGCGCCCGCCAGAAAGTTGTGCTGGTCGATGCGTTTGTCCCTGCGGATATCCGCGAAGCGTGCGAGTGCCTGTTTTTCATCTGAGGCACGAACTTCCTCGAACTGTTTTTTATAACCCTGCTCTGTCAGATCGAAAGCTCGTGTTACGTCCGATCTTTCAAGTGCAACAGTGTATTTGCCTTTGGTATAGAACCTGTATTCTGACATTCAGCGATCTCACATCCCGGGGATAGATTTGCACTATATCGGGTATGAATGGGTTTGCAGAACGCTTTTGGAAAATAGTGCGGCACAATACAGGCTCCAGCCTCCCTGCTGAGTTAACCGCATCTCCTTTTCCAGCAAACTGCATGCAGTATTGCGGTAATATTTCCCGTGATGACCGTGGCTGTTAACTCTCTTCGGTTATCACTTTAAGCCCCAGATTCTCCCGCAGCGTAGCAAACTCATACTCATCGCGAAACAGTCCGCGACGACGCAGTTCCGGGATCACCAGCTCCACAAACAGATCCAGCTGTTCCGGCATAATGGCTGGCATGATGTTAAAGCCGTCCGCCCCGCCCTGCTCCAGCCACTGCTGGAAGTCGTCGGCGATATCTTCAGCGGTACCGACAATCACGCGGTGTCCGCGTGAACCGGCGGCGACGGCGGCCAGCTCACGCAGCGTCAGATTCTCGCGCTTTGCCATATCGGTCATCAGCTTAACGCGGCTCTGATTACCTTCGCCCAGCGGAACCTCCGGTACCGGGCCATCCAGTGGATATTGGCTGAGATCCATACTGAACCGCAGTGAGAGCTGACGAAGCCCGTTCTCAATATCCACCAGCGTATTCAGCTTTTTCCACAGCGCCTTCGCCTCCTCACGCGTGCGGCCAATAATCGGCATGACACCGGGCATGATCACGACATGATCCGGGTTACGCCCGGCGGCAATGACCTGCTCCTTTTGAGTGCGATAGAACGCTTGCGCTTCCTCCAGACTGGCGGAGGCGGTAAAGATCACTTCCGCTGTCTCAGCCGCCAGCTTCTGACCATCAGCAGAAGAACCTGCTTCGATAATCACCGGACGTCCCTGTGGCGAACGCGTGATGTTCAGGGGGCCTTGTACCTGAAAATGCTCGCCCTGATGGTTGATCGGTTTGATCTTCTCATCAACAAAATAGTCCCCGGTCGCTTTGTCGGGCTGTACTGCCCCCGCTTCCCAACCCCGCCACAATTTGTCTGCCACCTCAAGGAACTCCCGCGCACGGGCATAGCGGGAAGCGTGGTCGGGCATATCGCTGCGGCTGAAGTTACGTGCAACGTCAGTGGAAAACGAGGTCACGACGTTCCACGCGGCCCGGCCACGGCTGATGTGATCCAGTGACGAGAAACTGCGCGCCAGCGTAAAGGGATCGCTGAAGGTGGTAGAGGCGGTTGCGGCCAGGCCAATACGTCTGGTGTGGACCGCCAGCGCCGCCAGCATCGTCAGCGGTTCAAGGCGTGCCATGGTCGACGGCAGACGATACATGCTGGTTGCCAGTGCATCACCCACAAAGAACAGGTCGAACTTACCCGCTTCGGCTTTTTTAGCCAGCGTGATCAGCCAGTCGATGTCAGTGGGATCGCCCAGCTGTTCCGTCAGACGCCAGCCGCTCACGTGCTGACCCACCGGTTGAACAAACAGGCCGAGCCGCAGGCGACGTGATGGAGTGAAATGATTCATGAACGATTCCTGGTCTGTAAGGTGTAAAGGCGCGCCGCAGCGCGCGCTTAAAAAAGGGTGTCCGTCGCCAGCAGCGCCTGCTCCAGCGCGCGGGCGGAGACGCTAAACGGCAGCCGTTCTGCGCAGGCCTGGGGGAATTTAATCTGCTGCGCGAGGTTGCGCAGCGCGCTATGGCGATCGCCGCGTAACACCGGCAGCTTCAGCGGCATATCGTAGTGACGCAGCAGCGCAAGGAGTTCTGCATCCGCGACACCGTCATGTTCCATCAGCGACTGCACCAGCAGGCTGAAGCCGACTTTCTCACCGTGCAGCCAGTGATGCAGCTCCGGCAGGTGCGTCAGTCGATTGTGAATGGCGTGCGCAAAGCCCGGCGTCGGCAGCAGGTCGCGCACACTATTCGCCAGCCCGGCGAGCACGATAGTGGCATCAATGACTCTGACCAGTTCAGGCGTGACCCGCTGCTGCTGGCAGGCCAGGATCGCGGCGTCTCCCTGCTGCCGAAAAGTGTCCAGCGCCTGCCGCGCGGTCATCACCTTAAGATCCAAAGCCAGATCATCAGGGTTGTGCTGCTGATAAGGCCGGAATTCATAATATTTGGCCAGCGCATCCACAATACCCGCTTTCAGGTAGCGCACATCGCTCCGGGCGATCACTTCACTGTCCACCAGCACCAGCTCCGGCATTTTCCCCAGCGGCTGGCTGTGCAGATGGCCGCCTTGCTCGTTATAGATGATGGCAATCGGTGACCAGGCCGCGCAGGTTGCCGCCTGGGTCGCAAAGTTAACCAGTGTGACCGCCGGCAACTGGCTGGCAGCGGCTTTAGCCGCATCCAGCACGCGTCCGCCCCCAATCGCCAGCAGCAGTTCTGCGCCCTGCTGTTCGGTATGGTGTTTTAAGCTGGCGATGGCCTGTTCTGTACATTCGCCCTCTAAATAGTCGAGCTGCCAGCGGATGCCATTCTCTTCAAGACTCTGGCTTAATTCCGGATTAACCGCCTGCCACGCCTGAGGAGAGGTAAAAATACGAATATGGGTGGCATAGGGTTTAATAAACTGACCGGCGCGGATGCGCAGGCCCGCCTCATGCGCATAGGCTCGCGGAGATGTAATGGCTAACACAGCAGCATCCTGATTATATAAAATAGAAAAAGACTTTTATTACAGTGAGTTAATAGCGCTTCATGGAATTTAATTTCTTTTCTGAATACTACGACAAATAACAATTTAAGCAATCAAAAACCGGCCATTTCATATTCACAAATCCGCATTAGGTTAGTTATTTTTCACACATAGCGACCCGGCTTTTACTGTTAATCTCTCATTCTGGCTGAATGAATTAACTGCCTGCCTGGCAGTTTTCCGGGAAATATTATGCAACTCGATTTTCGTCAGGTCAGAGAAGATGAGGTAGATGTTTATCTGGCGCTGATGCATGCCGCCTATGCACCCGTTAAAGCACTGGGCATTAAATTTGATGCCGCCACGGCTGACCGCGCTACAGCATTACGCCATCTGCAGAATCATGGCGTGTATGCGCTCTACATGCGTGACCAGATGGTTTCATCAGTGACCGTTCGCTATCCCTGGGGGCCGCTGCCCGGCCCGTTTGGGCTGCCGCATATCGGCTGGTTTGGCGCGCATCCCGACTATCCCGGCCACCATTTTGGTCGCCAGGTTCAGGATCGGTTAGAGCAGGAAATCCTGATCGATCAGTTGCATGCCCCTGCGGTCTCGCTGGGCACCGCCACCCATCACCCCTGGCTGAAAGAGATGTATCTGAAACGTGGCTTCCAGCCGATGCATACCCGCGATCTCGGTAAAGGTCACATCACCCTCTATATGAAAAAAGTACTGGACCCGGCGGCACATGATGCCTGGCTGAGCCGCCAGACAGCAGCAGAAGGAAACCCGCTATGAGCAGCGATAATCCCGCATCACTGGGCGAACAGCCGATCGCGTTTCGCCACGAACTACACCGTTTTCCGGAGCGACCGCAATGAACCTGAGCGTAATGCTGGCTGAACATATCCTTTATGGTCAGCCGGATGAGTCAGCGCACCAGCACGCGCGTGAAGGTGTGCGGGACTTCCTGGCGGTGAGCTGGCCGGTGTTACAGGGCGAGGTGCCGGATAGCGGCTTACCGGCACTGCGCACAATCTACCGCGACGGCAGCGTGCGCTCGCAGGCGCTGCTGCTGGGCTATGCCGGACATGCGCTGGACTACGATGATTTTCATGCCGATTTTCGCGGTCACCCCAGCGTAGTGATCCTGCCCGCCCTGCTCGCCTGGCAGCAATATCAGCCAAAGCGCCTGAACCGTTTTCTGGATGCTTACGTCACAGGTGTGGAAATGGCTGGTCGTCTGGGACTGGCTGTCAGCCAGCAACATTACGCGCTGGGCTATCACAACACGGCAACGCTGGGCACCCTGGCAGCGGCGGCGGCACTGGCGCGTTTGCTGGCGCTGGAGAGTGATGCAACCGCGACCCTGCTGGGGATCGCTGCCACCCAGGCCAGCGGGCTACGCGCGCAGTTTGGTTCGGCGGTGAAACCACTGCACGCTGGTTTTGCCGCCGAACGTGCGGTGTCAGCGGCTCTGCTGACACTGGCCGGAATAGATGGCCGTCAGGCGGGTGTGATTGAGGCTTTTCTGGCAGCCAGCAGTTCGGGTCAGGCGCAGCCGGAGAAATTGCTGGAAAACTGGGGCCGCCCCTGGCGGATTAGCGCGCCCGGACTGGAGTTCAAACCTTTCCCAACCTGCGCAGGCACCCACAGCGCAGCGGAAGCGGCACAAATGCTGCGCCAGCAGTGGCTGGCAGCCGGCAAACCTCTTGATGCGCTGCTGAGCCAGATTGTCGATATCACCGTCGCCTTCCCGCCAGGCGGTGACATCGCCGCTTCCATATCCGTTCCGACGCACGGCATTGAAGCGCGTTTCAGCCTGGAATATGTGATTGCTGCGATGCTGATCTACGGCGATCTGCGTTTGCAGGATTTCGCCGAAGGCGATCTCAATCATCAGATTATGCCACTGGCCGCCCGCGTCCGTCGTACTCCCGATAACAGCGCGCCGCCCGATGCGATTAATCCCGCCCTGCGCTTCCATGACGTCACGCTGACGCTGAGTGATAGCACAAAGCTGCATCAGCGCCGCACGCGCCAGCAGTCACTGGCAGAGAGTGTGGATGTAAACAGGAAACTGCAGCTGGCGCTGAAGGCGTCGTCGCCCGATCTGCTGGCAGCCAGTGAGCTGCGTTCAACGGCAGATTTGCAGGCGCTGGGCCGCGCAGTGCTGAGCGCCCTGTAACCGACTCATAACGGGGGAATAAAGGCCTGCACCGGCGTGACTTCCCCGGCAAATTTACGTACCTGCACCACCGTAATCTGCCCGCTACATCCCTGTGCCAGAGATGACGTCCCGATATCCAGCGTCAGCACATTGGGATTACCGTGACGACAAAGCGGACGGGCGGCAGTGGCGTCGACCGGATCGTACCAGGCACCGGTTGGCAGCTGTACCACGCCAGGCATAACCGTGTCGGTGAGACGTGCGCTGGCGAGCACATGGCCCCGATCGTTATAAAGCTCAATGATGTCGCCATCCGCGATAGCCCGGGCTGCGGCATCCTCGCTGTTGAGGCTACAGACTTCGCGCCCGCCACGCTTGCCACTCTGACTGAAATCACCAAAATCGAGCTGACTGTGCAGGCGCGTCGCGGGCTGATTGGCAATCAGCCAGAATGGGTAGTCGGCGCTGGGTTTTTGCTGGGGTTCACGCCATACCGGATGGCCGGGACAGTTGTCATAACCAAAGCTGGCGATAGTGGCGGAGAAGATCTCAATTTTGCCGCCTGCTGTGGGCAGCGGTGCGGCGTCAGGGTCAGCGCGAAACGCATTGATCATCCGTCCACCATCCTTCACCTGCGGCAACGCCAGGATGCCCTGCTGCCAGAACTGATTGAAATCCGGTGTCTGCACCTGATGCGCCGCCAGTTTTTCCTGTAGCTGATGGTAAAGATGCTGCAACCAGCCTCGCGCATCGCGCCCTTCGCTAAACGCTTCTTCCCGGCCAAGTTGCCTGGCCAGCTCACGGAAAATCGTGTAATCGTCCCTGGCTTCGGCGTAAGGCTGTGCCACTGGCTGCATGGCGATTAAATGGCGATCGGTCGGCGCACCGCCGATATCCTCACGCTCCAGGGTCATGGTGGCGGGCAGAACGATATCAGCATGACGCGCACTGGCGGTCCAGACGCTCTCATGCACGATGAACGTATCCAGCTGGCAAAACGCCTGACGCAGCCGGGCCAGATCCTGATGGTGGTGAAACGGATTGCCGCCCGCCCAGTAAGCCAGCCGGATATGAGGATAAGTAAGCTGACGGCCATTGTAGTCAAACCTGGTGCCGGGATTGAGCAGCATATCGGCAATACGGGCTACCGGAATAAAGCGGTCGATGCCATTTTTGCCCTGCGGCAGGGACGGAAAGCTGACCAGATTGTGATGTTTGCCATAATGGCCCAGCGCACCCAGTGCATAGGTATAGCCGCCGCCGGGCAGCCCGGGCTGTCCGAGTGCCGCCGCCAGCACCAGGCCAAGCCAGACCGGTTGTTCGCCATGCTCGGCGCGTTGTAAGGCATGGGCGACCGTAACCAGTACGCGCTTGCCGTGCAGCTGTCGGGCGAATTGCCTGATCAGGTCGCTGCTGACGCCACAGATCGCGGCCGCCCAGGGCGCGTCACGCACCACGCCATCCTCTTCACCCCGGATGTAGGCCACCATCTGAGGCCAGCCGACACAGTAGCGCGCCAGAAATGCCTCATCGGTTAACCCTTCGGTGATTAATACCGCCAGCAGGCCGAGTATAAACGCCGCATCCGTTCCGGGTCGCAGCGCCAGCCACTCACCCTGTGCTTCCTCTGGCAAATCGCTTTTCAGTGGGCTTACCGAGATAAAACGGGTGCCGCGCTGTGCCGCACGCTGCATAAAACCGCGCTCGGTATGCTCACTCAGGCCGCCGCTGGCCACCTGGGCATTTTTCAGCGCCAGCCCGCCAAACGCCAGCACCACCTCGCTGTGACCGGCAATCTCTTCCCAGCTCACGCCACGCCGGGCGACTTCATTCATGTCGCCCACAATATGCGGCAGCAATACCGATGCCGCGCCGGAGCTGTAGCTGTTAACTGAGCGAACATAACCGCCCAGCGTGGTGTTCAGGAAACGGTGCACCTGACTTTGGGCGTGATGGAAACGGCCTGCGCTTGACCAGCCGTAAGATCCGCCAAAAATCCCCGCCGGGCCGTAAGCCTCACCGACCCGCTTAAGCTCCTGTGCAACCCGATGACTGGCTTCCTCCCAGCTAACCGCGACATATTCATCTGCCCCACGACGCCGATCCGGGCCAGGCCCGTTTTCCAGCCAGCCACGCCGTATCATTGGCCGTGCGACGCGTGCCGGGTGATTAAGTGCATGACGGAAGTTTTGCAACAGCGGACTGGGGTCGGGATCGCCCCCGAACGGCTCAATAAGCAGTTGATCGCCGCTGCGCTCAGCGTGAAAAGCGCCCCAGTGGGCGCTGTGCATTACCGGTTTTTGCGTCATCCTGCTTCCTGGTTATCACAAAAGAAACGGTGCTCAGAGCACCGTTGCGATAAAGTTTCTGACGCGTCCGTTGTCTGGATCGTCAAGTACCTGCTGCGTCGGGCCAGCCGCCACAATTTTGCCGCTCTCCATAAAGACGATGTTATCGGCGACCTCGCGGGCAAATCCGATTTCATGGGTGACAACCACCATGGTGATACCGGAATGCGCCAGCTGTTTAATGACCTGCAGCACTTCACCCACCAGTTCCGGGTCAAGCGCCGAGGTCGGTTCATCAAACAGCATAACGCCAGGATCCATCGCCAGTGCGCGGGCAATCGCAACGCGCTGCTGCTGACCACCGGAAAGGTTTTGCGGCCACTCATCTTCGCGACCAGACAGCCCCACCTGTTTCAGCAGCGCCAGTGCTTTGCTGGTCGCCTGATGGCGACTCTGCTTTTTCACCCGCATCGGCGCATCCGTGATGTTCTGCAGCACGGTACGGTGCGGGAACAGGTTAAATTGCTGAAACACCATGCCGATTTCCGCCCGCTGGCGTGCAATGGCACTGCTGTTGAGTTCGTGCAGCGCCTGGCCTTTTTGTCGGTATCCCACCATCTGGCCGCCGATACGGATGGTGCCACCATCCAGCTTCTCAAGGTGATTAATGCAGCGCAGCAGCGTGGATTTACCGGAGCCGGATGGCCCCAGAATCACCGTGACCGACCCGGCAGGTATATCCAGGTTAACGTCGTCGAGGATGGTTACGCCAGAGAAGCGCTTAGTGACCCTGCGCAGTGCAATTGCTTCAGCCATTGCTCACACTCCTTTGTGTTTTCGGCAGCGAAAAGCGCGGCAACGACGGCCAGAGGCTGCGCTTTTCACGCCGCGTGACACCGCGGCCAAAATAACGCTCCACGTAATACTGGCCCACCGACAGCACTGAGGTCATCAGCAGATACCACAGGGTGGCGACCAGCAGCAGCGGGATCACTTCATAGGTGCGCTGATAGATAATCTGCGCCGAAAACAGCACATCCTGCAGAGAAATCACTGACACCACTGCCGTGGTTTTCAACTGGCCAATGATCTCGTTACCCGCTGGCGGCATAATGGCGCGCATCGCCTGCGGTAAAACGGTATGACGGAAAATCTGAGCCGGGCGATATCCAAGCGCGCGTGCCGCTTCAATCTGCCCATTACCCACGCTCTGGATACCCGCGCGCACAATTTCTGCGGCATAGGCGGACTGGTGCATGACCAGCGCGATCACTGCCGCACTAAACGGGCTGACCAGCGCGTTGGACTGTGCACTCCAGATCTCACCTAAACCGGGAATCGACAGCGCTATTCTGGGATAGAGCGCCGCGATGTTGTACCAGAGAAACAACTGCACCAGCATCGGCACACCACGGAAAAACCAGGTGTAGGCCCAGCTCACCGCAACCAGAACCGGGTTTGATGAGAGACGCATCAGCGCCAGCACCGTGCCGAAGGCAAAGCCCAGCACCACTGAAATGGCGGTGAGCTGCAGCGTCATTAACACCCCCTGCAGAATGGAGGGCGCAGTGAAGTTTTCTGCGATGATCCCCCACTCAAAGCGCGGATTGTTAATCATCGAATGTGCCATCGCCACCACGCACAACAGCACCACCAGCGCACTCAGCCAGCGTCCGTAGTAGCGTTTACTGACGATTTTCAGATCGTCAGTGTGGTTCTGAATCGCACTCATTTAAAAATCTCTTCGTTGCGTCGGGCTTCGGTCACAGCACCAAATCCGATTCCCCAGTTATCGAGGATTTTCCGGTAGCTGCCATCTTTGATTAAGGAGTTCAGCGCGGCCTGCACGGCAGGTTCAAGCGGAGAGGCTTTCGGGAAAGCGACAGAGACCGGTGCATCGTTAACGGTGATTTCGCCGCTCATAGTCAGCGGTTTGATTACCTTAACCTGCCACAGCAGCCCCTCATAAGGCCCCAGGAACAGCGGTACGCGCCCGCTGACCACCGCCTGCACGCCAGCCGGACGATCCGGGAATATCGCTACCTTGATGGGCTGCTTACCTGCGGCCTCACAGGCTTTACTGGCTTCTTCCAGCCGCGTAACCTGGGTGGTACCGGAACCGGCGCCGACCTCTTTGCCGCAGACGTCACTGAGTGATTTAAACGGGGCGATACTGGCGTCTTTTCGGGAAATAATTCCCAGCAGGCTGGCGTTGTAGTAGCCGACAAAGTCGATCTGTTTCAGGCGGGTCGGTGTGGCATTTATGTTCGACAGCGCCACATCGTAACGTCCGGTTTTCAGACCGGGAATGATGTTGTCGAAGCCGCCCGTGTCGCGCCACTCTACCGCGATACCCAGACGTTCACCCACCGCATTCATGATGTCGATTTCGCGACCGGCCAGCGTCTTATTATCTTCTTTATAAAAGGTAGTTGGCGGCGTATTCGGGTTTGTTCCTGCCACAATGTAGCCACGCTTGAGGATATCCGCAGGAATCAGCGTTTTCAGCGCCGGATCGGCTTTAACATGTATGCTGCTGTCAGCAGGCACTGAGGGTTCTGCCGCAAAGCTGACGGATGCGTTGAGCACGAGTGTGAAAAGGGTCATTCTTTTTATCAATTTCACCGGAACCTTTCTCCTGATATTTAAAATGTTCCCCCAGAGGGAAAAGCGATCGTGACCTGTTGTCAGCGCTGAAAGAAAGCCAGATAAGCGGCGGGCTCCAGAGCTTTTATCATCCTCGTAACGTTCTGTTGTCATTCTCAGTGAAGACCGGCGGCGATCACAAATGCTAAAACCGGGAATATTTTGCTGGAATATGGCAATGGCGCGCGTTGCGAGGCTGTTGAACAGGCGCTGGCATCCTGTGACCGAAGAGATGAGCAGTTTGGTAAGGATTGGCGAGGCGAGAAAACGTCATACTGCGGTTAATTAATTGGCACAGCCAGGCTCTGATGATTAATAAAAATATAATTTCATTGATAAGTATTTATTGAAAAATCATCCCTCTGCGCCTGACCGATTCTTTTATCCGGGACTTATTTGATCAAAATCAATAACTATTTATTCAGGTAATGTAAAGACTGCAGCAGGCACGGGAATCATAATTTTAATCAAAATTATCAATACATTACACGAAGTAAATCAAAGATTAGCAGGCAGATAGTTTCCCTTGAGAATAATGAAAGCCTCAATAATCAGATCATTGAGTAAGCATAAATAATATTAAAGATTAGTCTGGCGCTGACGATAAGAAGATTATCTTTGAATTATTTAACAGCCTCTTCTCTGCTTCTGATATCTCACTAAAGGTGAACCTTATGGGCCTTGCTCAACGCATCTCCGATATTAAAATTGGGAAAAAACTGGGCGTCGGTTTTATCGTCGTCATTGCTGCCTCCCTCGCCATTACTTTTATCGCTTTCGATTGTTTTCGCAGTATTAAAGACAACTCCGCCCGGCGCACGATTACCGTGGAGATGGTAAACACGTTAAGCAAGGCACGCCTTAACCGCACCCTCTACCAGTACACCAAAGATCCCAAATTTGCCACGCAGAACGTTCAGGCCCTGAAGGAGTTAGATGCCCTTTATAAACGGCTGGATGGATTCAAATGGGATGAGATGGGCCAGCAGAAAGTCGCGCTGATGGGGCAGTTACTTAACGATTATCAGAATCAGCGCCAGACATTCGTGACGGCTGCGCAGGCGACAAGCAGCGCCTTTGATGCCATTAAACCGGGTGCCCTGATTGCGCTTGCGCATCAGTTTGAATCACTCGATATGGCTCTGACACCCGATGCGGCGCTGCCGGTCATGCACCTGGCCGCAGCGCTGTTTGATGCGGCCAATGTTGAAAAAGCGTTTCTCGATAAGCCGTCTGAGGCCAGCAGAGAGGCGATTCTTGAAGAATACACCGCTATCAACACCCTGAGCGAGCAACTGGATATTTTCGCCCAGCCGAATATTAATGACGTAACGCGAAATGTGCTCAGCACTCTGACGCAGCAACGCCAGGCTTTAACGCGCTATGTCGATGCGACAGAGAAAGAAAAGAGCGAATCGGCGGGCCTGACCACCACCGCAGAGCGGCTCAATGCGGTGGTCTCCGATACCTTTGCCTATCAGTCCCAGCTATCCTCTGAATTTATCAAACAGGCGGAGTGGCGCATTGCTTTTGCCGCGCTGATTTGTGTTGTGCTGAGTCTGCTGATTGCCTGGCGGATCACCCGCAACATTACGCTGCCATTGAAAGAGACGCTGAACGCAGCGCAACGTATTGCCAGCGGTGATTTAACAACCTCACTGAAAACCACACGTGGTGATGAGTTAGGTCAGCTGATGCAGGCGGTAGATGCAATGAACATCAGCCTGCAGAACATCATCTCCAACGTGCGTGATGGCGTCAGCAGCGTGGCGCGTGCCTCGGCGGAAATCGCGGCAGGTAATACCGATCTTTCATCCCGCACAGAACAGCAGTCTGCCGCAGTGGTTCAGACCGCGGCCAGCATGGAAGAGCTCTCTTCAACGGTGAAACAGAATGCGGAGAACGCTCACCATGCGAGTCAGCTGGCGACAGACGCGTCAGTGAATGCCGGACGTGGTGGCGAGATTATCCGTGACGTTATCGAAACCATGAACAACATCAGCCAGAGTTCGGGCAAAATCGGCGAGATCATTCACGTCATCAACAGCATCTCCTTCCAGACCAATATCCTGGCCCTTAACGCCGCCGTCGAAGCGGCACGAGCCGGAGAGCAGGGTCGCGGATTTGCGGTAGTTGCCGGTGAAGTCAGAAATCTGGCCCAGCGCAGTTCACTGGCCGCCAAAGAGATTGAAACGCTGATACGCGAGTCACTTGATCGGGTTCATGATGGTTCTGAGTTTGTGGAACGCGCCGGTACCACCATGGATGACATCGTCCGCTCTGTCAGTCAGGTTAAAGATATTATGGGTGAAATTGCTGCCGCCTCTGACGAGCAAAACCGCGGCATTTCTCAGATCGCCACGGCAATGGCCGAGATGGATACCACGACGCAACAGAACGCCGCGCTGGTTGAAGAGTCCTCCGCCGCAGCCAGCTCACTGGAATCTCAGGCTGATGAACTGGAAAAAACAGTGGCCGTATTCCGTCTCTCTCCCGGACAAAGCAGCGTCAGCCGGGGCGCACCTGCCCTGTCGCCGCGTTTAGTGCCCGCAGTGCCCGTTAATGCATCAGCAGACTCAAGCTGGGAAAGCTTTTAACGGTTAGCGAAGCGTTAATTCTGTCTGACCGTAAATAGAGCCAGCCTTAATTGATTGAGGCTGGCTGAAATAACAGCCCTCTTCAGACAAATAAGTGATCTGATTAATCAGAAGATAATAAGCCGTAGCGGTTAACGCGGGAATGACAGGGTCAGGCGAGCATCCGGAAACTGAGGGAAGGTCATATTTCGGCCACGACAGCTGAAACAAGCTGGCTCGTGCCTGATGATTCCGGTTTATATCCCGGCTGGCTTTGAAATGAGGGTAGATAAGAATCGCGATCGGTCTGTACAGAAAGCGATGGAGAGAGAGTTGTCGTCCCTGACAGCTTCTCCGGCCGGTCTACGCTTTCGCGCAACCGATGAGGTCATCCGCTTCGTCGTTTTCCGGCCGGAGCCGGACTACGTCCATTGGCATCAGTTCCGTTACTGCTAGTTCAGCTCTTCGTTCAGGCTTGCAAGCGTCTGCAGGTACGGCACCTGCTGTTGAGCAATCGCCGGTGACTCAAAACTACTCAGCCAGCTTCTGGCTTCGGCGATTTTCGTCAGCCGATCCGCGTTGCTTTCAGATTTCGCCATATAACCCAGTTGGGTAAAGAGTGTTGCGATACTGATTTCTTTTTCACCCAGGGCAAGGCTTAGTGCCGCTTCGCCAATAATGACGTGGCCTTTCTCGTCGTTTTGAAATAACACAGAAAATCCTCCATTAGATACGAATTGATGACAACCTCACCAGAGACTGTAGTCGTAAAAGAGAGAACTGCCCGAATTTATCACTAAAAATCGCGCAACTTGCTGAACAAATGTACTTAATGTTTTTTTTCCGGATTGTTCTGTTTGTCTCTGCCGCCCTTCCTGTCAGACTTGCTTTTAAATTCACGATGGGATGTCACCATGAAACTTTCCATTCTCCTTACGCTGCTGGCTGCGACGGTCTGCTCCGTTTTTGCTGCCCATGGCAAATTTGAAACGCAGCAGGCTGGCCAGTCACTCTTCACGCAAAGCGGGGGAACGATCAGCGAAGAATAATGGCTGCGCGCAGCATCGTCAGTGACCGGCCAATCGGTTATGATCCGTTGCCATTTACCTGCCGGTTGCCCGATGTCTGCCATTATCGATACGTTTATCGCCCCGCCATGCTTTGATGAGATAACCCTTCTCTTTCAGGACGACCATCTGCTGGTGATCAATAAACCCAGCGGTTTGCTGAGCCTGTCAGGCAAAAATCCGCAAAACCTCGATTCGGTGCATCATCGGCTGGTGAAGCTTTTTCCTGGCTGCGCGCTGGTTCATCGGCTCGATTTTGGCACCTCCGGGCTGATGGTCGTCGCACGCAGCAAAACGATTAATGCGGCACTCTGCCAGCAATTCAGCCAGCGCAGCGTGCGTAAAGCTTATCAGGCGCTGCTGTGCGGGCACCTTGCCGATGACGAAGGCGTCATTGATGCCGCGATAGCGAAAGATCCGGCGCAGTTTCCCCGGATGGTGATTTGCCCGATCCAGGGGAAACCTGCGCGCTCACGCTACCGGGTCATAGAACGCGGTTATTATCAGGAAAAAAAGGGAAAGGGATTGCCGGTCACGCGGGTTGAACTGATGCCGGAAACCGGGCGCACCCATCAGCTGCGCATTCACTGTCAGCAGCTGGGGCACCCGATTCTGGGCTGTGATCTCTACGGCGGGCTTTTGTTGCCTGGCGCGGATCAGGCAGAGAGACTGATGCTGCACGCCAGCGGATTGACGTTTGTTCATCCTGTCAGCGGCAGCACGCTGCAACTCTCTGCCGACAGCCCGTTCTGAATGCGTCAGCGCGCTGTTACCACATCAAATCATCGGGCACTTTGAAATCAGCATAAGGATCATCTTCGTCCTGTGCTTCTTCACTTAATGCACTGTTTAATACGATGGCACTGGCATCACGCTGCGCAATTTTATCCGCTACGCTGGCCGGGATGATGGCGTACTGGCTCTCGCCATTATTGTCAGCCGCCAGGCGGGCAATGGCGAGACGCCCATTGATCAGCTGAGTCTGCGTCAGCTTATCCACCATAATCTTTTTGATCAGGTTATTGTCGGTGAAGTTGAAGCTGATGTTGCCTCTTGCCACGTCAATTTTGTTCATTTCGATCAGCTGTTTGACCTGCGCTTTGTACTCTTTAGACAGCACAGCCAGCTTCTGCTGCTCGTTCAGCTGCTTATCCCGCTCAAGCTGCGCTTTTTTGTTATCTTCCACCGCCGCTCTGGCTTCACGTGCCTGAACCCTGGATTTCTTCGCTGTCCGCTGAACCTTGTCCATTTTTTTGCTGGATACTAATCCCGCTTTCAGCATCTGCTCTTGCAAGGTGAGTTTTGTCATTGTCGTCTCTGAACCCGTGAAATAATGTCCGGGATTATACCTGTAATCATCCGGGCTGTACCAGGTTGCCGCACCTGCCACGCCCGCGATTGCGGGCAGCCTCTCAACACTGTGCTAACATTCCCCGGTCAAAATCACCTTATTGAGCACCATGTCAGAGCTAACAAAACGTAAAAATGACCCTGAAGGGCTGAAAAAACGCATCATCGCAGGCGCACTGAAAACCTTCGCGGAGTTTGGTATGCAGGGTGCCAGGATGGAGCAGATTGCTGAGCATGCGCAAACCACTAAACGCATGGTGGTCTATCACTTTGGCAGTAAAGAGCAGCTTTATATCCACGTGCTGGAGCAGGTTTATCAGCAGATACGTCAGCATGAAACCGGCCTGAACCTGGCGGCGATGGAGCCGGAACTGGCCATGACCCGCCTGGTGGAAGCCAGTTTTGATTACCATGTCGAGCATCCCGATTTTATCCGGCTGGTCTGCAGTGAGAACCTGTTGCGCGGGCGCTACATTACCCAGTCGCCGCAGATTAAAGCCCTTAACCGCAGCGCGCTGGATCTGCTGGATGACATTCTGGCACGCGGTCAGCAACAGGGCGTGTTCACTGCCGATGTGCAGACCATCGATGTCCATCGCCTGATCAGCAGTATCTGCGTTCATCACGTCTCAAACCGCTACACCTTCAACGCCCTTTTCAGCCCGGACAACAGCGAAGCAGAGAGTATCCGCCGCAATCGTCAGCTGGCTGTAACCGCAACGTTACGCTATATCCGCAAATAATTGCCCGCAGGCCGGGCTGCGCTTAGCCATAGTCTACGCTTACTGATACTTGTCACTAAAATGCAATAATAAGGAATGCTGTTGTGAGCAGAGATGCACGCCTCTATCCGCTTCGTCAGACCCATGTTGAACCCGATGATGATGCGCTGTGGAACTGGGCGCAGAACGCGCAAATCGGCAGCCGTCACCAGGTTCAGCGTCCCGCCAGTGAAGCGGAATTACAGAGACTTATTCGGGAGTCACACGGCCAGATTCGGGTGATCGGCAGCAAGCTGTCGCCTGGTCGTATGCTGCATGTCAGTGATGACGATGTGCTGCTCGATCTCAGCGCCCTGAGCGGCCAGCTTGCCAGTGATGAACAGAGCGTGACCTTTGGTGGCGCGACCCCGCTTGAGCAGGTCTATCGCAGCCTGACCGAAATGAACCGCATGCTGGCTTCATCGCCAGGCGTGATTGCGATTCAGACACTGGCGGGCGCGATGGCGACCGGAACGCACGGCCAGGGATTGCAGCAGAGTTCGATTGCCGACGAAGCGCTGGCAATCAAAATGGTGCTGGCCGATGGCAGCGTGCGCGAATTTGTTCGTGGCGACGCTGACTTCCCGGCAGCGCAGGTCTCACTGGGCGCACTAGGCATTGTTACCGCGGTAACCCTGCGTACCCAGCCGTTTAGCATCTTCACCTGCCACAAATATGCCGTCTCTGCCGATACCCTTGAAGAGGATCTGCTGCGCTGGAACAACGACTATCCGCTGAGCAAAGCCTGGTGGTTTGTCGATGACAACCTGATGCACGTCTGGAACGCCCATGAGGCGAGTGACGAAGAGCGTCAGCGCTACGAAGCGCAGGGTCGTCAGGTGGTGGAACATGAGGGCGATGTTGACGAAAGCCTCAACGACACCATCGACCAGACGCTGGCGCATATGCACCGCGATACGCAGATTGAGGGCAAAGGGGGAAAACAGTTTCGCACCGTCACCCGTTTTCGTGATTTCACCGATGTTACCGGTGACATTTACCAGCTCTTCTGCCGCGGCATTGCGGTGCCGCAGATCAATGTGGAAATCGGCGTGCCGCTGGCAAAAACCCCGGCCATCATTCGCCGCATCAAGCAGTGGTATGCCGAGAACCGTCCGCATATGCACTACCCGATTATCCTGCGCTGCACCGGTGCATCATCGGCCTGGCTCAGTCCGGCCGCTGACCAGCCAACCTGCTTTTTCGGCTTCGTGGTCTATTACGCCGACGATGGTTCGCTGTCACAGGAAGGCCTGCACTTCCTGACTGAAGTGGAAAAACTGCTGGCCGAAGAGGGCGGACGCCCGCACTGGGGCAAATATTACGATGAAGAACGCTACAACTGGCGTGAGATCTATCCGCAGTGGGACACCTTCCGCGCCCTGCGCAGCCAGCTCGACCCAAATGGCCGACTGGGTAACGACTACATCACGCCACTTTTTGACTGATTGAGGAAAGCTATGTTTGCCTGGGTAACGCTGTTAACTCAACCCGATTATCTGGTGGGCGTGAAAGCGCTGCACCGTTCGCTGCAACAGAGCCACAGCCAGTGGCCGCTGGTGGTGATGACCACGCCGGCGATTTCAGCGTCTGACTGTCAGATTTTGCAGGATGAGGGCTGTGTCATTAAACCGGTCGACCCCCTCTATCCGCGCGACGATCTGGATCAGCACTACGCATCGGCGCAGTTCGGCGAAGTCTGGACCAAGCTGCGCGCCTGGCAGCTCACCGATTATGAGCGCGTCGTGTTTCTGGATGCCGATATGCTGGTCCTTCAAAACATGGATGAGCTGTTTACCCTGGATCTGGGCGATAACCCGCTCGCCGCCTGTCACGCCTGCCGCTGTAATCCCAACCAGATTGCCTCTTATCCGGCAGAGTGGCAGCCTGAGCAGTGCCACTATACCTGGCAGGCGCGCGGTGAAAAGGCGCCAGAGAGTGTGGATCTTTACCTGAACGGCGGTTTTCTGGTGCTGAAGCCCGATAATGCGATGTTCGACGCACTGGAAAAGCGTATTGCCGCCATTGATGATCTCAGTAACTATCCCTTCTCCGAGCAGGATCTGCTGAACGAAGTGTTTGCCGATCGCTGGAAGCCGCTCTCTTACATCTACAATGCCTTGAAAACGCTGCCGTTTCAGCACAGCGGTCTCTGGCACGATGAAGAGGTGAAGAACCTGCACTATATTCTGGCAAAACCGTGGAAACGCGATCTTGGCCAGCCCGAGAGTCAGCGCGATCGCTTTTATGCGCTGGATAAATTGTGGTGGGAAAAAAGCGGTCTGATCTGATCGGCTGCGGGCGGGAAGCCAACGTTTCCCGCCCTGCCCGCCAGTGTTAATCAACACATCGGCAATACCCTTTATCCCTCTGATTCTGCCCTATACCTCAATCCAGCGGCGTTGCACTGCTGAGTGAGCAATCGCTTCCAGCACCTTCTGAACCTGCAGTCCCTCTGCAAAATCGGGCCACATGCGATCGCCCGCCGCGATGCCGTTGATCAGGTCGCGAATCTCCACCGTTTTCTGGTCGTTAAAGCCGATGCCGTGTCCGGCAGAAACACAGAAGTTCGCGTAATCAGGGTGCGCTGGTCCGGTCAGGATAGTTTTAAATCCCTGACGCCCGGCCGGTTCGTCATGCAGATAAAGCTCCAGCTCCGCCATGCGCTCCTGGGTGTAGCGCAGTGTGCCTTTAGTGCCGGTGACAACGTAAGTCAGGCCCATTTTTGCGCCACAGGCGATGCGTGAGGTTTCAATCACGCCGTGCGCGCCGTTATGGAAGCGCAGCAGCGCGCTGGCCTGATCTTCGTTTTCGACCGGTAACTGCCGCGCAGGCTCTTTCGGGTCGGGCCGGGAGGCGATCACCGTCATCATGTCGCCGCTGACCTCAGCAATGTCACCCACCAGGTAGTGCGCCATATTAACGATATGCGCCGCCAGATCGCCCAGCGCACCGAGACCTGCCAGCGCTTTCTGACAGTGCCAGTCGAGCGGCGTTTCCGGTCTGGCGAGATAATCCTCGTTATGGGTGCCGTAGAAATGCACCACGTCGCCTATCTCACCATTGGCAATGATCTCTTTCGCCAGCTGGCTGGTAGGGTTTTTCATATAGTTGAAGCCCACCAGCGTTTTGACTCCGGCCGCATCGGCTGCCGCCACCATCTCCTGCGCATCCGCCACGCTTAATGACAGCGGCTTTTCTGAATAAACGTGTTTGCCATGGCGTATCGCCTCCAGCGCCATCTCTTTATGCAGGAAGTTGGGGGCGCAGATATCCACGACATCAATCGCCGGGTCGCTGACCAGCGCGCGCCAGTCACCCGTCGAGCGCGCGAAACCAAAGGTCGCCGCCTGACGGGCGGCCAGCTCCGGGTTCACTTCAGCCAGCATCTCCCGCACGATTTTGCCTTTTAGTGCAAATACGGTGGGGGCCTGCGCATAAGCAATCGCGTGGCAGCGTCCGATATAGCCGCTGCCAATCATGCCGATTCTGACTTTGTTCATTTCAACTCCGGAGATTCAGTTCAGGGTTGAAATGGAATCTACGTTTCGTTTTTATTGCTGACAAAGCCAGAATCCACACTTTGTGACGCCCGTAAAAAACTATCCGGTTAAATCACGCGCCTGGCCGCCTGACAAGGGCTAGACAGCGCCATAACACCTCATAAACACCTCAGTTTTACACGTGCCGTTTTGCCGGATGAGTCAGCCGCACAGGCCGCTCTTTCAGTGCTTAAAACGCCATAATGGCGACTATTTCAGCAGTCGCGCTAATTTATGAAAAAGAGCTTTGACATGGCCCGGCGTGGCCGTTACTATGCGCCCCGTTCAAACGATTCCTCTGTAGTTCAGTCGGTAGAACGGCGGACTGTTAATCCGTATGTCACTGGTTCGAGTCCAGTCAGAGGAGCCAAATTTGAAAAGCCTGCTTAGGAAACTAAGCGGGCTTTTTGCTTTTCATACTTCTGAAAAATTTCTGCGTCTTACTAAGTTTGTTTCCTCTTCAAATCCCCGGTTCTTTTCGTTATTGCCTGATACTTACACATTCGGTTCCGCCCTCACTTAAAGGTTCATTTCTGACCCCTACATCTCATACTCTCTTTAACAAATGCATTAGTAGTGACTTAAAGTGTCATAAATGACCTTTCATCAGCATATTTCGCATTCTGGCGGTAAGATGAGAAGATGCTGCCGTTAATAGGTTCAAAAATGACCCTATTAGCACTATAGTCGGACCATATCGTTTCAAAAAACGTACTGAGAATGCAGAAAAGGTCAAAAATGAATCTTGATGAGATTAAATCTTCGTTGCTAAGCCTTTCTGAGTCAGAGCGGCAAAAGGTATTGGCGGGGTTCGCTTTGAGTAGAGAAGCCACAACAGAAGCGGACAAACCGGACACCCGATCGGAGCTGAGTGATCTAACGTTTCCGACACTGCCACAATTACTGGCCAATGAACTCAAACGACAAAACATCACCTATGAAGAGATGGCGATTCAGATTGGTGTATCACTCTCAACATTTAAACGACTGATTGCTAAGCCATCTTCTGCAAAGGCAATAAATCTTCACGCCTTGCTTAAAGAACTGGGTATAAAAGTATGGCTCGAAAAATAGAGGTGTGGCTTTACAACACGCTGGCAGGAACACTGAGTGAAGGGCAAAGCGGTTATACTTTCTGCTACCTGCCCACTTATGTCGGCTGTGCGATATCTCTCAGCATGCCGGTAAGACCTGAGCCCTATTTAAGTGAAGAGCTACATCCCTTCTTTAAAGGTTTAGCGCCGGAAGGCTGGTTGCGAAAACGCTATTCTGAAATTCAAAAAATTGATGATAAGGATCTGTTCGGCTTACTGATGGAAAATGGCAACGATTTGCTTGGGGCAGTCGTCTTTAAAGAGATAACATCATGAATTCAGAACGCTGCCTGATCACATTAAAACGGCTTAAAGAATCTGAGCTAAAAACCGGCTACTCAACAAAAGGCATCCGGCATCTGCTGGGTAGTCTGAATGTGGCTCTTAGCCTGCCGTTTACGCGCAGTCAGTTTATTCAGGAACTCCCTGAACGTCAGAAAGGCATGAGCATTTCAGGCTATCAACCCAAACTGTCGCTTCGCCTGGCAAAGGGAGAACTGGTGGTCGTCAGCAATGATGGCACCTATATCCTGAAACCCTCTCCGGAAGAATACCCACACCTGGCAGAAAACGAGCATGCCACTATGTGCGTTATGCAGCGTCTGAAATTTGACGTCCCCCCGTTCGGGCTGATGCCATTCAGACACGATGAAAATCGGCCAGGCGAACTGGCGTTTGTCATTAAAAGGTATGACCGGACAGCGTCAGATAACGCGAGATTACATCAGGAACAGCTGGATGGCGCGATGGGTCTCGGCGATAAATATGGCAGGATTGATAATCATAAAGCCATCAGTTACGAGAAAGCCGCTAAATTCCTGAATACCAGAGTGAACAGCAGTTTAAAGAGTAAACGTGACCTCTTTTTGCGCATCGTGTATGCCTATGTGCTGGGAAACAATGATTTTCATCTGCGCAATATCGGGATTATCCTGCCTCCGCAGGGTTCACCCTGGCTGGCACCGGTTTATGACTTTATCAGCGTTGTGCCCTACCCTGCAGCGTTTGGAGAGTATTTAGCTTTGCCCCTGCTGGAACGCGAAGAAAATGATGCAGGAAACGCACCGGGGATGAATTCAGAGTACGGAGAATATCTGGGTGCAGACTTTATCCTGCTTGCCCAGGGTATGGATATTAATCCGACACTGGCACGAAAATGGCTTTCCGAGGTGGTGAGTCATCATCAGCTTATTATCGATACTTATAATGAAAGTCATATGCCTGAATCGCAGCGGGAAGCCGTACTTGCCTACGTGGCCCGAAGAATCACGTTACTGGCAGTGACCGAAATTTAAATGATGCCATTAACCTGTTGTGCCTGGGTTGTAAAAGGATAGTTAAGCGGTCGAATAACTCACCTGCTCTCATAAAAAAAAACCCGCTAATATCAGCGGGTTTCAGGTTTTATAACGTCAACAGCAATCAGAGTTCAAACCGATCCAGATTCATCACCTTGGTCCAGGCGGCAACAAAGTCTTTGACGAATTTTTCACGGGCGTCGCTGCTGGCGTAGACTTCCGCCGAGGCGCGTAACACCGCATTGGAGCCAAACACCAGATCGGCACGCGTGGCGGTAAAACGGGTTTCGCCAGTGACGCGATCCCGTCCAATGAATTTCTCATTGGTCGAATCGGCGGCTTTCCACTCGGTGCGCATATCCAGCAGATTCACGAAGAAGTCTGTGTTCAGCGTCCCTGTGTGGTGCGTGAAGATGCCGTGCTGGCTGCCATCAAAGTTAGCACCCAGCGCACGCATTCCGCCAACCAGCACCGTTAACTCCGGCACGGTCAGGGTCAGCTGCTGCGCTTTATCGATCAGCAGATTTTCGGTGGTGGTTTTGCCGAAGCCAGTACCGTAGTTACGGAAACCATCTGCACGCGGTTTCAGCAGATCGAATGACTCGATATCAGTCTGATCCTGACGCGCATCAACACGGCCCGGAGTAAATGGCACCTCAATTTCAACGCCAGCTGCTTTCGCCGCCTGCTCAACGCCGACCACACCCGCCAGCACGATCACATCTGCCAGTGAAGCCTTGTGCGCTTCGCGTTGCACCGCTTCCAGCGTCGGCAGCACGCGTGCTGCGACGGCATTGACGTCCCACTCACGCTGCGGCAGCAACGCCAGGCGGGCACCGTTGGCACCGCCACGTTTGTCGCCGCCACGGAAGGTTGATGCCGAAGCCCAGGCAACCGAAACCAGCTCGCTGACGCTGAGGCCGGTTGCAGCAATCTTCTCTTTCAGCTGCGCGATATCCGCCACGGTTGGATGATAAACCGGTGCAGGCAGCGGATCCTGCCAGATCAGATCTTCCTGCGGGACTTCAGGTCCGATGTAGCGCGCTTTTGGCCCCATATCACGGTGAGTCAGTTTAAACCAGGCACGGGCAAAGGCTTCGTTGAACGCCTGCGGATCGTTGTGGAAACGACGCGAAATCTTTTCAAACTCCGGGTCAAATCGCAGCGTCAGATCGGTCACCAGCATGGTCGGCTTGTGTTTCTTCGCGGCGTCAAACGCATCCGGGATAATATCCGGGGCATCAGCTGCCACGAACTGGATGGCACCCGCCGGGCTGCGCGTCTGAACCCACTCATATTTGAACAGGTTCTCGAAGAAGTAGTTACTCCACTGGGTTGGCGTCTGAGACCAGATTACTTCCAGACCAGAGGTAATCGCATCTGCGCCAACGCCCGTGCCGTGGCTGTTGACCCAGCCCAGGCCCTGCGCCTCAATCGGTGCAGTTTCCGGATCGACACCGACGTGGCTGGCCGGTGCGGCACCGTGGGTTTTACCCAGCGTATGTCCACCAGCAATCAATGCCACGATCTCTTCGTCGTTCATGCCCATGTTGCCGAAAGTGGCGCGAATAGCCGGGGCCGCAGAGGCAGGATCGCCGCTGTGTTCCGGACCTTCCGGGTTCACGTAGATCAGACCCATTTCGGTAGCGCCCAGTGGCGATTGCGCCAGGGATTCCGGGTGACGGTGTTCCAGCCAGGCGGCTTCTTCACCCCAGTTCACATCCATATCCGGTTCCCAGACATCTTCACGTCCGGCACCAAAGCCAAAGGTACGGAATCCGGAGTTTTCCAGCGCGACGTTGCCCGCCAGAATGTAGAGGTCGGCCCAGGAGATCTTCTGACCATACTTCTGTTTAACCGGCCACAGTAAGCGGCGCGCTTTATCCAGACTAACGTTGTCTGGCCAGGAGTTTAGGGGTGCGAAGCGTTGCTGACCACGACCTGAACCACCGCGTCCGTCCACGGAGCGATAGGTTCCGGCGCTGTGCCAGGCCATACGAATAAACAGGCCGATGTAGCTGCCCCAGTCAGCGGGCCACCAGGCTTGTGACTCGGTGAGCAACCCTTTGATGTCAGCTTTCAGCGCTGAGTAATCTAATTTGGCAAATTCTTTACGGTAATCGAAGGATTCATCAAGCGGATTCGAACGGGATGAGTGCTGGTTCAGCAGGTCAACCCGAAGTTGATTAGGCCACCAGTCGCGGTTGGTTGTTCCGCCGCCCGGCGCCTGATTTTCCTGAGAAGGCTTACCAGCATGAAAAGGACATTTGCCCTCGGGCGCTTCGCGATCGGCTTCGACAATAGGCTTTGCATCTTTTGCATCTTCATCAATGGAATTGCTCATGGTCACACCTCTTTTTTGTATTTTCATCGCTACTCTATAGAGGATTTTCAGGATCGCACACCTGTCTCATCCTATCTGTTTGATAGCTTTTACCTTTTCATATACCTTCTTCAAAAGCTTAAAACAATGAATTGACGGTTGCTGCCAGGCTGCAGAGAGCAGCGAAGCGGCAACCGTCACCCTGAGACTATTCCGACAGCGCCGGTTTCACAACTGCCGTTTTGCTGCCCGGCAGGCGGATGCGGAACCAGATAGCGTACATTGCGGGCAGGAAAACCAGCGTGATCAGGGTGCCGCCCAGCGTGCCACCAATCAGGGTATAGGCCAGCGTTCCCCAGAACACCGAGTGGGTCAGTGGAATAAACGCCAGAATCGCCGCCATTGCCGTCAGCAGCACCGGACGGGCACGCTGCACTGTCGCTTCGACCACTGCATCAAAGGGTGCCAGACCCTCCAGTTCATTGTGGTGGATCTGCCCTATCAGAATCAGCGTGTTACGCATCAGTATGCCCGACAGGGCAATCAGCCCGACCAGTGCATTAATACCAAAAGGCTGACTGAACAGCAGCAGCGTCGGCACGACGCCAATCAGCCCGAGGGGCGCAGTCAGAAAGACCATGATCATCGCCGACAGAGAACGCACCTGCAGAATGATGATCAGCAGAGTGATCGCAATCATGATCGGGAACAGCGGGGCCATCGCCTGGGTCGCTTTACCGGACTCCTCTATTGAACCGGCCAGTTCAATGCGGTAGCCCGCGGGCAGCGTCGCGATGATCGGTTGCAAGGCTTTGTTCAGCGCCGTCGAGACGTCAGGCGGCTCCAGGGAATCGGCGATATCACCCCGAACGGTGATGGTCGGCGTGCGGTCGCGCCGCCGCAGCACGGGATCTTCCATTTTCACCTGCACATCACCAATCTGCGATAAGGGGATACGCTGACCCGCGGTGCCCACCAGCGTGAAGTCGGCGATTTTAGCCGGATCGAGGCGGGCTTCTCCGGCCGCACGCCCCACCACCTGGACCGCGCGGATATCTTCCCGCACGGTAGTGACAGGCACGCCCGACAGCAGAAACTGTAATTGCCGGGCGACGTCACTGGATGTCAGCCCCACTGCCTGCAGCCGGTTCTGATCCAGTGAGAAATGCAGCGTCGGCACGGGGGCGCCCCAGTCAGTGTTCACCGTCCTCATCATCGGGCTGGCCCGCAGTACGGCTTCCATCCGATCGGCAATCGCGCGCAGATGGGCTGGATCAGGCCCCATCACCCGCCACGCCACCGGATAAGGGGAGTATGGGCCAAACACCAGCTGCGTTACACGAACCTGCGCTTCAGGCACCAGACAGCTGGCAATGGCGGCGCGCAGCTGCGTTTTCAGTGCCTCACGCGCGTCCTGACTGTCGGTCAGTACCACCAGCTTAGCAAAGGCCGGATCGGGCAGTTCCGGTGCCATCGCCAGATAAAAACGCGGTGGCCCCTGACCAATATAGGTGGTGACGATTTTTGCCTGCTGCTGCTGTTTAAGCCAGGTCTCAACCTTTTCAGCCGCTGCGCGGGTCTGTTCTATGGCGCTGCCGTAGGGGAGCTGAACTTCAACCAGCACTTCAGGCCGGTCTGAGGTCGGGAAAAACTGTTTTTTCACCAGCGCCATACCGAGCACAGCGGCGATAAACAGGGCAATCACCACGCCTGCCACCCAGCCTTTACGGGCAATCACGCGGGTCAGCAGGCGGCGAAAGCGGTTGTAGTGGCGGGTGTTGTAGATCGCTGCGTGGCCGCCTTCTACCGTTTTGATGGCTGGCAGCAGCTTTACGCCGAGATAAGGGGTGAACACCACCGCGACGATCCAGGAGGCGATCAACGCGATGCCGACTATCCAGAACATATTGCTGGTGTACTCGCCCGCCGTGGACTGCGCAAACCCATTGGGCATAAACCCGACGGCCGTAACCAGGGTGCCTGCCAGCATGGGTGCCGCCGTATGACTCCAGGCATAGGCAGAAGCCTTAATGCGGTCGTAGCCCTCTTCCATTTTCACTACCATCATCTCAATGGCGATAATGGCGTCGTCCACCAGCAGGCCCAGCGCCAGAATCAGCGAACCGAGCGTGATGCGGTCAAAGTTTTTGCCGGAAGCCTCCATCACCACAAACACCACCGCCAGGGTGAGCGGCACCGCAGCCGCGACCACTACCCCGACACGCCAGCCCATGCTGACAAAGCAGACCACCATCACCACCAGCAACGCCACGACGAACTTAACCATAAATTCATCAACCGCCGAGCGGATATTGACGGACTGATCGGTGACCTGAGTCAGTGAGAGCCCCAGCGGCATCGCCTGGTTAATGCGGGCGGTTTCAGCCGCCAGTGCCTTGCCGAGTTCCAGACCGTTCCAGCCTTCACGCATTACGATACCCAGCAGCAGCGCCGGTTCGCCCTGATTGCGCACCATAAAGGTGGCGGGATCTTCGTAACCCCGGGTCACCGTAGCCACGTCCGCCAGCTTCAGGCTTCTCCCCTGCGCCACAATCGGCGTCTCACGGATTTTTTCCAGTTTATCGAACGCGCCATCCAGCCGTATAAAGACCTGCGGCCCCTGCGTATCAATCGATCCCGCTGGCGTCAGGACATTCTGATCGTTCAGCGCAGCAAAAATTGCCTGCGGAGTGATGCCGAGTGTCGCCAGTCGATCGTGTGAAAACGACACATAGATGCGTTCACTCTGCTCACCGATGATATTGACCTTTTTCACGCCAGGCAGATGCAGCAGTCGCTGACGCAGTGATTCCGCTTCACGAACCAGCAGGCGCTGCGGCTCCCCTTTTGCCTTCAGCGCCAGCAGTGCAAAGGTCACGTCGGAGAACTCGTCGTTGATCATCGGCCCGATGACCCCGGCAGGCAGATTTCTGCTCTCATCACCCAGCTTCTTACGCGCCTGGTAAAACTCCTCCTGAACCTGGGAAGGCGGCGTTTTGTCCTGCAGGGATAACATAGTGAAAGCCAGACCGGGGCGCGTGTACGTCTCGCTACGGTCATACCACCTCAGCTCCTGCAGACGCTTTTCCAGCGGCTCGGCCACCTGATCCTGCATCTCCTGAGCCGTCGCACCTGGCCAGGCGGAGATAATCGTCATCTGTTTTACGGTGAACGGCGGATCTTCTGCCCGTCCCAGTTCGAAAAAGGACAAGACGCCCGCCACGGTAATCAGGATGATCAGAAACAGCGTAATAGCGCGCTCGCGCACGGCCAGCGCTGACAGATTAAAGCGTCCCTGGCTCATGGCTGGCTCCCGGCAACGGCAGCGTCATCGGGGCGCACGCGCTCCCCCTGCTGCAACAGATGCGCGCCCAGCGCCACTATCTGATCGCCAGCATTAAGCTGACCCGTGACGGTGGCCGCCTCGTCACTTATCGACACCACCGTCACCGGCCGCCAGGCAACGGTAGCGGGCTGGCCGGTAATATCCCAGACGCCTGGCCCTTTACCGGCATCGTAGATCGCCGCCAGCGGAACCTGCAGCAGCGGTTGCGACGGTTTATTCGGCAGCGTGATTGTGACGGTGGCTCCCAGCGGTGCGCTGGCCAGTGCGCCCTCCAGCACATATCTCGCCTCAAAGGTGCGCGTCATCGGATCGGCCACATCAGCCAGTTGGCGCAGCCGGGCGGAAACCGGCGCACTGTCCGCACCATACAGCGTTGCCTTTGCCTCACTTCCCACTGCCGGGCGCAGGGTCTCCGGCAACTGAACACTTGCCTCGCGCTGTCCGGCTCTGGCCAGTCTGATGACAGCCTCACCGGCACTCACAACCTGACCCGGCTCCGCCAGCGTTGCCATCACCACGCCATCGTCATCAGCCAGGAGCAGCGCATATCCGCTGGCGTTACCTGCAACGCTGGCCTGCGCCTGGGCGGCTTTCAGCTCAGCCTGAGCGGTGGCCGCAGCGGCCCGAATCTGGTCGTATGCCGACGCAGAAACTGCCCCGGTTGCCACCAGAGTGCGGTAACGCGCCTGATCGGCGCTGGCCTGTCTGACGCGTGCCTGCGCGGCGGCAACGGCCTGCTGCTGAGCCTGGGCCTGCAGCCGGAGATCTGCCGGGTCGAGCCGCATCAGCGGCTGACCGCGCTTCACCCGCTGGCCGCTGTCCACCAGCCGTTCGAGGATTTTTCCTGAGACCCGAAAGCCGAGGTCGCTCTGAACCCGGGCAACCACGACGCCACTAAACGCACGGCTGCCATCGGTGGCGCTGATGACCTTTGTGACCCTGACCAGCGGCGGCTGCGTGCGCGGATCGTCTTTGGGTGAATTATCCCGGCAACCCGCCAGCGCCAGTGGCAGCAGACAAACAACCAGAATGGCAGGATTGAAC
This sequence comes from Pantoea sp. ABR1s, assembly GCF_057812235.1. Lineage (NCBI taxonomy): Bacteria > Pseudomonadati > Pseudomonadota > Gammaproteobacteria > Enterobacterales > Erwiniaceae > Pantoea > Pantoea sp. ABR1s. The sequence goes on along the minus strand of NZ_CM173823.1, from coordinate 1,504,618 downwards.
CTGAGCATAGATTACCTTCAACAGTAAGCAGGAGAGTGACGCCATTCTCTTATCATGTGACCAATACTGTCAATAGTCACAAATTGCGTAAAGGCATTGTCCGTTCATACAGGTTATGAAAACACGTTAAACCAGGGAAATGCGTTGATGAAGGGTTCAGGCCTACCCTGAGCAGAGGAAACATCCCATTCAGCAATAAGTGACGAAATAAATTATAAGTCACAAAATCTGCATATTCCGTACACTGGAAACAGAGTGACGAAAAGGCTCTGTCAGGGCATGGAATGGCTCATCAGAGAGAAGTTCAGAGAGAATAAAGCAGAAAAAGCGGGGAGTGATGACGCGCGTTTACAGAAGAATCACCGCAGGCGCTTTGTCATCTGCGCCTGCGGTGGATCTCACAGCGCCCTGCTCTTCAGGGCGCTCTGTCACTTAACGCCAGCCGAGTTCCGGGGCGACATACTTCAGGATCGCCTCAATCACATGGGCGTTGTAGGCGACACCAAGCTGGTTTGGCACGGTGAGCAGCAGGGTATCGGCTTCGGCAATCGCCTCATCCTGCGCAAGCTGCTTAATTAACGCCTCTGGCTCTGCGGCATAGCTGCGGCCAAAGATAGCGCGGGTTTTCTCATCGAGAAAGCCGACGGAATCCTGGTCGTTACCGCTGCGGCCAAAGTACGCGCGGTCCATATCATTCACCAGCGCAAAGATGCTGCGACTGACGGAGACGCGTGGCGCATGCTGATGCCCCGCCGCTTTCCAGGCCTCACGGTAGGCGCGGATCTGTTTAGCCTGCTGAATGTGGAACGGCTCGCCGGTTTCATCATCTTTCAGGGTTGAACTTTGCAGGTTCATGCCCATTTTTGCCGCCCATTCTGCGGTGGCGTTGGAGCCGGATCCCCACCAGATGCGGTCGCGCAGGCCTTCAGAGAGCGGCTCAGGACGCAGCAGGCCTGGCGGATTGGGGAACATGGGCTGTGGATTTGGCTTAGCAAAACCTTCGCCGCGCAGCACCTCCAGAAACTCTTCGGTGTGACGACGGCCCATATCCGCATCGCTTTCTCCCGCTTTCGGTTCAAAGCCGAAGTAACGCCAGCCATCGATTACCTGCTCAGGTGAACCGCGGCTCAGACCCAGTTGCAGACGACCATTGGAGATCAGGTCTGCCGCGCTGGCGTCTTCCACCATGTAGAGTGGGTTTTCGTAGCGCATGTCGATGACACCGGTGCCGATCTCAATCGTTTTAGTGCGCGCTGCAACGGCAGCCAGCAGCGGAAATGGCGAGCTGAGCTGACGGGCAAAATGGTGGACGCGGAAGTAAGCGCCATCTGCGCCCAGCTCTTCGGCGGCGACCGCTAAGTCGATCGATTGCAGTAACACATCCTGCGCGGTACGGGTGGCGGACTGCGACGAGGGCGTCCAGTGACCAAAGGATAAGAAGCCAATATTTTTCATCTGTATTTCTCCTGACAGGCGGTAAACGCCCGTGGATGCAAGGCGATTTCTGATAGAGAAAGGTTACGCCCCCGGAGCCGCGACTGATAGTCAATATCTTTCAGCGCCATATTCAGGAATTTCGACATAGCTAAGCAGATTATCCACTTTGCCTTTGCCCACCCTTTCTTTCACTGTTCAGATTCCCGCTTCCGCTGTCAGGTGAATCATGCACACCGGTTATCTCTCTCTACAGCAGCGCGCCTGGCTTAAAGCGCGTGCACGCAGCTGGCTCTGGCGCAGCGAATTGCCGACCTGGCTGCTAATCGGTGTGATCTATGGTGGCTGGTTTGCGGTGATGCTGAACGCGCAGACGCTGGGACGGCTGCCCGCCACCCTGCTGCTGATCGTCTTCACTGGCTGGTATATGTCGCTGCAGCATGAGCTGATCCACGGCCATCCCACCCGCTGGCCGCGGGTGAATCAGCTATTTGGCACCCTGCCGCTGGCGGTCTGGTATCCCTACGGACTCTATCGCGATTCTCATCTGGCCCATCATCGCAATCACACCCTGACCGAGCCGGATGAGGATCCGGAAACCTACTACCTCTCCGCTGCTCGCTGGGCGAAGTTACCGCGCTGGCAGCAGCAGCTGATTCATCTGCGTAACACTTTTTTGGGACGGTTGCTGCTCGGCCCGCTGCTGGATGTGGCGGCGACCTTCGGCGGGATGTGGCAGGCACTGCGCCGTGGCGATCGGCCCGCGATAGCGATGTGGCTGCTGCACGGGACGCTGCTGGCACTACTGTTTTTCTGGATGGCGCGGCAGGGATTTTCACCGCTGTGGTATCTGCTGGCGGTGAGTTATCCGGCGCTGGCGCTGACCAAAGTGCGATCCTTCTATGAGCATCGTGCGGCGGACGATCCGCTGGCACGGTCAGTGAATAATGAAGCGGCGTGGCCGTGGCGCATGCTATTCCTGAATCTGAACTACCATTCAGTGCATCACGACCTCCCCGGCGTCCCCTGGTATGGCCTGCGCCGCCTCTATCTGCGCGATCGCGAGCATTACTACCACCGCAATCACGGCTTTCGCGTGGCGGGCTATCGGGTCTGGCTGCGTCAGTTCTGGGTCAGACCGGTCGGGGTCAATGTCCATCCGGGACGATCAGCGGAGAAAACGCATGAATAACCTGCTCGCCTTGCCGATGTATGCGATTCACCCGCCCGCCACACGGGCACTGATACAGGCTGTGGTTATCCTGCTGACGCAGCACGGCATCGCTACGCAGCCGGTCTGGCCTGAGGATCTGCTGACACACTGGCAGGATAACCGATTGCTGCTGAGCCAGACCTGCGGCTATCCGCTGGTCAGCCAGCTTCCTGCGGTTCAGCTGGTTGGCACCTTTCACTATCAGGCCCCAGGCTGCACCGGCCGTGACTATCGCAGCTGGCTGGTGGCGCGGGACAAACAGGCGACGCTGGCCGATTTTAACGACCAGCGGGCCGTAGCTAACAGCCTGGACTCTCACTCCGGCTATAACGCGCTGCGGTTTGTGGCTGCGCTTCAGGGCGTGAGATTTTCGCAGCTGTTGCTGAGCGGTGGGCATCGTCAGTCGCTGGCAGCACTGCGTGATTCACAGGCGGATATCGCGGCTATCGACTGCGTCAGCTGGGCGCTGCTGGCGCGCTATGAGCCGGATGCGCTGCGCGGCCTGCATATCATCGGTGAAACGCCAGCCGCACCCGGATTGCCGTTGATCACGGCAGCCCCGACGTCAGTGGACCGGCTGGAGAGACTCCGCTCGGCGCTGCATCAGCTGGTGAACGATCCCGCCTGGCGCACCGTCTGCGACGACAATTTGATCGGCGGATTCAGCCCGGTGCAGCGAGACGATTATCAGGGCGTGCTGGCGTGGGAACAGCAGGCTGCCGCGCTGGGCGTCACCCGGCTGTAACACACCCCTCTGTTTCGAACTGCTTACCGGGCAGGGAAAATCTGATTTCTCTGCATCGTCACCTCCCTGCCCGCGCTTTCCCGACCTCTCATTTCATGCTCCCCGACGCGCTCTGACCGAGGCTAAGACTGGTAAGCCCGGTCACGGCGTTCTAAGGTAGAGGTTTTCAGCAGAGGGAGAGAGGGATGCGCATTCTGATGGCAGGCGCCGGCGCGACCGGTGGATATTTTGGTGCACGGCTGGCTCAGGCGGGCCAGGATGTGACTTTTCTGGTCCGTGAACGGCGTTATCAGCAGCTTCAGGCCAGCGGCCTGGTGTTGCAGACGCCGCAGGGCACTGAAACGCTACAGCCGCAACTGGCCCAGGCGAGCAGCCTGACAGGCCACTATGATCTGATTATCGTGACGGTGAAGAGCTTTGCCCTTGATCAGGTGATGGAGGATATTTCACCTGCAGTGGGTCCGGAAACGCTGATCATGCCGATTCTGAACGGATTGCGGCACATCGCAACGCTGCAACAGCGTTTCGGCGAAGATAGGGTGATTGGCGGCCTGTGCAAAATCAACGCGACGCTGGGTGACAATGGCGAAGTAATCCAGATGACGCCGCTGCATCAGCTCTATTATGGCGCGCTGGACGGTAACAACGATGCGCGACTGCAGCGGGTTGATGCGGCGCTGCGTGACTGTCAGGTCGATACCCGATTCAGCGATAACATCATGGATGAGCTGTGGGAGAAGTGGCTGCTGCTGAGCACGCTCGGCGCGGTTTGCTGCCTGGCGCGCGGGAATACCCAACAGATACTCACCTCGCGCGGCGGCGAAACGCTGTTACAGGGTGTTTTCTCGGAGATTCTGTCAGTCATTACTGCCGAAGGCTATCAGACGCGTCCGGCGGCCACTGCCCGCATTCTTGAGCTGTTAAGCGATCCGGCCACCCCGATGACCTCCTCAATGTACCGCGATTTAACCCAGGGCTTTGATATCGAAGCCGATCAGGTGATAGGTGACCTGCTGCTGCGGGCGAAACGCCATAGTCTCGCCACGCCACTGCTTAACGCGGTGGATGTGAACCTTCAGGTCTATCTGCAGCAGCGTTAATGGCCCTGCCAGATACCGTGACCGGGTGCTGCAACGGACCCGGTTTTTGTGGTCGTGAAAGTGTGGTGTGCAGCAGCAGTGCAGCAGGAAAATTTGCTACACTCGTCGCTTCATCTTTTGGAGAGTTCAATGACTTCCCGCTCCGTGACCCTCGATGATGTCGCTCAACTGGCCGGCGTCTCATATCAAACCGTTTCACGTGTTTTAAACCGTTCTGAACAGGTGTCAGCCCGCACGCGGGAAAGGGTTGAGGCGGCGATGCTGCAGCTCAATTATGTGCCCAATCGTGTGGCGCAGCAGCTGGCCGGTAAGGCGACGCGCACGCTGGGTCTGGCCACCAGCGACCTGGCCCTGATGGCTCCTGCGCAGATCGCCTCGGCGATCCAGCAGCGCGCCGCCGGGGCGGGTTATCATCTGGTGATCGCCATGGACAGTGGTAACGATGCGGCAGCAACGGTGAATGAACTGCTGGCACAGCGGGTCGATGGACTGCTGATCAACCTGCCACTGGAGGCAGATGAGGCGCAACAGATCCAGTTGCTCTGCGGCAGCAAACCGGTGCTGTTTCTGGATGTCGAACCCCAGGCGGCGGTAGCGCAGTGTCAGTATCCGAATGAGTCTGGTGCACGTGCCGCCGTTGAACATCTGGTGGCGCTGGGTCATCGTCAGATTGGTTTGTTAAACGGGCCGCTTCGCTCGGTCTCGGCCCGTCAGCGTGAAAATGCATGGCGTAAGACGCTGGCCGATCATCAGCTGACACCGCACTGTTCTTTACGCGGCGACTGGAGCGCGCAGTCGGGTTACCAGGCGCTGCTGGCGCAGCTTCCCGACGATCTGCCGCAGGCGCTGCTGGTGGCGAACGATCAGATGGCGTTGGGTGCGATGCGGGCGCTGCATCAGTATGGCGTAGCCATTCCTGGCGAGATATCGGTGATTGGATATGATGACACCGCCGAGAGTGCGTGGTATCAGCCGCCGCTGACCACGGTGCGGCAGGATTTGCACGCTCTTGGCGCGCAGAGCGTCGAGCGGATGCTGGCCCGGCTTCAGGGAGCAGAGGCGTCAGACAACGCGCTGGAAACCACGCTGGTGATCCGGGAGACCACCGCCCCGCCTGCTGATGAGCGGGTCAATTTAGTGGCGCTGTCACAGCAGTTACAGGTGATCGCCCGCAGGCTGGCGGGAAAATAACCCTGCGCTGACGCAGGCAATAAAAAACCCGCCCCACCGGAGTGGATGCGGGTTTGCATAGGACGTCTGGCGCTTGCGCGCTGCTATCTGCCCTTACGCTTTCGGGTGTTCGCCCACGCCCATCGCTTTGATCTTTTTCGACAGCTCGCGACGCTCTTTAGACAGGTCGGCGTTTTTGATGATGTACTCATCCACGCGATCTTCATAATCCACACGCATGCTGGCGATGATTTCCTGAATAGCCTCAACGCTCATGCCGGGTTTGATATATTCGCTCAGGTTGTCGAGCAGCAGTACACGCTTCTGGTTGTCGCGAATTTTCTTCTCGTTGTCGACAATTTCACGCTGCAGTTTGTTTTTGCGGCGGAACATACGCACGAACTCCAGTACGTCCTGAAATGATTGCTTGGCATTTTCCATGATGGCACCTTTCTTTGAGCCTGCTGACGCAGGGAGAGAGTCAAAACGATCAGCTTAGCGGCTAGCCCGCCAGGTAAGCAATTTTCACAGCTAAATTCAGACTGGCTCTTATCTTAGCGCAAAGAAACCCTGTTTCACATTAAGTCATTGTCTGAGGTGATTATTTGCGCAGCGCCATTCGCATCAGGTCGGTCATCCGCTCCAGCTGTTTTGCCAGTTCCAGTGTCAGCCAGACGTAGCCGTAGATCGGCGTCTCCTCCAGACCTTCGCTGCCCGCTTCCGCGATCAGTCGCCGCAGTTCGCCACTGATTTCGGTCAGCTCGTGACTGTTAGCCACCACCTCTTCCGTTTCCCCTTCAATCGCCATGACCGACAGCGCCCGCAGCGTGTTCTCAGTCATCTGCTGGGTGCGGCGCAATGCAGGCGCGTTAAGCATAATCAGATGGCTCTCGCGCGATGCCCACCAGGCATTAATCTGCATCTCAATGGTGTAAACCATATTACGGTTGATGGTCTGGATCGCTTCAAGCACCGATTTTGGAATGCGCGTCTCTTTGCTTGACGGCTCCAGCAGCGCCCGCATTTTGATCACGCTGCTCAGCAATTTGCCCAGCGGCTTGTTCAGGCGTGGCTTTTCAACCAGGTTGGGTGAGAAACCGGCGTGATAGATTTTTGCCATTTCCGCCAGCGCGTCGGAGAGCTGAATGCGCCAGTGTGTATAGGCACGCTGCGCCCAGATAGCGGTAAACAGCAGCGCCATCAGCGAGCCCAGAATCACATCACCGCCGCGCCACAGTGCCATCGTGAAATCGCCGGTTGGTGCGCCCACGACCACGCTCAGCGTAATCCCGATCAACAACGCCATGTAGGGATGTTTGCCCAGCGTCAGGTAGCCGCTGATCATCATGATGATGCCGCACCAGGCCAGCATCATCGGCATCGAGATCAGCTCCAGCTTCAGGGCGATCAGACCGGATATTGACCCGGCGACCGTGCCGCTGATGCGCTGCAGTGCACGTGGAAAGACATTTCCCCAGGTGGAGATGGGCCCCATCACCACCACCAGCGTAATCAGTGGCCAGGTGCCTTCAGGGATATCGGTCGCCCGCACAAAGATAAAGCAGAGCAAAAAGGCGATGGCAATACGCACACCGTGGACGGAGCGATAATGGCGATAAAACCAGAACTCCAGTTTTGATATGGGCTTATCGGGACGCAAAATGACTTTCCGGTTGCGGGAACATGGTGTGGCTATCTTAACGCTGAACGCGGCTCAGGCTTAGCGCGGGCCGGATATTTAAAACAGTTTTGACGTTCGCTTACAATTATCAACATCCGCCTCACATACTTTCCCGGTAGTTAAAAACAACTTAGTGCGATTTTTTAACCTTTATCAGCTCTCAGTAACACATTCAGGGCAGCCAGCGTGCAAGTAAAAACGGGCAGCCCGCAGGCTACCCGTTTTAGTGCTGACAATCGGCTAATCAGAACTTCTGCTTGAGATAATCCGTCAGGCGGGTAATCACGCCTGCAGGTTCAACCGCACTCAGCGCCACCAGCGGATAGTGGGCAATCTGCTGATCTTTATCCATCACCTGAATTTCACCAATGACTTCGTTGGCTTTCAGTGGGGCTTCCAGATCTTTGCGATCGATAACATACTTCGCCTTCACGTTCTGCACTTCACTGCGCGGCAGTGACAGATAAACATCTTCTGCGGTACCTACATCCACCTGATGAGGATTGCCGTACCAGACGTTTTCGCTGCCAATCTTCTTACCGGCATGGAACAGCTGAACGGTATCAAAGGTGTTCTGTCCCCAGACCAGCAGTTTACGCGCCTGCTCTTCGCGGCCTTTCGGGCTTTTACCGCCCATGACGACGGCGATCAGGCGATGCTTGCCCACCACATTCGAGGCGATGATGTTAAAGCCCGCGGTCTCCGTGTGACCGGTTTTCAGCCCATCAACGTGGAGATTATTATCCCACAACAGGCCATTACGGTTGTTCTGGGTAATGCCATTCCAGGTCAGGGTCTTCTCACTGTACATGGCGTAAAAGTCAGGCTCACCATCAATAATGGCGCGTGACAGTTTCGCCATATCCAGCGCGCTGGAGAACTGACCCGGCGCATCCAGACCATGAACCGTTTCAAAATGGGTATTCTGCAGGCCGAGCTTCTCAACGTAGTGATTCATCATGCCGACGAAGTTCGCTTCGCTGCCCGCCACATAATCAGCCAGGGCAACGCAGGCGTCATTACCGGAGTCGATGATGACGCCACGGCTTAAATCCCGGACGCTCAGCTTATCGCCTGGCTTCAGGAACATCAGCGAGGAGCCTTTGAACACCGGATTACCCGCCGCCCAGGCATCTTTTCCGACCGTAACCATGTCGTCACGGCTGATTTTCTTCTGGTCAATGGCGCGATCAACCACGTAACCGGTCATCAGTTTGGTCAGGCTGGCGGGATTACGGCGTTCATCGGGATTGCCAGCGGTCAGAACCTGTCCTGTAGTGGCATCCATCAGCACCCAGGAAGCCGCATCAACCGCCGGAGGCGTCACAGGAAAGGGAATCGCATCAGCCTGCGCCAGCGAGGCCCAAAAAACAGTAGCGGTAACGGTGAACAGCAGACGCCTTTTCAACACTTCATCCTTAATTGCACGGGAGAGAAAATTTCTAAAACGAAACGGAAACAGCCGCACGTTTTACGGCAAAAGCGTTGTGAAGGTTTGAATAAATTGAAAAAAAGTATGAACTGGCTCTGCGGATTGAGGCTCAAAACCGGCGCTTTGCCGTCCTGCAAACATAGCCATAGCGGTTCGGAGCGTTTTTTGGCTCATCGACAACTCGCTAACGATGTTCCTGTGTCAATCCTCTGGGTTGGTTGAGTGGATTTTTATGTTTGCCGTCCAGGTGGCATGATACCCGACCACTACGCTATATATAGAAAAGCCCACCGGGGCGGGCTTTACATTCAGTCACTCAGGCTTTTGATAAAATCGCATTAAAAAAGTCAGCCACTTTTTTGCTTATGACCAAAGTCCCGATAAAACTGGTCAGGTACAATGCGTATCCTGAAACATTTTCAGGAATATCAAAATACCCCCAATCCAGTATGCCGGCACTATGCAAAAAAGAGATATTTAATATCAGACATAAGCCCATGACAGCTAACTCTACCAAACAGGTGCATATCTTTGACTTTTTTTCTAATTGCATACGCCCCCTATTCCTCCAGAGCAACTTCCGGTACCGGATTGCGCTGCATTGCCACCAGAACCATTATTTGCGCTACCAATACAGGTGCCATATCCGTTTGACAGGACACCGGTTAGTGCTCCCAGCGGCCCACCTTTTATACCGCCCAGAGCACCTAACCCAATGGATATAACACAGCTATCCGTCCCTGCATAAATATCGTGGCTTCCATTACTGCTGCTGCTACCATGGTTACCTCCATGCTGGCTTTGACGGGCGCCAGCGCCAGCATAAGCCGGATCATAGGCACCGCTTGCACCCGCCACGCTTTTTAAATTCACATGGCTCACTATTTCCATAATTTATTCTCCCATTAGTTTTCATCCTGAAATAACAATGTTTTGCGCGCGCTTATTATTTATATCATTCAGTGCTGGAGCCTTCAAAATCATCATTAACAAACCAAACCTCAAAAAAGCAAAATACAAACAATCAGTTGCACTCTATAAGCACAGGCACTGAAAAACCTTCATGATAAAATTGCACTAATCGTCCTCAAAAAAACATATTCCTGTGATGATTCGCACAGTACTTTTATATTCCTGAAAAGGAGATGTTAAATCGTACTTTATTTTAACAGTTTCGTTTGATCACCAAACTGCTTCAGGTAAACCGCGTAACCTTACCGCCAGATTTTTTCGGTAACCAATGAGCGTGGCGAGGCCTTTAACGCGCCAGACTGTAGCGGAAGTGAAACACGATCATTATCCGGAGATATGCGAAGACTCAGGCCACAGCGCCTGAAATTTTTGTCGTACCGGAATATGGTTTACCATACAGGGATGGCGTCAGCCGCTGCGCGGAGCCGCTATAATGGCTCTGTACGGCTGAACCCGCAGTCAGCGCGCATCAGACATAATGATCAGAGCTAAATTCTGCCTGCGCGCACAGGGATACAGAGCGAACAGAAAGCCGTTTTATCGCTTTCTGTTCATTAAGTCAGTGAACGCAATGAACGGATATGAAATTTGAATAACGACCGCGTACAGCCCACTTTCCTCTTTCACGATTACGAGACCTTCGGCACCAGCCCCTCTCGTGACCGGCCAGCCCAGTTTGCCGGCCTGCGCACCGACAGTGAGTTTAATCCGGTCGGCGAACCCGAAGTGTTTTACTGCCGTCCGCCTGATGACTATCTGCCACAGCCCGAAGCGGTGATGATCACCGGCATTACTCCGCAGATAGCGATGAGTCGCGGCGTGATCGAAGCTGAGTTCGCTGAACGCATCCACGCGTTGTTCACCACGGAGCAAACCTGTGTGGTGGGCTACAACAACGTGCGTTTCGATGATGAAGTGACGCGCAATATCTTCTATCGCAACTTTTACGATCCCTATGGCTGGGCCTGGCAAAACGGCAACTCACGCTGGGACCTGCTCGACGTGATGCGTGCCTGCTACGCGTTACGGCCAGAAGGGATCAACTGGCCGGAGAATGAAGAAGGTTTTCCCAGCTTCCGACTGGAGCATCTGACCAAAGCGAACGGCGTGTCCCATGAAAATGCGCACGATGCAATGTCCGACGTTTACGCCACGCTGGCGATGGCGAAACTGGTGAAAGAGAAGCAGCCAAAACTGTTTGAGTTTTTGTTTACCCATCGTAACAAAAACAAGCTGATGAACCTGATTGATATCCCGCAGATGAAACCGCTGGTTCATGTCTCCGGCATGTTCGGAGCCGCGCGCGGTAACACCAGCTGGATCGTACCGCTGGCCTGGCATCCCGATAACCGTAATGCGCTGATTGTGGTGGATCTGGCGGGCGATATGTCACCGCTGCTGCAACTGGATGCCGATACGCTGCGTGAGCGTCTTTACACGCCGAAAAACGATCTCGGCGATCTGCCTGCAGTGCCGGTCAAACTGGTGCATATCAATAAGTGTCCGGTGCTGGCGCCTGCCAGTACGCTACGGCCGGAAGATGCGGCCCGGCTGAATATTGATCGTCAGCACTGCCTGGCGAATCTGGCGCTGCTGCGTCAGCAGCCCGAGGTGCGGGAAAAGCTGGTCACGCTATTTGCCGAAGCGGAGCCGTTTACACCGTCAGATGATGTGGACACACAACTCTATGATGGCTTCTTCAGTGATGCCGACCGGGCGGGGATGAATATTATCCGTCAGACCGCGCCCGCGAATCTGCCTGCGCTGGACCTGAGCTTTGAGAGTGCACGGGTAGCGAAACTGCTGTTCCGCTACCGGGCGCGTAACTTCCCCGGCACGCTGGACGATGCCGAGCAGCAACGCTGGTTGCAGCACCGTCGTGACGTGCTTAATGCCGATCGGGTGCAGGCGTTTATGCAGGAACTGGAAGCTCTGGCGAATCTGCATGAAGCGGATGCAGAAAAGGTTGGGCAGCTTAAAGCGCTCTATCTCTATGCGCAGGAGTTGGTTTCCTGAAGCACTAAGAGTCTGACCCGGTATCGCCTGCCGGGTCAGACTTTCTGATGCTGCTTAATCAGAGCACGGTCCACGCCAGCCAGGTCAGCGCAAAGCCGCTCAGCCCCATTAGTGTTGTCAGCACCGTCCAGGTGCGTAAACCGTCGGCCACCGAAAGTCCCAGATAACGGGTCACCACCCAGAATCCCGCATCATTGACATGCGACAATCCCAGACCACCAAAACAGGCCGCCAGGGTAACCAGTACTCGTTGCATATCCGTCACGCCGGTCACCGCCTGCGTCAGCAGCCCGCTGGTGGTCAGGATCGCCACCGTGGCGGAACCCTGTGATGCACGCAGCGCCAGCGACAGGATAAATGCCGCTGGCACCAGCGGCAGATGCAGCGTTTCAAGGGTGACCGCCAGCGCTTTACCCACGCCCGACTCCACCAGCACTTTGCCGAATGCACCACCGGCCCCGGCCACCAGAATCACGCTGGCTGAGGTGGGAATGGCCCGGCCGGTCAGATCTTCCAGCTTATCTTTGCTCCAGCCACGCCGTACGCCCAGCAGCCAGGCCGCCAGCCCTAAGGCAATCAGCAGGGCAATCGGCGGTGTGCCGATCACGGTCATCACACTACGCAGCAGACTCCCTTCAGCCAGCAGTGTGTGTGACAGAGTTCCCAGCACGATCAATACAATCGGGACCACAATCAGGCCGCTGATGGTGAGCGCACCGGGTGGTGCCGGTTCATTCTTCTTTTCCTGCCCTTCCGGCTTGGCCATCTGCAACTGTTCCAGCACCTCCACCGACAGAGGGTAGTGGCGACGGTTCATGAATTTCGCTACGTAGTAGCCGATGATCCCGACCGGCACGGAAATCGCGATCCCCAGTATCATCAGCCATCCCATGTCAGTGTGCAGGATCCCGGCTGCCGCCGCTGCGCCCGGATGGGTCGGCAATGCCACATGTACCGTCAGCATCACACCCGCCATCGGCAGGCCAAACTTCAGCGGCGAGACCCGCGCCACTTTGGTAAAGCCATAAATCAGCGGAATAACAATGATAAAGCCGACTTCAAAAAATACCGGGATGCCAAGGATAAAGGCCGCCATGGTTAATGCCGCAACGGTACGCTTCAGCCCCAGCGTTTTACTGAAACGCTGCGCCAGCGACTCGGCACCGCCCGAGGCTTCAATGATCGCCCCGAGCATGGCACCAAGCACGATGATGATGGTGATGTGACCAAGCAGGCCGCCCATCCCGGTGATAATCGTCTCCATGATTTTTTCAGCCGGAATGCCGGTGGCGATGGCCACCAGCAGACTGACAATTAACAAGGCGACAAAGGGATGAACTTTGACTTTGATGACCAGCAGCAGCAGGATCACGATGCTGGCGGTCGCTATGGCTAACAGCAGTGCGGTGGACATAGTAAACCTCAGAAATTGTTGTATTTTTTAGGTTATCGGCGTACAGAATAAACAGGTGCAGGGTCAGAAAAAGGACGAAAAAATCTCAACCGGTGCCGAAACACCGGTTTTTTTAGCCCGTTAAATCAGGTTTTTCTCGCCCAGGGCGCAAACCAGCCAAGGCCCGCAGTAGTGCTGCCGCGCGGGATATATTCGCAGCCCACCCAGCCGGAATAGCCGACCTCATCCAGCAGTGAGTAGAGATAGGGGTAATTGATTTCACCCTCATCCGGTTCATGACGATCCGGTGCCGAAGCAATCTGCACGTGCCGATAGCGTCCGGCATAGTGGCGAATCAGATGGCTGAGGTTGCCATCCACCCGTTGCGCATGGAACAGGTCGAGCTGAGTGAAGACATTGGGTCGATCGATCTGTTCGACCATCTCCAGCGTCTGATACTGGCTGGCATAAAGATAGTTGGGTTTGGTTGTGGGATTAAGCGCCTCAATCAGCAGGATGATGCCGTGCGGCGCAAAGCGCTCAGCCGCATAACGCATATTGCTGATAAAGGTCTCAACGTAGCGCTGACGGTCAGCGTCGGGCGGCACCGTCGCCGCCATGATGTGCACCTGCGGGCAGTTCAGCGCCAGCGCATAGCTCAGGGCGCGATCGATATCCGCCTTTGCTTCTGCTTCCCGTCCGGGGATGGCCGAAACGCCCCACTCACCCGCTGCGACGTTGCCGGGTGCGGTATTGAACAGCACCAAGTCCAGCTGGTTATCATCAAGCCACTGCTTGATCTGCGTGGCGGGATAGTCATAAGGAAACAGAAATTCGACGGCGGTGAAACCGGCTTTCGCCGCTGCAGCGAAGCGTTCAGCAAACGGCAATTCAGTAAACTGCGTCGAAAGGTTAGCAGCAAACTTCGGCATTATCGGCTCCTTAATTCCGCCACTTCGGCATCATTGAGATAACGGATCGGGCGGTCTCCCAGGGTAAAGATCAGCCGGGCGGTCTCCTCCAGCTCTTCCGTGTTGTCTGCCGCTTCCTGCAACGATTTCCCCACTACTACCGGGCCATGATTCGCCAGCAGGAAGGCACGGTAACGTGGAGCCAGCGCCGCGAGATCCTCGGCCAGTCGCCCATCACCCGGCTTGTAGTAAGGCACAACCGGCACATCACCGACACGCATCACCACATAGGGGGTAAACGGACGGATGCAGTTGTCCGTGTCCAGCCCCTGTAAACAGGAGAGCGCCGTCAGGTAGTGGCTATGCAGATGCACCACCGCCCTGCAGTCGGGATTATTCAGATAGAGCGCGCGGTGAAACGCAATCTCTTTGGAGGGTTTATCGCCTGAGAGCCATTCACCGTCAGGCGTGACTTTTGCCAGCCGGTCACCCTGTAATTCACCCAGGCATGAACCGGTGGGTGTCGCCAGCAGATTGCCATCCTCCAGCAACATTGAGAGGTTGCCCGCCGAGCCGGTGGCATAGCCGCGCTGAAAGAACGAAGCGCCAAGACGCACCATCTCGTCACGCGCCTGCTGTTCCGTTAAAGAGAAAGATTCAGACATCAGTAAACTCCGTTTGCGCGCGGCGGAAGAAATCTTCATCGCCAAAATTGCCCGATTTCAGTGCCAGAGAGAGCGGCTGATGAATGTCGCGCACCCAGGGCACGCCGGGCGAAATCGTCGGGCCGATATGAAAGGCCGTCACACCCAGGCTCTGCGCGACCACGCCGGAGGTTTCGCCACCCGCCACGATAAAGCGCTGCCATCCGCGCCGTTTCAGCTCGCGGGTCACCGCGGCAAACAGCTGCTCAACGGCTTCGCTGCTGCGCTGAGCACCATAACGCTGTTGAATCGCCTGCAAGTGTTGCGCGTCAGCGGTGGCAAACAGCAGGGGTGCCAGCGTCTGATCGCTGTTCGCTTCCACCCAGTCGCATAACTGCCGGGCATAAGCCCCGGCATCGTCCAGACAGCGTTCAGTCTCAACTTCGCAGGCCGGTGCCAGCTGGCGGTACGCGGCGACCTGACGATTGGTCATCTGTGAACAGGAACCGGAAAGCACTACGGCGCGATCGCCCTGCGGACGGCCTGCCTGCTCCGCTTTTGCATCACTTTCAGCCGTCGCCCACTGCCGTGCCAGACCGATGGCCAGCCCGGAACCGCCGGTGACCAGCCGCAGATCGCTCAGTGCTTCGCCCAGCGTCAACAGATGTTCCTGATGCAGGACGTCAGTTACGACGTAGTTGAGCCCCTGCGCCGCCAGCTGACCCAGCGCCTGCCGTACTGACTCAGCGCCTTGATCGACCTGTGCCGCAGCGATCAGACCGGCTTTGCCCCTCGCCTGTGATGTCATCAGCCGCAGCAGGTTGCTGTCGTGCATCGGTGTAACCGGGTGATGCCGCATACCGGAATCTGACAGCAGCTGATCGCCGACAAACAGGTAGCCCTGATAAACAGTGCGGCCATTCACCGGCAGCGCCGGACAGATCACCGTCTGCGTTTCACCCAGCGCCTGCAGCAGGGCGTCGGTTACCGGACCGATATTGCCCTGCGCGGTGCTGTCGAAGGTGGAACAATATTTGAAGTAGAAGCGCTCACAGCCTTGCTTCTGCAGCCATGCCAGCGCAGCCAGTGACTGAGCAACCGCCTGGTCTGCCGGACAGGAGCGGCTCTTCAGGCTGACCACAATCGCCTGCGCCTCTGTGATTTCCTCGCTGTCAGGAATGCCGTTGAACTGAATAGTGGTCAGCCCGTTCTGCACCAGAAAACTGGCGATGTCAGTCGCACCGGTAAAATCGTCCGCTATCACGCCAAGCCGCATCAGATTTTCTCCTCTGCCTGCGGCAGCGTGATGCCGCTGAAGATTTTAATCACTGCACTGTCATCTTCCCGGCCGTAACCGGCGTTGCTGGCTTCGGTGAACATATTGAGGGCGGTTGAGGCCAGCGGCAGCGGGAAGTGCAGGGATTTCGCGGTATCGGCCACCAGGTTGAGATCTTTCACAAAGATATCGACCGCCGATTTCGGGCTATAGTCGCCGTCCACCACATGCCGCATGCGGTTTTCGAACATCCATGAATTGCCTGCGGCGTTGGTGACCACTTCATACATGGTTTCCAGCGGGATGCCGGCACGCGCCGCCAGCGCCATCGCTTCTGCCCCGACCGCGATGTGAACACCTGCCAGCAGCTGATGGATAATTTTGACGGTTGACCCGAGGCCGATCTCACTGCCCACGCGATATACTTTGGCTGCGACGGCATCCAGTACAGATTGCAGTTGTGCAAAGGCCGCGTCGCTGCCGGACGCCATCACCGTCATCTCACCGCTGGCCGCCTTAGCGGCACCGCCGGAGACCGGTGCATCCAGCATCAGCAGCTGATATTGCGCCAGCTGTTGTTCAATCTGCTGCGCATCCCGGGCGGACAATGTGGATGAGACCATGACCACGGTGCCGGGACGCAGTTTTGCGGCCAGGCCCTCTTCTCCGAACAGAATGGCGTTAACCTGCTGCGCATTTACCACCAGCAGCAAAACGGCATCAAGCTGGTCTGCAAAGGCGGATGCTGAAGGCTGCGCATCACGCGCGCCTGCCTGGCGTAAGTTCTCAAGCGCGGCGGGATTCAAATCGACACCCCAGGTATTGAGGCCGGCACGCAGGCAGGATTTCGCGGCACCCATGCCCATGGAACCTAACCCGATAACGCAGATATTTTCAGCTGGCACGATACGCCTCCACTGTTAATTTAAGTGATTATTTGTTTGTTACTGTTAATCCTGCCAGCTTCCTGTCGGCAAAAATGTGTTGTCGCTCACAAAAAAATATTCCCAATGTGAACGCGAACAATTTTTAACATTACCACACTGGCAGCACTGGCCCTGCTGCAGTGCAGTTAGCGCCGCCGCTGCCGGGATTAAAGCTGTTATTATTTGTTCTGGTTAACCCGCAGATCCTTTATAATGTGAAAAAATGGTAATCATCAGGGAGCCGATATGATTCCGGTTGAACGTCATCAACAGATTCTTGCGCTGGTGGCCGATCGTGGCGTGGTGAGCATTGCAGAACTCACTGAACGGCTGGGTGTGTCACACATGACCATACGCCGTGATGTGCAGAAACTGGAGGAGCAAGGGGCCGTGCTGTCGGTCTCCGGCGGCGTGCGCTCAGCCGAGCGGCTGGCCGCTGAGCCGTCACACCTGACGAAAAGCACCCTCTACAACGAGGAGAAGCGCGCCATTGGCCGCACCGCCGCCCGACAGATCCCCCGTAACAGCTGCATCTACCTGGATGCCGGCACCACAACGTTAGCGCTGGCAAGAGAAGTGGTGGATCGCGATGATTTGCTGGTGGTAACCAATGATTTTATGGTGGCGAATCTGCTGATGGAGGCCAGTCAGTGCCGGGTTATTCACACGGGCGGCACCGTTTGCCGGGAGAACCGCTCCTGTGTCGGCGAGTCGGCGGCACGCAGCCTGCGTCATCTGGCCATTGATATTGCCTTTATTTCCGCCTCCTGCTGGGGGCCGCGTGGCTTGTTTACGCCGGATGAAGATAAAGTGATGGTGAAGCAGGCGGTGAGTGAGGTGAGCAGTAAGCGGGTATTGCTGAGTGACAGTTCGAAGTACAACAGGATCGCGACGTTTCTGGCTTTACCGCTGGAGAGCTTTGATCGGGTGGTGACAGACACGCATCTGAGTGAGTCGGCGCGGGAGTTGTTAAGTGCGGCGAGCTGTGAACTGATACTGGCTGGTTAAGCTGTCGCCGCCTTCCCTGAGACCGGGAAGGCGGCAACGTGAGCGTGATTAAACTTCTTCGCTGAACTGCGGCACCGGATTACGGAAGCTGCGGGTTACGAACGCCAGGTAGATAATCCCGATGGCGGCCCAGATCAGGCCCAGCTCCATAGAACTCTCTTCCAGGTTCACCCACAGCGCACCCACCGTCAGCGCGCCAAGCAGCGGCAGCAGCAGATACTGAACGTGATCTTTCAGCGTGCGGTTACGCTTCTCACGGACCCAGAACTGCGCAATCACCGACAGGTTAACGAAGGTAAACGCCACCAGCGCACCAAAGTTAATCAGCGCGGTTGCGGTCACCAGGTCGAAGTTAATCGCCATCAGTGCAATCGCACCCACCAGCAGCACGTTGAGCGACGGAGTACGCCATTTCGGATGGATGTAACCGAAGAAACGCTCCGGGAACACACCATCACGGCCCATCACATACATCAGACGCGAGACGCCAGCGTGCGCCGCCATACCGGATGCCAGCACCGTGACCACCGAGAAGATCAGGATGCCGACCTGCAACGCTTTACCGGCCACGAACAGCATGATTTCAGGCTGCGATGAGTCCGGATGCTGGAAGCGTGTGATGTCCGGGAAGTAGAGCTGCAGGAAGTAAGATGCCGCGATAAAGATCACACCACCAATCAGCGCGGTCAGGAAAATAGCGCGCGGAATGGTGCGTTCTGCATCTTTGGTCTCTTCGGACAGCGAACTGATGCCATCAAAGCCGAGGAACGAGAAACAGAGTATCGTCGCACCGGTAATCATCGGCACCACATGCGCATTCTCAGACCAGAATGGACGGCTGCTCACCAGCGTGCCGGAACCCACGCCGCTTGCCACACCGTAGATTACCATCGCGGTAATCCCGACCATGACAACCACCTGCAGCACCACAATCACACTGTTGAAGTTGGCGACGGTTTTGATGCCCTTGAGGTTAGAGAGCGTCATAAACCCGACCAGCAACACCACAAAAATCCACGACGGGATGCCCGGCACCAGCGATTCGAAATAGTTTTTAGCCAGCAGGATGTTGATCATCGGCATGAACAGGTAGTCCAGCAGTGATGACCAGCCGACCATAAAGCCGACGTGCGGACTGATCGCCTTCTGAGCGTAGGTATAAGCGGAGCCCGCAGAGGGGAAGCGGCGTACCAGCTTACCGTAACTCACGGCAGTGAACAGAATCGCAATCAGCGCGAAAGCATAAGCGGTGGCGACGTGACCTTCGGTCAGCCCGGAAACGATGCCAAAGGTATCGAACAGGGTCATAGGCTGCATGTAGGCTAAGCCCATCATGACGACCGGAAGTAACGTGAGTGTTTTTTTGAGTTGCGCACGCTGCGGTGCGGCGGAGGTATTAAGCGACATGCTTCAGTCCCCCATGTGCGACAACCTGGCTGGGCTGGGTCACAGGGCAACTGCGCATTAAGCGACAGGGAGTAAGGTTAGCGGTTAACGCGGCGCCGTAGTCATCACGAAAACGCGTACCAGCGTTGGCTGGCAGAGTGTAAAACATCCCCATCTTTGTCATCCTCAATCTCACGCTTATGCGTGTTTTCAGTGTTTATCTATCCGGGTGCGTGCCCGGCCTCGGTTAAGTCAGCAAAAAACGCTCTAATAAAACTGGATGCAAAAAAATAACCGGCGCGGTTAGCGTCGGTTATCATCTGATTTTGCAGGCCGCGTATTCTGCCCTAACCCGTGGCAGGAATACAAGCCATCGGGGCATCTTATGCAAAAAAAAGCGCGTCAGATGACAGGTAAAAAAACCTGTCAGGCATTTTTCAGCATCCAGTCAATCTCGGTAGACGTAATCAGCCGTTCAAACTGCATCAGTTCATGATGCTTACAGCTGTGCCAGACACTGGCAAAGCGTTCGCCCAGTAACTTCTGCAGCGGATAGCTGTTGTCAAACTCATACAGCGCATCGCTCTGGCGGATCGGCAGTGCCAGACCCTCGGCATGGTGACCGTTGCCGGTGACCGGATGGGGCAACGGCAACTGGGTATCCAGCCCATGCAGCATCCCGGCAAGAATAGCCGACACCACCAGGTAGGGATTAGCATCCGCGCCCGCAACCCGGTACTCAATACGATGATTGTCGATATCCCCGCACGGCACCCGCAGCGCAACGGTCCGGTTGTTATGGCCCCACGATGCCTGCAACGGCACATAGGCGTCCGGAACAAAACGGCGATAGGCATTCACATTGGGTGCCAGCAGCGCCATTGAGGCGGGCATCAGATCGATCATCCCAGCCAGCGCCCGTTTCATCAGCGGCGAATCACTGCCGTCATCGCAGGCGAAGGCGTTGTGATCGGCGGCATCCAGCATGCTGATATGCACATGCATGCCGCTGCCCGCATACTCCTCATAGGGCTTCGCCATAAACGTGGCGGTCATACCGTGGTTTTCTGCCACCTGACGAATCAGTCGCTTCAGCTGCACCGCATGGTCACAGGCCCGCAGCACGTCGCGGGTATGATGCAGGTTAATTTCAAACTGTCCGGGCGAGGCTTCCGCCAGCGCACCATCGGCCGGGATGCCCTGCTGACGGGCCAGATCGTCGATGTCACGCAGCACATCGGCGAAATGATCAAGGTTATCTACCGAGTAGACCTGGCTCTGCATATTGCGTTCATCACTGCCGGGCGAGCACGGCGGCTGGATAAAGCCTTCGGCATCGCGCTTTTTGTCCACCAGATAGAACTCCAGCTCTACCGCTACCACCGGAAACAGACCTCGGTTACGCAGCTGTTGCCACAGCCGGTTAAGGACATTTCGGGGTTCAACGTCAAAGGGAGTGCCATCTTGGTTGCACATTGTTAACAGCAGTTGCGCAATGTGCTGAGGGTCAGACGCGGAGGGAACTAAAGTACCGGTGACGGGCAGACAGAGATTATCGGGTTCGCCCAGTGACTGGCCGAGTCCCGCTTCTTCTACTGTGTTGCCGAGGATATCCATGGCAAACACCGAGGCGGGGAAATAACACCCTTTTTCCAGCTTAGGCAGCGCAGAGACCGGAATACGCTTGCCGCGGAACACACCATTTAAATCATTTAACAGGATGTCGACATACTGCGTGTCAGGATGGCGCTCCAGCCAGGTTTTCACCTCAAGCTGGAACGCGCTGGTTCGTTTCTCTTCACTGTGAAGCGTGAAGTCTTCCACTTCTACCAGGTTAGTCATGATCTCACCCGCCCCTATTAGGTTTGCGTAATGCTCAAAATAACAGCCACACCACTAACATAGCGCCAACATAAAAAGTGTGCAAATGTAACAAATCTGTTTGAAGAACAAACAGCAGATTGCTAGATTGAAAAAATATTGCACACTTAACCGCCAGACGTGCCCTTTCGGTAGATATTTCGAACAGCGATGCGAGGACGTGAGATGGGCATTATTTTTGACAAGCCGTTGATTGGCGTAGTGATGTGCCAGAAGGATCTGGGCGGCCATCCGAGCCAGACGGTTCACAATAAGTATACCGATGCGGTTGTCCTTGCGGGTGGCGTACCGCTGGCCCTGCCCCACAGTCTGATGAATGCGCCTCATCTATTAGAAAACGCTATGGCTGTTCTGGATGGCCTGCTGCTGACCGGCAGCCCCAGCAATATCGAACCCTGGCATTATGGCGAGGCGGGCGAAGAGCTGCATGCCGATCCGGGCCGTGACCATCTCGCCTTTCAGCTGATCACCTGGGCCACCAGCCACAAGATGCCGATGTTCGGGATCTGCCGTGGGCTGCAGGAGCTGGTGGTGGCAAATGGCGGTGCGCTGTGGCGGGAGCTCAGCGGGCAGCCGTCGTTTCAGCGTCACCATGAAGATGAGACGCTGCCGCTGGAGCAGCAGTATGCTCAGGCGCATCCAATCACTATTGAACCCGACGGCCTGCTGGCGACGCTGCTGGACAGCAACAGTCCGCTGGCGGTCAATTCACTGCATCATCAGGGGGTACGCGAACCGGGCCCGCAGTTGCGCGTTGAAGCGCGCGCGCCGGATGGCCTGATTGAGGCGGTGAGTCTGCGCCATCATCCCTTCGCCCTGGCGGTGCAGTGGCATCCCGAGTGGCAGCCGGAACACACAGCGGGATCGCAGGCGCTCTTCAGCGGCTTTATTCAGGCCGCCATTCGTTATCACAAGGAAAAAGAAAATGAGTGATGCCACGCTGGCGCCGGGACGACGGCTGGCGCAGATCCGGCAGACACTGGGGCTGTCGCAACGCCGTGTCGCCGAACTGGCCGGACTGACCCATAGCGCCATCAGCACCATTGAACAGGATAAGGTCAGCCCGGCGGTCAGCACCCTGCAGAAGCTGCTTAAAGTCTATGGGCTCTCGCTGTCAGAGTTCTTCTCGGAACCCAAACCGGATGCGGAACCTAAGGTCATTGTCCGCGCCAGCGACCTGCTGGAGATTGGCAGTCAGGGGGTTTCGCTGAAGCTTATCGACAATGGCCGTGCACAGCGCACGCTGGGCATGCTGCTGGAAACTTATCAACCCGGTGCCAGCACTGGCGAGAAGCTGCGTCATCCGGGCGAAGAGACCGGCACGCTGCTGGAAGGAGAGATTACGCTGGTCATCAACGGAGAGCACTATCATCTCTCCGCCGGAGAGAGCTACGTCATTGATACGGGCTTACCACACAGTTTCACCAACCGTGCTGAAATCCCCTGCCGCATTGTCAGTGCCCATACGCCAGCCAACTTTTAGGCGCTTCCGGAGGTTGTTATGAATTACGTGGAGAGTTATTACGCAGCGACCGCCAATCCGCATGCGCCCTGGCCGACATTACAGGAGAGCATTCAGTGTGACGTCTGCATTATTGGTGGCGGTTTCACCGGTCTTTCGGCGGCGCTGCATCTGACCGAGGTAGGCTATGACGTGGTTGTGCTGGAAGCGGCGCGGGTCGGCTTTGGTGCCAGCGGGCGTAACGGCGGTCAGGTGGTGAACTCCTACAGCCGCGACGTGGATGTGATTGAGCAGCGCTACGGTAAAGAGAGCGCCCGTATGCTGGGCAGCATGATGTTTGAAGGCGCTGAAATCATCCGCGATCGCATTAAGCGGTACGCGATCGACTGCGATTACCGGCCTGGCGGCGTTTTTGCGGCCCTGAATGCACGTCAGATGGCGCATCTGCGAAAACAGAAAGCGTTATGGCAGCAGTATGGGAATCATGATCTGGAACTACTGGATGAGCGAGCCATCCGCCGTGAAGTCGCCACCGAACGCTACGTTGGCGGGCTGCTGGATCGGCGCGGCGGCCATCTGCATCCGCTGAACCTGGCGCTGGGGGAAGCGGAGGCGATCCGTCGACATGGCGGACGCATCTATGAACAGTCCGCGGCGACCAGTGTGGTTTATGGCACACCAAACCGGGTAAAAACCGCCCAGGGCGAGGTCAGCGCGACCTTTGTGATCTTCGCCGGGAATGCCTATCTGGCCCCGCAGCTGGAACCGCGACTGAGCAGGAAAAGCATGCCATGCGGATCGCAGATTGTGGCAACCGAACCGCTGTCAACCGACCAGGCGTTGTCGCTGATGCCGAACAACTACTGTGTGGAAGATTGTAACTATCTGCTGGATTACTTCCGTCTGACGGCGGACAACCGGCTGCTCTATGGCGGCGGCGTGGTTTATGGCGCACGGGAACCGGCCGATATTGAAGCGTTGATCCGGCCCAAGCTGCGCCGCACTTTCCCGCAGTTGCAGAACGTGAAGCTGGACTTCAGCTGGAGCGGCAATTTCCTCCTGACGCTGTCGCGCATGCCGCAGTTTGGCCGACTGGAGAAGAATGTCTATTTTATGCAGGGTGACAGCGGTCATGGCGTAACCAGTACGCATCTTTCCGGCAAGCTGATCAGCGAAGTGTTACGCGGCGACGCCGAGCGTTTTGATGCCTTCGCCCGCCTGCCTCATCTGCCGTTTCCCGGTGGGCGACGATTTAAGGTGCCGCTGACGGCGATGGGCGCAGTGTGGTATGCGTTGAGGGATCGGTTAGGGGTATGAGGCTGAGGGCCAGACCTGGCTGTCTGGCCTGATGAAAACAGGTCTTTCAGCGGGGCACATTCTGCCCTGTTGTTTAAACTGTTATAGTATGTTGTAACTACAGGAAGAGCAGAACTTTCACCTATCAGAGCGGGAGCACTCAGCCCCCGCAACAGCGCCAGCCGCGTATCACTCCAGCGGCATTTTAATCGGGTCGTCATAGCGGTACTCAAAACCGAGTTCGCTACAGATGCGGGAACCATCAATCAGCTTGCCGCTATTCTTTTCCTCCTCGGGTGCGAACTGCGGCGGCTGCAGCCCAAGCTGGTGCGTGACCGCAGGATAGAAGGTGTCACGCGAGGGATGTTTCGAGGCACACAGATTGTAGACCCGGCCCCCTTTGGGCGACTGCAGTAGCAGCGTGATCGCCTCAACCACATCATCCAGATGCACCAGATTCACGCCCTGCGAGCCATTGACCACATCCTGCTTGCCGGCGAGGAAGCGTCCCGGATGGCGCTTTGGTCCTACCAGACCGGCCAGCCGCACAATATCTACGCTGGTGCCCGGCAGATCGTGCAGCCAGTTCTCCAGTTTAACCAGCGTCTTTCCGGCCACCGTTTCTGCGTCCAGCGGGCTGTTTTCCCGCTTAGCGCCGGCGCTGCTGCCATAGACTGAGGTGGAACTGGTAAAGATAATGCGCGGTACCTTATAAACCAGCGCGGTATCGACCACATTCTGCACCGCCTGCAGATAGGCTTCGCCCCCTTCCGCAGTGCGGCTGGCGGGCAGTGTAACGATCAGCGCATCGACGTTGAATAGCGGCTCAATATCGGCAGCATCACAGAGCAGTTCCGGCGTCAGTTCCAGCTGGAACGCCTCAATGCCGCAGCGGCGTGCCGCGTCTACACCGTCTGGCGTGGTTTTGCTGCCGGTGACCTGCCAGCCTCGCGCCGTTAACGCCGTGGCCAGCGGCATGCCTAACCAGCCCAGTCCCACAATCGCGACCTTCTTCATTTTGACTCCTGACGTGAAACATCAACCCTGACTTCACCGTAGTTTGCCCCCGGATTGCAAACCAGAACAACCTGTTTCAGCGCTTTCCGAACCGCCCGTTTAAAAAAGTGTTGCCAAGCGCAGCCATCTTCGCTAGGTTAAACCCCACAAATGAATACTCATTCATCGACGAGATTATTATGACACGCGTTCAGTTCAACCATCATCACCACCATCATCCTGACTAGTCTTTCAGGCGATTGGTGCTGGAAGACTTTCAAGATCTTCCAGTGGTGTGAATGCAAGAGAACCCCCGGAAGATCGTCTTCCGGGGGTTTTTTTATGGGCTGACGTAACCACACATTCAGGACCGAATTAAGAGGACAGGAACCATGTTAGATAACACCCGTTTACGCATAGCTATGCAGAAATCTGGCCGTTTAAGTGATGATTCACGCGAACTGCTGGCGCGCTGCGGCGTTAAAATCAACCTTCAGCAACAGCGCCTGATTGCGTTTGCGGAGAACATGCCGATCGACATCCTGCGCGTGCGCGATGACGATATTCCTGGCCTGGTAATGGATGGTGTGGTCGATTTAGGCATCATCGGCGAGAACGTGCTGGAAGAAGAGCTGCTGTCGCGCCGTGCCCAGGGTGAAGACCCGCGCTACTTTACGCTGCGCCGCCTCGACTTCGGCGGTTGCCGTCTGTCACTGGCGATGGCGACAGATGCCGAATATACCGGCCCGGAATGCCTGGATAAATCCCGTATCGCCACCTCCTATCCGCACCTGTTAAAACAATACCTCGACAAAAAAGGCGTCAGCTTTAAGACCTGTTTACTGAACGGTTCCGTGGAAGTGGCGACCCGCGCCGGTCTGGCTGACGCCATCTGCGATCTGGTCTCTACCGGTGCTACGCTGGAAGCCAATGGCCTGCGCGAAGTTGAAGTAATCTATCGTTCAAAAGCGGTGCTGATCCAGCGTGACGGCGAGATGCCTGCCGCCAAGCAGGAGCTGATCGACAAGATGATGACCCGTATTCAGGGCGTGATTAAAGCGCGTGAATCGAAGTACATCATGCTGCACGCGCCGAGTGAGCGTCTGGAAGAAGTGATCAGCCTGCTGCCTGGCGCAGAGCGCCCGACCGTGCTGCCGCTGGCAGGCGATGTCAGCCGCGTGGCGATGCACATGGTCAGCAGCGAAACCCTGTTCTGGGAAACCATGGAAAAACTGAAAGCGCTGGGTGCCAGTTCGATTCTGGTGCTGCCTATTGAGAAGATGATGGAGTAAGCCATGGCCTTTTCTACCCCGATTGAGTGGCAGCAGTGTACCCCCGAACAGCAGCAGGCGCTGCTGTTACGTCCTGCTATCGCCGCCTCTGAAAACGTGACGCTGACGGTGCGCGATGTGCTGGAGCAGGTAAAGCTGAACGGTGATGATGCCCTGCGCCAGTTCAGCGCCCGCTTCGACAAAGCGCAGGTGGATAACCTGCGTGTTACCGCGCAGCAAATCGCAGAGGCCAGCTTACGTCTGAGTGACGAGCTGAAGCAGGCGATGGCTGTCGCGGTGGGCAATATCGAAACCTTCCACAACGCGCAGATCCTGCCGCCGGTGGATGTGGAAACCCAGCCAGGCGTACGCTGCCAGCAGATTACCCGTCCGGTAAAATCGGTCGGACTCTATATTCCTGGTGGTTCCGCCCCGCTCTTCTCCACCGTGCTGATGCTGGCGACCCCGGCCCGTATCGCTGGCTGTGGCCGCGTGGTGCTCTGTTCGCCGCCGCCGATTGCCGATGAGATCCTGTATGCCGCCCAGCTGTGCGGCGTAGAAGAAGTGTTCCAGGTAGGCGGCGCGCAGGCCATCGCCGCGATGGCCTTCGGCACCGAAACCGTGCCACGCGTGGATAAGATTTTTGGCCCGGGCAACGCCTGGGTGACAGAAGCGAAACGTCAGGTAAGTCAGCGACTCGATGGCGCGGCGATTGATATGCCAGCGGGTCCTTCTGAAGTGCTGGTGATTGCGGATGAAGGCGCCACGCCCGCGTTTGTCGCGTCTGATTTGCTTTCACAGGCAGAGCATGGTCCCGACTCGCAGGTGATTCTGCTGACGCCTTCATTAAAGCTGGCCGAGGCGGTCGCGGTCGCGGTTGAGCAGCAGCTGGCGCAGTTGCCGCGGGCTGCCACAGCGCGTCAGGCGCTGGAAAGCAGCCGCCTGATCGTGGCGCGTGACCTTGAGCAGTGTGTCGCGATCTCTAATCTCTACGGCCCGGAGCACCTGATTCTGCAAACGCGCCAGCCGCGCGATCTGGTGGAGTCGATCACCAGCGCCGGTTCGGTATTTTTAGGCGACTGGTCGCCGGAGTCCGCGGGCGATTACGCCTCTGGCACCAATCACGTGTTACCGACCTACGGTTACACCTCGACCTGTTCCAGCCTGGGCCTGGCCGATTTCCAGAAACGCATGACGGTGCAGGAGCTGACGCCGCAGGGCTTCCTGAACCTGGCCGCCACCATTGAAACCCTGGCCGCCGCCGAGCAGCTGGATGCCCATAAGAATGCCGTCACCCTGCGCGTTGCCGCACTGAAGGAGCAAGCATGAGTCAGGATATTGAGCAGCTGGCGCGCGCCAATGTGCGCGCCCTGACGCCCTATATGTCGGCGCGTCGTCTGGGTGGCAACGGAGATGTCTGGCTCAATGCCAACGAGTTTCCGCTGCCAGTGCCGTTTGAGCTGTCGCAGCAGACGCTGAACCGCTATCCGGAATGTCAGCCTAAACTGGTGATTGAGCGCTACGCGGCTTATGCAGGCTTAACGCCGGAGCAGGTGCTGGTGAGCCGTGGCGCAGATGAAGCCATCGAACTGATCATGCGTGCCTTCTGTGAGCCGGGTCAGGATGCGATTCTGTTCTGTCCACCGACCTATGGCATGTACAGCGTCAGCGCCGAAACCATCGGTATTGAATACCGCACCGTCCCGGCCCTGACCGACTGGCAGCTGAACCTGCCTGCCATTGCAGAGCAGCTGGATGGCGTCAAAGTGGTTTACCTCTGCAGCCCGAACAACCCGACCGGCAACCTGATCAATCAGGACGACATCCGTCAGCTGCTGGCAATGACCGCCGGTAAAGCGCTGGTAGTCGCAGATGAAGCCTACATTGAGTTCTGCCCGCAGGCGACCCTGACCGGCTGGCTGAAGGATTATCCGCATCTGGTGATCCTGCGTACGCTTTCTAAAGCCTTTGCGCTGGCTGGCCTGCGTTGCGGCTTTGCGCTGGCGAATAAGCCGGTCATCGACCTGCTGATGAAGGTCATCGCGCCCTACCCGCTGGCCACACCGGTTGCCGATGTCGCCGGTCAGGCACTGAGCGACCAGGGAATTGCGCTGATGCGTGAGCATGTGGCACAGCTGAATGAGAATCGTAGCTGGCTGCAGGCTGAACTGACTCAGCTGGCCTGCGTTGAGCAGGTTTTCTCCAGTGAAACCAACTATGTGCTGGCGCGCTTTACCGATTCACCAAAAGTCTTCAAAACCTTATGGGATCAGGGCATTATCCTGCGTGATCAGAACAAAAATCCGGGCCTGTCGGGATGCCTGCGCATCTCCATCGGCACGCGTGAAGAGTGCGAACGAGTGATCGCCGCGCTGCAAGCCTTTTCTGTGGAGCAAGCATGAGCCAGAAGACCCTTTTTATTGACCGCGACGGTACGTTAATCTCTGAGCCGCCTGAAGATTATCAGGTGGACCGCATGGATAAGCTGGCGTTTGAGCCAGATGTTATCCCGGCGCTGCTGGCACTGCAGGCCGCCGGTTATCGCCTGGTCATGATCACTAACCAGGATGGTCTTGGCACCCCGGGTTTCCCGCAGGCCGATTTCGATGGCCCGCACAATCTGATGATGCAGATCCTGACCTCGCAGGGCATTGCGTTTGACGATGTGCTGATCTGCCCGCACATGCCGGACGATCACTGCGACTGTCGCAAGCCAAAAACCCGAATGGTGGAAGCCTGGCTGGCCGAAGGCGCGCTGGATACCGCCAACAGCTACGTGATTGGCGATCGCCTGACCGATGTTCAGCTGGCGGAGAACATGGGCATCCAGCCTATCCGCTACGGTGCTGACGGCCAGAACTGGCAGACTATCCAGCAGCGTCTGACCCAGCGTGACCGCCATGCGCTGGTGCAGCGCAACACCAAAGAGACACAGGTGCGGGTAGAACTGTGGCTGGATCGCGAAGGCGGCAGCAAGATTAATACCGGCGTGGGTTTCTTCGACCACATGCTGGACCAGATCGCCGTACACGGCGGGTTCCGCATGAACATCGAAGTGAAAGGCGATCTCTATATTGACGATCACCACACGGTGGAAGATACCGGTCTGGCACTGGGCGAAGCGCTGCTGAAGGCGCTGGGCGACAAGCGTGGCATTGGCCGTTTCGGTTTTGTGCTGCCGATGGATGAATGTCTGGCGCGCTGCGCGCTGGATATCTCCGGCCGTCCGCACATCGAGTTCAAAGCGGAGTTCAACTATCAGCGCGTGGGCGACCTCAGCACCGAGATGGTCGAGCACTTCTTCAGCTCACTCTCCTACGCCATGATGAGCACCCTGCATCTTAAAACCAAAGGCAAGAATGACCATCACCGCGTCGAGAGCCTGTTTAAAGCCTTTGGCCGTACGCTGCGTCAGGCGATCCGTGTTGAGGGCAATACGCTGCCGAGCTCGAAGGGAGTGCTGTGATGAACGTGGTGATCATGGATACCGGTTGCGCCAACCTGTCGTCGGTGAAATGGGCGATTGAACGTCTGGGCTACACCCCGGAAGTGAGCCGCGATCCCGATGTGGTGCTGCGTGCCGATAAACTGTTTCTGCCCGGCGTCGGCACCGCGCAGGCGGCAATGAATCAGCTGGAAGAGCGTGACCTGATCGATCTGGTCAAAGCCTGTACCCAGCCGGTGCTGGGGATCTGCCTGGGTATGCAGCTGCTGGGTCGAGGCAGCGATGAAAACGGCGGCGTGCCGACGCTGGGGATTATCGATGAGCCGGTGTCGTTAATGGACACGCACGGCCTGCCGCTGCCACACATGGGCTGGAACCAGATTACCGCGCAGGCGGGCAATCATCTGTTCCGTGGCATCGACGAAGGCTGCTATTTCTACTTCGTCCACAGCTATGCCATGCCGGTCAACGCCAGCACCATCGCACAGTGTCACTACGGTGAAGCTTTCACCGCCGCGGTGCAGAAAGATAACTTCTTTGGCGTCCAGTTCCACCCGGAACGCTCGGGCAAAGCGGGCGCGCAGCTGCTGAAAAACTTCCTGGAGATGTAATGATTATCCCCGCGTTAGATTTAATTGACGGCAAAGTGGTTCGTCTGCATCAGGGCGATTATGGACAGCAGCGCGATTACGGCAGCGATCCGCTGCCACGTCTGCAGGATTACGTTCGCCAGGGCGCGACCGTGCTGCATCTGGTGGATTTAACCGGCGCGAAAGATCCGGCGAAACGCCAGATCGCGCTATTGAAAACCCTGCTGGATGGCGTTGATGTGACGGTGCAGGTCGGTGGCGGCATTCGCAGCCGTGACGATGTTCATGCGCTGCTTGAAGCCGGAGCGAGTCGTGTGGTGGTTGGTTCCACGGCGGTGAAACAGCCTGAAGAGGTAAAACGGTGGTTTGCGGAATTTGGCGCAGAGGCGATTGTGCTTGCGTTAGATGTGCGCATTGATGCCAGTAACCGCAAAGAAGTGGCAATCAGTGGCTGGCAGGAAGCGGCGGGTGTCACGCTGGAAGAGGTGATTACCGACTTTCAGCAGGTGGGCCTGAAGCACGTGCTGTGCACCGACATTTCCCGCGACGGCACCCTGAGCGGCTCCAATGTTGCGCTCTATCAGGAAGTGACGGCGCGCTTCCCGACGATTGCTTTCCAGTCCTCGGGTGGCATTGGCGACCTCAATGATATCGCCGCCCTGCGCGGCAGCGGCGTTCAGGGCGTGATTGTCGGACGTGCGCTGCTGGAAGATAAATTCACTGTTTCGGAGGCGATCGCATGCTGGCAAAACGGATAATTCCCTGCCTGGACGTACGTGACGGCCAGGTGGTCAAAGGCGTACAGTTTCGCAATCACGAAATCATCGGCGACATCGTGCCGCTGGCGCAGCGCTATGCCGCCGAAGGTGCCGACGAGCTGGTGTTCTATGATATCACCGCCTCATCCGATGGCCGGGTCGTCGACAAAAGCTGGGTATCGCGGGTTGCGGAAGTAATCGATATCCCGTTCTGCGTCGCGGGCGGCATTAAAACCCCGGAAGACGCAGCGCGCATTCTGGAGTTTGGCGCAGATAAGATTTCGATTAACTCGCCGGCGCTGGCCGACCCCACGCTGATCACCCGCCTCGCGGACCGTTTTGGCGTGCAGTGTATTGTGGTCGGGATCGATACCTGGTTTGATGAAGCCAGCGGTAAATATCAGGTGAATCAGTATACCGGCGACGAAGCGCGCACCCGCGTGACGCAGTGGGAAACGCTGGAGTGGGTGCAGGAAGTGCAGAAGCTGGGCGCAGGCGAGATCGTGCTGAACATGATGAATCAGGATGGCGTGCGTAACGGCTATGACCTGGTGCAGCTGAAGAAAATGCGTGAAGTCTGCAACGTGCCCCTCATCGCCTCTGGCGGCGCAGGCACCATGCAGCACTTCCTGGATGCGTTTACCGAAGCTAACGTGGATGGTGCTTTAGCCGCCTCGGTATTCCATAAGCAGATTATTAATATTGGTGAGCTGAAGAGCTTTCTGATCGACAACGGAGTGGAGATTCGCGCGTGCTAACTGAACAACAACAGGCCCTTCTCGACTGGGATAAAACACAGGGCATGATGCCGGTCATTGTCCAGCACTTCGTCTCAGGCGAAGTGCTGATGCATGGCTACATGAACCCGGCCGCACTGGAGAAAACGCTGGCAGAAAGCAAGGTCACCTTTTTCTCCCGCACCAAAAATCGCTTGTGGACCAAAGGCGAAACCTCCGGCAACTTTTTGCAGGTCGTGAGCATCACGCCTGACTGCGACAATGACACCCTGTTAGTGCTGGCGGATCCTATTGGCCCGACCTGCCATCTGGGCACCACCAGCTGCTTCTCACCGGCGGTCCCTGAGTGGACGTTCCTCTATCAGCTTGAGCAGTTGCTGGCCTCGCGTAAAACCGCCGATCCTGAAAGCTCCTACACCGCACGACTCTACGCCAGCGGCACCAAACGCATCGCGCAGAAAGTGGGGGAAGAAGGCGTTGAAACCGCGCTGGCCGCCACGGTCAACGATCGGGATGAACTCACCAACGAAGCTTCTGACCTGGTCTATCACCTGATGGTGCTGTTGCAGGATCAGGATCTCGACTTCCGCGCCGTGATCAACAACCTGCGTGACCGCCATAAGTAACTGTGCAATATGCTGCTCAGAATTTCGTTTTTTATGCGGATTCTGAGCAGTCTTCTGCTCATTCCTCACGTCCATCCGGCACAAAGACGGCAACTCAAACCTCAGGGAGAGAACCGTGACCACCCATGAGAAATTAATCGCCCTGCTCGACCAGCACCAGGCACGCTATCGCCTGATGGAGCATGAGGCGACCGGTAAATGTGAAGCGGTCGCGGCGATACGCGGCACCAAAATCGGCCAGGGTGCTAAAGCGCTGGTCTGTCATGTGAAAGGCAACGGCGTTAAACAGCATGTACTGGCGGTTTTACCTGCCGATCATCAGGCCGATCTGGGCAAAGTCGCGGCAGCAGTCGGAGGAAGACGCGCCTCACTCGCCAGTCCGGCGGAAACCGATCTGCTGACCGGCTGCGTATTCGGGGCGATACCACCGTTCAGCTTTCATCCCGACCTCAGACTGGTTGTTGACCCCGCGCTGTTTGAACGTTATCCGGAGATCGCGTTTAACGCCGGTCTGCTGGAACGCTCAGTGATCCTGAATACCGAAGATTATCGCGCGTTATGCGCGGCTGACGTGGTGAAGATTACGCAGTAATTGCCATCCCGGCAGCCCGGCGATACTCTGCATAATCACTCATCACGACAGAATAAGAGCAAAATCATGAACATTTTTACTCAACGCCTGCGTCAGACGCTGGCTGTGGCGGTTATGGCAGGCTGCGCTTTTGGCGCGCAGGCAAAAATCGAACAGGTGCGTTTCGCGGTCGATCCGACCTATCCGCCCTTCGAATCGAAAACGCCACAGGGCAAGCTGGTCGGCTTTGATATTGATCTGGGCAATGCGCTTTGTACTCAGATGCAGGCAAAATGTGTCTGGGTTGAAAGCCAGTTTGACGGCATGATCCCGGCCCTTAAAGCGCGTAAATTTGATGCCATTCTCTCCGACATGGGCATTACCGAAGAACGCCTGAAGCAGATTGATTTCACCGCGCCGCTCTATGACACCCACACCCAGCTGATTGCCCGTAAAGGTGCTGGCATATTGCCCACCGCTGAATCCCTGAAAGGAAAAACGGTCGGCGTAGAACAGGGAACGGTTCAGGAGCGCTATGCGCTGGCGAAATGGCAGCCTCACGGTGTGACCGTGGTGCCTTATGGCGATCAGGCACAGGTTGAAAGCGATCTGGTTTCAGGCCGACTGGATGCGGTATTCACTGATGCGGCACAGGCTGCCATCGGCTTCCTGAAGCATCCGCAGGGCAAAGATTTTGAACTGGCTGGCCCGATTATACAGGATCCGATCATCGGCCCCGGCACGGCGATTGGCCTGCGTAAAGGCGATACCGAGCTGAAAACCGCACTGGATAACGCCTTCGTCGAAATCAAAAAGAATGGCACCTTTGACCAGATTCAGAAGCGCTACTTCGCCACGGATATCTCTATCCAGCCTTAACCTCGCGGTCGCCCTTTTTCATCCTCACCGCGATCCGGCACTATACTCTAACTATTTCGGGACGGCGCGCTGTCGTCCTTTGCCGATTAAAGGACATTAACACGGTATGCATCAACAACATCATCCACTGTTAAGCGCCTCTTTAGGCACCCAGCGTGAAATCATCAGTTTCCATTTCGCGGAAGACAACGAGCGTCAGGTCTACATTCAGGCTGCGCTGCATGGCGACGAACTGCCCGGTATGGCAGTGGCGTGGTTTTTAAAGCAGCGACTACAGGCGCTGGAGTCCGCCGGTCAACTTAAAGCCGCCTTTACCCTGGTACCGGTTGCCAATCCCCTGGCGCTGGGACAGCACTGGCATGGCACCCATCTGGGCCGATTCCATACACTCTCTGGCCAGGACTTCAACCGCCGTTTCCCGTCACTGGGCGCAACCCTGGCGGCCGGGCTGGCTGAGAGTCTGACCCAGAGTGAAACACAGAATAAGAGCCTGATCCGCGAGGCGATTGATCGTCACTATCGCGATACCGTGCCAAAAACCGAACTGGATGCGCAACGCCACACGCTGATGCGCATGGCCAGTCAGGCCGATCTGATGATTGATCTGCACTGTGACTGGGAAGCCGTGCCACACCTGTACACCACGCCGCACGCCTGGCCGGACATTGAGCCACTGGCGCGCTGGTTAGGCAGCGAGGTGCAGCTGCTGGCGCAGATCTCTGGCGGTGAGCCGTTTGATGAAGCCTGTTGCGAACCCTGGCTGACGCTGGCGGAACGGTTTGGCAAAGATTATCCGATGCCACGGGGATTGCTGCCGGTGACGCTGGAGTTGCGTGGCGTGCGTGATGTGTCGCCTGAACAGGCAGAGAAAGACGCGGAGGCGATTATTTCAGCGCTACAGGAAGGCGGTTATATCAGCTACAGCGAGCCAGCGATTTCCGTGGAAGTGGCTGCGCCCGTGATCGGTGGCGACGAACTGGTCCCGGCGAGCGCGGGCGGAGACGATATCGTGGCTATCAATGACGGCCCGATTGGTTTAAACGTGCCAGATATCGCTGAAGCACCTGGAGAAGCTGGCGTCATCAAAGAGCGCCACAGCGAAGGATCGGCGGCGGCCTCCCCTTCCCTGAAAAATCCACCTACGCCGTTAGCGGGCTGCGAATACATTCACTCACCGGTATCCGGTCTGATCCTGCATCGTAAACCGCTGGGCGCAAAGATTCGGCCGGGAGAAGTGGTGGCGGAGATTGTTGACCCGATAACCGACCAGATCACCCCGCTGGTGACGGAACATGGCGGTATTCTCTATGCAAGACACTGGGCTAAGTTTGCGACGGCAGGCATGCTGGTTGTGAGGCTGGCAGGTGAGCGAGAGATTCGGAGCGGGGATTTGCTGGTGATGTAGTTAACACAATAGTCTGGCGAGTCAATTCATCACGCTATCTGGTACCTTGTATCATTAAACACGAAAAGTGATAACGTCGTGAAATTGACTGCCAGACTATACCAATTATAATAAAGTGACCAACCATAGAATTATCGCTGGTCATCTTTATTAAAACAAGCCGATCATAAGGCGACACATTGGCCGTAAAATAAACCCGACACGTCAAGGCTTATAATAGCATTGGTCGATTTTTTATTTTATTTCACTGATATCCAAGCTAACTAAACCTACACCTAACTTTCGCATATCTTCTCCAATATTTATAGAGTGAGGAGTTGTTGGCGCTGGAGGGGTAATAATAATTTCATTTGAACTGATATTTGAATTGAACTCAATGGACTGTACTGAATCATCTTCATTCAACTTAAAATCACGCCTTAAGCCCGCATAGGAGATTGCTATACTGTTGCTTACATTAGGCCCAAAAGCATGACCTTTAATGGTAAGAATAAAATGCTTAGGCAAATTTCCTTTGAACCTAATTAACACCTCTTCAGCTTCATTTTGATCAGACCAGCGTCCCCAGGCTTCATGCTGTGAAAGCCCATCAACTTCTGCTATATAATTGGGGTAACTTGACTGAGTAAAATCAATGTTTATTCTCTTTTCAGATAAAACCATTTCACTACGGCGTCCGCTTTCAAGTGAGTTAAGGAAACTTGAGAAAGAGGGCAGTAATATTTTATTGCCATAACCGCTTAAATGGTCGCCATCAAAAAAAAGTGGCCTTCCATTTTTATAAGCGCTACATGAAGTTTTATCACATAAAACCGGGAGGGGATCCCAGACATCTAACGGGACACTTTTACTGAGTTCAGTATAACTAGACAATATCGGTGCACGGTTTCGTTCAATTACTCTACGTGAAATTAAATCTCCCCCCTTACAAATTGGATTGTTTTTATTAAACCAATCAGCACAGCGATACACAGGAATTTTAAACAGTGGTTTTGGCGCTTCAAATACTATATATACACCTTTATCAACAAAAGGTTTTAAAGCTAACTTTGCATAGCTTACAGTACGCTCACGCCCTTTTTCAGCATGGTTACTGAAAAGTATATTTTCATGTTGCCTGTCACCAAAGTAGGCCCACTGATCAACAAACCTGGGTAATCTTAATGAAGCAAGGAAAAGTACATCACCTGGTTTTATCCTTTTAGCAATATCCTGAAGTGATGAATCTGAATACTGCTGGCACCTAGGCATATCCATATCTCGTTCGGGCGTAAAGCTCAGGAAGGGACATCCTCCATTATTGTATGCATAAATGGTGGTCTGCGTTTTAATGGCAAAGCTTTTGAATAAGCCAGAGTAGGCCAAAGCATGTGAATCTCCGATGACAAAAATCTGATGTGGATTTGGGGAAGCAGGATTATCACAACCTTTAGGTTTGTAAATCAGTAACAGTGCGCCATTGACATCAACATGTTCGGGTTCTGCCTGGCAACCTGGGTAGCCCTCAACAACACCACTGCCCTCTGGATACCAGTCTTGCGGGGATTTAATTAATACACTTTGCGAAATATTTCCAACGTGAGCATCAATTTTCACAGCAAAAAAATATGATGTCACTATAACCAGAAATCCTGCCGATAAAACCACCCAATTATTTCTCTTAGCGATAAAGCGAGAGGCCCGAACAGGTTTTTCGATAACAAAGTATGAAAAAAGTGAAAACAATGCTGTTATCAGTAATGCTAATAATTGTTGATAGACGGTTTCGAGGCCATACGTCCAGCGAAAAAGCACAAATACGGGCCAGTGCCATAAATAGAGCGAAAAAGATAGCTTGCCGATAAACGTAAGAACTTTATTACTTAATAGTCTGTTGACGTTTGATAGCGCAACACCATAGTAGAGGCTAAAAAACAGACCAAGCGTACTAATTGTTGCGAGCAATGCACCAGGCATTGGAAAACGGTTGGTGTCCGTTATGATAAAAGATGCCAGCAGGCCGATTAGAGAGACAATGCCAATTATTCTTTTTAACCAGATTACCCATTCGCGGGAAACGAGATACTGTCTGAATGTTGTCATAAATTGATATAAAAGAACCCCTGACGCTAGTTCCCAAAATCGACTTGTTGTAAAATAGTAAGCCTGAGTAGGTTGAGTTGCAGACAGGTTAAAGGAGAGTATAAGCGATGCCACACCTAAAACTAAATAAATAACAGAAGATATATATCTCTTACTCGATGAGAGCCAAAAAATATAAAGAAAAGGAAATATAAGATAAAATTGTTCCTCAACTCCTAATGACCAGGTATGCGTAAAAGGATTAAAATCAGTAGTTGGCGCAAAATAATCTCTTCCTGTTGAAGCGAGAATGAAATTACTGAAACCAAAGAAGGCGTAGAAGCCTGTCGACTGATTAACCCAACTTAGCCAAGATCCAGGAATAAATGCTGTTGATAATGTAAAAACAATCAACAGCATAAATATTAATGCAGGGAATATACGCTTTATTCTTCTACTATAAAATATTACAAAAAACTGTAATATCGACGCACCCTTAAAAGCAGAAACTGAAGCACTGACTATAAATCCCGAGATAATAAAAAAAACGTCTACACCTACAAAACCGCCAGGTAATAGTTTTGAATTCAAGTGAAATAGCACAACAGATAATACTGCAAGAGCACGTAACCCATCGATAAATGGATGATAAGGAATATGCTTGTCTGTAATTTTATTATTCATTTGCCAACACCATTTTAAGAGTATTTTTTATTTTTTTAAAAGAATATTTATGACAAAAGAAAACCCGGCAAAGCCGGGTTTTTTAATACCTGATTTCGGTTAATCTAACCACTCAGTATGGAATACGCCGTCTTTATCAATGCGCTTGTAGGTATGCGCACCGAAGTAGTCACGCTGCGCCTGAATCAGGTTAGCAGGCAGCACTTCTGAACGGTAGCTGTCGTAGTAAGCGATCGCCGCAGAGAAGGTTGGCGTCGGGATACCGTTCTGAATCGCGTAGGAAACCACATCACGCAGCGCCTGCTGATACTGATCAGCGATATCTTTGAAGTACGGTGCCAGCAACAGGTTAGCGATGCCTGCATCTTCTGCATATGCATCAGTAATCTTCTGCAGGAACTGGGCACGGATGATGCAGCCAGCGCGGAAGATCTTCGCGATTTCACCGTAATGCAGATCCCAGTTGTTCTCTTCTGACGCGGCACGCAGCTGTGAGAAGCCCTGAGCATAAGAAACGATTTTACCCAGATACAGAGCGCGACGAACTTTCTCGATGAACTCCGCTTTGTCACCGGTGAAGGCCTTCGCCTGTGGACCGCTCAGTACTTTAGAGGCTGCCACACGCTGGGTTTTCAGCGAGGAGAGGTAACGAGCGAACACAGACTCAGTGATCAGTGACAGAGGTTCGCCGAGATCCAGTGAACTCTGGCTGGTCCATTTACCGGTACCTTTGTTCGCTGCTTCATCCAGAATCACATCAACCAGGTATTTACCTTCTTCGTCTTTCTTGGTGAAGATATCTTTGGTGATGTCGATCAGGTAGCTGCTCAGCTCGCCGTTATTCCACTCGGTGAAGGTTTCAGCCAGTTCTTCGTTGTTCAGACCCAGCGCGCCTTTCAGCAGAGCATAGGCTTCAGCGATTAGCTGCATGTCGCCATACTCGATGCCGTTGTGAACCATCTTCACGTAGTGGCCCGCGCCGTCCGGACCGATGTAAGCCACACAGGCTTCGCCATCTTCTGCGCGTGCAGCAATTTTATCCAGAATAGGAGCAACCAGCTCGTAGGCTTCTTTCTGACCGCCAGGCATGATAGATGGGCCTTTCAGTGCGCCCTCTTCACCACCGGAAACACCGGTACCGATGAAGTTGAAGCCCTGGTCTGAAAGCTCTTTGTTACGACGGATGGTGTCTTTATAGAAGGTGTTACCGCCATCGATCAGGATGTCGCCTTTATCCAGGTGTGGAGTCAGGGAGGCGATTGTCTTATCGGTCGCTTCACCCGCCTGAACCATCAGCAGGATACGACGAGGTTTTTCCAGCGATTCGACAAACTCTTCAACGGTGTAAAAAGGAGCAAGTTTCTTGCCCTGGTTCTCGGCGATGACTTCATCAGTCTTTTCGCGTGAACGGTTAAAGATAGAAACAGTGTAACCGCGGCTCTCAATGTTAAGAGCCAAATTGCGGCCCATCACTGCCATACCTACAACGCCGATCTGTTGCTTGGACATTACATACTCCTGTCTGTGGTCTCGCATGGTGTTACTCGTAACACCACTTTGTAAGTGATCAGTATGTTAACTCAGGATAGCGGATTAAAGGTAATGAATGGTGCGGTCGTGCAGATGAAATTATCTGAAAATAAATCACACACTTAACAAGGATTTATAAAGCTTGGTATAGCTTTGAATCATTCTATCTGCTGTGAAAAGGGCTTCAAAGCGTGCTAGCGCCGCAGCACCATAGGTCGTTGCCAGCTCGGGGTTCTGCCAGATTTCATCCATCGCCCGTCGTAATGCTGCGGGATCGGATGGAGGCACGACTAATCCTGTGACCCTATCAATATTAATAAAGGTTGTTCCCGTTCCGATCTCGCTGGAGATTAGTGGTTTTGAATAGAGAGCACCTTCCAGTAAAGAGATACCGAATGCTTCTGAACGTAAATGAGACGGGAAAACCAGACAGGTACATAACTGTAGCAAGGCAGATTTTTCGCTGTCTTCCAGCGCACCCAGGAAATGGATATTGTTCACGCCTAACTGCTGCGCCTGCGATTTCAGCTCAGCCTCAATAGGTCCTGCACCAACCACAACGATTGGATAATGGCTGTTCTTTGCCGCCTCGATTAAGATATGCAGCCCTTTGTAATAGCGAAACGTTCCAATAAAGAGAAAGAAGCCATCCGGAAATCTTGCCTGCCATTTTTGCAGAACGGCAGGATCGTTATTCTGATAAAACTGTTTATCAAGACCGTAAGGAATAACTTCAACTTTATCTTTGAACTGCTGCAGGACCGGGCTACTTTCAACATAGTTTGGCGACGCGGCAACGATACGGTCTACACTGGAGAGAAAGCGGTTCATCAATGGAGTGTAGAGCCTTAGCAACACTTTCTGTTTAACAATATCAGAGTGGTAGCTTACGACTGAAGGCTTTTTGATCGCTGATGCGAAGTGCATAAAATCCATAAAAGGATAGGGGAAATGATAATGAACAATATCCGCATTTTCCGCTAAACTTTTAAATTCTTTAATGGCTGCAAAAGAAAAAGGCGTTGAAGCAACTTCACACAGCGTTTTGACCCGATTAATATGGTGTCCATCCAGCATAGTTACTTTTGCTTCGAAATCGGGACTATGAACAAATACAGTGGACTCAGTTCCCTGCTTAGCCCCGCCTTCTGCAAGTTGATAAATAACTTGTTCAATGCCGCCAAATGTATCTGGATAGTAGGTTTTATAACAATGTAGAACTTTTATCATAAAAAATTAGCAACCTGTTCATAGGCTTCAATCGTTTTATCAGCGCAGTGGGACCATGAAAAAAGACCAGACTGGTTAATACCACGGTCGATCATCGAATGATACTGAGCATCATCATAAATCATGCTTTTAATATAACCCGTAAGCGCATCGACATCTTCAGGATCGTGCATGAGTGCAGCATTTCCGACCACCTCTGGCAATGAAGTGGCATTAGAACAGATCACGGGCGTTCCCGAAGCCATTGCTTCCAGAACAGGTAAACCAAAACCTTCATAGATTGATGGAAAAACAAAACAGGTAGCGGCGCTATACAGTAAAGGGAGATCTTTACCAGAAACATATCCCAGATAAGTAAGCCAGCCTTCACTTTTTCCCTTATCGAAAAGAGTAAAAAGCGCTTCATTCTCCCATCCTTTATACCCGCTAATAACCAGAGGGTATTCTAGTTTTTCTTGCAGGGTGAGTTTGTCATAGGCGCGAAGCAGGGTGATAATATTTTTCCGTGGCTCAATAGTTCCGGTATAAAGAAAAAATTTGCGCCATTTCAGCTGATATTGTTTCAGCACCGCCCTAACATCACATTCCTTTCGCGGATGGAAATCATTATTGCAGGCGAGAGGGGCAACAATTATTCGCGCAGAATCATAGTTAAAGTAGTCAGAGATTTCACCTTTCGTGTACTCTGAGTCAGTAATAAGCATAGTTGCACGATTAACTGTATTTTTTAGCTCTTTCTGCAGGAGATGCACTCTTCCTGCGGGATGAAACTGAGGCCAGTGGAATACAGAGAGATCGTGGAAGGTTGCAATACTGCGTCTAACCCCAGACGGAATATAATAATTAGGGCTATGAAAAACGGCATCCTCTCTTTTTTTCAACAAAAAAGATTTCATCGTGGGGATCGTCAGGCGATAAATGTCACTGACAAGTTTACTGTTTTTCAAATGCCGCTTTATAGATTGTGCTGAAGGTGTTGATTCAGCAGGTTCGGTTAACAAGTGCCCAATTTTTAATCCGTGTAGGAACAGTAGTTCAAGATTTCTCTCAGGCCGTTGAAGTTCTTTGGCCAGTTCATAGGCGTATCGACCGATACCTGTAAGGGGATACCGGATACAGTCTGTTGAGTAGACGACCTTTAGCCTTTCGCTTCCAACATCCATTTCAACGTATCTCTCAGGGTTATGTTCTGTAGAGTCTTGCCCGTGAGCTGCTGCAGCAACGTGATATCACCACAAAGCTCTTTAATCTCGTTTGCCCGCACAAATTTTGGATTAACCTGAATTTCAATTTCATGGCCGGTCAACATTTTGCAAAGTTCAATAATTTCCCGGAGAGAATACATTTCACCTGAAGCGACATTGACGATCTGGGCCGTTGATGGTGCCTTTAGCAACTCTGCGTAACAGCGGACCAGATAGCGGACATCGGAAAAATCCCGCCATACGTCAATATTACCCAACTCAATTTTTTCGGCTTTAGCACGAAAATGCTTAACGATTTTCGGTATTAAGAAATTATCTGCCTGTCCTAAACCCGTATAATTAAAAGGGCGCGCAATAATGAGAGGCAGCCTTTCAGTATAAAGTTTCGCCATGTATTCCATCGCTAACTTACTGACTGCATAATCATTTGCGGGATTGACAGGGCTGGTTTCACTCAATTGCCCTGGCGTAGCATTGCCGTAAACGTTGGCACTACTGGCGATAAGGACAGATTGCGGTTTGTGCTGCGTTTCAGTAAGAGCCTGAAGAAGATTGCGGGTGCCATAGAGATTTACATCATAAAACGCTTTGACGTCCGCATGACCAACAAATGCGATAGCGGCGAGGTGGACAACAACGTCCGGTGAAATCTGATCGATAACCTCTTTTACCTGTTGGTGATCGGTCAGATCAGCCGGAAAGTAGCGGGAGTGCTTTTCTGTAGGCGTAGAGCCCAGGCCATAAACTTCATATCCGGCAGCGGAAAGTTCCGCTGCCATATATTGGCCAGTAAAGCCTTTGATCCCAGTGATCAACGCTTTTTTGCCATGAGTCATATCAGAAAGAAAACCCTTGTTTGTTGCGGCGAAGATCTTCTTCAACCATCATTCTGCAAAGTGCTTCCAGGGTGGTTTTTGGCTCCCAGCCCAGAATATTTTTTGCTCGTTCAGGATTACCGATTAACAACTCAACCTCGGCAGGACGATAGAATTTTGGATTAACTTTTACTACCACTTTGTCAGTCGCGACATCAATTGCAAATTCCTGCTCATTTTTGCCTTCAAAGCGCACTTCGATACCTGCAGCTTTAAACGCCATCGTAACGAAGTCACGGACCGTTTCAGTGCGATTTGTTGCCAGAACAAAGGTGTCGGGCTCATCAGCCTGAAGCATCAGCCACATGCCTTCAACATACTCTTTAGCAAAGCCCCAATCGCGCTTGGCATCCATGTTGCCCAATTCCAGCACATCCAGTTTGCCAAGCTTAATTTTAGCCACTGAGTCAGTGATCTTTCGAGTTACAAATTCCTGACCACGCAATGGAGATTCGTGGTTAAAAAGAATGCCACTGGACGCAAAAATGTTATAGCTTTCGCGATAGTTGATGGTCATCCAGTGTGCATAAAGCTTAGCAACACCATAGGGGCTGCGCGGATAGAAAGGAGTGTCTTCTTTTTGTGGAATGGCCTGAACTTTACCAAACATTTCCGACGTCGAGGCCTGATAAAAGCGAATCTTAGGGTTAACGATACGAATCGCTTCAAGAAGGTTCACCGGACCAATGCCGGTAATTTCCGCAGTAGTCAGTGGCTGGTCAAAAGAAACACCTACAAAGCTTTGTGCGGCAAGGTTATAAACTTCTGTTGCCTGACTTTCCTGTAGTAAGCGAATACTCGAAGACAGATCCGTCAGATCATACTCAACCAGATACAGCTGAGGATGATTTTTGATTCCCAATTCATCGATTCGCCAAAAGTTTACTGAACTTGTACGGCGATATGTCCCGTAAACTTTATAGCCTTTATTCAATAGAAGCTCTGCCAGGTAAGCACCATCCTGACCTGTAATACCCGTAATAACCGCACTTTTCATTTTATAGATAACCTTTTAATCAAAGAGTTTTTTAACAAGATTTTCTGCACTTTGCGCCCAACTCAGCCAGCTGATCTTTGCGGAGTCAGGATGTGCATTATTTTTGAAGAGTTCTATCCACTCTTCTATGGCGCGGACTAATGCTTCAGGCCGACTGGATTCGAAGTAAAAAGCGCCCTCACCCGCGACTTCACGAAGCACAGGTATATCGCGTGATATTAATGGCTTGTTATGCTGCGAGGCCTCGATCAATGGCAGACCAAAACCCTCATCTTCTGACGGATACAGTAAACAGTCAGCGCTCTGGTACAGCTCACTTAACAATTCATCACTAGCGTTATCAAACCAAAAAAGTTTTTTGTTCAATAGTGGGTGATTTTTAACCTTATTTACTATCTCTGGAATTGTACGTCTTGCATCATCTGGTAACCCCTTCCACCCCTCTTTACCGACAATGACTAGGTATGCCTCATTACCTGATGCCCAAAGCTGTTCAAAAGCTGCAATGGCCTGC
This sequence comes from Pantoea sp. ABR1s, assembly GCF_057812235.1. Taxonomy (NCBI): domain Bacteria; kingdom Pseudomonadati; phylum Pseudomonadota; class Gammaproteobacteria; order Enterobacterales; family Erwiniaceae; genus Pantoea; species Pantoea sp. ABR1s. The sequence goes on along the minus strand of NZ_CM173823.1, from coordinate 1,460,298 downwards.
AAGTGTCCTTTTCTTGGTTCAAGGGTACCTACCATCAGGAAAGAAAGGTTTTGTGTAATCAACGCAACCTTTTCAGCATCATGATAATCAATTCCGTCTGAAGGTATGGTGGAAGAAATATCGGCTCCATGATGAGAATGTTCCAGGTGCAAACGAGGATTATTTAATTTATTATCATCAATGTATTTCTTCACTTCGTTAACGACTGCGTCAGTTACACAGATAATTTTATCAGAATATTCAACTATGGTATTTAGCCAAACTGAAAAATTCTCATTACTTCCCGGTGGGAAAAAGTGATTTTTAGTGACAGGCAAAATATCGTGAATCATAAAGGTGATATTCACATTATTTTTAATAAGGTGATCGTAAAATCCACATTTTTGCGCATCCAGGACCAAATCGCAGGCTAACTCGGACGAAAAGTAAACGTCATTTGGATGTAAATCCACACATCTGTCATGATCAACGAAAGGCACAATTCGCGGATATATTTTTTTCATAAAGCTATTGGCTTCACGTAACGTATAGCCGCCTGGCTCTTTACTCATATAAACCGGGATGAGACTAAAATAGTTATCTGAAAGTTTGATAAGCTCAATCAACAACGCTCGGGTAACGCGCTCGATGCCGGTCCATAAATCGGAATCTTTGATAAGCGAGACATCAAAAAACAGTCTTCTTGTTGATTTCTTTCTTGGGAAATTCGCAGCCAGCAATGTGGCATAGTGCTCACATTCTCTGTCAGTTATGTTAATTCTATTGATTATGTCATTAACCGCAATACCAGCCTTACTATAGGCGGCTTCAATATGCTGAAAACAGGATTGAGCGCAGATCGTAGGGTTGTGCTTTTCTGAAATATAGAGATGCGCGCTATGTCCCAGATTTTCTCTGAATGCTTTGTTTTCACATAAGTAACCAATGGCACTTATCAGATCATCAATAATAAATTCGTCAGCAAGTTTGATTATTCTATCGTCAGGCAGTTCAGCCATTGAGCCATTAGCGTTAACAATAGTAGCCAACCCATAGTTCATACAATCTAAAACGGCAGCGGAAGTTTCTCCTCGTGATAAAGCACGAAGTTGAACCCCAATGTCTGCAGCGGCTAAATACTGACGATATAGCGTATCAGAGGCCCATCCTGTAACTTCAACAACGGCTTGCAGATTATATTTATTTATTAAAGACTCGATAGTTTGTTTATAATTTCCACCTAACTCGCCGACAAAAACCATTTTGATTTTTGTTTTTAAATTTTCTTTTAATTTTCCTAAAGCATCAATAAGCATATGATTTAGCTTTGAGCTATCAAGAATGCCAAATGAGCAAATTAATATAGTTTTATCGGGAATATCAAGTTCAATTCTGACTTGCTGTTTATCCATTGAAACTGGCTCAGCACGCAGCAGTGGAATTCGTTCCCAATCAAGCTCCCGACTGTTTGAATACCATTCTTTCGCTAATTTCCTCGAATGATCCGAGTGCACGATAATCGCTGTCGCATTGCTCAGCACATTAAAATTAGACGGATACCGATACATTATTTTCTCATCATCATTAATCTCTGCTCTCTTAATAAGAGCATTATAACCATGAGAAGAAAGTAACTGTTCACTCCAAAGGCGTTCAAAACCAGCAAAAGTCTCTTTGTGACGAAAATAGTTGCTGAGATAAAAGTCATGCATGCAAACGATGCCCGGATAAATTTCAAGAATCTCATGCATATAGTCATGGAAGACTGAATTACCCATTTGATAAATGATGCGTTCATAGCACATCGCTGCATCTAAAAATTCTTTAGCGGTAATAATACGATAGTGTTCATTATCGCTAGCGTCAGACTGGCTATCATCAATGACTACATCAATTTCATAGAATTTCGACAGTGCGGGCAATAATTCTTCACTATAGAGTGAAATACCTGAACGAGCTGGCCGAAGAGGTGTAAAAAAAGCCAATTTTTTTCTTGTATGTTCTAAGGTTACTTGCTTAGCAACATTTGCAGTTTCAAAAACCTCTTCTAGTGCAGCGAGTGCAACTTTAGCAGAATTTTCCCACGAAAATGCATGAGCTCGAGACAATCCTTTATTTTTTAACGATAAATAAAGTGATTCACTTGTCAGAACATTGTTAATTTTATCTCTAATATCTGTCACGCTGTAAGGATCAAATAATGCATCTTCTGTACCAATCACCTCAGGCAGGCTTGTATTTCCTGCACCAATGACAACGGCACCACATGCAAGGGCCTCCAGCGCCGGCAGCCCAAATCCCTCATGCCAGCTTGGAAAAACAAACAGTTTACACATATTGTAGAGGTGTACGAGCTCCTCATCAGACACATAACCGGTCAGTATCAATGACATATGTTCTAGTTTATACTTACGTGCATGATGATTGAGGTTATCGATATCGAACTGAGAGAGTTTTCCTGCTAAAACAAAATCATAAGCTTTCCGTAATTCCTCTGGAAGTTGGCTTAACGCGTTGATTAAAGCGGGCAAGTTTTTTCTTTCATCAGCCCCTCCTGAATACATAATAAAGGGTTTAGTTACTTTAAATTTACGCTTTATTTTGTCATTTTCTTGCGGAGTGAACTCTATAACTTTAAAAATATCATCACAAGCTGTGGAAACATTAATAATATCACCACTTTTCTCACTAAAATACTCCTGACCTTCAGTTTTAGAAAACTCAGAAATTGCCAGGAGTTTTTTACATTCCTTTAAATAGGAAATTTTTTCTAGATAAAACTTCTTATAATTTGGATTAGGATCCAGGTACTGTGCTGGATTATGTAACGGTATCAGATCATACAGCGTCGATACTACTGGCGTATTCTTATCAAAAACATTGACGCTTAGGACACTGTCATCTTGATAACCTTCAAACATTGCCGGCACATAGATAACATCAGGTTTATGGCTTTTAAAAAAGGCTTCACGAATTATTTTTGCATTAGTATTATTATGATGATTGTCAGGCTTTTCAAAAGCGCATGGACCTGCTGGATACCAGAACTTAATAGCCTGACGACCAAGCAGTGGTGTGAACTCATCAACAATTTCTTTTACAGAAAATGCACCGTTGCCTATCAAAATAACTTCGTATTTTTTATCTGATGCCAGCTTAACCAGAGACTTAACTATTGCGCGAGTATAGCGGCCAATACCTCTAAACCGACTTTCCGACTGCAACCCTTGCATATCAATTGCTATGCGCATTAATCGTTCCCTCTCTGATTTTTAAGCATCTTAATTTTTTTGATATTAGTAATACTATCTCTCGATTTAAAGCTCTCATCTGCAACATCAACTATGGATGAAACAGCCTGACTCGAATTCTGCAAGTAAATCGCTTTGAGCTTTCCATAAAGACCGGTTTTTTTAGTAATGTATACAATGAAACGCCGAGCCTGATAGTTTGCAAGCAACTTTTTTGCAACAGGCACAGCGAAGGAAATAACTTTACGCCTTAGAGGAATTGATGCATTTTTTTCTGATTTATGACTATTAATAAATCTTAATGGCTTTGTTAATCTCCATGACTTACTTGCATAAACCTGTTCGAGTACGTGTTGATGACGCCATATTTCGTCCGCAAAATATTTATTCTTACTAACTGCATCTTCTAGTTCTTTCTTGTTTCTATCAAGAGCGGCTCTTAGAAAGCCCATTTCTTTAGCGTTAACGGATTTCTGCAGTATTAATTTTTCTTTTAGCTTTTCAACTTCAGAATATAGCAAGTTCTCGCTTTCAACAAATTCTAAGTTAAGATTCCTGAAGAGAATGCTTTCCAGCTCACCAGGGATTTTCTGAATGCTAATATTATTTTTATTCCAACCATGCTTTTTATCAAGATAATAAAACAGATGTTTTTCCGCAATACTATCTTCATCTGGCATTGTAATACGCCAGTCATAATAATCTATGTTAAAAAGGTATTCAAATGGAATCAGATAATGAAGTAACCCGAACCTTAATGCACTATTAAAATCATTATTATCAAAATTGATAAATGAAAATGGGGAATCTCCTAATATTTCCGCTCGTTTTCCCCACAGCAGCGCCTCAAAGCCGATGCTTGAATTTATTGTAACTATTTTCTCACAAAGCGCAATAAATTCCTGAGGTGTTAACTCCTCACTTCCACTTGCAATATCTTTATAGTCAATACGTCCGAAAGGATGCTTCCGAATTAAAACTTTTATGGCCTGATTTTTTGCATAATTAATGAGTTCTGGGTTATCAAATCCATTACTGTACGCAATAATATTAGAGTCATCTTCTACCTGAAGAGGAACGCCAATCTCATATTCGTTGAACTTACGTATCGGCTTTATTACTTTAAGAAATAAACTAAGTAAAGCTAAGCGCCCAAACCCAACATATTTCTCATTTGTAGAATCATAATTTTTAAAACGTTCAGCAGCTTCAGTATGGCCATTAACGCCGCTGAAATCAAAATAGCATGTAGGCAAATAAATTGGATCTCTTAAAGGGCCTAATTCATTATGAATAACAGGAATTTTATGGGTATTGGCTATTTTCTTAACAGAAGGGCAATTCGACCATAAAATAACTGCTTTAATATCAAATTCTTTTTTTAATCTGATAAGCTCAGAGTCAAATAACTCCATTAATGGCGCATATTCTTTTGTAAGGATATGTTCCCATACCAGATTCTTTGACTTCAGCTTACCTTCCAGCTCTGAAAAAACATCGCTATTCCAGATGATTTTATCCAATGCTCTTATTTCTTCATTGCATGGCAGATCTGTATTAAAACCTGCGAGCCAGTTTTTGGGCAAATGGGAAGGTACATCCTGAAAAATCTGCTCATGTCCAATATGAATAGCATCATTACAGGGGAATCGCTTAACGCTAAGGTAAAATGCGGTCAGAAATGTCTCATAGGAATATTTGACATCAAAGGGAAGCCAAAAAAATAGATACTTGGATTTCTTACTTGCCATGACTAACATCCACCTCGTGTAATTAATACATATTTCTAAAACTTCAGAATAAATTTATTTTTTTATGACTTTCATTTCTGCCGGGATATGTAGCATCCCGCCAAAATTTTCTTTTAGTAGCTCTACAGGGGTGTTGACAGTAAAAACCTTGACACAAAAGATGCGATCATAAAAGTCAGAAGAGTAAGGTTCAGGTTTAATGCCAATATCGATTCTATACTCACCCATATAAAATGGAATTATGAAATCCCAGCTGATAATAACGTGTTCACCAGCTTTCAGGGCTCCGAGGCGGGTATTGTAATAGTTTGAATTCATGCTTAACACTGGGAAACCATTTTTATCACCAATAAGCATACCAACACATGCTTCAGCAGGCACATCTCTGTTACATCGTATAACCGACTGAACGGTAACTTTATCTTTTGCATAAAGGGTGGCGATCTCTTTACCCTCTGTGTTTAACATTTTAAAATCTAAAAACTCCAAATCAAGACTTCCTGCATTTTCCTGAAGGGAGTTTTGACGGAGATTGGGATTAACTGTAATATCAGGATCAAGCTTATGATTAACTATTAACCCAGTATTTTCCTGTTCTTTAATTGAAATTTTATTTTCAACTAGAGAATTTTGATAAAGGTCGCACACTTTCGCCGCGGGCCCAAACGCTTTAACTTCGCCATCCGCAATATATACAGCACGAGAACAAAATTGCCTTACCTGAAACAGTGCATGACTAACAAAAAGTATAGTTACGTTGTCCTCAAGCATCTTATTCATTCGCTGCATGCATTTAGCCTGAAACGCAAGGTCGCCTACACTTAACGCTTCATCTACAATCAGTATATCGGCCTTAACTGCTGTAGCTACAGAAAATGCAACACGAGCTTGCATACCACTCGAGTATGTTCGCACCGGCGAGTCAAAATATTCACCTATACCCGCAAAACTTTCGACATCACGTATGACCTCATCCATGTCTTCTTCATTAATACCTAGAAGCTGACCAGCTATTACTGCGTTTTGTCTTCCTGTAAAATCAGGATGAAACCCCATACCTAATTCTAGTAATGCAGCAATACGTCCTTGTGATTTAACTTGTCCAGATGTCGCAGCTGTTGTACCAGTAATAATTTTTAGCAATGTGCTTTTTCCGGCACCGTTTACACCAATTATACCTACAGCCTCACCTTTTTCTATTTCGAAAGAAACATTATTAAGGACATGTTTTTCATGAAAACGCTTCTTCTTGCCCGGAGAAACCCACTCTAATAGCCGATCTATTTTTCGTGGATACTGTTTATAACTCTTACTGACGTTTTCAACTTTTATACTATACATTATAATTCATCCACCATATCTGCCGCATGCTTACGGAAGAGATAAAGCCCTAACCCACAAAAAACAATCGAAATAACTATTGTCCATTTCATGGCAAAAAAATCTGGCATTGTGTTATGCAAGAAAATTTCATGATAGCCATTTATGATGAAGGTCATTGGGTTATAACTTAGCCATCCCTGCGCCCAGACAGGCAGCGTTGTATAGACATAGACAACAGGTGTGAACCAGAACCAGAACTGAAGCAAAACGGTGACAAACTGTCCCACGTCGCGGAAGAAAACGTTAAGAACTCCAAGTGTAATGCCCAAACCACTTGCAAAAAGAATCTGAATTATGAGTACAGGAATGATGTAAAGAATGTTAATACCAGGGAAATTCCCTGTTACCAATAAGAAAAATATAAAAAGTGAAAATATAATTAAAAAATTCATTATGCATGATAATATTATAATTACAGGCAAACAAATTCTCGGGAAAGTTACTTTCTTCAATAGATTGGCATTCTCAATAAAAACCACCTGCATTCTTGATAATATCTCTGCGAACAAACCCCATGTAAGAATACCTGAACACAGATAAATGCTATAAGCAAATGGACCTGTCGACTGAGGCATTCTTGCCTGCATGAGCTCTGAGAAGATAACAGTATAAACAGTTATCATGGCCAATGGCTGCAAAACTAACCATGCAGCACCTAATATGCTCATCTGGTAGCGAGACTGAAAATCTCTTTTCACGCTACTCCAGATAAAACCACGATATCTCAATATCGCTAAAAATATTTCTTTCACTTCTGGACTCCATTAAGTAACGCCAGGATATCAACAGTTTTCTCATTCATTAATTCAAGATTACTTTTTGCTTCTACATTTAACCGGACTAAAGGCTCTGTATTGGAGGTTCTTAAATTGAAACGCCAGTCTGAAAAATCTATGCTGATTCCATCAGTAAGATCTAATGTACACTCGTTGCTTACATAGCGATCTTTAATAATTTCAATCTTTGATTTCGCGTTTTCAACTTTTGAGTTAATCTCACCACTGCAAGGAAACGCCTTCATTCTTTCCGAAACCAGTCCGGAAAGTGTCTCCCCTTTCACCGCCAGCAGTTCTGCCACCAGCAGCCATGGAATCATACCGCTGTCGCAGTAAGCGAAGTCACGGAAATAGTGGTGCGCACTCATCTCACCACCGTAAACCGCGTCTTCTTCACGCATGCGCTCTTTGATAAACGCATGACCGGTTTTAGACATCACCGGAATACCACCCGCTTTGGTCACCACATCAATCGTGTTCCAGGTCAGACGTGGATCGTGAATGATTTTCGCTCCTGGCTCTTTCTTGAGGAACGCTTCGGCTAACAGCCCAACGATGTAGTAACCCTCAATGAACTCTGCATTCTCATCAAACAGGAAGCAGCGATCAAAGTCACCGTCGAAGGCGATACCCATATCGGCCTGATGCTCACGCACCGCATCAGAAGTGTCTTTGCGACATTCCGGCAGCAGCGGATTTGGGATACCATTCGGGAAGTTACCGTCTGCTTCATGATGTACTTTGATGAACGTTACTGGCGCATTCGCCTGCTTAAAGCGTTTTTCAATTTCATCAATGATATGACCTGCAGCACCGTTACCGGAGTTGATCACCAGCTTCATTGGTTTAGTGAAGTTGCTCAGGTCGATGTAACCCATCAGGTGATCGACATAGGCATCCAGCACAGAAATCTGTTTATAGCTGCCGCGCTTACTCTCTTCTACCGGAGCAAAATCATTCGCTTCAGCCAGGCGCTGCACGTCACGCAGACCGGTATCACCACTGACCGGGCGAGCACCTTCCCGTACCAGTTTCATCCCGTTGTAGTTCATCGGGTTGTGGCTGGCAGTCACTTCAATGCCACCATCAATGCCTAAATGAAACGTGGCGAAATAGATCTCTTCTGTTCCGCTCATACCAATGTCGAGCACATCGGTGCCCGCATCCCGCAGTCCATTCGCCAGTGCCAGCTTTAACGACTCGCTGGTCAGTCGGACATCACCGCCCACCACGATCGTTTTTGGCCGGATAAATTCACCATAGGCGCGGCCAATGCGGTAAGCGATGTCTTCATTCAGTTCAGTGCCTAACTCGCCGCGGATGTCATAAGCTTTAAAACAGGTCAGTGCTGCCATGATCGTGTCTGTCCTTACTTACTTGCAAACTGTTGTTTAATCAAAATGAGGTCGTCATCACCAAGGTAAGAACCCGACTGGATTTCCAGAAGTTCCAGGGGAATTTTGCCTGGATTTTCTAAGGTATGCGGGTGACCGATTGGAATAAAGGTTGACTGGTTTTCTGTCAGCAGCAGGGTTTTATCCTGAATGGTGACTTTCGCTGTGCCTGAGAGAATCACCCAGTGTTCAGTGCGGTGATAGTGCATCTGCAGTTCAAAGGCTTCACCCGGCTTAACCGTAATGCGGTTAACGTTGAAGCGGCCAGTGTTGACCACCAAATCGCAACGTCCCCATGGCCAGTAAGTTTCACGATGGCGGCGATATTCGCTGCGGCACTCGCTTTTCAGGAACTCAACCACCCGCTTAACGTCCTGTACCTGGTCTTTACGTGCAACCAGCACAGCATCTTTGGTGTTCACAATGACCAGATTCTCAACGCCAATGGCGGCAACCAGCTGGTCTTCACTGTTGATATAGCAGTTTTTGGTGTTGTGCAGGAAGGTATCGCCCTTCAGGGAGTTGCCGTGAGCGTCTTTGTCGTTTACTTCCCACAGTGCAGACCATGAACCGACATCACTCCATCCGGCTGCAAGCGGGACGACAACTGCGGCATCGGTCTGTTCCATTACTGCGTAATCCACTGACTCGTCAGGACAGGCGATAAAATCATCTTTATCAATACTGATGAAATCATTCCCTTCTTTCACGTTAGCCATGGCGCGACGGCAGGCTTCCAGAATATCCGGACGGAATTTCTCCAGTTCCTGCAGATAGCGTTTAGCCCGGAACATGAACATGCCACTGTTCCAGTAGTATTCACCGGACTCAAGATACTGCTCAGCGGTGCTCTGATTCGGTTTTTCAACAAAGCGCTGAACCTCATAAGGGCCGCTTTCTGCGCCTGGCAGTGCTTCGCCACGCTGAATGTAGCCGTATCCGGTTTCCGGACCGGTTGGCACGATACCAAAAGTCACCAGCTTGCCCTGTTTGGCATAAGCGGTAGCGACCTGGATAGCCTGATGAAACGCAGCACGGTCTTCAATCACGTGATCGGCGGCCAGCACCAGCAGAACCGGATCATCACCCTGCTCTACGGCGTTCAGCGCAGCCAGCGCGATGGCCGGAGCAGTGTTACGCCCTACCGGTTCGAGAATAATGTTATGAGATAGCTTGTTAATTTGTCGCAACTGCTCGGCAACCAGGAAACGATGCTCCTCGTTACAGATGACCATCGGTGCGCGCGCTTCGACGCCGCTCAGACGATTAACCGTCTCCTGCAGCATGGAGTGCTCACCGTGCAGACAGATGAACTGTTTTGGGTAAAGTTCGCGGGAAAGGGGCCATAAGCGGCTGCCGGTTCCTCCGGCCATGATTACGGGAAGTAACATTCCACATCCTCTAACAAATTTAAACATGCTATGCATATAAGCGGGTCAATTTTTATTCATTATGAATAAACAGCCACGCTACCGCCCCTGGCTTGCAGCAACCAATGCGCTGTGTGATAGGAATCTTACCTTCACAGGTTAGCCTGTCGATGCGCTGATTATATTTTAATCAATCGCATACAGGTTCCGGGATAACACCAAATAGTACATTTTGTGCGGCAAAAATAATATGCCTAATCTTTCATTGCCAGTGACAAAACTTAAGTGTGACTAAACATTGCTCTCATCCTGCATGAGTAAATGTAATCACTGGCAAAACAGCATAGTAGCGTATGGGGAATCGCGCTTTGCGCCTCTTCACAGAGTCGGATTACCCGCTATTGTGATTAAACACTACAGAAGCCAGACCAGGATAATTCCGTATTAGGTCATCAGTCAGTCACAATCTGGCATTGAGGTGAGGAGAGTGAGCAGGAATATGCAATTTCTCTTAACGCAGGCACAAAAAAACCCGGCCTGAGCCGGGTTTTTTTGAATTTCATCGCAGACTACCGAAACCCATCCGGGTTCTTGCTCTGCCAGTTCCACGTATCGCGCATCATCTCATCGATGCCGCGCGTCACGCGCCAGTCGAGCGTTGTGTTAGCCAGTGACGCATCAGCCCAGAACGCAGGCAGGTCGCCATCGCGACGTGGCTTGATCTCAAACGGGATCGCCTTGCCGGACGCCTTCTCAAACGCTTTGATCATCTCCAGCACCGAGAAGCCTTTGCCGCCGCCCAGGTTAAAGGCGGTGTAGCCCTCAACTTTGCTCAGATAATCCAGTGCTTTCAGATGCCCTTCCGCCAGGTCAACGACATGGATGTAGTCACGCAGACAGGTGCCGTCTGGCGTATCGTAATCACCGCCAAACACGCCCAGCTTCTCCAGACGGCCAATCGCAACCTGTGCAATGTACGGCAGCAGGTTGTTTGGGATGCCCGCCGGATCTTCACCGATTTCGCCTGACTCATGCGCGCCAACCGGATTGAAGTAACGCAGCGCAATCGCCTTGAACTTCGGCTCAGCTTTGGCGAAGTCGCGCATCACGAATTCGGTCATCAGCTTAGAGGTGCCGTATGGACTGGTGGTGCCGCCAATCGGCGTGGTCTCAACGTAAGGAACCGGGGCATCTGCGCCATAAACGGTTGCTGATGAGCTGAAGATAAAGTTCCAGACGCCGGCATCACGCATCTCTTCCAGCAGCACCACGGTGCCCGCGACGTTGTTCTCGTAGTACTCCAGCGGCATACGCGTGGATTCACCGACGGCTTTAAGCGCAGCAAAGTGGATCACGGCTGAAATGCTGTTGGATGCAAACAGGTCACGCAGACAGGCGCGATCACGGATATCGCCTTCAACGAAGGTCGCTTTTTTGCCTGCCAGTTTCTCAACGCGGTTAATCGCTTCGCGTGAGGCATTGCAGAGGTTATCCAGAACCACAACATCATCACCGCGCTGCAACAGCGCCAGTACCGTATGGGAGCCGATATATCCTGCTCCGCCCGTGACTAAAATTGCCATTTGAGCTCCTTTCAATCTGCCGCGCAGGGCGCGACAAATAAATTACTGTTGTTTTGCGAGGATGGTCTGGATAGCTTCGCGGAAATCGCGACCCTGCGCGTTGCTGCGCAGGCCGTAAGAGACAAACGCCTGCATGTAACCGAGCTTACGACCGCAGTCAAAACTGTGACCGGTCAGCAGCGAAACATCAACGGTTTTATGTTTGCTCAGGCTGGCGATGGCATCGGTCAGCTGGATACGGCCCCACGCGCCTGGCTCAGTGCGCTCCAGTTCGGCCCAGATATCAGCAGAAAGGACATAGCGGCCTACCGCAGCCAGGTCAGAGTTCAGTCCGGCGGTATCTTCAGGCTTCTCAACGAAATCGGTAATGGTGCTGATGTCGCCAGGGTGATCAATCGGCTCTGCAGTGGTGATTACCGAGTACTCAGTGAGATTGGACGCGGGCATATGCTGTGCCAGGACCTGGCTGTGGCCGGTCTCTTCAAAACGGGCAACCATTGCTGCGAGGTTGTAACGCATGTGGTCAGCGGTGGAGTCATCCAGCAGCACGTCAGGCAGCACGACCACAAACGGATTGTCACCGATCATCGGACGGGCACAGAGAATCGAGTGGCCCAGGCCCAGCGGTTGTGCCTGGCGCACGTTCATGATGGTTACGCCTGGCGGGCAGATAGACTGCACTTCGCTCAGCAGCTGACGCTTCACGCGCGCTTCCAGCAGCGCTTCGAGCTCATAGGTGGTGTCGAAGTGGTTTTCTACGGCATTTTTCGATGCATGCGTGACCAGCACAATCTCTTTAATACCCGCGGCAACACACTCGTCAATGATGTACTGGATCATCGGTTTGTCGACGACAGGCAGCATCTCTTTCGGAATGGCTTTAGTCGCAGGGAGCATATGCATACCGAGGCCCGCAACCGGGATTACTGCTTTAAGCTTGGTCATATTTATTCCGTTTAATAAAATGAAGATGTGGGTCGATTATGCAGGATCGGCCGGAAGAGCAAGTATAATCTTTATCTGAAAATCGGACAGTAACTCTCTGTCATAACTTGGAAATTCGGCATTTTGCCCATTGCCAGCAACGGCATAAACTGAATAAAGACAATCAGTAATCGAATATCGCCTCTGTTATTTCAACCCCTGGTCGCCGCGCGGCTGAGACCAGCCATAAATGAAAACGGGCGACCCTGAGGCCGCCCGTTGATATAACGCAATTGTGATTACAACCAGCCTTCAAACCACTCTGGCATCACAAACAGATTAAAGTGATTCACCAGCAACATTATGCCGACAAATACCACCGACACCGCCACCCACTGTCGGGCATAAGGGATAAACCGAATGCCAATCACCGGCTTGATAAAGAATGGATGAGCCAGTGCCGAGATCAGAATCTGCGAGATGGAAAGCGTCAGCGCCACATAGAGCACGTTCGGCCAGATAAAGGTGGTTGCCAGCACCGCCAGAACCACAATACTCGCCACGATGTTCCAGTAGAACTCAACGTTGGTCCGTCCATTGGCCTGGGAAATTGCCCCGGTCAGTCCGCCCATCGGCCGCAGCATACCAAACAGCAGCATCAGCGGAATCAGATGATAGACCTGCTCGTGGGATGCGCCGTAGAGCACACGAACGATAACCGGCGAGAAGATGCCAATCACCAGGTACATCGCGCTGCTGAACAGCATGATCCCCAGCGTGCCTTTGAGGAACAGCTTCTTCAGCTGCTCGGCATCGTGCTGCTTCTCTGCAAAGCGCGGCAGTGCCAGACGGTTAATCACCGGCGTCACCAGCTTCAGCGGTTGCAGCACCAGCTCTTTCGCCAGCGAGTAAACACCCAGCATCTCGGCACCCATCACTTTACCCACTACCAGCGCATCGGCCTGGGTTCGCAGCTGGTTAATGGTCTGCGAGCCGAGCTGATAGCTGCCGTAGCGAATCGCGCCAACAAAGGTCGCTTTATCAAACTCCCAGGTCGGACGCCACGACTTCTCACCCAGCGCAATCATGCAGAGGATGCGGGTAAAGGCGTTAATGAACAGACCGAGAATCGCCGCCGCTACGGTGAGCGAGGTGAACTCCAGCATCGCCACCACACAGAGGAAGGCAAACAGCTTGGTGCCCATCTCAATCTTCGCCAGCGAAACCATCCTCTTGGTTTTGATGTAGTGCGCCTGATACTGCGACAGATGCCCCAGCACCAGGAAGTTGAGGCTGGTCAGCATGATCAGACCTACCAGCTCCGGCAGGTGATAGAACCAGGAGACCGGGAAGGCGATCAGCAGCATGATCAGGCCAGTACACAAGCTGAGTGAGACGTTCACCCAGTAGATAGTGCTCTGCTCACGACGGGTAATGTTCTGGCGATGCACCAGATAACTGCTCATCCCCATATCCTGCAGCACACCCGCCACCGCCAGGATGGCGTTGATGATGGCTAACAGACCCAGCTCGTGGGTTTCCAGTTTGCGGGCGAGAAAGCTTAGCTGTGCAACCTGCAGCACTGCCGAGAAGCAGGTGCTGCCGAACAGCCAAATCGCCTGTGACTTAAATCCACTCACACCAGTCGCTCCAGAATCTGTGCCAGTTCGCCGTAGGCGATATGCTGATTAAATTCAGTCTCAACTTTGTGACGGGCGGCCGCGACCACGGGCGCCACATCCACTTCACCCTGAGAGAGCTTCAGCAGCGTCTCCGCCAGCGCCTCAGGATCGTCCTCTTCCACCAGCCAGCCAGATACGTTGTTTTCGATCAGCTCCGGAATGCCGCTGTGGAAGGTTGAGACCACCGGCAGGCCGACCGCCATCGCCTCCATCAGTGCAACCGGAATACCTTCCATATCGCCATCTGCGGCGGTTTTGGAGGGCAGCAGGAAGATGTCAGCCTCACTCAGCGCGCGACGGATCTCCTCCTGCGGTTTAAAGCCCGGCATGCTGACGCAATCTTCCATCCCCTCGCGGGCGATGAAATCACGCATCATCTCATCCTGATCGCCGTTACCGATAATGGTGTACTGAAACTGACCGCCACGCTGCTTCAGGATGGCGCTGGCTTTGACCGCCACATCCAGCCCTTTCTTCTCGGTCAGACGTGCCACCGAAACGATACGCAGCGGCGTCTGAAACGCCTGGCGCGGCTGGAAGTTAAACTTCTCCGGCTCAATGCCCATACGCGTAACGTGAATTTTTTCCGGCGGGCAGCCCATCTCAATCAGCTTGTTCTTCCACAGATTGCTGATAGGCAGCATCAGCTCACTCTGGCGGAACAGATTCACATAGTCGAGTTTGTGCTCTTCCAGAATGTGACGACGGGAAATATCGGCGCCGTGAAACACGGTCGCCTGTTTACCCTTGAGCACGCCCAGCTCACGCAGCTTGTTCGCTAGCGCACCGGCATAGCCGAAATGCACCAGGAACACATCTGCGGTGAAGGTCTGTTTAGCATTCGCCACAATCGACGGCAGCAGCAGTTTGCTGGACTGTGCGCCATAACGGCGCACATTCAGCGAACGCAGCAGCGACGGCTTCGTCACTTTTGGCAGCACCAGCTTGATGCGCTGGTTCAGCTTATCGACAATCGAGATCTTCTCTTCCGGCAGCAGATAATGCGTCTTCGCCGCCAGACCATACTCATCAAAAGCGGCATGCCGGTTCACTAAATCGCCGGGAAAGACTGAAATAATCTCCACCTCGTAACCGGCATCAATAAAGTGGGTTACCTGATTTAATACGAATGTCTCAGAGGCAACCGGGAAACGCATGGTGAAAAAAGTCAGTTTCATCACATTACCCTAATACTTTGAGAATCTCTTCAGTGATCCGGTTGCCAATTTCCCTTTCATTCGCAACGGCCGTGTCGACCTTGAGCTTGATGTTGTCGTAATCGGCAAGCACAGTTTTCACCTTGTCGATTAGCGAGCCATCCATCAGGCTTTTCACATCGGTTGCCATCTGCGGCAGACCAAGCTGGTTCATCACACCCATCGACTTGTGCTCGTAGTTGATCGCCACAGCCGGGGTGCCAAAGTTCATGGAGATAATCGCCGAGTGCAGGCGGGTACCAATGGTCAGATGACAATGATTCAGCAGGATGCCCAGTTCCAGGTCATTAAACTCATCCATAATGACATGGTAATGTTCAGGCTGCGTCACGTGGTCACGCAGGGTCAGTGCAACCATGCGGTCATCTTTGGCATAGCTGTCGATGCCGGTACAGGTTGAGAACGCCACAACCTGATAGCCTTCAGCAATCATGGCGTTGATCACCCGGCCAAATGCCGCTTCATACTCTTTCTGCGTCACACCCAGACGTTTATCAAACGGTGCCAGTTCACGCACGGTGATCGCGATGGTTTTACGGCCATCGATAATGCCCTGCCAGTAGAGCAGGTTATGGCTCGGATTTTCGACTTCGCGTGCCCGCACCAGGAAAGCGGTATCAACGCCAGACGCGACTTTAGAACTGGTGACGCCATCGCGCTTCATCAGGTCAAGACTGACCGATTCACGCAGCACCAGGCTGTCGACCCGATCAAAGACAAAGTTTGCCAGCGCATTGACGCGCGGGTTCTGGAACGGCCCCACCGAGTGACCGATCAGGTAGATCGGCTTTTTCGCCATCAGCGCACAGAGCGCATGGTCAAACTGGGTCACACCATAGAGGTCAACGAAGAACGATCCGCCAACCTGAATAATCGCATCATATTTTGCAAGGCTGTCAGTAAACGCCTTCAGGTGCGGGGGTACAGAGAAAGACTTAAAGATCCCGCCCTTGCCCAGATGCGCCATCATGATATCGGGCATCAGGCGGTTCGCGACTTTACGCTTAAACGAACCGACCAGACCTTTGCCTGATTTGCTGTTGTGCAGATACAGCGCGTCCTGCTGAATATCCTGCTGGAGCAGATAACCGGAGCTGGTTGGATAACGGCTTATAACATCAATTTCTAAATCACTGCGTGCAGACTTCATAGAATCAATCAGTCCACGAAGAATCGCGCCATCCCCGCGATTCCCACACGTGTGGTTACCCACCAATAAAATTTTCATAACAACTCCGAATAAATTTTTTTAATTCTGTAAGCCGCCCAGATCCGCAATGGGCAAAATGAACTCTGTTTAAAGTAATGCTTTACGGGATAACGCACCCAAAGGTAGTGCTCCTGTTAAAACCGGCCGCCTCCATTGTGGCGGCCGTGATGCAAGGTGTTACGACTTGATTGCGAAGTAAGGCAGTGCGACCTGTTTGCCGTTGATCACGACGGAAACAAAACCTTCTGGCTTGCTGGTATCGACCTGATCGGCGGAGAGCGGACGGGAAGCCATCAGCAGGTCGCCCTGCTCATTAGCGCCCACGCCCGCTTTGCCGTTGTGCAGGCTGAAGCGCTGCGGCGCGCGTTTAGTCGCGTCGCCCGCCGGAGGATTGCCCTTCTCCATCTTCGCGTTAACGCGCGCACAGCGACCGGTGACAAAGCGATCTTTACCGGTGGTTTTCACCAGCACGGCCACCGACGGCGTCCAGCCCGCCAGTTTGACGAAGATGCGGACATCGGTGTCATGCTCAGCCACATAGCGCACATCGACAATCGGGCTGCTGCCTTCGGCCGACCAGCTCGCTTCAGAGCGATCTTTTTTGCGCTGTACGTGGATCATCGCGCGGCCACCGGTGGTCTTGTCACCGATCAGGTCCATCAGCGGCTTATCGCCACTGCCGTTGCTGAACTGCGACTGACCAAAAATTTCGATCTCCCACGAATCACCCACCGTCGGGGAGTAGAGGCTGCCGAGATCAAACCAGGTTTCCTGATTCGTGTTGTTCTCTAAACGCCAGCGCGAGGTAATGTAGTTGTACTTCAGGCTGCCATCGAGCGCGACGCCATAGGACTCCACGCGGGTCGATCCCATCTCCCAGATGCTGAGCAGACGGTCGCCCTGCATGGAGTTGTCGATCCAGCTGCCCGACTGCAGGCTGGTCTGGCGCATATTCAGGCGCGTGTTATGCGCGATCAGCGGATTCTTACAATCTTCCAGGCTCAGCGCATCGACAATCCACTGGCCGTTGGAGAGATCGCCCGGATTATCACAGTGCTCAATCCAGCCGTTATGGATAATCGACTGGCCGCAGCGCGGCAGGTTGAGGACTTTGCCACCACGACAGTACTGCGCATTGAAGTTCGACAGCTCAATCGCGGTGCTGTGGTCCCATTTGCCCTGCTTCTGCCCTGACCAGCCCGATTTGATCACATCGCCGCTGCAGCGTGAGGCGTACCACTGGTCGATTTTACAATCCAGAGTATCCTGCAGGCTGATGGCGGTGCCGCCGACTGCGTTAAAGCGCAGGCAGGCACCACGGAAATATTGTCCGCCAGGGCAGTTGTTATGGAAAAAGCCCTGCTTGTTGGGGCTTTTATCGCTGTTGCCGTTAAAATTCAGGTTGGAAAGCTCAACCCGACGGGCATTCATCTCAAAGACGAACTCTGACTTACCATCCGAGACAATCGTGGTCGCCGGGAAGTAGCCGAAGTTTACCATCGCACCGGACATGCGGAAGAAGTTGAGATACTTATCGCCAAGGTTACAGGCTGAGACCATGAAGGTACCGGCCGGGAACTGGACACAGATCTGCTGGTTAGCCTGCTGTGACCACTGGAACATCGCCATAATGGCGGGTGCCGTATCGGTTTTGCCATCGGCAATCGCACCGAAATCAAACAGCGTCAGGCGGTTAAAATCGTCTACCACGCGACGCCAGGAAAAGCCCTCACCGGCAAAGTTTACGCCGCCATCATTCTGAGCGGGCTGGAAGCTGCCAACAAACTCGCCGCCGCCGACTTCCCGTCCTTCATGCCAGCTTTTCAGCTTAACCTTGGCCCCTTCAAACAGCGGACGGGTTTTGCGTAACTCCGCTACGGACGGGATCTCACCAATCAGCTGATAACCCGCGGGCTGCGCCAGACGCTGGCTGAAATCTGCAGCGCCCGGACGGCTGACATCCGCGATGTTGAACAGCGTCTGACCGCTGCTGTCCTCGACTGCCATCGAATGCGACGGATTGGCAATCAGCGCAGCATTGTCCTGAATAAACTGGGCAAAGTTACCTTTGTTCAGCGCGATAGGCTGAGCAATCTCCGACACTTTGCCGCTGGCATCACGCAGGAAGACCGGGATCTGGTTGCCCGGTTTGCTGGCATCTGCACCTGCTTTACCAATCCAGAGTTTGCCTTCAAAACCCTGCCAGAACTGCGGCGGCATGGCGTAGACATTTTCCGGGGTCAGAATTGGCACGTCGCCTTTAGGCACGTCAGTGGCATCGACCGGCTTCAGGGCGATACCGTTACTTTTTGCAGCGTAGCTGGAAAAGGTGCTCACGGAGAGAGCCCCCACCAGAGCGGAGGCGGCGGTCTGTAAAACTTCTCTTCTTTTCATGCATCAATTCCCGTAGTCAATAAGGCCATTGGCCATGGCGGTGTCCCTGAGGCACGTCGCAAGTGAGCTTTTCCAGCTCCGGTTAAACCAATGACAGCCAGCTTTGCTTAATCTGATTACCGTCGAATTTCAGCGCGGTCTGTTTCGTTTTTTCGCTCATGGCATAGAACAGCGCGTCATCGCTGGCGAGCTGCTCCATTCGGGCCAGAAACGTGGCTTTGTCGTTCATCGGAACCAGGAAACCATCTTCCCCGTGATTGATGATCTCCTGTGGACCGGTCGGGCAGTCATATGCCACTACCGGCAGTGACCAGGATTTTGCTTCCAGCAGTACCAGTGGCAATCCTTCATAGCGCGAGGTCATCAGCGCCATATCGCTGTCGCGATAGTAGTCGTTGATATTGCTGACCTTACCGACAAACTTCACGCTGTCGGTGATGCCCAGCACCGCCGCCTGGTCATGCAGTTGCTGACGCAGTTCACCGTCACCGGCAATCACCAGCGTCCAGTCAGGATGGCTGCGGGCGAAGTCGCGCCAGATATCCAGCATCAGGTCAAAGCCCTTCTGGTTATCCAGACGGCCTACGGCCAGCGCCTGGCGATGACGGGTCTGGCGCTGATAGTCTTTGTAAACCACCGGGTTGGGGATTTGCTTGCTGGGAATGCGCCAGCGGCTGAACACCTGATGATCTTTGTCGGTCAGAACAATCACGCGGTCGTAGTAGCGCAGCAGCAGAAACTTGAGGAACTTAATCGGTTTGCTGAAGGAGTTAATGGCGATGTGTTCGCAGGCGTAGGCTTTGCCCCGCTTCTTCTTCATCGCCAGCAGATTCCAGAAAGCGAACATCACGCTCAGGCGACCCATGCTGATCAGGAAGACGGTATCGAAACCCTCTTCGTGAATCCGGGCAACCGCGCTTTTGATCGGATTGCTCTGCCCTTCAAAGCTGACGATCTGTTTGACGTGCTCAAACGGGTAAAAGGTTTTTCCACTGCCTTCCAGCGAGTAGATGGTGACTTCATGGGTCTCGCCAAGACACTCTGACATGAAGTTACAGATGTTCTCGGTGCCCGCATACGAATAAGCATCTTTGATCACCAGGACAATTTTTTTCATGAAACGCTATCCACCTCAAATTTTAAAGACAATCCTGCCGACAGGCTTAACGATGCTTAAGGGTAAACAGCACACCATTCACCATATACCAGGCGTAATAGTAATAGATTTTTAAAGGATTGTTTTTATAGATAATTCTTAATAATTCAAGGTGCCACTGGGCCGCTTTGTTCTTATTACGGGAAAGGGAATCGCCTAATTCGTAATAGTTGACCAGAATCGTCTGAATTACGCGTGCCTGCTTATAGCGGGTGAATAATTCATACAAAAACAGGAAATCTTCGTGGCCTTTGCGCTGGAAGAAAAGCCCCTGCGGCGGGCGGCGGAAACAGACGGAGGAGAAGCAGACGCGATACTGCTTCTTCACAAAGTTTTCCTGCTGCAGGTAAGGTTTGCCGTAGGTAATGTCGTGCTCAGCCTTGCGGGTTTTATAGTGATATTCGGTAATCACAAAATCATCACCGGCCGCGATGGCAGCGACCTGCTGGGTCAGCTTATCCGCATGCCACTCATCGTCGCTGTCGAGAAAGGCGATAATCTCTTCAGTGGCCGCGCGCAGCCCGACGTTACGGGTTTCTGCTGCGCCCATGTTGACCGCGTTATCCAGAATGGTAATGCGCGGATCCTGACAATGCTCACGCACAAATTCCAGCGAGTCATCGGTCGATTTATCGTTGACCAGATAGAGATGCCAGTCGGTATAGTGCTGATTGATAACCGATTGCACCGCGCGTAACACCGTCTGACGTGCATTATACATAGGCATGACAATGCCAACGGTTCCAACAGAAGTATTCATCTTCAACCCTGAATTTATCGAAAAGAGAGGTGCTCCTGGCATCAGGAGCAGAGCGAGGCGCGGCGCGCGTCAGGAGATCGCTTTCTCACCGCCGAAACGTGCCCTGACCTTGTCTTTAACCCGGTTCATGAAATAAGCACGGTTGTCTTTGTTGGTGAGGAAGAAGTAGCGCGCGAAGCTCAGGCTCGCCATCAGCGACTTACCATCCATCTTGTAGCGCAGCGGCAGCTTAAAAGCTTTGTAGGTGTGGATATCACGCGGGGTAAGATGCGGCTTCATGCTATCGAGCCAGAACATCGAGTAGTTCACCGATTCGCCTTTGTGTTTCGAGCCAAACTTAGTGACCAGATGGTAGTTCGCCAGCGGTGCGGCGATCATCACAAAGTCATAGCCCATGCGGTCGGCACGAATGCAGAAATCATAATCCTGATGACGGATGTAGCGGGTATCGAACTGAATTTTTGCCGCGTCTTCCCGCTTCAGCACAATGGTGCTGGTCTGGATAAAGCCGTAGCAGCCGAACAGATACTCCGCGACCGTTTCATTTTTGCCTGGCGGCTGCATCGGCATCACTTTCAGGAACGTGCCATCCTGATAGATATTCACCTGGCTGAAAATGACGAAATTCTTTTTGCCCTGCGCGTCCAGCTGAGCAATTTTTTCGCTCACCTGCTGCAGTTTGTCCGCGGCCCACTCATCATCGGCGTCAAGGAAGCTGACGTAGTCACCGGTCGCCAGCTCAATGCCTTTATTACGCGCACCAGCGCCGTTGAGTTTGACCTCGGAGAGCACCAGATTGATATCGAGATCCCGGTAGCGTTCGCTGCGCACCACATCCGCCAGCGCGGCGGCATCCGCAGATTTATCATCAACGATGATGACTTCGAAATTGCGATACGTTTGTGCTTTAACGCAATCCAGCGTCGTGACAATCGATTCTGACGCGTTATAAGCCGGAATTACGATGGAGAAACGAATGTCCTTCATTGCCAGCACCTCATTAAAGTAGTTCAAAAATAAACAGTTCATTCGACAACGGTCGATGAAAAACCTGTGTTCTGACCGACGACCGCCCCTGGGTGAAACTCGTCACCCAGAGGCGGTCGTCAGATTGATTAGTGGATCAGCCAAAACTCCCGCGCCACTTCATAACCGGTAACGGCCTGTTTGGTTGAAATGGTGTTGTAGTAGAGGTAATAGAGCAGGAAGAACACCAGCATGGCATACAGCGCTGGCTTCCAGGATCGCCTTGCCTGATAAATCAGCGAGGTCAGGATGATCGGCTCGACCTGCTGCAGATAGTTGGACAGGCGCGAACCTGACGGGAAGTTATACAGGAAGATCCTGATCGCTCCGCCGATGGCAAAACTTAAAATCAGCAGATAGTTAAGGCGATACTGGGCGTAATTCTCGCGCTTCAGCTTATCGGTCAGCATGAAATAGAAGAAGACAAACACCAGCATGATGTTTTTCAGGTTCGATACGGCCAGGATGCTGCCACCCATTGCATAGGAGGGGTCATTGTTATAGCCCGATGCCCTCTCTCCCAGCGATCCCAGATGACCGGCAATCAGGGCAATAAAGCCCGAGCCACCCACAACCGATAGCGGCAGACTGGCAACGATGATAATGACCGGCCACCAGCGCCAGTCCCGGATAAACAGGAACGGCACAAGCGTCACCACCATGACACCGGTGTTATGGCTCGTGAACGACAGAATAAAGAAGGCAAATGCCCACCAGTAGCGCTTGAGATAGATCGACCAGAGAACGCCAAGGAACAGCGCAGAACTCAGGCCAAAGCGAATCTGGTTAATGTCTTTGTTGATAAAGATGTGCGCCGAATAGAGCACCAGCGCCAGCACCGGATACGGAGACATCTTCCTGAAAAACCAGGTATTGATGGAAACGGCAATGGCGCAGAAGACAAACAGGAAGATGCTGGCATTGTGCGAAAACAGGCTGGTGAGCCAGGCCATCGCAAAAATCAGCGGTTCGTAACGGAAAAACGCAACGGTATTAAAGAAGCCATTAATCTCAATACGTCTTACAAAGTCTTCGAAGAAGCTCCGGTACTGAAAGTCATCCATGCCGGTACCAAGACCGCGTATTCCCCCGAAAATAATCAAAGTCACGGCGGCAAAACAGAGTAGCCAGGTCAGAATATAATTTGTGCGTTCGTCTTTTTTTAGCGCTATTTCAAACAGCGAAAGCAGCAGTAAAAAGCCTGATACATACCAATATGGAGCCATGGTGTGATTCCTTAATTCCACAAGTTCTCATGCCAGCAATAATCACGCTTCGCCTTACCGACTGGCTTTACAGCGAGTCTGATTGCACGGTCACAAATTGCGTGCGGGCGATGCCTGCTGGTGATGAATTCTGTTGAGTGACGCTCGCCATGCGATTTATAGATGTATCGCTTTTGTGGGTTTGGACAGAATAACCTGTGTAAATTGATGCGTGTCGTCATTCAAAGGGACGATAAAAAGGGGCGGTCAGACCGCCCCCTGTTTTATTGCTCAATGATCAGCTTTTGTTCGTCTTGCCGTAGTCATAGGCGTAGTAGTCATACCCATAGCCATACGCATTAGCGGCTTTGCGCACCACGGCGTTGAGGATCACACCTTTAATCTCAATACCGTTCTGGGCAAAGCGTTTGAAGCTGACGTCTACTTCTTTGGTGGTGTTGGCTTCGAAACGCGCCACCATCAGTGAGGTGCCGGCCAGCTTACCGATGATAGAGGCATCGGTGACGGCCAGGATTGGCGGCGTATCGATTAACACCAGGTCGTAGTTCTTGCTCGCCCACTCCAGCAGCTCACCCATGCGACGATGCATCAGCAGCTCAGACGGGTTCGGCGGAACCTGACCACGTGGCAGGAAGTCGAAACCGTACACGCCCTGCTGAATCAGCGCCGGGCTGAACTCAGTTTTACCGGACAGCACGTTGGACAGACCTGATTTGTTATCTGCGCCCAGCAGTTCGTGGGTGTAACCACGACGCATGTCGCCATCGATAAACAGAACACGCTGACCCGCTTTCGCGACCAGGGTCGCCAGGTTGGCACAGATAAAGGTTTTACCAATACCCGGGCTGGCACCGGTGATCATCAGGATGTTGTTTTTCGCTTCCATCATCGCGAAGTGCAGGCTGGTACGCAGGCTACGAATCGCTTCGATGGAGAGGTCAGTCGGGTTACCCAGCGCCAGCAGCGTTTCGTGCGGATCGGTTTTCACCTTGCTGCCACGACGCGCCAGGGCTTCGGTATCCTTCTTACGCTGCCAGTCTGACAGTGGAACGCTGGCATAGACATTCATGCCCAGCTCTTCCAGCTGATCCGGGTTCTCGATGCCGTGATGCAGCAGCGCTTTCAGCAGAACCAGACCCACTGACACAAACAGACCGAAAATCAGGCTCGCGGCGATGATCAGCAGCTTCTTCGGTGCAACAGGCGAGTTAGCAGTCTGCGCGCCATCGATGATGCGGACATCACCCACGGTGCTCGCTTTACTGATACCCAGCTCCTGCTGACGGTTCAGCAGCTGCATGTAGATCTCCTGACCAGACTGAACGTCACGGGTCAGACGCAGGATTTCCTGCTGAGTCTGTGGCATGCCAGCAATTTTCTTGTTCAGCTGAGCCTGCTCACCTTCCAGCGTTTTGCGTTTTTCAAGCAGCGCGCGATACGTCGGGTGATCTTTGGTAAACAGCTGAGAGACTTCGGCTTCACGGAAGGTCAGTTCGTTCAGCTGACTCTGCACGCTGACAGAGGAGTCCAGAGCGGATTTCGCTTCCAGTGACAGGTCAACAGATTCGTTCTGACGACGGAAGGTGTTCAGCTTGTCTTCCGCTTCATCCAGCTTGCTGCGCACGGCAGGCAGCTGAGTGCGTAAGAACTCCAGGCTTTTCTCTGCCTGCGCTGACTTGCGCTCAACGTTCTGTAACAGATAGTTATTCACAATCTGGTTCAGCACTTTGCTGATCTGCTCTGGATCTTCACCCAGATACTCCAGACCCAGCACGCCGGTATCTTTACCTTTGTCTGCCACGGTCAGGTTAGAGAGCACTGAACGGATCGCCTGCAGGTTATTCAGCTTGGTCACGGTGAAGCTGGTGCCTTCATCAGCGTGAATCTCGCTGACCAGCATGCTGATGTCGCCGTGCGACTCCAGCTGGCCGACTTTACCTTTGAACAGCTCATCGCCATCTTTTGAGACGGTGTAGCTATCCGGACCGGTCACTTCCAGTTCAACGTTACGTTTGTCGATAGTGCGTGGGATTTCCAGGCGCGAAATCGCGATACTGGCGGGTTTGTTGCCCATCAGGCGCGACAGACCTTTACCGATAACCGGGAAATAGTTCTGCTCAACGACGGTATCCAGACCCAGATCGTCAACGGTTTTGCCGATGACCATACGGGATTCCAGAATCTCGATTTCCGTATCAGAGGCTGGTGTCGGTGGCAGAATGCTGTCAATTTCGTTCAGAACGGTGCTGGCATTCTTCTGCTCAACCTGAACTAACGCATCTGCGCTATAAATGGGTGTTGCAAACAGTGTGTAGAGTGTTCCCGCCAGCATGAAAAAAGCGGTAACGGCAACAATGATCCAGCGATGATCAATTAGCTGTCCCACAAGATGCGCCAGATCCCATCCATTCGAATCCTCTCCCGGCGCGGTTCTGACCTTATTTTTTATATTCATGGATAATCCCAACTATCGGCTTAATACGTTCACCCACTTCTGGGTAGCGTTTTCCAGTAATCCGTAAATCTCTTCAAAGGCCTCACGGCTTTTTCTGTACGGATCCGCAATTTCTTTCTGATTGAGCCAGTGCCCAAGCAGCATGGTTTTGCCACGCGCGGCCGGGTCGATGCGATTCACCTGTTCAATATGTCGCTTTTCCATCACCAGAATCAGGTCAACGTTGCGGCACATCTCTGCCGTCAACTGTTGCGCCTCATGTCCTTCCAGCGACAGACCCTGCGCAGCAGCGACTTCAGACGCCGTCTTGTCGGCCGGGTGGCCGACCAGCGCCCCCAGGCCGGCAGAGCGAACGTCGAAATCAGGCAGCGCACGTTTAAACAGGCGCTCTCCGGTAGGAGAGCGGCAGATGTTGCCAACGCAAACGACTAACACGGACTTAATCATGATGGGACCTTAATTACCCCAGGTACGGATACGCGATGCGGCCTGTGTTGCATCGTTGATACCTGCGATGGTCGGTATCAACTGCCCAATCACTCGGTTCCAGCGCGTCAGCGGCGTAGAGGTGACATAAACGATGTCGTAAGGCTGGAGCTGGAAATCGGTTCCCATCACCATGGATGCCGCATCTTTGGTGTTCAACTGATAGATGTTGGCAATCTTGTTGCGATCGGTGCCGTGCAGTGGACGGATAACGAATACACCGGTGGCGTCAGAGGTGGTTTGATCCATCCCGGCCGCATTGCCCAGTGCTTCCGCCAGCGTCATGCCGCTACGGTCCATTTTCAGGGTGGTCTGCTGCTTCACTTCACCCATCACGAAGATTTTCAGATCATCGTTACGCGGAACGTAAAGAATATCGCCTGGATAGAGGAGGTGGTTCTGGCTCAGGTCACCATTCTGCATCAATGCCTGCAGAGAGATACGCTGTTCACGACCGTTGTGCGTCAGCACCACGTTGCGCCAGTCAGCATCAGCGGCCAGGCCGCCAGCGGCGTTGATCGCATCCAGCACCGTCAACGGAACGTTGGTGATGGGCTGCTGACCAGAAGTGGTCACTGAACCCGTCACATAGGTTTTCTGTGATTTGAACGAGGCGATGCTGACATCAACCTGTGGGCTTTCAATGTACTGAGCCAGACGACGTGACACTTCGTCACGCACTTCGCCGACGGTACGGCCCGCTACACGCACACGACCGATGTAGGGATAGAAAATGGTACCGTCAGAATGCACCCAGTTACCGGTGTCGCTGGCGCTACGGTACTGACCCGCTGGGGTGGTCAGTTCCGGGTGGTCCCAGACCGTTACGGTCAGGACATCGCCCACACCGATACGGTATTCGTAGTTCTGAATTTCGTTCTGCAGGGCAGGATTCGTCTGAGCCACCAGTGGCTTCGGACGCATCCTTTCAACCAGTGAAGGCGTTAACGGGAAGACGTTGACATATTTATCGATGTCAAAGTTGCTATCCTGCTGTTCAACAACATCTTTTCCTGATGTAGAAAGGTGAGAACCTGGTTCGATCGTACACCCGCTAAGGAATGTGGCGGATACCAGCAAGGGTATCAATTTCATTTTGATTGTAATCATTTAGATCTTCGCTATCAGTTATTTATTGATAGAGGCGAAACCGCCGCTGTGTAAGCGTCCAACAAAAAGTAAATCCTACCTGACTTAAGCACTGAACCTGTCGTTCATTATCCTTGCTCCACTTGTTATAAGTAGCGGCCATCTACCAGGGTGTACCCTGAACGCCACGCATCATAGCGGACTATGGATGCACAGCGATATCCCTGATGATGGCCACTATCAACGACACGCCTGACAACGGCAAAACACCTCTGAGCGCGCATTAACGCGCTCATTCCGACTCACGATTAATAGGCACCATCGCGTTTCAACACCACGCCCACTGTCTTAAACAGAATCGCGATGTCGTTCCACAGTGACCAGTTTTTCACGTACCACGAGTCGAAATAGACGCGGGTTTCATAGTCAACATCATTACGACCGCTGACCTGCCACAATCCCGTCATGCCTGGCTTTGCCATCAGGTAATAATCAACATCACCGGCATAACGACAGAGTTCATCTTCAATGACCGGACGCGGTCCGACCAGACTCATATCACCGCGCACCACGTTCCAGAGCTGAGGGAGCTCATCGAGGCTTGTTTTACGGATGAAGTGGCCCACTTTAGTAATACGTGGATCATTTTTGAGTTTGAAATCTTTATCCCATTCCGCACGGGCAATCGGATCAGTGCGCAGCACCTCTTCCAGCACTTCTTTTGAATTAATGACCATCGAGCGGAATTTCAGGCATTTGAATTTACGGCCATTCATTCCCACACGCTCGTGACCATAAATCGGTGGTCCACCGTCACGACCCACCAGGAAGCCCAGTACCAGCAGCGCTGGCATCAGCATCAGGATAATCGAGAGCGCACCCACGATATCGAATGCCCGCTTCAGGAAGCGCGACGTGCGTTTAGCCAGGTTGTTCTGAACCCGCAGGATCATCACTTCATGGCTGAAGATATAGGCCATGTCGGTACCGTAGAGCGGTACACCACGCAGGGTTGGGATCACTGACACTGAACGGCAGTTGTGCATCGCCAGCGATTTAAGCCAGACATCACGGTACTGACTCTGCTCATACTCAACGGCAACGATAAACTGCGTTTCGCTGTTGGTGAGGCTCCAGAGTTCTTGCTCGTCGCGCAGCACCGGCACGCCGTTCATGATCTCCTGCGGACAGGTTCCATCAACGTCATAGAAGGCGATAACGTCAAAACCCATGACCTCTTCGCTTTGCAGTGCCTGCCAGGCTTCGTGCGCATTTTTGCTGCTGCCGATAATAATGGTCTGTTTTTTCCACAAGCCATTTTTATTCAGCAGACGTTTAGAAAGCGCGCGGCAGGTCGGAATTAAAATCAGCGCCAGGATCCAGGTCAGTAACCAGACGAAACGCGACATCTGCCACTGCGACAGGGCGGTAATCGACAGGTCGATAACAGAAAATATAAGAATGGTACGAAAAACTTCTTTTAATTCGAACCAGAAAGGTTTGCGGTAAGTGTAGTGACGCAGCCTTACCCAGAACCAGCCAATACAAATTACCGACAGACAAATGTGTGTGGCAATTTTTAAATTCATTTCTTTTTCAGAAATATCTGCCAGCGGCGAATCTGACTGCAAATTAATTAGCATCATCGCCAAAAAGAACGCTGCGTTGAAACAAATTAAGTCTGAACATGCCAGCATTAATTTGGTAATAAGACTTTTAAACGTAAATTCTGTATCGCGCATATTTAACTCTTTATTTTATTTCCTTAAACCCGCAACGGCTATCGCCTGTTTAATCATTAAGCGACGAAACCTCTCCAGAGTGAGCCGTTTCTAAGGGGAGCTCCTGCGGCGTTTACGCCAATGATCTTAACCATGAAACCAATAATATCGTGATGAATACCAACAGATTACTCTGACTTAACCACCGCCA
Organism: Pantoea sp. ABR1s; assembly: GCF_057812235.1. Taxonomy (NCBI): domain Bacteria; kingdom Pseudomonadati; phylum Pseudomonadota; class Gammaproteobacteria; order Enterobacterales; family Erwiniaceae; genus Pantoea; species Pantoea sp. ABR1s. Next base: position 1,431,254 of record NZ_CM173823.1, on the reverse strand, counting down.
GCGCTGCTCACTTTATCAACAAAAACGCGATTCGGGCACGCTACCGCCCTTGGCTGTCGCTGCCAATATCGCTGTCATCATTCATAATGCTCCCCGTAATGTGTTAGCGTTACCGCAACGCATCATACAGACGTTCACAGGCGAATTACTCATTCGTGACATTGCGATTAATGTCGAATAGGTACGCAGATTACGACTCTGGGGCAGAGTTTGCTAACTTGTTGCTATACTAGTTATTACTGGCTTGTTTACAAGCAGGTCCCGCCATCCCTGGACTATTTTAGGAAAAAGACTACCAGCAATTAGTATTGAGGCCTGACGGGCAGTGCAATCCTTTCTTCACAATTCGGATTAATGCCATACTCCCGATGAGATAAATCGCATAAGCCCGACAGGTGAATATCTCTTTCCTGTCAGCCAATGACTAAGAATTATCTCTACTGCGCCCTGTGAAGTTAATCAAAGCGTCACACTATTATGTTCATATTTTGCACGATATAGCGCGGTTATCTGAGAACATGCCCCCTGCCCTGCCATTTGTACGTGGCTTCGCACTCCACTATCATCAGAGAAAACTCAATTTAAGACATTCAGGTGAACAACGCATGCTGGAGGTAATTGCAGATCCCTCGCTATGGGCGGGATTAGTAACGCTAATCGTTCTGGAACTGGTTTTAGGCATCGACAATCTGATCTTCATCGCCATCCTGGTGGAGAAGCTTCCAGGGCCGCTTCGCGACCGCGCGCGCGTGATTGGACTGCTGCTGGCGTTATTGTGCCGATTATTGCTGCTGGCATCGCTTTCCTGGCTGGTTACGCTGAAAGAACCCTGGATTACGCTTATGGGCCACCCCTTCAGTGCGCGCGATTTACTGTTGCTGACAGGCGGGATTTTCCTGCTATTTAAAGCCACCACAGAGTTGAATGAGCGTCTTGAAGGGGATGATGAGGCGTCCGGTCAACAAAAAGGCGGCGCTAAATTCTGGCCGGTGGTGGCGCAAATCGTGGTGCTGGATGCCATCTTCTCGCTGGATGCGGTGATTACTGCCGTCGGCATAGTTAATGACTTACCGGTCATGATGATTGCGGTCACCATCGCCATTCTGCTGATGCTGCTCGCCAGCAAGCCGTTAACCCGCTTCGTGAACAACCATCCGACGATTGTGATCCTCTGCTTAAGCTTTCTGCTGATGATCGGCTTCAGCCTGGTGGCGGAAGGCTTTGGTTTTGTGATTCCCAAAGGCTACCTCTATGCGGCAATCGGCTTCTCGGTGGTGATTGAGGCACTGAACCAGCTGGCGCACTTTAATCGTCGTCGGGTGCTGTCGGCCGGTCGTCCGCTACGCCAGCGCACGGCGGAAGCGGTGTTACGCCTGCTGCGCGGCGCGGCAGAACCGGCCGAGCTGGATGCGAAAACTTCGTCACTGATTGCTGACAGCGATGACAGCATGCTGTTTAACCGGCAGGAACGGGTGATGATTGCCCGCGTACTGGGCATGGGTCAGCGCCACATTAACAGCATCATGACCTCGCGCCACGACGTCGAACATATCGATCTCAGTGATGATCCGGCAGAGATTATGTCGCGCCTCGACCGCAATCAGCACACGCGAATACTGATCACAGATCACTCCAGCGAACCGCTGGGCGTGGTTCATGTTATCGATCTGCTGCACCAGTCACTGCACCACAATTCCCTCGATTTACGCGCCCTGATTCGACAGCCGCTGGTCTTTCCTGAACGGCTGACGGTGCTGCAGGCGCTGGAACAGTTTCGTCAGGCCCATACTCACTTCGCCTTTGTGGTTGATGAGTTTGGTTCGGTGGAAGGCGTGGTGACGCTGAGCGATGTAATGGAGACCATCGCCGGCAATCTGCCGAATGAGGCGGGTGAAATCGATGCTCGCTACGATATTCAGATTCAGGATGAAGGTCACTGGATTGCTAACGGTCATATGCCGCTGGAAGATCTGGCGCTCTATGTGAAATTGCCGCTCGATGAGCAGGGTGACTATCATACGCTGGCGGGATTACTGATGGATAAGCTGCAACACATCCCTCAGGAAGGCGAAGTGTTGCAACTGGGTGACTATCTGCTGCGAACGCTGCAGGTCGAAAATCATCGGGTGCAGAAAGTCGAGATCCTGCTGCAGCACGATATCAGTTACGAGGTCTGAGCGATTAGCAGGCAGAAGGAAATGCGCCCGCTACGGGCGCATGATTTTCTTCAGGTTCTCTTTGTTCTCGCCATCTTTCTGGCGATCGATCCACTGATTCAGCCGTGATTTCGCCTCACTCTGCAGCCGGTTACGCAGAACGTCATCCACCGGCAGAGAGTATTGCAGGCTGTCCCAGCTACCATACATGCGCAGCGGAACCGGCTGACTGGAGAGCGCCTTCACCAGCGCATCATCGCCACGCCAGCCGCTGATTTTCAGCCCCAGGGTCATATCCAGCTGTTGCTGCACCATGTCAACTTTGCCCGCACCCTGCAGGCCCAGATTCTGTCCGTTGCCATTGATATCGCTGAAGCTGAGTACGCCCTTATTCAGCGCCACCTGTGCGCTAATCGACTCAATCCCCTCATCCACCGCCTGATCGCTGCTGACCTTATCGCTGACCCGCGCCACGGCACGCTGCACCATCTGCTGCAGATTCAGCTGTGCCAGCTTCAGGTTGCTGGCGCTGATGGTCGCCCTGCCCTGCCAGCGACGTTTGGCTGCTTCGACCGTCAGCGTATCGCCAGACAGGTCGCCATCCAGACTCAGGTTCCCCTGCACGCTTTCCGGCAGTTCAAACGCTTTAAGCAGCGGCTGAATCGCAATTAAACGGAGTTGGGGTTTAAGGCTGACCCGCGTCTCTGGCTGACGGATATCGATACTGCCGGGAATGGAGAAGCTGCCATTGCCCAGCTTGCCGCTGAGCGTCTTCAGCGTCATCACTCCCTGCTGATTGCTGGCGTTCACCGAAAGACTGGTCAGAGAGAGTCCGCGCCATACCGCATTGTCAGCCTGTAACTTCAGCGCCAGATCCAGATCATTCAGCGGAGAGTCGGCGTTGCTGCGTTCCCGCGGCGCAGCTATTACCGGCGAACGGGCCACGGTGGCGTGCTGCACGCCAGGTGCGTCAGAGACGGGCGCACTGGTGAGTAAATTATCGACGTTAAGGTTGCTGGCTTTCAGATCCAGCGCCAGCTGCTGCGGTGGCGCAATATGGCCACTGCCCTGCCCGGTCAGGGTGCTGTCATTGGCGGTGAGCTGCAGATTACTGAAGGAGAGCTGCTGGCGGTCACCATCCCACTCGCCCTGCAGGCTCAGCGAGCCTTTGATCCCCTGGGCCGGAATGTCGGCGCCGGACAAGGTGTAATCAAGCTGCTGCAACTGGCCGCTGAGGCGATGGGGATATTGCGCGGCATCCAGCTGGCCTTTGAGATTCAGTGTGGCGTTGCGCTGGTTGCGCATCAGCGTGGTGCTCAGCGACAGGGTGGCCAGCTTGTTCGCGTCCTGTTCCATATTAATGTTGAGGTCGCGGAAATTATATTCGTCGCCGCCTGGCTGCTGCCAGATCAACAGACTGTCTGCTACCCGCAGTTTAGCGATATCGAATGACCAGCCGCTGGAAGGCGAAGCCGGCTCCGCATCACGCGGACCCTGGGGCGCATTTCTGGCACGCTGCGCGCGGCTATCTGGCGTCACCCGCACTATCGCATTTTTCAGCATCACCTGGCTGACGCTGAGCTGATGGGATAACAGTGGCCAGAGATCAACATCCAGCCGCATGTTTTCCGCCGAGACCATTGGCTGGCTGGCGCCCGGCGCGGTAAGACTCATCCGGCCGGCCAGAATGCTGAGCTGAGGCCAGACGTGCCAGCGCAGATCGCTGCTGACCTCAAGGCGATAACCACTGCGTTGTTCGACCTGCTGCACCATATAGGCACGAAAGTCGTTGGGATTGACCAGCAGCACCAGCGCGCTCATTCCCGTTACGACCACCACTAACAGGATGGCCAGCGTGGTTATCACTCTTTTCATTACATCCTCAGATCAGTCTTTGTCGATACGGCTGGCATCAGCGCCCTGCTGACCGCGATATTTCGCATCTTCACGCCGGTTGTAGGGACGCGCAGCCGGGCCTGAAAGCGGTTCAAAACTCAGCGCGCCGATCAACATGCCGGGACGCAGAGCCAGCGGCAGTTTACCTGAATTGTAGAACTCCAGCACGATACGGCCCTGCCAGCCAGGATCGATGCGGTGAGCCGTAACGTGTACCATTAACCCAAGTCGCGCCAGCGATGAACGGCCATCCAGCCAGCCGACCAGATCGTCAGGCAGCGTCACGGACTCCAGCGTCACCGCCAGCGCCAGCTCTCCCGGATGGAGGAAAAAAGCTTCGCCATCAGGCAACACGATCTCATCGCTCATGACCCGATCCAGTGCCGCGCTCACTTCCTGTTTCGGGCCGCTCAGATCGATAAAGGCCGCGGTATGACCGCTGAAGGTGCGGAACTGATTACCCAGACGCACATCGACGGTCGCCCCGTTAATGCGCTCGACCGGCGGGCGTGGCTCAATGGCCAGTTTGCCATTGTCCAGCCAGGCTTCAATATCGCGATCGCATAATCTCATTGCGGTAACTCCATGGCATAAGTGTAGCAAACCGGCATGCGTGCCTGCCGCCGGTCTGCACCACGTCCGGACGGACGTGCGTTATTCAAAAAACTGGTTGATTTTCGCCTTGAGGATATCGATGGCGATACGGTTTTTTCCGCCGCGCGGCACAATGATATCGGCGTACTGTTTTGATGGCTCGATAAACTGCAGGAACATCGGACGCACGGTCTTCTGATACTGACTCATTACCGAATCCATTGAGCGGCCACGCTCATTGACGTCACGTTTCATTCGGCGCATCAGACAGATGTCGAGCGGCGTGTCCACGAAGATAGAGAAGTTGAGTTCCTGGCGCAGACGGGCATCGGTTAACAGCAGAATGCCTTCAAGGATGATGACCTTTTTTGCGCTCAGATGATGCGTTTGCTGGGTGCGGGTGTGCTCAACGTAGCTGTAAACCGGCAGCTCAATATCCTGACCGGCTTTGACCGCCTGCAGATGCTGCAACAGCAAATCATGATCCATCGCGCTCGGATGGTCATAATTGGTTTTAACCCTCTCTTCCATGGTGAGGTGACTTTGATCTTTGTAATAAGCATCTTCCGGGATGACCCCGATGTGCTCGCCACCTACCTGATCACGGATTTCACGATAGAGCGTGCTGGCAATTAAACTTTTACCGGATGCGGAAGCGCCGGCAATGCCTACAATCACGCACTGATGAGACTTGTCAGTCATACTTTTTTAAGACCTGATAACTGGAGCCTGCCACTGGTCACACATTACGCGGGCAGCGGACGGGCCGAAATGGAGAGGGTGTGTTCGCGCTAAGTATAGGGATTTCGGCCTTTTGATGCCAGAGAAATGGCGTCGGCGACTTTTCAGACTTTCTCCTTTGGACGCCACTCATTTCACCGATAAACTAACGGCACACCATACTATAAAAAAAATGGCCTGCGCGGCACGCTGTTCAGACAACGCGTGTCGCTAACGTGACGACCGAAGATGCATCAGGAGTGGTATGCACTGGAAGACTTTGACCTATTTTGGCGACAGCATGCTGTTGATTCCAACAGCGGTGATTATTGCGCTGATTTTGCCGTGGAAGAGTGATAATCGTCATACGGTCTTTTACTGGATTGTGGCATTTGGCCTGGCTGGCCTGACCGTCAGCATCTCTAAAATTCTGTTTCTGGGTTTTGGCATCGGCAGCGCCCGCTTTAATTTTACCGGTTTCAGCGGCCACAGCGCCATGTCCGCCACGCTGTGGCCGGTCATGCTATGGCTGATTTCCGGGCGCTGGTCCGCGATGTGGCGCATTGCGGCGATTGGGGTTGGTTATCTGATTCCCCTGATGGTCGGTTTCTCCCGCCTGGTCATCCACGCACACTCAAAAAGTGAGGTGGTCACCGGGCTGCTGCTGGGCTTCACGCTGAGCACGGCGTTTCTGATCTCCCAGCGTCGCACCTCGCTCAAAGGCTTCAGCTGGCCGCAGGTCGGTGCTGCGCTGTTAGTGCCGTTTGTATTGATGAGTCACGGTCGTGTCGCCACCACGCAGCAGTTCCTGGAGCGTTTCGCCGCCAGCCTTGCGGGCATGGAGAAACCCTATACCCGCGCCGATCTTTTCCGCCAGTAATCAACGTGCTGGCAATCAATCTTAGCGTGCCCGTCAATTCGCCGAATAACGGGCAATATTGATTTCACCCCTTTTTTCTTTGCCGGATGTGCTAGCATGCAGTGAGAGAATGACTGGTGCCTGATACGCCATTGTGGAGCGCTGCACCCTGCCGGAAGTCCGCATGACGATAGAGATCCTGTCCCCGCAAAATAGCACGCCAAACCGCTGGCTCTCGGCGCTGCTCCTTGGCTGCGTGGTGTTTGTCCTGACACTCTTCTGTCTGGAACTGATCGTCGTCAGCGGCAAAATCTCCCCGCTCTGGTTTCCGACTACGTTAATGACCGTCGTGGTTTTCCGCTGCCCGTCACGCCAGCTCCCGCTGCTGCTGACAGCCTGCGTGCTTGGCACCGCCGGGGCTAACGCCATCATCATCGGGCCTGCCCTCTCGAACATTAAATTCGCCCTGCTCAATCTTATCCAGGCCGGTGTGGGTGGCATGCTGCTGCGCGCCCTGCTGGATCGGCGCGCGCCGCTGGATTCACTGCATGACTGGGCACGGATGGTACTGTCGGTGGGCATCGTGACGCCGGTGCTCGGCGGCCTGCTGGCACTCTGGACGCTGCAGGTCAGCGGCCACGCCTCGTTTCCCTTCTTTTATACCTGGGTGATCTCCGAAATCATCGGCATGCTGGTGTTAGGCCCGATGCTGTTACTGCTGCCGTGGCCGCTGCGTCGCACGGGGTTCAGCAATCTGCGCCTGGCCGAAGCTCTGCTGACGCTTCTTCTCACCCTCGGGGCCAGTTATCTGGCGCTGCGCTTTTTGCCGTGGCCCTTTACCTTTATCGTGGTGATCCTCTTCTGGTGCGCGGTCCGCCTGCCCAAGCTGCAGGCGTTCGTGCTGTTCTTCCTGAACGCCAGTTTTATCTCGATACTGCTCGCCTTTGATCTGGTCAGCGTGGTGAACAACAACAGCGCGCTGGGCCCGGTCTCCAGCTGGCTGCCGTTCCTGCTGGTGCTAATCCCCAGTCACATTATGTCGCTGGTGATGGATGCGTTCCGGCGCGAAAAGCTCCATATCACTGACAGTGAAACCCGCTTCCGTCACGCCATGGAGTACTCCGCCATCGGGATGGCGCTGGTGGCGCCCCACGGCAGCTGGTTGCAGGTCAACCGCTCGCTGTGCCAGATCCTGGGCTACCCGGCTGAGGAGCTGAAGCGGCTGACTTTTCAGCAGATCACCCATCCCGACGATCTCAGCCTCGATTTGCAACATGCGAACCGACTGCTGGCGGGTGAGATTGATACCTACACCTTTGAGAAGCGCTATTTCCGCAAAGATGGCGAGATTGTCTGGGCGCGGCTGACGGTATCGCTGGTGCGCGATGGTAACCAGGAACCGCTCTACTTTATTGCGCAGATTATCGATATCTCTGAGCTGAAGCAGAGCGAGCAGGTGAATCGCCGGCTGATGGAGCGTATTACGCTGGCCAACGAAGCGGGTGGCATTGGCGTATGGGAGTGGAACCTGCTGACCGGCGAGATGTTATGGGACAAGCGCATGTACGCGCTGTTTGGTCTTGCCCCGCATGAGTCACCCAGCTATGACCTCTGGATCCATCTGCTGCATCCCGCCGATCGCGAGTATGCCGCACTGACGGTGCAACAGGCGATTGAGCTTCGCAGCGCGTTTCACATGGAGTACCGCGTGGTCGATGACCAGGGACATCGCTGGGTGCGCACTCAGGCCAACCGGCTGCTGAGTAAAGAAGGCCGCATTGAGCGTATGCTGGGCATCTGTCAGGACATCACGCCGCTACGCAATCTTAACGAGGCGCTGTTTCAGGAGAAAGAGCGCATGGCGATCACCCTGGATTCGATCGGCGAAGCGGTCATCAGCACCGATAAAGAGATGCGCGTTGCCTTTATGAACCCGGTGGCGGAGAAAATGAGTGGCTGGTCGCAGGAGCAGGCCGCCGGTCAGCCGCTGAGTGAGCTGCTGCATATCACGCAGGGACGAAACGGCCCTGAGGTAGAGAGTTTGCTGTTATGCCAGCTGCCGCCGGAAAAAGTCACCCCCGGTCTCGCTGAAGATCTGGTGCTGCATACCCCGGACGGCGGCCATATCGATATTCACTACAGCATCACGCCGCTGCGTTCGGAAGCGGGTCTGGAACAGGGGGCGGTGATGGTCATTCAGGATGTGAGTGAGTCACGCAAACTGATGAAGCGCCTGAGCTACAGCGCGCTGCATGACACCCTGACCCGTCTGCCTAACCGCGCCAGCTTCGAACTTCAGCTTAAGCGTCTGCTGTTTGATGCCGCTGAACATCAGCATCAGCATGTGCTGGTGTTTATCGACCTTGATAAGTTTAAAGCGGTCAATGACAGCGCCGGGCATGCTGCAGGCGATGCGTTACTGCGCGAACTCTCCGATCTGATGCAGCACCCTCTGCGCAGCAGCGATTTCCTTGCGCGACTGGGCGGTGATGAGTTTGCACTACTGATGCCCGATTGCGATATCGCACAGGCACATGATGTGGTGCAGCGCATTGTCGCCGCGGTAAATAATTACCGGTTCCAGTGGCTGGGACGCCTCTATCAGGTCGGTGCCAGCGCGGGCGTGACGCAGATTTCAGCAGAAAACTATCAGAGCAGCGACGTGCTTTCGCAGGCGGACATCGCCTGTTACAACGCCAAACGCAGCGGGCGCGGACGGCTGGTGGTCTACGAACAGCATCGCTTACCGCTGTCGGGCAACCATCAGGGCATGGATGCGGCGATGATTGATGCGCTGCAGATCGAACTGCCCGCCTGGGCCGTTGCCCCGCCAAAAACGCCGCAGGCAGCCTTTATCTGGCTGCTTGAGGTGCAGCTGTTAACCGCTGACGGATTGCTGCTGGATGAGACACTGCTGCGCAATAACCTGCCTGATGAAACGCTGCGTCGCCGGCTGGATAATAATATTCTTGAGGCTTTTTTCCGCCACGACGTGCAGCGGCTCAATAACAAAGGCATTCCGGTGATTCTGCCGCTCAATGCCCAGGTGCTGAGTGATGCCGCCTTTGTGCAGCAACTCTGCCAGCGCTTTGTTGCCGCCGGTCTCTCCAGCAGCGGCTGTGGTTTTGCTTTCCCTGCAGCCAGCGTGCTGAGCCAGGGTGATCAGCTCTATGCCGCGCTGCTGCAACTGCGGCAGTGCGGCTGCCGCATCGTATTGCAGCATTTTGGCCGTAATCTGGATGCTTTTAATCTGCTGAGTGACGAGGTGGTCGATTATCTGGTGCTGGCACCTGAACTGGTTGCCAACGTTCACAATAATCTGATGGATGAGATGCTGCTGACCATCATTCAGGGCCAGGCCACACAGCGCAATATCTCGGTGCTGGCCGGTCCGGTTTCGGTACCGGCCCTGCTCAGCACCCTGGCTAACCTCGATGTTAATGGCGTCTGGGGCAGTGCCGTGGCGGAGCGCCAGCCGTTGCGTTCACTGGCTGAAGATCACATCTTCGCTATTCGTTAATTCCGGCGCTGCCCGCTTGCCACCCTGCTGAAGCTGCGCTAAAGTCGCCCCCTTTTTTCCGGCATGGGGGCGAAAATGTTCATAGGATTCGATTACGGCACGGCTAACTGCTCTATTGCAGTCAGCGAAAATGGCACGCCACGTCTGTTAACGCTGGAAAATGATCAGCGCCTGCTGCCGTCGATGATCTGTGCGCCGACCCGCGAGTCGATCAGCGAATGGCTCTATCGTCATCATCAGGTCGCGACACCTGACAGCGAAACCACGGCGCTGCTGCAGCGCGCGCTGCGATATAACCGCGAAGAAGATATCGACGTCCAGCCCAATAGCGTGCAGTTTGGCCTCACCGCGCTGCAGCACTATATGGTCGATCCCGAAGATGTCTGGTTCGTTAAATCCCCCAAATCGTTCCTCGGTGCTACTGGCCTGAAGCCACAGCAGATTGCCCTGTTTGAAGATCTGGTCTGCGCCATGATGCTGCATATCCGCAAGCAGGGTGAAAGCCAGCTTGATCAGGCTATCGATCAGGCGGTAATCGGCCGACCAGTCAACTTCCAGGGTTTAGGCAGTGAAGAGTCTAACCAGCAGGCTGAAGGTATTCTGCTGCGCGCCGCTCACCGCGCCGGTTTCCGCGACGTGGAGTTTCAGTTCGAACCGGTGGCGGCCGGACTCGATTTCGAAGCCACGCTACAGCAGGAGACGCGGGTACTGGTGGTGGATATTGGCGGTGGTACTACCGACTGCTCAATGTTGCTGATGGGGCCGAAGTGGCGTGATAAAGCTGACCGCCGTGAAAGCCTGCTGGGCCACAGCGGTTGCCGTGTCGGCGGTAACGACCTGGACATCATGCTGACGTTTAAGACCCTGATGCCGCTACTCGGTCTGGGCGGTAACACCCAGAAAGGCACCGCCCTGCCTGCGCTGCCGTGGTGGAATGCGATCGCCATCAATGATGTGCCGGCACAAAGTGACTTTTACAGTCCCGCCTGCGGAAAGTGGCTGCGGGATTTAGTGCGTGATGCGGAACAGGGTGACGTAGTGGCTCGCCTGCTGAAAGTGTGGCAGCAGAAGCTCAGTTATCGCCTGGTACGCGCAGCGGAAGAGAGCAAGATTGCGCTGTCAGCCAGCCCGGCGCATACCGCTTCCCTGGACTTTATTGCCGCCGCATTAGAGACAGAGATTGGCGTGGATCAGCTGCAGGACGCCATCAGTCAGCCGCTGGAGAAAATTCTGGAACAGGTGCAGCTGGCATTAGCCACCAGCCAGATTAAGCCTGATGTGATTTACCTGACCGGCGGCAGTGCGCGTTCGCCGTTGCTGCGCGCGGCGCTGCAGCAGACGCTGCCGGATACACCGATTGCGGGCGGCGATGATTTCGCCTCCGTCACCGCAGGGCTGGCCCGCTGGGCGGAAGTGATGTTCCGCTAGGCTTGCACTGCAATAACAAAGACGGCACCTGAGGGTGTAATGCCAGTCAGTTAAGCGACAGGTGATAACGCAGTCTGGTGCCGGGCCCCGGCCTGCTCTGAAGCTTGAGTGCATGTTGTCAGAAAGGGCACGAGAGTGGAGGCCTGAGCGCCTCTGCTGCTGAAAGGGCTATCCGCAGCGCTGAGGCGTGACGCCGGGCCAGAAGTCCACGCCGGGAAGCGTGGACAGTTCGGGGCCGGCCAGGGAGGGCCGATCCCCGAACGGTTCGTCGGCACGACGTCAAAGCCGAAGGTACCGCGTGAGCGGCGCGAGGACGGCCCGGCAGCAGCAGAGGTGCTCAGGCCCGTACTGCGGCTCGCTCGCCCGGAAAATCAGAATGCAATATTGGCGCTGATACCGCCGATAAACGCATCTTTCACTTCACTGACTGCGCCTGGTGCAACCACATACTGCAGGTTAGGTCGCAGTGACATCCAGTTAGTTACTTTGGCGTTGTAGTAAACCTCATAGTTGTACTCTGAACCTTCCTGAATCGGCAGATAGGTCGGGCTGTCAAAGCGGCTCTCGCCATTAGCCTGATTCTGCTGACGCAGTGAGCGGGTATAGTCGCTGTTCACATGAATCCGTGACGCGCCCACGCCGATCTCATCCTGAGGACGGGCATCAAACGGGCCTGTCCAGGTAAACGCAATAGACTGGTAGTTGTCGGTCTTTGAGGTCTTGTGATCGTTCATCACCGCCTGCACCCGCACGCCCAGACCGCGATTCACATCGCCATCCTGCGCGGTCAGCTGTTGCTGTAACAGCAGATAGCCGCCATAGGAATGGGCCTGATCCTGATAGCCGCCGTTGCGCCAGCTGCCATAAACATCGCCATCCACTGAGGAATAGTAATAGCCGATGCGGTAGTTACCCGGTAATTTCTCCGGCCCGAAGGTTGGTTTCCAGCCCAGTTCGACCGGCACCAGATTCCCTTCTGAATTGCTGGTATCCAGACGGAAACCATCACCGCGATCGTAGTTAGCGCTGTTCTGATTATAGAAACCGACCTGGAAGAAAACGTCCGGCGTGATATTGAATTTCACCCGGCCGCCCCACTGCGAGACCGGCCAGTTAAACCAGCGATCGCCGCGCCAGTTACCCGCCTGCCCGCTGCCCAGAGCCAGGTTCTGGAACAGATTGCCATCGAAGTTATCGAAGTCTTCCCCTACCGTCACCCGCCCGGCTTTCACATCGACCACATCGTTAAACAATCCTTTGCGCAACCAGAACTGGGTCAGACGCCAGGTCTGGCCGCGACCGTAAACCTCCTGCACCGAGGAGAGCATACCGGTGCGTTGATCCGCGACCTGTTCAGAAAGATTCTGTCCGTTACGACTGGTCACGGTCATCTGGAACTCGGCATCCTGCCAGTCCAGCAACTTCTGCAGATCGAAATTGGTGCCAAACGACCACTGATCGCTGTAGCGCATGGTGGTATTGGTATCTGCCCCGCCGCCTAAATTCGCGGCGCTTTCCATGGTGTAGTTAACGTCAAACTTAATGCCGTCGTCCTGCAGCTGCGTTCGGTACCCGCCCCAGTCACCAAACATCCATTCGGAGTCCGGGCTCAGGGCGTCAGCGGCAAACGCCTGCGCGGAAAACATGGCCAGGATCAGGGTGCCGGTTGCCACACGGCGCAGCGGGAAACGCTGCTCTGCTTTTCTGTTTTTCATCTTGCTTATTCTTATGTAAGTTACGGAAAATGACGCGCAGAGGATAGTGCTGGATAACCTCTGTTTTTTGTAAATACGTGCGCATAATTACCCGTAACATCCGTTTATTAACGCATTTGTGATCGGGATCGCTGATTGGTTATTCTCTGGGCGGGGTGCCAATTTTTTGACAGGTGTAGCGTAAAAAGGGGCGCTATCGCCCCTTGTGTTTACTGGCTTGCCTGATTCAGTTGTTCAATCTGCGCCGGGGTCAGCGTCAGCTGCATCGCGCCAGTCAGATCGTCGAGCTGTTTCAGCGAGGTGGCACTGACAATCGGTGCGGTGATGCCGGGACGGGCGATCAGCCAGGCCAGCGCCACCTGCGTCGGCGTCACCTGATGCGCTTCGCTGATAGCGTCCAGTGCGTCCAGGATCCGCAAACCGCGCGGGTTAAGGTATTTATCTACGACACCCTGACCGCGCGCGCTTTTACCGGCATCCGCCGCCTCGCGGTATTTGCCACTGAGAAAGCCGCTGGCGAGTGAATAGTAGTTAATAACGCCCAGCCCCTGCGCCATCACCACCGGCTCCAGCTCCGATTCATAGGGCTGGCGGTCATAAAGGTTGTATTCAGGTTGCAGGGTTTCATAGCGCGCCAGCCCCTGCGTTTCACTGACCTGCAACGCCTCCTGCAGCCGTGCCGCGCTGTAATTGGAAGCACCAATCGCCCGCACTTTGCCCTCTCTGATCAGGCTGTCAAAGGCGCTCAGGGTTTCTGCCAGCGGCGTATCCTGATCGTCGCGGTGCGCCTGGTAGAGATCGATATAGTCGGTCTGCAACCGGCGCAGTGAATCTTCAACTGCCTGACGGATATATTGCGGTTTCAGCCCGGTTTTCTCCGGCGACAATTCCATGCCGACCTTGGTTGCCAGCACGATCTGGTCGCGTTTGCCGCTTTTTTTCAGCCATTCACCCATAATGGTTTCCGATTCACCGCCTTTATTGCCCGGTGCCCAGCGGGAATAGACGTCGGCGGTATCGATAAACCACAGGCCTCGATCCACCAGCGCATCCAGCAGAGAAAAGGAGGTGGTTTGATCCACTGTCCAGCCAAACACGTTGCCGCCAAACGTCAGCAACGGCACCGCGATACCACTGTCACCCAACTGCCGGGTTTGATTCTGACTCATTTCCTGCTCCTTATTTGCCTGAAAAAACCGTCTGTCTTTCAGCATAGCAAAGTGATTTCACGGCTTTATGACGATTGTGATGCGATTAATGAAAGAACAGGCATAATTACCCCGCCCTGACAGATATCCTTATTTCCTTCAACTTCTGCCCGTCAGAGGCGGCTACACTCTGTCGTTTGCAGGCTACCCATTTGATGCCTGCGCCTGGGACTACGTCACTGCTGGAGAGCACCAACAATCATGAGCACCCGACATCCTGTTATGAAGAAAACCCTTATCGTGCTGGCCCTGATCGCCGTAGCCGCTGGCGGCTATTATGCCTGGCAGCGCCATGCCCAGCCGCAGAGCAGCAGTCAGAGTGACGCACCTGCGCCACGTGGCGGCAAAGGCGGCGGTGACGGCGCCCGTCGTCCCCTCGCGCCGGTTCAGGCCGCTACGGCCACCAGCCAGAGCGTGCCGCACTATCTGAGTGGACTGGGTACGGTGACCGCGGCTAACACGGCCACGGTGCGCAGCCGGGTCAATGGCGATCTGCTGGCAATCCACTTCACCGAAGGGCAGCAGGTAAAAGCGGGCGAGCTACTGGCAGAAGTCGACCCACGGCCTTATCAGGTGGCGTTAACGCAGGCGCAGGGCCAGTTGGCGAAAGATCAGGCGACGCTGGCCAACGCCCGTCGTGACCTGGCGCGCTTCGAGAAGCTGGCAAAAAACTCGCTGGTGTCGCAACAGGAGCTGGATACCCAGCGCTCACTGGTCAGTGAAACGCTCGGCACGCTGAAAGCGGATGAAGGAAGCGTCGCCAGTGCGCAGCTCAATCTTACCTACAGCCGGATCACTGCGCCGATTGCCGGCCGGGTCGGGCTGAAACAGGTGGACGTCGGCAACTACGTCACCAGCGGCGACACCACCGGTATCGTGGTGATCACCCAGACGCACCCGATTGATGTGGTCTTTACCCTGGCTGAGAACAGCATCAGTTCCATACTCAAGGCGCAGAAGAGCGGTGAGTCGCTGCTGGTGGAGGCCTGGGATCGCAGTAATCAGAATCTGATCGCCAGCGGCAAACTGCTGAGCCTCGATAACCAGATTGATGTCACCACCGGCACCATCAAAATCAAAGCGCGTTTTGATAATCAGGACGACACGCTGTTTCCTAATCAGTTCTTGAATGTGCGGCTGAAGGTCAACACCCTGCAGGATGCGATTGTTATCCCACCTGCCGCGCTGCAGATGGGCAACGAAGGCAACTTTGTCTGGGTGGTTAACAGTGACAACAAGGTCAGCAAGAAAAGCGTGATTGCCGGCTTGCAGGATAGCGAGAAAGTGGTGGTCAGCGCCGGTCTGGAGGCGGGTGAACGCGTCGTGACCGATGGGCTGGATCGCCTCACGGAAGGCGCAAAAGTCGAGGTGGTCGCGCCGCAGAGCAACGCACCGCGCGCTACCCGCGCCACCCTGCCGTCAAAAGGAGAGCGTGAGTAATGCAGGTCATGCCTCCCGATCACAGTGGCGGACCGTCACGCCAGTTTATCCTGCGGCCGGTCGCCACCACGCTGTTGATGATTGCGATCCTGCTGGCCGGGGTGCTGGGCTACCGCTTCCTGCCGGTCTCGGCGCTGCCGGAAGTCGACTATCCGACTATCCAGGTCGTCACGCTCTATCCGGGTGCCAGCCCGGATGTGGTCACCTCCTCCATCACCGCGCCGCTTGAGCGCCAGTTTGGTCAGATGTCTGGCCTGAAACAGATGGCGTCGCAAAGCTCCGGCGGTGCCTCGGTGGTGACGCTGCAGTTCCAGCTGACGCTGCCGCTGGATGTGGCAGAGCAGGAGGTGCAGGCTGCCATTAACTCCGCCACTAACCTGCTGCCCAACGACCTGCCTAATCCGCCGGTCTACAGCAAGGTGAATCCTGCCGATCCACCGATCATGACGCTTGCCGTCACCACGCGCAGCATGCCGCTGACGCAGGTGCAGGACATGGTGGAAACGCGGGTGGCGCAGAAAATCTCTCAGGTCAGCGGCGTCGGACTGGTGACGCTATCGGGCGGTCAGCGTCCGGCGGTGCGGGTGAAAATGAATGCGCAGGCGCTGGCTGCGCTGGGTCTGACCAGCGAAACGGTGCGGACCGCCATCAGCAATGCCAACGTAAATTCGGCCAAAGGCAGCCTGGATGGTCCGACCCGCTCAGTTACCCTGTCAGCCAATGATCAGATGAAATCAGCGGAGGATTATCGCCAGCTGATTATCAGCTACAAAAACGGCGCACCGGTGCGCCTTGGCGACGTGGCGACCATAGAACAGGGAGCAGAAAACAGCTGGCTCGGCGCCTGGGCCAACCGCGATGCGGCGATTGTGCTCAACGTTCAGCGTCAGCCTGGTGCCAATATCATCGCCACAGCAGATAATATCCGTGCCATGTTGCCCGCCCTGACCGCAGCCCTGCCGAAGTCGGTGGAGGTTAAACTGCTCACCGACCGCACCACCAATATTCGTGCTTCGGTCAACGACACGCAGTATGAGCTGATGCTGGCGATGGCGCTGGTGGTGATGATCATCTATCTGTTTCTGCGCAACGTGCCCGCCACGCTGATCCCGGCGGTTGCGGTGCCTCTGTCGCTGATCGGCACCTTTGCGGCGATGTACTTCCTCGGCTTTTCAATTAACAACCTGACACTGATGGCGCTGACCATCGCAACCGGCTTTGTGGTCGATGATGCCATCGTGGTGATTGAGAACATCTCACGCTATATCGAGAAAGGGGAAAAGCCGCTCACCGCCGCGCTGAAAGGTGCCGGCGAGATCGGCTTTACCATTATCTCCCTCACCTTCTCGCTGATTGCGGTCCTGATCCCGCTGCTGTTTATGGGCGACGTGATCGGCCGTCTGTTCCGCGAATTTGCCGTGACGCTGGCGGTGGCGATTCTGATTTCAGCGGTGGTCTCACTGACCCTGACGCCGATGATGTGCGCCAGGATGCTGAGCGCGGAGTCGCTGCGCAAACAGAACCGCTTTTCGCGGGCCAGCGAAGCGATGTTTGATCGTATCGTGGCCGCCTATGGCCGCGGCCTGAAACGGGTACTTAATCATCCCTGGCTCACGCTGTCGGTGGCGCTTGGCACCCTGGTGCTGACGCTGTTGCTGTGGATGATCATCCCGAAAGGCTTTTTCCCGCAGCAGGACAACAGCATTATTCAGGGCACGCTGCAGGCACCGCAGTCAGTCTCCTATGCCAGCATGGCGCAGCGCACCCGCGACGTCGCCTCCATCATCATGAAAGATCCGGCAGTGGAGAGCATGACTTCGTTTGTCGGCGTGGATGGCACCAATGCCTCGCTGAACAGCGCGCGTCTGCAGATCAACCTCAAACCGCTGGATCAACGCGACGACCGCATTCCTGCCATTCAGCAGCGCCTGCAACAGCAGGTCAGTGAGGTACCGGGCGTGCAGCTGTGGCTGCAGGCGGTGCAGGATCTCACCATCGATACCCAGGCGAGCCGCACTCCCTATCAGTTCACGCTGCAATCGGGTTCACTGTCTTCACTCAGCACCTGGGTTCCGGCGCTGCTGACCCGGCTCAGCACCCTGCCACAGCTGCGCGATGTCAGCAGTGACTGGCAGGATCAGGGACTGGAAGCCTATGTCAAAGTGGACCGCGACAGCGCCAGCCGCCTCGGCATCAGCATGGCGGATGTCGATAACGCGCTGTACAACGCCTTTGGTCAGCGGCTCATCTCCACCATTTATACCCAGGCGAACCAGTATCGGGTGGTGCTGGAGCAGGACAATAGTGCCACTCCAGGCATGGAGAGCCTGAATGCGATTCGCCTTAACAGCAGCGACGGCGGCAGCGTACCGCTGAGCGCCATTGCCCGCATTGAACAGCGCAACACGCCGCTCAGCATTAATCATCTCGACCAGTTCCCGTCGGCGACCTTCTCCTTCAACGTGGCTGACGGCTATTCGCTGGAAGATGCGGTGAAAGCGGTGTCGCAGGCTGAAGCCGAGCTTGGCATGCCCGCAGAGCTGATGACGCAGTTCCAGGGCAGCACGCTGGCGTTTGAGGCGGCGCTGAGCAGCACCGTCTGGCTGATTGTGGCGGCCATTGTGGCGATGTACATCGTGCTGGGCGTGCTTTATGAAAGCTTTATTCACCCCATCACGATTCTCTCAACGCTGCCCACGGCGGGTGTCGGCGCGCTGCTGGCGCTGATGCTCAGCGGCAATGAGCTGGATATCGTAGCGATAATCGGCATCATCCTGCTGATCGGCATCGTGAAAAAGAACGCCATCATGATGATCGACTTTGCGCTGGCGGCCGAGCGTGAACAGGGTATGAAGCCTGTTGATGCCATTTATCAGGCCTGCCTGCTTCGCTTCCGCCCGATTCTGATGACCACGCTGGCCGCCCTGCTCGGCGCGCTGCCGCTGATGCTCAGCACCGGCGTCGGTGCCGAACTGCGTCATCCGCTGGGGATTGCCATGGTCGGCGGGCTGATTCTGAGCCAGGTGCTGACCCTGTTTACCACCCCGGTGATCTACCTGCTGTTTGATCGACTTGCGCACGCCACCCGCCGCCGCTTTGCCCGCACGGAGGCCGCAGAGTGAAGTTCTTTGCCCTGTTCATCAACCGGCCCGTCGCCACTACCCTGCTGACGCTGGCCATCGCACTGGCGGGGATGCTGGGTTTCCGGCTGCTGCCGGTGGCGCCGCTGCCGCAGGTTGATTTTCCGGTGATTGTTATCTCGGCTTCGCTGCCGGGTGCCGCACCGGAGATCATGGCGTCGTCGGTGGCCACGCCGCTGGAGCGCTCGCTGGGACGCATCGCGGGCGTCAGTGAAATGACCTCAACCAGTTCGCTGGGCAGCACCCGCATCATTCTGGTGTTTGATTTTGATCGCGACATCAACGGAGCCGCGCGCGATGTTCAGGCCGCGATTAACGCGGCGCAAAGCCTGCTGCCTACCGGGATGCCGTCGCGCCCGACCTATCGCAAAGTGAACCCTTCAGATGCGCCGATTATGATCATGACGCTGACTTCGGATACCTATAATCCGGGTCAGCTCTACGATTACGCCTCGACCCAGCTGGCGCAGAAACTGTCACAGATTGAGGGCGTGGGCGACGTCACCGTGGGCGGCAGCTCGCTGCCTGCGGTCCGCGTGGCCCTGAATCCACAGGCGCTGTTTAATCAGGGCGTCTCGCTGGATGCAGTGCGCACCGCCATTTCCAACGCCAATCAGCGACGGCCGCAGGGCGCACTGGATGATTCGCAGCAGCGCTGGCAGTTGCGTACCAATGACGCGCTGCAGACCGCCAGTGAGTATCAGCCGCTGATAGTGCATTACAACAACGGCGCGGCGGTCAGGCTGTCGGATGTGGCGACAGTCGAAGATTCAGTGCAGGACGTACGCAACGCCGGGATGTCGCGCGGTAAACCGGCGGTGCTGCTGCTGATCCGCAAAACGCCTGAAGCCAACGTCATCGATACGGTGGACCGCATCCGCGCCGAAATGCCGCTGCTGCATGAGGTGATCCCGGCCGCCATCGATCTGCAGATCGCTCAGGATCGCTCACCCACCATTCGCGCCTCGCTGCATGAGGTGGAGCAGTCGCTGGTGATCGCCGTGGCGCTGGTGATTCTGGTAGTGTTTGTTTTCCTGCGTTCAGGCCGCGCCACGCTGATCCCCGCCGTCGCGGTGCCGGTTTCACTGATCGGCACCTTCGCCGCAATGTACCTGTGCGGCTTCAGCCTCAACAATCTGTCGCTGATGGCGCTGACCATCGCCACCGGCTTTGTGGTGGATGATGCGATTGTAGTGCTGGAGAACATTGCCCGGCACGTGGAAGCGGGCATGAAGCCGCTGGCCGCCGCGCTGAAAGGGGTGCGGGAAGTCGGTTTTACCGTGTTGTCGATGAGCCTGTCACTGATTGCCGTGTTCCTGCCGCTGCTGATGATCGGCGGACTGATTGGCCGCTTCTTCTCAGAATTTGCCATTACGCTGTCGGTGGCTATCGTCATCTCGCTGTTTATCTCGGTTACCCTGACGCCGGTGATGTGCGCCTATCTGCTGAAGCCGCACGCGCCGCGCAGCCAGCCGCGTCAGCGCGGCGCGGGCCGCCTGCTGATGGCGATCCAGCAGGGCTATGGCCGCTCGCTTAGCGTGGTACTGAACCATGCGCGCTGGGTGATGGTGCTGTTTTTCGCCACCATCGTCCTGACCGGCTGGCTGTTTGTTCATATTCCAAAAACCTTTATGCCGGAGCAGGATACCGGACGACTTTCCGGTTTCATCTCTGCCGACCAGAGCATTTCGTTTCAGGCGATGCGCAGTAAGCTGCAGGATTTTATGGAGATTGTCGGGGCCGATCCGGCGGTAGAGAGCGTGGTGGGCTTCACCGGCGGGATGCGTACCAACAGTGGCTCCATGTTTATCTCGCTGAAGCCGCTGTCGGAGCGGAAAGAGAGCGCAGTGGAGATTATCGCCCGCCTGCGCAATAAGCTGGCGAAAGAACCCGGGGCGAGTCTCTATCTGAATGCGGTGCAGGATCTGCGCGTCGGCGGTCGGGAATCGAATGCCGGTTATCAATATTCCCTGCTGTCGGACGACCTTAAAGCCCTGCGTGAGTGGGAGCCAAAAATCCGTCAGGCGTTCTCTGCCCTGCCGCAGCTGGCGGATGTGAACTCCGATCAGCAGGATAAAGGCAGCGAGATGGCGCTGACCTATGACCGGGAAAGCATGGCGCGGCTTGGCATTGATGTCTCTCAGGCCAATGCCCTGCTGAATAACGCCTTTGGTCAGCGTCAGATCTCCACCATCTATCAGCCGCTTAACCAGTACAAAGTGGTGATGGAGGTCGATCCGCGCTACACCCAGGATATCAGCGCCCTGTCGCAGATGTTTGTGATAAACAGCGAAGGTAAAGCGATTCCGTTGTCGTGGTTCGCCCACTGGCAGCCCGCGAATGCGCCGCTCTCGGTCAACCATGAAGGGCTGTCTGCCGCCTCGACCATCTCATTTAACCTGCCGGAAGGTGTGTCGCTGTCGCAGGCGTCGGAGGCGATTGAACGCACCATGACCGCGATTGGCGTGCCCTCCAGCGTGCGCGGCAGCTTTGCCGGTACGGCGCAGGTGTTTCAGCAGTCGCAAAGTAATCAGCTCTGGCTGATGCTGGCGGCGATTGCGGCAGTCTATATCGTGCTGGGGATCCTCTATGAGAGCTATGTCCATCCGCTGACTATCCTCTCTACCCTGCCCTCGGCGGGTGTCGGTGCGCTGCTGGCGCTGGAGCTGTTCGATACGCCCTTCAGCCTGATTGCGCTGATCGGTATTCTGCTGCTGATCGGAATCGTGAAAAAGAACGCCATCATGATGGTCGATTTTGCGCTGGAGGCAGAGCGCAACGGCCAGCTCAGCGCGCGGGAGGCGATTTTCCAGGCGTGCCTGTTGCGCTTCCGGCCGATTATGATGACGACGCTGGCGGCGCTGTTTGGCGCGCTGCCGCTGGTGCTGACCAGCGGCGACGGCGCAGAGCTGCGTCAGCCGCTGGGGATTACCATTGCAGGCGGACTGGTGATGAGCCAGTTACTGACGCTCTACACCACGCCGGTGGTCTATTTAATGATGGATAAGTTGCGCCGTAAAAAACGCCCGCTGGCTGCCGCGCAGCAGCCGTAACAGATATGGCGGCAGCAGGCATCGGACGTGACGCCTTTATCGGGGGGATCGATGAGTACGCAAAGCACTAACGTCCGCTGGCAACTGTGGATTGTTGCCATCGGCTTCTTTATGCAGACGCTGGATACCACCATCGTGAATACCGCGATCCCGTCGATGGCGCACGATCTGGGTGTCAGCCCGCTGCACATGCACTCGGTCATCGTCTATTACGTGCTGACGGTCGCCGTCATGCTGCCGGTCAGCGGCTGGCTGGCCGATCGCTTTGGTGTGCGCAACATTTTCTTCTGCGCGATTGTGCTGTTCAGCCTGGGATCACTGCTGTGCGCCCTTTCCGGCACTCTGGATCAGCTGGTGCTGTCGCGGGTGGTTCAGGGGATTGGCGGGGCAATGATGGTGCCGGTGGGTCGCCTGACGGTGATGAAAATCGTGCCGCGCGAGCAGTATATGTCCGCCATGACGTTTGTCACTCTGCCCGGCCAGATCGGTCCGCTGCTGGGTCCGGCGCTGGGCGGTGTGCTGGTGGAGTACGCCAGCTGGCACTGGATCTTTCTAATCAATATCCCGGTCGGCATTGCAGGCGCTATCGCCACCCTGATGCTGATGCCCAACTACAGCATGCAGACGCGCCGCTTTGATTTCGGCGGTTTTATCCTGCTGGCCGCCGGAATGGCAACCCTGACCCTGGCGCTGGATGGTCAGCGCAGCAGTGGCGGCTCTCCGCTGCTGCTGGGTGCCATGATCCTCATTGGCATGTTCTCTCTGCTGTTCTACCTGATGCATGCGCGCGGCAATGATAATGCGCTGTTCAGCCTGAAGCTGTTTGATAATCGCATCTACTCCATCGGCCTGCTCGGCAGTTTTACCGGCCGCATCGGCAGCGGCATGCTGCCCTTTATGACGCCTATCTTTCTGCAGCTCGGCATGGGTTACAGCCCGTTTCACGCCGGTCTGATGATGATTCCGATGGTGCTGGGGAATATGGGGATGAAACGCATTGTGGTGCGCATCGTCAATCTTTATGGCTACCGCAACGTGCTGGTGATGTCGACCGTGGCGCTGGCGCTGGTGGTCCTGCTGTTCCCGCTGGTGGCAATTCTGGGCTGGGTCTGGCTGCTGCCACTGGTGCTGTTTCTGCAGGGCATGGTCAACGCCATCCGCTTCTCTTCAATGAATACCCTGACGCTGAAGGAGCTGCCCGATGAGCTGGCGTCCAGCGGCAACAGCCTGCTGTCGATGATTATGCAGCTGTCGATGAGTATCGGCGTGACCGTGGCCGGGCTGCTGCTGGGGGCATTTGCTCAGGAAAGCGCAGCGAACAGCACGGCGGAACATCAGATGTTTATTTATACCTACCTTTGCATGTCGCTGATTATCATCCTGCCCGCGCTGGTGTTCTGGCGCGTGCCGCCACAGGTGAGTACCAACGTTGATTTGCGACGCCGGAGAAAAAAATGAGAGATAACCTGCGCCTGGGCATCGGGGCCAAACTGTTTATGGCGATTTTCGCCACCTGCATGCTGGTGCTGATTACCATGCACTGGGGGGTTCGCCTCAGTTTCGAGCATGGCTTTGTCGACTACATTAAGCGCGGCAACGAGCAGCGGTTAAATCTGCTCAGCGATGCCCTGGCCGATCAGTATGAGCAGCACGGCAACTGGGATTTTTTGCGCCACAACGATCGGCTGGTGTTCACCATGCTGCGCTCGCTGGAGCAGAATCCCGACAGTAACAGTCAGCTGCCGCCGCACGGCTGGCGCACCCAGTTCTGGATCCTCGATCAGCAATATAAAGTGCTGGCCGGGCCAAAATCGCCGGTGCCGCCCGAAGGCACGCGACGCAATATCACCACCAGCAATAATAAAGTGGTCGGCTGGGTCATCGGCTCGCCGCCGGAGCGGCTGACGCGCAGCACCGACATTAACTTTGATCAGCAGCAGCGGCGCACCAGCTGGATTATCGTCGGGCTGTCTACGCTGCTGGCGGCACTGGCGACCTGGCTGATGGGGCGCGGTCTGCTGGCTCCGGTCAAACGTCTGGTCGACGGCACCCATCATCTGGCGGCCGGTAATTTTGCCACCCGCGTTGAGGTCAGCAGCCGGGATGAGCTGGGCCAGCTGGCCAGGGACTTTAACCTCCTTGCCAGCTCGCTGGAGAAAAATGAGAGCATGCGCCGCGCCTTTATGGCCGATATCTCCCATGAGTTACGCACACCACTGGCGATCCTGCGCGGTGAACTGGAAGCGATGCAGGATGGTGTGCGCAAACTGACGCCGGAAGCGATCGCCTCGCTACAAAGCGAAGTGGTGGTGCTGACCAAGCTGGTCGACGATCTGCACCAGCTGTCGCTGTCCGATGAGGGCGCCCTTGCCTACCGCAAACAGGCAACCGATCTGGTGCAATTGCTGGAAGTGACGGCAGGCAGCTTTGCCGAACGCTATCGTGCACACGGGCTGACGCTGAAACTCAATCTGCCCGATAACGCCCCCTTCTTTGGCGATCCCGACCGCCTGATGCAGTTGTTCACTAATCTGCTGGAGAACAGCCTGCGCTACACCGACAGCGGGGGCTGGGTTGAAGTGACGCTGAACTATGAGGCACCCAACTGGCGCATCGAGTTTGATGACAGCGCACCGGGCGTGGATGGGGAACATCAGGCCCAGATTTTTGAGCGCTTCTTCCGCACCGAAGGCTCGCGCAATCGCGCCAGCGGTGGCTCGGGCCTGGGCCTGGCCATCTGTAAAAATATCGCTGACGCGCATGGCGGCGATATTCATGCGGCGCACTCTGATTTAGGTGGACTGAAAATCGCGCTACACTTGCGCTATGTTCCCCTTGTGTAGACGCTTATGAGCCTGGAAAACCACGACCCGCTGATTCTGGTGGTCGAAGATGAGCCGAAACTGGCGCAGCTGATGATCGATTATCTGCATGCCTCGAACTACCGTACCCATCACATCGCCGACGGTAACGCGGTGCTGGAGTATGTGCGCCAGACGCCACCCGACCTGATGCTGCTGGATTTGATGCTGCCAGGCACCGACGGTTTAACGCTGTGCCGTGAAATCCGTCGTCATTCCGAACTGCCGATTATTATGGTCACCGCCCGCACCGAGGAGATCGATCGGCTGCTGGGGCTGGAGCTGGGCGCGGATGACTACATCTGTAAACCCTTCAGCCCGCGTGAAGTAGTGGCGCGAGTTAAAACGATTCTGCGCCGGGTAAAACGGTCGGCGGAAGAGCCGCAAAGCGCCTCGTTACTTCGCGTCGATGAGAGCCGCTTCTTCGCCAGCTGGCGCGACAAGCCGCTGGATCTCACGCCGGCGGAGTTCCGTCTGCTGAAAACGCTGTCGCTGGAGCCGGGCAAGGTCTTTTCACGCGAACAGCTGCTTAACCATCTCTATGATGACTACCGCGTGGTCACGGACCGCACCATCGACAGCCATATAAAGAACCTGCGGCGCAAGCTGGAGACTCTCGATAGCGAGCAACCTTTTATCCGCGCCGTCTACGGCATGGGCTATCGCTGGGAAGCCGATGCCTGTCATTTGATCTAGTTTGATCCCGATCAATTTACTTCCCTTTTCTCACTGCCTACAATTCCGCACCTTTTGCAGGGCTTAACTGCCCTGCACCTGCCGCCTGAGGCGACATGCTGACCTGACATCAGTGAGAAAATCATGAAACCCGAACTGCTTTCCCCCGCTGGCACCCTGAAGAACATGCGTTACGCGTTTGCTTATGGTGCCGATGCCGTTTATGCCGGCCAGCCGCGCTACAGCCTGCGGGTGCGCAACAACGAATTCACCCACGAAAACCTCGCACTGGGCATCAGTGAAGCGCACGCGCTGGGTAAAAAATTCTACGTGGTGGTGAACATTGCGCCGCACAACGCCAAGCTGAAAACCTTTATTCGTGACTTAGCGCCGGTAGTGGCGATGCAGCCCGACGCGCTGATCATGTCCGATCCCGGCCTGATCATGCTGGTGCGCGACGCTTTCCCGACGATGCCGGTTCATCTGTCGGTGCAGGCCAATGCGGTCAACTGGGCCACGGTAAAATTCTGGCAGCAGATGGGGCTGAGCCGGGTGATTCTGTCACGTGAGCTGTCGCTGGAGGAGATCGCCGAGATCCGCCAGCAGGTCCCGGAGATGGAGCTGGAAGTCTTTGTCCATGGCGCGCTCTGCATGGCCTACTCCGGTCGCTGCCTGCTCTCCGGCTATATGAACAAACGCGACCCGAATCAGGGAACCTGCACCAACGCCTGCCGCTGGGAGTATAAAGTGGCGGAGGGTCAGCAGGATGAGGTGGGGAATATCGTTGGTATCCACACGCCTGTCGCCGTACAGGATGTGACGCCAACGCTGGGCGTTGGTCAGCCCACCGACAAGGTGTTTCTGCTGGAAGAGAAGATGAAGCCCGGCGAGGTGATGAGCGCGTTCGAAGATGAGCACGGCACCTACATCATGAACTCGCGGGATCTTCGCGCGGTCGCGCACGTGGAGCGGCTCAGCGAGATGGGCGTTCATTCGCTGAAGATCGAGGGACGCACCAAGTCCTACTACTACTGCGCCCGCACCGCTCAGGTTTATCGCCGGGCGATTGATGATGCCGCTGCCGGTAAGCCGTTTGATCCCTCACTGCTGTTAACCCTGGAAGGCCTGGCACATCGTGGCTATACCGAAGGTTTCCTGCGCCGCCACACTCACGACAGCTACCAGAATTATCAGCAGGGCTTTTCGGTGTCCGACCGCCAGCAGTTTGTCGGCGAATTCACCGGCGAACGCCGGAGCGAATGGGCTGAAGTGGCGGTGAAGAATAAGTTTATGCTGCACGACAGCGTGGAGATCATGACGCCTCAGGGGAACCTGAATTGCCAGCTGGACGCGCTGCAGAATGCGCGCGGCGAACCCACTGAAGTTGCGCCGGGCGATGGCCATCGCGTCTGGCTGCGGGTGCCAGAGGAGGTGGATCTGCGTTTTGCACTGCTGCTGCGCAACTTTGATCATGGTGAAGATACCCGGGACCCTCATAATCGTTTACCAACGGAAACATTTTGAGGAAATCAGAACAGGATCACAGACCCCTGCGCGGCGCTGCTTTATAGTCCCGCCTGCTGCTAACGAGTAACAATAAACGGCAGAATTACCAGGAACCACCTCATTTACCCGCCCGGCTCCCCCGTGCGGGTTTTCTTTTTTCTCTCTTTCGCCAATAATTTACTGCTGGCAGCTGTGTTATAAATCCCTTCTTACTCTGTAGATCTTCAAGGAACGCAAAATGGATAATAAACCGCTTACGCTGCTCATCCTGAATGGGAAAGGCGCGGGTAATGATGATCTGCGCGAAGCTATTACGACCCTGCGTGAAGAAGGCTTCGACATTGCGGTGCGTGTCACGTTTGAAAAAGGTGACGGCGATCGGTACGTCAAAGAGGCCATTGCGCTGCAGGCCGCGACCGTGGTGGCCGGTGGTGGAGATGGTACCATCAATGAAATTGCGACAGCGCTGGCTTCTTCTGAAGCGGATCATCGCCCGGTGCTGGGCATCCTGCCGCTGGGTACCGCTAACGATTTTGCCACCAGCGTCGGCATCCCGGAAGAGATGGAACCGGCACTGCGACTGGCGATTCAGGGCAAAGCCAGTGCCATCGATCTGGCCAGGGTAAACCAGAGCCACTACTTCATCAATATGGCGACCGGCGGGTTTGGCACCCGTATCACGACTGAAACCCCGGAAAAGCTGAAGTCGGCGCTGGGTGGCGTCTCCTACTTTATTCACGGCCTGATGCGCATGGATACGCTGAAACCGGATACCTGCGAGATCAGCGGCCCCGATTTCGCCTGGCAGGGTGATGCGCTGGTGATCGGTATCGGTAATGGTCGTCAGGCAGGCGGCGGTCAGCGGTTATGCCCTTCTGCCCTGATCAACGATGGCCGACTGGACGTCAGTGTTGTCACCGCGCAGGAGTTGCTGCCTACCCTGCTGCACTCGCTGACCGGCGACGATGACAATCCCGGCATCGTCACCACGCAACTGGAGTCACTGACGATCCGTTCTCCGCATGAGATGACCTTTAATCTCGATGGCGAGCCGCTTTCCGGGCGCGAATTCGTGATTGAGGTGATGGCGGGCGCGCTGAGCTGCCGCCTGCCGCCGCAGTGCGCGCTGCTTGCCTGAACCGACATCAGGGGCGAAAGCCCCTTTTTCTTCTGCTCCCATTGGCGCCCATTTTCTCCGTAACATCCCTCCTGCTGCCTCGCTTTATCACGCCTTAACGGGCGTTTTCAGGCAATGTAAACACTCTGTGATTCCGTTCACAACTCTGCCACCCTAACTTGTATGGTAGTATTAAAGAGCGTACTTTTTCATCATTGAACGCTGACTTAAGGCAACCAGGATGAAAATTGTTAAGGCAGAAGTATTTGTAACCTGCGCAGGCAGAAACTTTGTCACCGTAAAGATCACCACCGATCAGGGTCTGACCGGCATTGGCGACGCAACGCTGAATGGCCGTGAATTACCGGTCGCCTCCTACCTGAAAGATCACGTCTGCCCGCAGCTGATTGGCCGCGATGCGCATCAGATCGAAGACATCTGGCAATATTTCTACAAGGGCGCTTACTGGCGTCGTGGCCCGGTCACCATGTCCGCTATCTCGGCCGTCGATATGGCACTGTGGGATATCAAAGGCAAAGCCGCCAATATGCCGGTGTATCAGCTGCTGGGTGGTGCATCCCGTACCGGCGTGATGGTCTATTGCCACACCACCGGTCACTCCATTGATGAAGTGATGGATGACTACGCGAAGCACAAAGAGCTGGGCTTCAAAGCGATTCGCGCGCAGTGCGGCGTTCCGGGCATGAAAACCACTTACGGCATGGCGAAAGGTAAAGGTCTGGCCTATGAGCCTGCAACCAAAGGTAACTGGCCGGAAGAGCAGCTCTGGTCAACCGAGAAATACCTCGATTTTACCCCGAAACTGTTCGCGGCCATCCGTGACAAGTTTGGTTTCGACGAGCACTTGCTGCATGACATGCATCATCGCCTGACGCCAATTGAAGCGGCGCGTTTTGGCAAGAGCGTGGAAGATTATCGCCTGTTCTGGATGGAAGATCCGACGCCTGCTGAGAATCAGGAGTGCTTCCGCCTGATCCGCCAGCATACCGTTACGCCGATTGCCGTGGGTGAAGTGTTCAACAGCATCTGGGATTGTAAGCAGCTGATTGAAGAACAGCTGATCGACTACATCCGCACCACCATTACGCATGCGGGCGGCATCACCGGTATGCGGCGTATTGCTGATTTTGCCTCGCTCTATCAGGTGCGCACCGGCTCGCACGGTCCTTCTGATCTCTCCCCTGTTTGCATGGCGGCTGCACTGCACTTTGACCTCTGGGTGCCGAACTTCGGTGTGCAGGAGTACATGGGCTTCTCCGAACAGATGATGGAGCTGTTTGATGCAAACTGGACCTTTGACCAGGGCTACATGCATCCAGGCGACAAACCCGGTCTCGGCATTGAATTCAACGAGAAACTGGCGTCGAAATTTCCCTATGAACCTGCCTATCTCCCGGTCGCCCGTCTTGAAGATGGCACCCTGTGGAACTGGTAAGGAGAAGCTGATGAAAAGCGTTGTTATTGAACAGCCGGGTGAACTGGTGGTGGCTGAACGTCCACTGCCACAACCTGCGGCGGGCGAAGTCCGGGTCAAAGTGGCTTATGCCAGTATCTGCGGCTCTGATGTGCATATCTGGCACGGGCATAACCCGTTCGCGAAATATCCACGGGTAATTGGTCACGAATTTTTCGGCGTCATTGACGCGGTGGGCGACGGTGTTGATACGGCCCGGCTGGGCGACCGCGTGGCGGTGGATCCGGTGGTGAGCTGCGGCAGCTGCTATCCCTGCTCGGTGGGCCGTCCCAATGTTTGTACCACACTGCAGGTGATTGGCGTGCACCGTGATGGCGGCTTCAGCGAGTTTGCGCTGGCTCCGGCAAAAAATGCCTTTTCCCTGCCGGACAGCATCCCCGATCGGCTCGCCAGTCTGGTTGAGCCTTTCACTAT
Source organism: Pantoea sp. ABR1s (assembly GCF_057812235.1). NCBI lineage: Bacteria > Pseudomonadati > Pseudomonadota > Gammaproteobacteria > Enterobacterales > Erwiniaceae > Pantoea > Pantoea sp. ABR1s. Next base: position 1,401,457 of record NZ_CM173823.1, on the reverse strand, counting down.
CGCCGCCAATATCACCGCGTTTCTCAAGCCGCAGCCAGACGATGTGGCGCTGATTTACGGTGCCGGTCCGATGGGGCTCACTGCGATTCAGGTGCTGAAGGGCGTCTATAAGGTTAAAAAGGTGATGGTGGTGGATCGCCTGCCGGAAAGGCTGGCACTTGCAGAGCAGAGCGGTGCGGATCAACTGTTCGATAACAGCGAAATCCCGCTGGCGGCACAGCTTGAGGGCGTGCAGCCTACGCTGATTATCGACGCGGCCTGCCATCCCACCATTCTGGCTGAAGCAGCTGCCCTCGCCTCACCGGCCGCGCGCATTGGCCTGCTGGGTTTCTCCGGCGAGCCGTGCAGCATTACTCAGCAGAGCCTGACCAGCAAGGAGCTGTCGCTGTTTACCTCACGTCTTAACAGCAATCGTTTCCCCCAGGTGATCGAATGGATGGAAAAAGGGTTAATCCAGCCAGAGAAACTGGTCACGCACTACTTCCCGCTGCAGGAGATTGAGCGTGCGATGACCCTGTTTGAAAAAGATCCGCGCACCTGCTGCAAAGTCATACTTCAGATGGGTTAATTATCCGCTGAACACCAGGTCTCCTCAGCCGGTGCGTACCCGCCGGCATGACTATAAAGATAAAACAGATCACGGAGTTTGTATGTTCAAGAATCTGCGCTGGACCCTCGTTTTGCTGCTGTTCCTGGTTTACATGATTAACTACCTCGATCGTGTCGCCCTGTCGCTGACGGTGCCGCTGGTGGAAAAAGATCTGGCGATCAATGCTGAGCAGTTTGGCATGATCTTCGGCAGCTTTTTCTTTGGCTATGCCCTGTTTAACTTCCTTGGCGGCCTTGCCACTGACCGCTATGGCCCTAAAATCGTGCTGGCCGTGGCGGTAGGTGCCTGGTCCATTTTCTGCGGCATGACCGCACTGGCCACCGGCTTCTGGTCACTGCTGATCCTGCGTGTGCTGTTCGGCATGGCTGAAGGCCCGATCTGCTCCTCGGCCAACAAAGCGATTAACGGCTGGTTCCCGAAAAAACAGGCCGCGACGGCCATGGGCTTACTGAGTGCCGGATCACCTTTAGGTGGTGCGGTCGCTGGCCCGATCATTGGTTATCTGGCGCTCGCCTATGGCTGGCGTCCGGCGTTCGTGATTGTCTGCTGCATCGGTCTGGTGTGGATGGCGTTCTGGCTCTTCTTCGCCGCTGACAATCCGGCGAAGAGCAAGCGCGTCAGCGAAGAGGAACGTCTGCTGATTGATCGCCTGAAAGCAACGAACCCGAATGATGAAGTTGATCTGTCGGAAACGTCACATCCGTTTGGCTACTACCTGCGCCAGCCGATTATCCTGGTCACCGCTTTTGCCTTCTTCTGCTACAACTACATTCTGTTCTTCTTCCTGAGCTGGTTCCCGGCCTACCTGGTGCAGGCGCACGGCCTGGATATCAAATCAATGAGCATCACCACCATGATCCCGTGGATCGTCGGTTTCGTTGGCCTGGCGCTGGGTGGCTGGATCTCCGATAAGATCTTTAACATCACCGGCAAGCTGTTGTTGTCCCGCAAAATTGTGCTGGTGGTCTCACTGCTGGCCGCCGCAATTTGTGTGGCGCTGGCGGGTACGATAAAAGATGTGGTGCCTGCGGTAATTATGATGTCGGTGTCGATTTTCTTTCTCTATATCACCGGCGCAATCTACTGGGCGATTATTCAGGATGTGGTGCACAAGAGCCGTATCGGCAGCATCAGCGGCTTTATCCATCTGGTGGGTAGCCTCTCCGGCATCATCGGGCCCATCGTCACCGGGTTTATTGTTCATCACACCGGTAAATTCGATAGCGCCTTTATCCTGGCGGGTTGTGTCGCCGCGCTGGGTGCCTTCCTGGTGTTATTTGTGATTCGCAGTCCGAAAACTCAGGATAAACCGGTTTCGGTCTGAGTGTTGTTTCGCTAACAGATGTATGATTTCGGGGCGCTTTGCGCCCCGTTTGCCATAAGGATGGACTATGTTACAGATTGATCGCCTGCCCGCTGAGGTCAAGCGCCCCGCTTACGACCGCAGCCAGTTAAAAACCCGCATGGTACATATCGGTTTTGGTGCATTTCACCGCGCCCATCAGGCGCTCTGCAGCGATAAGCTGGCTGAACAGGGCAGCGACTGGGGTTATTGTGAAGTGAACCTCAACAGCGGCGCGTTGATTGAGGCCCTGCGAGAGCAGCAGCTGCTTTATACCCTCACCGAGATGGCCGATGATTCATTGCATACCCGGGTGATTGGCGTCATTACTCAGGCACTGCACGGCAAAAGTGACGGTATTGAGGCGGTGATCAATGCCATGAGCCAGCCTGAGGTAGCCATTGTCTCCATGACCGTCACCGAGAAAGGCTATTGCCACCAGCCTGCCAGTGGCAATTTAAATCCCGATCACCCTGACATCGTGCATGACCTGCAGAATCCGCATTCGCCGCGTTCGCTGCCCGGTCTGATTCTGGCCGCGATTCGCCGCCGACGGGATCAGGGCTTACCCGCCTTTAGCGTGATGTCCTGTGACAACATGCCGGAAAACGGTCACGTGACCCGCAACGTTGTTGTACAACTGGCACAGCATCAGGATCCGGCACTGGCAGACTATATTCAGCAACACATTACCTTCCCCTCCACCATGGTGGATCGTATCGTTCCGGCCATGACCGATGCAGCGTTTGCGGCACTAAGCGAGCGTCTGGGTTCCGATGACCCGGTTGCGGTTGAAGCGGAGCCCTTCTTTCAGTGGGTGATTGAAGATAACTTCGTCAATGGCCGTCCGGCATGGGAAAAAGCGGGCGCAGAACTGGTCAGTGACGTTCTGCCCTATGAAGAGATGAAACTGCGCATGCTGAATGGCAGCCACTCTTTCCTGGCCTATCTCGGCTTTCTGGCCGGTTATGAGTACATCAGTGACTGCGTGGCCGATCCCCATTTCCGCGCAGCCACCCGTTCACTGATGATTGATGAGCAGGCGCCGACGCTGCGTACCCAGGGCGTGGATCTCAACGCCTATGCCGATTCGCTGATCGCCCGTTACGAAAACCGTGCCATTAAACATCGCACATATCAAATCGCCACTGACGGATCGCAAAAATTGCCACAACGCATGCTCGATAGTCTGCGCTGGCATCTGCAGCGCGGTAGCCGCTGCGACCTGCTGCTGCTGGGCGTGGCGGGCTGGATGCGCTATGTCGGCGGCATCGATGAACAGGGTCAACCGATTGAGATCCGCGATCCGCTGAAAGCCACGCTGTCAGAGACGGTTACCGGTAGCGAAGAAGGCGAAGCGCGTGTCCGTGCGCTATTGGGTCTGCGCGACATCTTTGGCGAAGATTTAGCGCAGAACGCCGATCTGGTGGCCCGACTGACGACGTATTACCAGCAGCTGACGACTCAGGGCGCGCGGGCGACGGTGCAACAGTGTATGAGCCAGGCATAACAGCCTGGTGACAAAGCGCTGGCGCAGATGCAGCGCGCTGATTAGACTGACACTTTCCCATCGCGCTGGCCCCTGCCAGCCGTAATATGGATATTGCTGCATGTCGATCGCCTATACCATTACTACCAGCGAACCGGTAAATCAGCAGATTTACCGGTATCTGCGCAAAGATATCGTCACCTGCGCAATTCAGCCGGGCTCGCTGCTCTCGGAAAAAGAGGTATCCGCGCGCTTCAACGTCTCACGCCAGCCGGTGCGCGAAGCGTTCATCAAGCTGGCCGAAGCCGGACTGGTACAGGTATTGCCGCAGCGTGGCACTTTCGTGCGCAAAATCTCCGCTAAGCGGGTGGCGGATGGCCGCTTTATCCGGGAGGCCGTTGAGGTGTCGGTGGTTCGCCGTGCGGCACTGGAGATTGATGATCCGGCTCTGATGGCGCTGGAGCATAACCTGCAGCTGCAGCGCATGGCCGCTGAGCGGCATGACAGCCAGGCTTTTCTCACTCTGGACGATGAGTTTCATCGCCTGATTGCTGAAAGCATTGACTGTAAGCTGGCCTGGGAAACGGTGGAGAACATCAAAGCGGCCATGGACCGGGTGCGGTTTCTGACGCTGAGTGAAGTCTCTCCACCGGACAAGCTGATTGAGCAGCATGAAGAGATTTTTGCGGCGCTGAAGCGTCATGACGCCGATGCAGCCGAAGCGGCAATGCGTCGTCATCTGCAGGAGATGATCTTCTCTATCACCCCGATTGCCGAGCGTAACAGCGCCTGGTTTGAAGCACCCTGAACCTGAAACCGCCCGCACCACCTGATTACCAGGTCGATGCGGGCCTTCGTCATTACCACCATTGATGAAAATGGTGAACCGGTCCGATACCCTTCCCGACCTCCAGCGAATCCGCCTGCAGCAGCGCCTGCTGTAACCAGTTTTTGGCTTCCCCAATCGTCTCTGCCCAGTCAGCATGACGTGGTCGCAACGCGGCTAAGGCTGCCGACAGCGTACAGCCGGTGCCGTGCGTATGACGGGTATTTACCCGCGGCGTACTGAATCGCTGCTCTGCTGAGTGCGTGATCAGCCAGTCCGGGCTCTCCGCCGCCGCAAGGTGACCGCCCTTCATCAGCACAGCCTGACAGCCCAGTGCCAGCAATGCCCGTCCCTGCTCGCGCATCTCCTCTTCATCTGCCGCAATGGCGCAGTCCAGCAACGCCGCCGCTTCCGGAAGATTAGGCGTGATCAGCGAGACCTGCGGCAATAACAGCTCTCGTACACTGGCTACGGCGTCTGGCGAGAGCAGCGCATCACCACTTTTCGCAACCATGACCGTGTCCAGCACGATAAACGGGATTGCCGCATTGCTCAGCCGGGCCGCAACCTGCTCCACGATAGCCGTTTCTGACAGCATGCCAATTTTTGCGCTGTCGATGCGCACATCACTGAGCACCGAATCGAGCTGGGCAGCAACAAAGTCAGGCGTAATGCGATAAACCGAATGCACGCCGCAGGTGTTCTGTGCCACCAGCGCGGTGATGACGCTGGTGCCATAGGCTCCCAGAGCCGAGAAGGTTTTGAGATCGGCCTGAATCCCTGCGCCGCCGCTGGGATCGGTACCCGCAATCGTCAGAGCGTTAATACGCTTCATGATTACCCTCCAGCGTCCAGAGTGCATCAATAAACGCCGTGGCAAAGCTGCCGGGTCCGGCAGCCTGCGCCGCCGCCTTTTCACCCGCCAGCGCCATCACCTGACAGGCGGCCGCGACATTCATCAGCCGATCGCCAGCCAGAGAGCTGAAACCCGCCACCACTGCCGAGAGGGCGCAGCCGGTCCCGACTATCCGTGTCATTAAGGGGCTTCCACCGTGTACAGCAAGGAGTCGCTGACCATCGGTGGCGTAGTCCACTTCACCGGTGACGACCACCAGCGTGCTCCAGGTTTCCGCGAGCTGTTGGGCCGCATCGAGTGCTGCATCCGCCTGATGCAGCGTGTCGACACCGCGCCCGCCGCTGGCCTGTTGTGCCAGCGCCAGAATCTCTGACGCATTCCCCCGAATCACCGCCGGTTGCTGGCTTAACAACTGCTGGCAGAAGTCACTGCGCAGCGTCAGCGCGCCGACGGCAACCGGATCCAGTGTCCAGGGCGTGCCCGCCTGATTAGCCGCGGTGACCGCAGCCTGCATCGCCTGCTGGCGATCGCGGGTTAAGGTGCCCACGTTAATCAGCAGTGCATCGGCCATGCTACTGAACTGGGCAGCCTCAGCGGCATCGATCACCATCGCCGGTGAGGCATGGAGTGCCAGCAACACGTTGGCGGTGAAGTTCTGGACCACGTCATTGGTCATACAGTGCACCAGCGGTGACTGGCGCCGGAAAGCGTGCAGAATGGGCGCGAAGTGCGCGGCAGAAAGGTGTTGAGATTGATGTGTCATCGTAGCTCCCAACCGGCGAACAAGAAGGCGAATGCGGTCAGGCATCAGACTTCCCTACGCTGGCATTATCCAGTTCAGGTCAGCGGGTTTTTCTCAGCCCTTTCCGTGTGGAAAGCGGCACCCCGAGTCGTGTTACGGCTTGCAGCATAGGCAAGCCGCGCAGCGAAAGCAAGCGACTCCCGCCTGGGAAATAATCAGAGCTGAAACAATTCACATGATCCCGATCAACGCCTGAGGGTGCAAAAAAAGGCTTAATGCTGCGGGTTAACGAGATACCTCTTTATAGGTAGCCCCGCTTATTACCCGGATGGGTAATATTTCCCGCAGTGACTCTGGTTACCCCATAATAATTAACCTGCTCGCAGCATCATCGTAAAAAACACTTTATTTCATGGAGTCAGAAAACTCCTGAAGCGGAACTTCATACTATTCAGGATGTATGATGCGATTTTTAGCGCTTATTCCACACCGCCATCGATGGCAGGATATTAATATTGAACGCAGGGGTGCCGTGGCACCCAATGGCAGACAGTACCTCTCCACCTATATCTCCGCCCGTTGCACAGGCTGTGGCGAAATTATTCATCGGGTCTATTATCGCGACATCAGCGATCGGCAGGCGCGCCGCTGGTTAGGTTAGCGTCCCGGCAACGGTCATTCCGGACACAGTTCAGGTTAACAGTTAGTTAGCAATTTGTTAGTCTGGTAACTAATCATCGTCTGACCAGACTCTCTCTATGCCACTGCTGTTTGAAAGCTTAAGCCATCAAATTTACCTGTCAGCCCCGCTGTTTATCCTCATCCTGCTGGGGTACTGCCTGACGCGCCTCGGGAAATGGCCCGCCAGCATCAGCGAAGGGATGAACCGCTTTGTGTTTAACGTTGCCCTGCCCTGCATGCTGTTTCGGGTGATGAGCACCTTCTCGCAAAGTCCGCCGGTGGATGCGCGCCTGTTGCTGGCCTTTTTCGGCAGTTGCCTGCTGGTGTTTATCGTGGGGCGACTGCTGGCAACAAGGCTGTTTAATCTGGATGGCGTAGCGGCGTCGGTTTTTGCGCTGGGCGGCATCTTTTCCAATAACGTCATGCTGGGGATCCCGGTGGCCACGGTGCTGCTGGGGCCAGAAGCCCTGCCCCCGGTGGCGCTGGTGCTGGTGTTTAACAGCCTGATCCTCTGGACCTTACTGACCGTTTCGGTCGAGTGGGCAAAACAGGGCAGCTTCTCGCTGGAAGGACTCTGGCGCACCCTGCTCGGCGTGCTGAAGAATCCGCTGATCATCGGTATTCTCAGCGGTACAGCCTGGAGCTTTCTGCAACGTCCCTTGCCGCTGCTGGCCGCTGAACCGCTAAAGATGCTGGCCTCACTGGCCGCACCCTTGTCGCTGGTGACGCTGGGCATGAGCCTGGCGCACTATCGGGTGCGGGATGGCTTAAAAGAGAGCTATACCATCTGCCTGCTGAAGCTGGTGCTGCAACCGATGACGGTATGGGCTATCGCGTGGCTGACCGATCTGCCGCCGCTGGAGAGTAAAGTGGTGGTGCTGCTGGGATCGATGGCAGTCGGGGTTAACGTCTATCTGATGTCGCAGAAGTTTAATGTCATTACCGGCCCGGCGGCGGCGAGCATGCTCTTTTCTACCGTGTTTGCGGCGGTCACAACGCCAATCTGGATGATGCTGATGACGCTGGCGGGCTATTAACAGCCTAAAAAAAGCCCCTCAGCACACGTGCTAAAGGGCTATTGTCTGAGTGGCGAAAATTTACTCTGCCGATTTGGTACGAATCAGATAGTCAAAAGCGCTCAGTGAGGCTTTAGCACCTTCGCCGCTGGCGATGATGATCTGCTTGTACGGTACGGTGGTGCAGTCGCCCGCGGCGAACACGCCTTTCAGGCTGGTTTCGCATTTACCATCGATGATGATCTCACCCATTTTGTTGCGCTCAACCGCACCTTCCAGCCATGGGGTGTTTGGCAACAGACCGATCTGAACGAAGATACCGGAGAGCGGCAGCTCATGAGTGGTCTGCGTCGTGCGATCGATATAGTGCAGGCCGGTGACTTTGGTGCCGTCGCCTTTCACTTCGGTGGTCTGGGCGTTCAGGATCACATCCACGTTCTTCAGGCTGCGCAGCTTATCCTGCAGCACCTGATCGGCGCGCATCTCACCAGCAAACTCCAGCAGCGTAACGTGTTCAACGATACCGGCCAGATCGATGGCCGCTTCCACGCCGGAGTTACCGCCGCCGATCACCGCCGTGCGTTTGCCTTTAAACAGCGGGCCATCGCAGTGCGGGCAGTAGGTCACGCCTTTGGTGCGATACTCTTCTTCACCCGGCACACCCATGTTACGCCAGCGTGCCCCGGTCGCCAGGATGATGCTGCGTGATTTCAATACTGCGCCAGAGGCGGTTTCGATGGCGTGCATTCCGCCCTCTTTCGCTGCCGGGATCAGTTTGATGGCGCTCTGGCTTTCAATGACGTCCACGTTGTAATCATCCACGTGTGCGCGCAGTGAACCGGCCAGTTTTGCCCCTTCGGTTTTCGGTACGGAGATATAGTTTTCGATATCGACCGTGTCCAGCACCTGGCCGCCAAAACGCTCACCCAGCAGGCCGGTACGGATACCTTTACGTGCTGAGTAGATGGCTGCCGCTGCGCCCGCCGGGCCGCTGCCGATAATCAGGACTTCATACGCGTCACGCTTGTTCAGCTCTTCCGCTGCACGTTTGTCGGCATTGGTATCCACTTTGCTGACGATTTCCGCCAGGCTCATGCGACCCTGACCAAACTCTTTACCATTGAGGTAAACCGCTGGCACGCCCATCACGTTACGTTCCTGAATCTCGTTCTGGAACAGGCCACCGTCGATAGCGGTGTGGCTGATGCGCGGGTTAATCACCGCCATCAGGTTCAGCGCCTGTACGACGTCAGGGCAGTTATGGCATGAGAGTGAATAGTAGGTTTCGAAATGGAAGTCGCTGTCCAGCGCGGCAATCTGATCCAGCAGGCTTTGTGCTTCTTTCGACGGATGCCCACCGGTCTGTAACAGTGCCAGCACCAGTGAGGTAAATTCGTGACCCAGAGGTGAACCGGCAAAACGCGGGCCGCTGTTCGAACCTGGGTTGGTGATCAGAAATGAGGGCTTACGCACCTGACGATCGTTCTCTTCGCGGAAGCTGACTTTGTCAGACAAACCGGCGATATCAACCAACAGTTCACGGATCTCGGTTGATTTTGCACCTTCGTCCAGCGTGGCAATCAACTCAACAGGTTTGGTTAATTTCTCAAGGTAAGCCTTGAGCTGGGTTTTCAGATTTGTGTCGAGCATAGTGATATCCTGGTCAAAAAATCGGGTGCCGCAGCACCCGATTGGAGAATGGTCGAAAGGCCGAAGCGGAATTAGATTTTGCCAACCAGGTCCAGAGACGGAGCCAGTGTTGCATCACCTTCTTTCCATTTAGCCGGGCACACTTCACCTGGGTGAGAAGCCACGTACTGAGCCGCTTTCACTTTGCGCAGCAGGTCAGAGGCGTCACGGCCAATGCCTTCAGCAGTGATTTCGATTGCCTGGATAACGCCTTCCGGGTCAACGATAAAGGTACCACGGTCAGCCAGACCTTCGTCTTCGCGCATGATTTCGAAGTTACGGGTCAGCGCGCCAGTCGGGTCACCGATCATCGTGTACTGGATTTTCGCGATGGTGTCAGAAGAACCGTGCCAGGCTTTGTGGGTAAAGTGGGTATCGGTAGAAACGGAGTAGATATCTACGCCCAGTTTCTGGAACTCTTCGTAGTGATCAGCCACGTCGCCCAGCTCGGTCGGGCAGACGAAGGTGAAGTCAGCTGGATAGAAGAAGAACACACTCCATTTACCTTCAACGTCTTTCTCGGTTACGTCGATGAATTCGCCGTTTTTGAATGCTGCGTTTTTGAACGGCTTGATTTTGGTATTGATAATAGACATCTGGTGGCCTCCGTTAAAATATGTGATGCAGGTTACATAATTTCCGGGCCAACATCTAATATGCAGTCGTTATCAATTTGATTAACGAAAGCTATCAAACGCTAAGAGCCTGATGCTCTCTGGCCCGGCAGGCAGTGTACAGCGATTTACGTGACATTTAACCCGCTTTATCTTTTCCGCCCCTCTCCGCGAATCGCTGCTAGTTTTGTAAGACCGGATTAAAAGGGAGCTGACTTGTGGAGATTCGTCCGTTTACTGAAGCCGATCGTCCTTTTCTGCGTACGCTGTTTCTGGCGGCGCGTCGGCATAACTGGCGCTGGCTGGACGGCAGCGAGTGGCAGCTGGAAGATTTTGATGGGGTAATCCTGGGTGAAACCGTGCTGGTCGCGGAAGCTGATGGACAGCGGGTCGGATTTGCCGGCCTGCTGGAGAACGATAACTTCCTGCACAGCCTCTATGTCGATCCTGACTGGCAGGGGCGCGGCGTGGGCAGCGCTTTGCTTAAGGCGGCAGAGGCGCGCTTTACCTCAACCGGTGCGCTGAAGTGCCTGCAGAAGAATAAAGCGGCGCAGGCCTTTTACCTGAAACATGGCTGGAAGATGATTTCACAGGGCGAAGGCGAACATGGCGGCTACGTGTTAATGCACTACCCGCTGGCCTCGCAATATGCCAGCGGGTCGGGTCGGGCTTAAAGCGCGCGGAACGCGATATCGCCGGGGATGACTTCGCCCTGCCAGTAAAGCTGGGCAGCAACGCGTCCGGCCAGCTGGCGATAAAGCGCAGTAAACTCGCTATCGGGCCGGCGAATCACCGTCGGCTGACCTTCATCGAGATCTTCGCGCAGGTCAATGTGCAGCGGCAGCTGGGCCAGCAGCTGCGTCTGGTAATCCTCTACCAGTTTTTGTGCGCCACCGGTGCCGAAAATCGGCTCATGGAAGCCACACTGACTGCAGACATGCAGGCTCATGTTTTCCACCACACCAAGTACCGGCACATTGACCTTTTCAAACATCACCAGCCCTTTGCGGGCATCAATCAGGGCGATATCCTGCGGCGTGGTCACCACCAGCGCGCCGGTGACTGGTACGTTCTGCGCCAGCGTCAGCTGAATGTCACCGGTACCGGGTGGCATATCCAGCACCAGATAATCCAGCTCAGGCCACAGCGTCTCGTTCAGCAACTGCATCAGCGCTTTGCTGGCCATCGGCCCGCGCCACACCATCGCATTATCGTCCGTGACCAGATAACCAATAGAGTTGGTTGCCAGCCCGTGCGCCATGATCGGCGCCATGTGGGTGCCATCCGGCGAGGTAGGCCGTTGATCCTGGGTGCCAAGCATGTTCGGCACTGACGGGCCATAAATGTCGGCGTCAAGAATGCCGACCCGCGCCCCCTCTGCTGCCAGCGCCAGCGCCATGTTCACGGCGGTGCTGGATTTACCCACGCCGCCTTTGCCAGAGCTGACCGCAATAATATTTTTCACGCCGTTGACGCCCGGCTGGTTTTTCACCCGTTTCAGGGTGGCAATGTCATGGCTGAGTCGCCAGTCGATGGCACCTGCACCGGTCTGACGCAGCAGTTCGGCGCTGACCTGCTCTTTCAGGACGTCGAACCCGCTGGCCCAGGCAAACGGCATCAGCAGCTCCACATGCAGCGTACCGTCAAGCTGTGCCACGTGATGTAACGCCTTCAGGGCGGTGAGATTCTGCTTAAGGGTCGGATGCTCAAAGCTTCTCAATACGCCAGCCACGATGGCGCGCAGGCCTTCTGGCGTCTGCGGTTCCCGGGATTGTGCTGTCATCCCCTACTCCTTATTTCTGCTGTGCTTACGCTGTGTTTCAGCGATGTATTGTCAATGATATCAGATGCTCGTGGATCTGCGGTGACCGGAGGGGGTGAATCCCTTGTGTTTACGCAGGAGAAGCCTTCAGTTACCATCTAAGCCCGTTTTTTCAATCAACAGAAAGCTACGCAAACTATGACTCAAGTCGCTAAAAAAATTCTGGTAACGTGCGCACTGCCTTACGCGAACGGATCAATCCATCTCGGCCATATGCTCGAGCATATCCAGGCCGACATTTGGGTGCGTTATCAGCGAATGCGTGGCAATCAGGTTTATTTCATCTGCGCCGATGATGCGCACGGCACGCCTATCATGCTGAAAGCTCAGCAGTTAGGGATTGCACCGGAGCAGATGATTGCAGAAATGAAAAGCGAGCATGAAGCCGACTTTGCCGGTTTCAACGTCAGCTATGACAACTATCACTCGACCCACGGCGACGAAAACCGTGAGCTTTCTGCGCTGATTTATGGCCGTCTGAAAGAGAACGGTTTTATTAAAAACCGCACCATCTCCCAGCTTTACGATCCGGAAAAAGGGATGTTCCTGCCTGACCGTTTTGTGAAAGGCACCTGCCCGAAATGTAAATCTGCCGATCAGTATGGCGATAACTGCGAAGTGTGTGGCGCGACCTACAGCCCGACCGAGCTGATCGAGCCAAAATCGGTGGTCTCTGGCGCGACACCGGTTCTGCGCGACTCTGAACACTTCTTCTTTGATCTGCCCTCGTTCAGCGCAATGCTGCAGGCCTGGACCCGCTCGGGTGCGCTGCAGGATCAGGTGGCGAACAAAATGCAGGAGTGGTTCGATTCGGGCCTGCAGCAGTGGGATATCTCCCGCGACGCGCCTTACTTCGGCTTTGAAATTCCGGACGCGCCAGGCAAATATTTTTATGTCTGGCTGGATGCGCCTATCGGCTACATGGGCTCGTTCAAGAACCTGTGCGACAAGCGCGGCGACATCGACTTCGACGAATTCTGGCGTAAAGACTCTACTACCGAGCTCTATCACTTCATCGGTAAAGATATCGTCTACTTCCACAGCCTGTTCTGGCCAGCGATGCTGGAAGGCAGTAACTTCCGCAAGCCGAACAACCTGTTTGTGCACGGCTATGTCACCGTCAACGGTGCCAAGATGTCGAAGTCGCGCGGCACCTTTATTAAAGCCAGCACCTGGCTGCAGCATCTGGATGCGGACAGCCTGCGTTACTACTACGCGGCGAAACTCTCTTCACGTATCGACGATATCGATCTGAATCTGGAAGATTTCGTCCAGCGCGTAAACGCCGACATCGTCAACAAAGTGGTTAACCTGGCGTCACGTAACGCGGGCTTTATCACCAAACGCTTTGACGGCAAACTGGCGGCTGAGCTGGCCGATCCGGCGCTCTATCAGACCTTTGTGGACGCGTCAGAGAAGATTGGTGAAGCCTGGGCCGGTCGTGAATACAGCCGTGCTATTCGTGAGATCATGGCGCTGGCTGACCTGGCGAACCGTTATGTCGATGAGCAGGCTCCGTGGGTGGTGGCGAAGCAGGAAGGCCGTGATGCCGATCTGCAGGCGATCTGCTCAATGGGCATTAACCTGTTCCGCATTCTGATGACCTGGCTGAAGCCGGTGCTGCCGTCACTGAGCGCCCGTGCAGAAGGCTTCCTGAACTGCGAACTGAGCTGGGATGCTATCGCGCAACCGCTGCTGGACCACCAGGTTGCGCCATTCAAAGCGCTCTACAGCCGCATTGAGATGGCAAAGGTTGAAGGACTGATTGAGGCCTCGAAAGAGGATGCCGCTGCCGCCAGTGCACCGGCCGCTAGCGGCCCGCTGGCAGATTCGCCGGTAGGTGACACCATCACCATCGACGATTTCGCCAAAGTTGATATGCGCGTGGCGCTGATTGAGCAGGCTGAACTGGTTGAGGGTTCAGACAAGCTGCTGCGCCTGCAGCTCGACCTGGGCGGTGAAAAGCGTCAGATCTTCTCGGGTATCCGCGCCGCCTATCCCGATCCCTCTGTGCTGGTCGGTAAAATGACCATTATCGTGGCCAACCTCGCGCCGCGTAAAATGCGCTTTGGTATCTCTGAAGGCATGGTGCTGTCAGCGGGTCCTGGCGGCAAAGATCTGTTTGTGCTGTCCGTCGACAGCGGTGCTGTACCGGGAATGCCCGTTAAGTAACACTCTGCATTCTGCGGCTTTAACCGCTTAGCGCAGTGCCGTTCTCAAACCCTTCGTGCCTCATCACGGGCGCGAAGGGTTATCACTCCTCGCTCTGAATGTGCACCGCTTCCATTCCACTCCCGCCCCTGAAAATCTGTATCTGCTACGGCCACACCGCTGCATAAATGTGATCGCTAGCACGCTAAGCGGTTAATGCGTATGATGAAGCTCAGTGAAAACAGGAGCCTGCCATGCTCACCGTGCTGTCTGTCTGCGGGCGCTATCTTCGCGCCTTTATCATCATTTATCTCTGTTTATACGCCGGAATCGGCATCGCCTCGCTGCTGCCCATCAAACTGCCCGGCAGCATCCTTGGGATGTTAATTCTGTTTGCCCTGCTCGCCTCGCAGATCCTGCCGGTCAGCTGGGTTAAACCGGGCTGCCATCTGCTGATTCGCTATATGGCGCTGCTGTTTGTGCCGATCAGCGTCGGGGTGATGAGCTACACCGATATTCTGACCGCGCAGTTTGGCCCTATCGTGATCTCCTGCGTCGTCAGCACCTTCCTGGTTCTCTCTATTGTTGGCGTAAGCGCCCACCAGCTTCATAGTCGCCGTCCGGCCGGGGAGTCAGGCGATGAGTGAAATATGGTGGTCACTGCCACTGACCCTGGCGGCATTTTTTCTGGCACGCAAACTGGCGATACGGCTGAAAATCTCGCTGCTCAATCCGCTGCTGGTGGCGATGGCGATTATTATCCCGATTCTGCTGCTGTTGCAGCTGCCCTATTCGCGCTATTTCGCGGGCAGTCAGATTCTTAATCAGCTGCTGCAACCGGCTGTTGTCGCGCTGGCACTGCCGCTGTATGAGCAGATGCATCAGATCCGTGCCCGGTGGAAATCGATTATTGGCGTCTGCTTTATCGGCAGTGTGACCGCCATGACCTCTGGCACCGCTATTGCTCTGTGGATGGGTGCCACGCCTGAGATCGCCGCTACCATCGTTCCTAAATCCGTTACCACGCCCATTGCGATGGCCGTCTCCGGTTCGCTGCACGGTATTCCCGCCATCAGCGCCATCTGCGTGCTGATTGCCGGGGTACTGGGTGCGGTGTTCGGACTTACCGTACTGAATCTGCTTGGCGTGAAATCTAAGGCAGCGCGCGGACTGGCGATAGGTAACGCGTCGCACGCACTCGGCACAGCGCGCGCCGCTGAACTCGACTATCAGGAAGGGGCATTCAGTTCACTGGCGTTGGTGATCTGCGGCATCATCACCTCACTGCTGGCGCCGTTTATTTTTCCGCTGCTGCTGCACTGGTTTGGCTGAAAGTTTGCGAGAGATCTCGCAAAGTTGAAACATGCAACACAGGTTACATTGTCAGAGCGATGTGGATCACATATAAACCGGTGACTGGCACATCGCCCTGCTGAATCTAATGAGGCTCACATGCAATCCCGTTTCCTCTCTGCCTTTGAGGCATTGCCGTCAACGCTGCAAACCGCACTCGCTCCGCTGCTGGACGATCCTGGCTTTCAGGCGGTGCTGAGCGCCGACCAGGTCGCCTCACTGCAGCAACAGACACAGATGGATGCCGATGCTCTGGCGCTGGCGCTGCTGCCTCTGGCGGCGGCCTGTGCCGTTGCTACCGTGTCGCATTTTAACGTCGGGGCTATCGCCCGTGGCGTCAGCGGCAACTGGTACTTCGGGGCCAACATGGAATTTATCGGTACGCCTTTGCAGCAGACGGTTCACGCCGAGCAGAGCGCCATTACTCATGCATGGCTGCGTGGCGAAAGTCAGCTTGAGACGATCACCGTTAACTACACGCCGTGCGGTCACTGCCGTCAGTTTATGAACGAGCTGAACAGCGGCACGAACATTCGCATCAGCCTGCCACAACGCGCGATCAGCACCCTGGCCGATTATCTGCCGGATGCCTTTGGACCGCGCGATCTGGACATCACGACCTTCCTGATGGACAGCGTGGATCACGGTTATGTAGCCGAAGGCGATGAACTAGTGCAGGCCGCGGTTGCCGCTGCCAATGCCAGCCACGCGCCTTACAGCCAGTCACACGCCGGTGTTGCGCTGCTGACCGCAAACGGCGCGATTGTCACCGGGCGCTATGCGGAAAATGCCGCCTTTAACCCGAGTTTCCCGCCCCTTCAGGCGGCGCTGGTCCTGCTGAACATGCAGGGTGGCGATGTTCGTCAGATAAAAAAAGCGGTATTAGCCGAAGTAGAAAATGCCACGCTAAGCCAGTTCGCCGCCACACAGGCGACACTTGAGACATTTGGTTGCGGTGAGCTGCTGCAGGTGACGCTGTACAAAGCATAACCCGCTGTCAGAGAGGCCACAGTTTTGTGAGCTTTTATGAACAAACGCTGTACTTCTGCGGGAAATTTCATAGGATCTGGCGCCAGAATTCACGTGATTACAAATTACTCTGAATAATTCAGGTTGCAGGATGGCAGCACGGTCGTGAATGTTTCTGCAGCGGTTACCCTGCCGCTGCCAGGCCTGCAGTCTGAGCTATAACGAGTAAGAAAACTGGCGCTACCTTTCCGGCGTGACGCCAGACAACACTGCAACCGGAGCATTACCGCATGGAACTCGACTACGAAAGTAAACGCCCGCTGTATATCCCTTATGCTGGCCCGATTTTGCTGGAATTTCCCCTGCTGAACAAAGGCAGCGCCTTTAGTATCGAAGAACGTAACGAATTCAACCTCAACGGTCTGCTGCCAGAAGCAGTGGAATCGATTGAAGAGCAGGCGCAGCGAGCCTGGCGTCAGTTCCAGGACTTCAAAAACAATAACGATAAGCATGTCTACCTGCGTAACATCCAGGACACCAACGAAACGCTGTTCTACCGCCTGCTGGATAACCATCTCGAAGAGATGATGCCCATCATCTACACCCCGACAGTCGGCGCAGCCTGCGAACACTTCTCTGAAATCTACCGTCGTGCGCGTGGCGTGTTCATCTCCTACCCTAACCGCGACCATATCGAAGATATGCTGCAAAACGCCACCAAGCAGAATGTGAAGGTGATCGTGGTGACTGATGGCGAGCGTATTCTGGGCCTCGGCGATCAGGGCATCGGTGGTATGGGTATCCCGATTGGTAAGCTTTCACTCTACACCGCCTGTGGCGGCATCAGTCCGGCTTACACCCTGCCGGTGGTGCTGGATGTTGGTACCAACAACCAGCAGTTGCTGAACGATCCGCTCTATATGGGCTGGCGTCATCCGCGCATCACTGGCGAAGAGTATGATGCGTTCGTGAACGATTTTATTCAGGCCGTTAAACGCCGCTGGCCGAAAGTGCTGTTGCAGTTTGAAGATTTCGCCCAGAAGAATGCCATGCCGCTGCTGAACCGCTATCGCGATGAAGTCTGCTGCTTTAACGATGATATTCAGGGCACTGCCGCCGTGACCGTGGGTACGCTGATTGCCGCCAGCCGCGCCGCCGGCAGCCGCCTGTGCGAGCAGAAAGTGGTGTTCCTGGGTGCCGGTTCCGCAGGTTGTGGTATCGCTGAACAGATCATCGCACAGATGAAATCCGAAGGTCTGAGTGACGAGGAAGCGCGTGGCCGGGTAATGATGGTGGATCGCTTTGGTCTGCTCACTGACAAGCTGCCTAACCTGCTCGATTTCCAGAGCAAGCTGGTGCAGAAGAGCGAAAACCTGCAGCAGTGGGATGTCACCAATGATTCCATCTCGCTGCTGGACGTGGTGCGCAATGCGCAGCCCGATATTCTGATTGGTGTCTCTGGCCAGCCGGGCCTGTTCACCGAAGAGATCATCCGCGAGATGCACAAGCACTGTAAGCGCCCTATTGTGATGCCACTGTCGAACCCGACATCACGCGTGGAAGCGACGCCAGCCGATATCATCGCCTGGACTGACGGTGCCGCGCTGGTCGCAACCGGCAGTCCGTTCTCGCCGGTGAGCTGGAACGGTAAAACCTATCCGATTGCGCAGTGCAACAACTCCTACATCTTCCCGGGCATTGGTCTGGGTGTGATTGCTTCGGGTGCCAGCCGCGTTACTGATACCATGCTGATGACCGCCAGCCGCGCGCTCGCTGACTGCTCTCCGCTGGTGAATGAAGGTGAAGGCCCGGTGCTGCCTGAGATTAAAGATATCCAGGGTGTATCGAAAATCATTGCGATGGAAGTCGGTAAAGCTGCTCAGCTGGCGGGTGTCGCCGTAGTGACCTCTGAAGATGTGTTGTCACAGGCTATCGCCAACAACTTCTGGCTGCCGCAGTACCGTCATTATCGTCGTACCTCGATTTAATCTTCAGACTGCCGGATTGCATCCGATCCGGCAGTGTTCAAAAAGAGCACAGCCAGCCGGCAGTAACTTGCTTCACAGTGACAGCTCAAGTAGCCTTGTCCCATCTCACTATTCTGACATCGAGTCTCCAGGCGCATGCTGAAACGCGTTTTCATTGGTCTGCTTTTCATCATCTTACTGATGATGGCAACGGCGCTCGGCCTTGATCGCTGGATCAGCTGGAAAACTGCGCCCTTTATCTACGAAAATGTCGCCTCTTTGCCACATCGTCAGGTCGGTGTGGTACTGGGTACGGCGAAATATTATCGCACCGGCGTCATCAATCAGTATTACCTCTATCGTATGCAGGGCGCGCTGAATGCCTACAACAGCGGCAAGGTCAATTATCTGCTGTTAAGCGGTGATAACGCGCTGCAAAGCTATAACGAGCCGATGACGATGCGCCGCGATCTCATCAAAGCCGGTGTCGATCCGGCTGATATCGTGCTGGACTATGCCGGTTTCCGCACGCTGGATTCGATTGTGCGCACCCGCAAAGTGTTTGATACCAACGACTTCATTATTATCACGCAGCGTTTCCATTGTGAGCGTGCCCTGTTTATCGCCTTACAGCTGGGTATTCAGGCGCAGTGTTATGCGGTGCCCTCACCGAAGAACATGCTTAGCGTGCGCTTCCGTGAGGTAGGTGCCCGGCTGGGCGCGCTGGTGGATCTCTTCCTGCTAAAGCGCGAACCCCGCTTCCTGGGCCCACTGGTGCCGATCCCCGCCGTGCGCGATGTCCCTGAAGATGCGCAGAGTTACCCGGCAGTGACGCCGGAGCAGCTGCTGGAGCTGGAACAGAAGCTGCGGAAATAGCTCACGCGCTGCGGCTTATTTATGCTGGTTACTGCTGTGCCGAAGTCTGGCAGTGACGTGCAGGGCTCAGGGAGCTGACGGTAATATGCTGGCTCAGGGAGCATACGTTTAGTCGCCGTCTGTTACTATGCAGCGATCATTAAGCTGATTAATTACATGACTACGGTAGATAATTCAGTGCTACTTCCCCTCTGAAAGCCGACTTAGACTGCTGAGAGATCTGAAGAGGGTGAATCTTATAACAATGAATAAGCTCAACGCGCAGGGAACACGGTCAGAAGAGGAAAGCGTCCCACGCCAGGGACAAAAACGCCGGGAGCGTTTTTGAACAACGCAAAGCGTTGGCCCGGAAACGGGCGCACCTCAGGGATGAGGTGCGTAATCGCGTGGGCCGAGCGTGTCATGGATGACGGCTTTTGCGACTTTCCGATCTGACCGTGTTCCCTACGCATACTCGATCTCACAGCAACGACCCCAGCACTCTCCGCTATAAAAAGCGTTCTGCGGGGGGAATGACACGGGCAGATCATTTACTGGCCTTAGCGTCTTTCCGATCTGACCGTGTTCCCTTCGCAGCCTCGACCTCATAGCAGCTCCCCCTTGACTCCCCATAAAAAAAGCGACCCGAAGGTCGCTTCTTTAGCGTGGAGTTGGACTTACTTCTTACGGGAATATTTCAGGGAATCCAGCGCCACGGCGAAGATGATGATGCCGCCTTTAATGATGTACTGCCAGTAAGGGTTAACGCCGATATAGGTCAGACCATAGTTGATGACGGTGAAGATCAACACACCGGTCACTACGCCCGCCACGCTACCCACACCACCGGCGAAGGAGACACCGCCGACCACACAGGCCGCAATCGCATCCAGCTCATACATAAAGCCAAGGTTGTTGGTGGCCGAACCGATACGACCCGCTTCCAGCATCCCGCCGAAGGCATAGAACACACCTGACAGGGCATAAATCATGATCAGGTTCAGGTTGACGTTAACGCCTGAGACTTTCGCCGCTTCCGGGTTACCGCCGATAGCAAAAATGTTCTTGCCGAAACGGGTTTTATTCCACAGCACCCAGACGAAAATAATGGCAATCACGGCGTAAAAGGTGATGAACGAAAGCTTGAAATCACCAAAGCGTAAGAAGCCCTGGGTAAATTTCGAGAACCCTGTATCAAAACCGGCAATCGGTGATGCGCCAACAAAGTCGTAATAGAGTGAGTTGATACCGTAAACGATGATCATGGTGCCCAGCGTGGTGATAAATGGCGTTACCTTGAGGTAAGCAATAATCACACCGTTGACCAGACCAATCACGCCGCCGATGATGCACACGGTCAGAATAACCAGTGGAATCGGCACCGTATCCAGCGTCGGGAAGACTTTGTTCGCGTTATCCATCGCCTGCAGCAGCGTCGCGGCGACCACCGCCGCCAGACCGACCTGACGTCCGGCTGACAGGTCAGTACCCTGCGTCACAATCAGACCCGCCACACCCAGTGCAATAATAATGCGCACCGAAGATTGGGTCAGAATATTACTCAGGTTCATTAAACTTAAAAATGAGGGGTCCTGGAAAATAATAATAGCCAGCAATACCAGCAGCACGACATAAATGCCGCCCTCTTTTAACCAGGTTAGCGCATTCTTTTTTGTAGTCGCTTTCATGTTAACAGCCCTTGCTTCATTAAAGGTGTAATGACGCTAAACGCAATATTTCGTTCTGCGTGGTCGTTTTGGTATCAACTATGCCTGCTACCAGACCATTACTCATTACCAGAATACGATCGGTAATGCCTAACAGCTCCGGCATTTCGGATGAGATAATAATGATGCCCTTTTCTCTTTTCGCCAGCTCAGCAATTAACTGGTAAATTTCGAATTTTGCACCAACATCAATACCGCGAGTGGGTTCATCAAGCATCAGGATTTCAGGCTGGGTCAATAACCAGCGGCCAATAATCACTTTTTGCTGGTTACCGCCCGAAAGCGAACCAATCTGAGTATGGTGGCCTGGCGTTTTTACACGCATAGAATCGATCACCCATTGGGTATCACTCTTCATGCGTTTATTATCCAGCAGTCCCATACTGTTTTTATATTTTTTGATATTGGAAATAAGCGAGTTAAAACCAATGTCGAGGAAAGCATAAATACCGGTTGAGCGACGCTCTTCAGTCACCAGCGCAAAACCGTGGTTAATGGCTTCATTGGCGCTGTGATTATTAATCGGTTTGCCATGCAGTTTAATGGTGCCGCCCGATTTTTCGCGAATGCCAAACAGCGTTTCGACGATATCGGTACGTTTGGCGCCCACCAGCCCGGCAATGCCGAGTATCTCCCCTTTACGCAAATCAAATGAGATGTCGCGAATCGATGGCTGACGCAGTGACGTCAGATGACGCACCTCAAGAATCGTCTCGCCTGGCACGTTGGTACGGTCAGGGAAACGCTGGTTCAGTGAACGGCCGACCATCATGGAGATGATCTTATCCATATCCAGCCCTTCCAGCGGCTGAGAGGTGATCCACTGACCATCACGCAGGATAGTGATCTCATCACACAGCTGGAAAATCTCTTCCATTTTGTGCGAAATATAAACAATGCCACAGCCGCGATCTTTCAGCTTACGAATAATCGTGAACAGGTGATTAACCTCTTTCTCGGTTAACGAGGAGGTCGGCTCATCCATAATCACAATTTTCGCGTCATAGGAAAACGCTTTGGCAATTTCAATCATCTGCATCTGCGATACAGAAAGATTGGCAACTTTGTCGCGCGGATCGATATCGATATCCAGCTCGTCAAAAATCGCTTTAGTATCCCGGTACATTTTATCCTGATCGACAAAGAAGCCTTTGCGCGGATAACGCCCAAGCCACATGTTATCCATCACGGTACGCTGCAGGACCAGGTTTAATTCCTGATGCACCATCGACACGCCATTTTCCAGCGCCTCTTTGGAACTTTTATAGTCGATCTCTTTACCCTGAAACAGGATACTGCCGGTATCTTTTTTATAAATACCAAACAGGCATTTTAATAAGGTGGATTTCCCGGCACCGTTCTCGCCCATTAATGCATGAACAGAGTGAGGCCGCACTTTTAAATTCACATTATCTAACGCTTTAACGCCGGGAAATGATTTTGAGACATCCGTCATTTCCAGCAGATATTCTCGCTGCGCGGTCGTATTATCACTGGCCATATTTTACCTGGCTAAAAAACGGTGGTGACATAAAAAAGGCGCGACAGCGGTCGCGCCCGTAATCGATCTTATTTCACGAACTGAGACAGATTTTCTTTATCAACCGGCACGTAAGGAACGCGGACGATCTTATCAACCATCTTGAAGTTTGTTCCGTCGGTGGCGGCTTTGCCGTTAGCCAGATTGTTGGCAATATCCAGCGTTGCTTTCGCCTGGTTTTCCGCATCGTTCAGCACGGTACCGGCCAGCGCACCGGATTTCACCAGCGCCAGCGCTTCTGGCAGTGCATCGACGCCGAAGACCGGGATTGAGGTCATGTTGTGCGCTTTCAGCGCTTCAACCGCACCCATCGCCATCGCATCGTTGTTGGCAATCACCACTTCGATTTTTTTGGCATTCGGGCCTGACAGCCACGCATCCATCTTATCTTTGGCCTGCGCGGTATCCCACATTGCAGTATCCATCGCTAACTGCTGGGTTTTCAGACCATCTTTGTTCAGGGTATCGATCACATATTTGGTACGGGCTTCTGCATCAGGATGGCCCGGCTCGCCTTTCAGCAGCACGAACTGAATCTGACCATCTTTGTTCAGATCCCACGCGGGTGTGGCTTTCCAGTGCTTCTCAATCAGCTGACCCTGAATGATGCCTGACTCTTTAGAGTCGGTACCGACATAGTAAGCTTTGTCATAACCGGCCAGCACTTTGGCGTTAGGTTCTTTGTTGAAGAAGACCACCGGCACGTCGTTGGCACGCGCTTTGTCTACTACCACCGCAGCCGCAGCCGGGTCAACCAGGTTAATCGCCAGCGCTTTCACGCCTTTTGCCATCAGCACGTCAATCTGATCGTTCTGTTTGGACTGGTCATTCTGTGAATCATTCATCAGCAACTGCACGCCACCGATCGCTTTCGCTTCTTTCTCGATGTCTTTGCGCACCATTGACATGAAGTTGTCATCATATTTGTAAATGGTCACGCCGATACGGGTGTCAGCTGCGTGAGCGGTTGCACCAAACATCATGCTGGCAACCAGTGCTGTAAGCGTGAAAACCTTCTTATTCATGGTATCTCCGGTTTTATTATGCAGGGTCTTTTTAGCGCTACCGCGCCATAAAGGCGGGAGAGCAATCGGTAAAACAGATCGGCGCGTCGGTTAACGTAATGAGGATGTTAAGCCATTGAACACCGTCTAAAACCTGACTTCCCTGTGACAGAATGCTTCCATGAAGAGGGTATAAACCCTTTAACCGGCTACTGAGACCACAACTGATGCCGTTACACTGGCGTTACATAATGTTTCAGTCCGGTAAGACGCTGCCATCATAGTGAGAGCAATGTTAATTAACTGTGAATGTAATCACAGATTGAAAACGGTTACATGGCTGAATCGCCTGAATTAGTGACGGACTCCACATTTTGCCGCTGCGCCACCGAATGACGCCGCACCAGCGTTGGCATAAAGATGTGCGTTGCCGTGTCATCCAGCAGTCCGGCTGCGCCCTGCAGCGCCAGTTCAGTGGCGATTTTTGCCATAGATACAATGGGATAGCGCACAGTGGTTAACTGCGGATCGGTGTAACGGGAAATGGGGATGTCATCAAAGCCAATGACAGAAAAATGCTGTGGCACCTGGATGCCGTTGTCTTTCAGCGCAGTGAGTGCACCAGCCGCCATGCCGTCGTTATAGGCAAACACCGCACTGAGGTTGAGATTGCGTCCCAGCAGCTCCACCATCGCCGCTTCGCCGCCCTGCATATCGGGCTCTGCGCTGGCTATCCAGCTCTCCTGGGGCCGGATGCCCTGCTCTGCCATCGCCTGAATCCACCCTTCACGGCGCTGCGCCACATCTTCGATGGGATGGCTTGAACAAAGGTAGCCAATCCGGCTATGCCCCTGCTGTAGCAGGGTTCGTGAAGCCATCAATGCACCCGTGACGTTATCCAGACTGACACTGCGGTGTTCAAATCCGGGCACGATGCGGTTAATCACCACCATGCCCGGAACGTGGCGCATAAAATCCGCCAGCTCAGCGTCAGGCAGCGTTTTCGCGTGCACCACCAGGGCGCTGCAACGCTGACGAATCAGCACTTCAATGGCATGACGCTCTTTCTCTTCCTGATGCCAGGAGTTGCTGATTAACACATGTTTGTGCACGCGCTGCGCCACGGTATCCACCGCTTTAACCAGTGCACCGAAGAAGGGATCCGAAACATCCATCACCACCACGCCAATGGTGTCACTGACCTGCGTCGCCAGCGCCTGCGCATTGGCGTTGGGGCGATAGCCCAGCGCTTCCACCGCCTGTAACACGGCGTCGCGGGTGTCAGAGGTGACGGCGCTGCTCTGATTGAGGACGCGCGACACGGTCGCCACCGACACGCCAGCCTGACGGGCAACATCACGAATTGTTATCATGCAGCAGTTCCACAGAGGAAAAATAAGGCATCACGCCGGGTTGAACACCGGCGCTATTTTGTCAGGGGCAGGAGGCGTACAGCGTGAATTGCGTCACATCAATGAAAACGGTTACATACAATTCTGTAACCTTTGTGATGGCGGTCATTATCTGGCGTTGTCAGTGATGCGCGATTTACCGGCTGAGATCAGCGTAAGCCGCCGCCACAGCCACTCCAGCGGACCCTGTGCGAAGAAATGTAACCAGATGAGTGAAAAGAGGATATTGATAAGCCAGACCGCAGGCACCATCAGCACCAGCTCCAGCCGGGTAAAGTGCATATAGAAGCCGAAGCGATAGAACAGCGTGGTGCAGATCAGCGACTGCAGCAGATAGTTGGTCAGCGCCATGCGGCCCACGCACTGAATGGCATAGCTGATGCGCCAGCGCGCTATCTGCGGCCAGTAAGCCAGACAGAGCGCGGCATAGCCCAGGCTAATCAGCGGGCTGGCGAGATCGCGCGGGGCTTGCAGATAAAAAGCGGTCCAGCGAAATTCCCAATGTAACAGCCATTGCGCTGCCACACCGGCCACCGCAATCAACAACCCCATCGTCAGCAGCAGCGCCGCCGCCTGACGGTAATGTTGCGCTGAAAACTCGCCGATCAGCCAGCCACTGCGCAGCAGTGCGCCACCGATCATCATCAGGCCCGCCAGCTGCCAGCCATACTGCGCCGCCAGCGCCATCAGTCCTGAAGAGAGATGATCCAGCCGGTTCTGTATCGCTTCCCAACCGCCGGTCAGTTTCCAGTACTGTTCATATTGCAGATCGGCAGCACCTGGCAGCCAGGATCGGGTCGGTTCAGGATCGGAGATTGACCCAAACACCAGCAGAACGCCACAGCCCACCAGATAGAGCAGAATGCCGGTATTCATCAGGCTGCGGGTGGAAGGGACATCGCGCACTACCCGCCAGACCACCAGCCCGATAATGCCGTAGTCCAGCAGGATATCGCCCTCCCAGAGAAAGACGCCGTGCAGAAAACCGATCAGCACCAGCAGTGAGAGCCGGGCAGTCAACCAGCGACTGCCGCGTGGCAGCTGCATTTGCAGACCTGCGCCAAACAGCAGCGCAAACAGGGTGAGGAATTTGAGCTGGGCAAAGGCGTCAGAGATCGCCCATGTCCAGACATCGGACAGGCTGACGCTGCCCTGCCATGCCGGATTAAGGTAGGCGGCAGAAGGCAGGCCGAAGCCGACAATATTGAGCAGCAGAATGCCGAGAATGGCACATCCACGAATGAAATCCAGCGTGTGATAGCGTTGCATGCGGCACCTGCACCATTGAGGCGGGCAACGTTATGCGCCCGCCGTAGACTCAACTATGGCGCACCGCGCGCAAAAATTCCTGGCGGGTATTCTGGCTGGACTTGAACAGACCGCCCAGAGAGGTCGTCGTGGTGGCGCTGGTGGCATCTTTTACGCCACGCGCTTTCACGCAGTAATGCACCGCATCAATAGAAACAGCCACATTGTTGGTGCCCAGCAGCGTCTGCAGTGCAACCAGAACCTGCTGCGTCAGACGCTCCTGCACCTGCGGGCGCTGGGCGAAGAACTGCACGATACGGTTGATTTTCGACAGGCCAATCACCTTTTCTTTGGGAATGTAGGCGACGGTCGCTTTGCCATCGATGATCACAAAGTGGTGTTCACAGGTGCTGGTCAGCGTGATATCACGCACGGTCACCATCTCATCAACCTTCATTTTATTCTCAATGACGGTGATTTTCGGGAAGTTGGCGTAGTCGAGACCGGAAAAGACTTCATCCACATACATTTTGGCGATGCGATGCGGCGTTTCCATCAGGCTGTCATCTTCAAGATCCAGATTCAGCAGCTGCATAATCTCGGTCATGTGCCCGGCAATCAGACTTTTACGTGTGTTGTCATCTATATCGCGCGTCGGTGCACGTAACGGCGTTTCCAGTCCACGCGCCAGCAGCGCTTCGTGAACCAGGGCAGCTTCCTGACTTAGGGTGCTCATCTTACTCTTCTCCGGCTGGTGTTGCGCCCGCCAGCTTTTGCCAGCGGGCCCTGTAATCAGGCGCGTATTGTGAAACTTTCTTTGCGGGGAATCCAGCAATCAATCAGATTGGTGATGAAAGCTTTTCACCCGGTTCGCCGCCACACTAGCAGGCCGGCCCAGACCAGGCTAACCCCTGCAACCCACAGGGCAGGCTCCAGCCGATGTAACAGGGCTGTGGAGAGAAAAGAGAGCAGCGGGCCGACCAGTTGTCCGACCGCATAGCCGGTGGTCAGCAGGCCAGCCATGTAGCGCAGATGATTGGGTGCCAGCTCACGGGCGCAGAGCAGCGACAGCTGCACCACGCTGAGGAAACCGCCCCCCACCAGCAGCGCACCGGCCAGCAGACCGCTAAAGCCTGGCAGCAGCGCCGCGGCAAATACGCCCAGCGCCTGCGCCCACAGCACCAGAGCCAGGCGGACGTGGCTGTGCCCCCAGCGCCGCGTCAGGATCCCCAGCAGGATGCCGATCATCGCCGCGCCGCCAAAAATCGGCCAGACAAACTGCGCGAAGATGCCGTCAGGAAACCGCGTGGCGGCCATCTGCGACAAAAAGGTGGCGGGCAGAATGTAGCCAAAGCCTGCCAGACTGTAACTCAGTACCAGCCGTTTAAGGTTGCGATCCAGCACCAGCGGCTCGGGTGCCTGATCCGGGCGATGCAGTTCGCCCCGACGCGGCAGATTACGGGTAATCAGCGCAATCAGCAGCAGCGCCAGCGCACCGTAAGCGGCCCAGGCAAGACCGGCAGAAACCTGCAATGTGTGCAGCGCTACCCCCAGCAGACCGCTGACAAAAATGCCGCAGCCTGGCCCGGCAAAAACGGCCGCCGACAGCCCTGCCCGGCCATGGCGATGCAGCTGTTCATTGCTCCAGGCCGCCACCAGCACCATCGCCCAGCCGCTGGACCAGCCAATCAGAAAGCGGATTGCGCCGTGCAGCCACGGTCCGCTGGCGAATGCTGAGAGCAGGGTCAGGATCACCGCGCCCCATACGCCCGCCTGCAATCGCAGCTCAACCCGCCGGTGTGCGCGCATGGCATCAAATGAGCCACACAGATAGCCAAGATAGTTAAGTGCCGCGACCAGGCTGGCACTGGTGAGTGTCAGCTGGTGTGCCTGAATCATCAACGGCACCTGGGGCGTAAAGGCAAACCGGCCAATGCCCATCGCGACAAATAAGGTTAAAAACGCGCTGAGCGCGACGCGTAACGCCATTGCTGAACTCCTGTTGTTCTGCCCTGAGATCTCTTCTGACTTGCTAACAGCATGCAGGATGATTAAACTCACGGAAAGTGAATAATTTTAACCAACTTGCTTACAGGAAGAGAAGATATGGATTTAGTTCAGCTGCGTATGTTCTGTTCCGTCGCCGAAACGGGTTCACTGGCGCGCGCAGCAGAACAGCTGCATCGCGTCCCCTCTAATCTCACCACGCGGCTGCGCCAGCTGGAAGAAGAATTAGGTGTGGATCTCTTTATTCGTGAGAAACAGCGCATTCGCCTGTCACCAATGGGCCATAATTTTCTGAATTATGCGCAGCGTATCCTGGCATTAAGTGAAGAAGCGATGAGCATGACCCGCACCGGTGAACCGGCGGGCAACTTTGCGCTGGGCTCAATGGAGAGCACCGCGGCGACGCGTCTGCCCGGCCTGCTCGCCGCCTATCACCAGCGCTTCCCCAAAGTGGCGCTGTCGCTGATTACCGGCACCTCGGGCGAAATCATCGATCGGGTGCGTGAAGGCACCCTGGCGGCCGCGCTGGTGGATGGCCCGGTCTCCCATGACGATCTCAATGGCTGCATCGCCTTTCGCGAAGAGATGATACTGATCACCGGCCTCGATCATGCGCCAATCGCCACCGCGCGCGACGTGCAGGACGATACCCTGTTTGCCTTTCGCAACAGCTGCTCTTACCGGGTGAAGCTGGAGAGCTGGTATCGGGACAGCCAGACCGCACCCAACAGTGTGATGGAGATTCAGTCCTATCACGCCATGCTGGCCTGCGTGGCAGGCGGTGCGGGCGTAGCGATGATCCCGGCCTCGGTGCTGAAGCAGATGGCGGATCGGTCACGGGTGCAGGCGCATACGTTACCTCCCGCTTATCGCGACACCGCCACCTGGCTGATGTGGCGACGCGACGCCTTTACGCCGAATGTTGAAGCACTGAAGTACCTGATTATTGAACAATTTGACGATCGTCCGCTCAACGATGAGCTGATTTACCCATTACAGGCGGCGGAATAAGCGTTCCACGCTATGTTTAAGAGCCTGACCCACCAGGCTTTGAATCATCACGACCACCCGGCGCCACTGCGCGTCACAATCTGACTGGAAGAGGGATTGCATGAATATGATCAAAACCCGTGCCGCTGTTGCCTGGGCTGCTGGCGAACCGCTGAAAATCGAAGAAGTTGATTTAATGCCACCGCAGAAAGGTGAAGTGCTGGTGCGTATCGTCGCGACCGGCGTCTGTCATACCGACGCCTACACCCTGTCCGGCACCGACCCGGAAGGCGTTTTCCCGGCGATTCTTGGCCATGAAGGCGGCGGCATCGTCGAAGCCGTGGGCGAAGGCGTGACCAGCGTTGAAGTGGGTGACCACGTCATTCCGCTCTACACCCCGGAGTGTGGCAAATGTAAATATTGTCTTTCAGGCAAAACTAACCTCTGCCAGGCGATCCGTACCACTCAGGGTAAAGGCCTGATGCCGGATGGCACCACCCGCTTCTTTAAAGATGGCAAACCCATTTTCCACTATATGGGCACCTCAACCTTCTCTGAGTACACGGTAATTCCGGAGATCTCGCTGGCGAAAATCAGTAAAGAAGCGCCGCTGGAAGAGGTTTGTCTGCTGGGCTGTGGCGTGACTACTGGCATGGGCGCGGTGATGAACACCGCCAAAGTGAAAGAAGGCGACACCGTGGCGATTTTCGGTCTCGGCGGCATTGGCCTCTCTGCGGTCATCGGCGCGAAGATGGCGAAAGCGGGCCGCATCATTGCCATCGACCTTAATACCAGCAAATTCGATCTGGCACGCAAACTGGGTGCCACCGATCTGATCAACCCGAAAGATTACGACAAGCCGATTCAGGATGTGATTGTCGAGCTGACCGACGGCGGCGTGGATTTCTCGTTTGAATGTATTGGTAACGTCAACGTGATGCGTTCCGCGCTGGAGTGCTGCCACAAAGGCTGGGGCGAGTCCGTGATTATCGGCGTCGCCGGTGCCGGTGAAGAGATCTCCACTCGTCCGTTCCAGCTGGTGACCGGCCGCGTCTGGCGCGGTTCCGCGTTTGGCGGCGTCAAAGGCCGCTCGCAGTTGCCTGGCATTGTGCAGGATTACCTCGACGGTAAATTTGCGCTGAACGACTTCATCACCCACACCATGCCGCTGGAAGAGATCAACGACGCCTTTGATTTGATGCACGAAGGAAAATCGATTCGCTCGGTCGTGCACTTTAACAAGTAATCAGGAGGCGTTATGGCATCCACTCTGGAGCTACTGGAAGAACACCGTATTTTTGGCGGCTGGCAACAGCGCTGGCGTCATCAGTCTTTGCTGCTGAACTGCCCGATGACCTTCAGCATCTATCTGCCCACCCCGCACGGTGATGCGCCGCCGCCGGTGGTCTGGTTTCTGGCCGGGCTGACCTGCAACGATGAGAACTTCACCAGCAAAGCCGGCGCACAGCGGGTTGCAGCGGAACTGGGTCTGGTGCTGATTATGCCGGATACCAGCCCGCGCGGCGAAGGAGTTGCGAATGATGAGGGATACGATCTGGGTCAGGGCGCGGGATTTTACCTCAATGCCACCCAACAGCCCTGGGCCAGCCATTTCCGCATGTTCGATTATCTGAGCAGCGAGTTACCCGCCCTGATTGCGGATAACTTCAAGGTCAGTGAACGTCAGTCGATTATGGGTCACTCGATGGGCGGACACGGCGCGCTGATGCTGGCGCTGCGTCTGGGTAACCGCTTTGCCTCGGCTTCCGCTTTTGCACCGAT
Source organism: Pantoea sp. ABR1s (assembly GCF_057812235.1). Classification (NCBI taxonomy): domain Bacteria; kingdom Pseudomonadati; phylum Pseudomonadota; class Gammaproteobacteria; order Enterobacterales; family Erwiniaceae; genus Pantoea; species Pantoea sp. ABR1s. The sequence continues at coordinate 1,370,765 of NZ_CM173823.1, read as the reverse complement.
TGTGAATCCGATGCAGGTACCCTGGGGCCAGAAAGCGTTTCAGGCCTATCTGGGCGACGATCGTGCGACGTGGCGGGAATATGACAGCTGCCAGCTGATGGCGGAGGTGTCGCATCGGCTGCCAATGCTGATCGATCAGGGCGACAGCGATCAGTTCCTGGCCGATCAGCTGCAACCGGAGCGGTTACAAGAGGTCGCGAATGAGGTGGGTTTCCCGCTGACGTTGCGCATTCAGCCAGGTTATGACCATAGCTACTTCTTTATAGCCAGCTTTGTGGAAGATCATCTGCGCTTCCATGCGCAGCATCTGCTGGCGTAAACAATCAGGGCCGCAATCGCGGCCCTGAACTTTTATGCCTGCTCTGCTGGCTAACGCTCTGTCACAGAGCCAGCATACTGCCAGCCTGCCCTGTAAAAATTCCTTTATCAGAACAGTGATGCTCAGCGCCCTACCGGACGCCTCCTCAATATCAGACCAGTGCCGGGCCGGTCAGCCCGTCGATCATCACCTGCGGGATACCACGCGAGCAGTGTTCGATACGACCATCGACGCCATACACCTTTGCCAGAGTGGCAGGCGTGATCACCTTATCCGGCTGCCCTTCCGCCACCAGCGCGCCCTGCTTCAGCATCAGCGCATGTTGCGCATGACGCAGTGCAATATTGATGTCATGCACCACTACCACCGTCACGATGTTACGCTGAGCGGTTTCGCGCCGCACCAGATCCATCACGTGAAACTGGTAGTTGAGATCCAGCGCGCTCAGCGGTTCATCCAGCAGCAGCAGCTTAGGGCGACGGATCAGTGACTGCGCCAGCCCGACCAGCTGTTTCTGTCCGCCGGAGAGCTGATCGAGATATCGCATCGCCAGATGGGCAATGCCCAGTTGTTCCAGCAGATGCATGATTTCCGCTTCGCTGCTGGCGCTGTGCAGACCACCGGAGGCACGCTGCGCCACGATGATCGACTCCAGCACATGCAGATGCACGCCCGCAGGCAGCGACTGCGGCAGATAAACCACGTTCTTCGCACGCCGGGCAAACGGCTGGGTCATGAGATCCTCACCGTTGAGCCACATTTCGCCCTGGCCTTTGTTCAGCCCGGCCAGTGCACGCAGCAGCGTCGATTTACCACAGCCATTCGGCCCCAGCAGCACGGTGATCTCGCCGCGCGGCAGCGGCGCGATATTAAGATTATCAATGACTTTATTTTTTGGGTACCCGGCACTGAAGCCGCGTAACGTCAGACCCTGTTCCATCATACCGTCCCCCGATGACGCAGAATAATACTCAGGAAGAACGGCACGCCAATCAGTGAGGTGACAATGCCAACCGGGATGATTACACCAGGGAGCAGGTTTTTCGAGGCGACCGACGCCAGCGACAGCACCAGCGCGCCAACCAGCGCACTGGCGGGCAAATAGAAACGGTGATCTTCACCAAACATCATGCGGGCGATATGGGGAGCGACCAGCCCAATGAAACCGATCGGGCCGACAAACGCGACCGCCAGGGCAGAGAGGATGCTGATGCGCAGTAAGGTAGTCAGACGCAGACGACGCACATCAATGCCAAAGCTTACCGCGCGGTCTTCGCCCAGACGCAGCGCCGTCAGCTTCCAGCTGCTCATCATGGAAAACGGCACCAGAATGGCCAGCGCCACGCTCAGCACACCCAGCTTCTCCCAGGAGGCGCGCGCCAGGCTGCCCATGGTCCAGAACACCAGGCCCTGCAGGGTATCTTCGCTGGCGATGAACTGCATCATGGATACCAGGGCGTTAAAGGTGAAAACCAGCGCGATACCGAACAGCACCACGCCCGCCGAAGAGACCTGAGTCCAGCGGGTCACGGCATCCAGCATCAGCGCGGCAAACAGAGCAAAGACAAAGGCGTTGGCAGAAATTAACCACTGATCGGGAATGCCGGGAATACCCACGCCGAGGATGATGGCCAGCGCGGCACCAAACGCCGCCGCCGATGAGACACCGAGGGTAAACGGACTGGCCAGCGGGTTATTCAGGATGGTCTGCATTTCCGCGCCCGCCAGACCCAGCGACAGCCCCACCACCAGCGCCATCAGCGCATAGGGCAGACGAATGTCCCAGACAATGACGCGCGTGCCGGCATCGACGCTCTCGGGGCTGAGCAGCGTATTCCACAGCGTTTCAAGTGAGAGTCCCGCCGGACCCAGCGTGAAGTCGAGGATCAGCGAGGCGAGTATCGCCAGCAGCAGCACGCCAATCCAGATTAAGCGGCGGCGCAGCACCTGATGATAGTTCTGCATGGTGTGGTGAAGCGTCTCTTCCCCCGCCAGCAGCGAAGTTTCGGTAGTCATGTTTGAACCCTGTGTGGCTATCACGTCAGAAAACGCAGCCACAATAGTGCAGGTGATAATAATTATCAATTCGAGAACATAAGCGAGACGTGAAAAAACAGTAAAAAACGGTGTTGCAGGCGGGACAATGGCTCAGGGAGCCTGCGCCTTTCGCAATGACGCAGAACCCGCCATCCCTGGCGGGCTCAGCGTGGGCGATGACGCAGAGTTAATCTTTGTGAACCGGAAACTCCATTTCGCTGTACTTCACGAAACGGCTGCCGCGCGTCAGCTTGTAGCCGAACCAGATAATCAGGAACAGCGGAATGCCGATGTAGGTTGCCGCCACGCCGTACCAGTCGATGCTGTCGTTGAGGAATGCCTGGTAGTTCTGACCCAGCGTGATGATCAGGCAGAGCACAAAGGCGAAAATCGGACCCAGCGGGAAGAAGCCGGAACGGTAAGGCAGATCGTTCAGGTCACGTCCCTGGGCCACATAGCCCCGACGGAAGCGATAGTGACTGATGGCAATACCCAGCCAGGCAATAAACCCGGTCATGCCTGAGGTATTCAGCAGCCACAGATAGACTTCCTGATTACCAAATTTTGAGGTCAGGAAGCACAGTCCGGCCACCACGGTGGTGGCCCACAGGGCATTACGCGGCACGCCGCCCTTTGAGAGCTTCGCGAAAATCCGTGGCGCTTTACCTTCGCTGGCAAGGTTGTAAAGCATACGCGTTGACGCATACATCCCGGAGTTACCCGCTGACAGCACAGCCGTCAGGATCACCGCATTCATGACGGCGGCGGCAGAGAGCAGACCGGCGTTCTGGAACACCAGGGTGAACGGGCTGACGCTGATATCGTCGATATCATTGTGCAGCAACTGCGGATCGGTGTACGGCAGGATCAGGCTGATAATCAGGATAGCGAACACATAGAACAGCAGGATACGCCAGAAAATCTGCCGCACAGCGCGCGGAATATTTTTCGCCGGATCTTCAGATTCGCCCGCCGCGATACCGATCAGCTCGGTGCCCTGGAAGGAGAATCCCACAATCATCGCCACCCCAATCATGGCCGCGAAGCCGCCCGCAAACGGCGCGTCGCCCACCTGCCAGTTCTGCCAGCCCGCATGTTCAGCACCGCGCATAATGCCGGTGATCATCAGCACGCCAACGATGATAAAGATAATCACGGTGGCCACTTTAATCAGCGAGAACCAGTATTCCGCCTCGCCAAAGCCTTTGACCGAAATGTAGTTGAGCAGGAACATCAGCCCCAGGAACAGCGCGCTCCAGATCCAGCCAGGCGTGTCGGGGAACCAGTAGTTCATCACCAGCTGGGACGCTACCAGGTCAACCGCGATGGTCACCGCCCAGTTGTACCAGTAGTTCCAGCCGAGTGCGAAACCAAAGCCCTCTTCGACATATTTCGCGCCGTAGGTGGCGAAGGAACCCGATACCGGCATGAACGCAGCCAGTTCGCCGAGGCTGGTCATCAGGAAGTAGACCATCAGGCCGATGAGGATATAGGAGAGCAGTGCTCCGCCGGGGCCAGCCTGAGCGATGGTGGCACCGGAGGCGACAAACAGGCCGGTACCAATGGAGCCGCCGATGGCAATCATCGTCAGGTGACGGGCTTTTAACGCACGTCGTAATGCAGGTTGTTGTGTTGTATTTGAGTCATTATGCATGTGTTAACGCTACGCTGGGTAAAAATGAGGCGCGATTGTAGCAGCCAGATCGCCTCTGTATAGCGAATGCCAACCTGTTATTAGTTAACTTCATGATCGCGCCGGAATTATTAGTAATTACTCGCGACAATAGGAAAAAAAGCGCGTCAGTGCTTTGGAAATATGCTTCTGCCGGTGATGGATGCGATAGAGCGTGCGGATGAGACGCGGCAGCGGAATCGTCAGTTCAACCAGCGTGCCCGCCTCCAGCAGATCGGCAATCACCCGGCGCGAAAGACAGCTGATGCCCATGCCGTGCCGCACCGCATGTTTAATCGCCTCGGAATTGCCCAGCTCCATGCCCAGCTGAAAACTCGGCAGATGCGACAGCAGCAGATAATCGACAATTTCACGGGTGCCGGAGCCGCGTTCGCGCAGGATCCACGGGGCGTCAGCCAGGGTTTGCAGCGTCACCGGCTGTTGCAGAATCGCCGCGTCTGGCGCGGCAAACACCACCAGCTCATCTTCGAGCCAGGGCTCGCTGACCAGCTCGGTCATATGGCACGGCCCTTCAATTAATCCGACATCGACGCGGAAATCGGAAACCGCCTGAATCACATCCTGACTGTTGCCGACACTCAGCTCCAGCGGCAGGCGGGGAAAATCGCGACGATAAGCGGCCATCATGCCTGGCAGCAGATAGTTACCGATGGTGCTGCTGGCAAAGATGCGGATCGCGCCGTTATCCTCTTTAAACAGCTGCTCGATTTCGCCCGCCTGCTCCAGCAGCCCTACTGCACGGGGATAGAGCAGCCGTCCATGCTCATTCAGCACCAGCCGTTTGCCAACCCGGTCAAACAGTTGCACGCCGAGCTGACTCTCCAGATCGGCCAGCGCTGCACTCACCGCCGACTGCGACAGCGCCAGCAGTTGCGAAGCCTGAGTGGTGGAGCCGCTCTTAAGCACTTCGGTGAAAACTTCAATTTGCCGCAGCGTAATGTGCATCGTTGCCTCTTAACTCAGTGACTGCCTGACCAGGTAAATGATTAATGCCAGCCAGATCAGCCCTATCGCCACCAGCCAGCCTGCAATCTTTTTGCCACGCGAACGTTGAGACTGCGCCCGCTCGCTGCTGCTGATGCGCACCTCTCTCGGCAGTAAACGCAGCAGCACCATGACGCCCGTCGGAATAATCACCGCGTCATCCAGCAGACCGACAAAGGGGATGACATCAGGAATGATATCGATCGGGCTGATGCCATAGGCGACCAGCCCCAGCATCCCCAGCTTGTTCCACCAGGGTGTGCGGGGATCGCGGAAGGCAAACCCCAGCACAAACACATCTCTTTTGATCAGCGTCGCCCAGCGGCGCAGACGAGAAACTATCATGATTGCTGCCTTATCGTTTATTCTGGTTAATTATAAATATATTATCAATTTCACTTTTAAGCCAGTCGCCGTCATGATCGGGTCTCAACCAGGAGGAGTGACCACCATGACTGAACTGAGCATCGCTAAACCGCATCATCCCGTTCCGCTCTGGATCCCGGGTCTGCTGCTGACCGCCGTGATTGCCGGGGCAGCCAGCTGGCTGGCGCAGCAACCGATGATTGCCGCCCTGGGGCTGGGTTCACTGACTCTGGCGATTATGCTGGGCATCCTGGTCGGTAACAGCATCTATTCGCCGCTGGCGTCACGCTGCGACAACGGCGTGCTGCTGGCTAAGCAGAAACTGCTGCGGCTGGGGATCATCCTGTTTGGCTTTCGCATCACTTTACAACAAATCGCTGACGTCGGTTTCAGCGGCATCCTGATTGATGCGCTGACCCTGACCAGCACCTTCCTGATAACCTGCCTGCTGGGCATGCGGCTGCTGAAGCTGGATCGCGATACCGTCTGGTTGATTGGTGCGGGCAGCAGTATCTGCGGTGCTGCGGCTGTACTGGCGACCGAGCCGGTAGTGAAAGCCGCGCCGTCGAAAGTTGCGGTGGCTATCGCGACCGTGGTGCTGTTCGGCACGCTGGCGATCTTTATCTATCCGCTGCTGTGGCCGCTGGCGCATGAGCTGTTCCCGGATCTCAGTGCATCGCAGTTTGGTGTTTTTACCGGCTCAACCATCCATGAAGTGGCGCAGGTGGTGGCCGCCGGACACAGCATCAGCCCGGAAGCCGAGAACAGCGCGGTCATTGCCAAAATGCTGCGGGTAATGATGCTGGCTCCCTTTCTGCTCTGCCTGAGCGCCGTGATACGCGGTAAACGTCAAGGGAGCAACGCGCGTCAGGCTGTGACATTTCCCTGGTTCGCCCTGCTGTTTATTGCCGTCGCACTGTTTAACTCGCTGCAGCTGCTGCCTGCCGCGGTGGTGGCGACGCTGAATCAGCTGGCGGGTCTGCTGCTGGCGATGGCGATGGCGGCGCTGGGATTGACCACCCGTTTCGGGGCATTGCGTGAGGCAGGCGTTAAACCGCTGCTGCTGGGTGCGATGGTGTTTGCCTGGTTAATCGCGGGCGGCGGTGCAATCAATCTGCTGGTGCAACATTTCATGGGCTAGCGGCATCGGGTATCATGCCGTCTCACCCGTGCACAGCCCCAGGAGAAAGGCATGAAATATATTGGCGCACACGTGAGTGCGGCAGGTGGCGTGGATCAGGCAGTGATCCGCGCCCATGAAATAGAAGCCACCGCCTTCGCGCTCTTTACTAAAAATCAACGTCAGTGGAAGGCTGCCCCGCTCTCGACTGAGGTGATTGATGCTTTTCGCGCCGCCTGCGAGACGTACAAATTCGGTCCGCAGCAAATCCTGCCGCACGACAGTTTCCTGATAAACCTGGGTCATCCGGTTGAAGAGGCGCTGGAGAAATCCCGCGCGGCTTTTATTGATGAGCTGCGACGTGCCGACCAGCTCGGCCTGACCTTGCTTAACTTCCATCCGGGCAGCCATCTGCATCAGATTGATGAGGAGGCCTGTCTGAAGCGGATTGCGGAGTCGATCAACATCGCTCTCGACCAGAGCCAGAATGTCACCGCCGTCATTGAGAATACCGCCGGTCAGGGCAGTAATCTGGGTTTCCGCTTCGAGCATCTCGCCACCATTATTGAGCATGTTGAAGATAAGGCGCGTGTCGGCGTCTGTATTGATACCTGCCATGCGTTTGCCGGTGGTTATGACCTGCGTACCGAAGCGGATTGCGAAGCGACTTTCGCCGAATTTGAGCGCATTGTCGGCTTTAACTATCTGCGCGGCATGCACCTTAACGATGCTAAAAGCGCCTTCGACAGTCGCGTCGACCGCCATCACAGCCTGGGTGAAGGCAATATCGGCAAAACAGCGTTTAGCTGGCTGATGAAAGATCCGCGGTTTGATGGCATCCCGTTGATTCTGGAAACCATTAATCCCGATATCTGGAAAGATGAGATTGCCTGGCTGAAAGCCGAACAGCAGGGATAGAAAAGGGAGCCAGCTGGCTTAATGCTGGTCAGTTAAGATTAGATTTGTAAAGGCTGTCACGGTCAAACGTGGCAGCTTTTTTGTCAGTGCGAGCGAGCCGCAGTGCGGGCCAGAGCACCTCTGCTGCTGCCGGGCCGTCCTCGCGCCGCTCACGCGGTACCTTCGGCTTTGACGTCGTGCCGACGAACCGTTCGGGGATCGGCCCTCCCTGGCCGGCCCCGAACTGTCCACGCTTCCCGGCGTGGACTTCTGGCCCACCGTCACGCCTCAGCGCTGCGGATAGCCCTTTCAGCAGCAGAGGCGCTCAGGCCTCCACTCTCGTGCCCTTTTTAACAGTACGCACCAGAAGCTTCAGAGCAGGCCGGTGGCGATCAGGAGCAGGCAATCCGCAGCGCTGAACAGAATGAGTCTGCCAGGAGAGCCCGCAGAACGCGGGCGAAAGGCGGGGCGGCACAGGATGTGCCATCCCCGGCGGTCCGTCAGGCAGGCGAATGAAGTGAAGGAACCACGCAGCGGCGCGAGGACCGCCAGCCCCTGAGCGGCACCAGACTGCGTTATCACCTGTCGCTTAACTGGCTGGCATGCTCCCTTTTCGTTTAGAGAGAACGCTGGCTCAGGGAGCATACGCCTTCCGTAAAGACGCAAAAAAACGCCATCCCTGGCAGGCGCAGCGCGGGCGATTACGCACCTCATCCCTGAGGTGCGCCCGCAGCCGGGCCAACGCTTTGCGTTGTTCAAAAACGCTCCCGGCTTTTTGTCCATGGCCCGCGATGCTTTACTCCAGTCGTATGCTCCCGTCGCTTTGACTTCGGGAACCGTCTGTAAAAGCAAACAGGGAGCCATCCGGCTCCCTGTTATTTTCACTTCAGCAGATTATGCACTTCTGCACATCAGGCTTTCGCCAGCTGCTCTTCCGGACGTTTCAGTACCGCATAGCTCAGACCCGCAATCGCAGTACCGATGATGATCGCCATCAGATAGCCGATAACCGGGGTAATCGCGCCAGGGATCAGCAGCACGAACAGTCCACCGTGCGGAGCCATCAGTTTTGCGCCAATCGCCATGGAGATCGCGCCGGTGGTTGCACCGCCAACGATACAGCAAGGCAGAACGCGCATCGGGTCACGGGCAGCGAACGGAATCGCGCCTTCAGAGATAAAGCAGAGACCCAGAACCAGTGCCGCTTTACCGCCTTCCTGCTGACCTTTATTGAATTTACGACGGGCAACCAGCGTCGCCAGCCCCATCGCCAGCGGTGGCACCATACCGGCTGCCATAATGGCTGCCATTGGCGCATAGGTCTGCGAACTCAGTAACCCGACGCCAAACGCGTAAGCCACTTTGTTTACCGGACCGCCCATATCGGTACACATCATGCCGCCCAGAATGGCACCCAGCAGGACCGCATTCGCCGTTCCCATGTTGGCCAGCCAGTGCGTCAGGCCGTTCATGATGCCAGCAACCGGTTTACCCACTACGTAGATCATCAGCAGACCGGTGATCAGACTGGCGAACAGGGGAATAATCAGTATCGGTTTCAGCGCTTCCATACTCTGCGGCAGTTTAACTTTGCCGCTGATCAGCTTCGCCGCATAACCGGCAATAAAGCCCGCGATAATACCGCCTAAGAAACCTGCGTTGATGCTGGTGGCGATCATACCGCCAATCAGACCCGGCGTCAGACCCGGACGATCAGCGATGGAGAAGGCGATAAAGCCCGCCAGCACCGGCACCATCAGGGCAAAGGCGCTGCCACCACCAATTTGCATCAGCGCCGCAGCCAGCGTGCCCTGCTCTTTAAACGCCGTGATACCAAAGGCAAACGACAGCGCGATGCTCAGACCACCTGCGACCACCATCGGCAGCATGTAAGAAACACCGGTCAGCAGATGACGATAAGCCCCTGCTCCGCCTTTCTTCTCTTCTTCACTGCTATTGTTCTGTCCGCCAGCCGCCGCTTTATACGGCTTCGCTTCTGCTACCGCTTTATCCAGCTCCTGCGCGGTTTTCTTCAGCGCCAGACCGGTTGAGGTACGGTACATCGGCTTACCGGCAAATTTCGCCAGATCGACTTCGATATCAGCTGCGACGATCACCAGATCGGCGGCAGCGACTTCTTCCGGAGTGATCGCGTTACCGGCGCCCACTGAACCACGGGTTTCAACTTTCACCCACCAGCCGCGACGGGTCGCTTCAGCCTGAATGGCCTCGGCAGCCATAAAGGTATGCGCCACGCCGGTCGGACAGGCGGTCACCGCGACGACACGTTTCTGTGCACCAGCCTGAGCCGGTGCAGCAGGTGCGCCTGCTGCAGGCGTTGCTACCGCAGCCGGAGCCTGCCAGGTTTTCGCTTCTGCTTTCGCGCGGTTCAGGAAGGTTTCTGGCTCACGTACTGCCAGCTGGATATCGCCCAGCCAGACCGCTTTGCCGTTCAGCGCCGCATCGTCCGGCACGTTTTTGCCCAGCACAATCGCCAGCTCAGCGTCGGCAGGATTATCAGTCAGGGTCAGGCCCGCCGCAGCGGCGGCAGCCGCCAGACGCTGTTGTGCCATATATGCGGAAGCCAGTCCCAGTGTAGGGTCTTTAATCAGCAGCGTTTTCATTATCGCTCTCCTGCTGTCAGTTAACGGGTTGTAAGTCGACGCGCGCCATCATTGCGGCCAACTGAGTACGATCGGAAACGCCAACATTGCTCTGGCTGACGGCCATCGCCGCCACGGCAGTCGCAAGACGCAGCGTGTGTTCGCTGGATTCGCGCATCAGCAGGCCATAAATCAGGCCGCCAACCATTGAGTCGCCTGCACCCACGGTGCTGACCACTTCGCACACCGGCGGTTTAGCGATCCATTCGCCAGAAGCGTTGACCCACAGAGCGCCTTCTGCGCCCAGCGAAATCACCACATGGGCGATACCCTGCTCGCGCAGTTCGTGCGCAGCGCCAATCACATCCTGCAGGGTTGGCAGTTTGCGACCGGCCCAGATTTCCAGCTCACGGCGGTTAGGTTTAACCAGCCACGGTGCCGCCTTCAGTCCTGCCACCAGCGCCTCGCGGCTGCTGTCAAAGATGATGCATGGGCAGTGGGTGCGAAGTTCGGTCATCCAGCGGGTAAAGGCATCGTGGTCGACGCCCTCAGGCAGGCTACCGCTGACGCAGACCATATCGAACTGGCCCAGCCAGGTCAGAGAATCGGTAGTAAAACGATCCCAGTCCTGCGCCGTCACCTGAAAACCGGAGAAATTCAGATCGGTGACGTCACCGGTCTGTTCAGTGAGTTTAACGTTGATACGGGTACGGCCAGGCACGATATGGAAACGGTTGGCTATGCCCAGCTCACTGAACAACTGCTGGAAACCGTCCTGATTCTCTTTCCCCATGAAGCCACCGACGGTGACATCGATACCCAGATCCTTAAGTACTTTGGCTACGTTGATGCCCTTGCCCGCAGCATGCAGCCCGGTGGTTTTCACCAGGTTAACTTCGCCACGTTCAATTTCAGGGGTATATCCCACCAGGTCATACGCCGGATTCAGCGTAATGGTGGCGACGCGTCTGCTCATGATGCCCCCTCACCCAGACCACTGGTGATCGCTTCTTCAATCGCGTTCAGTGCCTGCTGTGCATCTTCACCGCTGGCGGTGAAGCGCAGGCGATGACCTTTCTTCACGCCCAGCGCAACCACTTTCATCAGGCTGCGGCCATTAGCGGGTTTGCCGCTGCCGTCGAGATTGGTCACGGTGATGTCGCTGTTGAACTGCTTGATCACGCTGACCAGCGCCGTGCCTGGACGGGCGTGCAGGCCGTGTTCGTTGCGAATGGTAAATTCAGCCGTCAGCACGTCAGCCTGCTCATCGACTTCGCTGGTGAGCAGTGCGTATACGCCTGCAGCATCCGCTTTCAACAGACGATCCGCTTTGCCCTGCTGCAGCAAGGCGCTGAGGTAACCCAGCACTTCCAGCGGACGTTCATCGGTCGCCGAAACGCTGATTAACATCGCAGCCGATTCGCCCTGATGGTCGAAGGCATGTTCAGCGCGGCTGATAGCCACGCCGCTGCGCAGGTTGCCGAGGCTGCTGTCGCTGAGCCAGATGCCCTGACCCAGATTCAGCGGAGGCGTTGAAACCACGTCTGCGACGTAGCTGGCATCCACCACACCAGCGGACTGCAGCCGACCGGCGTTCATCGCCTGGAGGGTGATCAGATCACTGGCAGCCACGTTGAGCGTGATTAATGAGGTGTCGAAGCTGAATTCAGCGGCTTGTTTCTCGCCCATCAGCAACGCACGAAGATCTTCAGCAGAGGCGGTTTTTAGCTGTTCTGCAATGGTGTCATCGCTCAGCACATGGGTCAGCTGACGCAGCAGCGCCAGATGTTCATCCGACTTAGCGGCAATCCCGATGGCAACATAGGCTGTCTGATCGTCACCCCAGGCAATGCCCTGCGGAAACTGGAAAACCTGAACGCCGGTTTTCAGCACCAGATCGCGGGTATCGGTGGTGCCATGAGGGATTGCGATGCCGTTGCCAAGAAAGGTTGAGGTCTGCTGTTCGCGCGCCAGCATGCCGTTGACGTATCCTTCGGTCACATTGCCCGCCGCGGTTAACGCGGCAGCAACCTGACGAATGGCCTCTTCTTTATTCTGGGCGCTGGCTCCGGTATGGATGGCCTGCAATTCGAGCTGGAACATAATTCTCCTCGCTTGCTGAGATTGAATCGTTTCAGCTAGTGGGAAAGATTTTACGCCATGCTGAGGAAAACAGATGGCGCAGTCACCGCTGAAACGTTTCAGGGATTGTGGTACAGCCGCTTTCGCCAGGCAAGAAAATGCGCAAACGGCGTAGCAGATTTTTGACGTTACGCACATTTCGGGCAGGTTTAGGTGATTAGCGGGCGAACAGGCTGACGCTGCTGCTGTAAAGTGAGAATGGGTGGACCGAAAAACTTCAGCAGCGTCAGCGCCTCAGGGCGCGGTATCCGCTTCGGTTTACAGCAGATACGTTTGCAATTGGTGGATGCATTCTGCGCACGTCCTGATGCTGTACTTTCATGGGATCGCGCAGCGGTAGATGCAACCACTGAAATCAAAGCGGCGCTGGCTGCTGCCGGAATGCCCATTGGTCTCAACGACACCGCGATTGCCGGGCATGCCATTGCGGCCAGGGCTATTCTGGTGACCAATAACACACGCGAGTTTGAACGGGTACCCGGATTGCAGCTGGAAGAGTGGGTCAGCTAACTGCTGACGCTGGGCTGAATCTAAGCGGTGGGAGGGTTCTCAGGCACGAGTGCTGGCTTCAAGCTCAATCAGGTAGGTCATGGCTGAGGTACGGTCTGTAAGACACATATCAACTGAAGGTTGCAGACTTCCGCATACTTTCGGCCTTAAATCTGAACCGAAAATCATGCACAAATTTTCATCCGATAACTGAATGCATCGGACATTCGCGGGTTTACCCTGCGGCATTCCGGGGATGGGGCTGGAGATTGACGGCGCGATGCAGCAGGCTCCACAATCAATACGACACTGCATTAACACCTCTCACGCGACCTTCAGGATACAACAGACGGTAACAGAACCTCAGAGGGAGCGACACCACACCCTTCAGCTCTTAACTTCCTGCTTAAATCGTTCACTGTCACTCATGTCAGAAATCGGTGAAGAGATAGGGGGCGATGTGCAACAGGCAACGCCCTGGCTACGGCATTGCATGCTGTGCTCCGGCAGAGAAAGTCGCGGCGACAATAGCAGTCCGGGGCGGCAATTGCCATGAAAGCCGCGGCCTGAGACAAAATTTCACGCCGGTGATATTGCCAGTTTTCATCGGCGCGAGTAACGTTGCGCGCACTTCACTCTCAAGATAGCGAGAACAGCAATGCCAAAAGCCAATGAAATCAAAAAAGGGATGGCCGTCACGCACAACGGTAAACTGCTGCTGGTTAAAGATATTGATGTCCAGAGCCCCAGCGCACGCGGTGCCGCCACCCTGTATAAAATGCGCTTTACCGATGTCCGCACCGGTTTAAAAGTGGAAGAGCGCTTTAAAGGCGACGAGATTATTGATGCAATTTCGCTCAGCCGTCGCAGCGTGACCTTCTCTTATATAGATGGTGACGAATATATTTTTATGGATGATGAGGATTACACCCCCTACTCCTTTAAACAGGAGCAGATTGAAGAAGAGCTGCTGTTTATCCCTGAAGGCGGTATCCCTGGCATTCACGTGCTGACGATGGAAGGTCAGGTGCTGGCGCTGGAACTGCCACAAACCGTGGATATGGAGATTGTGGATACTTCACCAGGCATTAAAGGTGCTTCCGCCAGCGCCCGCACCAAACCCGCCGGTATGAGTACAGGCCTCTCGATTCAGGTACCGGAATACCTCAGCAACGGTGACCGCATCCGCATCCACATTGCTGAACGCCGCTATATGGGCCGTGCAGACTAAATCAGAAGCCTGCTGCCGATCGTGATAGTGTTATATTATTACATTATCACGTTATTCCCCGGCAGGAGTCACTCCCATGACACGCGTTAATCTGATTACCGGTTTTTTGGGCAGCGGCAAAACCACGCTGCTCTGCCATCTGCTGGCTGCCAGGCCGTCCGGGGAAAACTGGGCGGTGCTGGTTAATGAATTTGGCGAGATCGGGATCGACGGCACCCTGCTGGCCGATCGCGGTGCCACGCTGAAAGAGATCCCCGGCGGCTGCCTGTGCTGTGTTAATGGCCTGCCGATGCAGGTCGGGCTGAATATGCTGCTGAAGAGTAAACCCGATCGGCTGCTGATCGAGCCAACCGGCCTGGGCCATCCTCGTCAGGTGCTGGAGATGTTGAGTGCGCCCGTCTATCAGTCGTGGCTGCAACTGAATGCCACACTGACGCTGCTGGATGCGCGTCAGCTGGCCGATCCTCGTATCGTTGCCAATGAAAACTTCCGCGATCAGCTGGCTGCCGCCGACCTTATTATCGCTAATAAGCGCGACTGCTGGGATCAGGCGGATCGTCAGCGCCTGGCTGACTGGCAGCAGCAGATGCAGCCTGCGCGCCCTCTGATAGAGACAGAATTTGGTCAGATCCCCCTTTCTCTGCTGGATACACCCCGGCAGCCGCGCGAGCTTCCCGTGCCGCAGCACCATCATTCGTCGGGTCCCACCAGCGGTCTGGCGGCGTTGCGACTGAATGGCGAGGCGCGCTGGCGTCGGGCGCTGAACCACGGACAGGGCTATAGCGCCTGCGGCTGGCTGTTTGATGGTGATACGCTGTTCGACAGCGGCACGCTGCTGGAATGGGTTCGGCAGGCGCCGGTAGATCGCGTTAAAGGAGTGATGCGCACGAAAGAAGGCGCTCTGCGCATCAATCGCCAGGCAAATGAGCTGCAGAGTGAAACACTCCCCTCACCGCCATCCGATAGCCGCATTGAGATCATTCATTCTCAACAGGCTGACTGGAATCGACTACAATCGGCATTGTTGAAGTGCCGTTTACGCTGACAGAGGTATTGTCGGCGGTTATTTTTAATAATAATGAGTTTAACTATGCGCGTAACTCGCCTTATTACTATCCTGCTGCTTAATGCACTGGGCGTGGTGCTATTTCTGTCATGGTATCTGCCCCCGGAACATGGCTTCTGGTTCGGCGTCGATAAATCTATTTTCTTTGGCTTCAATAGCCAGATGGTGACCCATCCGCTGTTCGCGCTGATCGTCGCTATCACGAATTACCGTGGTTTTGATGCGGTGTCATTGCTGGCGATGGGTCTGCTTTACCTGTCGATCTGGCGGCGCGAAACGCCACAGGCGCAGCGCCGGATGCTGGCAATCGGCATCACCATGCTGCTGACCGCCGTCGTTCTCAATCAGCTGGGCCATTTATTGCCGGTTAAACACTCCAGTCCGACACTGTTCTTCGAAAACGTGCATCGCGTCAGTGAACTGACCGGTATTCCCGCAAAAGATGCTTCAAAAGATAGCTTCCCCGGAGACCACGGTATGATGCTGATCATTTTCGCCTGCTTTATCTGGCGTTATTTTGGTTTCAGCCGCTTTTTAATTGCCACGGCTATTGTGGTGATATTTTCACTGCCACGCATCATGGCCGGTGCGCACTGGTTTACAGATGTTGCTGTCGGTTCAATGTCGGTGGTATTAGTGGGTCTGAGCTGGTGGCTATTAACGCCAGCCAGTGACGTATTGGTTAACTGGTTTTATCGCAAATTGCCGGGTAAATATAAGCCCGTGACGTAAATGTTAAGCGCGGGTGATTTAAACCCCTGGTTTGAACCGCCCGTGCTTATAAAAAACACCCCATCACTATTAGCCTGCTAATTAAATGCACGAAAAGAAAAGGTTATGACCCTGCTGGCAGGTTAAATAGTCGCCAATATCCTCTGTCAATAAAGAAAACTCTAAAAATAGCGGCTATGCCCCGAATTAGCCCCCCTTTAACTCCCTGTTCTCACCATCATTTGACCACAATTGTAGCTAAAGTAGTCAGTGTGTTACGGTTTGATTTCACATCAAAAAAACCTATATGAAATTGATTAAAAGCACTCGCCACGGCGTCTGTAATCAGTTAACCTCAGTCGCAGTGAGGCAAAAGCGGCAGAAAATTCGGATTTTTTACCGTTAAAATGTGTCCATTAACACATTTTAGTAATTAAGGATTTGTCTTAGTCTGTTTCGCTTATTAATCTCCCTGTTTTGTCATCTGGCTGGCGACAATCTTGTCGTAAGGAAATCGAAGGAAAACCCGAATAATGGTCAAGTCTCAACCAATACTGAGATATATCTTGCGGATCGTGCCCGCAGTGGCGCTGGCAACACTCCTCTCAGCTTGTAGCAGTACCCATAGCAGTCAAAACGCGAATAACGAGAATCATGAAGTTAACAACCACAATGGTTTTTTACTTCAGGCGTCTCAGGATGAGTTTGAAGAAATGGTGCGTAATGTCGACGTTAAGTCGCGCATCATGGAACAATACGCCGTCTGGAAAGGTGTGCGCTATCGCCTCGGTGGCGATACCAAACGCGGGATCGATTGTTCCGCCTTTGTACAACGCACCTTCCGCGATCAGTTTGGCTTAGAATTACCGCGTTCTACCTCGCAGCAGCAGGACACCGGTAAAGAGATTACCCGCAGTAAACTGCGTCCCGGCGATCTGGTGATGTTCCGTGCAGGCTCTACGGGCCGTCACGTTGGCATCTATCTTGGCAACGATAACTTCGTTCATGCCTCGACCAGCAGTGGCGTGATGATCTCCAGTCTGAATGATGATTACTGGAAAAAGCGCTACCGTGAAGGACGCCGTGTATTAAGTCGTAACCCGACCTGATAACCACTTTCGATCTTCTCTCAGCCAGAGAACATGAAACGCTGCTTATGCAGCGTTTTTTTTCGCCTTTAATCATTTTTACCAGCAGTTATATAAGATAAAAGCATTCTGACTCAGATTAATAGCAAGACATTTCCCGCCGTCTCGTTATATTCTCGGTCGCTTAAACCGAAGCCGTCGTGCGCAATAACATAATAATAATTTGATTAGGGGAAGCTCCTCATGCCACTGTCGGAGGCGCTACGGCGCCATGCCACCTATCCTCGCCGTATCGCATGGAGTAGTGCGATGGCTGGCGGCTTATTCTTTCTGTTATTTGCTGCACTCTCGCTTCACCAGACCTGGCAGAAGCGCGAACGACAGCATCAGCAACTGCTGGAGAACAGCCGCACGGCATTACAGCAAACGCTCTCCAGCCTGATTAACAGTACTCTCAGTCCCCTGCTTCCGTTTACCCACACTGCCTGCAATACCATCAATCGTGAACTCACCTCACGCGCCGCCTTTGCCGGAAATCTTCGTGCCATCCTGCTGGTTAAAGAAGGTAATGCCTTTTGCTCCTCGGCCACCGGCAGTTTTAATCTGCCGCTCAATGTAATTGCGCCCCTGAGTGATATTTCGCGTGATATCGATCTGCAGCTGATGCCGGGCACGCCGTTGCAGCCCAATAAACCGGCGCTGGCGTTGTGGATCAAAAATCCCGGCAGCGTGCAGTCAGGCGTTTTCGCGACGCTGAATATTACCCTGGCACCCTATCAGCTGCTGGCGTCCGGGCATCCGGAAATCACCGGTATGGCACTGGTGGCACAACGCAGTGCCTTAACCAGCTGGCAGTCCGTCGTCATGCAGAATAAAAACCTGCCGACGCCGCTGCACCGGCAGGCGCTGACAGGCTATCCGCTGCAGTTTGTGTTGTACGGTTCCACTCTGGCGTTCAGCGATTATCAGAATATCCTGCTGAGCGGCCTGCTACTGTCGCTGCTGGTTTCAGGCGCTTGCTGGCTGCTGTTGTCGGTTTATCAGCGCCCTGGTAAAGAGCTGATTCGGGGCATGAAGCGCGGTGAATTTCACGTTGAATATCAGCCGCTGGTCACCTCCCATGATGGTCAGCCGTATGGGATGGAAGCGTTACTGCGCTGGACCCACCCGACGAAAGGCCCGATTCCACCCGATGTGTTTATTCACTATGCCGAGGCGCAGAACCTGATTATTCCCCTGACCCGACATCTGTTTCAGCTGGTTTCCCGTGATGCCCACCTGCTGTGTCATACCATTCCCCGTCATGCCTGCCTCAGCCTCAACATTTCGCCCCTGCATCTGGCTGACAGCGGTTTCCGTCAGGATGTACTGCGCTGGCTTGATACCATGCCTGCGGACCACTTTACTTACGTGTTTGAGATCACCGAGCGAGCCATGGTGCGCGACGAAAACGTCGGAGAACTGTTTGACTGGTTGCATCAGCAGCAGATCCATATCGCCATTGATGATTTCGGTACCGGTCACAGCGCGCTGATCTATCTGGAACGTTATGACTTTGATTATCTGAAAATCGATCGCGGCTTTGTTCAGAGCATCGGTACGGATAGCCTGACCTCGCCGGTGCTCGATACCGTGCTGCAGCTGGCGAAGAAGCTGAACCTGAAAAGTGTGGCCGAAGGGGTAGAAACCGGCGAGCAGGCTGCCTGGCTGATTAACCGCGGTGTGACCCATCTGCAGGGTTACATCTTTAGCCGTCCGCTGCGGCCGGAAACGCTGATAGACTATTTCCGGCGTCATAACGCCTGACACTACCTGGCCCGAACTGCGCCAGACATCTGACAGGAGAGTGCATGCTGTTTCGTTCCGGACTTCTGCTGCTGTGCGGCCTGCTCAGCGCCCCGCTGCTGGCAGCTTCTGTGCAGCAAAGCTACGCGTTCACCCAGGCCGGTGAAGCGAAATATCCGCCCGGCTTCAGCCATTACGACTACGCCGATCCCCGCGCACCCAAAGGCGGCAGCATCACCATGGCGGTAGTGGGCACTTACGACAACTTCAACCGCTACGCTTCTCGCGGTAATCCGGGCATTAACACCGGCACGCTTTATGATGGGCTTTACACCAGCTCAGACGATGAACCTGGCAGTTATTATCCGCTGATTGCCGAGTCAGCGCGCTACGCCAGCGATTTTACATGGATTGAGATCCGCCTTAATCCCCGCGCCCGTTTTCAGAATGGCACACCAATAACCGCCCGCGACGTGGCGTTCACCTATCAGAAATTCATGACCGAGGGCGTGCCTCAATTTCGCGTCGCCTACCGTGGCGTGACCGTTAAAGCGCTGAACGATCTCACTGTACGCATCGAGGCACAGAAGCCGGATAAAGATCTGCTGCTTGGCTTACTGACGCTGCCGGTTATCGCAGAGTCGTTCTGGCGCGATAAGAAGTTTAATGAGCCGTTAAGCGAGCCACCCTTGTCGAGCGGACCCTATCGCATCACCCGCTGGAAGCTGGGACAGTTTATTGAGTTCAGCCGGGTAAAAGATTACTGGGCCGCTGTTCTGCCGGTCAATCGCGGACGCTTTAATTTTGATCGAATGCGCTATGACTACTATCTGGATGACAATGTGGCATTTGAAGCCTTCAAGGCGGGTGCTTACGATCTGCGTGAAGAGACATCGGCAAAGAAATGGGCTACCCAGTATCGCGGCCGCAATTTTGACGATGGCAGCATCGTTAAAGAGACCACGCCTAACGATGCCGCTATCGATACCCGCTGGCTGGCATTCAACAATGAAAAACCGCTGTTCCAGGATCGCCGCGTGCGTCAGGCGCTGTCACTGATGTTCAATTTCGAGTGGATGAACAAGGCGCTCTATTACGGTGCCTGGCAGCGCGCCAGCAGCTATTTCCAGAACACGGCGTATGCGGCCAGCGGCGTGCCGGATGCACAGCAGCAGGCCCTGCTTGAACCCTGGCGCGCGCAACTGCCGCCTGAGCTGTTCAGCCAGCCTTATCAGCCACACAAAACCGACGGCAGCGGCTATGACCGCGCCAGCCTGTTAAAAGCGTCTGACCTGCTGAAACAGGCGGGCTGGCAGATAAAAAATCGCCGTCTGGTCAATGATAAAACCGGTCAGCCGTTTACCATAGAACTCCTGCTGCGCGGTGGCACCAATACCGACTGGGCGTTACCGTTCCAGCACAATCTTTCCCGGCTTGGCATTACGCTGAACCTGCGGCAGATCGACAACTCGCAGTATCTGCGGCGCTGGCGCGAAGGCGACTATGACATGATTGCCACGGTCTATGGTGCAATGCCGATCCCGACCTCCAGTCTGCAGATCCTGTGGCAGTCTGACTTTATTGCCTCGTCGTGGAATACCGCGCGGGTCAAAGAGCCTGTAGTCGATCATTTCGTGAAACAGATTGTGGCGCATCAGGGTGATCCCGCCGCGCTGCGGCCGCTGGCCCAGGCGCTGGACCGGGTGCTGCTGTGGAATGCGTATATGATCCCGATGTGGTACAACGCAGAGCAGCGGCTGGCGTACTGGGATAAGTTTTCTCACCCTGCCCGCAAGCCAGCCTACAGCGTCGGACTGGAAAACTGGTGGTACGACACAAACAAAGCCGGACGCCTGCCGGCCAGCAAACGCTAAGGAGATCACCGTTGGCCGCTTACTTTCTGCGCAGATTGCTGCTGATCATCCCGACGTTATGGGCGATCATCACGCTTAATTTTTTTATCGTGCAAATCGCGCCCGGCGGACCGGTCGATCAGGCGCTGGCTAACATTCAGTTTGGTCAGACAACCGGTCTGCCCGGCAGCGGCGCAGACAGCGCCGGTTCACGCGCCAGCGTCAGTCATCTCAATCCTGCCGATAATCAGTATCGTGGCGCACGCGGGCTGGATCCCGAAGTGATTGCCGAGATTAAACAGCGTTATGGTTTCGATAAACCTCTCTGGCAGCGTTACGGCGAGATGCTGTGGAATTACCTGCGTCTGGATTTTGGCGACAGCCTGTTTCGCAGTGCCTCGGTGATTGGGCTGATTAAAGAGAGCCTGCCGGTTTCGATCAGTCTGGGATTATGGAGCACACTGATTATCTACCTGGTGTCGATCCCGCTGGGGATCCGCAAAGCGGTGCGCAATGGCAGCGCTTTTGATGTCTGGAGCAGCGCTTTTATCATCATTGGCTACTCCATCCCGGCTTTTCTGTTTGGCATCATGTTAATCGTGCTGTTTGCGGGTGGCAGCTATCTGGACTGGTTTCCGCTGCGCGGCCTCACCTCTGCGCAGCACGACACACTGCCCTGGTATGGCAAAGTGCTGGACTACTTCTGGCATATCGCTCTGCCGGTGCTGGCGACAGTGATCGGCGGCTTCGCCACGCTGACCATGCTGACGAAAAACGCGTTTCTGGATGAGATCCGCAAGCTCTATGTGGTGACTGCGCGCGCCAAAGGGGTGCCGGAGCGCCGTATTCTCTATCACCATGTGTTTCGCAATGCGATGCTGCTGGTGATCGCCAGCTTCCCCGCCACCTTCATCAGCATGTTCTTTACCAGTTCAGTGCTGATCGAGGTCATGTTCTCGCTCAACGGGCTTGGACTACTC
This sequence comes from Pantoea sp. ABR1s, assembly GCF_057812235.1. Lineage (NCBI taxonomy): Bacteria > Pseudomonadati > Pseudomonadota > Gammaproteobacteria > Enterobacterales > Erwiniaceae > Pantoea > Pantoea sp. ABR1s. The sequence continues at coordinate 1,349,401 of NZ_CM173823.1, read as the reverse complement.
GGCTATGATGCGACTCTGCAACGTGACTATCCGGTGATGTTTGGCACGCTCTATATTTTTACGCTGATAGGTTTGCTGATGAATATTCTCAGTGATCTCACCTATACGCTGGTCGATCCGCGCATCGATTTCGGGAGCCGCTCATGAGGCTCTCTCCGCTGAATCAACAGCGCTGGCAGCGCTTTCGTCATAACCGGCGCGGCTACTGGTCGCTGTGGATCTTTCTGATCATCTTTCTGCTGTCGATGGGTGCCGAACTGATTGCCAATGACAAGCCACTGCTGGTGCATTACCAGCAGCGCTGGACAGTGCCGCTGCTGTTTGACTACAGCGAGACCGACTATGGCGGCGTACTGGCGACAGCGGCGGATTATCAGGATCCCTGGTTGCGGCAGCGCATTGAGCAGAATGGCTGGGCCATATGGGCACCGATTCGTTTCAGCGACAGCACTATCAACTTTGCCACCGAAGTGCCCTTCCCCTCTCCGCCCTCTGCGCAGAACTGGCTCGGCACGGATGCCAACGGCGGCGACGTGATGGCACGCCTGCTCTATGGCACGCGCATTTCTCTGCTGTTCGGACTGATGCTGACGCTCTTCTCCAGCGTCATCGGGATTGTGGTCGGCGCGCTGCAGGGCTATTTCGGCGGCAGGATTGACCTGATTGGGCAGCGGCTGATTGAAGTCTGGTCCGGCATGCCTGCGCTGTTTCTTCTGATTCTCCTCTCCAGCGTGATCCAGCCGGGTTTCTGGTGGCTGCTGCTGGTCACCGTGGCTTTCGGCTGGATGAGCCTGGTCAGCGTGGTCCGGGCCGAGTTTCTGCGTACCCGAAACTTTGATTACATCCGTGCGGCGCAGGCGCTGGGGGTCAGCGACGGCCGGATTATGCTGCGCCACATGCTGCCTAACGCCATGGTCGCCACCCTGACCTTTCTTCCATTTATTCTGTGCGGATCGATTACCACGCTGACCTCACTCGACTTTCTCGGCTTTGGCCTGCCGCTGGGTTCGCCCTCGCTGGGCGAGTTACTGCTGCAGGGCAAAAATAACCTGCAGGCACCCTGGTTAGGCCTGGCGGGCTTTTTCACCCTGGCGATCCTGCTTTCGCTGCTGATTTTTATTGGCGAAGCGGTACGCGACGCTTTTGATCCGGGCAAAGGAGCCTGAATGAACACGCCATTGCTTGCCATCAATCATCTCTCGGTCGCCTTTCGTCAGGGCGAGACGCTTCGCCAGGTGGTGAATGACGTTTCACTACGCATTGACGCGGGCGAAACGCTGGCGCTGGTGGGCGAGTCGGGTTCCGGTAAGAGCGTCACGGCACTGTCGGTGATGCGACTGCTGCATGAGGCTGCGGTGGCTTATCCCAGCGGGGAGATTCTGTTTAACGGTGAAGATCTGCTGCGCGCACGTGAGCAGCGCCTGCGCGGGATCCGCGGCAACCAGATCGCGATGATTTTTCAGGAGCCGATGGTATCGCTTAATCCGCTGCACACCGTGGAGAAGCAGCTGTATGAAGTGCTGTCGCTGCATCGCGGGCTGCGTCGTCCGGCGGCACGCGGTGAAATTCTCAGCGTGCTTGATCGGGTCGGAATACGACAGCCCGCCACCCGGCTCAATGATTTCCCCCACCAGCTTTCGGGTGGGGAACGTCAGCGGGTGATGATCGCCATGGCGCTGCTGACCGAGCCTCAGCTGCTGATTGCCGATGAGCCAACCACCGCGCTGGATGTGACGGTGCAGGCGCAGATCCTGACGCTGCTTCGTGAACTGCAGCGAGAGCTGAATATGGGCATGCTGTTTATCACCCATAATCTGAATATCGTGCGTCAGCTGGCGGATAACGTCAGCGTGATGCGCAATGGTCACATCGTCGAACAGAACCGCTGCCAGGTCCTGTTGAATCAGCCGCAACACCCTTACAGCCAGCAGTTGCTGGCCGCCGAACCGGAAGGAAAAGCGCTGCCGCTGCCCGCAGACGCGCCGGTCATTCTTCGGGTCGATAATCTTCAGGTCAGCTTTCCGCTGCGGCGCGGGCTGTTCCGCCGGCAGAGTGGTGAGAAACAGGTGCTCTCCGGCCTGAGCTTTAGCCTGCGACGCGGCGAAAGTCTGGGGCTGGTGGGCGAGTCCGGATCAGGTAAAAGCACTACCGGGCTGGCACTGCTGCGGCTGATTGCCTCACGCGGCGAAGTCTGGTTTGACGGCCAGCAGCTGCATCAGCTGTCAAGTCGTCAGTTATTGCCGCTGCGTCAGCGCATTCAGGTGGTGTTTCAGGATCCCAACTCTTCACTGAATCCGCGTATGACAGTGCAGCAGATCATTGCGGAAGGCCTGGCGGTGCATCAGCCCGAACTTAGCCGTGCGCAACAGGAGCAGCGGGTCATCGCGGTGATGGCGGAGGTGGGGCTTGAAGCGGAAAGTCGCCACCGTTATCCGGCCGAATTTTCGGGCGGTCAGCGACAGCGTATTGCCATTGCGCGTGCACTGATTCTGGAACCGGAGTTGCTGGTGCTGGATGAACCAACCTCATCGCTGGATCGCACGGTGCAGAAGCAGATTCTGACGCTGTTGCGCCGCTTACAGCAGCAGCGGCAGCTCAGCTATCTGTTTATCAGTCACGATCTGGATGTGGTACGCGCCCTGTGTCACCAGCTTATTGTGCTGCGTCAGGGAGAAGTGGTGGAACAGGGAGAGTGTGAAAGGTTGTTTGCTTCACCCGCGGCCGGATATACCCGCGAGCTGCTGCAGTCGGCGCAACTCAACCTGCGATAAAGGTTTCGGCAATCGCTACGCCCTGATTTTTCAGGCAGCAGTTGGTGGCGCTTTCGTCACGACGCTGAATGAACAGGCAGGGCTGTCCTTCGCACTCGGCCACTTTACAATCGACCTGAATATCCGCCAGAACCTCTTTTAGCTGCTGAAGAATCTCCCACGCCGGAATGCCGTCATGGCTGATCAAGCGCAGCGCAACGAAATCCTGCTCGTCCAGCGTGGTGTCATCGGATTCGATAGCACTGTGGTGATCGCTGGCCCAGCGAAAATGCTGTGGCAGACGATGCACAATCGAAAGTTGCAGCATAGTTTACTCTCCCCGGATGAGTTTATGTCGCAACACAAAGCAGCCCAGCTGGAAGCGGCCTGATAACCGCTGAGTCCGGACAGGATTTAATGGCCCGTCCGTGTGGATTGCAGAAGCGCATTTTTTGCGACTCACATCGCACTTCAGCCTATATGTACCGCGTTCACACGCCGTTAACAATCATTTTAGCTGCATTGTGATTACTTTTTTAACTAAATATTTTCACAATATCGAAACAAAGTCAGGAGGCGTGCAAGTCGGCAGGTCATTGCAGAGGGAAACCACTGCGCCCGATTACCGGGACGCAGTGCGGGGACGTGAAGCGTAGAAAAAGAGCAGCAGAGAGATTGTCGCGCACAGTGCAATCGTGCCGACCATTGGCCAGGCGCTGTTGAAACTCACCAGCGACAGCAGTGCGCCAACAAATGCCCCGACGCCAAAACGCAGGGTGCCCGCCAGCGACGATGCCGTACCCGCCATATGCGGAAACTCATCCAGAATCACCGCCATCGCATTCGATGAGACCATCGACACGCAACCGATAAACATCGCGATCCCCATCACCAGCGGCAAAAAGCCGAGGCTGAAGGCGCTGACCAGCAGCAGCCAGACCCCCATACAGAACTGTATCAGCAGTCCCATCCGGAACATCGCCACCGGGCCAAAGCGGCGCACGGCGCGGCTGTTAATCAGCGTCAGGACAAACAGAAACACCACATTGAGGCCAAAGTAGTAGCCAAAGTTTTGCGGTGAAACGTGATTCAGTTCGATGTAAACAAAGGGACCGGCATTGAGAAAGGTAAACAGCCCGGCAAAGGAGAAACCGCTCGACAGCATGTAACTGAACGCGCGCTTGTGGCGAAACAGCGTTACGAAATTGCCCAGCGTAGTACGCAGATGAAACCGCTGTCGCTGCTCCGGCTTCAGGGTTTCACGGATCTGCGTGGTCACCAGCACGGTCGTCACTAACGCCGCGCCCGCGAGCGCCCAGAAGATGGCGTGCCAGCTCCAGAGCACCAGCAGCCAGCCGCCGATGATCGGCGCCAGCAGCGGCGCAATGGTGGTAATCAGCATCACAAAGGACATCATGCGGGAGAAGTCCTCTTTCGAGTAACTGTCACGCATTAACGCGTTGATCACCACACTGGCTGCGGCAGCCGACAGGCCATGCAGAAAGCGCATCGTAATCAGCTGATCGATGGTTTGCGACAGCGCACAGGCCGCGGCGGCGCAGGCAAAGATCAGGGTGCCGAGCGCAATCACCGGCTTTCGCCCATAGCTGTCTGCCAGCGGCCCATAGATGAGCTGCCCAATCGCGAAGCCAAGAATGTAGAGGTTGAGCGACATCTGCACGCTACCGGCTGAAACGCCAAATTCGCGTGCAATCTGCGGCATGGCAGGCAGATACATGTCGATCGACAACGGCATCAGCATGGCTAACAGACCGAGGATGACCACCAGTCCTGTTGGCGAATTCTTTTCCTTACGCACACCCTCTCCTGCCCTTATGATCGTGATGCGGGCCGCCCGGCCCGTCGGTTATTTTGTCTGCAGCTCTTTCGGCAGACCGATGCTGGCGATCTCTTCTTCTGTCAGCGCACGATATTCGCCCGGTTCCAGATCGGCGTCCAGTACGATGTCACCGATGCGCTCGCGATGCAGCTCAAGGACCCGATTGCCTACTGCCGCAAACATCCGTTTTACCTGATGATAACGGCCTTCGCTCAGTGTCAGCCGGACGTCTGTCGGGGTGATCACCTCCAGCTGAGCCGGTTTAGTCAGGCTCTTCTCATTGTGCAGCTGCACGCCCGCCGTAAACTGCGCGGCGGTATCGTCACTGACCGGTGATTCCAGGGTCACACGGTAGGTTTTCTCGCAGTGATGACGTGGCGAGGTAATACGGTGTGACCACTGGCCATCATCTGTCAGCAGCACCAGTCCGGTGGTGTCGATATCAAGACGCCCCGCCGCGTGCAGTTTGAATGACATCGGTTCTTCAATGAAATAGATGATGGTGGGATGATCGGGATCGTCGGTTGAGCAGACGTAACCCTGCGGTTTGTTCAGCATAAAGTAGCGTGGACCAGTCTGCATCTGCAGTACGTTGCCGTCATAGACGACTTCGTGGTCGGGCAGCAGTTTAAACGCGGTATCGCGTACGATTTCCCCGTTAACGGTGACACGCTGGCCACGGATCTCGCGATGGGCGATGGCGCGGCTGATTTCCAGTTGCTGAGAGATGAATTTGTCGAGTCGCATGAATTCGTTTTGCCTGTTACTGCGGAGGGAATCTGAAACGGCCTGGTTAACCGTTGAAAATGTGCGGGAAGTATAACGTGATCCGCGCCAGCCTGACAGCGCGTTTACCGCACTTTCATGGCATAATTACCCCCAGTTTTGCAAAAGTGAGCATCATGTCTTTTACCTTACGCCCCTATCAACAGGATGCGGTGAATGCCACCGTGGCGCATTTCCGTCGTCATCAACAGCCTGCAGTCATTGTGCTGCCGACCGGGGCCGGAAAGAGCCTGGTCATTGCCGAGCTGGCACGGCTGGCGCGTGGCCGGGTGCTGGTGCTGGCGCACGTCAAAGAGCTGGTAGCGCAGAACCACAGTAAATATCAGGCTTACGGGCTGGAGGCGGATATCTTTGCCGCCGGACTTCAGCGTAAAGAGAGTCAGCGCAAAGTGGTGTTTGGCAGCGTGCAGTCAGTGGCGCGTAACCTCGACCAGTTCGACAGCGCCTTTTCACTGGTGATTGTCGATGAGTGCCACCGTATCGGTGATGATAAAGAGAGTCAGTATCAGCAGATCTTCAATCATCTGCGTCAGCATAATCCACAACTGCGTTTACTGGGCCTGACCGCCACGCCTTTCCGGCTGGGTAAGGGCTGGATTTATCAGTTCCACTATCACGGCATGGTGCGTGGCGACGAAAAATCGCTGTTTCGCGACTGTATCTATGAACTGCCGCTGCGCTACATGATCAAACATCAGTTTCTGGTGCCGCCGGAGCGACTGGATATGCCGGTGGTGCAGTATGACTTCAGCCGCCTGACGGCACAAAGCAGCGGCTTGTTCAGCGAAGCCGATCTTAATCGTGAACTGAAACAGCAGCAGCGCGTGACGCCCCATATTATCCGTCAGATCGTGGAGTTCGCTGAAGATCGGCTGGGGGTGATGATTTTTGCCTCAACGGTGGAGCATGCGCATGAAATTTTGCGGCTGCTGCCCGCTAACAGCGCGCTGGTATCAGCCGAAACGCCTGCCAGAGAGCGCGATGCTCTGATTCTGGCCTTTAAGGCGCAGCAGCTGAAATTCCTGGTTAACGTGGCGGTGCTGACCACCGGGTTTGATGCTCCGCACGTTGATCTGATTGCGATTCTGCGCCCGACCGAGTCGGTCAGCCTCTATCAGCAAATCGTCGGACGCGGCCTGCGGCTCTCGCCCGGGAAAACCGACTGTCTGATTCTCGATTATGCCGGTAATCCGCACGATCTTTTTACGCCCGAGGTCGGCGCGCCCAAAGGGGCCAGCGACAATCAGCCGGTACAGGTTTTTTGTCCCGCCTGCGGTTTCGCCAACACCTTCTGGGGCAAGGCGACCGAAGATGGCATGGTTATCGAACATTTTGGCCGACGCTGTCAGGGCGTGCTGGAAGATGATGAGGGCGAGCGCGAACAGTGTGACTTCCGCTTCCGCTTTAAAAGCTGCCCCGACTGTGGCGCAGAGAATGATATTGCCGCCCGGCGTTGTCACCAGTGCGACAAAATTCTGGTCGATCCTGACGATATGCTCAAAGCGGCGCTGAAGCTTAAAGATGCGCTGGTGCTGCGCTGTGGCGGCATGACGCTGGAACAGGGCCGTGACGCCAAAGGTGAATGGCTCAAGGCGACCTATTATGACGAGGAAGGCACCAGCGTCAGCGAACGGTTTCGTCTGCAGACACCGGCCCAGCGCAAAGCGTTTGAACAGCTCTTTATGCGCCCGCATCAGCGCGCGCCCGGCGTGCCGCTGGGCTGGCAAAGCGCCGCTGACGTGCTGGCGCTGCAGCCGCTGCTGCGTCATCCCGACTTTGTGGTGGCGCGGGCCAAAGGTCAGTTCTGGCAGATCCGCGAAAAAATGTTCGATTATCAGGGTCGCTATCGCCGTGCCAATGAGCTGCGCTAATGAGCGCTATCGGGTCCGGCTAACCGGATGCCGAGCCCGGCTGGCGGGTATATCGTTTGCTACCACCCGGCATAACGGCTATACTGCCGCCCGCTTTTGCATGTGCATCAGCGGTATTGAATAACCAGCCTGTTACTGGGTCGCCTGTAGCAGGAATTAAATAAAGAGATATATTAATGCTCACTATCAATGCAGTAGAACGTAAAGAGCAGGGTAAGGGTGCGAGCCGCCGCCTGCGTACAGCAAACCGTTTCCCGGCCATCATCTACGGTGGTTCTGAAGCGGCTGTTGCCATCGACCTGGATCACGACTCCGTAATGAACCTGCAATCTAAGCCAGGTTTCTACGACGAAGTGCTGACCCTGTCAGTTGACGGTAAAGAAACTAAAGTGAAAGTTCAGGCTGTTCAGCGTCACCCGTTCAAGCCAAAACTGTTCCACATCGACTTCGTTCGCGCTTAATCGCGAACTTCGTTGAAAGCAGAAGGGCCGGTTGCGAAACCGGCCCTTTTCTTTTGGCGCTGCCCGGTGAAATGATCGCCGCGTGCAGGGAATGAAAGCCGGGCTAATCCCGGCTTTTTTATTTGCTGCTGGTACGGCGCTGCAGCTGATCGCGCAGATTGGGTGGTGTGCCCTTAATCGTCAGGGTGTCCGTTGCCGGATCCCAGAAAATGCGTTCGCCCAGCAACATCGCATCGAAGTTCAGGGTCAGGCCCCCGCCGCTTCCGGCAAACTTCGTCAGCTGGCGCAGAGTACTGCGATCCGCCGGGAAACTCTCTTCCAGTTCATACCCCTGCTCCTGGGTAAAGGCCTGGAACGTTTTTTCACCCAGTGGTGGCAGTTCGCTCGACAACTCTTCCAGCGCAATCTCCTCGCCCGCCTGCAACTGCTCGTTGCAGTAGCTGTAGACCTGCTGGCGATAGTTCTGCCGCTCCTGCTTATCCAGTTCCGATTCGTTGCAGTAGTCATCTACCGCCTGCAACAGACCGCGGTTCTGCGCCTTGGTGTCTAATCCCACTTCGGCACCCAGGAAGTCCATAAAGAAGTCAGCCACTTTACGTCCGACGCGGCCACGCAGGAAAGTCAGATAACGGGTCGATTCCGGGTTAGTTTCCCACTCGGTTAAATCGATGCGTGCCACGATATCGGCATGATTGATGTCAAGATAGTGGGTGCTGCTGATATCCATCTGCTCGTTGACGCGCATGCTGGACTGGCTGTTCAGCACCGCAATCAGCAGGTATTCCACCGCCAGATAGCGGTAGTGAATAAACAGCACCACGCCGCCTTCAGCGAAGGGGTATTTTGCAAGCTCATCGCGCAGACGACCGGTCGCGGCACGGCTAAAAGCGAGAAAATCATCGTTGCCCTTACGACAATTACGCAGCGCTTCTGCCAGTTCACTCTCTGCATTGAACAGGCCATAGGCTTTGCTTTTTGCGCTATAGACCCGGTGTAACTCCTCCACCATCGCGTTGACCGTGTTGGTGGCAGGCAGCAGCGAATCGCGCAGCGCCAGTTCAAGCTGGTTTTCATCGCGTTTAATTAACTGATGCAGGGCAATCTGGTCGATATCCAGACTCATGGTAGACTCTCCTTTTAGCACAGGCGCGTATTCAAACACCGCCAGCATCGGCTTTCAACTCCATGCGTATAGCGAACGCGCGGCTTTCGATAAAATTGCGGTAAAAAGTGCGCTGTTCCGGTAATATATCGCCTTTTGAAATGAGCTTAGACGACGATATGGCACAATCATCCCGTTACAGTGACGAACGCGTGGAACAACTCCTCGCGGAAATGGCCCAAATCCTGCACAAGGATAAAGCCCCCACCGATCTCTCCCTGATGGTTCTGGGAAATATGGTGACCAACTTAATTAACAGCGATGTCGCTCCGGCGCAACGTCGTTCACTGGCACGATCTTTCGCCGATGCCCTTCAGGCGTCTGTGCGTGACGATAACGCCCATTAATTGGCTGATTTGACTTCATAATATGGTAACCAACCGGCAGCGCTACCGCGAAAAAGTTTCCCAGATGATCAGTTGGGGTCACTGGTTTGCTCTGTTTAACATCTTATTCGCGCTGATTTTAGGCAGTCGCTACCTGTTGGTCGCCGACTGGCCTTCTTCGCTGGCGGGGCGCATCTACGCCTATACCAGCTGGGTTGGCCACTTCAGTTTTGTTGTTTTTGCCGCCTATCTGCTGATTATCTTCCCGCTGACCTTTGTGGTGATGTCGCAACGGCTGATGCGGGTGTTGTCCGCGGTGGTCGCTACCGCCGGGCTGACGCTGGTGATGGTCGACAGTGCAGTGTTCAGCCGCTTCCACCTGCACCTGAATCCGGTGGTGTGGGAGCTGGTCATTAACCCTGATCAGAGCGAGATGGCGCGCGACTGGCAGCTGATGTTTATCAGCGTGCCGCTGATTTTCCTGGTTGAGATGCTGTTTGCGACCTGGAGCTGGCAGAAGCTTCGCAGCCTGAATCGCCGTTCATTTGGCAAGCCTGTCGCCGCCCTGTTTATCAGCGCCTTCTTTGCCAGCCACCTGATGTATATCTGGGCCGATGCGAATTTCTATCGCCCGATTACCATGCAGCGTGCCAACCTGCCGCTCTCCTACCCGATGACTGCCCGCCGCTTCCTTGAGCGTCATGGTCTGCTGGATGCCCAGGAGTATCAGCGTCGGCTGATTCAGCAGGGCGACCCGGAAGCAGTGGCGGTGGAATATCCGCTGAGCGAGATTACTTTCCGTGATGCCGGCACACGCAACAACCTGCTGGTTCTGACGGTCGATGGTCTGAACAACGCCACGCTGGCCAAAGCGCTGCCGGAGCTTAATCAGTTCGCCAGCGAGAACGTGCGTTTTACCCAGCACTACAGCGCGGGTGATACGCCGGAGAAAGGGTTGTTTGGCCTGTTCTATGGGATCTCATCCAGCTACATGAACGGTATTCTGGCATCCCGAACGCCGTCGGCGCTGCTGGGCGCGCTTAGCACCCAGGGTTACCAGTTTGGCCTCTTCTCCTCGGAAGGCTTTAATCCGCCGCTCTACCGGCAGGCGTTGCTGACTGATTATTCACTGCCTGCAACCACCAGCCAGCCCAACGCCAGTACTGTGGCGCAATGGCAGAACTGGCTGGAGAAACAGAACGGTTCACAGGCACCGTGGTTCTCATGGATTGCCCTGAACGGCCCGGACGTCACCGGCGACAGTGCAAAAGCGCGTCAGCGCAGCTATCTGCGCCAGGCTCCTGTCGTTGATGAGCAGATCCACGCGGTGCTCAGCAGCCTGCAGGCGCGTGATTTACTGAAGAACACGGTGGTGGTGATTACGGCGCAGCGTGGACTGGCACTGGATGGCAATCCTGACAGCGCTGGAAACCGCCAGACTCTGCAGGTGCCGTTAGTGATTCACTGGCCTGATACGCCCGCGCAGACCGTTGATCGCCTTTCTGATCATCAGGATGTGATGTCGACGCTGATGCAGCGACTGCTGCATGTGCGGACCAATCCAGTGAACTACTCTCAGGGTGAAGATCTGTTTGCTGCGCGCCGTCGCCATGACTGGGTCGTCAGCAGCGAAGAGAATAAGCTGGTGATTACCACGCCGCAGGTGACGCTGGTACTCAACAATAACGGCAGCTATCGCGCTTATGATGCGCAGGGCAACGCCCTGAAAGATCACAAGCCAGAACTGGCGCTGCTGTTGCAGGTATTAACTGAAGAGAAGCGGTTTATCGCTAACTGATTAATAATCAGGCAAATAGTCGGCAGGTATCTTGCATTAATGGTGATAACCAGTAGACTAATCCTCCAGTGTTCGGCACGTAGCGCAGCCTGGTAGCGCACGGTCATGGGGTGTCCGGGGTCGGAGGTTCAAATCCTCTCGTGCCGACCAAATTCCCTGAAAAGCAGCCCTAAAGGCTGCTTTTTTCGTTTCTGTCATCAAACCTTAACTTACCTCGCACCTTCCACAATTCGTTCTATACTTAACTGCGTGTGGGTAACAAGAGGAGAGTTCATGACATATATTGAAAAAGACGATCCAACAGAAGCACCCGAGTCAGGCGATAAGCAACCTTCCCCGCCAGACCAGAAGTAACCCACGGGGCCGCGTCTGACGCGGCCTTTCTATCTCAGCTTACCTCTCCGTTTAACATTCAGAATAGTCCCGTGTGGCAGTTAACATTCCTCTTACAATCAGCAGGTTAACAGTTGCATTATAATCTGATCTGCTTCACAAAATCGGCTACCGGCTGCGCTTATTCATCAAACTGAAACAAAAATGTCACATAAAATGCCTACCCTGAAATCCCCAGAAATTGACGGATAATTTTTATGGCGATCAAAGCGAAAAGCCTGAAAGATGCAGAAGCATTGCTGCATTCAGGCATTAGCAAAGTGGAACTGGCGTATGACATTGGCAGCGACGATTTCTTTCGTCTGGCAAGCCACTGGTGCGACCGAGGTGCACGCATCAGCAGGGGTCACCACCATTTCGTTGTTTCTCTGAAGAGTTTTGCCATTCCTCCCAACGACTGATTCCGGCGGGCTGCTTGCCCTGATCCATCGCGCCTGATTTAATGCCTTTTTGGTTTTGATGATGGTCCCGCATGCGCTATCCCGACCTGCCGCTGCCGCCTGTTGCAGGCGGCTTTATCCTTTCCCGACACCTTAACCGCAGCGATCCCTTGCTGGCGGTGAGTCACTTCGATCCGCAAAAGTATCATGACGGGCTGGCTGTCGAATGGGATATTCCGCTGCCCGCCCGACTGCAGCAGGCTGTCAGTAAACGGCGTGCTGAATACCTCGCCAGCCGTCTGCTGGTCCGGTCAGTGATGGCAGAACTGGGTATTGCTGATTTCATTCTGACCAATGCAGCTGATCGATCCCCCTGCTGGCCCGCTGGCATTCAGGCGTCACTGTCGCACAGTGCAGGCATCGTTGTGGTAGCGGCAACCCGTCAGCCCTGCGCTGTTGGGGTGGATGTCGAGCAGTTCATGTCGGAGACGACGGCGCATGAAACGGCTGAGTTGCTGATGAACGAGCAGGAACAACACCTGTTACGGACGCTGCCCGTCTCTTTTCGCGCTGCCGCTACCCTGCTCTTCTCCCTCAAAGAGAGCGTTTATAAAGCCATCTGGCCGCAACTGCTTCAGCCGATGGACTTTCCGGATGCGGAACTGGTGTCGGTAGATTTCGCGCAGCAGCGGGCGACGTTGCGACTGACTCAGCACTTCAGCGGGTGTTTTGCGATGGGAACGTTACTGGAGGCAAGCTTTGTGTGGCGGGATACTCAGGTAATCACGCTAATCACACAACGGCTTTAAAAAAACCGGCTAAACAATACGCGTTAAAACTTTGCGGTTTAGCCGGGGGTAACACAGACGAAAGAAAAGGTTCAGAATGGCAGAAACCGGAGTTTCTGCTGATCGCTAACGTAGCCTGGTTCAGGCGAAACACGCCACTACGCTTTTTTGCTAAGCTTTGCCAGCTGCCGTTAAAGCCCGGTGTCGGTGCGTTTTACCGAGTCGAGCGTGGCAAGATCGCGCTCATTACCGGTCAGCTCCGTCAACTTGCCTTCACGCATCTCCAGCAACCGATCGGCATGAATGAAGTAGTGATCGTCATGGCTGATAGCAAACACCGTTTTACCCGCCTGCTGTAGCCACGGCAGCAGCTCGCGGTAGAAGATACGGCGAAAATGGGGATCCTGATCCGCCGCCCACTCATCCAGTAGCAGCACATCGCGCTCTTCTGCCACCGCCAGCAGCAGCGCCAGTCGCTTACTCTGTCCTTTAGAAAGCTGCAGATTCAGCACTTTGTTGCCTTCAATCTTCAGCTTATCCTGCATCTTCAGTCTCTCCAGCCAGAGCTGAACCAGCGCAGGGTTGGCTGCAACCCCTTCCCGCCCCATTAACCGGTCAAACAGGTGTAAGTCGGTAAAGACCGCCGAGAACTGACTGCGCCACACATCAAGCTCATCCGCCGTTATCGGCTTGCCATCCAGCAGCAGCGTGCCGGACTGAGGCTGATAAAGACCGGTCAGCAGCATCGCCAGCGTCGATTTCCCGCTGCCGTTGCCGCCAATCAGAAAGACCAGTTCGCCCCGGCTCAGCGTCAGGTTAACCGGCCCGACCTGGAAGCCGTTATCACCATAGTGAAAAGAGACGTCGCGCAACTCCAGCGTTTGCCAGTCTGAGGACGTGGAGGCGGAGTGGAATCCTGACTGATAAGGAGCGAGGTCAAAGGCATTGAGCTTACGGAATGCGACCTGGGCACTGAGCAACGTCGGTAACGCGCCCACCGCGGAGAGCAGCGGCGTGCGTAAAAACAGCAGCGTCAGGGAAAAGGTAGCGGCGACGGCGGTATTGGCCCAGCCCAGGCTGTTGGCCATAAAAAAGACCATGCCGATAGCGCCTAACGTCATGATATTTGACCAGTTGACCGCACTGAGATGATAAGTATCGGCGCGGACAATGTGGTGTCGCCAGGCGCGGGCATCTTCCTGATAAACCGTGTCGTAGACCTGCTGAGCGCGTGAGCGGTTAAGCTGTAGCTCTTTGCGCCCTTCAATCACCGTCTGATAATCACGATAGAGGTTATCTTCGATTTCCCGCAGCTTTGCCATGTGCTGGTAAACCCGCGAGACCAGCAGCCAGCCGCCAACCAGCGTGACACCCAGCCAGACACTGGTTACCAGCAGCATTTTAGGCGACAGCCACGCAAGATAAATCGCCGAGCCAAGCGTAATAATCACACCCTGAAAGAGCTCCGGCAGGCGCACAAAGGCCAGAGTAATGGCCCGCACGTCGCTGGTCAGGCCCGCCAGCAGCTGCGCACTGCCGAGTTGCTCGATGCGTTCAATGCGGGTATCGAGGATACGCTTGATAAATTCGCCGCGCAGTCGCCAGACAAACTGATGGCCAAGCATGGTCAGCGCCAGTTGCGAGGCCAGCGTCACCGCCATCAGCACCACCAGCTGCAACAGAAACTGCGGCAGTACCGCAAATGAGGTGTTAATGGCGACAATCATTTCGCGATTGATAAAGGCGATCATGCCGATACCCAGCACGGCGCTTAACAACGTGAGCGCAATCACCCCGATAAAAGGCCAGCGGAACTGGCGAAAAACAACGCTTAGCAACGTCATGCAGGCAATCCAGCAGTCAAAAAACAGCCTGCAGTGTAATGGGATGCAAAATGATAGCAATAGTTATTCGTACCACGCCGTAACCGGCGTGGTGGGTCAGAAAGCGCGTCGAAACGTCAGGTTAAAACGCCAGGCACCCACCAGGGGATGAACGCCTGGCTTAAGTGGCAGGATGCCGTGGTAGCGCAGGCGCGACGGCCCGCCCCACACCACAATATCACCATGTTCCAGCAGCACACGCTGGGTACTGTCACCCCGCTCGAAGCCGCCAAACTGAAAGACCGCCGGTAAACCCAGCGACACCGAAACGATAGGCTGACGCAGATCTTTCTCATCTTTATCCTGATGCAGCGTCAGCTTCGCGCCCGGCTCATAGCGATTAAGCAGGCAGGCATCCGGATTAAAGCCAGGGAACCCCGCCTCAGACGCCGCCTGCTGCGCCAGAGTACGAAACAGCGGCGGCATAGCCGGCCATTTACGCCCGTTCAGGTTGTCCTGCTGCTGATACTGGTAGCCGCGTGAATCCACCGACCAGCCGAAATCGCCACAGTTGGTCATCGCCACCGACATGCGATGGCCACCGGGCGTAATGCGATGGGCAAACGGATTCTGCTCCGCAATTGCCATTATTTGCTGATAAAGCGCCTCTGCATCCTCACGTGCGCGACGCCGCAGGATCACCGCGCCCTCAGCCAGCGTCTCCTGCCAGGGTTGTTCTTCACTAAACAGATCTAACATCAGGGTTCTCCGGATTCAGCGGGGATCAGGAAAGCAGCGAACTGCGGCGACATCCAGCTGACAAATTTATCGCCCTGCTTGCTGATCAGATAGACCGCCAGATGCTGTTCGATCGCCAGCGCCTGGGCTTTTTCCGTGCCAAGTACCATCAGTCCGGTATCCCAGCCATCGGCTTCCAGCGCCGTGGTGGCGATCACCGTGGCGGAAACCAGTTTATGCTCAATTGGCCGTCCGGTAACGGGATCGATCACATGAGAAATGCGCTTGCCGTCCAGTTCATAATAGTTGCGATAGCTGCCGGAGGTACTGATGCCGTGTCCCTGCAGATTAACGCGCGCCTGAACCGCATTCTCACGATCGGTCGGTTTCTGAATCGCCACCCGCCACGGCTGCTGCTGCGCATTAAGGCCGCGGCTCAGAACGGCGCCGCCCACAGACACCAGATAGTTATTGATGCCGAGCTGCTCCATCAGTCGCGCCAGATGATCGGTGGCAAAGCCCTCGCCCACCGTCGAGAGATCGACATAGAGACCTGGCAGATCTTTCTGCAGCCACTGTCCATCTGCGCCCTGCACCACCCGCAGATGCTGCAATCCGGTCTGCGCCCGGGCGACGGCGATTTGTGCCGCATCCGGCGTATGGCCGGGCTGTTTCATCGGGCCAAAGCCCCATAAGTTGACCAGTGGCCCGACGGTAATATCCATCGCCCCGCCAGTTTTACGGCCAATCCGCAGTGAGGTCGTGACAATATCCGCCATGTTTTCACTCACCGGCTGCGGTGACAGGTCACGGCTTTGGTTGAAGCGCGACAAGGCGGAGTCGGGCTTCCAGGTAGAGAGTTCCGCATCGTCCGCATCCAGCTGCTGCTGAATCCGCTGTTGCAGTTCCGCTCTGCGCTCACTCGCCACACCGGCCAGGCTCACACGCCAGACGGTTCCCATGGTTTTTCCTTCCAGCACCAGCGCGGATGTGGTCGCTGGCTTATCACAGGCCGTTAACATCAACGTTAACATCGCTATAAACAGCAGATTAATCTGAGAACGCATCTTTCCTCACTTGTAACACTTTATTCAGCTCTGCTACAAAGCATAAACTTCGGGTAAAGACGCTTAAAGAGAGTTGAATATTTCTCTGAAACCTATCAGTATTCACCGGTCATCTACCCTGTATCCGCCTTTTATCAGGCGACTAACGTTAATCAAAGTAAGGAGCGGCAGATGATCTATCTGATTCTCGTCATTGCCCTGGGGCTGTTTATCTTCAGTAGCTATAAAGTCTTGCATCAACGTCGTCATCGTCACATGACACCCTCACGCCCGCGCCAATAAAAGGCTTAACTGCACCTGATTGGGGCAAGATCGCCCTGACGCGCGCGGCAAGTGTACCAAAGTGCGCGCGAGGTCTGTGGCTATGAGAGCGGTAAAGCTGGCATGAATTCTGCACTGTTGAAACAGTGTTTATCTCTGAGAGGTGCAGAATGAAAAATTCACAGAAGTGGCAGTCAGCATGGCATCACTGGCTGAGCTTTTCAGCCTTCACCCTGGCAGGCGTGGCATTTGAAGGCGCGCGATTCGGCAGCGTGGTGTCGTCAGTGACAACCGCGCCGGAAGCCACCAAGTGGCGAAAGGCTGAAGCGCTCAGCCCGAAAGGTGACGCAGGAGCGCAGCGGTAACTGCGCTCCCGTACAACTCAGAACTGGTAAACCAGACCCAGTGCCACCACGTCGTCGGTATTGATACCGGCTGCGTCGGTGAAAGCGTTGTCGTCCAGCAGGTTGATCTGGTAATCAACATAGGTGGACATGTTTTTGTTGAAGTAGTAGGTCGCGCCAACGTCGATATATTTTTTCAGATTCTGTTTACCCCAGTTCTGAACATCGGTGCCGCGTGAGGTGACGTACGCCAGGGATGGACGCAGGCCAAAGTCAAACTGATACTGCGCAACCAGTTCCCAGTTGTCCGCTTTATCCGCATAGCCATAAGCTGAAGAGTCGTTGGTGCTGTCGCCGAAGCGGGTCGCATTGTACGAGCGTGAGTACATAGCCGCCAGATAGACGTTGTTCGCGTCATATTTCAGACCGCCAGTATAGACTTCCGCTTTATCGCCACTCCCGAGGATGCCTGATGTTGCGCTGTTCTGGTCGTTGGTACGGTCAGACTGGAAAGCAGCCGCACCAATGCCGAAACCTGAACCCAGATCATAAGTGGTGCTCAGACCCCAGCCGTCGCCATTCTGACCCAGTACGTCACGGCCATTCGGAGACTCGGTGCTGTTGCCATTCTTGCCCTGATACTGGACTGCAAAGTTCCAGCCATCCACCAGACCGAAGAAGTTATTGTTACGGTAGGTCGCCATGCCGTTACCGCGCTGATACATAAAGTTATCTGCGCCGTAGGTGTCGCCGCCGAACTCTGGCAGCACGTCGGTCCATGCGCCGATGTCGTAAGCTACGCCGTAGTTACGACCATAGTCGAACGAACCTGCATCACCAAATTTCACACCGGCAAAGCCAACACGGGTGAAGCTGTCAGCCGTACCTTCAGACTCGGCGTTGTTCAGCGCCGCCTGGTATTCCCACTGGCCGTAACCGGTCAGCTCATTGCTGATTTCGGTTTCGCCCTTAAAGCCGAAGCGAACGTAAGACTGATCGCCATCAGAACCATCGTTATCAGAGAAGTAGTGCAGACCGTCAACTTTACCAAAGAGATCTAATTTGTTGCCGTCTTTGTTATAGATTTCAGCTGCGTTTGCTGATCCTGCTGCAACCAGCAACGCAGGGATCATCAGGGAGAGAACGCGACGTTTCATTTTATTACCCTCTGTTATGTGCCTTTATTATTTGCCACTGCTAACTGAATGATTAAAAATTCAGCCGGCAGGCCATTGTTGTTTTATAACGGGCAATAATCCACCAGGAAAATGCTACTAAATTTCCAAAAGTGTTTCATACGTCGAAACAGTTATTTCATAATGTAAATAACGGGGAACTAATAACCAGCACGGATCGATAAAAAATGGCGCACAAATCGATAAACCGATTCAGAGAGCTATGTTATCAATGGGTTACATCAGAGTATTCCGAAGCACTGAATGATAAAACTTATACGGAATCTGGTAATAGAATAGACCCCGCTATCATCATTTATTCCATTATTACCTTCATTCTCCCCGAATGAGATGTACAACTTATTATTTCCCGCCGGACAAGTTGTCCGGCATTTTTTTGCCTGCTGTTTGCCGTTCCGTTATATCTTCGTAAACTTTCTTAACCGGGTTAAATTAACTACGGCCTGTTTCCGCACATATTGTTAAAATACGCACACTTTGCGCCCTGACTGCCCAAATATCCGCCATGTTAATTTATCACCGTAATTAAGCAGGCGGATATTTTAGCTGGTGCGGATTTTCAGCGCTCGCGCATCGATTCTTTGACTTTATTCAGGGGCTTAATCAGATAATCCATAACCGATTTCTGACCGGTTTTAATCTCTACATTGGCCACCATACCGGGCACGATCGGGAATTTTCGTCCGGCACGGTTAGTCAGCTCGGCTTTCTGGGTACGAACATAAACACGATAGTAATATTGATCACGTTTTACCTCATCCTGCAGGGTATCTGGCGAGACCGTTTCAACTTCGCCGTGCAGATCGCCATAGATGGAGGAGTCATAGGCGGTCACTTTGACGGTAGCCGCCAGACCGGGCCGGATATAAGCGATATCGCGTGGATTGATGCGCGTCTCAATCAGCAGCTGATCCTCCAGCGGGACGATTTCCATCAGTTTACCGCCAGGCTCCAGTACCCCACCGACCGTGGTGACCTGAATATCTTTAACAATGCCGCGCACCGGTGAATAGAGCGTGGCACGCGTCAGCTGATCCTCTTTGCCTGCAGCAACCTGCAGTTGCGCATCCAGTTCGGCATTATTTTTTACCTGCTCTTCGTGGGCGCGCACCAGATAGTCATTGCGCGCCTCATCGATTTTGCCGCGCAGATCGCTGACCTGACGACGCAGTCGAATCACCTCGACCTGCCCTGCTGCGCCTTTGGCAACCAGCGGTTCCGTCAGGCGCAGTTCATCCTGCACCAGTCGCAGCGACTGCTGCAGATTACTGATGGTTTCGGTGAGATTACGGCGTCGCGACTCGTAGAGCTGCCGTTCGCGCGTCACCAGGTTCGGCTCCTTCAGCGTTTCGGCGCTGAATGTCAGCGGCGTGCCCGACAGCTCCGCCTCCAGCCGCTCGGACGAGGCGCGCAGGGTGCGCACTTTGGCCTGCGCCTCGCCGAAGTTCGACTGGAAGCGTGTCGGATCGAGGGTCGCCAGCACCTGCCCTTTTTCGACAATGTCGCCCTCATGCACGTTAAGCTGTTTGACGATGCCGCCATCCAGGCTGTCGATCACCTGCGCGCGGCTGGAAGGGGTGACTTTACCGGTGCCGACCGTGACCTCATCCAGAATGGCAAAGTGCGCCCAGATGAGAAAAATCGCCAGCGCGGCGGTGCAGAGCCAGATAATCGCCGATGTCCGGCGCTCATGACGAGCAAGATCTTTATCAACAATAACCAGACTCATGCGGTGTCTCCTTTACCTGGCGACGGTGCCGGCGCGGGTGTCGTCGCGCGGCGCAGGATCTCGTCGCGCGGGCCGTCGGCCACAATCCGGCCGTTATCCATCACCACAATACGATCGACCATCTTCAGCAGCGCCGGACGGTGCGTCACCAGCACCAGCGTCCGGCCGCTGATCCAGCCCTGTAGCTGACGGATCACATGCTCCTCCAGCTGTTCATCCATCGCCGCGGTGGGTTCATCCAGCAACACCACCTGCGGCTGACGCAGGATCAACCGGCTCAGCATCACCATCTGACGCTGGCCGCCCGAAAGTCCACGCCCGCCTTCATTGATAATGCGGTCCAGGCTGGCGGCATCCTGCTGGACCAGCGACAGCGCGCCGCTGATGCGCAGCGCCTGCAGCATCTCCTGTTCGCTGGCATGGGGATTGCCCAGCATCAGATTCTGCCGCAGCGTGCCAAAAAAGAGACGAGAGTCGTGCGACAGCCAGCCAAGCTGACGACGTAAATCGGTGGGATCGATACGCTCAATATCGACGCCATCGACAATCACTTTGCCCTGGGTAGCCTGCGCCTGACCGGCGAGGATCTTCAGCAGCGTCGATTTCCCTGCTCCGACTTTGCCCAGAATGGCAATCTTCTCGCCGGGCTTAATCTGCAGCTGCTGAACGTTGAGTACATTCTTTTCATTCTCTTCGTCATAGCTGTAGTGCACATTGCGCAGATCGTACTGGCCGGTGAGCGTCGGGCAGTGTGCCAGCGTCGTCGCTTCAGGTTGATCAAGCGGCTTTTTCAGCAACTCATCCAGTCCTTTCATCGCCATTTTGGCGTGCTGCCAGCGCGAGAAGACCATGGTCAGCTGCATCAGCGGGGCGATGGTGCGTGATGAGAGCAGGCTGCAGGCAACCAGCGTACCGGTAGTGATTTGCGAATCGAGCACCAGATAGACACCAAATACCAGCATGCCCGCATAGGTGAGCTGCTGCACAGTCGAGGCCCAGCCGGTGAGACGCGCGCCCCACAACCGCTGCTGGTTACTGATTGAGGCGCTGACTTCGTGCGTCTGCTCCCACTGACGCTGAAAATAGGGTTCCGCCTGCAGCGCCTTGATATCCTCAATCCCTTCAATGGTCTCTACCAGCACCGCATTGCGCAGCGCGCCCTCGCGCAGCCCCTCTTTGGCCAGCCGCGCCATCGGGATCTGCACCAGCAGACCGGGAATGACGATCAGCGGGATCGCCGCCAGCGGAATCAGCACCAGCCAGCCGCCAACAAACGACATAATAAACAGGAACAGGATAACAAACGGCAGATCGGCCGCTGCGCCTACCGTGGTCGAGGTGAGCAGCTCACGCACCTGGTCGATCTCACGCAGCTGCGAGATAAACGAACCGGTCGACTTCGGACGCGCCTCATTACGTATGCTCATCGCCCGGGCAAACAGCATGGCCGAGACTTTCAGGTCGATGCGTTTGCCCATTAAGTCTGACACCTGGGTCCGCATCAGCCGGATCAGATACTCAATGGCCGCAGCGATCAGCACGCCGACAAACAGTACCCACAGCGTGGACTGCGACTGGGCCGGAATGACCCGATCGTAGACCTGCATCGAAAAGAGAATACCGGCCAGTGCCAGCACATTACTGATCACCGAGGCCAGCGAAATTTCCGTGATACGGCGGCCCATACCGCGAAAGTTTTTCCAGAACCAGTGTGGTTCATAAGGCTGAACGAATTCGTCGATGCGCGCATCACGGCCACGCGCCGCTACGCCAATCACGCCGACATCGCCCTGGGCGCGTGCCAGCAGTTCTGATAACGCGCTTTCACGCACCACATCGCCGCCCTCACTGAGCCAGTAGCGCGCGCTGTTGTCTGAATCGATGCTCTCCAGCACCGCCACGCTGGCATTCTCCAGCACCAGCACCACCGGGGTGATCTCCTGACGCCAGCGCAGTTTGTTCTGCGGCACCATGGTCAGATGCAGTCCCAGCAGGCCGGAGAGTCGTTCCAGCTGCTGTGACACCGGCAGATGTTCAAACCAGCGCATCTGCTGACGCAGGGTTTTGCCATCGGCAGGTTTACCGAATCGCGCGGCTACGCGCAGCATGGCGGCAATCCAGTTATCGGTATTCAGGGTTGATGTACTCATTATTAATGCCTTATCGCTATTGCAGCGAAGGAAGGAGATCGCCGCTGCTTTGCTGGCGATCGATACCCATGATATCGAGCAGATTGTCTACCGCGGCGGCATAACGCACGGTGGCGTCCCAGCCATCGTAAAGCGCGGTGATACGTGAGCTGTCAGCCTGAAACACATCCTGTTCCACGCTAAGCAGATCGTTCAGGCTGCGCTTACTCAGGCGATATTCATCGGCGTAGACATTACGGGTATGGTCGGCGCTGGCCAGCTGCACTTCCCCGGCAGCCTGCCGCTGCTGCGCGCCAATCATGTCGGCATAGGCGGTAGAAGCGTTTTGATTGATGGCGAGCTTGGCCTGCTGAATAGCGGCCTGCGCCGCTTCACGATCGCCCTCTGCTGACTGGGTTTTCGCATTCACCAGGCCGCCCTGATAAAGCGGTGCTTCCACCTGCAGCTGTACTTCATCATCCCAGTAAGATTGACGATCGTTTTCATAGCGGGTCCGGCCCGCCTGCACTTTAATCGTCGGCCAGTGACCGGACTCTGCCTGGCGCACCCGTTCACGAGCGGCTTCCTGCTTCGACTGCGCGCTGCGCACTGCCGCGCTGCTTTCATAGGCGATTTTGTCGAGGGTGATCTGCTGCTTAAGCAGCGCCTGTGGCAGTTCAGGCAGCGTGGCGGGGACCACGCCGGTCAGCACGGTCAGTTGCGCGGTGGCGGAACGATGCTGGGCACGATATTGCTCCAGCGTGGCCTGCATGGCGGCGATGCGGGTTTCTGCCTGCAGCACGTCGGACTGGGAATTGAGGCCGGCATCGGCGCGCAGCTTCGCGATATCCCGCACGCGCTTCAGTGAGGCAATATTGGTATGCGCCGTTTCTGCCAGCGCCTGGTAACGTTTGACTTCGAGGTAGGCCTGCAGCGTATCTTCCGCCACGGTGGTCATGGAGTCGAACAGGCTGTAACGATAAGCATCCGACAGCGCGTGCTGCTCATCGATGGCGCTGCCGGTGCGGCCAAAGTCGTAGAGCAGCTGGCTGAGCGTGATGCCACCGGAGCCGTTGTTGTTCAGGCTCCCGGCGGAGTCGGTCTGATGAGAGCGTCCCGCCGCGCCCTGCAGTGAGATCTGCGGATACCAGGCGCTGCGGGCGGCATCAAGATCCCCCTCACCGATGTGGATCTGTGCCGCCGCTTCCGAGATTTTCGGATTGCGGGCAAAGGCCCGAAGAATGGCGTCACGCAGGGTTAAGCTGGCAATCTGCTCTTCGGTGGGCGCGGCGCGCCAGTTAAATTCGGCTTTAGGTAACGGTGCGGCAAAGGCCGCGTGCACTGCAACGCCACTCAGGGCGCACAACAAAAAAGTTAATCGCGCTTTGTTCATTATCCATACCAACAGGGGTTCTTATCATCATGGTGTTTTTCCTGGTGAACAAAGCGAGCAAAAAGGGGTGCTACTCAGCGTCTGACAGATTTAATGCATTATTTTATTTATGGTTCGCAAGCGAGACGCTAAACGACCTTTAACATTATTAGATCAGATCCCGCGCTTATTCCTGCTAAAAACAGATGAAATCGTTAATATTTCTGCTGAACGAACGAAAAGCAACCACTGAGCGAGCTCGCGCCAATCCAGACAGGCTTAACAGACCTGTCCGGAAGGCAGTGCGTTTACTAATGTGTCAGCGTCAGACCAGGGGGTGTGCCGCAGGATGCTGCAGCAGGTGGTCGGCGAGCGTATAAGGAATATCAGAGAACAGATGACTTTCCTGCGGTGCGGCGGCGGCAGAAGATGCCTGCGCCACATGCGCGGTTTCCGCCTGCTGGGTCGGGCTGACCGTCTCCAGCAGTTGGTCCACCGTCTGACCCTCCAGCGGGTTGGCACTTTCGGTATGTGATGCCACCTGCACCGTCTGGCTGGCACTGGCCAGATTACCGGCGCTGTCTTTACCGCTGACTGTCATCTGGTACTCACCATCGTCCAGCGGTGCCAGCTGCCCGGCCAGAATGGTCAGCGCCCAGCCGCCATCGGCTTTTACACTGGCGCTGTAGTGCTGATCGCCCAGCGTTAATTCCACCAGGCTGCCCGGTTGCAGATGACTGGAGCTGCCCTGAATCAGATGCCAGCTGTTGACATCGGCAGCATCAATTTTGTTATCACCAAAAGCCGTGTCCAGGGTCAGCGTCGGCCGCTGGTGCACGGCTACTGTAAACAGTTTATCGCTGGTCTGGGTGTCGCTGTTGCCATATTCATCCCAGCGGTGAAAGGTGGCGGCGACCGGGCCATCCGGCAGCGCCAGCAGCTCGCTGGAGGTCAGTGTTACCATACCTTTGGCATCGGGCTGGTAGGTTTTACCGTTGATCTCCAGGGTGTTGGCACCTTCAACGTAGAAGCTCAGATCGTGCTGCGCCTCCTGATAGTTGAGCGTCATGTCACCGCCGATATCCATTTCGGTGTAGATCGGAATAAAACCGGTGTGGATATTCAGCTCATGCGTGACGTCGATGTAGTTTTTGGCCCCGTCGATCGACCAGGCGCGGATTTCCCCAACGTTGATAAAGGCGTGCACATCCGCTGCCGGGATCACCACCTGCCAGTGTCCATCATCGCCTATGGTGGCGGCATAATCTTTCTGGTTGGCACCCGTGATCACCAGGCGATGGCCCGGCATGACGGTGGAGAGCGTGCCGCTCAGTAGCAGGTCCTGCTGGCTTTCTGCCAGGTTTATCACATCGTCCGCAGTGATCTTATCGAAGCTAATTTTTGGCAGGCTACTCAGATGGGTGATCAGCGTCAGATCGTGATATTCGGTGGCGGTTTTTCCATTGGGATCGGTCGCCGTGACTTTCAGGCTGTAGACCCCGTCTTTCAGCGCCTGCATATCGCTTTCATGAAATGAGCCATACCACTTACCGTCATTTCCCATGCTGGCGGTGGTGGTTTGCGTACCCAGCGTCAGTTTCAGCACCGACCCCACCGGCAAGTGCGTTGCGCTGCCGCTAATCTCGACGCCATAAATGCTCTCAGCAATACTCACCGCGTTGTCACCACTGACCGTGTCCACGGTCAGGGTAGGTTTGATCGTGCGGTCGGTATAGAGACCAAAATCAACGGTAGTTGCCGTGCTTTGCCCTGCTTTATCGGTAATGGTCAGCGTCAGCGTGTGATTGCCATCCGCTACGCCTTTCAGCGCATCAGCCGGCATGGAGGCGTTCCAGTAGCCCCACTTATTGACGGTGCTGTGCCAGCTTTGATCGTTGAAGGTCAGCGTTACGGTGGAGCCCGCTTCACCTTCAGCACGACCGCGCAGATGCACCGGCTTTTGCGCTTCCCAGCCGGCGATCACGCCATCACTGGCGATCGGTTCATAGGGTCGCAGCATAGCGGGCGGCGAACTTTTCACCGCGCTGACAGCCAGTGTGCTGTCGTTGAGCGGGCTGCCATGCAGTGACTCGGTGGAGAGCGTAGTGATCGGCAGGCTCTGGCCCGGCGTGGCGAAAGGAAGGCTCAGACTTTGCGTAGCGGCTGGCGCAATGGCGGGCACTGCGCTATCGGCGACGGCAAAATCGCTCACCGCCGTCTGAAAAATGGATTCAAGCCGGATGGTACGAAGCGTATCGCGTGATGACATAGGTAACCTCAGTTCAGAACAGAAACGCAGACAAAAACTATCGGATAAACCGATCGTTTAGTCTGACGACATGGTAGTGGGACAGCTGAAGCTGCCCGTTTCCGCTGGTCGGAACCGGTTACCCGCAGGTAACAAGGATTGATAAACAGGACGCTAATAAAAGCGCCAAATAGAGTCAGAATGCTGATTTTACGGCGTGACGCCGTTTGTTGCGCCTACCCTAATCTTTCATCCTGCTAATGAATAGTGGCGATAATCTGGAAAATGCAATTATCACGTGACTAAAACAAAAAAAGCGGGTGCTTTCGCACCCGCTTTATTCATCTTCTGAACAGACCTTTCAGTCACTACACAACATGAACCTGAAGGTTCTGCTGCACCAGCACATCGCCCAGGGTGTTATCACTGGTCAGCGCCGAGTTGTGGTAGATCTCAAAGACTCTGCCCTCAACGGTACGCTCGCCCGTCACTTCCCAGATTCCGCCGTTGCTGTTAGCCAGTGTCACCTGGCTGCCATCTGCGCCTTTGATCAGCAAATCGTCACTCTGCTTATCCGTGATATTGAGTGCTTCATTGAGATCGAGCTTCACGGAGTTGGTTCCGGTTTTACCCAAATCGAGCACCTCAATGTGTTCGACCTTCAGGCCCAGCGCGGTGAGATCCAGACTGAGATGCTCACCATTCAGCACCAGGGTATCGGTGCCTGCGCCGCCATCAATATGGGTAAAGTTAAGGTCACTGACCGTCACGATATCCGCCCCGCTGCTGCCGGTCACTGTCGCCCCCTCAATGGTGCTGCCATCGGCCAGCGTAATCACGACGCCGCCGATGGTGTACCCCGCCTCCTCTGCCGGTGCCGGTGCCACCGCGGCGTCATTTGCCGCCGCGTTTTCACTGCTGCCGACGGGTGTCACGGTATCCGCTTCGGTGATCAGCGTGGAAGCCACTGCCACATGGGCGCTGCTCTCGTCGCTGCTGGTGCTGCTGTTATGCTGCGTCTCCGCGCTGGCGACAGTAGCGCTGTCATCCGCCACCGAGAACAGGGCAACCGATTCGTTTGCCGCCAGCGTCACCGGTAGCACGGCACCCAGTAACAGGGTATTGGTGGTCGAGTAGCTGTTACCGGCCGCGTCGGTAATCGTGACTTTCGCCAGCGTTCCCAGCGACAGCAGCAGGCCCCCCACCGACAGCAGTGAAGGTGAGAAGTTAACCGCGTAACGCCCCAGCGCATCGGTCGTGGTGTTTAGCGTCGGGCCGTTGTTGCCGTTGGAGAGCAGCAGCGTAACGCTCACTTTCGAGCCCTGCGCGGCATTCAGCGATCCCCCCTGCACCACCAGACCCGCCAGTAAGGAACCGACGATGCTCAGCACCGGATCGACTCCGACCAGCGGCTGATTGTGCGACAGCGCGGTAAAGCTGCTGGTACTGGTTGCGGTGTTGCCGCCAATGTCCGCCACCGTAACGGTGAGTGGATGGCTGCCATCGGCGATCCCTTTCAGCGTCGCTGACGGCACGCTGATGCTCCATGCGCCATTCGCACCAATGGTCGTGGTAAGGATATTACCCGCCACGTTCACCGTCACCGTGCCGCCCGCCGCGTTGGTGCTGGTTCCTCTGATGGTTTCAGTACTGTTGGCTTCCGCAATATTGAGGTAGCCATCGCCGCCAAAGAAGCTGTTGACGCTGACCGTCGGCGTGGTGTGACTGACCACACCCAGCGACGCCGAGGTGTTGCCAATGCTGCCCGCACCGTTGGTCACGCTGGCGGTGACGGTCTGCAGACCGTCAGTAATGGCAGCAAGGTTAGCCGCCGGAACAGAGAGGCTCCAGTTGCCGTTGCTGCTCACCGTGGTGCTGTAAGTCTGGCCGCCCAGCGTGACGCGCACGACCGATCCCTCGGCGTTGCTGGCGGTGCCGCTAATAGTCTGCGCCGTTTTGACATCTGCCGCACTCAGCGCACTGTCACCAAACAGCGAGGTAATGGCGACCACCGGCGTCGACTGACTGATGACGCTCAGCGTTCCGCTGCTGTTTGCCACGTTACCGTAGGCATCGGTGCCGGTGACTGTGACGGTTTTACTGCCGTCAGTGATAGCAACAAGATCCGCTTTCGGGACGGTAATACTCCAGTTGCCGCCGCTGACCACTTTGGTGGTGTAGGTCAGGCCATTCAGCGTGGCGCTGACGGTTGAACCGGCAGAGAGGCTGGACGTCCCGCTCAGGGTCTGGTTAGAGGCCAGATCCGCGGCGCTCAGCACGCCATCGCCAAACACCGTATTCACCGACAGGGTCGGCTGGAACAGTCCCAGTGACACGCCCGCGCTGGTGCTGCTGACGTTTCCGACCGGATCGGTGACGGCCGCGCTGACGGTGAAGTTACCGTTCAGCAGCGTAGACAGAATCGCTGGCGAGACGGCGGTTGAGAAACTGCCATCCGCGTTGACCTGCGCGTCGACGATAGTGTTGCCAATTGCCAGCCTGACGCTGCTACCCGCAGCCAGCCCGGAGACCGTGCCGCTGATGGTCTGAGTCACCAGCGACTCCGCCAGGTTCAGCACGCCGTCGCCAAACAGCGGATTGAGGGTGACTTTCGGCAGGTTGTGAATACCGACCAGTGCCCCGGCCGTGGTGCTGTTAGTGTTACCCGCGCTGTCGGTGACGCTGATGCCCACGGTCAGATTGCCATCTGCAATCCCCTGCAACAGCGCTGGCGTCAGCGAGACGTTAAAGTTGCCATTGGCATCGGTCGCCGTCACCAACTGCTGTGAACCTACCGACACCACCACGCGCGATCCCGGTTCCGCGCCGCCAATCACCCCACCGATCACCTGGGTGACCAGCGAATCCGCCACGTTCAGCAAACCGTCGCCAAACAGCGGATTCACGGTGATGGTCGGCAGCAGCGTATCGACCCGGATACCGGCGCTGGTGCTGGCGGTATTGCCCGCCGCATCCGTTACCGACGCGCCCACCGTCAGGTTGCCCTGCGCCAGCGTGCCCAGAATATCTGGCGTCACTGTGGCGCTGAACGCCCCGCCCGCACCCACGGTGGCGGTCACCTGGCTGTTGCCAACCGAGAGCGTCACCACACTGCCCTGCGCGACGTTGTTCACCACCCCGCTGATCACCTGTCCGGTGGCGATATCGGCCAGGTTCAGCACCCCATCACCAAACAGTGAGGTCAGCGAGATTGATGGCGTCTGAGTAAAGATGCCGATGGATGCGCTGCTGGAGGCGACATTACCCGCCACGTCTCTGACGCTGACGCCCAGCGTCAGATTGCCATCCAGCAGAGAGGTCAGATCGCTGCCCGGCAGGCTAACGCTCCACACTCCACCCGCCTGTACCGTCGTACTGTAACTCTTGCTGCCAAAGGTGACCGTCACCTGGGAACCCACAGCCGCATTTTCTATCACGCCACTGACGAGCTGTCCGGCAGCGGCTTCCGCAATGTTCAGCAGGTTATCACCGCCAAACAGCCCGGTGAGCGCGCCAACCACCGGCACCGCATCGACAATCGCGGTGACGGTTTCACCGACGGTACGGGTGTTGCCCGCGGCATCGGTCAGGGTGACGTCAAGCGCAAGATTGCCATCGCTTAACAGGCCCAGCACCGAAGGCGGCACCACGATGGCCCATTTACCATCCTGGCCCACTGACGCAGAGAGCGTTGTGCCGCCCAGCACTACCGATACCGTGGCACCCACGCCCGCCGAGGTCGCAACCCCGGAGATAGTCTGCGCCACCGTAGTATCCAGCGCGCTGAGCGCGCCGTCGCCGAACACCGAATCGACCACCAGCGTCAGCGCACTGTTGACCACTTTGTTGACCGTCAGCGTGGCGTCGGTCTGGTTTCCGGCTACATCATTGACCCGCACGCCAAACACCAGCGCACCTTCAGTGAGGCTCGCCAGGACATCCGGCGCGAGATCGATGCTCCAGCGTCCGTCAGCACCCACCGTCGCGGTGGCGATCGGCGCGGCATCGCCCAGATAGAGACCGATGGTCTGGCCTTCTGCTCCCTGCGCGCTGCCGGTCAGCACCTGGCTTAGCACCAGGTCAGCGGCGTTGATCACGTTGTCGCCGAGGAACGCGTCGACCAGGACCAGCGGCGCGGCGGTATCGACCGTCACCGTCTGGGTGGTCGTCGTCACGTTACCAGCCGCATCCGCCAGCTGCGCGGTGATCACCGGCGAGCTGCCATCGGGAAGAGCCTGCATCGCGCTGGCAGGAACCGTTGTGGACCAGGTGCCGTTGCTCTGCACCACGGCGTTGTAGGTCTGATTATTGAAGGTCACCACCACCGTGCGACCCACTTCGCTGAGATCGGCGGTGCCACTGATGGCCTGGCTGGTGGCACTTTCATTGCCATTGACCTGGTTGTCACCGGTAAACGGATTGAGAGTCAGTGCCGGTGGCGTAAGGTCGATCAGCACGTTACCGCTGGTGGTTACAGGATTAGTGCCGTCGGTAGCATTCACCGTGATGGCGACGCTGCCGTCCGCATTGCCAAAGGCGCTGACCGGCAATGCCGCCGTTGACCAGTTGCCCGACCCATCCAGCGTAGTCGCGTACTCCTGACCATTGATCGACACCGTCACTACCCCACCCGCGCCGAGGTTAGCGGAGGTGCCACTCACTACCACACCGCCCGCTACATCCTGAGTGCTGATGATGTTGTCGCCCGACACCGTGCCCAGCGTGACCAGCGGCCCTGGCGGTGGGGTAAGATCTACCGTCAGCGCAACCGTGCCGTTGGCGGTATTGCCTGCCAGATCGGTCACTGCCAGCGCCAGAGTCGTCGATGGACCAAAGGTGGCCATCTGTTCTGGCGTCAGCGTTACACTCCAGTTGCCGTTGGCTGTCACTATCGCGGTGCCAAGCAGCGAGTCATTCAGCGAGATCGAAACCACTGATCCCGGCTCGGCTCCCGCTGCGGTGCCGCTGAGACTCTGCGGCTGAATGCTCTCGGCGTAGTTCAGCGCATTGTCACCGGTAAAGGCGGCAACATTAAGCACCGGTGGTGTGGTGTCGAGCACCAGCGAACTGTTAATGGTGGTGCTGTTGCCTGCCGCATCGGTTGCCGTCACGGTAACCGGATAGGTGGCATCCGGCAGCAGTGAAAGCTCCGCCGTTGTCAGTGGCACCGTCCAGTTCCCATTGGCATCCACTGTCGCAGAATAGGTTGTGCCGCCAAGCGTAAGCTGCACAGTCTGATTCGCACCCGCCTCACCGGTGGTTCCGCTCAGCGTCACTCCCGCGGCCACATCGCCGCCATTCACATAACTGCCAAGGAATTCCGGATTGACCGCAGGCTGCGGCGCGCTGAGATCTGCGGTGAACGGCAGCTGCGCCGATGCGCTGTTGCCCGCCGCATCCACGACGTTAACCGTCAGTGATTGCGCACCGTCACCCAGTGAACTCAGGGCGTTGGCAGGAATGTTAACAGTCCAGTTACCGTTGCTTGCCACCGTGCCAGAATAGAGGCTGCCGTTGACATCCACGGTAATGCTGACCGCCTGGTTCGCCCCGACACTGCCGGTGGTGCCGGTCAGGGTCACCCCTGCCGCGGCTTCACTGATGTTCAGCAGGTTGTCGCCGCCAAATGCGCCTGGGTTGAAGGTCGGCACAGGCAGCGCCACCTCTGTCACCACGTTCTGCGCCGTCGCGTCGCTGTTACCCGCGATATCGGTCGCCGTCACGGTAATGGTGTGGGTGCCGCTGGTGAAGGTGGCTAACTGCGCTGGCGACAGGGCCAGAGACCAGCTGCCGTCGGTCTGCACCGTGGCTGCCAGCGGCTGACCGTTGTTAAAGCCGGAGATGAGCACCGTTACCGTCTGTCCGGCACCGGTAATGCCGGTTGTGCCACTGAGGATCTGTTCACCGGCCGCCTCTGCTGCGTTCAGCGCACCGTCTCCAAACGGCAGGTTCAGCGTCACGTCCGGCAGCGCATTCACGGCCACCAGCACAGTGCCACTGGTGCTGCCGACGTTGCCGTTCGCATCGGTAACCGTCACGCTCACCGGCCAGTTGCCATCCGGCAATGACTGCAATACAGAAGGCGGCAGATCCAGCGACCAGCGCGAACCATCCGCACTGAGCGTAGCGGAATAGACCGTGCCATTAACGGCTACCGTGACCGAGGCGGCGTTATTAATATTCACCGCACCAGTCAGGGATCCGCCTGAGGCGGCCTCTTCAGCATTGATACGGCCATCAATAAATGGCGTATCCAGCGTTGGATTAGCAATCGGCGTAATCGCAGCGACGAACGTTTTGGTCGTTTCAATGCTGTTACCGGCCCGATCCGTGGTGGTGAGGGTCAGGGTATGTTCACCGGTTCCCAGGCTGGCAATGAACTCTGGGGGCAGGCTGGCAGTCCAGTTGCCATTGGCATCGACCGTCACCGACAGCGGGATATTGTCATCGCCTACCGTGACGCTCAGGGTCTGGCCCGGCACGACGGTGGAGGTGCCGGTGACCAGCTGAACGGAGCCTGCTTCGCTGATATTAATGATGTTATCGCCGAACAGTGTCGTGTCGAAGGCGGCTGAAACAGGATCACTCTGCAGGATCTCAACGCCTGCGGTAACCTGCGCCGGATTACCGGCACCATCCGCGGCGCTGACCACCACCTGTGTCAATCCATCGGCCAGGCCCGTCAGCGCGCCCGGTGCCAGGTTCAGCGTCCAGTTGCCGCTGACATCCGTGGTGGTGCTGAAGTTCTGCCCGCCTACAGAGATGTTCACCACGCTGCCTTCCGGCAGATTGGTACTGTCACCACTCAGCGTTAACGCCCCTTCCGCATCTGCCGCACTGATCAGCGCATCGCCAAACGGCGTATTCAGCGTCAGCGCTGGCAGGGTATTAAACGCTACGTCCAGTGTCGTGGTGCTATCCGTGGTGATATTGCCCGCCGCGTCGGTGACCGAAACGGTAATCGCATTGGGGCCGTCCGCCAGCTGCTGCAGGTCAGCGGTCGGAATAGTAAGTGACCAGTTACCGTCGGCATCTGCCGTGGTGGTATAGCTGACGTTATTCAGCGTCACCGTCACCGGCAATGCGCCCGTGGTGCTGCCGCTGATGGTGAGATCCTGCAGCGACTCCGCCAGGTTAAGGGTATCTCCCGCATCGACCGTGATATTCGTCAGCGCAGGCGGTGTGGTAATGAAACTAACCTCCTGAGTGGCGGTCGCCGGATTGCCTGCGACATCAGTGGCGGTCACGGTAAAGATTTGCGTGCTGCCCGGAGCCACGCTGGTAAAGGCAGCTGACGGGACATTCACCGTCCAGTTGCCGTCAGCGTCGAGCGTGGTGCTGTAGTCAGTGCCGTTAAACGACACCGTCACCAGCGTACCCGCTGCCAGCAGGGTGCTGCTGCCGCTGACCGCGACATCCGCTGTGGCCTCGGTGGCGTTAATCACATCATCGCCGGCTACCACGTTCATGGTCAGCGTCGGCTGAACCTGCTCGCTGGCCAGCACGACCAGGCTGGTGCTGGCGCTGGCCGGATTGCCAGACGTATCCGCTGAGACCACGACCAGCAGCTGATCGCCATCCGGCAGATTACCCAGATCGGCGGCCGGAACGGTCACCGTCCAGCTGCCGTCGGCTGCCACCGTGCCGCTGTACTGAATGTTATTCAGCGTCACCGTCACCAGCTGGCCTTCCACCAGGTTGTTACTGGTGCCGCCGATGTTCAGATCCTGTAGCGACTCCGCCTGGTTAAGGAAGTTATCGTCACTGATGGTCCCGATGGTCAGGGTTGGCAGGTTCAGAGTGTCAGCATCACGCGTCAGGGTCTGGGTGGCCGTGGCCGGGTTCCCCGCCGCATCGGTCATCGAGACAGCAACGGTGTAGCTGCCGTCTGCCAGCCCCTGCACGACGCTGGCTGGCAGTGTCACCTCCCAGGTGCCGTCAGAGAGCACCTGAGTGGTGTAATCGACGTTCTGGAAGCTGACGGTGACTGTCTGTCCGGCATCCGCTACCGACGCACTGCCGCTGATAGCGACCGCTTCCAGCACCTCTACCGAATTGATGATGTTGTCGCCGCCGATGGCATTGACGGTCAGCACTGGCGGTGTGAGATCGACCGTAACGGCGCTGGTCAGCGAACCACTGTTACCGGCGGCATCGCTGGCATTGACCACCAGCGTAGTAACCCCCTCGCCCAGCGTCTGCACCTGATCTGCTGTTAAGGTCAGCGTCCAGTTACCCTGCGCATCCACCGTAGCGGAATAATCATTCCCGCCCAGCGTCACGCTGACGGTCTGGCCGTTGCCCGCTACACCGGTGCTGCCGGTCAGCGTCTGACCGACCCCCTGTTCCGCCAGGTTCAGATAACCATCGCCAAACGGGGTGTCTATGCTGACGGCCAGCGACGCCGTCGCCACGGTGATTTCACGGGTTTCGGTTACCGGGTTACCCGCCGCATCGCTGACCGTCACGGTCAGAATGTACGCCCCGGCCGGAATGCCGGCCAGCGAACCCGCAGGCAGCGTCAGATTCCACTCGCCGTTCTGGTCAACCGTGGTGGTCCAGGTCTGATTGTTCAGGGTAATGGTGACCTGCTGTCCGGCTTCGGCATTGCTGTTGCCGCTGAGAACAATCGGCGCGGTGCTTTCGGCAATATTGATACTGTTATCGCCCGCAACCGTATTCAGTGTCAGGGTCGGTGGCGTCAGATCCACCGTCACGCTGCCCTGGCTGCTGCCGGTGTTACCCGCTGCATCCTGGACTGTGACGGTATAGTTCAGGAGATCTTCCGGCAGGCCGGCCAGCGCGGAAGCCGGCACGCTGATCTGCCAGTTGCCATTGCCGTCGACGGTGCCGTTGTAGGTTGCGCCATTCAGCAGCACGCTCACCGTCTGGCCGTCACCGGTTATGCCGGTGGTGCCGCTCAGGGTTTGTGCTGTGGCGATCTCGCTGCTGTTGAGCAGGCCATCGCCAAAGGCCGAGACGAGCTGCGGTGCTGGCAGCGTCGCCAGCACGCTGAGCGCTGCCTCGCTGCTCAGGGTCGCCCCGCCGCTGTCCGTTGCGGTGACCGTCAGGGTGTAAGGCCCATCGGCGAGCGCCGTCAGTGCCTCAGCCGGAACGATCACTGTCCAGCGGCCGCTGGCCGAGACCTGCGCGGTGTAGCTGATGTTGTTAAACAGCAACGTGACCGTGCTGCCCTCTGCCACATTCACCGACGTACCGGTGACGACCAGGGCCTGACCCAGCTCCTGCGCATTCAGGTAGTTGTCTTCGCTGATGGCATCCATCGCCAGGCCAGAGGCATTGCTGTTGACGTCAAAGGTGAGATTGCTGGTGGTGGTGTTGCCCGCCACATCGCTGACCGCCACGGTAAAACTGGCGCTGCCATCATTAATCGCGGCCAGCGCACCGGCTGGCACGATCAGGCTCCATGCCCCGCTCGCCTGCACGGCGGCGCTGTAGACTGTGCCGTCAACGGTGACGGTGACCAGCTGACCCGCTTCGACGTTGGTGGTGGTGCCGGAGAGACGTTGATCGGTGAGGCGCTCCGCGCCATCGACCACGTTGTTACCGGCAAAGGCATCCAGCGTCAGGGTCGGCAGTGTGCCTGGCTCCACTTTCAGCGCGAGGTCGCGGCTGGTGGTGGTGGCATTTCCTGCCGCATCGCTGGCGGTCACGGTCAGCGGATAGCTGCCGTTGCCCAGCCCGGTGTAAACCGTGGCGGGCAGCTCCAGCGACCAGACGCCGTTAACGTCTGCGGTGGTGCTCAGGGTGGTGCCGTTGATGCTGGCCACAATCAGGGCGTTAGCTTCGCTGCTGCCGGTCAGCGTCAGCGGCTGCTGACTTTCAGCGGCGTTAATGATGCCATCGGATGGCGTAATGAAGTTCAGCACCGGAGGCAGCGTATCCACCACGAGGTTGCCATCCGCCTGGCTGTTGTTGCCCGCCACATCACTGACGACCACGGTGTAGCCACTATTGCCCTGTGGCAGCGCAGACAAGACATCGGCCGGAACGGCGACCTGCCAGTTGCCTGCGGCATCGACCGTGCCGCTGTAGTTGTTGCCGCCCAGCGTCACGACGACGGTCTGGCCGTCGCCGGTCACGCCCGTGTTACCGGTGATCGTGCCACCGGCGGCGGCTTCCTCACCGTTCAGAATGCCATCATCAAAGGCCACGCCCGGGGTCGCCACCGGCAATGCGCTGGCGATCACCGTCAGGGTAGCGTCGCTGGTCGCCAGCGGCTGTCCGTTAGCGTCGCTGGCGGTGGCGGTGATGGTCTGCGGGCCATCTGCCGTTCCGGTAAAGGTGCCTGCCGGTAAGGTCAGGCTCCAGCTTCCATCTGCCGTCACGGTGGTG
This sequence comes from Pantoea sp. ABR1s, assembly GCF_057812235.1. NCBI lineage: Bacteria > Pseudomonadati > Pseudomonadota > Gammaproteobacteria > Enterobacterales > Erwiniaceae > Pantoea > Pantoea sp. ABR1s. The sequence goes on along the minus strand of NZ_CM173823.1, from coordinate 1,313,583 downwards.
CTGACCGTGGTGCCGTTGGCCAGCACGGTGACAATGCTGCCGTCAGGCAGACCGCTGGTGCTGCCGCTGACTACAACGGCGCCACCCAATTCCTGCGCATTGAGGTAGTTGTCGTCACTGACGGGTGCCAGCGCGATCGACGGCAGGGTGTTGTCCACACTGAAGTCAAGCGGGCTGCTGGCGGTGTTACCCACGGCGTTGATGACGCTGACGTTCAGTGTCTGGTTGCCTTCTCCCAGTTCAGCCAGGGCGCCCGCAGGCAGAATAATGCTCCAGTTGCCGCTGGCCTCAACCACACCGCTGTATTCGATGCCATTCAGGGAGATGATCACCTGCTGGCCCGGTTCGACATTCGTGCTGCTGCCGCGCACCGTTATCGGCTGCAGCTGCTCCGCTGCCGTGACGATGCCGTCACCGGCGAAGGTGCTGCTGTCGATGGTCAGTACAGGTTGCACGTCCGGCGCGGTTGCCACATTCAGATCAACCACCTGGCTGCTCTGATTCCCGTTAGCACTGGTTTCCGTCACCGTCACCAGATTACTGCCTGGAGGCAGTGCCGCCAGCGCTTCAGGGGCGATCTGCAGCGTCCACTGGCCGTTAACGCCAACGGTGGTGCTGTAGAGCTGGTCATTGAGCTGGACTGTGACCACGTCACCATTCTGACCACTGCCACTTACCACCAGCGGCTCTGCCAGTTCCCCGACGTTCAGCGCGTTATCACCGCTGACCGGCGCGACGACCAGCGGAGGCGGCGTAGTCGCAACCGTCAGGGCACTGTTCTGGCTGCTGCTGTTACCGGCTGCGTCGGTGACGGTGACCACCACCGGATAGCTGCTGCCATTGGTCAGACCGGCAAGCGCCGCTGGCGGAACAGCCAGCGCCCAGTTTCCGTCACCATCAACGGTGCCGGTGTAGGTCACACCATTCAGCGTCACACTGACGCGATCGCCTTCACTGCCTGCGCCGCTGAAACTGAACCCTGCCGCCTGCTCAGCGATGTTCAGCACGCCATCACCCGCGGGCGCAGCGATACTGAAGTCTGGTGCCGTGGTATCCACGGTAACCGACACTGGCGTAGTGGCGACGTTGCCGCTGACGGTGGTGACGGTCACGTTGAGATCGTAACGGCCATCTGGCAACTGTTGCAGATTCGCAGCAGACACGGTGGCGGTCCAGCTGCCATCGGCGGCAACCACTGCGTCATAGGTCTGGCCATTCAGCGCAAGGCTGACGCTGCTGCCCGGCGTAACGGTGCCGCTGAGGGTCAGATCGGTGGCGGTTTCAGCCTCATTAATCGTGCCATCGGTAGCAATCGGGTTAACGGTCAGCGCCGGTACGCCGGTATCAACAATCAGCGGCTCGCTGATGCTGGTGCTGTTACCTGCTTCATCACTCACCGTCACGGTAATCGGATTGCTGCCCTGCGCAAGTGCCTGCAGTCTGTCTGCGGGTATCGTCACGCTCCATTCACCATTCGCGTCTACAGTGGCCGGATAGCTGGCACCGCCCAGGGTCACGCTGACGGCCTGGCCTGGCAGCACTGTGCCGGTCAGCGTCTGCGCCGCGCTGGCTTCATCGGTATTGAGTATGCCGTCAGTGAATGGCGTGTTGATTTGCGGGTCTGCCAGCGGCGCGGTCGCCACCAGCAGCGGCAGGCTGTTCTGCACATCACCCGAAGAGACGGTAACGCTGGTCGTGCCCTGCGGCAGCGTCGCCAGATCGGCAGCCGGCACGGTCAGGGTCCACGCACCGGTTTCATCGGTTGTGGTGGTGTAGACGGTGCCGCCAGTCACCAGCGTTACGCTGATCGGGCTGTTAGCCGGCAGGTTCGCTGAACCGCCGCTGAGGATAAGATCGCTCTGCGCCTCCAGGGCACTCAGCGCATTGTCGTCACTGATTGGGGCAATCGACAGCGACGGTACGGGTGAAGTAACCACGCTGAACTGCCCTTCAGCAGGCAGCGCCGGGTTACCGGCCACATCGGTAATCGCCACGGTGAAGGTTTTATCGCCTGCACCGCCCAGCGATCCGGCTGGCAGCGACACACTCCAGCTACCGTTCGCCTGTACTACGCCATCGTAAGACTGGCCATTGATGGTCAGCAATACCGGCTGACCTGCCGGTACGCCGGTGACGTTACCGGTGACCAGAATGTCGGTGAGCTGTTCAGCGCTGTCGACCTGATTATCGCCGGTCACGGGATTAATGGTCAGCGCCGGCGACGTTGCCGCCAGCACAGTGACGCTGGTCGGTACGGTGCTGCTGTTACCATATGCATCGCTGAGTACCACATCCACCGGATAGGTTGCGTCACCCAGCTGGCTGATAATCGCGGCGGGCACCGTAACACTCCACGCGCCATCAGTATCCACGGTGGCGGTGTAGGTCTCGCCATTGAAACTCACCGTGACGGTGTCGCCCTGGGCCCCCCCGCGTCCGTCGAGTGTGAGATCCTGAGTGTGTTCAGCGATATTGATATAACCATCACTGCCCGGCGTGGAGACTTCCAGCAACGGCGGTGTGGTGGCGAAAATCAGTGAACTGCTGGCTGGCGTGGTATTACCATCGGCGTCTGTCGCCACTACCGATACCGGTTGGGTACCGTTGGGCACATTTGCCAGGTCGGATGCCGGAACGGTGACACTCCAGCTGCCACCCTGCGCCACCACGGCGCTGTAGGCCACGTTATTCAGCGTGACGCGGATGATGTCGCCTTCGTCGCCGGTTCCGCTGACGATTAGCGGCTGCTGCGCGTCGCTGACGTTGATCACGCCATCATCGCTGAGATCGTTGAGCGTCAGAGCGGGCACCGCGGTAGCCACCCGCAGTTCCGTATTCTGAGTGCTGATGTTACCGGCCGGATCGGTCACGGTGACGGTCACCGGATAGGTCTGATTGGTCAGCGTGCCGAGATCGGCCACCGGGACGGATGCACTCCAGTTACTGTTTTCGTCAACAATGGCGGTGTAGGACTTACCGTTTAACTCCACCGTCACGCTGTCACCCGGTGTGCCGGTTCCGCTGATTTGCAGCGGCGTAGTGAGTTCGTTGTTGGTCAGGACGCCATCACCGCCCGGAGCGGTAACGGTTGCAACCGGAGGCTGCGTGCTGACCGCCAGGGGCTGCGTCTGCGTGGTGGTGTTACCGCTGGCATCAGTCAGCGTAACTACCAGCGTATAGCTGCTGCCATCTGACAGGGCCTGCAGCGCCGCTGGCGGCACATCCACCGTCCAGTTACCCTGCCCATCTACGGTGGCGCTGTAACTCTCGTTATTCAGCGAGACAGACACCACTTCGCCCGGCAACGCACCTGAACCGCTGACCGGCAGACCGGCAGCCACTTCGCTGCTGTTGAGAATGCCATCGCCGCCTGCGACCTCTGCCACAATCAGATTCGGTGGCAGCGTGTCGACGCTGAAGTTGAGCGTCTCATCCACGCGGTTGCCTGCTTCATCAATCGCGGTAATGATCAGGCTGTTGGCGCCCTGTGGTAGTAAGGCGAGATCGGCGGCCGGCAGCGCCAGGCTCCAGCTGCCGTCTGCATTGACCGTGGTGCTGTAGGTTTTACCGTTAAGTTCCAGTTCAACCTGCTGGCCCGGCACGGCTTTGCCGGTGCTGCCGCCGATCAGCAGATCGCTGCCCGCTTCCACCCGGTTGAGAAGGCCGTCGGTGATCGCGCTCTCCTCCAGCGTGATTTGCGGCAGCGTGGCTGCGACCACATTCAGCTGAGCGGAGTCGGTCAGCAGTGCGCCGGTGGCGTCGGTGGTGGTGACCGAAATCAGTTTTACGCCGTCGGTGATAGTGGTGAGATTGCCTGCCGGAACAGTGACGCTCCAGAAGCCATTGCTGTTCACTACCGCGCTGTAATTGCTGCCGTTAAAGTTAACCTGCACCGCCTGGCCCGGGTTAACGCCCACTGCAGAGCCGCTGATGATCAGATCGCTGCTCAGCTCCTGCTGATTCAGGAAACCATCAAGGCTGACAGGTTCACTAATGGAAACCACGCCAGGTTCGCCTGCCGCTGGGGCGACGTTAATATCGCGGGTGTCGGTGGCTGAGGCACCTGCCGCCGTTGTGACGCTGACCGCGATGGTGCTGCTGCCCGCCGCCAGTGCGCTGAGCGCCGAAGAGGGGATCTGCGTGCTCCAGCTGCCATCCGCGTTGACCAGCGCAGTGTAATTTTGGCCGCCCAGGGTAATGGTGACCGTCTGGCCCGCCTCCACGTTGCTGGTGCTGCCGGACAGCGTCTGGTCCAGCGCTTTTTCGCTGTTATCCAGCAGATCGTCACCGGCAAACAGGGCGATCGTCACCGTCGGCGTACCCGGTTCCGCTGGCGCTTCCACCGCAATCACCCGATCTTCGCTGACTGTTACGCCCGCCTGATTGGTGACTGTGGCCGCGATAGTCGCGTTGCCCGCCGTCAGTGCCGCCAGCGCGCTGGCCGGGACGCTCAGGCTCCAGCTGCCATCCGCGCCGACCGTGGCGCTGTAAGTCTGGTCGCCCAGCGTAACGGTCACGACCTGACCCGCCTCGACATTGGTTGAGCTGCCGCTCAGCAGCTGATCGCTGGTTTTCTCATCGTTGCTCAGCACGTCATCCACGGCGAACTGATCGAGCGTGATAGTGGGCTGGCCCGGCTCGGTAACCGGCGGCTCAACCGTGATCGGCAGCGTGTCACTGACGGTGGTGCCTGCCGCGTTGCTGACCGTGACCACCAGCGAGGCAGAACCGGCTGCCAGCGCACCGAGTGCATCGGCCGGAATGGCAATGTTCCAGCTGCCGTCGGCGCCAACCGTTCCGCTGTAGCTCTGGCCGCCCAGCGTCACCGTGACAATCTGGCCCGCCTCGACGTTGGTGGTGCTGCCGGAGACCGCCTGCGCTTCCAGCTTCTCATCGTTGCTCAGGATGTTGTCGTCAGCAAAGGCATTGAGGGTTAGCGTCGGGGTGCCTGGCCCGGTGCCCGAGGACTCCACCAGGAAGTCGCGGGTTTCAGTGATCTGAGTACCAGACTGATCTGTCACCGTCACATTCAGGGCTGCGCTACCGGCTGTCAGCGCAGCCAGTGAACTGGCAGGAATCGACACGCTCCAGCTGCCATCCGCGCCGACCGTGGCGGTAAAAGTCTCTCCGTTCAGAGTGACTGTGACCTGCTGGCCTTCACCGATATTGGTGGTGGTGCCGCTCAGCAGCTGATCGCTGGCTTTCTCGCTGTTGCTGAGGATGTCATCCCCGGCAAAGGCGTCGATGGTTACGGTGGCTTCACCCGGCTGCGTTACCGGGGCTTCGACAGTGACTGGCTGCGTTGAAGTGACTGTGTCGCCCGCTGCATTACTGACCGAGACGGTCAGTGTGGTGGTGCCTGCTGCCAGCGCATTCAGCGCGGCTGACGGCACGGCGACGCTCCAGCTGCCATCACCCTGCACGCTGGCACTGTAGGTCTGACCGCCCAGGGTAACCGTCACGGTCTGCCCGGTTTCGATATTACTGGTGTTACCGCTGACAAGCTGATCGACCGCTTTTTCGTCGTTGCTCAGAAGGTTGTCGCCGGCGAAATCATTCAGGGTCAGAGACGGCACGCCCGGTTCCGTAACTGGCGTCTCAACCGCAATATCGCGGATTTCGGTAGTGCTCACGCCATCGGCATTGCTGACGGTAACGCTGATGGTATTAGCTCCCGCCGGCAGATTACCCAGCGAGGCTGCCGGAACAATTACACTCCAGTTACCACTGCCATCGACGGTGCCGAGGTAAGTCTGGCCACCGAAGGTGACTGTCACCGTCTGGCCCGCTTCGATGTTGGTGGTGGAGCCGGAGAGCGTCTGGGCCGTCCCTTTTTCATCGTTGCTGAGGATGTCATCCCCGGCAAACTGACCAATGGTGACGGTGGGTTCGCCCGGCAATGTGACAGGCGCTTCCACGGTGATGGGCAGCGTGCCGGTCACGGTATCACCGGCCACATTGCTGACTGAAACCGTCAGCGTCGTTTCACCTGCCGCCAGGGCGCTCAGGGCCGCCGATGGCAAAGTAACGCTCCAGTTGCCCTGAGCATCAACGCTGCCGCTGTAAGTCTGGCCGCCCAGGGTGACGGTTACCAGCTGACCGGGTTCAACATTGCTGGTGCTGCCGGTGAGTGTCTGATCGGTGGCTTTCTCCACGTTACTCAGCACGTTGTCCCCGGCAAAATCATCCAGCGCGACGGATGGCGGGCCCGGAACGACCGGCGTATCAATGCTGATCGCGCGGTTTTCACTGGCTTCAATGCCAGCCTGGCTGGTGACGACCGCGGAAATCGCCACCGAACCGGCTGCCAGCGCATTCAGTGCCGCAGGCGAGAGCGTGACGCTCCAGTTGCCCTGTGTATCCACTACTGCGCTGTAGGTCTGATCGCCCAGCGTGATGGTGACAATCTGGCCCGCTTCCACATTAGTGGTGGTGCCGCTAAGAACCTGATCGCTGCTTTTCTCGGCATTGCTGAGAATGTCATCACCGGCAAACTGATCGATGGTGATAACGGGCGTACCCGGCTGAGTCAGTGGTGGTTCTACGTTTACGGTCAGGCTACCGCTGGCGGCGGTTCCTGCCTGGTTAGCAACGGTGGCAGTCACCGTGGTGGTGCCGGATGCCAGTGCGGTCAGCGCATCAGCAGGCACGGTAATGCTCCAGCTACCGTCGCCTGCCACGCTGCCGCTGTAGCTCTGGCCGCCCAGTGTAACCGTGACGATCTGCCCGGCTTCGACGTTGGTGGTGCTGCCGCTAAGAATCTGATCGCTGGTTTTTTCTGCGTTGCTCAGCACGTCGTCGCCGGTAAACGGGGCGATCGTCAGGGCTGGCACGCCAGGGGTGGTGTCAGGTGCCTGCACCTGGATACCCAGGCTGGCGGAAGCCGCCGTGCCCGCTGCGCTGGTCACACTGACCGAAATGGTGCTGCTGCCTGCAGCCAGCGCCGAGAGTGCGGCAGCCGGTATTGAGACGCTCCAGCTGCCATCCGCCCCCACAGTGGCGTTATAGCTCTGTCCGCCCAATGTCACACTGACCTGCTGGCCCGCTTCGACATTGCTGGTGCTGCCGGACAACGTTTGTGGCGTGGTTTTTTCGCTGTTATCCAGCAGGTTATCGCCCGCAAACGGGTTCAGGCTAATGGACGGCGCAGCCGGTGTACCGGGATCGGCGGCCGCGACGGTAATGGGCAGGCTGCCGGTGGTCGTCGTGCCCGCCGCGTTAGTGACGCTGACGTCGATGGTGGTGGTGCCTGCGGCGAGTCCCGCCAGCGCGGCAGCAGGGATAGTAACGCTCCAGCTGCCGTCAGCACCGACGGTGGCGTTGTAGGTCTGGCCGCCCAGCGTGACAGTGACAATCTGACCCGCTTCGACATTACTGGTGGTGCCGCTCAGTACCTGATCGCTGCTTTTTTCCGCGTTATCCAGAACATCATCGCCAGCGAATGCATTGAGCGTGATAGCAGGCGTCCCCGGCGTGACCGGTGTTCCAGGATCGGTGCCACCATCATTGCCGCCACCGTTACCCCCACCGCCGCCACCACCACCACCGCCGACGCCAACGGCCAGACCGGCTAAGCCGAGCACACCCAGACCGCCCGCCGTTATCACACCCATCGAGGTGTTGGCGTTATCTGCCAGCAGCAGCGGCTCTACGCTGTCGAGTGATTCATAGGTTGGCGTTACCGACGTGGAAGCGAGTTCAGCCCCTTCTGCGGTCTGGGGAAAGAGCGCGTGTTCTGGTGGGTTGACGCCATCATCGAACACCAGTTCGCTGTGCTGGCCATCGGCGTCGTCGAGGAAGAATTTCTGATAGCGGACAGTCTTGCCGTCGCGCATATGCAGCACCAGATCGTTACCCTGGCGCTCATACTGCGTCACCATGTCGCGGGTGCCGCTGATGCGCACGACGCTGGGCTCGGTGAGGTTAATGGATTGTGACGAACCGCTGACGGACTGCGAGATGAGTGTGCCGTTTTCGCGCGAGATAATGTCTACACGGCCTTGCGTGAGTTCTGCCATTTGTAACCTCTACTCCACCAGATTAGCTAATATACTGAACCCATAAACATAAAATTATTTTATGCTTACAGTGTTCACACATAGTTTCACCTTCTAAAGATCAGAAGATGTCTTAACCTGGTGTATGTCGAAACGGCAAAGCCAAAGCTGGTCGCACGCCCCTAATCAGAGTGGCGAGTGACGCTATTATTGTTAGTTTTACTTGTACAGACTCACGCAAAATGTAACGTTTCTGACAGATTAAGTTTTAGCGTAGCCGTGTTAAAAAACAATTTCAATGTACAGATTTCATTATGGTTTAATCTTCATTACATAAGCATCACTTGAAAAAAGGTTTTCATAAAATCCGCTTTGCCTTTGTTTTTACATGTCAATTTATTGCTGACTGTTTCCGGAAATGATGCGGAAAGGTTAAAAAACCACCACTACCGGAACATCAGGGCTGTAAAAAAAATTTGTTCATTAAGCGATTCAGCCATCATTTATCACTGGACCTGATCCGATTTTTCAGCAGCAAGTCGTTGAAAAACGACAGTGAAATTTGAGTTAAGTCATTCTGCGGGGCGGTGGTCATGCCAGGAAAGTTCTGGAAAAAATTCGCAGCGCGACAAAAGTCGGTAAACTCCCGGTTTTGCCATTTATGCCATGTTGCAATCCCCTTCCTGATAAGAGGCGCAACGACCACTGACTCACGGCCAGTGCTACACTTTTCCGCTTTACCATTGATGAATCTGACCTATGACCGCACTGGACGCTGCACAACAAAACAAACATCAGAGCCGCCTGAACTGGGGCACGCGCACCATCTTTTTGATCAATGGCTTAGGAATGTCAGCCTGGGCTCCGCTGGTGCCGTTTGCCCGCGATCGTCTGCAGCTCAGCGGCGCATCACTGGGCGCGTTACTGCTCTGTCTGGGTATTGGTTCGCTGACCGCGATGCCGGTGACCGGCACACTGGTGGCGCGGTTTGGCTGCCGTCGGGTGATGTGCTTCTCTACCCTGTTAGTGCTGATGATGATGCCGCTACTGGCCACGGCTGATTCTCATCTGGTTATGGCGGCTGCGCTGATGCTGTTTGGCGCCGGGCTGGGCATGCTGGATGTGGCGATGAATTATCAGGCGGTTCAGGTTGAGCAGGCGGCGGATAAACCGATGATGTCCGGCTTCCATGGCTTCTTCAGTCTTGGCGGGATTCTGGGTGCGGGCACGGTCAGCCTGTTGCTGAGCCAGTCTTTTACACCCCTGGCCGCCACGCTGGTGGTGATGGCAGTGATGTTATTGCTGTTGCTGTGGCGACTGCCGGTCTTAATGAATGAACGCCTGCATCAGCCCGATCAACCCTGGCTGGTGATCCCACGCGGCTGGGTCGCGTTTCTTGGCCTGCTCTGCTTTATCCTGTTCCTGGCGGAAGGGGCCGTGCTGGACTGGGGCGCGCTGCTGTTGCTGCAGAACCCGGAGATGTCACCCGCCTGGGCCGGGCTGGGCTATGCGGTCTTTTCCGTGGCGATGACGCTGGGCCGTTTTAGCGGCGATAAGATCATCCAGCGTTTTGGTCGCTACCCGGTGATGCTGACCGGCGCGCTGACCGCCGCCGCGGGCATGAGTCTGGCCGTCTGGCTGCCGTGGCCGGAGATCGCCCTGCTGGCTTTCCTGCTGGTCGGCTTTGGTTTATCTAACACGGTGCCGATGTTGTTCAATGCTGCCGGGAATCAACAGGATATGCCTGCGAACCTGGCGATTTCTGCCATGACAACGCTGGGATATGCGGGTATTCTCTCAGGTCCGGCTTTAATCGGATTCATTTCGCAATGGATCAGCCTCAGCGGCGCATTTTTAGCGATCGCCCTGTTGCTGTTAGCGGTAGCCGCCAGTGCGCGAAAAGTTGCGCAATAATTCAGGTACCTGACACGCTATGTTGTATAAGTTTCCACTGACCTCCGGCAACGTCACCCGCTTTTTTGTGGTTTTCAATCTGGTGCTCCTGCTGGCGCTGGGCTTTATGGTGCATAACTCGGTGAATGCCTGGCTGACCGGGAAGCGCTATGCCATGGACGATCTGGCTCGTGACGTTCAGAAGCGCATTGATGCCTATCGCTTTGCCACCTGGCAGATCTATGAAAACCTCTCTACCAGTGCGGCAGGTGCAACACCCGGCAGTAACCTGCAGGAAACGCGACTGCGTCCCGACGTCTACTACCTGGAAAAAACCCGGCGTAAAACGGAAGCGCTGATTTTCGGCTCACATGACAGCAGCACGCTGGATATGACCATGCGGATGTCGAACTATCTCGACACGCTGTGGGGCGCAGAAAATCCCACCTGGTCGATGTACTTTTTAAATGGTCAGGACAATAGCCTGATTATGATCTCGACCCTGCCGCTGAAAGATATGGCGACGCGTTATAAAGAGAGTGCCATCAGTTCAATGGTTGATGGCCGTCGTGCTGAGATGTTGCAGCAGGCGAATGCGCTCGATGAGCGCGAGAGTTTCTCACCGCTGCGCCACCTCGCCTTCCAGAACGATCACTATTTCACGCTGCGTACCACCTTTAATCAGCCAGGCCATCTGGCCACGGTGGTCGCCTTTGATCTGCCGGTTAACGATATTGTTCCGCAGAACATGCCGCTGGAAAATTTCCAGCTGCGTCAGGACAGCTCAATGCCTGCCAGCAGCAGTGAACAGCAGGAGGTGGAAAATACCCGCATCTCACTGGTTAATCCCAATATCGAGATTACGGCCACCCTGCCCAGCACCTCGCTGCAGCTGGTTTATCAGGTGCCGATTGGCCGTCTGATTATCGACACCCTGCATAATCTGCTCTGGCCGCTGCTGATTAACCTGCTGCTGTTCCTGCTTTCACTGGCGGGTATCGTACTGCTGCGCCAGCAGTCGCTGCGTCCCAGCGAGAACCAGAGCGCTGAACTCGATTCGCTGCGGGTATTGAATGAAGAGATTGTGGCCAGTCTGCCGGTCGGCCTGCTGGTGTATGACTTTGCCAGCAACCGCACCCTATTGAGCAATAAGATTGCTGAACATCTTTTGCCTCACCTCAATCTGCAGAAGATCATTAATATGTCCGACCAGCATCAGGGCGTGCTGCAGGCCACCATCAATAACGAAGTGTATGAGATTCGCCACGCCCGCAGCGTGCTGTCGCCGCATACCCAGCTGTTTATGATGCGTGACCAGGATCGCGAGCTGCTGGTGAATAAGAAGCTGCAAAAAGCGCAGCAGGTGCTGGATCGTAACCATCAGATGCGACAGCAGCTGCTGCACAATCTGGGCCACGCGCTGAATCAGCCCCTGGAGAAGATGGTGACGCAGCTGGTACAGCTCAGCCAGCGTGATGCCGATGAGACCGTGCTGGACCTGCTCGATGAGAGTCAGGGGCTGGCGCGGCTGGTGGATGATATTGTGCTGCTGAACCGGCTTGAGGCGCACGACTGGTCACCCGATGCGACCGTCTTTAACCTGCAGGAACTGCTGGATGAGATCGCGCTGGAAAGCCTGCCGCTGATGCGCCGCAAAGGGCTGTCGCTGGTGGTGAATAATCACCTGGCTAATGATGAGACGCGCTTTGGCGACCGTCGCGCCCTGCGTAAAGTGCTGACCACGCTGATGCACTACGCCCTGACCACCACCCGCTGGGGGAAAATCACCCTGGAAGTTAAGGCTGCGGACAAGCAGGCCGATAGATTGATTATCGAGCTGGTGGATACCGGTGCGGGCCTGACGGTGGATGAACTGGCCAATGTCGACTTCCCGTTCCTGGGCGATACCAGTCAGGATCGCTACGGACAGGCTTCTGGCATGGCGTTCTTCCTCTGTAAGCAGCTCTGCAAGCAGATGGGCGGCAGCCTGGATATCGTGGCAAAAGCGGATATCGGCACGCGCTATAACATGCAGTTGCCGCTGGTGCTGGAGCAGAAGCGCGAAGAAGAAGAGGAAAAAATTCTGGATGGCGTTACCGCGCTGGTGGAGATCACCGTGGAGGACGTGCATAAAATTGTCTGCCGCCATCTGGAAAACTGGGGAGCGCGTTGTCTGACACCCGACGAGCGCATTTCCGGTCAGGATCACGATGTGCTGGTGACCGATGATCCATCAAAGCTTAGCGGCTGGGCACTGCTGCTGGCGGAAGATGAACTGGGGCACCATGCACTGAACGACCAGCAGTATCGGGTCAATTTCAATCTCAGTAATGCGCTGCTGGATGCATTGCTGGCACTGATAGAGAAGCAACTGTCGCATGATGTGATGGATAACGACACGGAAGACGACGCGGCCACGCCATTGATGAGCGGCGGCTATTTCCAGCTGTTTACGGAGACAGTACCGGTTGATGTGAAGAGGCTGTATACTGAGTCGGCGGAAAAGGACTACGCCTCGCTTGCTCAGACAGCGCATCGCCTAAAGGGCGTGTTTGCCATGCTCAATCTGACTCCCGGCAAACAGCTTTGTGAAGAGTTAGAACACCACATTAAAGCGTGTGACGATTCAAACATTACAAATACCACCAGTGATATTGACGCTTACGTCAATCAACTGCTGCAGCAAGGTAACCAATAAGATGAATAACTTAAACGTAATTATTGCCGATGACCATCCAATTGTCCTTTTCGGTATCCGAAAATCTCTGGAACAAATTGAATGGGTTAACGTTGTAGGTGAGTTCGAAGACTCAACAGCACTGATCAATAATCTGTCCAAGCTTGACGCCAACGTCCTGATCACCGACCTCTCTATGCCAGGTGAGAAGTATGGCGATGGTATTACGCTGATTAAATATATTAAACGCCACTACCCGGATCTCTCGATTATTGTTCTGACCATGAACAATAACCCGGCGATTCTGAGTTCAGTGCTTGATCTAGATATTGAAGGGATTGTACTGAAACAGGGCGCGCCAACCGATTTGCCAAAGGCACTGGCTGCACTGCAGAAAGGCAAGAAATATACGCCGGAAAGCGTTGCGAAACTGCTGGAGAAAATCAGCGCGGGTGGTTATGGCGACAAACGCCTGTCACCAAAAGAGAGCGAAGTGCTGCGTCTGTTTGCAGAAGGTTTCCTGGTCACCGAGATTGCCAAGAAGCTGAACCGCAGTATCAAAACCATCAGTAGCCAGAAGAAATCAGCGATGATGAAACTGGGCGTGGATAACGATATCGCACTGCTGAACTACCTGTCGTCTGTCAGCCAGACTCAGGTCGAAAGAGACTAAGTTACTTCCTGAGGCGGTGCAGCCTGCACCGCCTCGCCTCTGCCCTTTCCTGCCCTACCCCATCCGCGTTTTACGTACCCGATCAGCATAGATTGCCAGCGTCACTTTCAGCACATCTAACGTCACCGGTTTCGACAGGCAGTTATCCATGCCCGCATCCATGCAACGCTGTTTCTCTTCCGCCAGCGCATTCGCCGTCACGCCAACGACCGGGAAGAGATGGCCCAGCTGACGCAACCGCTGCGTCAGGCGATAACCATCCATATTCGGCATGTTCACGTCGGTCAGTACGATATCAATCTCATTACGACTCAGTACATTAAGTGCATCAACGCCATCCTGCGCAGTCTTCACCTGATAGCCCAGCGTGCCGAGCTGTTCCGACAGCAGCATGCGATTAATCGGATGGTCATCGACAATCAGCACCATGATGTCATCGTTATGCACTTTCTCTTCTACCGGTGCGGCCAGCAACAGCGCATCTGCGGCGTCGTTGCCCAGTGCGATCCGATAGATGCGCGCCAGCAGCGCCGGAACCTCATGCAGCGTGGCGGTAGAGTGGATCCAGCGGCCAGGCTGACGTTCACGCGGCATATCCACATGCGATCCATCGAAAGTGACCAGTGCCCGCAACGGAACATCAATATCCAGTTCGTAATCGGTCATCACCACATCGTCATGGCCGGGCTTACCGTTATATTCTGCGACCTGAATGCCCTGCTGCTGAATCTGACGCGTGATAAATTCCGCGAGGTACTCGTTGCGCATCGCCAGCCAGATTTTCTTATCCTGTAAATCCTCCAGCAGCATCAGTGACGGCTTCTGCCCTTTGTAGATTGGAATACGCACAATAAACTGGCTGCCCATGCCTGGCTCTGAGTCGACCTCAATGTCGCCGTCCATCATATTGATCAGCTTTTCACAGATCGCCAGTCCCAGCCCGGTGCCCTGGAAATTACGCTGCACGCCATTTCCCACCTGGAAGAAAGGATCAAACAGGCGTGGCAGCTCTTTCGCCGGAATGCCGACGCCAGTATCACGGACGCGGAATGCCAGATAGCCCTGCGCAACGTAAGCGTGGAGGATAATACAGCCCGTATGCGTGAACTTAATCGCGTTATTCAGCAGGTTAGAGATCACCTGCTGCAGACGCAGCGGATCGCCGTCCAGCACCTGCGGAACGTCATGCTCAATAAAGCAGTAGAGCGTAAGCCGCTTCTTCACCACCAGCGACAGATAGTTGCCGACGATGTGGGTCACGATTTCACGAGGTGCAAACGGACGCGGCTCAATTTTCAGCTGCTCTGACTCGATTTTTGAGAAGTCGAGAATATCGCTGATGATTTTCAGCAGCAGGCTGGAGGAGTTGTTCATCGCCGTCACCAGCGAGTCGATACCGCTGGGCAGCTCTTTGGTCTGCAGCAGATCGAGATTACCAATAATGCCATAAAGCGGCGTGCGCAGTTCGTGACTGACCGTGGCAAGGAACATCGATTTTGACTGGCTCGCCTGCTCTGCCGCGTGGGCCATCTCCTGCAGCGACTGCTCCATCCGCACGCGCGCCGAGACATCGACCAGCACACAAATCGCCACGTTCTCATTACGATAGCGCGAATGCACAAAGCTGATTTGCAGGTTGGTATTACTGCCGGTGAGCACATCGACAAAGTTGACCTGCTGCCCGCCAATAATCTCATTCAGCCGCAGGCGATCTTCCTGCGTCAGCAACGTCAGATAATTGTGCGCCAGCTCGTTACTCAGAATATTGGTGCCGTCGCTGGTGCGTAAAATACAGATCCCGACCGGCGCAGAGGCGACAATCTTACGGTTAAACTGCTCATGCTCTTCCAGCCGGTGCGCGTTCTCCTCCGCCGGCAGGAACATCCGGCGCTCAAACAGCCAGGCGAGGGTAAACAGAATGACAGCGCTGAAAATATTGAGCAGCAGCGCATTAATGATCATCAGCTTGAGCTGATCCACCATCACGTCGGTAGATATCGACCACACCACGTTAAGATCGGAAGGCGGCAGCGGCTTTTTCAGAACCAGCTGACGATAACCATTCAGGTATCCGAACCAGGTTTTATCATCAGGAAGACTATCGAGCGAGAAGCCCAGCCCGCCGCGCCGCGAATTTAGCAGTGGACGATAATTTTCATCGGTAATGGACGCGATAATCGGCAGGCTGCCCGGCTGAATAAACTCATCCAGCCGGATATTCTGTTCGACGCCCAGCAGCGCCTGTAACTTATTAGCAACGTAGACGGGCACCACCATAAAGAAGGTTCCGACGCCTGGCTGAGCACTGCTATTAATCCAGTACATCGGATTGCGGCGATCTTCTTCGCTGCTATTGCGATAGCGCAGCACATTATCACGCAGCGATTTCAGGCTGCGTTCCCGGTCAGCATTGCTGCTGCCAATCGTGAAGTCGGCCAGACACTGACTCTCGCCACCGATAAAGAACACCCGATTCAGCTCATACGATGAGGCGAAGTTACTTTTCCAGTAATTGATGTAGTAACTGAGTGAATCGAGCGAGTTGCGCCAGGTATTGCTCATCGAGGTACAGTCGCCATCCGAAAACAGGGGCGTAAACTGCGGCTGGGATGTTTTGCCTGCCATCATACCGGTCAGCACATCCAGACCGCTGCTGGCGTTGGTTAAGCGGTTCTCGGTGATATATTTCAGCTCACGCATCATGTCCGCCGAATGGCGCACATACCACTGTATCGTGCCGTAGTTGCTGGCAAACTCCTGCCGAACCTGCGTCTCTTTATTGTGCAGCACGCTGATAATGTAAAACGCAGTAAGAACGGCGCCCAGCGTCCAGATTAGCAGCGCCAGCGCGCGGAAAAGATAGCGCGAGATGCGAAGCGTAGTGCGGAAAGAGACAGGATATTTCAAAGGTAACTCGCAGTTGGCAAGGTTAGTCGCATCATCGATTTTTAATGCCCATACACTAGCTTTATCGGGCGTAAAAAGCCAGCCAGCCGCAGGCTTAGCGGGCGGTTTGGGAATCTTTTAAGACAGCCAAAGCAACATCTTTATCTTAGGAAGAAGTCGCCGCCTCTCCCCCTCAAACAAATGCACGCACACATCTCCTTAAAGCGACACCACAACCCCAACAAGAAAGGCCTGCTATGCCCGAAGAGCAAAGCGTCTGGCCCGCGATGGCGTGGCCGATCCGCATGGATGCGGGAACCCTTTGCGATCGGGCACAGCAGTCCTTTCGACGGCTCCCATCTGACTGCCATCAGCCAGCCATTTTCCCGCCCCGCCTCTAAGACCTCAAACAACACGCCCATCCCCTCAAAGCGACACCCAAATCCCACCAAGAAAGGCCTGCTATGCCCGAAGAGCAAAGCGTCTGGCCCGCGATGGCGTGGCCGATCCGCATGGATGCGGGAATACTTTGCGATCGGGCATAGTGGGCCTTTCGGCGGCTCCCGACTCACAGCCACCAGCCATTTTCCCGACCCGCCTCTAAGACCTCAAACAACACGCCCATCCCATCAAAGCGACATCACAACCCCAACAAGAAAGGCCTGCTGTGCCCGAAGAGCAAAGCGTCTGGCCCGCGATGGCGTGGCCGATCCGCATGGATGCGGGAATCCTTTGCGATCGGGCATAGTGGGCCTTTCGGCGGCTCCCAACTCACAGCAACCAGCAACCAGCAACCAGCCTCCAGCCCTGAGCTCCCTGCTCCCTCCCCATCACACACAAAAAAACGGCAGGCCGGGTTTCCCCTGACCTGCCGTTTTTGCAACGAACTTCAGCTCACGCCAGACAAATTACTCTTCGTCTTCAGCCGCGTCGTCTTCGTCTTCTGCATCCGCTTCCGGCGCAATCTCTTCATCGTCGTTCTCTGCTTCCGGCGCGATATCTTCCTCGCCTTCCGCCACGCTACCGTCGATTGAATCCAGCTCTTCTTCTTCAACCGGCTCGGCAACACGCTGCAGACCCACGACGTTCTCATCCTCTGCGGTACGAATCAGAATCACACCCTGGGTATTACGACCCACGACGCTGACTTCTGAAACGCGGGTACGCACCAGCGTACCGGCATCGGTGATCATCATAATCTGATCGCCATCAACGACCTGAACGGCGCCAATCACCGGACCATTACGTTCGGTCACTTTGATTGAAATAACACCCTGAGTCGCACGCGACTTGGTCGGGTATTCGCTGTTGGCCGTACGCTTGCCGTAACCATTCTGCGTCACGGTCATAATTGCACCCTCTTCACGCGGCACAATCAATGACACAACGCGATCGCCTTCAGCCAGCCTGATGCCGCGTACGCCAGAGGCGGTACGGCCCATCGCACGGACTGCGGTTTCTGCAAAGCGCACCACTTTACCGGCCGCTGAGAACAGCATCGCTTCATCGTTACCGTTGGTCAGCGCCACACCGATCAGCTCATCGTCGTCACGCAGATTCACGGCAATAATGCCCGCGCTGCGTGGACGGCTGAACTCTTTCAGTGCGGTCTTCTTCACGGTACCGAGCGCGGTCGCCATAAAGATATTAAAGCCTTCGGTATACTCACGTACCGGCAGAATCGCCGTAATACGCTCGTTGGCTTCCAGCGGCAGCAGGTTGACGATTGGACGTCCACGTGCGCCACGGCTTGCTTCCGGCAGCTGGTAAACCTTCATCCAGTAGAGACGGCCACGGCTGGAGAAGCAAAGAATCGTGTCATGCGTATTGGCGACCAGCAGACGATCAATGAAATCCTCTTCTTTGATACGTGCGGCTGACTTGCCCTTACCACCACGACGCTGCGCTTCATAGTCGGTCAGCGGCTGATACTTCACATAGCCCTGATGCGACAATGTCACCACAACATCTTCCTGATTGATCAGGTCTTCGATATTAATGTCAGCCGTGTTGGCAGTAATCTCTGTGCGACGCTCATCACCGAACTGATCACGCATCAGCTCCAGCTCTTCGCGGATCACTTCCATCAGACGGTCCGCGTTCGACAGAATGCGCAGCAACTCAGCGATCTGCTCCAGCAGCGCTTTATACTCATCCAGCAGCTTCTCGTGCTCAAGACCGGTCAGTTTCTGCAGACGCAGATCCAGAATCGCCTGAGCCTGCTGCTCGGTCAGATAGTATTGACCATCACGGATGCCATATTGTGGATCCAGCCACTCCGGACGCGCGGCGTCATCACCAGCACGTTCCAGCATCGCTGACACGTTACCGAGATCCCACGACTGCGCAATCAGACCCGCTTTTGCTTCTGCCGGGTTTGGTGCACGACGAATCAGCTCGATGATAGGATCGATATTCGCCAGCGCAATCGCCAGACCTTCCAGGATATGCGCACGATCGCGTGCTTTACGCAGTTCAAAGATAGTACGACGCGTCACAACTTCACGACGATGGCGAACAAAGGCGTCCAGAATCTCCTTCAGCGCCATGATCTTCGGCTGACCCTGATGCAGGGCTACCATGTTGATACCAAACGAGGTCTGCAGCTGGGTCAGTGAATAGAGATTATTCAGCACGACTTCGCCGACCGCATCGCGCTTGATCTCAATCACGATACGCATGCCGTCTTTATCAGACTCATCGCGCAGTGCGCTGATGCCTTCGACACGCTTCTCTTTCACCAGCTCCGCAATCTTCTCAATCAGGCGTGCCTTGTTAACCTGATACGGCAGCTCATGAATGATGATGGTCTCGCGGCCCGTTTTAGCATCAGCTTCCACTTCGCCACGCGCACGAATATAAATTTTACCGCGTCCGGTGCGGTACGCTTCTTCGATGCCACGGCGACCATTGATAATAGCGGCGGTCGGGAAATCAGGCCCCGGAATGTGCTCCATCAGCTCTTCAATGCTGATGTCTTCATTTTCAATGTAAGCCAGGCAGCCGTTAATCACTTCACGCAGGTTATGCGGCGGAATGTTGGTTGCCATACCCACGGCGATACCGGAAGAGCCGTTCACCAGCAGGTTAGGAATTTTGGTCGGCAGAACTTCAGGGATCTGCTCAGTGCCGTCGTAGTTCGGTACGAAATCGACGGTCTCTTTTTCCAGGTCAGCTAACAGGTCGTGGGCGATTTTCGACATGCGAATTTCGGTATAACGCATCGCCGCGGCGGAGTCGCCGTCGATGGAACCGAAGTTGCCTTGTCCGTCCACCAGCATGTAACGCAGGGAGAAAGGCTGGGCCATACGTACAATGGTGTCGTATACGGCGGAATCACCATGCGGGTGATATTTACCGATAACGTCACCGACGACGCGGGCAGATTTTTTATAGGGTTTGTTCCAGTCGTTACCCAGTACGCTCATCGCAAAAAGTACGCGACGATGAACCGGCTTCAGGCCATCACGCACATCGGGTAAAGCTCGGCCAACGATGACCGACATGGCGTAACCGAGGTAAGAATTTTTTAATTCTTCTTCGATATTGACCGGTGTAATTTCTCTCGCAAGGTCGCTCATGGAGCCGCTATCCCTCTACTTAATCCCGGATTTTAAAGGTGCGAAAGTATATCACACTGCAATGCTCTGGTGAACGCTAACCACCGATTTCACCCGCTTTTCCTTGCGCCTGAAAGGTGTGCCATCTGCGGTTAAGCGTTTATACTGTGGGCACATTTTGTCAGGAGTTACGATTCAATGAATGCACAACCGCAGAATCATCAGCAGAACGTCGATGCGCAGGAAATTGCCAAGTTTGAGGCCGTTGCCTCGCGCTGGTGGGATCTGGAGGGTGAATTTAAACCGTTGCACCGCATTAACCCGCTGCGCCTGGGCTATATCGCGCAGCACAGCAACGGCTTATTCGGTAAAACCGTGCTCGACGTCGGATGCGGCGGCGGCATATTAGCCGAAAGTATGGCGCGCGAAGGCGCCGTGGTCACGGGTCTGGACATGGGCGCGGAACCGCTGGCCGTGGCGCGCCTGCATGCTCTGGAGAGCGGAGTGACGCTGGACTACGTGCAGCAGACCGTCGAAGAGCATGCGGAGCAGCACGCCGGAAAATATGATGTGGTGACCTGCATGGAGATGCTGGAGCACGTGCCGGATCCGCGCTCAGTCGTTCACGCCTGTGCGAAGCTGGTCAAACCCGGCGGCGAAGTCTTCTTCTCGACGCTGAACCGCAATCCAAAAGCCTGGCTGCTGGCGATATTTGGTGCGGAATATGTGTTGCGCATGCTGCCGCGCGGCACTCACGACGTGAAGAAATTTATCCGTCCTTCCGAACTGCTGGGCTGGGTCGATGAAACGGCCCTGCGTGAACGCCACATCATTGGCCTGCATTACAACCCGGTGACTAACCGATTCAAACTGGCTCCCGGCACTGACGTGAATTATATGGTGCACACCCACCGCGCCGTCTGAGTGACCCGCCCGCCTGAATCAGGGCGGGCATCTCCTCTTCTGCGCCCGTTCTCCCTGTGCCGGTCACAGCACTCACCGCGCCAGAGGCATTCTGATGTCTGCCAATAGGTTACATCAGCCCGGTTCCATCCTCTTCAGCGTTACCGCATCCGATTCTCTGCTGACCAGCAACCCGCTAGCGGCTTTTAGCCATTTTTCATCCCTTTTCCTGCTGAATCCTGAGGATTGAATAAGAAACACGCGCCCGATCATAATAAGAAAAAAAAGTGTGATCTGGTTGACATGATGCCAGGCCTTACAAGGCGTGGGCTAAGAAATTTCGCAAGAATTACAACCCCTCCAGCCATCATTTTTTGCTCTTGTTAAGCGGCCGTAAAATACTAAAATATGCCCCCATGTAGTTATGGCTTTTCCCATCACCCCCTAGATGTAGTGTTTATCCACACATTATTCACAATGAATAGGCTGTGTATAAACCGGGATTTCTTTTAATTTTTGGATACTCACGCAAAGGTAAAAACGCGACATGAACCAGAGTCTGCTCGTTACTAAACGCGATGGCCGCCAGGAGCGCATTGATCTCGACAAAATTCACCGTGTGCTGGACTGGGCAGCTGAAGGGCTGAACAACGTCTCAGTTTCACAGGTTGAGCTGCGCTCTCACATTCAGTTCTATGATGGCATCAGAACCTCTGACATTCATGAGACCATCATCAAGGCCGCAGCAGACCTCATCTCCCGCGATGCCCCTGACTATCAGTACCTGGCTGCCCGCCTGGCGATCTTCCACCTGCGCAAAAAAGCGTATGGTCAGTTTGAGCCGCCAAAGCTCTATGACCAGGTCGTTAAGATGGTCGACATGGGCAAATATGATCGTCACCTGCTGGAAGATTACAGCCAGGAAGAGTTTGCGCAGATGGACGAGTTCCTCGACCACTGGCGTGACATGAACTTCTCCTATGCCGCTGTGAAGCAGCTGGAAGGCAAATATCTGGTGCAGAACCGCGTTTCGGGTGAAATCTACGAAAGCGCGCAGTTCCTCTACATACTGGTCGCCGCCTGCCTCTTCTCCGGCTACCCGCGCGACACGCGTATGGATTACATCAAGCGTTTCTATGATGCGATCTCGACGTTTAAAATCTCCCTGCCGACGCCAATCATGTCTGGCGTACGCACCCCAACACGTCAGTTCAGCTCCTGTGTGCTGATCGAATGCGGCGACAGCCTGGACTCCATCAACGCCACCTCCAGCGCGATTGTGAAATATGTCTCTCAGCGTGCCGGCATCGGTATCAACGCCGGTCGTATCCGTGCGCTGGGCAGCCCGATTCGCGGCGGTGAAGCGTTCCATACCGGCTGTATCCCGTTCTACAAGCATTTCCAGACCGCGGTGAAGTCCTGTTCTCAGGGCGGCGTTCGTGGCGGCGCAGCCACCCTGTTCTACCCGATGTGGCATCTGGAAATCGAAAGCCTGCTGGTGCTGAAGAACAACCGTGGTGTTGAAGGCAACCGCGTGCGTCACATGGACTATGGTGTACAGCTCAACAAGCTGATGTATCAGCGCCTGCTGAAAGGCGAAGATATCACCCTGTTCAGCCCGTCTGACGTGCCTGGCCTGTATGACGCATTCTTCGCCAATCAGGATGAGTTTGAGCGCCTCTATACCAAATATGAGCAGGATCAGAGCATCCGTAAGCAGCGTGTTAAAGCGGTCGATCTCTTCTCACTGATGATGCAGGAACGCGCCTCTACCGGCCGTATCTACATTCAGAACGTCGATCACTGCAACACCCACAGCCCGTTTGACCCGAGCATTGCGCCGGTTCGCCAGTCTAACCTCTGCCTGGAAATCGCCCTGCCGACCAAACCGCTGGAAGATGTTAACGACGAAAACGGTGAGATTGCCCTGTGTACGCTCTCTGCGTTCAACCTCGGCGCCATCGAAAGCCTCGACGATCTGGAAGAGCTGGCTACCCTGGCCGTACGTGCGCTTGATGCGCTGCTCGACTATCAGGACTACCCGATTCCGGCTGCCCAGCGTGGCGCAATGGGTCGTCGTACCCTGGGTATCGGCGTCATTAACTACGCCTACTATCTGGCGAAGCATGGTGTGCGCTACTCCGATGGCAGCGCCAATGGCCTGACGCACAAGACCTTTGAAGCGATTCAGTATTACCTGCTGAAAGCCTCAAACGAGCTGGCGAAAGAGCAAGGTGCCTGCCCGTGGTTCAATGAAACCACCTATGCGCAGGGCATTCTGCCTATCGACACCTACAAGAAAGATCTGGACGCGATCAGCAACGAACCGCTGCATCTCGACTGGGAAAGCCTGCGTGAAGAGATTAAAACGCACGGCCTGCGCAACTCGACCCTGTCTGCGCTGATGCCGTCTGAAACCTCGTCGCAGATCTCCAATGCCACCAACGGTATTGAGCCTCCGCGCGGCCACATCAGCATCAAAGCGTCGAAAGATGGCATCCTGCGTCAGGTCGTGCCGGAGTATGAGCGTCTGAAAGATCAGTACGAACTGCTGTGGGAGATGCCGAACAACGACGGCTACCTGCAACTGGTGGGTCTGATGCAGAAATTCATCGACCAGGCGATTTCGTCCAACACCAACTACGATCCGTCGCGCTTCACCAACGGTAAAGTGCCGATGAAACAGCTGCTGAAAGATCTGCTGACGGCGTATAAGTTCGGCGTGAAAACGCTCTACTATCAAAACACCCGTGACGGTGCTGAAGATGCGCAGGATGACCTGGCACCTTCCATCCAGGATGATGGCTGCGAGAGCGGCGCCTGTAAGATCTAATGGTCAGGCGGGAGAATCTCCCGCCTCATTCATTTCACGAGGCCTGGCTTCGTCTACTTTTGGACAACTTTTATGGCTTACTCCACTTTCTCACAGAACAAAAATGATCAGCTGAAAGAGCCGATGTTTTTCGGTCAGTCCGTAAACGTGGCGCGCTTCGACCAGCAAAAATATGACATCTTTGAAAAGCTGATCGAAAAGCAGCTCTCCTTCTTCTGGCGTCCGGAAGAGGTCGACGTTTCACGCGATCGCATCGATTACCAGGCGCTGCCGGATCATGAAAAACATATCTTTATCAGCAACCTGAAGTATCAGACGCTGCTGGATTCGATTCAGGGCCGCAGCCCGAACGTCGCGCTGCTGCCGCTGATCTCGATTCCTGAACTGGAAACCTGGATTGAAACCTGGGCGTTCTCAGAGACGATTCACTCCCGTTCTTACACCCACATCATCCGTAACATTGTTAACGATCCGGCGGTAGTTTTTGACGATATCGTTACCAATGAGCAGATTCTGGCGCGTGCTCAGGATATCTCACGCTATTACGACGATCTGATTGAGATGACCAACTACTGGCATCAGCTGGGTGAAGGCACGCATCAGGTCAACGGCAAACCGGTTGTCGTCAGCCTGCGCGCCCTGAAGAAGCAGCTCTATATCTGCCTGATGAGCGTCAATGCGCTGGAAGCGATCCGTTTCTATGTCAGCTTCGCCTGTTCCTTCGCGTTCGCTGAGCGTGAGCTGATGGAAGGCAATGCCAAAATCATCAAGCTGATTGCCCGCGATGAAGCGCTGCACCTGACCGGCACCCAGCACATGCTGAATCTGCTGCGCAGCGGTGAAGACGATCCGGAGATGAAAGAGATTGCGGCAGAGTGCCGTGAAGAGTGCTTCGAGCTGTTTAAGAAAGCAGCGCTGCAGGAGAAAGAGTGGGCAGAATATCTGTTCAGCGGCGGCTCAATGATCGGCCTGAACAAAGATATTCTCTGCCAGTACATTGAGTACATCACCAATATCCGTATGCAGGCTGTTGGCCTTGATTTGCCGTTCCAGACGCGCTCAAACCCAATCCCATGGATTAACTCCTGGCTGGTCTCTGACAACGTTCAGGTTGCGCCACAGGAAGTGGAAGTGAGCTCCTATCTGGTGGGTCAGATCGATTCTGAAGTAGGCGCTAACGACTTCGACGACTTCCAGCTTTAATTATGAGCCGCGACGTTGTTATTCTGCGCAGTTCCGGCACCCGGCTGGAATGCACAGACGAGCATACCAATCTGCTGACGCTGCTGGAAGCCAACAATCTCTGCGTGGAGTTTCAGTGCCGCGAAGGTTATTGCGGCTCCTGCCGGATGCGGCTGCTGAAAGGCGAAGTGCATTACCCACAACGGCCGCTGGCTTTTGTGCAGCAAGATGAGATTCTGCCCTGCTGCTGCAAAGCCAAAGGCGAGATTGAGCTGGAGTTATAACTGAGGTGGCGTTTGTCAGATTGCTGCCCAAGTTAAATACGGGTAAACCTGACAGCAATTGATCAGCCAGAAGCGCAGGGAACACGGTCAGAATAGGAAAGCGTCCCGCCGCCCGGATAAAAACGCCGGGAGCGTTTTTGAACAACGCAAAGCGTTGGCCCGGCTACGGGCGCACCTCAGGGATGAGGTGCGTAATCGCGCGGGCCGAGCAGTCAGGGATGACGCTTTTGCGTCTTTCCGATCTGACCGTGTTCCCTTCGCAGGCTCGATCTAAAAGCCACCAAGGCTAAGTTGGTCAGTATTCTGAAACGAAACGGGCGCCTCAGGCGCCCGTTTTATTTTCACTGATATTACTGTCTGACAGTTTCGACCACATCAATCCAGCCGTGACCGGTGCTCACTTCGCTGCCGTGTAACCAGCGGCGCAGCATGTTCATCGCCATCATTGCCACCACCTTCTGCCGCGTCTCCAGATTATGGCGACCGGTACTGAACTTTACGCGCTGACCAAAGCTGCCATCCGGCGTATGCAGCGCCACCGAAATCTCTTCCTGCTCCAGGCTGCCAACAGAGAGCGCCAGCGCGGCCTGCTGCTGTGCAGCAAGTTCGCGGGTGCGGATCACCTGCTGCTCCAGCGTCTCCTGCCCGGATGGCAGGATGTCAGCGCCACGCAGCGGCACGCTGGCGCCAGCCAACTGCCAGTAGAGCAGTCCGGCGGTGTATTGCTCACTGATTGCCAGCTGCTCACCGCGCTGCTCCAGCTCACGTGCCAGCAGCGCCGGTAAGCCTTCGGTGCCTTCGAAAATGGTGCACTCCGCCAGTTGCAGGCGCACCTGCTGCCACACCTGCTCCATCGCTACCCGCTGACTGGCCGGGCCGGTGAGCTTGATCTCAATGATCGGCATGGACGAGCGATATCCCATGACCACGCCTTCCGGCAGCGCCAGCGGCTCCAGTTCGGCGGCAATATCGCTTTCACCGCGACCAAAGGTGGTCAGCCGCAGACAAATCGGTGGCTCGGGCGGCGAAAATTTCGCTTTCAGACGGGGGATGATCTGCTGCTCCACCATCACTTTAAATTCAGACGGCACACCAGGCGTGAAGAACATCCAGCAGCGATTGAGTTGCAGGGCAAAGCCACAGGCGGTACCGACCGGATTATCAATCAGCTCCGCATTGGCCGGGATTTCCGCCTGCTTGCGATTGCTGGCCGCCATCACGCGTCCCCGGCTGGCGAACCAGGCTTCCATCTGTTCCAGCCACTCCTGCTGCACCTCAAGCTCAACGCCACAGGCTCTGGCGGCTGCCAGCGCACTGAGATCGTCACTGGTCGGCCCCAGACCGCCATTCACAATCAGCACATCTGCCTCATGGCTGCGCGCCTGTAGCGTGGCGATTAGCGATTCGAGTGAATCTCCTACCGTGGTACGGCTGGTCATAGGCAACCCTTGCTGGAACAACATATCCGCCAGCCAGGCTGCGTTGGTATCGACGATTTGGCCATGCAGCACCTCATCCCCGGTCGACAGCATCTCTACTCTAATCACGTTGAGTTCTCCTTTTCACGTTTGCTTTACTGTACGAACTCCTCCCGCCAGACACAATCGGCATCACCAGGGATTGTGACCATTGCGTCTCAGGCACGTTGCACATAAAGATAGCGAGGGTGAAGCAGGATAAAGGGAGGTGAAGGTGTTCAGGGAGTTAAAAACCAATAAAAACGGCGGGATTGCCCCGCCGCTTTTTTATTACTGTTGTCTGCTACAACTGAGTCAGCAAGTCGCGATTAACGACGCGCCAGCAGCAGACCAAGTACCAGACCGGCTGTTGCGCCGATACCGACACCCTGCCACGGTTTTTCGTGCACGTAGTCGTCTGCACGGTAAGCCGCTTGTTTAGCGCGATAGTAGTAGCTATCGGACGCCTGGCTGACACGGGATTTCACATCGTTCAGCGCCTGTTCGGCTTTGCTTTTAAGCTCAATGTACTTCTGATCGGCCGGATCACCTGATGCCTTAAGAACTTCTTCCAGCGTTTCAGTCAGTAACGCAATATCGTCATCGAGGCCCGTTTCGAATTGATTTGTCTGATTTACCATCGTTTCCTCCGTGTGAATTGCAAAGCAGTTCATTAACTATAGTCATAATCTGGCGCTCTGCTGATTTCCTGCTCCAGGAATCACCTGATTTTTCATCTGTTAATCTTGCTCAGTGCAGGCTGTGCGCCGTTTCGCTACGCAAAGAAGTGTAAGACGCAGCGGCAACCGCGGAATTTCGCTTCGCTTCTTTGATTAATCTGATAAATTTTGTCGTGACTGAATTTTCCAGTAACCCTACTGTCGTACCCCTCTGTTGCCTGTGATTATCGGGCCATGAAAGTGCATTTTGCACGACAGTCACGACACCCTCGAACAGCTAAGGAATAATCTCTGGCATGAATCGAAGAATGTTTATGAAAGCGTCAATGGCCTTCTCCGCCGTCAGCGGCATGACCGGCCTGTCAACGCTGTTTGCGCAATCCGCATGGGCAGAAGATGGCATTGCTGACGGAACCGCCGTACGCTTCGATTTCGACGTATTGAAGAAAAACGCGGCTGCGCTGGCGAAAAAACCCTGGGGCGGAGCACCGGGCGCGCTGCCGGAGACGCTGGCCACACTGACCCCGCAGGCGTACAACGAAATTCAGTATGACGCCAACCACTCACTCTGGAACAACCTGCCCGATCGTCAACTGGACGTTCAGTTCTTCCATGTCGGTATGGGCTTCAAGCGGCGCATCCGCATGTTCTCTGTTGACGGTGAGAGTCGCGAAGCACGCGAAATTCACTTCCGTCCCGAATTGTTCAACTACAACGACGCCAGGGTCGATACGAAGCAACTGGAGGGCAAAACTGACCTCGGCTTCGCCGGGTTCCGCGCCTTTAAAAAACCGGAACTGGCCCGTCGCGACATCGTCTCCTTCCTTGGCGCAAGCTACTTCCGTGCCGTTGACGATACTTTCCAGTACGGCCTCTCGGCGCGTGGCGTAGCGATCAACACCTTCAGCAATGGCCAGGAAGAGTTTCCCGATTTCACCGCCTTCTGGTTTGAAACGCCAAAAGCGGAAGATACCACCTTTACCTGCTACGCCCTGCTGGATGGTGCCAGCGTCACCGGTGCTTATAAATTCATCATCCATTGCGAAGAGAAACGCGTGGTGATGGAGGTGGAAAACCACCTGTTTGCCCGTAAAGAGATCCGTCAGATTGGCATCTCGCCAATGACCAGTATGTTCAGCTGCGGCACCAACGAACGCCGTATGTGTAACACTTACCATCCGCAGATCCATGACTCCGATCGTCTGGCGATGTGGACCGGTAAAGGCGAATGGATTGCCCGCCCGCTGAATAATCCTCAGCGTCTGCAGTTCAACGCCTATGAAGATGAGAATCCGCGTGGGTTTGGCCTGCTGCAGCTTAATCACGACTTCAAAGATTATCAGGATGTGATTGGCTGGTATGACAAACGTCCCAGCCTGTGGGTTGAGCCGGTCGGTAAGTGGGGCAAAGGCGCGATCAACCTGATGGAGATCCCGACCACGGGTGAAACGCTGGATAACGTGGTCTGCTTCTGGCAACCGGCTGAGCCGGTCAAAGCGGGCAGCGAGCTGAACTTCTCCTACAAGCTTTACTGGAGTGGTCTGCCGCCGGTGCGTAGCGGTCTGGCGCGCGTGGATGCAACCCGTACCGGTATCGGTGGTTTCCCGGAAGGCTGGGCGCCAGGCGAACACTTCCCGGAAACCTGGTGCCGCCGCTTCGCCATCGATTTTATTGGTGGCGATCTGCAGGCTGCTGCGCCGAAAGGGATTGAGCCGGTGATTACCGTTTCATCCGGCAGCGTGAAGCAGGTTGAGATTCTGTATGTCGATCCGCTTAAGGGCTATCGCATCCTGTTTGACTGGTATCCGAACAGCGATTCCACCGAGCCGGTAGAGATGCGTCTGTTCCTGCGCAGCAAAGATGAGACGCTGAGTGAAACCTGGCTCTATCAATATTTCCCGCCTGCGCCGGATCAGCGTAAATATGTCGACGACCGCCAGATGACGGTGGGTTGATGTAAAAAAGGCGAGGCTCAGGCCTCGCCTTTTTTATGGCGCGTTCTTCAGCATATCAACGTGAGGGATCCCATCTTCCAGGTAGTTCTCCCCCACCGCGACAAAGCCATGCTGCCCATAGAAACTTTCCAGATGCGCCTGCGCGGAGAGAAACAGATCGCGGCCCGGCCAGTGCTGCTGACAACTGTTGATTGCCTGCTCCATCAGACGATTCCCCAGCCGCGCACCACGAACCCGATCTGAAACAATCACCCGTCCGATTTTCACCGGGCTGGTCTCATCCTCCGGGGAGAGCAGTCGCGCATAGGCCACCAGCTGGTCATCCGCCATTCCCAGCAGATGCCGGTTTTCCGCCTGCAAATCTTTGCCATCCACATCAAGGTAAGCGCACTGCTGTTCCACCACAAACACGGCACTGCGCAACGCCAGCAGTGCATAGAGCTGTGAGGGGGTCAGTTCGCTATGGTGTTTATCCTGCCAGTTAATGTCCATGGTATCTCCTTTAAACCACACACTCTACATCAGCGCGGTGTCGCCAGCACCTGCTGGAGACACTCTCTTACAGGCAAAAAAAAATCAGGCCCGGAGGCCTGATTCGTCAGTCGCAGCAACGCGCTTACATCAGCGGCTGAGCCATCTGCACCAGTCTGATCAGCGGCTGCGGGTAAACCCCTAACAGCAGCACCAGAATGGCAGAGATCAGTACCACCACACCACCGGCCGTAAATGCCCAGTTAGCCGGGGTATCACGGGTATGCAGTTCCGGCGGGCTGAGGTAGAGACTCACCGTCACGCGCAGATAGTAGTAGAGGCCAATCGCACTACCCGCGACTACAGCACCGGTGAGCCACCACAGGTGCGCACTGACGCCTGAAGCGATAACATAAAATTTACCGATAAAGCCCAGCGTCATCGGGATACCCGCCAGTGACAGCATCATCACCGTCATCACCGCTGACAGAATAGGACGATGCCAGAACAGACCGCGGTAGGAGTAGAGCGAGTCAGCATCCGGGCCACGATACGGGCTGGACATCAGACTCACCACACCAAAGGCACCCAGGCTGCTAAACAGATAACCGGCCAGGTAAACGCCCGACGTTTCCAGCGACAGCTGATGATCTTTCACCGCAATCAGCGCCACCAGCAGATAACCGAGGTGGGCGATAGAGGAGTAACCCAGCAGACGCTTGATGTTGCTCTGCGAAATCGCCATCAGGTTACCGAACAGAATCGACACGAAGGCGATCATGGCCAGCACTGTGCGCACCGCTTCGCTGTCGGTCACCGGCGCATACATAAACAGACGCATGATGACACCGAAGATAGCAATCTTGCTGGCGGTGGCCAGGAAGGTTGAAACCGGCGCAGGCGCACCCTGATAAACATCGGGGGTCCAGAGGTGGAACGGAACCAGTGAGAGCTTAAAGCCCAGACCGATAATCATCATACCCAGACCCACCAGCAGCAACGGCTCGTGGATCATGCTGTCAGTCAGGCTCTGGCCCAGCGCCACAAAGCTCAGGTTACCGGAGTCGGCGTAGATCAGCGCAATACCAAACAGCAGGAACGACGAGGCCGCCGCCGAAAGAATGGTGTACTTCAGCGCGGCTTCCAGTGAACGTTTCTGGCGGAAGGCGTAACCAATCAGACCAAACAGCGGCAGCGAAAGCAGCTCAATGCCGATGAACAGCGAAGCCAGATGGTTAGCACTGGCCAGCACGATGCCACCAAGTGCCGCAATCAGCACCAGCAGGTAGAACTCATCTTTGTTGTCCGGGAAGCCTGCCAGCCATGGATAGGCAAAGGTACAGGTCGCCAGACTCGCCAGCATGACCAGCGCGGTATAGAACATCGAATAGCCATCGACGCGCAGCAGCGGCGTGACATCCATCGCTCCGACCTGACCGACAAAGTACAGCGAGAGCAGCGCCAGGTTCAGGCCAACTACCGTTAGCGTGGCGTTAACGAAGTGGTTGCGTCGCCAGGCAATGGACAGCATCACAACCACCACCGTCAATCCGACGATTAACAGCGGTAGCAACGCAATCAATTGGTGAGGAGTTATTGTCATGGCGAATTACGGCCTTGTAGTTGAAATTGAAGCGGTAAACCACTGCTGAATATTGCTCATGGCAGCGTGCGAAGTATCCAGAATCGGCTGTGGATAGACGCCCAGCAGCACCAGCAGCACCACCAGAACACCGATGGTCATAAACTCACGCGGTGACATGCCTGGCAGCGGATCTTTCGATTTCGCTTCGCCGTAATAAGCGCGCTGCATCATCACCAGCGAGTAAATCGAGGCAAACACCAGACCAAAGGTCGCGATGATGATAATCATCGGCACCACCTGGAAGCTGCCGGTCAGAATCATAAATTCGCCGACGAAGTTACCGGTGCCTGGCATACCGAGGTTGGCAACAGCAAAGAACAGCGACAGACCCGGAATCCATTTGATGCGCGACCACAGGCCACCCATCTGACGCATATCACGAGTATGCAGACGCTCATACAGCTGACCACACAGAATGAAGAGTGCTGCAGCGGAGAGACCGTGCGCAATCATCTGAATCACCGCGCCCTGCAGCGCCAGCTGGCTGCCGGTGTAGATGGCAATCAGCACAAAGCCCATGTGCGAAATCGAGGTGTAAGCAATCAGACGTTTGATATCAGTCTGCGAGAAGGCCATCCAGGCACCGTAGAAGATACCGATGATGCCTAACCACATGGCGATTGGCGCAAACTCGGCTGACGCATTCGGGAACAGTGGCAGACTGAAACGCAGTAAACCGTAAGCTGCGGTTTTCAGCAGGATACCCGCCAGGTCGACAGAACCAGCCGTTGGCGCCTGGCTGTGCGCATCCGGCAGCCAGCCGTGCAACGGTACCACCGGCATCTTCACCGCAAAGGCGATAAAGAAGCCCAGCATCAGCAGATATTCAACACCGCTCGACATTGGGGTCTGCAGCAGCTGTTCGTAGTTGAATGTCCAGACGCCAGTCGCGTTGTAGTGGACAAACACCAGGCCCAGAATCGCAATCAGCATCACCAGACCTGAAGCCTGGGTGTAGATGAAGAATTTGGTCGCGGCGGAAATACGGGTTTTGCCGTCCGATGCTTTATGACCCCAGAGCGCGATGAGGAAGTACATCGGCACCAGCATCATTTCCCAGAAGAAGAAGAACAGGAACAGGTCGATGGAGAGGAAAACACCGATTACGCCGCCCAGGATCCACATCAGGTTCAGGTGGAAGAAGCCCTGATACTTTGAAATCTCATTCCAGGAACAGAGCACCGCCATCAGACCGAGCAGGCCGGTCAGCACCACCATCAGCAGCGACAGGCCATCAATGGCTAAATGGAAGCTGATGCCGAAGCGTGGGATCCACGGAACGGAGAAACTTGACTGCCACTGCGGAATGCCCGCTGCCTGCGTCAGTGAATAGCCTCCCTGCAACCAGAGTTGCAGTGAAAGCGCCAACGTCAGCCCCATAGTGATCAGTGCGATCCAGCGTGGCACCTTCGCGCCGAGGCGCTCAGTGAGCCAGCAGATCAGACCACCGACGAAGGGTATGATAATTAGCCAAGGTAATAACACGGCACACTTCCCTTTTCTTTGTCTTAGTTCGGGCTATCTTACTTGCCATTTTGGCTCCCGGCAGTGCTCGCAATCCTCACATACCTCGGTATGCTCCGGTTGCTGTGCGCTGGCGGTAACCAAACTAGCCGCGACGATAACGCCCTTGCTCAGGACAATTTTTGACATTCTCAATGGGCAGATTAGCTAACCTGCCCCGCTCATCAATCTTTAAATCACCAGCAGCAGAGCCAGCACCAGCACGGCGCCCACGCTCATTGACGCAACGTACCAGCGCAGGTAGCCATTCTCACTGACTACCAGGCCTTTGTTGGCAATACGTGACAGCAGCGCAGGCAGGTTCATCAGGCCATTCAGTGGGTCGCGCTTCAGCAGCCACGCAATACCCAGATAAGGTTTGACGAACACTTTATCGTAGAGCCAGTCGAAGCCCCAGGCCGCAAACCACCAGGTGCCGAAGAAACGGCCTGGTGCACTGTTTGCGATACGGGTAACCAGCTCACGTTTGCCCAGCCACAGCGCGGCAGCGATCAGAATGCCGACAATCGCTACAACGCCCGAGGTGATTTCAAGTCCCACTTTGCCCGCTTCACCGAACTCATTGGCTGGCAGTACACCTGCCAGCGGCGGCGTGATCAGCGCACCAATAAAGGTGGAGAGCAGCAGCAGCACAATCAGCGGCAGATGATGGGTAATGCCCTTACCGGCGTGCGCATGAATTTTCTCTTCGCCGTGGAACACGATGAAGATCATACGGAAGGTATAGATAGAGGTCAGGAACGCCCCCACCAGACCCGCAACCATCAGGTTGATGTGACCGTTAGCCAGTGCGCCAAACAGGATCTCATCTTTACTGTAGAAGCCCGCCGTAATCAGCGGCAGTGCCGCCAGCGCCGCGCCGCCCACCAGGAAGCAGGTGTAGACCAGCGGAATGCTCTTACGCAGGCCACCCATTTTGAAAATGTTCTGCTCGTGATGGCAGGCCAGAATCACTGAACCCGAAGAGAGGAACAGCAACGCTTTAAAGAAGGCGTGCGTCATCAGATGGAAAATCGCCGCATCCCACGCCTGAACACCCAGCGCCAGGAACATGTAGCCAATCTGGCTCATGGTGGAGTAAGCGAGAACACGTTTGATGTCGGTCTGTACCAGCGCGGCAAAGCCTGCCAGCACCAGGGTTATCGCCCCGATAATCCCGACCAGATGCAGCACTTCCGGCGTCAGCAGGAAGAGACCGTGGCTACGGGCAATCAGGTAGACACCTGCTGTCACCATGGTCGCGGCGTGGATCAGTGCCGAAACCGGTGTCGGACCAGCCATCGCATCTGCCAGCCAGGTCTGTAACGGCAGCTGAGCCGATTTACCGACCGCGCCACCCAGCAGCATCAGCGTTGCCCACTGCAGCATATGGTTATCTGCGGCAAAGTGCGCAGGTGCCAGCTCCATCATCTCGCGGAAGTTCAGCGTGCCCAGCTCGTTGTAGAGGATGAACAGACCAAATGCCAGGAAGACGTCGCCCACGCGGGTAATGATGAACGCTTTCATCGCCGCTTTGCCGTTTTCCGGATTGCTGTAGTAGAAACCGATCAGCAGATAAGAGCAGAGGCCTACCCCTTCCCAGCCCAGATACATCAGCATCAGGTTATCGGCCAGCACCAGAACAACCATGCTGGCGATAAACAGGTTGGTGTAGGCGAAGAAGCGGGAGTAGCCCTCTTCTCCACGCATGTACCAGGAGGCGAACATGTGAATGAAGAAACCGACACCGGTCACGACAGACAGCATGGTCAGCGACAGGCCATCCAGCGTCAGGTTCACCTTCATGTCGAAGTTGCCGACATGCATCCAGGTCCAGAGCGCCTGCGTGTAGGCTTGCTGACCGTTGGCGAAGAAGTCAAAACCGACCATCGCCGTGGTCAGGGCCGCCAGACCCACGGATCCCATACCAATCGTGGCCGACAGGTTCTCTGACCAGCGACCGCGCGAAAACGCTAACAGCAGAAAGCCGATCAGCGGAAACAAGACAGTTAAATAGAGAAGATTCATCCGCGCATCTCGCTCACAGTATCAATGTTCAGCGTCTGACGACGACGATAGAGCTGAAGCAGCAGTGCCAGACCAATACTGGCTTCCGCTGCCGCCAGGCTGATCGCCAGGATATACATCACCTGTCCATCGGCCTGACCCCAATAGCTCCCGGCAACCACCAGGGCTAAGGCGGCGGCGTTGATCATGATTTCAAGGCCGATCAGCATAAACAGCAGATTGCGGCGTATTACCAGCGACGTCAGTCCAAGGACAAACAGCACGGCAGCAAGAATCAATCCATGTTGTAACGGGATCATGCGTTCTCCTTTTTCACCTGAGCGGCGTCAGCATTACGGTTACTCAGGACTTCGCCCTGACGCTCTTCACGACCGATATGGAACGCCACGACCAGACCCGCCAGCAGCAGCATTGAGGCCAGTTCAACCGCCAGTACGTAAGGACCAAACAGGCTGATGCCGACCGCTTTGGCGTCGATGATGGTGCCATCGATGCCCTGATCGTTGGCGGTCAGGATGGCGTAGACCATTACGACCAGCAGCAGCAACGAGACGATACCCGGGCCAATCCACAGTGACGGGCTGAGCCACTCACGCTCCTGCTTCTCGGTCTGCTTGCCTAAGTTCAGCATCATGACCACGAAGACGAACAACACCATAATGGCACCGGCGTAGACGATGATCTCCAGCGCACCGGCAAAATAGGCTCCCATAGAGAAGAAGACGCCCGCGATCGATAACAGCGAAACGATCAGGTACAGCAACGCATGTACCGGATTAGTGTGGGTAATGACGCGCAACGTCGTCAGCACCGCCACCAGTCCGCAAAGATAAAACGCAAATTCCATGCCTTGCTCCTTAAGGTAATAAGCCTTTGACGTCGATAGGCTTCGCTTCGTTTTCTGCTTCGCCCTTATCTTTACCGTCAATCGCCATACCTGCCATGCGGTAGAAGTTGTACTCCGGATATTTACCCGGCCCCGAAATCAGCAGATCGTCCTTCTCATACACCAGATCCTGACGCTTAAACTCACCCAGTTCGAAATCGGGGGTCAGCTGAATCGCCGTGGTTGGACAGGCTTCCTCACACATGCCGCAGAAGATGCAGCGTGAGAAGTTGATGCGGAAGAACTCCGGATACCAGCGGCCATCTTTGGTTTCGGCTTTCTGCAGCGAGATACAGCCAACCGGGCAGGCAACCGCACACAGGTTACAGGCGACGCAACGCTCCTGACCATCCGGATCGCGGGTTAATACGATACGGCCACGATAGCGGGGTGGCAGATAAACCGGCTCTTCCGGATACATCTGAGTTTCACGTTTGGCGAAGGCGTGCAGCCCGATCAGCCAGATACTGCGAACTGTCGTGCCAAAGCCTACGACAATATCTTTCAAAGTCATTTGTTAACCCCTTACGGCGCTGTGTAGAGAATCACTGCGGCAGTCGCCAGCAGGTTCAACAGCGTCAACGGCAGACACACTTTCCAGCCGAATGACAGCACCTGGTCGTAGCGTGGGCGCGGAAGCGCAGCACGAATCAGGATGAACATCATCATAAAGAACGCCGTTTTCAGGGCGAACCAGATGAACGGCGGCAGGAATGGGCCGTGCCAGCCACCAAAGAACAGCGTCACAATCAGCGCTGAAACGGTGGTGATCGCCACATATTCGCCGACAAAGAACAGGCCGAACTTCATACCGGCATATTCGATGTGATAACCGTCCGCCAGTTCCTGCTCCGCTTCTGGCTGGTCAAACGGATGACGGTGACACACCGCCACGCCAGCAATACAGAAGGTCACGAAACCGAAGAACTGCGGAATGATGTTCCACAGGTGCGTCTGGCTGTTGACGATATCGTTCATATTGAACGAGCCCGCCTGCGCTACCACGCCCATCAGCGACAGACCCAGGAACACTTCGTAGCTCAGGGTCTGCGCCGAGGCGCGCATCGCACCCAGCAGCGAGTATTTGTTATTACTCGACCAGCCGGCAAACAGCACCGCGTAGACCGCAAGGCCCGCCATCATCAGGAAGAACAGCAGACCGATATTCAGGTCTGTCACCATCCAGGTTGGCGAAACCGGCACGATAGCAAAGGCCAGCAGCAGTGAAACAAAGGCGATAACCGGCGCAAGGGTAAAGATAAAGCGGTCGGTAAACGGCGGAACCCAGTCCTCTTTAAAGAACATTTTGATCATGTCCGCTACCAGCTGGAGCGAGCCGCCCCAGCCTACGCGGTTTGGTCCGTAACGGTTCTGGAACAGGCCGAGCAGACGACGCTCGGCGAAGCTCATGAACGCGCCGCAGGCCACAACCACCAGCAGAATCACGATGGCTTTAACAATGGCCAGCAGAATGTCGATAACGTCCGGTGTTAACCAGCTCATTGCGCCGCCTCCTGCAGAGTGTCGATTTTACCGTTCGCCAGGAATGGCGGAACGCCCGGCATGCCCAGCGGCAGACCAATCTGTCCCGCCTGCAGTGACGCCGAGAAACGGACCGGCAGACGCACTGTCTCACCGGCACAGATGAACTCAACCGCCGCGCCATTGTTGACGCCCAGCTTCGCTGCATCTTCCGGGTTAATCACCAGTGCAGGCGGTGCCATACGCTGCTGGAAGACCGGTGAACGCTGTGACATCTCTTCGCTACCAAACAGCTGGTAGAGAGGGGCCACGCGCCACTGCGCTTCACTGACGAATGCCGCCGGAACGTTGCTGAACCAGGGCAGACTGGCTGCGCTGGCTTCAAACAGCCGTACACCCGGATCGCCATTACGCAGTTTGCCGCCCACTTCAACCTGGAACTTGTTCCACGCCTGCGGTGAGTTCCAGCCCGGTGCCCAGGCAAACGGAATCTGCGAACGCGGTGCGCCTGGCTGGTTGTTCCCTTCCATTGAGAAGGCGAACATCGTGTCCTGATCCTGCGGCTGACGCGGTTCGTGCACGCTGATATTGGCGCGCGCCGCGGTACGGCCACTGGCACGGTGCGGTGAACGCGACAGTTTCTGTCCGCGAATACGGAAGCTGGCATCCGGTGCCGCATCCTTGATTCCGGCCAGCTGTGGCAGATGACTGACCACCGCATCGATCACGTGGTCCAGCTGCGTCCAGTCGACGTGACGGCTTTCCAGCGTGCTGTGCAGCGAATGCAGCCAGCGCCAGCTCTCCAGCATCACTACGTTGTTGTCATAGTAAGAAGGATCGTAAACCTGGAAGAAACGCTGTGCGCGGCCTTCATGGTTGATCGAGGTGCCATCACTTTCGGCGAAGCTGGCGGTTGATAACACCAGACCCGCTTTCTCCAGCGTCGCGGTGCGCTGATGATCAACCACAATCACGTTAGTGGTCTGGGCCAGCGCCGCATCAACCAGCGCTTTCGGTGCATGGCGATAGAGGTCATTTTCCAGTACCACCAGCGCATCGGCTTCACCGTTGCTCAGTTGCTCCAGCGCGCTCTCCAGAGGATTGCCGCCCATCAGGCCAAGACCCACGCTGTTGGCGTGTCCCGCCAGCAGCGTAATCCCGACGTCGGCACCGCGCGCTTTGAGCGCTTTGGCCACGTTGGCAGCCGCTTCGATCATCGCGCTGCTGCCGGAATGGGTCCCGGAAATAATTAACGGTTTTTTCGCGCCGGCCAGCGCCTGCACGATGACATCCATTTTGCCGTTCAGTTTGCTGTCGAAATCGGTCACCGCCGGGGCAGTTTCATCCAGCGCACTGGCGATAGCGAAACCGAGACGCGCCTGATCTTCAACCGGTGCGCGATAGCTCCATGCCGCGATATCATCCAGACGGGTTTCATCGACGTTAGTGATAAACAGCGGATGTTTCGCATTCTGACCGATGTTCAGGATCGCGGCGATCTGCCAGTCTGCCACTTTCTGAGCGGCAGCCATGTCGCGCGCTTTGCCTTTCACGGCCTGACGCACTGACAGCGCCACGCGTGCGCCAACCTGGGTCAGATCTTCGCCCAGCACCAGCACCGCATCGTAGCTTTCAATTTCACGCAGCGATGGCGTATAGATACCGCCCTCACGCAGAATTTTCAGCATCAGTTCAAGCCGGGCCTGCTCGCCCGCTGGCATGCCGGTAGAGAAGTTCTCTGCACCGACCAGTTCACGCAGCGCGAAGTTACTTTCGATGCTGGCGCGCGGCGAGCCGATACCGATCACTTTTTTCGCCTGACGCAGCAAATCTGCACCGGCATTGACCGCCTGCTCTGCGTTCAGCGTCACCCAGTCGTTGCCGCGCAGCAGCATCGGCTGGCGTGGGCGATCTTTACGGTTCACGTAGCCATAGCCAAAG
Source organism: Pantoea sp. ABR1s (assembly GCF_057812235.1). Classification (NCBI taxonomy): domain Bacteria; kingdom Pseudomonadati; phylum Pseudomonadota; class Gammaproteobacteria; order Enterobacterales; family Erwiniaceae; genus Pantoea; species Pantoea sp. ABR1s. The sequence goes on along the minus strand of NZ_CM173823.1, from coordinate 1,274,647 downwards.
CGGCCACGGTCACACAGGAAATAGTGATTTACGGTGCCGTTATAACGGTTTTCGATACGGCGTAACTCACCATAACGCTCACCCGGGCTGGTGTTACAGCCCACACTGCACTGCTGGCAGATGCTCGGCGCAAACTGCATATCCCATTTACGGTTATAGCGTTCGGAGTGCGTTTTATCGGTGAAGACGCCAGTCGGGCAGATTTCAACCAGGTTACCGGAGAATTCGCTCTCCAGCGTGCCATCTTCCGGACGACCGAAGTAGACGTTGTCGTGTGCGCCGTAGACACCCAGATCCTTGCCATCGGCATAATCTTTGTAGTAACGCACGCAGCGGTAACAGGCGATACAGCGGTTCATCTCATGGGAGATGAACGGGCCGAGATCCTGATTACGGTGGGTACGTTTGGTGAAGCGATAGCGGCGGAAGCTGTGGCCGGTCATTACTGTCATATCCTGCAGGTGACAGTTACCGCCCTCTTCACACACCGGACAGTCGTGCGGGTGGTTGGTCATCAGCCACTCCACCACGCTTTCGCGGAACTCTTTCGCTTCGCCATCATCGATGGAGATGAATGTGCCGTCAGAGGCCGGCGTCATGCAGGACATGACAAGACGGCCGCGGGTATCTTCGGCATTCTGGAATTGCTTTACCGCACACTGGCGGCAGGCCCCAACGCTTCCCAGCGCCGGATGCCAGCAAAAGTAAGGAATATCAAGGCCCAGAGAGAGACATGCCTGTAGCAGGTTGTCCGCTCCGTTCACATCATACTCTTTACCGTCTACATGAATTGTAGCCATAGTGACATGCTTCCGTAAGGCTCGTCAGAGACGAGCGTTAATCATATTCTTGCCCCGACGCACGACATTGTCGGGGCGGCGGCACCAGGCCTGTTCCGTGTTCTTCGGCGAATTACCAGCGCGCTTTCAGCAGGTTTGGCTGGATCCCGCCAATGGCGCGGGTATTGCCAAACACCTGCGGTGCCATGCCGGCTTCAAACTCTTCACGGAAATATTTAATCGCACTCTGCAGGGGCTCAACCGCACCCGGCGCATGCGCACAGAAGGTTTTACCCGGGCCAAGCTGACGGCAGAGTTGCAGTAAGGTTTCGATATCGCCTGGCTGACCCTGCTTCTGCTCCAGCGCGCGCAGAATTTTGACGCTCCACGGCAGGCCATCGCGACACGGTGTACACCAGCCGCACGACTCACGGGCAAAGAACTCTTCCAGGTTACGCACCAGCGAGACCATGTTGATCTCGTGATCGACCGCCATCGCCAGCGCCGTACCCAGACGACTGCCCGCTTTGCCGATGCTGGCAAACTCCATGGGCAGATCCAGGTGCTGGTCGGTCAGGAAGTCAGTCCCTGCCCCGCCGGGCTGCCAGGCTTTGAACTTCAGTCCGTCACGCATACCGCCCGCATAATCTTCAAGGATTTCACGTGCGGTGATACCGAATGGCAGCTCCCAGACGCCGGGATTTTTAACCCGTCCGGAGAAGCCCATCATTTTGGTACCGGCATCTTCGCTTTTAGAGATGTTTTTGTACCACTCCACGCCGTTGGCCAGAATCGCCGGAACGTTGGAGAGGGTTTCCACGTTGTTCACGCAGGTCGGTTTGCCCCACGCGCCCGCACTCGCCGGGAATGGCGGTTTCGAACGCGGATTGGCACGACGGCCTTCCAGTGAGTTAATCAGTGCCGTCTCTTCGCCGCAGATATAACGACCTGCGCCGGTGTGGACAATCAACTCAAAGTCAAAGCCGGTACCGAGAATATTTTTACCGATATAGCCCGCTTCCGTCGCTTCAGCAATCGCACGACGCAGATGCACCGCGGCTTCAATGTATTCGCCACGTAAGAAGATATAGCCACGGTAAGCCTTCAGCGCAAAGGCGCTGATCAGCATTCCTTCCACCAGCTGGTGAGGCATCTGCTCCATCAGCAGGCGGTCTTTATAGGTGCCCGGCTCCATCTCATCGGCGTTACACAGCAGGTAACGGATATTCATCGACTCATCTTTCGGCATCAGGCTCCACTTCAGCCCGGTGGAGAAGCCCGCACCGCCGCGCCCTTTCAGGCCTGAATCTTTGACTGCCGCAACGATTTCATCCTGCGACATGCTTTTCAGCGCTTTTTCCGCACCGGCATAGCCGTTTTTACTGCGATATTCGTCAAGCCAGACAGGTTGCTTGTCGTCACGCATCCGCCAGGTCAGCGGATGCGTTTCTGCAGTGCGAATGATCTGTTTAATTGTCATTGATACTGCTCCAGCAAACCAGGGATGCCTTCCGGCGTCAGATGCACATGCGTGTCTTCATCCACCATCATCGTTGGCCCCTTATCGCAGTTACCCAGACAGCAGGTTGGCAGCAGTGTAAAGCGGCCATCGGCAGTGGTCTGACCCGGTTTGATATTCAGTTGCTGTTCCAGTGCTGACTGGATGCCCTGATAACCGGTGATATGACAGACCACGCTGTCACAGTAACGGATCACATGACGGCCAACCGGCTGACGGAAGATCTGGCTGTAAAATGTTGCCACACCTTCAACATCACTCGCCGGGATACCCAGTACCTCGGCAATCGCATTGATGGCGCCGTCCGGCACCCATCCGCGCTGTTTCTGCACGATCTTCAGCGCTTCAATGGAGGCTGCACGCGCATCTTCGTAGTGGTGTTTTTCGTGCTCAATGGCGTGATGCTCTTCCGCGCTCAGCACGAAGACCTCGTTAGGGTCGATCGTTTTAATGGCAATGTGTTGATCGTGCATAATTAGCGGTCCACGTCTGACATAACAAAATCGATACTACCCAGATATACGATCAGGTCGGATACCAGGCTGCCACGGATTACTGAAGGAATCTGCTGCAGATGCGGGAAGCTCGGCGTACGCACGCGGGTGCGGTAGCTCATGGTGCTGCCATCGCTGGTCAGGTAGTAGCTGTTGATCCCTTTCGTCGCTTCAATCATCTGGAACGACTCATTGGCTGGCATCACCGGCCCCCACGAAACCTGCAGGAAGTGCGTGATCAGCGTTTCAATGTGCTGCAGCGTGCGCTCTTTCGGTGGCGGCGTGGTCAGCGGATGATCCGCTTTAAACGGACCCTCTGGCATGTTGTTGAGACACTGCTCAAGAATGCGCAGCGACTGCCACATCTCTTCCATTTTCAGCATGACGCGGCTGTAAGCATCGCTGATGCCGTCGCCGACCGGGATTTCAAAATCGAAGTTTTCGTAGCCGGAGTAGGGACGCCATTTACGTACGTCAAAGTCGAGACCGGTAGCACGCAGACCGGCACCGGTAGTGCCCCACGCCAGCGCCTCTTCCATGTTGTAAGCAGCAACGCCTTTGGAACGGCCAACCAGTACGCTGTTGCGCAGTGCCGCTTTGTCATACTCTTTAAGACGTTTTGGCATCCAGTCGAGGAAGTCACGCAGCAGACGTTCCCAGCCTCGCGGCAGGTCATGCGCGACACCACCGATGCGGAACCACGCCGGGTGCATACGGAAACCGGTAATCGCCTCAACCACGTCATAGATTTTCTGACGGTCGGTAAAGGCAAAGAACACCGGCGTCATGGCCCCGACGTCCTGAATAAAGGTGGAGATATAAAGCAGGTGGCTGTTGATGCGGAACAGCTCAGAGAGCATCACGCGGATCACATTAACGCGATCGGGCACCACGATACCGGCCAGTTTCTCCACCGCCAGTACGTACGGCATTTCGTTTACGCAGCCGCCGAGGTACTCGATGCGGTCAGTGTAAGGAATGTAGCTGTGCCACGACTGACGCTCGCCCATCTTTTCGGCACCACGATGGTGATAGCCGATGTCAGGCACGCAGTCGACAATCTCTTCACCATCCAGCTGCAGAATGATGCGGAATGCCCCGTGCGCCGACGGGTGGTTAGGCCCGAGGTTCAGGAACATGAAGTCTTCGTTGGTGGTGCTGCGCTTCATGCCCCAGTCTTCAGGCTTAAAGGTCAGCGCTTCCATCTCCAGATCTTCTTTCTGTTTGGTCAGCGTAAACGGATCGAATTCGGTGGCGCGCGCCGGGTAATCTTTACGCAGCGGATGGCCTTCCCAGGTCGACGGCATCATGATGCGCGTCAGATGCGGGTGACCATCAAAGGTGATACCAAACATCTCCCAGGTTTCACGCTCATACCAGTTGGCATTCGGGAAAAGGCGGGTGATGGTCGGCAGATGCATATCGTTTTCAGAGAGTGCCACCTTGAGCATGATGTCGCGGTTGCGTTCAATCGACAGCAGGTGGTAGAAAACGGAAAAATCCGCCGCAGGCAGGCCTGCACGGTGGGTACGTAAACGCTCATCCACGCCATGCAGGTCATACAGCATGACGTAAGGTTTGGGTAATTTACGCAGGAACTCGATAATTTCCAGTATCTGTTCACGCTTCACCCACACCACCGGAATACCGGTACGGGTTGGCTGAACAGTGAAGGCATCCGGCCCAAAACGGTTACGCAACTCGCCGATCACCGGGTCATCAAGGTGATCACGGGTTTGCCATGAAGGCTGAGCGAGATCTTGCGTGGTCAAATCTGTCATACGTTACTCACCATTCCGGCCTGGTCTCAGGCACTCAAATGAAGGCGTCAGGATGGGGCCATGCATTAAATTGTGATGTTCTGCTGCAGGCGCTGTTTTCCATCCATACGGTTTTAAACTTCGTCCGGGCTGCGCAGGTTTGTGACTGCAATGCGCTCGCCGCGTTTTCTTTCACGCTCAGATGGCATGTTGGCGCGATAAACGCCCTGATCGCCAACCACCCATGAGAGCGGACGGCGCTCTTTGCCGATCGACTCCTGCAACAGCAGCAGTGCCTGCATATACGCTTCAGGACGTGGCGGACATCCAGGAATATAAACATCGACCGGCAGGAATTTATCGACACCCTGCACCACGGAATAGATGTCATACATGCCGCCAGAGTTAGCGCAGGCACCCATGGAGATCACCCATTTGGGTTCCAGCATCTGATCGTACAAACGCTGAATAACCGGGGCCATTTTGGTGAACGGCGTACCGGCAATGACCATGAAATCGGCCTGACGTGGCGAAGCGCGCATAACTTCGGCGCCAAAACGTGCCACGTCGTGGACCGCGGTGAACGATGTTGTCATCTCAACGTAACAACAGGACAGGCCAAAGTTATAAGGCCAGAGGGAGTTTTTACGTCCCCAGTTCACCATGTCATGCAGGGCATTTTCGAGTTTGCCCATATAAACGCTGCGATGAACGTGCTGCTCCAGCGGATCGCTGACGATTTCCTGCTTTTGCAGAGGATAACGGTCGTTCTCACCACCGTTCGGGTCTATGCGGGTGAGCGTATAGTCCATCTTATTGCCTCTCTTTTACTGCTTATGAGGATTGGTGTGGCTGACCGTAGTGGTTTTGACCACCACGCGACGGCGAGCTGGAGCCCAGTCCAGTGCGCCAATGCGTACCAGATAGACCAGACCCGCCAGGAGCACCAAAATGAAAATTGCGGCTTCCACAAAGCCGATCCAACCGCTTTCACGGATTGAAGTCGCCCATGCGTATAAAAAGAGGGCTTCGACGTCGAAGATGACGAAAAACATCGCAACCAGATAAAATTTCGCCGACAGGCGGATATGGGTATCACCAACGGATTCAATGCCCGATTCGAATGGCGTGTCTTTGTAGCGGGCGCGCGCTCTGCCGCCAAGCAGCCATCCTCCGGTCAGCATGAAAGCACACAGGCCAAAGGCAATAACGATAAATACGATAAACGCCCAGTGCTGAGCGATGATTTCGGTGGTAGTTGACATACTCATTGCTTACTCATCAAAAGTGGCGCTGGCATCCTGCACGCGTTTCCCGCAGCAAACTGACCACATCGATTCAAGGGAAGGATAAAAACCTTTCAAATGTCGCTGTTATTACGTAATAAGCAGCTATTTTATGGGGTTTTTTACTCCTTTCTATAACCTTTTGTCAACTTTGACAAAAGTATCCAAACATTATTTCACACCTGCATCATATTATTAACAAATGATGCCCCGCTTTCCAGCTAAATCGCTTCAGTCTGTAGGGTTAATTTTAGTGTAGCGGGTATTCACATGCATGGATCGTGCATTTAACAAACATATTTTGACAGGTATCACTGAATTTTCCCTCCCCTTTCCAGGGCTATTTTTTTGATCCAGAACACACTTTTGCCCTTTATGCGTTAATTTTCCCCACCTGAAACGGTGATTCGGAACAAAGCGTTCGGTTTTTTGGTCTGGAAATTTCAATTCAGTAGGTGGTGAAATTTTTTTAGTCGGGTCTGAAGAGGCAGATGAGTCAGTAAGGGACATCGGGCGGGGTTCAGGCATAAAAAAAGCCTCTCGTTCTTTTCAGGGAAGGAGAGGCTTATTTATAAGCGTTTATTAAGGCAATCACGCAGGTATTGAGTACAACACGTTAGCGAAATTACTCTTCGTCATCCAGCAACAGTGAACCGTCGGGATTATTGCTCAGGTTATAAGGATCATTGGTGGACTGCATGGCATTGAAGATGGCCAGCGCCAGCTCATTATCGCTGTCAGGATTACGGCACAGCAGATATTGCGTATCCGGCAGTACCGGCAGTCCTTCAGCTGCACCCATAACACGCAGTTCCGGGCTCATCATCTCGACCGGACGTGCCGTCACGCCCAGTCCCGCTTTCACCGCAGCGCGTACTGCAGCCAGTGTGGAAGCGACATAAGAGATACGCCACGGGATGCCCGCTTCGTTGAGATGATCGATTGCCATATCACGATAAGGACTTGGCTCATCCAGCAACACCAATGGAATGGCTTCGCCACGCTGGAAGATATAATCCGCTGCGCAGTACCACAAGGTAGGTGAAGTACGCAGTACCTGATAGGTAAAATTGCCCGGGCTGGAAGTCGTCACAACCAGGTCCACTTCACCCTGATTGAGCATTTCCATCATAAACGGATTACGTTTAACCCGCACATCGATTGCCAGTTTCGGATAAACCGAGGTCACCCGGTTTAGCAGGAACGGCAGAATAGTGTCAGAGGTGTCATCAGAGGCGCCAATAGTCAGCACGCCCTGAATGTTGCTGTACATCAGAGATGTGCAGGCTTCGTCGTTAAAACGAAGAATTTTTCTCGCATAGCCTAAAAGCTGGATACCGTGCTCTGTCAGAAGCTTATTACGTCCATGTCTGGCAAACAGCTCTTTACCTACCAATTGTTCCAGACGTTGCATCTGCTGACTGACTGCTGACTGGGTTCTGCAGACCGCTGCAGCGGCTGCTGCAAAGGTATTCAAATCCGCAACGGCAACGAAGGTTCTCAGCAGATCGAGGTCGAGATTCAGTATCGGACGATTTGCATTAGTCATGTTTTTTCTTCACTTATAAGATTTTTACGAACTACTACCCTGGTGTTATCACAAGCTTATCAAAGTGATAAGCAGTAATGGTGCTCAATGACAGTCCTGTGTGAAGACTGACACAAAAAAAGTTTATGTGGATCCTGCACTGTTTACTCCCCTGAAAGGGCCATAGCGCTATTCAAGCCATAGTACTATTCAAGACAGATACAACTTCTGAACCGATGGCGCTGGGTGCGCAAATGCAGGAAGCTGCGTAGTTGTCTTATTCCCACCAGAAAGAATCGTGTGGGATAGAAAGCGCACTTTACGGGCTATCAAAGCGAAGCGGCAAAGTGCACTAAATAATAAATTATACTTAATCATTTTTGACTTCAAAATGGAAATGATTTTGTGAAAAGCGCTGTAAATTTTGTGCTAAAGGCATTTCCAGACCCTTATGCCACATTATTGATCACTTTTTAAGCCTTCAGCGTTCTGAAATTTAGTGAGGAAGTGTTAAGTACGGCTCACAATCCTGCAATAAAGGTGCCATATGAAGCTCGGCTTTTGGCACTTTTCCGGCGAACACAAGGCCTTAAACGCGCCACTCTTAAGCAGCGTTAAGGCGTAATCTTCAGGCACGTTATAAAATCGTCCATAATTTGAACATTTATAAAATATCCTTTAACTATTTCTCTAAGTGTATATTTCAGGTGCAAAGAAAAGTTCCATTTCAATAACTTCCAGATAGCGTTCATGATGCTAAAGCCATATGTCGGTTCAGCAGCGCTTTGGACAAGTTAAAATCCTGCATTAATACCAATTTATGGTTTTATTAACCAGTTTACGCGACAACAAATATTTTTTACGCTGCGCACCGGGCAAAAAGTTGTTGAACCCGCCAAAACGGGGCGGCACCCTTCTTTTGTGACTGTCAGGAGAGTACATTGTGCTGGTTGGATTTCTGTGGCAGCCAAAAGGATTCTGCCCATTAAGGCGGTAACAATGACTTTTCAAATTGATAAATCCGGAAAACTCGATAACGTCTGCTATGACATCCGTGGCCCGGTACTGAAAGAGGCTAAGCGCCTCGAAGAAGAAGGTAACAAAGTACTGAAGCTGAACATCGGCAATCCGGCGCCGTTTGGTTTTGAAGCACCGGATGAGATACTGGTCGATGTTATTCGTAACCTTCCCAGCTCTCAGGGCTATTGTGACTCCAAGGGTCTCTATTCCGCCCGTAAAGCGATCATGCAGCACTACCAGGCGCGCGACATGCGCGATGTCACCGTAGAAGATATCTACATTGGCAACGGTGTTTCAGAACTCATCGTGCAGGCGATGCAGGCGTTACTGAACAGCGGCGACGAAATGCTGGTGCCGGCACCCGACTATCCGTTATGGACGGCTGCGGTTTCCCTCTCCAGCGGTAAAGCAGTGCACTATCTTTGTGACGAATCAGCAGGCTGGTTCCCTGACCTCGATGATATCCGCAGCAAGATAACGCCTCGTACCCGCGGCATCGTGATTATCAACCCGAATAACCCCACTGGCGCGGTCTACAGCAAAGAGCTGCTGTTAGAGGTGGTTGAAATTGCGCGTCAGCATAACCTGATTATTTTCGCCGATGAGATCTACGACAAGATCCTCTATGACGATGCACAGCATCACTGCATCGCAGCGCTGGCACCCGATCTGCTGACTGTTACCTTTAATGGCCTTTCTAAAACCTATCGCGTTGCCGGTTTCCGTCAGGGCTGGATGGTACTGAACGGGCCAAAGAAACATGCTAAAGGCTATATAGAAGGACTGGAGATGCTCGCCTCGATGCGCCTGTGTGCCAACGTACCGGCACAGCATGCGATTCAGACGGCGCTGGGCGGCTACCAGAGCATTAGCGAATTTATCATGCCGGGTGGTCGTCTCTACGAGCAGCGGCAGCGCGCCTGGGAGTTGATTAATGATATCCCAGGCGTCAGCTGTGTGAAGCCGCAGGGCGCGCTTTATATGTTCCCGAAAATCGATGCCAAAAAATTCAACATTTTCGACGATCAGAAGATGGTGCTGGATTTTCTGTTACAGGAGAAGGTGCTACTGGTTCAGGGCAGTGCCTTTAACTGGCCATGGCCCGATCACCTGCGCATTGTTACGCTGCCTCGTGTGGATGATCTTGAGATGGCGATCAATAAATTTGGCCGCTTCCTGCAAGGCTATCGTCAATAATCAGGCCCGCGTATACTGACGCTATTTGGGGAGAGCCAGAGCCTGTCTCTCCCCCGCCAGCCAACAGGAACGCTCATGACACAAAGTCACTTCTTTGCTCATCTCTCCCGTCTTAAGCTGATCAATCGCTGGCCGCTGATGCGCAATGTGCGCACCGAAAATGTCTCCGAACACAGTCTGCAGGTCGCTATGGTGGCGCATGCCCTGGCCGTGATCAAAAACCTTAAATTCAACGGGTCGCTTAATGCCGATCACATTGCCATGCTGGCGCTTTACCACGATGCCAGTGAAGTGCTCACCGGCGATTTACCGACTCCGGTAAAGTATTACAACGCGCAGATCGCCCACGAATACAAGAAAATCGAGAAGATTGCTCAGCAGAAGCTGATTGAGATGCTGCCTGAAGAGTTTCAGGCGATCTATCGCCCGTTGATCGATGAGCATCTGCACAGCGAAGAGGAGCAGGCGGTTGTGAAACAGGCGGATGCGCTCTGTGCATATGTAAAATGTCTTGAGGAGTTGTCTGCCGGGAACAACGAATTTTTACTGGCCAAAGCGCGGCTGGAAAAGACCCTGGCACTTCGGCGTTCACCGGAGATGGATTACTTCGTTGAGGTGTTTATTCCGAGCTTCAGCCTGTCACTGGATGAAATCTCGCAGGATACGCCACTCTAAGCCCGGCGGTCTGGCCGCCGGGCCAGCCCTTAAGCCTGCTGACGGAAGGTAAAGCTGCCGTCAGACTCGCGGGTTATCACCAGTGACGCCAGTGAGTCGAGCTGAAGCGCTACCTCATCCAGCCGGGGTGTCTCCGCCGGCGCATTGATGGCAATCACCGCACAGCCAGCATTCAGGCCGGATAAGATTCCGGCAGGTGCATCTTCTGCAACCACGCACGATGTCGCCGCTAATCCCAGCTTCTCCGCGCCAAGCAGGTAGGGATCGGGCTCCGGTTTGCCCTTAGCCACCTGTTCAGCGGTAATAAACACGGCAGGCTTCGGTAAGCCTGCGGCTTTATGACGTGCATGTGCGACCGGCACTGAACCGGAAGTGACAATCGCCCAGGGAATCTGCAGTTCGTTCAGCCGGTTCAGCAACGCGTTGGCCCCTGGCAGCGCCTGCACACCGTCGGTGTCCGCCGCTTCAGCCTGCTCCAGCGCAACAAACTCTGCCTGAATAGCCTCTTCCGACTGGCCTGCCATGAAATGACGCAGAGAGGTGATCGCCTGTTTGCCATGAATGAAATCCAGAATCTCATCAGCCGCGATGCCATGACGGGCACCCCACTGGCTCCAGGCTCGTTCAACCGCTGGCAGTGAATCCACCAGCGTGCCGTCTAAATCAAATAGAAAACCTCTGTAGGTCACGCGCTACTCCTCATCAGGCATTAATCACTTGCGCAATTTCGTTTGCACTTAAATGGTACTGGCGCGGACAAGTCTGCCACAAAGCTAACATCCGTTGATACTTTTCCCACATCGGGGTCTGCGCATTAAAACCATGGGTGCCGGAATCGAAGTGGGTATAACGCCCTTCTGTATTGACCATAAAACGGACATAACCCAGCAGGCGCGCTTCCGTTGCCGCATCGAAGCCCAGAAAGGCCAGACGCCGCTCTTCAAGCTCACCTTTCTCTTTAAGGTTCGACCAGGAGACGTGGAGAGCGTGATGCATTTCCATAATATCGATCACCGTCCGGCAGATCGCTTCGCTGAGTTCGCCAAACTCTTTGTCCAGCTCCCGCATCTGCAGCGCATAACCGCGTTCGATGATGGTCTGGTAACGACGAAAACGCTCCGCATTTTCCGGCTCAAGCATGGCCATCATTTTGTACTGATTAGTGAGAATCAAACGCTGCGCATGGGTCATTTCCATCATTTACTCCCGGTCAGAGACCGCTCAGTTAATCGACAATGGAGAAATCATTGCACAGCGTTAGCGACACGGAAATCGCCGTATCACCATTCTTTGATTTGGCCGCAGGTTAGCGGTAAATATTTTACCGCCAGCCCGGGATAGGTCAGAGATCGTCGAGGAAAGTGCGGTCGAGTTGTTTGAACGCCCGCTTTAGCAGATCGGCCAGCGCCTGATAGGTCGGCTTGCCTTCTACTGGCGCTGTCGCCTGCCCCGCTTCTTCCAGCCGGGCACGAACTTCATGAAACCAGTTAAGCAGCGTCGGCGGCAGCGGCGTTACAGAACGCTTTCCCAGCCACCATAATCCCTGCATCGGCAGGGTACAGGCAAACAGCGCGGTCGCCACGGCCGGGCCTAACTGACCGCCCATCGCGATCTGCCAGGTCAGCGTAAAAATCGCCAAAGGGGGCATAAAGCGAATAGCAAAACGCGTTGCCGATGAAACACGGTTTTCCGGGAACATGGGTGCCAGGCGCTTATCAGCCGGCCAGGTCTTCATATAGTGTTGGCCGCGCTGAAACATCCGAAACCAATTGGTACTGCCAGATTCATTCGCCATGGCTCACCTCAACTAATGCTGTAAAAATTAAAAAATAGTTATAACTACACAACTTTACGTGACATCCTTCAATTATTTTTGTCTTTAAAGGTGACTCCAGCTATTCTGACGCCGTTTTACCCCCTTTCCGGAAGCGGATTGCGCTTTTGGGAAGAGGCCTGAGCCAGGTTCAGACAAGGCAATCTTCAAATTTTCGCGTAAGATTGCCGAAATTTTTTGCGGAAATGCAGAATTCTGTCTACCGCATGATGTTTGTCATTAATCTACCAGCTTTCATGGGCTACGCTGTTAGTCTGATTGCGTTTTATTTAGCCACTCTCAAAAAATAGGTACTTCCATGTCGAGTAAGTTAGTTCTGGTTCTGAACTGTGGCAGCTCTTCCCTTAAGTTTGCCATCCTCAACCCTGCCAGCGGTGAAGAATTCCTGTCTGGCCTGGCGGAATGTTTCCACCTTCCTGAAGCCCGCATCAAATGGAAGCTGGAAGGCGAAAAACAGGAAGCGCCTCTGGGTGCTGGCGCAGCGCATAGTGAAGCGCTGAACTTTATCGTTAAAACCATTCTGGCACAAAAACCTGAGCTTTCGGCACAAATTGCTGCAATCGGCCATCGTATCGTTCATGGCGGCGAGAAGCTGACTCAGTCAGTCATCATCACTGAAGAAGTGGTACAGGGCATCAAAGACGCCTCTTCTTTTGCACCGCTGCACAATCCGGCTCATCTGATCGGTATTGATGAAGCGATGAAAAACTTCCCGCACCTGTCAGATAAGAATGTCGCGGTATTTGACACCGCTTTCCATCAGACAATGCCGGAAGAGTCTTATCTCTATGCGCTGCCGTACAAATTGTATAAAGAGCATGGCGTTCGTCGCTATGGCGCGCATGGTACCAGCCACTTCTATGTGACCCATGAAGCGGCCAAAATGCTCAACAAGCCGCTTGAGTCACTGAATATTATTACCTGCCACCTCGGTAACGGCGGTTCTGTCTCTGCCATTCGCAACGGCGAGTGTGTGGACACCTCAATGGGCCTGACCCCACTGGAAGGCCTGGTGATGGGTACCCGCAGTGGCGACATCGACCCGGCAATTATCTTCTTCCTGCACGATACGCTGGGTATGAGCGTCGATGCCATCAATAAACTGCTGACCAAAGAGTCTGGCCTGTTAGGTCTGACTGAAGTCACCAGCGACTGCCGCTACGTGGAAGATAACTACACCACCAAAGAAGATGCGAAGCGCGCAATGGATGTCTTCTGTCATCGCCTGGCGAAATATATCGGCAGCTACACTGCGCTGATGGATGGCCGCCTGGACGCCGTGGTATTTACTGGCGGCATCGGTGAAAACGCCGCGATGGTTCGTGAACTCTCACTGAAAAAACTGGCACTGCTGGGCTTTGACGTCGATCACGATCGCAACCTGGCGGCCCGTTTCGGCAAGTCTGGTTACATCAATAAAGAAGGCACCCGCCCGGCGCTGGTGATCCCGACCAACGAAGAGCTGGTCATCGCCCAGGACGCCGCGCGTCTGACTGCGTAAACACTTCTCTCCGTCAGCTCAGGCTGACGGAGTTGTTTTTGACACCCTGCCATTACTGAGAGGTTCAAACGTGTCACGTACAATTATGCTCATTCCGACCGGCACCAGCGTCGGCCTGACCAGCGTCAGCCTCGGCGTTATCCGCGCCATGGAGCGCAAAGGCGTTCGACTTAGCGTCTTTAAGCCGATTGCTCAGCCGCGTACCGGCGGCGATACGCCGGATCAAACCACCACTATTATCCGTAAGAACTCTTCGATTCCTGCCGCTGAACCGCTGCAGATGTCACGTGTTGAATCACTGCTGGGATCGAACCAGCAGGATGTGCTGATGGAAGAGATCATCTCCCGTTACCATGCCAACACGCAGAATGCGGAAGTAGTGCTGGTTGAAGGTCTGGTCCCTACCCGTAAGCATCAGTTCGCCAACGCGCTGAACTATGAAATCGCGAAAACCCTGAATGCGGAAATCGTCTTCGTGATGGCGCTGGGCAATGACTCTCCGGCACAGCTGAAAGAGCGCATTGAACTGACGCAGAGCAGCTTCGGCGGTCAGAAGAATAAAAATATCACTGGCGTGATCATCAATAAACTCAACGCGCCGGTCGATGATCAGGGGCGTACCCGCCCTGATCTGTCAGAAATTTTTGATGACTCGTCAAAAGCCAGCATCGCCAATATCGATCCTAAGCAGCTGTTCTCAGACAGCCCGCTGCCGGTGCTGGGCTGCGTGCCGTGGAGCTTTGATCTGATCGCCACCCGCGCAATCGATATGTGCCGCCACCTGGATGCGCGCATCATCAACGAAGGTGAGATTCAGACCCGCCGGGTTAAATCGGTCACCTTCTGCGCCCGTAGTATCCCGCACATGCTGGAGCATTTCCGTCCAGGCTCACTGCTGGTGACTTCCGCAGACCGCCCGGATGTACTGGTCGCCGCCTGTCTGGCCGCCATGAACGGCATTGAGATTGGCGCTATCCTGCTGACCGGTAATTACGAGATTGACGATCGCATCGCGCGCCTCTGTGACCGTGCCTTCCAGACCGGCCTGCCGGTGTTTATGGTGAAAACCAATACCTGGCAGACCTCTCTGAGCCTGCAGAGCTTTAATCTTGAAGTGCCCGCTGACGATACGCAGCGCATCGAGAAAGTGCAGGAATATGTTGCCAGCTACATTAATGCTGACTGGATTGAGTCACTGACCGCCACGTCAGAGCGCAGCCGTCGCCTGTCGCCACCGGCCTTCCGCTATCAGCTGACTGAGCTGGCGCGCAAAGCGGGCAAACGCGTCGTGCTGCCAGAGGGTGATGAGCCGCGTACGGTTAAAGCGGCCGCTATCTGTGCTGAACGCGGTATCGCCACCTGCGTACTGTTAGGCAACCCGGATGAGATTCAGCGTGTTGCTGCGGCTCAGGGTGTCGAACTGGGCAAAGGGGTTGAGATTGTTGATCCGGAACAGGTGCGTGAAAACTACGTGCCGCGTCTGGTTGAGCTGCGTAAGAGCAAAGGGATGACCGAAGTGGTCGCCCAGGAACAACTGGAAGATAACGTGGTGCTGGGCACCATGATGCTGGAGAGCGGCGAAGTGGATGGCCTGGTTTCAGGTGCGGTTCACACCACCGCCAACACCATTCGTCCGCCTCTGCAGCTGATCAAAACTGCGCCTAACAGCTCACTGGTTTCATCGGTGTTCTTTATGCTGCTGCCGGAGCAGGTGCTGGTTTACGGTGACTGCGCGATTAACCCGGATCCCACCGCTGAGCAGCTGGCTGAGATCGCTATTCAGTCAGCCGACTCTGCTAAAGCCTTTGGAATCGATCCACGTGTTGCGATGATCTCCTACTCTACCGGCACGTCAGGTGCAGGCAGCGACGTTGAAAAAGTGCGTGAAGCAACGCGTATCGCGCAGGAAAAACGTCCTGATCTGGTTATTGATGGTCCGCTGCAGTATGACGCCGCGATCATGGAAGATGTGGCGAAGTCGAAAGCGCCAGATTCACAGGTTGCCGGTCGCGCCACCGTCTTTATCTTCCCGGATCTGAACACCGGTAACACCACGTATAAAGCGGTACAGCGTTCAGCCGATCTGATCTCAATCGGGCCGATGCTGCAGGGTATGCGTAAGCCGGTTAACGACCTGTCGCGCGGTGCGCTGGTTGATGACATCGTCTATACCATCGCCTTAACCGCCATTCAGTCTCAGCAGGCTGAACAAGGCTAAGTGTCAGGTAAGAACGAAAAAGGCATGCCCAGGGCATGCCTTTTTTTCGCCGGTAACAGAGCCGGAGGCTTTAATGCGGATCGCTGAGACGCGTTAAAGCGCCCGTTTTCAGGCCCGGTTATCGCCGTTACGGCTCATCCACAGAGAGAGCGCTTTAAGCGAATCGTCAGTGAACTCATCACAACGTGCGGTGATCTCATCGGGCGTCATCCAGATAATCTCATCGACTTCCGATTCCTGCATGGCGAATGGCCCGTGTGACACACAACTGAACAGTCCGCCCCAGACGCGACAGTGCTGATCTTCGAAGTAGAATTTGCCATGCTCAGCAAACGGCACCGCGGCAATCCCTAACTCCTCTTCCGCTTCACGTCGCGCAGACTCCAGCATATCTTCACCGCTCTGCACCACGCCGCCTGCGGTTGCATCCAGTTTGCCCGGCATAAAATCTTTTATCTCAGTACGACGCTGCACCAGAATCTTGCCCATACCGTCATGAACCACAATATAGGTAGCGCGGTGACGCAGGCACTCAGCGCGCATCTGCGCACGTGTTGCCTGAGCAACAACTTCATTCTCTTCGTTTACGATATCGACCCACTCGATGCCGTCACCCGCAGTTTGATCCACCATCCGTAACCCTTTCCTGTTTGGCGTACACTTGGGTACGCAGTTTGCCACGTCTTTATTTTTATGTGGCGTAAGGTAATCACTTCCGGCAGCCTGAGCAAGCCCTGGCTGTTACCGATTTTTACCACTTTCTGCTAACCACAGCTGTACTGAGGCTCGCTGCCACTGAAACTCAGCATAATCCCGCAGACGCGCGGGCAAAGGATCGCCATGCAATACCAGCCGGTTAAGCATCACCGCCAGATCGGTATCCGCAATTGACCACTCGCCAAACAGGTTCTGTTGCCCGTCCGGTAGCAGGCGATCGACGGCCATAACCAGTTTATCCACCGCCTGCTGCGCTGATGCGGTCAGCGGCGCAAAGCGCTCACCGGCAAACAGCACTTCTGTGGGACGCTCCTGACGTATCCACAGGAAGTCACTGCGCAGCCAGGCCTGGATCTCTCTGGCGCGGGCACGCTTCTCGCGGTCGCGGGGATAGAGGCGCTCAAATTCGGGCGCCGCAAAGCGCTCTTCAAGATATTCGGTAATCGCCGAGGATTCGCTTAACAGGAACGCATCAATCTGCAGGGTCGGGACCCGGCAGGTCAGCGACAGCTCGCGGTAAGCCGCGGCGTATTGCTGATTCTGCGACAAATCGACGCGCTTCAGCTGGAAAGGGATCCCTTTTTCGGTAAGAGCAACATAGGCCGACATGGCGTAAGGACTGAAAAATGATGAATCTGACCACAGGGTGATGGACGGATAATTCATCGGTTACCTCAATTGGCTGTCAGGGTTGCATCATGTTTACCGATTTTTATTTGGGAAGGCAACGCTGAGCTGATCCGATCTCTGCCTCCGGAATAAGAAAGCGCGACGCGACTCACGATAGAGTGGCTCGACTCTTCTATGCTGAAAGATGCAAATAACAAAAACATCAAGGGAGCCGCAACATGCACATTCTTATTACCGGTGGCACGGGACTGATTGGCCGTCACCTGATTCCGCGCCTGCAACAGCTGGGGCATCAGATCAGTGTGGTGACGCGTGACGTGGTCAGCGCACGTGAAAAACTGGGCGAAGAGGTCGCGCTCTGGTCAGGGCTGGCGCAACAGTCGAACCTGGATACGATCGATGCGGTCATTAATCTGGCGGGAGAACCTATTGCCGACAAACGCTGGACGGAGCCGCATAAACAGCAGCTGTGTGAAAGCCGCTGGCAGATAACCGAGCAGATCGTCTCACTGATCAACGCCAGCGCCACACCACCGTCCGTGTTGATCTCAGGTTCGGCAACCGGCTTTTATGGCAACACCGGCGATCTGGTACTGACTGAAGAGGATCAGGGTCAGGATGAGTTTACTCATCAGCTCTGCGCCCGCTGGGAGCAGCTGGCGCTCGCGGCTGAAAGCGAACGCACCCGCGTCTGCCTGCTGCGAACCGGCGTGGTGCTGGCGTCTGAGGGCGGCGCACTCAGCAAAATGAAGCTGCCCTTTAAACTCGGCATCGGCGGGCCGATTGGCAGTGGTAAACAGTACATGCCGTGGATTCACATTGATGACATGCTAAACGCCATTATCTGGCTGCTGGAGCATGACGATCTGCGGGGTCCGTTCAATATGGTCGCTCCCTACGCGGTGCGTAACGAGCAGTTTGCCGCCACGCTGGGCCGGGTGATGCATCGTCCGGCCTTTATGCGCACGCCTGCCAGCGCCATTAAACTGATGATGGGCGAATCGTCGGTGCTGGTGCTGGGAGGACAGCATGTGCTGCCAAAACGGCTGGAAGCCTCAGGCTTTGGTTTCCGCTGGTACGATTTGCAGGAGGCGTTGCAGGATGTCGCAGGATAAACATACGGCGGCCCTGGGCCGCCGTATGTTTCGTTAGTTACGCTGCTCTGCTACACGCGACTTCACTACCTTCTCTTCACGCGTATGCCCCGGTTGTGGCACACGAATAATAAAGGTCAGCACGCCAGCGAACACGTATAGCCCGGTATAGGCCCATACCACACCGACAATGTCGAAGAATGGCAGCATGACTGAGGCGATAGCCGGTGCCACAAAGTTACTGAGTCCTGCGGAGAGGTTGTAAATAGAGACCGCAGCGCCTTTATGATGCGGTTCCAGCGTGGGAAATACAGCGGTCATCGGTACAAACGCGGCGACAAAAATGCCCAGCATTACCGCAGGGATTAATGCGACCCAGAAGTTATGACCCGCATACAGCGGCAGATAATAAAAGGTCAGGCTGGAGATGGCCATCCCCAGGCAACCAAACCAGCGCACCTGACGGATCCAGCCCAGCTTCTCTCCCGTGAGGCCCCAGAAGATATTCGTAAATATAGTGACAAAGAAGAACACCGCCCAGATTTGTAGCCATTCAGAGATGGTAAAGCCGAGACGATCGACAAACAGCAGTGGCATGATAATGGCGAAACCAAACAGCGACAGCGTGTTGATGATGCGAATCAGGCAGGCATAAAACACATTCTGATTGGTGAACAGGATGGTCACGGCACGCGCCATCTCTGTCATCTTGTCACGCATCGGCAAATTCACACGAGAGCGATCCACCGGTACCTTGCGCAGGCTGAAGTATGCGAGGATCCCACCACATGCCACCCAGATAATAGCCAGCCACAGCGTCCCCGTTTCCCCCAGCATCGGAATGGTGAGACTTGGCAGATAGCTGCCAATCACCCCGATGCCGACAGAATACATCGCCCAGAACCAGCCGGTCGCCGCCGCCAGTTTTTCGCGCGGTAAGACCTGCACCAGCATCATCATGAAAGAGTAGATAAACAGCGGATAAGCCAGCCCGCGAATGCCGTAGAACAGCACCATCAGCGGATAGTTGCGCAGGCCAAGCCCCAGCGACATAAACAGCGTATGCATCACGATCCATAACACAAAGCCAATCATCATCGCGCGCTGCGGTGTGATCAACTCGGCTACCACGCCAGATGCCCAGGCCGCCAGGGCTGCCGCTAAGCCATAGAAGGTGAATACGACTGCAGACTGCGCGGGCGTAAAGCCCATATCGGTGATATGGCGCGACAGAAACGCCATTTCAAAGCCATCACCCGCCATAAAGATTGCGATAGCGAGGAAACCCCAGAACATCTTTTTCGGTAAGCCAAACCAGTATTCGTTCGATTGCATCACAATTACCTTCTGTCTGGTTATTCGTTATGCAGGCAGCAAACTGCGCACCTGTTGTTGCTGGACGTAGAGTTCCCGGAACAGACATAGCCGCTTTTGCAGCACGGCACCGCGCGTCTCGTCCGGTTGGTAGCACGCCTGCACAGCCGGCTTCAGACACACCTCATGCTCAAGGCCGCCATCAGCCAGCCACGCTAAACGTGCAGCACCCAGCGCGCCAGATGCGCTGGCGGGATGGGTAACAATGGGCAGTTGCAGCACATCGGCAATCAATTGAGCCCACAATGTGCTACGTGCGCCACCACCGGTCAGGCTGCACTGCTGAATGTGATGCCTGGCATCGCCGAGCACACTCAACCCATCAGCCAGCCCAAATGCCACGCCTTCAACCACCGCATAGCCCAGCAAGGCGCGCGGGGTTTCATGGCGCAGATTGAAGAAAGAACCGGATGCGTCAGGATCGTTATGTGGTGTGCGTTCACCAGACAGATAGGGCAGGAAAACCGGGGCGCTACGCACTTGCTCATCACTGAGCTGGACCATCTCCTCCATCAGCTGGCTTTCACTGACCGACAGCAGATTGCACAACCAGCGCAGACAACTGGCGGCGCTAAGCATCACACTCATCTGGTGCCAGCGGCCCGGTAACGCATGGCAAAAGGCGTGCACCCCGCATTGAGGGTCAGCCCGTAAGCGGTCGTTTACGACAAAAATCACACCGGAGGTACCCAATGAGATAAACGCATCACCGGGATTCACCGCCCCCACACCGACTGCCGATGCGGCATTGTCACCGCCGCCTCCCGCGACAGTAACCGCAGTAGATAAACCCCACTCGCTCGCCAGCGTCGGCTGCAGGCGTCCACTTATGGCACTGCCTTCTACCAGTTCAGGCATTTGGGCACGCTTCAGTCCGGTGATGGCCAGCAGTTCTTCCGACCAGTCACGCCGGGAGACATCGAGCCACAGCGTTCCGGCAGCATCCGAAGGCTCACTGACAAAGCGCCCGGTAAGACGCCAGCGCAGGTAATCTTTCGGCAGCAGGACCTTATCGATGCGGCTGAAAATTTCTGGCTCATTTTCCGCGACCCAGTGCAGTTTCGGCAAAGTGAAGCCGGGCATAATCATATTGCCGCTAATTTCCATTATCCGGGGATTGCTCTTCCGTAGCCTTTCACACTGCGGTGCACTGCGCGTGTCGTTCCAGAGGATACACGGACGCAGCACCTTCCCCCCGGCATCCAGCAACACGGCCCCGTGCATCTGTCCCGATAATCCAATAGCGCGAATCGCGGCCCATGCCAGAGGAAACTGATGACGTAATCCCGCCAGAACCTCGCTGCAGGCTTGCCACCAGCATTCAGGATCCTGTTCAGCCCAGTGGGGATGGGGACGCTGCACGCTCAGCGTGGCGTGCTGAGCCGCCACAATCTCACCGTGCGTATTAATGATCAGCGCTTTAAGCTCTGAGGTACCAATATCAATGCCGAGATACATAATTACACCGCCGCCAGTTCAGGCTGTTTCAGCCACTGCTGCAAACTCGCAACACGGCGGGTGACTAATTCATGAAACGCCTTATCAGATGCCAGTTCCGCAAACAGCGCGCTATCACTCAGGTATGCATGGAGCGGATCGGCGCTGGCGAACTGCTTACGCAGCGTATCGACCTGTAGCGCACCGTCCTGATAGCAATAGGGTAAATTGTCATCGGCCCATCGCTGCATAAACAGGAAGAACAGTGCCGGAATCACCGCCGTTGCGGTGGGCTGCGCACCGCGCTGGTAGCACTGTTGCAGGGTTGGCGTCACCATGCCGGGAATTTTGGATAAACCATCGGCACCGACGCGCTGATTGGTATCTTTAATGTAAGGATTACTGAAGCGGGCCAGCACCACGTCACGATAATCCGCTAAATCAAGCGGGCTGGGAGACAGAGAAGGAATGACATCCTGGGTCACATAGTCGTGAGCCAGTTGATAAATCGCCGGATGGCTGGTGCTCTCATCGATATAGTTCAGACCAATCAGTGTGCCCGCCCAGGCAATCGCAGCATGTGTCGCATTGAGGATGCGAATTTTCGCCTCTTCCCACGGCAGTACCGATTCCACCAGTTCAACACCGACCTTTTCCAGCGCCGGGCGCCCGGCAATAAAATCATCCTCAATGACCCACTGAATAAAAGATTCGGCCATTACTGCTGCGCCATCCTGTTTGCCGGTCGCCGCCTGCACGCGTTCTGCCACCTCCGGAGTAGGACGGGGTGTAATGCGATCAACCATGGTATTCGGTGAGCGGGTTTGCGTGCGCACCCAGTCGGCCAGCGCGGTATCGCCTTTGGCCGTAAGAAACGCCAGGAAGGCGTCACGGAAACGCTCACCATTGTGCCGCAGATTGTCGCAGTTCAGCAGCGTAACCGGCGGACCGCCTTGCGCAACACGCTGTGTCAGAATATGGCTGAGTGCGCCGTAGAGGGTGCGGATATCGCCACCCAGATCGGCCTTCACATCTGCCTGATTGAGATCCAGGGTAAACGCGGGCGTCAGGTAGTAACCCGCTTCGGTCACGGTAAAGCTAATCACACGTGTTTCCGCGCTGGCCCCCTGCTCGATCAACGCACTGATATCACTGTCCCAGGGCAAAATTTTGCGCAGCGAAGTGATGGTTTCGTAGTCGCGCTTACCTGCAGGCGTCACGGTTTCCAGCACATATTCTCCCTGCTGCGCCGCGAGCTGATTGAGCAGCGGCACTGCGTCATTACGGATATTGCCGAGCGCGATGCTCCAGCTTTCATCACCCTGCTCACGCAGTTTATGCAGATACCACGCCTGATGTGCACGATGAAAAGATCCCGCGCCGATGTGCATCCACACTGATTGGTTGTTCATAATCGCCTCATTTAAACATTTGCCACACCTAAGGGCATTTGCCCGATGACCTGTAGCATAGTGCCTATTACGAAGATCCTTCTGCGAGCTGAGTCACAAATAATATTTTTGCTCCCATTCCGGGCTTTTGCTCAGTTAGTGCTTTTCGACCCGCACGGCGTTAAGATGTCCCCTCAAATTCGACGGAACATCGTGATGAGCAGAGAAGAAAAAAAGCAGGAGCTGGCCGCACGTGCCGCATGGATGTATTACGTCGCAGGCGTGACACAGCAGGAGATTGCGCAGGCATTGGGATTGTCACGACAGGTAGCGCAGCGGCTGGTATCCAGTGCACGTGAAATGGGCATGGTGAACGTAAAAATTGATCATCCCGTCACACACTGTCTGCAGCTGGCGCGTGAGGTACAGGCGAAGTTTGGTCTGGATTTGTGTCGCGTTGTGCCATCGGCCAGTCTGAATGATGAGGCTATTCAACAAATGCTGGCAGTTGAAGGCGCGGCGGTGATGACACAATTCATCAATGAGGAAACGCCTCAGGTGTTCGGTATTGGTTCCGGTAAAACCCTGCGCTCAATGATCGATGCGCTACCCTGGGTTGATCGCCCGCAGCATCATTGCGTTTCCATGATTGGTGCCATCGCGCGGGATGATTCCGGTACACGCTATGACGTACCGTTGAAGATGGCCGAAAAGATGCAAGGTAAGTATTTCTTTATCCCTGCGCCCTTATACGCCGACACCCCAGAGGATAAAGCGATGTGGGTTCAGCATAAGGTTTACCAGCGCGTCATTGATCGCGCATTACAGGCGGACGTGGCTTTTGTGGGTATTGGCGAAGTGATGCCGGGCTGTCCTTTGAATGCCGAGGGATTCATCACAGATGCGCAGGTCGAGGCGCTAAATGGGCGCGGCGTGGTGGGCGAAATGCTCGGTCACTTTTTCAATCAGCAGGGTGAGCGGGTATGGGGCGAAACGGATGAGCTACTGACCAGCGTGCGACTGGAAAGCCGGACTCAGCGTAAAATTATTGGCTTTGCGGGTAGCGAGCGCAAGTATCCAGCAATCCGTGCCGCATTACAGGGCGGCTGGGTATCGGGACTGGTGACCGATGAGGATACGGCGCTGAAGCTACTGCAAAAGTGATATCTCAGCATGGATGCAGAGTGCGAGGGCAGAACGCAGAGATGACGCAAAATCTCAAACGCGGCTCGCACTTATTCTGCGCAGGGCACGTTACGCCGGTGCCCTGATTCCCTCACCTTAACTAACATCTAACCGTTACTTCAGCGATCCCTTGAGGAACTGCTGTAAACGCGGGCTTTTCGGACTGCCGAACAGTTCCGCAGGCGGTCCCTGCTCTTCGATTTTACCCTGATGCAGGAAAATGACATGGCTGGAGACGTGACGGGCAAACTCCATCTCGTGGGTCACGACCACCATGGTTTTGCCCTCCTCAGCCAGCTTCTGCATGATGCGCAGTACTTCCCCGACCAGCTCCGGATCAAGCGCCGAAGTGGGTTCGTCAAACAGCAACACCTCTGGCTCCATCGCCAGCGCGCGCGCAATCGACACACGCTGCTGCTGACCGCCGGAGAGGTGAACCGGATATTTTGCCTGTGCCCGCGCATCAATCCCGACTTTATCGAGGTATTTGATGGCACGCTCACGCGCCGCCGCTTTACTCAGCCCCAGCACCTGAATCGGGGCTTCCATCACGTTTTCCAGCACGGTCATGTGACTCCACAGATTAAAATGCTGGAACACCATGGTCAGGCTGGTACGTAACGCGCGCAGCTGCTCTTTGTCAGCCACTTTGAGCTGACCATCTTTGTCACGGACTAAGGTGATTTGTTGGTTATTCACCATGATGCTGCCTTCACTCGGTTTTTCGAGGAAGTTGATGCAGCGTAAAAAGGTACTTTTCCCTGAGCCGGACGATCCAATGATACTGATCACATCGCCCGCTTTAGCAGTTAACGAGACCCCTTTCAGCACTTCATGTTCACCGTAACGCTTATGCAATTCGGTGACGCTTAATTTATTGTCAGCCATAGTTCTACTCAATGCGATGAAGAGGGTTTCACGTGGGCCAGCCAGCGACGTTCCGCCAGGCGGAACAGGCTGATCAACACGTAAGAGATAATCAGGTACAACACAGCCGCCAGACCAAAGGCGGTAAACGGCTGATAGGTCGCCGAGTTAATATCCCGCGCGATTTTCAGCAGATCCGGCACGGTGGCGGTGAAGGCCAGCGCCGTGGAGTGCAGCATCAGAATCACTTCGTTGCTGTAGGCCGGCAGTGCCGTTCGCAGCGCCGATGGCAGGATAATGCAGCGATAGAGTTTAAAAGTAGAGAAGCCGTACGCCCGTGCCGCCTCAATTTCACCGTGTGGCACCGAGCGAATCGCACCGGCAAAAATTTCCGTGGTGTAGGCGCAGGTGTTGAGGGTGAAGGCGAGCAGCGTACAGTTCAGACCACTGCGGAAAAAGGCATTCAGCAGTTCAGTGCCTTTCACAATCTCCAGCGTGTACATGCCGGAGTAGAACACCAGCAGCTGCACATAGAGCGGCGTGCCGCGAAAGACGTAGGTGAAGAGCCAGACCGGAAAGCTGATAAACCGGTTAGGGGAAACCCGCGCTATCGCCAGCAGGATTGCCAGACATCCGCCAATGGTGACCGAGAGGATCAGCAGCCACAGGGTGATAGCTACACCGGTAAAACGATAACCGTCAGTCCAGAGCAGCGATTTCCAGTATTCCTGAATAATATCAATCATAACTCGCCCTCTTCACACCCACCGTATAGCGCCGGTTCAGCCACCACAGCACACCGTTTGACAGCGTGGTAAATACCAGATAAATCACACCGGCCACAATGGCGAAGTAGAACGGCTGCCAGGTACTTTTTCCTGCCAGCTGCGTCGCCTTCACCACATCTTCCAGCCCCAGCAGCGAGACCAGCGCAGTGGCTTTCAGAATCACCTGCCAGTTGTTGCCGATGCCTGGCAGCGCGTAGCGCATCATGGCCGGAAACAGAATGCGGCGGAACACCTGCGCGCCGGTAAAGCCAAACGCGGTTGCTGCTTCAATCTGCCCCTGAGGCACGGCCATAAAGGCGCCGCGGAACGTTTCGGTGAAGTAGGCACCATAGATAAAGCCGAGCGTGATGATACCGGCAACCATCGGGTCGATATCAAACTGCGCCATACCCAGCGCATCGGTTATCTGGTTGAGGACAATCTGCAGACCGTAGAAGATCAGCAGCATCAGTACAAGGTCTGGCACGCCACGAATCAGCGTGGTGTAGCCTTCAAAAATCATCGCCAGTGGCCGGCTGCGCGACAGTTTCGCGCCTGCGCCAATCAGGCCCAGCAGCACTGCCAGCACGACGGAAGTGAGCGCCAGTTCCAGCGTCACCAGCGTGCCCCGAAGAATTACATCAGAATAGCCATACAGCATCGAGAGGGTCCTGTCGTGGGGTGAAAACGAAACGCTGCCCGCAAGCGAGACGGGCAGTTTAGCTTTACCTCTCTGTTGCAGATGCCATCCGCCATTAGCGGAAAAGAACCCGATTCTGCACCTGGCAGAACCGGCTCAGACCCGGCAAAACGGACACAGAGGGTAAAGCGACAGGATGGTTAGTCGCCGTACACGTTGAAATCGAAGTATTTCTTCGCAATCTTGTCGTAGGTGCCATCTTTACGCATGTCAGCAAAGGCTTTGTCGATGGCGGCTTTCAGTTCGCTGTCATCTTTACGCAGTCCCATGCCGGTACCGACGCCAAAAATCTTGTCATCTTTCACGGCCGGACCGGCGAAGGCGTAATTTTTACCGACCGGCTGCTTCAGGAATCCTTCGCTGGCCTGCACTTCATCCTGGAAGGCAGCATCAATACGACCGGCATTCAGATCCTGATAGACCAGATCCTGGTTTGCATAAGGTGTGACGTTCACCCCTTTTGGCCGCCAGTTCTGATTGGCGTAAGTTTCCTGGGTGGTGCCCTGCAGCAGACCGATGTTTTTGCCTTTCAGGGACTCAATGGTCGGCTCAATTTTCGATCCCTTCGGCGCGACTAAACGCGCGTTAGCGGCGTAGAGTTTTTCCGAGAAGGCGATCTCTTCCTGACGTTTCGCTGTGATGGAAAGTGAGGAGATGATGGCATCAATTTTCTTCGCTTTCAGCGAAGGGATCAGCGCATCAAAGTCGCTCTCAACATAGGTACATTGGGTATGAATACGTTTACAGATTTCGTTAGCGAGGTCGATATCGAAGCCCACTAACTTGCCTTGCGCGTTTTTCGACTCAAACGGTGGGTAAGTTGGATCTGTGCCGATACGGATTGAACCCGGAACCGCCGCGAAGACGCTGGCAGCACTGGATAAGCCCAGCATCAGGGAAAGAGCCAGAACACGCTTTTTCATAGATTACCCTCAAGTGAAGTGCTTTTTGTTATGTGGTTCGTGATGTGTTTGCGCAAAGTAATTTGCATGTTTCATGCCAGTTCTGCAAGTTAACCACGCTGTTAGCGTGATGTCAGACAGGCGAAAACGCTGTGTTTGTGAGGGGAATATAGCAGTGAAGTAAAAGAGAAAAAGCGACGTTGTTAACTTTTGGTGCGTCAAATGCACGAAGAGTGATCCGAGGCGCGCTTATGCACTAAATAAGTGCGCCAGCGGAACTTTATGCACCCTGCCAGCGCGTGAAGAGATCTTCCGATAATTCGATATCAAACTGGTCGATAACCCGGTTAACGGTCTGATCGATCAACTGATCGATCGTTTCAGGCCGATGATAAAATGCCGGCACGGGTGGCATGATAATGGCACCCAGCTCTGCGGCGGTGGTCATCATTCGCAGATGCCCAACATGCAGCGGGGTTTCGCGCACGCACAGCACCAGCTTACGCTGCTCTTTTAACACCACGTCAGCCGCACGGGTCAGCAACGAGTCACTGTAACTGTGGACGATGCCAGAGAGCGTTTTCATTGAGCAGGGTAAAATCGCCATGCCCAGCGTTTTAAACGATCCAGATGAGATATTTGCTGCAATATCGCGCACGTCATGCACCACATCGGCCAGCGCCTGCACGTCACGCAGCGAATAATCGCTCTCCAGTCCCAGCGTCTGACGCGCCGCCTGACTCATAACCAGATGCGTTTCTACTTCTTCCACCTGCTGCAACACCTGCAGCATGCGCACGCCATAGATCACCCCGCTTGCGCCAGAGATGCCAATGATGAGTCGTTTCATATTCCAACCTTATTTCAGCCAATGGGCCATCATACGCGGCCTGCGGGTTTCTGAAAACAAACAGGGCGGGATTGCTCCCGCCCTGTTTTATGCTGCCCGCCTGCTGAAGGTATCAGCCTTCGTTGTGCAGCTCGAGGTTTTCGACTTCGTTCTGCCGCTGAAGCGCTTTGGCATCATCATTACGCAGCGACTCGAGATACTCCAGATATTGCTGATCGACATCTTTCGTCACGTAAATGCCGTTGAACACCGAGCACTCAAATTGTGCAATGTCCGGATTCTCTTCGCGAACCGCTTCGATCAGATCGTCCAGATCCTGGAAGATCAGCGCATCGGCTTTAATCAGCTGGCGAATCTCTTCCACTTCACGGCCATGCGCAATCAGTTCCGTGGCGCTGGGCATATCGATACCGTAGACGTTCGGGAAACGAATTTCCGGCGCCGCTGACGCCAGATAAACCCTTTTTGCGCCCGCTTCACGCGCCATCTCAATAATCTGCTCTGAGGTGGTACCGCGAACAATAGAGTCATCCACCAGCAGCACGTTTTTATCACGGAATTCGGCGCGGTTAGCGTTGAGCTTGCGGCGCACCGCGCTGCGGCGTAACTGCTGGCCCGGCATGATAAAAGTACGGCCAACGTACCGGTTCTTCACGAAGCCCTGGCGATAGGGTTTGTCGAGAATACGTGCAATTTCCAGCGCGATATCGGTGGAGGTTTCAGGAATCGGAATCACAACGTCGATATCGAGATCTTCCCACTCGCGCGCAATTTTCTCACCCAGCTTGGTGCCCATACGAACACGGGCGCTGTAGACCGAGATTTTGTCGAGGAAGGAGTCGGGACGCGCAAAATAGACATACTCGAACAGGCACGGATTGCTTTTCGGATTTTCAGCGCACTGGCGGGTAGACAGCTGGCCCGCCTCAGTCACATAAACCGCTTCACCCGGTGCAACGTCACGGATGAACTCAAAGCCCAGCGTATCCAGCGCCACGCTCTCGGAGGCGACCATATATTCGGTGCGGCCATCAGTGATAACGCGCTTGCCCAGCACCAGCGGACGGATACCGTTAGGATCACGGAAGGCGACCATGCCGTGGCCGATAATCATCGACACTACCGCATAGGCTCCGCGCACCTGCTGATGCACGGCAGCAACCGCAGCAAAGATGTTGTCGGCTGTCAGCGGATCGTTTTGGAAACGATCTAACTCCTGCGCAAAGATGTTCAGCAGGATTTCAGAATCTGAGGTGGTATTAACGTGACGGCGGCCCTTTTCAAACAGGTGCTTACGCAGCACATGGGCGTTGGTCAGGTTACCGTTGTGCGCCAGGGTGATGCCATACGGGGAGTTTACATAGAATGGCTGCGCTTCAGAGGCACTGGAGCTTCCCGCGGTTGGATAACGCGCGTGACCGATCCCCATATTGCCCTGCAGACGCTGCATGTGGCGTGCTTCGAAAACGTCGCTGACCAGGCCGTTTGCCTTTCGCAGGCGAAAACATTTCAGCGCATCGATAGTACAAATGCCTGCGGCATCCTGCCCGCGGTGCTGGAGCACCGTTAACGCGTCATAGATCGACTGGTTGACCGGCATGAAACCGGTGATACCGACAATACCGCACATGTTGTCATTTCCTCATTAAGCCGCACTCCCGGTCACATCACCGGGGTAAAAAACTCGACGTGCTTTTCAGGTAATCAAAAAACCACCTGATTATATAACTGAACTCGGGAATGAGTTGAGACTGTTGCCAGTCCGGACTTTTGGAAAACCCAGTGAATGTATCGAGGAAGAACAGCAAAGCGGCTACGATCAGCACACCACGCAATGCCCCGAAACAGACGCCCAACACCCGGTCGGTTCCCGACAGGCCGGTTTTTTCCACCAGCGTGCCGATAACGTAGTTCACAATGGCCCCCACAATCAGGGTTGCCACAAACAGCACACCGATGGCGATACCGTTACGAACCAGTTCGTCGTCAAAACCTGTAAACCAGACTGCAAGGTAGGCGTAGTAATGACTGGCGACAAAAAACGCGCATCCCCAGGTAACAAGAGATAAGGCTTCACGGACAAACCCACGGACCAGGCTGACCAGAGCCGAAAAACCAACTACCGCAATAATGACGTAATCAATCCAGATCATGAACTCTTCCAGCGCCAGTGCAATTGCACCCCTGCATCCAGTTCGGGGCGCATTCTAACAGAAAAAGAAAACGTTTGCGTAGCGGTTTTCTTTTTCTGCATCCATAAAAAAGGCGATGAAAAAAAACGCTATCGCCCGGGTGATTCTCAGCCGGACAGGCCGTTGAAAATCGTCAATTTTTTTCGCGGCAGCGCGCATTAAACGCGCTGCCTGAGGGGTAAAAGACGCTGCCTGTTACTGCTATCGGCAGCGCCAATCGCCCGTTTTAGCGGGCGCTGTAGGGTTTCACGACACCGCCCAGTCCTGAGATACTTTTCAGCTCGCCAACCGCACTCTGCATTTTGGCTTTCGACGCATCAGGCCCAACGTAAATGCGGGTGATCTGACCCTGTACTGGCGTTGAAGGAACGGTAAAGGCGCGATAGCCCGACAGCCGCAGCTGCGCGACAATCTCATTCACTTTGCTGGCGTTTTTCAGCGCACCTAACTGCACCACATAAGCCTGCCCTGCCGGCGCTGTCGTCTCTGCAGTTTTCGGCGGCTCTTCCTGCTTCGGCTGTTCGACCACTTTAGGCTGTTCAACCGGTTTAGGTTTAGGCTGCTCCACGACTTTTGGCTTCTGCTGTTCGACCGGCTTCTGCTTAGGCTGCTCTGTTACTTTCGGTTTCTGCTGCTCAACGACCTTCGGCTTCGTCACCGTCTGTGCGGGCACAGACTGATGGACCGGCGGCGGCGAGACCACTACCGGATCGCTCTCGTCTTCCGGTTGAGTCCGACCCTGCTCTGCCGTAGCGTTGGTTTTACCGTTGCCATTGCTGCTGCTGACCGCATTGCCCGCGCCTTCCGGCGGCTGTGCCGGCAGCGACTGGGTTACCGGCGGCACCATTTCGCTGTCCTGCTGATCGTCAGGTTTCGGCACCAGCGGAATGGCGGCGAACTCCTCTTTGTAATGCTTTTTCTGACCATCCAGCAGCCCTGGCAGCACAATCACGCCAACGGCGACCAGAATAACGGTGCCGACTAAACGGTTCTGAAACTTACTTGCCACGTCCTTTCTCCGTTTCAATCGATTCCATGACCTGTGCAACGGTGTGGAATGAACCACAGACCAGCACAATGTCCTGCGGCGCTGCCCTCTGGCGTGCCTGCTGCCAGGCGAGCTCAACCGAACTAAAAGCCTCGCCCTGCGGCAGGTTGTTCAGCAGTTGCTCAGCACTGGCGCCGCGCGGACCCTCGAGGGGCGCGCAGTACCAGGCATCGACCACCGGTGCCAGCGCCGCCAGCGTTCCGGCGATATCTTTATCATGCAGCATGCCCACCACGGCATGCACTTTGCCGCGTTTCGGCAGTGCAGCCAGCCGCGACGCCAGATATGCTGCCGCATGCGGGTTATGGGCGACATCCAGAATAACGCGCGGTGATTCGCTGAGGGTCTGAAAACGGCCTGGCAGCATCGCCAGCGGCAGGCTGGCGCGAATCTGCGCCTCACTGACCTCAAGCCCGGAGACCCGCAGCGCCACCAGCGCGGTCGCCGCGTTAGGCAGCGGCACCTGCGGCAGCGGCAGATCGTTCAGCTCACCTGTCGCATCACGCAGTGACCAGCTTTCTGCCTGCGCATGCCACGACCAGTCACGGTTGCGCTGCAACAGCTGCGCACCTTTTTCCTGTGCGACCACGGCAATACTCTGCGGCATATCTGGTTCACCCACTACCGCAGGTTTTCCCGCCCGGAACACACCGGCTTTTTCACGCCCGATGCTTTCGCGATCCGGGCCAAGCCAGTCGGTGTGATCGAGTGCAATGCTGGTGACCACCGCGACATCGGCATCCACAATGTTTGTCGCATCCAGCCGTCCACCGAGGCCGACTTCGAGGATCACGACATCCAGCTGCGACTGGCGGAACAGATTCAACGCAGAGAGCGTGCCAAATTCAAAATAGGTCAGCGAAATATCTGCACGTCCGGCTTCAATCTCCGCAAAACTGGCGCAGTGCTGCGCTTCACTCAGCTCCTCTCCCTGAACCCGAACGCGCTCGGTATAGCGCACCAGATGCGGTGAGCTGTACACGCCAACGCGGTAACCCGCGGTGATCAGCAGCGTTTCCAGGGTGCGACAGGTGGTGCCTTTGCCATTAGTACCGGCCACGGTAAAGACAAAAGGAGCGGGTTTCAGCAGGTCGAGACGAAGCGCTACCTGACGAATACGGTCCAGACCCAGTTCAATGGCCTGAGTATGCAGGTGCTCAAGATAATAAAGCCACGTGGCCAAAGGCGACGTGGCTTGGGGAAGGTGAAGATTGTCCATATGTCCCGTTTTGCTTATTTATACCTGGCAGGCTGCTGCTGCGGTATACGGTGCATTGGTAAGAGGTGCTTTGGACGCACCTCTCTATCTCCTGTCAGGCCTCGTTGCTTTCCGATTCAGTCGTCGCCGGAGCGGACTGTTCACCATCATGCAGCGGTGCCGGCAGGTTCATCATTTTTGCCAGCAGGCTTGCCAGTTTGTAGCGCATTTCCGGACGGCGAATGATCATATCAATCGCGCCCTTTTCAATCAGGAACTCACTGCGCTGGAAGCCCGGCGGCAGTTTTTCACGCACGGTCTGCTCAATAACGCGTGGGCCGGCAAAGCCAATCAGTGCTTTAGGTTCCGCAATATTGAGGTCGCCCAGCATGGCAAAACTGGCCGAAACACCACCCATAGTCGGGTCAGTCAGCACGGAAATATAAGGCAGACCGCGCTCACGCATTTTTGCCAGTGCCGCACTGGTTTTCGCCATCTGCATCAGCGACTGCAGCGCTTCCTGCATACGCGCCCCGCCGCTGGCGGAGAAGCAGATCAGCGGGCAGTTATCTTCTAACGCCTGCTCAACCGCACGTACAAAACGCGCACCGACCACAGAGCCCATTGAACCGCCCATAAAGGCAAACTCAAAGGCTGCCGCAACAACCGGCATGCCGTGCAGCTGACCTTTCATGACCACCAGCGCATCTTTCTCACCGGTGTCTTTCTGGGCCGCGATCAGACGATCTTTGTACTTTTTGGAGTCACGGAACTTGAGCAGATCTTTAGGTTCAAGTTCACTACCCAGCTCAACCATCGTGCCCTGATCGAGGACACTGCCGAGGCGCTCACGGGCGTGCATCCGCATGTGATGGTCACACTTCGGGCAGACCTCAAGATTACGCTCCAGCTCGGCGCGGTAGAGCACCTGACCACAGCTGTCACACTTGGTCCAGACCCCTTCCGGGATACTGGCTTTGCGCACAGGCGTTCCGGTGCTTTTATTAAGAATGCGTTCAATCCAGCTCATTGATGACCTTTCTGTTTAAAACTGACCTGGTCCAGTCGTCTTGATACTGCTGAAAACCGCTTCAGCAGACGGTAAATGTCGCTCATTAAACCACAACCTGTTCAGACTGTGGATAAAAATCTGGTCTTACCCCTGAGCGCAGCCTTACGGCTGCTTCTGCTGCTTAGCCTGACGGCGATGACGCCAGACTTCAATCACACCTGGCAGAATCGAGACCAGGATAATGCCCACAATCAGCAGCTTCAGGTTTTCCTGCACCACCGGCAGATCGCCAAACAGGTAGCCGGCATAGGAGAACAGCAGCACCCAGAGCAGCGCACCCGTTACGTTGAACAGCGCGAAGTGGCGATAGGACATATGGCCCATACCGGCAA
The DNA here is from genome assembly GCF_057812235.1 of Pantoea sp. ABR1s. Lineage (NCBI taxonomy): Bacteria > Pseudomonadati > Pseudomonadota > Gammaproteobacteria > Enterobacterales > Erwiniaceae > Pantoea > Pantoea sp. ABR1s. The sequence continues at coordinate 1,241,080 of NZ_CM173823.1, read as the reverse complement.
CAAACGGCGCAAAGGTTCGCACGATCGGCACGAAGCGCGCCAGGATAATGGTTTTTCCGCCGTGACGGGCATAAAACGCATGGGTTTTATCCAGATGGCTGCGACGGAAAATCTTCGAGTTCGGGTTACTGAACAACCGTTCGCCAAACAGGCGGCCAATGGTGTAGTTCACTGCGTCGCCCAGAACCGCGGCCACCACTAATAATGCCACCATCACATGCACATTAAGATCGTTACCCGGCAACGCCGCCAGTGCGCCCGCCACAAACAGCAACGAGTCACCCGGCAGGAAGGGCGTCACCACCAGACCGGTTTCGCAGAACAAAATCAGGAACAAAATAGCGTAAATCCAGATACCGTACTGTGCAACCAGTTCGGCAAGATGCACATCAATGTGCAGAATAAAATCAACCAGAAAATGGAGAAACTCCATGGCGCGCCCTTTTAAGTCCTGAAAGTGAATTAATCCGCGAGGAACAACGGTCCCATCGACGGCTGTGGTAACGCAAAGTGGGATGGGTAATCCACCGCCACCAGATACAACCCCTCTGCCCGGGCTGTGGCTGCGGCTAATGTCCGATCCTTCGCCGCCAGCAGCGTTGCCATCCATGACTCCGGCTTATTGCCGCAGCCTATCTCCATCAGGCTGCCCACGATATTGCGCACCATGTGATGCACAAAGGCATTGGCTTTGATATCCACAATCACGTAGGGACCCTGACGCGTCACGTTGAGGTGAATCACGTTGCGCCACGGTGTACGCGACTGGCACTGCACGGCTCGGAATGAGGTGAAATCATTCTCGCCTAACAAACACTGCCCGGCGCGCTGCATCTTCTCTGCATCCAGAGGATGGTAAAAGTGCGTCACGCCCTGCGCCAGCACCGCCGGACGCAGACGCTGATTGTAGATCAGGTAGCGATAGCGTCGGGCCGTGGCGCTGAAGCGGGCATGAAATTCATCCGGCACCGCTTTCACCCAGCGCACCGCAATATCCGGCGGCAGATTAGCGTTGACGCCCAGCGTCCAGGCGCCATCAGGCCGCTGCGAGGTGGTCTCGAAATGGACCACCTGCCCCGTCCCGTGTACACCTGCATCGGTGCGGCCAGCACAAAAAATACTGACCGGATGATCGGCGACTTTCGACAGCGCGCGTTCTACCTTCTCCTGCACGCTGCGGACTTCATTCTGACGCTGCCAGCCGTAGTAACGGCTGCCGTCATACTCGATGCCGAGCGCCAGTTTTTGCGTCTGACCATCGGACATGGTTACAGATACTCCTGAACCAGTTTCTCAGCGGTTTTCACCGCCATCAGTGCGCCGCCAAAACGAATGTTGTCCGCCACTGACCAGAACTGCAGCATTTCGGGGATACCGTAGTCGTTGCGCACAGCGCCGATGCTCAGTTCGCCGTTGCCTGAGGCATCCGTGACCGGCGTCGGCACTTCATCCTCTTCGCTCAGACGAATATCTGACGCCAGCGCCAGTTCGGCACGCGCTTCTTCAGCAGAGAGCGGGCGCAGGTTTTCGATATGCACAATCTGCGCATTACCGTAGAACACCGGAGCCTGTACGCTGCTGACCGCAATCGGTAAGCCTTCGTCCTGCAATACCTTACGCACCTGATCAATCAGGCGACGCTCACTCTCCACGCTGCCTTCTGCGTCGGCCTGTTGTGGCATCAGATTAAACGCCAGCTGACGACCAAAATGGTGTTCATCGGCCGGAAGACCGTTCAGCAGGCGGGCACTTTCCCCGGCCAGCGCATCAACAGCCACTTTGCCGTAGCTGGAGACTGAGATCAGGTTAGTCACCTGTAAACGACTCAATCCGGCCGCATCCACCAGCGGTTTAATTGCGGTCAGCAGCTGGCTTACCAGGTTGTCCGCCACGCTGATGATGTTGCGATTGCGATAATCTGCCAGCACCTGCGGATTCACATCTGGCACCACCAGCGGCACATCGGGTTCCAGCGCAAACAGCTCGCTGCTGTCGATCACCAGACAACCGGCATTGGCCGCTTCCTCGGCAAAGCGCGCCGAGGCGTCACGTCCCGCCACGAAAAAGGCCAGCTGCGCCTGTGACCAGTCGAACGTCTCCGCATTTTCGACCCGCACCGAGCGGCCTTCGAAACGTTTGATTTCGCCCGCGCTGTTTTCGCTGGCCAGCAAATATAATTCACCAACCGGGAACTGGCGTTCCGCCAGCAGTTCCAGTACAGCGTTCCCTACTGCGCCTGTCGCGCCAAGTAGCGCAATATTCCAGCCGTCAGACATGTTGGTTTACTCCAGACAATGACATAAAAACAGAAGGCGGTGATATTCACCGCCCAGGGATTCAGATTTATCCCCGTCGTCTTTCACGTTGCATCTTTGTTGGCTGCGTTCACTCACCCGAATCACTTACCTGAGTAAGCTCATCGGGATTCGTTCTCTTGCCGCCTCAATGCAACCCGAAATCCATTGGGTATATCCCCCCAGAACCCGCCGTCATGCAGACATGCCAGCAGCGCGCGCCTTCCGTTCACTGATTAATTCAGTGCGGAAACCGCGCCAGAGCGCCTGACCTGCAGCGCCCGCTATTTCGGGGAGATGATTGCGTTAAAGCCCAGCTGGTTCAGCAGCTCAGCGGTTGTGGCGTCATCGCAGTTCACCTGCAGCGATGACCACTCGCGGCGCTCCTGATACTGCTTGCGCAGGCGATCAAACTCGCCGGGTTTCGCCGCCACTTTACGCAGGGGGGCATCATCGCGGCGCACATCATACACCAGATGCGCCAGGCGTTTCAGCGTTGGCTGATCCAGCGGGCCATTCAGGGTGATTTCACTGAATTCCGGCACCGGCAGTAAGGTACTGAGCGGCACCTGCTGCGGCTGACCAATAAAGTCGCACCAGGCTTCAAACACCTGGGTGGTGCCGCGCGCTTTGCCTTCCAGCGTGTAGCCCGCGATGTGCGGCGTGGCGATATCGACCTTATCCAGCAGCGCCAGCGACAGATCCGGCTCCGGCTCCCAGACATCCAGCACGACGCTAAGATCGTGCCGCATTTTCAGCACCTCCAGCAGCGCGCTGTTGTCCACCACCGGGCCGCGACAGGCGTTGATCAGGATAGTATTAGGCTTTAGCGCCATCAGCAGCGCCGCATCCGCCAGATGCCAGCTTTTATACGGGCCCTCTTTAAACAGCGGCGTATGGAACGTCAGAATATCAGCCTGCTCTGTCACAGCCTCCAGCGACAGGAAATCCCCCTCGTCACCGCGATCGGCGCGCGGCGGATCGCACAGCAGGGTTTTGATGCCCCAGGCCTCAAGACGCTTTTGCAGTCGCCCACCGACGTTACCGACGCCAACGATGCCGACAGTGCGGTCACGCAGCTGGAAACCATCGCGTTCCGCCAGCAGCAGCAGCGCAGAGAAAACATATTCCACCACCGCAATGGCGTTACAGCCGGGTGCGGCAGAGAACGCAATGCCCGCCTGCTGCAGCCAGTTCTCGTCGACATGATCGGTGCCCGCCGTGGCGGTTCCGACAAATTTCACCGGCTTTCCTGCCAGCAGGGCCTCATTAACCTGGGTGACTGAGCGCACCATCAGGCCATCGGCATCGGCCAGTTCAGCCACCGGCAGCGGACGCCCCGGCACCGCGACCACGTCGCCGGTAAGGCTGAATAGCTCACGGGCATAAGGCATATTTTCATCGACCAGAATTTTCACCACGGCTTTCCTGTCAGTTACATATCAGGCAATTATTCTGGCACAAAGCGACGCGTTAGCCTAACCGTGCACGGTAGCGTTCGGGCGTGGTTCCCGCCTGTTGCTGGAACATCACAATCAGCGCCGAAGCTGAACTGTATCCCAGCTCATGGGCGATGCTCTGCACGCTTTCCCCCTGCTCCAGCAGCACAATGGCGCGCAGAAACCGCAGCCGCTGCCGCCACTCGCCAAAAGTCATATGAAGCTGCTGCTGGCAGCGCCGCGCCAGCGTCCGTTCAGTGGTAAAGACCCGCGCCGCCCAGCCTGCCAGCGTGGTGTTATCGCCCGGATGCGCTTCCAGCGCATGTAAGACCGGCGCCAGAAATTTATCGTCAGAGGTGGGCAGATAGCTCTCCTGTACCTGCGCCAGCTGCAGGCGATCGCGCAGCACCTCGCACAGCCGCCACTGCGCATCCGTTTCGGGTTGCTCGATTTGCTGCTCAGCAAACTCATCCATAATGGCATGTGCAATGGGATCGACCAGCAGCAGGCAGGCGCGCCGGGGCAGATCGGCGCATAACGGGGCCGCCAGATTAAAGGTACGGAACTGTGCCTGACGATGGTTATAGCTACTATGAAGCTGACCCGGTGGGATCCAGACCGGAATATCTGCCGGTGTCAGCAATCGCTCACCCTCGACCTGCATCTCCAGTACGTGGCTTTTCACCATAATGAGCTGACCCCAGGCATGCGCATGCGGCAAATATTCGGTGCGGGCATTGGCCTGCTCATAACGCATAAAGTAGCGCAGTTGCGGCGCGTCAAGGGGCGGCTGGTAGATCACTTTCAGGGTCATTCTGTCCGCTCCACAACTAATTTTGTCCGATATTAACTATCTGAATAAATCCGGACAAGCGTACACTGCGCCTCATTATGGCGTGTGGAGAGTCAGCATGTTTTTCCTGTACCCGCTCTTTGCGGTAATAATCTGGTCGATCAACTCAATTGTCAGCAAACTCTCGGCGGATGCGATCGATCCGGCGGCGATCTCATTCTACCGCTGGTTACTGGCGCTGCTGGTGCTGACGCCCTTTGTGCTGCCCGGCGTGTGGCGCACGCGTCAGGTCATTAAACCGCACCTCTGGCGGCTGGCGATCCTTGGCCTGCTCGGCATGGTGCTCTATCAGAGTCTCGCCTACTACGCAGCACACAGTGTCAGCGCACTCTTTATGGGCATTATCGGCGCCCTCATCCCCCTGCTCACCGTACTGCTGAGCGTGGTGATCCTGCGGATTGCGCCGACGCTGGGCATCCTGCTCGGCAGCATCATCTCCTTTACCGGTCTGGTGTGGCTGGTCAGTGAGGGCAACGTGATGCAGCTGCTGAATCACGGTCTGGGCAAAGGTGAACTGCTGATGCTGGCCGCCTCCGCCGCCTATGCGCTGTATGGCGTGCTGACACGACGCTGGGCACTGCCGCTGCCGATCTGGCAAAGCCTGTATGTGCAGATTTTATTTGGTGTCGTACTGCTGTTGCCTGGTTTTCTGCTGGCCCCCGAGGTGGCGCTTAACCGGCACAACCTGCCGCTGGTGGCCTTTGCCGGTCTGTTTGCTTCGATCATCGCGCCGTTCCTGTGGATCCACGGTGTGCAGCGTCTGGGTGCCAGCACCACCAGTATCTTTATGAATCTGATCCCGGTATTTACCGCGGTGATCGCGGTGATTTTCCTGCATGAGCAACTACACAGTTACCACTGGATTGGCGGTGGTCTGACGCTTGGCGGTGTGATACTGGCTCAGCGGCTGCGTACCCCCTTATCCCGCCGTAAACCGGTGAGCCACCCACAGGCCTGAATAGCGCGGCTGTGGCGAGTGAGGGTGCTGTTGAGGATGGCAGTGAAGAAAGGCTACAGCTGAAGCGTAAATCTCGCGCCGAAACGCATGTCCCCCGTGGGATTTCCCGGGGGCTTTTGCTATCATGGCCTATTCATTTTCCGGCGCACCCCACGCTGTTCTGTTTTCCCAAGGAATCCGCCATGCAACCACTCAGCGGCCCCGGTGTGCCGGTCGGCGATCGTTCATCTGTCAATCCGCAAACTGGCGTAACGCGTCACGGTTCAGTGGCCGGTGAACAGCCCCTCTCCCCTGCGCAGCGCACGACGTTAGAACGCCTGATCGTGCGTATCTCATCGCTCAGTAATCTTAAAGCGCCTGAACTGTGGGCGGGCGTACGCCATGAAGTGGGCGTAAAGAGTGAAGCGGAGTTGCAGTCGCGTCATTTTCCGGCAGCGGAACAGTACCTTAATGGCCGCCTTACGCAGACGCAAAATGGGCATGCCACACGCCAGCTGATGACCCAGCTCACCGATCTGCTGCCGAAAGGGAATAACCGTCAGGCCGTCAGCGACTTTATCCGTCAGCAATTTGGTCAGACCGTACTGAGCGCGCTGAGCCAGGATCAGCTGCGCCAGGTGCTGACGATGCTGCAGAACGGGCAGATGACGATTCCTCAGCCGCAGCAGATCCGCGTCAGCGATCGCACGCTGCTGCCTGCCGAGCACCATACGCTGAATCAGCAGGTGGTACGCCTGGCCGCTGCCACGGGCGAATCCACCGGTAAGCTGTGGACGGCTGCGCTGAAACTGGTCAACCTCACCAGCGGTGATCCCATCCCGTCGCGCCACTTCCCGCTGCTGACCCAGTATCTGCAGGTGCGCCAGACGTTGAGTCAGCACAGTGCACCGACGCTGCAATTGCTGGAAGCGTCCCTGAAACAGCCGCTTGATCAGCAGGAGCGGCAGCAACTGGAGGATTACAGCCAGCAGCGTTTCCAGGCGACACCGCAGACGGTGCTCACCGTAACGCAGACCCAGGATCTGCTGAACTTCCTGTTCAGCCGGCGCGCCGACCGGGCAGAAAAACTTCTCGAACAGCCGCTGGCTGCCAGCGAGATAAAACCCCAGCCGATCTGGTCACCCTTTGTTGCGTCGCTGCCGCCCGCGATTCAGCCTCTGGCAGAGCGCCCCCTGCTGGGCTTCTTTGTCGCACTGATCGTCATCACCCTTTTACTCTGGGTGGTCCTCTGAGTTAACAGCCACAGAATGCTTTGGGCGCGGCGACTGGCCATTCGCCCGGTGCATCACCCCAGGTCAGCGGATGACCGTCACGTTTCCAGAAATCCAGCCCGCCAATCAACTCCTTCACCTGAAATCCCAGCGAGGCCAGTTTCCAGGCCGCTTTCGTCGAGCCGTTACAGCCAATGCCGTCACAATACGTGACATAAACTTTGCTGCGATCGAGCCGGGCCGTCGTAGTGGCATCCATCTCGCGATGCGGAAAGTTGATCGCGCCGCAAATATGCCCGGCGCGATAAGCCTCCGGCGCGCGAGCATCGATTACCACGATATCCGGGATTTGCCGTTCCAGATCTTCCGCCAGATCCCAGGCGTCGGTGTAAAAAGCGAGTTTTGCCTGCAGATAGTCGAGGCTTTGCTGCGGGGTGGCAGCCGGAATTCGTAAAACCGATGACATAGCGATTCTCCTGTTGTGGTGAGTCTGCAGTTTACGGCAAAGTGGACTGCTTACTGATACCCATTCCCCATCAGGTATAAGACCCATATGTCTTCACCGTTATTACAACTTTTCCAGCATCAGACCAGTGGCGGCGTGCGCGAGCGGCTCTGCTCTACCCTGCGACTGGCGATCAACCGGCACCATCTGCATGCTGGTCAGCAGTTGCCGTCCAGTCGGCAGCTGGCGCAGGATCTGCGTCTGTCACGTGTGACGGTGGAAGCGGCCTACGGACAGCTGGAAAGTGAAGGCTATCTGCGACGCGAGACCGGTCGCGGTACTTTTGTTGCCATCATCATCCCCACCCACTCATCATCATTTCCGGCCCGGCCTCAGCCCGTCCGTTTCTCAGCGCGGGGCCAGCAGGTACTGGCAACCGGTGGCTGTCAGAATCCCCCTTTTCCCCATGCATTCGCCGCCGGTTCACCGGAGTTACGCGCTTTTCCCCATGACACGTGGCGACGCCTCGGCAGCAGCGTGCAGCGTTCACTGGGCAGTGCCGCAATGGGATACGGCGATCCCTGCGGCTACCTGCCGTTACGCAGCGCACTCGCGGATTATCTGGCACTTTCCCGGGGCGTGGCATGCCAGCCGGAACAGGTGATCATTCTGACCAGTTCACAACAGGCACTGCAGTTACTGGCAATGATGTTCGTCGATCCCGGTGATGAGGTATGGATGGAGGAGCCGGGCTATCCTGGTGCGCGTAACGCCTTTCTGGCTGCCGGCGCACAGGTGCGCGGGATTGAGGTCGATGCCGAAGGTGCCATCCCCGCCAGCGGCAGTGCAAAACTGATGTATCTGACGCCATCGCATCATTATCCTACCGGCGTGACGCTGAGCCTGACGCGACGCCTGGCGTGGCTGGACTGGGCGCAGCGCAACCGGTGCTGGCTGATCGAAGACGATTATGACAGCGAATTTCACTACGACGAACGTCCTATCCCTGCGCTACAGGGACTGGATCGCCATCAGCGGGTGATTACGCTGGGCACCTTCTCGAAGTCGCTGTTTCCCTCCCTGCGGCTGGCCTGGATGGTGGTCCCGCCCGCGCTGATTACCCCCATAGGCCAGGCACGCAGCGTGCTGGATGGACACAGCGCCCTGCTGCCGCAGGCTGTCACCGCCGCCTTTCTGCAACAGGGACATTTCGCCAGCCATCTGCGGCTGATGCGTCAGCTCTATCGCAGCCGTCGCGATCTGCTGCTGACGCTAATCGCTCAGCAACTGTCGCCGTGGATCACGCCGATTGTCAGCAGCGGCGGATTACAGGTAACTGTCAGACTGCAACAGGATGAAGCGCGATTAAGCGCACTGGCGGCTCAACAGGGTTTGCTGCTGCCGCGTCTGAGTCCGCTTTATGCCGGGCCTTCGTCTCAGCAAGGCTGGATGCTGGGCTTTGCCGCACTGACGCCTGACGAGATTGTGGCAGGATGCGATACATTGCTGCGGCTGCTGCAGCGTGAGGGCTAAAACGGAGGGTTGAACGAGGTAAAGCGGATGGGCTGTAAAACAAAAAGGGCCGGCAAGCCGGCCCTTCAGAGTGCTGACGTAATAATTACGCCTGATATTTACGCATGGTCAATGTGGCGTTGGTACCGCCAAAACCAAAGCTGTTAGACATCACGGTAGTCAGCTCTTTTTCCATCGGCTCAGTGACGATGTTCATACCGGTTGCTGCCGCATCAAGCGAGGTGATGTTGATGCTTGGCGCGATAAAACCATGCTCCAGCATCAGCAGCGAGTAGATCGCTTCCTGCACGCCAGCCGCACCCAGAGAGTGGCCGGTCATCGCTTTCGTTGCTGAAATGTATGGCGTGTTATCGCCAAACACTTCACGAATCGCACCCAGCTCTTTCACATCACCCACCGGGGTAGAGGTTCCGTGGCTGTTCAGATAGTCAATCGGGGTATCGACACCGTGCATCGCCATCTTCATGCAGCGCACTGCGCCTTCACCTGATGGAGCAACCATGTCTGCACCGTCTGAAGTGGCACCATAACCGACGATTTCGGCATAGATATGCGCACCACGTGCCAGCGCATGCTCCAGCTCTTCAACGACGACCATGCCACCGCCACCGGCGATAACAAAGCCGTCGCGCTCATTGTCATAAGTGCGTGACGCTTTTTCTGGCGTGTCGTTGTAACGGGTAGAGAGCGCGCCCATGGCGTCGAACTCACAGGCCATTTCCCAGCACAGCTCTTCGCCGCCGCCCGCAAAAACGATATCCTGTTTGCCAAGCTGGATCTGCTCAACGGCGTTACCGATACAGTGCGCAGAGGTGGCACAGGCGGAGCTAATCGAGTAGTTTACGCCATGAATTTTGAATGGCGTTGCGAGGCAGGCAGAGACGCCAGAGGCCATCGCTTTGGTGACAACATAAGGGCCAACCGCTTTCAGGCCGCGTGGGCTGCGCATTGCGTCAGCACCAAATACCTGGAAACGTGGGGAGCCGCCGCCTGAACCCGCAATCAGACCCACACGTGGGTTGCTCTGATACGCTTCAGCGCTGAGGCCAGAATCTTTAATCGCTTCTTCCATGGAAAGATAAGCATAGATGGACGCATCACTCATAAAGCGCACAACTTTGCGATCGATGAGGCCGGTGGTATCTAATTTAACGTTACCCCAGACGTGACTACGCATGCCGGAATCTTTCATCTCTTCAGAAAAGGTGATGCCAGAGCGTCCTTCACGCAGAGATGACAGCACCTCCTGCTGGTTATTACCAATACTGGAAACGATCCCTAAGCCAGTAATCACAGCACGTTTCATTCAATCTTCCTCATCCACTTCTTCTTAATTGGCATGCACTCTAGCGTACACTTGTACGCCGAACAAGTCCGATCAGCTATTTCCTTTTGTAAATTTGCGTCATGTCACGCGGGTCGCTAGAATCGCGCCACTGCCTGAAAAACGAGCCTTTACCGTGAAATTGACCCCGGTTGAACATGCAAAGCTAAACTGGAATGAACAGGGTACACCTGTTTCCCGAGCGTTTGGCGATGTCTATTTCTCTAATGACAACGGTCTGGAAGAGACACGCTATGTCTTCCTTGGCGGCAACGGTTTTCCCCAGCGTTTTACTGAGCATCCGCGCGATCTGCTGATCGTGGCGGAGAGCGGTTTTGGCACCGGTCTTAATTTCCTGACGCTGTGGCAGGCGTTCGATGCGTTTCAGCGCGAACAGCCCGACGCCACTTTAAAACGTCTGCATTTCATCAGCTTTGAGAAATTTCCGTTAACCCGTGAAGATTTAACCGCAGCGCAGCAGCACTGGCCCGAACTGGCCCCCTGGGCGGAGGCGCTGCAGGCGCAGTGGCCCGCTGCCCTGCCCGGCTGTCAGCGTCTGCTGTTTGATGGCGGCCGCATCACGCTCGACCTGTGGCTGGGCGATATTAACCTGCTGATGGGCCAGCTGGATGAGAGCCTGAATCGTCAGGTAGATGCCTGGTTTTTGGATGGGTTCGCGCCCTCAAAGAACCCGGATATGTGGACGCCGGAGCTGTTCGGCATGATGGCAAAACTGGCGCGGCCGCAGGGGACCTTCGCGACTTTTACGGCTGCAGGTATTGTCCGGCGCGGTCTGCAGCAGGCGGGCTTTGCGGTCATCCGCCGCAAAGGATTTGGTCCGAAGCGCGAAATGCTATGCGGGCCGTTGCAGGATGCGCCTCCGCTGCCCGCCGCACAGCCCTGGTATCATCGTCAGGCTGCGGAGCAGCGTGATGTAGCCCTGATTGGCGGCGGCGTCGCGAGTGCCACCCTGGCGCTGGCGCTGCTGCGTCGCGGCTGGCGGGTAACGCTTTATTGCGCCGATGAGGCGCCCGCGCTGGGCGCATCCGGCAACCGTCAGGGAGCGCTCTATCCGCTGCTCAATCAGCACGACCCGGCACTTGCCACTTTTTTCCCCTCGGCATTCAGCTTTGCCCGGCGGCTCTATGATCAATTAACCGTCACCTATGAGCATCACTGGAGCGGTGTGCTGCAGCTGGGCTGGGATGAGAAAAGCCGTAAGAAGATCGATCAGATGCTGGCGATGGACCTGCCTGAAATCATCGCCTGTGGCGTCGATGTGGCAGAAGCTGAAAAACTGGCAAATGTTGAACATGGCTGTGGCGGCATTTTCTATCCGCAAGGCGGCTGGCTCTCACCGGCAGAGCTGACCACCGCGATGCTGGCGCATGGCGAGACCCAGGGATTGCGCATTCACTGGCTGCACCGGGTGAGCGCGCTTTCCCGTGAGGATGATCACTGGATGCTGACGTTCAGCGATCGTCCGGCGGTACGTCATCCGACCGTCGTACTGGCAAACGGTCATGCGATTGCTGACTTTGCGCAAAGCGCCCCGCTGCCGACCTATCCGGTGGCCGGTCAGGTAAGCCATGTTCCCTCCACGCCGGGCCTCAACGCGCTGCAAACGGTGCTCTGTTACGACGGCTATCTGACGCCTGTCAGCCCGCAGTTTGGTACGCACTGTATCGGGGCCAGCTATCACCGTGGCGATACCGCAACCGCGTATCGGGAGGAGGATCAGCAGGAGAACCGCAGCCGCCTGCTGCATTGCCTGCCTGACAGCAGCTGGGCCGAAACGGTGGATGTCAGTGACGGAGAGGCAAGAATGGGGGTGCGCTGCGCCACCCGGGATCACCTGCCGATGGTGGGCGGCGTGCCGGATTATGCTGCTACGCTGGCGCAGTATGCTGATTTACCGGCACAGCAGGCGGCAGGCGGCGATATCGCTGACGCACCCGATCTTGCGGGCTTGTATCTGTTTGGGGCGCTGGGATCGCGCGGCCTGTGCAGTGCGCCGCTGGCGGCCGAAGTGCTGGCAGCTCAGCTGGCGGGCGAGCCGCAACCTCTGGATGCCAGTACACTGGCAGCACTCAATCCGAATCGTTACTGGGTGAGGAAATTACTGAAGGGAAAAGCCGTTTAGCGGACGCTAAGGGCGGCACGCCGCCCTGCACCATTACGCGGAGAGCTGGCGGGCCTGAACAAACAGGTTATCCCACATCCCGACCACTAATGCCTGGTCGCGCGGCGAGAGTTCTCCGGCAGCTATGGCATTTTGCAGACTGCGGGTCACCTGAATCTGCAGCGCTTCTGGCGTATGTTCGCCCAGTTGCTCCACTTCAGCGACGGCCAGTGTCAGATGCCCGCGCAGATAACCGCTGGCGAACAGCTCATCGTCACTGGCATGCTCGACCATGTCGTCAATCAGGGCCAGAATACGCGCTTCAAATTCTGCGATCATCTCAATTCCTCTTTTAATAATGCCTTTCTGCATCACAGATCGTCCGGCCAGGGAAACTGCGATGCTGTTAATGAAGGCCTGCCATAAAATTCCGCCAGGGCGGTAATAAAACGCGCGGGACGGTCGGGAATGCCCGACGTCAGATAGCTCATGACCTGAGCATGCACTTTACGCTGGAACGCAATGCGATCCGGCTCACAATCCCCGTCGAGATTGTCACAACTCACGTTGAAGGGAAAGCCTGCCGCCGTACAAAACATCCACTCCAGCGCCTGTGGCTTCACTTCCACCGCTTCAAACTGACTCTGGGTCAGCGCATCGCGGCCATCCGGACAGTACCAGTAGCCAAAATCGACCAGTTTGCGGCGCGCTTCACCGGCGATGCACCAGTGAGAGATCTCATGCAGGGCGCTGGCGTAGAAGCCGTGAGCAAAGACCACACGATTCCACGGCGATTCAGCATCAGCAGGAAGATAGATCGGTTCATCATCGCCTTTAATTAGACGGGTCTGAAATTCATCGCTGAAACAGCGATCAAACAGCGTGATCAGCTGTTCATAATGATGAGTCGGGTTCATGACGGTATCAGGTTTTAGGTTACGATTGCAGCGTGGCAAGCCAGGCCATAACGGCGCTGCCATGGCTGTCCCACAGTAATTTAATGCTCATGACGGCAGACACAATCACCACCATCGGGCGGATCAGCTTCTGTCCGCGGCTCAGCACCAGTCTTGCGCCCAGACGCGCGCCGCAGAAAGCGCCGAGCATCATGATCAGGCCGGTTCCCCACACTACTTTGCCGCCGAACATAAAGAACAGCAGGCTGCCGAGGTTCGAGGTGAAGTTGAGGACCTTGGCATGGGCGGTCGCTTTGGCAAGGTTGTAGCCGCAGAGCGTGACGAAAGCCAGCGCATAAAAAGATCCTGCGCCCGGTCCGAAAAATCCGTCATAAAATCCCACTGCCCCGCCGCCGACCAGTGCAAAGGCCAGACCATGCAGACGGCGCGCGCGATCCACTTCGCCGAGTCGCGGCATCAGCAGGAACCACAGACCGATAGCGATTAAAAACAGCGGCAGCATCTGGCGCAGAAAGTCTGCCTGCAAGCGCTGAATCAGTATCGCGCCCAGCACGGAACCCAGCAGCGTCATGGCAATGTTCAGCCACTGTTCATTAAGATTGACCGCACCACGCCGGATAAAGTAGAGACTGGCGGAAAACGATCCACCGACCGATTGCAGTTTATTGGTCGCCAGCGCCTGGGCCGGAGAGAGGCCCGCCGCCAGCAACGAAGGTACCGTAAGTAATCCCCCGCCACCCGCGATTGAATCAATAAAACCGGCGAGCATGGCGATTAAAAACAGCAGCCCGACGAGCAGCGGGCTGACCACAAACCAATCCATGGAATCCCTTACAGTAGATGTTTATCCAGCAGGGCCTGACAGGCAGGCGGTAATGGCGGCGGCTCACGTTTCACCGGCGCGCCCGAGCCAGGCTGTTTTGGCAGGAACCAGCTCTGCAGCTCTGCGCCACAGCCATCGCCAGCAGGCGGTGCAGGCTGATCTTCACAGCCGATACTGCCCGCCGGGCAGCGCAGGCGCACATGCATATGGGCCCGGTGAGCAAACCACGGGCGCACTTTACGCAGCCAGTCACGATCGTTACCTGCATCGGCACAAAGCTGCTTTTTAATCGCCGGATTGACGAAGATGCGTGTCACATCATCATCTTTGGCGGCCAGTTTAATCAGGCTATCAATTTCCGGCTGCCAGTGGCGCGCAATCACATTTTTGTCACCCGGCCCGACCAGATCGAGCGGCTGCGGCTTCAGCAGTTGCTGGGCGCTCCAGCGGGTTTTCGGCAGTTGCAGCCAGATATCGACATCCAGTCCGGTCTGATGGCTGGCGTGACCACTGCTGAAACGTCCGCCTGCTGCCATGCCCATGTCACCAATCAGCACGTTGCCCAGTTGCAGGTTATGCACCTGCGTACTGAGACGCTGAATAAACTGAATCAGATCGGGATGACCAAAGTAGCGCCGCTGATCCTGACGCATCACCTGATAGTGCGGTGAATTCAGCGGCAGCGCCTCGGCGCCAACAATACAGCCGTTGGCAAAGCCGCCGATTGACTGCGGTGCACCGGTAATCGGCTGCTGGATGCGTTGCCACGGCGTCGCCGCCAGGCTGGAGGCGCTGATCAACAGCGCACTCAGGGTAAGCAGAAGAGCCTTCATGGCATCACCAGCGCGGTACGGAGCTGTTAACGTCACCGTTCTGCGCCCGCTGGCGCAGCAGATGATCCATCAGGACGATCGCCATCATCGCCTCGGCGATCGGCACTGCGCGGATCCCGACGCAGGGATCGTGGCGGCCTTTGGTGATCATCTCCACTTCTTCGCCGTCGCGGGTAATGGTTTTACCCGGCACGGTGATGCTGGAGGTTGGTTTCATCGCCAGATTGGCGCTGATGGTCTGGCCGCTGCTGATGCCGCCCAGAATCCCCCCGGCGTGGTTGCTCTGGAAACCATCGTGGCGGATCTCGTCGCGATGCTGGCTGCCGCGCTGGTTAACCACCGCAAAGCCGTCGCCGATTTCAACGCCTTTAACGGCATTGATGCTCATCAGCGCATGTGCCAGATCGGCATCCAGCCGGTCAAATACCGGCTCGCCCAGGCCTGGCGGCACGTGATCTGCCATGACCGTGACTTTGGCGCCAATGGAGTCGCCCTCTTTTTTCAGGCCGCGCATCAGTTCATCCAGCGCCTCCAGCTTGTCCGCATCCGGGCAGAAGAACGGATTCTCTTCCACGATGCTCCAGTCTTTCAGCTCACAGGCGATGTCACCAATCTGTGACAGATAGCCGCGCACCACGACACCGTGTTTCATCTGCAGGTATTTCTTGGCAATCGCACCGGCCGCCACGCGCATCGCGGTTTCGCGCGCCGACGAGCGGCCACCGCCACGGTAGTCGCGCTGACCATATTTCTGCTCGTAGGTGTAATCAGCATGGCCCGGACGGAAGAGATCTTTGATAGCGCCGTAATCCTGCGAACGCTGATCGGTATTTTCAATCAGCAGGCCAATCGAAGTACCGGTGGTCACACCCTCAAAGACGCCGGACAAAATTTTCACCTGATCCGGCTCGCGGCGCTGCGTGGTATAGCGCGATGTGCCAGGACGACGGCGATCGAGGTCATGCTGAATATCCGCTTCGGTCAGCGGGATGCCTGGCGGCACGCCGTCAACGATACAGCCCAGCGCAAGCCCATGGGACTCGCCAAAGGTCGTTACTCGAAAAAATTGCCCGATGCTGTTTCCGGCCATGCTATTTCCTTCTCAGGGTTCGGCGGGCGATGCTTCGCCCCACTTTTAGTCTTTGTAAAAAGAGAAATGGTGTTTTGCGTCGACAATCTGCTGGCGCGTCAGCGTAAAGACGCCATCACCGCCGTTGTCGAATTCCAGCCAGGTAAAGGGCACGTCGGGATACTGCTCGATCATGTGCACCATGCTGTTGCCCACTTCGCAGACCAGTACGCCCTGCTCGCTGAGATAATCCGGTGCACAGGCCAGAATGCGGCGTACCAGCTTCAGGCCGTCGCTGCCTGCCGCCAGCCCGAGCTCTGGTTCGTGGCGATATTCGTTCGGCAGATCATCCATATCTTCCGCATCAACATACGGCGGATTGGTGACGATCAGATCATATTTCAGCGGTGGCAGTTCGCGGAACAGGTCAGCGCGAATCGGCGTAACCTGATGAATCAGGCCATGTTCTTCAATGTTCTGCTCGGCAACCGCCAGCGCACCGGTAGAGATATCCACCGCGTCCACCTCCGCTTCCGGGAAGGCATAGGCGCAGGCAATCGCGATGCAGCCGCTGCCGGTACACATATCCAGAATATGATGAGGTGGCGTGCTGACCAGACCGGCAAAGCGGTTCTCAATCAGTTCGCCAATCGGTGAACGCGGCACCAGCACGCGCTCATCAACAAAGAACTCGTGGCCGCAGAACCAGGCTTTATTAGTAAGATAGGCGACCGGAATGCGCTCGTTAACGCGACGAATGACGCGCTCAACGATCAGAAGACGTTCGCTGGCGGTCAGACGCGCATTGCGCATATCTTCAGGAATATCCAGCGGCAGCCAGAGTGACGGCAGGACCAGTTGAACGGCTTCGTCCCAGGGATTGTCTGTGCCATGTCCGTACCAGATTCCGGCAGCGGAAAAGCGGCTGACCGCCCAGCGCAGCATGTCCTGAATGGTGTGCAGCTCGCTCACTGCCTCATCGACGAAAATTTTGTCCACGTAGCCCTCCGCAGGCCTTTTGCTAAATCGGCCAGTAGTGTGCCATGAAGCCGGGGAGAATTCAGCGCAGCGAGGTGAAAAAGCTGACATTTAATGACGCTTAACGGTAAGGTATCGGCTCTGCTGTGTGACAGCCTTTTCTGATATGACTGACCTGCCATGAGTAAAAAAACACCACTAAGCCCGGATGACCAGGCGCTATTTCGCCAGTTGATGACGGGTACACGCCAGTTAAAACAGGACACGTTTGTCCACAAAGCGCCGGTTAAAACCCGCCACATACCGGTAAAGCGTCTGCTTTCAGAGCAGGCGGACAACAGTCATTACTTTTCGGATGAGTTTCAGCCGCTGCTCTCAACGGAAGGTGCTACCCGTTATGTGCGCGCCGATGTCAGCCATTTTGAGCTGAAAAAATTACGTCGTGGCGACTATACGCCGGAGATTTTCCTCGATCTGCACGGCTTAACGCAGCAGCAGGCCAAGCAGGAACTGGGGGCACTGATCGCCGCCTGCCGCCGTGAACATCTGTTCTGCGCCAGCGTCATGACCGGTCATGGAAAGCATATCCTGAAGCAGCAGACGCCGCTGTGGCTGGCCCAGCATCCGTGGGTGATGGCTTTTCATCAGGCACCCAAAATGTTCGGCGGTGACGCCGCGCTGCTGGTTTTGATTGAGATTGAGGAGTGGCAACCGCCTGAATTGCCCTGAGAGGGGCCGGAATGATCGGCCCACAGACGTCAGATTGCTTTAGCCAGCTTTTTGGGACTGACCTGCCACAGCAGTTTACCGGCACTCGCTGCGGGATCGAATTCCACGCAGGCAATAGCGGAAGTGGCGAACATTGGCGGTGCTTCCTGCGGGCACAGTTCAGAGACTAAATACCCCACCAACGGTAAATGTGAAATCACCAGAGCCGATTTCACCCCTTCATTCGCCAGGGCCTGCAGATAGCACCCGACCATCTCCGGATCGCCGCCCGGCGTTAATTCCGGCAGAACGTCCTGGCTTTCCGGCAGGGGAAAGGCTTCACGCACGGTCGCGAGCGTTTGCTGCGCGCGTAAATAGGGACTCACCAGGACACGCTCAATGTCCGGCGTCTGGCTGTTAAGCCAGTTGGCCATCTGACGTGATTCATTGCAGCCACATAAGGTTAAAGGCCTGACTGAATCACTGGCTGCTTCCAGAGCCGCATCGCCGTGACGCATGATAAAAACTTGCATAAAGCACCGCTGTTGTTTGTCGACATCGCCCGACGCGTAGCGCCTGACTCTTCACTCTGCGAATGAACGCTGTGTTTTACCCTAATGGCTTTAGTATAGTCAACCGGTTGTTTATTAAATAAGCACTTCTCAGAATCATGCTGCGCCGCACACTCTGGCGGCGCTTTTCTAAGCCGCTGAATCGGATTGGTTATTCCATTTTCAGCAGAAATGTAAAATTTCGTCTATTTTGCAGCCGCCTGAATGAGCGCCTCACAGGGTGTGAATCGTTCGCCATGCTGCTGCGCAAGCCGGGTTAATCTGTTGACCACGTCCGCCGCGCCCAGTTTGTCCATGTAGTGGAACGGGCCGCCTAAGAAAGGCGGAAAGCCGATGCCAAACACCGCACCGATATCCCCATCGCGGGCGCAGCGAACCACCTGCTCATCAAGACAGCGAGCCGCTTCGTTCAGCATCATCATCACGCAGCGTTCAGCAATCTGCGCTTCACTCTGCCTGGCCTGCGGCGAGATTTTCAGCAACGTATACAGCGAAGCGTCCGGTTTTTTACGCTGCCAGCGCGGCTGGTCATAGCGATAAAAGCCTTTACTGTTTTTACGTCCCTTGCGGCCATCTTTCAGCACCGCATCAAAAGCGGCTGGCGCGGCAAAGCGTTCACCATAAGCCTGATACAGGATGGGACTGATTTTGCTGCCAACGTCGATACCGACCTCATCCAGCAGCTGAATCGGGCCGACCGGAAAACCAAACTTCACCAGCGCCCGATCAATATGGTCAATCGGCTCGCCCTCCAGCAGGCAGCGCATCGCTTCATTTATATAGGGCGTCAGGATGCGGTTAACATAGAAGCCAGGCTTGTCCGCCACCACAATCGGAGTTTTACCCTGGCTGCGCGCCAGCGCCACAATCGTCACCAGCGTCGCGGTAGAGGTATTCAGATGAGGAATCACCTCCACCAGCGGCATTTTCTCTACCGGACTGAAATAGTGCAGCCCGATGACGTTCTCAGGACGCTGGGCGCCGGCGGCGATCGCCTCAATCGGCAGCGAAGAGGTATTTGAGGCAAACAGCGTATGCGGCTGACAGTGTGCCTCCACTTCGCTGACCATCTGCTGCTTCAGGGCTAAATCTTCGAATACGGCTTCAATTACCACGTCGCGCTGTGAGAAGCCCTGATAATCGATGCCGCCCGTGATACGTGCCATCTGCTGCTGACGCTGTGCCGGAGTGAGCTGGCGGCGTTTAACCTTTTTGCTCAGCAGTTCCCAGCTGGTTTTCAGCGCATGGTTCACCCCTTCCAGGCTGATATCTTTAATGCGTACCGGCAACCCGGCGTTGATTGCAGTGACGCTGGCGATGCCGCCGCCCATCAGGCCGCCGCCGAGGATACCAACACGCTTAACGGTGCCGGGTTCCGCTTCACCGCCCCGCTCCTTTTTCATAGCCGTAGTCGCGAAAAAGATCCCGCGCAGCGCAACAGATTCTGGCGTCATCGCCAGCTCACCAAAAGCGCGTGCTTCAGCCTCATGTCCGGCCCGACTGCCCTGCTCCAGCCCGATGCGCACCACCTCAATAATGCGTTTTGCTGCCGGATAGTTACCCTGCGTTTTGGCTGCGGTCTGTCGGGTCGCCAGCGCAAACAGCGCCTGACGGCCAACCGGACCATGCAGCAGACGATCGCGCAGCGGCAGCGTTCGTCCACTAACCTTGCCCTTTTTCACCCGGGCAATGGCGGTCTCCAGCAGAATCGCCTGCGGCACCGCGTCATCGACCACGCCCAGCTTACGGGCCTGTTTCGCCCGCAGGGCTTTGCCGGTAAGAATCAGTGGCAGTGCCTGCTGCACGCCGATTAAGCGTGGCAGCCGCTGAGTGCCGCCAGAGCCAGGCAGTAAGCCGAGTTGCACTTCCGGCAAACCGAGGCGGGTTTTATCATCCAGCGAGCAGATACGGGCATCACAGGCCAGCGCCAGTTCCAGTCCGCCTCCCAGGCAGGCGCCGTGGATCGCCGCGACCACAGGGAACGGCAGCGCGTCGAGCGCAGCCATCACTTCCTGGCCCTGTTTTGCCAGCGCTTCGGCTTCCTGCGCGCTCTTACAGCGGTCAATCATGCTGATGTCTGCGCCCGCGATGAAGTTGTCCGCTTTACCGGAAATCAGCACCAGGCCAGCCAGTTGCGGATCGCGTCGCGCTTCCGCAATGATGGCGGTGATCTGCCCGGCAAATTCCGCTTTCAGGGTGTTCATCTTCTCACCAGGGACATCGATCGTAATGATGCCGACGTGATCCAGTCGCATCTTCAGATGAAACGCATTCTGCTCCATTATTCGGCCTCCAGAATCATTGCCGCACCCAGGCCGCCTGCCGCGCAGGCTGTTACCAGTCCTAACCCGCCACCGCGACGGCGTAATTCATTCAGCGTCTGGGTGATCATGCGCGCGCCCGTGGCGGCAAAAGGATGACCATAGGCGATCGATCCGCCCAGCACGTTAAAGCGCTCTTCATTCACTTCGCCCAGCGCGTGTGGCCGATTCAGCACCTCACGGGCAAAACGCTCGTCGCGAAACATGTGCAGGTTGCTCAGCGTCTGGGCAGCAAAAGCTTCATGCATATCGATCAGCGTCAGATCGGCCAGGGTTATGCCGGCGCGATCCAGTGCCAGTGGTGAAGCGTAAGCCGGGCCCAGCAGCATATCCTGCTGCACACCAATGGCGGTAAAGGCGTAGCTGCGCAGATAGCCCAGCGGCCTGATGCCCAGTTCACGGGCGCGGCCCTCGCGCATCAGAATCACTGCCGCCGCGCCGTCGGTGAGAGGCGTGCTGTTGGCCGCGGTGACGCTGCCGTGCTGGCGATCAAATGCCGGACGCAGTCGGGCGTAATCCTCCGCTTTGGCGTTCATCCGCACGTTATTGTCCTGATCGATGGCGCTTTTCCACGGCGGCACAAAGGCTGCCATGACTTCCTGATTCAGTACCCCGGATTGCCAGGCCCTTGCGGCATGCTGATGGGATCGCAGCGCCAGCGCATCCTGTGCTTCGCGCGTGATGCCGTGACTCTTAGCCATCTGCTCCGCAGTGTCGCCCATGCGCAGGCCGGTCGAATACTCCGCCACTGCGGGCGGGACCGGCAGCAGATCACGCGGGCGCAGACGCCGCAGGATGTGCAGTTTTTGACCGAAGCTGCGGGCTTTATTGAGATCCACCAACGCGCGGGCCAGCGTTTTACTGACCCCAATCGGCAACACCGACGAAGAGTCTGCGCCACCGGCAATACCGGCAGAGATGGTGCCCGCCAGCAGACTTTCTGCCACATTCGCTACCGCCTGAAAGCTGGTGGCGCAGGCACGGCTGACGCTGTAGGCATCGGTATGCACACTCAACCCGCTGCTTAATACAATTTCACGCGCAATGTTCGGCGCTTCCGGCATCTGCACCACCTGCCCAAAGACCAGTTGCTCGATCACCTCAGCCGGCAGTTCACTGCGCGCCATTAATTCGCTGACCACCATGCGTCCCAGCTCAATGGCGGGAATGCCATGGAAGCCGGTCGCCTGGCGTAAGAAAGGGGTGCGTAATCCGTGGGTTATTGCGATGCGTTCACCATCACGCGTCAGCAGCGGCTGCGCTTTGCTCATTGTTCTCACCTGTGGCTGGGACTGTGGCATCATTGCCTGAAGAGGTCTGACCTGATCAGTGTTAACCACAAGCGGGTGAGCCGCCAATATCGGAAGGGAAAAAGTGCGAAGGGAAACACGAAAATGAAAAACGCCGCAGTGACGCGGCGTAATGGGACTTAACGCAAACCGAGCTGAAAAATCATGGTTTCCGCCTGGCAGCTGAAGGTGAAATCGATATCCAGCTGCACTCCCTGATCCACTTCGCTGAAGCGCGATTCAATCAGACAGGGTTCTGATTCAACCTCGCGGGCACGTTCGGTCAGTTGCGCTAATTTCGCTTCCGCATCGGCACGCTGAGCAAACCATTCTGACCAGCTGGCGGTGCAATCGGTGTTATCCATTACCGTGCCGACATCAACACAACAACAGGCTGCGGTTTCGGTCGCACTGCATTTTTTAATGGCATCAGTCATTTCATTCTCCAGACCAGCAATTGCATAGGTTGAGCGATTTTATGGACGAAATCTTACCTGCTCGCTGAAAGATGCGCCACGCACCTGTTGCTAAGTGACGAATATCACAATAAAAATTGATCCAGAACAAACTGGAATGGTTATGCTGTCCAGGATCAGGGGCTTTTTGTTATGCAGATCGAATTTTAAGCGATCAAACCTGAAATATTTTAAAAACAATATTGCAACATGCACACAGGTCGGACCTATACTCTCCGCACTGGTCTGATATGTGCGCTTTACATCAGTCCCTACAATCCGCCGTCCTTTGTTACGCGACGTTATAGCGTTAAATAATAATTCACATGAGGTTGTGGTCATGAACCATAAAAACCTGTTTGCAAAGTCAGCCGTGGCGGCTGCAGTGGCGCTTGTCTCTTCCCACGTTTACGCTGCTGGGTTTCAGTTAAATGAATTCTCTTCGATTGGTTTAGGTCGCGCATATTCAGGCGAAGGGGCAATGGGTGATACCGCGGCGTCTGCCAGCCGTAACCCGGCGACAATGGCGTTAATGGATCGCCCGGAATTTTCTATCGGGGCTGTCTATATTGCGCCGGATGTAAATATCAGTGGTCGCAGTCCCAGTGGCCGCAGCCTGGATGCGAATAATATTGCCCCTAATCAGTGGGTACCCAATATTCATTACGTCCAGCCCATCAACGATCAGTGGTGGATTGGCGCATCTGCAACCTCAAACTACGGCTTAGCAACAGAGTTTAATAATGGCTACACCGCTGGCGGTTACGGCGGTAAAACTGACCTGATGACCGGCAATTTAAATCTCAGCACCGCTTATCGGTTTAATGAACATTTTAGTGCAGGCATCGGTTTTGATGCGGTTTACGCTAAAGCCAAAATTGAGCGTTATGCCGGTGAGTCAGGCGCGCGTCTGGGGGTTCCGGCTGATACGCAGGTTGCCCATCTGAAAGGCGATGAGTGGGGCTACGGCTGGAATGCTGGCATCCTGTATGAAGTGGATGAAAATAACCGCTTCGGCTTTACCTATCGTTCAGAAGTGAAAGTTGATTTTGATGGCGATTACAAAAGTAATCTCTCATCCCGGCTGAATGCGGTGAATAATCCGGAAGTGTCAGGCGTACCTTTTGGCACCAACGGCACCACCGTTCCTGGCGCGTTAACGCTGAATCTGCCAGAGATGTGGGAAGTGTCGGGCTGGCATAAAGTGGCACCGCAGTGGGCGGTTCACTACAGCATGGCTTACACCAGCTGGAGCCAGTTCCAGGAGCTGAAAGCCACTGGCTCTAACGGCCAGACGCTGTTCTATAAAGATGAAAGCTTCCACGATGCCTACCGCATTGCACTGGGCACAACCTATTCCTACGACAAGAACTGGACGTTCCGTACCGGTATTGCGTTTGATGACAGTCCGGTTCCGGCCGATAAGCGCTCTATCTCCATCCCGGACCAGGATCGTTTATGGCTGAGTGCCGGTACTTCTTACGCCTTTAACGATGATGCCTCGGTGGATTTAGGCATCTCTTATATGCACGGACAGAAAGTGACGGTGAAAGAAGGTCCTTATACCTTTACCTCTGAAGGCAAGGCCTGGCTCTACGGCGCGAACTTTAACTATAAGTTCTGACTGGCTGGTACGAACAAAAAGGGCGACTCTGGTGAGTCGCCCTTTTTTGTGGCCGTGGATCGCTTAATGGCTCAGCGAGGATACGCGCTGCGCAAAGAGGCAAAAACCGCCATCTCTGGCGGCGCATCGCGGGCGATTACTCGGCGTCAATATCCTTCAGGTCATCCTGAATCGCGGCTGCGTTAGGATTATCTTCCGGCTTGAGCTTGCCGCCGCGCGCCAGGAAGTCGTGACGCTGGAAGTAAGCATTACGGATAAAGGCGTACGGATCGCTCTGCTGTTTCAGGATTGCATCAGAGTCCAGCAGCTGCGCGCGGGTCTCAATCCCTTCAAGCGTCCATTTACCAATCGACATTGGCCAGGTCAGCCAGCCAAGGATCGGATAAAGCGTATCGACGTAGTCGCCGCCATCCTGACGCACCGTGAAGCTGCCGTAAGCAGGCAACTCAACGTAAGGCCCGTAGCCGACGCCATAGTGACCCAGCGTGGTACCGAAACGGTGCGGCTCTTCACGCGCCAGTTCCGGATTCGCCTTACCGGCAACGTCAATGAAACCGCCCAGTCCCAGCACGCTGTTCAGGAAGAAACGGGTAAAGTGCACACCCGCATCGCGCCCGTTGCCGACCAGGATGGCGTTGACCATGCTGGCAGGTTCTTCCAGGTTGCCGAGGAAGTTGCTCAGGCCGGTACGTGCCGGCACCGGCACATAATCACGCCAGGCCACAGCGACCGGACGCAATACATACGGATCCAGCACGTTGTAGTTAAAGTTAAACATCGTGCGGTTAAAGCCTTCGAACGGATCGCTGCGCTGAGCAGGATCGCTATTCGCCGGCTTTGAACTGGCACAACCTACCAGAAGGACGCTGGCGACAGCCAGGCTGGTCAGGCGATAATTCATTCCAATCTCCCTGTGCGGATGAAAAAGGTCTACCCATCGTTCAGGTCACAGCCCGGTATCGTATCGACTTACCCGATGAGCATAGCTGACTTTGTGCCAGAGGCAGCAGGCAATGGCACGCATCATCCTGAACGCGGTCAGTTGATGCGTTCAGGGAAGCTGCTGATTAATCTCTACCGCGATCGGCTGATGCCCATCCCAGGGCGTCACTGCGCTCAGGCCCAGCCAGTCACCCGGCCGGGGATTGGCGCTTCCGTCGCGGGAGATTCGCACCCGGACCTCGACCTGATGCTGCGCCGAAAGCAGGCGATCCGGCATCATGGCGTTGCTGTCATCCAGCGTCAGCGACAACGGGAAGTGACTGAGCGGCATCCGCTTAACAGCCACCGGCACCGGTGAAGCACCGTCAGAAACCGAAATATACAACACTCCGTCCTGCGGTAACATTTTTTCTGCCTTAGGTGCCAGCGTCACGGTCAGCGCCAGTTGACGACTCTGTTGCCCGGCGGCACTTCTGGCCTTTTCGATGCTGCGGGCGATCATCGCCTGTCGCGAATCACCGGCCGGCAACAGACCCAGCAGGGTCTGCCATGCGTCGATAGCCTGATCATATTGCTGCTGTCCGTAAGCATTAAATGCCAGCAGGCTCAGCGTACGCAGGTTTTGCGGATCCGCTTTTAGCAATGCCTGCAGCAGCAGTGACGCCTGACGGTTATCCTGCGGGTCGGGGGATCGCGTCAGGACTTCGGCATAATCCTGTTTTAGCGCCAGATCGTTGGGAGCAAGCTGTAGCGCATGCTCAAATGCCTGGCTGGCCGTATCGGCATTATTCAGCACCATGCCGAGCCGTCCCAGCATCGTCCAGTCAGCCAGATTATCCGGTTCCGTTTGCAACGCGGTACGCAATCCGAGCTGTAAACGCGCCAGCTCCTCCATGCTCAGCGGTTTAGCGCCAGGGTCCATCAGTCGGGCACGCAGCTCAGGATACGCCTGCTGCACCTGCTTCCAGCCCGTGAGCTGTGCCAGGCCACCGGTTTTCAGGTAAGTCCCCAGCGATACCCCAATCAGCACGATCAGGCCTGGCAGCAAAATCCAGCGACCGCTGCTGTGTGATTTCATCGTCTGTGCCGGTGGAATATCCGCCAGCAGTGTCTGCTGTAACTCCCGCTCCATCAGTGGACGCTCAGCGACGACGCCCTGATCTTCATCCTGTGCCAGCTCATCTATCCGCTGATGGTAGAAGCGCTGATTAAGGCGATCGCGATCGCCTGTGCTGGCCTGACGTTGCCGCCAGCCCGCCGCCAGGAACAGCGTACAGGCCGCCAGCAGTAACAGAAAAAGGGTAATCCAAAATGCACTCATTACGGCTTCCTGTCTGACTTCAGTAGCGCATTAAGACGCTGTTGCTCATCTTCATCCAGCTCACTGCGGGTTTTGCGCTGACGGCTGCGCAGGATAATCACCGCACCGCCCATCAGCGCAAACAGCGCCGGACCAGCCCACAAAACCAAAGTTGAGGGCGTGACCGGTGGCGAATAGCTGACGAAGTTGCCATAGCGCGCCACCATGTAGTCGATGATCTGCTGGCGACTCTGGCCCTGCTTCATCAGCTGATAAACTTTCAGCCGCATATCGGCGGCAATCATGGCGTTTGAGTCGGCGATGCTGTTGTTCTGGCACTTCGGACAGCGCAGTGAAGCGGTCAGATCGCGGTATTGTTCTTCCTGGGCCACCGAGTCAAATTGCAGCGTGTCGATGCTTGCCCATAGGTTGATGCTGAACAGCAGGCCGCACAGCAGTAACAGCATTCTCATGATCCCGCCTCCGCGCTGTATTTCACCCACAAGGGTTTCACTTCCTGATCCCAGACGCGCGCATTGAGATCGCCCGCGTGGCGATAACGGATGATCCCCTTACCGTCGATCAGAAAAGTTTCCGGCGCGCCATAGACGCCGAGATCCAGTCCCAGCATGCCGTTGCCATCATAGAGGCTCAGCGCGTAGGGGTTGCCCAGCGTATTCAGCCAGTTAACCGCCTTATGACGATCGTCTTTGTAGTTCAGCCCGACGACGCGAATGCCCTGCTCCGCCAGCGTATTCAGATACTGATGCTCGGCGCGACAGGTCGGACACCAGGTCGCCCAGACGTTCAGCAGTATCGGTTTACCATCCGTCAGCACGCGCTGGTCGTAGGTTTTGCCTGGCTGGTCGAGAGCTTCCAGCCGGAACAGCGGCACCGGCTTGCCGATCAGAGCGGATTCGAGACGGGTCGGATCGTCGCCATCGGCATTACGTGTCAGCTGCCACAGCAGCGCCGCCGCCAGCAACAGAAACAGCATCAGGGGAATAAACAGGATTTTCTTGTTCATGTCCGCTCCTCAATTCCCGCTTTTTTGCGCGAACGATAACGGGGATCAAACAGGCAGAACAGCCCACCCAGCGCCATCAGCGCGCCACCGAACCAGATCCAGCGGACAAAGGGTTTGTAGTAGATGCGCACGGCCCAGCCGCCATCCTCCAGCTCTTCGCCCAGCGCCGCATAGAGATCGCGGCTGAAACCCCCATCAATCGCCGCTTCGGTCATCATGGTGCGGGCGGCCGTATAAAAGCGTTTCTCTGCCTGCAGCGTCGCTTCATGTTTGCCGTTGCGCGTGACATCGATGATGCCCATGCCACCGCTGTAGTTAGGCCCCTGCAGATTCTGCACGCCGCGGAAGACAAAGTGATAGTGATGAATATCGATGCTATCACCCGCCTTCATCCGCACATCGCGTTCCACGCTGTACTGGGTGCTGAATGCAATACCGATCACCGTCACCCCTACCCCAAGATGGCCCAGTACCATGCCCCAGTGACTGCGCGACAGGTGACGTAAACCGGCAAAGAACGGATGACGGTGAGTGGCACGCTCATGCAGTTCCAGCAGCGTCAGCACGATAATCCAGAGTGACATCAGCAGGCCAACCACGGTCATCGCCTCAATGCGATCCTGCAGCCACCAGGGAATGATGACGGAACAGGCCAGGGTCGCGATCAGTGCCAGCGCCAGCCGCTTTGCCAGCTTCTGCGGCTCATCGCGACGCCAGCGCACCAGTGGCCCGATCCCCATCAGCAAAGCAAACGGCGCCATCAGCCAGCTGAACATCGTGTTGAAGAACGGCTCACCGACCGAAATGCTGCCCAGGCCCAGTTGCTTGTGCACCAGCGGCAACAACGTGCCGAGCAGAACCACCAGCATCGCGGCAATCAGCAGCACGTTATTACCCAGCAAAAACGATTCGCGCGACCAGGTTTCATTCTGCACCCGGCCACGTACCTGCCCGCCTTTAATTGCATAGAGCAGGAGCGAACTGCCGATAACAATCACCAGAAACGCGAGGATAAACATCCCGCGTGCCGGATCCGAGGCGAAGGAATGCACCGACACCAGTACCCCGGATCGCACCAGGAACGTCCCCAGCAGGCTCAGCGAAAACGCGGTAATCGCCAGCAGCACGGTCCAGGCCTTAAAGGTGCCTCGCTTTTCCGTGACCGCCAGCGAGTGCATCAGGGCGGTGCCTGCCAGCCACGGCATAAACGACGCATTTTCAACCGGGTCCCAGAACCACCAGCCGCCCCAGCCCAGCTCGTAATAGGCCCAGGCCGAGCCAAGGACAATACCAATCGTCAGAAAGACCCAGGCCGCAGTGGTCCAGGGACGCGACCAGCGCGCCCAGGCCGTATCCAGCCGTCCGGCCATCAGCGAGGCGATAGCAAAAGCAAACGCCACCGAAAAGCCGACATAACCCATATAGAGCAGCGGCGGATGGAAGATCAGGCCGATATCCTGCAGCATCGGATTCAGGTCGTGCCCGTCTATCGGAAAGTCCGGCAGCGTGCGGCCAAATGGATTCGAGGTCAGCAGGATAAACAGCAGGAAGCCGAGATTGATCATCCCCATGACCGCCAGCACGCGTGCCAGCGCATCCTGCGGCATACCGCGACTGAATATCGCCACCGCCAATGTCCAGGTGCTGAGCAGCAACACCCACAGCAGCAGCGATCCTTCATGCGCGCCCCAGGTGGCGGCGATGCGATAATAAATCGGCAGCAGGCTGTTGGAGTTTGTGACGACATAGGCAACGGTAAAATCGTTGCTGATAAAGGCCCAGACCAGCAGCGCGAAAGCCGCCGCGATGCAGATAAACAGACCGCAGGCCAGCGGACGCGCCATCGCCATCAGGCGGGCATCCTGGCGCACTGCGCCCCACAGCGGATAGCTGCTCAGCAGCAGGGAGAGTCCCAGTGCCAGGCAGAGCAGAAAAGTACCAATCTCGGGCATCATGATGATTTATTTCCCGCCTGATACAGCGACTGCGGGCCGGTGTGATTACTCTTCATCGCGTCTTCAATCTCCGGCGGCGTATATTTCTCATCATGTTTCGCCAGCACTTCTTTGGCGATTACCTGGTTGCCCGCCGCCAGCACGCCCTGTGCGACGACGCCCTGCCCTTCACGGAACAGATCCGGCAGGATGCCTTCAAAACTGACGCTGACCACGCCGCGGGCATCATAAAGTTTGAACGACACGGCAAGCGTATTCGGATCGCGCCGGACACTGCCGGGCATCACCATGCCGCCGACGCGCAGCCGCTGACCCGCTTCGGGCTTCTCGTGCGCTTCGCCTTTGCCGTAAAGGATTTCACCTGGGGTATAGAACAGATCGATGTTTGAGCGCAGCGCATACATCACCAGCGCGGTGGCCAGGCCGAGGCCGAGCAGAATCGCCACTGCCGCATAGAGGCGGTTGCGTCGACGGGTATTCACAATATCTCTCCTGCCGCTTCAGCCGCGGCTTTTTTAGATTTCGCTGCCCGGATGCGGCGTTCCCGCGCGTCGTGCTGGCGGATCTCAGCCAGCAGGCGGCGGCGCAGCAACAGGGTATGCAGCGTCAGCCCGACAAGCGGAATCAGCGTGCAGGCAACCGCCAGCCAGACATAGAAGGCGTAGCCCCCCATCTCAAAGAAAGCGTGCCAGGAGGAAAAGGCAGGTGTCATGCCTGCTCTCCCCGCTTCGCCACATCAATCGCCCAGGGACGATGACGTTCGGTTAACAGAATCAGGTTGCGCAGCCGCATCAGGGTCAGCGTGATAAACACCAGAAGATAACCGATGATTGCCCAGCGCAGCGGCGTTCGCATCACTGGCGCAATCGCCTGCTGGAGAATGCCCGACGAGCCCTGATGCAGGGTATTCCACCACTGTACTGAAAAGTGAATGATCGGCAGATTAACTACGCCGACCAGAATGAGAACACCCGCGGCCCGCCCTGCGGTGCGGCGGTCATCAAAAGCATGCCAGAGCGCAATCACGCCCATATAGAGGAACAGCAGCACCAGCTCCGAAGTGAGGCGCGCATCCCAGATCCACCAGGTCCCCCACATCGGCTTACCCCATGCGGATCCGGTGACCAGCGCAATAAAGGTAAAGACCGCGCCCACCGGTGCCATGGCGGCGGAAACCAGATCGGCCATTTTCATCTGCCACACCAGACCGATAAAGGCGGCGATGGCCATCGAGGCATAAATGCCCATCGACCACATCGCGGCGGGCACATGAATGTACATGATGCGGAAACTGTCGCCCTGCTGATAGTCAGCGGGAGCAAATCCAAAGCCCCAGGCCCAGCCCAGCAGCAACGCCGCCAGTCCTGAGATGGCGAACCACGGCACCAGTCGCCCCGAAAACTGATAGAGCCGTTCGGGCCTGGCCAGCTGATGTAACGCTTTCCACATATCAAATGCTCACATTAACGATAAAAGAGTGTTGCCGCGTCTTTTACGCGCGGTTATTTCAACGGCTGTTATTGCAAAGTAATTCTTAGCGCTGCCGCCGTGGCAAACGGGGAGAGCGTGGCGCTGCCCAGCAGCATCGCGCCGAGAATCGCCAGATAGCCATTAATCGGCAACCCCTGACTGGCCGCCTCCATCGCCGCACTGGCGAAGATCAAGACCGGAATAGCCAGCGGCAGCACCAGCAGGCTAAGCAGTACGCCACCGCGCCGTAAACCCACCGTGAGACCTACACCAATCGCGCCGAGAAAACTCAGGGTTGGCGTGCCGAGCAGCAGCGTCAGGGCCATCGCCCGCCAGCCATTAAAATCCAGTGACAGCAGCAGCGCGGCCAGCGGCGACAGGATTATCAGCGGCACGCCTGTGACCAGCCAGTGCGCCACTACTTTGCCGATAACCGTTACCGGCAGCGGCGTCGGCAGCAGTACCAGTTGCTCCAGCGAACCATCGCTGAAGTCATCGCGAAACAGCCGCTCCAGCGCCAGCAGCGACGCCAGCAGCGCGGCAACCCAGGCTACGCCCGGTGCAATGCGCGCCAGCTGTTGCGGGTCAGGTCCGATGCCCAGCGGAAACAGGGTAATAACAATCAGGAAAAACCAGAGCGGATTGATCACATCAGCCCCGCTGCGAAAGGCGATGCGTAATTCACGCTGGATGAGGCGAAACAGCATCAGCCTTCCTCCCCGTCGCCGAGGCGAATTTTACGCACCCGCGCAGCATCCGCGGGCAAATCCTGATGGGTTGTCAGGATCACTGCGCCACCGTTATCGGCATGCCGGGCGAATTTCGCCATTAATTTTTTAACACCCGCTTTGTCGATGGCGGTCAGCGGCTCGTCGAGAATCCATATGCGGGCCTGGCTGAGCCACAGACGCGCCAGCGCTACCCGACGCTGCTGGCCCGCCGATAACCGGCTAACCGGCACCTCTTCGTCGCCCGTGAGATCGACGCTTTCCAGCGCAGCAAAGATCTGCGCATCACTGCAATCAGGATGGTAGAAACGCAGGTTTTCCAGCGGTGTAAGCACGCCTTTGACACCGGGATGATGGCCCAGATAGAGCATCGCCTGATGCCAGGCTTCGCGCTGCCGCAGGATTGGCTGCTGCTGCCAGCGTATTTCACCCTGTTCAGGACGGCTCAGGCCAGCCAGCAGGCGTAAGAGTGAGGTCTTACCGGCACCATTGGGGCCTTCAATCTGCACAATGTCGCCTGCAGAGACGCGAAATGAGAGCTGCCGGAACAGCGCACGTTCGTCGTATGCACAAGTGAGCGTAATGATTTCCAACATCGAGGGGGGAATCGCACCAGCTAAAAGTGGCCGGGATATTACCACAATGTTGCTGTGGGCCGAAGTGTGAGCCACCGCTCAGTTTCGATGCCATGGGTTTATTCGTGCGGTATCGCCCGCAGTCTGAATAAAAATGCAGTTCCGAAAAACGTTGTTACGCTTATTCGCATCGATCGTTACATTATCGGCAAATAAAAAACGGCTACGCTTATTACGCGACAGCACTATCACCAGGAGAAAATATGAAGCCTTCATCAGGTAATGAACAGGGTCCTAACGACGTCGAGAGTGAAGAGAAGGATAAGGGCACTGACATCGAAGTCGATGAGGAGGCTTTACCCTCCCGCGCCGCCGCCATCCATGAAGAGATACGCCAGGATGGGGAAAAAGAGCTGGAGCGCGACGGTATGGCGCTGCTCTGGTCAGCCATTGCGGCGGGCTTATCCATGGGCGCCTCGCTGATGGCGAAGGGGATATTTCAGGTGCATCTGGATGGCGTACCAGGGGCATTCCTGCTTGAAAACCTGGGTTATACCTTTGGTTTTGTTATCGTCATCATGGCGCGTCAGCAGCTGTTTACCGAAAATACCGTCACGGCAGTCCTGCCGGTTATGCACAAACCGACCTGGAGTAATGGCGCTCTGCTATTACGTTTATGGGGCATCGTCTTGCTGGGTAACCTGATCGGGACGGCGCTGGGTGCGCTGGCGTTTAATGAGATGCCGATATTTGACGAAGCTACCCGCCAGGCATTTACCAACATCAGTATGAAGGTGATGGAAAATACGCCCGGCGAGATGTTTGCCAATGCGGTGATCTCCGGCTGGATTATCGCCACCATGGTCTGGATGTTCCCCTCGGCGGGGGGTGCCAAACTGCTGGTGATTGTAATGATGACCTGGCTGGTTGCGCTGGGCGATCTGGCGCATATCGTGGTGGGATCGGTGGAAGTGCTCTATCTGGTCTTTAATGGCAGCATCAGCTGGTATGAATTCTTCTGGCCGTTTGCCCTGCCGACGCTGCTCGGCAATATTACCGGCGGCACGCTGATTTTTGCCCTGATCAGCCACGCGCAGATCCGCAACGACATGAGTGAAGCGGCTGTGGCTAAAGCGAAGGCTGAGAAGAAGAAGCAGGAGAAACGTCGCCAGCGTGAAGAGCAGGAAAAAGCTGAGTAAGAGGAAAGGCAGACAGTTTACCCTGTCTGCCTTTCTGGTCTGTTTGCTGAAGGCGATTTGCCAGGCGGGCGTCTGAAAAACGTTTACTGGAAGTGTCTGCTGTAAAGAGGGAGTGAAGATTTTAGAGTCGGGGTGCCGCTTCAGTCTGGATGACATCCCGGACTTCAGTACAGCTGTTTTCGCTTTCTGCACGTAACGTTAGCGCGCGCAGAAAACCGGGATTGCTGGCGGAATGAGCAAACGGACGACGACGTAGTGAATCTCACTGCCTGTTTGCGCTATACTGCGCGCCGCTGTCCTCTTAGTTAAATGGATATAACGAGCCCCTCCTAAGGGCTAGTTGCAGGTTCGATTCCTGCAGGGGACACCAGGCCTGCCCTGTACTTAAACCCGCCCAGTCAATTAAAACTCTTAATAATCAATAACAAGCCATTACTGACGGCTATCCCCCTTTGCCCTTTTTCTTCTCAGAATCAATAATCATTTGCCGGCCCTGACTATGTTCTTTGGTCAAATCCATCAACACCAGTGAATGAGTTGTGATTATGACCTGCCAGGTCTGGGTTATTAGCTGGATACCTGTGCTTCGAATATCTTTTTTATTTTAATGAATCCTGTTTTATTTCTGCATAACGGGCAATCAGTTGCTTCAGATGCATCTCCAGCTGAGCTCTGACAGCCGCAGGCACAGGTTCGCCTGCTGGATTTTGTGATAATACCCTTAGCTGCTCTTCAGCCGGTATGGATTGATTAAAGGACTGCATAGCGGAAAAAACGACTGACTTCAGCTCACTGACCGTCAGGTATTTTCCTTTCTGCACATCCAGTTCGTTAAGCCTGTCACTCAGTTTTTGTAGTGTCGCCATTCCCTGAGACCAGCCATTCAGCTGTTCTGTTGGCAATGCGGCAGCATTAAGCTGTTGCTGCCACTGCTGGATTAGTGGCTTAGCCTGCTCCGGCCAAAGTACCCGGACCTGTTCCAGCAACTGTCGACTGTATTCAATATTCCAGTCAGGAGGCAATTTACCCAGCCGGGCAAGCTGCTGCTGTGTTTGTGTTATTAAAACCTGTGGTAACGGAGCTTGCTGACGCGACATATCCAGCTGTTCAGACGTAAGAGGTGCAGGCAATGGAGCCAGTGAGGCTGCAAGCTGAGTCTGCAACGGGACTGGCCGATTAAGAAACTGCCAGCTCCATAGTGTGACTGTGCTTACCACCAGCATGGTACACATCCCGGCAGCGAAGAATTTCCATTTTTTTACCTGATTGGGTATTGCCGCCAATGCTTCTGCATTCGCCTGGTGTTCCGGCAGCGCCGCATAAACCCACTTCACTACGCTTGCTGACGTATCTTCAGGCGGACTACCAGCAAGGTCCTTCGTGGATGCTGCGGCACTATTCATCGCGGTGGCAGGCAACCTGATACCTGGCTGAAT
Source organism: Pantoea sp. ABR1s (assembly GCF_057812235.1). Classification (NCBI taxonomy): domain Bacteria; kingdom Pseudomonadati; phylum Pseudomonadota; class Gammaproteobacteria; order Enterobacterales; family Erwiniaceae; genus Pantoea; species Pantoea sp. ABR1s. The sequence continues at coordinate 1,206,680 of NZ_CM173823.1, read as the reverse complement.
GTCCGGCCTGGTGCTGGTTATGCCATCGCTGTTTTCCAGCCTGGCAGCACTGTTGTGCATCAAGGTACGTAACGTATCGAGCTGGCTCAGATGCTTAAGCTCCAGGCCCTGCAGCACCTCACCCAGAGCGGTAAGCTGTTGCTCCGCCCGATACAGCTGGCTGAGGTCGCTGTGATTTAGCGGGAGCGAGCGAATCAGTTGCTGTAAACGCTGACTCAGACTGCTGAGGATTTTCATGCGGGCATGGACAGGCTGCGGCCAGAGTGCGCCCCACTGATGGCTTATCAGTGCCTCGAGTATCGCCAGCCCTTCATTGAGCCCCAATAAACCAGCCAGTTGCGTACGGGCAAGCGTATACCAGGACAGCGTCTGTAGCTCCACACCATTCTGCTCAAACAGTGAGAGACAGCGTTTTTCGGCATAACGCCAGTTCACATCCGGACGAGCCGGATGTGTCAGCTTACTCAGTTCATCACGCAGGGCGGCATAATCCGGTAGCGTGCGCGGGTCACCACCGGTTTTGATTTTATGTGGGGGGATGTGATCCATGACCAGTTGTCCATTTTGACGCGTACGGAAAAATTGAGGATTAACGCTTATGCGGGCATATTCAGAGGAACGGGTACTGCAATACCAGCAGTTATGGCAGAAGCGCCAGAATCAGACTAAAAAAGGTGCTTTCATCAAAACTCTGTCCGGGACGGGATAATGCTCCCGGCGGAGTAAAGGACCAGTCACTGAAATGACCTGCCCGCATGAAAAGGCGCCCCACAGACGTCACACTGCCTTCTGCATGAAGGGTCACTTCCACGCATCCTGTCACGCCCTGACCGTACAAAAATACCGGTGTAAATTATACAGAGCGGTCGTCGTAACGCAGGTTGATAGCGGCAATCTCAAAAGTCCTGTCCTCCACCAGCAGGTCCGTAACAGAGACGATAAATGTTTCCACATTCAATCCGGTACCCACCAGCCACGCATCCATCTGTTCCTGAAGCTGCACCATTCGCAGGCGAAACGCTGCAATATCGGCCTGAGTCTTGCTGGTAGATAAGATCGGGGCTGGCTCTCTGGCCTGTAGTTTTTCGAGGAACTGTGATTTTACTGACATGGTATTAACTGGCCTTACAGCCGGGTTGCTGTGTCGAGATACTGCTGTTGCTTCAGGTGTCGCAGGAGAACCCGCCCTTCTGGCATAAACTCGGTGCCATAGCGTACGAGGCCAATGCCGTTAAGTTCTGCATCAATGGCATAGCGCAGCTCGCCGGGGATATGCTGGTCGAGCAGGATGACGTTGATATTTTTCAGACGCGGCTCGTATTTGAGCAACACGTCGGAAAACGTCTTCAGCAACTGATGCGCGGTACCCGGCATGCCCTGCAGTGTTTTGGTCATATCGGGCAGGCCATAGTCCGGCAAATGCGCCAGCGTGCCCGCACGGCAGTTAAGGATCCGTTGCATATTATCCAGCACCGAAAGGATGACCTGATTTTGTTCACTGACCTGATGGAGGCTCAGGCCACCAGAAAAATTCCCGCTCAGCATTTCATACAGCGATGGCGTGTTGTGTCCCTGAGGCATTAATCGTCCTTGAGCGATTGCAGTGTCAGATGGTTATTCCCCGCTTCCAGAATACGCGGTTTATCCGGGTCAAGGTCTTCACGCTCTGTCACCAGCTTCCAGGTGTTGTTGACCATATCCGGGTGACGGAACAGACCCACCACCGCCACATACTTCGCCTCTTCTTCCATCGGCATACTCAGGTTCGCATCGCCGCCTGGCTTCACCACCACATCCCGGGTGGCCAGCAGGTCAGCTTTCAGAATGGTTTCTCCGTCTTTCAGCAACTGCTGGTAGACCATTTTGTCGAAGGTTTTACGGTCTTTTAACTGGTAGACGCGAACCACCACCGGCTCAGACAGCGAGTTACTCTCGCGGGAATCGGTGTTCAGCGCTTCACGGGCGGTGAAATCGAGGTGCAGCACCTTGATTTTTTTGTAGAACACGGCATTAAACGCCGATTTAGTGCCATCGGTGACGCTCTGCGTCACGCCACAGCTAGCCAGGCTGAATGCCAGCAGCGGTAGCAGCCAGCGCGTGGTTTTAGTTAAACTTGTACGTAACACGTCGGTTTCCTTGTTGTGGTGTTGCGGGCTGCAGGCCGGTGTAATAGCCCAGTTCCGTCGTAAAGGTCTGCGGAATATCGTCCGGGAGGCCTTCGTCTTCCGCGCCCAGAACGCCATTCATCCCCAGCCAGAAGGGGCCTTCACCGAGCGGCGGCGCGGCCAGCAGACGGGTCCGGGTGGTCAGAGAGATTGTTGCCTTAAAGCGCCAGCCCAGATACACCCGCAGCATCACGAGAAAGTCCTGATACAGCAGACCATCAGGTTTCCAGCCCTGTGATTCCTGTTCGCTGTCTGTCGCAAGCGCAATCAGCAACTGGCTGTTAGCATCCATGGCTTCTTCACCCAGCGGCGTGTTGCCATCCAGAAGAACATCGTCATCATCGTAAAAGCCCAGTGGCTGGCTGACCTCTACCGGGCGCAGACAGTAGGGGCTGACCTTCACAGTAGTATCCGGGGCCAGCAGCGTCACCAGCGCCTGCATCCCCTCCTGGGTTTTACCTGGCTGCTGCAGTACGCCCAGCAGTGACAGAAAACGGGATACCGGGGTGGCGATATGCTCTGCAGTGCCCGGAATGCCCAGCCCCACCAGGCCCAGCAGCGACTGCGAAATACTGTCGGTGCCGCCGGGCTCAAACGTGGCCGGGTACGAGTATTTACGCCAGATGCGATAAAACTGCGTCAGGATGCGGTGGCTGAAGATATCCAGAAAGCCCTGAAGCGCCTCGTGCCCTTCGCGACGCTGGGTGATGTCATCCAGGTAGGCCGTTGGTAAGGGGGAATCGACACCGTACATCCCCATAAAGGTCGTGCGGATGAGCGGTGGCTTGCTGTCATTATCCTCGTCATATTCGACAGCCTTCAGTTCACTGGCAGGGAAACCCATCCCGGGATGCGGTGCAAATCGCACCGGGTCATCACCGGGATGGCTGGTTGAGCCCATCAGCGGCCGGTCCGGATTCAGTTTCTCCAGCAGCTGGCAGAAACGGTAAAAGTTTATCCGGTGAAGGTCAGCCTCCAGCCGCGGGGTCAGCCTGGAATGCGGCGGTTGTGCTTCTCTTCCCATTCCAGGCGCTCTCCGGTTGGTTGCAGGATAATAATCAGGCGGTTAAACAGATAGATATCGGTGTAGAGCGCGAAGAAGCGACTCAGCATCTCGCCAAACAGGCAGATATCGCCGCGTCCGGCAAAGCCGTGACTGTCCAGCGTCACCTCAATCTGCACACCGCGAACCATATAGCCCTGCTCAAAGCGCTCGGTTTCGCTGTGTTTCACATCGATGATGGCCTCCAGACGGCGGCGGTTCATTTCACTGTCGGTCCATTCATACAGCGCAAGGGTGCCACGCAGCACGTCGGCATTATCCATCATTGACAGGAAACCGCTGCCGAGATGGCTGAGTACGCGCCAGTGAAAACGATCCTGCGCCGGTGGGTAACAGGGCTGTGTCGGCGCACACAGGTTACGCACGGCGATGCTGGCTGAGGTAGTTTTCATCACCGTATCAAGCACCGTGCTCTGCAGTGCTCGTCGTGGCAGTTGACCGTTGGTGCCGGTAAGCGTCAGCGACAGGCTCTCGTCTTCCGGAACGGTGTGGTTATCAAACGCTTCACCGCCGAGGATAAGCCAGGTGTTATGCAGACCTGACGGGCCGCGACGCACACGAGTGTGGTAGTAATATTCCGGGGCTTCATGGCGCATCATTCCGCCTTTGTGGCGAAAGCTCGAAAACGGCACGTAGGTATGCTGGCTCGATGACATCACCGAATCGACAGCGTATATCTCAGTATGGCCATCCTGAACGCGCATCGGGCGCAGCATGTATTCGGTCTGCAATGAATTGAGCGTCAGCGGGTCGGATTCCAGCGGGAACAGGTTTATCACTGGCACACAGTTCAGGCGCAGATGCTTTTCGGTAAAGCTGAAATCATGCTCCCAGCGTTCCGCCAGTACCACGTCGATTTCAAACCATGGGAGCTCAGCCGGAAAAGCCACGGTCTCCAGCCCACGCAGCCCTGTGAACATGAATTTCTCACGGAAGGTGAAGTACTCCAGTAGCAGCTGGTAGCCTCTAAAGCTGCTGCTTCCCTTCGGCCACAGGTCGTCGTCGTCGCCAAAACCCAGTGCGGTGAAATACCCGTCGAGCGGTCTTCTGTCCATGTCACCCGGCATCCGCAGCCAGAGACGCGCAGTGTTCATGGTAAAGGCTTCATGCATCGCACAGGCCAGCGGTGCATCAGCGTTGAAGTAGAACGGGATCTGGCTGAGATCGACACGGCTCCAGTCGGCCAGGTGGCTGCAATTAAACCGCAGGCTGATGACCGAACGTCCGTCAGGGTCAGTCGACAGGCGGGCGTGCTCCAGCAACAACGGCTGAAGGGTGATTTCTTTGGTGGTGGTGTACCGGCAGCGCGTACCCTTCTCACCGATCGGCCGTGAGTTCACCTCAAAGCCTTTGACAATGCGCATTTGCTCTTTCATTTCACGCCAGTCAGGGGTGAACTCCACCACCGACATTGACGGAATGGTACGCAGGTAATGCGGCCACAACAGGCTGACCAGCCCTTCGGTCAGCTCCGGCAGATCGTCGTCGAGCTTCTCGCGAAGCCGCCCCATCAGGAAAGCAAAACCTTCGAACAGACGTTCCACATAAGGGTCGCGTGCGCCCGCTTTATCAAGATTGAGCATTGCCGCCTGCTCAGGGTGGGCCTGAGCAAATTCTTCACCTGCTTCGAGCAGGTAGCGCATTTCGGCGTCGTAGTAACGCAGGGTTAAATCATCCATACTTTTTTCTGCTTAGTTAATTGCTGCGTGTTTAACACTGAAGCAGACTTCGCGAGTCTGGCGGGAGTATCAAAAAGAAACGAGGCCCATCAATGCTGAGCACAAAGGGAGGGCTCGGTGGCATATTTTTTTGCCATACCAGGCATCCATCCTGAAGGGATCCCCAGACATTCGGTGTAGCCTTTATACATGAGTGATGCTGTGTATCTTTCTGAAAAGATAAACATTCCAAGGACAGTAAGCCCTAAGATGATAAACACGACCTTCAGTAATTTTTTGCCTGATGTAACACTTATCTGCTTTCCGGTAAAAACAACAGGAAAAAGCATCGCTAATAATGGAGAGAAAAAGAAGAAAAAAGCTGCAGCGAAAAACACCCAAAATGAAAAATTGACGACATCAGGATAGGACAGATATTCAGTTAACTTATACATTCCGAGATATGAAATCCCGGCAGCAAGCCCCATGAAGAAGATGCCCCCAGCAAAAGCAATGACACGTTGTTTTAAATGATACATTTTTAATTACCCATTGGGATAATGTCTTGTAATTTCTTTAGACAGATACCATCTACCTTGTCGTTTAACTCGAAATCATTATACCCTGGGGAAATGGTTAACACGGCCGAACAAAAGCCTGACTTTGAGGAGATGTGGAAGTTTTGCCCTCCGGAACCAGTGGAATTATATTCAAACTGACCGCCAGTAGACCAACCGACATTTAACTCATAACCCTCCAGAATTATTGCCGAAAATGAAGATGTTATCTTTAAGGTTTCTCCCGGTTCAATAACATCAGGGTGTTTCCTCATTACTTTATCAACCTCTTCTGGGGAAGGTTCAACACCGTTGATACTCTCACCGGCACGAAAATATACACGTTCTTTCGTTGCATTTTGAACGATGACCGCTGGCCTTACCGGGATCAGGTAAATCACTACAGTTGCAATAAAAAGAAAAATGAATGTTAACACTGCTAATTTTTTCATGGCATTTATTGCTCAACTTTGTCTGGGTTTCTCTCATTCCAGCACCAGTGTTTCTGCTTAGATACCGGGAGCGATTTAACAGGCGTGTTATCTAAAGCATTCAGAATATCAGTGGTTGTTAATGTCTCTGCCATTTTCCCATGTTGATGATACAGCGCAAAGCCGATTTTCATACTGGTCACATCATCTAATGTATCATCCCCGACTGCACCAGGGGTCATATTTTGTTCCCATGTTGAACCAGAGAGTAGTAACTCTTCGCTAAATCCAACACTAAGACCAACGTAACCATAATGGATATTCGACCATACATCATAAAAATAATCATATTGCTTGTATTTATGATAATAGGACTTAGACGGTGTATTACTTGGAAGAGGTCGCGCAACAGCAACTGAACCAAATTTATCACGGATTTTCGGCTTATGATCCCATACAGATCTTGTTTTCACTGTTTGATACCAGACAATGATGGCTTCAGCCATATGTGGCTGAGGGCGAGGACCAAGCTTTGCGTAAAACGGTAACTTACCCCATTCATTTAATGTTTTATTTATTGTCTCATCATCAATGTAATTCCTAATGGTCTTAGCAATTTGGCCTTTTACATTCGTCTTAATTTCATTAAGTATATAGTCTGCAACCTTCACAGCTCCATCTGTGTGCTGGCAATGTGGTCTACTGGCAGCATCCGACGACAATTCAGAATAAGAGCTCGTCGAACTGTTCGTTGATGAATCCGTTGAAGATGAAGTTCCGACTGCCGAATTTGCACTACCACTACTCTTCTCGTATGTATCGTCCCACATCGACGGGATAAATTTTGCTTTGCAGGGGCAGGTGCTGTAACTGTCGAGGGTGCCAGCCATACGCCGGTCACGAATGGTGTCGTTATCGATGCCGCCGGCAATTTTATAAAGCCCGGGATGCTGACCGCAGGTCACACTGTCCTGCTCCCTGGCAACGGGTTTATCAAAAAGAGTGTGATCCTCTGCACCCGTCGTTATTCTCCCGCCACAGGTTGTTTTATCACCCTGTACCAGATAGTTACCTTCTGCCATGTGTGACTCTCCTTGATAAATTCAGTCCTGATTATCCGCACAGTACCGCGCTGCCTGCCGGGTCGAGTGCGATAAGACCTGCCAGAAGCCGTTCCATCTCTGGCTGGAAGCGCGATTTGTCGGTTTCACTGCGGGTGGCTTTCATCCGCAGCAGCCGGAGGCGGCGTGATTTGACTTCAAACAGCAGCTCTGGCGTCCACTGTGCCAGGGTGATGGACTGTGCAGCTACATCGAGTTCACCCAGCAGATGCAGGGCCAGTTCATTCTTGCCCTTCTGCTCGGCCACGCGGGCCATCAGCAGGCGCAACAGCCATTTGTCTTTTGCAGAGTCGGCACGAGGGCGGGTCTGCAGCCAGTGGAGAGTAACATCCAGACCTTCGCTGTCTGCTTTCTCCAGCGCTTCAGGTTCAAGCGCCAGAATATCGTTGTCACCCGTTCTGATAGCGCTGACGGGCTCATCCCGCCAGCCGGACATATCGTCCAGCACGCTCTGGTTTATCCAGTTCAGTGTCACTTCATCCGCAAACGGCGTACCGTCATTAAAGGCCAGGGTTTCAAGCCCGGTAAGGCGACGCAGCAACCCTTTCAGGTCGGCGGCGATGATATCAGCCAGCACATCCTGCCCCGATGTCACCAGGGCCTGATGGATATACCACTGCAAATCCAGCCAGAGGTGGTTGGCGCCGCGTGAAAAAGCGCTGTCGGCCTGCTCCATAATTTCGGACCAGCTCTGCTGCAGATACAGGCGCTTAAGCATGGCCCGCTGTTCTGCACGCGGCGGTTCGATTCGGGTTTTCCCTTGTGCATCTGGAGCAGGAATACTGTGCAGCGTGTCATGACGCAGGCTTTTCATCAGCCGGTGAGCGGCAAGCCAGCCATCAGGTTGCTCACGCAGATATCCGGTCAGTGTCCGGGCCTGGGCCAACAAATCCTGGCCGGAGGTAATGCGGTTCAGAACCGGCGTGCCAGACTCGGCAGTAAGCGTGGGGGGCTGTGACTGTGCCTTATCACCAACGTTCTGTGGTACCACTGCATCCACGCCACCGGCCTTCATCAGGCGAGATTCCAGCGCGCTGTACAGGGCATTCAGCTCTGGCCGCGACGCTTCCGGCTCTGACTCCAGGCTGTCGCGAATAAGCAGCAGCGCGCCGGCAGTGCGTAGGGCATCGTCGCGTACCACTTCCGGCCAGAGTGACAGGCTATCCAGAACGCGGGAGCCTGCGAGCCACTCCAGCGCGGGTTTACGGCTCCGCTCGCGCTGAGGATGAAGCTGTGTTCCATAGAGCTGTACCAATCCCGCCAGCAGTTCAAGCCCTTCGGCAAATCCGGTTTCCCCGTCCTGGTGCAGACGCGCCCAGCAGTAATAGGTGGCAACCCGGATATCTTTGGCTGTGGTGGTCAGCAGTTTTTCGGCAAGCGTGCAAATCAGCCCGGTATCAATGCCGGAAAGCTTGTTGACCTCTTCCCGGATACGCTGAAAATCATCGTCATAGCCGGGGTCTTCTCCGGTCGGACTGACGTCACTTACCGGTGCAAGCCAGGACAGCCAGTTTTCCGTGCGTGTCTGCGCCTGCTGCCGCAGCTGCGTGTCGTCAGCCTGACAGGCCGCGACCAGATTCTGCAGTGTGCTCATTATTCGACTCCATCCCTGTGACTGTTTCCGGCACTGGCCATCAGTGCCTGTGCGGTGGCCGCGCTGTCGACACTGAATATCTGATCCGGCAGCGTGAAACCGCGCAGACCCAGCAGCGCCAGCGGACCTTTTCCAAGTTGGGAGCGCAATACCCACTGCAGGGTTCGACCGTCCGGGGCGGTAAAGCTCATCATCCACTGGCTGCGGTCAAGCTGCTGGCGCTTACCCTGTTCCAGCCAGCGAATAAAGCCCCAGGTCCCGCTGTAATCCCCGAACAGGCGCGCGCCGGCGTTGACTGTAGTCCAGGTCAGCATCGTCCCCGGCTTGTAAGTCTCTCCCGGCCAGCGGAAGTTCTGCCAGTCGGCCATCTGATTGAAGTAGTGGAGCGGCTGGCCATCGATGGTCAGCTGTGTTTCGACCACCTGCGGTACAGGGCGCGCCTGCAACTCAAAGATGATGCCCTGGCTTCCATCGGTGAACAGAATGTCTGACAGCTGGCTCAGTTGATTAATAGCCCGCAGGAAAGCCGGGTTAAAACTCAGCCCCTGGCTGTTGACCTTATCCGGTACCCACTGGCTGCCCTCTTTGTGCAGTACCCCGCTGAGCTCTGTCGTCAGGAAGCGCTCAATACGTCCGCTGTCCTTGCGCAAAAACTCAGCCAGCATCGGCAGGGAGGCATCACTTTTACTCGCCGCAAACGGGAAACGTCCGTCAAAGGCAGTTTGCCAGTTCGCGACAACCGAGCGGCTCCATTTATCATTCAGACTGGCCGCCGAAGGCTGAAGCACGGTCTCCCAGGCCTGAGTCAGTGGCTGCACAAACATCGTGCTGCCAAAACCGCTCCACTCTTCGCCAAGGCTTGCCGAAATCAGACTGCCGTATTGCTGGGTGTCGGTCAGATCCACGCTTTTGCCCTGGAATACGGTCTGCGCCAGAGTCTGCATCATTTCCTGCGGGTCGGAGGCACTGGCCACCTGCTGCAGGCGCAGACGCACGCGGGTGATGCGGGTCAGATACGTCTGCAGGCTCAGCGAGTTGTCTGCCGACATGACGTTGCTGCCTTTGTTTTTCCCCATCAGCGTCAGCAGTGGGCCAAAGGTTTCATCGAGCGGCCCCTGCGGGCCGGAGGCAGACTGGTCAATCGCGGGTTTGTCTTTACCGCCTACCAGGTCTTTGGCCGATTTGATGATCGACTCCGACAGGCCTTCACTCTGCTGGCCAGTCTGTCCCTGCCAGGCGATGGTGTTCATCAGGGCAATCAGTGGCGACTGACGGACATCACTCATCAGCGTCAGCTGGTCGGTAACGTCAGCAATGTTGTTTGCCGGATTAAGTCGCAGGCTGTTGAGGAAGCTCAGCCAGCTACCGGCAAAGTCGGTGAAGTAACGCTGGGTGAGACGGGCTTTCAGGGCTTCCGGCGACAGGTCAGCCGATACAGCCTTGCGGGAATCACTCAGCACCCAGTCGATTTCATCCCGGCGGGAATTTGCGGCCTTTTCGATAGCCTGCTGAATGCCCCCTTCCCACGCCTGCCGGGTAAACATGCCTGGCACCACTTCCTCGGTGGTGAACAGTCGCCGCGCATCGGTACCGCTGGTCATGTCTTCCAGAGACACATCGGCAAAGTTACGACGCATGGATTTGAGCATGTTCTCATACAGAGTGCTTTCGGCGTTACGCCGTCCAATTTGCTGCAACAACACCTGACGGCTCTGGCTCACCAGCTGCGCATCCGGCGTGATTTTCCACTGTGGCTGTTTTAGCAGTTCGGAAATGTAGAAGGCCCACAAATCCGGCGACAAGCTTTGCCACAGGCCGGTTGAAATACCCATCCGCGTCGGCTGCACGGCTTTCAGAGTCTGTGCGTAAAACGCGCCATCGGCTTTATCAGGTCGGGCCATCATCAGCCAGGCCTTCAGCTGGTCATAGCCTGGCTTCGCCAGCTGTGCCCGCTGGTCGCTGCCGGGAGCGGAGCCTGCCAGCACGCTGAGCTTCTGCGTCAGGGCGGCATTTGCCGGGTCGCGGATCAGGCGGTTGTTCGCCACGCCGTACCAGGGCAGCATCGCGTCGAGCAGTTGCTGGTTATGGTCCAGACCGAAGCGCTGATACCATGGCGCGCCTTCGTGAATTCGGTGCTGTAGGCGTCCGGCGTCATTACGCAGCGTATGCAGAGCCGTAAGCTGGTAATCCGATACGGAAGGATGATCCACCAGAGCATGCGCCTGCTGCGCCACGGAGACAATCTGCAGGCGGTTGACCGCAAACGACAGCAGTATTCCCGCGCCCCAGACACCGATAATGGCCATCAGCGTCCAGGCCAGCGTCTGTTCCCACGCCATACCGACACGGCGGCCACGCACGCGGGTGCAGTCATCCACAATGCCCTGCCAGGTTACCGGCAGGGTCAGCGCATGGCGTTGTGATTCCGGGATATATTTCTCAGCCTCGGCTGGTGCAGCACCGGCTGTTTCTCCTGCGATAGCGGCGGGTTTATTCTCCGGCAGACTGAACATCAGGCCACGCAGCGGAACGCGTTGCTGTGAGACAGACAGCCATGGCACCAGTTGCTGAGCCCAGCGGGCGATACCGCCGTCTTTCAGGTGCTGGCCCAGGCGCAGCAGAAAGTCGTGACTGTTGTTTTCCGCGACCTGACTCACCCCCTGCGTCCGCAGGGTCGGCAGCATCAGTTCTAGTTGGCGGATAACATCATCTTCTTTTGCGCGCACTGGAAAGCTTGCCCCTACCGCCTGTTCAGTGCGTGTCGTCTGTGACCAATTGCTGTCGCACAACTGCCACAGCCAGACCAGCGCGGAATAACGGAGCAGTTCATTGATTTTTTCAAGTCCGCGTAAGTCGTTGTCGCTGATTTGTGGGGTAAGATTAAGCGACTGCGGCATGACGCGGACAATACCGTCCAGTGGGCGCCCGCGACGCAGTTTACGCAGCGCAGCGTATTTTTCCTTATCGGGCTCAGCAGTCAGACTGCCGCCGTAAATCAGAACGGTACGGTTACCTTCAAGCCACAGGTTTTCCTGCAGGCCAGGTACCAGCTGTTCGATTGCCGCCTCATCGCCGGTGATCAGCAACAGACGGGTTTTACGACGCCAGTAAAGGCCTATACGGGAGCGAAGATGTCCCTGAATCTTGTTACACATGGCCACCGCAGGGTGAACAGGCGCTTTATCATTTTCCCGTTTCTTTTTCTCATCATCACCGTTGGTATTGTCGACAAGCGCATTAAACTCCTGCTTACCGGCACTACGAACTGCCGCCAGAAGCACTACGGATACGATAAGGGCGCAGCCTGAAATACATCCGCCGGCGAGAAGCCAGTAAATTTGCTGCTGACTTCCGTCTTCAATCCCTGCTATGTCCGGATGCTTCCAGACCATGAACGTCATAACGGCTAACAGCAAAAAGAAAATCAATGCGACAGCAAGATAGCGGCCTTCCGTAGTCTTCGGTGCTAAAGGTAGCTTCACGGATCCATCTCCTGTCGGGAAGCAATCGGGGTAATGAGCGTGCTCCACAGCACATTCTGTGTGGTATCACCGCAGATAATCATCTGTGGTAACTGAGTTTGTCGGGCGATTTCGGTGGCGGCAGCGATAGCCAGCCAGGGGGCCGCGGCACCGGCATGTCCCATAGATGTATCGAGCGAAATGACGGTTTCGTCCTCTACAGACTGCGCAGGGTACGCATTCTGGCACGTAATAACTTCTGCACGCTGCTCACCTGTCAGCCCGGCAAGCCATAAATTTTTCACGATATTTTCTTTGAGCGGGACGTTATAGGCGGCCATGTTCATCCCCTCCCTCAGCTCACCGGTAGGAGCAGCATCTGGCCGATGCAGCAACGCGAGAGGTTCGAGTGCCTCCTGGGTCAGGCGGTTGCCAAGAAGCAAAGCAACGGCTGTTTCAGCAGTATTATTTGAAACAGCCGGATCAATCTGGAGACCAACAATCAATAACATCGCATCATCTTTAATGCGGTGATCCAGCCAGTGGTTGACTACCCCCGGCCCATTGCTGTCTGTGTACTCAAGCGCGCAGGTTATGCCACTCTCCTGACAGGCTTCCTGCCAGATATTTCTGACAGCAGGGAGTGGCAGAGATGACGAGACATCGAGGATGACAACAAGCGAAGCGTTCTCAGGAAACTGGTGAACTGGAAGATCGGCAATAAGCTCAGAGAACAAACGTGAGATAACCAATCCAGGAGTATCTTCTGGTTCTGCCGTAATACGGCTCAGCCTCCTGCTTTCTTCGCCTTTCCAGTCCGACTGCGAAATGATAATGCTGTGGTTATTGAGCATTTCAACGGCAACAGAAGCTTGTTCATCGTCCTGATGGGCGGTTATAAATGTCGTATTCAAAACCTGAAGTGCACGACGAGCCCTACGGGTCTCACTCAGGATCCATTGCTCCCGACGCCGGTCAAAACCATTCGCTTTACTGTCCTGTAATGACCAGGCCCACATGCGAATAGTGAAACACACAATCCACACAACTAATGGTGTGCCAATGGCCAACATCCGGAAGTGACTGTTATCGATGTATCGTCCGAATATCCGCATAAGAATCACGCTGATGACCAGCATCGCAACCAATACGGCAAGCCAACGGGATATTTTAGGTTGTACTTGCCGAGGATAACATTTCGGAAGATCTTTCAGGGAATACGACATTCACACTCTCATGCTTTAAAATTTCCAAATTTTAACTAAGGCTAGTCACCATCAAATGAAATGCTCTCAAGCAATTTCAATGTTTCTTTAGATAGATCTTCACCTTTATCATCCAAATAATTAACACCAGAACCACATAGGGCATTATTTTTATGTATCAAACAAAAATAAACACTCTGGCCTAGCGCTCCATCTTTAATTTTCGCCATGGCATTAACAGCCATAAAACCAGATGCATCTTTGCTTTTTACCTGAAATAGAGATAGATGATTTTCCTTCCCATTTTTCACATATGTAGCATCCGGAATTGATTTCCATACCTTATTTTTGTAGTCATAAACAATTTTATTATCAGCGGCACTAACACTGGCACCCTTGTTGTTAACTTGCTGTACATCATATCCTGCTTCATATGCTTCACCAGAATACAGGCAAGTCCACTCCGATATTGGTGATTTTTTTGGAAGTACTCATCATCAGACAATGCAGGGTATTTAAAATCACTAAAATGCATATTGCATGCTTCAAAACTGGATGACGAAGAAATGTTGGCACTTGAATCAGATGACAGGGCTCTAGTTACAGGAACAAATCCTGCGTCAGCAGCAAGAACAGAAGCCATAGAGAAAGAACTGAAACCGATAATAAATGGCATGCAAACTTTGTTCATAACATTATTCCCTGTGCTTATATACTTACATGGATGCCCTAATGACTATGAAATTTAACTTTTCTCTAGGCTTCGACCATTGATACAATTTTTCAATTAAAGATAACTTTAACTCTATATCTTTTTTACATATCGAATGCAGTTATTTAAGACTTTTGAGGGGGATAGAACATGACTTTGGAGTGTTATCGTCATAAATCATATTAATCAGATCATGACCTTAAATTCTTACGTTAACAAAGTCATCGCCGCATGTTGGCTTTATCTCTTTGAACTTTTTGTCGGCAGGAGAAAAGAGAAATAATCTATAGATTTTATAAGCACCCATTCCCTCATCCAGATGCCAAATACTAAAATCTTTATAGCCATCACGATTGTAATCTTCAAATGTAATGTGATTTTTTTCTCCGATGACACATCAACATTTTCTTGATTAACCTGCTTGCCGGCTTCTGAAACTGATACTTCCAACGAATCATTATCTTTCAGCAAAACCTTTGCAGAAATATTTTTTGCACTATTAACATCTAAAATATCATTATCACAACCAAATGCAATTTTGGCAAAAACGAACAAAAAGAAAAAAGCATATTTCATAGTAATACCTTTATGATTTTTTGCGTTACTTTCCAGTAGGGCTTACACTGGCTGTTGCTTAAGGATATTTATTAAACCCCCACGAGCTATTTTCTTGCACGTTTCAAAGTTATTATCATCTGTAGGATCAAACTCTGATCCAACTGGCTTCATATTTCCATTTGCAAGATTAAAAAACAACCCCTGATTGGTTCCGATATAAGCGAGATCCTTTCATTTTATAAAATCAATGCTAAAAACACCTTCACTCACACTCTTTTCAATATTTTTATATCTGCGTTCCAAATCTAAAAGAATCACATTTGTATCTTGGGGGTTTCCATCATTAATTATTTTCGGCTTACCCCAGAGAATTATTTTATCACCACTACATTTAACACTGTAGCCGTTGATAATGGTATCAAATTTAAGAGTCTTTGTATCATTGTTAATGTCAACGGTTATTGAGTTAGTTCCATTTAATGCAACACCTGATACATATACATTAAATGAAATAAAAAAACCGGCAACTGTTGAAAATATCAGATTCATTTGTTAGTCCATCTATATATGAGATTCTCTAATTACCCCCTTCTGCGGCAGTATCTCTACAATAAAATATCATATAGTGTATTAATAAAACCTGTCAGTTTGAGCTTTATTCATTTTATCAACGCGATCCTAGTGGAAGTTAGCATCACCACTGGGTTTTATTTAGCACACTCCTCAGCACTTTTCTCATCCACAGATAAATTCTCGAGGTCTTTTATTTTAATTTTCCCCGCAGCTAGTTTTGAACTAAAATCTTTTGAGAAGCAAAAAACCTTGTCAGAATAAAAATATATTTCTTCAGTTTTATCTGGTGTGTCACCTTCTGACTGATATAAAGCCTCGGTCACATACCATTTAATATCTTTATTACCTTTAATGATCTGCATTCTATCGATGCCGAGGCATGGTTCAGAATCTTCGGCATATCCAGACTTATAATTCCTGTTTGGTATGAGATATTGATCATTAATTTTGAGCACTACGTTACACCGACTGTATGGCTCATCTTTACCAGGTATTCCTTCGCGATTAAAAACAAATGGGTATGCGTTCCCTTTACCTAACTTCTGGAAAACATAATAAGGAAGGAAACCGGTGTCAGGAGCATCAATTTGATATACTTGTGATAGGCCGTAAGGTTCTCCATCCTTGTAGGTATAGTTTATGACTGCGGATGACACATCCTGATTATTTGCCATTACGAAAAATGAAATTAAAAAAATATCAATAGCGAACCCCGAAAAAAATATAGTTTTCGTTTGAAACACTTTATACCCCAGCTTTACTTTAGATAAATAACTGGCGACTCACAAGAAAATTGATGAACTGACAGCAATAAAATAATTGCAAAAATTTCATTTCGTATTAATGAACTTTCCACCTAGCTCATTCAATGTTTTCTCACCTGAAAAAAGTTCTTTGCATTTACGGTCAATAACCGCATCATCTTTATCCTCCAGGAATGAAATTTTCATTTTCTTTTCAATATCCCATACACCAGGAAATGAATCCACAGTACAATCCAAGTCATTTGGTGCAACGTATTTTCCATTAATAGATATTTTCCCAATATATATGGTATCTCCGGGGTAAAAAAAGCTATCATCATCCGGTTCATTTTTGGAATCACTCCAAAAACCTTTTCCTGACAATAGATTTTTAGTTCCGTTAAACCTGGAAACGATGGCTTGATATGATCTAAGGTGAGCATCAACCACAACTAAGGCCAGAACTAATTTTTTTTCAAAGTTCACATCTATGATGGAAGCAATTTCTTCATCAAAGTATGGAATAGAATGAATGCTGATAGGCTTTTCTTTACAATTTATAATATCATTAACATACAAATATTTATTACCTGATGCTATAAGCACTCCTACCTGATCACTAGTTAAAGAGATACCTCCCGATCCAGAGAGTAGCGAATCATTCCAGTTATATATTTTACAGGAATAATACGCATTTGATTTTTTATCATGAATGCTGACAGAACCAGTTTTATTTTTATCAAAATTTACGCTTACGCCATCAACTTCAATGGTGTTGTAATATGCCCCCCATGAACTAAAAGTCATAGAACCAAATATCATAAACAAAAATGAACTAGTTTTAAACATCATCATCAATCATCTCTTTCGCTTTTTTAGTGGATTTTTTTCTTTCTGCTATTCCTTTATCTGCTCCATTTATGCCCTTAGTTACCTTCAAAATAATGCTGTCATCATCAGATTTACCAAATTTTTCCCCATCCATAGTTTTAAGCACTTTAGATTTAAAGCATGCTATAAAAAAACCACCTGTGTCTATGCAGTTGTATGCGCTTTCTGTTACCTTTTGAGGTTCAAATATATTTGGAGGTCGCTTTTTCATACCAGTAGCATTTTTCTTTTTGTACTCTGGATCATCCCACCAATACTTATCGAAATCATTTTTTGATATCCAACCTCTATATACCCAATAACCTGAATATGTATCAAGGCCAGTTAACATTTTAAATCCTCTGCCTCTAAATTTCTGAGCATCCACATCTCCGCAATTACCATTTATCCAACTATAGGAACCGGTAATATACCCACCGCGCGAATTATATTTCTTCCCAGAAAAGTAACTATCTTTCTCGGTTTCCAGTGCCCCATACCAATGACCAAGCTCAGTTGTTTCATTATATGTTGAGGCCTCTATGATTTTACCACCTTTCTGAACACCATCTACCACAACCTGCTGCTGGCTGGACTCTTGCATAGACAATAAATATCCTGACTCTACCGCCCCCTGACCTAAAAAATGACAAATTCTATTTGCATCAGAAAAATTATACTTCCGCATTATTTTATTTATATCCAAATAGTACTCTGACGTAGTATTTTTGATATTATCAAGTGCATTTTTATTTTTCTTACTGGTATTCGCTGCTATTACCGCTTCAATTACTTGACAATCAAGCCAACCACACTTCCGGAAGTGTCTAATAAATGTTTTTGGCTCGAAATGCCACAGCCGACCAGAACTGAATGCTGAATCAAAGCATAACGCTTCTGCATGAGCTTTAAACTTTGCATAATCTTCTTCAGTCATCGGATCATGCTCTTCACTTCCCGTTTTCAGCCACGAGAAGCGGGTGTCGATCGTACTTTTTTCCCATTCAAACGGGAAATGACAGATTAACTTTCCGCACTGGTTATCGAACTCACCATCTTCCTGCAGCTTCTTGATAATGGCTGAATTACACTGGCTATCGCTATCACTATCGTCATCAACCAGCTGCCAGCCTGTCCAGTGAGGGAAATCAGCGTCACTAAACTTTTTAATACTGGGGTCAGCAAGGTTTACCACCCCCTTTCCGCCCGGGTAACTGACGGTCATCCACAGTGGTGCATCCGCCGGCACCAGCGTTTCATGTTCCGTATTAATAATCCGCCCAAAACGAAGCAACTCAAATCCGGCACTGGGGCTCTCTTTATAATTCCGCATAGCGGTTTTATAAAGATTGTATTCGTAATCTTCACCATCAGCGTTAACCAGTGGCTCCCCCAGCAAATCATATTTTCCGTCAATCTGAGTATTTTTCTGCCGCGTTACCATCGTGCAGTTGCCTTGGGCCAGAGTCATGCTGGCATACAGAGGCGCATTGCTGGTATAGAGCTCAGAAAGCCCGGTTATGGCGGTACTGTTATTTGCGGGTGCCTTATCATAAAACTTCGTCCCGGCCGGAAGATAAAAATGAATATCCCCATATACGGCATCGGTTCGGCCATCTTTCGACACGTCCAGTTCGCGGCTCTTCCTGCCCGTCAGTTTGCTGATGTTGTCGTCATCACAGAAAATCTGGAAATGGAAGGCATTGACCGCATCGACCATCCCGGAGGTGCCAAGCGGATCTTTCCGGTACACCTTCTCACCAACCTTCACTGTTGATTCAAGCGACTTCAGGTGCATGTAAAGTGAATAAAAGACCACTTTAGCGCCCTCACCACTGCCGATCTCCGTTTGGTGCTTTAGCAGCACGTAGCCATCGTCACTGCCTTTGACATTTGGTTGATCCGCATTGAGGTTCAGCGGTGCCTTATCTCGTTTACCGATGCCTGAACTTTTACGCACGGAAACCACGATCCCATCCGCAACAGCTCTTACACTCTCAAAAGGCCTGCCGCCATCAGTATGGGCTATGTGGATCCCGCCATGCCATGAGCCATGGCCATTAACCGGGTAATCGCGGCGGTCAACTACGGCCATCACTCTTTCAATCCATGCCGCATCGGATTCATGGACATTTTTCGCTTTCAGGAATGGTGGGCTGATAATCATGTTATGACTCCATGTCAGGAAAAGCTGAATTTGCGGGAAGGTTCGGTGGTTTCCTGGGCAATGCTCGGGAATTGTTCGGGGTTGTTAGCCTTCTCTTTGCGCCCGTAGAACCCGGCTTTTGTCCGGTACTCACCCAACGTGGCAGATTCGATACCATTGGCATCCAGGTTGATATAACTTCCGCCGCCATTGATCACCACACGCTTATTTGCCGTAATGTGGATCTCATCCTCAGTGCTGGTAATACTGAATTCCCCACGCGCCACCAGTTCCATCAGGTCGTTCTGCGCCTGTATTTTTACCGGTCCCTGATTGGCGATCAGCTTGATCCCCAGCTTGCGGACAAACACGCTCAGGGCATTACCCACCCCGATAAACAGATTTTTCACCACGCTGACGTCTGCATTTTTACCAGCAGTGGCTATCAGGTTCTGACCAGCAGATACCTGCAGATGCTGTCTGCTGGTCAGCGCCATTCCATCCGGCGCACTGAGCAGCAGTACTGATTTTTTGAGGTCTGTCAGTTGCTGTTCCAGTAGTTTGATCTGCGCCTGGAGATCGGCCGGGTTCGCGGTCGCCTTCTGCGCGTCACCGGAGATGGATGTCATCTGTTCCCGGGCATCACCCAGATTGCTGACCGCCGGCCCCATCTCCAGCACCTGGCCCTGCGCCTTCGCCTGACCGTCCGCCGAGATAAACAGCCCTTTCTGCGCCCGTATTGCGCCCCAGCTGTCGGTCCGGAGCTCAAAGCCCTCGCCGCGCTGTTGCTTTTCGGCATCCACTAAATGACCCAGGTTCAGTTGGCTTTTGCCGCCGTACTCGGTGCTGACCTTGATGTGCTCTTTCCCGCGCTCATCATCGAGGCGGATTTTGTTGTTCGCAGGCGTCCGCAGGACGTTACGTTTGTAGTTTCGGATAGTGACATGGTCACCGTGCGCCGAGTCGTGAAGTACGCCGGAAATATACGGTCTGTCCGGGTTACCGTCCTCAAAGCCAATCGCCACTTCGGTGCCCGACAGCAGCGGCAGGTGCAGGCCGTAGGTATCACCGGCATACGGGCGGGACTGACGGACCCACAGGCTCTCGAACCCGGTATCCCAATTATCACGGTCAAACAGCATGTTGACGCGATAGCGGCCGTCTTTATCGATGTGGCCGTAGGTATCGTTCTCGGTGGTGCTCGTGACGCGGGCAGGCAAGGTGCCAGCCATCACGGGGCGTAACCCAGGCTCAGGACGGAAACTAAAATCCGTGCTGTCCGGGATGCCGTCGAAGTTGACGCCAAAGTCTTCATCACGGCGCGCATGGCTGTGCATCGCCGTGACGACTACGCCCTGAGCAAACACATCTGCCACCTCGTACCCGCCGGTGACTTTCAGCACCTGCCCCGGAGAGAGGGTCGGACAGCTGGTAATGGCATGAGTCTGCGTCTGGCCATTCAGGTAGCGCTCATGACGAATGCGGGCATAAAACGCCCCGGACTCCGGGACCGGATTGCGGTCATAGGTACTGCCCGCTGTCAGATAGTTATCTCCCCAGTGGTAAGCCTCCCCACAGGTGGTGGCATCCCCGCGGGTCGCATCGACCAGGGTGTTCATGTCATTCGTGGCCTGGCGGTAGTTGTAATCACGGGTGCTGACCTGCTTCTGCACCACGCTATGATGGCTCTCCATGCCCCAGACCGAATCCACACCGTCAGAATGCTGCCCTGATGGCGGAACCGATGGCAGTGTCAGGCCTTTTTCATACCCCTGCGGACCGTCGTAAAACTCCACGACGTCGATGTTCAGGCGCGTATCAGTGGTAAAGCGGAACCAAATACCCACCTCACCCAACAACCGGGAAATAAAGTGCAGGTCATCCTCGCCGTACTGCATCACCTGTTCACGACGCGGGTACTCTTTTGCAAGCGAGAACAGAAAATCCTGACCGCGCATGTTGAGACGCTCGCGCAGGATTTTTTCCACGATTTGTGGGACCGACATATCCTGATAAATAGCGTTCTGATGCGAGCGGTCAAGTAGCGCCAGGCGTGGCTGGAGGGTCAGGGCATAGTGGGTTTCATCTTTTGAGGTATTGAGACGTTCAAAGCCGCTCACCACCCCCTGAAGGGTTCGCACGACCTGCTGCATTTTGATGCCGTAACCCTGATCAACCGGGGCCTGCAGCGTCAGGGAGGCTGCTTTCATCAGCATCATTTCTTTGCTGATGGCATGGTCAGAACTTGTGAATTCAATACGGTAACTGAACGGCGTGCTCAGGGCTTCATCGCCTTCAAACGCCAGTACATCAAGCTCTGCTTCACATCCCTTCACCGACAACTGGTGATGGTTGTGGCTGAATCTGATCGGGGGATTAGTGCTCATGCGTGCACTCCTTGTGTACGGTCAAACTCCAGCCCGATGCCCTCTTCCTCACTCCAGCTAAGGCATAGCGACTGTGGTTTCTGTTTCGCTGCTATGTGGGTCAGCAACTGCTGACTCAGCACCGGCAGGATTTGCTGGTTGAGCAGACTGTCGACGTTACGTGCACCGGTGTCCGGCAGCAGGCAGGCGGCGACCAGCGCGTCATACAGGCTCTCCTCAATCTGCGTGGTCAGGCCGTAGTGACGATGTAAGCGCTTGCTGACCTGTGCGAGCTTCATTTCCACGATGGTGCGCATGGCAGGCTCACTCAGCGGGCGGTAAATCACCGTCTGGAAGCGGGCCAGCAGCGCAGGCTGGAAGTGGTCGCGCAGAATCGGGCGCAGCAGTTCGTGCAGCTCGCCTTCGGTGGCGGCCGGCTGCTCATCCAGCAGCTGCATGATGTGGTCGCTGCCGAGATTGGAGGTCATCAGGATGACGGTGTTGCGGAAGTCGATTTCACGCCCTTCACCGTCGCGCATAAAGCCACGGTCAAACACCTGATAGAACAGGTTCATCACGTCACGGTGCGCCTTTTCCACCTCATCGAGCAGTACCACGCTGTACGGACGCTTGCGCACGGCTTCGGTGAGGATGCCACCCTGACCGTAGCCCACGTATCCCGGCGGTGAACCTTTCAACTGCGACACGGTGTGCGGTTCCTGGTACTCCGACAGGTTGATGGTAATCAGCGATTTTTCACCGCCGTACAGCACATCCGCCAGCACCAGCGCGGTTTCGGTCTTGCCGACGCCGCTCGGGCCGACCAGCAGAAAGACACCCTGCGGACCATTTTCTGAGGTGAGGCCTGTTTTCGCCGCACGCAGGCGCTGAGCGATGGCGGTCAGAGGAACATTCTGGCCTACCACTCGCTGGCCAATTTCGTTTTCCAGGGTCAGCAGGTCGGTCTGTTCGTCTTTCATCAGTGACGACAGCGGCACGCCGGTCCAGTCGGCAATCACGGTGGCAACGGTGCGTACGTCCACATCAACGGAAAGCAGCGGGTTGCTGTGCTGCATGCCCTTCAGCTCCTGTTGCAGCGTGCGCGTCTCGCTCCGACGGGAGATGTCCTGCCGGCTTTCCAGCAGTTGTCCGGTGAGTTTCAGTTCCTGACCGTACTGGGTTTGAAGCTCGTCGAGTGCAACGATGAGATCGTTCTCTTCCTGCTCAATGGCGGTCAGGCGTTCACCATGACTCTGAGTGCCGACGGCGATATCTTCCAGCAGCGCCTGCTTCTCCATTTCAAGAGAGGTAATCTGCGAGCGAATGCGGGTCAGCTGTTCCGGCACGGTATCGAGACTCATACGTACGCACGCGGCGGCGGTGTCGAGCAGGTCAACGGCCTTGTCTGGCAACTGGCGCCCGGTCAGGTAACGGCGGGACAGCGTGACCGCAGCGCGCACCGCATCGTCAGTGATGTGTACATTGTGGTGTTCGGCATAGCGGGATTTGAGGCCACGCAGCATCAGACACGCCGTCTCATCGTCCGGCTCGTCCACCAACACCCGCTGGAATCGGCGCTCCAGCGCGGCATCCCGCTCAAAATACTGCTTATATTCGGACCAGGTGGTCGCGGCAATGGTGCGCAGCTCGCCACGCGCCAGCGCCGGCTTCAGCAGGTTGGCCGCATCGGCTCCGCCCGCCTGGTTACCGGCACCAATGATGGTATGCGCTTCGTCGATAAACAGCAGAACCGGCACCGGCGACTGCTGAACCGCATCGATGACGTTTTTCAGGCGTTGTTCAAATTCACCTTTCACGCCTGCGCCCGCCTGCAACAGACCGAGGTCAAGGGTGCGCAGGATGACCGGTTTGAGGGATTCAGGTACGTTGCCCTCGGCAATACGCAGCGCCAGACCTTCGACCAGAGCCGTTTTACCGACACCCGGTTCACCGACCAGAATCGGGTTGTTCTTACGACGGCGCGAGAGAATGTCGACCATCTGGCGGATTTCGGTATCACGGCCGAACACGGGGTCAATCTTGCCCTCCTTCGCTTTGGCGGTGACATCCAGAGTGAATTTATCCAGCGCGTTCTGCAGCGCCAGGTTCAGCTCCCCGACGTTCAGCTCTGCACCAACCGGGCGGCCAACAAACTCCACCTCACCACCGTGATTCTGCGCAAGTTCCGCTTCCTGCTGCAGTTCCGCGCGTTCGTCCGACTGGGCATCAAGCAGCGGACGCAGACGTTCCAGCTGACCCTGGCCCAGCGTCAGCAGCGGCCACAGCCCGTCACAGCGAACCAGTTTCTGTTTGTAAATCAGCGCCATCAGTAGATGGATGCTGCGGATTTGTTCCTCGCCGTTAAGAGAAGCAATCAGCCAGGCTTCCTGCATCAGCGTCTGAATGGCATCAGACAACTGTGGACGTTGACGTACTGAACGCGGCTGTTTATCCAGCCAGGCAAGCAAATCCTGCCAAAGCTGGTCCATATCCCACTCATAGCGGCGGGCCAGCACCGTCAGGTCACCTTCCCCCTGTTCGAGCAGCTTCAGCAGCCAGTGCTCCGGCAAAATTTCCGCATGGGCGCGGGTCTGGCAGAGCGACGCCGCCCCTTCCATCGCACGGGCACAGTAAGGGTTCAGACGTCGCAACAGGATGGCTGGGTTTTCCATGAATCTCTCTCTTTGTCGGTTCCTGGACACGCTACCGCCCATCGCTGTTCCCGTTAAGGGGACCAAAGCGCATACGGTCAGGCTGGCAGTTTGTGGTTTTCTTTGCTGAAAGCCCGCGAGCTGCAGACGTTCAGCAAAACAGCGGAAAGGTCATCCCCCTCCGCTTAAAAACGAGGATTACGCTAAAGAGTTCGTGTCGCAGGAAGGCGGCAAGTTCGTAAGTCTCCGGGAACATAGATAACTATGTGACCGGAGCGAGCGAACGCAGCCAACGCACCTGTGGCGCGAAATATGACGCGTAATCAGGCGGTGGCGCGTTCGTTCCAGCTATCGGAATGAATGATGTTGCCGTCTTTGTAGGTCCAGGTGATTTTTTCGTAACGCAGTTCAATGCGCTCAAGGTGGTTGTGCTTCTCTTTAGAAGGATCCTTGATGTCATACATTTCAGGATTCACTTTCACCACTTTCACGTTTTCCAGTTTGGTGTTGAAGTACTCCACTTCCTGGCCCGCGTCGTTGATTTTGTACCACCTGAATTCCGCAGACTTGAGGGTCTGACCGGTGGTCACAGCCTTGTACAGGTACGGGCTGGACGAGTCGATTTCCTTGGTGAACAGGAACGGGGTGTGGATACGGGTCCCGGTCAGCTTGCCAGTGTTGTTGTCGGTCGGGATGTACAGGTTATGCTCCTGCGCCACCACTTCGATGCTGCCATCACGATCCTGAACGTCCACGGACCCTTTAATGTCCGCGCCGCCGTCGTCTTTCAGCCAAAGATAAACAGGAATTGCCATGGAATTACTCTCCATTGTGTTGTGATGCGCCATCATCCTGCGATGACGCTGAGGGTTGGCCCGGTATCTGACAGGCATTGGCCTGCGGTACCAGACTGATTTCGACACGGCGGTTGAGCGCGCGCCCTTCCGGGGTGTCATTGGTTGCGATAGGACGGCTTGCGCCATAACCCTGCACCGCAAAACAGCTTTCCGGCACGTCACCGGTGTCACGCATCCAGTCGCGCACCGCTTCGGCACGTTTCTGAGAAAGCGTCTGGTTCAGTTGCGGATTGCCGGTGTTATCGGTGTGGCCAGCGACCACAATCAGCCAGCCTGGCTTCGCCTTGATACCGACCAGTGAGTTCACCAGCATTTTGGTGGAGCCAGCCTTCAGCATGGATTTGCCGGAATCGAACAGCGACATACTGTCGAGGCGGACAATTTTCGGTACCGGTTTGGGTTTCGGCTGTGGTTCAGGCGGCGGAGGCGGTGGCACATAAGAGCGGATCGCATCCAGCACAGGCATTCGCAGACGTTCCCCCTGATACAGACCAAGGCCCATACGCGCCGGTACGCCATTGCGCGCCCAGCCATCCAGCTCTGCCGCATCGTCACGCAGGACGGCAACGGCGTCGGCTTTTGGGCCGAAATCATGCATCGGGATACGGTCATAGCGGGCAATGTCGAAACTCACACGCTTCAGCAACTGACGATTGTTCCAGCCACTACTGAGCAGCGCAGCAATGGCCGCCAGCGTGAAAATACCGAGCGCACAGCAGAAGGCTCGCCCACGCGGCGTGACGCCTCGCCCTTCGGGCAGCAGCGGCAGGATAAAATCCGGGAAGGGGGAGATAACCGTACTGTCCGTTCCTGACGGCTGCCAGCCCGCTACCTGCTGCATCGCAGTTTGACGGGAAAGCCATGCAGTCCAGGCAGATGTGGCCAGACTTCCGGCAAGGATCGGTCCCATTCCCCACAGCACCGCGGCAGGCGCAATAACAGGAACGTCGGGATTCTCATCCATAAAGACAGCCTGGACGTGCTGATGGAACCAGCTTATCAGGCTGTTCATCAGCACCTGTTGCTGCATCGCAGGCGGCCCATTGGTGGTAACCCATGCAGCGATTGAACCCGGCGCTGAAGATTCACGCCAGACCCTCACCCCTTCACCCGGGATAGCCGCTTGCCAGAGCAGATCATTCATCATCGCGCTGCCAACCTGACCATTCAGAACCAGCGGCACAGAATGGCCCGTCTCTTTACGCAACTGGCTGATTTGCCATCGCAGGGCCAGCAGACGGCTGGTAAGCGTTTCGCTGTCGGCGTGTGTCTGCGGACAGACGCTGACCATCACCGACAGCTGTCGACCCCAGTCAGGTCGCAACCCCAGTACCTGGCGGGCTGCCTGCTCCAGATCCTGATGATCTTCCACTCGGATCCAGCAACCCTGCGTAACCGTAAGCACCGGTGACTGCTGCATACATTCCAGCGGCAGATCGCCACAGACCAGCACCACGGGCTGACGGTAAGTGGCTTCCGGAAGGTCATCCAGACGCAGGGTGACGTCATGCTCCGCACGACGACTGGCGACAGTCCGGAACGCCAGGATAAGCCCCAGAACGGTAAGCAGAACAAGTACAGAAACCAGACTGGATAGCGGCAGGAAGCCCAGGCAGACCACTGCACTCAGCAGGGCGGCCCACAGCGCAAGCCCGCGCTGCTGTGCAGGACTCATTTCACGGCCCCCGGTAACAGGGTCGCCAGCATCTGATCCAGCCAGTGATCCAGTCCCCACCAGAGTGCGGTGACCACCACCACGCTCAGGCCGATACACACGGGCCATGACGTTAGCCAACCACCCATTCCTCGTCCGGTACGGCTTTCTGCCAGTATCGGGTGAGTCTGCGGATAGCTGAACGGCGTGACATGTTCACTGAGCGCGTTGACGAGTTTCTGGCGCTCCGGATCATTCAGCGAGCGGAAACTGCCGAGGAACCCCAGCATCATGACCCGCTGGAAGCAGGTCACGACAGCATGGTCAGGCGCCGGTTCACGCAGCACGTCGCGCATCCGATCGCACAGCGTATCACCGGCGTCCATGGTGCCGAGGAAGTGCCCCTGTAGGGGAATGTCATACCACTGCACGCAGGCATCATCCTCCACACCGCGACCTTTTACGGCTTCATCAAGCAGCGCACACTGTGCAGTGAGAATATGCTGACAGCTGGCTTCATCGAGCTCGCTCGCTTTCAGATCACGCTGCACACGCTCAACATCAGCAATGCAGCGCTCCCACAACGTGCGCCCTTCTCCATCCTGAAACGTCGGACCGTGACGCAGGCTGATCACCTGCAGCCAGGTGTCCTGCAGCAGGGCATCAATATCAATGGACGCGGCCGCGCCGCGTTTGCGCTCACTCATGTTCTCAGTACCGCAAAGAGTTCAAGTTCAGGCTCGCCGAGCATGCCCGGCACGTAAAACATACAGGTTCCACCCTGGAGCATTTCGGTAGCCAGAGGATGAGAGACGTCCAGGCTGAAATACTGGTTTTCCAGACGCAGTGGAATAGCGGCCGGCACATGACGCAGTGGCGTCAGAGGGACGCCCACCCGCGATGAATTGACGATACCCCTGACATGATCCGGACTGCCGACCTTGCACTGGCGCGGGAACTGTTCCTGCAGCTGTGCTACCGGCATCGGTGAACGTACGGAGAGGTAGTAATCGGCCCCTTCGCGCAGGCGTGGGTCATGCAGACGGGCCTGCCAGAAGTGAAGCCGGGCATCATGCTCAAGCTCAATCGCCACCACCCGCGACGGCAGGCTGGCTTCCAGCAGGTCACCCAACAGGTCAAAGAGCGGCGGGAAGACGTTATTCAGTTGCTCATGCTGCCAGACAGGAATAGCGCTCACTTGGTGTTCCAGCGAGAAGGTCAGCAGGCTGCCCGCAAGGCGTGCCAGTTCCGGGTACAGACGCTCCGGTGGACTTTGCGGGTGACACTGAAACTGTCCGAGCAAGGGTTCTGCGCTGTTCAGGGCATTGAGCAGCCAGAACAGAGACACATCAGCCACGGCAAAATCGGCCATGCGCTCGTTACTTTCACGACGCATGTCCATCAGGCGGCTCAGACGGGCACGCAGTTGCGTCATCAGTTGTTCCAGCTGAGTTACCAGCCAGCGACTGCTCTGGATGGTAAGGAGCGGAGGAAGAAACGTCTCATCCAGTAACCACGCCCCCTGTGAATCCTGCTGCAGGCGGGCGACCGGACAGGTCAGGTAATCACTGTTGTTCTGATGGGCGAAACGCAGCGTCAGCTCTGGCTGCATCACCGCAATCTGGCGGGTATCGTCCCCAAAGGTGTTGCGGACATCCCGCCAGCGCTGGCGATAACGCACAGGACGCTCGGCCACCTCATCGGGTTTGAGGCAGTTGCCGCCATTTGCCCGCAGTAGTGGAAGCGCCAGAACCACCACCACTTCCTGTGATTCGCCCTCAAGCGCCAGCACCGGCGGCAGGGAGTCGGCATTATCCGTGTCGATAAGCGTGCCGTCGGGGAAACGGATGTGCAGATGACGGGCCTGCAGACGGCCCAGTTTCAGTGCATCCGGTTCGAAAGTGGCCTCAATCATCCCCCAGGGATGGGAGAGGCCCAGTCGGGCAATGCACTCCGCAGACCAGGCCACGTACGCGGCCTGTTGCTGGAAGTGCTGGGGAGAGACCATAACGCCCCTGCCCCATAATGGTTGTTCCGTTTTCATTGGCTTCCTGCCTTAGCTTATGACTTGGCTTTCGGCATCTGGGAAACCAGCGACAGATTGACGTCCATTCCTTCCACCTGAAAGTGCGGCACGGCATAGAGCTTCACACGGAAGAAACCCGGGTTATCCTCGATATCCTCCACCGTCACTTTCGCGTCGCGCAGCGGGTGAGAAGCCTGCAGCTCGTCGCCCGGATCGGTCATTTC
This sequence comes from Pantoea sp. ABR1s, assembly GCF_057812235.1. NCBI lineage: Bacteria > Pseudomonadati > Pseudomonadota > Gammaproteobacteria > Enterobacterales > Erwiniaceae > Pantoea > Pantoea sp. ABR1s. The sequence goes on along the minus strand of NZ_CM173823.1, from coordinate 1,178,045 downwards.
AGTCACCAGACTACGAACCCAGGTGTTCAGCTCAAGCTCCAGCAGACGACGGTCCTTAGTGGTCCCGATATTTTCCCGCTGTATAAGCTTCAGGTAGTGGGCAATACGCGACAGCAGGAAGATGTACGGCAGACGCGCATTGATGCGGCTGTTGGCTGTCGCATCTGCGGTGTCATACAGGGCTGGTTTCTGGGTCGAGTTCGCCGAGAAGAAGCACGCGTAGTCGCGGTTCTTGTAGTAGGAGAGCGGAATAAAGCCGAGATTGGCGAACTCAAATTCACGGGTTTCCGGGATCATCACTTCAGAGGGGATTTTCACCTGATTGCCGGTGCCGAGGTCATACAGGTGGATAGGCAGATCCTGAACGGCACCACCGGCCTGCGGGCCACGGATTTGCACACACCAGCCGTTATTGATAAAGCTGCGCACCATGTTGGATGCAAAGGCGAAGGATGCGTTGGCCCAGAGGTATTTGTCGTGATCCGGGCCTTTCACTTCTTCAACATAGTTGAAGCTGCGCACGGGTACGGTATCCGGGCCATACGGCAGGCGGCCCAGCACACGCGGCATCACCAGACCGATATAGCGGGAATCATCCGTCTCACGAAACGATTTCCACTTGATGTACTCGGCACGGTCAAAGTAGTTACCGATATCCTTGATGGCGGCCACTTCCTCCATGCTGTCTTTCAGGAAGAATTTCGGGCCGGCGGAGCCGATAAACGGCATATGCGCAGCAGCAGACACTTTAGAGATGTTGCGCAGAAGCGTTACATCCTGAGCGGAAGCATCAAACTCGTAGGCGGAAATCAGCGCGGCAATCGGCTCTCCACCCGGGGTGTCATACTCATCAATATAGGTATGCTTATACAGTCCGCTCTGGATAATTTCCGGGCAGTCTTCGAAGTCCTGTCGCAGGTCTTCTTTGGACATATCCAGCAGTTCAACCTTCACGTTCTGACGGAAATCGGTTTTATCGACCAGGGATTTCACGCCGCGCCACAGACTTTCTACCGCCTGGAAGTCCTCATGGTGCATGACAGCATCAAGCTGACGGCTAATCTGGTAGTCCAGCTCAGCGATATGATGGTCAATCAGGTTTTTGTCGAGTTTTTCAACTTTTGAGCCCGCTTTTGTCAGGCACTCCAGGAACACCTGCATCCCGGCCGTTAAACGCTCATCCGCAGTCGCATCCGACATCGCCTGCGCATCCTGCCAGATATCCAGTGCACTGAGTTCGGAGACCGGGTTCAGATTGATTTTTTTAAACAGAGACGCATAAACCCCACCAGCGGCCGGACGTTCCAGCACCACACTCTCGCCACCCGCGGCATTCTCATTTTTTAGAGACATCAACATCTTCCTTATTAATCCGTTAAAACATCCTGACCGTTATGGCTGTTTAGGGGCCAGAGCAGACAATTCAGATCTGAGTTCTGCGCTTAATGCCGGGTCGAGCAGAATTTTTTCAAGCTCTTTCCGGAAAGCCTGATTGTCCAGCAGGTTAGCTTTTAAATCGCGAAGCAGATTACGCATGGAAAGCATCGCCTTCAGCTGAGGTATCTGCCGGGAAACCTGCTCAGGGGTGAAATCCTTCATGCTCTGGAATGTCAGATTGATATTGTCTTCGCTACCGTCACCGGCAAGCGTGTTTTTAACGGTGAGATTTACTTTTGGGGAATATTCGGAAAGTACTGAGTCAAAGTTATTTTTGTTCAGATTAACTTTTTTGCGTTCAGAGAGTGGCGCGGACTCCTGACCATTACTGAAGTCGCCCGCCACCAGTAATTTCAGGGGGAGTTCGGTTTTCTTGCTCGCCCCGCCCGTATGCAAATCAAGTTTTAAATTGATACGTGCCTTGGGTATTTCGGACTGAAAGGAAGAGTTAGACATGGCTGTCCCTGTTCTATGGAGTGATAGAAACCGCCACAGCCAGTGTCAAATATTAAGAATGGCTTACCCTGCCATAAAACATTCCTGCTATTAAACATTCAATGAAAAGCAGGACCTGCGGTCAGAAGCGAGTACATTCCATTTACTGGCGATATGACGCGATGAAAGAGCGTAAATCCTGAATTTATTTTTCAGATAAACACCCATGGCGCGAGTTTAGAAATAGTGGGTCAGCTAAAGGAAATGATAATATGTAACCATATGTAACAAAGTAACCTTGCCAGAAAATATCTTATACTGATCTGATATATAAGATTTTTCTTAAGATTTCGGCTGTGAGGCGCATGATAGCTGGGACTAAAAAATGTTTCAGTGAATAGTTCATTGCGGGATTGAGCAGAGAAATTACCCAATGCTAAAAAGTGCGGTTCATGCTTTTTTTACAGGATAGCGGCAGAAAGTGAAAACGAGAGCTAACCCAAACGGGTTAGTTTTTATAATAAGTTATGTTAATGATTTGTGGCACTGTTATACGCTGCTAATGTGCCTGTTGCCGCTAAGAAGTTCATCGACTTTCCCGACGACACGCCGAGGGCGTCATACCATAAACCTGCCGGAAACGATGGCTGAAGTGGGCTGAAGAGTGGTAACCACACTGAAGGGCAATATCGGTCAGCGTAAGATCGGGCCGCTCAAGCAACATCCTTGCACGATCCATACGACGGCGCATCACGAACTGGTGTGGTGCCTCGCCAGTGGTGTGACGGAACATGCGGGCAAAGTGAAACTCACTCAATGCCGCTTCCTGCGCCAGCACAGACAGGGTTAAAGGCTGATCGAGATGGGTTTCAATAAATTCCAGAACCCGCCGTAATACAGCGGGAGCCAGTCCACCCCGTACCTGGGGCAGTTGCCACTTAACTTCGCTGTAGTGCTGCAGCAGATGGGTCAGCAAGAGTGTTGATGCGCTGCTCAGCGTCAGCTGGCTGGCGGGCTGTTGCCAGTCGCTGCTCAGCAGAAAGTGTCGATAGAGCTGGGTAATGCGGTCATCAACAGAGAAGATTTTCTCATGCAGGTTTAACTGCGCCGGACTGCGGTCCCAGACCCGTTCGGCCAGTTGCCGCAGCTGGTTCTCGCTGCAATAGAGATGAACAAAGGCGAGATCGGCACGCAGATCCCAGGTTGATTCCGTGCCTGCCGGCATCAGACAGAAGCGGTCCGGTGCGCCACCGTTACGCCAGCCATTCGGGGTTTTATGCCAGGTATCGTAGCCGCCCGCCACGTAAAGGCTCAGCGTGTGATGGTCGCTGAGGTTTGTCACGCGATCGCCACTATTAAACCAGGCTGCCAGCTGAATGCCGCTGTGAAGCTGCACCTGATCGCGCAGTTGTGCTTTGTGTCGTTGCAGCATGTCAAAGGTCTGGAAGCGACTCATCGGGGTATCAGTTCAGATAAACAGAGTGCCAGTTTACGGATTGCGCGGGACAGAAAACAGAGCACATCGGGACAGAGAGTAAAAATGCGCAAGATTTTGCAAACCCTGCGCAATCCGCTGCAAGACCAGGGAGCGTTGCGGGTGCAGACTCGGCGTTTTTTTCGGTGGAGAATCTGGTAATGAACCTGTTTTTGTATCTCTCAGTCGTGCTGATCTGGGGCACGACCTGGATTGCGATTTATGCGCAACAGTCTGCAGGCATCAGCGCCGTAACCGTCGCTGTCTTCTGGCGTTTTTTGCTGGCCTCACTGGTCATGTTATTGCTGCTAAAGCTGATAAAGCGTCAGCACAGGCTGACGCTGCAGGATCACCTTTTCTGTGTGCTGCAGGGCTGTTGCGTTTTTGGCTTTAACTTTGTCTGCTTCTATTACGCCTCTGGCTATATCAGCAGCGGACTGGAGTCGGTCATTTTCTCTATGGCTGTGATGTATAACGCCATTAACAGCTGGATATTTTTCCGTCAGCGCCCTTCCGCACGTCTGATTCCGGCGATAGTGCTCGGCATGGCGGGTATTGTTGCGTTGTTCTGGCACGATCTGCGCAGCACTCAGGCCTCGGCCGGCTTGATGTGGGGCATTGGGTTAAGTGCGCTGGGCACCCTGGGATTTTCATTCGGCAATATGATCAGTCAGCGGCATCAGCGTCTGCAACGTGACGTGCTGACAACCAACAGTTACGGCATGTTATACGGTGCGCTGATCATGGCACTGGTCTCGCTGCTGCAGGGTGTTTCGCTGCAGCCGACATGGAATACACAGTGGTTTGGGGCATTGATCTATCTGGCTATCGTGGGATCGGTGATGGGATTCGGGGCCTATTTTACGCTGGTGGGACGTATCGGAGCCAGTCGGGCTGCCTATACAACGGTGCTGTTTCCGCTGGTGGCGCTGGCACTCTCTACCCGTTATGAAGGATATGAGTGGAATGCCAGCGCCATCCCTGGCCTTGTCATGATTTTACTGGGCAATGTCGTGATGTTTGCCCGTTGGCCGGCAAGTCGCCGCCGGATAATCATCTGACGCGGAGGCGGGCTGAGGCCCGCGTCCGGATGGGCGTTATGCCCACTGCTGCTGAAGGAGTTTCTGTGGTTTATTGATCGCTTTACGCGCAATCCAGTAGAGCAGAACACGCTCATCGTCACTATCACGATCGGCCATCGACAGCAGTTTTAATGCCAGCGTCGATTTGGTCACAGGCTGTTGTTCTGTACTGAGTTCAATCACCGCCTGACCGATGATGCAGCAAACTTCATCCTCACTGGTGCTGGATTCATATGTCCGGTCTTTCATATTTCCTCCTGATAAGTGAACTCTTAGCCTGGCAAATAATCTGTAAACCTGCTCACAGAATCATCTGATTGAAACATTATCTTACGGCTAATTACGCTTAATCATTAAGCTGCCGTTTAGCTTACTTTTGACGCGACGTTGCCAACCCCTCCCGATACCATTCATACCGCCTGAATGGCATTTCATTCCCCAATCCGTTCCGTTCATGCCTTTACTGCTCACGCGCGCGAATCACTGCTTTATTCTGACCGCAGTTTCCAGATTCCCGGATGGGAGAGAAAAATTATGAACCAGACTCAACAGGCTTCTTACCAGCGTGCTCGCTGGCTTACATTGTTCGGAACGGTAATCACTCAGTTCGCGCTGGGGTCAGTCTACACATGGAGTTTGTTTAACGGCCAGCTGTCACAGAAGCTGGATGCGACGGTCAGTCAGGTCGCTTTTTCGTTTGGTCTGCTGAGTCTGGGGCTGGCTATTGCCTCCTCGCTGGCCGGTAAATTACAGGAACGTTTTGGCGTACGCCGCGTCACTATCGGGGCGGGTGTGCTGATGGCGCTGGGTTTCTGGCTTACCGCGCATGCTAATAACCTGATGATGCTCTATTTCAGCGCCGGGCTGCTGGTGGGCCTGGCCGATGGCGCAGGTTACCTGATGACGCTCTCAAACTGCGTGAAGTGGTTTCCGGAGCGCAAAGGGATGATCTCTGCCTGTGCGATTGGCGCTTACGGTCTTGGCAGTCTGGGATTCAAATTTATCTGCGGGGCGTTGCTGGCAACGGTGGGTCTGGAGCAGACCTTTATGATCTGGGGCGTGCTCGCGATGTCGATGATTATCCTCGGTGCACTGCTGATGCGTGATGCCCCACTTCAGGATACCGGAAGCAGCACGAATGGTCAGCAACATGCGCGGGATTACACACTGGCACAGTCGGTGCGTCTGCCTCAGTACTGGATGCTGGCGCTGATGTTCCTGACAGCCTGCATGAGCGGTCTCTATGTGATAGGCGTTGCCAAAGATATCGGCGAAGGGCTGGTGCATCTGACTACGCAGACCGCTGCCAGTGCGGTAACGGTGATTGCGATTGCCAACCTGAGTGGCCGTCTGGTGCTGGGCATACTGTCTGACAAAATGATGCGCATCCGGGTTATTTCACTGGCGCAAATCGTGTCGCTGATCGGGATGAGCGTGCTGCTGTTTACCCGAATGAATGAGATCACCTTCTTCCTGTCACTCGCCTGTGTAGCCTTCAGCTTTGGCGGTACCATCACGGTATTCCCGTCGCTGGTCAGTGACTTTTTCGGCCTTAACAACCTGACAAAAAACTATGGTCTGCTCTATCTCGGATTTGGTATCGGAAGCGTGCTGGGCTCACTGGTCGCCTCGCTGTTTGGCGGGTTCACCGTCACCTTCAGCCTGATTATGACGCTGCTGGTCATCTCCCTGTTCCTGTCACTCACCATCCGCTTACCACAGAGTTCTGTTACAGCAACACCTGTATTGCAACGTCATTAACCATCACGACGGGCCGCGCCAGAGCGGCCCGTTCACGTTTAGCCGCGGAATCGCGGCTCTGCCATGCCCGCCACCGAGACGTCCACCGCAAAGATATCGCCTGACTGCGGATAGCGCGCCAGCTCCTCTTCGGTGCGATCTTCCCGTGAACTGGTAATAAACAGCGTTTTAAGATCGGCGCCACCAAAGGCCACCATGGTTGGCCACTTCACCGGCAGCAGGATCTCATCGACGATTTCGCTGCTCTGGGGATCGATGCGTACTACGCGACCGCCATCAAACTGTGCGGACCAGTAAAATCCTTCGCTATCCACTGCGGCACCATCCGGCAATCCACCTTTAGCGTCGAAACGGCGGAACAGGGTGCGTTCGCCCGGTTCGCCCTGCGCGTTTAATGGATAGCGATAGAGCGCTTCATTCGGCGTGTCACTGTGATACATCCAGCGCCGGTCGGGAGAGAAGGCCAGTCCGTTGGAAATTTTAATGTCACGCGCCTTGACCTCCAGCTTCATGTCAGGCGTCACGCGGCACAGCAGCCCGCCATTTTTGTCCTGCGGTTCCCACAGGCTGCCGCACCAGAAATTCCCCCAGGGATCAACGCGGCCATCATTAAAGCGACTTTGCGCAGCCACACCGGGATTCTCTGCGATCTTTCTCTCTGGCTTACCCTGCGCATCCAGCAGCCAGACACCGCCACGCAATGCTGCTATCAGACCGCCCTGCTCACGCAGACCGATGCATCCCACCTCTTCCGCCTGCGGGAAGGTTTGCAGTTCACCGCTGACCGGATCAAAACGGTGAATGGCGGGTGCCAGAATATCGACACAGTACAGCACCTGTTCTTCCACTGACCAGAGCGGGCATTCGCCCAGTTCAGCCTGTAAAGCCAGAATATTTTTAACGTCATGCGCCATGTTTCTCTCCCATTGAACTGACATGCTAATAATGTAGTTGTAAAAACTTTCAAATGAGAATTATTTTCGCTTGATTTTGAGACTATTCTCTTTGATAGTATTTACTATTCAGTTCATTCTTATTTCTTTATTATTCTCCGCTGCAAAACGCAGCACTCTGAAATATTCCGTCATACCTTCTTAAATAACTCTACAAAGCCTGCATCTTCACTCCACTTTTCCAGCGTAGTGTCATAGTCATTGGAAAAGAGGAGAAGCTTCCGATGAAGAGATTAATTAAAGTCGCTTCGGTGGTTGCGCTGATGACCTTATTAAGTGGTTGTATCATCAGCCCCAGACACGACAATGGCTGGCACCGCGGGGGTGGCGGCGGATATCATGGAGGCTACTATGGAGGTTATCACGGTGGGTATCATGGCGGTCACCATCGCCGCTAACGGGCAAAGATGTCACACAGCATAAAATAAAAGCATTAAACTTTAAGGGCGGGATAATTATCCCGCCCGTTTTATTTAGCTTTTCACAGCATAATTACACTGGAACCATGCTTTCTGCAGTCCCGGAATATGACTCTCCTGCGCAGGTAACGCCTCGACTTTATCAAAGCCTTTATTACTGCAGTAATTCGCCAGATCAATATTCATTGCATCACGATTGACCTTTACCGGGTCAAAACGGTACTGCACGGTATTTGAGCCTGGATCTTCATCTACACGTTCAAACGCCCCGGGTTTGCTGGCAGTACATCCACTCAGCAAAATCAGCGCTAGTGCGCCGGTTATTAGTTTTTTCATTTAGTTATCCTCACGTTGCCGCGCAGTTTATGACGCAGCATGCCGCGCATCCATAGGATTAATGCGCGAAAGTTCAAAACTTGAGAAGCTTTTACCGATTAATGTAATACGATTAAACGGCTATCACTATCATGCACGGCGTGACAAGATGCATTCAGACAAAACGAAGACTGCACCACACCAGGAAATGCCAAAAATAAAAATCTGTTCCTCTCTTCCCTGCCCGCGCTTAGCGGGCTTTTTTTCGCCCGCTATTCCGCTGCTCCGCTGCCGCTTACTGGCCAGTCAGTGCAATCATTCTACGTAACAGGTTAGCGGCGCGCTTGTCAGGTAATGCCAGAATCGCACTGTAGAGATCAATCGACATGGCACACAGCGATGAGCGATCAACCGCCGTGTCGGCAGGCATATTCAGCTGCTGCAGCTTATCCCCCCACTGCTGATAAAGCCGGGCGACAATCTTTTGCAGATCATCCTGCGCCAGCGCCTTATCCAGTGGCTGATCGGGCAATGGACTGTTCAGCAGCAGCTGCTCCATGGCATCCGCCTCTTTGCGATTCAGTGACGGCGGCAGCGTGGTCAGCAGATTGATGCCGCCACTCACCTGCGGATAGAGATAACGGAAGCAGAGGCCCGGATCGATTTGGTTCAGCGCCCGCATCTCTTCAACCGAGACGCTGATATAGTTGACCACCGCCGCGTCAGTTCCGCGCATCAGCCGCTGATTAATCACCTCAATCAGCCAGCCACGTAGCTCGCCCGTCGCCTTCTCAGCTGGCTCCCCCGCCCGGATGCGCCGGGTCAGCTCCTGGGTCAGCAACAGCCATAACGCCGGTTCCTGAGCCTGCAGCACCCGATAACCGGGCATCTTTGCCAGTTGATTTACCGCCTGCTCACGCTGACTGGCCTGCAACTGATGCGGCGCAACCCAGCTGAACCAGAGCAGGTTTGCCAGTATCAGAGGCAGCAGAAAGATGATCAGCCCCTGCCACAAACGCAGCCGGGTGGTTTTGATCAGCACAATAACAATCAGCGCCAGCAGCGCAAACGCGGCCAGCGTAATAAAAAGCAGAGCATTCATGCGGCGGGATTAATCCTTACGCACATCGATCAGCACAGGACAGTGAGCGCGCTCAATAACCGATGCGCTGACCGAGCCTTTTAACAGCCGATTCAAAGAGGAGAGATGGCGACGTCCCATGATAATCATGCTGGCCTTAAGCTGTTGCGACTGGGCAACGATAGTATCTGCCGCGTCACCCGCCAGAATCATGCCCCGCGCATTAATACCCGCGCGCAGTAACGGTGCCAGTGCATGGCGCACCACCATTTCTGCCGTATTCTGCTCATCCTGCGCAGCCACAAAATCGGCCGGATCTTCACCCGCATCGATTTCCATTGGCTGATTACAGGAGGAGTAAGCGGGATCGACGCAGCACAGCACGACCACCTCGGCGCGATGCGCCAGCGCTTCTTCAATGGTTAAGGCGACCACTTTTTCCGCTACCGGAGAGTGATCAATGGCCATCAGCAGGGTTTTCATCGAATGCTTATCCTTCTATCGCGGCGACTTTGCCGATTTCACGCACCAGTGCCTCTTTACACTTCAGCATCTCGTCACGAAAACGGGCTTCGTGTCGCAGAAAACGTGCAGAAGGCACCAGCAAAGAGACAGAAAAACGACCAAACAGCGTATCCAGCGCAAACGCCATGGTAGAGATACCTTCCAGCGTTTCACCGCGATCCACGGCGATACCGGTTTCGCGCACTTCCCTGATAAGTTGCAGCAACTGAGGCAGCGTTTTCACCGTCATATCGGTTAACTCCTGCCAGGCGTCGCCAACGATCGTCCGTACATCTTTTTCACACTCCAGCGCCAGCAACGCCCGTCCACCGGAGGTGCTGTAGAGCGGCAGATTGAGTCCCATATGCGGAACCACCCGAAGCTCACGCGACGCCACCACGTGGTGAATAATCGCCAGCTGACTGCCGCTGGCGCGCGCCAGCGAGACGGTTTCATTGGTGTCGGAAGAGAGTTTTTCCAGCAGCGGACTGACCAGATCAACCACATCGGTATGTACGCTGGAGATCAGTTTTAACAGCGCCGGCCCCAGACGCAATCCGCCCGCCCCGCTGCTGCGCACCAGCTCTGCGCTGTCGAGCGCGGCAACAATACGCTGCACCGTTGAGCGCGGCAGTTCGACCGCCTGAGCAATCTCACCGAGGCTCATGCCGCCGGGCTGTTCGCCAAGCGCATTAAGAATTTTTGCCGCACGGGCAATGACCTGTATACCGCCCGTTTTTTCATCCTCGCGGCTGGAGGGTTGATGTGCCATAGCGTCGTCCTGTTTGAGCTGCCTTACTGTAGCGCGAATGCCGCACTTTTTACAGCCTGTACCACATTGCAATACAGTATACCGGGATGTAATATTACGACCTGTATCACATCGCAGTACACTGCATCATAATAACGAGATCGCCTGCAATGAACGCTAAGCCTGCCACCGCGCCGGCCCCTCATCCTTTTACACTGCGACTGGCACTCGGATTAGTCGGCGTGCTCATCGCCGCCCTGACCTCCGGGCTGAACGATCGCGTCAGTGATATCGCGCTGGCCGATATCCGTGCCGCGATCGGCATCAGTTACGATCAGGGTAGCTGGATTATCTCTGGCTATCAGGCGGCAGAAGTAGCCGCCATGATGATTGCGCCCTGGTTTGCCGTCACCCTGTCGCTGCGGCGTTTTACGTTAGGCGTGTCGGCGGGATTTATGCTGACCGGCATTCTGCTGCCGCTGGTGCGGGATCCGACGCTGTTTATCAGCCTGCGCGTATTGCAGGGCCTGTTTGGCGGCGCCTTACCGCCAATGCTGATGACGGTCGCCCTGCGCTTTCTGCCGCCGCCCTTTAAACTTTTTGGCCTGGCGGGCTATGCCCTGACTGCGACGTTTGGCCCCAATATGGCGGCCTCGCTGGCCTCGTTGTGGACCGATCACGTCAGCTGGATGATGGTGTTCTGGCAGGTCGTGCCGTTGATGCTGATCGCTATGCTGCTGACAGGATGGGGATTGCCCCAGGATCCGCTGCGACCGGAACGCTTTCAGCAGATCGATCTGTTCGGCATGGTGACCGGCTGCAGTGGTGTTGCGCTGCTGATTCTGGTGCTGACCCAGGGTGAACGCCTCGACTGGCTGAACTCGCCACTGATTACCGGTATGTTGCTCACCGCGCTGCCGCTGCTGCTGGTTTTCCTGATTAATGAGTGGTTTCACCCGCTGCCGCTGTTTAAATTGCAGATGCTCCGACGGCCAAATCTGGCGCATGGCTTGCTGGGCCTGGCCTGCGTGCTCATCCTTGGGCTTTCTGGCTCCGCGCTGCCTTCGGCCTATTTTGCTCAGGTCAGCGGCTTTCGCACCCTTGAGTTTGCCCCGCTGGCGCTGGCGGTGGGCCTGCCGCAGCTGCTGATCGCACCGCTGATTGCGGCCCTGCTGAATATCCGCTGGATCGACTGCCGCTGGATGTTGACGGCGGGCGTCGGACTGCTGGTGACCTCCTGTCTGCTGGGCACACAGATCACCAGTGACTGGGCGAGACAGAATTTCTGGCTGCTGCAGATCCTGCAGGCGTTCGGACAACCGATGATTATTTTGCCGATACTGATGAGCGCCACCAGCGTTGTGGCCCCGCCAGAAGGCCCGTTTGCCTCGGCGATGTTTAATACGGTGCGCGGCTTTTCCAGCATCGCTGCCTCTACGCTGGTTGAGGTTTTCCTTTCGCATCGTGAGCAGTTTCACTCCAGTGTGCTGATTAATCAGGCGGCCAGTCGCAGCTGGCTGATGACAGCGCCGACAGCCAGTCAGGCCAGCAGCAGCTTGCCGCTGTTGCCGGATGGCAGCATCAGCGCCGCCGGTAATCTCAGCGGATTCGCCACCCTGGTCAGGCATCAGGCCACGATCCTTGGTCTGAGCGACAGCTGGCTGATGCTGACCGGCTTTGCCGCCTGCCTGTTATTGCTTACCGCCATCCTGCCAAAACGGGTGTGGCCGCCTCAAACTTTGATTCAAAACCCTTCCCGGAATAACTGAATATGCGTGCTTTCGAAATGAAAAGAACCCTGCTGCTGAGTCTGTTGCTGCTGGTGTTACTGGCCATCGCTTTTGTGGTCTGGTCACTGATGACCGGCAACGATCACCGCACCAACGACGCTTACGTCAATGCGGACTACACCCTGGTGGCACCGAAAGTCTCGGGCTACATCAGCCACGTGCAGGTGCAGGATAATCAGCAGGTCAAAGCGGGTCAGCTGCTGGCGACGCTGGACGATCGTGACTATCGTGTGGCGCTGGAGAGTGCGGAGGCTGACCTGCAGGTGAGCCAGGCGAAACTGCTGAGCAGTCAGGCACAGCTGGAGCAGCAGCAGTCGGTGATTGATCAACAGAAAGCCAGCGTCGCGGCCAGCGAAGCCTCTGCGCAGTATGCCGGTCAGAGCGCCGATCGTTATAACCGCCTCTATAAAAGCGGTACCGTGGCAGCCGACGATCAGCAGAAAGCCAGCTCAAACCAGCGCTCGGCGCTGGCAGCCGTGCATCAGAGTCAGGCCGCGCTGGCGTCGGCAGTAAAACAGGTGGGGGTGTTACAGGCGGCGGTGCGTTCTGCGGAAGCGGATGTTGCAGCGGCGAAGGCCAGCGTCGATCAGGCCAGGCTGAATCTCTCCTACACGCGCATTACTGCGCCCGTTGACGGCATGGTAGGTCAGCGCTCGGTGCGGACCGGCGCGTACGTATCAGCCGGCACCCGTCTGCTGGCGGTGGTGCCACTGCAGCAAACCTACATTACCGCTAACTATCTTGAGACGCAGTTAAGCGATGTGCGTCCCGGCCAGCGGGTGCGGATCCGGGTGGACGCCCTGCCGGGCGAGACCTTTACCGGTCATGTGGACAGCATCGCACCGGCCACCGGCGCAACTTTTTCGGCGATCTCTCCCGATAACGCCACCGGCAACTACACTAAAGTCGTTCAACGTCTGCCGGTGAAAATTGTGCTGGATGGCGACCAACAGCATCTGGCTCAGTTACGTGTAGGCATGTCGGCGATCCCTGAAATCGAAGTGCCGTAAAATTGTGAGCAATATCTCAGAACGGACCTATTTCATTTGGGGAGGATTACGCGTAAATTAGCGCTCGATCCTGTTCTGAGTTATTCAGATCAACCCGGAAAAGAGCAGACCATGACTGTAAATGGCGATCTCTTTTCCACATCTGTTCGCGTTGCACTGGTTTGGGATCGCCATCATCGTAACCGCTCAGAGGAGTTGCTTTGTGAAATATGCCTTGATGGGAATATCTTTTTTCGCGTTACTTTGGTTCGGAACCTTTGTTCTGCTGCTGAAGTAATGGCGTGACAGTGCCGCCACGGGGCGACCCCTGAGTCGCCCCTGCTGGCTGTCAGCGTTCTTCTTCCATTTTTATGCTGCCTGGCAATATGCCATCGGCACGAAACATCGCTTTAATTCCCCGTACCGCCTGACGAATACGATCGCTGTTCTCTATCAGCGCAAAACGCACGTGCGTGTCGCCATAGTCGCCAAACCCAATACCGGGCGAGACACAGACTTTCGCCTCCTGCAGCAGTTGCTTAGCGAACTCCAGCGACCCAAGATGTGCGTAATGATCCGGTATTTTTGCCCAGACGTACATTGAGGCTTTCGGGTTATCCACCATCCAGCCCGCTTCATGCAATCCTTTGACCAGCACATCACGGCGGCGTTTGTACTGCTCTGCGATGTCGCGCACGCACTGTTGATCCCCTTCCAGCGCCGCAATCGCCGCCACCTGCAGTGGCGTAAAGGTGCCGTAGTCATGATAACTTTTGATTCGCGCCAGCGCGGCGACCAGCTCTTTGTTGCCCACCATGAAACCGATGCGCCAGCCTGCCATGTTGTAGCTTTTTGACAGGGTAAAGAATTCGACGGCGACATCACGCGCGCCCGGCACCTGCATAATCGATGGCGCTTTCCAGCCATCGTAGACGATGTCGGCATAGGCCAGATCGTGGATCACCAGCACGTTGTACTGCTTCGCCAGCACAATCACCCGTTCGAAAAAGTCGAGCTCCACACACTGTGCGGTGGGGTTGGACGGGAAGCCAAGGATCATCATTTTTGGCTTGGGATAGCTCTCGCGAATGGCGCGTTCCAGCTCATTGAAGAAGTCGACACCCGCCACCAGCGGCACCGAGCGTACCTGCGCCCCGGCAATCACCGCACCGTAGATATGGATCGGATAGCTGGGATTGGGCACCAGCACGGTATCACCGTGATCCAGCGTCGCCAGCATCAGGTGCGCCAGCCCCTCTTTGGAACCGATGGTGACAATCGCCTCTGATTCAGGATCGATCTCAACCTGATAGCGATCGGCGTACCAGCGCGAGATCGCCCGGCGCAGGCGCGGAATACCGCGAGAAGTGGAATAACCGTGGGTATCGTCACGCTGCGCCACCTGGCATAACTTTTCGACGATGTGTGGCGGAGTCGGACCATCCGGGTTGCCCATTGAAAAGTCGATGATATCTTCGCCGCGCCGACGCGCAGCCATCTTCAGTTCAGCGGTGATGTTGAAAACGTAAGGGGGTAAACGTTCGATACGCGAGAAACGACGGGGTGTGCTGTTATCAGCCATGATGTCCTCTGGATTACGTAAGCGCCCGGACCGTCCGAGCGACGCGGGTCACTGTGGTGACCCGTTACGAACATAACGTGGCGAGGATCATTTTGTCGAGGGTGGCGGAAAATATTTTTATTTTTGCGGATTCAGCCGCCCCAGCAGCCAATCGTTCACCCAGCAGCCGTTCAGCAGATAATTATCCCGTAGCGTGCCCTCCAGCTGAAAGCCGTTTTTCTCCAGAATACGGCGTGACGCCCAGTTCCCTTCAATCACCATCGCTTTGAGTTTGTGGAAATCGGCTTCAAGCAAAAACTTGCACAGCGCAGCCAGGGCTTCGCTGCCATATCCCTGCCCACAGTGGCGATGCAGCAGCATATAGCCCACCTCCGCCTGACGGTATGGCTCCCATTCGGGGCTGCAGCCAAACAGGCCAATCGGCTCACCGTTGTCACGACGTCGCGCAACCAGGCAGAGCATATGAAAACTGCTCGCCTGCCAGGGGGCCAGACGCTCGGTGAAGCGCTGGCGGATATCCGCTTCATCGGGGATTTCGCTCACCCAGGTCATGGTGTTGCGATCTTCATGGACGGCACGAAACAGTTGCCAGTCTTCTGGCTGTAATTTACTCAGGGTTAATCTGGCGGTGACAAGTTGCATCTGCTGCTCCCGATGGGCGCGGTTTTCCAGCGGTCACTGGCGCACCTCATCGCGCAACATAGCAAAACGGCACCTTAGCGACCAGCCTCTGCAGGGCGAAAAACTGTTCCCCTTTAATGCACTCAACCTTTCCTCTTTTTGCCCATATGCCGTAAAAATTGATCTGAAGCACTAACTCCCACCGTGATTGATCGGGACGCTAGCGGTTCGCGATCACATTTTTTATCATAGAGGCACTTTCCATTGCCGACGAGTCGCCTGTGTCCTCCCACTTCACGATGTTACTGGCAGTATTTGACCGCGCCGCCCTGATGCTGATCTGCCTGTTCTTCCTGACACGCACCCGCCCGTTTCGTCAGCTGCTGCAAAAAGATGAACACACCCGTGCGGAGAAAGTAGCCGTTACTGCCATCTTTTCCCTGTTTGCGCTGTTCAGTACCTGGTCGGGTGTCGATGTCGATGGTTCACTGCTGAATGTGCGGGTCATCGCCGTGATGGCGGGTGGCATTCTGTTTGGCCCCTGGGTCGGGATCGCCACCGGGGTTATTGCCGGTCTGCACCGTTTTCTGATCGATATTCACGGCGTAACCTCCGTGCCCTGCCTGATTACCAGCATCATTGCCGGTATCGTTGCGGGCGGTATTAATCGCCGGGTACTGAAAGAGCACCGCTGGCGTGCCGGTATCGTCGGCGGCATGCTCTGTGAAGCCTTGACGATGTTGTTGATTGTTGTGTGGGCGCGCCCCACCTCACTCGGGCTGGCGATTGTGTCGGAAATTGCCCTGCCGATGATCCTCGGTGCCTCCAGTATCGGCATCATTGTGCTGCTGGTGCAGAGCGTCGAGGGGGAAAAAGAGGCGATTGCCGCCCGCCAGGCCAAGCTGGCGCTGGAGATCGCCAATAAAACCCTGCCGCTGTTCCGTCAGGTGAACAGCGACTCGCTGCGCAACATCTGTGACATTATCCGACGGGAGATCAAAGCCGATGCGGTGGCGATGACCGATAAAAAACAGATTCTGGCCTACGTCGGCTATGGCGAACATAATTATAAACATGGGGATGATGGCATCAGCCCCACCACGGCGCAGTCGATCGCCAGCGGTAAAATTATCATTAAGAACAACGATGAAGCGCATCGCACCAAAGATATTCACTCCATGATCGTGATCCCGCTGTGGGAGAAAGGCAAAGTCACCGGCACGTTGAAAATCTACTATCGCCGCGCACACCGTATTACCGGCTCGCTGAAGGAGATGGCGATTGGCCTGTCACAAATCATCTCAACCCAGCTTGAAGTATCGCGTGCCGAGCAGTTGCGCGAGATGGCTAATAAAGCGGAACTGCGTGCGCTGCAAAGTAAAATAAATCCTCATTTCCTGTTCAACGCCCTGAATGCTATCTCCTCTTCTATCCGGCTCAATCCCGATACCGCCCGTCAGCTGGTGATAAATCTGTCACGCTATCTGCGCTACAACCTGGAACTGAACGACGATGAGCTAATCGACATCCGTAAAGAGCTGTGGCAGGTGAAAGATTACATCGCCATCGAGCAGGCCCGGTTTGGCGATAAGCTGACGATGATCTATGACGTCGATGAGGATCTCCATTTTCTGCTGCCGAGTCTGCTGATCCAGCCTCTGGTGGAGAATGCCATTGTCCATGGCATCCAGCCCTGTAAAGGCAAAGGCGTGGTGACGCTGAGCGTCCGTGATCTGGGCGATCAGGTACGGATCTCGGTGCGGGACACCGGTCAGGGCATCAGTGACGAAGTGATAGCACGGGTGGCGCGTAACGAAATGCCCGGTAATAAAATCGGCCTGCTCAATGTGCATCATCGGGTAAAACTTTTGTCAGGTCAGGGATTGAATATCGTGCGGCATCAGCCGGGCACAGAGATTTCCTTTACGCTGAGTAAGAATGGCCAGCGCCTGGCGGAGAATCTGTTATGAAAGCCATTATTGTGGAAGATGAATTCCTGGCGCAGCAGGAGCTGAGCTGGATGATTCAGCATCACAGCAAAATCGAGATCGAAGCCTGTTTTGACGATGGTCTGGACGTGCTGAAGTACCTGCAACAGCATCGGGTTGATGTGATTTTCCTCGATATCAACATCCCCTCACTGGATGGCATGCTGCTGGCACAGAATATCCATCAGTTTGCCCACAAGCCACTGATTGTCTTTATTACCGCGTGGAAAGAGCATGCGGTGGAAGCGTTTGAGCTGGAGGCGTTTGACTACATTCTCAAGCCCTATCAGGAGTCGAGGATTGTCACCATGCTGAACAAGCTCGAAGCCACAGCGCAGGCGCAGCAGGCGGTCAGCCATCTCAGCGCCACGCCCGCGCCGCAGACGGTCAACCTGATCAAAGATGAGCGCATTATCGTCACTGACGTGAATGATATTTACTACGTTGAGGCGCATGAGAAGCTGACCTTTGTTTATACCCGGCGCGAATCCTACGTGATGTCGATGAATATTACCGAGTTCTGTTCACGCCTGCCGGAACAGCAATTTTTCCGCTGCCACCGCTCTTTCTGCGTCAGCCTCAGCAAGATTCGTGAAATCGAGCCGTGGTTTAACAATACCTATCTGCTGAAGCTGCGCGATCTGGAGTTTCAGGTGCCGGTCAGCCGCAGTAAGGTGAAGCAGTTTCGACAGCTGATGCGCCTGTAGCGCAGGAGGGTTAAAGGCCTGTTCAGAAAGGGGGGGTGGCGAAGCAGGAGAGCAGCAGCAAAAAATCCGGGGGGTTTTCCCGATCCTGCCCCGCTGAAGCAGGCCGATCGGGAAAATCGCTCGCGCGCAGAATGGCAGTACGCGCGCGAGGTAAAGCAGAATCAGATTTCGCGACCCAGCGTCTGGCGCAGATGCGCGCCCGCGCCCAGCAGGCCAGGCTGGTCGTGCGTAATCATATAAACCGGGATGCTGGCAACATAGTCGCGGAAGCGGCCTTTATCTTCAAACGCCGCACGGAAACCCGACGACTTAAAGAACTCCAGGAAGCGTGGCACGATGCCACCGGCAATATAGACACCACCAAAGGTGCCAAGATTCAGCGCCAGGTTGCCGCCGAAACGGCCCATGATGACGCAGAACATTGACAGCGCGCGACGGCAGTCGGTGCAGCTGTCATCCAGCGCACGCTGGCTGACATCTTTCGGCTTCAGGTTTTCCGGCACGCGATTATCCACTTTAACAATCGCACGATAGAGGTTAACCAGACCGGCACCTGACAGCACACGTTCCGCTGAAACATGGCCCAGCTCTTCGCGCAGCACTTCCAGGATCTGATCTTCTTCTTCGCTGTTGGCAGCGAAGTCGACATGACCGCCCTCACCTGGCAGGCTGACCCAGCGCTTGTCCACATGCACCAGATGGCTGACGCCTAATCCGGTGCCGGCACCATAAATCGCGATAGGTTTATCTTTGACTGGCTCTGTACCGCCAAACTGAATCACGTTTTCGGCGGTCAGCATCGGGATCGCCATAGATACCGCAGTGAAGTCGTTAATGATTTCCAGGTGTTCAAAACCGATGTTCTCTTTGAGCTTGCGCGTGGAAAACGCCCAGTCATGGTTGGTCATTTCAACCCAGTCATCGGTAATCGGGCAGGCAATGGCAATACAGCCATCTTTAACGTCCTGCTGTTGTTCATCAAGATAGTGGCGGATGACGGCTTCGAGGCTGTCGTATTCTGATGTTGAGAATGTTTTGGCCTGGGTGATGCTGCCGCTTTCCACCTCACACAGGGCGAGGCGTGCGTTAGTACCGCCGACATCGCCGACCAAGGCATAGGTTGTCATTCTTCTGTTGCTCCGCTTGGGGTCTTAAGAGTTGGAGGACACTATAAAATTCTGCCCATAAAACAACAACGCTCACCGGTGCGATTGGTGAGCGTCTTACTCAGGTGTGCTACAGCCTAACCGCGATAGTCCACCCTGCACAGCGGCAACTATCTGAATCTTAGCCGCCGTTGCGTTGATTCAGGCAGGCGGTGACTTTTCGTAGCAGTGGCGGCAAATCCTCTTTCTGCATGACGACTTCAACCAGAGAGAGCCACTTCGGCTCTGAGAGTCGCGCCATCACTTCCTCTAACTGCACCGTTTCACTGATACGCCAGCTCTGCGCCTGGCCCTGCAGGCTAAGGGCGTGCGGTAAGGCCGTCCAGTTCCACTGGGCAATATCATTGTAACGTTGTGTTGCGCCGTGAATCGCCCGTTCGACGGTATAGCCTTCATTATTCAGCAAAAAGAGTATCAGTTGCTGCTGGTCACGCAGCATCGAACCCAGTTCCTGAATTGTCAGCTGCGCCGAACCGTCTCCGATGATCAGGATAACCCGGCGATCAGGATCGGCAGTCTGCGCGCCAAATGCTGCCGGAAGAGTATAGCCGATTGATCCCCATAATGGCTGAACCACCAGCTGCGCCTGCGAGGGCAATCTTAACGCGGCGGCCCCAAAGGCGGCTGTCCCCTGCTCGGCCAGAATAAGGTCGCCGGGTTGCAGGAATGCCTGCATCGCCTGCCAGAACGCCTGCTGGCTGATCACCGCCGCCGGTTCTGCAGGCTGCGCGGCGGGCGGCGTGGCACCGGGTTGCCACTGCTGGCCATAGCGTTCAAACAGCGGCAGCAGTTCGCTCAGCGCATCCGCCATCGACAGTGGCGCAAAACGTTCACCGCCCACGCTGGCGCTGAGGGGCTGCAGATCAATCAGCCGCTCAGGGTTAAACTGCTGCGTGAAGCCTGCAGTAATGGTGTCGGTAAATCGCACCCCGACGCAGATCGCCACATCCACCTGCTCGATCTGTTCGCACACCTGACCTGCGCTGGCCTCACCGGCATAGGTACCGACGTAACCCGGCTGCTGTTCATCCAGAACCCCCTTGCCCATCAGCAGGCTGGCACAGGGAATCGCACACTGTTCACGCAGCGCGGCCAGTGCGGACTGCTGCTGCCAGCGCAGCGCAAGAAAATCGGCCAGGAGTGAAACCCGCTGCGCCGGTGCCAGCAAACGTTCCGCCGCGTCGCTGAAAGCGCGACGCGCAGCGGGCGAAGAGGATTGATGACTGTTCAGGGGCTGCGCGGGTGGCTGCACCTCCATGGCCGCCACGTCGACGGCCAGCGACAAATAGCCGGGACGACGGGCCTGCAGCGCACTGACGATCACCCGATCAATCTCAGCCGTGGCGTTGTCGGCGGTAAGCTGTGCCGTTGCCGCACTGACTTCTGTGGCCATGCGAATAAAATGCTGGAAATCGCCATCGCCCAGCGAATGATGAACACAATCCCCCTGCAACTGGGCCTGCGTCGCAGGCGCGCCAACGATATGGATCACCGGCAGATACTCGGCATAACTGCCCGCAATGCCATTAATCGCGCTGAGCTCGCCCACACCAAACGTGGTCAATAGCGCTCCCGCGCCGTTGCAGCGTGCATAACCGTCTGCCGCATAGGCTGCGTTAAGCTCATTAGCGCAGCCTACCCAGTTGATGGCCGGATGGGCGATGACGTGGTCAAGAAATTGCAGGTTATAGTCGCCCGGCACGCCAAACAGATGCTTTACACCAATCTCCTGCAGACGGGTCAGCAGATAATCTCCAACAGTAAAAGTGGACATTGCGCATTCCTTTCAGGGAAGAGTCGGGTTAAGTATCTGACACAGGATGAAATTAGCGAGGCGTGCCGCTATTTTAGCCAGCCGCAATGGCTGGAAAGGCGACGTTACGCTGGCGGAATATTCTGTAAAAATGCGAATTGCAGCGCGCTGTCACTGAGTGTAACCGTATACACTGATAGACTTTTGGCACATATCCCCGTTTTTACCCAGGAGCGCTGAATGTCCCTTTTCCCTCATCCCGATCGCTATCAACAGATGGAATATCGCCGCAGCGGCCGCAGCGGAATCAAACTGCCCGCCATTTCGCTGGGACTGTGGCATAACTTTGGTGACAGTACCCGGGTCGATAACAGCCGTGAGCTGCTGCGTCATGCGTTTGACCTTGGCATCACGCACTTCGACTTAGCCAACAATTACGGTCCACCCCCTGGCTCAGCAGAAGAGAACTTCGGGCGTATTCTGCGGGAAGATTTTCGTGCCCATCGTGATGAGCTGATCATCTCCACTAAAGCGGGCTATACCATGTGGCAGGGGCCTTATGGGGATTGGGGTTCGCGTAAATATCTGGTCGCCAGTCTGGATCAGAGCCTGAAGCGAATGGGGCTGGAGTATGTGGATATTTTCTATCATCACCGTCCCGATCCGGAAACCCCGCTGGAAGAGACAATGCGCGCGCTGGACCATGTGGTGCGCCAGGGCAAAGCGCTTTACGCTGCCCTTTCAAACTATCCGGCCGATCTCGCCGCCGAAGCGATAGCTATCCTGCGCGATCTAGGCACCCCTTGTCTGATTCACCAGCCGCGCTATTCGATGTTTGAACGCACACCTGAGCAGGGATTGATTCAGACGCTGGGCGATGCGGGCGTCGGCTGTATCGCCTTCTCTCCGCTGGCAGGCGGCGTGCTCACCGATCGCTATCTGCAGGGCATTCCGGAAGATTCGCGCGCGGCCAGCGGCAGCAAGTTCCTGAATGAGAACCAGCTGACGGATGAGAAGATGGAGAAAGTCCGCAAGCTTAATGCTATTGCGCAGCAGCGCGAACAGAAGCTGGCGCAGATGGCGCTGGCGTGGGTGCTGCGCGATGAGCGTGTGACTTCAGTACTGATCGGAGCCAGCAAAACAGCCCAGATCGATGACGCGGTGGCGATGCTCGCTCGCCGTCAGTTCAGCGACAGCGAGTTAGCTGCGATTGACGCGGCGCTGCTGTAACGGTTTTAGCGCCCGGCTGAGGCCGGGCGTTTTCTGCGCCAGAATAGTCTCAAACCCCTTTCTCTCCCCAATTTCCTCACAATCTTCCGACACAATGATGCGGTAACAACAGCAATACGCAGGCATAATCGCTGCGCCGCAACAGCATCAGACTGTTGATGAGGAGAAGAAAATGAAAAGAGCCCTTATTTTTGCTGCCCTGCTGGCCCTGTTGTCGCCGCTGGCACACCACACAGCCCAGGCCTCCAGTGCCTCTATTACTCTGGCCCCCGGCGTCACCCTGAATCTTGGCGATCGCGATCGCCGTGGCTATTACTGGGATGGTGGTCGCTGGCGTGAACCGCGCTGGTGGAACGACCGCTATTCTTACAACGAACGCCGCTGGTGGCGACACGAAGAGTGGCGTCGTCAGCAGCAGTGGGAGCGCGAACGCCGCTGGCATGAGCGCGACCGTGAGCGTCGCTGGGAACATCAGTATCGCCGCGATCGTGATCGTGGCTGGGATCACCATGACCGTCGTGGTCCTGACCATCGCGGTCCAGACCATCACGGACACGATCGCCATTAATAAAAACGCCCGGCAGAACCGGGCGTTTCAGACAACACAAAGACTTCAATCAGTGTGATTCTGGCCGCAACGCATAAACTCAACGCGCAGGGAACACGGTCAGAAGAGGAAAGCGTCCCGCGCCATGGACAAAAACGCCGGGAGCGTTTTTGAACAACGCAACGCGTTGGCCCGGCTACGGGCGCACCTCAGGGATGAGGTGCGTAATCGCGCGGGCCGAGCATGTCATGGATGACGGATTTTGCGTCTTTCCGATCTGACCGTGTTTCCTGCGCTGGCTCGGTATCACTGCGAACCTGGCCAGACGTTGCCAACAAGAAAATGCCCGGCATAGCCGGGCGTTTTCTTGTTTACCATAACCGCTACAGCCCCAGCGCTTCACCCACCAGCAGGTAAAGATTCAGCGTAATCACCAGCAACACGATCAGTCGCCCGGTGTTCTGCATCAGACGCGAGTTAACCATATCATCGCCCATCAGCTCGCGGTTGCCGGTAAAGGAGAGCAGCGGAATCAACGCCAGCGCAATACCGAAACTCAGCAGCACCTGACTCATCACCAGCACCCTTGTCGGGTCCCAGCCGGCCCAGATGACAATAAAAGAGGGCAGCATGGTGACGGTTCGGCGCACCCACAGGGGAATATGGAAGTGGATAAAGCCCTGCATCACCACCTGCCCCGCCAGCGTACCGACCACCGTTGAAGATAATCCGGCGGCCACCAGGCTCAGACCAAACACCGTCGCCGCCGCCTGACCTAACAGCGGTTGCAGCGTCAGATAGGCCTGATCGAGTTCAGCGATTTTACTGTGCCCGCTGAAGTGAAACGCCGCTGCGGCAGTCGCCATCATCGCCAGGTTAACAAATCCGGCGATGGTCATGGCAATCGCCACATCCAGTTTAGTTGAGGAGTACCGCTGACCTTTGCTGTCCTCACTTTTGCCCTGCGTTAGCGCGGAGTGCAGGTAAATCACGTGCGGCATAATGGTCGCACCCAGCACACCCGCCGCCAGGAATACGGCATCCGACGTTGGTAACGCGGGCAGCGCCATGCCGATCACCAGCTCTTTGACACTGGGTTGTGAGAAAAAGAGTTCAACGATATAGGCCGCCGCCACAAACAGCAGCAGTCCGCCAATCACCAGCTCCAGCGGCTTTTGCCCACGGCTCTGTAACATCAATATCAGGAACGTGGCGATGCCTGTCAGCACCGCGCCCTGCATCAAAGAAATACCGAGCAGCAGTTTGAACCCCAGCGCGGCTCCGATAAATTCCGCCAGGTCAGTGGCCATCGCGATAATTTCCGCCTGCACCCAGTAAAACCAGACGGCGGGCCGGGGAAAACGATCGCGAATGTGTTCAGCGAGGTTTTTGCCGGTAGCGATACCCAGCTTGGCTGACATCAGCTGAATCAGCATGGCCATGATGTTGGCCCATACCACCACCCACAGCAATTTGTAGCCGTAAGCAGCGCCCGCCTGAATGTTGGTCGCAAAGTTGCCCGGATCGATATAGCCGATAGCGGCGATAAAAGCGGGCCCCAGTAGTGCGAGTTTGACTTTTCTGACTCCGCGAGCGGCGCGCTCGGCGGTACGACTTTCAAACATATCCGGTACCCTGTCTGAACATTTGCCTGCCCCGGCAGCTTAGGGGTTAGCAGGTGCAAGTGAAATTCGTTTATTGTTATCGGTGTAATAGATGCTGCTATAAAGTATAGCCATTGCTATACATTACAGTAAAGGATGTGATTGCTAAAAATGTGAGCAATAGTGTCACTTTACGCCCGGTGTAAAATTCAGACAATAATTATGTGGTTATCTGAAGTGAAGTATTTGTAAACAGGACGTGATCTCTGGAACTTTTCTGGAAAATATAACGATAGCGAATACTTATATTGTGGTTCAGATCTCGTTTTTAAGTAACGCGTTACATAGAATACGCAACAAAATACAACCCTCCTCAAATTTGGAGCAACCATGTCCCATATTTTGCAATTTCTTTTAGCACTGGTGGTGGTCGGGATACTCGCCTTGCTGGTTAGTCACGATCGTAAAAGCATTCGCATTCGCTACATTATACAGCTACTGGTGATTGAAATTGTGCTCGCCTGGTTCTTCCTGAACTCAGAAGCGGGACTCGGTTTCGTCAAAGGATTCGCGGGCTTCTTTGACCATCTGCTGAAGTATGCCGCTGAGGGTACTAACTTCGTCTTTGGCAACATGAGCGACAAAGGTCTGGCCTTCTTCTTCCTTAACGTATTGTGCCCTATCGTCTTTATCTCTGCGCTGATCGGTATTCTGCAGCATTTCCGTATCCTGCCATGGGTGATTCGCGGTATTGGTACCGTACTGTCGAAAGTGAATGGCATGGGAAAACTGGAATCTTTCAACGCCGTGAGTTCTCTGATACTGGGACAATCAGAAAACTTCATCGCCTATAAAGATATCCTGGGCCAAATGTCACAGCGCCGCATGTACACCATGGCCGCGACCGCGATGTCGACCGTATCGATGTCGATTGTCGGCGCCTACATGACCATGCTGCAGCCGAAGTATGTAGTCGCCGCGCTGGTGCTCAACATGTTCAGCACCTTTATCGTGCTGTCGCTGATCAACCCTTATCGTGTAGAAAACGAAGAAGATCTGCAGTTGCAGGATCTGCACAAAGGCCAGAGCTTCTTTGAGATGCTGGGCGAGTATATCCTGGCCGGTTTCCGTGTCGCGATTATCGTTGCCGCCATGCTGATTGGTTTTATCGCGCTGATTTCAGGTCTGAATGCGCTGTTTGATCTGATCTTCGGCATCTCCTTCCAGGGCGTTCTCGGCTTTGTCTTCTATCCGTTTGCCTGGGTGATGGGCGTGCCTGCTGGCGAAGCGTTGCAGGTCGGCAGTATTATGGCGACCAAGCTGGTGTCGAATGAGTTTGTTGCCATGATGGATCTGCAGAAAATCGCGGGTCAGCTGTCGCCACATTCAGAAGGTATTCTTTCTGTGTTCCTGGTCTCGTTCGCTAACTTCTCTTCCATCGGCATCGTGGCCGGTGCGATTAAAGGTCTGAACGAAGAACAGGGTAACGTGGTTTCCCGCTTTGGTCTGAAGCTGCTGTACGGCTCTACGCTGGTCAGCGTGCTTTCCGCCGCTATCGCCGGTCTGGTTCTGGCGTTCTAAGCACGGTTCTGCGCACTACTCTAAGCATCAAAGGGCGAGCAGGTCTCGCCCTTCTCTTTCTGCTCTATCCTTGCTCTGCTTCCCGCTGATTCCCCTTTCCCGCGTTACCTCTTTCATTGCACATGTTACATCTGCATTCAGATCGTGCACGACAGGCGGCACAACGTACCGCAAACAGCATCGGATGTCATGACAGGTCATGCCGGTAATAACGTATTTAAGCGTGCGCAGCAGCGTGAATGGCAAAGCAATAGCGTTGGGATCCGCAGCAACTGGCGAATAAGAGATTAATCAGAAAGGATTTTGACAACGGCGTGTCAGAAAATGGTGGAGATAAGCGGGATCGAACCGCTGACCTCTTGCATGCCATGCAAGCGCTCTCCCAGCTGAGCTATACCCCCACATCTGGAATCGTTTTTCAGTGCCAAACTTTTGGGAAGAAGTTTGGTGGAGCTAAGCGGGATCGAACCGCTGACCTCCTGCATGCCATGCAGGCGCTCTCCCAGCTGAGCTATAGCCCCGAACCGAAAAACTGTCGCGTTAAGCGACGGACGGCATAATATGAAACCCCCTCCGGGGTGTCAACGGCAAAATGACATTCTCTGTTTGATCGCTGAAAAAGGCGGCAACCTGCGAAGTTTCAGCAGCATGCTGCAGGGGAAAATCGTGTCTGTTCACACAGGACCGTTTTTTAACTGTTATTCAGTCTGCCGTCAGGTTAATTCACGGTTAAATATGTTATAGGAATTTTCTTGTCTTCGGCTTTTTCGCATGCAAAACTTAGCCCGCTAATTTAGTGGTACCCGGGACCCTCTCCCGCGCACCACGCGTCCACCAGGCGTTATCGTCCCATTAATCATAAAAAAACTACTGAGATACTATGTCGCTGCATACACCTAAAGAAATCGCACAACTGGCGATCCAGTCAGGCGTGGCTAAAAGCCGTGCACCTGTCAGCATCCTTCTGATTCTCGGCTTTATGGCGGGCGCATTTATTGCGACCGGCTTCCTGCTGGATCTTCACGTGATCAACACCCTTCCCGCTGAATGGGGCTCTTTTGGTGGCCTGTTAGGTGCCGCGGTCTTTCCGGTGGGGATCATCATGACCGTGCTGGCGGGTGGTGAACTGCTGACCGGTAATATGATGACCTTACCGGTGGCCTGGTTCGCCCGTCGCATCAGCTTTATGAGCGTGGCGCGCAACTGGTTCTGGGTTACCCTGGCTAACTTTCTCGGCAGCGTGGCTGTCGCCTGGTTCTTTGGTCACATGCTGGGTATGACCGAGGGCGATTACCTGAAGAAGACCGTTGCTATCGCTTCTGCAAAAGTCCACGCTGATTTCCTGCACGCCTTTATTTCCGGCATCGGCTGTAACTGGCTGGTTTGCCTGGCGGTATGGCTGGCTTTTGCCAGTAAAGATGTGGTCGGCAAGATCTTCGGCATGTGGTTCCCGGTGATGGCATTTGTGGCCATTGGCTTCCAGCACGTTGTCGCTAACATGTTTATTATTCCGGCCGCCATTTTTGCCGGTCAGATGAGCTGGGCAGAGTACTTCCCTAATTTTATTGCCGTCTTCTCAGGCAATGCCGTGGGTGGTGCCGTGTTCGTTGGTCTGGCCTATTTCCTTGCATTCCGCCCTGCCGCTGAACCCGCCAGTAATCCTCAGTAATGATGTTTTGCCTTTTGTCGAGAGACAAAAGGCAATTTCAGCTTCAGTTACTTTCACCCGTTACGTTTTGCTGTAATATGTCCTGCTAATGTATTAATCAGGGACTGCATCGTGAAAAAGGAATGGCTTACCCCCGAAGAGCTGGCTGCAGAGACGGGTTACAGTCGGCAAACGGTGAATAAATGGATCAAGCGGGAAAACTGGACGACCACGCCGAAGCCCGGTGTGCAAGGCGGTAAAGCCCGATTGATTCACATTGATGAGCGCGTGAAAAGTTTTATTCAGTCGACCCGTAACCTTAACGAGCCGACGGCAACTTATGGCACTCCGTCTAATTCATTACCTGCGTTATTAATAAGTTCCGTCCAGCAAATGACTCAGGACGAGCAGGATCAATTCACTGCACTAATCTTACGCGAAGGTATCAAGGGCGTTTTGCAGCGACTGGGAATCAGCGAAGAGTAAGGTGTATTTATCAGGGAAGGTATGATGAAAAAGGAATGGTTAACACCCGAAGAACTCGCCTCAGAGACGGGCCTGAGCCGACAGACAGTGAACAAATGGATTAAGCGCGAAAACTGGACCACCCTGCCCAGACCCGGCATTCAGGGCGGCAAGGCGCGATTGATTCATGTCGATGATCGCGTAGAAAAATTTATCCATTCGACGCGTAGCCTGCACGAACCCGCCGCAATGTACAGGGTTCCGGCAGATTCACTGACGGCACTGTTGGTGAATGCGGTTCCACAAATGAGTCAGGCTGAACAGGAGCAGCTGTCAGCGCTGATATTACGGATAGGTATTAAAGGCATGTTGCAGCGTCTGGATATTACTGAAGAGTAAAAACCGGAAGCGCGAAGCTTCCGGTTCTGTTTATTAAGCCTGCGCTTCCCGCTCACTGATAAAGGCCAGCGCCTGCTCAATACGTGCAACGCTGCGGCTGCGGCCTATCGCTTCCACGGTGACATCCAGTCCGGGTGACTGACCGGCACCGGTTACGGCCACGCGCAGCGGCATGCCCACTTTCCCCATCCCGACTTCCAGCTCATCTGCGGTGCTCTGAATAGCCTGATGTACGTTTTCAGCCGTCCACTCTTCGATCGCGGCCAGCTTATCGCGTACCACTTCCAGCGGCTGACGAGCTACCGGACGAAGATGTTTCTTCGCGGCATCGGCATCAAATTCTGCAAAGTCTTCATAGAAGTAGCGGCAGGATGCAGCCATCTCTTTCAGCGTTTTGCAGCGCTCGCCTAACAGACCAACCAGCTTCGCCAGTTCCGGGCCCGTGCGGGTATCAATTTTCTGCTCTTCAATATGCCACTGCAGATGTGTCGCCACATATTCTGGCGGCAGCGTATTGATGTAGTGATGGTTCAGCCACTGCAGTTTCTCAGTGTTGAACGCACTGGCAGACTTACTGACCGCATCCAGGGTAAAGAGCTCAGCCATTTCGGCCACGCTGAAGATTTCCTGATCGCCATGTGACCAGCCCAGGCGAACCAGGTAGTTGAGCAGCGCTTCTGGCAGGTAGCCATCATCACGATACTGCATCACCCCTACCGCGCCATGACGCTTGGAGAGCTTTTTGCCATCATCACCCAGGATCATTGAGACGTGGGCATAGACCGGAACCTGCGCGCCAATTGCTTTGAGGATGTTGATCTGACGTGGCGTGTTGTTGATGTGGTCTTCACCGCGAATCACATGGGTGATGCCCATATCCCAGTCATCCACGACGACGCAGAAGTTGTAGGTTGGCGAACCATCGGTACGGCGGATGATCAGATCATCCAGCTCCTGGTTGCTGAACTCAATCGGGCCACGGATCTGGTCGTCAAAGATGACCGAACCTTCCTGCGGATTGCGGAAACGCACAACGCACGGCTCATCATCTGCATGATGTTCATGGCTGTCACGGCAGCGGCCGTCGTAACGCGGCTTTTCGTTGTTGGCCATCTGCTCTTCACGCAGCGCTTCCAGACGTTCTTTAGAGCAGTAGCATTTATAGGCTGTGCCCGCTTCCAGCATTTCATCAATGACCGCGTTGTAACGATCAAAACGTTTTGTCTGGTAGTAAGGGCCTTCATTCCAGTCGAGGCTCAGCCAGTTCATGCCATCCATGATGGCTTCGATAGCTTCCGGCGTGGAGCGCTCCAGATCGGTATCTTCAATGCGCAGCACGAACTCGCCCTGGTTGTGACGGGCAAAGAGCCAGGAGTAAAGTGCGGTACGGGCGCCACCTACATGCAGATAGCCAGTCGGGCTGGGCGCGAAGCGTGTTTTGATTTTCATTGAGTATTGCCTTAGATGCGCGGGTTCTCTGTCTGGATGACAAAAAACAGGTTAGACGCGAAAAAACAGTGGGCACATTCTAGCATCTGACGGTGAATCCTCAATGCATGCCCGCCAGTTGCCACCCGGGAAAAGGGGCTTTTCTGCCAGTAAAACCAGCACATTGGCTAAAAGCGCGACAGGGTGTTTAAAAATAAACCGAACGCACATTTATGTTTTAAAAAGCGTTGACTCAAAATCAACTATCCCTATAATGCGACTCCACACAGCGGGGGTGATTAGCTCAGTTGGTAGAGCATCTCCCTTACAAGGAGGGGGTCGGCGGTTCGAACCCGTCATCACCCACCACTCTTAACAGCGTGGCCCGCAGTGAACAGGTATGAAGATATGGGTGATTAGCTCAGTTGGTAGAGCATCTCCCTTACAAGGAGGGGGTCGGCGGTTCGAACCCGTCATCACCCACCATATCTTGCCTGTTAGTAGTACTGAAGTACGAAGTGGGTGATTAGCTCAGTTGGTAGAGCATCTCCCTTACAAGGAGGGGGTCGGCGGTTCGAACCCGTCATCACCCACCACTTCGGGTCGTTAGCTCAGTTGGTAGAGCAGTTGACTTTTAATCAATTGGTCGCAGGTTCGAATCCTGCACGACCCACCAATTCAGAATAAAGCGCCTTAAGGCGCTTTTTTCGTTTCCGGGGCACGGACTTTACCGTGCAGGATGAGAACCTGCTGCAGGTTCGACTGAATCGCCGGGAGCGATTCAGGCTGATGCGACAGCATCACCCGCAGGGCGAGGCCCACGACGGGCCGAGGCTATCCTGCACGACCCACCAATTCAGAATAAAGCGCCTTTAAGGCGCTTTTTTCGTTTCCGGGGCACGGACTTTACCGTGCAGGGTGAGAACCTGCTGCAGGTTCGACTGAATCGCCGGGAGCGATTCAGGCTGATGCGACAGCATCACCCGCAGGGCGAGGCCCACGACGGGCCGAGGCTATCCTGCACGACCCACCAATTCAGAATAAAGCGCCTTTAAGGCGCTTTTTTCGTTTCTGCTATTGAGAGATTTCCTGCGCTTCAGAGTGGAACTGCTTTTTCCAGCTATTTCTGACTTTAAACAAAGTGCTGGCTCAGGGAGCACAGGCCTTTCGCAAAGACGCAAAATCGCCATCCATGGCAGGCTCAGCGCGGGCGATTACGCACCTCATCCCTGAGGTGCGCCCGCAGACGGGCCAACGCTTTGCGTTGTTCAAAAACGCTCCCGGCGTTTTTGTCCCTGTCCCGCGATGCTTTGCTACAGGCCTGTGCTCCCCTCGCTTTAAGCTTATCTGCTGTCTTTTAGCCCTTTTTGGTGCCTGTTTTTTTTCTGCTGCACTG
The DNA here is from genome assembly GCF_057812235.1 of Pantoea sp. ABR1s. NCBI lineage: Bacteria > Pseudomonadati > Pseudomonadota > Gammaproteobacteria > Enterobacterales > Erwiniaceae > Pantoea > Pantoea sp. ABR1s. The sequence continues at coordinate 1,146,939 of NZ_CM173823.1, read as the reverse complement.
ACATTGGCTTAACAGATAAGCTCTCACCTTTTCGCAACCTTAACAATTTCAGCTCTCAAGTCGTTTCACAGCGTGCCGATAACGTATCTGACAACTTACAGGGAGAAAAATGATGTCTTCAATTTCCGGAATTCTAAGCAGTGCAGTCAGTGGCGGTGACAGCGGTGGCGGCAGTGTTGCCTCGCAGGTCGCGGCGCTGAATAAACAGATTCAGAACGTCTTAACGCAAGTCAAAGAGCTGGCCGACAACAAAGAACTGACTGACGAACAGAAGTCTGAAATGCAGCAGATGTATCAGTCACAAATCACCATGCTGCAGGCACAGATTGCTCAGCTGGAACAGAAGCAGGCCGAGCAGGATCAGCCAAAGAGTGACAGCTCGTCCGTCAGTGAGAGCAAAGCAGACGGGATTAACCGCCCTACCGACACCAACAAAATTGATGTCTACATCTAAAATGCGGGCCTGGCCTCGCGTTGTTGCGCCAGCAGCGTCGCCTGCTGGCGCACCTCCTGCCAGATCGCTTCGGCAGCAGGCGTCAGCGAGCGGTTTTTACGCTTGATCAGCGTAAGGCTGCGATTGATCTCCGGATATAGTCGCCGCACCGTTAATGCGCGATCCGCCGGTAACGGTAACGCCAGCGCGGGCAGAATACTGATGCCGATCCCCACCTGTACCATCGGAAACAGCGTAGCGGGATGACCAATCTCCTGAACGACTTCAGCCCTGATATTCTGCTGCTGCATCGCCGCATCAATGAGGACCCGACTGCCCGAAGCATAGTCCTGAAGCACCATGGTGCGGCCATCCAGCATTGACCATTCTGCCCTTTCCACCTGCGCCAGCGGATCATCATCACGGCATAGCAGCAGGAAAGGCTCATCAAGAATCGCGATGCTGTCAAAATCGCTGTCGCTGAGTGGCCCAATCACAATCCCGAAATCGACTTCGGCGTTACGCACACTTTGCAGCACCCACTGCTGGGCGCGATCGTGCAGTATCACTTTGATGTCAGGAAAGTGTTGCTGGCTGGCGGCCAGACATTGCGGCATCAGATGAGCGGAAATGGTCTGGCTGGCTGCCACCCTGACGGTACCACTGCGCTGTTCGCCAAAACTGCGGATATCCAGCAGCGTGGTATGAATCTCCTCCAGCAGGCGCTCCATGCGTGACGCCAGCTGTTTTCCCGCTTCAGTCAGCATCACCTCCCGGGTGGTTCGATCCAGTAACCGCACGCCGGTTTCCGCTTCCAGCTCTTTAATACTGTGGCTTACCGCCGACTGACTCAGACCTATCGCCTGCCCTGCCTGGCTGAATCCGCCATAGTGAGCCACCGCAATAAAGGTTCGTAGCTGACGCAGGGTGTAATTCATCGATTCTGCTCATAGATTAATTCAATAAATCAATTTTATTTCTAAACAGGTTTCACGCACAATCGCGCTATTGAAAAATTTACCGGAATTTAACAATGGGATTTTTAAAACTCGATCCGATGATGGTTAAACTCATCATCACCGTGCTGCTGGCCTCTTTCCTGCCAGCCAGAGGGATCTACGTTGATATATTCAGCTATCTCGCGACGGCAGCAATAGCACTGCTGTTCTTTATGCATGGTGCCAAGTTGTCGCGTGAAAAGATCATCTCAGGCAGCAGTCACTGGCGGTTGCATCTGTGGATTATGTTCAGCACCTTTGTGCTGTTTCCGGTGCTGGGTCTGTTGCTGGTCTGGTGGCATCCGGTTAATGTCGGCCCGGAAATTTATACCGGCTTTATCTACCTCTGTATCCTGCCTGCGACCGTGCAGTCCGCTATCGCGTTTACCTCCATGGCGGGCGGTAACGTTGCAGCAGCGGTATGCAGTGCCTCTGCATCAAGCCTGCTGGGTGTGTTTATTTCGCCGTTGCTGGTGAACCTGGTGATGGATATTCACAGCAGCGCGCCCAGCGATGGACTGGAGCAGATCGGGAAGATTATGCTGCAACTGATGGTGCCTTTCGTACTGGGACACCTCTCACGGCGCTGGATCGGTGGCTGGGTTGAAAAGCACCGCAGCCTGATTGGCAAAACCGACCAGACCTCGATTCTGCTGGTGGTCTACTCCGCCTTCAGTGAAGCGGTGGTTAACGGCATCTGGCATCGCGTTGGGTTGATTACGCTGCTGTGGATTGTGGCAGGCTCAATCATCCTGCTGACCGCCGTGCTGATTATCAACCTGCTGGCCTCGCGCCTGTTCCGCTTTAAACGCGCCGATGAGATTGTGGTGCTGTTTTGTGGTTCGAAGAAGAGTCTGGCGAATGGCGTGCCGATGGCGAATATCCTGTTCCCGGCCAGTACCGTGGGGATTATTGTGCTGCCGCTGATGATTTTCCATCAGGTACAGCTGATGGTCTGCTCATTTATTGCCGGACGTTATAAGAAGACCAATGAGAAGCAGCAGCAGGCTGTGCAGGTCAAAGATTCGGTGATGGAGTCTCAGAAATAGATCGGCTGCCCGCCAGTGCGGGCAGCGTTACTTGCGGGTCTGAAGCGGTTTAACTAACCCTTCCAGACCCTCAATTTTTATTGTCAGGGTGAGTTGCATGAGATCGCCCAGCAGACCAGACGGAAAGTCCCCGCTGCGGGCAAACCACAGCAGGTAAGGCTCAGGCAGATCGATCAGCATCCGTCCCTTATATTTGCCAAACGGCATAGGCGTATTAGCTATCGCCACCAGCTGATGTTCATCCATCTGAGGCTCCCAGCAGGCGGATCATTTCCGCTTCATCAATCACTTCAATGCCAAGCTCCGCTGCTTTCGCCAGCTTTGAACCGGCCGCTTCACCGGCAATCAGCAAATCGGTTTTCTTCGAGACACTGCCGCTGACTTTTGCGCCCAGCGCGATCAGCTGCGCTTTGGCATCATCGCGGTTCATCTGCGACAGTGAGCCGGTCAGCACCACCGTTTTACCCGCGAACGGACTGTCGATCTCTTCGGCTCTCACCACCACCACCTGCGGCCAGTGAATACCGATATCTTCGACCAGCTGGCGGATAACCTCACGGTTGCTTTCCTCTTCCATGAAGTTGCGCACGTGTGCCGCAACGACTTTGCCGACATCCGGCACTGCAATCAGCGCCTCAAGATCGGCATCCATGACCTTCTGCAACTCACCAAAATGGTTAGCCAGATTGGCAGCGGTGGCTTCACCCACTTCACGAATGCCCAGTGCATAGAGGAAACGCGCCAGCGTAGTCGATTTCGCTTTCTCCAGCGCGTCGACAACGTTTTGCGCCGATTTCGGCCCCATTCGATCCAGTCCGGTCAGTTTGCCCGCCGTGAGACGGAACAGATCCGCTGGCGTGTTGACGTACTCTTTCTCCACCAGCTGGTCGATAATCTTATCGCCCATGCCATCAACATCCAGTGCCCGTCGCGAGACAAAATGCTTCAGCGCCTCTTTGCGCTGAGCACCGCAGATTAAACCGCCCGTGCAGCGCGTGACCGATTCCCCTTCGACCCGTTCAACCTCGGAACCACAGACCGGACAGTGTGCCGGGAACAGGACTTCACGCGTCTGTTCAGGGCGCTCGGCCATCACCACGTTGACCACCTGCGGGATCACATCACCGGCGCGGCGAATAACGACCCGATCGCCGATGCGTAATCCCAGCCGCTCGATTTCATCCGCGTTATGCAGCGTGGCATTGCTGACGATAACGCCCGCGACCTGCACCGGCTCAAGGCGAGCCACCGGTGTGATAGCCCCGGTGCGGCCAACCTGAAATTCGACGTCCCGCACCCAGGTCAGTTGTTCCTGTGCCGGGAATTTAAAGGCAATCGCCCAGCGCGGCGCGCGCGCCACAAAGCCCAGCTTTTCCTGCAGTTCCTGTGAATCGACTTTGATCACCACGCCATCAATATCAAAACCCAGATTCGGACGCTGTTGTTCAATATCACGATAGAAGGCCAGGGCTTCTTCTGCGTTGTGCACCAGCTTAATGCGGTCGCTGACCGGCAGGCCCCAGGCTTTAAACTGTTGCAGACGCCCCATGTGACTGTGCGGCATCTCACCGCCTTCCAGCAGGCCAAAACCGTAGCAGAAGAAGGTCAGCGGACGTTTGGCGGTAATGCGCGGATCCAGCTGACGCAGAGAACCGGCTGCTGCATTGCGCGGATTAGCAAAGACTTTGCCATCAGTCCGGCGTGCTTCCTCATTCAGCTTTTCAAAGCCGCGCTGCGTCATAAATATTTCGCCACGCACTTCCAGCCGTGCCGGAATGTTGTCGCCTTTAAGCCGCAGCGGGATAGCGCGAATGGTGCGGACATTGGCGGTAATGTTCTCGCCGGTTGTGCCGTCACCGCGCGTTGCGGCCTGGACCAGCAGACCATTTTCATACATCAGGCTGACCGCAGCGCCATCGAGCTTGAGTTCACAGCAGTAGGTTATGTCGTCACTGCTTTTCAGGCGATCCTGCACCCGCTTGTTGAAAGCCATAAACGTGGCTTCATCAAAGGCGTTATCCAGCGACAGCATCGGGACTTCATGGCGCACCTGCTCGAAGACCGTCAGCGGCGCGGCACCCACGCGTTGTGTCGGCGAGTCTGGCGTAATGAGATCCGGGTGCTCCTCCTCCAGCTGACGCAGTTCACGCATCAGACGATCGTATTCAGCATCCGGCACTTCCGGCGCATCCATAACGTGATAGAGATATTCATGATGGCGCAACGTGGTGCGCAGTTCGGTGATGTGATCCTGGACGGATTTCATAAAGCCCCATCAGATAAAAAACCCCCGACAGGCGGGGGTTTGTTTTTAACAATTCAGATAGCGTTTAGCGCAGGTCTCAGACGCCAACCACATCGCGGATACGCGCTTTGTAAGTTTCCAGCTTCTGTGGCGTCATCATGCGACGCTCATCATCCAGCACCACGCCACCTACATCATCAGCGATACGCTGAGCCGACTGCAGCATCAGCTTGAAGTTCTGATTCGCATCGCCATAAGAAGGCACCATCATAAAGATAGAGATGCCAGGCGTGCTGAAATCGGTCATCAGGTCAGGATTGAATGAGCCCGGCTTAACCATATTGGCCAGACTGAACAATACAGGGCCGCTGCCAGCCGGACTGAGATGACGATGGAAAATGTTCATTTCACCAAACTGGAAGCCCGCCTGGAGAATACCCTGCAGTAGGGCCTCACCGTTCAGTTCACCGCCCGAGTGTGCGGCAACATGCAGCACCAGTACCGCTTCTTTCGGTTTTTCCGCTGGCGCTTTAGCAGCAGGCTGTGCTGGCGCGGGCGCCGATGTCACTTCAGGCTGCGGCTCAGGTTCTGCCTGGTACTGCGGTGCTGGCTGTACAGATTCCAGCGGGTCGAGATCCAGCAGTGGGTCGGCCTGAACGGGCGGCGCGACAAAAGTGGGTGCGGGCTGCTGACGAACCGGTTCAGGGCGCGACTGCGGAGCAGGCTGCGGTGCCGTGTTAAAAAGCGGGTCGCTTTCAGGTTCGGGTTGCGGTGCGGGTCGTGGCGCAGGCTGACGCACAGGCTCAGCGGGCGCAGGCTTACGCGGCGCTTCTGGCTGTGGCTCGCGAATCTCATCGAAACGCGGTTCCTGATGTACGTTGCGATCAGAACGAACGCGAACCTCGCCGACGCCATCATCCTCGTCGTCAATCAGGTCCTGCTCATCATTTTCATCACGTTGTTTTAGACGTTTGTGCGGGCGATCGCGGAACACTGACGAACGCTCTTTACGGCTGGTCCACAGCCCGTGAAGAAGGAGCGCTATAATGGCGATCGCGCCAACAACGATTAATATCAGACGCAAATCCTGCATCATTGTATTCTCTGTTGTTCCAATACCTTGCCACCGCGGCAAACTTTATCCTCTAACTGTATTTGCCCTGCTACACAAGTGCAAGTCTGTGCACTATTTTCTGACAAATAAGATAGGCAACCCACGCTTTTTCGCTGTTTTTTTACCCAAACGGCACCTGGCCTGGAGAAAAAGCCAGGTTATAGTGGGCGCGCCTTAACATCTTCAGGAGAACTGGCTTTATGGCCATTGAGAATTCCGTCTCAAATTTTAACGGCATGCACTACTTTAGCCAGGGCTGGAAACTGGTACGTCTGCCTGGCATTCGCCGCTTTGTGCTGATGCCGTTGCTGATCAATATCGTGATGCTGGGTGGCGCTTTCATCTGGCTGTTCTATCGTCTTGGTGACTGGATCCCGCGTCTGATGGCCCATATTCCGGACTGGCTGCAGTGGCTGAGCTATCTGTTATGGCCGCTGTCGGTGATTGCGATTGTGCTGGTGTTTAGCTACTTCTTTTCGACCCTGGCAAACTTAATTGCCGCTCCGTTTTGCGGCCTGCTGGCCGAGCAACTGGAAGGCCGCCTGACAGGCAAGCCCCTGCCGGACAGCGGCTGGGCTGGGATGATTAAGGATGTGCCGCGCATCATGAAGCGCGAGCTGCAAAAACTGGGTTATTACCTGCCCCGCGCGCTGGGACTGCTGCTGCTCTACTTTATTCCTGGCTTTGGCCAGACCGTTGCGCCGGTGCTGTGGTTCCTGTTCAGCGCCTGGATGTTGTCCATCCAGTATTGCGACTATCCGTTCGATAACCACAAAGTGCCGTTTCAGCAGATGCGCAACGCCCTGCGTCAGCACAAAACGGCCAATATGCAGTTTGGCGCGCTAATCAGTCTGTTCACCATGATCCCGGTTCTGAACCTCGTGATCATGCCGGTTGCCGTCTGCGGTGCCACCGCCATGTGGGTTGATCGCTACCGGCCAACGCTGGTACGTGATGAGTTGCGCTAAATTCATCAGTGCGCCTTATGCTCTTTTTAACAGGGCTTATTGCCGGGCGACATATAGATATACGATTTCTTTCCTTCCGCCACCAGGCAGAAAAGGTATGCTCATAGGGTTCCCAATAATTCATACAGTTAAGGACAGGCTATGAGTAAGATCTATGAAGACAACTCTTTGACAATTGGTCATACGCCATTGGTTCGACTGAACCGCATCGGTAACGGCCGCATCCTTGCGAAAGTTGAATCCCGTAACCCGAGCTTCAGCGTAAAATGCCGTATCGGTGCCAATATGATTTGGGACGCAGAAAAACGCGGTATTCTGAAACCGGGTGTTGAACTGGTTGAACCGACCAGCGGCAACACCGGTATTGCTCTGGCCTATGTCGCCGCAGCGCGCGGTTATAAATTAACGCTGACGATGCCAGAAACCATGTCAGTGGAGCGCCGTAAGTTGCTGAAGGCGCTGGGCGCGACGCTGATACTGACCGAAGGCGCCAAAGGCATGAAAGGTGCCATCAGCAAAGCTGAAGAGGTTGTTGCCAGCAATCCGGATAAATATGTGCTGCTGCAGCAGTTCAGCAACCCGGCCAACCCGGAAATCCATGAAAAGACCACCGGCCCGGAAATCTGGGAAGACACGGACGGCGAAGTGGATGTCTTTATTGCCGGTGTCGGCACCGGCGGTACGCTGACCGGCGTGAGCCGCTACATCAAAAACACCAAAGGCAAAAAAGATCTGATTACCGTCGCGGTTGAGCCGACCGATTCCCCGGTGATTGCTCAGGCGCTGGCGGGCGATGAGATCAAGCCCGGCCCACACAAAATTCAGGGTATCGGCGCAGGCTTTATCCCGGGCAACCTTGAGCTGAATCTGGTGGACCGCGTCGTGGCCATCACCAATGAAGAGGCGATCAGTACGGCGCGTCGGCTGATGGAAGAGGAAGGTATTCTGGCCGGTATCTCATCCGGTGCTGCCGTTGCCGCGGCGCTGAAGCTGCAGGAAGATGAAGCCTTCGCCAACAAAAATATTGTGGTGATCCTCCCCTCCTCCGGTGAACGCTATCTGAGTACCGCCTTGTTTGCCGATCTCTTCACTGAAAAAGAGCTTCAGTAGCAGAGGCCGATAGTCCGAAAATGGAGAAAAAAGCACCCAATCGGGTGCTTTTTTGTGGTGCAGATCTCACTTTCATCACCCGGCAGATTGATTTCAGTGACGCCGCTCTGGTATTTAGACTGCCAATTATTTCGATGCCTGAAATTAATCCGCGTTTGAAGTGGATCAAGCTGAATCGATTTACGGATTCAGTGAAACGGCGAATCACGGCATAATTAACCGGTGACGTGTAGAATCGGTTTTGAGACGCAACGGACTGTAGATTTGACGCATGCGCGTCTTTGGTCAGCATGAAGCTATACCCGCGCACCTACACAGGCTAAAGTAAAGGCTCCAGGCTAGACTTTAGATCCATAACACTCATCCTGATAACGTTGGGGAAATAGAATGTTCCAGCAAGAAGTTACCATTACTGCACCAAACGGTCTGCACACTCGCCCAGCTGCGCAATTCGTTAAAGAAGCCAAAGCTTTCCAGTCAGAAATTACCGTGACCTCTAACGGTAAATCAGCGAGCGCGAAGAGCCTGTTCAAGCTGCAGACACTGGGTTTAACCCAGGGAACGGTTGTGACCCTTTCCGCGGAAGGTGAAGACGAGCAGAAAGCAGTTGAGCATCTGGTCAAACTGATGGCTGAACTGGAGTAATCTCCGCTCAGCTCTCCAGCAAATCGACTCCTCTGCGCCATTGAGTGCAAACATCTTGATCGCGGACAACCTGTCCGCGTTATTGCTTTCGTAGAGTACGTGTCCCGCGACAATGGCACCGCACAGAGTCCCATCAGCCATCGTGATTAAAAGGTAGCGTTATGATTTCAGGCATTTTAGCATCACCAGGTATCGCTTTCGGCAAAGCACTGCTGCTGAAAGAAGACGAGATCGTCATCAACCGCAAGAAAATTTCTGATGACCAGGTTGAGCAGGAAGTTCAGCGCTTCCTCGATGGCCGCAGCAAAGCGGCATTACAACTGGAAGCGATTCGCGTCAAAGCGGGTGAAACCCTCGGTGAAGAGAAAGCAGCAATCTTCGAAGGCCACATTATGTTGCTGGAAGATGAAGAGCTGGAGCAGGAAATCATCGACCTGATCAAAAAAGATCACGCTTCTGCCGATGCTGCTGCTTACTCCGTTATCGATGGCCAGGCGAAAGCACTGGAGGAGTTAGATGACGAATATCTGAAAGAGCGTGCGGCTGACGTACGTGACATCGGTAAACGTCTGCTGCAAAACATCCTCGGTCTGCATATCGTTGACCTGAGCGCTATTCCGGACGAATCCATTCTGGTGGCAAAAGATTTAACGCCGTCAGAAACCGCACAGCTGAACCTGAAGAAGGTGCTGGGCTTTATCACCGATCTGGGTGGCCGTACCTCACATACCTCAATCATGGCGCGCTCGCTGGAGATCCCAGCCATTGTCGGTACCGGCAATGTGACCGTCACGGTTAAAAATGGCGATTTCCTGATTCTGGATGGCGTTAACAATGCGATTCACGTCAATCCTTCAGAAGCGATTCAGGAAGAGCTGAAAGCCGTACAGAACCAGTATCTGTCGGAAAAACATGAATTAGCTAAGCTGAAAGATCTGCCAGCCGTTACGCTGGATGGTCATCAGGTTGAAGTCTGCGCCAACATCGGTACTGTGCGCGATATCGCCGGTGCTGAACGTAACGGCGCTGAAGGCGTGGGTCTCTACCGCACCGAATTCCTGTTTATGGATCGTGACTCACTGCCAAGCGAAGAAGAGCAGTTCCAGGCGTACAAAGCCGTCGCTGAAGCCATGGGTTCACAGGCCGTTATCGTGCGTACCATGGACATCGGCGGCGACAAAGATCTGCCTTACATGAACCTGCCAAAAGAAGAGAACCCGTTCCTCGGCTGGCGCGCTATCCGTATCGCCATGGACCGCAAAGAGATTCTGCATGCGCAGCTGCGTGCCATCCTGCGCGCCTCCTCTTTCGGTAAACTGCGCATTATGTTCCCGATGATTATTTCGGTTGAAGAAGTACGCAGCCTGAAAGCGGAACTGGAACTGCTGAAAGCGCAGTTGCGTGAAGAAGGTAAAGCCTTTGATGAGAGCATCGAAGTCGGCATCATGGTGGAAACCCCGGCTTCAGCCGTGATTGCTCATCATCTGGCGAAGGAAGTCGACTTCTTCAGTATTGGGACAAACGATCTGACGCAGTATACTCTGGCGGTCGATCGTGGTAATGATTTGATCTCGCACCTGTACAACCCAATGGCGCCGTCTGTGCTTAACTTAATCAAGCAAGTCATTGATGCATCTCACGCTGAAGGTAAATGGACCGGCATGTGTGGTGAGCTGGCAGGTGATGAACGTGCTACACTACTTTTACTGGGAATGGGGCTGGACGAGTTCAGCATGAGTGCCATTTCTATCCCTGGCATCAAGAAAATCATTCGTAATACTAATTTTGAAGATGCGAAGGCATTGGCGGAGCAGGCACTGGCTCAACCGACAGCGGAAGATTTAATGAACCTGGTAAACAAGTTCATTAAGGAAAAAACGCTCTGCTAATCCGCATGATGCTGGCCCCAAATTACTGCTTAGGAGAAGATCATGGGTTTGTTTTCTAAACTTTTTGGCGAAAAAACGGATAGCGCTGGGACAATTGACATCGTAGCGCCTCTGTCAGGCGAAATCGTGAACATTGAAGACGTACCAGATGTGGTGTTTGCAGAAAAAATCGTGGGCGACGGTATTGCGATCAAGCCCAGCGGCAACAAAATGGTTGCTCCTGTTGATGGTACTATCGGTAAGATTTTTGAAACCAATCACGCTTTTTCGATCGAATCAGACAATGGCATTGAGCTGTTCGTCCACTTCGGTATCGATACGGTTGAACTGAAAGGTGAAGGCTTCAAACGCATCGCTGAAGAAGGCCAGAAGGTCAAAAAAGGCGACGTGGTTATCGAGTTCGACCTGCCGTTGCTGGAAGAGAAAGCGAAATCAACCCTGACACCGGTTGTCATCTCCAACATGGATGAAATCAAGGAATTGATTAAGCTGACTGGCCAGGTCACCGTCGGCGAAACGCCGGTGATTCGCATCAGAAAGTAAGCATTCGTTCATAACATAACGGCACCCGCGGGTGCCGTTATCGTTTCTGCTGTATGCCTGTTCAGGGCTGCCAGTGCGGCAGACGCAGCGTCAGTTCCAGTCCGCCTTCTGGCCGGTTTCTTGCCTCGACCTCACCATGATGCGCCAGCACCACCTTGCGCACGATAGCCAGTCCCAGACCATAACCTTTGCCCATCAGCGGCGAATTCACCCGCACAAACGGGTCAAAGATGCTGGAGAGTTTATCCTCATCGACACCCGGCCCCTGATCGCGCACCTGAATCACCAGCCACTGCTGTTCTGCGCGCAGATGAACATCAATCCGCTGCCCTGGCAGAGAGAAGCGCAGCGCGTTGCGTAATACATTCTCTGCTCCGCGCCGTATCAGCTCTGCATTGCCCCGCACGGTGTAATCAGCCCGATCGTCGACCTGCAACTCTACCTGCACGCCTGGGATCTGCGCTTCATAACGGACATCGGTAATAACCGCCTGCAGCAAGCCGGTCAGATCAAAATATTGCTCATCCGGGATGCTTTCATGCTCAGCCCGCGACAGTGTCAGCAGTTCACCGATCATCTTGTCCAGCCGACGCGCCTCTTCATCAATGCGATCAAGCGAACTATTCACACTTTCTGGCGTCTGTCTGGCCAGCCCGGTCGCCAGCTGCAGTCGCGCCAGCGGTGAACGAAGCTCATGTGAGATATCATGCAACAGTTCTTCACGGGCGCGCACCAGGGTATCGAGCCGCTCGACCATGGCGTCAAAGGCTTCAGCGACGTTTGAGATCTCGTCGTGGCGCTTACGCATGATCGGAAACAGCCGCACGCTTAAATCGCCCTCAGCCACGCGGGAAAATCCTTCCCGCAGCTGACGCATAGGTCGCGTCAGATTCCAGGCCAGAAGCAGACTGAACAGCAATCCCACCGAGCCGGCGAAGACAAACATCGGCTCAGGAATATTCAGAAATTTTCGCGGCATCATGTTCAGCGTGCTGTCTTTACGCATGCCATCCAGGTCGTAGCGCAGCTGATAGGCTTTGCCATCCGCGCCGCGAACCCAGCGCACCACCTCTTCAGGAAAACGCCCTCTGATATCCAGGTTGCCGCTGTTTTCTGATTGTGACGGTTTTGTATGTTGGGTGACGTGGAAGAACTGCCGGTCGCTGTTATCCCAGTCCGAGAGCATCGCATTCAGCGCATCAGGCCCGCCCCGCTCCAGCACTGACGCGGCGGAGGTCATCTGCAGATCCACAATACGACGGATAGCCACGAGTTCAGGCGGTTCATGCCGTTTACCGGAGAGCGTAAAGCCGAGCCAGATAAGCTGGCTCATAATGACGAAAACGATCCAGAAGCCGATAAAGATCTTCCAGAACATGCGTCCACGGTAACTCTGCTTCATCGAATACGGTAACCGATGCTGCGAACGGTTTCGATGTTGATGCTGTCAGCGGTTAATGCACTGAGCTTCTGACGAATGTTACTGATATGCACATCGACGCTGCGGTCATAGGCTTCACGCGGACGACCGAGTCCCTTTTCGGAGAGCTCATCTTTTGACACCACTCTGTCCGGCGCACGCAGCAGCAGATCCAGCAGATTAAATTCCGACGCCGTCAGATCAAAGGTTTTACCCTGCCATTCGCTGATGCGGGTGGCGGGATTAAGTATCAGCTCTCCCCAGCGCAGCGGCTCTCTGGCGTCTGGCTGCGGTGCCTGCTCTTCGAAACGGCGTAATACGGCGCGCAGTCGCGCCACCAGCTCTCGGGGATAGCAGGGCTTGGGCATATAGTCATCCGCGCCCATCTCCAGACCGATCACGCGATCAATATTATCGCCTTTGGCGGTCAGCATAATCACCGGTATCCGGCTGTTCTGGCGCACCTGACGCAACACATCAATGCCGCTCATGTCGGGCAGCATAATGTCCAGAATCATGGCGGTGAACTCTCCCGATAACGCGCCCTGCACGCCGGCGCTGCCGGTCAGAACCAGCTGAGCATCAAACCCTTCCCCGATCAGGTACTGGCTTAACATCGTGCCTAATTCAACATCATCATCAACAAGCAAAATTTTCATGGTTATCTCTCTGGAGAATTGCCGCTATTTTGTCCTGTGCTGAACATTCGCGCAGCCTGATTTACGCGATCCTTACAGATTCAGTCTGTCTGGCACCGAAAATTGTGGTTAAAAAAAAGGCCTGTGGGCAGTAAATGCTCGCACAGGCCTGATTCCGCATCAGCAGAAGTTACTGATGGTAGAGTCCGGTAGAGAGATAACGGTCACCGCGATCGCAGGCGATCGCCACCACCACGCTGCCAGGATTGGCCTGCGCAATGCGCAGCGCACCCGCCACCGCGCCGCCTGAACTGACGCCACAGAAAATGCCTTCACGGCGTGCCAGCGCCCGCATCGTCTCTTCCGCTTCCTTTTGCGTCATATCCATCACATCATCCACCAGATCGGGACGGTAGATCCCCGGCAGATAGGCCAGCGGCCAGCGACGAATACCCGGAATACTGCTGCCTTCGCTGGGCTGCAAACCGATCACCTGCACGCCCGTATTAAGCTCTTTCAGATAACGCCCCACGCCGGTAATGGTGCCGGTGGTGCCCATGCTGGAGACAAAATGAGTCATGCGCTGGTTCGACTGCTGCCACAATTCCGGGCCGGTGGTCTGATAGTGACCCAGCGGATTATCGGGATTATTAAACTGGTCCAGCACCCGGCCTTCACCGCGCGCCGCCATCGCCTGGGCCAGATCGCGTGCGCCCTCCATGCCCTGTTCACGTGGCACCAGGATTAACTCTGCGCCATAGGCGCGCATCGCGTCCTGCCGCTCCTGACTCATGTTGTCGGGCATCAGCAGGCGAAGTCGGTAGCCTTTCATCGCCGCGATCATCGCCAGCGCAATCCCGGTGTTGCCGCTGGTAGCTTCAATCAGCTGATCGCCAGGTGCAATATCACCACGCAGCTCCGCCTGATTGATCATCGACCAGGCCGCGCGATCTTTTACCGAACCTGCCGGATTATTGCCTTCCAGCTTGAGCCAGACCTCGCTGCCGTTGGCGGGCGTCAGGCGCTGCAACTTAATCAGCGGGGTATTGCCGATGGTATTTTCGAGAGTCGTCACGGTGCGGTTCCTGGCATCTTACAAACCAGATGCGAAAAAAAGGCGGGAGTGTCACTCCCGCCCGGTGTTGAAGAGAAAATATCAGGCGCTTTGTGCAAAGGCAACTGCGCGCAGTGGCGTATCGCCCTTATAGAGACGCGCCTGCTGCAAGCCAACAAACAGACGCTCGCCGCGAATCGGCGCTGTCTGCTCACCTTCAAACACCACCGAGACCGGCTCGCTTTGCCAGCCTGCAGGCTGGACGACCAGCTGCCAGAAGTGTCCACGCGGGCTCACTTCCAGTACCTGTACCGGCAGCGGGGTTTCCAGACTGCTGCGGCGTGACACGTCGATTTCCCACGGACGCAGGAACAGCTCAACCGCGCCCTGGTGGGCCGAGGTATAGCCCAGCGGCCAGTGGTGCGCGCCAACGTGGAACTGTGATCCCTGAATCTCGCCATCAAAGCGGTTCACTTCACCCAGGAATTCCAGCACAAAACGGGTCGCCGGATCGCGCCACACATCATCTGGCGTGCCGACCTGCTCGATGTTGCCCTGGCTCATCACCACCACGCGATCTGCCACTTCCATCGCCTCTTCCTGGTCGTGGGTGACAAACACGCTGGTGAATTTCAGCTCTTCATGCAGCTGACGCAGCCAGCGGCGCAGCTCTTTACGCACCTGAGCATCCAGCGCGCCAAAAGGTTCGTCCAGCAGCAGAATCTGTGGTTCAACCGCTAACGCACGCGCCAGCGCCACACGCTGTTTCTGGCCGCCCGACAGCTGTGCCGGGAAGCGATTCGCCAGATGAGCCAGCTGCACCATCTCCAGCAGACGGGTAACACGCTGTTTGATCTCCGCCGTTGAAGGACGCTCACGACGTGGCAGCACGGTCAGGCCAAAGGCGATGTTGTCGAATACCGTCATATGACGGAACAGCGCGTAGTGCTGGAAGACAAAACCGACCTGACGATCGCGAGCATGCAGGCGGCTGACATCGTTGCCATGAAAACGGATGTGACCGCTGTTCTGATGCTCCAGCCCGGCAATGATGCGCAGCAGCGTGGTTTTACCCGAGCCTGATGGGCCAAGCAGCGCCACCATTTCACCCGAGGCAATATCCAGAGAGATATCGTTCAGCACCGATGTGCGACCAAAGGATTTGTTGATCTTGTTAATCTCAATGCTCATGATTTCCCTCCTGTTGCAGGCGTTTGTGCTGTTGCTCTAAACGCCACTGCACAATGCTTTTCAGAAACAGCGTCACAATTGCCATCAGGGTTAACAGGGCGGCCGCGGTGAATGCGCCAACGGTGTTGTAGTCCTGATGCAATAATTCAACCTGAAGCGGTAATGTGTAGGTCTCACCGCGAATCGATCCCGATACCACCGAGACCGCACCAAATTCACCAATCGCACGGGCGTTGGTCAGCACGATGCCATACAGCAGCGCCCAGCGAATGTTCGGCAGCGTTACGCGGCAGAACATCTGCCAGCCAGAGGCGCCCAGCAGCACCGCCGCTTCATCTTCATGACTGCCCTGACTCAGCATCACCGGGACCAGTTCGCGCACCACAAACGGACAGGTCACAAACACCGTCGCCAGCACCATGCCAGGCCAGGCAAACATAATCTGGATGTTATGCGCATCCAGCCAGCCGCCTGCCGGGCCATTAACGCCCCAGAACAGCAGATACATCAGACCGGCCACAACCGGCGACACGGCAAAAGGAATATCAAACAGGGTCAGCAGCAACTGACGCCCCGGAAAGGTGAAGCGCGTCACCAGCCAGGCGAGCAGCGTGCCGAACACCAGGTTAACCGGTACGGTGATCAACGCCACCATCACGGTCAGCCAGATGGCGTGCAGCATGTCCGGATCCGCCAGATTGCTGAGAGCGACAATGAGCCCCTGATTCAGCGCTTCCCAGAAGATGGAGGCCATCGGCACCACCAGCAGCAGAATCGAGATCAGCGCGCCGATACTAATCAGCAGCCACTTGCCCCAGTTCACTGGCTGACGTGCAGCGTGATTAATCTGTGAAACCTCAGCCATTAGTGACCTCCCAGACGACGGCCAAAGCGGCTCTGTAATGTGTTAATCGCAAATAACAGAATCAGCGATGCCGCCAGGATCACCGAGGCGATGGCGCTGGCCGCCGGATAGTCGAACTCCTGCAGCCGGACAAAAATCATCAGTGAGGTGACTTCCGTTTTCCAGGCGATGTTACCGGCAATAAAGATCACCGCACCAAATTCACCCAGGCTGCGGGTAAAGGAGAGCGCCGTTCCGGCCAGCAGCGCCGGTGCCACTTCCGGCAACACGACGCGGCGGAAGCTCTGCCACGGCGTAGCACCCAGCGTTTCGGCCGCCTCTTCATACTCCGGGCCTAACTCTTCCAGCACCGGCTGTACGGTACGCACCACAAACGGAATGCTGGTAAAGGCCATGGCGATGGCGATACCAATCCAGGTATAGGAAATTTTGATGTCGAACTGAGCGAACCACTGTCCATACCAGCCGTTGACCGAAAAGAGTCCGGCCAGGGTCAGACCCGCCACCGCCGTAGGCAGTGCAAACGGCAGATCCATCAGGCCATCCAGCAGCGTCCGGCCCGGAAAACGGTAACGGGTCAGGATCCATGCCATCAGCATGCCGAACACCGCATTAAACAGTGAGGCGACGCCTGCAGAGAGCAGCGTTACTTTATAGGCGGCAATCAGCTGCGGATTGGTCACCACATCCCAGTACTGTTGCAGCGTCATCTGCGACAGCTGCATGATCACCGCGCTGATAGGCAGCAGCAGAATCAGACAGGTAAAGAGCAGACTGGTGCCGAGGCTGAGACCAAAGCCGGGCAACACGCGTTTCTGGCTGGCTGCAAACATTATCCGCGCCCCGCCGCTAACAACTTATCAAGCTCACCGCCGCTGACGAAGTGCGTCTTCATCACCTTATCCCAGCCGCCAAACGCCTCTTCCACCCGGAACAGGCTGGTCTGCGGGAAGCGATCTTTCTGCTCCGCCATCAGCTGTGCATTGTTCACGCGATAGTAGTAGTGAGTAATAATATTCTGCGCTTCAGGTGTATAGAGATAGTTCAGATAAGCGCTGGCCGCATCAGCGGTTTTATTGGTGGCGACGTTTTTATCCACCCATGCCACCGGAAACTCCGCCAGAATGTTGGTTTTCGGCACCACCACTTCATACTCATCTTTGCCGTACTGGTTGCGGATGTTATTCACTTCGGACTCAAAGCTAATTAATACGTCGCCCAGGCCACGCTCAGCAAAGGTCGTGGTGGCACCGCGACCGCCGGTGTCGAATACTTCAACGTTTTTCAGAAATTGCGTCATAAAGGCACGGGTTTTGGCCTGATCGCCCCCGTCCGCTTTCTCCGCTGCGCCCCAGGCGGCCAGATAGGTGTAGCGGCCATTACCTGAGGTTTTCGGATTCGGGAAAATCAGCTTCACATCACTGCGGGTCAAATCTGACCAGTCGTGAATCTGTTTTGGATTCCCTTTGCGCACCAGAAACGCCATGGTGGAGTAGAAAGGCGAGCTGTTATTCGGCAGACGGCTTTTCCAGTCTGCGGCAATCAGGTTGCCTTTATCGTGCAGCACCTGCACATCCGTAACCTGATTGTACGTGACGACATCCGCGCGCAGTCCCTGCAGGATAGCCAGCGCCTGCTTCGATGAACCGGCGTGCGACATCTTAATGGTCAGTGGATCGCCGGGATGGCTGGCATCCCACTGTTTAACGAAGGGAGCATTCAGGGCGACAAACAGCTCCCGCGACACATCGTAAGAGCTATTAAGAAGTTCAGTGGCATTGGCTGCGCCGGCCAGGCTCAGCGACAACGCGATACCGCTCACGATTTTTTTCATCGCTTGTAATGTCATTTGGCACCCTGAAAAAGATTGATGCGGATCTCACCCGCTGAGGCACCAGTTTATTTATAACTCAGTGAAAACCAGTAACGGTTTTATATATCGTTTGATGATTTCAAAGTCGAAAAAAGCATAAGACGACGGCACTGTTTATGCAGAAATCAGCAAAAGCCGATAGGGAGGAGAAATCCCGTGCCGCGGGCAGCGGCAAAGGTTTTGGGAGGCTCAGCGGCCGCCTGACGGGCGGCGCGCTGAAGACGAGGGATTAACGCTGCCAGACAATCTTGCTGATTTTCCAGCTTTTCAGCGTATCGTCCGAGGGCATTAAGCCCTCCGGTCCATGCCAGTCACCCTGATAAACATAGGTCAGATGCTGACTGCCAGGCGCACGGCATGCCACGTCACGCGCATCGGTGCCGCTGGCTAAGGTGCAGTTGTCGAAGGCTTTGCTGAACTTATTACTGAAGAGATCACCCACTTTGCTGCCATCGCTGCTGGCGATTGCGCTGTCCATGACCTCAATACGTTCGACCTGCGACTGCCCGTAAATCACCAGCTTAACGTTGCCATCATCCAGCGCCTGCCAGAAAGAGACCACCTGACCATTCTGGCTGCGCATGCCCTGACGCAGGCTATAGTCACCGTTCAGTCCGGCATTAATCGCGTCCTCTTTCATGGCGGTCGAGGCAGTTAACCCACCCACACCCTGTTCTGTCGCGGTCAGCGAGGAACCGAACCAGTTCCACGGCAGCGCCGAAGACCAGTGATACGTCAGCGGATTCCACCAGCTTGCCTGCTGGCTGCTGTCAGCGCCGGAACCCGAACTGGCACAGCCGCTCAGTACAACCGCGGCGATCAGTAGCGTGGAACGAACAGCTTTCATGAGAACTCCTGTAAATGCGATGCCGGAAAGGCGGAACTTATTCGAGTCGCAAAGCGACAAAAAGTTTAGTGAAGATGATGTTCGGGCAGAAAGCAGTCGCGACAGCGGCGGCTGGATTGCAGCCAGATCAGCGCCAGCAGGTCAAAGAGCGTCAGCAGCAATGGCAGCGGTGAGGTGAGCAGATCGCCCTGCACAAACTGCATTCCCTGCCAGAGCAGATTCACCAGCAGCGACAGCGCCAGCACGCTGCGCCAGTGCTGCCAGAGTCGCGGCAGGCGGGTGCGATACCCGGTCAGCAGCAGGCCCGCCAGCGCCGGTAAACCCAGCGCAAGACCGATCCAGAACGCCTGACGATCCGGATAGAACAGCGCCAGCAGATCGTTGCCCTGCTGCCGTGACGCACCGGCCATCACCAGCAGCAGCCAGGTCCGCGCCTGGAGTAACAGGATCAGCCAAAAAAGAAACGGCAGCCGCAGCTGCCCTCTGGCGTCATACTCGTCCGGCAGATAGCCCGGTGACGGCTTAGTATTCACGATCTTCGATCAGACGTTTACCAAACAGTAGCGCATCGACCGGCTCATAATCGAGCTTCTCATAGAACGCCACGACCTGATCATTCTCTTCGCGGATCATCAGATGCAGTTTCGGACAGCCGCGCGCGATAAGCTTCTTCTCCAGACGGTTCATCAGCGCATTCGCAAAGCCGCGTCCCTGATAGTCGGGATGCACGGCCAGATAGTAAGCCGCGCCGCGATGGCCATCATAGCCGCCCATCAGTGTGCCCACGACCACGCCGCCCACTTCAGCGACCAGAAAGAGATCGGGGTCGTGATTCATTTTGCGTTCGATATCCAGCTCAGGATCGTTCCATGGCCGTAACAAATCGCAACGTTCCCATAAGGTGATCACTTCTTCAAAATCTTCCTGGCGGAAGGCGCGGATTTCCATCTTCTTTACCTGCAAATAAGCACAATTTGCTGATTATCACGCATTCTCTGCCGCACGCAACCCTCCATGACGGGCGACAAATAAAAAAGCGCAAATTTACTGTTCGCGACCTGCAATACAAAGTAATGCCCTGAAATGGTTCTGTGATCGCAGGCAGCAGCCCCTTAGGCTATAACACCGGCAAGATTCCTGTTACCGGACCCGCACATGCACCTGCTTAAACGTTTGATTCATCGCCGTCAGTTACTGCTTTCCGGGCTGGCTCTGGCCATTTTATCGCCGCGCGCGGTTCAGGCTAAAGAGCAGTCTGCGCTTACTGGTGCCAATCGTCACTCGCGCCCTGCCCCGCCCGCTAAGAACGGGAAACGTATCGTGATGATCGACCCCGGTCACGGCGGCATCGACTCTGGTGCCGTTGGCGAAGAGGGTTCAGAAGAGAAACACATCGTGCTGGAGATTGCCGGTAACGTGCAACGTCAGCTACAGAGCCATCCGCGCATAGAAGTGCGTCTGACCCGCGACAGCGACCACTTTATTCCGCTCTATCAGCGGGTGGAGATCGCCCACCAGCACGGCGCCGATCTCTTTATGTCGATTCATGCCGACGGTTTTACCAGTCCCGATGCCAGCGGTGCCTCGGTGTTTGCGCTCTCTAATCGCGGTGCCAGCAGCTCGATGGCGCGTTATCTGTCACAGCGGGAGAACGATGCGGATAAGCTGGGTGGCGTGAAAGCGCAGCAGCAGGATCACTATCTGCAGCAGATCCTGTTCGATCTGGTGCAGACAGACACCATCAAAAACAGCCTGACGCTGGGCAAGCATGTACTGGATCAGATCCGCCCGGTTCATCATCTTCACAGCCAGCACACCGAGCAGGCTGCCTTTGCGGTACTCAAGTCACCGTCGATCCCCTCGGTGCTGGTCGAGACCTCCTTTATTACTAATCCGCGTGAAGAGCAGCTGCTCGGCACCACCGCGTTTCGCCAGAAAATCGCCTCGGCTATTGCCAGCGGCATCGTCAATTACTTTGATGAGTTTGATCGGCGCAACGCCTGATGCGTGTCGCCGGTTCAGGCCGTGCGACTCGCCGCACTCATGCAAGCGGCGCGGTTTTGCGTATAATCGCGTCAGACTTTGACAAACCATAAGCGAAAAAATGGCTGATATTTCCCGCGTAAAAGCGTTCCTGCTCGCATTGCAGGATGAGATTTGTAACCAGCTGGCGGCTGAAGATGGCGGCGCAGCGTTTGCCGAAGATAGCTGGCAGCGTCCTGGCGGCGGCGGCGGTCAGAGCCGCGTCCTGCGCAACGGCGCGGTGTTTGAGCAGGCGGGCGTCAACTTTTCGCACGTGCATGGCGATCAGATGCCGGCATCCGCCACTGCACACCGGCCGGAGCTGGCGGGTCGCAGCTTTGAAGCAATGGGCGTGTCGCTGGTGATCCACCCGAACAACCCTTATGTACCTACCAGCCACGCCAACGTGCGCTTTTTTATCGCGGAAAAACCGGGTGCCGATCCCGTCTGGTGGTTTGGTGGCGGATTTGACCTGACCCCTTTTTATGGCTTCGAAGAAGATGCGCTGCACTGGCACCAGACCGCCGCTGACCTCTGCCAGCCTTTTGGCGAGGATGTCTATCCGCGCTATAAAAAGTGGTGTGATGACTATTTCTATCTGAAGCATCGTCATGAGCAGCGCGGCATTGGCGGCCTGTTTTTTGACGATCTCAATACGCCCGACTTTGAGCAGAGCTTCAGCTTTATGCAGGCGGTAGGCCGCGGCTTTATGGATGCCTATCGACCGATTGTGGCGCGCCGTAAAGATCACCCGTGGGGCGATCGTGAGCGTCAGTTCCAGCTCTACCGCCGTGGTCGCTATGTGGAGTTTAATCTGGTGTGGGACCGCGGCACGCTGTTTGGTCTGCAGACCGGCGGTCGCACTGAGTCGATCCTGATGTCGATGCCCCCGCTGGTGCGCTGGGAATATGATTATCAGCCCGATGCCGACTCACCTGAAGCCGCCCTCTATCGCGATTTCCTGCCGGTGAAGAACTGGCTGAACCTGCCAGTCTGATCGTTTCTGCCGCTGCAGCGCGCGTCTCAACCCGCGCTGCGCTTACCTCTCGCCTGATCGGCCTCTTCTTTTTTACAGGGCACAGATTGCTACAGTGTGGCCTGCGTCATTCCTCCTGACTGCTATGCTTATGGGTGGAATATGGCGCACCCCACGGTTAACACCGCATGACGGCTCCTTCGCACCGCCTCGCAGCGCAACAATCAGAGAAACCGCATGTTCATCAGAAACTCTCTGTTGCAATGTTATGGGTTCGCGTTCCCGGTAGCAGAACATGCCACAGACCGGCTGCGAGGCCTGAGGTGCCCCCTGTTCGCTTTCATTTTTCTTTTCAAGGAGTTTAGAGATGAACCAGCTAGAAGCCCTAAAACAGTTCACCACCGTGGTGGCGGACAGTGGTGATATCGAATCGATTCGTAATTACCATCCGGAAGACGCCACCACCAACCCCTCACTCATTCTGAAAGCGTCCGGTCTCGAAGGGTATAAGCACCTGATGGATGACGCGATTGAGTACGCCAAAAAACAGGGCGGCAGCAAAGAGACGCAGATTATCAACGCCAGCGACAAAGTGGCGATCAACCTTGGTATGGAAATCCTGAAAAGCATACCGGGCCGTGTTTCGACCGAAGTGGATGCGCGCCTCTCCTTCGATCGTGGCATGTGTGTGACCAAAGCAGAAAAACTGATTCGGATGTATGAAGAGCACGGTATCGATCGCTCACGCGTACTGATTAAGCTGGCCTCGACCTGGGAAGGCATCCGCGCAGCGGAAGAGCTGGAGAAAAACGGCATTCAGTGCAACCTGACACTGCTCTTCTCCTTTGCTCAGGCGCGTGCCTGTGCCGAAGCGGGCGTGTTCCTGATCTCCCCGTTCGTTGGACGCATCTACGACTGGTATAACTCGCGCAAACCCATGGACCCCTACGTGGCAGATGAAGATCCGGGCGTGAAATCCGTGCGTCGCATCTACGATTACTACAAAAAGCACCGTTACAGCACCATCATCATGGGCGCCAGCTTCCGTAAAGTGGAGCAGATTATCGCACTGGCAGGCTGCGACCGCCTGACCCTGTCACCTAATCTGCTGGAAGAGTTGCAGAACAGTGATGCGCCGCTTGAGCGCAAACTGGAGCCTTCAACTGAAGGTTTCCACCAGCCGTCGCCGCTCTCCGAGGCGGAGTTCCGTTGGGAACATAATCAGGATCCGATGGCAGTTGAAAAACTCTCTGACGGCATCCGCCAGTTCGCGGTTGACCAGCAGAAGCTGGAAGATGTGCTCGCCGCACGCCTGTAGTCTTTATTTTAGTCGGGCGGGACTTTCCCGCCCTGATGCATAACAAGGGAGAACTTTATGTCCTCACGCAGAGAGTTGGCAAACGCGATTCGTGCACTGAGCATGGATGCGGTACAGAAGGCAAATTCAGGCCACCCCGGTGCGCCAATGGGAATGGCCGATATCGCCGAAGTGTTGTGGCGCGACTTCCTCCAGCATAATCCGACCAACCCCGCCTGGCTTGATCGCGACCGCTTTATCCTCTCCAACGGCCACGGCTCGATGCTGCTTTATAGCCTGCTGCACCTGAGCGGTTATGACCTGCCGATTGAAGAGCTGAAAAATTTCCGTCAGCTGCACTCTAAAACGCCAGGTCACCCGGAAATCGGCTACACCCCAGGCGTTGAAACCACCACCGGCCCGCTGGGTCAGGGACTGGCTAACGCCGTGGGCTTAGCCATTGCAGAACGCACGCTGGCCGCGCAGTTTAACCGTCCGGATCATGAGATTGTCGATCACCACACCTATGTGTTTATGGGCGATGGCTGTCTGATGGAAGGCATCTCGCACGAAGTCTGTTCACTGGCGGGGACCCTGGGTCTCGGCAAACTGATCGGCTTCTATGACCATAACGGTATCTCGATCGATGGCGAGACCGAAGGCTGGTTTACTGACGACACCCATAAACGTTTTGAGTCCTACAACTGGCATGTGATTGGCGATATCGACGGCCATGACGCTGATGCCATTCGTGAGGCGATCAAAGAGGCGCAGAGCGTCACCGATAAGCCTTCACTGATTATCTGCCGCACCATTATCGGTTTCGGTTCGCCGAACAAAGCCGGTAAAGAGGAGTCGCACGGCGCGGCGCTGGGTGAGGCAGAAGTTGCCCTGACCCGCAAACAGCTCGGCTGGAACTATCCGGCGTTTGAGATCCCGGCTGAAATCTACCAGCAGTGGGATGCCAAAGCGGCGGGTGCTGAACGTGAAAAAGCCTGGGATGCAAAATTTGCGGCTTACAAAGAAGCCCATCCAGATCTGGCGAAAGAGTATGAGCGCCGGATGAATGGCGAAATGCCCGCCAACTGGGAAACCGAAGCGACCCGTTTCATTCAGGAGTTGCAGGCTAACCCGCAGAAAATCGCCAGCCGTAAAGCGTCACAAAACTCGCTGGAAGCCTATGGCAAAATGCTGCCGGAGTTCCTCGGCGGTTCTGCTGACCTGGCACCGAGTAACCTCACCATCTGGTCTGGTTCTAAATCGATCAAAGAGGATCCGGCCGGTAACTACATTCACTACGGCGTGCGTGAATTTGGTATGACGGCGATTGGTAACGGTATCGCGCACCATGGCGGTTTCGTTCCCTACACCGCAACCTTCCTGATGTTTGTCGAATATGCGCGTAACGCCGCGCGTATGGCTGCGCTGATGAAGGCACGACAGATTCTGGTCTACACCCATGACTCCATCGGTCTGGGCGAAGATGGCCCGACGCACCAGCCGGTAGAGCAGATCGCCAGCCTGCGTCTGACGCCAAACATGAGCGTATGGCGTCCGTGCGATCAGGTCGAAACGGCCGTAGCGTGGAAAGCCGCCGTCGAACGTCATCACGGCCCGACAGCGCTGATCCTCTCGCGTCAGAATCTGCTGCAGCCGGAACGTACCCCGGAGCAGATCGAAAACATCAAACGCGGCGGCTACGTGCTGAAGGATTGCGACGGCACACCAGAAGTGATTCTGATCGCGACCGGTTCAGAGATTGAGATCACCCTGGGTGCAGCGGATAAGCTCACTTCAGGCGGTCACAAAGTGCGGGTGGTTTCACTGCCTTCTACTGACCTGTTTGATGCGCAGGATGCCGCTTACCGCGAATCCGTACTGCCGAGCGGCGTGAAAGCGCGTGTGGCGGTAGAAGCGGGTATTGCTGACTACTGGTTCAAGTATGTCGGTCTGGACGGTGCGATTGTCGGTATGACCACCTTTGGTGAATCCGCCCCGGCCAGTCAGCTGTTCCCGGAGTTTGGCTTCACGGTTGAGAATATCGTCAGCCACGCTGAAGCATTACTCAAGCCAGTTTAATGCTTATGCCCTTCCCGGCTCACCGGGAAGGGCCATTTCCACTTATAGCCTGATACATAAAAAAAACTCTATTCCCCTCTTCCCGCCCTGCGCAAACTCATTACTATAGAGCCGTCATACTTAATGCTGCCTGTGCGCTGGCTGTCCGTCTGTTCCCGCTGTCGTTCTGCCGGGATAACGCGGTTCTGTCCTGATGCATCCCGATGAGTGAAGGCAGATTTCCTCCGATTTTATAGCGAAGCCACTTCCGTTGAACATGCGCACACCCTATTTACTGGCCCTGATGGTTTCACTGCTTCCATTAAAAAGCATGGCGCAGGTCGCGCCCGATCCGCTGCTGGCCTCTCAGATTGTTGATCGCTATGCGGAACATATCTTTTACGGCAGCGGTGCAACCGGCATGGCACTGGTAGCGATTGATGGCAATCAGCGGGTGTTCGCCAGCTTTGGTGAAACCCGTCCCGGCAACAATGTCCGTCCGCAGAAAGATTCGCTGATTCGCATCGCCTCGCTGAGTAAGCTGATGACCAGTGAAGTGATGGTGAAGCTGGCTGAGCGCGGACAGATCCGCCTCGACGATCCCCTGAGTAAATATGCGCCGCCGGGTTCACGCGTGCCCACCTACAATGGTCAGCCCATTCGCCTGATCAATCTCTCGACCCACACCAGCGGACTGCCTCGCGAACAGCCAGGCGGCAAAGCGCAGCGTCCGGTATTTGTCTGGCCGACCCGTGGTGAACGCTGGGCGTGGCTGTCGCGCGCTAACCTCAAAGCGGCACCGGGCAGCAGTGCCGCCTACTCTAACCTGGGCTACGATCTGCTGGGTGATGCACTGTCGCGCGCCACCGGCAAACCCTATCCGGCGCTGTTTCAGCAGCTGATTACCCGCCCGCTCGGCATGAAGGACACGACGTTTACGCCGTCGCCTGAGCAGTGCGGACGCCTGATGGTGGCGGAAAAAGGGGCCAGTCCGTGCAATAACACCCTGGCGGCGATTGGCAGCGGCGGCGTTTACTCCACGCCGGATGATATGGGCCGCTGGATGCAGCAGTTCCTTAACTCTTCGGTTAACCACCGCACGCCGCAGATCGATCGACTGCAGACGCTGATCTATCGTCGCGATCAGCTGAGCAAAGTAGAAGGCATGGATGTGCCAGGCAAAGCGGATGCGCTGGGGATGGGCTGGGTCTTTATGGGGCCGAAAAATGGTCGCCCTGGCATTATTCAGAAAACCGGCGGCGGCGGCGGTTTCATCACCTATATGGCGATGGTGCCGCAGCATAACGTGGGGGTATTTGTGGTGGTGACTCGCTCGCCGCTGACCCGCTTTACGCCAATGAGCGACGGCGTGAATAATATGCTGGCCGAACTGGTCGGTAATCAGCTTGGCTCACCGATGATGGTGCAGGCGATTCGTTAACGCTGCTGTACGCCACCGTCAGACTGGCTGACCCACAGGGTTGGCCAGTCATCACTGCTGTGCCAGGCATCACAGGTCGACTCTTCCGCATACTCCGCTAACACAAAACGCGTGCCATCAAACTGCCAGCGTGTGGCACTGCCGCAGTCACCCAATCCACGTCCTTTACCAAAGGTGTAGAGCTGGCCGCTGGCCGCATCATATTCGGCGTTAATCAGCTCAAGCTGTCGATCACTGGCACCTGGCGGGGTAAACGGCAGAGTTAAGGTGATGCCGCGCGCGACATACGGCTGGCTGCGCGTCACTTCAAACGCCAGATCGATCACGTTATAAGCCCCCATTTCACAACTCACCAGCAGCAGCGCGCGCTGATCGGTGAGTGGCGCCACGCTGACTTCACGGCGCAGTGGATCGAGTGAGCAGGAGTCGGTATTGACCCGCCAGGTGCCGTAATCAATTAATCCGCTGGTCTCATCGCGCGTCAATGCCGCGGGTGGCTCCACAGCAGGCGGCAGTGGCGGCAGCGCAGGCGGCGGCGGAACATCCCAGCTGGCGCGATCGCCACGTTTAACCCATGCGCTCATGCTGTTGACCCGCCCCTGGGTGTCATCCATCAGCAACAGCGCGGCCTTCATGCCGCGCAGGGAGATCAGCGCATTGGGATCGAAAGTGAGCTGAAGGGTTTTCGCCTCCATCACCAGATCAAGAAACTCATCAATTGCGATGGCATTGCTGGTGGCGAGATGATGCGGTTCAACCGTCCAGTGTTTGAGGTCGGGTTTCAGACGGCGCTGATCCAGTAGCAGGTTATCCTGAAGCGAACCGCCAGGCAGCGCGCCACTGTAGGCACTGCCGTAGTCGATTCGCAGCAAGGGGCGATCGTTGACGCCCGCATGCCGCGAAATCGTCATCACTAACCCTTTGTCGCCCGGAATATTGCGCGCCACGCAAAAGGCTTCATTGTTGCAGGTGATTTGCCAGTCGTTGAATGACTTTTGCAACGGTTCCGCCTGAACACAGGCAACCCACAGAGACGGCAACAGCCACAGCGATTTCATCCAATACGACATTAAGAAAATCGATCCCCGAATACCCAGAGTGGAGAGGATAGCGCATCAACGGGCCTGCCAGGGTTCCCATTCTGTGAACCTGTGCAAAAAGCGCAGTTAACTGCTTAAAAAGCGTGCATGAAAAGTGGATTATGCTTCACTTTCCACGCTCAACGCCGTCACGCTGCAACAGGCTAACTGCATGATTTTTTATGGTATCAGCCAGCCAGCAATCTGCGCATGCTGCAACAGCATGACGGTTTTGCCGTCGCGAATGCGGCCATCGGCGACCATTGCCAGTGCATCAGGGAAAGGCAGTTCCAGCACGTCGATCGACTCATCTTCAACGCCGCCGCCCGCATTGTCGCGCAGCGATTCATTATATTCCGCTGCGAAAAAGTGGATCAATTCAGTGACGCCGCCCGGCGACATATAGCAGGCATAGAGTTTCTCCACCTCGCCCACCGCATAACCGGTCTCTTCAATCGCCTCTTTGCGAATGCAATCTTCCGGAGAGTCGTCGTCCAGCAAGCCGGCACAGGCTTCAATTAACATGCCGCCCTCGTTACCGTTGACGTAAGTGGCGATACGGAACTGGCGCGTCAGGACCACGCTGTTCTTTTCGCGGTTATAGAGCAGGATGGTCGCCCCGTTTCCACGATCGTAGACTTCACGTTTATGGCGGATAACCTCGCCACGGCCATCGGTGATCTCATAGGTGTAGTTACGCAGCACAAACCAGTTTTCGGACAGGAGCTTATCTTTGATGATGTTGATCTTAAACGACATGAGGACTCCGCTACCGCATAAAGGGAGCCTTTCATCATAGGGGCAAGCTTGCGGGAAAACTATCTTAATTCTCGCGGTGAATGAGGCGGTTTACGCCAAAAAAAAGCCAGCCCGAAGGCTGGCCTGATTGCTGCAGCGCTTATCAGCGTGAGGTGTCGTCAGCCAGTCGGGTCGGCTGAGGCTCCTCTTCGTGATGATCCTGTTCGGTCTCAGCTATGGCGTGAACACGCTTACGCACGCCAAACCATCCCAGCACCAGCAGTACCGCGATCAGCGGAATGGAGGCGATGGTGTAAGTCCCGTTCGGGTAGTCAAACGCCATCAGCACCAGCACGCTGAACAGGAACAGCAGCGTCAGCCATGAGGTAAACGGCGCGCCTGGCAGCTTGAAGCTGACATCATCCGCCTTGCCCTCTTTAATCGCTTTGCGCAGACGCAGCTGACAAACCACGATAAAGGCCCAGGAGGAGATAATCCCCAGCGAGGCGACGTTCAGGACGATCTCAAACACCTGAGAAGGCACATAGTAGTTAAGCACCACACCAATCACATAGACGGCGATGGTCACCAGAATACCGGCATAAGGCACCTGCTGACCGTTCATCTTAGACATGAATTTCGGTGCAGAGCCACCCATCGACATGGAGCGCAGAATACGCCCGGTTGAGTAGAGGCCCGAGTTCAGGCTGGAGAGCGCGGCACTCAGCACCACGATATTCATGATGCTGCCAACGTAAGGCACGCCCAGCTTCGAGAAGAAGGTAACAAACGGACTCTGACCCGCCTGATAGGCGTTCCACGGCAGCAGCAGCACCAGCAGGACCACGGAGCCAACGTAGAACAGGCCGATACGCCAGATCACGCTGTTGATCGCTTTCGGCAGCATGGTTTTCGGGTCTTTACATTCTCCCGCCGCCGTACCTACCAGTTCGATAGAGGCAAAGGCGAACACCACACCCTGAATCAGCACCAGCGCAGGCAGTAAGCCGTGCGGGAACATGCCACCGTTATCGGTGATCAGATGGAAGCCCGTGCTGTTGCCATCCAGCGGTTTGCCGGTGCCAAGGAACACCACGCCCACCACCAGGAAGATCACAATCGCCAGCACTTTCACCAGCGCGAACCAGAACTCCATCTCGGCAAACCACTTTACGCCGATCATGTTCATGGTGCCGACAATCGCCAGCGCGCCCAGGGCGAAGACCCACTGTGGCACATCACCAAACGCGCCCCAGTAGTGCATGTAGAGCGCGACGGCGGTGATATCGACGATGCCGGTCATTGCCCAGTTGACGAAGTACATCCAGCCCGCCACGTAGGAGGCTTTCTCACCCAGGAATTCACGGGCGTAGGAGACGAAGCTGCCGCTGCTGGGACGGTGTAACACCAATTCGCCCAGCGCACGCAGAATAAAGAAGGAGAAGATGCCACACACCAGATAGATGATGGCTAAGGCGGGGCCAGCAGCCTGCAAACGGCCACCTGCGCCCAGGAACAAACCGGTACCGATGGCACCGCCGATCGCAATCATCTGTACGTGACGGTTACCCATCGCCTTCTGGTAGCCGGCGTCATGAGAGTTGAGCCAGCGTCGTTTCGCAGCGCGCATCTCGCCTGGGGTTTTGTTTTTAGATTTCATAGCATTCCTGTTTGTCCTGACTATCAGTCGTCGCCCCCATTTCAGGCGTAATGCCCTGTGAAATGGGGTATTTTCCTCTGTGCGTTTGCCTGTGAGTGAGTGCCAGACAGCGCGGGAATTTACGGCGATGAATCCTACCCGTTCTGCAAGAACGAAGCAAAATATACCGGGCAGATGCACAGGCTGATTTGTAAGAATCCATCCTGATGCACAAAAACAAAAAAACCGGCCATTTTCAGGCCGGTAAAAGCTACAGGGATGGAAACAGGAGGGTTGGGTTAGCGATAAATCTCTGCGGTGCCGCTCCACAGGCTGGAGTCGCCTGGGTTATCGACACCGATAACGCGGTAATGGCTGGCGCCCATCTCTTCCGCTTTTTGCGACAGCTGGCGATTCGCATCGTCCAGCGAGCCGCGAACGCCGGAGACCGAAACGCTACCGATGCTCTGCATACTCTGCGCCTGCGACTGATCGACCGGCGCGGCGGCGAAAGTGGCAAATGAGGCGGTAGCCAGTAATGCGCCCGCCAGGATAGCATTCAGCTTTTTCATTGGATGCTCCTTAATCTGTGATCGGGGTTGAGTTGATGACTGGATGAATTATTAGCGCTGCAATGAAAAGCAACATCGGGACGATGTAAACCTGTTCCTTTTTTAAGCGTTGAACAGCAGCACGTCCTGGGAACTGTCAGTTGCGGTCATTTTATGTGCGATGTGTAACGTCCTGTGCGATAAACAGGGAATGGATCATTTGCGTTACGTTAATGCGCTCTTATAATTCCCGCACTCTCAACAGGGCCATTCATGTGATTGTTAAACGTTCCGTAACTCAAAGCATCGCTCAGGCGCTCAGCGCCATTGTCCTGCTGTCGCTGCTCACCACCGGTCTGGCATTGGTCACGCTCCTGAGCAGCCAGCGCGACGCGGAGGCGATCAATCTGGCGGGTTCACTGCGCATGCAGAGCTATCGCATGGCCTGGGATGCCAGCCGTCAGCCGCAAAATCTGGCTCATCATCTGGCGCGCTATCAGCAAACGCTGGATGCCCCGGTGCTGCAGAAACTCGATCGGCCCTGGGTACCCCGTGAAGTAAGTGTTCGCTATCAACGGCTGCGTGCCGCCTGGCCCTCGCTGCAGCAACAGTTGCAACAGGGCGATACCGTGGCTTATCAGCAGCAGGTGCCGATCTACGTCGGTGAAATCGATCGCTTTGTGCTGGGTCTGCAGCGCTATACCGAGTTGAAAATGCATCTGGTGGCCGCCAGCAGCCTGGTGGGGGTCATTGCGATTGTGGCGCTGGCACTGATGACGATTCGCTTTACCCGACTGCAGGTGGTGCGCCCGCTTAATGCGCTGGTTACCGCCAGTCGCTATGTTGAGAGCGGTAACTTTGCTTTTCCGCCGCTGCACGTTGAGCAGCAGAATGAACTGCGGGTGCTGTCGCATGCCTTCAGCGGCATGGCGGCACGGCTGCATTCGCACTACCAGCTGCTGGAAAGCACGGTGCGCGCCAAAACAGAAGATTTAACCCAGGCTAATCGCACGCTGTCGCTACTCTATGACAGCTCACAAATGCTGACCGCCAGCCCGCTGCATCCGGCACTGTTTGAAGCTGTGTTAACCAATGTACTGACGCGCGAGAAACTGACGGCGATCCGGCTCGACAGCGACCAGTTTCAGTTTCGCGCCGGTGATGATCAGGCAGCCGGTCAGTGGCAACGTCTGCCGTTACAGCAGGACGAGCAGCAGATTGGCGAGCTGCGCTGGCAGACAGCTGGTGCCTCGCCTCCGGATGAACTGATGCGCAGCCTGGCGGCGATGCTGGGACGGGCTATCTGGATCTGGCAGGCACAGCAGCAGTATCAGCAGATGCTGCTGATTGAAGAGCGCACGACCATTGCCCGGGAATTACATGACTCGCTGGCGCAGTCGCTCTCATTTTTACGCATTCAGCTGACCCTGCTGCGCCGCGCCGTTGATAAAGACGATAGCGCCGCCCATACCATTATCGCGGACTTCGATCAGGCGCTGGCCGAGGCCTATCGTCAGCTGCGTGAGTTGCTGACCACTTTCCGTCTGACCATTGAGCAGGCGGATCTGGTGGCGGCCATGCAGGCGATGATCGCCTCGCTGCAGGAGAAGAGCAGCGCAGAGATACACTTTAACTATCAGACCGGCCTGCAGAGTCTGGAAGCACAACAGCAGGTGCATGTGTTGCAGATCGTCCGGGAGGCGCTGCTGAATGCGATTCGTCACGCCAGTGCGCAGGTTATCCGGGTGGATTATCATCACAGTGAAAAAGGTGAGCACTTACTGACAATTACCGATGATGGCGTGGGGATGAACAGCACTGAGGAACCGCCGGGCCATTACGGCCTGACTATTATGGCGGAGCGCGCTCAGCGCCTGAGCGGCCATCTGACCTTCCACGCACAGCCACGGGGTACCAGGGTGGAGTTGCGCTTTCCACCGCAACCGGCGCGCCCGCTGGAATAGCAGGCCAGACCTAATCTTAATTCATTAAAATAATCTATCGGTTTGCGACCGCGGGCTATTCGATACAAAACAGGGTGTTGTCCCTGAACAATACCGTCTGATCTGCCGCAGTCTGAAACCTATGAAACGGAGAAAATATGCAACAGCCCGCATTAACATTGATGATTGTGGATGACCATCCGCTTATGCGCCGCGGTGTCCGTCAGCTGCTGGCGCTGGATCCCCGGCTGGAGGTGATCGCCGAAGCCAGCAACGGCACTGAAGCGCTGGCGGAGGCCCGCCATCAGGAACCGGACATCATCCTGCTCGACCTGAATATGAAAGGCATGTCCGGACTGGATACGCTGAAGGCGCTGCGCCATGAAGGGATCAGTTCGCGCATTCTGGTGCTGACCGTTTCTGACGCCCGCAGCGATATTTTTGCCATGGTGGATGCCGGTGCTGACGGCTATCTGCTCAAGGACAGCGAGCCGGAGGTCCTGCTGGGGCATATCCTGCAGGCATCGCGGGGCGAAAAGGTCTTCAGCGAGGGCGTCACCCGCTATCTGGCTAATCGCCAGCACAGTGCCGATCCTCTGCGTCAGCTCACCGAGCGCGAACGGGATGTGCTGCAGGAGGTGGCGCGTGGCCTGTCGAATAAAGAGGTTGCCGCTATTCTGCATATCTCTGAAGAGACGGTAAAAGTGCACATTCGTAACCTGCTGCGGAAACTCGATGTCCGCTCACGCGTCGCCGCCACGGTGATGTGGCTTGAAAGCCGCAAATAGCCAACGAATTTACATTTTCTCCTCAATTTCTCCACGATTTCCCCCGCTGCCGCACGTAGAGTAAACGGCGGCGGAGAATCATGGCAAAGACCCGCCGATTTTCCTGCCAGAGCGCCCGTTGCTGGTGGGCCTGACCAACGATAAAAGTAGTGAGGAGTGTCGATTTAATGTCGAATTTCTTTATCGACCGCCCTATCTTTGCCTGGGTTCTGGCGATTCTGCTGTGCCTGTGTGGCACGCTTTCGATTATTTCGCTGCCTATTGAACAGTACCCCGATCTGGCACCGCCCAACGTGCGCATCACCGCTAACTATCCGGGCGCATCCGCCCAGACGCTGGAAAACACCGTTACCCAGGTGATCGAGCAGAACATGACCGGCATCGATAATCTGATGTACATGTCCTCTAACAGCAGCAACACCGGCCAGGCACAGATCACCCTCACCTTTACCGCCGGGACCAATCCCGATGAAGCCCGTCAGCAGGTACAGAACCAGCTGCAATCCGCACTGCGCAAATTGCCACAGGCGGTGCAGTCGCAGGGTGTGACCGTCAATAAAACCGGTGACAGTAATATTCTGATGGTGGCATTCGTTTCAACCGACGGCAGCATGGATAAGCAGGATATTTCAGACTATGTCGCCAGTAATATTCAGGATCCGCTAAGCCGTATTGATGGCGTCGGCCAGGTTGACGCTTACGGCTCGCAATATGCGATGCGTATCTGGCTCGATCCCAATAAACTGATCGCCTATTCGCTGACCACGGAAGATGTGGTCAGCGCGATCCAGTCGCAGAACACCCAGGTTGCCGTGGGTCAGGTGGGTGGCCTGCCGTCGGTAGAGAAACAGGCGCTTAACGCCACGGTCAACGCCCAGTCGATGCTGCAGACCCCTGAGCAGTTCCGGGCGATTACCCTGAAGAACAATCCCGATGGTTCGGTGGTGACGCTGGGCGATGTCGCCAGCGTGGCGCTGGGCGCTGAGAAGTATGATTATCTGAGTCGTTACAACGGCCAGCCCGCATCAGGCCTGGGGGTGAAGCTCGCGTCCGGTGCCAACGAGATGAACACCGATAAGCTGGTGCGGGCGCGCATTGAGGAGCTGTCCCACTACTTCCCGCACGGTCTGGAAGCAAAAATCGCCTATGAAACCTCCCCTTTCGTTAAAGCGTCAATCACCGATGTGGTGAAGACGTTGCTGGAGGCGATTGTGCTGGTATTTGGCGTGATGTACCTGTTTATGCAGAACTTCCGCGCCACCTTAATTCCTACTATTGCAGTGCCGGTGGTGCTGTTCGGCACCTTCAGCGTGCTCTATGCCTGCGGGTTCAGCATCAATACCCTGACCATGTTTGCCATGGTGCTGGCGATCGGGCTGCTGGTGGATGATGCCATCGTGGTGGTGGAAAACGTTGAACGTATCATGCATGAAGAGGGACTCTCGCCGCGTGCCGCCACCCGAAAATCGATGGGCCAGATTCAGGGCGCGCTGGTGGGTATCGCGCTGGTGCTCTCTGCGGTGTTTGTGCCGATGGCGTTTTTCGGCGGCACCGTCGGCGCCATTTACCGTCAGTTCTCAATTACCATTGTGTCGGCGATGGTGCTGTCGGTGCTGGTGGCGATGATCCTGACACCGGCGCTCTGTGCCACGCTGCTCAAACCCGTGGCGCAGGGCGAGCAGCCTGAGCGTCGCGGCTTCTTCGGCTGGTTCAATCGTC
Organism: Pantoea sp. ABR1s; assembly: GCF_057812235.1. Lineage (NCBI taxonomy): Bacteria > Pseudomonadati > Pseudomonadota > Gammaproteobacteria > Enterobacterales > Erwiniaceae > Pantoea > Pantoea sp. ABR1s. Next base: position 1,111,806 of record NZ_CM173823.1, on the reverse strand, counting down.
ACTTTAATCGCAATGCTGACCGCTACGAGCGCGGGGTCGCGGGTATCCTGCGCAAGGGCGGTCGCTGGCTGCTGCTCTATCTCGGCATCATCGGCCTGATGGCCTTTCTGTTTCTGCGTCTGCCGACGTCGTTTCTGCCGCTGGAAGATCGCGGCGTATTCCTGACGCAGGTTCAGCTTCCGGCAGGCGCGACGCTTGAGCAAACTGCCAGCGTCGTCGCCAAAGTTGAAAACTATTATCTCACCGAGGAGAAGGCCAACGTGCTGTCGGTCTTCTCCACCATCGGCGCAGGTCCGGGCGGCAATGGACAAAACGTGGCGCGTCTGTTTGTGCGGCTTAAAGACTGGGAAGCGCGGCCCGGTGCCGATCGCACCTCGTTCGCGATTATCGAGCGCGCGACGAAGGCATTCCAGAAGATCAAAGAGGGTCGGGTGATTGCCAGCAGCCCGCCAGCCATCACCGGCATGGGCAGCAGCTCCGGCTTTGACCTGCAACTGCAGGATCACGCGGGCGTCGGTCATACCCAACTGATGGCGATGCGTGACAAACTGCTGGAGATGGCGGGCAATGACAACGCGCTGTCGCGGGTACGGCACAATGGACTGGATGACAGCCCGCAGCTGCAGATCGATGTTGATGCACGTAAAGCGCAGGCGCTGGGCGTGTCGCTGGATACCATCAACGACACTCTGACCACCGCGTGGGGTTCCAGCTACGTGAATGACTTCCTGGATCGTGGCCGGGTGAAGAAGGTCTATGTGCAGGCTGCCGCTGAATTCCGCATGCTGCCAGACGACATCAACAAATGGTACGTGCGCAACAGCAGCGGCAAAATGGTGCCCTTCTCCGCGTTTGCCACCAGCCGCTGGGAGACCGGTTCCCCGCGTCTTGAACGCTACAACGGCTATTCATCGCTGGAGATTGTCGGCGAAGCGGCCAGTGGCGTCAGCAGTGGCACGGCGATGGATGAGATGGAAAAACTGGTTAATGCCCTGCCGCTGGGCGTCGGATTCCAGTGGACCGGTGCCTCTTATCAGGAGCGGCTCTCCGGTTCGCAGGCCCCGGCACTTTATGCAATTTCGCTGCTGGTGGTCTTTCTCTGCCTGGCCGCGCTGTATGAAAGCTGGTCGATCCCGTTCTCGGTGATGCTGGTGGTGCCGCTGGGCGTGGTCGGCGCGCTAATCGCCACCTGGATGCGTGGGCTGGAAAATGACGTCTATTTCCAGGTTGGCCTGCTGACGGTAGTGGGGTTATCCGCCAAAAACGCCATCCTGATTGTAGAATTTGCTAATGAGATCAACAGCCGTGGACGCGAGCTGGTGGAATCTACGCTGGAGGCATCGCGTCAGCGCCTGCGGCCGATTCTGATGACCTCACTGGCCTTTATCTTTGGTGTACTGCCCATGGCGATCAGCAGCGGTGCAGGCTCCGGCAGCCAGCATGCCGTAGGAACCGGTGTGATGGGCGGAATGATCTCTGCCACACTGCTGGCGATCTTTTTTGTGCCGCTGTTCTTTGTGCTGGTACGCCGCCGCTTCCCGCTCAAAGAGAAGCCGCTCGACTAAGTAGAGGCGCAAATAAAAAGCGGTCACTGATATCAGTGGCCGCCTTATTTCTGTGTGTGGTAAGAATTCCAGCAAGCGGGATTAACCTGCTTTTTTCTTCGCGCGTTACTTGTTGCGTAACATCGCTTCGATAAATTCTTTCCAGGTTCCCATTTCGGTGTCAATCATAATGCCCTCTCTTATTGTGCTGGCAATGTTACGCTCTTTTTTTATACAGGTGAATACGTTTACACCTGTTATATCTATCGGCATACGCCATAAAAACATGAATGTTGCTGGTTTTGCAAGCTGACGCACACTTCAGCAACTCCTTAACCCCGTTGAAAATAATTTATTTTAAACCCAGCGGTAGACTATTTTATCAACATGGCGAAATTCCTAAGCTCTTATTGATAAGCAGGGTAATGGTTAGCTGCGAAATTGATAGCGTTTACCCGATGCCGGACGATGACCTTGCTGCCGTGCTCTGTGGCCCGATTCCCGCGCCTGTGCAGATGCCGCAACGGATCACACTATGGTAAACTCGCACTTTGGCTGCTTTTTTCAGCTTTCACTTCTCACAGGACAATAAGGATCGGGCAATGAGCACGCAGTGGGTGATGTTCGGGATTAAAAATTGCGACACCATAAAAAAAGCCCGGCGCTTTTTAACAGACGCAGGCGTTGACTATCACTTCCACGACTACCGTGCGGATGGCCTGAACGATGCCCTGCTGCAGGAGTTTATCGATGCACTGGGTTATCAGGCTCTGCTTAACACCCGGGGCACCACCTGGCGTAAATTGCCTGAGAGTGATCGCGACGCGGTTACCGATGCCAGCAGCGCCAAAGCGCTGATGCTGGCGCATCCCGCCATGATTAAGCGTCCGCTGTTGCGCGCCCCGGATGGCTCCCTGCTCGCCGGTTTCAGCGAAGCCACCTATCAGAATGCTATCCAGGAGAAGTCATAATATGTTTTGCCCGGTCATTGAGCTGACGCAGCAGCTTATTCGTCGCCCCTCTCTCAGCCCCGATGATGCCGGATGTCAGGCTCTGCTGATCGCCCGTCTTGAAGCTATTGGCTTTAAGATTGAAACGATGAACATCGACGACACCCTGAATTTCTGGGCCACCCGTGGCGAAGGTGAAACGCTGGCATTTGCCGGTCACACCGATGTGGTGCCGCCTGGCGATGCCAGCCGCTGGATTAATCCGCCGTTTGAACCCACCATCCGCGACGGTATGCTGTTCGGTCGCGGCGCGGCCGACATGAAAGGATCGCTGGCGGCAATGGTGGTGGCTGCCGAACGTTTTGTTGCGGTGCGTCCCAATCACCGAGGGCGACTCGCCTTTATGATTACCTCTGATGAAGAGGCCAGCGGGGCCAACGGCACGGTTAAAGTGGTTGAGCGGCTGATGGCGCGCCGCGAACGGCTCGACTATTGCCTGGTCGGCGAGCCCTCCAGCACGGAAGTGGTGGGTGATGTGGTGAAAAATGGCCGTCGCGGCTCAATCACTGCTAACCTGATGGTGCATGGCGTGCAGGGCCACGTCGCCTATCCACATCTGGCGGATAACCCGGTTCACCGGGCGATGCCCGCGCTGAACGAGCTGGTCGCGACCGAGTGGGATCAGGGAAATGAGTTCTTTCCGGCGACCAGCATGCAGATTGCCAACGTCCAGGCGGGCACCGGCAGTAACAATGTGATCCCCGGCGAGCTGTTTGTGCAGTTTAACTTCCGCTTCAGCACCGAACTCACCGATGAGATGATTCGTCAGCGGGTCGCAGAGCTGCTGGATCGTCACCAGTTGCGTTACACCATTGAGTGGAAACTCTCTGGCCAGCCCTTCCTGACCACGCGCGGTAAGCTGGTTGATGCCGTCGTGAAAGCTGTAGCGCACTATAATGAAATTAAGCCACAGCTGCTGACCACGGGCGGAACCTCCGATGGCCGCTTTATTGCCCGGATGGGTGCACAGGTGGTGGAACTGGGGCCAGTGAATGCCACCATTCATAAAATCAATGAGTGTGTGAAAGCCTCCGACCTGCAGATGCTGAGCCGGATGTACCAACGCATCATGGAACAACTGATCGCCTGACGGCGGTTTTAAGGAGCAGCAAATGGAATTTATTAAAGATTACTGGTGGATCCTGGTGATCCTGCTGATGGTTGGCGTGCTGATGAACGTTTATAAAGATCTGAAACGCATCGATCATAAAAAATTTATGGATAACAAACCTGACCTGCCGCCGCATCGTGATTTCAACGATAAATGGGATGACGACGACAACTGGCCGAAGAAGAAGTAAACGAAAAAGCCCCTGCTATGCAGGGGCTTTTTTACATCATCACGATAACATCATCGTCACCCGGTTTTGCGCCGCTTAACGCCTCATCAAAGTAGCGTTTTGGCACCGTATAACGCAGATGATTCAGCGCCAGCTCCATGCTGCGGTGATCGATGGCGTGCTCCAGATCGTCAACGATATCCAGGGTAACGTCGCCACCGCAGGCGGTCAGCCGATGCTCCGCCTGCTGCGCATGGTGCAGCGGGACCTGCTCATCATAATCACCGTGGATCAGGTGGATGGTGGTGCGGGTGCTGGCCTTCTCCGGCAAGGTGATAAACCGGCCATTAAACACCACCGCGCGGCCCGCCAGATCCGGATGCGCCTTAACCCCTTCCAGCACCATACTGCCGCCCTGCGAAAAGCCGATTAACGCTGTCGCTTCCGGCCGCACACCGCTCTTTTTTTGCCAGTGACGCACAGACCCAACAAACTGCGGCATGGCCGCATCAACCCGCTGCTGGACGGTCTGATCGTGAAGGTCGGTTTCGCCGAACCACTGACGACTCGCACCAGGCGAGCCGACGGACACCACCAGCGCGTCGGGAAACGTTCGGGCAAACCAGTTGCCAATCTCACCCATTGAATCCGGGTTATCGCCAACGCCATGGTAGAGCAGAAACAGCTGTGCTGTGGTGGCAGGCTGTTGAACGATTACATATTTCAGTGTCATGTTGACCTCCTGTGTTCACTCTACGCCGCCTGGCATAAAATCATATGAGGATAATTTGAACCAGCTGGTCGAATTATTTCAACGGCAGGTGCAGCAAGGCTGCATCAACGCCCAGTGTCTGGAGGGCCGCTGCCGCCTGCTGACGCAGCGCTGCGACTAGCGCTTTGCGCCCGCTCACTCCCGCCTGCTGGGCCAGTTCGCCCAGGGCTGTGGGTGTGGCAACCGCCGCAGCCAGCAGCGGTAAAGAGGCTGAACTGGCCTGCACCAGACGCTGCAACACCGGCAGGCTCGCTTCCAGTGGCCGCTGCGCCCAGGCAAAACCCGCCGCCAGACGAATATCCTGCGCGGTCAATCCGTCGTCAGTAACCTGATCAAACTGCAGTTTCAGCGCGATATGCTGGCGCAACAGCGGCCAGTCTCGCGCCAGCTGTTCTGCCGCGCGGTGCTGCAATGCCTCACCCGCAGCAGAACAGGACAACATGGCCATCGCCGCGTAGCAGCCGCTGCTGGCTTCGCGCTGACTGCCAATCCGCACCAGGCTAAAGCCACAGGCGCGCCAGAACGCCCAGAGAGATTCAGTGTAGCCGAAGCTGACGGAGAGGTAGTCATATCCGGCTGCCGCTCTGGCCGCTGCCGCAACCAGCTGCTGTCCGGTTCCCAGACGACGCCGCTCCGCCGCCACGGCAATACGGCTGATGCGCAGCGAGCGCAATGTCGCCGCCTCAGCCAGACCGGCATGGGCTGCCAGCGACTGCGCCACCAGATTCCCGCGGGGTCGCCGGGTGCCCGCCCAGACCGCCTGTGCCAGTGCAGGTTCAAGACCGCCCTCTTCCACCAGCCAGAGCGCGCCCTGTAACGCCGACGCGTCGCCGGCCCACCACAGCTGCATGCCCGGGGCATCCAGCAGGCGGCGCAGATCAAGTGGTGAGGTACGATAGTGTGCACTGGTCAGCAGACGATACGCGGCCTCCAGCACGCTGAAATCGTGGCGCTCAACACGATGAGGCGTTACAGGAGAATCGTGTGCGGTCGCGGTCGCGGCGGCATCGTCAAACAGCAGCGCCCGGTTCAGCCACTGCTCCAGCGGATCGAAACGCGACCAGCGCAGCGGCTCATCGAGCGTAAAATAGTGTGCATCAGGAAGCCCGGCGCAGAATTTAAGGATAAACCCGCGCCCGCTTCCTTCGTAGCCCTGTACGGTGGTGGTGAGCAATACACGGGGATATCGACTGACCAGCGCCTGCAGCAGCGGTGCCGGGATCGCCGCCGCTTCATCCACAATCAGCCATTCCGCCTGCGGCGGCGTCTCCAGCGCCAGCAGCGCATCGGGTGCCATAAAGTAAAAAGCGTCAGCGGCGAAGGTGCTCAGCACCTCCGTTGAGGCTTTGGCCGGAGCCGTCACCAGACAATGTCCGTTCAATCGCGCCAGCATACCCGCCAGCGCCGATTTACCGCGTCCGCGGGGCGCGGTCAGCACGGCAACCCCCGATGGCAGCCTCATCAGCTGATCGAGTATCGCCTGCTGCTGCTGCGGTGCCTGACAGTGCCACTGCGGCCAGTCCGGCTGCGCCGGAAACCGGCATGGCTGATGCTGCCGCTCCAGCAGCACCTGGTCATCCGCTAATATCAGCTGTTGCAGGTGGTGAACAAAATAAGGGGTGGCGATGGGTTCAGCGACATCGGCCCAGCGCAGGCTGTCGCTGTCAGGCTGCTGCGCCCACTGTTCCCAGGGCGGCACCAGCAGTAACAGCCAGCTACCGGTGGTGAGCGTGCCAGCCAGCGCAGCGAAAGCGTCGGCATGAAAGCCCTGACGGGCGTCAAACAGAGCATGACGAAATTCACGGCCAAGCAGCGTGCGCACCGCAGCAGGCTGTTTGTGCAGGACCGGCGTTTTATACTGACCCGGCCCTTTATCCGAAGCAGAGAACAGCGGTTCCGGGCTCAACGCCAGCCAGTCGCCGGTCAGCGTTTCACGCCACGCCGCAGCCCGTAGTAAACACCAGGCCGGGTCGCCGCTGATCACCGCCAGACGACGCACACCGGCCTGCTGCATAAGCTGCGTAAGAGGCTGCAGACTCATCAGTTGCTGGCGAAGGTGTTGCACTGTCCTGGATTGCCACCATCAAACCCGCGCTTGAACCAGGTGTAGCGCTGCTCAGACGTGCCGTGGGTGAAGCTGTCCGGCACTACGCGGCCCTGACCTTTCTGCTGCAGGCGGTCATCGCCAATTGCCTCGGCGGCATTCAGCGCTTCCTGCAGATCGCCCGCTTCAAGGATATTTTCCTGCTGCATATAGTGTCCCCAGACACCGGCAAAACAGTCCGCCTGCAGTTCCATTTTGACGGAGAGCTGATTAACCTGCGTCTGGCTGGCACCCTGCTGCATTTCACGCACTTCCGGTTCAATACCCAGTAGTTTCTGGACATGGTGGCCAACTTCATGCGCGACGACGTAGCCCTGGGCGAAGTCACCGTCCGCGCCAAGTTTGGTTTTCATCTCGTCATAAAAAGAGAGGTCGATGTAGACGGTCTGATCGGCAGGACAGTAGAACGGCCCCATGACTGACTGTCCGGTACCACAGCCAGTGCGGGTTGCGCCGCGATACATCACCAGCTTCGGTGCCACATACTGTTTGTTCATCTGCTGGAACAGTTTGCCCCAGGTGTCTTCCGTGGTGGCCAGGATCACCTTCGTAAATTTCGCAGCCTCATCATCATTGGCGCTGACGCTGCGCTGTTGCTGCTGGCTGGTCGGTGCAACTTCGCCGCCTGTCAGCAGTGCGGTCAGGTCGTAACCGTAATAACCCGCGATGGCCACGACAATCAGCAGCACAATACCGCCTTTACCGCGCGGCAGACGAATCTGGCGGCGTCCGCCTAATGAACCGGACGACTGATCGCGACGGTCCTCTACATTGTCGCTTTCGCGACGCCCTTGCCAGCGCATGCTGTATTCCCTCAGTCATTTTTTCAGATGGCATGATTTTAGTTGTGTGAGGCAGCAATCACCAGCTTTACCCTGAAATGAAAAAAGGAGAGCCGGGGCTCTCCTTTTTCTTTCTGCGCGGCAGGCAAACTCAGTCGAGCTTCACGCCCAGCCGCTGTGCAACCGCTTCATAGGCTTCCACCACGCCGCCGAGGCTCTGGCGGAAACGGTCTTTATCCATTTTATCCAGCGTCTCTTTGTCCCACAGGCGCGCACCGTCTGGCGAAAACTCATCGCCCAGCGTCACTTCGCCGTTAAACAGACCAAACTCCAGTTTGAAGTCGACCAGAATCAGGCCCGCATCGTCGAACAGTTTGCTCAGCACCTCGTTGGCTTTAAAGGTCAGCTCCTGCATCCGCGCCAGGTTCTGTTTGCTGACCCAGCCAAAGGTTTCGCAGTAGGATTCATTGACCATCGGGTCATGCTTTGCATCATCTTTCAGGAAAAGATCAAACAGCGGCGGATTGAGCACAATGCCCTCTTCCACGCCCAGACGTTTTACCAGCGAGCCTGCGGCGCGGTTACGTACCACGCACTCTACCGGCACCATCTCCAGCTTCTTCACCAGCGCTTCAGTATCTGACAGCAGCGCTTCCATCTGGGTCGGGATACCCGCTTCCTGCAATTTAGTCATGATAAAATGGTTAAACTTGTTGTTAACCATTCCCTTGCGATCAAATTGCTCGATTCGGGCGCCATCACCTGCTGACGTATCGTTGCGGAATTCGAGTATCAGCAGATCCGGGTTATCGGTGCTGTATACGGTTTTCGCTTTACCGCGATACAACTCAGCTCGCTTTTGCATCTTGTTCACTCCAGACTTGAAATAACGGGTGTTCAGCGGCCAGTGCCGCTGCGGCGATTGCCTTGACGCAATCGTTTACTTCGCCGCGCGCTATTATGCCAAAAACAAAATAAAAAGGCCGGAGAATCTCCGGCCTTGGGCAACTTTATTTGTTCAGCGCCGCCTGGAACACGGCCACCAGCGCATCGTTCTGCGACTGGGTCAGCACATGCCCTTTCGGGTCGATGAATTGCAGACTGGTGCGGTTGTCGAGATCGCCGACCTGCACTTTGTAATCACCGTTTGGTAATTCCGGATCTTTCGCACCGACTGAATCCCAGTCGCTGCTGCTCAGTGACTTGTAGGTCACCTTCATGCTGCCGGTTGAGCGGGTCGTGTCGGTCACTTCCATCCCGACGCGTTTCATTGCATCAGGCAGACGCTGCCATGCCACGTTGTATGGCGTACGCAGGATCAGCAGTGGCAGGCCAGTATCATCTGCACCGCTCTGCACATCAATGGCCCCATTCACCCGACCAGAGGCCGCGTTTTCACTCGCCGTATCAATCTTGTCCATACCGGTGCTGATGTCATTCAGCATCTGCGCGGTGTAACGCTGGATCTGCACAGGTGAGGTAATGGTTTTACCATCCTGCTGCAGCTCAAGCAGACGAACGGTTAACTGCTGCTGATAGCTCTGCGACTGCACGCTGATCTGGTAGCGGCCACGATACTGCTGATCTTCATCAGCACGATTCCACTGCACCCAGTCCGTCGTCAGCTGCTGGCCTGCGTCATTACGTGAGGCAATCGGGAATTTGTAAGACTGCACCACGTTGACGACCTGCGACCAGACTGAACCGCGGCTGTTATCAATCATCAGCGCGCCGGTATTGTTGCTGAACTGTGCGCGGGTGCCGTTCATCAGCGCCAGCGGCTGGGCTGGCGGACGGATGTCGAGCTGCTTGCCGGTGGGTGCCTGACTGGTCGTGCGCGGCACGTCGAAATCACCACGCTGCACCGGCAGGATCATTCCGGCAGGTGCTTTCAGTTCATTTAACTGACTGGCTTCAAGATAAGATTCGTCACCGCTGACCTGGCGCTTATAACGCTGATCGCTTGAACAGGCCGACAACAGCATCAGGGTAGAAAGCCCCACCACTGTGGCTACTGTTGACCGCTTTACTGAGTAATTCATTCAAACTCCCTAAATTATCGCAAACCCGCTTTCACCAGCGCCTGCTCCACTTTCGGCTGGCCGGCTGCAGTCAGTGGCGTCATTGGCAGACGCAGCGTGTCGTTAGCGATTAATCCTAGCTGTTTCGCAGCCCATTTCACCGGGATAGGATTGGGTTCACAGAAAAGCGTCTGGTGCAGATGCATCAGACGCTGATTCAGGCGGCGTGCCTCGACGAAATTGCCCTGCTGTGCGAGTTGACACAGTTCGACCATTTCGCGCGCAGCCACGTTGGCCGTCACCGAAATAACGCCTTTGCCGCCCAGTTGCATAAAGTCCAGCGCAGTCGCGTCATCGCCACTCACCAGAATGAAATCTTCATTAACCAGCTCTTGGATCTGACTAACCCGCGATAAGTTCCCGGTTGCCTCTTTGATTCCGATAATATTTTTGATTTCGGCCAGGCGGGCAACGGTTTCCGGCAGCATGTCACAACCGGTACGCGAGGGAACGTTATACAGCATCTGTGGCAGGCTGGTGCTATTCGCAATCGCTTTAAAGTGCTGGAACAGCCCTTCCTGCGTCGGACGGTTGTAATATGGGGTCACGGTCAGGCAACCCACAACGCCGGAATTTTCAAAACGCTTAGTCAGAGAGATGCCTTCAGCAGTGGCGTTTGCCCCGGTTCCGGCAATCACCGGAATACGGCCATCGGCCAGTTCCAGGGTCAGCATCACCACATCACCATGTTCTTCATGGCTCAGGGTAGCAGATTCGCCTGTGGTGCCGACGGAAACGATCGCCGCGGTGCCGCTGGCGACGTGATAATCAATCAGTTTTTTCAGACTCGACCGGCAGACATTACCGCTGTCATCCATTGGCGTAACGAGTGCAACAATACTTCCCGTAAACATTGGCGATCCCCTCGACAAACAAGTGCTTCATGGTACGTTTTACACTTAGGGAAAAGCAAGCCAGCCACGCCATTCCCGCGCTTGTCAGCAGTTTTTTTTATGTTTACCTTATGGTTATTAGCGAAAGCAGAGGAAAAGCCATTTTGCCGCAATCTCAGCCCCATCATCTGGTGATCACCGCGCTCGGTGTTGACCGTCCGGGTATCGTCAACACCATTACCCGACACGTCAGCAGCTGCGGTTGCAATATTGAAGATAGCCGTCTTGCCATGCTTGGGGATGAGTTCACCTTTATCATGCTGCTGTCGGGCAGCTGGAACGCGATCACACTGATTGAATCGACCCTGCCACTGAAAGGGGCAGAGCTGGAACTGCTGATCGTCATGAAGCGCACCAATGCCCGGCTCCGTCCGCCGATGCCCGACACCGCGTTCATTCAGGTTGAGGTGGCTGATTCGCCGCATATTATTGAACGCTTTACCGATCTTATCGATAAGCATCAGATGAATGTGGCCGAACTGGTGTCGCGCATCACGCCAGCGCAACACAATTTGCCACCTACGCTCTATATTCAAATGACCGCTCACAGTCCGACGCGAACCAGTGGCACCCCGTTTGAGCAGGCGTTTAATACCCTGTGTCAGGAGCTGAATGCTCAGGGAACGCTGCGCCTTTACAGTGTGTCAGATGCCGACAGCAGCGAATCTGTCAGCGCGGTACGCTAAGCTTTGGTCAATTAACCGGAGTTATTTCTCCACATTACTGCCACTGAAAGGTGATCGGCTATGTGGTGAAATACCCCCTGATGGTAATTTTCCCTCTGGCCGTTTCTGACCGGATGGTGTATTACCCACAGCCTGAATAAGAAAATGGAGAGATGTAATGAATCCACTGAAAGCCGGAGATACTGCACCCGCATTTAGCCTGCCCGATCAGGACGGCGAACACGTGAATCTGACCGACTTCCAGGGACAGCGCGTTCTGGTGTACTTTTACCCGAAAGCGATGACACCAGGCTGCACCGTGCAGGCGTGCGGTCTGCGTGACAACATGGATGAGTTGAAAAAAGCGGGCGTGGAAGTGCTGGGCATCAGCACCGACAAACCGGAAAAACTGTCAAAGTTTGTCGAAAAAGAGCTGCTGAACTTTACCCTGCTCTCCGATGAAAACCATGAAGTCTGCCAGGCGTTTGGCGTCTGGGGTGAAAAAACGTTTATGGGGAAAACCTATGACGGCATTCATCGCATCAGCTTCCTGATAGATGCTGAGGGCAGGATCGAAAAAGTGTTTGATAACTTCAAGACCTCGAATCACCACGACATGGTGCTGGATTACGTCAAGTCAGCCTGATGTTGAGGGGCGCGGTAGCCTTAACGCCGCGCCCTGCTTAGCTGCCTCTTCCCCACCCATTTTTATCCTGCCGTTGCGAAACACTGTGAGTTAACGCGATTACGCGGCGGCCACGATAACGCAGTTGCGCCCGGCATTTTTCGCCTCATAGAGTGCCGCATCCGCCTGTTTTAAACTGCCTTCCAGCCCGACATCCTGCGAACCATTCCAGGCCGCGACGCCGATAGACAAGGTAATGCGTCCCACGTCGGTGAGCCAGGCTTCTGCAATACCCAGTCGCACGCGCTCGGCGATAATCTGCGCCTCATCCAGCGCCGTTCCCGGCAGCAGCATCAGAAACTCCTCTCCGCCGTTGCGGCACACCACATCAGACTGACGGGCGCTGGCACGCAGCGTGCTCGCCACCTGCTGAATCACCCGGTCGCCCACATCGTGGCCCCAGCTATCGTTGACGTTTTTAAAGTGATCGATATCCAGCGCCAGCACCGAGAAAGGCTGGCGTAGCGTGCGGTAGTACTCCAGTACCGCATTAAGACCACGGCGATTCAGCAACTGAGTCAGGGGGTCGGTCTGGGCTTCCGAACTAAGACGACCGATTTTGTCCTGCACCAGTCCGATGCCGGTGAGTAGCGCGCGCTTGACCTGCGCCGCCTCAAAATACCAGGCACTGATGCCGCCAATCTCTTTTGATACGCCCTGCGCATCCATCCGGCTGGCTTTGCGGGCCAGCTGGAATAGCGGTCGGGCAATCAGCCGTGCCAGCCCTAACGCAACCAGCAGGGTCAGCAGCGCGAACGGCACCGAGTTTTTCAGGACTTTCATTAACAGGCCTGAAAGCGGGTTCAGCGTGACGTTAATCGGCTTCAGCGCTACCACCGTCCAGCCGGTAGTCGGGACGACGGCATAGCCCGCCAGCTGCGTCGACTCACCTGCACCCGCAAGCATCAGCGAGCCATTGGTCTGCTCGTCACGCGGACTGACGATGGCGGGCAGAACTTTACCAATCAGCTGACGATTCTGGTGATACAACACCTCATTATTACTGTCGAGCACATAGACCGTGGTGCCATCACGGTAGAATTGTTCACCCAGTAGCGCATTCAGAATGCTTTTTTTCTTCAGATAGATCGTGCCGCCGATGTAGCCCAGATAGTCGCCATCGGGACTCCAGATTGGCCAGGAGACAAACACCAGCAGATTATTGGCTGCAGAAAGGGTCGGTTTACTGATGATCGGCTGCCGCAGCGTCAGCGCTTCGCGGGAGGCGTCGCTGGTGACACGCATCCCTTTCAGCGTCAGGGATTCGGGCGAGATCGCTTTGATCGCGCCCTGCTCATCCACCACGGCCACCGAGTTGAAACTGGTGGTCTGCTCACGCAGACGATTGACTTCGCTATTCAGCAGTCCTTCATTATTAAAGTCACGGCTTAGCTGATTGGCGCTGTAGTGCAACTGTGACTGCGCCAGCTGAAAAAAGATTTCACTGGTTGAAGCCAGCTTGGCGGCATAGGCCCGGTTAGCCTCAAGCGTGGTGTCAATCAGCACCTGGCGCTGCACCCGCCAGGTGGCGTAGAGCGTATTCGCGAGCGTGATAACAATGCTGACAATCACCAGCAGGGCGATCAGATTGCGCAAGTCGGCCTTGGGCCGAAAGAGCTTTAACATGGCGTCGCCGCCCCGGAGAAGAGTGTCATGTCGTGAATGCCTGATTATTTTTTTAATGTGTGCCAGAAGCCCTGATAGCCGGGCTTAAGTCTACACTGTGTCGGCATTTTTGAGCAGCATTAAGACAAATATCACCCCGCTTAATACAGATTTAGCTGGCACTAATCGATTAACCCCTGACTATCGTAAAATGGCCAGGGTCCCGAAAAGTGGCCAATCGCGCACTGATGCGTGACCATTCCCTGCATTGGCTGCCAGCAATGGAGCAAAAAGCCGGGCGGCTCCAGAATAAAGTGAGCCGGCCCCTCCGGGTGCAGATCCAGAGCCACCTGATGCGACACGCCGGGTGCGACACAGGCCAGGGTTCCGGCAAAGCGGGTCTGCAGGCTGCGATGCAGATGGCCACAGAGCACCCGCTCAACCTGCGGATGGCGGGCAATGATCGCCTCAAGTGCCTCTGGATGGCGTAACCGTTGCCGATCCATATGCGCAATGCCACAGGCAAAAGGGGGATGATGCAGCATCACCAGCGTGGGCTGATCCGCGGCCTCGCGCAGTGCCTGATCCAGCCATTGCAACTGCTGCTCATCCACCTCCCCCCACGGCTGTTGCGGTACGCTGGAGTCCAGGGCCAGCAGCCTGACGCCGCCCACGCTAAGCTGCCAGTTCAGGGTCGGCCCCGCCTGCAGGTAGGTGTGATCCGGGAAGGCAGCACGCAGTGCCTCGCGATCGTCGTGATTGCCCGCCATCAGATAAAAGGGCAACTGGAGGCGCTGCAGGGCTTCGCGCAGCGTCTGATACTCTTCCGGCCTGCCAAAATCCACCAGGTCGCCGGTAATCACCACTACATCGGGGCGCGGCTGCAGCGCGTTAAGGGTATCGATAACCTGCAGTAAAGCGGCATGGGTATCGACCTGTTTATAAGAGAGACGACCAAAAGCCTTGATATGCAGATCGCTGATTTGCGCGATGACTGTGGGTTGAACAGACACAACAGACTCCTTAGCAACTAAATTCCAGCGCGGCCTGGCGGGTCAGCGACCAGCTGATGCGCTGTCCCGCCTGCCAGATTTCGCGGGCATGACGCTCGACCTGAATGGGGTTATCCAGCCCGATATCGATCAGTAAGCGCTGCGAGGCGCCAAGAAAAGTACTGCCCACCACCACACCGCGCTGGGCATAGCGGGTGTCGTCGGCCAGCAGCACATCTTCCGGGCGGCAAAAACGCAGGGGATGACCGTCGGGATCGTGCGCAATGCAGTTTATGGCACCCACAAAATCCGCCACAAAGCGGGAGGCCGGGCGCTGATAAATTCCCTGCGGAGTATCGAGCTGCACCAGACGGCCCTGCTCCATCACCGCGATGCGATCGCCCAGCGCCATCGCCTCCTGCTGATCGTGGGTGACGTAAACCGCAGTGATCGCCAGCCGCTTGAGCAGCGCGCCGATCTCCAGCCGCAGCCGATCGCGCAGCCTGGCGTCAAGCGCCGCCAGCGGCTCATCGAACAACAGGACTTTAGGCCGGGCGGCCAGCGCACGTGCCAGCGCCACCCGCTGCTTCTGCCCGCCGGACAATTTATCAATCGCCCGGTGGGACAGATGTGTCAGGTCAACCAGTGCCAGCATCTCCGCGACCCGCGCATCACGCTCGGCACGTGGCACGCCCTGCACCTTCAGACCATAGGCGACGTTCTGCGCCACGTTGAGCGTCGGGAACAGCGCGTAGTTCTGAAACACCATGCCAACGTTGCGTTTCTCAATCGGCAGCGCGGTGACGTTACGCTTGTCAAACCAGATCTCTCCCGGGGGATCGCTGCTATCCAGGCCGCTGATAATACGCAGCAGCGTGGTTTTGCCACAGCCTGACGGCCCCAGCAATACCAGTGTTTCACCGGCGTGAACCTGCAGGTCGAGCGGATGCAGCGCGACCTGCTGATTAAAGCGACGCGAGCAGTGGCGCAGCGTCACGTTGACGGCCTCATTCATACGGTTTCCTCTCTCTGCTGCCGCGAAGATTGCCGTTCCAGCCAGTGATTACAGGCGTTGAGCAACAGCAGCAGCGGTAAAATCATCATAATAAAGATCAGGGTATAGGCGGACCCGACTTCCAGCCGCATCGAGGTGTAGCTGTCGGCCAGACCGACCGGCAGGGTTTTGGTCAGTGGCGTGTGCAGCATCCAGGTAATGTTGAACTCCCCCACCGACAGGGTGATCACCATAAATGCGCCCGCCAGAATGCCGTTGCGGCAGTTCGGGACGACCACGGTAAAGAAGCGGCGCCAGAAGCCTGCCCCCAGGCTGGCGGCAGCTTCTTCAAGGCGCGGCAGATCAATCGCCTGCATCACCGACAGCACCGGTCGGATCATAAAGGGCAAGGTAAAGAGTACATGGCCGATAAGGATGAAGAGCCAGCTGTCGCGCAACGCGCTGAACTGACCATAGAGCAGAATGATGCCCAGAGCGGTGGCGAGGCCCGGCAATGCGACTGGCAGCATCAGGCACTCCTCAATGCGGCTGGCCCAGCGTGACGGTGATTTCAGTAAGCCCCAGGCGGCTGGCACGCCAGCGATAACCGTCACCGCCAGACAACTCAGAGCGATCAGCAGCGACAGCCAGAAGGTGTCGGCATACATCTGCCACACCTGTTCCACCCATTTCAGCGTCAGGCCGCTGCGCAGGCCAGTGAAATAGTTCTGCGTGACGCCCGCCAGCATCGAGAGCACAACCGGCACAATCATAAACAGCGCGGTGAGGCTGGTGATCACCACCTGCAGCCAGAACAGCCCCCGGCGTTTCATGTCTTCTCCTTACGGCGGGCAGCCAGTCCGTTCGCCAGCATCAGCGCCAGCCAGGCAACCGCCCCCATCACCACCGAAAGCGCCGCTGCGGTGGCAAAGTTGGCGTAATTAGTGAACTCGCCATAAATGGTCAGCGGCAGCACCGCGAGCTCTGTGCCAAGGGTAAATGCGGTGCCAAAGGCGCCCATGCTGGTGGCGAAACAGAGCGCGCCGCAGGAGAGCAGCGCCGGTTTCAGCCCAGGAATGATGACGTCAATGATGATGCGCCACTGGCTGGCACCCAGCGATCGGGCGGCCTCTTCCAGCGAACGGTCCAGCTTTTCACTGGCCGCCACCAGCGTCACGATGGCGCGCGGCAGCGAAAAATAGAGATAGCCAATAAATAAGCCGCTAAGCGAATAGGCCAGGATCCAGCGCTCATGAAACAGGCTGAGACTGAGTTGCGCCAGAACACCCTGACGCCCCGCCAGCATGACCATCAGAAATCCCACCACCACGCCCGGAAAGGCCAGCGGAAAGGTCAGCAGCGCCAGCAGCGTGCCTCGCCCGGTAAAGCGCTGCCGTGCCAGAAAGCAGCCCACCACCGCAGCAATCAGCAGCGTCACCAGTGTGACCGCTGCCGAGAGCAGCACGGTATTCAGCAGGCTTTGCAGATATTGCGGCTGGCTGATTACCGTCCAGTAGCCGCTGTGGTGAGTTGTGCGATCCTCCGTCATACCGATCTGCAACAGACGAGCAAACGGCAACAGCCAGAAGGCAGCAAAGAACAGCAGCGCAGGCAGCAGCATCCACGGCCAGTTTGCCCCCAGCGGCCGAAGGCGATGGCGAACCGGGCCGCCAGCGGCAAACGGATTGATCTCTGAGAGTGACATCAGCGGATCTCGCTCAGATAACGGGCGGAGAAGCTCTTCTGCGCGTCGGCCATCTGCTGATAATCAACCGTGTGAGCGCGCGCATAGTCGCTGTCAGGCAGAAAATATTTCTTCGCTTCGGGTGACATCGCGCCCGCCCGGACCGGACGCAGCCAGGCATTGGCCCAGATCGCCTGACCGGCATCTGACAGCACGAAATCGATCACTTTCTTACCATTGGCCGGATGCGGCGCATTTTTCACCAGGCTGATGACGTAAGGCACCGTGACCGTCCCCTCGCTGGGGATCACAAATTCCACATTGGCGTGATCTTTGTAGCGGGCGCGATAGGCGTTGAAGTCGTAGTCGATCAGAATCGGGATTTCGCCTGAAATCAGCCGGGCATAGGCGGTCTGCTTAGGCACAATCGGCTGGTTGCGTTGCAGCGCTTTGAACCAGTTGATGGCCGGGGTGAAGTCATGAAGACTGCCGCCTTTCGCCTGGTTCACCGCGACGGCTGCAACGTAGCCCACAAAGGCGCTGGCCGGATCAAGATAACCCACCATGCCTTTATATTCCGGCTTCAGCAGATCATCCCAGGAACGCGGCACCGGCGCGCCGCCCAGCGCATCAACATTGACCATAAAGCCCATGGTACCGGAGTGCAGCGCCACCCACTTGCCAGCAGGATCTTTCATGCCTGCCGGGATCTGATCCCAGTTTGCCGGTTTGTAAGCGCTGACCACGTCTGCACTGACTGCCTGAATGCCGAAGCTGACGCCGTAATAGACCACGTCGGCGACCGGATTGCTTTTCTCGGCGACCAGCTGCGCCAGCGCCTGACCCGAATTTTTATTATCCTGCGGCACATGAATGCCCGTCGTTTTTTCGATCGCCTGGAGCTGTGTCGCCCAGTCGGCCCACTCTGGCGGGCAGTTGTAGCAGATAGCATTTTCAGCCGCCTGCGCCCACGATGAGGCAAGCGTGCATCCGGCCAGCAGCGCAGCGCTGGCGATAGGTTTGAAATTAACGGTGAGTGACATGATGTTCCCCTGAAAAAGAGCCATGAAATGCCGGGGCGACACTCTCCCCGAGACGTAAATGATGTGCCAGCAGATGGGTTTTACCGCCGACGGGATTCAGAAGCAGGTCAATAGCGCGCGCGCCCATTAGCGCAATCGGCTGCACCACGCTGGCCAGTGAAGGTGAAAGCTGTTCGCCCAGCTCAATGCCATCGAAGCCGACCACGGAGAGCTGATTCGGAACGCTGACGCCGGCACGCGCAGCGGCGCCCAGCAGGCTGATAGCCAGCAGATCGTTACTGCAAATCACCGCCGTCAGCGGCAAAGGTGCATTAATCAGCGGCAGCAACAGATGGAAATCGGACTGGATATGGCTGGGCATCTCAATCATCGCCTGCGGCGTCAGACCGGCCTGCTGCATGGCATCGCAGTAGCCAAGGTAGCGCAGACGGGCGCGGTCAGATTGCTGCATAGGGCCCGCAGCCATCACGATGTGGCGGTGGCCCAGTGACACCAGATGGGCGGTCGCTTCGGCAATGGCTTTGCGGTTATCTACGCACAGCGCGGGCCATTCGTGCTGTTGCGGTACGTTGTGGGTCAGCACGAAGGGCATCTTCGCCGCCGCCAGTGTCGGCAGCAGCGCACTGCTGTCGGCATCTGCCACCGTCAGTACCAGACCGGCGACACGCTGGTGCAGCATATGTTCGACAATGGCCGCTTCCCGCTCAGCCTGATAATCACTGGTTGCTACCAGCAGCCCATATCCCGCCAGACGAGCCTGCTGCTCCATCGCCTGTAACTGCATGGCAAAAACCGGATTGAGCAGTGAAGGCAACAGGACGCCAAGCGTGGTGGAGTGCTGGGTGCGGAGCTGACGGGCAATATGATTCGGGCGGAAACCGATCTGTTCCGAGGCGGCAAGCACCTTTTGCAGCGTGCCCGGTTTTAGCAGATGAGGGTCAGAAAAGGCGCGCGCAGCGGTTGCGCGGGAGACCCCTGCCAGTCTGGCTACGCTGATTAAATCGGTCATGACTGCCTCGTTTATTGTCGATGAGATCGATCTCATTGCGACAACACTAGTGGCGTTCTATGACAGGGGCATCACAGCAATTTGACGGGCAGATGACAGCGGCAGTGACGCCGCTGTAGGGGAATTAAAGCATCAGGAAGGCGTAACCGCTGTTTTCCAGGGTAGCAACGGTGGTGCCGCTGGAGATAGTGTGAGTGACCATCGGGTCGATCCAGTTGCGCTCAAGCTGATGAAACGCCACTGACTGATCGCAGATAGTGACCTGAACGCCCGCTTTTTTCAGTTCGCTGATCAGCTTCAGGTTCGGGTTATCGACGCCGTAGGCTTTGCTGAACTGGTCATTATTCAGCGCTGATGAAACCGCGTCGCCGTTAATTGACACCACAAATTTCAGCTGGTCGAGTGGCACACCTGCCGCATAATAGAGGTTGGTGACGCGCGCTACGCGCTCCAGACCGAGATTCGGCTTACGAATATCCCCTTCACTGCGGTTGATCTGGAATACTATTTTATTACTCAGGCCCGCTGTCGTGCCGGGTTTAAATGCAGGCGTATCGACATAATGTATTTTGCCGTAGCCTTCAATCGCTGGCGTACTCCAGAAATCAGCAGGTTCGGATTTATTATCCGCCATTTTTCCGCTGACCTTATCGAATAATTCCGGCAACTGTAAAACATTGCCGCCGATAAATCCCGCTACGGCTGCCATCACCACTAAAGCTGCTGGACGCATTAACTCTTCTCCCGATCGTTTAAAACATTAATTACATTGCCAGCCACGCGTATCCCTGGTTTTGCAGGGTTGATACGGTGGTCGGACTGGAAAGTGCATGGACTACAGATTTATCAATCCAGTTATTGGGATAGTGATGGAATGCCACGGACTGATCGCAGACCGAGACTTTCACTCCCGCCTGATTCAGCTCATTAATCAGCTTCAGGTTTGGATTTTCGATGCCATAAAACTTTTTAAAATGGGCGTTATCCAGCATGGCGGGGGTCGCGTCGCCGGTGACCGAAACAACAAACTTCAGCTGATCGGCCGGAATGCCGGAGGCGATATATAAATTCACCACGCGCGCCACACGCTCCAGTCCCAGATTGGGCGCGGTCATCGCGCCATCGCTTCGGGTAATCTGGAAAACAATTTTATTGCTCAGGCCCGCCACCGGTTTAAACGCGGCGTCGGGCTCATAATGAATTTTGCCGTAACCTTCAATCGCTGGTGTGCTCCAGAATCCCGGGGCTTCCTGTGGCTCGGTTGCAAAATGGCCTGTCACTTTGTCATAAATCTCGCCACTCTGTGTGACAGCCGCGCCAACGACTCCGCCAATAATGGCGATTAACGCGTATGAAACAACTGAACGCATAACACTTCTCTCCGGCAAATAATGTCTGGCAGATTCAGGACTGAATCAGGTCGGCTATCTATATCACAGCGCAGGCATAATTCTCGCCTGCGTAAATTCAGGTCAGCGCGCGGCTGATAACTGCTGAAATTATTCACCTTCCGTATTAATCGAAAAGTTTCATTATGAGAAAAAAAAGGTCTTAATCAGAATGGACCTGACTCTTTGTGCTTTTTTCCCTTCCTGTGACATTAACAGGAATAAATAACAGCCAGTTGTAGCTGGAATAAGCAGGATAAACGCGGGAGCTACGATTTAATTTATCAATGGCAAAGAGGAGGTTTACGGCTCAGAGAGGGCTATTTTTTCAGAGTAGACCTGGAAAATCTCATGCCATAATCAGTTTTTTTGAGTGAATTTACATAACTTTAAAAAAATCCGCTCACTGGCTAAATCTGCGCGGCAGCAGATTCTGCTTTATTCTGCCGAAGGGCATTGGGAATAAATGAATAAGGCGTTACTTAACCGCTCACAAACCCGGCGATACTCCGCCGGTTTTTATTCGTTTAACCGCGGTTTAAGTTGGCAGGATGTTCAGTTTTTTTCGTCAAAATGGGCGATCTTGCACAAATTACGTCGGTCGCTTGCCAGAAAACGACATTTCATTCTTTTGATGCTCTGGTTAAGATAGTCACGAACCGTCGTTATCTGCGAAAAATGGAACATTCCCGCTGCGCACCTGTCCATTTTCAGGGCCTCTCTACAGGATTAAGGCATGTTGAACCGGTTAAAGAAAACGCTGATCGCCGCGCTCCTTCCGACGCTCATTTTCACTACTCTGTCACCTGCTTATGCCGATGTCAGTGATTCACTTCCCGATATTGGCACTACGGCCGGTTCGACGCTGTCGATTAATCAGGAACTGCAGATGGGCGACTTTTATGTGCGCCAGCTGCGTGCCAGTGCGCCGCTGATCAACGATCCGCTGCTTAATCAGTATATTAATCAGCTGGGTCAGCGACTGGTGTCGCATGCCGACTCAGTGAAAACCCCGTTCCACTTCTTTCTGATTCAGAACGATGAGCTCAACGCCTTTGCCTTTTTTGGTGGCAACGTGGTGCTGCACTCAGCGCTGTTCCGCTATACCGAAAATGAAAGCCAGCTGGCGTCAGTAATGGCGCATGAGATCTCACACGTTACCCAGCGCCATCTGGCGCGCGCAATGGAAGATCAGAAGCGCAATGCGCCACTGACATGGGTCGGTGCGCTGGGCTCTATTCTGCTGGCGATGGCCAATCCGCAGGCGGGCATGGCAGCACTGACCGGCACCCTGGCGGGAACTCAGCAGGGGATAATCAGTTTTACCCAGGGTAATGAGCAGGAAGCTGACCGCATCGGAATTCAGGTACTGCAGCGCGCCGGGTTTGATCCCCAGGCGATGCCGAACTTTTTACAGAAGCTGGCCGATCAGAGCCGCTTCTCCTCGAAGCCTCCTGAAATTCTGCTGACGCATCCCCTGCCCGACAGCCGTCTGGCGGATGCCCGCAACCGCGCTAACCAGATGCGCCCGGTGGTGGTGCAATCTACAGAAGATTTCTATCTGGCAAAGGTGCGTTCACTGGGCATGTACTCCACCGGGCGTAATCAGCTCACCGACGAACTGCTGAGCCAGTATGCCAGCGGCAATTCTCGTGAGCAGCTGGCGTCACAATATGGCAAAGCCATACAGTTTTTGCAGGCGAAAAGCTTTGCCGATGCGAAGCGGATTATGACGCCGCTGCTGGCGAAACAGCCGAATAACGTCTGGTTCCTGGATATTATGTCGGACATCGATATCGGCCTGAATCAGCCACAACAGGCGATCGCCCTGCTCAGCGCCGCCACCAGTGCAAAAAACAGCCCGGTGGTGCAGCTCAACCTGGCCAATGCCTACGTTGAAGCGAAACAGTATGCAAACGCCAGCCGCATTCTGAATCGCTACACCTGGGCTAATAAAGATGATC
The DNA here is from genome assembly GCF_057812235.1 of Pantoea sp. ABR1s. NCBI lineage: Bacteria > Pseudomonadati > Pseudomonadota > Gammaproteobacteria > Enterobacterales > Erwiniaceae > Pantoea > Pantoea sp. ABR1s. The sequence goes on along the minus strand of NZ_CM173823.1, from coordinate 1,089,311 downwards.
CCAACGGCTGGGATTTGCTGGCCCAGGCGTCTGCACAGCAGGGACTGAATGATGAAGAGTTATCGGCGCGGGCAGAGAGTCTGGCGCTGAATGGCCAGCTCGATCAGGCGATCACCGCGCTTGGCAGCGCCAGCGCACAGGTGCCGCTCGGCAGCCTGAAACAGGCGCGCTACGATGCCCGTATCGATCAGCTGCGCCAGTTACAACAGCGCTTTAAGCAATATCAGAAAGGCTGAGCATTCACGCTGCGAATAGAGGAGAGTCTGAGATGGTGACGATTTACCACAACCCGCGCTGCAGCAAGAGCCGCGAGACGCTGGCACTGCTGAACGCCCGCGGGATAGAGCCGGAAGTGGTGCTCTATCTGCAAACACCGCCCGATCGCGAGACGCTGCAAATCCTGTTACAGAAACTGGGAATGCAGAGTGCACAGCAGTTGATGCGGACTAAAGAGGCGATCTATAGCGAACTGGCACTCAGCGACAAAAGCGAAAGTGCGCTGCTGGATGCGCTGGTGGAACATCCGGTGCTGATTGAAAGGCCGATAGTGATCAATGGCGACAAGGCGCGGATCGGGCGTCCGCCCGAAGCGGTGCTCGACCTGTTTTAAAGGCCGAGTGTCTCTTTCACAAACGGAATGGTGAGTTTACGCTGGGCGCTGATCGAGGCGCGATCAAGCCGATCCAGCGTATCAAACAGGGTGCGCATTTCACGATCCAGTCGCTTCAGCAGGAAGCGCCCCACATCTTCCGGCAGCTCAAATCCGCGTAACCCGGCGCGCAGTTGCAGCGCCTGTAATTTGTCTTCGTCGGAGAGAGGCTGCAGGCGATAGATCTGCCCCCAGTCCAGCCGCGAGGCGAGATCGGGCAATTGCAGATTAAGCTGGCGTGGCGGACGATCGCCGGTAATAAACAGGCGCGTATTGCCGGTTTCCAGAATACGGTTATAGAGATCGAAGATCGCCATTTCCCATTCAGGCTCGCCTGCAATGCACTCGATGTTATCGATGCAGACCAGTGACAGCTGCTCCATCCCTTCCAGTACTTCCGGTACAAACCAGGTGCGTTTATCCAGCGGAACGTAACCGACCGCTTCGCTGCGCGCTGACATCTCGGCGCACGCGGCGTGCAGCAAATGGCTCCGCCCTCCGCCTTCGCGTGACCAGAAGTAGAGATAGCTGCCATGTTGTTGGTTGAGAGCGCCTTTCAGCGCGGCAATCAGCGACGGGTTTTCCCCCGGCCAGAAGCTGGAGAAGGTTTCATCGTCAGGTAAATAGAGTGGCAATGACAATTGTGCCGGCGTGTTCAGAAGCACCTCAGCAAGAGAACAAGCAAAAAATCGGGGGAAGTCTAACACAGTTTTCAGAAAGAGATGAATGGGGCGTCCCTGCCCCGATCCTGTCAGGCTTGCTGCGATCACGGCTCGCGCGATTCTTCAGCCTCCAGCACCACTTCTTCCGGACGCAACAGCGAGATCACACGGAAGATCAGCGCTAATCCAACCCCTACGATTGTCGCCAGCGCCATGCCTTTCAGCTCCGCAGCACCGATATGCACCTTCGCACCGCTGACGCCGATGATCAGGATCACCGAGGTCAGGATCAGATTTTGCGCTTTGTTGTAATCGACTTTGGACTCGATCAACACCCGAATACCGGATGCGCCGATCACGCCATACAGCAGCAGCGACACGCCGCCCATCACCGGTACCGGGATCGCCTGAATCACCGCCGCCAGTTTGCCGACACAGGAGAGCAGGATCGCCAGAATCGCCGCGCCGCCAATCACCCAGGTACTGTAGACGCGGGTAATCGCCATCACCCCGATGTTTTCACCGTAGGTGGTGTTAGGCGTTGAACCAAAGAAGCCGGAGATGACCGTTGATAAGCCGTTGGCGAACATTGAACGATGCAGGCCAGGGTCGCGAATCAGATCTTTCTTTACGATGTTGGCGGTGACCACCAGATGACCGATATGCTCGGCAATCACCACCAGCGCCGCAGGCAGGATCGTCAGCATCGCCACCCACTCAAAGCGCGGGGTATAGAAGGTTGGCAGCGCAAACCAGGGTGCTTTGACTACGCCGCTCCAGTCAACAATGCCCATAAATGCAGAGAGCAGATAACCCGCTACCACCCCGACCAGAATCGGGATGATCGCCAGGAAGCCACGAAACAGCACGGAACCGAATACCGTCACTGCCAGCGTGACCAGCGAAATCAGCACGGTTGTACTGTCGGGCGCACTGCCTTCCGCGGGCAGCAGACCTGCCATATTGGCGGCTACTCCCGCCAGTTCCAGACCGATGACGGCGACAATCGCGCCCATCGCTGCCGGGGGAAACATCACATCGAGCCAGCCGGTGCCCGCGCGTTTGACAATCAGCGCCACCAGACAGAACAGCACGCCGCACAGGATAAATCCGCCCAGCGCGACCTCATACCCCAGCGGCAGCAATAGCAGTACTGGCGAGATAAAGGCAAAACTGGAACCGAGGTAAGCGGGAATTTTGCCTTTACAGATAAAGAGGTAGATCAGCGTGCCTACGCCGTTAAATAACAGCACCGTCGCCGGGTTGATGTGGAACAGAATCGGTACCAGTACCGTGGCACCAAACATGGCGAACAGGTGTTGCAGGCTGAGTGGAATGGTTTGCAGTAACGGCGGTCGTTCACTAACGCCAATGGCGCGACGAGTCATCATTTATCCCCTTGTGTTATTTATCCCCCAGGGCGCGCGCCTCTGGCACAGCAGCAGGCACGCCGGTGAGCCTCGCAGACACACCAAACCCGTTCGGGGATCTTTTTTTTGCCAAAAAAAAGCCGACTCTCTGGTCGGCTGTGCGATTTATTTGGTTCCGAAAATCTTGTCCCCGGCATCGCCGAGCCCGGGAATGATGTAACCCTTCTCATTCAGTCCCTGATCCACTGACGCGGTGTAAAGCTCAACGTCAGGATGCGCTTTCTCCAGCGCGGCAATCCCTTCTGGTGCGGCAACCAGTACCAGCACTTTAATGCTGGTGCAGCCCGCTTTCTTCAGCAGGTCGATGGTGGCGATCATGGAACCGCCGGTCGCCAGCATAGGATCGACGACCAGCGCCAGGCGCTCTTCGATGTTAGAGACCAGCTTCTGGAAATAGGGAACCGGCTCCAGTGTCTCTTCATCACGGTAAACACCCACCACGCTGATACGGGCGCTGGGAACGTGCTCCAGCACCCCTTCCATCATGCCCAGGCCGGCACGCAGAATCGGCACCACCGTGATTTTTTTGCCTTTGATCTGATCGATCTCTACCGGGCCGTTCCAGCCCTCAATGGTTACGCGCTCTGTTTCCAGATCGGCGGTCGCTTCGTAGGTCAGCAGGCTGCCCACTTCAGACGCCAGCTCGCGAAAACGCTTTGTACTGATATCATGCTCACGCATCAAGCCCAGTTTATGTTTGACCAGCGGGTGTCTGACTTCCACGATCTTCATTGGTGTTCTCCCGGAATGAGTTGAGCTAAAAAAAAATCGCGGGATTATACCGCCTTTTACGCTCCGCGCCACCTGCTCTTGCGCAAAGCCGCGGGTTTTACCGGGACAAATAGAGGATTAATGAAAATCGCCCGATGCGCAATCCCGGACTCGCAAACGTTTGCCTGCACTGATAGAATTGCCGCGCTTTATTTTAAACCACCAACCGCAACTCGCGTGGGGACCTCGCAGTGACCGACAAAACCTCTCTCAGTTACAAAGACGCCGGTGTTGATATTGATGCTGGTAACGCTCTGGTTGACCGTATTAAAGGCGTAGTGAAAAAGACGCGTCGCCCGGAAGTGATGGGTGGACTGGGCGGTTTTGGTGCGCTTTGCGCGCTGCCGCAGAAATACCGTGAACCGGTGCTGGTCTCCGGCACCGATGGCGTTGGCACCAAGCTGCGTCTGGCGATGGATCTCAAACGTCACGATGCCATTGGTGTTGACCTGGTGGCGATGTGCGTCAACGACCTGGTAGTACAGGGCGCCGAGCCCCTCTTCTTCCTCGACTACTACGCTACCGGCAAACTGGATGTGGATACCGCCTCTGCGGTGATCACCGGCATCGCCGAAGGTTGTCTGCAGTCGGGTTGTGCGCTGGTGGGCGGTGAAACCGCTGAGATGCCAGGCATGTATCACGGTGAAGATTACGATGTGGCCGGTTTCTGTGTTGGCGTGGTTGAAAAGTCAGAGATCATTGATGGCAGCAAGGTGCAGGATGGCGACGTACTTATCGCCCTCGGCTCCAGCGGCCCGCACTCCAACGGCTATTCGCTGGTGCGTAAGATTCTGGAAGTCAGCAACACCGATCCGCTGGCTGAACAGCTGGAAGGCAAACCGCTGGCCGATCATCTGCTGGAACCGACCCGCATCTACGTGAAAAATATCCTGAGCCTGATTGAGCAGGTCGATGTGCACGCTATCGCACACCTGACCGGCGGCGGCTTCTGGGAGAATATTCCGCGCGTGCTGCCCGATAACACTCAGGCGGTGATCGACGAGAAGAGCTGGCAGTGGCCGGCCGTCTTCAGCTGGTTACAGCAGGCAGGCAACGTCAGCCGTTTCGAGATGTACCGCACCTTTAACTGCGGCGTCGGCATGATCATCGCCCTGAGTCCGGCAGACGCGGACAACGCGATTGCGCTGATGCAGGCTGCGGGCGAGAAAGCCTGGAAGCTCGGCGTAATTAAAGCGTCTGATGCCGAAGAGCGTGTGGTCATCAACGGATGAAAAAGCTGGTTGTACTGATTTCCGGCAACGGAAGTAACCTTCAGTCCATCCTTGACGCCTGTGCAAGCGGGCGGATTCACGGCAGCGTGGCTGCCGTGTTCAGCAACCGCGCCGCCGCTTATGGCCTGACGCGGGCGCAGGAGGCAGGCATTCCTGCCCACTCGCTTGCCGCCAGCGACTTCACTGACCGCGAAGACTTCGATCGCCAGCTCATCGCTGAAATCGAAGCCTACAGTCCAGACCTGATTGTGCTGGCAGGATATATGCGCATTCTCAGCAGCGCGTTCGTAGCCCATTTTCACGATCGCCTGCTGAATATCCACCCTTCCCTGTTGCCGAAATATCCGGGTCTGCATACGCATCGTCAGGCGCTGGAAAATGGCGATAGCGAACATGGCACCTCCGTGCATTTCGTCACTGATGAGCTGGATGGGGGTCCGGTGATCCTGCAGGCAAAAGTCCCGGTTTTTCCCGGCGACAGCGAAGCGGAGATTACGGAGCGGGTGCAGCATCAGGAGCATGCCATCTATCCGATGGTAATCGGCTGGTTTGTTGAGGGTCGTCTGGCGATGCGTGACGGCCAGGCCTGGCTGGATGGCGAACCGCTGCCGCCGCAGGGTTATGCTAACGACTGACGCGACAGGGGAAGCCGGGGCTTCCCCTGAAGTGCTGGCGGTCGGGGTAAAGGCTCAGGGAACCTTTGAGCCGTCTGACATAACAACCTGCTCTGCTCCCGTTACTGACTTAACCGTAGCGCCCCGTAATATAATCTTCGGTCCGTCGCTGTTTTGGCGCGGTAAAGATACGGTCAGTCTCATCAAACTCCACTAACGCGCCCTGATGCATAAACGCGGTGTAATCTGACACGCGAGAAGCCTGCTGCATGTTGTGCGTCACCAGCACCAGCGTGAAATGCTGCTTGAGCGTGGTCATCAACTCTTCAATCACCAGCGTGGAGATGGGATCGAGCGCGGAGGTCGGCTCATCCAGCAGCAGAACTTCCGGTTCAATCGCAATGGCGCGGGCAATCACCAGCCTCTGCTGCTGTCCGGTCGAGAGCGTCAGCGCATTCTGTGACAGCTGATCTTTGACCTCACTCCACAGCGCCGCCGCGCGCAGCGCACGTTCACAGGCTTCGTTCAGCACCCGCCGATCGCGTACACCCTGTAAGCGCAGCCCGTAGACCACATTTTCATAGATCGATTTTGGAAAAGGATTGGGGCGCTGAAACACCATGCCGACCCGACGACGCAGCGCCGAGAGATCCTGCTCGGGTCGCAGGATCGGCTGCGATCCCAGCAACACCTCACCCTCGACCCGGCAATGATCAATCACATCATTCATGCGATTAAAGCAACGCAGCAGCGTCGATTTGCCACAGCCGGAGGGACCAATCAGCGCGGTAATCTTGTTTTTCGGCACCTGCAGCGAAATAGCCTGCAGCGCCTGGCGCTCGCCATACCACAGCGACAGCTGGTTAACGGTCAGCGCGATATCCGTGTCGGACGTCATAGTCATAGCCTGTTATTGAGTCATAAGGCGATAGCGTTCACGCAGACGGTGACGCAGGCCCATCGCCAGCAGATTAAGCGACAGAATAATCAGCACCAGCAGCAGCGCGGTGGCGAACACCAGCGGCCGGTCAGCTTCAATATTCGGACTCTGAAACGCCAGATCGTAAATCTGGAAGCCCAGATGCATAAACTTGCGATCCAGATGCAGATAAGGAAACACCGCGTCGACGGGCAGTTCCGGCACCATTTTTACCACGCCAACCAGCATCAGCGGCGCGGTTTCACCGGCGGCACGCGCCACCGCCAGAATCAGGCCGGTCAGCATGGCAGGCACCGCCATCGGCAGCACCACGTTCCACAGGGTTTCCGCCTGAGTCGCGCCCAGCGCCAGCGACCCCTGCCGCAGGCTGTTGGGAATGCGGGATAGTCCCTCTTCGGTCGCCACAATCACCACCGGCAGCGTTAGTAACGCCAGAGTCAGCGACGCCCACAGCAAACCAGGTGTCCCGAAGGTGGGATTGGGCAGCGCGCTGGCGAAGAAGAGCTGGTCTATCGTGCCGCCCACCAGCCAGACAAAGAAGCCCAGACCAAATACGCCATAGACGATTGAAGGAACACCTGCCAGATTGACCACCGCGATGCGCACCAGTCTGGTCAGCGCATTGCGTCCGGCATATTCATGCAGCCAGATGGCGGCGATGACACCCAGCGGCATCACGACCACCGACATCAGCAGCACCATCAGCACGGTGCCAAAGATCGCCGGGAACGCCCCGGATTCACTCTCGCCTTCAGCGGGTGAATCGCTGACGAAACGCCACAGCTGATGCAGAAAATGCAGCGTTTTGCCGGTCAGCGTCATCGCGTTCGGCTTCCAGCTGTCAACGATTTCGGTCAGCGGGATCGCATGTTCGATGCCATGCACATCCCGCAGGATTAACAGATCGCGCTGACTCTGCTGTTGCAGCGAAGCCAGTGTCTCGCTCAGCTGATTAAAACGGCGCTGCAAAGCGGCCTGATTGGCCTGATATTCTGACTCGGCCTGCAGATCAAAGCGCCCGGCAGCACGGTTTGTGGCCGCCTGCTCATCAAGCTGCTCACGCTGGCTGTTGAGGCGCGCCATATCGACCCGGCGAATCTGATTAGCCTGCCGCACCAGCATCTGCACCTGTCCGAGCCGCTGATGCAGCAGTGCATCGGGATCCTGCGCAGTCAGCTCTTCATTATCCTCACGCAGGCCGACAAACCAGCCGTATGCCTGACCGTGGCTGCGGCGCTGCAGCACCATGATGTCCGCGGGCTGGCTGACCTGCGCCGCCGTGCGACTGTAAACCACCCGGAAATCGGGTGCGTCCCAGTCACGGTTACCGGTTTTAATCAGATAGCGATTAACCTGTCCGCCGCTGTTGCCCTGCTCATCTGCCGGGGCCGGAAAGCGCCGCTGATGTTCCAGGGTTTCACCCAGCAGGCGCGTCTCGGCCCCTTCAGGCTGGCTAAACGTGTAGAGATCGACGCGCTGCGCCCAGAAAGCGCGCACGCCCTGCCAGGCCAGTAACCCAATCAGCAGCGTAAAGGCCAGCAGGCAGACGGCTACGGCACCGGCGGTTAGCCAGCGCCAGCGATCGTTCTGTTGCATCGCTTTCATGCCTGCTCCTCGTGCTGGCTGTAGCGCTGGCGCAGCCGCTGACGGATCAGCTCGGCAACTGTGTTGATCACCAGCGTAAACAGCAGCAGCATCAGGGCGCTAAGAAACAGCACGCGATAATGGGCACTCCCCGCCGCCGCTTCCGGCATCTCAATGGCGATATTGGCGGACAGCGCGCGCAGGCCGCTGAACAGGCCACCTTCACTTTGCGGCGTGTTGCCGGTCGCCATCAGCAAAATCATGGTTTCTCCTACGGCACGCCCCAGACCAATCATCAGGGCGGCAAAAATACCGGCGGAAGCACCCGGCAGCACGACGCGGGTCAGGGTTTGCCACGGCGTCGCGCCCAGTGCCAGCGAGCCCTGCCCCAGTGCAGCCGGCACGCTGAACAGCGCATCCTCAGAGAGGGTAAAGATCAGCGGTACCAGCGCAAAGCCCATCGCCAGTGCGGCTACCAGCAGATTGCGCTGTTCGTAATGCGGCAGCCAGTCGCCCGCATCCGGTATCAACAGCGTGGGCAGCCACAGCGTCAGCAGCGTGACCAGCAGCAACAGCGGCAGCAGAATCAGCACTTCACGACCCGGCTGACGCCAGCGCGGCGGTAAACGCGCGCTGAATACGCCGCACAGCAGCAGCGTGCCCGCCAGCGTCAGCGGTAGCAGCAGCACACCCACCAGCGCCTGACCAATATGCGGCGCGAGCCAGATCCCGGCAATCAGCCCCACCACTACGCTTGGCAGCGCACCCATCATCTCAATGGCCGGTTTGACCCAGCGTCGCAGGCCTGGCGCCATAAACCAGGCGGTGTACATCGCCGCCGCCAGCGCCAGCGGTGTGGCAAACAGCAGCGCTAAACTCGCCGCTTTCAGCGTACCCATCACCATCGGCATCAGGCTGAACTTGGCCTGATAACTGTCACCCGCCGCGGTCGATTGCCAGATCCAGTCCGGTCCGGGGTAATTTTCATACCAGATTTTTTGCCAGAAATTGCGCCAGGTGACGTCCGGCCACGGATTATCAAGCCGCAGGGTCTGCCAGCTTCCCGCCCGTTCAATCAGCAGGCTGTCGCCACGTGGCGAAAACTGCGCCTGCACAATGCCAGGTTCCAGCTGACGCTGCAGTATCGGGCCATCCTGCTTGCTGGCAAACAGCCGCAGCATCCCCTGTTTACTGAGCGTCGCAAACACGCGGCGTTGTGATTCCGTCACCAGAATGGTCTCACCGTCGCTGTTGGCAAAAGTACGAATGCGCTGCAGGCGCGGCCCCTGTTCGCTGGCGATAGCAAACCACTGCGTGACGCCGCTGCCATCCTGGATCAGCAGGCTTGTGCCGCCCACCAGCAGATGCAGACTTTTTGGCCGCTGCGGCAGGGCGTGCGTTTCGCGCAATAGTGCACGGTCATCGTCAAGTTGCCAGACCCGCAGCAGATTGCCTTCGGTGGTGTAGAGCAGATCGCCGGACGGCGAGAGCGCCAGCAGATCCAGCTGGCGTTGCGGCAGCGGGATAACCGAGGCCTGGCGATCGGTGCCGAGCGTCAGCACCCGGAGTCCGGCCTCAGTGAGTGCGGCTATACGCCACTGACCCGCATGGCGCGTCGCCAGCGCCATCTTCGTCACTGCGCCATCGGGCAGATGAAACGGTTTGTCTCCCAGCGGAAAACGCCACTGCTGGTCGGCGGTTGGCTGAATCAGAGTCAGCGCACCCTGCATATTCAGCAGTAACGTCTGCTCATCGGCACTCCGCACTATCTCCCCGGGCGGCGGGGTCAGGGCCAGTGCCGGTTCCGCAGGCTGACCATCCAGCGGAATAAAACGCGCCGCACCGCGCTCGCTGATGCGCCAGCCGACCTTCCCCTGATTGCCAATCGCTAAGGCTGGCGCACGATCCCAGAGTTGCTGGCTGGCCGCAATCTGCAGGCCCGGCGCATTAAACAGCGGTAATACCACGCCAATCAGCCAGCAGAAGAGCAGCAGCATCAATAGCAGGATCGCCACGCCACAGCAGGTGACCAGTCGCCGTGTCAGACGGTCAACGGCACGACGCTTACGATCGCTGAATTGGACAGGAATGTGGTTTGCGCTCATGCGGTTCCGCTAGCAGGCCAAAATAAGCCGCTATGTTGCCCGTAGCCGATTGATAAGACAACTCCTGGCGTTGGACAACGCTGCCATACTCTCGCCATAATGTTGGTGGATACTGGATCTTCAGTCCTGCAACCGCTAAATGGAGTGAGAATGGGTCAGGTAAAGCTTTATATTGAAAAAGAATTAAGCTGGTTATCCTTTAATGAACGGGTTTTGCAGGAAGCAGCAGACAAAAGCAATCCACTGATTGAGCGGATGCGCTTTCTGGGTATCTACTCCAATAATCTCGACGAATTCTATAAAGTGCGTTTCGCAGACCTCAAACGCCGCATTCTGATTGGTGAAGAGCAGGGTTCCGCCAGTACGCCACGCCATCTGTTTAAGAAAATTCAGCAGCGGGTAATGAAGTCCGATCAGGAGTTTGATGCGTTATATAACGATCTGCTGCTGGAGATGGCACGTAACCAGATCTTCCTGATCAACGAACGTCAGCTCTCATCCAATCAGCAGGCGTGGCTGCGCCACTACTTCAAGCACGAACTGCGTCAGCATATCTCGCCGATTCTGATCACCCATGAAACGGATCTGACCGAATTCCTTAAAGATGACTACACCTATCTGGCGGTAGAGATCATTCGCGGTGACAATATTCAGTATGCGCTGCTGGAAATTCCGTCCGACAAAGTCCCTCGTTTCATCAATTTACCGGCTGAGCCACCGCGCCGCCGTAAGCCAATGATCCTGCTGGATAACATTCTGCGCTACTGCCTGGATGACATTTTTAAAGGTTTCTACGACTACGACGCGCTCAACGCCTATTCAATGAAAATGACGCGTGACGCCGAGTACGACCTGGTCACGGAGATGGAGTCGAGCCTGCTGGAGCTGATGTCCTCCAGCCTGAAGCAGCGACTGACGGCGGAACCGGTGCGTTTCGTCTACCAGCGCGATATGCCAGACACGATGGTGTCGCTGCTGTGCCACAAGCTTTCCATCTCAAACCTGGACTCCATCCTGCCAGGCGGCCGCTACCACAACTTCAAAGACTTTATCGGCTTCCCGAACGTCGGTAAAAACAACCTGGTGAACCGCCCGCTGCCGCAGATTCGCCACATCGGCTTTGATGGTTTCCGCAACGGCTTTGATGCGATTCGCAATCGCGACGTGCTGCTCTACTACCCGTACCACACCTTTGAGCATGTGCTGGAGCTGCTGCGTCAGGCGTCGTTCGACCCCAGCGTGCTGGCGATAAAAATCAACATCTACCGCGTTGCTAAACATTCCCGCATCATGGATGCGATGATCCATGCCGCCTATAACGGTAAAAAAGTCACGGTGGTGGTGGAACTGCAGGCGCGCTTTGATGAAGAAGCCAATATTTACTGGGCGAAACGCCTGACTGAAGCGGGCGTGCATGTCATTTTCTCCGCACCAGGCCTGAAGATCCATGCCAAGCTGTTCCTGATTTCACGCCGCGAAGGCGAAGAGATTGTGCGCTACGCGCATATCGGTACCGGCAACTTTAACGAGAAAACCGCGCGTCTCTATACGGACTACTCATTGCTGACCGCGGATGCGCGCATCACCAATGAAGTGCGTCGGGTGTTCAACTTTATTGAGAATCCCTACCGGCCCGTGACGTTCGATCATCTGATGGTCTCGCCGCAGAACTCGCGCCGGATGCTGTATGAGCTAATCGACACCGAAATTGCTAATGCGCAGCAGAATAAGCCCTGCGGCATTACTCTGAAAATCAACAATCTGGTGGACAAAGGTCTGGTTGATCGGCTTTATACAGCCTCCAGCGTAGGGGTGAAGGTCAATCTTCTGGTGCGCGGAATGTGCTCATTAATCCCTGACTTGCCCGGGATCAGTGAAAATATTCGTGTCATCAGTATTGTTGACCGTTATCTGGAACATGATCGCGTCTATATTTTTGAGAATGGCGGCGAAAAGAAGGTGTTCCTCTCCTCCGCTGACTGGATGACACGTAACATTGATTACCGTATCGAAGTGGCAGTGGCGATTCTCGATCCCCACATCCGGCAGCGCATACTCGACATTATTGCTATTCAGTTGAGTGATACGGTGAAAGCCCGCATCGTCGATAAAGAGTTGAGTAACCATTACGTCCAGCGCGGCAATCGTCGTAAAGTGCGATCGCAGCTGGCCATTTATGATTACATCAAGAAACTGGAACAACCTGAATAAATCCTATGCCAATTTCTCATAAAAGTACGCCAAAACCCCAGGAGTTTGCGGCGATTGACCTGGGCTCGAACAGTTTCCATATGGTGATTGCGCGGGTTGTCGATGGTGCGATGCAGGTACTGGGCCGCCTTAAGCAGCGCGTCCATCTGGCTGACGGGCTGGATGCCCGGCACAACCTCAGCGAGGAAGCGATGGAGCGAGGGTTAGCCTGCCTGGCCCTGTTCGCCGAGCGCCTGCAGGGGTTCAGTCCAAGCAACGTGACGATTGTCGGTACCCATACGCTGCGCGAGGCGGTCAACGCCGAAACCTTCCTGCAACGTGCGGCCGAAGTGATCCCCTATCCGATCGAGGTGATTTCGGGCCATGAAGAGGCTCGCCTGATCTTTATGGGCGTTGAACATACCCAGCCGGAGAAAGGCCGCAAGCTGGTGATCGATATCGGCGGCGGCTCCACCGAACTGGTCATTGGTGAGGATTTTGAACCGCAACTTGTTGAGAGCCGACGCATGGGTTGCGTCAGTTTTGCCCAGCTCTATTTCCCGAAAGGTGAAATCAGCCGTGAAAACTTCCGTCGCGCCCGTTTAGCGGCCGCGCAGAAGCTGGAAACGCTGGCGTGGCAATATCGTCTGCATGGCTGGCAATATGCGCTGGGCGCGTCCGGCACCATCAAAGCCGCCTGCGAAGTGCTGCTGGCGATGGATGAAAAAGAGAAGCTGATTACGCCTGAGCGCCTCGAAAAGCTCTATGACGAGGTGATGAAACACAAATCCTTTGCTGCACTCAGCCTGCCGGGTCTGTCGGAAGAGCGTAAAGGTGTGTTTGTACCCGGGCTGGCGATTCTGTGCGGCGTATTTGATGCGCTGGCCATTCGCGAATTGCGCCTCTCCGACGGTGCGCTGCGTGAAGGTGTGCTCTATGAGATGGAGGGCCGTTTCCGCCATCAGGATATTCGTAGCCGTACTGCACAGAGTCTGGCGAACCATTACGCTATCGACAGCGACCAGGCACGACGCGTGCTCGACACCACCGAGCAGCTTTATCTGCAGTGGCGCGAGCAGAATCAGAAACTGGCGAATCCACAACTGGCCGCACTGCTGAAATGGGCGGCGATGCTGCACGAAGTGGGCCTGACCATCAATCACAGCGGCCTGCAACGCCATTCAGCCTATATTCTGCAAAACACCAACCTGCCGGGCTTCAATCAGGATCAGCAGATGCTGCTGGCGGCGCTGGTCAGATTCCATCGTAAAGCGATAAAGCTTGATGAACTGCCGCGCGTGACGCTGTTCAAGAAAAAGCAGTTTGTGCCGCTGATTTTCCTGCTGCGCCTGGGTACCCTGCTGAATAATCAGCGACAGGCCACCACGCGTCCGGAGGCGTTAACCCTGAAATGCGATGACGGCCACTGGACGCTGACCTTCCCGGCGGGCTATTTCACGCAGAACAACCTGGTTCAGCTCGATCTTGAACGGGAGCAGGTTTACTGGAATGACGTCACGGGATGGAAACTGATCCTCGAAGAAGAAGTCTGACAACACGGGCGCCTGGCGCCCGTTTAACTGAAATGATGAATATGACACAACCAACCGCACCCCTTTCAGGCGAAAACTATTTTGCCGAAACCTATGGTTTAACGCCGCCCCACTCCGAAGTGGTTGCGGCGCTGCCCCAGCTCAACGTCGGCAAGGCGCTTGACCTTGGCTGTGGCGTGGGACGCAATACGCTGTTTCTGAATCAGCACGGTTTTGACGTCACGGCGTGGGATCATAATCCGCAAAGCCTGGCGCGCCTGCAGGAGATTATTGCGCAGGAAAATCTCAGCGGCATACATACCGAGCAGCGCGACCTGAACAACACGCGCTTTAATGGCGGCTTTAACTTTGTGCTGTCGACCGTGGTGATGATGTTCCTGCAGCCGCAGACCATTCCGCAGCTGATTGCCGACATGCAGGCCTGTACGGTCAGAGACGGTTTTAACCTGATCGTGGCGGCGATGAACACGGACGATATGCCCTGCCCGGCTGATTTCTCCTTTGCGTTTAAATCAGGTGAGCTCAGCCACTACTACCGCAACTGGCACATCGTGAAGTACAACGAGCACCCCGGTCAGCTGCATCGCACAGATGAAAATGGCAACCGCATCACCTGTCGGTTTGCGACGCTGCTGGCGCAAAAAGCGAGTTACTGATCTTTATCTGCTGTTTTTTTCAACAGCGATTGATTTCATCAGGCGACTGTGACTAAATATTGCAGTCGCCCCAGATGGGGTCATTACAGGAACCACCCCGCGTGAACAGCGCTATTTCTCCCCGAAGACGTCAAAAAACCGGCACCATGACCCGCATTGTGTTGCTGATTAGTTTTATCATTCTTTTTAGTCGCCTGATTTTTATCCTGCCTGCTGCCTTCGAGCATCATCAGCAACAGAAAGCTATTCCTGAACCGGTTGCCATAACATCAGGCGATACGCGATAGCGAATAACCAATAACGACCTTTCGCCTGAAACGCACCTGAAACTTAAACGTTATCCAGATAACTGGACTCTTTTTTGCATCCCTTTTTCAGGCGAAACGCTACACTTCGTGCTGGTGCTTTCAGACTTAAGGGATCCAATGTGTCTGCCTCTCACTCTCAACGTTTAAGTGAAATACGTCATCGCATTCTGACGCTGCTGCTCAGCGAGCACGATCTGGTTGATGCCCTGCTGGAGAAATCGGGCGATCTCAATCCTGAACAGCAACGTGAAAATGCGGCCCAGCGTGACGCGCTGGAGCAGGACATTCTGCAACTGCATGCCGCTGACCTCGCGGATATTCTCGAAGCCCTGCCCGAAGAAGAACGTCAGGCGCTGTGGCGGCTGGTGCCGAACGAGCGGCGCGGCCATGTGCTGGTTGAAGCGTCTGAAACGGTCTGGGCCAGCCTCACCGAAGAGATGAGCGACCGCGATATCCTGCGCGCTATCCAGCCGCTGGATATCGACGATCAGGTCTGGCTTGCGCGTTATCTGCCACGTGACCTGACCGGACGCCTGCTGGCAACGGTGGAGCCCGCCCTGCGCGCCCGCATGCTCGATATGGTGCAGCTTGACCGTGACCGCGTAGGCCGGGTGATGGATTTCAATATCCTGACGGTGCGTGAAGATGTCACGCTTGCAACGGTGCAACGCTTTCTGCGCAAGCGCAAAAGCATGCCGGGCGGTACCGATAAACTCTTCATCACCAATAAAGATAATCAGCTGCTGGGCGAGCTGCTGCTGACGGACATCCTGCTTAACAAACCCAAAACCTTGGTGAGCGACGTGATGAACGCCCGCCCTACCACCTTCCAGCTCAATGATAAGGCCGAAGACGCAGCCAGTGCCTTTGAACGTTATAACCTCATTTCAGCCGCCGTTACCGACGCCAGGGGCAAGCTGATTGGCCGCGTGACCATTGAAGACATCATCGACCTGGTGAATGCCGAAAACGAAAGCAACATTCGTAAAATGGGGGGTATCAGTCAGGAAGAGGATGTGTTCGCGCCGGTGCGTAAATCGGTACGTAAACGCTGGGCCTGGCTGGCGATTAACCTCTGTACCGCCTTTGTCGCCTCCCGGGTTATCGGGCTGTTTGAAGGGACGATTTCGCAAATCGTGGCGCTGGCCACGCTGATGCCGATCGTCGCGGGTATCGGCGGCAATACCGGTAATCAGACCATCACCATGATTGTGCGGGCGCTGGCCTTACATCAGGTTGAACCGGGCAACTTTTCGTTTTTGATCGTCCGCGAGCTTGGCGTGGCGCTGATCAACGGCCTGTTCTGGGGCGGCATCATGGGCGGCATCACCTGGATGATGTATGACAATATGGCGCTGGGCGGCGTTATGATGCTGGCTATGGCGCTTAATCTGCTGCTGGCCGCGCTGATGGGCGTGCTGGTGCCGCTGGTCATGACTAAAATGAATCGCGATCCCGCCGTCGGCTCCAGCGTATTGATCACCGCCCTTACCGACACCGGCGGCTTCTTTATTTTCCTGGGGCTGGCGACAATCTTCCTGCTGCCGCACTGATCGTCAGGCTTGCAGGCCGTAACGTTGCAGCGACCCGTTAAGATTGCGCTGCCGCGTTACCTGTGCCAGCTCTCGGGTCGCCGCAGGCAGCGTATAGTTACCTCGCTGACTCAGCCACTCCAGCACATCCGCTAAGTGCCAGATGGCGGTTTTACCGTCATGCACCGGCAGCGGAAACGGCGGGCGGTGGCTGAGCATCAGCTTACGCATATTCTGACGCGTCATGCCGATGATCTCCGCCACATCCGTCAATCCCACAAAATCGGGTGCGGCTTCCACCAGCGTGGCCCCCGGTATCGCACGCAGCACATCCTCTTCTGCCTGCTTCAATACATCCGTTGCAGAGTCGGACTCCCGGGTGAACTCCAGTGCAATTCTGCCCGGCATGCCCAGGCCGATTAGCGCATCATCACAGCCTGCCGCTGCCAGCGTTTCCAGCAGTTCACCCACCGGCGCATGCCCTTCCGGCAGGCTGAACCGTAATGTGAAACAATATTCCATATGCTTCTCCTTGTGCTGCATCAGGACTTCAGATAGTGACAGTTGTCGACCACGCGTCGCAGCGCGCGGGCATGCTGATGTGCGTTTTTTGGTGTGCTCCAGATACAGGTCAGACAAAACTCCCCGCATCGGCACATCAACAGATTTTTCGGACAGTACATTTTTCCCCAGGCGTGATGGCCTCCCGTGACGACCAGCCAGCCATGGGATTCGGCGTAGCGTAACGCCGTTTCGATCTCTTTGTTGGGATGCCGCTTCCTTGCCATGTTTTTCCCTATCCTGACGCTGAATTGATAAGTTGTCAAGTGACAACCCAATGAAATTATCTTAGTGCGGCTCAGCATGCGCAGACTTTTTCTCGCAGTAAAACAGTCAGGGTATAAACTGGAAAACGTCACACAAAAAACGATCAGCGCCAGAAGTCATCTGGCAGCAGAAACGATTAACAACGGAGGCAATATGTTTAAAGCAGAGGATTTTGTTCAGTCGAAAACCGGCGGCCCGAAAATGCAGGTGCTGCGCGTCGAAGGCGACACCTTATGGTGTGCACGCGTTGATGATGCGGCGAGAAAAGAGATCGAAGTGAAAGCAGAGAGCGTCAATCTCTATCACGAAGAGGGTGACTTTGGCGTGTGCTGAGGTGAAACGGCCCCTGACGGGGCCAGACTGTCAGGGCTTATCCTGCTGAAGGTTGTCATTTCCCAGGCCGCCAATAAACGGCAGACGCAGCCGGAACGGTGTGAAATCGAGTCCCATATTCAGGCCCAGCAGATTGACTTCAAATCCCTCTTCTGCACCCAGCGTCACTCCCGCCACGCCCAGAATCGACACCTGCACACCGCGCCCGGATGGCGGCAGCCCGACCGGACGCCACAGTGGCCGGTAATCTTTTCCCAGCGCGTTAGCGGGCAGATCAAGCCTTAAAGCGGGTACTTCGCGGCCAATATGCGCCAGGAAGGTGTTGCTGTTTGGTCCAGGCCAGGCGCGATAGGTTGTCGGCCACGGATAGGATTTAATGGCGGCTTCAATCTGCGGGATCATCGCTTCTGCTTCCGGTCCGCGATGTTCCACCAGCAGCCGCGGTTTTGCGCCATACCAGTAGCCATCAGGCAGGTTGGTGTTGCGCCGGACTTTATCGCCGCTGCCCCAGCTAATCACTTCGTAGCGAGTGAAACGCGTTTCACCGGCGCGCTTGAAGATGATCCACGGATGCACCGCCACCGCCCCTTTCCAGCCATAGGTCGGCGCGGCATAAACCTGCACAATAGCCAGGTTAGATAACGCGCGTGGATCGGGCGCTATCCCGGCCGAATCGCGGCGAGCCGACCACCAGCCGCCCTGCTCTGTGGTATCGCTGTGACGCGTCGCCTGCGCGATGCTGGCTCCCAGCGATAGCAGCAGTACGGCAACAAAAAACAGGCTGAACACTTTAAGTGAGAGCATGACAACATTCCTGGTGCGTAAGAATCGCGAAACGCCTGTTCAGCAGGCGGTTTCAGTAAGCGGCGGCTTTGGGATAAAGACAATCGGTGAAAGCGGCGGGTAAGAGCGGGACACAACTGACGTCAGTTGCGGGCTTTTACTGCATGGAGGATAGCGTAATTTCCGGCAAAGTGAACATGAAAACACCAGCGACGGACCTGGATGTGCTGAAAGGTTAAAACAGCGAGTCTGCGCACGGTCAGAGCAATAAAAAAAGCCCGCTGAGGAGCGGGCTGCAGACTTATCAGGGATTAACTGGCTGAGGCCAGGTTATTCCCACTCAATCGTCGCTGGTGGCTTACCGCTGATGTCATACACCACGCGGGAGATGCCGTCGACTTCATTGATGATGCGGTTAGAGACACGACCCAGGAAATCATACGGCAGGTGCGCCCAGTGTGCGGTCATAAAGTCGATGGTTTCCACCGCACGCAGCGAGACAACCCAGTCATATTTACGGCCATCGCCCATCACGCCGACTGAACGTACCGGCAGGAAGACGGTGAAGGCCTGGCTGACTTTGTTATAGAGATCCGCTTTATGCAGCTCTTCAATGAAGATGGCATCGGCACGGCGCAGCAGGTCGCAATACTCTTTCTTCACTTCGCCCAGCACGCGCACGCCCAGACCTGGACCCGGGAACGGATGGCGGTAGAGCATGTCGTAAGGCAGGCCCAGCTCCAGACCAATCTTACGCACTTCATCTTTGAACAGCTCACGCAGCGGCTCAACCAGGCCCATCTTCATCTCTTTCGGCAGGCCGCCGACGTTGTGATGCGATTTAATGACGTGCGCCTTACCGGTTGCAGAGGCCGCAGACTCAATAACATCCGGATAGATGGTGCCCTGTGCCAGCCACTTAACGTCCTGCAGCTTCAGCGCTTCTTCGTCGAAGACTTCCACAAAGACGCGACCGATAATTTTACGTTTCGCTTCCGGCTCATTCTCACCTGCCAGCGCGTCGAGGAAGCGCGCTTCGCCTTCAACGTGAATAATGTTGAGGCCGAAGTGGTCGCCAAACATATCCATAACCTGTTGTGCTTCGTTCAGGCGCAACAGCCCGTTATCTACGAACACGCAGGTCAGACGGTCGCCAATGGCGCGATGCAGCAGCATTGCCGTCACGGAGGAGTCAACACCACCTGACAGGCCGAGGATCACTTTGTCGTTGCCGACCTGCACACGCAGGCGTTCAACCGCATCTTCAATGATTTTGGCTGGCGTCCACAGGGCTTCACATTCACAGATGTCGATAACGAAGCGCTCAAGCATCCGCAGGCCCTGGCGGGTATGGGTCACTTCCGGGTGGAACTGCACGCCGTAGAAACGCTTCTCTTCGTTAGCCATGATGGCGAACGGACAGGTTTCTGTGCTGGCAACGGTCACGAAGTCAGCCGGGATCGCCGTGACTTTGTCGCCATGGCTCATCCAGACATCCAGCAATGGTTTGCCAGCGGCGCTGATCGCATCTTCAATATCGCGAACCAGGGCGCTTGGCGTCGTCACTTCAACCTGCGCATAACCAAACTCGCGCTCGGTTGAGCCAGCAACGGTGCCGCCCAGCTGCATCGCCATCGTCTGCATACCGTAGCAGACACCCAGCACCGGCACGCCAGCGCTGAAGACATATTCAGGCGCACGCGGGCTGTTCAGTTCGGTGGTGCTCTCCGGGCCACCGGAAAGGATGATGCCGCTTGGGTTGAACTGGCGAATCTGCTCTTCGGTGACATCCCATGCCCAGAGTTCACAGTAAACGCCCAGCTCGCGTACGCGACGTGCAACCAGCTGAGTATATTGTGAGCCGAAATCGAGAATCAGAATGCGATGCTTATGGATATTTTCCGTCGTCATTGAGGGTTTTCCAGAACGGTGACTTAATCAATAAAAGCGCCCGGCTGAAGCCGGGCGGGAAATCGGGATTATGAACCCATGCGATAGTTCGGTGACTCTTTGGTGATGGTCACATCATGCACGTGGCTCTCATTGATGCCGGCGCCGCTGATGCGGACAAACTCCGCCTTAGTGCGCAGGTCATCAATGGTCGGGCAACCGGTCAGGCCCATGCACGAGCGCAGGCCGCCCATCTGCTGATGCACGATCTCTTTCAGACGGCCTTTATAGGCCACGCGACCTTCGATACCTTCCGGCACCAGTTTGTCAGCGGCGTTATCGGTCTGGAAGTAGCGGTCAGAAGAGCCTTTAGACATCGCGCCCAGTGAACCCATACCGCGATAGGATTTGAACGAACGGCCCTGATAGAGTTCGATCTCGCCCGGTGACTCTTCGGTCCCCGCCAGCATCGAACCGACCATGACACAGGACGCACCGGCGGCGATCGCTTTCGCGATGTCACCGGAGAAACGGATACCGCCATCGGCAATCACCGGAATACCGGTGCCTTCCAGCGCGGTGACTGCATCAGAGACGGCAGTGATCTGCGGAACGCCCACGCCGGTCACGATACGGGTAGTACAGATAGAGCCCGGGCCGATACCCACTTTAACGGCGCTGACGCCTGCCGCAACCAGCGCCAGTGCGCCGGCACCGGTGGCTACGTTGCCGCCGACGATTTCAAGGTCCGGGTATTTGGCACGGGTTTCACGGATACGTGACAGCACGCCTTCAGAATGGCCGTGTGAAGAGTCAATCAGCAGCACGTCAACGCCCGCTGCAACCAGCGCATCGATACGCTCTTCGTTACCTGCACCTGCGCCAACTGCCGCACCGACACGCAGACGGCCCTGCTCATCTTTACAGGCGTTAGGTTTACGTTCGGCTTTCTGGAAATCTTTAACGGTGATCATGCCCAGCAGATGGAAGCTGTCATCCACCACCAGCGCTTTCTCAACGCGCTTTTCATGCATCCTGTGCAGCACCACATCGCGCGCTTCGCCCTCTTTCACCGTCACCAGACGATCTTTCGGGGTCATGACTGCAGAGACAGGCTGTGAAAGATCAGTGACAAAGCGCACGTCACGACCGGTGATGATACCCACCAGTTCGTTGTCGCGGTTAACCACCGGATAGCCCGCAAAGCCGTTGCGCTCGGTCAGCGCTTTAACGTCAGCCAGTGGGGTGGTTGGCAGAACGGTCTGTGGTTCAGTCACCACGCCGCTTTCATGTTTCTTCACCTTGCGCACTTCGTCCGCCTGGCGTTCGATTGACATATTTTTATGGATGAAGCCAAGGCCGCCTTCCTGTGCCAGCGCAATCGCCAGACCCGACTCGGTCACGGTGTCCATGGCAGCGGAGAGCATAGGAATATTTAAACGGATATTTTTGGTCAGCTGAGTGCTGAGATCGGCCGTATTCGGCAGGACGGTGGAGTGTGCAGGGACGAGCAGAACGTCGTCAAAAGTGAGTGCTTCTTTAGCGATTCTTAACATGGCAATACTCCACCTCGGGTGATTGAGAATAGATAAAATATTGCCGCGGCATTATACAGGCCGTAATCGATTGCCTCCAGCATTATTTACGAAAAACTCTTGATCCGCACTGGCAGCCCTGTAGTATCGATGAATTAACCTGCTGATTTGGAATTTGATCTTCGTCACATGTCGCTGCCACCCATCGCCAATATTTTTACCGTCAGCCGTCTCAATACGACAGTGCGTCAGCTGCTGGAGAAAGAGATGGGCCTGGTCTGGATCAGCGCCGAGATCTCCAACTTCACGCAACCGGCATCCGGTCACTGGTACTTCACGCTGAAAGATGATGGCGCTCAGGTTCGCTGTGCTATGTTCCGCAACAGTAACCGACGCGTCACCTTCCGTCCGCAGCATGGTCAGCAGGTGCTGGTGCGCGCCAACATCACTCTCTATGAGCCACGCGGTGACTATCAGCTGATTGCCGAAAGTATGCATCCGGCGGGTGAAGGCTTGCTGCAGCAGCAGTTTGAACTGCTGAAAGCAAAACTGGCTACCGAAGGACTGTTTGATCCGCAGCATAAGCAACCGCTGCCGGAACCGGCGCGTCAGGTCGGGGTGATCACCTCTTCCACCGGCGCGGCGCTGCACGATGTGTTACGCGTGCTGCATCGCCGTGATCCCTCTCTGCCCGTGGTCATCTACCCGACCGTGGTTCAGGGCGTCGATGCGCCAGCGGCTATCGTCCGCGCAATTGAAATCGCCAACCTGCGCAACGAGTGCGACGTCTTAATTGTCGGACGCGGCGGCGGTTCGCTGGAAGATTTGTGGGGCTTTAACGATGAACGCGTGGCGCGCGCCATTTTTGCCAGCCGCATTCCCATCGTCAGCGCGGTGGGTCATGAAACCGATGTCACCATTGCCGACTTCGTTGCCGATTTACGTGCACCCACCCCTTCCGCCGCGGCTGAAATTGTCAGCCGTAACCAGCTGGAGTTACTGCGCCAGTTGCAGTCACAGCAACAGCGGCTGGAGATGGCGATGGATTACTACCTGGCACGTCAGCAGCGGCTTTACTCCCGCCTTGAACATCGTCTGCAACAGCAGCATCCGCAGCTGCGTCTGGCCCGTCAGCAGACCGCCCTGTTCCGCCTGCAGCAGCGACTGGGAGAAGCGATGGAAACCCGCCTGCGTCAGGCCACGCGTCAGCAGGATCGTCTGTCGCATCGACTCAATGCCCAGCAGCCTCAGCAGCGGCTGTTCGATGCGCAAAAACAGCTGCAAAGCTGGCACTACCGCCTGCAGCAGAGCATGACAAAACAGCTGAGCACCAGCAAACAGCACTTTGGTCAGTTGGTGGCGCAGCTGGAAGGCGTCAGCCCGCTGGCGACGCTGGCGCGCGGTTTTAGCGTGACCACCGACACTGCCGGACAGGTGGTGAAGAAAACCGCACAGCTCCAGAGCGGCGACCTGCTCCGTACCCGTCTTGATGATGGCTGGGTTGAAAGCCAGGTGACGCAGTTACTGCCTGAAAAAAAGCGCCGCCGCAAAACCGCCTCCTGACTCTGCCCGTCAGCTCACATTTTTACACTTAACGCTGGCCTCACTAATGAGGTCTAACCCGCCTGACAGGTCTATACTTTCTGGCACATTCCCTGTCGCCAGGGCGTTTCAGATGGCTTGCCAACGTTGTTGTCTCAGAAAAGCGCCGCCGCAAAACCGTCTCCTGACTCTGCCCGTCAGCTCACACTTTTACACTTAACGCTGGCCTCACTAATGAGGGCTAACCAGCCTGACGGGTCTATACTTTCTGGCACATTCCCTGTCGCCAGGGCGTTTCAGATGGCTGGCCAACGTTGTTGCCTCAGAAAAGCGCCGCCGCAAAACCGTCTCCTGACTCTGCCCGTCAGCTCACACTTTTACACTTAACGCTGGCCTCACTAATGAGGTCTAACCAGCCTGACGGGTCTATACTTTCTGGCACATTCCCTGTCGCCAGGGCGTTTCAGATGGCTTGCCAACGTTGTTGTCTCAGAAAAGCGCCGCCGCAAAACCGCCTCCTGACTATGCCCGTCAGCTCACACTTTTACACTTAACGCTGGCCTTACTAATGAGGTCTAACCAGACTGACGGGTCTATACTTTCTGGCACATTCCCTGTCGCCAAGGAGTTTCAGATGGCTCATTGCGTTATTCCTCCCTATATCCTTCGCAAAATCATCGCGCACGGTTCCGGCCACCAGCAGGAGCAGGCACGTCGCACCCTGACACACGTCCAGCACCTGATGGCGGAACACTGGCAAAAGCAGCCGGTGGCAAAAACCGCGGCAGGCGGCCACGTGGATCGTGAAATTTATGATGCGCAAAGTCAGCAGACCCTGCCAGGTAAGTTGATTCGTCAGGAGGGCCAGCCCGGCAATGACGACGTGGCGGCTGAGGAAGCATGGGACTATCTTGGCGTAACCTATGACTTCTTCTGGCAGGCTTATCAGCGTAATTCGCTGGATAATCAGGGGCTGAAATTGCTCGGTACCGTGCACTACGGTGACAAATACCAGAACGCCTTCTGGAACGGTCAGCAAATGGTATTTGGTGATGGTGACGGCGAAATCTTTAATCGCTTCACCGTTGCGATTGACGTTGTGGCGCACGAACTGGCGCATGGCGTGACGGAAAATGAAGCCGGCTTGATCTACTTCGAGCAGGCTGGTGCACTGAACGAGTCACTGTCAGATGTGTTTGGCTCGCTGGTAAAACAGTTCAGTAAAAAACAGCGCGCCGATGAGGCGGACTGGATTATCGGCGAAGGCCTGCTGGCAAGCGGCATCAATGGGCGTGGTCTGCGCTCAATGTCTGAACCTGGTTCCGCCTATGATGACCCGATGCTGGGCAAAGATCCGCAACCGGCGCACATGGATCACTACGTGAAGACACGCGAAGATAATGGCGGGGTTCATATCAATTCCGGTATTCCTAACCGGGCTTTTTATCTGGCAGCAAAAGCGCTGGGTGGTTATGCGTGGGAACAGGCGGGATATGCCTGGTACGACACGGTGTGTGACGACGAACTGCCACAGGATGCTGACTTTAAGACCTTTGCCCGCTTCACCGTTCAGCATGGTAAAAAACGGTTCAACGAATCGGTCGGCAGTGCCATTGAACAGGCGTGGAAGGAGGTTGGCGTGCTATGAGTGACCTGCCCGAACTCACTGATGACGCCACCATCATCGTCGCGCGTGAAGGCGGCATGGCCTTTATTCCGGGGCTACGCGCCGAACGACGCTTTATGCTGGGCGATCTGCCGCCGCCAGAAAGAGAGCGCGTCTGCCATGCGCTGCAGCAGGCGATGCCGCTGGGCGAACCGGAGGAGAAAGCCGCGCAGGTGGGCAGTGGCGACCAGCGCTATTTTCGCATCCAGATTCAGTATGCAACCCACCGCGAGGTTGGGACGATAGTGCTGTTGATTCCGGAACAGGTGGCGCCGCC
Organism: Pantoea sp. ABR1s; assembly: GCF_057812235.1. Lineage (NCBI taxonomy): Bacteria > Pseudomonadati > Pseudomonadota > Gammaproteobacteria > Enterobacterales > Erwiniaceae > Pantoea > Pantoea sp. ABR1s. The sequence goes on along the minus strand of NZ_CM173823.1, from coordinate 1,064,231 downwards.
TGAGTTGCAGGCGCTGTGGCGCGACGGCAAATAAGCAAAAAAAAGGGCCGACAATGTCGGCCCACAGACTGCTGATAATCCGATGTGCATCTGTTAGCGACAAATGAGCTTAAAGCGAAGGTAACACGTTCAGAGGAGGAAAGCGTCCCGCGCCATGGACGGCGCGGGCCGAGCAGTCATGGATGACGATTTTGCGACTTTCCGATCTGACCGTGTTCCCTGAGCATGCTCGGTCTTACAGCGAACCAGGCAAGACTTTTCCGTAAAAAAGGGCCGACAATGTCGGCCCTTTTCATTAAGTGTTGTTACTTGCTGTCTGGCAGCGCGTAAGCAATCACATAATCACCACGGTCCGGTGACTGACGTGCGCCACCTGCCGAGATCAGGATGTACTGCTTACCATCTTTCGGTGAGACGTAGCTCATCGGTCCACCCTGACTGCCCACCGGCAGACGTGCTTTCCACACCTCTTTGCCGGTTGAAGAATCAAAGGCGCGCAGATAGTAATCCTGCGTACCCGCGATGAACACCAGGCCGCCCTGCGTGGCCAGCGTACCGCCCAGCGTTGGCATGCCAACCGGCATTTTCACGCGCATCTTGATACCGAATGGTCCGGTATCCTGCACCGTGCCGACCGGCACCTGCCAGACGATTTTCTGCGTTTTCATGTCAATCGCCGACAGCGTACCAAATGGCGGTTTCTGACATGGGATACCCAGCGGTGACATAAAGCGATTTTTATTCACAGCATATGGCGTGCCTTTCAGCGGAACGGCACCCATACCGGTGTTGATCGCTTCGCCGCCGTTGCTGCCACGCGCAATATTGCTGGTATCAGCCGGGATCATCTGAACCCACAGACCCAGACGCATATCATTGACGAACAACAGGTGGTTGTTCGGATCGACCGACATGCTGCCCCAGTTCATACCGCCCAGCGAACCCGGGAAGCTCAGAGACTTGTCGGTGTCCGGCACGGTGAACAGGCCATCATAGCGCATGGATTTGAAGCCAATGCGGCAGGCCAGCTGATCAAACGGCGTGGCACCCCACATGTCAGACTCTTTCAGCGTCTGGTTGCCAATCTGCGGCATCCCGGTCGAGTGTGGCTGCGTTTTGGTGTACTGCTCGTTCGGGATATGACCCTGCGGCATCGGCAGTTCTTCGACTTTGGTCAGCGGCTTGCCGGTCATACGGTCAAGTACGAAGATCATGCCGGTTTTGCCGCCAATCACTACCGCAGGTGTGGTAGTGCCATCTTTTTGCGGGAAGTCGATCAGGCTTGGCTGCATCGGCAGGTCAAAGTCCCACAGATCGTTATGCACGGTCTGATAGACCCACTTCTCTTTACCGGTCGTGGCATCCAGCGCCAGAACCGATGCGCCATATTTGTGATCCAGTTCAGTACGGTTCGCACCCCAGAGGTCAACCGACGAACTGCCCATTGGAATGAACACGGTGTTCATTTCCGAGTCGTAAGACATTGGCGCCCATGAGTTCGGCGTACTACGGGTATAATCTTTACCCGGCATCAATATCGCATTCGGGTCAACATTGCCTGGGTCAAACGCCCAGCGCATCTGGCCGGTGATAACGTCAAAGCCACGCAACACGCCACCCGGCATATCCGTCTGTACGTTATCCGCTACGCGACCGCCGACCACCACAGTGGTGCCAGCCAGGGTTGGCGCTGAGGTCAGCTGATATTGCGGATCCGGTGCCTTGCCCATGCCCGCTTTGAGATCAACGATGCCGTGATCGCCAAAGTTTTCACAGAACTCACCGTTGTCAGCATTGATCGCAATCAGACGCGCGTCGATGGTGTTCATCAGAATACGACGCTGACAGCTGTCACCGGCTGGCAACACTGCGGCAGTCACAGGTGAAGACCCCGGCTTATCTGGCTGCTGCAGCGGTTTCGTGGCGTCAAAGTAAGCCAGACCACGGCAGCGCGGCCAGACTTCCGCTTTGGCATTGATTTCACGTTTCCAGATCTGCTTACCGCTGTTGGCTTCAACGGCGATGACGTTGTTGTGCGGTGTGCAGAGATAAAGGGTATTGCCAATCTGCAACGGTGTCTGCTGATCTTCTGCGCCGTTGCCGGTCGGGCTGACAGGGGTATCACCGGTGCGGAAAGTCCAGGCCACCTGCAGATCTTTCACGTTGTCGCGGGTAATTTGATCCAGCGCCACAAAGCGGCTGCCCTGCGGGGTATTACCGTAGTTATCCCAGTCTTTCTGCTGTTTCGCTTTATCTACCGGGATCAGCGGCAGCTCTTCGCCCGTGCCTGCAACGGTAGGATGGGGCTGGAACATCTGCACCAGCGTAACAACCATGCCTGCCGCCAGCAGCGCAGAGAACGCATAAGAGGGTTTTGCCAGTGAGTGCTTACCTTCATGCTTACGCAATGAAGGCCAGATCAGGAAGGCAAGCAGCATCAGTCCGGCAGGCACCATCAGGCGTGATACCAGCGGCCAGAATTCCAGGCCCGCGTCGAACAGCGACCAGATCAGGGTGCCGACAAAGACCAGCAGGAACAGAACCACTGCCGAGGATTTGCGACGGAAGAACTGAATTGCGGAGAGTACAGTGACGATACCCGCACTTAAAAAGTACCCGCTGCCACCAAGTGCAACCAGTTTGCCGCCGCCAATTGCAAAAAACAGACCGGTGGCAAGTAGCACCAGTCCGAGCAGCACGGATGCTATTCCCAGCCCCTTTCCGGAGCGGGAGGATGTTTCAGCCATAATACTTACTCTCCTGAATAAACAGAGCGCCCGGACAGATGCCATCCGGACGCCGGCGCGATAAGGCAGTCCGCGCCAGGCACCGCTCGGTTTCAAATCGAATATAAACAGACCCGCGTCCGTGAGATCGATGGGCCGGAAGAACACGGATGTGGCTGGCCCCTCCCACGACGCGGCAGGATTGTACCACCTGGTACATTACAGAGTGAACATCTACAACCCATTTGTTACGGCGCAATAGCATTTTTGCTACAAAATGAGCCAGTCGTTGCTCTGAATTCTCAGACGTTTTAAGCGTAGCTGAAAGCGGCGTCAGTGACCTGGCGGCTGGAAAAGGACGCGCTTGCGGGAGATAAGGCCATGTCCGTTCCGGCAAAAATAGTCCACCGCGCCGCAGGCTTTGAGCACCTCAAGCGGCTGATGACACGCCGGACAGCAGGGTTGTGCGGGGTAATGCGTACCGCAGGTATTACAGATAAATTCCCCGTCACTGAGCGACAGCGGTTGCTGACATTTTTCGCAAATAATAGTCATTATTTTCTCCCTGCTCCGGTTTATTCAGAGAAAAAAAAAGAGGGCCAGATGGCCCTCTATTCTTAACGCTTGTTCTTTTTCATATGCGCCAGCAGACGCTTACGTTTACGCTGCTGCGTTGGCGTCAGCAGGTTACGTTTGCCTTCATAAGGGTTATCACCCTCTTTGAACTGAATACGAATTGGCGTTCCCATCACGTTGAGTGATTTACGGAAATAGTTCATCAGGTAGCGTTTGTAAGAATCGGGCAGATCCTTAACCTGATTACCGTGGATTACCACGATAGGCGGGTTATAGCCCCCCGCGTGCGCGTATTTGAGCTTAACGCGACGACTGCGTACCAGCGGTGGCTGGTGATCGTCTGCCGCCATGTTCATGATACGGGTCAGCAGCGAGGTGTTTACACGCTTCGTCGAACAGTCATAGGCTTCAGTGATCGACTCAAACAGATTGCCGACGCCGCTGCCGTGCAGCGCAGAGATAAAGTGGATGCGGGCGAAATCGATAAAGCCCAGACGGTAGTCCAGTGTCTCTTTCACTTCATCACGCACTTCCTGCGACAGGCCATCCCATTTGTTGACCACAATCACCAGCGAACGACCACTGTTGAGAATGAAGCCAAGCAGCGACAGATCCTGGTCGGAAATACCGGCATGGGCATCAATCACCAGCATCACCACGTTGGCATCTTCAATCGCCTGCAGCGTCTTGATCACCGAAAATTTCTCTACGGTGTCAGAGATTTTGGCACGCTTACGCACACCCGCCGTATCGATCAGAACGTATTCACGTCCATCACGCTCCATCGGAATATAGATGCTGTCGCGGGTGGTGCCCGGCATATCGTAGACCACCACGCGGTCTTCACCGAGAATACGGTTGGTAAGCGTTGACTTACCTACGTTAGGACGGCCAACAATCGCCAGTTTGATCGGCAGGCCCGTCGGGTCGAAGTTTTCTTCTTCCTCGGCGGCTTCCTGCTCAGCAATCTCGTCAGCTTCAAGCGCAGCCCAGTACGCCTGGTTCTCTTCTTCTTCCGTGAGCTCGACCGTCTCAACTTTGTCCATCCATGGCAGCAGTGCCTCTTCTATCAGGCTGCTCACACCACGACCATGCGATGCCGCAATGGCGTGGATCTCGCCCAGGCCCAGTGAATAGAAGTCCACAACCGCCTGATCAGGATCCATCCCGTCAGTTTTGTTGGCCACCAGGAAAGTCGCTTTCTGGCGGGAACGGAGATGCTTAGCGATTTGCTGATCGGCGGCCATCATGCCCGCACGCGCATCGACCATAAACAGCACGACATCCGCTTCTTCAATCGCCAGCAGTGACTGCTCGGCCATCCGCGTTTCAACACCCTCTTCGGTGCCGTCGATACCACCGGTATCAATAACAATAAATTCGCGCCCTTCCACTTCGGCGCGACCATATTTGCGATCGCGAGTCAGTCCAGGAAAATCCGCTACCAGCGCATCACGTGTGCGGGTTAAGCGGTTAAATAGCGTAGATTTTCCCACATTGGGACGCCCAACCAGCGCGACCACAGGTACCATAACAAAATGCCTCAATAAATAATTAATCGCCCGAATGGCGTGATTATAACGGCTCTGGCCGTCAAGTTCAGGCTTAAGGCGCAAAGAATACCATGCCTGACTAAAAACGAAACGGCCCCTGATTAAATCAGGAGCCGTCGGAACGGAGGATTTCACCTGCCAGACGTGTACCCGTTAACGGGTAATCGCATAAACCTCACCATCTTTCGACTGGATCAGCAGCTTATCGCTGGCGACCACCGGCTCGGTCTGGAAGCCTGAGCTATCCAGTTCCTGCTGCGCAACAAAACGACCATCCGTGGTGTTCAGCCAGTGCAGATAACCTTCGCTGTCGCCGACAACCAGATAGCCGTTGTAGAGCACCGGCGAAGTCAGGTTGCGATGCAGCAGATCGCTTTGACGCCAGATGGCGACACCGCCGTCAGCGTTAAGCGCAATCACACGATCGTCCTGATCGACCAGATAGATGCGGCCGGCATCAACAATCAGATCTTTCACACCGCCAATTTCGCGTTTCCACAAAATCTGGCCGGAACGCAGATCCAGTGCTGTCAGATTGCCGTTATACGCCAGCGCGTAAACCACGCCGTTGACGATAACCGGTGTGGTATCGACATCGTTAAGACGATCGATCTCAGTGGCACCGCTGACCTGGGAAATACGCTGCTGCCAGACCAGTTGTCCCTGGTTCAGCACCACGGCACTGACACGACCATTGTCGCCACCGACAATCGCGCCACCAAAAGCGACAGCCGGAGCAGATTCACCGCGCAGAGACAACGCTGGCATATCCAGGTTGACGCTCCACTTCACGGCACCGCTGCTCTGATCCAGGCCCTGCAACATGCCGTTGCTGGTATGAACCAGCACCAGACCATCGCTGACTACCGGACGTGACAGTGCTTCGCCGGCGACTTTCGTCTGCCACGCCAGGCTACCATCACTGCTGTTGAGGGCATAAACCTGGCCGCGCTCGCTGCCAACATAGACCCGATCGCCATCAGCCGTCAGGCCACCTGATAACATGGCTGAGCGATTTTTAGAGAAGAAGCCGGTTTTCTCAGAGAGATCGACTTTCCATTTTTCTTTACCGTCTGCGGCATCGAGCGCTTTGACGATACCAAAGCGGTCGGCAGCATAAACCGTATTATCCTGCCAGGCAGGATGCAGATTTGAGTAGAAATCACCGACACCATCGCCTACCGAGGTGCTCCACACTTTCTGTGGCGTGAACTGATTTTCCACCTTCGGTAACGGGGCCATTTTTACTACATCTTCTTCGCCGCTAAACAGCGAACAACCGCTGAGCAAAGTGACTGAAATCAGTCCCGGCAGCAGGTATTTACGTAATTCCATGCGCTCTCTCTTGACTGGCTTAGCTTAAGTTATTCATCTTCATCTGCATCATTTGCTTCAATGCCGGAGAGGCGTCAGATTCAACCCCTTTACTCCAGGCATCGCGCGCGCCCTGCTTGTCGCCTTTGGTCAGCAGCGCTTCGCCGCGAATATCGGCCACAATGGCTGTCCAGCCATCACCCTTCACACCGTCAAGGGTTTTAAGCGCCGCATCCGCTTGATTCTGTTGCAGTTGAATGCGTGCCAGGCGCAGGTTAATCACCGCCTGCAGATTGGCATCTTTGGTATCTTTCAGTCCGTTTTGCAGCAGCGTCGCGGCTTTATCAAGCTGACCGGCGTCAACATACTGCTTCGCCAGATCCATCGCAGCCAGCGCACCGTAGGTGTTGCTGTTTTCACTGGCAAAACGGTTTACCGCTTCCAGCGTCTCCGGTTTGCCCGCCTGCATGGCGCTGGTGAGCTGCTGATACTGCGCTGATACTGTCTTCGCCGTATCGTCCTGATGACTGCTCCAGTAACGCCAGCCGCCCAGCGCAGCAATGCCGATCACCACGCCAATAGCTAACGCTTTGCCATTGTTGGCAAAAAAGTTGCGCAGCGCGTCGGTCTGCTCGTTCTCATTGCTATACACTTCCACGCAATCCCTCTCCTTTCTATGGTTGGTGCTGTGTCACGCTTACTGTAACAGCGAGCGCAAGACAGCAGCAGCCTCTGCCTGATCCAGCGTTTGCTGCTCGCCACGGCGCAGATCTTTAATCACGACCTGACCGGCTTTGACCTCGTCCTCGCCTAACACCAGTGCGACGCGAGCGCCCCACTTGTCAGCACGGGCAAACTGTTTCTTGAAGTTGCCGCCGCCAAAGTTGGTCATCAGCCTCAGTTCTGGCGCTTCATCACGCAATTTCTCAGCCAGCTGCATTGCTGCAGACTGCACGCCCTGACCTGAAGCGATAACATAGACATCCACATTGCTCGTCGGTTCAAATTCAGGATTAACCGCCTGAACCAGCAGCACCAGACGCTCCATGCCCATGGCAAAGCCAACGGCAGGTGTTGCGCGCCCACCGAGCTGCTCAACCAGGCCATCATAGCGACCGCCACCACATACCGTGCCCTGTGAACCCAGGCTATCGGTGACCCACTCAATCACGGTGCGATTGTAATAATCAAGACCGCGTACCAGACGCTGATTGACGGTGTAGCTAATCCCGGCGTCATCCAGCAGGGCACACAGGCCGCTGAAATGTTCACGTGATTCGTCGTCAAGATAGTCGCCAAGCTGTGGCGCATCATTCAGTAACTGCTGGATATCAGGATTTTTAGTGTCGAGAACGCGCATCGGATTGGTGTACATGCGGCGTTTACAATCCTCATCCAGCACCTCTTTGTGCTGTTCAAGGAAGGCGACCAGCGCGTCGCGGTAATGCGCGCGTGCTTCCAGCGAACCGATAGAGTTGAGTTCCAGACGAACGTGCTCAGAGATACCCAGGGCTTTCCACCAGCGGGCGTTCAGCATGATCAGTTCAGCATCGATGTCCGGACCCTGCAGACCAAACACTTCCACGCCAATCTGGTAGAACTGACGATAGCGGCCTTTCTGCGGACGCTCATAGCGGAACATCGGGCCCATATACCACAGGCGCTGCTCCTGGTTGTAGAGTAAACCGTGTTCAATACCGGCTCGCACGCAACCTGCAGTGCCTTCCGGACGCAGCGTCAGGCTTTCACCGTTGCGGTCTTCGAAGGTATACATCTCTTTTTCAACCACGTCGGTGACTTCACCGATGGCGCGTTTAAACAGTGGGGTTTGCTCCACCAGCGGTAAGCGAATTTCGCTGTAACCGTAGCTCGCCAGCGTCTGCTTGAGAACGCCTTCAATCCGTTGCCAGAGGGCAGTATCCGCAGGCAGGTAGTCGTTCATCCCGCGAATCGCCTGAATATTCTTCGCCACGTTAGAATCTCTTAATGCAAAAAAACCTGTCCGGCATCATACCTTATGAGGATGAAACCGCACAGGTTCAGTCAAAAAAGTCACGCACGCAAACCGCGTACGCCATTATTTTTCCAGATGCTGCACATCAATACGGCGACTGGCATCCAGCATCGACGCTTTAGCACGAATGCGCGCTTCCAGCTGATCGATCATGTCATTGTTGTCGAGACGATCGCGCTGACGCACACCATCCTCGTAGAAACCACTCTTCTTGCTGCCGCCGGTCACGCCCAGCGTAGAGAGGGTCGCCTCGCCAGGTCCGTTGACCACGCAGCCGATGATGGAGACATCCATCGGGGTGATGAGGTCTTCCAGACGCTGCTCCAGCGCGTTGACCGTGCCGATAACGTCGAACTCCTGACGTGAGCAGGTCGGACAGGCGATGAAGTTGATGCCACGAGAACGGATGCGCAGTGACTTGAGGATATCGAAACCGACTTTGACTTCTTCTACCGGATCGGCGGCCAGCGAGATACGCAGCGTATCGCCGATCCCTTCTGACAGCAGCAGACCCAGTCCAATCGCCGATTTCACTGCGCCAGCCCGCGCGCCGCCCGCTTCGGTGATACCGAGATGCAGTGGCTGTTCAATCTGTTTCGCCAGCAGACGATAAGATTCAACCGCGAGGAAAACGTCAGAGGCTTTAACGCTGACTTTAAATTGATCGAAGTTAAGACGGTCGAGATGATCGACATGGCGCATGGCAGATTCCAGCAACGCCTGCGGCGTCGGCTCGCCATACTTTTCCTGCAGATCTTTCTCCAGCGAACCGGCGTTCACGCCGATTCGAATCGGAATATTGTTGTCGCGCGCGCAGTCGACCACCATACGGATGCGCTCATTGTTCCCGATGTTACCGGGATTGATGCGCAGGCAGTCGACGCCATACTCGGCGACTTTCAGGGCGATGCGGTAGTCAAAATGAATATCTGCAACCAGCGGGACGTTTACCTGCTGTTTGATCAGCCTGAATGCTTCTGCGGCATCCATGGTAGGCACCGAGATACGAACGATGTCGACACCGACTCGCTCAAGGGCTTTGATCTGATTTACCGTCGCCTCCACGTCAGTGGTGCGGGTGTTGGTCATCGACTGGACAGCGATGGGTGCGCCGTCACCGACCGGCACCTTGCCGACGTAAATGCGTTTGGATTTACGACGGATAATGGGTGCTTCGTTATGCATATTTCTTCTCCACAATTGCCCGGTACGCGATACGCTGTTATTGCGCACCCAACGTCAGGCGAGCAACCTGGTTATTACGGATAAAACGACTTAAATCAACGGGCTGATTCTGATATTGCAACTGAACAGCGGAAGGCGCGCCAATTTTCAGACGATACGGAGGCGTTCCTGCGAGGCTGAGTTTACCACCACTGCGCTGAATGCCGCTGAACAGTTTTTTGCCGGTGGCATCGCTCACTTCCAGCCAGCAGTCGGCGTTAAAGGTCATCACCACCGCATTAGGGTCAGCAGCCGGTTCACTGACCGCCGCTGCACCTACTGGCATCTGAGGTGCCGTGCTGTTATTGGTATTCGTGTTCGCGGCCGCAGGTGCAGCCGCTGAGTTGTCCACGGGCGCCTGGCTCGGTGAAACCACGGCATTGCTGGTGGTATCCGGCTGTGCGGTGGTCGCGCTATTGCTGCCAGTGGCGGCCGGAGCCGCACTCGCTGGCGCACTGGCTGCGCTGTTGTCACTGGTGGTATTGCTTTCGTCAGGCGCGGCAGGTGCCGCGCTGTCACCACTGGATTCACCCAGCGGAATCGACTGGCCGCTATCACCGCTGCTGCTGTTCTGATCGGTCATCGGCACCAGATCATCCTGCGACTCTTTATGATTCTGCCACCACCAGGCACCGGTCAGCCCCACCACCACAAACACCACCAGCCAGGTGAAAATCATCAACCAGCCGTCGCGTTTCTTGCGGCGTTTGCCCAGCGAGAAACTTTGCATCGGCTCGATCTTTGAAGCCCGAATCGGTGTCTGTTTCGCCATCATCGGCAGCAGTTCCTCTTCAGGAATGTGCACCAGACGCGCGTAGGAGCGAATGTATCCGCGCAGGAACGTGGAGGCCAGATCGGCAGGCGATTTGTCTTCCTCGATATCACGCACGGTAGAAAGTTTCAGGCACAGGCGTTCAGCGACGTTCTGCTGCGTCAGCCCCATCTGCTCACGGGCCAGACGCAGGCGTTCACCTGTTGAATGTAATGCAGAGTTTTCTTGAGTGGCTTCAGTATTCATTAGCTAAATAACGCTGGTACTGTATCGATTGCGGAAAACGTCGCGCTAACTGGTCGCCATAACGTGAAACGTCAGCGGCATCTCCCTGTAGCGCGGCGAAACGTAAGTGTAACGCCAGACTTCGTGCCGTTGCGGGCAGCTGTTGCTGGTAAATATCAAGCAAAACCTGCACCTTCGCCAGATGGTTATCTGCCATCTGCTTTTCAGCTTCCGACAGCAGCGAATCAGCTTTGCGTCTGTCAGCCTCAATGGCCTGGCGTAGTGTCCTGCGGGCATCGGCAATATCGCCAGCCTGCAGATAACAAAACCCTGCCAGTTCAAGCGCGTCATTGCGTGCATCAAACTGCGGTGCTGCGCTTGCCCGACTAAACTGTTGATGCGCTTCGCCATACTGCCTTAAAGCGCAGAGAAACGCACCGTAATTGTTAGCAACAAAACCATTATCCGGGGCCTGCTGCTGTGCCAGTATAAACCGTGCCTGCGCCGCTGTCTGATTACCCTGCTTCTGCGCCAGTCGAGCCAGCGCAAGCGAGACCCGGTAATCCTCTGGCGCGGCGGCCTGTGCCCGCAGAAAGTTTCGCTCAGCTGCGGCATAGTCGCCACCCGCCAGATAGTGCATCCCTAACTGCAGACGCACCTCTTCTGCTCCGGGTTCGTGATGCTGGCTGACACACCCGCTTACAACAAACAGCGCCAGTAAAACTGCAGGTAATCCGTTACGCATAATCGTTTCCATCCGGTTGACGTTGACAGGCTGCAGCCTGCCACGCGTCATCACTTCAGGAAACGCTCCGAGTCACTCTTCTAGAGAGCCTTCACAGAGATGGCTTCACCCGCCATTTTTTTACGCATCGTACGCTTGGTACGGTCGATCACCTCACCGGCTAACTGACCACAGGCGGCATCGATATCGTCGCCACGGGTTTTACGCACGATGGTCGTAAAACCATAGTCCATCAGGACTTTGGAGAAACGATCGATGCGGCTGTTGGAGCTACGGCCATAAGGCGCGCCCGGGAAGGGGTTCCAGGGGATCAGGTTGATTTTACACGGTGTTTCTTTCAGTAATGCGGCGAGTTCATGCGCATCATCTGTGCTGTCATTGACGTGATCCAGCAACACATACTCAATGGTCACGCGTCCCTGATTGGCGTTGGATTTGCCAATGTAGCGTTTCACCGCCGCCAGGAAGGTTTCGATATTGTACTTTTTGTTGATCGGGACAATATCATCACGCAACTTATCGTTAGGCGCGTGCAGGGAAATCGCCAGCGCGACGTCGATCATATCGCCCAGTTTATCCAGCGCGGGCACCACACCCGAAGTGGAGAGGGTCACGCGACGCTTCGACAGACCAAAACCGAAGTCATCCAGCATGATCTCCATCGCCGGGACCACGTTATTGAGGTTGAGCAGCGGCTCGCCCATGCCCATCATCACCACGTTGGTGATAGGACGCTGGCCGGTGATTTTCGCTGCGCCGACAATTTTTGCCGCGCGCCACACCTGACCAATAATTTCTGACACCCGCAGGTTACGGTTAAAGCCCTGCTGTGCGGTCGAACAGAATTTACACTCCAGCGCACAACCCACCTGTGAAGAGACACAGAGCGTGGCGCGGTCCCCTTCCGGGATATAGACCGTTTCCACCAGCTGGTCGCCCACGCGAATGGCCCATTTGATGGTGCCGTCGGTAGAGCGCATCTCTTCTGCCACTTCTGGCGCACGGATCTCCGTCAGCTCCATCAGCCGGTTACGCAGCTTTTTGTTGATGTCGGTCATCTGCTCGAAGTCATCGCAGCAGTAGTGATAAATCCACTTCATGACCTGATCGGCGCGGAAAGGCTTTTCGCCCAGCGACAGGAAGAATTCGCGCATCTGCTGACGGTTGAGATCCAGCAGGTTTATTTTCTGGCTTTTGGGGGAGACGACAATAGGGGATGCTGACGCGGACGTCACAATCTGTTCGGACATAATATTCTCTGGCCTCGTTGTTACACGTTATGGCGCTGTTCAGGGATAGGTGAAAAAAATTGCGCCTTCATTAAGCTGAGTCAATGAAGGCGCAATATTGTACAACATCTGCAGCCTGATAACAGGCGGGAGTGACCTCCCCTACGCAGATTTTTGTAAAGCCTACGTAACGTTTATCGCCAGGCGATTAACGGGTACGTGGGCAGATCTCGTTTTCGCCAAAGAAATAAGCGATTTCGCGGGCAGCGGATTCAGCAGAATCTGAACCGTGCGTGGCGTTTTCGGTGAAGCTGTCAGCGTAGTCAGCACGCAGTGTGCCAGCCAGTGCGTTTGCCGGGTTAGTGGCACCCATCAGGTCACGGTGACGCTGAACGGCATTTTCACCTTCCAGCACGGAAACAACAACCGGGCCAGAGGTCATGAATTCAACCAGACCATCGAAGAATGGCTTGCCCTGGTGCTCAGCGTAAAAACCTTCAGCCTGCTCTTTGCTCAGCTGCAGCATTTTTGCGCCAACGATTTTGAAGCCAGCGCTTTCAAAACGGTTATAGATAGCACCAATCACATTTTTAGCGACGGCGTTTGGCTTGATGATAGAAAAAGTACGTTCGATTGCCATGATGACCTCTGTCTTGACGTTCTGAAGAAACCGGTGGCGTCCGCCCCGGTTAAGAAACGGCGCCGATTATAGGGGCTGAGTCCGGCATTGCCTATCAGAGATCCCTAATTTGATGAAAATTCTTGATCTGAGTCGAAGCAGACGCGCCATAGTTATGATTTAGCGCAAAAAAGCGTCAGCCCCGGCTGAAGGTGACGGAGACAAGTTGCCCCTCTTCATCCATCACCACCAGCTGATACTCGCCCGGATGATCGAGCTGCAGCGACAGGCTGTCTGCGGCGTTCTGCGTCATCAGAGGCTCACCATTCAGGAACCACCAGCGCTGTGTGCCCTGCCCTCCCTGCACCGCAACCGGTATTGTCAGCGCGCTCCTGCCCGGCAGCGGTCTGACAATTTGCCCCTCAATCACGCCGGTAACGATCAGCGGAGCGCTGCTGCCCTGCTGTAACGGCGGACACCGGGCATCGACAGGGGGCAGACGTTGCGCCCGCCGCTCCTGAGGCGGCAGCCAGGCCTCCAGCGGCAGCGGCCAGACCAGCCGTTCATGGCGGGTGGCGCCGGGGCAGTCTGCTGCGACGCGCAGTCCCTGCGCATTCTGCCAGTAGCCCAGGCGTAATCCGCTGAGGCTCTCCTGGCCGGGTGCCAGCAGTGTAGGCGGCAGCGTGTCGGCGGCGACCCAGCTTTGCCGTCGCTGGCGACAGTTTTCGTCTCCGGCGGGCAACGGCTGACCGCCAGGCCAGCAAATGCTCGCCACCGTCACCGAGGCCGGCCGCGGATCGCCCGGAACATCACGTCTGCCAAGGCGACTCATCAGCAGGCTGTTGATCTGATTCATGACGGGCACGGCAGAGGCAAAACCAAACTGCCCGGCAACCGGCGTCGCATCCGGTCTTCCGACCCAGACGCCAATCAGATAACGGGGATTGATCCCCACCGACCAGGCGTCGCGGTAGCCATAACTGGTGCCGGTTTTCCAGGCCAGTGGCACCACATCGGGTACGCTGCCATTGCCCGCGGGCTGCGCTTCCCCGGCCAGGATACGCCGGATGATCCACGCCGACTCAGGCGAAAGCAGCGGCCGCTGCTGTAAGGGTTGATCGGGCATCCAGCGCAACTGGCCGGCGTTACCGTGGCGGGCAAAGGCGCTGTAGGCTGCCACGATCTCATCCATGCGCGCTCCGGTGCCGCCGAGAATCAGGGAAAGATTAGGTTCAGCGCCGGGGGGGAAACGTAAGTTCAGACCGACATTGCGCAGGCGCGCTGCAACGTTTTTCGGTCCCAGCGCCTCCAGAAGCTGCACCGCAGGCAGATTCAGCGACCGCACCAGCGCGTCACTGGCGCTGACCGGCCCGTGAAATCCGGTATCGAAGTTGCCTGGCCGGTAATCACCAAAGCGACGCGGCACATCCTGCAGCAGTGATTCGGCATGAATCAGCCCCTCATCCAGCGCCATGCCGTAAATAAAGGGTTTTAACACCGAGCCTGGCGAACGCACGCTGGCGATCATATCCACATGGCCAAAACGGCTGTCATCGGTAAAATCAGCCGAGCCGACATAGCCGCGAACCGCCATGGTGGTGTGATCCACCACCAGCATCGCCAGCGAGGTGCGTGGAGGAAGCTGATTTTTAACATTCAGCGCCAGGCTTTCCAGTTCGCGCTGCAGTGAGGGGTCAAGCGTAGAGACAATCTTATCGCTGTGGCTGATCGACAGCAGTCGCCGGGCCAGCAGCGGCGCCATCTGTGGCATCTGGCGCGGCGGCAGCCACACCGGCTCCTGACGGATTTCCGCCACCTGTTCAGCGGACCAGATGCGGTATTCCGCCAGCCGATCCAGCACTTTGTTGCGTGCGGCTTCTGCCCGCTCCGGCCAGCGATCGGGCCGCAGACGGCTGGGTGCCTGCGGCAAAACGGCCAGCAGCGCCGCCTCGCCCGGCGTCAGCTGTGACGGGGCTTTTCCCAGCCAGCTCCAGCTGGCCGCGCCCACCCCTTCCAGCGTGCCGCCAAAGGGCGCACGGTTAAGGTAGAGCGTCAGGATGTCACGTTTGGAAAGATGCCACTCCAGCTGCAGCGCCCGCCACGCCTGAATCAGCTTGCCGCGCAGCGTTCGGGGTTGCGGGTCGATAAGGCGTGCCACCTGCATGGTCAGCGTGCTGCCTCCGGAAATCACGCTCTGATGGCGCAGATCCTGCCAGGCGGCACGCAGCAGAGCCAGGGGATTGATGCCGGGGTGATACCAGAACCAGCGATCTTCGTAGGTCAGCAGCGCCTGCAGATAGGCCGGAGCCACCTCCTCTGGCGTGACCGGATAGCGCCAGATCCCCTTGCTGTCAGCAAAGCGCCACAATGGTGTACCGTCGCTGGCAACAACCACCCGCGCAGGCTGCACCTGTTTAAGCGGCAACGGGAAAAGCCGATCCAGTCCCCATGTCGCCAGCCACAGCGCCAGAAAAAAAAGCGGCAGCGCGAGCCACCACTTTTTGATGCTGCTGACGTTTACCACGCGTCGCGTCACTTACTGAATATGCAGCTGCGACGGCGTGCTGCCGGTGGCGCGCCACTCCGGCACATACATCGACTCGACCTGCGGTGGTGGCATCAGATAGCGCCCCGGTGTGACCGCCCGCGCCAGGTAGACCAGCGTCGCGGGACGATAAGTATCCACCGCCAGTGCCGCCACAAAGCGATCGTCACGGAACTCAATGTGTCTGATGTCAGCCTGCTGCATGTCACCCATGCTCTCCTTCAGCGCATCCGCACTGTCGCCGAGGCTGGCGCTGCTGTCAGCCAGGTTCTGGTTTTCCAGCTCCAGACCGGCAGGCAGCAGATCCACCACCAGCGCATCGGTGATGCTGCGCTTCGACGAAACGGTCAGACGCACCACCAGCAACTCGCCGCTGCGCAGATTGCTGAGATCGGCGGCTTTGCCATCCAGCGTAAAGTATTCACGCTTTATCCCGAGCACATTGCTCTCCGGCAGTGGCGCGGCCAGCGGATAACCGGTGACATCCAGACGACCATACAGCGGCGCACTGCCCGGATTACTGACGGCTAAGCCCTGCAACAGTCGTTCAGCCCCCAGCCCTTTATTCAGTGGCGCATCGCCCTGCAGAGGCTGTGCATTGCCCGACAGTTGCGCCTGCCAGCTTCCGCCCTGCGCACGCTGCAGAGTATGCGCCGCTAAATAGAGCGCGTTATTCTCCTGAGTCGAGAACCAGCGCTTGCCGTTGACCTCTTTTGACAACGACAGCAGCAGACTATTCTGCAAATCAGGCTGCAGCTTATTCTCTGCTAACAGGGCTATCATCATCCCCTCATCGCGCACCGTGCTGCCATAGTCGCCATACCACTCTTTATCTGAGCGCGTCAGACTGGCACCCTGCATGATCGCAAGCGATGCGCGCTGCCCGTCACCCATCAGCTTCAGCGCCACGCCAAGCTGCATCAGCGCCAGGCCGGAGCGGGCCTTCTCACGCTTTTCATACAAGGCGCGCAGCGCACCCAGCGGCGCACGCTGCTGACGCGCCAGCACCAGTCCGGCGTAAGCCTGCACGCTGAACTGCAGCGCGGCGTTGTTATCACTGCCGCCGCCGCTGATCTGCGCGGGATCCTGCAGATAGCGCAGCAGCCGTGCGTTAGCGCGATCAACGATATTATCCGGCAGCGCATAGCCCGCCTCGCTGGCGCGAAGCAGGAAATCGGTCACGTAAGGCGTCAGCCAGAACTCCTCCTCACTCTGCTTGTCCCACAGCCCGAAGCTACCGTTGGCCCGCTGCATGCCCGCCAGACGGGCAATGCCGGTGTCGACGGCGGCCCGGCGCGCCTCATCACTGCTGGTTTTTATCCCCATCGCGGTCAGCTCGGCATGGCTGATGTAGAGCGACGGCCAGAGGCCGCTGGTGGTCTGTTCCAGACAGCCGTAGGGATAGGCGTAAAGCGCACTGATATAGCTGGCGATATTGAGCGGCGGACGATTGCTCAGCGTCAGCTGTCCACTCAGGGTCTGAGCATCAAGGCCGGTAAACGCGGCTGCCGCGACCTGCCAGGGCTGATCGGAATTGATGACGGCATCGAAATTCAGCGTCCGGGCCGGATAAGGTGGTCTGACGCCGATTTTCCACTGCTGTTTGCTGGGCTTCACCTGCTCGCCCGGCAGGTTCAGACCGGAAATCTGCACGGCGACCTCACCATCACCAAAGCCGGCTTTCGCCGTGACCGGAATCTGAAGTGTGGTACGTGCGCCTTTGGCCAGCGTCACGCTCTGGCTGGCAGCCCCGGCCAGATCCACTAAGCCACTGCTGCTCAGATCCACCTTCAGAGTTTGCGGCAGATCGGTCAGGTTAGTGAGATCCAGCGCCAGTGAGGCTGTATCGCCGCTGGCAAGGAAGCGCGGGGTGGCCAGTTCGCTGATCAGCGGCGCCGCGACCACCAGTTTGCGCTCTGCCGCGCCGAAGCTGTCGTCGCTCCAGGCCTGAGTCATCAGCCGCAGTTCGCCGTTAAAGGCCGGGATCGGCAGCGTAATCGATCCGTTGCCCTCTTTATCCAGTGTGACTGCCTGTAACTGCTGCGCCACGATATTGACGTGCGTCACCGGCTTTTTGCCGCCGCGCGTCATCGATTCATCTTCGCCATCACCACCAAAACGCAGCGCCGCGAGCCGGCCACCGCCTTCGATCAGCTGGCCAAAGACGTCGTACTGATCGACGTTGTAGCGTTTACGGCCAAAAAACGCCTGCCACGGATCGGGCGTTTTAAAATCCGTCACGCTCAGAACGCCGCTGTCCACCGCTGACAGCAGTACATTCACTTTTTCAGGCAGCGGGCCGCCATCACGACTGGCGTGGACTTTTACCGTCAGGCGTTGCTCAGGACGGATTTTATCGGGCGCATCCAGCGTCAGATTTAAGCGGCGCGCCTCCGTCGCCATCGGCAGATGCAACAGCCCCACCGCGCGTTTTGGCGTTGCGCCACTGACCTTATCGCCGTCTCGCACCACGATGGCGCTGAAGTAGAGATCGTGACGCTGCCAGCTCTCAGCAACAGGGACATCCACCGTTGTGCCGCCCTTAGGTACGGTCAGTGGCTGCCACCAGAGCGTGCCGCTGCTCGACTCCACCATCAGGTAACCTTTACCGGCCGCCGGTGACTCAACCTGCAGATGCACGGTATCGCCCGGCTGGTAAGCCGCTTTATCCAGCTTCAGTCTGACCTGATCCGGGCGCAATGCACCCGTGCCGTTGGTGTTATCCTGCCAGTCATAACCCGCCTGGAACCGGACGCTGCTGACGATCTTCTCGCCCGCCTGCACTTCCAGCCGGTAGTGGCCCCACTCGACCGGGAAGCTGACTTTGGTGCTGCCATCAGCCGGGACAGAGATGGCGCGTTCATCTTCCTGCAGATCCTTGTCGCTATACTGCGACTGCCAGCCTTCGCTGTCAGAGAAGCTCCAGTAGTAATCATGGCGTTCACGGATCAGGCGAACATTCAGCTTCTCTGCCGCCAGTTTTTTGCCCTGACTGTTGGCATAGACAATGTCGAATTCGGCCAGGCTCTGTTCCGGCACGGTCGGCTCATCGTGATAGCTGTCACTGCGGTAGTCATAAACCGCCTTGTTACCAAACAGCGGCCGGATACCCGGCAGCGCTTCAGCGGGCCAGATGGCCTGGGTGGCACGACGGGTGACCGGACGTCCGCCGGTTTCCAGCAGGCTGGCCTGCAGGATCAGATTGAGCGGGGAGTGGAGCTGATCCCACTGATTTTCTACCGTGAGTTCTGCTTTACCGCTGGCATCGAGCTTGAGATCCACCTCATCCAGCGTCCGCTTTAACCCCTCTTCGGTGATGTCACCAAACTGGTAGCCTGGCAGTGCAGTCACCGCCTCGCGTGCCGGTCGCAGATAGAGTTGACCCTGTAGCGTGTTACCTGCTGCTGGGGCGCCATAGAGATAGCGCCCCTCAATACCGAACTCAACACTGGCATCAGCGGCCTGTGGCTGAGGGTCATTTTTCAGGGTTAACGCCATACGCTCCGGCAGAAAATCTTCGACGTGAAACTTCCACTCTCGCTTGAGGTTATCGCCGGTATTCAGTCGCAACATCCAGTCGCCGGTCATGGCCGACGCGGACAGCGCCAGTCGCTGCTGGTAGAATCCCGCTTCAGGCTGCCAGACAAAAGTCCGCATCACCTGGCCATCGGGCTGCACCAGCTCCGCTTTGATCGGCTGCGCGGGCAAGGGGTGTCCGTCGGCATCGCGAAGCAACGCATTTACGATGACCGTTTCACCTGGACGATAGATATCGCGCGGACCAAAAACAAACAGCTGTTTGTCATAGCCCTGCGGCCCCGCGACCGGGAATTCAGCGAGATCCAGCGCCGGACGCGCCAGGTCGATCATTGAGGTCTGTTCTCCCTGAATTGCCAGCAGGAGCTTGCCTTTTTCATCCGCCTTGAGGCTCAGATGACCGGTGCTGTCACTGGTTCCGCTTTGCAGCACCTGCCCCTTCTCATCCAGTAACCTGACGCTGACCCCAGAAAGCGGCTGACCGTCTGCCAGACTCTGGGCGAACAGTTCGAACCGGGTCGGGAAGCGATGCAGTGACAGGCCAATATCGCTGAGGGTGAAAAGCGTGGCGGGCTGGCTGTAGCGATAAGTCCCGGCCTGCTTCATCACCGCCAGATAGACGCCCGGCTGCTGAAGTGCGGTAATGTCACGCATCGGCAGCTGCAATTTTTCACGCGTGTTACGCGCCGGATTGAGCTCAAAGCGTCCGCTATAAACCAGCTGGCTGCTTTTCAGCAACTCCTGCGACTGCCAGCTTGAGAGGTTGTTGCCGTAATTCCACTGCGAGAGAAATTCCGCCAGGCCGGCATTCTTTATCCGGAAGAAATCGACATCGACCTGGTCAACATTCAGCGCCAGCACCGGCAGTCCCTGGGTGATACGCAGCGGCAGCAGTGAACCGCGACTGGCAAAGCCCACCATCGGCTGGATATCACGGGTGGCGATTTTCTGACTGTAATCGGCGGCAAGCGTCTCTCCGCTGGCCGCGCGCAGTCCCGCATCCACCGTGACGGTGAAGTGACGCGACGGCTCGGGATGGCGGAAGCGCAACGTTTTGCGGTTAGCAGAAAGCTCCCAGCCGCCATCCACCCGGCCCTGTTTATCGTCGGTCAGCCTGACTTTTTGCGCGATATCCTGTTTATCATCAAGCGGCTGATTGAAGGTTAAGACCAGCGCAGCGGCATTATCGATCTGCAGTTCCGAGAGATCGATAATCGTCAGCGGTTTGCTGACCTGGGAGGTTGCGGGTGCTTCTGCCGCCTGGAGAGGCAAAACAGGTAACAGGGTCGCTGACAGCAGCGAGCCACCGATCAGCATGCTGAGCAGCAGCCGGGTATTGCGTTTCTTCATGGTAGTTCCTTCACCGGGACGCAGGGAGTGTCGTTTGATTACGCAGCGCAATTTCATATCAATGCTCGCATTTAATCAACGCTTCTCTTGAGATGGTGCGCACATTCCCTGACACTGGTATGACAGATTGCTGAGATGAGGTTGTTATGACGACGCCACTGTTTGTGTCCGCCGACTGGTTACAAGAGCACTACAACGATGAGCGGCTTCAGGTGCTGGATGCACGGTTGTTGCCACCCGGTATGGAAGCGGTTCGCGATATCCAGGCCGAATATCTGGCGGGTCATTTACCCGACGCCCCTTACTTCGATATTGAAGCGCTTTCCGATCACACCAGCCCTTACCCCCATATGCTGCCCCGCGCCGAAAGTTTTGCCGTCGCGATGCGTGAACTGGGTGTCAGCAGTGATAAGCACCTGGTGGTGTATGACGAGGGTAATCTCTTTTCTGCGCCACGCGCCTGGTGGATGCTGAAAACCTTTGGTGTGGCTCAGGTGTCGATTCTGGCCGGGGGCTTGCAGGGCTGGAAAGAAGCTGGTTTTGCGCTGGCAACCGGCGAAGTGAATCTGCCGGAAGGTGAGTTTGAGGCCCACGCGGATGAAAGCCGGGTGAAACGCCTGACGGACGTACTGCTGATCAGCCATGAAGGCGGCGCACAGATTATTGATGCGCGTCCTGCCAATCGCTTTAACGCCGAAGTGGATGAGCCGCGTCCCGGATTGCATCGCGGACACATTCCCAACAGCCTGAACGTGCCGTGGAACAGCCTGGTTGAACAGGGAAAACTCAAGCCGGAGGCGGAACTTCAGACGCTGTTTGCCGATGCGGGCGTCGATATTACCCAACCGGTGGTCGCCAGCTGTGGCTCAGGCGTGACGGCGGTGGTGGTGATTCTGGCGCTGACGGCGCTGGGCGCACGGGATGTCACGCTGTATGACGGATCCTGGGGCGAATGGGGCAGTCGCGACGACTTACCTATCGCGAAATAAAAAACAGGCGGCCCATGAGCCGCCTGTTTTTTTAATAATATCGGATTCGATCAGCTGTAAGAACGAGGTAGCACAGGAAACAGGGTCAGATCGGAAAGTCGCTAAAGCCACTCCCTGGCCGCTCGGCCCGCGCCGTCCATGGCGCGGGACGCTTTCCTCCTCTGACCCTGTTCCCTGCGCGTTAAGCTTATTCGTTGCGGCCAGATTTCCCCTGATTCGGGATATCAGCTATATGAGGCGGCTCGTGAGCCGCCTGTTTACTTTTTTGTCTCAGATAATCCGCTCACTGCCCTTGAAGTCCCGCAGGAAACTGCCCCAGCGACGCTCATAGAATGGCGTGATATGGGCGGTAAAGAAGTGGCTGATGCCGCGATCGTTCAGCGTCACCTCACAGATATCAACCGGCGCATCGTCCGGCAGCGTATCGGTTGCCACGCTGCCCGCCGCCTGAATGATCGTCTCAATATTGCTGTCCGCTTCAATGCCAATCAGCAGATTGGGCGCTTCGTCAGCCCGCTCACGGATACTGGCGATAAACGCGCGACGCACCTGCTTATGCTTGCTGAAGAGCTGAGTCAGTGAGTCGATCATCTGCGCAGGGGGTTCAGCCACCTCAGACAGCAATAGTGACTGTCCGCCTTCCAGCACGGTTTGCTGGCTTAGTGCACTGCCCTCTTCAGCCAGCAGATGGGTGATCTCGGCCGCAGTAAACTCTTTACCGGAAGGCAGTTTGGGATTGAGAAACAGCGTCTCGCCACGCGTAATCTCAAACAGCGTTCGTACCGGCAGACGCAGCCAGGACTGCTCACCGCTCACCGCTTCACTCATCGCCTCTTCTGACGTGAAAAAAGGAATGATGCTGCTGCCATCCTCTTTTTCCCAGTGCTGCAGATCAACGGGCGTGCTGGCATCAAGCTGTTGCGTGGTGCTTTCACCTGGCACCCAGGCATCAGATTCCAGCAACAGCTGAAAAAATTCGGGCCGATGGGCAGGCTCAGTGGCCGCCAGCTTCAGCACCTCTTCAAGACGATTCATAGTTTCCCTCTGAACAGCGGCAGCATCAGCCACCGCTGAGATCGGCTTATTTCAGTAACAGATTGGCGAGGGTACGCACGCCAAGACCTGTTGCACCCGCCGCCCACTGGTCAACTGCGCCTTTGCGATAGGTCGCGGAGCAGTCGATGTGCAGCCAGCCCTGCTGATAGTTACTGACGAAGTGTGACAGGAACGCTGCCGCGCTACTGGCACCCGCCGCATGTGACGGGCTGGCGATATTATTGAGATCGGCGAAGTTAGACGGCAGATGGCTGCGATGGAATTCGGCCAGCGGCAGACGCCAGAAAGGTTCGTTCTCACTCACCGCGCTGCCCATCAGCGACTGTGCCATCACATCATCAAAGGTAAACAGCGCATGGTAATCGTTGCCCAGCGCCGTCTTAGCCGCACCGGTCAGCGTCGCAGCATCGATGATCATCGTCGGGTTCTGCTCGCTGGCGTCGATTAAACCGTCGGCCAGGACCAGACGCCCTTCCGCATCGGTGTTCATCACTTCCACCGATTTACCGTTGCGATAGCGAATGATGTCGCCCAGTTTAAAGGCGTTGCTGCTGACCATGTTATCGGCACAGCAGAGGTAGAGTTTGACGCGCTTGTTAAGACCGCGCGAAATCGCCATGGCCAGCGCGCCGGTGACGGTCGCCGCGCCGCCCATGTCAGATTTCATTGAGTCCATGAAGCTGCTCTGCTTCAGGCTGTAGCCACCGGTATCAAAGGTAATGCCTTTACCGACCAGACAGGCGTAGACCGGGGCATTGTCGTCGCCGGTCGGGTTGTAATCGAGCGCCAGAAATACCGGCGGACGATTTGAACCACGTCCAACGGTGTGCAGGCCCATATACCCCTGTACCCGCAGATCGTCGCCTTTGGTGATGCGATAGCTGACGGCGCTGCCGCCCACTTCACTAATCAGATCGACTGCATTGTGTGCCAGCTGTTCCGGCCCCAGATCTTCCGCAGGCAGGTTAATAACGTTGCGAACCCAGTCGATAATTTTCAGACGGCGATCAAACTCCGCCTGCTCATGTTCGCCCAGCGCCGGCCACTCAACCTGACGCTGGCCTTTCGGACCACGGAAGCCCTGCCAGAATGCCCAGCACTGCTCAAGGTGCCAGCCTTCGCCGGTCAGCGCCACATGGCGGATCCCCTGGCTGTCGATTTTGTGAGCCGCACGCTGAATGATATTCAGCGCATCCGCGCCGGTCAGATGCAGTGTCATGCCGCTGTCGTTGCTGCTGAGAATCGCTTTTTCGCCCCAGCGCGCATCGGCGGGCTGGCTGCTAAGCGTAATATTCATGGGTTGTGTGGTCATCGAAAAGCTCCATAATCGTTATCTGTTTCATCCAGCCTGATTGTTATAACGGCTTTAATAAGATGTTAAATATAATTCGCAGAGAGACCTGATAACAGATTCCGTCAGGTGTTGCCAGCGAAGTGCAAATATAGGCGCAATTTCCGGACTATGACCGGATATCAGGATTTCATTAAGGCCCGCAGACGGGTCACTGATTTCTGCACCAGGGCAATGGCGTAGTCGATCTCTTCCTCGGTAGTGAAGCGTCCCAGCGAGAAGCGCAGCGAACTGTGCGCCAGCTCTTCACTCAGGCCCAGCGCCCGCAATACATAGGAAGGCTCCAGGCTGGCGGAGGTGCAGGCCGAGCCGGAAGAGAGCGCCAGATCTTTCAGCGCCATGATCAGTGATTCACCCTCAACGTCAACAAAACTGAGGTTAAGAATGTTCGGTGCGCTCTGCTGCAGATCGCCATTGAGGGTGACGTCGGGCAGTGTGCTGATGCCCTGCCACAGACGATCGCGCAGAGTCTGCAGGCGCGCCATCTCGGTTTCGCGCTCTTCTGCTGCGATACGATACGCCTCGCCCATGCCGACAATCTGATGCACCGGCAATGTCCCGGATCGCATACCGCGTTCATGTCCGCCGCCGTGGATCTGCGCAGCAATCTGCACACGCGGTTTACGCCGTACATAGAGTGCGCCGATGCCTTTCGGGCCATAGAGTTTGTGGGCAGAAAAGGACATCAAATCAACCGGTAACTGGCTGAGATCGATAGGCAGCTTGCCGACGCTCTGGGTCGCATCCACATGAAACAGAATCTCACGTTCGCGGCAGAGTTCGCCAAAGGCGGCGATATCCTGAATCACCCCGGTTTCATTATTAACGTGCATCAGGGTGACTAAAATCGTGTCGTCGCGCAGCGCCGCACGCAGCTGGTCAGGCGAGATAATGCCGTTAGCCGCCGGGGTGAGATAAGTGACAGCAAAGCCTTCACGCTCAAGCTGCTGGCAGCTATCAAGCACCGCTTTATGTTCTGTCTGGCTGGTGATGATATGTTTGCCGCGCGCCTGATGGGCGTGAGCTGCACCTTTAATCGCGAGGTTATCGGATTCAGTGGCGCCAGAGGTAAAGATGATTTCACGCGGATCGGCATTGACCAGTTCGGCGATCTGATTACGCGCAACATCAACCGCTTCTTCAGACTGCCAGCCAAAACGGTGCGATCGCGAGGCCGGATTACCGAACGTGCCATCCAGCGTCAGAAACTGCATCATTTTGCTGGCCACACGCGGATCGGCCGGCGTGGTGGCGGCGTAATCCAGGTAAATCGGTAATTTCATTGCGCTATAGCTCCGTATAAAAAATCATACGTCTTTATAGCAGATTCGGCCCTGACCGCGTTAGCAGTAAGGGCCGCAACAGCGGGGATTACGAGGCGCGTTGGTTGACGTTAATTTCCTGCGTGCGCGGGCTCTGGAAGCGACGATTATCAATCGCATTCTGACGATCGGCTACATCCAGGATCTCCTGATTATTCACTAGCTCAGCCAGTGTAATATTGTTCAGGAAGTCACTGATACGCACGCTCAGATCGCGCCACAGCACGTGAGTCAGGCAACGCTCGCCGCCCTGGCAGCCTTCTTTACCCTGACATTTGGTGGCATCAACAGACTCATCAACGGCGGTGATCACTTCACCGACAGAGATGGTATTAGACGCTTTGCCCAACAGATAACCGCCGCCCGGACCACGTACGCTGGACACCAGCTCATTTTTACGTAATCGGGAGAATAACTGCTCCAGATAGGAGAGCGAAATGCCCTGACGCTCTGAAATATCAGCCAGCGGGACCGGACCTTCATGGGAGTGAAGGGCAACGTCCAGCATTGCAGTAACGGCATAACGTCCTTTGGATGTCAGTCTCATAACGTACGACCTCAATAGCGTCCGGTTATCGGAGGATTAGCAACAGATGCTCTGAAGTCTGCCATTCCCGAGTAAATTGGTCAACTATTTAACCTGGTAAATTAGTCAGGTATTTAACCTGGTAATTCACTCAACTATTATCTGCTTCTTTTTTATCGTTTTTTCGCTTTTCAAACGACGAAAGCATGCCGCGCAGGATGTTCAGTTCATCGCGTTCCGGGCGGGCACGGGTGTAAAGACGACGCAGTTTGCTCATCACCTGGCCAGGATTGGCTTCACGGATAAAGCCGCTGTTCAGCATCATCTGTTCCATATGCTGATAGAAGCGCTCCAGGTCATCCACCAGCGGATAAGGTGACTCTTCATACTGTGGCGGCGGGCTGGCCTGCTCCTGCGCCTGTAACCATGCCATGCGCACTTCATAGGCGATAATCTGTACGGCCATCGCCAGATTCAGCGAGCTGTATTCCGGGTTTGCCTGAATTGCGACGTGATAGTGGCACTTCTGCAACTCGTCATTGGTCAGGCCGACACGTTCACGACCAAATACCAGCGCAACCGGTGCCTGCTGGCCCTCTTCCACGCTTTTCACGCCACATTCGCGCGCATCCAGCATCGGCCAGGGCAGCGAGCGGGAACGTGCGCTGGTGCCGACCACCAGACTGCATCCGGCAATGGCCTCATCCAGCGAGTCGACAATTTTGGCGTCGCCGATAACGTCGCTGGCACCAGCCGCGAGTGAGATAGCCTGTGAGTCAGGCTTGACCAGCGGGTTAACCAGATAGAGGTTGGTTAAGCCCATGGTTTTCATGGCGCGCGCAACGGAGCCCATGTTACCGGTGTGAGAAGTCTCGACCAGCACGATACGAATATTTTGCAACATGATTAGGGATACTCAGAAACGGGTCAGTAAAATCAGTAGAGAGAATATTAACATAAAGCAGGACATTTACCGAACACGCTGCTATACTCCGCGCCGTTTTCCCCGTTCTTTAACATCCAGCGAGAGATACCGATGCATCCAATGCTCAACATTGCCGTGCGCGCAGCGCGCAAGGCCGGAAATTTAATTGCCAAATATTATGAAACCCCGGACGCTGTCGAAGCCAGCCAGAAAGGCAGCAACGACTTCGTAACGAATGTTGACCGCGAAGCAGAACGCCTGATTATCGAAATTATTCGTAAATCTTACCCGAAACATACCATCATCACTGAAGAAAGCGGTGAACTGGCGGGCGAAGATCAGGATGTTCAATGGGTTATCGATCCGCTGGATGGCACCTCAAACTTCATCAAACGTTTACCCCACTTTGCTGTTTCTATCGCTGTGCGCATTAAAGGCCGCACCGAAGTCGCCGTCGTTTACGATCCAATGCGCAATGAACTCTTCACCTCTTCACGCGGTCAGGGCGCTCAGCTGAATGGCTATCGTCTGCGTGGCAGCACGGCCCGCGATCTGGATGGCACCGTTCTGGCGACCGGCTTCCCGTTCAAAATGAAGCAGCACGCGCCGGCTTACATGAATATCATGACCAAACTCTTTACCCAGTGTGCTGACTTCCGCCGCACCGGTTCTGCTGCGCTGGATCTGGCCTATGTGGCTGCCGGTCGCGTAGATGGCTATTTTGAGATTGGCCTGAAGCCGTGGGATTTTGCGGCGGGGGAACTGCTGGTCCGTGAAGCGGGCGGTCTGGTGACTGATTTCACCGGCAACCACGGCTATCTGCAGTCAGGTAACCTGGTCGCGGGTAACCCACGTGTGGTGAAATCGATGCTGTCGAACATGCGTGATGAGCTGAGCGAAGCGTTAAAACGCTAAGTTTCAGTACAGAAAAAGGCGGCTTCTCAGCCGCCTTTTTTATTGCCTGTTACTCAGTGATGATTAACGACGTTCGTGTGACAGCACCTGACGAGGCTGAGTACGACGACCTACCATACCCATCACACCTGCCAGCACCGCTTCGATGATCAGCAGAATCAGGGCATACCAGCTCGCTTTCGCAGTCGCGGCAGCGGCTTTTTCACCGGCTTCACGCGCTTTCTGTTCAGCCTGCTGTTTCAGTTCCTGATACTTCTGAACGGCCTGCTGATAGCTCTGTTCAGTTTGGGCCACGATCTGATCCACTTCCTGATCGCTTTTGCCGGTGCGCGCTTTGATAATATTTTTCAGCGCATCACGATCGGCTGCCTGCAGGGTATCGGAATGACGATCCATCACCCCTTTTAACCAGTTAGCCAGATCAGTATCCGCTGTCTGTGGATGGTTTGCGGTGTTGTTAGCCTGGTTTTCAGCATTCTGCGCTTCTTTATTTGCATCCTGCTTTAAGTTCTCTGGCTGTAATTCCGGTTTCCCGGTCTGGCGTAAAGTCGTTTCCAGTTCGTTCTGCAGGTTATCTAAATTAATATTACTCTCCTGCAGTTTGTCTTTTGCCATTTGGGTAACGGATGGCGCAGCGGCGGAAATACCACTACCCAGCGCCTGGAAGCCTGAGCCCACAATATTCATCGCGCCGCCTAATACACTGGTCGCCAGCGCAATAGCCAGGTAAATAGTGAAAATTGTGCTAAGGCCAAACATCAGTAAACCGTGCAGTGCGCCTTCGCGCTGAGCCAGTCGTCCTGCAACATAACTACCTGCAGCCATCGCGACCAGCATTTCAATGGCAGTCCAGACCAGCGCGCCTGTGCCCAAGCCGTCGAGTGGATTCTGTTCTTTCATCGGATCAATGGTTGTTGCACCAATGGCGGTTCCCAGCAGCGTCAGAATAATGTGAACGATCAACGCACAAATGACACCGGCAAAGACGGCGCTCCAGGAAATACGTTTTAACGGCAATCCAGCAGGCCCGGTCGCCAGCGTTTCGGTGTAGCCATTATTAATACGGGTATCAGCCATGAAATATACTCCTCGCAATAAACAGAAAGCGGTCTTGATCTTTTATCATCCCGACGGCGGAATGCCGTTTTGGTATTATCAGCGTAGACAGGGAATAGTCATTTCACCACTAAACCAGCCAGAGAAAAAAATAAAGAGATGAATTCAGAGATAATTAACGAAGAGAAGAGCGCAGCGGCAATTTTATTTCCGCTGCGCTTTTATTCAGAAGGGTCGAATTCCGCCACCCAACGTCATCTGCGCTGACTGCCATAGCGCGATACCCGCTACGATTAAAATCAGGCTGCCGGTTAAGGCCAGCGCGGGGATCAGCAGTCGCGTCATGCCTGCGGTAACGCCAGGCTGTGCCAGCCGTTGTGCCACCGTGCGCGCCTGCTGAACCAGCAGGCCAATCGCCGAAATGGTCAGTGCCGTGCCCAGCGCCATCACCGCAGCAGAGATCACCCCCCAGCCATAGACACCAATCACTTTGGCAAACAGCAGCATCATAATCGCGCCGGAACAGGGACGTAATCCCATCGACACCACCACCAACAGCTGGGTTTTCACGCTGAGATTGCCGCTCATCTGCTGCGGTGTCGGAAGATGTGCGTGTCCGCATCCGCACTGATCGTCATGCTGATGGTGAGGTTTGAAGGTGCGAAATACCGGGGCCGGACGCGGACGCAATGTCCGCCACAGCGAACGCAGCGCCCGATAACCGATCATCACGCCCAGCCCGATCACCAACAGATAACTGCCCTTCTCCAGCCAGAAACTGCTGAGATGCAGCTGTCGCGATGACGTTTTCAGCAGCACCAGCATCACCGTCACCAGGGCAATCGCCACCGAACCCTGCAGCAGTGAGGCGAGCAGCGTCAGCCTGATACTGGTTTTCACTCTGGTGGGATGGGTCGCCAGAAAGGTCGCGATCACCACTTTGCCATGGCCCGGTCCCAGCGCGTGCAGTACGCCATACAGCAGGCTGAATATCACCAGCGAAATGCCTGCCTGGTGGGGCTGCTCCGCAACCTGCTGTAGCAGCTGAGTCATCTGCCGATGCAGATCTTTCTGCCACAGTACGCTCTGCATCAGAATCTGCGACCAGTAGAGCCAGACCAGCAACGCGCTGCTCAGCAGCACGCCCGCCATCAGCCACAGCGGCCAGAGGCGGGAAGC
This sequence comes from Pantoea sp. ABR1s, assembly GCF_057812235.1. Classification (NCBI taxonomy): domain Bacteria; kingdom Pseudomonadati; phylum Pseudomonadota; class Gammaproteobacteria; order Enterobacterales; family Erwiniaceae; genus Pantoea; species Pantoea sp. ABR1s. The sequence goes on along the minus strand of NZ_CM173823.1, from coordinate 1,034,483 downwards.
CCGTAACGGTGGGGAGATTACTGACATGTCAGTATCACCGTCTGGGCAAACTGGCGGCCTAAATCCATCTCCTCTGCAGGCGCGTCGGCTTTATCCAGCGACAGCGCATACTGCTTCAGTGAATCATTGGGCTTTGGCGTGTTCAGCGCGAACTTGCAGCGCGCCTGCAGCGCCGTCGGCAGCGTTAACGCACCAGGATTGTCATAGAACATATCGACGAAATAGGTGGGATCAAAAGTCAGGATCTCAAAGCGCTGCCCGGTCAGCTTCGGGGGTTCCGCCAGCGGCAGAATAAATTCCAGCACCGCTTTATGGCCGTTACGTGACAGGTTGTATTCGGTTGGCAGATTCAAAAACTTTACCCGCTGTTGGTTGTGCCAGATTTCAGAAAAGTAGTGCTGGCCCAGCACGTTCGCCATCACGCCTGCCGCCAGCTTCTTCCACACCACGCTGCCTGGTTTCGCCTCGCCCGCGTCGTAAAGCAGATCGGCGGAGGTAATCTCATCCATGGTCCAGGTCATCTTTAATCCGGTAAAGGTGTCATCCTGCGCCACCAGTTCGGTTTTCATATCGATGAAGCTGTGAGGATGTGCCATTACAGCCGGACTTAATACCATCAAGAGGGCAAAGAGTGTGCGTTTCATAATGTTATAAAGTAACGTTCCCGATGAAAAGAATCTATAAGTAACAAAATTTTGTGACCCGCCTTAAACCTCCGGCAAATAAACCGCGTAAACCGCGCAGGCGCTGACGGGGTTGACTATTCTTAGCTCAAAATAGCCTGCTGGAAACCTGATTGATGAGTTCTGCTACCCCTTTGGCACCACTCTTCACCCGCTCACAGCGTCAGTGCCATCTTTTATTGCTGCTGTTTCTGCCGACACCCGTGCTTACGCTTGAAAAAGTCTGCCAGCTGAATGGCGTCGATCCTGCTGTTGCCCGACAGGATATCGCGGATGTGGGCCTTGAGATACAGCGATATCACCAGCTGGAATTGCATCAGATGGTGGATGGCAGCTTTCGTCTTCATGGCACAGAGCTGGATCGGCGCCTCTGTCTGCTGCACAACCTGCGACGCAGTTTGCGTTTATCGCAGGATTTCGTCTGCGACCATTTTGCAGCTCCCCTGCGTCAGCGCCTGAAGGTGATGAAGATTGAGAAGGCGCTGTGGGATGAGACCAATTTACAGGCGCTGATCCAGCACTGTAGCCTGCGTCTGAAGCGCGATTTCAGCGAACGCGACCGGCTTTTTCTGCAGATTTTCATGAAATATGGATTGTGCCAGCGCCAGCCGGTGCTGTTCAGTGAAGCGCAGTGTCACTGGCTGCAGCAGAAGGCTGAGCGGCAGGCCGCTGAGGATGTGATTCACCACTGGCGCAAACGCTGCCACCTTGCGCCGCCCGTCAGTGAAACCGACTTCTGGACACTGCTGTTCAGCCAGATACATACGCCTGTCGTGGATGCGATTGCACATCCTGCTGAGCAGCAGTTAATGGCTGCGACCCAGCAGTTGATTAATGACTTTGAACGGTGTGCCGACATTACTTTTGCTGCTCGCGACGAGCTGCTTAACCAGCTCTATCCTCATCTGGCGCAGGCGCTGGATCGCACCCACTTCACTATCGGCATCGACAACAGCGTGGCGCTGGATGTCAGCCGCCTCTATCCCCGCCTGTTGCGCACCACTCAGCAGGCGCTGCAGGCGTTTGAGCAGCAATACGGGATTGCGTTCAGCCCGGAAGAGGTGAGCTTAATTACCGTTATTTTTGGTGCCTGGCTGATGCAGGAGAATGCGTTGCAGGAGAAGCAGGTGCTGATTCTGACGGGTGACGATACCGATCTGGAGCAGGATGTGGAGCAGCAGATCCGGGAGATCACGCTGCTGCCGATCAATATTACCTATCAGGACGTGAAACAGTTTCAGCGGGATGGCGCACCGCGGGATGTGGACATCATCATTTCGCCCTACCCCACCTCGCTGCCACTCTTCTCCCCGCCGCTGGTGCATGCGGAACTGCCGCTGACGTTACACCATCAGCAGCGGATTCGTTATTTACTGGAGTCGTAGCCGGGACGCAGAAATAGCGCGGGCAGCGCCACCAGTGCCATCACCCAGAACAGATGCCCCTGCAGATGAGCGAACAGCACGCCGCAGATCATGGTCATTATCGCAATGCCACCCCCCATCGCCAGCGCGGAATAGAGCGACTGCAGACGGATCACTTCCGCTCCCTGACGCGCCGCAATAAAACGCATCGCCGCCAGATGACAGACGGTGAAGCTGCCACAGTGGAGGATTTGCGCCACAATCAGCAGCGGCAGCGCGGTAGTGGCGCCCATCAGACTCCAGCGGATCAACGCACAAATGCCCGAAAGCAGCAGCAGATCGCGCGCGCTCCAGCGGCGGAATAACCGGTTGCTCAGGGCAAACACGACGATTTCGGCCACCACGCCCAGCGACCAGAGATAACCCACCGTGGAGGCGGAGTAGCCACTCTCCTGCCACCAGATAGCACTGAAGCCGTAATAGGCGGCGTGCGCACCCTGCAGCAGTGTTACGCAGAGCATAAATCGCCATACCGCATTCTCACGCAGCAATGCACGCCACACCTGCCAGCCGCCGCCCGCCGCGCCCTGCCGTTCATTACCCTGTGGCTGGGTGGCGGGTGACAGCATCATGCCTGCCAGCATAGAGATGACGCCGACGGAAAGCAGCAGCAGAATGGCGTTTGAAGAGTAAGCACTGACCAGCACGCCGGTTAATGCCGAGCTGATCACAAAGGCTAGCGAACCCCACAGCCTGACCGGCCCATACGCCAGTCCTATCTGCTGTGTCCAGGTGGCGGCCAGCGCATCGCTGAGCGGGACCAGCGGCGAGAAAAAGAGGTTAAAGCCGATCATGACCGTCAGCAGCCACATCCACTGCTCACCCACCCAGAAACCGGCAGCGAACAGGCAGGTCATCAGCGCCAGCAAACGCAGCGCCGTAATCAACCGTGAAGGATTTTTGACCTGAGAGGCGATAAGCAGACTGCCGACAAAGCGTGCCACCATGCCACAGCCGAGCAGCAGGCCAATCTTTTCAGCATCAAGACCGGTGCCTTTCAGCCACACGCCCCAGAATGGCAGATAGATGCCGTAACAGAAGAAGTAAGTGAAGTAGCCCAATCCGAGCCATCTGGCGGAGCCGATTGCCATATTCCCTCCAGCAAGAGTGCTGCCTGGCAGCATGAGTGGGCGCTACTCTGGCAGAGCGCCGCAGGACAGGCAATAAAAAAGGATGGCTGATGCCATCCTTTGTATGCTGTCTCACAACAGGTTAACGATTAAGCGTAGACCGGCAGACGGCTGCAGATTTCCAGCACTTTCTTTTTGGTGCGCTCAATGGTCGCTTCGTCATTGACGTTATCCAGCACATCCGCGATCCAGCCAGCCAGCTCACGCACGTCTACTTCGTTGAAGCCACGACGGGTAACAGCTGGCGTACCGATACGGATACCAGAAGTCACAAACGGGCTTTTCGGATCGTTAGGCACGCTGTTTTTGTTAACCGTGATGTTGGCACGGCCCAGCGCCGCATCCGCTTCTTTACCGGTCAGGTTTTTGCTCACCAGATCGATCAGGAACAGATGGTTATACGTTCCGCCAGAAACGATGTCATAGCCACGCTCAATCAGCACCTCAACCATCGCTTTGGCGTTTTTTGCCACCTGCTGCTGGTAGGTTTTGAATTCCGGCTCCATCGCCTCTTTGAACGCAACCGCTTTACCAGCGATAACGTGCATCAGAGGACCGCCCTGACCGCCAGGGAAGACAGCAGAGTTCAGTTTCTTATAGAAATCTTCGTCGCCGTTTTTCGCCAGAATGATACCACCGCGCGGACCCGCCAGCGTTTTGTGAGTGGTAGAGGTCACGATGTGCGCATGCGGGATCGGACTCGGGTAAACGTCTGCAGCAATCAGGCCGGCGACGTGTGCCATGTCCACAAACAGCCATGCACCTACGCTATCCGCGATTTCGCGCATTTTCGCCCAGTCGCAAACGCCGGAGTAAGCTGAGAATCCGCCAACGATCATTTTTGGCTTGTGGGTTTTCGCCAGTTCAGCCAGTTCGTCGTAGTCAATTTTACCGGTCTCATCGATACCGTAAGCCACAACGTTATAGAGTTTGCCCGACAGGTTAACCGGTGAGCCGTGAGTCAGATGCCCACCGTGCGCCAGGTTCATCCCCAGAATAGTATCGCCCGGCTGCAGCAGCGCGGTGTAAACCGCAAAGTTAGCCTGTGAACCTGAGTGTGGCTGCACGTTAGCGTAATCGGCACCAAACAGTTCTTTTGCGCGATCGATCGCCAGTTGCTCAACGATATCAACGTACTCACAGCCGCCGTAGTAGCGTTTGCCCGGATAGCCTTCAGCGTATTTATTGGTGAGCTGAGAACCCTGTGCCTGCATAACACGCGGGCTGGTGTAGTTTTCAGAAGCAATCAGTTCAATGTGCTCTTCCTGACGCACTGTCTCCTGCTCCATCGCCTGCCACAACTCGGCATCGTAATCGGCAATGTTCATATCACGCTTTAACATCCGGATCTCCTGACTCAGCTAACTTTCTGACGGTATTTACCCCCCTTCAGGGGCGAAGGCCCACAGTGTAAACCGTTTTAACAGGTGAAGGTAGGGTGAACCTCCTCTTTTTACGCAAACGATTGGCTGGCTACTGGCAGGGCTTTTTTACACCTTTTTACCCTGTTCAGACGCCACAATTTTTCTTCAGGATGTGACGGCGGTTTCTCAGGATGCACCAAAAAGTTGCCACTTTGACAACCGGGAAATTTATCGGGTTATTTACACCACAGGCGAGACGGCTATAAGATGCATTTAAAATACATTTTTAAATGAGAGGCCGCTTTTATGCTTGATGCACACACTATCGCCACGGTTAAATCGACCCTGCCTGCCATCGCCGCCTGTGGTCCTGCGCTTACCGCACACTTCTATGACCGCATGCTGTCGCACCATCCTGAACTCAAAAATGTTTTCAATATGAACAACCAGCGCAATGGCGATCAGCGTGAAGCGCTGTTCAACGCCATTTGCGCCTATGGCGCGAATCTGGAGAACCTGGCCGTCCTGCTGCCTGCGGTGGAAAAGATTGCACAGAAACATACCAGCCTGAATATTCAGCCTGCGCAATACGCCATCGTTGGTGAAAATTTGCTGGCAACCATTAAAGAGCTGCTGAATCCGGGTGAAGAGGCGCTGGCAGCCTGGGGCCGGGCCTATGGCGTACTGGCGGATGTGTTCATTAATCGCGAAGAGGAAATTTATCAGGCGACGGAGCAGCAAACCGGTGGCTGGCGCGGCACTCGTGCGTTTCGCATCAGTGCTATTGAGCAGCAGAGCGAGGTGATTAAAAGCTTTACCTTCAGTCCGGTAGATGACGGCCCGGTGGCGGCCTTTAAACCGGGTCAGTATCTGACGGTGCATCTGCAGCCCGTCAGTTTCGAACATCACCAGATTCGTCAGTACTCGCTTACTCACCTTAGTAATGGCAAAGATTATCGGATTGCGGTGAAACGTGAAGCGCAGGGCACCGTCTCCGGCTGGCTGCATCAGAATGGCAAAGTGGGTGATGAGCTGATGCTGGCCGCACCGCATGGCGACTTCTTCCTTGAGGTCGATGCTGCAACCCCGGTGGCGCTGATTTCAGCGGGCGTGGGTCAGACGCCGATGCTGGCGATGCTGCATGCACTGGCGGCCCGTCAGCACCGCGCGCCGGTAAGCTGGCTGCACGCAGCAGAGAACGGCAAACAGCATGCATTTGGCCCGGAAGTGATAGCTACGGGCGCGCAGCTCACCGATTTCGTCAGTCAGGTCTGGTATCGCGATCCCGCCGCTGAAGATGCCGGTCGCTATGACGCGCAGGGTCTGATGGATATCACCGCGATCTCCGCACGTCTCGCCTCACCCGACACCCACTTCTACCTCTGCGGTCCGCTGCCCTTTATGCAGCATGTGGTGGCGCAACTGCGTGATGCCAGCGTGGCAGATACACGCATTCATTACGAACTTTTTGGACCGCACAAAGGGATGTAATTGAGCAATAAAAAAAGCCCGCAGCGCGGGCTTCTTTATGCTGATAAAGAGCTGATAAAGATATAATCAGATCGCCTCTTCATCCTCTTCGCCAGTACGGATGCGCACCACGCGCGCCACGTCGAAGACAAAGATTTTACCATCACCGATTTTGCCGGTCTGCGCAGTACGCATAATGGTCTCGACGCAGGTATCAACGATATCGTCGCCCACCACCATCTCGATTTTCACTTTAGGCAAAAAGTCGACCATATACTCTGCGCCGCGGTAAAGCTCGGTGTGCCCTTTCTGGCGGCCAAAACCTTTTACTTCACTCACGGTCATCCCGGTGATGCCGACTTCCGCTAAGGCTTCACGGACATCATCGAGTTTGAATGGTTTGATAATCGCATCAATCTTTTTCATGTCAGACCCTTTTTCACTCCCTCCATGGTCAGAGGGTTTATCAAGTATAAATGTTGCTGGCGCTGTCGGGCGGTAATATCCGGGATTCTTCAGGTTGCCGCAAGCGCTGCCAGATTATGCTGACCGCACCCATTCTGATTCGGGCCTGAGCAGGCAACCTGCCGGTATCACTCCGCAGCCTCCGCTACTCTTTGAAATCACTGGCATCCAGCTCATGACGAGACAGCAGCTTATAGAACTCCGTGCGGTTGCGTCCAGCCAGACGTGCGGCATTGGTTACATTGCCTTTGGTCATCTGCAACAGCTTACGCAGATAGTTCAGCTCAAACTGATTGCGCGCCTCTGCAAAGGTCGGCAAAGCACTATTCTCACCGCTTAACGCCTGCTCCACCAGCGCATCGCTGATGACCGGCGATGAGCTCAGCGCCACACACTGCTCAATCACGTTAACCAGCTGACGCACATTGCCCGGCCAGCTGGCCGCCATCAACCGCTTCATCGCATCAACGGAAAAACTGCGGATCTGCGGTTTATGCCGTTCCGCCGCCTGACGCAACAGATGATTAGCCAGCAGCGGAATATCTTCAGTGCGCTGATGCAGCGCCGGAATCTTCAGGTTCACCACATTAAGACGATAGAAGAGATCCTCGCGAAACTCCTTTTTCTCCATCGCCTTCGGCAGATCGCGATGCGTGGCTGAAATAATGCGCACGTCAATCTCAATATCATGATCGCTGCCCAGCGGCCTGACCTTACGCTCCTGCAACACCCGCAGCAACTTAACCTGTAGCGGTTGCGGCATATCGCCAATCTCATCCAGGAACAGCGTCCCGCCACCTGCAGTTTTAAACAGACCATCACGGGCACTGACTGCGCCGGTAAAGGCCCCTTTGGCATGCCCGAACAGCTCTGACTCCAGTAACTGCTCCGGCAGTGCGCCGCAGTTAATGGCGACAAAGGGCTTGCCGTTTCGCGGGCTGGCGGCGTGAATCGCCTGTGCCAGCATCTCTTTACCAGTACCGCTCTGCCCGTTAATCAGCACGCTGACGTCCGACTGCGCCACCATGTGCGCCTGCTCCAGCAGCCGCAACATCAGCGGGCTGCGGGTGACGATCGCTTCCCGCCAGCGGTCATCGCTGACCGGCGCCTGCTGAGCCAGTGCTTCATCGATCGCTTTGTAAAGCGCATCTTTATCCACCGGTTTAGTCAGAAAGCTGAAGACGCCCTGCTGCGTGGCAGAAACTGCGTCCGGGATAGAACCGTGCGCCGTCAGGATAATCACTGGCAGACCGGTGTGGCGTTTCTGGATCTCGCCAAACAGCGCCAGACCATCCATCTCATCCATCCGCAGATCGCTGATCACCAGCTCGATTTTTTCTTTCTGCAGCAGACGCAACGCTTCGGGTCCGCTGGCCGCGGTGGTGACCTGATAACCTTCGCTGCGAAGACGCATGCCCAGCAGCTTCAGCAGGCTGGGATCGTCATCCACCAGCAGCAGTTTTGCCGCTTGTCTGACCATTATTGCTCCTCATCCTGCGGCAGCGCAGTGCCATGGCCGCTGTCAGAAACATCCGGGGCTTTCCGCGATGAAAGCTGGCGCTCAATATCAGTAAGTCGCTCCAGCTTATGCTGCGTGTCGCTGAGCTGCTGCTGCTGTTTAACCATCTGCTGGCGTATCGCCTCCAGCTGCGTATCGCTGCTCTGTTGCAGATGAACATAACGGGTGCGCGCTTCACTCAGGTCGAGCTGCGCGGCCTGATTACTGCGCCACAACTGGAGCAGCGGACGCACAGACTGCGGGAAATCGTCGCTGTAGCGATCCAGGGTTTCAACATAACGACGACGCTCCACTGGCATCACGTTGCCGTTCGACATCAGCACGCCCTGCTTGAAAGCGCGCGACCAGCTCTCAACCGGCCAGCGGTGGGCTTCGGCTCGGGCCTCGGCGGGGGAAAGGCGTTCAGCGCAATCGATCGCCCGCATCCAGTAGAGGGGATTACTCAGTGCCACACTATTCTCTATCGTCCACAGGTCACTGCAGCGGGTCGCCAGGTAATCAGCCACTCTGACCTCGGGTTCCGCCACCTGATGGCCTGACGGCAGGGATGAGGTGGCCGGGGAGGTCGTACATCCGCTGAGCAGCAGCGTGGTCAGTGTACTCAGCAGCAAAGCGGGTAAATATTTCATCAGTCAGACATTCCCGGCTGTGGTGTTCAGTTCAATTCGAAAACAGACGTCAGCCTGCTCGCAGGAGACCAGCGTCAGGTCGCCATGCATCCGGCGCAGGCAATCTTTGGCAATACTCAATCCCAGCCCGCTGCCTTTTACCGGCCCTTTGCGCTGCTGGCTACCCTGGAAAAAAGGTTCGAAAATCATTGCCTGCTCTTCCGGCGGGATCGGCGTACCGCTGTTCGCGACATCAATCCAGACCCGATCGCCCTGCTGCTGACTGCGCAGCCAGATGGTACCGGATTCGCTGCCGTAGTTCACGGCGTTCGAATAGAGATTATCAATGACCCGCATCAGTAACATCGGTTCGGCAAGGCAGTGACTGACCGCCAGATTGACAACCGTCTGCATGAGTTTGGCGCGCGCCGAGAGTGCGTGTGCATTCACCACCCCCTCCACAATTTCCGCCACGCTGACCGGTTCCAGCTGGATCGGGCCATCTGCCAGTTTACGGTTGTAATCAAGCAGCTGTTCAATCAGCCGCTGCAGATGACGGCTGCTGCCATCGAGGATAGTGACCACCTCTTTTTGATCGGCGTTCAGCGAACCGGCTACCTCGTCCGCCAGCAGTTCGGTGCCTTCACGCAGGCTGGCCAGCGGTGTTTTCAGTTCGTGAGAAAGATGGCGCAGGAATTCATGGCGCTGCGATTCCAGCCACTGAAGCCGTTCGCTGAGCCAGACGATGCGCTGTCCCAGCGAGCGTAACTCGCGCGGGCCGCGAAATGTCACGCTGTTACCCAGTTCCCGGCCTTCGCCAAGCCGGTTGATCATCCGCTCAATACGCTTGACCGGCCCGATAATCATGCCGGTAAACAGCGTCATCAACGCCAGACTGATGATAAACAGAATCAGCGCCTGCCAGCCAAAAAACTGGCCGCGATCGGCAATTTCGCGCTGCAGCTGAAGGCCGCGCGAAAACACCACTTCGCGCGTGTCCTGCACCATCTGCGCATTGGTGGCAGAAAAACGATCCAGCGCCTCTGCGGCAGGTGTAACCGGATTGCCGTTTTCGCACTTTAACGGTGTCAGCAGCGGCAACGTCGCCTGTAAAGTCTGGAATGCGGGCAGCTCGGGCAGGCTGGCGCTGTGCGAACTCAGCATCTGGCTGTAGCGGGTGTGCTGGGTCTGATAAAGGCGCGCCAGCGAGGCATCATCCAGCACGCAGTACTGGCGATAGCTGCGCTCCAGCTCAACCGCCGTTCGTGCCATCGCCTCACTTCTGCGAACGTCGGTGAAGGTATTGCGGTTGGTATCCGCTGCCTGTTCGCTTAACGCAGAGAGACTTTCCCACGCCTGCCAGGCCAGCACCAGCAACGGCAGCAGCACCAGTACAAACGCCATCAGCACCAGCTGACGCAGAGAACGGGGAAATAAACGCCATTTTTTCACGCAGCCGCTTCCTTAAGATTTGCTGTCTGGATGCTAACGGACTCTGTCAGCGGAAGAAAGGTGTCGGCGGAAGAAAGGGGAACAAAAGAAAACGGCAGGCTCGATGGCCTGCCGCTGGCACGACGCGTGATGCATCGCGTAAAAATGGGTGGAGCCTTACTCAACGTTACGTCCGGTGTTTGATAACGCAAGCGATTATCGGTCAGTTGGACGGCAGGCTCCGTTTGGTGCGTCATTCGGGCTTTATGAGCTCTTCTCCGCTAAGCGGGGCAATCATAAACAGGTGAATGAGCAGCTGCATGAGTATAGCAAGTTCCATGCCAGGAAATAAATCATTATATTTTTCAGCAAATTGAATAAGCTTACCGGACAACTGTTGCGCAAAATCTGATTACAGTAAGTGAAAACTGTCTCCGCTGAGCGACATGAAATCGCGCCGGATGGGCGTTCATTAAAAATCAACGAGATAGATGTCGCCAAAAAGAGACAGTACGACATGCTCATTGTCGCCATTTGCCAACAGAGCCACAAAAAAGAACAGGAGGCACACTGGCCTCCTGCTCTTTTCAGCGGATTACATTAACCCAGCTGTTTACGCGCATTGCGGAAAATACGCATCCACGGGCTGTCTTCGCCCCACTCTGCCGGATGCCAGGAGTTGCTGACGGTGCGGAACACCCGCTCCGGATGCGGCATCATGATAGTGACGCGCCCACTTTCATTAGTCACGGCAGTGATGCCGTTTGGTGAGCCATTCGGGTTAGCCGGATAGGTTTCTGTTACCTTGCCGAAGTTATCGACAAAGCGCAGTGCCACCAGCCCTTTCGACTCCAGCGCCGCCAGATGCGAAGCATCACGCACTTCAACAAAGCCTTCACCGTGCGAAACGGCGATGGGCATATGCGAACCGGCCATGCCGTCCAGCAACAGCGATGGACTGGCGGCCACTTCTACCAGACTGAAACGCGCTTCAAAGCGCTCAGACTGGTTACGCACAAAGCGCGGCCAGAGATCGCTGCCTGGGATCAGTTCACGCAGATTAGACATCATCTGGCAGCCGTTGCAGACGCCCAGCGCCAGGGTTTGCGGACGGTGGAAGAAGGTTTCGAACTCGTCACGCACGCGCGGATTAAACAGAATCGATTTCGCCCAGCCCTCACCGGCACCCAGCACATCGCCGTAGGAGAAGCCGCCACAGGCGACCAGCGCCTGGAACTCTTCCAGACCGCGACGTCCGGCCAGCAGATCGCTCATATGAACGTCAATGGCGGTGAAACCTGCCCGATCAAAGGCGGCGGCCATCTCTACATGGGAGTTCACGCCCTGCTCACGCAGCACCGCGACCCTTGGACGTGCGCCAGTGGCGATCATCGGGGCAGCAACATCTTCCTGCGGATTAAAGGTCAGATTAACGTTCAGGCCAGGATCGCTGTCGTTTTTCTTCGCTTCATGTTCCTGATCGGCACACGCCGGGTTGTCGCGCAGACGCTGCATCTGCCAGGTGGTTTCCGCCCACCAGGTACGCAATGTGTTGCGGCTTTCACTGTAGACCGCGCTGTCACCAGAACGGATCACAAAGCGATCGCCCGGCTGCGCGCTGCCCAGCAGATGCGTCGAGTCGGCAAGGCCGTGATCCGCCAGGATCTGCTCAACCACAGCGCGATCGGCAGCGTTGATCTGAATCACCGCGCCCAGCTCCTCGGTAAACAGGGCGGCCAGCGCATCGTTACCCAGCGAGGCGATGTCAACGTCGATGCCGCAGTGACCAGCAAACGCCATCTCGGCCAGCGTCACCAGCAGACCACCGTCGGAGCGATCGTGGTAAGCCAGCAGTTTCTGCTCAGCCACCAGCGCCTGGATGGCATTGAAGAAGCCCGCCAGCTGAGCGGCATCGCGCACGTCGGCAGGTTTGTCGCCAAGCTGACGGTAAACCTGCGACAGCGCGGTTGCGCCCAGCGTATTCGCGCCGTTGCCCAGATCGATCAGCAGCAGCAGGTTATCCTGATCGGCCTGCAGCTGTGGCGTGACGGTGCGACGGACATCTTCGACGCGGGCAAAAGCGGTAATTACCAGCGACAGCGGTGAGGTCATTTCGCGCTGTTCGCTGCCTTCCTGCCAGCGTGTTTTCATCGACATCGAATCTTTACCGACCGGGATGGTGATCCCCAGCGCCGGGCAAAGCTCCTCGCCGACTGCCTTCACCGCCGCATATAAACCGGCATCTTCACCCGGATGACCGGCGGCGGACATCCAGTTTGCGGAAAGCTTCACACGCTTCAGCGAACCAATATGGGTAGCCGCCAGGTTGGTCAGTGCTTCACCGACGGCCAGACGACCCGATGCCGCGAAGTCCAGCAGCGCAACCGGTGAACGTTCGCCCAGGGCAAACGCTTCGCCGTGATAGCTGTCGAGGCTGGCGGTTGTCACCGCACAGTTGGCAACCGGGATCTGCCACGGTCCCACCATCTGGTCGCGCGCAACCATGCCGGTCACGCTGCGGTCACCGATGGTGATCAGGAAGGTTTTTTCCGCCACGGCAGGCAGATGCAGCACGCGGTTCACCGCATCGACCAGCGTAATGCCGTCACGCTGCAGGGCAGTACCCTGTGTCTGCTGCGTCACCACATCCCGCGTCATCTTCGGCGTTTTGCCCAGCAGGACATCAAGCGGCATGTCGATCGGCTTGTTACCGAAATGACTATCTTCCAGGCTCAGGTGCAGCTCTTCGGTGGCTTCACCAATGACCGCGAACGGTGCGCGTTCGCGCTGGCAAATTGCCTCAAACTGCGCCAGCTGATCGGGTGCCACTGCCATCACATAACGTTCCTGTGATTCGTTACACCAGACCTCCAGCGGACTCATGCCAGGCTCATCACTCAGAATGTCACGCAGGTTAAACCGGCCGCCACGACCACCATCGCTGACCAGCTCCGGCATCGCATTGGAGAGGCCGCCAGCGCCCACGTCGTGGATAAACAGAATCGGGTTCTCATCACCCAGTTGCCAGCAGCGGTCGATCACTTCCTGACAACGGCGCTCCATCTCCGGGTTATCACGCTGTACCGAGGCAAAGTCGAGATCGGCATCAGACTGACCCGAGGCCATCGATGACGCCGCGCCGCCGCCCAGGCCGATGTTCATTGCCGGACCGCCCAGCACCACCAGCTTCGCGCCTACGGTGATTTCACCTTTCTGCACGTGATCGGCACGGATATTCCCGATGCCGCCCGCCAGCATAATGGGCTTATGGTAGCCACGCAGCTCAGTGCCGTTGTGGCTGGTGACCTGCTCTTCATAGGTACGGAAGTAACCATTCAGAGCCGGACGACCAAATTCATTGTTAAATGCAGCGCCGCCCAGCGGGCCATCGGTCATAATTTCCAGCGCGCTGACGATGCGGGCCGGTTTGCCGAAGTCCTCTTCCCACGGCTGTTCAAAGCCAGGGATACGCAGGTTCGATACGGAGAAACCGACGAGGCCCGCTTTTGGCTTTGAACCCCTTCCGGTTGCGCCTTCATCACGAATTTCACCACCGGAACCGGTCGCAGCACCAGGCCACGGCGAGATGGCCGTCGGGTGGTTATGGGTTTCCACCTTCATCAGGATGTGTGCGGCTTCCTGATGCCAGCGGTATTCGCTCTCTCCGGCGTCAGCAAAGAAGCGGCCAACCTCTGAGCCTTCCATCACGGCGGCGTTATCTTTGTAAGCAGAGAGCACGTAGTCCGGCGTCTGCTCCATGGTGTTTTTAATCATCTTAAACAGCGACTTTGGCTGTTTCTCGCCGTCGATAATCCAGTCGGCGTTGAAGATCTTGTGACGACAGTGCTCAGAGTTCGCCTGCGCAAACATATAGAGTTCAATGTCGTTGGGATTGCGGCCCAATGCGGTAAACGCCGCCACCAGGTAGTCGATTTCATCGTCGGCCAGCGCCAGACCCAGTGAGATATTCGCCTGAACCAGCGCCTGACGGCCCTCACCCAGCAGATCGACACTTTTCACCGGCTGTGGCGTGTGATGCGCGAACAGCTGTTCAGCCTGCGTCAGATCGCCGAAGACCGTTTCCATCATCCGATCGTGCAGCAGTGTGCCCAGCGTTTGCCACTGCGCTTCCGTCAGTTGCGGGGCCTGTACATAAAAGGCCAGGCCGCGCTCCAGGCGACGGACCTGCGGCAGGCCGCAGTTGTGGGCAATGTCAGTGGCTTTGGATGACCAGGGCGAAATGGTGCCGGGACGAGGCGTCACCAGCAGCAGACGCCCCTGTGGGGCATGTTCAGCGAGAGAGGGACCATATTTCAGCAGGCGCTGCAGACGGCTCTGTTCGTCAGCGCTTAAGGGCGTGCTGACATCAGCAAAATGGATGTACTCAGCGTAAATATCACTCACCGGCAGATGAGCGTCCTGAAAGCGGGTCAGCAGTTTGTTTACACGAAATGCCGACAGGGCGGGCGAACCACGCAGAATTTCCATTAATAAATCTCTCGTCAGGGCGCCGGGCGACGCTTCATTGGGCGCAACAGGGAAAACGGGGCGTATTATAGAGAAAGCGACCTCGCGACGAAACCGTTTGCGCACAATTTTTGGCGACCCGGATTTGCCTGAATTTTGCGCAAAAGCTGCTATAAAAGTTGCTCAGCGTGATTTTGTTGCGCAAAATGCCCCTCGCTCTGGGAGTTCAAAGAAGACAAATACTGCCTTTAAAAGACAGAGGCCTTAGAGCCAGCGAGAGATAACTATTTGAAACGCCTAAAATTTAATTATCTGTTTATCGGTCTGGTTGCCGTGCTGTTAGCGTTAGCGCTATGGCCATCCATTCCCTGGTATGGGGGTGGGCAGGACCAGATTTCACAGATTAAATCACGGGGAGTACTGCGTGTCAGTACCATCAATTCCCCGTTGACTTACTACACAGTGAACCAATCTCCGGCCGGTATGGATTATGAGCTGGCAAAACGCTTCGCCGATTATCTGGGCGTCAAACTCAAGGTGACAGTACGTCCCAACCTGAGCGATCTGTTTGACGATTTAGATGATGGCAAAGCCGATTTGCTGGCCGCGGGTCTGAACTACAACAGCGAACGCCTGACCCGCTATCAGACCGGGCCAGGCTACTACAACGTTTCGCAGCAGCTGGTCTATCGCGTGGATAAGCCACGCCCTAAAAACCTCGGTGACTTAAAGGGGCGGCTGACTGTTGCGTCAGGATCGGCGTATCTGTCAACGCTGAAGAGCGCGCGGTCAAACCAGTACCCCGATCTGGACTGGGCGATCTCCACCGATCAAAGTCCTAAAGCCCTGCTGGAAGCGGTGGCAGACGGCAAGCTCGACTATACGATTGGCGACTCCGTGACCATCGCTCTGCTGCAGCGCATCTATCCGCAGCTGGCGGTGGCGTTTGACGTCACTGATGAAGAGCCGGTCACCTGGTATGTGCGGCACAGCGATGACGACAGCCTGAATGCCGCGATGCTCGACTTCTTTAACGGTATGGGTGAAGAAGGGGCGATGGCGCGGCTGGAGGAGAAATATCTCGGCCACGTCGGCACCTTTGATTATGTCGATACCCGCACTTTCCTGCGCGCCATCGATAACACGCTGCCTGACATCAAACCGCTGTTTGAGAAGTACGCCACCAGCATTGACTGGCGACTGCTGGCGGCGATCTCCTATCAGGAGTCGCACTGGAACCCGCAGGCCACCTCCCCTACCGGCGTGCGCGGCATGATGATGCTGACCCGTAACACCGCTGAGAGCCTGGACGTGGGCGACCGGACCGATCCCGAACAGAGCATTCGCGGCGGCAGTCAGTATCTGCAGGATATGATGGCGAAGGTGCCGCAGACCATCCCGGAAGATGAGCGCATCTGGTTTGCGCTGGCGGCCTATAACATGGGCTATGCCCATATGCTGGATGTCCGTAAACTCACTGCCCGCCAGGGGGGTAATCCGGATAGCTGGGCGGATGTGAAGCTGCGTCTGCCCATGCTGAGCCAGAAGCGTTACTACACCCAGACGGCTTATGGCTATGCCCGTGGGCATGAAGCCTATAACTATGTGGAGAACATCCGCAAATATCAGTTAAGCCTGGTGGGTTATCTGCAGGAGCAGGAAAAGCGCCTGGCGCAGCAGGCTGAAGCACAAGAAGCACAGGCCGAACTGGCCAAAGGCTATCCGGCGGTCGAACCGAAGATCGCCATGAATTAATAATCCTGGCGTTGCGCCTGCCGCAGCGCTTTTTTCTGCTCACGACGCATACGGAAGAAGTCGCTCAGCATAGCGGCACACTCTTCAGCCAGCACGCCGCTCTGTAATTCAACCTGATGATTCATGCCGGGGTGCCCCAGCACATCGAGCAGCGATCCTGCCGCTCCACTTTTGATATCGTGCGCCCCGTAGACCAGCCGGCTGATGCGGCTGTGTACCATGGCGCCGGCGCACATCACGCACGGCTCCAGCGTCACATAGAGCGTGGTGTCCAGCAGACGATAATTTTCCAGTACTTTACCGCCCTGCCGCAACGCCATAATCTCCGCATGCGCCGTCGGATCGTGCTGGCCGATGGGCCGGTTCCAGCCTTCACCGATCACCCGGTCATTCTGAACCAGCACCGCACCCACCGGCACTTCGCCCTGCTCCCACGCCCGGCGCGCCAGGTCAAGCGCATGGCGCATCCAGTATTCATCTTGTTGTTTCATGCTGACCACTCCGGGCGACAGAAAAGCGGCGCATTATAGCGGTCTCACCGATCCTTTAGAAACTTATTCCAGCTGTTGCAGCTCACCTGCGGGTGTTACGCGCCAGCGATGCTGACAGAAAAACAACAGCGGGTTGTCCTGTTTGCTGTCGCTATAGCCGCTGTAGAGCTGTAGCGGCGTGCCGATTTTCTCTTCCAGCTGTGCCACTTTCTCATGACCGAGGCAGCGCATTGCCAGTACCCGCCCGCCCCAGCCGCGCTGCATCTGACTGGCAATCAGCTTCACGCGTGGCAGAAACGCGGAGTCGTAATAGACCTGCTCCACCAGAGACTGTGGCGATCCGGTGATGAGCCAGACGTCAGCATCATCACTGCCGAGGTAATCGGTCAGGCGCTGCTGAACCACCGGAAAGGCTTTAACGCGCAGGCGGAACCACTGCGCAAATTCGGCTTCGAGTTGCAGCAGCGTCCGCTCAGAACGACCAAAAGTAATAGACCAGAGCAGCAGGCTCATGGGCCAGCGTGCCGCCCGGCCTTTAAACAGCAAGCCGATACCCACTACCGGCAATAACGGCACCACCAGCAGCAGATTAAGCGGGCGGCGACGCAGCAGATAGCGCATAAAAGTGCCGAACATGTCCTGCTGGTGCAAAGTGCCATCCAGGTCAAAAAATACGACGCGACGTTGTGTTCCCCTGGTCAAACAACTCTCCTTCAGGCTGATTCTGGAATGATAAAGAGTAGTGTAGCCATCATCAGGCGCTACGGCGATGACTGTCATTTTTAATTCCGATGACTACAATGCCTGATGAATAGTTTATTCTTCACAGATTATCCCTGAATTACGAGGATTGGGCATGAGTTCATTGCTGCGCATTCGCCAGCTTTATCCACGTCTGGCATTGAACGAGCGTCGGCTGGCTGATTTTTTACTGTCGCAACCCGATCGGGCGCGCCACCTGAGTTCGCAAAAGCTGGCGGAAGAGTCTGGCGTCAGCCAGTCGAGCGTGGTGAAGTTTGCTCAGAAACTGGGATACAAAGGTTTTCCGGCGCTTAAGCTGGCTCTGAGTGAGTCACTGGCGGACAAAGATGCCATTACCGTGCATAACCATATCCTCAGCGACGATCCCCTTAAAATGGTGGGCGAGAAGCTGCTGACAGAGAAACTCTCGGCGATCCGCGCCACGCTGGATATCAACAGCGAAGAGAAGCTCAACGATGTGTTACAGCTGCTGAAAAATGCCCGGCGTATTTTACTGGTAGGCATCGGCGCTTCGGGTCTGGTGGCGAAGGACTTCTCCTGGAAGCTGATGAAGATCGGCATTAATGCGGTGGCAGAGCAGGATATGCACGCCCTGCTGGCCAGCGTGCAGGCGATGGGGCCCGGCGATGTGCTGCTCGCCATCTCTTACACCGGTGAACGGCGGGAGATCAATCTGGCCGCGCAGGAGGCGGTTCAGGTAGGCGCCGATGTGGTGGCCTTTACCGGCTTTACGCCGAATACGCTGCAGCAGAGCGCCAGTTACTGTCTCTATACGGTGGCGGAAGAGCAGAGTACCCGCAGCGCGGCCATCTCCTCGACCACGGCGCAGCTGGCCCTGACCGATCTGCTGTTTATGGCGCTGGTGCAAAACGATCCGGAACGCGCGTCCAGTCATATTCGCCACAGCGAAGCGCTGGTGAAAAAGCTGGTCTGATCAGCTGCAGCGCGTATAATACCCGCGCTTTTTCTGTTGTTATCAGGTGGGTAAAATGGCGCTGTTGATTACGTCCAGATGCATTAACTGCGATATGTGTGAACCGGAGTGCCCGAACCAGGCCATTTCACTGGGCGATGCGATCTATGAGATTGATGTCAGCCGCTGCACGGAATGCGTCGGGCATTATGAGACGCCAACCTGTCAGCAGGTATGCCCCATCGACAACACCATCATCATTGACCCACAGCACACCGAATCACGCGATGCGCTGTGGGAGAAGTTCGTGCTGCTGCACGGCTAGCTTTCAATGATCACCGTGGCGCAGGCGTAGTGACGCTCATCGGCCAGCGTCACGTGAACGTGTTTAACGCCCAGCCTCTCTGCCACTTCAGCGGCATGCTGAAAGAAGCGTAATCCCGGTTTTCCCAGCGCATCGTTGTAAACTTCAAACTGATTAAACGCCAGACCACCGCGAATACCGGTGCCAAAGGCTTTTGCCGCCGCCTCTTTTACCGCAAAGCGTTTAGAGAGAAAGCGCACCGGCTGCTTGTGCGCCTGATATTGCTGCCATTCGGCTTCGCTCAGCACCCGCCGTGCCAGCCGGTCGCCGGAGCGTTCAATCACCCCGGCGATACGTTCAATCTCAACGATGTCCGTACCCAGTCCCAGAATAGCCATCAGCGACGGGCTTCACGCAGCAGCTGCTTCATCTCTTTCACCGCATCCGGCAGGCCACTCATCACCGCACGACCAATAATCGCATGGCCGATATTCAGCTCATGCATTTCCGGCAGCGCCGCAATCGGCAGCACGTTGTGGTAGGTCAGACCGTGACCGGCATTGACCTTCAGTCCCAGGCTGGCGGCAAAGGTCGCGGCGTGGCGGATACGCGCCAGCTCAGCGTCACGCGCCAGTCCCTCTGGTGCTTCGGCGTAAGCGCCGGTATGAATTTCGATGTAAGGCGCGCCGCTGGCCACGGCCGCTTCAATCTGACGGTGATCGGCATCGATAAACAGCGAAACCAGAATGCCTGCGTCACTCAGCAGTCGTACGGCCGCGTTCATCTTCTCCTGCTGCCCCGCCACATCCAGCCCGCCTTCAGTGGTCACTTCCTGACGCTTTTCCGGCACCAGGCAGCAGAAATGGGGCTGGATATCACAGGCGATGCCGATCATCTCATCGGTGACCGCCATCTCCAGATTCATCCGCGTCTGGATGGTGTCACGCAGGATACGCACGTCGCGGTCAGTGATGTGACGGCGATCTTCGCGCAGGTGCACGGTAATGCCGTCTGCGCCCGCCTGCTCGGCGATAAACGCTGCCTGCACCGGATCGGGATAGTTTGTCCCACGGGCGTTACGCACCGTAGCAATGTGATCGATATTGACGCCTAACAGCAACTCAGCCATGTCCGTCCTCACTTGTTTTTCATCGTGATGTTGAGTGTACCGCGCAAAGTGAAACAGGCGGTACGACCCGCGCTATTCTTCTGCCTGTTCAGGCTTTTTCTTCGGGATAAACTGGCGGAACAGCTCCTGACTCTTCAGCGGCTTGCCACCAAGATAGGGCTTCAGGGCGATGCGGGTAAACCGCTTCGCGGCGCGCAGAGTGTCGGCATCGGGAAACTCTCGCTCGCACAGGGCGCGCAATTCGCGGCCGGTAAAGCTGCGCTGATTGACCACCAGGCTGGCAATAAAGCCGCGCTCTTCGCGGTAGCTGTACGTCATGTTGTCGCTGACCGGCTCGCCGCTGCCGGCGCAGTGAAGGAAATCGACGCCATAACCCAGGTGACCGAGCAGCGCCAGTTCAAAACGCCGCAGTGCCGGTTCGGGCTTGCCGTGCGTTGAGGCTAATGCCTGAAGGCAGTTGAGATAGTCGAAGAAGAGTTCTGAGAAGGGGAATTCCTGCTGCAATACGCGAGAGACCAGCTCATTGACGTAAAGACCGCAGTAGAGCGTGATGCCGCTGAGCGGTAAGGCCAGCGACACCGCTTCGGCATTGCGCAGGGTTTTGACTTCCCCGCGCCCGCTCCAGCGAACCAGCAGCGGGGTAAAAGGCTGTAACGCCCCCTTCAGCTGCGAGCGCCGCGAACGTGCGCCCTTGGCCAGAACCCGCACCCGCCCTTCGCTTTCGCTGAACAGGTCGAGCAGCAGACTGGTTTCGCTGAAGGGGCGACTATGCAGCACAAAGGCGCGTTGCCAGCCTTCCATTGAATCAGAGATCGTCTGTATAACCCAGGCTGCGCAGCGCACGTTCGTCATCTGCCCAGCCGGATTTCACTTTCACCCACAGTTCGAGATGCACTTTCGCTTCGAACATCTCTTCCATGTCTCTGCGCGCTTCTGTGCCGATGACTTTGATTTTGGCGCCTTTGTTGCCAATCACCATCTTCTTCTGCCCTTCGCGCTCAACCAGAATCAGACCGTGAATGTCATAACCGCCACGTTCGTTAGTCACGAAGCGCTCGATCTCAACCGTAACGGAGTAAGGCAGTTCAGCACCCAGGAAGCGCATCAGTTTTTCACGGATCATCTCTGACGCCATGAAACGCTGTGAGCGGTCGGTGATGTAATCTTCCGGGAAGTGATGATCGGCCTGCGGCAGATGCTTGCGGGTAATCGCCGCAATGGTATCGACGTTTTTGCCGCTCTCAGCAGAAATAGGCACGATATCGAGGAAGTTCATCTGCTGGCTCAGGAACTGCAGATGTGGCAGCAGAATGCTTTTATCCTGGATGTTATCGACCTTATTGATCGCCAGCACCACCGGCACTTTATTGTCGCGCAGTTTGCCCAACACCATCTCATCATCGGGCGTCCAGCGGGTGCCTTCAACCACGAAGATCACCAGTTCTACGTCGCCAATGGAGCTGCTGGCTGCGCGGTTCATCAGACGGTTAATGGCGCGCTTCTCTTCCATGTGCAGACCTGGGGTATCGACGTAGATCGCCTGATATTCGCCTTCGGTATGAATGCCCATGATGCGGTGGCGCGTGGTTTGCGGCTTACGCGAGGTGATCGACACCTTCTGCCCCAGCAACTGGTTCAGTAAGGTGGATTTACCGACGTTTGGTCGGCCAACAATCGCGACAAAGCCGCAATAAGTAACGTTTTCGCTCATTCGAGTCCTGAATTGTTCAGCGCCTGATGCGGCGCCGAAAGAGTGCTATTCGAGTCATGTGTCATTCAGCGTCTTCTGACGCCGGGATAGAATGTCAGGTTAATGGTCAGTGCCGGTTCCGGCACTGTCATCCCGACAGATCTATTCAAGACCTAATTTTATCAGTGCCTGTTCAGCCGCTGCCTGCTCAGCTTTACGACGGCTGGAGCCGACGCCGACAACCGGCTCGGCCATGCCACTCACCTGACAGTGAATGGTGAATTCCTGATCGTGGGCTTCGCCACGTACCTGTACTACCAGATAACTTGGCAGCGGCAGATGACGCCCCTGCAGATACTCCTGCAGACGCGTTTTCGGATCTTTTTGTTTGTCGCCAGGACTTATTTCGTCGAGGCGGGTCTGATACCAGTCGAGGATCAGCTGCTCTACCCGCTCGATACTGCTGTCGAGGAAGATACCGCCAATCAGCGCTTCCACCGTATCCGCCAGGATCGATTCACGACGGAAACCGCCGCTTTTCAGCTCACCGGGTCCCAGGCGCAGGCACTCGCCAAGATCAAATTCGCGTGCCATTTCAGCCAGCGTGTTGCCCCGCACCAGCGTGGCGCGCATGCGGCTCATGTCACCTTCATCAACCCGCGGGAAGCGGTGATAAAGGGCATTAGCAATCACATAGCTAAGAATAGAATCGCCAAGAAATTCCAGGCGTTCGTTATGCTTACTGCTGGCGCTGCGGTGAGTCAGGGCCTGCTGTAACAGTTCCGAATGAGTAAAAGTGTAGCCCAGTTTGCGCTGAAGCTTGTTAATCAGGATGGGGTTCATGCGATTCCAGTTCTTTGTTGCGTCTGTGACTCTGCATACCAAACGGGGCTGGTAATCCAACACGTTCCGTTTGGTGTGCAGTGGCCTCCCTGAGGAGGCCACCCGATTTGCCTGTTAATCAGACAATAATGTTAGTGGATACCACCGATGCGACTGAATCGCACGCCGGTTGGCCACTGGCCTTCTTGTTTCTCAAAGCTCATCCAGATAGCGACCGCTTTACCGACCAGATTACGCTCCGGGACAAAGCCCCAGTAGCGGCTGTCGGCGCTGTTATCACGGTTGTCGCCCATCATGAAGTATTGCCCTTTCGGCACGACCCAGCTCGCCTGCGGCTGACCCGGCTGCTGATAATACATGCCTGCCTGACTCTGCGCTTCGTTTACCAGCAGAATGTCATGCGTCACGTTACCGATTGTCTCTTTGCGGGTTCCCAGGCGCAAACCACCGCGCAGGGTATCGCCCTGCGGCACCTGATAAAAACCGTTGCCGGTTTCGTTGCCATCAAAGCCGCTAAAGGTCTGAACAAAGTTGCTTGGCTCAACGTCGGTGTAAGTTACCGCTAACGCTGTGTCACAGGCTCTATCATCGGAGCAGGTCGGTTTCACCGTCAGCGTTTTGCTGTAAGGATCATAAATGACTTTGTCGCCCGGCAGGCCGATAACGCGCTTAATGTAATCCAGGCTCGGATCTTTCGGGTATTTAAATACCGCGATATCGCCGCGCTTCGGCTGACCGGTTGGGATCAGCGTCGTCTGGGTGATCGGATCCTTGATGCCGTAAGCAAACTTCTCCACCAGGATAAAGTCACCAATCAGCAGCGTCGGCATCATCGAGCCAGAGGGAATCTGGAACGGTTCGTAGATAAACGAACGCACGATGAAAACCACGGCCAGCACCGGGAACACGGATGCGGTCGTTTCAACCCAGCCTGGCTTTGCAGCGACCTTCGCCAGCGTTTTGCTGTCGAGCGCGTTACCGGTCTGGGCCTGAGCCTCAGCCTGTTTCGCGCGACGCGCGGGTGCCCATTTAAAACGATCAATTACCCATACGATGCCAGTAATCAGCGTCGCTATCGCCAGAATCAGGGCGAACATATTAGCCATTGGAAATCCTTATTTGCTGTCCTTACCGACATGCAGAATGGCGAGGAACGCTTCCTGTGGCAGCTCAACGTTACCAACCTGCTTCATTCGCTTCTTACCATCTTTCTGCTTCTGCAACAGTTTCTTCTTACGGCTGACGTCACCGCCATAACACTTGGCGAGAACGTTTTTACGCAGCTGTTTCACCGTTGAACGCGCGATAATGTGGTTGCCGATGGCAGCCTGAATCGCAATATCAAACTGCTGACGCGGGATGAGCTCTTTCATTTTCTCAACCAGATCGCGTCCGCGATAAGGCGCGTTGTCACGGTGGGTAATCAGCGCCAGCGCATCCACACGCTCAGAGTTAATCAATACGTCAACACGTACCATGTCTGAAGGCTGGAAACGTTTAAAGTTGTAATCCAGCGAGGCATAACCGCGCGAGGTTGATTTCAGACGGTCAAAGAAGTCGAGTACCACTTCAGCCATCGGAATTTCGTAAGTCAGTGCCACCTGATTGCCGTGGTAAACCATGTTGGTCTGCACGCCACGCTTCTCAATACAGAGCGTGATGACGTTGCCCAGATACTCCTGCGGCAGCAGCATGTGACATTCGGCAATCGGTTCACGCAGCTCTTCGATATTGTTCAGTGCCGGCAGCTTGGATGGGCTGTCGACATGAACGATTTCGCCGCTGGTGGTCACGACTTCATACACCACCGTCGGTGCGGTAGTGATCAGATCGAGATCGTATTCGCGCTCCAGACGCTCCTGGATGATCTCCATGTGCAGCAGACCGAGGAAGCCGCAGCGGAAACCAAAGCCCAGCGCCGTTGAGCTTTCTGGCTCATAGAACAGCGAGGCGTCGTTCAGGCTCAGCTTACCGAGCGCATCACGGAACGCTTCATAGTCGTCAGAGCTGATTGGGAACAGACCGGCGTAAACCTGCGGCTTCACTTTTTTAAAGCCTGGCAGCGCTTTGTCTGCCGGATTACGTGCGGTAGTCAGCGTATCGCCCACGGGTGCGCCGAGGATATCTTTAATGGCGCAGACCAGCCAGCCTACTTCACCGCAGTTCAGCTCATTACGATCAACCCGTTTCGGGGTGAAGATACCCAGGCGGTCAGCGTTATAAACCTGACCGGTGCTCAGGACTTTGATCTTGTCGCCTTTGCGCATGGTGCCGTTTTTCACGCGCACCAGGGAAACAACACCCAGGTAGTTATCGAACCAGGAGTCGATAATCAGTGCCTGCAGCGGCGCTTCCGGATCGCCTTCTGGCGGCGGAATGTCGCGCACTAAGCGTTCCAGCACTTCCGGAACGCCGACGCCGGTTTTAGCTGAGCAGCGCACCGCGTCAGTTGCATCAATGCCGACGATATCTTCAATTTCCTGCGCGGCGCGATCGGGATCGGCAGCGGGCAGGTCAATTTTGTTCAGAACCGGCACCACTTCCAGATCCATCTCCATCGCGGTGTAGCAATTCGCCAGTGTCTGCGCTTCAACACCCTGACCGGCATCCACCACCAGCAGCGCGCCTTCGCAGGCGGCCAGTGAGCGGGAAACTTCATAAGAGAAGTCTACATGTCCTGGGGTATCGATGAAATTGAGCTGGTAAGTTTGGCCGTCTTTCGCGTGGTAATCGAGTGTGACGCTCTGTGCTTTGATGGTGATGCCACGCTCGCGCTCCAGATCCATAGAGTCAAGAACCTGCGCAGCCATTTCACGAGCGGTGAGGCCGCCGCAAATCTGAATCAGGCGGTCAGAGAGCGTAGATTTGCCATGGTCGATATGAGCGATGATGGAGAAATTTCTTATGTGCTTCATTTATTGGGATATCTTCGCTTAAAATTCAGTTGAAAACCTGAGCACAGACACATTCAGGAAGATCGCTCTTTACCCACAATCCTGTCAGCCTCATTAATGACGACGCATATTACACTGTTAACGCCGCGCATAAAAGAATGGAACGTGGTGGAAGCGAAACAGATATCTGCGCGAGGCAGAACAGACAAAGGCCGCGGGATGCGCGGCCTGGACGTGCGTTACGCTTCGCTTTCAACACGCAGCGCATCGGGAGGCAAGGCGATGTTCAGAATGACCGGCTGAAAGGCTTCCCGATCGCCGAATTTCATTGAAACGCCTTTGGCGACAATAAAACCCCCGATACCGCCCAGCAGCGCACCACAGGCGGCGGCCAGATCGCTGCTGAACAGCGCCTGAAACAGCCCGGAAACCAGGAACAGGCCAAACAGCGGCGTCATGTAGACCAGCAACGCTGAACCCAGCAGGCTGCTCTCTTTGATACCGAGTTCGATCCGCTGCCCCGGCTGCAGCGGCTTGCTGCTGGCGATCTGCATCACGTGGGCATTCTTCGGACCGAGCTTATTCAGCATATGGCTGCCACAGCCTTTACGCGCCTGGCAGCTGTTGCAGGAGGTTTTTGCTTCGGTGTGCAGCGTGGCGATGCCATCCTGCCATGCCACCACGGTGGCCCATTCTCTCATCATTTTTGTGACCCCAGGTCGATGCTGTCCGCAATACGTTTTGCGGTCGAGGGCGGTAATTCGCCGATCACCGCTATTTCGTTATTATTGCGCACAACGGTCTGGACCGTACGACGCCCAGTGCGCAATGTCTGCGTTGTGCTGGTTTTATCGGCCGGCGTCACGTTGATCGCGAAACTAAACAGGCCATCGCTGTAGAGCTTCGATTCCATATTTTTATTCAAACCGGGTAGCGTGCGGCGATTCTGCGACACCAGCGACATACCAGCAGGTATCCAGCCAGGCTGCCAGGTGAGCGTAACCGCATCCCCTTTCGGCACGGAAAGCGACGGTGGCAGATTGGCTTTCTCCAGCCCCTTCATCAGATTGCGCACCCCTTCGTCCACCGCAAAGCTGATGACGCGGAACTGCTCCAGCGTTTCGCCGTCACGATCAAGCAGGTCGATGCGCAGCGGCAGCTTGGTGTCCACATCCAGCCAGACCACATAGCTGTAACGGGTGCCATCGCGTGAAACGATGCGCAACACATCACACATCTGATCGGCAATGCGCGAGCGGCCTACGGTAATAAAATCATAGGCTGTGGCGAGCTTGGTGAAGTCAGCAAAAATCACCGACGGCAAAGCATCGATAATGTGATTGCCGGGGAGCGAAAAGGGATCGAGGCCGGGTTCGAAGTAACTGATATCGTTGCCGCGCTGGATCACTTCCCGACGTGGCCCGTCCATCTGCAACAGCTGAGCGAATATCCGGTTATCGATTACAGCATGACGATAACGCAGCGATTCGATGCCGATGCGGGAAACGTTGATATAGGCGAATTCGTAGTTGAGGTTCTGACTTGCCTGCTCCATCTGCTGCAATAGCGCCCCGGACGCAGAAGGTTGCGCCGGGGCGGCAGATGACCACAACAGGCTGCCTGTCAGCAGGCTAACAGCATACCAAAGCGGCTTCATTACTGCTGTTGCTGTCCTAATGATTGATTTCCGGGAACATCAACCTGCGCCTGTTTTGGCGCAGTGGTTTCAAACTGCAGCTGGTCAGCGTGCAGGCGACGTTGCAGTTCGTAATCCTGCAGCATGGCATTTACGCGACGACGCTGGTCCTGAACCTGCTGGTTAGAACTGTTGGTGTCAAATGCATCAGACGGCACGCCCAGGCTCACCGGAGACGCTTTGCCCATCATCGGCATCGTATTGAACACCGGAGAGTCAGAGGTCTGCGTGGCGCTGCCCTCTGGCTGGTTATAGTGCTGAACGCCTACGATCACGGCCAGTGAAACACAGGCAGCGACACCGACCTGGGTCAGTTGCGCAGCCCACGGGCGCGCTTTTTTCCAGAACGGCATTTTTTCCCAGCGGGAAGGTTCTGGCTGAGCTTCAGGGATCAGCGTTGTAACCGTACGCAACGGTTCTTTTTCGATGGCAGCAGCGACGCGCGCAGAAATATCAAAATGCAGGACATCGCCCACATCACCGCGCATGGTGTCGCGAATGAGATGATAGCTTGCCCAGCTTTTCTGTAGTTCTGCGTCCTTAGACAAGGCGGAAAACAGCTCGTTATCTAAGGTCTCACCATCCATTAAAGCGGAAAGTTTTTCTTTCTGCATGCCTATGTACCCTTCCAGTAGCCGTTATCACTGACGTTGGATAAGCGGTTGAACTTTGTTATCAATGGCCTCTCGCGCACGAAAGATACGTGATCGAACAGTGCCTACCGGGCAATCCATAATGACGGCGATCTCTTCATAACTCAGACCGTCCAGTTCCCTGAGGGTGATTGCCATACGCAAGTCCTCGGGTAGCGCCTCGATGGTACGAAAGACAATTTGTTTCAATTCTTCTGACAACATTAAGTTCTCAGGGTTCGAAATTTCTTTTAATGCACCCGCACTTTCGAAATTTTCTGCGTCAATAGCATCCACATCGCTGGATGGCGGACGACGCCCCTGAGCAACCAGGTAATTTTTCGCTGTATTTACCGCAATGCGGTACAGCCAGGTATAAAACGCGCTATCGCCCCGGAATGAATCCAGTGCGCGATACGCTTTAATAAACGATTCCTGTACTACATCAGGTACGTCGCCCGAGGGAACATAGCGTGAAACCAGGCTCGCCACTTTATGCTGGTAACGAATCACCAGTAAGTTGAAAGCTTTTTGATCTCCCTTCTGTACGCGCTCGACAAGGACCTGGTCCGTCAACTGCTCGCTCATCCGAGGTAATGTCTCCCCAAATTTTTCATACGCATAAAGTAACTGCCAGCACATCTCATGGTTCTGAGCAAGCATGCGCTTAGAGTTATGATGTGGTGCGAAGTTCACTTCTCGCCCTGATATTTACCGCTCCGATGGACATTACACAGGTTCTTCGTTTTCGTTCAGTGTAAGGAGCGTAAATCGCAGGCAGAGTAACCTATGACAACAGCTTTTTCATCATTAAATCCTTTAGGTTTAATAAGTTTGCTATAAAAAACCGCGCCAAAAGCAGCCCGGTTTTAACTCACTGATATTAAGTAACTTTGGGAAATCATCAGACAAAAACCTGCGCCAGATGTTTAAAATACTTCACAGCAACCCCCATTGCGCTTATGCTCAGCCCTATTCTTGTTTAGTAAATTAAACATTATGATGAATGCGAACCCGGATTATCAGTGTGATGTACTCATTGTGGGCAGCGGTGCTGCTGGCCTGTCGCTGGCGTTGCGGCTGGCAAAACAGTATCAGGTGACAGTTCTCAGTAAAGCGCAGGTCAATGAGGGGTCAACCCTTTACGCCCAGGGCGGTATTGCTGCGGTATTTGATGAGACTGACAGCATCGAGTCGCACATCGAAGATACGCTGATTGCCGGAGCAGGATTATGCGACCGTGAAGCCGTCTCGTTTATCGCCAGTAATGCCCGGCACTGCGTGCAGTGGCTGATCGACAACGGTGTCGCCTTTGATCTCGACCCGCAGGCGGCCGGCGACATGCGTTATCACCTGACGCGGGAAGGCGGCCACAGTCATCGACGTATCCTGCACAGCGCTGACGCCACCGGCCATGCGGTTGAAACGACGCTGGTAAGCCAGGCGTTGAGCCATCCCAATATCCGGATACTGGAACGCACCAACGCGGTCGATCTGATTCTTTCAGATAAAATCGGCCTGCCAGGCCCACGCCGCGTGGTGGGAGCATGGATCTGGAACCGTAATCGCGAACAGGTGGAAACCTGTCGGGCACGGGCCGTGGTGGTTGCAACCGGTGGTGCCGCCAAAGTTTATCAATATACGACTAACCCCGACATCGCCTCCGGTGACGGCATCGCGATGGCCTGGCGTGCCGGCTGCCGGGTTGCCAATCTGGAATTTAACCAGTTCCACCCGACCTGCCTGTTTCATCCGCAGGCGCAGAATTTCCTGTTAACCGAAGCGTTACGCGGAGAAGGTGCCTGGCTGTTGCGTCCCGATGGCAGCCGTTTCATGCCCGATTTCGATGAGCGTGCCGAACTCGCCCCGCGCGATATCGTCGCCCGGGCCATCGATCATGAGATGAAGCGGCTGGGCGTTGACTGTATGTATCTGGATATCAGCCACCAGCCTGAGGAGTTTGTTCGCGCGCACTTCCCGATGATCTATGAGAAGTTGCTGACCTTTGGCTTTGACCTCACCAAAGAACCCATCCCGATTGTGCCTGCCGCGCACTATACCTGTGGCGGCGTAGTCGTTGATCAGCACGGCCAGACCGACGTCAGTGGCCTCTATGCCATCGGTGAGGTGAGTTATACCGGCCTGCATGGCGCTAACCGCATGGCATCCAATTCGCTGCTGGAGTGTCTGGTTTATGGCTGGTCCGCTGCAGAGGAGCTGATTCGCACCCTGCCCGCCATCGAAGCCGTTACTGCGCTACCCGCATGGGATGAAAGCCAGGTCGATGACGCCGATGAGCGCGTGGTGATCCAGCATAACTGGCACGAGCTGCGGTTATTCATGTGGGACTACATGGGAATCGTCCGCACGACCCGGCGGCTGGAGCGGGCGCTGCGTCGCATCAACCTGCTTCAGCAGGAGATCGATGAATATTATCGTCATTTCCGCCTCTCCAATAATCTGCTGGAGCTACGGAATCTGGTGCAGGTGGCTGACCTGATGGTGCGCTGTGCGCTGGAGCGAAAAGAGAGTCGCGGCCTGCACTATATCCGCGACTACCCGGATTTACTGCCCGAGGCGCGGCCAACCATCCTGACGCCGCCGGACTACATAAAAAGGTAGAACTCCCGCGTCAGGCTACACCACTCATCAGAATAGCGGGTGTCCGGCGTGCGGATGGCAAGGCGCTCCAGCAGGGTTTCCCCGGCCTGCGGCGACAGCCCCAGCAGGACGCGGTGCGGCGGACGATGGGCATATTCCGCCACGTCCAGCCGGAAACGCAGATGCCAGCCATCCGCCTGCGCCAGGGCGATGAATTCCTGGCCGGTCGCGGTGGGCAGCACCACGCAGAACATCCCCTCTTCTTCAATCAGTAATGCAGCACTGCGTAACAGTGTCTGATGATCGAGCGAGGCCGTGGCACGGGCGCTGTCCCGTGCCGCAGTCGAACAGGCCACGCCAGGCGCAAAATAAGGCGGATTGCTGACGATTAGCGAGTAACGTTTATCGCACTGTTCAGCCCAGTCGGCGATATCACGCTGATGAACCCGAATACGTTCAGGCCACGGCGACTGCTGCACATTTTCCTGCGCCTGAAGCGCGGCTTGCGGTTCTAACTCAACCGCATCGATGTTGACCGGCGACGGCGTACGCTGCGCCAGCATCAGCGCGATAAGCCCGCTGCCGCTGCCAATATCCAGAATACGTTTTACCCCGGCAACCGGCGCCCAGGCCCCAAGCAGAATGGCATCGGTGCCCACTTTCATCGCACAGCGATCGTGCGCGACAAAAAATTGTTTAAAGGTAAAACCGTTCTTGTTTAACTGTGGCCGTTCACGCGGCTTATCCTGCATCATTCGTCACTACCATCTTTTTTTTCCTGCCGTACGGCAGCGCATGAGTGTAACGTGACAACAGAGGGAATTCACGCGGCAGACAACCCCAGGCGCAGCCGAAACGGATTAACAGATGAAGATTCAGTCTGATCTGTCTATAATCAGCGCCCCAAACTGAGGTAGACCATGACAGTAACCACATTTTCCGAACTCGAACTCGACGAAAGCCTGCTACAAGCGTTGCAGGAAAAAGGCTTTACGCGCCCAACAGTGATCCAGGCTGCTGCAATTCCGCCCGCGCTGGAGGGCCGTGACGTTCTGGGTTCGGCACCTACAGGGACCGGGAAAACCGCCGCGTATCTGTTACCGGCGTTGCAGCACCTCCTTGATTTTCCGCGTAAGAAATCTGGCCCGCCACGCATCCTGATTGTGACCCCGACCCGCGAACTGGCGATGCAGGTCGCCGATCATGCGCGTGAGCTGGCGAAACATACTCATCTGGACATCGCCACCATCACCGGCGGCGTGGCTTATATGAACCATGCCGAAGTGTTCAGCGAAAACCAGGACATCGTGGTCGCCACCACCGGCCGTCTGCTGCAGTACATCAAAGAAGAGAACTTTGACTGCCGCGCAGTAGAAACCCTGGTGCTGGATGAAGCGGACCGCATGCTCGATATGGGCTTTGCCCAGGATATCGAAACCATCGCGGCTGAAACGCGCTGGCGCAAGCAAACTCTGCTGTTCTCTGCCACGCTGGAAGGCGACAATATCCGTGACTTCGCCGAGCGTCTGCTGAACGATCCGGTTGAGCTGGAAGCGGACCCAAGCCGCCGTGAGCGCAAAAAGATCCAGCAGTGGTACTACCGCGCTGACGATCTGCAGCACAAGACCAAATTACTGATCCATCTGCTGAAACAGCCGGATGTGACGCGCAGCATCGTGTTCGTGCGTAAGCGTGAACGTCTGCATGAGCTGGTGAGCTGGTTGCACGAAGCGGGGATTCGTAGCAGCTATCTTGAAGGCGAAATGGTGCAGGCAAAGCGTAACGAAGCGATTAAACGTCTGAGTGAAGGCCGCGTTAACGTGCTGGTTGCGACGGATATCGCCGCGCGCGGCATTGACGTTGAAGATGTCAGTCACGTCTTCAACTATGACATGACGCGCACCGCTGATACCTATCTGCACCGCATCGGGCGTACCGGTCGTGCGGGCCGTAAAGGCATCGCCATCTCACTGGTTGAAGCACACGATTTCGTGCTGCTGGGCAAAATCACCCGCTATGTGAACGAGCCAATCAAAGCGCGCGTGATTGATGAGCTGCGTCCTGAGACGCGGGCGCCAAGTGCCAAAACGACCGGCAAACCGTCGAAAAAGGTTCTGGCGAAGCGTGCAGAGCAGAAAGCCAGTGAAACAGAAAAACCGCGTGTGAAAAAACGCCATCGTGATGCCAAAAATGTCGGCAAACGCCGCAAGGCAAGCGGCAGTACGCCCGCTAATGAGAATGCGGAATAAATCATCGCAGCTATAAAAAAATCGCCTCACAGGAGGCGATTTTTTTTATCTGATAATCAGTAACAGCCCTTTCACAATCTTTTATCTGCCAGAGCGCTTTCTTCATGACACTGGCATCAGCGTGCCGGGCAGTTAACTGTTTATCTTATTCATAATATTAATAAAAATTGCTGTGTGCGCTTTGCGCTAATTTTCAGCAACCGATAACTCAGGCTGCTTAAAGACTTTCAGTAAAGGTACGGGTAATAACGTCGCGCTGCTGCTCAGGCGTCAGTGAGTTAAAACGCACGGCATAGCCTGAAACGCGGATGGTCAGCTGCGGATAGTTTTCAGGATGTTTAACTGCATCTTCCAGCGTTTCGCGACGCAGAACGTTGACGTTCAGATGCTGTCCACCTTCAACACGTACCTGAGGTTTGATTTCAACCGGCACTTCACGGAAAGCGAATTCACCCAGTTCGCTGATGGCGACAACCTGATCTTCTTCGTAGCCCGCTTTTGCACACAGGCAACGCGCTTCGGCTTTCTCTTCGTCCAGCAGCCAGAAGGAGTTCAGTAGTTGTGAATTGTTTGATTGAGTGATCTGGATACCAGTGATCATGATTGCGTCTCCCGGGTAATACGTGGATAAATCAAATTTGAGGCCCCGGTATATCACCTTTGATTTCGGACAGTTTTGACCTGTATCAATATTAATCAGGCATTCCGCCCGCTTTTAAGCTAACCCATTGATCTCAATACCCCTGTCACTTAAACTTAATTTGTATTATTCAAATTATTTTTGCCTTCAGGTCAGCGGCAGGAACCGCTAAGCTTATGGCACTAACGTTAAGGGAGTTAAACATGGCTGAAAAGCTGACCTGGCACGACGTGCTGGCTGAAGAGAAAGAGAAACCCTATTTTATCGAGACGCTGAAGCAGGTCGCCGATCAACGCGCCGCAGGTGTCACGGTTTATCCGCCGCAGAAAGATGTGTTCAACGCCTTTCGCCTGACGGAGCTGGGCGACGTCAACGTGGTGATACTCGGTCAGGATCCCTATCACGGGCCTCATCAGGCGCACGGCCTGGCCTTCTCGGTACTGCCCGGCGTCCAGGTGCCGCCATCTCTGCAGAATATCTACAAAGAGCTGATGCAGGATATTCCAGGTTTTCAGAAGCCCAGTCACGGCTTTCTTGAGAGCTGGGCAAAACAGGGCGTGATGTTGCTCAACACCGTGTTGACGGTTGAGGCAGGTAAAGCGCATTCCCATGCGCGATTTGGCTGGGAGACCTTTACGGATAATGTGATTGCGGCGATTAACCAGCACTGTGAAGGGGTGATTTTTCTGCTGTGGGGTTCACATGCGCAGAAGAAAGGCAGCATTATCGATCGCCAGCGCCATCACGTGTTGCAGGCACCGCATCCCTCGCCGCTCTCCGCGCACCGTGGCTTTTTCGGCTGCAAACACTTTTCAACAACCAATGAACTGCTGAGCGCTGCCGGTAAAAAGCCGGTGGACTGGACGCCGGTTTTACCGGACTAACGCCAGAAAGCACACGGCCGCGTCAGAGCGCGGCCGTGTAACGGGATTCAGGCGTTGAATCAGCTTTTCGCTTTGGAAACCGCAACCATCGCCGGGCGCAGCAGGCGACCATTCAGCGTATAGCCACGTTGCATCACCAGCATGACATGGTTTGGCTCAAACTCTTCAGACTCCATCATCGACATCGCCTGATGCACTTCCGGGTTAAACGGCACGCCGGTTTCGCCGACCACTTCAACACCGAATTTACGCACGGCGCCCAGCAGGCCTTTCAGGGTCAGTTCAATCCCTTCAATCATCGAAGCCAGCTGTGGGTCCTCTTTGTTCGCGACTTCCAGCGCACGCTCGAGACTGTCGATTACCGGCAGCAGTTCGTTGGCAAACTTCTCAAGCGCAAATTTGTGCGCCTTCTCAACGTCCATCTCGGCACGACGACGAATGTTCTCAATCTCTGCCTGCGCACGCAGCTGGGCATCGCGCACACCGGTCTGTGACTGCGCTAATTCAGCTTCGAGCTGAGCAATACGCTCATCACGCGGATCCACCTCTGCCGCTGTCTCCGCTTCCTGAGGTTGCTGCTGATCCTGCTGAATTTCGTCTGAGACTTGCTCGTTTGGGGTGTTCTGTTCTTTACTACTCATGAATTTCTCCGCGTTTTGCACATTCATTTCGCTGGTTGGCTTATTATGGGGATTGGTATGACGGATTCAAGGGAACCTATCACATTGCCTTACCGTTTTGGCTTATAAGGAACACCGACCAGATGAACAAACACTTTAACTGCATTGGTATTGTGGGTCATCCGCGCCATCCCACCGCGTTAACCACGCATGAGATGCTCTGGCGCTGGCTGACAGCCAAAGGTTATCAAGTGATCGTTGAGAAGCAAATTGCGCAGGAGCTGTCGCTTCACGACGTGCAGACGGGCACGCTGGCGGAGATTGGTCAGCAGGCCGATTTAGCGGTCGTGGTGGGTGGTGATGGCAATATGCTGGGCGCAGCGCGGGTGCTGGCGCGCTACGACATTAAAGTGATTGGGATTAACCGCGGTAATCTCGGCTTTCTCACCGACCTTGACCCGGACAATGCGCAGCAGCAGCTGGATGAGGTGCTACAGGGCAACTATTTCGTCGAGAGCCGCTTTCTGCTGGAAGCGCAGGTGTGCAAATCTGACTGCTCGCCGCGCATTGGCTCCGCTATCAACGAAGTGGTGCTGCATCCCGGCAAAGTCGCGCACATGATCGAATTTGAAGTCTATATCGATGAAGTGTTCGCCTTCTCCCAGCGATCGGATGGGCTGATTATTTCGACACCCACCGGCTCGACCGCCTATTCACTCTCTGCGGGCGGCCCGATTCTGACGCCGTCACTCGAAGCGATAGTGCTGGTGCCGATGTTCCCGCATACGCTGTCAGCGCGGCCACTGGTCATCAACAGCAGCAGTACCATCCGTTTGCGCTTTTCCTCGCGCCGCAGCGATCTGGAAATCAGCTGTGACAGCCAGATTGCGCTGCCGATTCAGGAAGGCGAGGATGTACTGATTCGACGCAGCAGCAACCACCTGAACCTGATTCACCCCAAAAACTACAGCTATTTCAATACGCTGAGTTCAAAACTGGGCTGGTCAAAAAAATTGTTCTGAAATGCGGCCTCCCCTCTTTACTGGATAAAAAACCAGTTTATACTGTATGAAAAACCATATGTGTTTATTCATACAGGTGAACCTATGCTGGCCCAACTGACCATCAGTAATTTCGCTATCGTTCGTGAGCTCGACATTGATTTTCAACGCGGCATGACAGCAATCACTGGTGAGACCGGTGCCGGTAAGTCTATCGCGATTGATGCGCTGGGATTATGTCTGGGTGGTCGTGCTGATGCCGACATGGTGCGTCAGGGTGCCAGCCGGGCCGACCTTTGCGCCCGCTTCCAGCTTAAGTCCTCCCCTTCTGCTCAGCGCTGGCTGATTGATAATCATCTGGACGATGGCAACGAATGTCTGCTGCGCCGGGTTATCAGCGCTGACGGACGTTCCCGTGGCTTTATCAATGGCACGGCGGTGCCGCTCTCTCAGCTGCGCGATCTCGGCCAGTTACTGATTCAGATCCACGGCCAGCATGCCCATCAGCTTCTGCTCAAACCAGACCATCAGAAACATCTGCTGGATGCCTATGCCGGTCACGACGATCTGCTGCAGCAAATGCGCGCCAGCTATCAGACCTGGCATCAGAGCTGCCGCACCCTGGCGCTGCATCAGCAGCAGGCGCAGGAGCGCGAATCCCGCCGCGAGCTGTTGCAGTATCAGTTGAAAGAGCTGAACGACTTCGCTCCGCAGCAGGGTGAATATGAGCAGATCGACGAAGAGTACAAGCGTCTGGCCAACAGCGGACAGCTGCTGTCGACCAGCCAGCAGGCACTGCAACTGTTAGCAGACAGCGATGACAATAATCTCAACAGCCTGCTCTACAGCGCACGTGAGATGATTTCAGAATTGACCTCACTGGATGAGAAGCTGAATGGCGTTCACAACCTGCTGGAAGAGGCGGCGATTCAGCTGAGCGAAGCCAGCGATGAGCTGCGCCACTACTGCGACAGCCTCGATCTGGACCCTAACCGCCTGTACGAACTGGAACAGCGTATTTCGCGCCAGATTGCTTTAGCCCGTAAGCATCACGTCACTCCTGAAGGGCTGCCTGAACTGCATCAGCAACTGCTGGCGGAAGCGGAATTGCTGTCTCAGCAGGAGAGCGATCAGGAGAGCCTGCAATTACTGGTGGGTGAACACTATCAGGCCGCGCTGCACAGCGCAGAGCAGCTGCATCAGCAGCGCAGCCACTATGCCGATGAGTTGCAGCTGCTGATTACCCAGAGTATGCATCTGCTCTCAATGCCGCATGGCCAGTTTAAAATCGCGCTGACCTTTAATCCGGATCAGCTGACCGCAGACGGTGCGAGCCGCGTTGATTTCCAGGTGACGACTAACCCAGGTCAGCCACTGCAGCCGCTGGGCAAAGTCGCTTCGGGCGGTGAACTGTCACGTATCGCCCTGGCGATTCAGGTCATCACCGCGAAGAAAATGGAAACGCCAGCGATGATTTTCGATGAAGTGGATGTCGGCATCAGCGGCCCGACCGCCGCCGTGGTGGGTAAACTGTTGCGCCAGCTTGGCGAATCGACTCAGGTGATGTGCGTAACCCACCTGCCGCAGGTTGCCGGTTGTGGTCATCAGCATTTTTATGTCAGCAAAGAGACCGATGGTGCGATGACCGAGACCCATATGCAGCCGCTGGACAAGCGTGCACGTCTGCAGGAACTGGCACGACTGCTGGGTGGCAGCGAGGTCACACGCAACACCCTGGCCAACGCAAAAGAACTTTTAGCCGCATAGCAGCGCACTTTTTTAACCGGCTGGGGTCATAAGCTTGCTCTGTAGAGGTTTCCAATAGCGAAAAGGTTTATTATCATCGGCACTTATGTCGCCAAAGTAATAAAGCCTGCCGCAGGCAGAGTTCAGATTTTGATGGCAAGAAAACCGCCTGTAAAAGGCGTTTGGCCCCGGAAAAGGAATGTATAGATGCGCTGTAAAACGCTGACTGCCGCGGCAGTAGTAATGTTGATGATGACCGCCGGATGTTCCACCTTAGAGCGCGTGGTCTATCGTCCTGATATCAACCAGGGTAACTATCTGGTAGCTAACGACGTAGCCAAGATCCATACCGGTATGACACAGCAACAGGTGGCTTACACCCTCGGTACGCCGATGATGAAAGACCCGTTTGGCAGCAACGTATGGTATTACGTTTTCCGTCAGGAGCCAGGTCATGAGCGCGTGAAGCAGCAGACGCTGACACTGAACTTTGATGGTAACGGTGTTCTGACTAACATCGACAATAAGCAGAATCTGACCAGAAACAGCGACTGATTGAACGTAAGACCGTTTAAACGACAGACAGCAAAAAGGCGCACTGAGCGCCTTTTTTTATGCCCGCTATCCACTGAGCCTGTAGGGATAGCGACTTATTTTTTGCTTTCTGCCGCTCGCTCTGCGCGCTGACGGCGCAGCTCTTTGGGATCGGCAATCAGCGGACGATAGATCTCAATACGATCGCCCTCATTAACCTCATCACCCAGCTTCACTGGCCGACTATAGATGCCGACTTTGTTACTGCTGAGGTCAATCTCCCTACGCAGTTCCAGTAGCCCTGACTTTTGGATGGCCTGCTCTACCGTGCTGCCCTGCTCCACTTTCACGTAAAGCTGATACTGTTTTTCAGGTAAGGCGTAGACCACCTCAACGGAGATCTCAGGCACTGTAGACCTCTTTGGCACGCTGAGTGAAAGCCTGCACCATGCTGTTAGCAAGCTCTTTGAAGATACGTCCAAAGGCCATCTCTACCAGCATGTTGGTGAATTCAAACTCCAGGCTTAATTCAACCTTGCAGGCGTCATCGCCCAGCGAGACGAACTTCCAGCCGCCGGTCAGCTTGCGGAACGGTCCATCAACCAGTTGCATATGAATGCTCTGGTTATCTGTCAGGGTATTGCGGGTGGTAAATGTCTTGCTGATGCCCGCTTTCGACACATCCACGGACGCAGTCATCTGATTATCTGACGCATCCAGCACGCGGCTTCCGGTGCAACCCGGCAGGAATTGCGGATAGGCATCCACATCATTTACAAGTTTGTACATCTGCCCGGCACTAAACGGGACCAGCGCCGAACGACTAATCTGAGCCATAATGGTTCCTGTTCATCACGAAACCGCTGAATAATAGCATTTTCAGCGATTAAACAAAAATGTCCCCGAGTGAGGGTGTGCTAGAATATCCCGTTTCCTGCCGCCCCGCTGGACTGGGGATGCGATAACCGACTAAGTGATGTAAAATACGCCGCACTATGACAAAGAAAAAAGCACACAAACCCGGTTCTGCCACTGTTGCCATGAACAAACGCGCCCGTCACGAGTACTTCATTGAAGAGGAGTACGAAGCGGGATTGTCGTTACAAGGATGGGAAGTTAAGTCACTTCGTGCTGGTAAAGCCAACATCAGCGACAGCTATATTCTGCTGCGCGATGGCGAAGCCTTTCTGTTCGGTTCAACCTTTCAACCCTTAGCCGTTGCCTCCAGTCACGTGGTCTGTGACCCAACGCGCAGCCGTAAGCTGCTGCTGAAGCAACGTGAACTCGACTCCCTGTATGGCCGCGTCAACCGCGAAGGCTACACCATCGTGGCGCTGTCGTTGTACTGGAAGAACGCCTGGTGCAAACTGAAGATTGGTGTTGCACGCGGTAAAAAAGAGCACGACAAGCGCGATGATATCAAAGACCGCGAATGGCAATTAGACAAAGCACGTATCATGAAGAATTCAAAGCGTTAAGCACTGGATTTTGAGTTGTTTTGTTGTTAGTATTTGAAGTTCTGGGGCTGATTCTGGACTCGACGGGATTGTGAAGCCTTAGGAGCATGCCGAGGGGCGGTTTGCCTCGTAAAAAGCCGCAAAAAAATAGTCGCAAACGACGAAAACTACGCACTAGCAGCTTAATAACCTGCTTAGAGCCTTCTCTCCCTAGCTTCCGCTCTTAAGACGGGGATCAAGAGAAGTCAAACCCAAAAGAGATCGCGTGGATGCCTTGCCTGGGGTTGAAGCGTTAAATCCAATCAGGCTAGTCTGTTAGTGGCGTGTCTGTTCGCAGCTAACCGGCGAATGTAAAAACTGACTAAGCATGTAGTGCCGACGGTGTAGTAATTTCGGACGCGGGTTCAACTCCCGCCAGCTCCACCAAAATTCTTCAAAGATGGTTCCAGTGCCATCCGCAGAAGTCCTGAAGGCCCGCACGGCACAAGCCCTGCGGGCTTTTTTGTGCCCTCAATTTGTCCCGCGAAGTCTGAAGCCAACTAATTAAATCCGAACCTTTTAGGCCCATTGATAGGCCCAACGAAAAGCTCTATTGTTTTCGTTGGGCCTAAACGCATGGAGACTCCCATGGCAAGAAAAACCAAGCCGTTAACCGATACGGAAATCAAAGCCGCCAAACCTAAAGATGCCGATTACCAGCTGTATGATGGTGACGGGCTTACTCTGTTAATCAAGTCCAGCGGTAGTAAGCTCTGGCAGTTCCGTTACTATCGACCTCTGACAAAGCAGCGAACCAAGCAGAGCTTCGGTGCCTACCCTGCTGTCTCACTTTCTGATGCGCGTAAACTCAGAGCCGAATCTCGAGTTTTATTGGCAAAAGATATTGATCCTCAGGAACACCAGAAAGAACAGGTGAGGAATTCACAAGAGGCCAAAATCAACACCTTCTTGTTAGTTGCCGAGCGTTGGTGGAATGTGAAGAAAGCCAGCGTAACAGAAGACTATGCCGACGATATCTGGCGCTCACTTGAGAGAGATATTTTTCCAGCAATCGGTGATATTAGTGTCACTGAGATTAAGGCTCATACTCTGGTTAAAGCAGTGCAGCCGGTTCAGGCCAGAGGCGCATTAGAGACAGTCCGACGCCTTTGTCAGCGTATTAACGAAGTCATGATTTATGCGCAGAACACAGGCTTGATTGATGCAGTTCCCAGCGTAAACATAGGGAAAGCGTTCGAGAAACCGCAAAAGAAAAACATGCCAAGTATCCGCCCGGATCAGCTACCACAATTAATGCAAACGATGCGTACAGCAAGTATAAGTTTGCCCACGCGATGCCTGTTTATGTGGCAGCTTCTAACCATCACTCGCCCTGCCGAAGCCGCTGAAGCTCGATGGGATGAGATCGATTTTGATGCCAACGAATGGAGAATTCCTGCGGCTCGAATGAAGATGAA
Source organism: Pantoea sp. ABR1s (assembly GCF_057812235.1). Classification (NCBI taxonomy): domain Bacteria; kingdom Pseudomonadati; phylum Pseudomonadota; class Gammaproteobacteria; order Enterobacterales; family Erwiniaceae; genus Pantoea; species Pantoea sp. ABR1s. The sequence continues at coordinate 993,624 of NZ_CM173823.1, read as the reverse complement.
CCGAGATCATACGGTTCCATTATCTGATGGGGCTCTAGCTATTCTGGAAATGATGAAGTCTCTTAGCGGTGGCCGAGAGTTTATATTTCCCAGTCGCATCAAACCAACCCAGCCAATGAACAGCCAAACAGTTAATACCGCACTGAAGCGTGCTGGCTTAGGAGGCGTACTCGTTTCACACGGCTTACGTTCTATCGCCAGTACGGCTCTCAATGAGGAAGGATTTCCACCTGATGTCATTGAAGCAGCACTTGCTCATGTAGACAAGAATGAGGTACGTCGTGCTTATAACCGCAGTGATTACCTTGAGCAACGTCGTCCTATGATGCAGTGGTGGGCAGATTTCGTGATGGCGGCAGATCGTGGAAGTATGATTGACGGCGGGATGAAAGAAATGCGGTTAGTTGGTTGATGTGAATTTCCTAAGACCTAACACGCCCACTAAACCTATGAAACCTTACTTAATTATGGGGATAGTGCAAAAACTGACATCTCCCTTCTTAGCACATAGATAACACATTAACATAAACAATTAAACTAAGGACTCAATATGAACGTAGCATCTACTTACGATGATGAACTCCGAACTTTTTCAAAGACATTTGATACTACGAGTGAGGACAAAGCGCTAAGTGCTCGTGGACATTTTCTACTGTCTTACCCACTAAAAGAACTTCAAAATATCACTATCGATGAATATGTTATTGGTAAAGGTACTGCTTCATTTTGTGCGTGTGTCGAAGCAAAGACAAAAGCTTGGGCAAATATACAAGGTGCGACAGCGAATAAGTTTGGTATTTACTACGGTAAAACTAAGTCTGATCCAACGACCAGATATCGTTATACTAAAAAATTTGGAAATACGAAAAAAGAAGCTTTTGATGGAGTAAAGAGTGCTCTCTTAAAACTCATTCAGGCAGGAAAATCCAAAAAATATCGCGATATAGATGAAAATCCCCTATCTCAAATGTTCAAGGCTAAAATATTAAGTCTCTATTTTCCATCCAGTTACTTAAACATATGTAGCTCCGAACACCTTAAGCAAATTGCATTAGGAATGGGGATTCAGGGGCAACTCTATATTAGCGAGTATCAGCACTTGTTAATCGAGAAAAAAATGGAGAATAAAATCACAAAGAACTGGACCAATCCTAAGTTCATGTCATTTCTTTATAGTAAGTTCATACGTGGAAACCTATCTACAAATTCTTTATGTACTATACAAAAACCTCGAAAAAAATCTAGACGCCCTGTTAATTTTGAGGACATCAATATAAACAGAGATATAATTGGAAAGTTAAGCGAAGAGTATGCCATCGAATGGGAAAGAAAAAGATTGGTTGGTATTGGATATGAAGAACTGGTAAAAAAGATAGAGGATCGCCGTGATATTCCATCTTATGGATATGACTACCTTTCGTTCAATGCACCGGGACATGAGAGGTACATAGAGGTTAAATCAGTTGGCCGAGAAAAAAAAGAAGAATACTATCGATTCTTTCTTTCCGAAAATGAACGTGCTATTTCCATTAAAAAAGAATACAGCAAGGATTATTACTTTTATCTTGTTATCTATGGTAAGAATGGAATGCCGTGCGATATTTTAGTTAAGCATGCCAAAGAACTCTATTCAAACAGTGAGATTACCCCATGTGCTTATGTAGTAAGATTTAATTTAGAAGATCATGAATAATTACACCATTAATTTTAATGTGTACTTTAAATATACATTCAATTAATAACCACTAAAGACTTATCACTCGGGTAATTCAGTGCCAAAACCATCTCATAAAGACAAAAACATACACCAACACACATTACGAGATATTATTAGGTATAAACCACCCTAAGATCTTAAATATATTACCACTGATAACACTGAATCCGATAATGGAGCTAATGTGCATTTCTTATCAAGACTCAATAGCTTAATTATAAAGTAAAACCTTAAAACATCTTATTGGTGACACTAAGAAATCGCAGCAAAAAACACATCCGTTCGGGTAGAAAAATGATATCGCTAGATAAATATAATCATTTGTAGGATTATGCTAGACATCATAGTCATACTAGAAATCAGCTTATAAGTTGTGAGAGCATGAAGCAATAAGTAGTTATGGTTCTCAACTATGTAGAAAATTCTATAACATTCAAGTATAGTGCAATAAACACAACTATAAACTGTCAGGTGCTAACAGAAAAATGATTTCAAATACACAGGCAGTACAACGTTGGTTAAAGCAATTTTCTAAGCCGCATAGAAATATTGCCAAATCGCTATTAGATAGCCTCATTTATATAAAAACATCCACTGTAATTAATGATTTGAAAGAGGAGCTTGCTCAAAATATAGGCGTAAATGTGGTTTCAATTTTGCCGATTAGAGAGCTTTCCCCCAATGAAAATGTGTATGATTTGTTAAATAAATCAATACCACCAGTAGTACAAGTTTCATTGGAGCCACTTGGAAGCGAAGCATTTATTAGTAATCTCTACACGCAGCTCAATAGGAGAAATAATCAATACTTCCCTTTACCCCAAACAAATATATCTGGCAGAAGGGTGTCAGCATCCATCTCACTAAATGAAATGCGCATTTTAAATGTTAGAAAGTTGATATTAATAGATGATCTAATTGGTTCTGGGGATAGAACTAAAGAATTTATTGAAAGAGTTTATAATCACCCTACAATTAAGAGTAGATTATCGTTTGGAACACTTGAGATAGAAATATTAGCATATATGGCAACACATACTGGCCAATCTGTAATTGAGAAATATATTTCAAATAAAAAGGGGCTAAGCCTAAATGTGCTGTATTCCGCCCCAATAATAGATGAACTTGCTAATCACAAAGAAATAACTAACCTTTGTCATGCATATGCCCATAATAAAGAAAAACACCCTCTAGGGTACAAAGGTAGTGCCGTACGGGTTATATTTACCCATTCAGCCCCCAATAATATCCCATCTATACTCCACCGTACTGTTATTAAGTATAAACCAAAAACCAATGGTATTACTCCAGCCAGTAGATGGGATGCATTATTTCCGAGACGATATATTCCTACGGATTTCACACACGAAATTGAAGAAAAAATCAAAATACAACCTAAGCTCTTAAAAATAAAATCAATTCTTAAGCTTTTGGAAGTAGAATCGTTAAGCCTAAAACAACTAAGTAAAATTTCTGGTTTTCCACAATATGAATTAAAACTTATTTTAAAGAATCTAAATACTGCTGGCTGGGTTCATTACCGGAATCATGAATATGAAATTACTGGTATAGGCCGTGTAGAAGTAGAAATAGGTTCAAAAACAAAAGGCTTTAAAATCATTGCAATAAACCCAGATTTTTATTATCCTCGTAAAAGGTGAACGGACTCTGGTCTATGCGCTAGTGTTAGTCGGTTGGTTTACAATCGACCCTCGTTTACGAGGATCAGACGGTGATGTTTTAACCGTGAGGGTTATGCCCTCAGTTGATGTAATTTGTATCAATTGTGGAAAATGATTCGCTTACATGCGCAATTGACCCCTTCAGCAACCCCGGCTCGTAACCTCGTCCGTCTTTGCTGAAGGGGTAAATCCGCGAACATTTAAGGTAGCCATATGACCATTGTTCCGTCTCACCTATATTACTTAGGAGGAATCAAAGCCAAAAGAATCCCCGCTGTGCTAAGCGCTACAATGGCAAAAGCAGCTAAGTTTCTTATCAATGATGTTGTATATATTCATAACCTGCAACATCTGGTTAAACTTTCTTCAGTCGATAAAGTTTATTTAGACGATATTATTCTTAGAAGAAAAAATGAATATGAACATTATACAGTTGAGAAAAAATCAGGTGGAAGTCGCTTCATTAGCGCTCCCAAAGAAGATTTAAAACAGTTACAAAGATGGATCAATTATTATATTTTGAGAAATCTTAAACCACATCCTTGCTGTTATTCTTATCATAAAAATTCATCTATTTATAGTTGTGCTATGGTTCATTGCTCATCTCAGTGGCTTGTAAAATTAGACGTTGAAAATTTTTTTGACATGACCTCTGAACGGAGTGTATATGAACAATTTATATTAATAGGGTATTCTCCCATTGTTTCTTTTGCTTTAGCTCGAATTTGTACTTATCAACCTACATTCCTGACTAAAAACCATAGTAAGTGGGTATTGTACAAGCGAAAAAACAGAGAGCTTGCTTATTCTAGGCATAATATAAAATATATTGGGAGATTGCCTCAAGGTGCTCCAACAAGCCCTATGCTTTCAAATATGGTTTTTTTCGAGCTGGATAAAATAATTTTTAAGCTAGTACAAAGTCATGGTGGCCTATATACACGCTATGCTGATGATCTATTCATATCTTTTCCAAAAAAAGACATGAATAGATCTGATATTAGTAAAATCATTGGCCGTGTCGTTGATTACTTACGAAAAAAAGGATACTCCTTAAATAAAACGAAAATCAAAGTATCCCCACCAGGTGCAAAAAAAATCGTTTTGGGATTGAATGTAGATAAGCATATTCCTCATTTATCAAAAGAATTTAAGAATTCGATTGATTCACACTTATATGCTTTAAGCGAGTTTGGACCAGTTGCTCATGCAAGATTTCGGGGTTTTAATAGTGTTTATGGAATGTTAGAACATATAAAAGGAAAGATCTTCTTTGCTAAAACAATATCTCAGGACTACGGTTTGAAATGTATTCAGGAATTCTATGCAGCTCTAGAAAAGCATGGTTTTAATTAGCTATATCACAGCATTCCTATTTCAGTATGTTTTCAGCTATTTTTTCAGTCTTGTTGTTTAAGTTCAGATAAATTTTTTAACCGAAACTCATTTTGTTATGTTCTTCTAACCTATTTATTGAGCCCCTTGGAATAGTTTACCATGAACAATCTAGTCACTTACGCAACATTGAGCTTAAGAATTTTTTAAGATAAAGTTTCCCGCTTTTCATATGCAATTACGGTACAGTTCTAATTCCTAACATATAGATAATGGTTTCTGCTGCTAGTAAAAAAACACAATATCTTTCAAGTGATTTCAAATTACTTCACCCCTCCAATTTAATATCTCTAACTGTTAAGTCAATTAGGATCACTTCAATTGCAGAAACACCAGAGAAATTATAGGCAATAGAATCCCAATAGGACTTAAGTGCATCAATCAGGCAAGGAAGAACTACACGTTGCCCCTCAATTTGCCAATGTGCTTGATTAGATCTACCCCGCCAAACCAAAAGCATTATCCCACAGCCTGCTGTTTCCTCTCGTAAATAATCACCTGCAAGTTGATTGCGTAATCGCTCACATAATTCTGGGCCAGACCAGTTTTCGAGTAACTTTAGTTCAATTGGCACAGGTGAGGAGATAAGTGGATTTTGAGTCCAAATATCTGGCCTTTGTCTATTTGGAAGCTCGTTTTCCTGAGCACAACTATAATGGCCTGAAGAATTGTGATTCAACCATCCCGCCACAAGGTTCCGCATTTCGGTTTCACCTTCAACTCTTTGCCAGGTCCTGTATGGGCTATCATTTCCGCCTTCGATCCATGATTTAAGATCAATCAACCGGTTGACTGTAAGATCAAAGAGCTGTCGATGTGTTGTTGGCGTGCTCATTTGGTACCTAACAAATTCTCGCATTTGCTGTGCCGACCATGGTTCTAAATCTGCATCTTCTTCAGCTCGTTTATAAGCTAACTTACTCATCCAAGCTCGAGATTCAATAACTGGATGTTCTCCTGATAGTTCTATAAGGGCAAAATAGGTCTCTTTACCTGGAATTGCAGCCAACCTGTTAAAAAGAGCATTACGACCATCTTGCGCATCATCTCTCAGCCCCGGAGAATACACTCCCATACCAGCCCGTTCTATATCATCCTCTGCTCTGATATACCGATGCATGAGAATATATAACGCTTTAAGCTGTTTGACACTAAAGGAATCACCATTACCATACGCTGTATTCCTAGAAAAACGAGTCCCCATTAATTTTGTTATAAACAACTGAGCTTCTTTTGAAGCCTCTTCTGGCTGAAGGCCTGACAACCAACTATCGACTGCAGGAATCGCTTCTTCCGCATTAAGATCAACCCAAACTGCATACCAAGTTGCTAGCTGCTCTTTTACAGAACTTTGCGAAACCTTAAATTTAACTAGTTTTAATATAACGTTAGAATCAACACATTCGTTTAGTACAATACAAATACAGTAACGAAGCATGTCAGAGTTATATATTTCGTTTTGCTCTATCCGGTCAATTAATGCTGGAGCCAAGTAGGGATGCATCCATGGTGCATAAGTCGCAAGTTTATACAAAATATAATGCATAGACTCGTCGACTGCAGTATGCGTCAATTCCCAGTTCAATTCTGTGAGGATTGCTTCCAATACCAATTCAGGAAAAGCATGATGCAATTGTTCCAGCCATTTTGGTAGCCCATTCAACTCCCAGATAGCATACCGAAATACATGGCGAACTTCAGCTTCAGTCAAACACGCAGGAAAAGTATCATTTTCACTTGCTTCAATTTCCAGGCCAGCTATAGCAAATAATAATTGATAGGAAACGGTGGTTGTGTCACTACCCTCGGATCTAATAGAAGGAACGTATTTCCTCCAATGTGAGATTGCAGCATCCCGATATGCTCTTGCGACATCTTCACCAAATTCAGGGATCAACCGTTTCCAATTTGAACCATCAGAACGATCACCGTTACCTTCAATCTCACATAATAACCAATACTGGTCATTACTGAAATCCCCTGTTTTAAGTCCAGGGGGATTTCTGATAACATCCGGTGTAGCTCTTAAGCGATTAATCCACGCTATCCGGTTGCGATTGCGATCTTCTTTTTCTTTTTCCCGCTCTTCCCGGCGCTGTGCTTCTTGTTCTTCCCTTTCAATAGTTTTTTGAGATCTCTGCGGGTTTAAAAATGTATCTAGGTACTCTTTAACTTCGGCTCGATCTTCTGTTACGCATTTGAGTTTACGTAACAAGCCTTCAGGTTTATCAGCCAAATTATAAAGCCTGAAGGCGAGAGAAACCGCTACAAGTTTGTCATCAAGAAAATCATGCATCGTGATAAAACTCAGCACATCATCGAATCGGTCTAGCCCGAATTTCCAAAAATGCCCGAGCCACTGCACAGAGTAATCATCGATCAGCCGTTCAGATTCCTTTGTTTCAATTCTGCCACGTGCTTCGTCGATACTTTTCCAGAATAGGGCATCGTTCAGTTCCTTCCAAGCTGGAACGATTTCGTGAAGTATATTTTTATACTCATCGAAATCCTCACTTCGCCAGAATCGCACCGCCGGAACTTTTAACATAATCGCAAGTGCATCCAATGAAAGTGCTGCTTCAGAGCGCATAGAAACCAGTCGTTCAACTGCATGTGTTGCCGCACCTAAAAGCCATACGAACTCTTTAGAGACATGGCACTCCCCTCGCTCAATATAAGGTTTTCTTTCAAGAAAACCGTTCAAGCCAATAATTATTGTTTTCAAGGGTTTGAGCGCGGCTGCATCATTTGGGAAGCGATCAATGAAAACATGCAAAGCTTGCTTTAGTCCAGATGTTTCATACTGTTTATAATCTTCAACTTTTTCTAACGACGCTAACAAGAAATTAGCTGAGGTAGTATCAGGGCTGGCATTCCCCAGTACTTCAGCCAGCAATTTTCGAGGTATAATGTCTGGTAAACGGATTAGCTCATTCAATAGATGGTTTATTTGCGTTTTCTTTCCACATGTCATTACAGCACGTGTAGCCGCGATCCGCGCATAAATACCTCGTCCTGAATCAATTGCAATGCCTGAAAGAACTGGGACACACTCCGTCATACAACCTTGCCAAACTAATCTTCCCAAGAAGAAGATTGCATCATCATTATTTCGATATTTCCCGATCAAATTGAGGGTGTCATTCATTAAATCCGGCTGGGCTATACGGGCAATAGCATTATTATCACGTGCCGAATGATCATCCTTCCCTTCCGCAATACGGTTAACAACATCTGTGAGTATCATTTTCCGTTCAGTTAAAGGTAAGCTAGCTGCATCTCCTCCCTCAAAAACGATCTCAGGTGATATTTTCAATACTTTTTGACGTAATTCATTATCAAATAAAATTAACCAAGGTAATATCGGTCGCAAACGAGGAGTTATAACTAATTGTCCATATTGTTCACGAATAAATAGGGATTCTATTGCTCTACGAGAATGACCATCATTAAGTTGACGACTAAACCATTCTGCTGCGAGGAGCTCTCGCACTTCTCGGTGCCGAAATCGTACCATGCCATATATGACATCATTGAAGATACCACGTTCAAGTAGTGCTCTCACCTCTGGTGGGTTCCAATCACCTAAAACAAGTTCCGCATCAATGCCTTCATCTGGATTCGTGGCATCTGGAATTCGAATTCCAGGTTCACCAGTCATAATAACCGCGGCTGCAAGTAAACGTACACCTGACAATGCATTCTCTCGATTGAGTGGTTGTCGTTGTGAACGACTTGGATCAATCTCGCTTAAACGAAGCTCAATATTGTGCTGTAGTAACTCGAGCCGCCCATCAAGCTTTTGTTCGGTTTTCCACTTAGCCAAAATACTCTCAAGATCAAATGGCCGTGCAGCCATAGTTGTCAGATTTGCACGATGAAGTTCAATAATCAGCGTTTCTACTTGTGGTGTTTCACGATGCTCGGCAAAAATACGAATGCCACACTCGTCCAATGGTTCGAGTATGAATACTTGCAGAGCGCTACTTACTTCAACTACCTGATCATTATCGATTTCATTAGAATTACTCTCTTCAGTGACAGTAGTATTAGCCAACAACTTTTCGAAGGGCAAATATTGCTCTAACAGTTCCCGATCAGTTCGTGCACGCCATGCATATGGGCGACTAGAAACGTAAATGTGTGCACGCTGTTGCGCTGATTTGATCTTCAATGAAAAACGCCTAATTGCTTTCTCAAAAGCTCGAGGGTTTTCAAGACGAGCTTCATCGACCGAGTCAAGGAAAAACCATGCTTTTTCGTGAGATTCAAGCCAATATTCAAAGGATTCTGCGCAACCAACTTCAAAGGCATTTTCGAAACCATCTTCTATATCTTCTATTCTGATGAAGAATGCTGCTCGACCTGATTGCTGAATATGCTTTGCTCGAGATTCCATCTCGAAGGTTTTTCCTGCTCCTGCTTCCGCCAAAATGACGCAGCGATATTCTTCTTCAAGACTTTGCCACTCAGTGTGTTTCTGTGTACCCCAAAGCGAGTGCAATTCGCTTTCATCTGAGTCATCCTTTGACTTAGGTACTAAAGAAAAATATCGAACAAGCGGAACAGGCTGATACATCATTTCAAAACACCTCGAGAGTCTATATTCTGATACGCTCTGATTTTCAGCGAACTCGGCATTAACTCAGCAATGGAATTATCCTTAAGATAAGGTAAGCATATCTATCCTCAGGCGACACTATGGAATGACCTGTATTTCATCTTTAGTAAACCACATGCTCTCCTCGATTCGAGCCATTGCTGCAGCAGGATCGGACGACCAAAGCACTAAAGCTAGCGATTCTTGCGCCCTGCTACAAGTCACGTACAGCAAACGTAAAGTCCGGTCAATTGTTGTCTCCTTACCAGCCTCTGCATTCTTTTTATCTGTTGGACTTAACTGCGTACCACCAAAAATTTTGTCGTACTTGATGAGAGTCCCACCAGCAAGAGCATCATCCATTACAACCATGACGTGATTGAACTCAGAGCCTTTAACTACCTGATGTGTTGCGAGCTCTGAAATCCCAGCAAGGTAATTCCGATAGCACTTAAGTTGTTTCCATGGAGACGCAAACAGTGCACACCATCCACGGCGCATTCTGGTTTGCTTTGACTCATCCTCACCACGTCCAGGAGCTTGCGGGGCTGGTGACTTGTCGACATAAGCCTCTAGGAGTCGATGATCAACCTCGAATAAGTTTGCACTCAAGACTGGCGCTAACACCTCAGCGATCGTTGACTCAGAGTTGGCGCAAGCCATTGCAAATATCGCTATCGCCTCGAGCATTTCATCAGTACGTTCAACTCTTGATTCTGAGTCCTCAGGCATATTGTCTAAACCGCCATAACGTCGAAAAACCTCGGTGGCCTTAAACTCATTAACGATTCCTTCATCACTGACGCAGGCTTCTAAATGCGCCAGCTCATTAAGCAAAATTTGAACTGTTGAAGGCCCCTTATTGTCCCCACTGCCAGATGGTGCTGCAGCGTTGTGATCTAACAGAACCATTGCCTCATAGACATCAAGAAACGAGCCACGAGTGGCGACAAGCCTATGCTCAAGCGCAAGCAACTGATATTGCCCTTGATTCCAATCTGCTAAACCACTAATTTCAAACATTCGCTCAGCGCACCAGCGTTCACTAAGCACTTTATCTTCTGGACTTCGTGATGTATCCCCCAAGAAGAGCCGAACCGTTCCACCAGCTTTTTCCGTTCGGGGATGTTGTGCTGAACCCTTTGTTGGTTGTGTCCTGCCTTCAAATTCAGTTTCCCAGATTTTATTAATCAGTGTGACTATCCGTCGTTGACTGCGATGATTCATTTGTAACTCAGGCGTTGCCCAGCTTTCCGGAACAATGCTTGGAAGATCGGCATGACCATCCATATAAATTCGTTGTCGATGATCTCCCAGCAGACCAAGAGTCAAATCTCTCTCACTTTTTTTGGCAAGCACCATCAAGGAGTCCAGTACACCTTTCATCGTGTCCTGCGACTCATCAATCAGTATGATTGGATGTCGATCTTTGAGAATGGATTGAAGTGTTGGCTTATTTTGAAGCAACCAAGCTGTCGCATCGAGTACGTAATTGTGTGGTAGTGCACCAGGTCCATATGTATTGCGATCGGGATGGTATTTGAATACTTCAGTTGTCCGAAGAACCTCGATTTCATTCGTGATTTCGTCAAGGTCACGCTGTTTTGCTGCAGTAATACCCCTCGGTTTCGCTTGTGCCTCTGCAGTCTCTTTAGCGAGTTGAGCTTCTTTTACTGCTATAAGGGACTCCCGAATGTCATCGTTGAACCCATTAATTAACTCCCAGCAAAACGAATGGATGGTAGACACACTGACTAAATTATTGTCCCCAAGACGTCTGTTGATTACAGAGACAGCATTCTTGGTGTAGGTCACAACTCTAATCGAACGCCCATACATCTTCAGGGACCGTGCTAATTGTCCCCCCTTCTCATGCTCAGTCACACCAGTAAGGCGACGCAAAACTTCTACCAAAGTTCGTGTTTTACCAGAACCAGCCCCTGCAAAAAGGAAGTAGTTACGGGGTGGTATGTCTGTAAGGTAGCCGCAAATCTCTTCAACTACCCCTGCATCGCGATCATTGTCGTCAAGGGCTGATGAGTTAGTCATGGCATCACCTCCTTGCTTGGCTCAAGCTGTGTCTGGAGCCATTCCAATGCATCCTCGATATATTTAGGACAGACTATCGGCTCATCCGCAGCAACCATTTCAAAGATACTTGCGGCAAAGTCTCCTTTATTAAAAGATCCATGCATTAATTTATGCAGAGCTGCGAGCAGTTCTGGAATATTATCATTTTCAGCGACCTGTCTTGCTACTGAGCCCAGTGCTCCCTTCGGCGGTTTGATTTGCTTCCCATCGCCATCGACTTTTTCATCAATAAGTTGCTTAAACCAAGGGATATTTCTCAGAATTAGAGAGTCTTCAAAAGTACTTGGCCATTGACCATCAGCTTCGACTACAGGCAACTGCCATGCAAAACGTACAGAACACTCGGCAATTTCTTTCCAGACAAGATGCTCATTTTTCGGGTTCTTGAAATCCTCAAGCTGTTGCAACTTAGGGTGCCATCCGCGAAGAGTCGGGTTCCCACATTGCAGTCCGGGTTGTCCTGTATTAGCCACAGCAACTAAGGTTGTAGTCGGATCCCCATTTTTTTTAGGCTTACCTGGTCTTTCTTCAACTGGATCGATATCAGTAATAATTACAGTTGGAATACGGAGTCTTTCAACGAGAGCTCTTAGCCGATGAGCATGGCTGCCACCAATATCAAGGAAGGACAGATAGCGACTGTTGAGTTCTGCAAAATCTCTTTCAATGAAAAGAGGTAACAGCATTCGTTCAGCAACCCCCTCGACAAAGATTGCAGCATTGGCAAATAAAAGATCTGTGTGTTGAACGCGAAAATAACGTTCAGCGAATTGACGGGTTGTTTTATCATCACCAAAAACTTGCCCAAGATTAACCACCTCAGTGGTAGGCATGTTTTGTTCTTCACTCTTGGCAACGCGGCGAACATATCGTAGCCGGTCAAAATTCTCAGCATGAGCTAAATGGCTAGAATGAGTACTGATAATCAGTTGGCTTTTAAGACCTGACTCATCGCTACCGTTAGGACTGATGAGCTTATGTGCCTTACCCGAGAAAATACGTTGTACCTGTACGTGCAAATGAGCCTCAGGCTCCTCAATCATAACCAGATGAACAGGTGCGGGAGCGCCCTTTTCAGGATTTAGGCGAGCAGCTTTGAAAGAAACAAGTTGGTAACTAAGGGATTGTAAATTCTGATAACCAAGACCTATGGAATATTCCGGCAGAAGCTCTTCTAACGAATCCTTTAGCATACTGTATTGAACAGCAGTTCCATGGTCCAGTAAATCAGCTGTTTGTATACGAGTCCGGAAACGGATCTCTTGAGGATCATGCAAGCCGGGGTAGCCAAGCTCTTTAACCTCTTCTACCGAAGGTCCAATAGCCTCATGAATCTTCTTATCCAGTTCCTGCTGGGCCTCAGCAACAGCTTTTATGAGGTCAGCTCGGTGCCCATGACCTGTTGCAGCCACATTTAGGTGCTGTCGAGCAAATTTGAGTAGCTGATTGGAAAACAAACCTATGCGATGAGGGCCAGAAGCAGATCGCGAATCAGCTTCCTCGCTACCAAGACCACGTTGTGCCGCTACAAAATCTACCCGTATAAGCTTTTGCAGATGTTTTCGATCAATTGGGCTAGAGTCAGCATTTAGTATCTGGCTAGCATAGGTCTTCATTCCGTCCAAAGGATTGTTATCAGCATCCAACTTGTAAGCTCGAACTTGGCCCAACAAGTATGCTTCGCGGAGCCAAAAATCTAGTAGATCAATAGGCCAAGCAAGAGAATTGTTCCCCATATCCTTTACAGGCCTTCTCACCATGTGATACTTCCATGCTAACTGTTTCAAATCCTCAATGTTAGTAGCTGGCTCAAGACGTAATCGGACACCTACTGCGCCGCCTTTCCAGCTAAATTTTGATAGAAACGGAGAGACATAGTGGAACATACCGGCCTTAGCATCGAACCATAGGTCTAGAGTTGGCATAGCTGAAAGTAAGGTTTCAAGTTGCTCTTTCCACACATCTTCGGATGCGCCAGACGTAGATGGATCTTCCTCTAATGCATCCCAAGCCCTTCCAAGTTCCCGCAATTTTGGCCATTGAGAAATACTTATGTCGAAAGCACCAAATGGTGAACTATCTGCGAGGAAGTGCCGAAGTGCAGCCAGAATTGACGTTTTGCCGCTATTATTTGCGCCGACGAGGATAGTCGTCTTTGGATCAACGTCCACTTGGACCTTACCGAGTCGACGGAATTGGGAGAGTTCAATAAATCTTAGTGATATGTGTCCAGACAATGGTGTTGTTGCGATTGCTTCTGACATTTTGGCTCCTCTCAATCCTTGTAGGAATGCGCCAACCTGCAGTAGCTTAGCGCCACACCGTAAGACCAAGTCCTTCAACCTTGATGCTGTTGAGGCACAAATATAAAAGAATTGACACGGCAAGTCATATTACCGCTTCGCTAAAAAATGCCAATCCTTAAATATACTTTAACTGATTCATGTCACAGCGTTTTGGGCATCAGATCTTCAATCAACATGGCCTATAGGTTCGCGCAATGACGTAATCCAACTTGTTCAAGGACTATTTTCAAATATAAATCCTTCCTGAGAGCCCACTGCGACATCGTTTCTTGGGTAGATCCTCTACCCAATCCATACACAGCAAATTCCAGTTTAAGTTTGATACCACTCCCGAGTGCTCTACAGTTTGGATAGTCTCAGACTATAGCCAGCATGTTACGATACGAGTAAAACCATTGGTTATGTTGTTCAGAAAGGGGGCAACACTGCGTATAAAGCAACTAAAATCAGTGACCTGCCCCCAGGATTAAATACAAAACTCAGTTAGTAATGTCGGATCATTCACTCTCAGAATTACCCTTTCTCCAGCTCACTGCAACTTCAGACGGCGTCTGATAATTCAGCGTGGAGTGCGGGCGGCACTCATTATAATCCTGACGCCATTCGCTGATGGTTTTCCTGGCATGACTGACGTCGCTGAACCAGTGTTCATTCAGGCATTCATCGCGAAAGCGTCCGTTAAAACTCTCAATAAATCCGTTCTGTGTCGGCTTGCCGGGCTGGATAAGTCGCAGCTCCACTCCATGCTCAAAGGCCCACTGATCGAGCGCGCGGCAGGTAAACTCCGGACCCTGATCGGTTCTTATCGTAGCCGGATAGCCGCGAAACAGCGCAATGCTGTCCAGAATACGCGTGACCTGCACGCCTGAAATCCCGAAGGCAACAGTGACCGTCAGGCATTCCTTTGTGAAGTCATCGACGCAGGTAAGGCACTTGATCCTGCGACCGGTAGCCAGCGCATCCATGACGAAATCCATCGACCGGGTCATGTTGGGCGCCGCCGGGCGGAGCAGCGGCAGACGTTCTGTTGCAAGCCCTTTACGACGACGTCTGCGTTTAACGCCCAGCCCGTTCAGATGATAAAGGCGGTACACGCGCTTGTGATAAACCAGAAGCCCTTCAAGACGCAGTAACTGCCATATGCGGCGGTAGCCAAAACGCCTGCGCTCCAGTGCCAGTTCAGTAATGCGCCCTGATAAATGGGCATCAGCCGCCGGACGCTGAGCGTCATAGCGCCAGGTCGACAGGGACAAACCTGTGAGTCTGCAGGCACGACGTTGTGACAGGCCGGTCGCATCACACATCAACACCACGACTTCGCGCTTCTGGTCTGTCGTCAGTACTTTCGCCCAGGAGCCACCTGAAGCACCTCCTTATCCAGCATGGCCTCGGCGAGCAGCTTCCTGAGTCTGGCGTTCTCTTCCTCAAGTGACTTCAGGCGCTTAACCTCAGGCACCTCCATGCCGCCATACTTCTTACGCCAGGTATAAAACGTGGCGTCGGAAATGGCGTGCTTACGGCAGAGTTCCCGGGCAGGAACTCCGGCTTCAGCCTCGCGGAGAATACTGATGATCTGTTCGTCGGAAAAACGCCTCTTCATGGGGATGTGCTCATGTGGCTTATGAAGACATTTCTAACATCGCGGTGTATTAATCAACGGGGGAGCAGGTCAATTGTACCAAGTAACTAAATTTTGTTATAAAAAGCCAACAATCAAACAAAAGACACTAATTAATTATGAATAAATTTGATATAGAAAAAATGCTATTAGAAGAGGGATTTACCCCAAAGGAAGTTTCTGTGATACGTCATCATTCTGAGAAAGAAGGTTTTCCTTATCCCTGGCTCCTTTCACAGTTAAAGAAAAGATTCATAGTTGCAATGATATTAATAGCAATCCTTCTGGCAGGACTCATTTATACCATTAGCAGTGGTACACAAGAAAACATTGTATCTTATTCGATAACGCTGTTAGCAGGCTTCACAATTCTGTATACTTTTATTCCTTTGAAGCCTGCATACAAAGCATTTAGATTTTTGAGAAAACACTCTCATATTTTATAAAGTCGCTAATGAATATTTTCATTTATTTAATCGAAGAATCGCACTACCTCTTCCCCCTACAGCAATACATTCACCACTAAAGACATCTATATAATATTTAATTGGATTTGGCATGTTTTCCATCATCCATGGAAGATCTTCAGAAAATTTCAAATCTGAGGTTGAAATAACCCAAACAGATTTACCATCAAAAGACGATCTAACAGCCTCATGAAAACGTTCGTCCCAACCATGACCTGTTACCCTTGCATATTCTTTGGCAATTTCAACAGCTTTATTTTCCGATATCATTGCTGAACTCCATACCAAACATTATACATTAACCCTCCAACCACTACTGGCCCCAAAAGAATACCTGCTGTTTCATGCCGCAATAATGTATATGTAATTTCGTAAGTATTTCCAAGAGGGAATTTGAAGCCTTCAATGATATATCCTCTACTCATCCCTCTGGCTCTTAATAAGCCAATAGTTTCAGCAAGTGACTCTTCCAGATATCGTAATATATATGATTTATTATATGCGCTTTGTCTCATGAAAACCCTAAGTTCTCTTAATAAATAGAACTTAGGCGCAATCGCCATGTGTACCTGTTCATGATAAAGAGTTGAAAGCATCTGCAAATAGGCGTCATCTTTCGACATTGCACCAGGATAGTAGTTGCGTCCTACTTCTACGTCCCCCCAAGGTTTTGTGCGTCCCTGAACGACGTCACTATGCTTTGTGATTTTTATCTTAGGAGTATAACGCCAACCTCCATTGCGAGGCAGGTTCATTTTCCTTCCAATATCGCTGCTGTATCTAGGCATTTTTACTCCCCTGAAAGGAGTTTTAAATGTATCACCAGGCTTCTTCTTTAAAAGAAGTGCGAGGACAGCATTAACGCCTAACAGAGTGATCGCGTCTGCTAAATCCTTAGCAGCAACGTCAAGATCTCCTTCGCTACGAGCTGCGTTAGTCTTCGTTGCAAAATCAAACAACTTCTTAGCCGCTTCAAGCGCTACGCCCCCTACTGCTACCCAACCTACAATGAGAAGCACTAAATCAGCGATTTCACCAATCCCAAAAAAGTGCGCACCAGCCCAAACCACGATTACCCCCGCCATAGTTGCTAATGCTGAGGGGGTGACCATAGCAAGAAGCTGTTGACCTATGTCAGATGGTAAGAGCACTGCCGCTTTCGAGATGACTAATTGTAGCCTTGACTGTATATCGCTAGGGATAACTTCCATTCTCTATCCTCAGTTATATGTTAAGCTGCCTGCAGAATAACTCTTGAATACTGCATTATCCAGTAGTTTTGCTTATCATGTTTGTTTGCTCTGAACGAAGAAGATATGTCCACTTATCATTTAGCTTTTTTAAAAATTCATTATAAACTGACAGCATTAAAATTATGATTTAAATCAAAAACCCAACCTAACCCTGAATAATAAAAATATAAAAAAACGAGAGTGGTAAGAAAAAGAGCAGCTTCCCGTTTTCAATCCCGCTATCAGAAATATATGTAAATGAAATCTTAAAGCTGACAGAACACGATGCAACAACATGGGCTCAGGAGGAAAGATTTGTACGTTATCTTGAGCGCTATAGAACTGGTCTTCCTAACAATCAGCAATTGCAGGATAAGTAATTAATCCAATACCTCAACGACCTGAAAAGATAAGTAGCTTGATGGCTATGTAGGTGCTAAAGCGAGTGACTCTGTAATGGATACTATCTATGAATACATGGGAATTTGAAGAATGAAGTCGGCTATAATGGTTTTAATGATGCTTCCTTTGATTTGCTTAGTGGTAAGCGTTTTTTTGTATCTAATGAACAGGTCTCGCTACAAGGAATTGATCTCAGACTTCCAACAAAAGCATACACTGCCCGCCCCTTACTTGTTGCACTGCAATATAGGATATATAGGTTCACCTCTAATGACCTATTTTTTTATGCGATTAAAAAAAAATAAAAAAATTTCTTTTTAAACAGGAACGACAATGCTTATAGCTTTGCACATGAAGGTCAAAACCTAAAAAAAATAAACAACTTAAAACCATTATATTATACATTTTTATTAGGGTTTTTCTGTTGCTTTTCACTTTCCATTATTGCACTACTGATCAAAACTAAAATAATTTGATCATGTTAATAAAACATTCAGATAGATAATTTTCTATACCATATTTTATGGTTAACCTTAGAATTAGATTGTATAGTGAATTCTGTCTCTGGATTAAAACCGGGCGGGCATACGCTTTTAAAGCATATTGGAAAATCACCCCAGGAACTTCATGAAAGAATTATCCAATCCAATGGGGTATTGGATCTATCTGGTTCGTTCTCATCGCTGGAGATTGCCGAAGCAGCCATATCAAAGGCACTTCATAATAATCGGGAATGGATAAAACTATGGGCTGCAAGTAAACCACGACATAACATGACGATAAGTTACGATATGGGTAAAACCGTTGGTTATGTTGTTCAGAAAGGGAGCAACACTACGTATAAAGCAACTAAAATCAGAGTTGCGCTCAAGTATCAGACTTACAATAACAAACCTTATTATATAATCACTTCTTTTCCAGATAAGTGAGTTGATCATGAGCCGCGCACCTCTTGCTCCAAACTTAGATTTATGCATTGTGGGAACCCTTAATCAGGACTTCGACGTTATCACTGGCGCTGATACGATGGATGGTGCCATTGATGTAGTCGTTGACGAAGCTTCTCCAGAAGAAAGATGTGATTTACGTAAAGAAATTAATGACTTTCTCAAACTGTCAGAAGAAGAGATAAAGGAAGAGTTTTCTCAGCGCTGGCAAGATATTTCACCTGATTACGCCAGCAGTTTTTTGCTCTATTTCCTTGAAAGCATTAAAAGATACGATCAAAAGTGATATTGCGTGCGCACCCATTCGTGAACTGATTGGTAGGTTTGTTGGTGGTGCACTTGCTGCATTTGAAATAGGACGTTTATGGTGACAGGAATGGAACAAATAGCTTCGGTTAAGCTCATTGAGAAAAGCAAAGCCTCTGATTTCATACAGGCAACATCTGAAGTTATTGTTGGGGATAAACCGACAGGTATCACCATTGACGGACAGGAACTGGAAGGGGCTGTTAAGGTGGATAGTGACAGATATATTCTGTTCACGACTGATGATGTCATTTTCGAGGAATCCCTTACCGTCACGCTCATCAGTTTGAGTCAGGGAAAGCTTGAAAGCCTGCAGATTGGCAATGAATACTCATCCGGTTCTTTTGAACAGCTGTCTGTGCATGACAAATATATCTGCTTCAATTTCATCGGCCATTCTGCATGGGTGATAAAAGTGAATGACAGCCCAAAGCTCCGTCTTCCTTTTGTTTCGGATCCGCGTGGAGTCAAGCGTGCCTCGGGTCTCAAAACATACCTTTCGATTGATGCAAAGCCCTGCCCCTCTATCTGACTGAACGCCTTAGTGGATGAGATAGCTATACGTCTGGTGATACCCATAATCTCTGTATCAGGCGTTTCGCTGGCAACAGATAACGCGCAGGCACTTTCCCAATCTGAAAGACCAGCCCTTCTTACACTCCCTTCCGCCTCCCCACTCCCCCTTTACAGCCCCAACCCAAACACGAAATAATACCCCTCTACGCCGGGCCACAATGCCCTGCCAACGCTTAAACCCAAACTCAACTCTGCGGACACCCTATGAATAACGAAATCTCTCTCAAATACTATGATGTCGCAGATGAGTATGCGACGGAGTCCGCTAAGCCGGTGAGCGAAGCTGAACGTACCCCACTGGCGCATTACTTCCAGCTGCTGATCACCCGTCTGATGAACAACGAAGAGATCAGTGAAGAGTCGCAGCAGGATATGGCGCGTGAAGCGGGTATTGATGAGCAGCGTATTGATGAAATTGCGGAGTTCCTGAACCGCTGGGGCAACGAGTAACAGACATTCACCGGCAGACGAGCTTTGCGCAGTTTGCCGGTTAATCTGCCTGACTCAGTACCGCATTCGCCCGCCGGTATTCCCGTAACAACGCACAATGCTGACAGCCACGTGTCTCACGTGGCTGATGTCCGTTACCTGCTCTACCAACCCATCACTTCGTCTTTATCTGCCGCTACACACTCCATCGCTCTCGCCTTAACCAGCCACAAAGTCCCCTTCCGCCCCACATCCTCTGGCGCACCTGAAAATTATCATCCAGACTTATATAGTCTGCGCAGGCATTGTGTTTTACACTGCGCGCTGTAAAAAACCGAGTAGATTAAGCAGGCAAAAATGGCGATGAACGGAACGATCACAACCTGGTTTGAAGATAAAGGTTTTGGCTTTATCAAAGATGAAAACGGTGATAACCGCTATTTTCATGTGATTAAGGTCGCCAATCCTGATCTGATCAAGAAAGATGCGGCGGTGACCTTTGAACCCACCACCAACAACAAGGGCTTATCCGCCTATGCGGTGAAGGTCGCGCCGACAAGCAAATACATCTATATCGCAGGCGAGCGGCTCAAGATCACCTCGATTAAGTCTTATCTGGTCTACAACGAAGAAGTGCCGGTCGATGCCGGTGTCGATAAAGAGAACGCGGTGTTGTCAGTGGGACTGCTGCTGAATAATATCCGGCCGAAAAATGACCCGAACGCCAATGAGATGCGCTCGCTGAAAAAGCTGGCGGTCACCACCTTCCAGGGTACGACACTGATCTTCTCTGAAGACGAGATCGACATTGAAAGCACGGTTAAAGTGCTTAAAGGCCTGAAGTAATCCCGAAGGCAGGCCGAAATTCTGTTAGCAGAATTCCGGCCTTCAGCCTCCCGCTAGCCTGCTATTCAGGCACATTTCTCTGACACGAAATCCCCGCCCACAGGGCTGATACATAACAAAGCGTTGCTCTGGCGGATAAAACCGTCCTGCTCTCCCCTCTAATCCATTGTTTATGATAAAACAAAGGTCAAAAGCGCAGCTCATCAAGGTTCATCCCCACAAAGCGACTTTCCAGGGTAGAATTAGAAACTTTGTTCAGTCATTGCCAATGTTTTCCATCATCGCAAAGTGATACGAAAAGCGGGTGAAATAAGGTATAAAGCCGCATGAAAATCCCAAACAGAATCCAGCCCCTGGTCGATGACGGCCTGATTGACGATGTCCTGCAGCGGCTGAAAAGCGGCAAAGAAGCAGACGTCTATACCGTGCTATGCGGCGGCAAGGTGCAGTGCGCCAAAGTCTATAAAGAAGCGACCCAGCGTAGCTTCAAGCAGGCGGTGCAGTATCAGGAAGGCCGTAAAACCCGTAACAGCCGTAACGCCCGCGCCATGCAGAAAGGCACAAAGTTCGGCCGTAAGCAGCAGGAAGAGTCCTGGCAGACCGCCGAAGTAGATGCCCTGTTCCGCCTGGCGAACGCCGGTGTTCGCGTGCCACAGCCTTATCTCTGCATCGACGGTGTGTTACTGATGGAACTGGTGACCGATGCCAATGGCTCGGTCGCGCCACGTCTCAGCGATGTCTCTCTGTCTGAAGAGCAGGCGGTAACGGATTTCCATACCATGATCCGTAACATCGTTCGCATGCTCTGTGCCGGTATCGTTCACGGTGACTTATCCGAGTTCAACGTGCTGCTGGATGACCAGGGGCCGGTGATTATCGACCTGCCACAGGCAGTTGATGCGGCGGCCAACAACCATGCCGAGTCGATGTTTGAACGTGACGTGGACAACATCACCTCTTACTACGGTCAGTTCGCTCCGCAGCTGTTGAAGACGCGCTATGCCAAAGAGATCTGGCTGCTCTATGAAGATGGCAAGCTGACGCCGGAAACGCCGCTTACCGGGAAGTTTGTGGAAGAGGAGCGCGTAGTCGATATGGATTCTCTGATGGATGAGATCATCACCGCAGAAGATGAATATTACGAGCGCCAGCGCGCCAGCCGTGAGCGCGACGAAGAGTAACTGCCTCAATAAAAAAGGCAGCGAGTCGCCTCGCTGCCTCTCACTTACCGCACTATCACAACGCCATCACCGCACGATGACCGTCAGCGCAATCAGAGTTAAGCCGATGATCATCACGCCGACAAAGACCTTATCGAGCCTGCTTTTTTTCATCTTCTCCTCCCTAGAACCACTGACCAAAGCGACGGATGTAGAAACGCTTCATGCCCTGCGCCACCAGGCAGTAGCTGAACAGCGTAAGCACCAGCCACGGGAAATATTGCCATGGCAGTGGCACCAGACCGACCATCGCACCCAGCGGTGAGAACGGGATCAGGATGCCCAGCGCCATCACCGCCAGCGTAGTCAGCATCACCGGTAAGGTGGCGCGACTCTGGATAAACGGAATCTTCCGGGTACGCAGCATATGCACCACCAGCGTCTGTGACAGCAGCCCCTCAATAAACCAGCCGGACTGGAACAGCGACTGCACGCCTGCATGGTTAGCGCCGAAAACAAACCACATCAGCGCAAAGGTGGTGACGTCAAAAATTGACGAAGTCGGGCCCATCCACAGCATGAAGCGTTTGATGTTGCCGGCATCCCATTTACGCGGCTTATTCAGAAACTCACGGTCAACCTTGTCCCACGGCAGCGCCAGCTGGGAAACGTCATACATCAGGTTCTGAATCAGCAGATGAATCGACAGCATCGGCAGAAACGGAATAAAGGCACTGGCCACCAGCAGCGAGAAAACGTTGCCGAAGTTGGAGCTGGCGGTCATATTGAGATACTTGATGATG
This sequence comes from Pantoea sp. ABR1s, assembly GCF_057812235.1. NCBI lineage: Bacteria > Pseudomonadati > Pseudomonadota > Gammaproteobacteria > Enterobacterales > Erwiniaceae > Pantoea > Pantoea sp. ABR1s. The sequence continues at coordinate 971,047 of NZ_CM173823.1, read as the reverse complement.
TTGCCAAAGGTCTCGCGTCCTTTGAGTACACCCTCATTCAGCACCTGTAAATCCTTCTCCAGCAGGATGATGTCCGATGAGGCTTTCGCCACATCCGCCGCGCTGTCCACGGAAATCCCGGTGTCGGCTGCCCGCAGCGCAGGCGCGTCGTTAATGCCATCGCCCAGGAACCCGACGGTGTGACCGTTCTGCTGCATCAGCCGCACCAGACGGGATTTCTGCAGCGGCGTCAGCTGAGCAAACAGGGTGCAGCGTTCAGCTTCCTGCGCCAGCTCATCATCGTTCATCGCCTCAATCTGATCGCCGGTCAGCATCGCCGGATCGGTCAGCCCGACATCGGCACAGACCCGCAGCGTCACCAGCGGATTGTCACCGGTCAGTACTTTCACCGTCACACCGCTGTCACGCAGGGCTTTAATCGCTTTGCCCGCGCTGGCTTTAGGCGGATCGCGGAAGGTCAGCATTCCCTGGATAATCAGATCGCGCTCATCACTGTCGCTGAGCGGCGCGTGCAGCTCGCCATCACGGGTCGCCACCAGCAGCACGCGATAGCCCTGCTGATGATAGTGTTCAGTCTGCGCCAGCAGCGCCGCACGCTGTGCCGCATCCAGTGCGACCACCGTGTCGCCCTGCCGCACGGCAATGCTCACTGCCAGCATCTCTTCCACTGCGCCTTTGCAGATCAGTTGTGAACGATGCTGAGTCAGATCCTCCACCAGCACCGACACCCGACGGCGGGTAAAATCAAACGGCAGCTCATCGATCAGCTGGAACTGGCTGCGCTGAGACTGTGAAATGACCTTGTCGCCCGCGCAGAGTAAGGCGCGATCCATCAGGTTTTTCGCGCCACTCTGGCTGCCGCTATTGAGCCATGCCAGCAGCAGCACCTGTGCATCTTCGTTGCCCCGCGCATCCAGATGATGCGCCAGCAGGATGGTGTCCTGGGTCAGCGTGCCGGTTTTATCGGTGCACAGCACATCCATCGCGCCGAGGTTCTGAATGGCGTTGAGCTTTTTAACGATCACTTTGCGGCGTGACATCGCAATCGCGCCCTTAGCCAGGTTGGCGCTGACAATCATCGGCAGCATTTCCGGGGTCAGTCCGACCGCGACGGCCAGTGCAAACAGCGTGGCATCCATCCAGTCGCCTTTGGTGAAGCCGTTAATCAGCAGCACCACCGGAACCATCACCAGCATAAAGCGGATCAGCAGCTTGCTGACGCTGTTCACCCCGCGGTCAAAGGCGGTCTGCGGACGGCTTCCGGTCAGCGATGAGGCCAGGGAGCCGAACCAGGTTTCGCCACCCGTCGCTACCACGACTGCGCTGGCTGTGCCGCTGGCCACGCTGGTGCCCATCAGGCAGATATTCGGTGATGCCAGCCGCTCCTGGGCGGTCTGACCTTCGGCATCGATACCCGCATCGCTGCTCTGTTTCTCAACCGGCAGCGACTCGCCGGTCAGTACTGCTTCACTGATAAACAGATTACGTGAACTCAGCAGACGGACATCGGCAGGCACCTGATCGCCGGTGCTGAGCAGAATGATATCGCCCGGCACCAGTTCACTCATATCCACATCCTGACGCTGCGCGGTTTCGCTGCCTGGCTCACGGCGCAACACGGTGACCTGGCTGCGCACCAGTGACTTCAGTGCCTGCGCCGCACGGTTAGTGCGAAACTCCTGCCAGAAGCGCAGCAGCCCGCTCAGCATCACCATGGTGAAGATGATGATCACGCCGGAGAGATCGGTCTCCTGACCGGCGCGCAGCGGCAGAATATAGTCGGTAAACAGGCTCACCAGCGCCAGGACCAGTAATACGTAGATAAACGGGTTATTAAACGCCATCAGCAGCTGAATCAGCGCGGGTGGCGCTTTCTCATGCGCCACTTCATTACGGCCATACAAAGCCAGTCGTTTCGCCGCCTCAGCCTGAGTCAGACCCTGACGCTGACTACGCAGGTTCGCCAGCGTCCTATCAATGTGCTGGTCTGCCTGCTGCGCCACGGCAAACATTTTTTTACTTTTTTTATCATTACGGTTGCCGGATGAAGTGATCGCAACCTGTTCCAGTTTCATGTCGCTCATTTCGACATCTCCCTGATTTAAAGCAATAGTTGTCCTGCACGGGAAATAACGTGCATGGATAAAACCTGGCGTAGCCGGGTTATTTAATGGGGTGACTTTCAGAAACAGTCAGGTTATTCCGCCTGCACACAAAATAATGACGCGCACAGGGTTACCTGACGCCGGTTATACGCGGCGTTTTAAAAGTCTGATATCAGCGATTGGGCGCAGCCTGGGCTACGCCAGACGGGGCGGAGGAAAAAGAGCGAATATAAACAGCAGCATAACGCGCACTCCTGGTGATAGCAGGATTAAAAATAAGGAGCGCGATCGTTAATTAAAGCGGGGATCGCTGCTCGCCGGTTGGCAAGCAGCAGAGGAAACTCAGCTTGCCAGAATAAAGGTTAATCTCGGGTGACTGTCCAACTGAATTCTCCTGAAGTTATCTGCCGCCATTATAAAGAGAGGCCGGCGTCGGTAAAGCAATAACGTATTGAATAACGGTTTCGTTGAAGATTTGTTTCTGCTCAGGTTGCCGCTTCGGTAACAGCGTGGCGATCTTCTTATAACCTCCAGGTAATGCTTATAACCTTTTGGCATATGATTAGCCCATATTCGACTATTCTTCGCATCGGCCCTTTCGTAAACTCGCGTAACTTTTTAGAGGCAAGGAAATTTCATGAAAACTATAATTCCATCACTGCTGGCGCTGACGCTGGCTGCCGCCTTCACAGCCCAGGCCGCAACACCAAAAGATACGCTGGTGATTGCACAATCAACTGACGACGCAGACAGCTTCGACCCGGCCAAAGGGTTTGAACTGACCAGCGTTCAGGCCTTTACGAACATCTATCAGCGTCTGGTGCAGTCTGACCCGCAGAATCCGGTGGATCTGAAACCTACGCTGGCCACCTCGTGGCAGCCCGGCAGCGACAACCGCAGCCTGACCTTTGAACTGCGCAAAGATGCGAAATTCTCTACCGGCAACCCGCTGCGTCCGGAAGATGTGATCTTCTCGCTGGGCCGCGTGGTGAAACTGAACCTCGATCCCTCTTTCATCCTGACGCAGCTCGGCTGGAACAAAGATAACGTCGATGGCTTCCTGAAGAAAGTCGACGACAATCATGTGCAGATCAGCTGGACCGCCAACGTCAGCCCGACCTACGTCCTGAGCCTGCTCTCTGCCCCGGTTTCATCGATCATTGATGAAAAAACCGCGATGGCGAACCAGAAGAACGGCGATTTCGGTAACGCCTGGCTGGCCACCCACTCGGCGGGCAGCGGCCCGTATCAGATCCGCAAAGTGGTGATGCATCAGGTGGTGCTGCTCAGCGCTAACCCGACTTCACCAGCGGGCGCGCCAAAAATGAAGAACATTCTGATCAAGAACGTGCCTGAACCAGCTGCGCGTCGTCTGCTGCTGGAACAGGGTGATGCCGATATCGCCCGTAACCTGGGTGCCGATCAGATTGCTGCGCTGAACGGCAAACCGGGCGTGAAGACGGAAGCGATTCCAATGGCGTCGCTCTACTACATCCAGTTCAACATCGGCGCGAACGAGACGATGAAGAACCCGGCCTTCTGGGAAGCGGCACGCTACCTGTGGGATTACAAAGGCATCGCCAGTGAGCTGCTGAAAGGCCAGTTCGATGTGCATCAGAGCTTCCTGCCTAAGGGCTTCCTGGGCGCGATCAACGACACGCCATACAGCTACGATCCGGAAAAAGCCAAAGCGATTCTGAAGAAAGCAGGCCTGAACAACGTCACCTTCAAGCTCTCCACCAGCAACCAGCCGCCTTATCTGGATATCGCACAGGCGCTGCAGGGCAGCTTCGCCAAAGCGGGCGTGAAAGTGGAAGTGGTGCCGGGTCTGAGCTCCGAAGTATCGACCAACGTGAAAGCGCATAAATATGAAGCGACGCTGAACGCCTGGGGCTCCGACTATTTCGATCCCAACACCAATGCCGCCTCGTTTGCTTACAACCCGGAAGATGGCAGCAAAACCATCGCTTTCCGTTCAGACTGGCACATTCCTGAGCTGAACAAACAGGTGATTGCGGCGACCGCCGAGAGCGATCCGAAGAAACGTGTGGCGCTGTATGAAGCGATGCAGCGTGAAGTGATGAAGAACTCACCGTATGTGATTGGGATGCAGGCGAAGAACCTCATCGCCCTGCGCGACAACCTGAAAGGCTATGTTCAGGGCATTAACCCTGACATGGTGTATTACTCGCAGGTCACTAAGTAATGGCACAGTCTGTTCCTTCAGCCGGGTTCGCCCGGCTTTTTTGGCAGCGTGGCGGGCGCCTGATCGGTAGCGTACTGTCGCTGCTGGTCACGCTGCTTGGCCTGCTCGCCTTCACCTTTATGCTGTCGCATCTCTCGCCGATCGATCCGGTGCAGCAGATCGCCGGCGATCACGCCAGTGAAGCGACCTATGAGCAGGTGCGTCATGACCTGGGTCTCGACCAGCCGGTGCTGATGCAGTTCTGGCGCTACGTCGAACATCTGGCACAGGGCGATCTGGGTGTCTCCCGTCTCACCAATCAGTCGGTGAGCGGCGACCTGATGACCACCTTCCCCGCCACCATCGAGCTGGCGACCTGCGCGATGATCTTCGCGGTGGTGTTCGGTGTGACGCTGGCGCTGCTGGCCGCCTGGAAACCGGGGAGCTGGATCGATAATCTCGCCCGCTTTGTCTCGCTGCTGGGCTACTCGGTGCCGGTGTTCTGGCTCGGCCTGCTGGGCCTGCTGCTCTTTTATGCGGTGCTGCACTGGTCCGCCGGACCGGGACGGCTGGATGATATCTGGGTCTACACCCTGGAGCCGAAAACCGGCTTTGTGCTGATCGACAGCTGGCTGTCGGGTGAACCGGAGATGTTCCGCAATGCAATTGCGCACCTCTGGCTGCCGGTGGTGATCCTCGGCCTGCTGGCGATGGCGGGCATTACCCGCCTGCTGCGTGCTGCGCTGCTGGAAGAGAGCAGCAAAGAGTATGTGGTGCTGGCGCGTGCTAAAGGCGCGGGTCGGGTGCGCATCCTGCTGCGCCATATCTTCCCCAACGTGCTGGGCACGCTGGTCACGGTGATCGCCCTCTCCTACGCTACGCTGCTGGAAGGCTCGGTGCTGACTGAAACCGTCTTCGCCTGGCCAGGTGTGGGTCGCTATATGACCAATGCGCTGTTCTCCGGCGATGTGCCGGCGATTCTGGGCTCAACCCTGTTAATCGGCAGCTGCTTTATCCTGATTAACACCCTGGCGGATGTTTTAACCTGGTTAACCGATCCGAGAACCCGATGACGCAACAACTCTCTGAACTCGAAACGCTGCGACCACGCCGTCGCCGTCAACGCGTTACCTCGTTAACCGTTGGGCTGACGCTGGTGGCGATTCTTATCCTGATGGCACTGCTGGCGCCGCTGATTGCGCCGTTCGATCCGAACGTGCAGACCATGTCGAGCCGTCTGCTGGCGCCGTCGGCACAGCACTGGTTCGGCACCGACGGCTTTGGCCGCGATCTGCTGTCGCGCGTGATTTACGGCGCGCGTCCGACCCTGCTGCTGGTGTCGCTGATTCTTGTGCTGACCATTCCGGCCGGGCTGCTGATCGGCATCACCGCCGGTTACGTGGGCGGCTGGACCGAACGCCTGCTGATGCGCATTACCGATATCTTTCTGTCACTGCCCAACCTGGTAATCGCGCTGGCGCTGGTGGCGATTCTCGGCCCTGGCCTGATGAACGGCGCGCTGGCACTGGCACTGACCAGCTGGCCGCCGTTTGCCCGTCAGGCACGCGCTGAAACCCTGGCACTGCGCCGCAGCGACTACCTTGCCGCCGCGCGGATGCAGGGGATTACGGGCTTTCGCCTGATGTTCGGTCATATCCTGCCGCTCTGCATGCCGACGGCGGTAGTCCGCGCCGCCCTGAGCCTGGGCGGGATTATCCTGGCTGCGGCCGGACTCGGTTTCCTCGGTATGGGCGTTCAGCCGCCGACGGCGGAATGGGGTTCGATGGTGGCCGAAGGCAGTAAAGTCATTTTTGATCAGTGGTGGGTTGCTGCTGCACCGGGCGCGGCGATTCTGTTTGCCAGCCTGGCCTTTAACCTGACAGGCGATGGCCTGCGCGACCGACTGGATACCCGTCATGCAAAATAATCTGCTCCATGCCGAGGGGCTGACCATTCGCAGCGACGATGCGCTGCTGGTCGACAACATCAGTTTTTCCGTGGGTCGCGAGCGCGTGGCGCTGGTCGGTGAGTCCGGTTCCGGCAAGTCACTGACCGCCCGCAGCCTGATGGGCTTACTCTCGCCCGCGCTGCATCTGCAGGCCAGCCAGCTCCAGGTGGCCGGTGAAAATGCGCTGACGCTAAGCGAGCGTCACTGGAACCAGCTGCGTGGTAACCGCGTGGCGATGGTGATGCAGGACCCGAAGTATGCCCTTAACCAGACGCGCACCATTGGCTGGCAGGTGGAAGAGCCGCTGATCCTGCATCGCCGCCTGAGCCGTGCCGAGCGCAAAGAGAAAGTGTGTGAAATGCTGGATGCGGTCGGCCTGCCCGATCCGCGTCGTCTGATGCAGCAGTATCCGCATCAGCTCTCTGGCGGCATGGGCCAGCGCGTGATGCTGGCGATCGCCCTGATTACCGATCCGGACTTCCTGATCGCCGATGAACCGACCTCCGCGCTGGATCATGCCATGCGCGATCAGGTGCTGGCGCTGATCCGCGGTCTGGTGGAGGCGCGCAACATGGGCCTGCTGCTGATCAGCCATGATTTGCAGCAGGTTTCAGAGCATTGCGAGCGGGTGATGGTGATGTATAAAGGCCGGTTGCTGGATACGCTGCCCGCCGCCGATCTGCCGCACGCTACCCATCCCTACACCCGCACGCTGTGGGCCTGCCGTCCGGGCAAAGCGACCCACGGACAGACATTACCGGTGCTGGACCGCGCTGCGCTGGAGGCAAATGATGATTAAGCTGCAGAATCTAAGCGTCGCCCACAAACAGGGTTACGAGCTGCGCACCGTGGTGCATGAGGTTAACCTGGAGGTTAACGCTGGCGAGTGTTTTGGTCTGGTGGGTCCGTCAGGCTGCGGCAAGTCGTCGCTGCTGTGGGTGCTGGCAGGTCTGAACCCACACTGGCAGGGTCAGATGCAGCTTGCCGGTCACGAAGTTCAGCCGGGTAAAGCCTTCACCGGCGCGCTGCGTCAGGAAGTGCAGATGGTGTTTCAGGATCCCTATGCCTCGCTGCATCCGCGTCATCGGCTGCGTCGCACGCTGGCGGAGCCGCTGAAGCTGCTGAAACGCGACAATATCAACGATCGTATCGATCAGGGCTTCCGTCACGTCGGACTCGATCCCGCCCTGGCGGATCGCTATCCGCATCAGCTCTCCGGCGGCCAGCGTCAGCGCGTCGCCATCGTGCGCGCCCTGCTGCTGCAACCGAAGATCCTGCTGCTGGATGAGCCGACGTCGGCGCTGGATATGTCAGTGCAGGCGGAGATCCTCAATCTGCTCAACGATCTGAAACAGCAGGATGGTCTGACCATGGTGCTGGTGAGCCACGATCCTGATGTGATCGATCACATGTGCGATCGCGCCGTGCACATGTCACAGGGTCGCATCATCGAACAGATCTCTGCCTGAAATCAGGCCGGACGGCGTTCACCTGCCGTCCGGTGCTGCTGCATCCGCAGCGCCTTTCCGTAACATCCCCTTCTTCCGCCATTAGCGTCATCCTCTCTATTGCCAGAACGGCTCTCTGTTCTCTTCCTCTGAGTCATTTGATTGCCACGCGACGCTGTAAACCTTTACAGGCTGAAGCAGGCACGCGAATGCGACAGCGCAAAACGCAGCGGCTGGCTGATGCGGTATACTCGCGACCATTATTTCATGAGAGGAAAAAGCAATGACGGTAAAACTACGTCCGCTGGAACGGGAAGACCTGCACTTTGTCCATCAGCTGGATAACAACGCCAGCGTGATGCGTTACTGGTTTGAGGAGCCGTATGAAGCATTTGTGGAGCTGTCCGATCTCTACAACAAGCACATTCACGATCAGACAGAACGTCGCTTTGTGGTGGAGCACAGCGGGCAGAAAGCGGGATTAGTGGAACTGGTGGAAATCAACCATGTGCACCGGCGCGCCGAGTTTCAGATCATTATCGATCCGGCCCATCAGGGCAAAGGACTGGCAACCCAGGCGGCGAAGCTGGCGATGGATTACGGCTTCTCAGTACTGAATCTCTACAAGCTCTACCTGATTGTCGATCAGGAGAACGAAAAAGCGATCCACATCTACACCAAGCTCGGCTTCGAGATCGAAGGCGTGCTTAAACATGAGTTTTTCATCAACGGGGAGTACCGCAACACCATCCGCATGTGCATTTTCCAGCATCAGTATCTGGAACGCCATAAAACGCCAGGCGGAATGGTGAAGCCGACCGCGCAGTAATCAGCCGCGTGCGCCAACCGGGTTCATAAAGGGACGCGGGTGTTCAGGCTTGAGGTCGTACATGCCGCCATAAAAGGGATCGACCAGCAGCCAGCCGGGGAAGCCACCCAGCGGGATATTGCCCAGCAGATACCACAGGTTAGCGCGAGCCTCGATAGGCACCGTGACCGGCACGTAGCCAGGGCTTTCCAGCATCAGCAGATAGTGCTTTTTGCCGAAGTAGCGGCCGGTAGATTTTTCCAGTTCAACGGTCTGCGGCGTGAAACCCTGCGCAACCGCATAGCCACGCTCATCCTGCACGGTAAAGCGCGCGCCCTGCGGCAAGGAGTCGATGCGCACCAGTTGGGTTTCATTGCCGACAATGGTGGCACAGCCGCTAAGCAGCAGCGCGGCGGCCAGGGCCAGAATTCGCTGTTTCATGAAGGGGTCCACAGAGTGATCAGTGATCAGAGTGTAGACCGCCCTCTCCACCTCAATCGGGCTATCATCGCCCGATTCAGCCAGCTTATTGCGGTTGACAAGCGCGGGCGATAGCCGCGATGTCGTTGGGTGAGGTGCGACAGCAGCCGCCAATCAGCTTCGCGCCCGCCTGCTGCCACTCTGCCAGTTTGTCATGCAACGTGCAGCCTGATGGCGCTGAGTGCCAGGTTTTGCTGCTGGCATCATACTGCTCGCCAGAGTTGGGATAGACCACCAGCGGCTTGTCGGTCAGCTTCTGCAACTGCTGCAGCGCAGGCGTCACGCTCTCAAGAGCCACACAGTTGATCCCCACCGCTACCACCTGCGGCTGCTGATTCAGCCAGCTCACGACGTCTGGCAGCGGTGTGCCGTCGCTGATGTGTCCGGCGTCACGCAGGGTAAACGAGAACCAGGCGCGGCCTTCAGGAAATTCAGCCAGCAGCTTCACCAGCGCCTGCGCTTCGGCAAACGAAGGCAGGGTTTCGCAGGCCAGCAGATCGGCACCCGCCGCCAGCAGCGCCTGCACGCGTGGGCGGTGAAACGCCATCATCTCCGCTTCCGGCAACGCATAGTCGCCGCGATATTCCGAACCATCCGCCAGGAAGGCGCCATAGGGACCGACCGATCCCGCTACCAGCAGCGTTTTCGCGTCGGGCCGGACCGCCAGATAATCGTGACGGGCGCGTCGCGCCAGCTCGACGCTCTGCGCGATCAACGCCAGTGACTCCGCCTCATCAAGGCCACGTGTGGCAAAGCCCTGCGGCGTCGCCTGATAGCTGGCGGTAATGGCACAGCGCGCGCCGGCGACAAAATAGTCGTAGTGCACCTGATAGATCAGCTCAGGATTTTCCATCAGCACCTTAGCTGACCATAACGCATCGGCCAGATGACAGCCGCGGGCTTCCAGCTCGGTGGCCAGGGCACCATCCAGAATCAGCAGTGGCGACTCCGTTAAAGCCTGCGCGACAGGGTTATACGACATCATTGGCCTCCTCAGGCTTCGGGGATGATTTGTGGGTCAGATGGTAAGCGGCATAGCAGAACAGCACAAACGGGATGCCACACCACAGCGCGATACGCTGAGTCGGATCAAACGCCAGACCGACGCAGGCCAGCAGGCAGAGCAGGAAACCCAGCACCGGCGTCAGCGGATAGAGCGGCGCACGGTAGGCCAGATCGGCCAGCGATTTGCCCTGCTGAAGATGACGACGACGGAAAACAAAATGCGAAGCGCAGATGCTGAGCCAGACGGCCACCACTGCAAAGCCGGAGATAGCTGACAGCGCCACAAACACCGTGTCGGGCGCGACCACGCTGGAGACCAGCGCCAGCAAACCACCCACCATGCTGACGGTGATCGCCAGCATCGGCACGCCGCGCTTGTTCACCCGGGCAAAGGCGCGCGGCAGCGTATTTTCATTGGCCAGCGACCAGAGCATCCGCCCGGAGGCATAGAGTCCGGAGTTGGCCGCAGACAGGATAGCGGTCAGGATCACAAAGTTAATAATGTCAGCCGCCCACGGGATGCCGATCTTTTCGAAGACCAGCACGAACGGGCTTTTCACGATACCCGCCTGATCCATAGGAATCAGCGCCGCCAGCACAAATACCGTGCCGATGAAGAAGATAATCAGCCGGGCCACGGTAGTACGGATCGCCAGCGGCAGCACTTTCTCCGGCTGCTGGGTTTCACCGGCCGCAATACCGATCAGCTCGGTGCCGGAAAAGGCGAAGTTGACTGCCACCATAGTCATCAGAATCGGCAGTACGCCGTTGGGCAGCCAGCCGTGCGCCGTCAGGTTGCTCAGGCCCGGTGCGGGCGTGCCATCCTTCATCGGGATAAAGCCGAACATCGCCGCGCCACCGAGCACGATAAAGGCGACGATCGTCACCACCTTAATCAGCGAGAACCAGAACTCCCCTTCGGCAAAGAAGCGGGTTGATATAACGTTCAGCAGATAGATGGCGCAGCAGAAGACCAGGCACCAGATCCATACCGGGATCTGCGGAAACCAGTACTGCATACAGAAGCCCGCCGCCGTCAGGCTGGAGCCGAGGGCGACGGTCCAGGTGAGCCAGTAGAGCCAGGCCACGGTGTAGCCGGTTGCCGGGCTGAGATAGCGTGCGGCATAGACGTGGAACGCGCCGGTTTCCGGCATCGCCACCGAGAGCTCGCCCAGACAGACCATCACCAGCCAGACCACCAGCGCGCCAATCAGATAGGCGAGCAGCGTCCCCGCCGCCCCGGTGGTGGAAATGATATAGCCGGTGTTAAAAAACAGGCCGGTGCCGATTACGCCGCCCAGCGATAACATCACCAGATGGCGCACTTTCATGGTGCGTTTAAATTGTTCCTGCGAGGGAGTTGGCTGTTCGCTCATCACTTTTATCCGTATGGACGTCTAAACATCTATAAGGAACAGTTTTATACGCGTCACAGCCGGTAATTGCAACGGCAGGGAAACAGGGAGGAGGTAAAGGCGGTTCAGTGCCCCGTCGCGGCGGGGCCTGATGCGTTAGCCGAAAACGCTTTGAATATAACGTTCCAGCGCCATGCGGGAACTAAATCCGTGCGGGATGCCGTAGTGTTCCTGTGAATCACCCGCCAGGTAGAGAGGGAATTGGGTGTAGTGATCGCAGGTCTTCATTTCTGAAGCAGGTTCAGCGAACGGCTGGCTCTTCTCTTTCAGTGTCGGGTGAATGACGAGTGCCATGCGCCCCATGCGCGCTTCGCGATTTACATAAACATAGTTCTCTCCACGGCGATAACCATAGGCCCGTGGGGTAATTTCATCGACTTCGAAACCCGCTTTTTCCAGTACGCGCGCTACCTCATCTGGTCGTAAATACATGCTCGATCCTCTCCTCTTTCAAAAGCTTCGCAACCTTACAACAGCATGACAGAGTGGGCATTCGGAATTTTCCCTAAAGAACACTCCCGCGTCTCGTTTATCTCAAGGTCGTCTACACTAGTATTACGTTTTTAAATCAAAGGGAGCTAAAAAATGTTTAATCGCACTGTAAAAAACGATGACATTGATATTAATCAGGATGTTAACGAACTGGCCGATTCACTGGAAGCGCTGCTGAAATCTTACGGCAGTGACGCCAAAGACGAAGTGGATTCTGCACGTAGTCAGGCAGAAAAGCTGCTGAAACAGACCCGCTCCAGACTGAATGGCGGCAGCAACCGTGTTTCACAGGTTGCGCGTGATGCCAGTGCGCAGGTTGACACCTATGTCCATGACAAGCCATGGCACGGTGTTGGTATCGGTGCCGCTTTCGGTATCGTAGTGGGTGTGCTGCTGGCTTCACGCCGCTAAGCTCAACTCTAAAAAATCTCCTGAGCCCTGCCCTGTGCGGGGCTTTTTTATGCCCTTTTTCTGGCTGGTGACATTTACAAAAGATTTTTCCAGGCTGCAGGGCGCATCCCTGCTGGCTTTGCCGCTGTTGCGCAAATGCAAATCATAAAACCCTATATCTGGTGGGCTTGACCCACAAAACCACTACATCTAGTATTTATCTCATCAGCACGACACCAGATGTCCGGCAGAATGAGGCCCGCAACCTGCTCCTCCAGCTCTGTTTCCTGACATCAGAACCGCATATAGAAGGAAATACGAATCATGCGCATTATTATTTACACTAAAGATAACTGTGTCCAGTGCACGGCAACCAAAAATGCGATGGACCGTCAGGGTCTCGCCTATCAGCTTATCAATCTCGACAGCCAGCCCGAGGCGATCGACAACCTGAAATCACTGGGTTACCGCCAGGTACCGGTCGTGATGGCAGATAACGATCACTGGAGCGGTTTCCGCCCGGACAAAATCGCCACGCTGCGCACGCTTTCTGCTGTCGGAGGATAAACACATGTTCCCGCTGGTCTATTTTTCCAGCCAGTCGGAAAACACCCACCGGTTTGTGACGCGCCTCGGCCTGCCCGCCCGGCGCATCCCGCTTGATGCCCGGCAACAACTGCATATCGACCAGCCCTATATTCTGGTGGTGCCCAGCTATGGCGGTGGCAGCAGTCGTGGTGCGGTGCCCGGTCAGGTGATTCAGTTTCTTAATGATGAGGCGAACCGACGCGGTATTCGTGGCGTGATCGCAGCGGGCAACCGTAACTTCGGTGCCGGTTACTGCCTGGCGGGCAGCATCATTGCAAATAAATGTCAGGTTCCCTGCCTCTACCGCTTCGAGCTGATGGGAACGCCTGACGATATCGCGAAAGTTAAAGCGGGAGTAACCCAATTTTGGCAACAACAGACACCCTCAACGGCGTGACGCTCGATTATCACGCCCTTAATGCCATGCTCAATCTCTACGACGCCGAGGGCCGCATCCAGTTCGACAAGGATCGCGAAGCGACACGTCAGTTTTATCTGCAGCATGTGCAGCCCAATACCGTCCCCTTCAATAGCTGCGCTGAGCGTTTACGCTATCTGGTGGCAGAGAGCTATTACGAAGCGGAAGTGCTGAACCAGTACGATTTTGCGTTCCTGCTTGCGCTGCATGAGGTGGCGGAAAATTGGGGATTTGAGTTCAAAACCTTTCTCGGTGCCTGGAAGTACTACACCAGCTACACCCTGAAGACCTTCGACGGAAAACGCTATCTGGAAACCTTCGAACAGCGCGCCTGCATGGTGGCGCTGACGCTGGCTCAGGGCGATGAAAAGCTTGCGCGGGCCCTGCTGGAGGAGATCCTCAGCGGCCATTTCCAGCCCGCTACACCAACCTTCCTGAACTGCGGCAAACAGCAACGCGGTGAGCTGGTCTCCTGCTTTCTGCTGCGCATCGAAGACAATATGGAGTCGATTGGTCGCGCCGTGAATTCGGCACTGCAGCTCTCAAAGCGCGGCGGCGGCGTCGCCTTTTTGCTGTCGAACCTGCGTGAGTCCGGTGCGCCAATCAAACGTATTGAAAATCAGTCGTCGGGCGTTATCCCGGTGATGAAAATGCTGGAGGACGCCTTCTCTTATGCGAATCAGCTCGGCGCGCGTCAGGGCGCTGGCGCGGTGTGGCTCAATGCGCACCATCCCGATATTTTCCGCTTCCTTGATACCAAGCGCGAAAACGCCGATGAGAAGATCCGCATCAAAACCCTGTCGCTGGGCGTGGTGATCCCCGATATCACTTTCCAGCTGGCAAAAGAGAACAAACCGATGGCGCTGTTCTCGCCCTACGACGTTGAACGGATCTACGGCCAGGCCTTTGGCGATATCAGCATCAGCGAGAAGTATGATGAGATGCTGGCCGACGACCGCATCCGTAAAACCTATATTCAGCCACGCGACTTCTTCCAGACGCTGGCCGAGATTCAGTTTGAGTCGGGCTATCCCTACATCATGTATGAGGACAGCGTGAACCGCAGTAACCCGATTGCCGGTCGCATTAACATGAGCAACCTCTGCTCTGAGATCCTGCAGGTGAACAGCGCCAGCGAGTACAATGACGATCTCAGCTATCGCCGGATCGGCAAAGATATCTCCTGTAATCTCGGCTCACTGAACATTGCGCACGCCATGGATTCACGCGATCTGGCGCGTACCGTGGATGTGGCGATCCGCGCCCTGACCTCGGTGTCGATGATGAGCGAAATTGGCTCGGTGCCCTCGGTCGCCGAAGGCAATCGCCGTTCGCACGCCATTGGTCTGGGTCAGATGAACCTGCACGGCTATCTGGCGCGGGAAGGCATCGCCTACGGTTCACCGGAAGCGCTGGATTTCACTAATCTCTACTTCTACTGCATCACCTATTATGCGCTGCGCACCTCTAATCAGCTGGCAAAGGAGCGTCAGCAGACCTTCGATGGCTTTGCGGATTCGCAGTACGCCAGCGGCGCCTACTTCGATAAGTATCTGCAGCGCGAATGGCTGCCGCGCACGGAACGGGTAGCGACGCTGTTTGCCGATGCCGGACTGGCCCTGCCGACACAGGCGGACTGGCAGGCGCTGCGCGACGCGGTGATGCAGCACGGGCTGTTTAATCAGAACCTGCAGGCGATCCCGCCAACCGGTTCAATCTCCTACATTAACCATGCCACCTCCAGCATCCATCCGATTGTCTCCCCTATCGAGATCCGCAAAGAGGGCAAAACCGGCCGCGTCTACTATCCCGCGCCGTTTATGACCAATGAGAATCTCCATCTCTATCAGGATGCGTATCAGATTGGGCCGGAAGCGATTATTGATACCTACGCAGAAGCGACTCAGCATGTCGATCAGGGCCTGTCGCTGACGCTGTTCTTCCGCGATGACGTCTCGACCCGTGACATCAACAAAGCGCAGATTTACGCGTGGAAAAAAGGCATCAAAACGCTCTATTACATTCGACTGCGCCAGATGGCGCTTCAGGGCACGGAGGTTCAGGGCTGCGTCTCATGCTCCCTGTGATGAAAACGATGAAACTAAAACAGATTCAGGCAATTAACTGGAACCGCATTCAGGATGACAAAGATCTTGAAGTGTGGAATCGTCTCACCAGCAACTTCTGGCTGCCGGAGAAAGTGCCGCTCTCCAACGATCTGCCCGGCTGGCAGACGCTGGATAAACAACAGCAGCAGCTGACCATCCGGGTATTCACCGGCCTGACGCTGCTCGACACTATCCAGAACGTGATCGGCGCGCCGGGGCTGATGGAAGATGCCATTACCCCGCACGAAGAGGCGGTGCTGTCGAATATCAGCTTTATGGAAGCGGTGCATGCCCGCTCCTACAGTTCGATCTTTTCAACCCTGTGTAACACCCAGGATGTGGATGCCGCTTATCAGTGGAGCGAAGAGAATGCGCCGCTGCAGAACAAGGCGCGCATCATCCTGGAACACTACCAGGCCGATGATCCGTTGAAGAAGAAGATCGCCAGCGTCTTCCTGGAGTCGTTTTTGTTCTATTCCGGCTTCTGGCTGCCGATGTACTGGTCGAGCCGTGGCAAGCTGACCAACACCGCTGACCTGATTCGCCTGATTATTCGCGATGAAGCGGTTCACGGTTACTACATCGGTTACAAATATCAGCAGGCGCTAGCTGCCGCTGACGATCTGCGCCGCGAAGAGCTGCAGCAGTTCGCCTATGATCTGCTGCTGGCGCTGTATGAGAACGAAGTGGCTTATACCGAGGCGCTCTATGCCGATGTCGGCTGGGTAGAGGAGGTGAAAACCTTCCTGCACTACAACGCCAACAAAGCGTTGATGAATCTGGGCTATGAGGCGCTGTTCCCGGCGGAGCTGACAGCGGTGAATCCGGCCATTCTGTCGGCTCTGTCGCCCAACGCCGACGAAAACCACGACTTCTTCTCCGGTTCAGGCTCCTCCTATGTGATGGGAAAAGCGGTCGAAACCGAAGACGAGGACTGGAATTTCTGAGGGTTACCGGGTGCTGTTTTGTCAGCATCCGGTTTTCTCTGGCAGTGCCGTGTCAGCCGCGCCATTCCGTCTAATCATAAGAAAAAAATATTACTGCAAAACAGCCTGACTATTTCACCGTTTGTTGATTCTGCCCCTCCCCGCATTTCCTTTTTTTTCGACCAATTATTCCACTGAATCCGATCGTTTCAGGCGTGATTATTTCCCTGCATCGGAATCCATTATTTCCGTAATATTTCACCCTGGTGACGCTTGTTTTTCTCCCTTTCACGCGGCAAATCGGCTGAAATGCCAAAAACCCGCCAATGATTTCACAAAAAATTAATCCACGCTTATCCCTTGTGAGCACTGAAGATAATCGGCATCTGAATGTCCCGCGGCCGGTCAATATTCCACTTCAGGGTTGTCAGATAACGTCAGTGTGCTACGGTATGGCCTGCTTAAATTTCAGCGGGAACGACAGGATAATATTAGATATTTCAACCAGGATTTAATGACTGCATGGCTATTAAGCTCGAAGTAAAAAATCTCTATAAAATATTTGGCGACAATCCGGATCGCGCGTTTAAATATATTGAAAAGGGTGCGACCAAAGATGTCATTCTTGAGAAGACCGGGCTCTCCCTTGGCGTAAAGAACGCCAGTCTGGCCATTGAAGAAGGCGAGATATTCGTCATCATGGGGTTATCCGGTTCAGGAAAATCGACCATGGTTCGCCTTCTCAATCGTCTGATAGAGCCGACGCGCGGCCAGGTGATTATTGACGGTGTCGATATTGCCAAAATATCAGCCAGCGAACTGCGCGACGTGCGCAGAAATAAAATCAGCATGGTATTCCAGTCATTTGCTTTGATGCCGCACATGAATGTATTAAATAATACGGCATTTGGTATGGAATTAGCGGGAGTCGCACTGGCTGAACGCCAGGAAAAAGCACTGGAAGCGTTACGTCAGGTCGGGCTGGAGAATTATGCGCACGCTTACCCGGATGAACTTTCCGGAGGGATGCGACAGCGCGTCGGATTAGCCCGCGCACTGGCCATCAATCCCGACATCTTATTAATGGATGAGGCCTTCTCCGCTCTGGATCCGTTGATTCGTACTGAAATGCAGGATGAGCTGGTTAATTTACAAGCCAGGCATCAGCGCACCATCGTCTTTATTTCCCACGATCTTGATGAAGCGATGCGTATTGGCGACCGTATTGCCATTATGCAGGGCGGCGAAGTGATACAGGTTGGTACGCCGGATGAAATCCTGAATAACCCAGCCAATGACTATGTCCGCACCTTTTTCCGTGGCGTCGATATCAGCCATGTATTCAGCGCCAAAGATATCGCCCGCCGTAGCGCGGGAGCGTTGATCCGCAAAGCGCCAGGTTTCGGCCCGCGCTCCGCCATTAAGCTGCTGCAGGATGAAGACCGCGACTACGGCTACGTGCTGGAGAAACAGAAGTTTCTTGGCGTGGTCTCCACCGACTCGCTGAAAGCCGCGCTGGCAGCAGGTCTGGGACTCGATAGCGCCCTCCTCGACTCGCCAGCCGCGGTGCCCGCCGATACCTCACTGAGCGATCTGCTCTCGCACGTCGCTCAGGCGCCCTGTGCGGTGCCAGTGGTCGGTGAGGAGAATCAGTATGTCGGTATCATTTCCAAAAGCACGCTATTGCGCGCGTTAGATCGTGAAGGAGCCCAGCCATGAGTCAGGAAACCACCAATCCGTGGGATAGCGGCACCGCCGCCAGCAGTCAGGCTGCGCCCACCAGCAGCGGCGGTGCCGATGCCTGGGGCACGCCCGATGGCAGCGCGACACCCGATGCAGCCAGCAGCAGTGACTGGCTCAACAGCGCCCCCGCGCCCGCGCCGGAACATTTCAATATCATGGATCCATTCCACAAAACCTGGATCCCGCTTGATCACTGGGTGACTACCGGCATCGACTGGGTGGTCAACCATTTCCGCCCGCTGTTTCAGGGTATCCGGGTACCGGTTGACTATATTCTCAGCGCCTTTCAGCAGCTGTTGCTGGGAATGCCCGCGCCGGTAGCGATTCTGGTGTTTGCGCTGATCGCCTGGCAGATCGCGACGCCCGCCATGGGCATCGCCACGCTGGTATCGCTGATCTTGATTGGCGCAATTGGCGCCTGGTCGCAGGCGATGGTCACGCTGGCGCTGGTGCTTACCGCGCTGATGTTCTGCATTCTCATCGGCCTGCCGCTGGGGATCTGGCTGGCCCGCAGTGAACGGGCAGCGCGTATCGTACGCCCCTTGCTGGATGCGATGCAGACAACACCCGCCTTTGTCTATCTGGTGCCGATTGTAATGCTGTTTGGTATCGGCAACGTGCCAGGCGTGGTGGTCACGATTATCTTCGCCCTGCCACCGATTGTGCGTCTGACTATTCTCGGCATTAAGCAGGTGCCCGCCGATCTGATCGAAGCGAGCGAATCCTTTGGTGCCAGTCCGCGTCAGCTGCTATTCAAAGTGCAGTTGCCGCTGGCGATGCCCACCATTATGGCGGGCGTTAATCAGACCCTGATGCTGGCGCTGTCGATGGTGGTGATCGCCTCGATGATCGCCGTGGGCGGACTCGGTCAGATGGTCCTGCGCGGTATTGGCCGTCTCGATATGGGGCTGGCTACGGTGGGTGGTGTGGGGATTGTTATCCTTGCCATTATCCTTGACCGTCTGACCCAATCTTTTGGTCGCGATAGCCGCAGCCGCGGTAATCGTCACTGGTATCACACCGGCCCGCTGGGCCTGATCTTCTCTCCTTCGCGTAAAAAATAATCTGTCGGGCGGCGCCTGCGCGCCGCTCATCCTGACGCGACATCTGAAATAAGGAATGACTATGCGCAACAGAGCCTCTCTGCTCGCCGCCGTGGTAACCACGCTGGCCGTTTCACACGTCTCCGCTGCCGATCTGCCGGGCAAAGGTATTACGGTACAACCCATACAGAGCACTATCGCTGAAGAGACTTTTCAGACCCTGATTGTCAGCCGCGCGCTGGAAAAACTCGGCTATCAGGTCAGCAAGCCGAGTGAAGTGGATTACAACGTTGGCTACACCTCTATCGCCGCTGGCGACGCCACCTTTACCGCGGTGAACTGGCAGCCGCTGCATGACGACATGTACAAAGCCGCCGGTGGCGATCAGAAGCTCTATCGTCAGGGAACCTACGTTACCGGTGCCGCCCAGGGTTATCTGATTGATAAGAAGACCGCCGAGAAATATCACATCACCAATATCGAACAGCTGAAAGATCCTAAGATCGCCAGCCTGTTTGACGCCAACGGCGATGGCAAAGCGGATATGACCGGCTGTACGCCAGGCTGGGGCTGTGAAGCGGTGATTAATCATCAGAACAGCGCCTTCGGTCTTAGTGATACCGTAACCGCCAATATGGGTAACTATTCGGCGATGGTGGCGGATACGCTGGCACGCTACAAACAGGGTAAACCGATCCTTTATTACACCTGGACGCCCTACTGGCTGAGCGATGTGCTGAAGCCGGGCCGCGATGTGGTCTGGCTGCAGGTGCCGTTCTCTTCGCTGCCTGGCGAACAGAAGGATGTGGATACTAAGCTGCCAAACGGCGCGAACTACGGTTTCCCGGTTAACACCATGCACATCGTCGCCAACAAAGCCTGGGCGGCGAAAAACCCGGCGGCTGCCCGTCTGTTTGCGGTCATGAAGCTGCCCATTACCGATATCAATGCTGAAAACTCAGCAATGCATGCCGGACAAAACTCAGAAGAGGCGATTAACCGTCATGTGGATGGCTGGATTAAGGCGCATCAGGCTGAGTTCGATAAATGGATCAGCGAGGCGCAGGCCGCCGCGCAATAACCTGAAAACATTTCCGCCCCACGGTGGTTGATAAAAGTGCTGGCTCAGTGAGCATACGCTTTTAGGCGGGCAGTTATCTGAGGGCAGAAATTTTTCTGCCCTTTTTTTATGCCTGCTTTCCCGACTGGTATGGCCTGTTAATAAACATGCGTGTGAAATAGTTTTTTGAGTTACTATTAACCTCAAATGATTATTAGCGACCGATGCTGTTTATGAATGCGACTCGCCAGGGTCTGACGCCTGCTTTAGTAATACTGATGTCAGTAGCAACCGGCCTCTGCGTAGCCAGTAATTACTACGTTCAGCCACTACTGAATACCATCGCCCAACAGTTTGATCTCTCTGTCAGCCTCGCCGGATTTATTGTCACCACGGCGCAGCTGGGCTACGCCTGCGGTCTGCTGCTGCTGGTGCCGCTTGGCGATCGGTTTGAACGACGCAGCCTGATTGTTACGATGATCCTGCTGGCTGCTGCGGGCATGGTGATTATCGCCCTTTCGCACTCCTTTCTCTTTTTACTGCTGGGCACGGTGATGACCGGCCTGTTCTCGGTCGCCGCACAAATCCTGGTGCCGCTGGCCGCCACGCTGGCAGAGCCGGAGCGGCGCGGCAAAATAGTGGGGACGGTAATGAGCGGTTTGCTGCTGGGGATTCTGCTGGCGCGCACCGTGGCAGGCGGCCTGGCGCAGCTTGGCGGCTGGCGTACCGTTTACTGGACTGCCAGCCTGCTGATGGTGGTGATGGCCCTGGCGCTGTGGCGATCGCTGCCGCGCGTGAAACAGTCTGTGCCCATGAGCTATCCGCAACTGCTGGCCTCCATCTTTCGCCTGTATGCCGGTAATCGGGTGCTCCGCACCCGCGCCTGGACCGGCTGCCTCTCCTTTGCCAATTTCAGCCTGCTGTGGACCTCAATGGCCTTTCTGCTCGCCGGGGCGCCTTATCATTTCTCAGAGGGCGAGATTGGCTTGCTGGGGCTGGTCGGTGCCGCGGGTGCGCTGGCCGCACGTCAGGCGGGCGCGCTGGCTGACAAGGGTAAAGCGAAGCTGACCACCCGACTGGGCCTGCTGCTTATGCTGCTGTCGTGGGCCGCCATTGCGTGGGGCGCGGAGCAGCTTGCGCCGCTGATCGTCGGCATCCTGCTGCTGGATCTGGCGGTACAGGCCGTCCATATCACCAATCAAAGCGTGATCTACGCGCAGATGCCGGAGGCGCGGAACCGTCTTAATGCCGGTTACATGACCAGCTACTTTATGGGTGGCGCGGCCGGCTCACTGCTCTCCGCGACCGCTTACCATCTTTGGGGCTGGTATGGCGTCTGTGGCGCTGGCGCGCTGCTGACTGTGGTTAATCTGCTGATTTGGGCAGCCGGATCGCGCTTTGAGCCGGAAAAAATCAACTGAAGCCTGGCCGGACAGCGCATTGCGTCTGGTCACAAATGGTTAGGTTTGTTATGGTTAGTAGCAAACCTATTCACTTCAGTTATTTTTCCCCGCGATATTATTAAATTTGCCCCCTTTTTGATCACGTTCCGGCACAGCGGCTGCCGCCGGACGTACGGGTTTTTGACCCAGGGCCAGGGAATGGCCTGGAATACCTTTGATGGTGAATAGTGATTCTGTCAGCGATCACCTGCCAAAAAGTGACTACGCTTATCCTGTCACCATAGTTATTATACAAGTTGCAATTAGTGAGGTTTTTTTTAATGGAAAGTTCGTTTACTCCCATTGAGCAGATGCTAAACATCCGTGCCAATCGCCATAAGGATTTTCCGTTGCAGGAAATTATTCTGACGCGTCTCTGTATGCATATGCAGGGTAAACTGCTGGACAACCGTAATAAGATGCTGAAAGCACAGGGTATTAATGAAACCCTGTTCATGGCGTTGATTACGCTGGATGCACAGGAAAACCATAGTATTCAGCCCTCTGAGCTCAGCTCTGCCCTTGGTTCTTCGCGCACCAATGCCACGCGCATTGCTGATGAACTGGAAAAGCGCGGCTGGATTGAGCGTCGTGAAAGCGATCACGACCGTCGCTGCCTGCACCTGCATCTGACCGATAAAGGGATGGAGTTCCTGCGTCAGCTGCTGCCACCTCAGCATCAGAGCCTGCAGTACCTCTGGTCATCGCTCTCCGTCGATGAGAAGTCGCAGCTGGAAGGCATCACCCGTAAGCTACTTAATCGTCTTGATAAAATGGATGAAGATCAGCTGATCGCCTCGCTTTCCCGCTAATAGCAATAAGTGCGACACAATCACCTGTCGGAATCGTTATTTTAATTTCCTTTTTTATCTGGCCAGCGCTCAGTCGCTGGCTTTTTCGACTCGGGCGCTGGCGAAAAGGGATTTCTGCCGCCCGACTAAATGGAAAACGTGGAGAAAGACATGAGTGCAACGGCAGAAGCACAAAGCCCGCAACCGTCAGCCAACAAAAAGAAGAAGCGCAAAAGTGTGCTCATCGTGCTGGCGCTGATCTTTGTGCTGATTGGTATTGCCTGGGGAGTTTACTGGTTCCTGGTCCTGCGCCATTTTCAGGAAACGGATGACGCCTACGTTGCGGGTAACCAGGTGCAGGTGATGGCACAGGTCTCCGGTAGCGTGAATAAAGTCTGGTTTGAAGATACCGATTTCGTCAAAAAAGGCGATGTGCTGGTTTCACTGGATAAGACGGATGCGGAGCAGGCGTTTGAAAAAGCGCAGACGGCACTCGCCACCAGCGTGCGTCAGACGCATCAGCTGATGATTAATGGCAAACAGTATCAGGCCAGCATTACCTTGCAACAGACCGCTCTGGCGCAGGCACAGGCCGACCTGAAACGCCGTGAGCCGTTAGGCGCAGCTAATCTGATTGGCCGTGAAGAGTTGCAGCACGCCCGCGATGCCGTCGCGACGGCCAAAGCACAACTGGACGTGGCGATTCAGCAATACAATGCGAATCAGGCGATGATCCTCAACACCTCACTGGAAAATCAGCCTGCCGTGCAACAGAGCGCGGCTGAGCTGCGTGACGCCTGGCTGGCGCTGCAGCGCACCGAAATCCGTAGTCCGATGGATGGTTTTGTCTCCCGTCGCAGCGTCCAGGTCGGTTCGCAAATCTCCACCAGCACCCCGCTGCTCGCCGTCGTGCCTGCAACGAATCTGTGGGTCGATGCCAACTTTAAAGAGACCCAGCTGGCTGGCGTTCGTATTGGTCAGCCTGTCACCGTAGTTGCCGACATCTACGGTGACGAAGTGGTTTATCAGGGCAAAGTTGCAGGACTGGATATGGGCACCGGCAGCGCCTTCTCACTGTTGCCGGCACAGAATGCCACCGGTAACTGGATCAAAGTGGTTCAGCGCCTGCCGGTTCGTATCGAACTGAATCAGGAAGATATCGCCAGACATCCGCTGCGTATTGGCCTCTCAACGCTGGTTAAAATCGATACCACCAGCAAAGAGGGCAGCGCGCTGGCCACCAGCGCCCGTCAGCAAGCCGCTTACAGCAGCAACGCACTGGCGATTGACCTTGCGCCGGTCAATCAGCTGATCACCGATATCGTCCGCGCCAACGCCGGATGATGACGCGGAGGCTGTAATGGCACAAAAACCGCTTGAAGGAATGCCGCTGGTCCTGATGACCATTGCGCTATCGCTGGCGACGTTCATGCAGGTTCTGGACTCGACCATCGCCAACGTGGCTATCCCCACGATTGCCGGTAATCTGGGGGCGTCGAACTCCCAGGGAACCTGGGTGATCACCTCGTTTGGTGTGGCCAATGCGATCTCGATCCCGCTGACCGGCTGGCTGGCAAAACGCATCGGTGAAGTGAAGCTCTTTACCTGGTCGACCATTCTTTTTGCTATCGCCTCCTGGGCGTGCGGCATGTCAGACAGCCTGGAGATGCTGATATTCTTCCGCGTCATTCAGGGGATCGTCGCGGGTCCATTGATCCCGCTGTCGCAAAGTCTGCTGCTCAACAACTATCCGCCCGCCAAGCGCAGTGTTGCGCTGTCGCTGTGGGCGATGACGGTGATCGTCGCCCCAATCTGTGGCCCGATACTGGGCGGCTGGATCAGCGATAACTATCACTGGGGCTGGATCTTCTTTATCAACGTGCCCATTGGTGTGGCGGTGGTAATACTGACGCTGCAAACCCTGCGCGGCCGGGAAACCAAAACCGAAATCCGGCGGATCGATATGGTCGGGCTGGTGCTGCTGGTGGTGGGGATCGGCTGTTTGCAGGTGATGCTGGATCGCGGAAAGGAGCTCGACTGGTTTAACTCGTCCGAGATCATCGTGCTCGGGGTAGTGGCCGTGATTGCGCTGTCAGTCCTGCTGGTGTGGGAGCTGACTGACGATCACCCGATCATTGATCTGTCGCTGTTTAAGTCGCGCAACTTCACCATTGGCTGCCTGTCGATCAGTCTGGCTTATATGCTCTACTTCGGCTCGATTGTTCTGTTGCCGCAGCTGCTGCAGGAGGTCTACGGCTACACCGCAACCTGGGCCGGTCTGGCGTCTGCGCCGGTGGGCATTTTGCCGGTGATCCTGTCGC
Source organism: Pantoea sp. ABR1s (assembly GCF_057812235.1). Classification (NCBI taxonomy): domain Bacteria; kingdom Pseudomonadati; phylum Pseudomonadota; class Gammaproteobacteria; order Enterobacterales; family Erwiniaceae; genus Pantoea; species Pantoea sp. ABR1s. The sequence goes on along the minus strand of NZ_CM173823.1, from coordinate 946,331 downwards.
CGATCATCGGACGCTTTGCCCATAAGCTCGACATGCGACGGCTGGTCACGTTCAGCTTCATTATGTATGCCGTCTGCTTCTACTGGCGCGCGTATACGTTTGAACCGGGAATGGACTTTGGTGCCTCAGCCTGGCCGCAGTTTATTCAGGGCTTTGCCGTGGCCTGCTTCTTTATGCCGCTGACCACCATTACGCTGTCGGGATTGCCGCCGGAGCGCATGGCCGCTGCCTCCAGCCTGTCGAACTTTATGCGTACCTTTGCAGGCTCGGTGGGAACGTCGATTACCACCACCATGTGGAGTAACCGCGAGTCGATGCATCATAGCTACCTGACGGAGTCGATTACCCCTTACAACGTCAATTCGCAGCAGATGTATAGCCAGCTGGAGAGCATGGGGATGACGCAGCAGCAGGCGTCGGCCTGGATCGCGCAGCAGATTACCAATCAGGGACTGATTATTTCAGCGAATGAAATTTTCTGGGCGTCGGCGGGGGTCTTTTTGATTCTGCTGGTGCTGATCTGGTTTGCCCGCCCGCCGTTTAGCGCAGGCGGCGGCGGCGGTGGCGCGCACTAACGTTACACAGCAAAACGGGCCTTTCGGCCCGTTTTTTTATGCGTTCTGACGCCACCATTCGGCGAGCAGTACGCCGGTTGCGACCGAGACGTTAAGGCTTTCTACGTTGCCGGTGCCGCCAATCGACAGGCTCATGTCACCCTGTTTGAACGCGGTATCAGAAAGACCTTCACGCTCCTGCCCTAACACCAGCACCATTTTCTCGGGCAGCTGAGCCTGCGCCAGCGGCGTGCCCTGATGGCTGGAGGTGGTGACGATGGTGTAACCCGCTTTACGGAACGCTTCCAGACCTTCACTGAAGGTTGCGCCGCTGATGGCCTGCACATGCTCAGCACCGCCTTCTGCGGTACGTACCGCGGCGCCGGACTCCAGCAGTGAGGCGTCGTTCACCAGCAAACCTTTTACGCCAAAGTGCGCGCAGCTGCGCATAATCGCGCCGAGGTTATGCGGGTTGCTGACATCTTCCAGTGCCAGTACGCAATCTTTGGTATTCGCCTGGCTCAGCCATTCAGAAACCGCCATACCCATGCGCTTTTTGATCAGGAAGCAGACGCCACCGTGATGCTCAGTGCCTGACGCTTTGGTAATCTCTGCATCTTCCACGACGTGATAGGCTTTGCGGTTAGCCGCCAGCCAGCGCAGCGCTTCGCGGAAACGCGGTGTCACTTCCTGCACGAACCAGGCGCGAACAATCGCTTCAGGACGGCTCTGGAACAGCGCCTGACAGGCGTTCTCACCATAGACGCGCGTCTCTTCGTTACGCTGACGACGGATCTGTTCGGGATCGACGAAGCTCTTGCCGCTGATGCCGCCATGATCCGGCTTATCGCTTTCGGTTGCCGGACGATCTGCTGATGGCGCGCGTGACACAGTGCGCCATGGGGAATCGCTGCTGCCATAGGCGCCGCGATTATCATCGCCACGATCGTTGCGGCGGCCTGCGCCATCGTCTGAACGGCGTGGAGCGCCACGTCCGCCTTCATCACGACGCGGTGAACTGCTGCGACCGGTGTCGTCGCTGCGACGGCCAGCGGAGCGACCACCTTCCTGACTGCGTTCAGTACGGGGGCCAGACGAACGACGATTATCATCCGAACGGGCAGCAGCGTGACCACCTTTGCCTGTACGAGGATTAGGCGCGCGCGCGCTTTTATCGTCCTCGCCACGCACGTACATCACCTTAACCTTACCGCTCTTGCCTTTAAATTCGTCGTTCATGTCTTCCTCCTGCATTGAGAGCGCGCAGATTACCTGATGTGCTGGCGCTTAGCTATCAACTATTGAACCTATAGAGCAATCCAGATTGAGAGGGAATCCGTCCCCTTTCATAATGAACAATATTTACCAGACTGACACTTTTCAACATCAGAGGTTCCTATGAATACGGTATGCGCTTCCTGTCAGGCAACCAATCGCGTTCCTGAAGAACGCCTTGCCGACGTGGCGAAATGTGGTCGCTGTGGAAATGCGTTATTTGATGGCGAAGTGGTGAATGCCACCAGCGCTAACTTTGACAAATATCTGCAGGACGATCTGCCGGTGGTGATCGATTTCTGGGCGCCCTGGTGTGGTCCCTGTGTCAATTTTGCGCCGGTGTTTAAAGATGTCGCCAGTGAACGCAGCGGTAAAGTCCGCTTTATTAAAGTGAACACCGAAGCGGAACCGGCCCTGAGCGCCCGTTTCAACATTCGCAGTATCCCGACCATCATGCTGTTTAAGAACGGCGAGCGGGTTGACATGCTGAATGGCGCGATGCCCAAAGCGCCTTTCAATGAATGGCTGGATGAGTCACTTTAATCTTCAGAGGCCAGCCTGGCTGGCCTTTTCCTTTTCGCCTGTGCTTCGATTACACTGACGTTTTTCCTGCCCTGAATACTCATGTCTGATAATGCTGTTTTGCGCTTGCGCACCCAACGCCTTGCCCGATCCACCCGTCCTTTCCTCGCGCGCGGGAATCGGGTCATTCGCTGTCAGGGCTGCCTGCTGCCAGAGATCAACTGTCTCTGCAGTCAGATTGTGCCGCAGTCCGCCCGTAGCCGCTTCTGCCTGGTGATGTTCGATACCGAGCCGATGAAGCCGAGCAACACTGGCCGGCTGATTGCCGATATTCTGCCGGATACTCAGGCTTTTGGCTGGTCACGCACCGAGCCGGATCCGCTGCTGCTGGCGGCGGTGCGCAATCCCGATTATCAGCCGCTGGTGGTTTTCCCGGCCGCCTATGCCGACCCCGGTCGTGAAGTGCTGACAATGCCGCCCGTCAGTGGCAAGCCGCCGCTGTTTATTATGCTGGACGGCACCTGGACCGAAGCCCGCAAAATGTTCCGTAAAAGCCCCTGGCTTGACGCCCTGCCGGTGATGTCGCTGGATGTCAGCACCCCGTCGCGCTATACGCTGCGTGAAGCCCACGGCGCAGGTCAGCACTGTACTGCTGAAGTGGCCGCGGCGCTGCTGGCGCAGGCGGGCGATCGGCTGGCAGCTGAGGCGTTATCTCACCATTTTGATCAGTTCCGCGCGGCCTACCTGGCAGGGAAACCGCACCACGCCGGACAGGTTTAATCGCCCAGTCACCTCCTGGCGGGAGCGTCCCTGCGGTGACAGAGATTAAAATCGGAATGCGCAGCCTGCGATCTGCCCGGAAGCACTGCCAGCAAAAAGCGTTTACAATCACGCAAATCCCGAACTCTGGAGAGCGAGATGAGCCAACGCGGACTGGAAGCGCTGTTACGACCTAAATCAATTGCGGTGATTGGTGCCTCGGTCACGCCAGGGCGCGCCGGATATTTTATGATGCGTAACCTGCTGGCGGGCGGTTTTAGCGGCCCGGTGTTGCCGGTGACGCCGAAATATAAAGCGGTCAGCGGCGTACTGGCCTGGCCCACCATCGACAGCTTACCTTTCGCGCCAGACCTGGCAGTGATCTGCACCCACTCAAAACGTAACCTCGAACTGCTACAACAGCTCGGGGAGAAAGGCTGCAAAGCCTGCATTATCCTCTCTGCGCCCGCCAGCCAGTCGGCCGAACTCAAAGCCTGCGCCAGCCAGTGGCAGATACGTCTGCTGGGCCCGAACAGTCTTGGACTGCTGGCCCCCTGGCAGGGATTGAATGCCAGCTTCTCGCCAGTGCCGATAGAGAAAGGCCGTATCGCATTTATCTCCCAGTCCGCCGCCGTATCCAACACCATTCTCGATTGGGCGCAGCAGCGTAATCTCGGATTCTCCTGGTTTATCGCGCTGGGTGACAGTCTGGATACCGATGTCGATGATCTGCTCGACTTCCTGGCTCGCGACGGTAAAACCAGCGCTATCCTGCTCTATCTTGAGCACCTTAGCGATGCGCGTCGTTTTGTTTCTGCCTCACGCAGCGCCTCCCGTAATAAACCGATTCTGGTGATCAAGAGTGGTCGCAGTCGGGAAGCACAGGCACTGCTGGGCACTCACAGCGGTCTGGACGCCGCCTGGGATGCAGCCATTCAGCGTGCCGGGTTACTGCGGGTGCAGGATACCCATGAGCTCTTCTCCGCCGTAGAGTCGCTGAGTCATATGCGGCCGCTGCGTGGCGACAGGCTGATGATCATCAGTAATGGTGCCGCCCCCGCCGCGCTGGCGCTGGATGAGCTCTATGCCCGCAACGGGAAACTGGCACAGCTCAGCGAGCAGACGATTCAGCAGCTCGAGGCGCTGTTGCCCGCTGGTGCAGGCCGCGGCAACCCGCTGGATTTAAAAGACGACGCCACAGCTGAACGTTATGCCGCCTGCACAGAGATCCTGCTCGACAGCCATGAACTTGACGCGTTGATGATTATTCATGCGCCAAGCGCGGTCGCGCCCGCGACTGAAACGGCCGGACATCTGATCGACACCATCGCCCGTCACCCACGCGGTAAGCTGGTGACGCTGCTGACCAACTGGAGTGGCGAGTTCTCTTCACAAGCCGCGCGCCGAGCCTTTACGCAGGCGGGGATACCGACCTGGCGCACGCCAGAGGGAACGGTGACCGCTTTTATGCATCAGGTTGAGTACCGCCGTAACCAGAAGCAGCTGCGCGAAACCCCTGCCCTGCCCGCCACCCTGAACCTGGACAGTGCCCATGCACACCAGCTGCTGTCACAGGCGCTGGAGCGCGGTGTTACTGCGCTGGATACCCACGAAGTGCAGCCGGTGTTGCAGGCTTACGGCCTGGCCACGCTGCCGACCTGGATCGCCAGCGACAGTAAGGCGGCAGTGGCGATTGCCGATCAGATTGGCTATCCGGTGGCGCTAAAACTGCGTTCACCCGATATCGCGCATAAATCGGAGGTGCAGGGCGTGATGCTCTACCTGCGTAATGCCAGCGAAGTGGAGCATGCCGCTGAGGCCATTTTTGATCGGGTAAAACAGACGCTGCCGCAGGCACGTATCGAAGGGCTGCTGGTTCAGAGCATGGCGAGTCGTGCAGGCGCACAGGAGCTGCGGGTCGTGGTCGAACAGGATGCCCTGTTTGGCCCGATCATTATGCTGGGGGAAGGCGGCGTTGAATGGCAGGCCGATAAACAGGCTGCCGTTGCCCTTCCCCCGCTGAATATGACGCTGGCACGCTATCTGGTGATTCAGGCGATCAAGAGCGGAAAAATCCGCAGCCGCAGCGCGCTGAATCCGCTGGATATCCCCGGTTTAAGCCAGCTGCTGGTGCAGGTCTCTAACCTGGTGGTGGATTGCCCGGAGATCCAGCGACTGGATATTCATCCGCTGCTGGCGGCGGGCAATGATTTTACCCTGCTGGATGTCACCCTGACGCTGGCTCCGTTCCATGGCGATAACGAAGCACGGCTGGCAATACGTCCTTATCCTCAGCATCTGGAAGAGCAGGTAGAGTTAAAGGATGGGCAATTCTGCCTGTTCCGGCCCATTCTGCCAGAGGATGAGCCCCTGCTGCGCGATTTCATCAGTCAGGTCACCAAAGAAGATCTCTACTACCGCTACTTCAGTGAAATCAGTGAGTTTACTCATGATGATCTCGCCAACATGACCCAGATCGATTATGACCGCGAGATGGCGATTGTGGCGGTACGTCAGCATCATGGACGATCCGAGATCATCGGCGTCACCCGCGCTATCTCTGATGCAGATAACATTGATGCGGAGTTTTCGGTGCTGGTCCGTTCCGACCTGAAAGGCTTAGGCATGGGCCGTCGTCTGCTGGAAAAAATGATCCGCTATACCCGGCATCACGGCTTGCAACAATTGAACGGTATCACCATGCCCCATAACCGCGGCATGATTACGCTGGCACGAAAGCTCAACTTTCATGTTGATATTCAACTGGATGACGGTATTGTCAGCCTGAAATTGTCTTTACAGAATGAGATCAACTAACCTTGTAGAGAAAGGTAAAAAACGTTCGAATCGGCGAAGTTGATGTTATTATTTGTGGTTATAACCCTGATTTGATGGCAAAAGGCCATGCAATGAACAGAGAAGAAGTGCACTGTGATGTTGTCTAAATTTAAACGTAACAAACACCAACAACACCTCGCACAGCTGCCGAAACTGTCACAATCCGTTGCGGATGTGTCGACACTTTACTCGCCTGCCGAATTTCGCCAGACGTTGCTGGAGAAAATTGCGGCAGCGCAGACTCGCATCTGTATTGTTGCGCTCTATCTGGAAAATGATGACGCCGGACGTGCCGTCATGGATGCGCTTTATAGTGCGAAGCAGGCGCGGCCGGAGCTGGATATCTCGATTCTGGTTGACTGGCACCGTGCGCAGCGTGGGCGAATTGGCGCAGCGCGAGGCGTAACCAATGCCGACTGGTATTGCGAAATGGCGACACGTTATCCGGATATTGCCATCCCGGTTTATGGTATCCCGGTCAATACCCGTGAAGCGCTGGGCGTGCTCCACCTTAAAGGGTTCATTATTGATGATATGCTGCTCTACAGCGGCGCCAGCATCAATGATGTCTACCTGCATCAGCATGATAAGTATCGCTATGACCGTTATCAGGTTATCCGTAATTCCCAGCTGACAGATACGATGTATGACTGGATCACGCTCAATCTGAAGTCAGCAGAGGCGGTAAACCGACTCGATTTTGCTGAGCGCCCCTCAAGTCCTGAAATTAAAAATGAGACACGCCAGTTCCGTCAGGACCTGCGCGGCTTCAATTATCAGTTTGAAGGGAATGCCGGCAACGATGAACTGACGGTCACGCCGCTGGTCGGTCTGGGTAAGCATAGCCTGCTCAATAAAACCATTTTCCACCTGATGCCCTGTGCGGAACAGAAGCTGATCATCTGTACCCCCTACTTCAACATGCCCGCCTTGCTGGTACGTAATATCATTCATCTTCTGCGTCAGGGAAAACAGGTTGAGATCATCGTCGGCGATAAAACAGCCAATGACTTCTATATTGCGCCCGATCAGCCGTTCAAAATCATCGGCGCACTGCCTTACCTGTATGAAATCAATCTTCGTCGCTTTATGAGCCGTTTGCACTACTACGTTACGACCGATCAGCTGGTCGTGAGACTGTGGAAGGATGGCGAGAACAGTTATCACCTTAAAGGAATGTGGGTTGATGATGAATGGCAGCTGATTACCGGTAATAACCTCAATCCACGTGCCTGGCGGCTCGATCTGGAAAATGCGGTGCTGATCCACGATCCTCATCAGGAGTTAGCGGCTCAGCGTGAGAAGGAACTGACGTTAATCCGGCAGAACACAACGGTAGTGACGCATTTCCGTGAGCTTGAGAGTATTGCTGATTACCCGGCCAAGGTGCGCAAACTGATTCGCCGTCTGCGCCGGATACGTATCGATCGCCTGATCAGCCGGATTCTTTAATCACTGCGGCCAATAAGGCATCTGCTATGCGAAGTGTGCTGCTTGCTGTGTTGTTGTGTAGCGGATGCGCCCATATGGCGGAAGATCAGTGGACCGGACGGGATAAAGCGGAGCATTTTGTCGCCTCTGCAGTCCTGGCCGCTGCCGGTAGTGAATATGGGAAGGCAGCGTCAGCACCATTCTGACCGGCAAAGCCAGACTGTTTTCATTAACGCCTGGGGCGGGAAAAGAGTGGTATGACAGCCGCCCGAATGGCAGCGGCTGGAGCTGGAAAGATTTCGCCTGGGATGCCGCCGGTGCTGCCAGCGGCATTGCCCTGTGGAATCTGAGTCAGTAGCTTTCTCTGTTAAAGCTTAATCCCCTTACCGCGCTTGTGCAGCAACAGCGACACCAGAAATGCCACCGCGCCCATCGCTGAAACATACCAGAAGAAAGTCGTCTCAATCCCCTGCTGCTTCATCAGCAACGCAACATACTCTGCCGACCCACCGAAGATCGCATTCGCTACTGCGTAAGATAGTCCTACACCCAGTGCGCGCACCTGTGGCGGAAACATTTCTGCTTTAAGAATGCCACTGATGGCGGTGTAGAAGCTGGTAATCAGCAGCGCCAGCATGATTAACAGGAAAGCCACACCAGGGCTCTGCACGTTTTGCAACAGGGTCAGAATGGGGACCGTACAGATGGCCGCGCCCGCGCCAAAAATCATCATTGAGGTGCGACGACCGATTTTATCTGACAGGGCACCGATAATCGGCTGAATCAGCATAAAGACCAGCAGCGCACCGGTCATCAGGCCGCTGGCGGTTTTAGGATCCATACCTGACGTATTAACCAGATACTTCTGCATGTAGGTAGTGAAGGTGTAAAAACTCAGGGAGCCGCCTGCGGTGAAACCCAGCACCATCAGGAAGGGACGAGTATGATTACGCAGTAACCCGATTACGCTACCCGCATCGCGATGTTCGCGGCTCGTCTTATCTGAGGTCTCTTCCAGTGAGCGTCGTAACCATAATGCGACAACGGCGAGGAGTGCGCCGAGGAAGAACGGAATACGCCAGCCCCAGCTTCGCAGTTCTGCATCCGTCAGCAAAAATTGCAGGACCACGACGGTGAGTACCGCCGCTAACTGGCCACCAATCAGCGTGACATACTGGAATGAGGCGTAGAATCCTTTGCGTCCTTCCAGAGCCACTTCGCTCATGTAGGTTGCACTAGTCCCATATTCTCCGCCCACCGATAATCCCTGAAACATACGCGCCAGCAGCAGAATAACGGGCGCAGCCACGCCGATCGTTGCGTAACCGGGTAAGCAGGCGATCACCAGCGAACCAAAACACATCATGCAGACCGAAACCAGCATCGAATTTTTTCGGCCATGTTTGTCGCCGATATAGCCAAACAGCCAGCCGCCAATCGGACGCATTAAAAATCCTGCCGCAAAAACGCCCGCCGTCTGTAACAACTGAGTCGTGGTATCGCCCTGCGGAAAGAAAATGTGGGCAAAATAGAGTGAGAAGAAGGAGTAAACGTAGAAGTCGAACCACTCAACCAGGTTACCTGATGACGCGCCGACGATAGCCCAGATACGTTTCTTTGTATCATCCGTCTGAGTTTTATTATTTGTGGGTGCCATGCCTTACCTCTGTTCCTTGCTGATCAACAGCGTTTAAAGGAGTGAGTAAAGCATTTAAGTCTACTGAAGGTAAAGGCGGCGTAATCCGAGATTATTATTGTGAGCCATGTCGCTAATTATCGAAAAATCAGCGGGTTGCTGGTCATTCAGAAGTCAAGAATGGGGAGTTAAGGGTGACATACCGCGTGCCTGCAGATCATATTTTCAGCTTAACGTGGCAAAGTGCAGACGTAAAAAAGCCCCGCACTTTCGTGCGGGGCTTCTTCACTTATTTAATGCCTGGCAGTTCCCTACTCTCGCATGGGGAGACCCCACACTACCATCGGCGCTACGGCGTTTCACTTCTGAGTTCGGCATGGGGTCAGGTGGGACCACCGCGCTAAAGCCGCCAGGCAAATTCTTTGTGCTCTGTCCTGTGTCTTTTGTGCTGAGGCTGCGTTGGCCGCCCTCGCGCTACTCCGTCACATACTTCAGTATGCTCCTTCGTATCGCTCGCTTGCCGCCTTGCCTCAGCGCAAAATCCTTCGGACTTCAGTCCGCAGGACACAACTGTATCCGGTTAACAAGCTGAAAACCTGTCTCTCAAAAACGCCTCTGGCGTTGTAAGGTTAAGCCTCACGGGTCATTAGTACCGGTTAGCTCAACGCATCGCTGCGCTTACACACCCGGCCTATCAACGTCGTAGTCTTCAACGTCCCTTCAGGACTCTCAAGGAGTCAGGGAGAACTCATCTCGGGGCAAGTTTCGTGCTTAGATGCTTTCAGCACTTATCTTTTCCGCACTTAGCTACCGGGCAATGCCATTGGCATGACAACCCGAACACCAGTGGTGCGTTCACTCCGGTCCTCTCGTACTAGGAGCAACCCCCCTCAATTCTCCAGCGCCCACGGCAGATAGGGACCGAACTGTCTCACGACGTTCTAAACCCAGCTCGCGTACCACTTTAAACGGCGAACAGCCGTACCCTTGGGACCTACTTCAGCCCCAGGATGTGATGAGCCGACATCGAGGTGCCAAACACCGCCGTCGATATGAACTCTTGGGCGGTATCAGCCTGTTATCCCCGGAGTACCTTTTATCCGTTGAGCGATGGCCCTTCCATTCAGAACCACCGGATCACTATGACCTGCTTTCGCACCTGCTCGAGCCGTCACTCTCGCAGTCAAGCCAGCTTATGCCATTGCACTAACCTCACGATGTCCGACCGTGATTAGCTGACCTTCGTGCTCCTCCGTTACTCTTTAGGAGGAGACCGCCCCAGTCAAACTACCCACCAGACACTGTCCGCAGCCCGGATTACGGGCCTACGTTAGAACATCAAACATTAAAGGGTGGTATTTCAAGGTTGGCTCCACGCAGACTGGCGTCCGCGCTTCAAAGCCTCCCACCTATCCTACACATCAAGGCTCAATGTTCAGTGTCAAGCTGTAGTAAAGGTTCACGGGGTCTTTCCGTCTTGCCGCGGGTACACTGCATCTTCACAGCGAGTTCAATTTCACTGAGTCTCGGGTGGAGACAGCCTGGCCATCATTACGCCATTCGTGCAGGTCGGAACTTACCCGACAAGGAATTTCGCTACCTTAGGACCGTTATAGTTACGGCCGCCGTTTACCGGGGCTTCGATCAAGAGCTTCTCCTTACGGATAACCCCATCAATTAACCTTCCGGCACCGGGCAGGCGTCACACCGTATACGTCCACTTTCGTGTTTGCACAGTGCTGTGTTTTTAATAAACAGTTGCAGCCAGCTGGTATCTTCGACTGGCTTCGGCTCGGGGAGCAGGTCCCTCCACCTACGCGCCAGCGTGCCTTCTCCCGAAGTTACGGCACCATTTTGCCTAGTTCCTTCACCCGAGTTCTCTCAAGCGCCTTGGTATTCTCTACCTGACCACCTGTGTCGGTTTGGGGTACGATTCTGTGTTACCTGATGCTTAGAGGCTTTTCCTGGAAGCTGGGCATTTATCACTTCAGCACCGTAGTGCCTCGTCGTCACGCCTCAGCGTTAACAAGCGTCCGGATTTACCTGGACACTCCGCCTACACGCTTAAACCGGGACAACCGTCGCCCGGCTGATATAGCCTTCTCCGTCCCCCCTTCGCAGTAACACCGAGTACAGGAATATTAACCTGTTTCCCATCGACTACGCCTTTCGGCCTCGCCTTAGGGGTCGACTCACCCTGCTCCGATTAACGTTGAACAGGAACCCTTGGTCTTCCGGCGAGCGGGCTTTTCACCCGCTTTATCGTTACTTATGTCAGCATTCGCACTTCTGATACCTCCAGCATGCCTCACAGCACACCTTCGACGGCTTACAGAACGCTCCCCTACCCAACAACGCCTAAGCGTCGCTGCCGCAGCTTCGGTGCATGGTTTAGCCCCGTTACATCTTCCGCGCAGGCCGACTCGACCAGTGAGCTATTACGCTTTCTTTAAATGATGGCTGCTTCTAAGCCAACATCCTGGCTGTCTGTGCCTTCCCACATCGTTTCCCACTTAACCATGACTTTGGGACCTTAGCTGGCGGTCTGGGTTGTTTCCCTCTTCACGACGGACGTTAGCACCCGCCGTGTGTCTCCCGTGATAACATTCTTCGGTATTCGCAGTTTGCATCGGGTTGGTAAGCCGGGATGGCCCCCTAGCCGAAACAGTGCTCTACCCCCGAAGATGAGTTCACGAGGCGCTACCTAAATAGCTTTCGGGGAGAACCAGCTATCTCCCGGTTTGATTGGCCTTTCACCCCCAGCCACAGGTCATCCGCTAATTTTTCAACATTAGTCGGTTCGGTCCTCCAGTTAGTGTTACCCAACCTTCAACCTGCCCATGGCTAGATCACCGGGTTTCGGGTCTATACCCTGCAACTTAACGCCCAGTTAAGACTCGGTTTCCCTGCGGCTCCCCTATACGGTTAACCTTGCTACAGAATATAAGTCGCTGACCCATTATACAAAAGGTACGCAGTCACCCCCATAAAGAAGGCTCCCACTGCTTGTACGTACACGGTTTCAGGTTCTGTTTCACTCCCCTCGCCGGGGTTCTTTTCGCCTTTCCCTCACGGTACTGGTTCACTATCGGTCAGTCAGGAGTATTTAGCCTTGGAGGATGGTCCCCCCATATTCAGACAGGATACCACGTGTCCCGCCTTACTCATCGAGCTCACAGCATGTGTGTTTTTGTGTACGGGAGTATCACCCTGTACCCTGCGACTTTCCAGACGCTTCCACTAACACACAAGCTGATTCAGGCTCTGGGCTGCTCCCCGTTCGCTCGCCGCTACTGGGGGAATCTCGGTTGATTTCTTTTCCTCGGGGTACTTAGATGTTTCAGTTCCCCCGGTTCGCCTTGCAGCACTATGTATTCATGCTGCAATGATGCACAGAGTGCACCGGGTTTCCCCATTCGGACATCGACGGCTGTAGCGGTTCATATCACCTTACCGTCGCTTTACGCAGATTAGCACGTCCTTCATCGCCTCTGACTGCCTGGGCATCCACCGTGTACGCTTAGTCGCTTAACCTCACAACCCACAGGCGTTTTACAACGCTGCGAATTGCAAGCATTTGAGAGACTCGAACGCATCGCTTTGCCATTCCTTAATTACGGAGGAATGACGCGCTGCGTCGTTTCAATTTTCAGCTTGTTCCGGATTGTTAAAGAGCATAATACGTCGCAGCACACCGTCGCCGGTATGCTCTGAGGTATTTCAGAAAAAAACAGATAAACGGTATGGTGGAGCTAAGCGGGATCGAACCGCTGACCTCCTGCGTGCAAGGCAGGCGCTCTCCCAGCTGAGCTATAGCCCCATACAGTTACTGCAGAGACCACTACTACCACTCAACCGAGTTACATTCTTCAGGAGAAGGATGCAATTTCTTTTCAGGCAAGGCATGCGGAAGGGACGTTTACTCAGGTAAACGACCGCGCGCATAACGCAGCATGAGAAGAAATTTGGTAGGCCTGAGTGGACTTGAACCACCGACCTCACCCTTATCAGGGGTGCGCTCTAACCACCTGAGCTACAAGCCTGTAGAGGTTTTTTCTGCTCGTTACTTTTTTATCAGACAATCTGTGTGGACACTGCGCGGGAAGGTATCTTCAGGTAAGGAGGTGATCCAACCGCAGGTTCCCCTACGGTTACCTTGTTACGACTTCACCCCAGTCATGAATCACAAAGTGGTAAGCGCCCTCCCGAAGGTTAAGCTACCTACTTCTTTTGCAACCCACTCCCATGGTGTGACGGGCGGTGTGTACAAGGCCCGGGAACGTATTCACCGTGGCATTCTGATCCACGATTACTAGCGATTCCGACTTCACGGAGTCGAGTTGCAGACTCCGATCCGGACTACGACGCACTTTGTGAGGTCCGCTTGCTCTCGCGAGGTCGCTTCTCTTTGTATGCGCCATTGTAGCACGTGTGTAGCCCTACTCGTAAGGGCCATGATGACTTGACGTCATCCCCACCTTCCTCCGGTTTATCACCGGCAGTCTCCTTTGAGTTCCCGACCGAATCGCTGGCAACAAAGGATAAGGGTTGCGCTCGTTGCGGGACTTAACCCAACATTTCACAACACGAGCTGACGACAGCCATGCAGCACCTGTCTCAGCGTTCCCGAAGGCACCAAAGCATCTCTGCTAAGTTCGCTGGATGTCAAGAGTAGGTAAGGTTCTTCGCGTTGCATCGAATTAAACCACATGCTCCACCGCTTGTGCGGGCCCCCGTCAATTCATTTGAGTTTTAACCTTGCGGCCGTACTCCCCAGGCGGTCGACTTAACGCGTTAGCTCCGGAAGCCACTCCTCAAGGGAACAACCTCCAAGTCGACATCGTTTACGGCGTGGACTACCAGGGTATCTAATCCTGTTTGCTCCCCACGCTTTCGCACCTGAGCGTCAGTCTTTGTCCAGGGGGCCGCCTTCGCCACCGGTATTCCTCCAGATCTCTACGCATTTCACCGCTACACCTGGAATTCTACCCCCCTCTACAAGACTCAAGCCTGCCAGTTTCAAATGCAGTTCCCAGGTTAAGCCCGGGGATTTCACATCTGACTTAACAGACCGCCTGCGTGCGCTTTACGCCCAGTAATTCCGATTAACGCTTGCACCCTCCGTATTACCGCGGCTGCTGGCACGGAGTTAGCCGGTGCTTCTTCTGCGGGTAACGTCAATCGATAAGGTTATTAACCCCATCGCCTTCCTCCCCGCTGAAAGTACTTTACAACCCGAAGGCCTTCTTCATACACGCGGCATGGCTGCATCAGGCTTGCGCCCATTGTGCAATATTCCCCACTGCTGCCTCCCGTAGGAGTCTGGACCGTGTCTCAGTTCCAGTGTGGCTGGTCATCCTCTCAGACCAGCTAGGGATCGTCGCCTAGGTGGGCCATTACCCCGCCTACTAGCTAATCCCATCTGGGTTCATCCGATAGTGAGAGGCCCGAAGGTCCCCCTCTTTGGTCTTGCGACGTTATGCGGTATTAGCCACCGTTTCCAGTGGTTATCCCCCTCTATCGGGCAGATCCCCAGACATTACTCACCCGTCCGCCACTCGTCACCCAAGAGCAAGCTCTCTGTGCTACCGTCCGACTTGCATGTGTTAGGCCTGCCGCCAGCGTTCAATCTGAGCCATGATCAAACTCTTCAATTTAAGTTTGATTTGCTTAAACAAGTTAAGCGGTGCTCATCTGTAAAACGTCATAATGAATTTCATTATGTGTTCACTCGTGAGGCTTGATATTTTTTACGTCCGGAGACGCTGATATCAATCCTGCGAGTGCCCACACAGATTGTCTGATAAATTGTTAAAGAGCAGTGCGAACAGTGCGTTAGCGTCCTGTCGCGAGGTGGCGTATATTACGCTTTCCTCCTGCAGAGTCAACCTCTATTTCAGAAGTTTTTCTCCGGCGGCGCAGTCTCCTGTGCCTCCTGACCCGTTTTCCGTTTCCGGTTTGCCGTGTCAGTGGAGGCGCATTATAGGGAACGGCTCAGATAGCGCAAGTGCAAATTGAGACTTTTTTACTGACCGTTCATTTTGCACTCAAAGGGAGTATTAAATAAGCAAAAATCCCTTAAAAGGGCAAAAAAAACGGGCCAGAGGCCCGTTTTTCGTTCCACACCCTTACTGATGTGCAGTAATGATGTTGTTCTCCACATCCATTTCGATGGTTTTGCCTGGCACCAGCGAACCGGCAAGGATCTGCTGAGCCAGCGGGTTCTCGATCTGCTGCTGTATCGCACGTTTCAGCGGACGTGCACCGTAGACCGGATCATATCCGTTCTCCGCCAGCAGTTTGATCGCATCATCAGAGATGTGCAGCTGATAACCCCGTTCATCCAGACGTTTGTACAGCCGCTGCAGCTGAATCTGCGCAATGGACGCAATATGTTTCTCAGCCAGCGGATGGAACACCACCACCTCATCAATACGGTTGACGAACTCAGGTCGGAAATGCTGTCCGACCACACCCATCACGATATCTTTCATTTCCGGGTAACTGAGATTGCCGAACCGCTCCTGGATTAAATCTGATCCCAGGTTAGAGGTCATAATCACCACGCTGTTACGGAAATCGACCGTGCGGCCCTGCCCATCCGTCAGACGCCCATCATCCAGCACCTGCAGCAGAATGTTAAAGACATCAGGATGCGCTTTCTCTACTTCATCCAGCAGGATGACCGAATAAGGCCGACGGCGCACAGCTTCGGTCAGATAACCGCCCTCTTCATAGCCGACATAACCCGGAGGTGCACCCACCAGCCGTGATACTGAGTGTTTTTCCATAAATTCGGACATGTCGATACGAACCATCGCATCGTCACTGTCGAACAGGAAGTTAGCCAGCGCTTTACACAACTCCGTCTTACCGACCCCGGTTGGCCCCAGGAACAGGAAGGAACCGATAGGCCGGTTTGGATCAGAAAGGCCTGCGCGACTACGGCGAATAGCATTTGATACCGCCTCAACCGCTTCATCCTGTCCGATGACCCGGCCATGTAAGTCCTGCTCCATGCGCAGTAACTTATCGCGCTCACCTTCCATCATTCGTGCGACCGGAATACCGGTCCAGCGTGCCAGCACATCGGCAATCTCCACATCGGTTACCCGGTTACGCAGTAACTTCATGGTCTTGCCTTCCGCCTGAGTCGCTGCGGCTAGCTGTTTTTCCAGTGCCGGAATTTTACCGTACTGCAGCTCTGACATCTGAGCGAGGTCACCCTGGCGACGTGCCTGCTCTAAATTCAGACGCGCCTGCTCAAGTTCCGCTTTAATGTTCTGCGTGCCGGACAGCGAGGCTTTCTCTGTCTTCCACTCATCTTCCAGCTCGGCGTATTCGCGCTCTTTCTGGTTGAGTTCGGTTTCCAGCATTTCAAGACGCTTGATACTGGCATCGTCCGCCTCTTTCTTCAGCGCCTGCTGCTCCAGCTTCAGCTGAATGATACGGCGCTCAAGGCGATCCAGTGACTCCGGCTTCGAGTCCATCTGCATACGAATGCTGGAAGCTGCCTCATCGATCAGGTCAATCGCTTTATCCGGCAGCTGCCGGTCAGCAATATAACGATGAGACAGGGTCGCCGCCGCGACAATCGCCGGGTCAGTGATCTGCACATGGTGATGCAGTTCATAACGCTCTTTCAGACCACGCAGAATGGCGATGGTATCTTCCACACTCGGCTCAGCCACAAAGACTTTCTGGAAACGACGCTCCAGCGCGGCATCTTTTTCAATGTACTGGCGATACTCATCAAGCGTAGTGGCACCCACACAGTGCAGTTCACCACGCGCCAGCGCAGGTTTAAGCATATTGCCGGCGTCCATCGCACCGTCCGCTTTACCGGCTCCCACCATGGTGTGCAGCTCGTCGATAAACAGAATGACGTTGCCTTCCTGTTTCGACAGGTCACTCAGTACGCCTTTCAGACGCTCTTCGAATTCACCGCGATATTTCGCCCCGGCCACCAGCGCACCCATATCCAGTGCCAGTACCCGACGTCCTTTCAGACCCTCAGGCACTTCACCATTGATGATGCGCTGCGCCAGCCCTTCGACAATCGCGGTTTTACCCACGCCAGGTTCACCAATCAGTACCGGGTTGTTTTTGGTACGGCGCTGCAGAACCTGGATGGTGCGGCGAATCTCTTCGTCACGACCAATGACCGGGTCGAGTTTGCCCTTCTCTGCCCGCTCGGTCAGATCGATAGTGTATTTTTTTAAAGCCTGGCGCTGATCTTCAGCCCCCTGATCGTTCACGTTGTCTCCTCCCCGCATCTGTTCAATCGCACTGGTGATTTTTTCACGCGTTGCGCCCGCTGCTTTGAGCAGATCGGCCAGTGAGCCCCGCGATTCCAGGGCGGCCAGAACAAATAATTCGGATGAAATAAAGTTATCGTTGCGCTTCTGTGCCAGCTTGTCGCACAGGTTTAATACCCGGACGAGGTCAGATGAGGGTTGTACATCGCCTTCGCTGCCTTCAACTTGTGGCAGGCGATCAATAGCCTGCTCAACCTGAGCGCGAAATGGCGTAACGTCGACACCGGCCGAAGTCAGTAAAGGTGAAACCGATCCGCCTTCCTGTTTGAGCAATGCGCTCATCAGATGCAGAGGTTCAATGAATTGATTGTCGTGTCCCAGAGCGAGGGACTGCGCGTCGGCGAGAGCCAGTTGAAATTTGTTAGTAAGACGATCCAGACGCATAATTCCTCCCATTACAGGTCAAAATGCTACTGGAGATTAAATGAGGTCATCCCTCAAAATTTCAAGGTTAATGACCTGAGATTTGAGTAAAAAATACGCTAACTGGACCGTCTTATGGCGTAAGGTTATAACAGCCAGATCAAAGTTGCCATACGCCCGGTGATCCCATCGCGGCGGAAAGAGAAGAAATCGTCGCGCTGCGTAAAGGTACAACGGCTGCTGGCGCTGACTGAATTCACGCCCGCTGCCTGTAGTCGCATCTGCGCCAGCAGGCCGATGTCGGCGTAAAAGCGGTCACCTGATGGACGGAAAGCCTGCACAGCCCGGGGTTCCTGAGCCATAAAGGCCTGACGGACTTCGGCGCCGACTTGAAACGCATCAGGTCCGATTGACGGTCCAAGCCAGGCATGAATCTGATCAGGCGGCGAACGAAACTGCGCCAGCGTATTTTCCAATACACCCGCACAAAGTCCGCGCCAGCCTGCATGTGCCGCCGCCACTTCCGTGCCATCCGGCGAACAGAACAGGACCGGAAGACAGTCAGCGGTCATGATGGCGCAGACAACACCGGGCTGATCGGTAATACAGGCATCAGCACGTAATGGCGTACTTTCCCCTGCAGTCAGACGCACAACCTCAGTGCCATGAACCTGATCCAGCCACTGCGGCATGGCAGGTAAACCCGCCTCTTCCAACAGCAACTGCCGGTTACGCGCCACCGCATCCGGATTATCCCCCACATGCCCGCCGAGATTCAGTGCATCCCAGGGCGATATGCTGATGCCGCCCTGTCGCTGCGTCGAGCAGGCCCGAACGCGTGACGGAGCGGGCCATTGAGGAGTAATCAGATTCATCACCAATTCAACTGGTCTTTAAATTCTTCAGTGTCTGCTTTTAACGCCGCGATTAAATCAACCATGTCCTGCGGAAGCGCAGCATGGAATTCCATTTCAATACCGCTGATGGGGTGATAGAGGCGCAACATCGTGGCGTGCAGTGCCTGACGATCGAAACCGCGCAGCGTAGTAATAAATGCTTCAGACGCGCCTTTTGGCGGACGCGGACGGCCACCGTAAAGCGGATCGCCCACCAGCGGATGGCTGATGTGAGACATATGCACACGGATCTGGTGAGTACGACCGGTTTCCAGACGCAGGCGCAGACGGGTATGGGCCCGGAAGTGCTCCATGATGCGGTAATGAGTGACCGCCGGTTTACCCATTGGGTGTACCGCCATGTGGGTGCGTTTGGTTGAGTGACGGCTGATAGGCTGCTCAACGGTGCCGCCCGCAGTCATATTGCCAATCGCAACCGCTTCATATTCACGAGTGATTTCGCGACGCTGCAGCGAGTCCACCAGATGCGTCTGAGCCGGAACGGTTTTCGCGACCACCATTAAACCGGTGGTGTCTTTATCCAGGCGGTGTACGATGCCCGCGCGCGGCACATCCATAATCGCCGGATAGTGATGAAGTAAGGCGTTTAACACTGTGCCATCCGGATTACCGGCGCCAGGGTGAACCACGAAGTCGCGTGGTTTGTTGATGACAATAATGTCTTCATCTTCATAAACGATGTCGAGTGGCAGATTCTGCGGTTCCCAGCGCTGCGCCTCCTCGATCTCAGCGTCAATCGCGACCAGCTCGCCGCCCAGCACTTTTTCTTTGGGTGTATCGACCATGACGCCGTTTACAGTAACGCGACGATCGAGGATCCACTCTTTTATGCGAGAACGTGAATAATCAGGGAACAATTCCGCCAAAGTCTGATCTAAGCGTTGTCCGAGTTGTGATTCGGATACCGTTGCGGTGAGTTGAACTTGTTGTGCCATATACAGCTTCTTCGTTAACGTTGGGTTTTCACGGCGATGCCGTTTAATATAATGTGCTATCGTACCTGGTCATTACCGGGAGCTATACGGACAGCTTCCGCCATAACATTTGAGGATAATCACTTCGTCATGACGCGTATGAAACATCTGGTGGCTGCTGCCACACTGAGCCTGGCACTTGTTGGTTGTTCCGGCTCAAATGACGCGGTACCGGACAGCCCGCCTTCTGAAATCTATGCTACAGCGCAGCAAAAGCTGCAGGACGGTAACTTTAAAGCTGCGATTAAGCAACTGGAAGCGCTGGATAATCGTTATCCGTTCGGTCCTTATTCGCAGCAGGTGCAGCTGGATTTAATCTACGCGTACTATAAAAATGCCGATCTGCCCCTGGCGCAGGCTGCCATTGCTCGCTTTATGCGTCTGAACCCCACGCATCCGAACATTGACTATGTCATCTATATGAAAGGTCTGACGGACATGGCGCTGGATGACTCCGCGCTGCAGGGCTTCTTTGGTATTGATCGTTCTGACCGCGATCCGACGCACGCTCGTGATGCTTTCCGCGACTTTTCCCAGCTGCTGCGGAGTTACCCGAACAGCCAGTATGCGGCTGATGCTCAGAAACGCCTGGTCTATCTGAAAGACCGTCTGGCTAAATATGAGCTGTCAGTGGCGCAATTCTATACTAAGCGTGAGGCTTATGTCGCGGTTGTTAACCGTGTCGAAGGTATGATGCGCGATTATCCGGATACGCAGGCAACACACGATGCCCTGCCGCTGATGGAGAATGCTTACCGCAATCTGCAGCTGAACGCTGAAGCCGATAAAGTGGCGAAAATCATTGCAGCTAACAAAAGCTGATCGTTCGAAGGATTCTCAGCCATAAAAAAAGCAGCCTCTCAGGGCTGCTTTTTTTTGCTTACAGAACAGTCAGATTTGGATCTGTTCTCAGCGAGCTAACTCATCAAGCATGCCGTGTTAATCGTTTCGCTTCAAGCCATTTCGGCCAGTTTCTCTGCCTTTCTCACAGAATGTTGTGACTGACAAAAAGTGACATTTTTTCGTGATCGAAATCCCACATTGAACGCTTTTTCGCGCTATGCTGAGAAGACCAAGACGGAAATGACAGAGAGGTAAGAACGATGATTCTGAACATTACCAGTAAACAAATGGACATCACTCCGGCAATCCGAAGCCATGTTGAAGACCGTCTCGCCAAGCTCGAAAAATGGCAAACCGACCTGATTAATCCACATATTGTCCTTTCCAAAGAGCCCAAAGAATTCGTGGCTGACGCCACTATTAACACACCTAACGGGACTCTGGTGGCCAGCGCCAAGCACGATGATATGTATACCGCTATCAACGATTTGATTGCCAAGCTCGAGCGTCAGCTGAATAAAGTTCAGCACAAGTCTGAAGCACGCCGCGCCAGTGCCAGCGTGAAAGACATCATTCCCGCCGACGAAGAGTCCTGATTTTCTTAACGCTGTTTCTTAACGCGCCTCCGGGCGCGTTTTTTATTGACAGCTTTTAAGCAGTACGGTTACTCTCAGGTCACTCTCTTTTCGGACATTACCATGAAACTTGATCTGTTTTTCTTCGCTTTCTTTTTTACCTTCCCCTGAACGGGAGGCCATTCGTCGTGTGAAAATGAAAGCGAAGACGAACACCGAAGCCTCCCAACCGGGAGGCTTTTTTTTTGGATAGCATACAGGTGAGCCCTATGAATCCCGATAATCCATTGCTGGCGCTACGCGATAAAATCAGCGCCGTGGATAAAAAACTTCTGACGCTGCTGGCCGAGCGTCGTTTGCTGGCAGTGGAAGTTGCACAAGCGAAACTGGCGACGCATCGCCCGATTCGGGATGTGGAGCGCGAACGCGCGCTACTGGAGAATCTCATCGTACTGGGTAAGGCACACAACCTGGATGCGCACTACATCACCCGTCTGTTCCAGCTGGTAATTGAAGATTCCGTGCTGACTCAGCAAGCGCTGCTGCAAAAAAACCTCAACCATCCCCATGCGCATGCCGCCCGTATCGCCTTCCTGGGCCCGAAAGGCTCTTACTCGCATCTTGCAGCACGCAACTACGCGTCGCGCCATTTCGATAGCATGGTGGAGTGTGGCTGCCTGAAGTTTCACGACATCATCAAACAGGTCGAAAATGGCGTAGCTGATTACGCCGTGATGCCGATTGAGAATACCAGTTCAGGCTCGATCAACGATGTCTACGATCTGCTGCAACAGACCAGCCTCTCAATCGTGGGCGAGCTGACATTGCCTATCGACCATTGCGTATTGGTGAATGGCCCCACCGATCTTCAGCAGATTGAGACGGTTTACAGCCATCCTCAACCGTTCCAGCAGTGCAGCCAGTTTATTAATCGTTTCCCGCACTGGAAAATCGAATATACCGAGAGTACCGCGGCAGCGATGGAGAAAGTGGCTGCGCTCAACTCACCTAAGGTGGCGGCGCTGGGCAGTGAGGCCGGCGGCGAACTCTATCAGTTGCAGGTGCTGGAACGTAATCTGGCGAATCAGCAGCAGAACCACACCCGCTTTATCGTGCTGGCCCGCAAAGCAATCGAGGTTTCTGACCAGGTGCCAGCGAAAACCACGCTGATTATGGCAACCGGCCAGCAGGCGGGTGCGCTGGTCGACGCGCTGCTGGTACTGCGTCAGCACAACCTGATTATGAGCAAGCTGGAGTCCCGCCCGATTAATGGTAATCCGTGGGAAGAGATGTTTTACATTGATGTGCAGGGCAACCTGCAATCAGAGCGGATGCAGCAGGCGCTGCAGGAATTACAGACCATGACCCGCTCTCTGAAGGTACTGGGCTGTTACCCCAGCGAAAATGTGGTGCCCGCTGAACCTGGCGAATAAAAAGAAGAAAAAAGGCATCCAACTGGATGCCTTTTTCATTGATGAATGGCTGTCATTTATGGGCGGCTGTCATTGGCCGATCGCAACAGGCTTCGGCTTTCGACCAGGAAGCGTTTTGCGTGATCGCCAAACCACTGTTCAACCCGGTTAAAGCTGGCGATAAACGCCTGCTTGTCGCCCTGCTCCAGCAGCGCAATCGCTTCACCAAACCGCTGGTAATAGCGTTTTATCAGCGCCAGATTACTCTCTGAAGACATGATGATATCCGCATAGAGTTGCGGATCCTGAGCGAACAACCGCCCCACCATCGCCAGTTCAAGCCGGTAAATGGGCGACGAGAGCGCCAGCAGCTGATCCAGATTGACGTTCTCTTCGGCTAAATGCAGACCATAAGCGAAGGTAGCAAAGTGACGCAGCGCCTGAATGAATGCCATGTTCTGGTCATGCTCAACAGCGCTGATACGATGCAGACGCGCACCCCAGACCTGAATCTGCTCCAGGAACCACTGATACGCTTCCGGTTGTCTTCCATCACACCAGACCACCACCTGTTTTGCCAGGCTGCCGCTGTCCGGGCCAAACATCGGATGCAGACCCAGCACAGGCCCGTTATGGGCAGCCAGCATTGCCTGCAGAGGCCGGTTTTTGACTGACGCCAGATCGACCAGAATACAATCTTCCGGCAGTGGTGGCAGTTGGGCAATCACCTGCTCGGTCAGGTGAATCGGCACGCTAATGATCACCATTCCGGCATCGCTGAGCAGAGTCTCAGCCTGAGGCCAGTCCTCTTTATCCAGCGTTTTAACCGTGTAGCCTGATAGCCCGAGCATTTTTTCAAACAGCCGGCCCATCTGGCCCTTACCACCGACAATCACCACCGGGCGCAGTTCAGGACAGAGGGTTTTAAAGCCTTTGTCATTCTCGCTGGTATAGGATTCCCGCATCACGCGACGCAGCACATCCTCAATCAGATCCGGTGGTACACCGAGCGCTTCGGCCTCTTTGCGACGCGAAGCCAGCATCGACGCTTCACGCTCAGGCACATAGATAGGCAGGCCGTAACGGCTCTTCACCTCACCTACCTCGGCCACCAGTTCCAGTCGCTTAGCCAGCAGATCCAGCAGCGCTTTATCAACACTGTCAATTTGATCGCGTAACGCGGTCAGTTCAGCCACCATTGCTCTTACACCTCTTGTGACAGACGCGCCGACAGCACTCCCTGCAGATCCTGATGCATTTCACGCAGCAACGTTTCGGTCACTTCCCAGTTGATGCATGCATCGGTTACGGAAACACCATACTTCATTTCGCTGCGTGGCTGCTCAGAAGACTGGTTACCTTCATTGATATGGCTTTCCAGCATCAAACCAATGATTGAACGGTTCCCGTCTTTGATCTGCGCAATAGCGGATTCCGCTACGCCAGGCTGACGGCTGTAGTCTTTATTCGAATTACCATGGCTGCAATCTATCATTAAGGCCGGACGCAGTCCCGCCTTGAGCATCTCTTTTTCACACTGCGCAACATCTTCAGGACCGTAGTTCGGCGCTTTGCCGCCACGCAGGATCACGTGACCATCCGGATTGCCCTGAGTCTGCAGCAGGCAGACCTGACCGGCCTGATTAATCCCGACAAAACGGTGTGGCATTGCGGCAGCACGCATGGCGTTGATTGCCGTTCCCAGACTGCCATCGGTGCCATTTTTAAAGCCTACCGGCATCGACAGGCCCGAGGCCATTTCACGGTGCGTCTGAGATTCAGTGGTACGTGCGCCAATGGCAGACCAGCTGAACAGGTCGCCCAGATATTGCGGACTATTGGGATCCAGCGCTTCAGTGGCCAGAGGCAAACCCATTTCAACCAGGTTCACCAGCAGCTGGCGCGCAATGTGCAGACCCGCTTCCATATCAAACGAGTTATCCATGAAAGGATCGTTGATCAGCCCTTTCCAGCCGACGGTGGTACGAGGTTTTTCAAAATAGACGCGCATCACGATAAAGAGCTGATCTTTCAGCTGTTCAGAAAGGGTTTGCAGACGACGAGCATAGTCCAGTGCCACTTCGGTATCGTGAATTGAGCAGGGTCCGCACACCACCAGCAGACGCGGATCGCGGCCGGCAATAATGTCAGAGATAGTCTGGCGCGACGCCGCGACCTGATCCTGCTGTTCAGTGGTCAGTGGAAACTTCGCTTTCAGCTCTTCAGGCGTGATTAATACCTGTTCACCGGCGATATGCACATTGTTCAGCGCGTCTTTTTGCATGATGGCGATCCTTTGGCTCGTATTGGCAGTCATGGACTCCTCACTGAGGAATGCAAATACTGTATCACAGACAATACATAGCGCAATATTATATGTACACTTTTATTACCACGGATGAAGAAGGGTGCGAAATATACTTAAAATAAACAGTAAAATCATGCATATAATAAAAACCTCAACCACAAAAAACCAAAGACAATTGTACAAATAAGTTTACAGTTAAGATTATTGCCTTTCTGCTACTCACAGGCAGAATAAAAGAATCATTCTGTTCGCGCTGTGAGAGTTATGTACCCATCACCACAAAATATTTATCTGCGACCTTTTGAGCTCAGCGACGTATCTGCGTTTACCACTGCGGTTAATGCCTCGCTGGATAGCCTTATCCCGTGGATGGTCTGGGCGCATCACGATTATCAACCTCATGAAGCAGAAAGCTGGATCCGCTTTACCCACTGGCAACGGATGAAAGAGGAAGCGGAAGAGTTTGCCATCGTTGATCAGCATGACCAGCTGCTGGGGGGCGCAGGAATACGCTTTGCCCGTCATCCGGGTGACACCAGCGCAATTGGCTACTGGGTTCGCAGTGATGCACAGCGTCAGGGAATCGCCAGCCGCGCGGTGGCCGCGTTGCTGCCGCTGGGGTTTTCACGCCCAGAGACCCGGGTGATTGAGATTCTGGCAGCAGAGGATAACCTGGCCAGTCGGGGCGTGGCTGAGAAGTGCGGTGGTCAGTTCATTGGCTGTCGCTATGGCCTGATCGTCTTAGAGGAAGGGCCGGTTAATACCGCGATTTATCATTTTCAGCGGCCGGACGACGGTTAACTGTAGGCAGCAAGGTTGGCAGTGACATAAAAAAGGGGCTGGCAGATGCCAACCCCTTGTTTGCTATTAACTTTTAGATGTCGCGTTAGCGATACCTTAGTTAAGACGCTCTTTAATACGAGCAGACTTACCAGTACGCTCACGCAGGTAGTACAGTTTGGCTTTACGCACAGCGCCACGACGTTTAACAGCGATGCTGTCAATTACAGGTGAATGAGTCTGGAATACACGCTCAACGCCTTCGCCGTTAGAAATTTTGCGAACAGTGAATGCAGAGTGCAGACCGCGGTTACGGATAGCGATAACCACGCCCTCGAATGCCTGCAGACGTTTTTTAGAACCTTCAACGACCCATACTTTCACTTCCACGGAATCACCCGGGCGGAAGGAAGGTACGTCCTGTTTCATCTGCTCTTGTTCAATTTGCTTGATAATGTTGCTCATAATTAAATCTCATATCCTGGGTAAACTGATAGTCGGGGAAGAACTTACTCTTCCACATCATCGTTTTGTTGCTGCTGAGATTCCCGCTGGAACTCATTCAGCAACCTTGCTTGCTCTTCAGTCAGAGCCAGGTTTTCCAGAAGTTCAGGTCTTCTCAGCCAGGTACGGCCTAGCGACTGCTTCAGACGCCAGCGGCGGATATCAGCATGGTTGCCTGACAGTAATACTGCCGGGACCTCCACGCCGTCTAACACTTCAGGTCGGGTATAGTGCGGACAATCCAGCAAACCTTCCGAGAACGAATCCTCATCGGCTGACGCCTGCTTGCCGAGCACGCCAGGAATAAACCGGGCGACTGCGTCAATCATCGTCATCGCTGGCAGTTCCCCGCCGCTGAGAACGTAATCACCGATTGACCATTCTTCATCAATTTCGGTCTGGATTACGCGCTCATCAATCCCTTCATAACGGCCACAGACCAGAATTAACTTGTCCCGTGCCGCCAGTTCGCAAACGCCCTGTTGGTCCAGTTTGCGACCCTGAGGTGAAAGATATATCACCCTGGCCCCATCACCTGCCGCTGCTTTCGCTGCGGAGATGGCATCCCGTAAGGGTTGTACCATCATCAGCATTCCCGGTCCGCCGCCGTAAGGACGATCATCCACGGTACGGTGCCGGTCGTGCGTGAAGTCACGAGGACTCCAGCTCTGAATGCTGAGCAGACCGTTTTTTACAGCCCGGCCAGTTACCCCGTAATCGGTAATAGCGCGAAACATTTCTGGAAACAGGCTAATAACACCAATCCACATTGTATTCGCCGTTACGTTACCGTTCGATTCGGAGATCAAAAACCAGGATCCCAATCTACCTCAATGATGCCAGTAGAGAGATCGACTTTCCTGATAACCTGTTCATCAAGAAACGGAATTAACCGCTCCTGAGCACCGAATGCATCCTTCAGGTTTGCCTTAACGACGAGAACGTCGTTCGAGCCGGTTTCCATCATATCGATGACTTTACCCATCTCGTAGCCTTCAAGGTTAACTACCTGGCAGCCCATAAGGTCTTTCCAGTAGTAGTCGCCCTCTTCCAGCGATGGCAACTGCGTCGAGTCAACCTGAATTTCGCAATTGGTTAACTGAGCCGCCGCATCCCGATCTTCAATGCCTTTGACTTTGATGATCAGGTCCTGATTGTGGTGCTTCCAACCGTCCAGTTCGACCTGCTGCCATTTACCGGCGCGCTGGATGAACCAGGGTTGGTAGTTGAAGATGCTTTCAGCGTCTTCAGTGGAGGAAAACACTTTGAGCCAGCCGCGAATACCGTAGGCGGCTCCCATCTTACCCAATACAATCGGGTTAACAGGAGGCTTTGCGGCAATTTGTCTGCTCATGCTCACCACCGTGACAGATTAAGCTGCTTTCTTAGCTTCTTTGACCAGCGCGTTAACGCGATCAGAAAGCGTTGCGCCCTGGCCAACCCAGTGCTCGATACGATCCAGATCAAGACGCAGACCTTCAGCCTGACCAGATGCGATCGGGTTGAAGAAACCAACGCGCTCGATAAAACGACCGTTGCGTGCATTGCGGCTGTCAGTGACGACGACCTGATAGAACGGACGCTTTTTAGCGCCGTGACGTGCCAAACGAATTGTTACCATAACATCCTCTTCAGTTAATAAAACACCCGGCCCCCATCGAGGAACGGGGTCCGGGTGCTGTATAAAAAGCCCGAAAATTTTACTCATTTTGGCGAAAAAAGCAACCTAAACCGTGCCATTTCGGGCTTTTTTGTGGAACGCTTTAGCGGCCAGGAAAACCTGGCGGCATCATACCCTTCATGCCGCGCATCATTTTCGCCATACCGCCCTTCTTCATTTTCTTCATCATACGCTGCATGTCGTCAAACTGCTTCAATAAGCGGTTAACGTCCTGCACCTGCATACCGGAGCCGGTCGCAATGCGGCGCTTGCGTGAGCCTTTGATGATCTCTGGTTTTTCACGCTCTTTGCGTGTCATCGAGTTGATGATCGCTTCCATGCGCACCAGCACTTTGTCATCCATCTGTGACTTCACATTGTCAGGCAGCTGACCCATACCGGGCAGTTTGCCCATCAGGCTGGCCATGCCGCCCATGTTGCGCATCTGCTTCAGCTGCTCAAGGAAATCGTTGAGATCAAAACCGTCGCCGGTTTTCAGCTTCTTAGCCAGTTTCTCAGCCTGATCGCGGTCAACCTTGCTTTCGATATCTTCGATCAGTGACAGCACGTCACCCATGCCGAGGATACGCGAAGCAATACGCTCCGGATAGAACGGCTCAAGTGCATCGGTTTTTTCACCGACACCCATAAATTTAATCGGCTTACCGGTGATATGACGAATCGACAGCGCCGCACCGCCTCGTGCATCACCATCGACTTTGGTCAGGATAACACCGGTCAGCGGTAGTGCTTCATTAAAAGCTTTAGCCGTGTTTGCCGCATCCTGACCGGTCATGGCATCGACCACAAACAGCGTTTCTACCGGATTGATCGCGGCATGAACCTGTTTGATTTCGTCCATCATCGCTTCGTCAACGTGCAGACGACCGGCGGTATCCACCAGCAGTACATCGTAGAACTTCAGGCGAGCTTCACGCAGCGCATTGTTAACGATATCGACCGGCTTCTGGCTGAGATCGGATGGGCAGAAATCCACGCCCACCTGCTGTGCCAGCGTTTCCAGCTGTTTGATTGCCGCCGGACGATAGACGTCGGCAGAAACCACTAAGACTTTCTTTTTGTGCTTCTCACGCAGGAACTTACCCAGCTTAGCGACGCTGGTCGTTTTACCGGCACCCTGCAGACCCGCCATCAGCACCACGGCTGGCGGCTGAGCAGCCAGGTCGAGTGCATTGTTCTCTGCACCCATCGCCGTAACCAGCTCGTTACGAACGATTTTGATAAACTCCTGACCTGGAGTCAGACTTTTATTCACATCATGGCCGACCGCGCTCTCTTTCACACGGTTGATGAAGTCACGCACCACCGGCAGCGCAACGTCAGCCTCAAGCAGTGCCATGCGCACTTCACGCAGGGTCTCTTTGATGTTCTCTTCAGTCAGCCTTCCGCGGCCGCTGATGTTTCGCAGGGTTTGCGACAAACGATCGGTTAAATTATCAAACATGGTCTCTCACTAAAAAAAAGATCGCGAGGCGCCTGATCGGCAGAATGCGGCGGATTATAACACGAAGCCTCAGCGATCTCTGCAATTGCCCCTCAGATCGTTTGGAGCCTGCTTCGGCTGGCGCTATACTGCCTTTTTCCTTATCTGACTGAACCTGAAAGGATCTATGTTCGTTTTCGCGATAGTGGCGCTATTCGCCTACTCCTTAAGTCTTGCCCTGATCATTCCCAGCCTGTTGAAACGTAACGGCGGCTGGCGGCGAATGGCGATGCTCTCTGCCTGTGTGGCGCTGGTGACACACGCGGTGGCCTTGCAGCAACGCATATTTGCTGTTGATAGCGGACAGAATTTAAGCCTGCTCAACATAGGCTCGCTGGTCAGCCTGTTGATTTGCGCCATCATGACCATTGTGGCGTCACGCAACCGTGGCTGGCTGCTACTGCCGATTGTCTACAGCTTCGCGCTGATCAATCTGGCCTTCGCCACTTTTGTGCCCAATGCGTTTATCACCCATCTGGAAACCACGCCAGGCATGATGATCCATATCGGCCTGTCGCTGTTCGCCTACGCGACGCTGATTATTGCCGCACTCTATGCACTGCAGCTGGCGTGGATCGATTACCAGTTAAAAAACAAGCGTCTGGCGTTCACACAGGATATGCCGCCGCTGCTGACCATTGAACGTAAGATGTTTCACATCACCCAGGTGGGCGTCGTGCTGTTGACGCTGGTGCTCTGCACCGGTCTGTTCTATATGCAGGATCTCTTCAGCGCAGAAAACGTCGATAAAGCCGTGCTCTCTATCATCGCGTGGTTTGTTTATATCGTTTTGCTCTGGGGGCACTATCATGAAGGCTGGCGTGGTCGCCGCGTCGTCTGGTTTAACTGCAGCGGTGCGGTGCTGTTAACCATGGCTTACTTCGGCAGTCGCATCCTGCAGCATCTGCTTGTCCCCACCTCTCGTTAAAAAGGAAGTTCTGCGTTGGAGAATGTTTCAACCACCACGCTGATTATTATTCTCTGCGTCATGGTACTGGTTTCCGCCTGGTTTGCCGGGTCGGAAACCGGAATGATGACGCTTAACCGCTATAAGCTGCGCCATCAGGCCAAAAACGGCAGCCGCCCCGCTCGCCGGGTGGAGAAGTTACTGCGTCGCCCCGACCGGTTGCTGAGCCTGGTATTAATCGGCAATAACCTGGTAAATATTCTGGCATCCGCACTTGCCACCATTGTTGGCATGCGTATTCACGGTGATGAAGGGGTTGCCATCGCAACCGGTATCCTGACCTTTGTGGTGCTGGTATTTGCTGAAGTGCTGCCGAAAACGGTGGCGGCGCTCTATCCCGAACGCGTCGCCTTTCCCAGCAGCCTGCTGCTGGTGCCGCTGCAATACATCATGCTGCCGCTGGTCTGGCTACTGAACACCATTACCCGTCTGCTGATGAGGATGGCGGGTATCCGCGCTGACGGTGCCATTAACTCCGCGCTGAGCAAAGAGGAGTTGCGTACCATCGTCTATGAGTCACGTAGCCTGATGTCACGCCGTAATCAGGACATGCTGCTCTCCGTGCTCGACCTGGAGAAAGTCAGCGTTGATGACATCATGGTTCCGCGTAACGAGATCGTCGGCATTAATATCAACGATGACTGGAAGTCGGTGGTGCGCCAGTTGAGCCACTCGCCACACGGTCGCATTGTGCTATTCCGGGACTCACTGGATGACTGCGTCGGCATGCTGCGGGTGCGCGAAGCCTGGCGCATGATGACGGAGAAAAAAGAGTTCACCAAAGAGACGCTGCTGCGCGCCGCCGATGAGATCTACTACATCCCGGAAGGGACACCGCTGAACACCCAACTGGTGAAGTTCCAGCGCAACAAAGAGAAAGCGGGCGTGGTAGTGGATGAGTATGGCGACATCAAAGGGCTGGTGACGATAGAGGACATTCTGGAGGAGATCGTGGGTGACTTCACCACCTCCATGTCACCATCACTGGCAGAAGAAGTGATGCCGCAGAATGATGGGTCCGTGCTGATTGAAGGCAGCGCCAGTGTGCGTGAAATTAACAAGGCGTTTAACTGGCAGCTGCCAGAGCAGGAAGCGCGCACCATCAACGGCATGCTGCTGGAAGCGCTGGAAGAGATCCCTGCCATCGCCACCCGTGTTCAGATCGGCCACTACAACGTCGATATTCTGGACGTGCAGGACAACATGATTAAACAAGTGCGCATCACGCCGAAGACGCCACTGAAAAAATCGGTAGGGTCCTGAAGCGATAAAAAAACGCCGCAATCGACATGATGCGGCGTTTTTTTTAGCAGCAAAGCCCTGACTAGATGTGCAGTTCTTTCAGCTTTTCAGCAGGCAGTTTCAGATCTTCGTTGCGGTTAACGCCGATCTCATGCGCCAGCACATTGCGGGCGATTTGCTGCGCTTCATCCAGTGAGTGCAGCTTGTAGCTGCCGCACTGGTATTCATTCAGCTCAGGGATCTGGTTCTGATCTTTCACTTTCAGAACATCTTCCATCGCCCCTTTCCACGCTTTGGCAACGCGCTGCTCGTCTGGTGTACCAATCAGGCTCATGTAGAAGCCGGTGCGGCAACCCATTGGCGAGATATCGACGATTTCCACACCATCACCATTCAGGTGATCACGCATGAATCCGGCAAAGAGATGCTCCAGCGTATGAATGCCACGCTCAGTGAGAATATCAATGTTCGGGCGGCAAAAACGCAGGTCAAAAACGGTAATCGTATCGCCATGCGGAGTCTTCATGGTTTTCGCAACGCGAACTGCCGGTGCGCCCATGATGGTGTGATCAACGGTAAAACTATCCAGTAGTGGCATACGTCACCTCCTGTTCTGAGAATTTTTTTTAAAACGATGAAACTTTTCTGTTCGCCCAACGTCTGAATATATGAAAGACGCGCATTTGTTATCATCATCCCTGACAACAGAGATGTTAATTTGGCCACATTGATGTGGCCTTTTTCTTTTCTACCCTTCCCGGCTCGCCAGATACGCTTCAAAATCCAGCTTATCATTCGCTTCCAGCTGCTGCTGTGCAGCAACAGACGCC
The DNA here is from genome assembly GCF_057812235.1 of Pantoea sp. ABR1s. Lineage (NCBI taxonomy): Bacteria > Pseudomonadati > Pseudomonadota > Gammaproteobacteria > Enterobacterales > Erwiniaceae > Pantoea > Pantoea sp. ABR1s. Next base: position 914,119 of record NZ_CM173823.1, on the reverse strand, counting down.
TGCGCCTGACGCGTGAAATCTTCTTCTGTCAGCACTTCCAGCGGCTCTTCGCAGAGCAGATGGCGATACTGTTCAGCCAGCGCTACGCCGGTTCCGGTTACACCGTTGTCCTTCATTGCCTGAAGGATGCGCGCCGAGTAGGTTAGCTCAGGATCGTCGAACGATGCTACCAGTTGATCGCAAACCTGCTGATATTCCGTGCTGTCCTGATTATGACTGTCTAACACTTCAGCAACCCGACGCAGATCGGCAAACAGGGTTTTGCCCACTTCAACCAGCGAATGTTCCTCTTCTCCGCAGCCTACGGCAATTTTCTGGTCCGGTTTACGCCCTTCCAGCACAACCCGGTTCCAGTTTATACGGGTGCATTGCAACTCATCTGCACTCATTTCCGGCGCATCGGCCAGGGTACACCAGATCAGGAACAGGTCGAGGAAGCGAACCTGATTCTCATCTACGCCGATTGCAGAGAACGGATTGATATCCAGCGAACGCACTTCAATGTACTCAATACCACCACGCAGCAGCGCATCAGAGGGCGCTTCACCCGAGCGTGTCACACGCTTAGGCCGGATTGGCGCATAGAGCTCGTTTTCAATCTGCAGCACGTTGGTGTTGAGCTGCAGCCAGTTACCGTCGGCATCTTTAGTGCCCATCGCTGCATACTCTTCTGACGGTGTCTTGATCGCTTTCTTCAGCGCAGTGACATAGCCTTCCAGTGAGTTAAACGTGATGCCCAGAGAGCTCTGCGATTTATTGGTGTAGCCTAAATCGCTCAGACGCAGTGAGGTGGCGTACGGCAGCCACATCGTATCTTTGTCGTTGGTTTCAAACGGCAGCGCGCTCTCACGGCCCTGCAGGAAGCTGGAGCTGATAGCAGGCGATGCGCCAAACAGATAGGGGATCACCCAGCCGAAGCGATAATAGTTGCGGATCAGCCGCAGATAGCCCGCCGAGATGGTCTCTTTTCCGCTTTCCTTATCTTTCACGTCAGCCCACTCCTGCCAGAATGAGAGTGGCAGTGAGAAGTTATAGTGAATGCCGGAGATGGTCTGCATCAACGCGCCGTAGCGGTTTTTCAGTCCTTCGCGGTAGAGCGTCTTCATCTGACCAATATTGGACGTGCCATATTGCGCCAGCTCAATATTGTCCGCATCGTCAATCACGCACGGCATACTAAACGGCCACATGCGTTCATCACCCAGTTCACGGGCAACGTGACGATGGATATCGCGCAGGAATGCCAGCATATGATCAATGCTGTGATCCACTGGCGTAATAAATTCCAGCAACGTTTCGGCAAAGTCAGTGGTGATCCAGTCATGTTTCAGCGCCGACCCCAGAGATTCCGGGTGACCGCTTTTTGCCAGCTCGCCATTTGCCTCTACACGCAGCGTTTCACGCTCGATGCCACGGCCAATACCTTTAAGGGCATTGGGATGCGCTTCCAGCCAGGAGAGCGCTTTAGATACGTCCGGGATCACATTACCCCCCCGCTGTGATAATAATTTATTTTTGTTCAGCATAATGTTAACCGTAGCCTCGAATCTGTGCGAATCAATGCCACCATTGCATACCCTGTAATGTGGCAGTCGCGATAACGATATAACGCAGTGTTTTGCCGACAGCGAGAAACAGCATCGCGGGTAGCCAGGCGAAACGTAACCAGCCTGCCAGAACGCAGAGCAGATCACCTATCACTGGCAGCCAGCTGAATAACAGTGCTGCAGGTCCCAGTCGGTGCAACCACGTCATTGCTGTGTCATGCCATCGCCCCTGACGTTTTAACGGCAGCAAGCGACCAATAAGAATGTTGGTTAAGCCGCCCAAGGTGTTTCCCAGTGATGCGGCCAAAAGCAACCCGTAAACTGATGTCTTTTTTGCTATCAATAGTGCTATCAGCAGTGCTTCAGAACTTCCCGGCAGGAGCGTTGCACTTAAAAAGCTGCTGCCGAACATCGAGGCATAGGTAAGAACGTCACTCACAGTAAGCGGACATCCACCACAGCCATACCTGCCGCCTTCGCTGCCTGAATACCAAAGTCCGCATCCTCAAACACCACACAACGTGCCGGCGTCACACCCATTAGCTCAGCGCAGCGTAAGAAGGTTTCAGGCTCAGGTTTATGACGCTGTACGTCGTCAGCACCGACGACGGCCGAAAAGAGCTCACGTACGCCCAGCTGCGTCAGTAACGCCTCTGCCATGCTGTGTTCGCTTCCGGTACCGACCGCCATCGGACGCCGCCCGTGATACGCTTTCACCACCTCCATTAAAGGCAGTGGCTTCACGTTTTCCAGCAGCATCGCTTTCACGGCAGCGGTTTTTTCTGCGGCAAGAAAATGAGGGTCGAGTGACGACTGATTGGATTCAATGATGAACTGCGACAGCCGCCAGGTTGGTGCGCCATTGAAGTCGATAATACGTGCTTCATCCAGCGTTAATCCATAACGCTGGAGCACCTGACGCCACGCTTTTCGATGTGTCGGCTCAGTATCAAGAATCGTGCCGTCCATATCGAAAATCAGGGCGTCATATTGATCGTACATTGTCACTCCGGACATTCATCAAATGAGACATTACTTTAGCCTAATGTGGACAGGTTGTCGCCAGGGGGGATGAACAGCAAATGCTTTGAAAGCATTAACAATTTTTGTTTTCAGATAAAGGTGATCGTGCACGACCAGCGATAAACGTACGAAATTCCAGCGTTTTTTTAACATTCTTCTGGCAGACAAGCGGCGGCGGACGGGCATGGGCAGCAAAACAGAAGGCGTTGATGCGGGAAACAGGCGTTTCGGATCGCTTAAGTCAGGATGATGAATCAATGGGGCAGATTAAACAGGAAAAGAGTGCGTGTGAAGCCAGAGGGAAACTGCAGAGGTTTTTCAGGATACTCACTCAGCGTTTGCTGTACGGACGGTTACGGAAGTAACGCTATCGTGTTTAGTGAGGTCTTAGCGATCATCGCGCCATGATACTTTGAGGGATTTTGAGGCTAAAGAAGAAGATGGTGCATCCAGGAGGATGACTCAGCTTGCGCTTCGCCCTGCGGGCCGTTGCTGATGCAACGTTATCCCCCTTCGTGCGGCCGGAACGCTTATTGCGTCATGTCACACTGAGGAACTGCCAACATTCGAGAAGATGGTGCATCCAGGAGGATTCGAACCTCCGACCGCTCGGTTCGTAGCCGAGTACTCTATCCAGCTGAGCTATGGATGCATTGGGGTCTATCTTTTGGGGTCTATCTTTTGAGGTACAACTTTTTATGGACTTACAGAAACCAACCTGAGGATGTTACAAAGAATGGTGCATCCAGGAGGATTACTCAGCTTGCGCTTCGCCCTATGGGCCGTTGCTGATGCAACGTTATCCTCCTTAGTGCGGCCTGAACGATAATCACGTCATGACACACTGAGGCACTGTCCATATTCGGGAAGAATATGGTGCATCCAGGAGGATTCGAACCTCCGACCGCTCGGTTCGTAGCCGAGTACTCTATCCAGCTGAGCTATGGATGCATAAATCAAATTCTTGTACAACGCAGGGTGCTAACTACTCACCATGAAAGGAATTGCTAATTCGCTTTGTTTCTTTTTTTCGATGGTGCATCCAGGAGGATTACTCAGCTTGCGCTTCGCCCTGCGGGCCGTTGCTGATGCAACGTTATCCTCCTTAGTGCGGCCTGTACGCTAATGCGTCATGTCACACCGAGGCACTTCTCCATATTCGAAAATATGGTGCATCCAGGAGGATTCGAACCTCCGACCGCTCGGTTCGTAGCCGAGTACTCTATCCAGCTGAGCTATGGATGCATCGAAAATGGCGGTGAGGGAGGGATTCGAACCCTCGATACAGCTTTTGACCGTATACTCCCTTAGCAGGGGAGCGCCTTCAGCCTCTCGGCCACCTCACCTTACGCTTTCTTTCGAACTGTGCGTCTGAACGTTGTTTCTGCTCATCGGCACTGCGTGGCGCACATATTACTTTCCCGGACTTTTAAGTCAAACAATTTTTCCGAAACTTTGTTTGATTGAGCAAATCACACACAATTGGGACAAAATGGCGACAAAAAGAGTGAATTATCAACAATGAAAGATGATGGCGTTAATAAAACAGAGGAGGAACAGGTAGAAAGAAAAGGCAGGATTTTTACAGAAAGCGGTAGCGCCTCGCACAGGTGCGAGACGCTGAATCCGTTAAACGCTGGTTTGTTGCGTTTTTTCAGCCTGGATGCGTTGATAGATCTCTTCGCGATGCACAGACACTTCTTTCGGCGCGTTAACACCGATACGAACCTGGTTACCCTTAACACCCAGCACCGTTACAGTTACCTCATCACCGATCATGAGGGTTTCACCAACTCGACGAGTTAGAATAAGCATTCTTTGCTCCTTGAAAGATTAAAAGAGTCGGGCTTGTACAGGCTCCCGGCATTATCCATCATTTAACGCTGCACAATGTGTATGAGAAATACACCAATGCACATCGATGCGCCAATACATTCTGCTGATAGTTAGTTTAGCCGAAATACACTACATCAACCTGACTTTGTCATTTGCTGCTTTAGCATCGTATTAAAAAGCGCCGGAACAACCGTTCTGACGCTTTTTACGATGCCTTGTTTTAATTCACTTACAGACGGCTGCTGACCCAGTCCTCAACCCCTGCTAATGCGCCTTTCAGAGCACCCGCATCGTTACCACCAGCTTGTGCCATATCAGGACGGCCACCGCCCTTCCCGCCAACCTGCTGAGCCAGACCGGCAATCAACTCACCCGCTTTAACACGGTCAGTCAGATCTTTGGTCACACCCGCAATCAGCGACACCTTACCTTCAGTAACCGTTGCCAGCACAATAATCGCCGACCCCAGCTGATTCTTAAGATCATCAACCATGGTACGCAACATTTTAGGTTCAACATTGTTGAGCTCACTGACCAGCAGTTTCACTCCCTTAATGTCGATAGCATTGCTGCTCAGTGAAGCGCTCTCCTGCGCGGCTTGCTGATCGCGCAGTTGCTGCAACTCTTTCTCCAGAGCCCGTACATGATCGACCAGACCACGCACTTTCTCATTCAGGTTGCTGCTGTTCGCTTTTACCAGCTGCGCAAGATCCTGCAGCTGGCTGCTCTGCGCATTGACCTGCGCCAGCGCGCCTTCACCCGTAATCGCTTCGATACGACGAATACCGGCTGCGGTACCTGACTCCGCCTGAATACGGAACAGCCCGATGTCACCCGTGCGCGCAGCATGGGTACCACCACACAGCTCAACAGAGAAATCACCCATGGTCAGAACGCGCACGCGCTGATCATATTTCTCGCCAAACAGTGCCATTGCCCCTTTAGACTTCGCCGCATCCAGATCCATCACTTCGGTTTCAACCGGCAGGTTGCGACGAATTTGCGCATTGACGATATCTTCGACCTGACGAATCTCCTGAGGTTTCATCGCTTCGAAATGCGAGAAATCGAAACGCAGGTACTTGTCGTTAACCAGCGAGCCTTTCTGCGCCACATGCTCACCTAAAACCTGACGCAAGGCGGCATGCAGTAAGTGAGTAGCAGAGTGGTTAAGACGGATGCGCGCACGGCGTGCCGCATCAACCTGCGCCTCAAGGCGATCACCGATACGCAACTGCCCTGCGGTCAGCTTACCGACATGACCGATTGCCTGACCATATTTTTGTGTATCCTGGACGCTAAATTCAGCATTCTTCCCTTTCAGCAGACCGGTATCGCCTACCTGGCCACCCGATTCGCCATAGAATGGCGTTTCATCCAGCACGACCACGGCATCCTGACCCGCGGTCACTTCATCAACCGCCTCGCCTGCAACATAGAGCGCTTTCACCGTGGCAGCTAAATCGAGCTGGTCGTAGCCTTTGAAGGATGAGGCGGCATCAATACGAATAACGTTGCTGTAGTCAGCACCGAAGCCACTCGCTTCACGTGCGCGCTGACGCTGCTGCTCCATCGCCCGCTCAAAGCCAGCTTCGTCGATTTTCAGATTGCGTTCGCGACAGACGTCAGCCGTTAAATCAGCCGGGAAACCAAAGGTATCGTAGAGACGGAAGACGATTTCGCCATCCAGCGTGTCGCCCTGCAGTTTTTCCAGCTCTTCGTCCAGCAGCGCCAGTCCGCGCTCCAGGGTTCTGGCAAACTGATCTTCTTCGCTTTTCAGCACCTGCTCAACCTGAGCCTGCTGGCGCTGTAACTCTTCGCCTGCGGCACCCATGACCTCAACCAGTGGCGCAACCAGCTTATAGAAGAAGGCCTCTTTAGCGCCCAGCATGTTGCCATGACGCACGGCGCGACGAATGATACGACGCAGCACGTAGCCACGGTTCTCATTAGACGGGATGACGCCATCGGCAATCAGGAATGCACAGGAGCGAATGTGGTCGGCAATGACACGCAGCGATTTGTTACTGAGGTCAGTGGCACCGGTAACCTGTGCCACGGCCTGAATCAGTTTCTGGAACAGGTCGATTTCATAGTTGGAGTTGACGTGTTGCAGAACGGCAGAAATACGCTCAAGGCCCATTCCGGTATCAACCGACGGTTTTGGCAGCGGCAGCATGGTGCCATCAGCCTGACGGTTGAACTGCATAAAGACGATGTTCCAGATCTCAATGTAACGGTCACCATCTTCTTCCGGGCTGCCCGGCGGGCCACCCCAGATGTGATCGCCATGATCGTAGAAAATCTCGCTGCACGGACCACAAGGACCGGTATCGCCCATCTGCCAGAAGTTATCTGACGCATACGCGCTGCCCTTGTTGTCGCCAATGCGAATAATGCGTTCACGTGGCACACCGATTTCGTTCGCCCAGATATCAAAGGCTTCATCGTCGGTTTCATAGATCGTCACCCACAGACGCTCTTTTGGCAGGCTGAACCACTGCTCGCTCGTCAGCAGTTCCCAGGCAAAACCAATCGCCTCTCTCTTGAAGTAGTCACCAAAGCTGAAGTTACCCAGCATTTCAAAGAAGGTGTGGTGACGTGCGGTGTAACCGACGTTTTCAAGATCGTTGTGTTTGCCGCCTGCGCGTACGCAGCGCTGTGACGTGGTCGCACGTGTGTAGTCACGTTTGTCCTGACCGAGGAACACATCTTTAAACTGGTTCATCCCGGCGTTAGTAAACAACAACGTTGGATCGTTATTCGGTACGAGGGAGCTGCTGGTTACAACCTCATGTCCCTTGCTATGAAAAAAGTCGAGAAACGCTTGACGGATCTCAGCAGTGCTCTTGCTCATATATATCCTGGAATCACGCTAACGAACGTTCCCTCTGATCGGCGCGACCACATTCTGGTGGTGCCTGATTAGCGGAACAAAAAGTGGGAATAAGATAAATTTTCTTCAGTGGGAAGTAAAATTACATCGGCTTTTAGTCATCAAAATTTCTGAAAATGGACTGGATATCTTCGCTCATAAAACCCTTTGACTGCAGATAGCGTAGTACTTTCGCTTTCTCTTTCCACTCTGTGGGCAGCGGGTGTCCGAATTTTCGTTCAGCCAGCTGAGCCGCGCACGCCGCCCAGTCTACCTCTGTCTCTTCCATTGCAAGATCAATGGCTTCACGGTCGATGCCTTTCTGGCCCAGTTCAAGGCGCACGCGCTGCGATCCAAAGCCCTTACGGCTCCGGCTCTGAATAAATCGTTCGGTGAAACGCTCGTCGTTTAACCAGCCGCTTTCCTGACACCAGTTAAGAACCTGTTCCAGCAACGCTTCGGTAACAATTTCGGGCTCTTTTTTCTGCGCCCACGCAGCACGCTGCGCTGATTGTTGCAGTTTACGCGCTAACTCTGCACGGCTGTGGTCGCGCTGACCCAGAATACGCATCGCACGGTCAAGCAGACGAGAGTAAGAGACGACATTAGGTTGGGGTTGAGAGGGTTCAGTCATACTGCGCACCTTGTACAAACAGAGGGAGATTATGGCGACAGAACAGGACAGAGGGAAGGCAAGAAAGATAATAGAGGGGGATAAAACTACGGGAGAGGATTTCGCCCCTCCCGCATCAGAGATTAGAAGTCTTCGTTCGCTTCAGCCGCGTCTTCTTTCTCAGCAGCCTTGTCGGCTGCTGCGAGTTTTTCATCCGCGCCGTTGAGCAACATCTCACGTAACTTCAGATCAATCTCGTTTGCCACAGCAGCATTCTCTTTCAGGAAGTTGCCGGCATTCGATTTACCCTGACCAATCTTGTCGCCATTGTAGCTGTACCATGCACCCGCTTTTTCAATCAGCTTGTGCTTCACGCCCAGGTCGACCAGCTCACCAAAGGTATTGATACCTTCGCCGTACATGATCTGGAACTCAGCCTGTTTGAATGGCGCGGCGATTTTGTTTTTCACCACTTTAACGCGGGTCTCACTGCCGACCACGTTATCGCCCTCTTTGATTGCACCGATACGGCGGATATCAAGACGGACAGAGGCGTAGAACTTCAGCGCGTTACCACCAGTGGTGGTTTCCGGGTTACCAAACATCACACCAATTTTCATACGGATCTGGTTGATGAAAATCAGCAGGGTATTGGACTGCTTCAGGTTACCAGCCAGTTTACGCATCGCCTGGCTCATCATACGTGCCGCGAGGCCCATGTGTGAGTCACCGATTTCACCTTCGATTTCCGCTTTAGGCGTCAGCGCCGCGACGGAGTCGACGATGATCACGTCAACGGCACCAGAGCGCGCCAGCGCATCACAGATTTCCAGCGCCTGCTCACCAGTGTCTGGCTGAGAGCAGAGCAGGTTATCAATGTCTACGCCGAGTTTCTTGGCGTAAACCGGATCAAGCGCATGTTCTGCATCGATAAAGGCACAGGTTTTACCTTTACGCTGTGCAGATGCGATAACCTGCAGAGTCAGCGTGGTTTTACCTGAAGACTCAGGTCCGTAGATCTCAACGATACGGCCCATTGGCAGACCGCCTGCGCCTAATGCGATATCCAGCGACAGCGAGCCGGTAGAGATAGTTTCCACATCCATTGAGCGGTCTTCACCCAAGCGCATGATGGAGCCTTTACCAAATTGCTTCTCAATCTGGCCAAGCGCGGCAGCTAAAGCCTTCTGTTTGTTTTCATCAATCGCCATTTCAACTCCTAATCAAGCCGGGTAAACACGCACTCAGGGTGCCTGTACTCTTTCTGTTGCCGACAATTATACTGTATAGTCATACAGTATCAAGTTTAATTTGTCAGAAATTCGCCATACAGTTTCTGCAGGGCCCATGCCACCGACTGGCGGCGTACGGCATCACGATCGCCGCTAAAATGCTGCTGAAAAGTCAATACGTTATCCTGTGGCCCGGCAAAGCCAAACCACACCGTGCCCACCGGTTTTTCTTCACTGCCGCCATCCGGACCGGCAATACCGCTGACGGAGATCGCGTAGTCAGCATGGGCCGCCCTGCGGGCACCCAGCGCCATCTCCCGCACCACCACATCACTTACCGCACCATACTGCAACAGCGAAGCAGCCTGAACACTGACCATCTGCTGTTTGGCCTGGTTACTGTAGGTCACAAAACCCCGCTCGAACCAGGCGGAGCTGCCGCTGATATCGGTAAAGACTTTGGCAATCCATCCCCCCGTGCAGGATTCCGCACAGGTTACGGTGGCATTGTGCTGCTTCAGCTTCTCACCTATCTGCGCACTAAGCGCCTGCAATTGCTGATCATCCATTGCGACTCTCCCTTTGGCTGTGGGTTGAAGGTGGTGCAGAAAAACTGCTTTTTCAAGGTCACTCACCATTATTACGCTGTTTTTGCGGCCAGCTTTCCACTGCGCTTACCGGTTTTTCACCGCAACCATAAAAAGACGCGGGAAGGCGAGCAACACCTGACCATCGGCCTGAGCCGGATAAGCCGCGAGCAAACGCTGATGATAATCGGTCAGAAACGCCGTCTGTTCGGTCTCATCCAGCGTTGCCAGGAAAGGCCGTAAACCGGTCGCCTGCAGCCAGCTGATAATTGCCTGCGCATCGGCCATCACGTGATAATAGGTGGTACGCCAGATATCCACCTCACAGCCGGCCTGCGTCAGCAGATCGTAATACTCGCCCGTGGAAAGCAGCTGTGTACGTTCAGCGGCATCGGCATTGATGCGTGAACGCCAGCGATCCGTTGCCGCCACCTCGCGCATCAGCCGGTGCGACGGCTCATTGAGGTTATCAGGCATCTGGATCGCCAGCACGCCACCGGGCGCCAGCTGGCTGACCAGATGGGGAAACAGCGTTGCGTGATTATCCAGCCATTGCAGAGACGCGTTGGCGTAGACCACCTGCTGCGGCACATCGGCCTGCCAGTTGCGGATGTCCGCCTGGATAAAACGACAGTGCGGCAGGCGTTCAGCGGCCTGAGTTAACATCGTGGCGGAACTGTCCAGCCCGGTAATCTGCGCCAGTGGCCAGGCATCAGCGAGCAGCTCGGTGCTGTTACCGGGCCCGCATCCCAGATCGGTCACCTGCTCAACCTGTTCCAGGCTGAGGCGCGCCAGAAGTTCGCGGGCTGGACGGGTTCGTTCTGCTTCAAACTTACGGTACAGCACAGGATCCCACTCTTTCATCATGACCTCTCGCTCAGTTATCAGATGCATCCGCTTACTGAGACGGATGAAAGAGGAAAAAGTGCGACCCGTTGCTCATTTTTGAATCATGCGCTGGCAGAGACCGGCCGGAGTCATTAAGTTAAAACACTGTTTCATTTTTTTAACATCCGATTCAGGAGTCATTTATGAGTGAAAAATCGCCCTTTGCCGGTGTCTGGTGCCCTTCAGTCACCCCGTTCAATGCGCAGGGTGCGGTCGATATTGATGCGCTCGGGCGACATTTCTCCCGCCTCAATGACTCCGGTATCGATACCTTACTGGTGATGGGCAGCATTGGCGAGTTCGCCTCACTGACGCAGCAGGAACGCTTACAACTGATTCAGGAAACCAGACCCTTGTCATCGCTGAAGATGGTCGCGAACGTCTCGGCAACCTGCATTCCTGACATGCTGGAGCTGGCTGAAGCCGCCTGGAAAAATGACTTTGACGCGGTGATGGTGCTGCCGCCCTACTATTATGGCCAGACGCAAAACCAGCTGATGCACTACTTCGAAGCACTGGACGCGCAGCTCGGTGGTAAATGGTTTGCCTACAACTTTCCGGCACGCACCGGCTGCGACCTGACGCCCGCGCTGATTGCTGCCCTGGCGGCAAAGCTGCCCAACTTCGCCGGCATTAAAGATACGGTGGATTGCCTGTCGCATAACCGGATGATGATTGAAGAGACCCGCAAGGTGCGTAGCGATTTCGCCGTACTGTCGGGGTATGACGAGTACCTGCTCCCGAACCTGCTGGCGGGCGGTGCCGGCGTAATTTCAGGACTGAATAATATTGTGCCGGAGTACTTTGCGCAGATGATGACGGCATGGCGAAGTGGCAATCTGCCGGAGCTGACGCGCCTGCAGCAGCAGATCGGCCGTCTGATGGCGATTTACAGTATCGGAGATGATTTCGTAACGACAATTAAAACGGCCGTGGCACGGCGCTATGACTCGATGAGCAGCGGCTCACGAAACTACGGTGGCACGCTGAATGCGGAGCAGTGTGCCGCAATTGATAAGCTGTTCAGCTAAGCAGGAAAGCGGGCGCATCTCTGCGCCCCCGATCTCAGTTCTTTTTCACAAACTCAGATTTTAATTTCATCGGGCCAAAACCGTCGATTTTACAATCGATGTTGTGGTCCCCTTCAACCAGACGAATGCTTTTCACTTTAGTGCCGATCTTCAGCGATGAAGAACTGCCCTTCACCTTGAGATCTTTGATCACCGTGACGCTGTCGCCATCTGCCAGCAGATTGCCGTTGGCATCACGCACTTCCAGTGTTGCGTTGCTGCTGTCACCTTCTCCCTCGGTCCAGATGTGACCGCAGGAGGGGCAGTTAAGGTTATCGCCATCTTGCCAGGTGTAATCGGCGTGACAAGCCGGGCAGGCAGGTAAAGACATAATGACTCCAGAAATATCAGTGGCTGTGTGGCCTGAAAAAGGGCGTCATCATATAACCTTACAGTTAACAAGGACAGCCTTTATAACAGGCCGCCCTGGCGTGCCTTGCTCACCGCCTCACCCAACTGCCACACCGCCATCGCATAATGGGTACTGTGGTTGTAGCGGGTAATGACATAGAAATTGGGTAAGCCATACCAGTACTGGTAGCTGGTGCCCAAATCCAGGCGTAGCAGACTGACCTGATCGTTACCGTTCAGCGAGCCCTGTGGGGACAATCCTGACGCCGCCAGCATGCTCACGCTGTAACGGGTTTTGAAGCCATCTTCCAGCATCGGCGCCTGACCGCTGGCCGGTACCGCCACATTTTCGCCGCTGCGCCAGCCATGCTTCTGGAAATAATGCGCCACGCTGCCGATAGCATCCACCGGATCCCACAGGTTTGCATGACCGTCGCCGTTGAAATCAACCGCATAATCATTGTAAGAGGAGGGCATAAACTGACCATAGCCCATCGCCCCGGCAAAGGAGCCTTTCAGCGCCAGCGGGTCATCCTGCTCTTTGCGCGACATCAACAGAAAGGTTTCCAGCTCGCTGCTGAAGTACTCTGCGCGGCGCGGATAGTTAAAGGATAAGGTCGCAAGCGCATCCAGAATCCGCGTTTTCCCCATCACGCGCCCCCAGCGGGTTTCCACACCAATGATGCCCACGATAATTTCCGGTGGCACGCCATAAACCTGCTGTGCGCGTTGCAGGGCATCCTGATACTGATTCCAGAACGCCACCCCATTTTGCACGTTATCGGGCGTAATGAACTTGTTGCGATAGCGGATCCAGGCGCCATTAGGCCCTGGCGCTGGCGTATAGCTTGGTGCCTGACGGTCCATCAGTCGCAGCACATAATCCAGTCGTTTGGCCTGACCGATGATGTTGTGCAGTTGCTGACGGTCAAAGTCATGCTTCTCTACCATCTTATCGATAAATTGCTCTGCTGCCGGGTTACCGGCAAAGTCGCCAAACATCGCCTGTCCGCTGTGCGACGGCTGCAGTAAAAAACCGCCCTGTGGCGCAGCCAGCATCTTCTGCTGGGACGGGACTTCAGGTTTGCTGCTGCAGGAGGCCAGAAGCGGGATGAACGCAAGGAAGGCTAACTTGAGGCGCATCGGTTATCCATAAACGAGGGGTAATTTCAGATGCGGTAATAGTAGACGTTCAGCGCAATGACATACAGGGCAAAATCTTAAAAAAACGTCAAGGCAGCCGTGGGCTAAAATGGCTGCGGGTCTCTCTCTGTCCCGCAGCCATCATGCGCTTAGCGGCGGTTTCTCACCAGCTGATAGCGACGGGTCAGATACTCAACCGGCGCGCTCCAGATATGCACCAGCCGGCAGAACGGGAACAGCAGGAACAGCGTCATTCCCAGCACCATGTGCACGCGGTAGATAAACGCCACGCCGTCGAGATGCTGCGAAGCGCCACCGTGGAAGGTCACCACCGCCTGCGCCCAGCCCACCAGCTTCATCATTTCACTGCCGTCCATATGCTGGGCGGAGAAGGGAATGGTCAGCAGGCCCAGCGTCGCCTGAGCCACCAGCAGGGTCATGATCAGAATATCACCGACGCTACTGGTCGCCCGCACCCGTGGATTGGTCAGACGGCGCTTCAGCAGCAGTCCACCGCCCACCAGTGTCATCGCCCCGAACAGGCCACCGGCAATCATCGCCAGTTTCTGCTTCACGTCGATCGGCAGGAAGGATTCATACATCCAGTGCGGCGTCAGCATCCCGACGATATGACCGAAGAAAATACCGATGATGCCGATGTGAAACAGGTTGGAGGCGAGACGCATCCCTTTTTTGTCCAGCATCTGACTGGAACCGGCACGCCAGCTGTATTGCCCGTAGTCATAGCGCAGCCAGCTTCCCACCAGGAAGACCGTTCCGGCGAGGTAGGGGTAAATATCGAAGAAGAAAGTGTTAATAAAATTCATGCTGATTCTCCTGTGGTACGCGCCGTCGCCGCGGCGATGTCCAGATACTGCGGCGCGACCGCATCGGCGAAGCGACGCTGATGCATCGCCTGCTGCGCCGAGGCGCAGCCCTGTTCGCCGAGAAATTTAATCTGCTCCTCTTCCCAGACAGCATCCAGTGCTGCCGGCGTATCGTCGCGCGCTTCCTGCGCCACCTGTGGCTTGAGGGCCGCAGGATCAACCGCGCTACCGGACAGCGTCAGTAATACTGTGAAGAGATCGGCGTAGGGGCTCTGACGCTCTTCAAGCCGCGCCGCCAGCAAGGCCAGGATAGGCACGATGTCGTCCAGTCCCTGACGCGCGGCCTCATCGCTTTTACAGGCGAGATACTCCAGGTAGAGCGGCAGGAAATCGGGCAGCTCTTTGCTGTCCAGCTCCAGACCATCGGCACGATACTGTTCCAGCAGATCAACCATCGCCTGACCGCGATCGCGTGACTCACCGTGCACGTGTTCAAACAGCAGCAGCGAGGTGGCGCGGCCACGATCAAACAGTTCGCAGTAGTCAGCCTGCACGTCCAGCAGTGGCCGGGCACAGAGCTGATTGATAAAACGCACCAGCCGTGCGCTCTGCTGCAGGTTGAGTTCAGTGGCGTCATCCAGCGCCGCGATCAGGTCGGAAGAGTGGGTAAACAGCGCCTCGTCCGGGTAGTCCAGCAGCCGCGAAAGAATCCGTAACGTCATCATGAGGCATCCTCCGGACGAATGGTTTTCTTACTGACGTCGATGGCATCAATACGGCGGCTGTTGAACAGGTTGAATTTGCTGTCGCTGCCGTGACAGCCATCGCCAAAGCTAAAGCCGCAGCCTTTGCTTTCCGGGAAGGCTTCACGTGCCAGTTCGCGATGGCTGGAGGGCACCACAAAGCGATCTTCATAGTTCGCGATCGCCAGATAGCGGTACATCTCCTGCGCCTGCGCTTCGGTCAGGCCGACCTGCTCCAGCGCCCGGATATCATGCTCACCGTCCACGCTTTCTGCGCGTTTGTAATGACGCATTGCCAGCATCCGCTTCAGTGCCAGCAGCACCGGTGCGGTGTCGCCTGCGGTCAGCAGGTTCGCCAGATACTCAACCGGAATGCGCAGGCTTTCCACATCCGGCAGCACGCCGGTGTGCGCCAGCGCCCCGCCATCCACCGCCGACTGAATCGGTGACAGTGGTGGCACATACCAGACCATTGGCAGCGTGCGGTATTCAGGGTGAAGTGGCAGCGCCAGCTTCCACTCCATCGCCATTTTATAGACCGGTGAACGCTGTGCTGCATCGATCACGCTCTGCGCAACGCCATCTTTCAGCGCCTGCGCAATCACCGCCGGATCGTTGGGATCAAGGAAGATATCCAGCTGGCTCTGATAGAGATCTTTCTCGTTTTCCGCTGCGGCCGCCTGTTCAATGCGGTCAGCGTCATAGAGCAACACGCCGAGATAGCGGATACGGCCGACACAGGTTTCTGAACAGACGGTGGGCTGGCCCGCTTCAATGCGCGGATAACAGAAAATGCATTTTTCTGATTTGCCGCTTTTCCAGTTGAAGTAGATCTTCTTGTACGGACAGCCGGTGAGGCACATCCGCCAGCCGCGACATTTATCCTGGTCGATCAGCACGATGCCATCTTCGCCGCGTTTGTAGATCGCGCCGCTTGGGCAGGTCGCCACACACGCCGGGTTGAGGCAGTGCTCACACAGGCGCGGCAGGTACATCATGAAGGTGTGCTCAAACTGACCGTAAATCTCCTTCTGGATGTTATCGAAGTTCTTATCCTGCGAACGTTTGGCAAACTCGCCGCCGAGGATCTCTTCCCAGTTCGGGCCGTTTTCGATCTTTTTCATCCGCTGACCGGTGATCAGCGAGCGCGGACGCGCAATCGGCTGATGCTTACCGGCGGGCGCATTGTGCAGATGCTGATAATCAAAATCGAACGGTTCGTAGTAATCATCCAGCGCCGGCACATCCGGGTTGGCGAAGATCTTCGACAGCAGGCCGATGCGACTCCCCATGCGCGGCTCCAGCTTACCGTTGATCTTACGGATCCAGCCGCCCTTCCACTTCTGCTGATCTTCCCAGGCGTGCGGATAGCCAACACCAGGTTTGCTTTCAACGTTGTTAAACCAGGCGTACTCCATGCCCTCGCGGCTGGTCCAGACGTTTTTACAGGTCACCGAGCAGGTGTGGCAGCCGATACATTTGTCGAGGTTCAGCACCATGCCGACCTGTGAACGAATTTTCATGGTTTTACCTCCTGCTGGCTGCCCTGGCAGGCATCGTTGCCTTCCCCATCTAACCAGTTAACGTTGTTCATTTTTCTCACTACCACGAACTCATCGCGGTTAGAGCCGACGGTGCCGTAGTAGTTAAAGCCCCAGGAGAGCTGCGCATAACCGCCGATCATATGGGTCGGTTTCGGGCAGGTCCGCGTCACCGAGTTATGGATCCCGCCGCGCTGGCTGGTGATCTCCGAGCCAGGGATATTCACGATACGTTCCTGCGCGTGGTACATCATGGTCATACCCGCCGGGATGCGCTGACTCACTACTGCACGTGCGGTCAGCGCACCGTTGGCATTGAACGCCTCGATCCAGTCGTTATCCACGATACCCAGCTCACGAGCGTCATCTTCACTCATCCAGACAATCGGTCCACCGCGCGACAGTGTCAGCATCAGCAGATTGTCGCTGTAGGTGGAGTGAATGCCCCACTTCTGGTGTGGCGTCAGGAAGTTCAGCGCCTTCTCCGGGTTACCGTTGGGTTTGCTGTTCAGCAACGGCTTCGCCGCACGGGTATCGATTGGCGGACGATAGACCATCAGGCTCTCACCGAAGGCGCGCATCCACTCATGATCCTGATAGAGCTGCTGACGGCCGCTCAGGGTTCGCCACGGGATCAGCTCATGAACGTTGGTGTAGCAGGCGTTGTAAGAGACATGTTCATCTTCCAGCCCTGACCAGGTCGGGCTGGAGATAATTTTGCGCGGCTGCGCCTGGATATCGCGGAAGCGAATCTTCTCATCTTCTTTATTGAGCGCCAGGTGGGTGTGGTCACGACCGGTAATCACGCCCAGTGCCTGCCAGGCTTTCACCGCCACCTGACCATTGGTTTCCGGTGCCAGCGCCAGGATCACTTCTGCCGCATCGATCGCCGTGTCGATATTCGGCCGCCCCGCTGCCGGGCCATCCGCTTTGACGTAGTTCAGTTGCTTGAGGAAATCGACCTCTTTGCTGGTGTTCCAGCTGATACCTTTGCCGCCGTTACCCAGGGTCTCCAGCAACGGTCCCAGCGAGGTAAAGCGCTCCCAGGTCGCCGGATAGTCGCGCTCCACCACCATAATGTGTGGCGCGGTTTTACCCGGAATCAGATCGCATTCGCCTTTTTTCCAGTCTTTCGCCTCAAAAGGCTGCGCCAGTTCCGCGGGTGAGTCATGCAACACCGGCAGAGTAACGACGTCCGTTTCAACGCCTAAATGACCCGGGCAGAGATCGGAGAAGGCTTTGGCGATGCCTTTGTAGATCTCCCAGTCACTTTTTGAGTCCCAGGCAGGATCGACGGCCGCCGAAAGCGGATGAATAAACGGATGCATATCCGAGGTATTCATATCGTCTTTTTCATACCAGGTCGCCGTTGGCAGCACGACATCGGAGTAGAGACAGGTGCTCGACATGCGGAAGTCGAGTGTGACCACCAGATCCAGTTTGCCTTCGGCACCCTGATCCAGCCACTCCACCTCTTCCGGCTTCACGCGGCCCTGCTGGCCTAAATCTTTGCCCTGAATGCCGTTTTCCGTGCCCAGCAGATACTTCAGCATGTACTCATGCCCTTTACCGGATGAGCCGAGCAGATTGGAGCGCCAGACAAACAGGTTACGCGGGAAGTTCTGCGGATCGTCCGGCTGTTCAGCGGCAAACCGCATGGTGCCCTGCTTCAGGCTTTCCACGGTGTAATCCAGCGGCGACTGACCGGCGGCTTTCGCCTGCGCCGCGATGTGCAGCGGGTTGACGTTAAGCTGCGGCGCTGAAGGCAGCCAGCCCATACGTTCGGAACGGACGTTAAGGTCGATCAGGCTGCCGCTGTAGCGACTTTTATCCGCCAGCGGGGAGAGCAGTTCGCTGGTGGCCAGGGTTTCATAGCGCCACTGACTGGAGTGGTTGTAGAAGAAGGAGGTGCTGTTCATCTGGCGTGGCGGACGCTGCCAGTCCAGGCCAAAGGCCAGCGGGGTCCAGCCGGTCTGCGGACGAAGTTTCTCCTGACCGACATAGTGCGCCCAGCCACCGCCGCTCTGACCGACGCAGCCGCAGAAAATCAGCATGTTCATCAGGCCACGATAGTTCATGTCCATGTGATACCAGTGGTTCATACCGGCACCGACGATGATCATCGAACGACCGCGGGTTTTCTCGGCGTTTTCGGCAAATTCACGGGCAATGCGAATGATGTTCTGACGGGAGACACCCGTAATCTGCTCCGCCCAGGCCGGGCTGTACGCTTTGATGTCGTCGTAGGTTTGCGCGCAGTTGGCATCATCCAGACCGCGATCCAGACCATAATTCGCCAGCGTCAGATCGTAGACGCTGGTGACCAGCGCTTCACTGCCATCCGCCAGTTGCAGGCGTTTCACCGGCAGCTTATGCAGCAGGATTTCGTCCAGCGCAACGCTGTTGAAATGCTCGCTGGTAATGCCACCGAAGTAAGGGAAACCGACCTCCACCACCTCATCATGGCTGCCGAGCAGGCTGAGCTGCAGTTCAACTTCCTGATGTGACGCCCCATCACGCTGCTCGAGGTTCCACTTGCCTTTTTCGCCCCAGCGGAAGCCGATAGATCCCTGCGGCGCGGTCAGTTCCCCGGTCGCCTCGTTGATCGCGACGGTTTTCCACTCCGGGTTATTCTCCTGACCGAGCCCATCCACCAGATCGCTGGCGCGCAGCTGACGGCCGGCGGCGTAAAAACCGCCCTCACGGGGTTCCAGCAGCACCAGCATCGGCATATCGGTGTAACGACGCACGTAGTCGCGGAAATAGCCAACTTCGCGATCAAGATGAAACTCTTTCAGCATCACGTGGCCCATCGCCAGCGCCATCGCGCTGTCGGTGCCCTGCTTCGGACTCAGCCACTGGTCACACAGCTTCGCGACCTCAGCATAGTCCGGCGTGATCGCCACGGTTTTCGTCCCTTTATAGCGGACTTCCGTAAAGAAGTGTGCATCCGGGGTGCGGGTCTGCGGCACGTTAGAGCCCCAGGCAATAATGTAGGAGGAGTTGTACCAGTCAGCCGATTCCGGCACGTCGGTCTGCTCGCCCCAGGTCATCGGTGAGGCTGGCGGCAGATCGCAGTACCAGTCGTAGAAGCTCAGACAGGTTCCGCCAATCAGTGACAGGTAACGTGCGCCCGCAGCGTAAGAGACCATCGACATCGCCGGAATCGGTGAGAATCCCATAATGCGGTCAGGGCCGTAGGTCTTCGCGGTGCAGATGTTCGCGGCGGCGATCATCTCGTTGACTTCCTGCCAGCTGGAGCGGACAAAGCCGCCGCGTCCACGCGCCTGTTTGTAGCTTCTGGCCTTTTCAGGATTGCTGATGATGGATGCCCAGGCGTCCACCGGGTCGCTGTGCTGCGCTTTCGCATCGCGCCAGAGCTGAATCAGCTTCTTGCGCATTAACGGATATTTCAGGCGGTTAGCGCTGTAGAGATACCACGAGTAGCTGGCACCGCGTGGGCAGCCACGCGGCTCATGGTTTGGCAGATCGGGACGGGTACGCGGATAGTCGGTCTGCTGGGTCTCCCAGGTGACCAGTCCATTTTTGACGTAGATTTTCCAGCTGCATGAGCCGGTACAGTTAACGCCGTGCGTGGAGCGCACGATTTTATCGTGCTGCCAGCGACTGCGATAGCCATCTTCCCAGTCGCGGTTGCTGTTTAACGTCTGGCCATGCTGGCCGGAAAAGGGTTCGGCCAGCTGTTTGAAATAGCGAAACCGATCAAGAAACTTGCTCATCCGGAATACTCCTGAAGGCTTAATGTGACATTGCTGACTCTGCATCTGTCCCGACACAGAAAGTGAAATTGTGCCGGTGCGCCACACCGGCTTTGTCGTTATCAGGCGCGTGATTTTCGGCCGTAAACCAGCCAGGTCACCGCGATGCAGCAGAGATAAAAGACCAGGAAGATTTTCATCGCGCCGGCGGGTGAACCGGTCATGGCGAGCGAAAGGCCAAAAGTCTGCGGAATAAAGAAACCGCCCAGCGCGCCAATGGCGGAGATAAAGCCGAGCGCAGCAGAGGTTTCTGTTGCCGCTTCGCGCTGTGCCAGCGCATCGTCGCCGCCCTCAGCTTTGATACGTTCCAGCGTCAGCTTACGGAAGATCACCGCAATCATCTGGTAGGTGGAGCCGCTGCCCAGCCCGGACGTCAGGAACAGGCCCATAAACACGGCGAAGAAGGCCACGAACGAGCCATCATGTCCGGCACCCGGCAGGGTAAGGAACAGCAGCGCAGCAAACAGCGCCATCAGCACGTAGTTGATCAGCGTGACGCGGGTACCGCCGAAGCGGTCAGAAATGATGCCGCCTGCTGAACGGGCCAGCGCGCCAATAAAGGGGCCGAAAAAGGCGTAATGCATGATCACGACATCAGGAAATTGCGTCTTCGTCAGCATGGCAAAACCGGCAGAGAAACCAATAAACGAGCCAAAGGTGGCCAGATAGAGCAGCGCCATAACCCACAGGTGGGGACGTTTCAGCACCGGTAACTGCTCACGCAGCGAGGATTTCGCCGCCGCCAGGTCATTCATGCCGAACCAGGCCGCCAGCGTGCCGATCGCCAGGAACGGCACCCAGATCCAGGCGGCATTTTCCAGCCAGATGCTGTCGCCGGTGACGGTGGTCTGACCCACATCGGCAAAACCAAAAATGGCACAGGAGATCGCCAGCGGGGCGACAAACTGCATTACGCTGACGCCAAGATTACCGAGGCCGCCGTTGATACCCAGCGCGCCGCCCTGACGGGCTTTGGGAAAGAAGAAGCTGATATTGCCCATGCTCGACGCGAAGTTAGCGCCACCAAAACCGCACAGCAGGGAAATCACCATAAAAGTGGTGAATGAGGTCTGGCTGTCCTGTACGGCAAAGCCGAGCCAAAGGCAGGGAATGATCAGGATGCCGGTGCTGAAGGCGGTCCAGCGACGTCCTCCAAAGATGGGAATAACAAAAGAGTAAGGCACACGCAGCAACGCGCCAGAAACCGACGGCAGTGCGGTCAGTAAAAAGAGCTGCTCAGTGCTGAAGGTAAAGCCAACTTTATTCAGGTTAACCGCAACGGTGCTGAACAGCATCCAGACGCAGAAGCCCAGCAGCAGACAGAAGACAGAAATCCACAGGTTACGGCTGGCGATACGTTTACCACGCGCCTGCCAGAACGCGTCGTTTTCCGGTTGCCAGTCCTGAATTAACGCGCCGCGCGTCGGGGTTTGCAAAGAGGTGGATTGGGTCATAAATCTCTCATCAGCAGAATAATAATTGTGCGTATCCTGCGCATCCGGCGTGGTGTCGGGCTTGATACAAATCAACGGCAATGCAGGTTACAGAGGCACGCCGCCCTCTCTTCACCCCGGTTAAGTAGTTGACTGAATTCAGATAAACCTTATAAATCATAGGGTTTAAACACGGCCGCCCATGCCTTCTGTAAAAGGGTGTCCGACTGGAAATAAAGGAGTAGTCCATTGGGGGTATATAGCGACCCCGCTTCACCGGTAAGATAGGCTCTCCGCCCGCTCAGGGCTGGCGTATGTGACAGGAACAGGAGCCATTGTGACGGCAGAGAAATTTACGCTTTTATTGATCGACGACCATCCCATGCTGCGCAATGGCCTGAAGCAGCTGATTGCGCTGGATGAAAGGCTGCAGGTGGTTGCCGAAGCGGGTAATGGCATTGATGGCCTGGCGCTGGCACAGCAGCATGATCCCGACCTGATCCTGCTTGATCTCAATATGCCAGGTCTGAACGGACTGGATACCCTGACCCAGCTGCGTGAGATAGCCCTTTCTGGCCGGGTAGTGGTGTTCAGCGTTTCAGATAATGAAGAGGATGTGGTCAGCGCGCTGAAGCGCGGCGCTGATGGTTATCTGCTGAAAGATATGGAACCGGAAGCCTTACTGAAAGCGCTGCATCAGGCTGCTGCCGGTCAGATCGTGCTGAGCGAGGCGTTAACCCCGATTCTGGTCGCCCGGTTGCGTGAAGCGCAGCCTGCTCAGACGCGCGACATCAATCAGCTGACCCGGCGCGAGCGCGATATTCTGCAACTGATCAGCGACGGGATGACCAATAAAGCGATTGCCCGCAAGCTGGCCATCAGTGAAAGCACGGTTAAGGTTCACGTTAAATATCTGCTGAAGAAGATGAACCTTAAATCCCGACTTGAAGCCGCCGTCTGGGCGCTGCAGAACGGGCTGCACTGACCTTTCCCCCTTCCCGATGCGGCGCAGTTCCGTCCTGCCGGCCATAAACTGCCGCAGAAATCGCGAGCCGCCTCGCAGCCCCGCATCAGCGTCATGAGAACAGGCACTTTTTTGTCGCCAGCCGCCGCCACATTTGCCAGGATGCCTGTCAGGTTACACCCGGTCAGGATCGCGGCTGTGCATCACGCTGGCATATGCCCTGCCCTATTCGTTATCATCTGATTATCCTGCGCGCCTGGAATCCCTTTCGGTTTCATGGGCGTTGACCGCCAGAAATTTACCGCATTAAAAATGAGCTAAAACCTTATGCAAGAGCCAACCGAAAAGGACTTTCCTTCCCACACGCCGATGATGCAGCAGTACCTGCGTCTCAAGGCGGAGCATCCTGACATTCTGCTGTTTTACCGTATGGGTGACTTCTACGAGCTGTTTTACGACGACGCAAAACGTGCCTCGCAGCTGCTGGAGATTTCACTCACCAAGCGCGGTGCGTCAGCGGGCGAACCGATCCCGATGGCGGGTGTGCCCTATCATGCGGTTGAAGGTTACCTGGCTAAACTGGTGCAGCTGGGCGAATCCGTTGCCATCTGCGAGCAGATAGGCGATCCGGCGCTGAGCAAAGGCCCGGTCGAACGCAAAGTGGTGCGCATCGTTACCCCAGGCACCATCAGTGATGAGGCGCTGTTGCAGGAGCGGCAAGACAATCTGCTGGCGGCGATCGTGCAAAGCCCGCGTGGTTTTGGCTACGCCACGCTGGATATCAGCTCAGGCCGTTTTCGCCTCAGCGAACCTGCCGATGCTGAAACCATGGCGGCAGAACTGCAGCGCACCAATCCGGCAGAGCTGCTCTACCCCGAAGATTTCCAGGCGATGTCGCTGATCGATCAGCGACGCGGCCTGCGACGCCGTCCGCTGTGGGAGTTTGAGATCGATACCGCGCGCCAGCAGCTGAACCTGCAGTTCGGCACCCGCGATCTTAATGGCTTCGGCGTGGAGAATTCGCACCTTGGACTGAGCGCGGCGGGCTGCCTGCTGCAGTATGTCAAAGATACCCAGCGTACGACGCTGCCCCACATCCGCTCGCTGAGCATGGAGCGGCAGCAGGACAGCATCATCATGGATGCGGCCACCCGCCGTAATCTGGAGATCACACAGAACCTGGCAGGCGGCACTGACAACACCTTAGCGGCGGTGCTGGATAAAACGGTCACCCCGATGGGTAGCCGGATGCTGAAACGCTGGCTGCATATGCCGCTGCGCGATGCGCGCATCATTAACCAGCGTCAGGAGTCGATTGCTGAGCTGCAAAATCTCAGCGACGTGCTGCAACCGGTGCTGCGTCAGGTCGGCGATCTGGAGCGAATCCTGGCTCGCCTGGCCCTGCGCACCGCACGTCCGCGCGATCTGGCTCGCATGCGTCATGCGTTTCAGCAACTGCCGGAACTTAACCAGCTGCTGGCCGATGTTGAGGCGCCCCAGTTGCAGAAGCTGCGCACGCAGATGGGCGAGTTCACTGCGTTACGTGAGCTGCTGGAACAGGCGGTGATTGAGTCACCGCCGGTGCTGATCCGCGACGGCGGAGTGATTGCGCCCGGCTACAACGCGGAGCTGGATGAGTGGCGCGCACTGGCAGATGGCGCAACCGACTATCTTGACCGGCTGGAGATCCGCGAACGCGAGAAGCTGGGACTGGATACCCTGAAGGTCGGCTTTAACGGCGTGCATGGTTATTACATTCAGGTGAGCCGCGGACAAAGCCATCAGGTACCGATGCACTATGTCCGTCGTCAGACCCTGAAAAATGCTGAACGCTATATCATTCCGGAGCTGAAAGAGTACGAAGACAAAGTACTCACCTCCAAGGGTAAAGCGCTGTCGCTGGAAAAAAGCCTGTATGAAGCGCTGTTCGATCAGTTGCTGCCGCATCTTGAAGCGCTGCAGCTGAGTGCCGCCGCGCTGGCAGAGCTGGATGTGTTAAGCAACCTGGCAGAACGTGCCTGGTCCCTGAACTATTGCCGCCCGGTATTGCAGGATAAAGCCGGGATTAAAATCAGCGGCGGACGTCATCCGGTGGTGGAACAGGTTCTGAAAGAGCCGTTTATTGCCAACCCACTGTCACTGGCACCCCAGCGCAGAATGCTGATTATTACTGGCCCCAACATGGGCGGTAAAAGTACCTATATGCGCCAGGCGGCACTGATTGCGCTGATGGCATGGATTGGCAGTTTTGTTCCTGCCGATGAGACGCTGATTGGCCCGCTGGATCGCATCTTTACCCGTGTCGGTGCCGCTGACGATCTCGCCTCCGGGCGCTCGACCTTTATGGTTGAGATGACCGAAACCGCTAACATCCTGCACAACGCCACCGAAAACAGCCTGGTGCTGATGGATGAGATTGGACGCGGAACATCCACCTACGACGGTTTATCGCTCGCCTGGGCCTGCGCCGAAAACCTGGCGAACCGCATCAAGGCGATGACGCTGTTTGCCACCCATTACTTCGAGCTGACAACCCTGCCGGAAAAAATGGAAGGCGTGGTTAATGTCCATCTGGATGCCGTTGAGCATGGCGACACGATCGCCTTTATGCACAGCGTCCAGGAGGGTGCGGCAAGTAAGAGCTATGGTCTGGCGGTGGCGGCGCTGGCCGGCGTACCCAAAGAGGTGATTAAGCGGGCACGCAATAAGCTGAAGGAACTTGAGACCGTTTCAAACCACTCCGCGTCATCGACGGTCGATGGCTCTCAGCTGCCGCTGCTGGTTGAAGAGACCTCGCCTGCCATGGAGGCGCTAGAGGCGCTGGATCCCGATACGCTGACACCGCGTCAGGCACTCGACTGGATTTATCGTCTTAAATCGCTGGTCTGATATTACATCCCGTACATCGCACCGCGTTAATGCGCGGTGCGATGCTTGCTCGCCCGCAAATCACTTTTCTGCAGACATAAAAAAAGCGATGGTTTTCACCATCGCTTTTCGCATTCAAACTCAGATTTACTGTTAACAATTATTCACGAAACAGTGCTTCAATGCTGAGGCCCTGCGCCTGCAGAATTTCACGCAGACGGCGTAAACCTTCAACCTGAATCTGGCGTACACGCTCGCGGGTTAAGCCGATTTCACGACCCACATCCTCAAGTGTTGCCGCTTCATAACCCAACAGGCCGAAACGACGTGCCAGCACTTCACGCTGCTTGGCGTTCAGTTCGAACAGCCATTTAACGATGCTTTGTTTCATATCATCGTCCTGCGTGGTGTCTTCCGGGCCGTTGTCTTTCTCATCGGCCAGAATATCCAGCAGCGCTTTTTCAGAATCACCGCCTAATGGCGTATCAACCGAGGTAATGCGTTCGTTGAGACGTAACATGCGGCTTACGTCATCAACCGGTTTATCAAGCTGCTCTGCGATCTCTTCCGCACTCGGCTCATGGTCGAGCTTGTGGGAAAGTTCACGCGCAGTACGCAGATAAACATTCAGTTCTTTCACAATGTGAATCGGCAGACGGATGGTACGGGTTTGATTCATGATCGCCCGTTCAATAGTCTGACGAATCCACCAGGTGGCGTACGTTGAGAAACGGAACCCGCGCTCCGGGTCAAATTTCTCTACGGCGCGAATCAGGCCGAGGTTACCTTCTTCAATCAGGTCCAGCAGAGCTAAACCACGATTGCTGTAACGACGAGCGATTTTCACCACCAGGCGTAAGTTACTTTCGATCATACGGCGACGGGAAGGGATATCACCCCGCAATGCACGGCGCGCGAAGAAGACTTCTTCCTCTGCCGTTAACAACGGAGAATAGCCAATCTCCCCGAGATAGAGCTGCGTCGCATCTAACACACGTTGCGTCGCACCCTGTGATAGCAACTCTTCTTCCGCTACGTCGCTATCACTGGCTTCATTTTCAACGAGTGCCTTCTCGTCAAAAATTTCAGCTCCGTTCTCATCGAATTCCGCGTTCTCATGTAACTCGTTTACTTTCAGCGTATTCTGGCTCATAAGCGGCTCCTACCCGTGATTCCAGGGCAGAACATAAACCTGTTTTGTTCTGCCGGATTATCGCTGCGGTAAATAACGCAACGGGTTTACGGATTTCCCCTTGTAACGAATTTCAAAGTGTAATCTGACTGAACTGGTTCCGGTGCTACCCATGGTAGCGATCTTTTGCCCCGCCTTAACTTCCTGTTGTTCCCGGACCAGCATTGTATCGTTGTGGGCGTAGGCGCTCAGGTAATCATCGTTGTGTTTAATGATGATTAAATTACCGTAACCCCGGAGTGCGTTACCTGCGTAAACCACTCGTCCTGAAGCAGTGGCGACCACAGATTGTCCGCGCGTCCCGGCGATATCGATACCTTTATTGCCACCTTCGGCGGCAGAGAAGTTATCGATGATCTTCCCGTCAGTCGGCCAGCGCCAGCTTCCGACCGGCGTTGAACTGTTGGTTGTACTGCTAACCGTTGGGGGTGCGGTAACGACTGGAGCTGTTGTCGTTGCAACATTTGCTCCATTCGAAGGCAACATTTTGCTGCCACCCGAATTACCTGAATCATCAGAATACGTAATAACAGGTTGCTGTGCAACAGCAGGCGATTTAATTTGTGGCGCCGCCGGAACGCCGCCCTGCGTTGCATCAGCAACGGTAATGGGATTGCCGCCGGTAATCGGCTGACCCGACCCATTGCCAATCTGCAAAGTTTGTCCGACATTCAGGCCATATGGCGCAGGAACATTGTTGCGCTGGGCTAAATCACGGAAATCGTTGCCGGTAATCCAGGCGATGTAAAACAATGTGTCGCCACGCTTAACGGTATAAGTTTCACCGGAGTAGCTACCTTTAGGAATGTTCTGATAACTGCGATTGTAAACAATCCGGCCATTCTGCGTCTCAACATTGCTGTTGGTACTAATCATTCCACCACTAGCGGGGGCAGATGCTGAATTTTTGCTTAACATTTGTCCCTGGGCTGGCGTGGCAGGAACGCCGCCTGAACTCATGTCTGCTCCAGACTGGTTAGTGTTCATGCCACCATTGTCGCCAACGCGACTGATGGGTGCCTGTGAGTTGTCGCTGGAGCTACAGCCTGCCAGCCAAAAACCTACCAGTGAAAGCGCCGCCAGACGGCGTAACTGAAAAAGTGTGCTTCCCGTGCTCATTAATCCCCCGTGATGGCAACTCTGATCTATCTGTTTCACTGTATCTGCCAGCAGGATACTCTGCGCGGCGCGATAAAATCTGCGTTTTCGATGAATAAACTGGATAGTAACAACATCAGGTACGTGGTGCTATGAAACAGTTGTGAAGAAATACGAAGAGGGTCAGGCCAGATCGCCCTGCACCAGCGGGACAAAACGCACTGGTTCGATGGTCTCTTCCATCACCTCTTCGCCCTGACGACGCAGGCGCTTCAGTACCTGCTGATCTTCGCCAACCGGCAGCACCATGATGCCGCCTTCTGCCAGTTGTGCTATCAGCGCAATCGGAATTTCAGGCGGTGCAGCCGTGACGATGATGGCATCGAAGGGGCCACGTGAAGGCCAGCCCTGCCAGCCATCACCATGACGGGTTGAGACATTATGCAGATCCAGCTGTTTCAGACGGCGCTTGGCCTGCCACTGCAGCCCTTTGATGCGTTCCACTGAATAAACATGGTCCACCAGATGGGCAAGAATCGCCGTCTGATAACCTGAACCCGTACCAATCTCCAGCACACGCGAATGCGGATTAAGTCCGAGCAGCGCGGTCATCCGCGCGACCATGTAGGGCTGTGATATCGTCTGACCGGAGCCGATGGGCAAGGCAACATTGTCCCAGGCTTTATGCTCGAACGCTTCGTCGATAAAACGTTCGCGCGGCACCTCGCTGATGGCTTTCAGCAGGTTTTCATCATCGATGCCCTGCTGACGCAGTTGTGACAGCAACGTCTCAATACGCCGATTCACCATGCCAGGTTCACCTCAGCTTTAGCCAGCCAGTCACTGAGCACGTTCTGCGCGCTGTGCGCCGTTAAATCGACATGCAGTGCCGTGACAGAGACGTAGCCCTGATCCACGGCGGCGAAGTCCGTATCCGGGCCCGCATCCAGTTTTTCGCCTGGCGGACCAATCCAGTAGAGTGTATTGCCACGCGGATCCTGCTGCGCAATCACCTGATCCGCCGGATGGCGACTGCCACAGCGCGTCACGCGGATGCCTTTGAGTTCAGACAACGGCAGATCGGGAACGTTGATGTTGAGAATGCGGCCGGTGCGCAGCGGTTCATGCGTCAGCGCCCTGAGGAGCGCGCAGGTCACGGCCGCCGCGGTGGCGTAGTGCTGATGGCCATTGAGCGAAACCGCGATAGCCGGTAAGCCAAGATGTCGCCCTTCCATCGCTGCCGCCACCGTGCCGGAGTAGATCACATCATCGCCCAGATTGGGGCCGGCATTGATGCCCGACACCACAATGTCGGGACGCGGCTGCATCAGCGCATTCACCCCCAGATAGACGCAGTCGGTCGGCGTCCCCATCTGGACGGCGATATCGCCGTTTTCATGGGTGAAGGTGCGCAGAGGCGTTTCCAGCGTTAATGAGTTCGAGGCACCGCTTCGGTTACGATCGGGGGCAACAACCTGCACGTCAGCAATCTGCCGCAGGGCTTTCGCCAGAGTCTGAATGCCTGGCGCATGAATGCCGTCATCGTTACTGAGCAATATCCGCATTTCGTTCTGACCTTTTTTTATTCGACTGGTCGCCGTGACGGAACCTGTTTTAACGGCATGGCAACAGGTGAGGAATGGACGGCGATTTTTGCATTCTAGCGAGGCGCGCAAGGAAGTGGTAGGCGTAAATCACACGACGGTGGGGGTTTGCCGCAACATTACCCACACTGCGGGTCAGGTTGCGGCGAAGATTACTCATCAATCTGATCGGGCGAGTCCGCGTGGGTCAGCAGCTCCCGGACCACGCTGGTGGCAAAGCTGCCCGCTGGCAGCCAGAATGCCAGTTCCAGCGTGACATCATCCCACCAGCTCCACTGCATATCGCGCGGCACCACCAGCATGGCACGGCGTGCAGCATCAACCTTCTCACGTTCAATCAGTCCCAGCAGCAGCGTCTCATCAGCCAGCGCCTGCTGTTCAAAGGCCAGCGCGTCAGCCTGCGGGCCAGGCTCGCCCCGTCCCGGCAGCGGCGCGGTGATGCGCAGCTCATGCTGATCAACCCGGCGCTGTGACTCTGCCAGTTCATCAGGCTGCGCGACAAACCAGCTGCCTCGTCCGGTCAGCTGCAACGCATCGCCGTTGAGCACCTGAGTCAGCCCACCCTGCTGTTGCAGACGCGCACTGGTCACCTGATTAAACAGCGCACTGCGCGCGGCAGAGAGCATCAGGCTGCGCTTGTTGCGGTCGCGAATAATGATCTCATTGCTCGCCCACTTTTCTGCCATCACCAGGTTATTGCCGCCGCGACCAAAACGCTGTTCACCAAAATAGTTCGGCACGCCCGCATCGCGAATCTGCGCCAGACGCGTTTCAACTGCATCACGGTCACTGATCTGGCGGATGATCAGCCGGAACGCGTTCCCCGCCAGTGCGCCGATGCGCAGCTTACGTTTGTGGCGCACCGCCTGCAGAATCTCGACCCCTTCCAGCTCAAAACCGCGCAGATCGGGCATCGCATTACCCGGCAGGCGAAAACAGAGTGTCTGTTCCGTCACCGCATGGCGATCTTTCATTCCGGCATAACTCATGTCGCGCTGATGAATACCGAGATACTTCGCCAGTGCCTCAGCGACAAAGCGGGTATTGGCCCCCACTTTACGGATGCGCACCAGCAGGTGCTCACCTTCACCATCCGCGCCATAACCGAGATCTTCAACCACCACGAAATCTTCCGGATTGGCTTTGATCACGCCGGAGGCCACGGGTGTGCCGTGCAGGTAATTCAGCATCATTGGCTGTCAGCTTTCAGGACTAACGCCACCGCTTCACAGGCGATGCCTTCGCCGCGCCCGGTAAAGCCCAGCTTTTCGGTGGTGGTCGCTTTGACGTTGACCGCATCCATATGGCAGCCCAGATCTTCTGCAATATTGATCCGCATCTGTGGCACGTGCGGCAGCATTTTCGGTGCCTGAGCAATAATCGTGACGTCGACATTACCGATGCGATAGCCTTTGGCTTCGATACGGCGCCAGGCCTCACGCAGCAGGCCGCGGCTGTCCGCCCCTTTAAAGGCCGGATCGGTGTCAGGAAACAGCTTGCCGATATCGCCCATCGCCACTGCGCCCAGCAGCGCGTCAGTCAGCGCATGCAGCGCCACATCGCCATCCGAATGGGCGATAAAACCCTGCTCAAACGGGATCCGCACACCGCCAATCACTAACGGACCCTCTCCGCCAAAGGCGTGAACGTCAAAACCGTGACCGATACGCATCATGCGCTCTCCTTTAATTGAATCTGACTCAGATAAAAAGCCGCCAGCGCCAGATCTTCTGGCCGGGTGACTTTGATGTTATCACTGCGTCCGCTGACTAACAGCGGGTGGTAGCCGCAATACTCCAGCGCCGAGGCTTCATCGGTGATGGTTGCGCCTTCTGCCAGCGCCCGCGTCAGGCAGGCGGTGAGCAGCGCATGAGGGAAAAATTGCGGCGTTAAGGCGTGCCAGAGATCGTCGCGCTCTACGGTATGGGCCACCGCGGCTTTGCCCGGCTCGCCCCGTTTCATGGTGTCACGCACTGGCGCGGCCAGAATCCCGCCAACGTGGCTCTGTTCACGCACGTTGAGCAGTTGCTGGAGATCGTCGGGATGCAGACAGGGACGCGCGGCGTCATGGACCAGCACCCAGGCGGAACCCTGTGCGGCCTGCAATCCGGCCAGCACCGATTCGGCGCGGGTCTCTCCGCCTGTCACCCTGAGCACGCGCGGATCGCGTGCCAGCGGCAGTGAAGCGAAGTGCTGGTCATCAGAACTGAGGGCGACAATCACCTGTTTGATAGCGGGATGGGAAAACAGACGCGCAATGCTGTGTTCCAGAAGGGTGTGCTGACCAATCGTCAGATACTGCTTCGGACAGGTTGCCTGCATGCGGCTGCCGATCCCGGCAGCGGGCACCACGGCAATCACATCCGCAAGGGAGGCCAGAGTGTTCATGTTTTATCGTTGTTGGTTAAGCGCTGCTTGTTGCGCGTTGCGTTTGTTCTGGTCAGGCACCAGACGATAGAAAGTCTCACCGGGCTTAATCATGCCCAGTTCATTGCGTGCACGCTCCTCGATCGCTTCCGAGCCGCCATTGAGATCGTCAATTTCGGCAAACAGCTGATCGTTTCGCGATTTCAGTTTGGCATTGTTTGCCTGTTGCACCGCGACATCATCATTGACGCGCGTATAGTCATGGATGCCATTTTTCCCCAGCCACAACGAATATTGCAGCCAGCCAAGCAGCACCAATAACAGTAACGTCAGTTTTCCCATCCCGCCCCCTAAAAACGGCCCAATCATCCCATAACTTTGCACAGGACTCCACACCAGCGGAGAAAATGGCGCGCTTTGCTGCGCGTCTGCGCAAAATATGAATCAGTACCGATTCAGACGGGAAAAGATTTGTAACCTGCCGATGCGTTTGCACATCAGCGCGGGCGCACTGAGGGCTTACCAGCCAGAGAGAAAAGAGAACATTAACCAGAAGAGCGTGACCACCATGATCACCGTGGCGAGCGCGGCCCACAGCCACTGTCCACTCAGCAGCGTATTCAGCGCGATACCCGTGACCACCGCAACCGGCAGCAGCGCCAGAAAGAATGGCCAGGTATAAAGAAAGAAGAACAGCGTGTTAGAGCCGAACAGCAGGAAAGGGATCGCCAGCGCGCACCAGTAAGCGAGAAAGCCGATAACGCCGCCCGGCAGCAATGAGCGCGGCTCATCCGGGGAGGAGTCATCTTTTCGAGCGAGCATTGGGGTAATGTTCTGCATAGGCATCCTGTTGGCGCGAGGGCGGCAAATCAGAAACGATTTGCCGCTGTCTCTTCAGGATTTGATGATATCGCGGTCACGCAGCAGGTCTAACAATTGGGCGGCCAGTTTTGTAACCAATTGTTCGCCATCCAGCTGGATTTCCGGGCTATCGGGCGCCTCATAGACGCTGTCGATACCGGTGAAATTACGCAGTTCACCGGCGCGCGCTTTGCGATACAACCCTTTCGGATCACGCGCTTCACACACGGCTAACGGCGTATCGACAAATACCTCGATAAACTGTCCCGGCTCCAGCAGATCGCGCACCATCTGACGCTCGGCGCGATGCGGCGAAATAAAGGCAGTGAGCACCACGAGTCCGGCATCCACCATCAGTTTCGCCACTTCACCGACGCGACGGATATTCTCTTTACGGTCATCATCGCTGAAACCGAGGTCACGACAGAGGCCGTGACGCACATTGTCACCATCCAGCAGATAGGTGCTGACGCCGATGCGGTGCAGCGCCTGCTCCAGCGCACCGGCAACGGTGGATTTCCCCGAGCCCGAAAGCCCGGTGAACCACAGCACCACGCCCTGATGGCCATGCTGCTGTTCGCGTGAGGCGCGTGTCACCGGATGATCATGCCACACCACGTTATCGTCGTGCTGAGCCATTACTGACCGCCCAGCAGGTCGCGCGCATTCCAGTGTGGGAAGTGGCGGCGCACCAGCGCATTCAGTTCCAGCTCAAACGCGCTGAACTCGCCGGTATTAACCGGGGCATCATGGTTTGGCTGATGGATCATGCCGGCACCCACGGTGACGTTGCTCAGGCGATCGATAAAGATCATGCCGCCGGTTACCGGGTTTTGCTGATAGCTGTCGAGTACCATCGGTTCATCAAAAGTGATCTCAATGCGACCGATACCGTTCAGCGGCAGCGTATCGACCTGACGCGTCTCCAGCGAGTTGATCTCGACCTGATGCAGCACCTTCTCTACCCGGCCACGGGTTTTCTTACCGGCGATTTTCAGGTCATAGCTCTGACCGGCCTGCAGCGGCTGTTCTGCCATCCAGACCACGTCAACGCTGGCAGACTGAACCGCTGCCAGCTCTTCACTGGCATCCACCAGCAGATCGCCACGGCTGATATCAATCTCATCCTGCAGCACCAGGGTAATCGCTTCGCCTGCACCCGCTTCCTGCAGATCGCCATCGAAGGTCACAATGCGGGCAATGGTCGACTCCACGCCAGAAGGCAGCACTTTAACGCGCTGGCCTACCTGCACGCTGCCCGACGCCAGGGTGCCGGCATAGCCACGAAAATCGAGGTTCGGACGGTTGACATACTGCACCGGGAAACGCATCGGCTGATGATCGACGACGCGCTTCAGCTCCACGGTCTCCAGCACATCCAGCAGCGTCGGGCCGCTATACCACGGCATGGTCTGACTGGCAGAGGCGACGTTATCCCCTTCCAGCGCCGACATCGGCACAAAGCGGATATCGAGGTCTTCCGGCAGCTGCGCAGCAAAGTCGAGGTAATCCTGTTTGATCTGTTCGAAGCGCTCCTGGTTGTACTCCACCAGATCCATCTTATTGATCGCCACCACCAGGTGTTTGATCCCCAGCAGCGTCGAGATAAAGCTGTGGCGGCGGGTCTGATCCAGTACGCCTTTACGCGCATCGATCAGCAGGATCGCCAGATCGCAGGTTGACGCGCCGGTCGCCATGTTACGGGTGTACTGCTCATGTCCCGGCGTGTCGGCGATAATAAATTTACGCTTTTCGGTCGAGAAGTAGCGGTAGGCCACATCAATGGTAATGCCCTGCTCACGCTCAGCCTGCAGACCATCCACCAGCAGCGCCAGATCGAGCTTCTCGCCCTGGGTGCCGTGACGTTTACTGTCGTTGTGCAGCGATGAGAGCTGATCTTCATAGATCTGACGGGTGTCGTGTAGCAGACGTCCAATCAGGGTACTTTTTCCGTCATCAACGCTGCCGCAGGTCAGAAAACGCAGCAGGCTCTTGTGTTGTTGCGTGGTCAGCCAGGCTTCAACGCCGCCCTGGTCGGCAATCTGTTGTGCAATTACGGTATTCATCTGGCGTCTCCTTAGAAATAACCCTGACGTTTTTTCAGTTCCATCGAACCGGACTGATCGCGATCGATCATGCGGCCCTGACGCTCGCTGGTGGTGGAAACCAGCATCTCTTCGATGATCTCCGGCAGCGTCTGCGCTTCAGACTCTACCGCGCCGGTCAGCGGCCAGCAGCCGAGCGTACGGAAACGGACCATCCGTTCGGTGATCTCTTCACCCGGCTGCAGGTTGATGCGATCGTCATCGATCATCATCAGCATGCCATCACGCTCCAGCACCGGACGCGGTGCGGCGAGATAGAGCGGCACGATCTCGATGTTTTCCAGGAAGATGTACTGCCAGATATCCAGTTCGGTCCAGTTCGACAGCGGGAAGACGCGGATGCTTTCGCCTTTGTTGATCTGACCGTTGTAGTTGTGCCACAGCTCAGGGCGCTGGTTTTTCGGATCCCAGCGATGGAAGCGGTCACGGAATGAGTAGATACGCTCTTTGGCGCGTGACTTCTCTTCATCACGACGTGCGCCGCCAAAGGCTGCATCAAAACCATATTTGTTCAGCGCCTGCTTCAGCCCTTCGGTTTTCATGATGTCAGTGTGTTTGGCACTGCCGTGAACAAAGGGGTTGATGCCCATCGCCACGCCTTCCGGGTTGCGGTGAACCAGCAACTCTGCGCCCATCGCTTTCACGGTGCGATCGCGAAATTCGTACATTTCACGGAATTTCCAGCCGGTATCCACATGCAGCAACGGGAACGGCAACGTGCCTGGGTAGAAGGCTTTACGCGCCAGATGGAGCATGACCGAGGAGTCTTTGCCGATGGAGTACATCATCACCGGATTGCTGAACTCCGCCGCCACTTCGCGAATGATGTGGATACTCTCCGCCTCCAGCTGACGCAGATGAGTGAGTCGTTTTTGGTCCATGATTTTCCCTCAAGCCAGATTGACAACGGCGGACTCGCGAGCCCCCTGCTGTGCTGAATGTTTAAACCAGGCGAGTTGCCCGTGCAGATTAACCACCTCTCCGATCACCAGCAGCGCCGGAGTGGGTGCCGAGGCGGCCAGCGCCTCAAGTTGTTCTAAGGTGCCGGTCAGCACCTGTTGATCCTGACGGGTGCCGCGACTGATCACCGCCACCGGCGTTGATGGCGCGCGACCGTGCTGAATCAGCGCCTCGCTGATGGCAGCGGCTTTAACGGTTCCCATGTAGATCGCCAGCGTCTGACGCGCACGCGCCAGCGATGGCCAGTCAATGTCATCCCCATCGGGACGGCAGTGACCGGTAATAAACATCACGCTCTGCGCGTAGTCGCGGTGGGTCAGCGGAATACCGGCATAGGCCGTCGCACCGGCAGCCGCGGTGACGCCCGGCACCACCTGGAACGGCACACCCGCCTGCTGAGCCGCCTGCAGCTCTTCGCCGCCGCGGCCAAAGATAAAGGGATCGCCGCCCTTGAGGCGCACGACGCGCTTGCCTTTCAGCGCCAGTGAAACCAGCATCTGATTGATCTCTTCCTGCGGCAACGTGTGCGCGCTGGCCCGTTTGCCGACGCAGATGCGATCGGCATCGCGGCGCACCAGATCCAGCACCTCTTCGCTGACCAGATGGTCGTAGAGCACCACATCGGCTAACTGCATCACCTGCAGGCCACGCAGCGTCAGCAGACCGCTGTCGCCCGGCCCGGCGCCCACCAGAAAGATCTCACCCTGACGGGTCGGCTCTTCCTGCAGCTCACGGTCCAGCGTGCGTTTCGCCTCTTCGACGTTACCGGCAGACATCTCACTGGCGAACCGGCCGTCGAAAGCGCGTTCCCAGAAGCGCCGACGGTCAGACATGCGGCTGAAGCGCTGTTTGACTTTATCGCGCCAGAGTCCGGCCACTTCAGCCATCTGACCCAGACTGGCAGGCAGCAGCGTTTCGATTTTTTCGCGCAGCATGCGTGCCAGCACCGGTGCGGTGCCGCTGGAGGAGATCGCCACCACCAGCGGTGAGCGGTCAACAATCGAGGGGAAGATAAAGGTGCATTTTGGCTGGTCATCCACCACGTTAACCAGCTTATGCCGCGCATTGGCGGCTTCAAACACCTGGGTGTTGAGATGGTTGTCGTCGGTGGCGGCAATCACCAGGAAAACGCCATCCAGCTGGGCCGGGTCAAATTCGGTCGCCAGCCACTCCAGCTCCTGCTTATCCAGCAGTGCCTGCAGTTCAGGGCAGAGTTCACGAGATGCGATCAGAACGCGCGCGCGTGCACGGCGCAGCAGTTCAATTTTTCGCGCCGCAATATCTCCCCCGCCGACAACCAGAACCGGGCGGCCAGAAAGATCGGCAAAAAGAGGCAAATAGTCCACGTTAACCCTGATGTTTTAACTTTGTATTAACGCGACTATACGTCGCTGAGTTTATCCAGATGAAATTACGAATTGGAATGAGTAGTTACCGAATGGAATAACGACGCCGCAAAGCACAGAACAATTTGGTCTTAACAGATGAAATTTAATGGCTTTTTCGTGAACAGGCTCACATATTGAAAGCCACACCTGCGGCAGCAAAAGCAGATAAGTGCCAGCGATAATGGTCCGTTACGCCTTTCGGTAGTGACAGCGCCCGATTCCACTAACAAAGTCACGGGACAAAAAGGATATAATGCGCGCGGCATGGCTGGCCCTGGCCCCCATGCGGAACGGCTCCCGAATAATGAAAAAGGATGC
The DNA here is from genome assembly GCF_057812235.1 of Pantoea sp. ABR1s. NCBI lineage: Bacteria > Pseudomonadati > Pseudomonadota > Gammaproteobacteria > Enterobacterales > Erwiniaceae > Pantoea > Pantoea sp. ABR1s. Next base: position 876,906 of record NZ_CM173823.1, on the reverse strand, counting down.
ACTATGTTTTATTCCCTCCGCTTGAGGGTAGCGACAATTTTATTTGGCGCACTCATTTCCCCGCTGGCTCTGGCCACTCCGCCTGGTCAGTTTGCCGAACAGCAGGTCCGGCACATCGCCACCTTGTTTCCTGGCCGGATGAGCGGCAGCCCGGCTGAGCTGATGGCAGCCGACTACCTGCAACAGCAATTTACCGCGCTGGGGTATAAGACCAATACCCGCCAGTTCAGGACCGGCTATAAGTGGCAGGAAGAGGACGGCACGCAGCGCTGGCATAAGCTTACGGCAACCTCGGTGATTGCCGCGCGTGCAGGCAGCGTCCCGCAGGAGATTCTGATCGTGGCACATCTGGATACCTGGACGCCGCAAAATAGCAGCCAGGCCCAGCATAATCTGGGCGGCTTACGCCTGCAGGGCGTCGATGATAATGCATCGGGTCTTGGCGTGATGCTGGAGCTGGCGCAGCAGCTGAGCCGCAAACCGCTGCACTACGGCATACGCTTTGTGGCGCTGAGCGCCGGAGAGGCGGATCTGCACGGCATGGATGATTATGTTGAGCGGATGAGCACGCGTGAGAAGAAGAATACTCTGCTGGTCATCGATCTGAATAGCCTGATCACCGGCGATCATCTCTATTTTAACAGCGGCATGAATACGCCCCGGGCGGTGCGCAAGCAGACCAGCGAACGAGCCCTGTTACTGGCACGTCAGCAGGGCATTCCCGCCGCCAGTCATCAGCTGAACCGTAAAGACTTTGACGCTCTTAATGCCTTCGACAAGGCGGGCTTTCCGCTGCTGGATGTGACCGCCAGCAACTGGACGCTGGGTAATAAAGATGGTGCGCTGCAGCGTCATCGTAGTCCCCACTTTCCTGATGGCGTTACCCGCCATCAGACTGACCTGGATAATCTGAGCTATCTCGACCGCTGGCTGCCGGGGCAGATAACCTTGCGAACCCGCGACAGCGTTCGCGTGCTACTGCCGCTGCTCAGTGAACTGACCAACCCCAAAGTGTAAGGATCTGACATGTACGTGGTCTTTCTGAATTACGTTCGTCCGGTAGAAGAAGTTGAAGCGCTGCTGGCAGCCCATATCGAATGGCTGGATCGCTATTTTGACGCGGGCTTTTTTATTGCAGCGGGACGTAAAGATCCGCGCACGGGCGGCATGTTACTGGTCAGGGAGATGGAACGAGAAGAGCTGGATGCAATTTTAGCGGAAGATCCGTTTGTCACGGTGGCAGAGTATGAGGTGACGAAAGTGAATGTGACCCGTGCAGCAGAGGCGTTTGCCGCATTAAAAGGCGCTTAGCTTTCCGCCTGACTGCAGCCAAAAACTTCTCTCCCTGTGTGCGGGGAGAGAAGTCCTGCGTCAGCCTTCGTGCAGACCACACTCGCGCTTGAGGCCGAAGAAGCGCGTCTCTTCTTCTGCCATACCCGGCTCCCACTTGCGGGTGGTATGGGTATCGCCCACCGATAGATAGCCTTCATCCCACAGCGGATGGTACTTCAGCTTATGCTGCTCCAGGTACTGATGAATCTGGCGGTTATCCCAGTCGATAATCGGCAGCAGCTTAAAGACGCCACGCTGGACGCCCAGCACCGGCAGATTCGCCCGACTGCCCGACTGGTCGCGCCGCAATCCGGCAAACCAGGTCTGCGCGCCCAGGGTTTCAATGGCGCGATTCATCGGCTCAACTTTGTTGATCTCGTTATATTTCTCAATCCCCTCGACGCCCTGCTCCCACAGTTTGCCGTAGCGCGCTTCCTGCCAGGCCGGAGAGGTTTCGGCGCGGAACACTTTAAGGTTGAGATTGAGCTGGTCCGCCAGCTCATCAATAAAACGATAGGTCTCCGGGAACAGATAGCCGGTGTCGGTCAGGATGACCGGAATATCGGGCTGCTGACGCGTCACCAGATGCAGCGACACCGCGGCCTGAATACCGAAACTGGAGGAGAGCACATAGGCACCCGGCAGATTCTCCAGCGCCCAGCTGACCCGCTCTTCCGCAGATGACTTCTCCAGCTGCGCATTGGTCGCGGCCAGCGCCATAGCACGCTGGACTTTGGACATCTCATTCAGTGCTGCGAGGTCGGGGTGACTCATTTTGCTTCCTCCCAAAAATCGCGTGCCGGGTCCAGCACCGGCGCAACAATGCCCGCGCGGATGGTGAAGTCACCAAAGCCTTCAGCGGCCTGGCGCTCAGTGGCCCAGCGTCCCACCAGCTCATCAATGGTGGCGAGAATTTCGCTTTCGTTAATGTTTTCACGGTACATGCGGGGAATACGCGTTCCGCTGCGGTTTCCACCCAGATGCAGGTTGTAGCGACCTGGCGCTTTACCCACCAGACCCAGTTCAGCCAGCATGGCACGGCCACAGCCGTTGGGACAACCGGTAACGCGTAACACTATGTGCTCATCGCCAACGCCATGCGCATGCATGATCCCTTCCACTTTGGTCACGAAGGCAGGCAGGAAGCGCTCGGCTTCTGCCATCGCCAGCGGACAGGTCGGGAACGCCACGCAGGCCATCGAGTTTTCGCGCTGTGCCGTAACGTGATCCATCAGACCATGTTCGCGCGCGATTGCTTCGATCTGCGCTTTTTCGCTTTCCGGCACGCCCGCCACAATCAGGTTCTGGTTAGCGGTCAGGCGGAAATCGCCCTGATGGATTTTCGCAATTTCAGCGATGCCGCTTTTCAGCGGTCGGCCCGGATAGTCGAGCAGGCGACCATTTTCGATAAACAGCGTCAGGTGCCATTTGTTGTCGATGCCTTTAATCCAGCCAATGCGATCGCCACGGGTGGTGAACTCATAAGGACGGATCGGCTCAAACGTCACGCCTGCCCGTTTTTCAACTTCGGCTTTAAAGGTCTCGACGCCAACGCGTTCCAGCGTGTACTTGGTTTTGGCGTTTTTACGGTCGGTGCGGTTGCCCCAGTCGCGCTGAGTCGTGACCACCGCCTCGGCAACGTCGAGGATCTTCTCCACCGGGAAGTAACCAAACTCGCTGGCGGTGCGCGCGTAGGTCGCTTTGTTACCGTGCTCAATCGACAGCCCGCCACCCACCAGCAGGTTAAAGCCCACCAGCTTGCCGTGCTCGGCGACAGCGACAAAGTTCAGATCGTTGGCGTGCAGATCCACGTCGTTATGCGGCGGGATCACCACAGTAGTTTTGAATTTACGCGGCAGATACGTTTCACCGAGGATCGGCTCTTCGTCAGTGGTGGCGACTTTTTCTTTATCCCACCAGATCTCCGCATAGGCACGGGTGCGTGGCAGCAGATGCTCAGAGAGTTTCTTCGCCCACTCATACGCTTCCTGATGCAGCTCCGACTCAACCGGGTTCGACGTACAGAGCACGTTACGGTTAACGTCGTTGGCGGTCGCCAGCGCATCCAGCCCCACCTCATGCAGCATCTGATGCGTCGGCTTGACGTTCTTCTTCAGAATGCCGTGAAACTGGAAGGTCTGACGGTTAGTCAGACGGATGCTGCCATAGATGGTTTTGTCGGTGGCAAATTTGTCGATGGCCAGCCACTGGGTCGGCGTAATGATGCCGCCCGGCAACCGGCAACGCAGCATCATGGCGTGGCGTGGCTCCAGCTTCTGCTCCGCACGTTCGGCACGAATATCGCGATCGTCCTGCTGGTACATGCCGTGAAAACGAATCAGCAGGAAGTTGTCGCCGGTAAAACCGCCGGTCAGACCCTCTTCCAGATCTTCTTTAATGGTGCCGCGCAGATAGTTGCTCTGCTTCTTCAGACGCTCAGCGTCTGCTAATTTGCCTTCTACAACCAGCGGTCCAGGGTGTTTATCGCTCATTAGTAAACGTCTCGCTGATAACGGCGCTCAATGCGCAGCTCACTTAAAAATTCGTCGGCCGTTTCACGATCCATTCCGCCGTGTTCGACCACCACATCCAGCAATGCCTGCTCGACGTCTTTTGCCATACGATTCGCGTCGCCACAGACATAAAGATGCGCGCCCTCTTCAATCCAGCGCCACACTTCGGCCCCTTTCGCGCGGATCTTATCCTGTACGTAAATCTTCTCTGCCTGATCGCGTGACCAGGCGAGGTCGATATGGGTCAGCAGACCATCCTTAACATATTTCTGCCACTCTACCTGATAGAGGAAATCGTCGGTGAAGTGCGGATTACCAAAGAATAGCCAGTTTTTGCCGCCGGCACCGTCGTTGTCGCGCTGCTGCATAAAGGCGCGGAACGGCGCGATGCCGGTGCCCGGGCCAATCATGATCACCGGCGCATCCGGATTAGCCGGCAGGCGGAAGTTGTCGTTGTGTTCAATGAAGACCCGGACTTCGCCCTCTTCTTCGATGCGATCGGCCAGCCAGGTCGATGCACCGCCGCCACGCTGGCGACCTTCAATATCAAAGCGAACGGCACCAACGGTGATATGCACTTCGGTATCGGTTTCAGCCTGCGAAGAGGCGATAGAGTAGAGTCGCGGCGTCAGCGGTCGCAGCAGCCCGGTCAGCTGTTCAGCGCTGAGTTCGGACGGTGCCAGGCGCACCATATCCACAATCGGATAGTGCTGCGCATAGTGCTGCAGCCTGGCTTTATCATCCACCAGTGAGAGCAACTCCGCGTTGCGTGACAGCTGGGCATACTGCGCCACGATCTGTGCGGTGTTAACCGTCAGCTCGAAATGCTTCTGCAGCGCCTCCGCCAGCGGCAGGGTTTTCCCCTGAACCTCTACCGGCTCATCGCCTTTCAGCCAGACCAGCTCCAGCAGTTCGCTGACCAGCGCCGCGTCGTTCTCATACCAGACGCCCAGCGCATCGCCAGGCTGGTAGCGCAGACCGGAATCGCCCAGATCGATTTCGATATGGCGCACATCTTTATCTGAGTCCCGTCCGGTAATTTTCTGATTCACCGCCAGACTCGCGCTGAGCGGCGACTCTTTAGTATAGGGGCTGGTGGTGACTTCGTTGACGCTGCCGGCTGCTGTCGCCGCAGCCTGCGCCGGGGATTCAGTGGGAACGCGCTGTTTGAGGATCTCAGTCAGCGCACTGCGCCAGGCGGCGGCCTGCTCCGCATACTCTACATCCGCATCAACGCGATCCAGCAGACGCTCGCCGCCCAGCTCCGCCAGTCGGCTGTCAAAATCTTTACCCGCCTGACTGAAGAATTCATAAGAGGTGTCGCCCAGGCCAAACACTGCGAAGGCGGCACCCTCCATTTTCGGTGCCTTTTTCGACATCAGGAATTTATGCAGCGCCACCGCCTCTTCCGGCGGTTCGCCTTCGCCCTGGGTGGAGGTTACAACCACCAGCATTTTTTCCTGGCCAATCTGTTTGAACTTGTAATCACCGGCATTCACCAGGTTTACGTTCAGCTTTGCGGCCAGCAGGTCATCACGCAACTGCTCAGCCAGACGACGTGCGTTGCCGGTCTGGGAGGCAGAAAGCAGCGTAATGGCGGGCGCTTCGGCCGGAGCCGGAGCAGATGCAGTGCTGGCGACGGCGCTACCCGGGGTCTGTTCCACCCTGCCCCAGAAATAGCCTGACAGCCACGCCAGTTGAGTCGGGGAATAATCTGTCGTCGCCGCCTGTAAGCGAGCGAGTTGTTCCGGGGAGAGCGGAAGCATTGAACCAGGTGCCTGAGTCGTCATCGCGTTAAAAATTCCAGTATCAGAAGTCCGGACCGTAAAATGGCGGAAGAGTGCGTAGGTTACCGGTCCGTATATTAACGATTAAATACACCTTCGACATATCAAATAACCAAAATGACTAAATGGTTTTCCAGGTAGGAATAATCGTTAAAAGTGGTAAGCAAAGCGGTGATATATCAGTTAATTAGCTGGACGCCACTGTATAAACGCGCAGGAAAAGTATCGGTTTGTGCGGTTCGGGTGCGAAAAAAGCGGTAATCAGGTAGAATTCAGCGGTTTTTTAATGTCTGAGAACCATTATGTCTACCACCTTGTTTAAAGAGTTCCAGTTCGAAGCCGCGCATCATCTACCGAATGTGCCGGCCGGACACAAATGTGGCCGTCTGCACGGTCATTCGTTCCTGGTTCGTCTGGAGATTACCGGCGAAGTGGATGCGCATACCGGCTGGGTTATGGATTTTGCTGAGCTGAAGGCGGCGTTTAAGCCGGTCTACAATCGGCTGGACCACTACTATCTGAATGATATTCCCGGCCTGGAAAATCCCACCAGCGAAGTGCTGGCGAAATGGATCTGGGATCAGATGAAGCCGCAACTGCCGCTGCTTAGCGCGGTGATGATCAAAGAAACCTGCACCGCAGGCTGCGTTTACCGCGGCTAACCCTGTCGGATCGAACCCTTCGATCCGACGCGGCTCTTCTCTCCGTCCTGCCTCTGACGCTCAACGCTTTCCTGTAGTTAACGGCTCATTGCGTGCCGCTTTATCAGGATCAGGCGATATTGAGATATTTATGGGTCTGCATCGACAGACGCCAGTTACGAGCAATGCAGGTCTCAATGCAGAGCCGGGTTGCATCATCTTTGCGGCTGATTGGCTGCAGGGCGATGATACGCGCTTTGGTGTCATCAATGCCTGCCAGCAGCCGATCCAGCGCTTCCACATCACGCTCGCGCGCCACCGGATGCTTGATTTCATCGGCCCGGCTCAGCGCCTGGGGCAGCACATCGTAGCCGCCGCGCATGTTGACCTTCGGCGAGACGGTCACCCAGGTCCGTTCAGAACAGTGAATCTCGTGGGTTCCGCTGGTCTCAATCTGGCACTGGAAACCGTGCTGCTCCAGCGCAGTGGTTAACGGACGCAGATCGTAAATCGCCGGTTCACCACCGGTGATGACCACATGACGCGCCGTCCAGCCCTGCTGCGCAATGGCACTCACCAGGGTCGCCGCGTCGGCATCCCCCCAGGCGTCGCTTTCCACCGTCTTGATCAAAATATCGCCCAGCGACGTTTCCCGATCTGTCCGCTTTTCCCAGGTGTGTTTGGTATCGCACCAGCTACAGCCCACCGGGCATCCCTGCAAACGAATGAAAATGGCAGGCACGCCGGTGTAATAACCTTCGCCCTGCAGTGTCTGGAACATTTCGTTAATCGGGTATTGCATTACGGACTCGCTTGAAAAAAACAGGGCGCTGATTATGGCAGATTTGCCGCGCAGCTCAACCACGCGTTGTGCCTTTTCTCCGCGCCGGACAAAACCCAAAAGAGGGGCTTCAGACGGCTGACAGGCTCAGAACGTGGATGGCCAGGACCGAAGAGCAAAGCGTCCCGCGCTCAGGACAAAAACGCCGGAAGCGTTTTTGAACAACGCAAAGCGTTGGCCCGGTAACGGGCGCACTTCAGGGATGAGGTGCGTAATCGCGCGAACCGGGCCGGCAGAGATGCCGCTTTGGCGATCGGACCTTGCCATCTGCGTCTGCTCACCGCCACCAACAAAAAGCCCCGCACAAGGCGGGGCTTCAGAGGCCGATGATGTCACTTAGCGCGACATCAACGCACAGTCATTACTGACCTTTAACTTCTTTCAGACCGTTGAATGGCGCTTTAGAACCCAGCGCTTCTTCAATACGGATCAGCTGGTTGTACTTAGCAACACGGTCAGAACGGCTCATTGAACCGGTTTTGATCTGGCCCGCTGCAGTACCTACCGCCAGGTCAGCGATGGTCGCATCTTCGGTTTCGCCTGAACGGTGAGAGATCACGGCAGTGTAGCCCGCGTCTTTCGCCATTTTGATCGCAGCCAGAGTTTCGGTCAGAGAACCGATCTGGTTGAATTTGATCAGAATGGAGTTAGCGATACCTTTATCGATACCTTCTTTCAGGATTTTGGTGTTGGTAACGAACAGGTCATCACCCACCAGCTGGATTTTGTCGCCCAGTACTTTGGTCTGGTAAGCGAAGCCGTCCCAGTCAGATTCGTCCAGGCCATCTTCGATAGAAACGATCGGATACTGTTTAGTCAGATCTTCCAGGAAGTGGGTGAACTCTTCAGAGGTAAACGATTTACCGCCTTCACCGGCCAGAACGTATTTGCCATCTTTGTAGAACTCAGATGCCGCACAGTCCATCGCCAGGGTGATGTCTTTGCCCAGCTCGTAGCCTGCTGCTTTTACCGCTTCAGCGATAACAGCCAGCGCTTCGGCGTTGGAACCCAGGTTAGGCGCGTAGCCGCCTTCGTCACCCACTGCAGTGCTCATGCCTTTGCTTTTCAGCACTTTTGCCAGGCTGTGGAACACTTCAGAACCCATACGGATGGCTTCTTTCAGGTTCGGAGCGCCAACCGGCTGGATCATGAATTCCTGGATGTCGACGTTGTTGTCGGCATGTTCGCCGCCGTTGATGATGTTCATCATTGGCAGTGGCATAGAGTATTTGCCTGGGGTGCCGTTCAGTTCAGCGATGTGCTCATACAGCGGCTGACCTTTAGAGGCTGCAGCGGCTTTAGCAGCTGCCAGTGAAACAGCCAGAATGGCGTTAGCACCGAAGTTAGATTTGTTCTCAGTACCGTCCAGGTCGATCATGATCTTATCGATGTTCGCCTGATCTTTCGCGTCTTTGCCTTTTACCGCTTCAGCAATCGGACCGTTTACTGCAGCAACGGCTTTGGTTACGCCTTTGCCCAGATAACGTGATTTGTCACCGTCACGCAGTTCCAGCGCTTCGCGTGAACCGGTAGAGGCACCTGATGGTGCAGCTGCCAGGCCTACGAAACCGCCTTCCAGATGCACTTCAGCTTCAACAGTCGGGTTACCACGTGAGTCGATAATTTCGCGACCGATGACTTTTACGATTTTGGACATTACGATTTTCCTCAGTACAAGTTAGTCAATCCTAAGACAAGCAACGCGCGAAAAGTTCGCGCGCTGCCTGTGAAACTTACTTCGCTAAACGCTTCTGATGCTCATGTGCGGCTTTAACAAAGCCGGCAAACAACGGATGGCCGTCGCGTGGGGTCGAGGTAAACTCAGGATGGAACTGGCAGGCCACAAACCACGGATGGTTCGGGATCTCGATAATCTCAACCAGTTGATCATCACCAGAGCGACCTGCTACGCGCAGACCGGCTGCTTCAATCTGCTTTAACAGCATATTGTTCACTTCATAGCGGTGGCGATGGCGCTCAACGATAGTGTCAGAGCCGTAGAGCTGGCGAACCTGGCTGCCCGGCGTTAACTGACACTGCTGGCTGCCCAGACGCATGGTGCCGCCCAGATCGCTCTGCTCGCTGCGGACTTCGACGTTGCCATCTTCGTCACGCCATTCGGTGATTAATGCCACCACCGGATATTTACAGTCTGGCACAAATTCCGTGGAGTTGGCGCCCGGCATCCCGGCGACATTGCGGGCGAACTCCATCAGCGCAACCTGCATGCCCAGGCAGATGCCCAGGTACGGCACGTTGTTTTCACGTGCATACTGCGCGGTCATCAGCTTGCCTTCCACGCCACGGTAACCGAAGCCACCCGGGATCAGAATCGCATCCAGATCTTTCAGTAATTCGACACCGCGTGATTCAACATCCTGCGAATCGATCAGTTTGATGTTCACGGTGACGCGATTTTTCAGGCCGCCATGTTTCAGCGCTTCGATGACCGACTTGTAGGCATCCGGCAATTCCACATACTTGCCCACCATACCGATGGTGACTTCACCACCCGGATTGGCTTCTTCGTAGATCACCTGCTCCCATTCGGCCAGGTTGGCTTCCGGTGCATTCAGGTTGAAGCGCTTGCAGATATAGTCATCCAGGCCCTGCGATTTCAGCATGCCAGGAATCTTGTAGATGGAATCAACGTCTTTCAGCGAGATAACCGCTTTTTCAGGGACGTTACAGAACAGGGCGATTTTAGCGCGTTCGTTGGCCGGTACGGCACGGTCAGAACGGCAAATCAGCACGTCTGGCTGAATACCAATCGACAGCAGCTCTTTCACCGAGTGCTGGGTCGGTTTGGTTTTCACTTCACCGGCAGCCGCCATATACGGCACCAGCGTCAGGTGCATATACATGGTGTGTTCGCGGCCCACATCAACGGCCATCTGGCGAATCGCTTCCAGGAACGGCAGTGATTCGATATCCCCGACCGTGCCGCCGATTTCGACCAGTACCACATCATGACCTTCACCGCCTTCAATAATGCGTTCTTTGATGGCGTTGGTGATGTGCGGAATAACCTGAATGGTTGCGCCCAGATAGTCGCCACGGCGCTCTTTGCGCAGGACTTCTGAGTAGATACGGCCAGTGGTGAAGTTGTTACGACGCGACATTTTGGTACGGATGAAGCGCTCGTAGTGACCCAAATCCAGATCGGTTTCAGCGCCGTCATCAGTGACGAAAACTTCACCGTGCTGCGTCGGGCTCATGGTGCCTGGATCCACGTTGATATACGGGTCCAGCTTCATGATGGTCACGTTCAGACCACGGGCTTCGAGAATGGCTGCGAGGGAGGCTGCGGCAATGCCTTTACCCAGAGAGGAAACGACCCCGCCGGTCACAAAAATATAATTCGTTGTCATGCTGAACCTGAGAGTTTAGGTTTAAAGACGGTGGAATAACCAGGACGGGAAAACAGTATACTGGAAACCGCTATCAGCCACAATTGATGAATCACCGCCATCCTCCAACGCATTGCTGCGGCTAACATAGCCGATAGCCGCCAATGAAATGTTGACGTGCGTCACAAAGTTGCCGTCAGGCTGAATCGAGTAAGCGAAAGCGGTGGCTTTATGCACAGCACTGGAATAATCAGCGCTTCTCGCCCCGTTTCACCTGCTGCCAGGCGGCTTCCATCTGCTCCAGTGTGGCACCCGGCATACTTAACCCCTGTGCAGCGATGATCGCTTCGACTTCGCGGAAGCGGCGCTCAAACTTGTCGTTGGCCTTTTGCAGCGCAGTTTCCGCTTTGCTGCCCAGATGGCGCGACAGGTTAACCGTGGCGAACAGCAGGTCGCCAATCTCCTCTTCCAGCTTCTCACCATCCACCACACTCTGCTGCGCCTCGTGCATCACTTCATCAATCTCTTCATGCACCTTAGCCACCACCGGTCCCAGCGTGGTCCAGTCGAATCCGACATTGTGACAACGCTTCTGAATCTTGTGGGCGCGCATCAGTGCGGGCAGTGCCTTAGGGATATCATCCAGCGCCGAATGCTGGGCTTTGTCAGCCCGCTCAGCGGTTTTTATCGCTTCCCAGTTTTTCAGCACTTCGCTGCTGGTTTCTGCTGTGGCATCGCCAAAAATGTGTGGATGACGGCGCTCCAGCTTGTCGCTGATTGCGTGGCAGATATCCTCAAAATTAAAGCGATCCTGTTCGCTGGCCATCTGCGCATAGAACACCACCTGAAACAGCAGATCGCCCAGCTCACCACGCAGATCGTCAAAATCTTCGCGCTGGATAGCGTCCAGCACTTCGTAGGTCTCTTCCAGCGTATAGGGCGCGATGGTGGCGAAGGTCTGTTCACGATCCCACGGACAGCCATGTTGTGGATCGCGCAGGGTTTTCATTATGCCAAGCAGGCGCTCAATAGCGTTCATTCAGGAGGATCCTTGATTAGTGAGATGACAGGCAACGGGCGAAGAGGCAAAGCGTACAACACGGCAGGACGCTATTCACCGCGTCCGGCCGTGTCTGGTGGTGCAGAAAACGCCTGCGCAACCTCCAGCTGCCGGTTGCCTCAGTGCCTGCCTGAATATCAGTGCAGGCGACGGGCGTCAATGATATCAGAGACCTGGTTCAGACGCGCCAGGACACGTCCCAGTACCTGATGGTTGTAGATCTCGATATCCATGTCGATGGTCGCCAGCTGTTTTTTGGTGTCGCTGCGGCTTGAGACGCCCAGGACATTCACTTTCTCGTTGGCGAGAATGGTGGTGATGTCACGCAGTAAGCCGCTGCGATCGTTGGCGGTCACGCGCACCACCAGCGAATAGCCGCTGGAGTAGCTTTCGCCCCACACCGCATCGACGATACGTTCCGGCGCATGCGAAATGAGTTCAGCCAGCTGGTCGCAGTCGGCGCGGTGAATAGAGATGCCGCGCCCCTGGGTGATGAAGCCGACAATATCATCCCCCGGAATCGGCTGGCAGCAGCGGGCAATGTGGTGCATCAGGTTGCCCACGCCTTCCACGACGACGCGTCCGCTCTCTTTGCGTGAAGAGGGAGTGTACGATTTCTGGGTCAGCTGGCGCAGCGCTTCGCGATCTTCCTCTTCGGCGCTCGGCTTGTTCAGCTTCGCCTGCAGGAAGTTAACCATCTGGTTAAGACGGATATCGCCGCCGCCAATCGCCGCCAGCAGCTCTTCAAGCGAGGTGACGTTATAGCGCGGCAGCAGCAGTTTTTCGGCTTCGCGCAGGCTGATATCCAGCTGATTCAGTTCGTTATCCAGAATCTGCCGTCCCGCGATAATATTCTTGTCGCGATCCTGCTTGCGGAACCAGTTGTGGATCTTCGAGCGTCCACGGTTGGTGGTGATGTAGCCCAGATTCGGATTGAGCCAGTCGCGGCTCGGGTTCGGCTGCTTCTGGGTGATCACTTCAACCTGATCGCCCATCTGCAGCTGGTAGGTGAACGGCACGATGCGGCCACCGATTTTCGCGCCGATGCAGCGGTGACCGATGTCGCTGTGAATATGATAGGCAAAGTCGAGCGGCGTCGATCCAGCGGGCAGATCCACCACGTCGCCTTTCGGGGTAAAGACGTAGACCCGGTCATCGAACACCTGGCTGCGGACCTCTTCCAGCAGTTCGCCGGAGTCCGCCATCTCTTCCTGCCAGCTGATGAGCTTACGCAGCCAGGCGATCCGCTCTTCATGACCGGCCGCGCCACGCGCGCTGCTGGAAGTTGGCCCCTCTTTATATTTCCAGTGCGCCGCCACGCCCAGCTCGGCATCTTCATGCATCTGGCGGGTACGGATCTGGATTTCCACCGTTTTGCCCTGCGGCCCTAACACCACCGTATGAATCGACTGGTAGCCGTTGGGTTTGGGGTTAGCGACGTAGTCATCAAACTCGCTGGGCAGATGGCGATAGAGCGTATGCACCGTACCCAGCGCACCGTAGCAATCCTGCAGGCGATCGGCGACGATGCGCACCGCCCGCACGTCAAACAGCTCATCAAAGGCCAGCGATTTTTTCTGCATCTTGCGCCAGATGCTGTAGATATGTTTCGGACGGCCATAGACTTCGGCGCGCACGCCCTCTTTGACCATCTCTTTGCGCAGATTGCTGACGAAGTTTTCGATGTACTGCTCACGGTCAATACGCCGCTCATGCAGTAATTTGGCGATGCGCTTATATTCGTCGGGATGCAGGTAGCGGAAGCAGTAATCTTCCAGCTCCCATTTGAGCTGACCAATACCGAGACGGTTGGCCAGTGGCGCATAGATATTGGTGCTCTCTTTGGCGGCCAGTACCCGCTCATCTTCCGGCGCATCTTTCATTTCGCGCAGGTTCATGATGCGTTCAGCCAGCTTCAGCACTACGCAGCGAAAATCTTCCACCATCGCCAGCAGCATGCGGCGGACGTTATCCACCTGTTCAGAGGCCATGGAGTCGTTGTGGATCGCTTTCAGCTGGCGGATGGCGTCCATATCGCGCACGCCGTGTACCAGCGAAACAATGCCTTTGCCGACGGCGGTTTCCAGCTCCTCTTCACTCACCACTTCATCGTTAGCCAGCGGGAAAATCAGCGCCGCACACAGGCTTTCGATATCCATGCTGAGCATTGAGAGGATTTCAACCATCTCAATACCGCGCCACAGCAGCAGCGACTGATCAGGATGGCCCTGCGTCTGCGCTTCACAGTAGCGCCACGTCTCGGCCACACGTTGACATGATTGCGGGTTGGCAATACCGAGACTGGCGATCCACTGGTCGAGGGCGAAATCCCCCTCAGTATTTAAATGCGCACTTCTGACCGCAACCATAACCTCTCCTGCACAACGACATACATCGCTTATGTTTTTCTGAACAGCACCATGGATTCGAGATGACGGGTATGTGGGAACATATCCAGCATCGCGACCCTTTCCAATTGGTAGCCTGCCGACAGCAATGTCTGGCTGTCGCGGGCGAGTGTGGTGGGATTACACGAAACATAGACCACGCGATCTGGTGCAAGTTTAACCACATGCGCCATTACGCCCGCAGCCCCGGCGCGTGCCGGATCGAGTAATACCTTGTTAAATCCCTGTGCCGCCCACGGCTGGCGCGACACTTCTTCTTCCAGATTATGCTGAAAGAAACTGACATTTTTAAGATTATTCAAATCAGCATTATACGCTGCCTGCCGCACTAATGCTGCAATCCCCTCCACACCAACCACATTATGTACGAAGATTCCTATAGGAAGTGTGAAGTTTCCCATGCCGCAAAACAGATCCAGCACCCGGTCTTCCGGCTGCAGATCGAGCCAGGCAATTGCCTTCGCGACCATCTGCTGATTAACACCATTATTAACCTGAATAAAATCCTGTGGGCTGAAGGTTAGCTTAAGCTGGTGAGATTGATAAAACGGCGTCGACTCATTTAACGCACTCAACTCTTCCTCGCCCGCATCCAGGAACAGCATCAGCTGATGCTTATGCGAAAACTGTTCCAGTTTTTCACGGTCATCCGCATGCAGCGCATCAAGATGGCGCAGAATCATCAGCGGCCCGTTATCTGCCAGCACCAGCTCCACATGCCCGAGACGCCTGACGGCGCGTAAGTCACTGAGACACTGATGCAGTGGAACCAGTAAAGCCTCAAGTTCGGGCACTAAAATGGGGCATTGCTGAATATCGACCAGATCGTTGCTGGCTTCCTGACGGAATCCCATCTGCAACCGCTGCGCCTTATTCTGCCATTGCAGCCCCAGACGGGCACGGCGACGATAGCCCCAGGGCTGACCGGCGATCACCTCATCCACCGCCACGTCTTGTGCGGCGGCCAGGCGCAGCATCCGGCTCAGCGCCTGGGCTTTGCTCTGCTGTTGCAGCGCCACATCGGCATGCTGCTGCTGGCAGCCGCCGCAGCGTTCATAATGTGGGCAGCGCGGCGTGACGCGCGCCGGACTGCGGCTAATCAGTCGTGTCACTTTCGCCCGGGCAAATTGACGTTTATCCTCTGTCAGCATGACCTCCGCCTGTTCCCCAGGCAGGGCACCGGCGACAAAAAGGGTTTTGCCCTTGTGACGCGCCACCCCTTGTCCGAACGGATCAAGCGCCTCAATGGTGACGGTGATCCGTTGTTGCGTCGTCACGCGCTGTTTTGCAACGTAAAATTGCGCCATAGTGTTATTAATTCTCTTTATCGAAAACGACCTGCATTGTTTTTGTCGACAGCATGCACAGGGACGTTAATGCCGGAGTAGCCAGGCGACTATTATGACCAAATACAGCCTGCGGGCGCGAATGATGATTTTAATTCTGGCACCCACGCTGATGGTTGGCCTGCTGCTCAGCTCATTTTTTGTGGTGCACCGCTACAATGAACTGCAGCGCCAGGTTATCGATGCCGGAGCCAATATCATTGAACCGCTGGCGATCTCCAGCGAATACAGCATGACCTGGCACAATCGTGACGCCATGCGTGAACTGGTCAGCCTGCTGCACCGCCGCCATTCGGGCATCGTCCGGGCGATCTCGGTGTTTGATAATCACAACCAGCTCTACGTCACCTCCAATCACAAGCAGAACCTCAGCCTGCTGCAACAGGATGATATCCGCGCCCTGCCCGACGATGTCTCAATGGAGCGTCACGGCAACGTATTGATTCTGCGCACACCGATCACCACCGAGCGTTACGATGTGGATGAATTGCCTGACGAAGATGCCAAGCCGTCGGGCAATCCGCTGGGCTACGTGGCGATAGAGCTGGATCTGCAGTCGGTGCGCCTGCAGCAGTACAAAGAGGTGTTTGTCGCCACGCTGATGCTGCTCTTCTGCCTCTGCCTGGCCATGCTGTTTGCCTATCGTCTGATGCGCGATGTCACCGGCCCGATCCGCAATATGGTCACCACCGTTGACCGCATCCGTCGCGGCCAGCTCGACAGCCGCGTTGAGGGATACATGCTGGGTGAGCTCAGCATTCTGAAAAACGGGATTAATGCGATGGCGATGTCGCTGACCGCCTATCACGAAGAGATGCAGCACAATATCGATCAGGCGACCTACGATCTGCGAGAGACGCTGGAACAGCTGGAGATTCAGAACGTTGAGCTGGATCTGGCGAAGAAACGCGCCCAGGAAGCGGCGCGTATCAAATCTGAGTTTCTGGCCAATATGTCGCATGAGCTGCGGACGCCGCTTAATGGCGTGCTGGGCTTTACCCGGCAGATGCTGAAAACCCAGCTGCGCACCACCCAGCGCGACTATATGCAGACCATTGAACGTTCAGCCAATAACCTGCTCAGTATTATCAATGACGTGCTCGATTTCTCGAAGCTGGAAGCGGGCAAACTGATGCTGGAGGCGATCCCCTTCCCGCTGCGTGCCACACTGGATGAAACGCTGGTGCTGCTGGCCCCGTCGGCGCATGACAAAGGGCTGGAGCTGACGGTGGTGTGTGACAGCAGCGTGCCGGACAACGTGATTGGCGATGCGCTGCGCCTGCAACAGATTCTGATTAACCTGATCGGTAACGCCATCAAGTTTACCGAGAAAGGGTATATCGGCCTGCGTGTCGGACAGCGGGTGATTACGCAGTCGCGCGTCGAGCTGGAGATTCAGGTTGAAGATAGCGGCATCGGCATCTCTGAGCAGCAACAGACACAGCTTTTCCAGGCGTTCCGTCAGGCTGACGCCAGCATTTCGCGCCGTCATGGCGGCACCGGGCTGGGGCTGGTGATCACCCAGAAACTGGTGCGGGAGATGGGCGGCGAAATCACCTTCAGCAGCCAGCCGGACAAGGGCTCCACCTTTGTGATTCGCGTGCAGCTGGATCTCAATCCCAATGCGCCCGGCATGCCACGCGTGCTGGATGCGCTGTCACATGCGCGCATTGCCTATGTTGAAGCGGATGCTAACGTTGCCAGCGCAGCACTGGAGATGTTAAGCGCCACACCATTGCAGATCGATTACAGCGAAACGCTGGAGGGATTAAAAGCGTCTCACTATCCGCTGCTGCTGATGGCGATGCCGGTCGACATCAGCCAGCCTGAGCTGCTCAATGAACGCATGATTAATGCGCTGCTGGATCGGGCCGACAACGTGCTGATGGCGCTCCCCAGCCCGATGATGTTGCTGGCAGATGAGCTGAAGGTACGCGGCATCGACGGTTGCATCGCTAAACCTATCTCCCTGACGCGACTCCTGCCGATGTTACTGGATCTGCATACCCGTCAGATCAGTGAACTGCCGCTTTCACCCCGGCTGCCGCTGACGGTGATGGCGGTGGATGATAATCCCGCCAACCTCAAGCTGATTGGCGCGCTGCTGGAGGAGCAGGTGCAGAACATCCTGCTGTGCAGCAGCGCCGAACACGCCATCCGCGAAGCACGTCAGCAGTCGCTGGATGTGATTCTGATGGATATTCAGATGCCAGACATCGATGGCATTCGCGCCAGCGAAATTATCCGCAGCATGCCGCATCATGCCAGTACACCGATTGTGGCGGTCACCGCCCATGCGATTGATGGCGAGCGTGAACAATTGATCAAGGCGGGCATGAATGACTATCTTGCCAAACCGATTGATGAGAGCAAGTTAAGACAGTTGCTGGCGCGCTATACGCCACCACCGGTGGTCACCGTGCCGGAACTGCTGCCAATATTACCCACGCTAGACTGGCAACTGGCGCTGCGACAGGCGGCGAACAAAGCCGATCTGGCACGCGATCTGCTGCGAATGCTGCTGGAATTTTTACCGGAAGTGCATGCGAAGATGGCGCAGTTTATGTCGACCAATGAGGTCAACGCCCTGCGTGAGATTATTCACAAGCTGCACGGCAGTGCCAGCTACAGCGGCGTGCCGCGCATGAAGCAACTCTGCCATCAGCTGGAAAGAGAGCTGCTGGAGGCCAGCGATATCGCTGCGCTGGAGCCGGAACTGCTGGAGCTGCAGGATGAGATGGAGAACGTCGCCCGAGAAGCCCGCCAGCTGTTAGGGATTGGATAAGGCTATTGGTTAGTTAAACCCGGCCGATGTGGAGTGGCCGGGTAATGCTGGTGGTTAGTTAAACCCGGCCAGCTTTAACGTGGCTGCCACATTACGCGCCGTCATCTCAACATTCTTTCCGGCGCTGGCGAGTGCCTCATCCAGCGTACAGATGCTGTAGAGCACGCTGAATACCGCATCGATCCCGTGCTGATGCACCACGCCGACATCGGCCGTCAGGCTTCCGGCGATGCCAATCACCGGCTTATTAAAGCGCTTTGCCACGCTGGCGACGCCGATCGGCACCTTGCCATTAATACTCTGGCTGTCGATACGCCCTTCACCGGTAATTACCAGGTCAGCATCTTTTACCTCTTCAGCCAGCCCCAGCGCTTCAGTAACAATCTCAATGCCGCGTCGCAGCTCCGCCTGACAGAAGGCGTGCAGCGCCGCCCCCATACCGCCCGCTGCGCCGCCGCCCGGAATATGCAGCACATCAATATCGAGATCGCGGTGAATAATCGCGGCGTAATGGGCCAGCGCCTGATCGAGCTGCTGCACCAGCGCCGGTGTCGCCCCTTTCTGCGGGCCGAAAATGGCCGATGCACCCTCTTTGCCCGTCAGCGGATTGGTGACGTCACAGGCCACTTCAATGCGGCACTGATGAATGCGGGCGTCCAGCGCGTCAATATCGATGCTGGCAAGATCGGCGAGTGCACCGCCACCGTGACCGATCTCGCAGCCCTGGTCGTCCAGCAGCCGGGCGCCCAGCGCCTGCATCATGCCGGCTCCGCCATCATTGGTGGCGCTGCCGCCGATACCAATGATGATGTGGCCGACCCCCTTATCCAGCGCATGTCTGATCAACTCGCCGGTGCCAAATGAGGTCGTTATCAGCGGGTCACGCTGCGATGCAGGCACCCGCTCCAGTCCACTGGCCGCTGCCATTTCGATATAGGCGGTGGACTCATCGCCGGACAGGCCATAGAAGGCGTCAACCTCTGTTCCCAGCGGCCCCGTCACCTTCAGCCTGACGATTTTTCCCTTCGTCGCCGCCACCATCGCTTCTACCGTTCCTTCACCGCCGTCGGCGACCGGTATTTTCACGTAATGCGCATCGGGAAAGATGTCACGGAAACCCGCTTCAATCGCCGATGCCACATCCAGGGCGGATAAACTCTCTTTATATGAATCCGGTGCGATTACGATTTTCATAGGCAATCCGAGCGCAGTTGAGTAATTGAAACGGCTCTGAACCAGTCCGGTTTCCGCAGAGACCGACACCGGGTTTTAGCGGGCGATTTCAACCTTCGCTAACTTCTCATAATAGCAGGCCAGCGCGCTGTGGTCGGCGCTACCCTGTCCGTCGTTACGCAGCGCCTGCATCATCTCCATCACCGCCGCCGTTAGCGGCAGATGCGCGCCGATGCTGTGCGAGGTATCCAGCGCGTTCGCCAGATCTTTGATATGCAGGTCAATGCGGAAGCCGGGTTTGAAGTTGCGATCCATCACCATGGGCGCTTTGGCATCCAGTACCGTACTGCCGGCCAGGCCGCCACGAATCGCCTGATAGACCAGATCCGGATTCACACCCGCTTTGGTCGCCAGTGATAACGCCTCGGACATCGCCGCAATATTCAGCGCCACAATCACCTGGTTGGCCAGCTTAGTCACGTTACCCGCACCGATGTCGCCGGTATGCACCACCGATCCCGCCATCGATTTCATGATGTCGTAGCAGGTATCGAACACCGCTTTATCACCGCCGACCATCACAGAGAGCGTGCCTTCAATCGCTTTAGGTTCACCGCCACTGACCGGCGCATCCAGCATTTTGATCCCTTTTTCTGCCAGCGCATCGTGGACTTCACGGCTCGCCAGCGGCGCAATGGAGCTCATGTCGATGACCACCAGGCCTGGCTTCGCCCCTTCGATAATGCCATTTTTACCCAGGCAGACTTCGATGACCTGCGGCGAGTTGGGCACCATGGTAATCACCACATCGCACTGCTCAGCCACCTCTTTTGGCGATTTCGCCACGGTCGCGCCCAGTTCAGTCAGTTCCGCTTCGTTGTCAGCGTTATGATCGCGCACCACCAGCGAATAACCGGCTTTCACCAGATTTTTACTCATTGGTTTGCCCATAATACCCAGGCCGATAAATCCAATTTTCATTGCGTTTCCCCTTGATTGATTAGCGCTTAAATTTGTCGCATAACGCCTGAGAGGCGTTGCGGAACATACCGACATCGCTGCCGACGGCGACAAAAGTGGCGCCCCACTCCAGATAACGACGCGCGTCCGCTTCCACCGGTGCCAGAATGCCGCTCGGCTTACCGGCGGCTTTGGCGCGTTCAAAAATGTGTTTAATCACTTTCAGCACTTCAGGATGCGCAGGCTGACCGAGATAGCCCAGCGCAGCAGAGAGATCGCCCGGCCCGACAAAAATACCGTCAACACCGTCCACCGCCGCGATGGCGTCAATGTTGTCGACCGCCTGCTGGGTTTCGATCTGCACCAGCACCGTGATGTTGTCATTGATGGTGTTGTTGTAATCCGGCAGGGTGCCGTACATGTTGCTGCGGTGCGAAACCGAGACACCGCGAATGCCGGCTGGCGGATAGCGGGTTGAGGCGACGGCACGCACTGCTTCCTCTTCGGTTTCGACAAATGGCACCAGGAAGTTGTTAAACCCGATATCCAGCAGACGCTTAATAATCACCGGCTCGTTGCAGGGCGGACGCACCACGGGCGCACTGTGGCTGCCTTTAAGCGCCATCAGCTGCGGCACAAACGTGGTGATATCGTTGGGCGCGTGTTCGCCATCCAGGACCAGCCAGTCAAAACCGGCCAGCCCTAAAATCTCGGTAGAGATCGGGCTGGCAAGCGCACACCAGCTGCCGATCAGGGTTTCACCCGCTAATAAACGACGACGAAATCCATTTGGCCAGGCTGCATTACTCATGGTTAAACTCCTGTGACGATGGCTCCCCGTGGGGAGCCGAAAAGGTTAACGTACCAGGCAGGGACGTTTGTTGTCGTAGGTCCATCCCGGCACTAAAAATTGCATCGCTTCGGCATCGTCACGCGCGCCCAGCCCCTGCTTCTGATAGAGCGCGTTGGCCTGCATCACCTGATCCATATCCAGCTCGACGCCGAGACCGGGCTTCTGCGGTACCTGCACCATGCCGCCTTTGATCTGGAATGGCTCTTTGGTCAGGCGCTGATTGCCCTCCTGCCAGATCCAGTGGGTATCAATGGCGGTGATCGCGCCCGGCGCGGCAGCGGCGACGTGGGTGAACATCGCCAGCGAAATGTCGAAGTGGTTATTGGAGTGCGAGCCCCATGTCAGGCCGAAGTCGTGACACATCTGTGCTACCCGCACCGAACCCTGCATGGTCCAGAAGTGCGGATCCGCCAGCGGAATGTCCACCGACTGCAGCGACAGGGTATGGCCCATCTGACGCCAGTCGGTGGCGATCATATTGGTGGCGGTTGGCATGCCGGTGGCGCGGCGGAACTCCGCCATCACTTCACGGCCGGAGTAGCCCTGCTCTGCGCCACAGGGATCTTCTGCGTAGGCGAGCACATCTTTGAGCTGTTTGCCGAGCATGATCGCCTCGTTGAGCGACCAGGCCCCGTTGGGATCAAGGGTGATACGGGCTTCAGGAAAACGCTTAGCCAGCGCAGTAACCGCTTCGGCCTCTTCGCCGCCGCGCAGTACGCCGCCTTTGAGTTTGAAATCGTTGAAACCATATTTCTCATACGCCGCTTCCGCCAGCCGCACCACCGTCTCCGGGGTTAGTGCTTCTTCGTGGCGCAGGCGATACCAGTCGCAGGGATCGCTCTCCTGGCTCTGGTAAGAGAGGGACGTTTTGCGGCGGTCGCCGATGTAGAAGAGGTAGCCGAGCATCTCAACGCGGTCGCGCTGCTGTCCGTCGCCCAGCAGCGAGGCCACATTAACCTCCAGATGCTGACCCAGCAGGTCGAGCAGCGCCGCTTCAATGCCCGTCACCACATGAATAGTGGTGCGCAGATCGAAGGTCTGGGTGCCGCGCCCGCTGGCATCGCGGTCGGCGAAGGTGCTGCGCACCAGGCTGAGAATGTTTTTGTATTCGCCCACGGTTTTGCCAATCACCAGCGACGCCGCATCTTCCAGCGTCTGGCGGATTTTTTCGCCGCCCGGGATTTCGCCGACGCCGGTGTGTCCGGCGTTATCTTTGATAATCACAATGTTGCGGGTAAAGAATGGCGAGTGAGCGCCGCTGAGGTTCAGCAGCATGCTGTCGTAGCCTGCGACCGGAATAACCTGCATGGCGGTGACTTTCGGTGTTGAACTCATCTCCTGCTCCTTATGCTGTTGCACGGCCAAATGCCGGGCGTTTGCGATCAAATGTCCAGCCGGGGACCAGATATTGCATCGCCGTAGCGTCGTTACGCGCACCGGCGGGCAGTGACTGATAAAGCTGATTGGCTTTGTTTACCTGCTCCCAGTCGAGCTCAATGCCCAGACCCGGCGCATCCGGTACGGCAATTTTCCCGTTGCGGATTTGCAGCGGATTTTTCGTCAGGCGCTGATCGCCCTCCTGCCAGATCCAGTGGGTATCAATCGCGGTAGGATTGCCTGGCGCCGCTGCACCCACATGGGTGAACATCGCCAGCGAAATATCGAAGTGGTTATTGGAGTGGCAGCCCCAGGTGAGGCCCCACTCATCGCAGAGCTGCGCGACCCGCACGGCACCGCTCAGCGTCCAGAAGTGAGGATCCGCCAGCGGAATATCGACCGCATTGAGCATCACCGCGTGATTCATCTCGCGCCAGTTGGTGGCGATCATATTGGTGGCCACCGGTAAGCCGGTTGCGCGCCGGAACTCGGCCATCACTTCACGTCCCGAATAGCCCTGCTCCGCGCCGCACGGATCTTCGGCGTAGCTCAGCACATCCTGCATCCCTTTACACAGCGCTATCGCCTCGTCCAGCAGCCAGGCGCCATTCGGGTCGACCGTAATGCGGGCGTCGGGAAAGCGCTGCTTCAGCGCCGCCGCGGTGGCAATCTCCTGCTCGCCCGGCAACACGCCGCCTTTGAGCTTAAAATCTTTGAAGCCATATTTATCCGCAGCCGCCTCAGCCAGCCGAACCACGGCATCGCTGGTCAGCGCTTCCTGATGACGCAGGTGATACCAGTCGTGGCTGGCCTGCTCACCACTCAGATAGGGCAGATCGGTCTTGCGGCGGTCACCGAGATAGAACAGATAGCCCAGCACCGTCACTTCATCACGCTGTTTACCTGGCCCCAGCAGTTCAGCCACCGGTACGCCCAGACACTGTCCCAGCAGATCGAGCAGCGCCGCTTCCAGCGCCGCTACCGCGTTGACCCGCAACTCAAAAGTCCAGGCACCGTTGCCGAAGGTGGTGAAGTCAGCCGACTGATTGCCTTTGTGCACCTGCTGCACCAGACGGTTCATTCGCGCAATCTGCTGGCCTTTCACCTGCGGAATCGCTTCTACCAGCGTCTGATAGATGGTGTCGCCGCCGGGGGCTTCACCGACGCCGGTGTGACCGGCGCTGTCGGTGAGAACCACAATATTGCGGGTAAAACAGGCGTTGTGCGCACCGCCAATATTGAGCAGCATGCTGTCATAGCCGGCGACCGGGATAACCTGCATCTCAGTAATCACCGGCGAACTTTGCGTATTCATAATGCATCCTTACCGGGCCAGGTTTTCAGTTCGACACGTTTGATATCGCCCGCGATCACCAGGAAGCTGAATGCGGCGACAAAGGCATGAATACCGACATAGATCAGCGCGCCTTCAAAGGAGCCGCTGGTGGCGATGATGTAACCGATGGCGATAGGCGTCACGATGCCAGAGAAGTTACCGAACATGTTGAACAGACCGCCGCTCAGGCCACTGATCTCTTTCGGTGCGGTATCTGCCATCACCGCCCAGCCCAGCGCACCGATGCCTTTACCAAAGAACGCCAGTGCCATGAAGAACACCACCACCCATTCGGTATCGGTGTAGTTACACATCACCATCGAAATAGAGAGCAGCATGCCGAGCACGATCGGCGTTTTACGCGCGATATTCAGCGAGCCGGTTTTACGCATCAGCCAGTCGGAGATCACCCCGCCCAGTACGCCGCCGAGGAAGCCGCACACCGCCGGAATCGAGGCAATAAAGCCCGCTTTGAGAATCGACATGCCGCGCGCCTGTACCAGATAGACCGGGAACCAGGTGATAAAAAAGTAGGTTAAGGCGTTAACGCAGTACTGACCGAGGTAGATACCCAGCATCATGCGTGACGTCAGCAGCTGTTTGATCTGGAACCACTTCTCGCTCCAGCTCACTTTGCGGCTATCCTTTTTGACATCCATGTTGATCAGCGCACCGCCCTGCTCCATGTACTCCAGTTCGGCTTTATTCACGCCAGGGTGATCGGTGGGATCGTGGATCACTTTCAGCCAGATGAAACTGAGGATGATGCCCAGGCCGCCCATGAACCAGAACACGTGCGCCCAGCCCACGGAAGAGACCAGCCAGCCCATGATGGGCGCGAAGATGACGGTGGCGAAGTATTGGGCCGAGTTGAAGATCGCCACGGCCGTGCCGCGCTCCTGCGCCGGAAACCATGCCGCGACAATGCGGCTGTTGCCAGGGAAAGAGGGCGCTTCGGCCAGTCCCACCAGGAAGCGCAGAATAAACAGCGACATGATAATGCCGAAGCCGCTGAACAGATCGACGAACCCTTGCAAAAAGGTAAAGAGCGACCAGGTAAATATGCTCCAGAAATAGACGCGTTTTGAGCCGAAGCGGTCAAGCAGCCAGCCGCCCGGAATCTGACCAATAACATACGCCCATGAGAAGGCTGAGAAGATATAGCCGAGTCCGACCGAATCGAGGCCAATATCTTTTGACATCGCCGAACCGGCAATCGAAATCGTTGCGCGGTCACCGTAGTTGAATGAGGTGACGATAAATAACATCACCACAATCCAGTAACGGGCATTGGTGCGTTTCTGCACCGTTTCCGCGGTCTGGCTGAAACTATTCATGATGCACTCCTGAAATATAGCGTGAGCTACATTCGCTCTGACTGCATACACATCGCGTTGGGTATCAGAGAGAAGTTGGGTTAAACACGGCGATCTTTTTGTTTTGGCAAACTTTATTTATCCATCCGGTGTCTGGCAGCCGCGGCGGTTAATAACTCCAGGCAACCTCTTTCGGATGAATAATACGTCGTGACAGATAACCTGACTTTGGCTAACGGAACTCAGTATAAGAACAGCCTGTGGCGATCACATTGGCGCATCGCCCTGGAATAATCGCCTTATTGAAGTGATTGTCTGGCGAATGCACAAAAGCCTGCGGTATAGCTCACGAAAGTGGCAAATACCCGTGCAAAATCCGCCCCGGATAACGCTTTGCCCCGCTGTTTGTGAGGGTCTTCACTTGCTTTTGGATAATCGACCCAAAACAGCGAGGTGAATTGCCTTAATGGTGGTCATTTGCACAATGCGCGACCCGCCCCGCCTCCCTATACTGAAGCTGGCAAACAAGGGCGTGACAGGTCAGATCATTACAACGTGCCGCACAAGTACGGTACGACAGACAGGAAGGTGAGCGATGAACCCAAAAACAGATGAACAACCGCTCTATATCAAAGTCCATGAGCACGACAATGTGGCGATTGTGGTTAACAGCCTCGGTCTGCCAGCCGGTACGCAGTTTGCGGATGGTCTGACCCTCACAGAGCATGTGCCGCAGGGCCACAAAGTGGCGCTGAGCGCGATTAATCAGGGTGCAGAGATCGTGCGTTATGGCGAAGTCATTGGCTATGCATTGCGGGATATTGCCCAGGGCAGCTGGATTGACGAGTCACTGGTCGCGCTGCCGGAAGCCCCTCCGCTGGAGAGTCTGCCGCTAGCCACCCAGGTTCCGCCTGATTTGCCGCCGCTGGAGGGCTATACCTTTGAAGGTTACCGCAATGCGGATGGCAGCGTAGGCACGCGTAACCTGCTCGGCATCACCACCAGCGTCCACTGCGTGGCCGGTGTGGTGGATCATGTCGTACAGATCATTGAACGGGAGTTACTGCCGCGCTATCCGAACGTGGATGGTGTGGTTGCCCTGAACCACCTTTATGGCTGTGGGGTGGCGATCAACGCACCCGCGGCGGTCGTGCCGATTCGCACCATTCATAACCTGGCGCTGAATGCGAATTTCGGCGGCGAAGTGATGATCGTCAGCCTCGGCTGTGAAAAGTTACAGCCAGAGCGTCTGCTGACTGGCACCCCCGACGTGCAGGCGATTTCGCTGGACGACCATGACATCGTGCGTCTGCAGGATGAAAAGCTGGTGGGCTTTGGCGCGATGGTCAATGAGATTCTGCAGGTGGCGGAGCGTCATCTCCAGCGGCTGAATCAGCGCCAGCGCGAAACCTGCTCTGCAGCAGAACTGATTGTCGGCATGCAGTGTGGTGGCAGCGATGCGTTTTCGGGCGTGACGGCAAATCCTGCAGTGGGCTTTGCCTCTGATCTGCTGGTGCGTTGCGGTGCCACCGTGATGTTCTCCGAAGTCACGGAAGTGCGTGATGCGATTCACCTGCTGACGCCGCGGGTGATTAATCAGGAAGTCGGTAAGCGCTTACTGGAGGAGATGGCCTGGTATGATAATTACCTCGACCAGGGCCAGACCGATCGCAGCGCTAACCCGTCGCCGGGCAATAAGAAAGGCGGGCTGGCGAACGTGGTGGAAAAAGCGCTTGGCTCGATCGCAAAATCGGGACGCAGCGCCATTGTTGAAGTGCTCTCGCCCGGCCAGCGGCCCACGCGACGCGGATTGATCTACGCGGCCACGCCCGCCAGCGATTTTGTCTGCGGTACGCAGCAGCTGGCATCCGGTATCACCCTGCAGGTGTTTACTACTGGTCGCGGTACGCCTTACGGTCTGGCCGCAATTCCGGTGATCAAGATGGCGACGCGTAATGCGCTGGCAGAGCGCTGGCACGATCTGATGGACATCAATGCCGGGACGATTGCTACCGGTGAAGAGAGTATTGAGCAGGTGGGCTGGCGACTGTTTGAATTGATTCTGGATATCGCCAGTGGCAGGAAGCAGACCTGGTCCGATCGCTGGGGCATTCGTAATCAGCTGGCGGTGTTTAACCCGGCGCCTGTCACCTGACAGTGCACTCAACGGACATCGCCGTGCGCAACACAGGCTTATCTCTGTTAAGGCAGAGATAAGCCTGGCCTTGCAATCAGAGCTGCGCGCCCCAGGCTTCAACCCACGGCGAGGTAACCGCCTCCGGTTCCGGATTTTCAGTGGCATCAACCAGTAAAACCTCACCAACCCGCTGAGCGCCCTGCTCCTGCAGCAGCGCGTCAAAGGTTTTACCCGCGCCACAGAAATGGTCATAGCTGCTGTCACCCAGCGCGATCACGCCATAGCGCAGCGCGGGCTGATGACCGAGCTGATCTTTAATCGCATGGAACAGACCTGAAATCGTGTCGGGAAAATCGCCATGCCCGGTAGTAGAAGTGACAATTAACGCCACGTCGCTGGCATAGTTTTGCCAGTCAGCCAGCGTCGGATCGTCAAATACCGTTACGCTGTGCCCCTGCTGCTGCAGAATGGGCTCTGCTTCTTCCGCGACCAGTAGCGCATTGCCATATACCGTACCTACAAAAATGCCAATCTTTGCCATCTGCTTTCTCCCTTATTCTGAAACGTTATCCTGTCCTGGCGCTGCATCAAACTCAACCCGCGGCACCTCAGGAATGCGATCCTGCCAGCCAAACTGGTTCATCAGATTCTGCCAGACGCCATCCAGTCCGGCGCGAAGCAACAACGGTTCACCGGTCACCGGATGAGTTAATGCCAGGCTGCTGGCGTGCAGCATCAGGCGGTTAGCGCCAAAATGTTCGGCAGCACCCCGGTTCTGACGCAGATCGCCGTGCGCCGAATCGCCAATAATCGGATGACGCAGGTGTGACATATGACGACGCAGCTGATGCTTGCGACCGGTTTTAGGAGCCAGTTCAACCAGGCTATAACGCGAAGTGGGATAACGGCCAATGCCGACCGGCATCTCGACCGTTGCCAGTGACTGATATTCGGTGACCGCGGGCTGTGCGGTGCGCGCTTCCGTGGCGTGTTTATCGGCAATCTTATCCAGCTCTTCCACCAGCGGATAATCGAGCGTCCCGCTGCTCTCCAGCCAGCCGCGAACCACAGCGTGGTAGGTTTTCTGCATCTGGTGCTGTTCAAACTGCAGGGAAAGCAGACGTCCGACTTCACTGGAGAGCCCCATCAGCAGTACCCCTGACGTGGGCTTGTCGAGACGATGCGCCGTAAACACATGCTGTCCAATCTGATCACGAACGGTCTGCATCACAAACACCGTTTCATGGCGATCCAGCCAGCTGCGATGAACCAGCCAGCCGCTGGGCTTGTTGACGGCAACCAGCCACTCATCCTGATAGAGTATCTCCAGCATCAGTGGGCAGCATCCGTGATTAACGCATCAAGTTGACGCAGGGTCAGCAACAGCGGCGCAATACCCGGCTGGTCAGGCACCAGAGCCACCTCATAATAGGGGGCCACGGCAAAATTTTGTGGTAACGGATGTCGGGCCGCAATCAGGGCATGCATCCGGGGGACTAACACCCACTGGAGCCACTGCAGCGGCTCCAGCGTATCCAGGCAAAAGGGTTCGCGGCTCTCGAGCGCGCCCTCGGCCGGCGGGGTACTCTGCCAGAGATGATGCTCACGCATCACCGCTTCCAGTTGTTCCAGCCGTTGCGTAATCAATTGTTCATGCGCCATGCGCCACCTCCGCGAGCAGTCAAAAATGGGCGGCAAGCATATCACTTGTTGGCACAGGCACAAAAAAAGGGAGCACTGTATAAACAGTGCTCCCGGTTCGTTTGCAGCCATCCCGCCACGTTAATGCTCCCTGCTCTTCCATGACAACTTGTCCAGTGCGAACTCCTGTCGCGCATCGTCCTGATGTATCCTTAGCATCCTGGCCCACCACCTCTTCTGAGGGGGTTCTCATTCTCCATCCTGGAGGTGTCCCTTGCTCAATCCTGAGCGATCCTGTTTCATCCTGAAACCTTCCGTGTGCCGTAAGCTCCGTTACGTTCCTGCCTCATGGCTTATCATCATCCTGACGATATCTTTTTCCTGAGCCTCCTGCAGTGCGAAACATTTTGACAGAACTCGTTACGCGCACAAGGTACTCACAGCAGAACTTTACGAAATGTGCGGCGTAAATTCAGATAAACGCCATTAAGTTGATGATTCACAATATTTTTACATCTCAGCCTTCCGGAAGTCTCACCTGTTATATAGCGATCTCTCACAGCACATGTAAGAGATGTCTCACAAGGTCAGGGGCAAATCACTGCAACTCAGATGATAACCGGTTGTAATGACTTAAGAAATATCTCAAGCGTTTCCGCTAATTTCACACGCTGTTTACCGCCGGGCTGCTCCAGAATCACTTCGCCGCTGAGATTAGAAAGCGAGATGATCTCCTGTTCTGACTCGGTGGTGGCGATAAACAGCGTAGGCGACTGTTTAAGGCGGCGCTGCATCACCAGATGCCCGATCAGATTCTCCTGTAAACGCAGGAAATCATCCTCACTCCAGACCTGTAAGAGTGTCAGCTGATTCTCACCAAAACTGGCCTGCATATCGCCGGCAAACTGCGTGGTATAGAAAGCCGTGATCTGCGGCTGGAGCTGGATGTCGATCGCCCGCTCAACTGCATCCAGCGTCTGTGGCAGAGTAAAAGGCTGCGGCTGCCAGACGACCCGCTGATCGCGATCCTCCAGGGCACAGGGCGAAGGTACACCAAAGAGATCGCTGCTGGCCGGCGCATGCCCGGCCTGCTGAAGCCAGTGCTGGCAGTACCGGGTGGTAAAGTCGCGCAACGCGGCGGCAGTTTGCTGCATCATTCATATTCTCACTTCTGATGGGTTACACTTAGCCACTTTGATTAATTTTGGTGGTAACCGCAATGACTACTCACGAACAGGATCAGGCACTCAGCAACCTGACGCTGGGCAAACCCACAGCCTATCACGATCATTATGACAACAGCTTACTGCAGGCGGTGCCGCGCAGCCTGAATCGTGAACCCCTTGGCCTGTTTCCCGATAGTCTGCCCTTTACCGGCAGTGATATCTGGACCCTGTATGAACTCTCGTGGCTCAACAGCAAAGGTCTGCCACAGGTTGCCGTTGGCGAAGTGGTGCTCGATGCGCAGAGCCGCAACCTTATCGAGTCAAAAAGCTTCAAGCTCTACCTTAACAGTTTCAACCAGACCCGCTTTGCCGACTGGGGTGAGGTTCGTCAGACGCTGGAGCGGGACCTGAGTGCCTGTGCTGAAGGTGAAGCGCGGGTCGCGCTGTTCCGTCTCAATGAAGTGGAAGGTCAGCCCATCGGCCATTTTGAGGGAGTTTGTATTGATGAGCAGGATATCGCCATAGAGGATTACCGCTTCAATGCTGACTATCTGGCCGATGCTGCGGGCAGCGAAATCGTTGAAGAGACGCTGGTCAGCCACCTGCTCAAGTCAAACTGTCTGATTACCAATCAGCCCGACTGGGGCTCCGTGATGATTCGTTATAAAGGCCCGCGTATCAACCGTGAAGCGCTGCTGCGCTATCTGGTCTCATTCCGCCAGCACAACGAATTTCACGAGCAGTGTGTCGAACGCATTTTTAATGATGTGATGCGTTTCTGCCATCCGGAAGCGCTGACGGTGTATGCACGCTACACCCGTCGTGGCGGACTGGATATCAATCCATGGCGCACTAATGTGCCCTTCTCGCCCGGTTTTTCGCGACTGGTTCGTCAGTAGTTTGCGAGACTTCTCGCAGGCTGCATGCACTAAGCGCAGTTCCGCTTGAGCTGTGCGGGCCGACAAGGCTACTCTGGTGATGGCGGCTACCTGCGGGTGGCCGACCAGGGATTTTCGTCACTGCCGTTGCAGTGCCAACACGCACCCAGGCGGGTGTAAAGGAGTTCATTTGATTACCCATATCAGCCCTCTTGGCTCGATGGATCTGCTTTCACAGCTGGAAGTCGATATGCTCAAGCGCACAGCCAGCAGCGACCTCTACCAGCTGTTTCGCAACTGCTCTCTTGCCGTGCTTAACTCCGGCAGCCAGACTGACAGCAGCCAGGAGCTGCTCTCCCGCTTTGAAAATTTCGACATCAATGTGTTGCGCCGTGAGCGCGGCGTCAAACTGGAGCTGATCAATCCACCGGAAGAGGCGTTTGTGGATGGCCGCATCATCCGTTCACTGCAGGCTAACCTGTTTGCGGTGCTGCGTGACATCCTGTTTGTCAGCGGCCAGCTCAACATGCCGGGTCGGTTCACTGCGGCTGAAGAAAATGACTCCGCCACTATCACCAACACCGTGTTTTCCATTCTGCGTAACGCGCGGGCGCTGCACATCGGCGAGTATCCCAACACCGTGGTCTGCTGGGGCGGTCACTCGATCAACGCCGTTGAGTACCAGTATTGCCGCAATGTCGGAACTCAGCTTGGACTGCGTGAACTGAACATCTGTACCGGCTGCGGGCCGGGCGTGATGGAAGCGCCAATGAAAGGGGCCGCCGTAGGCCATGCTCAGCAGCGCTATCGTGACAGCCGCTTTATCGGCCTGACCGAACCCTCCATCATTGCGGCAGAACCGCCGAATCCGCTGGTGAATGAGTTGATCATCATGCCGGACATCGAAAAACGTCTGGAAGCTTTTGTGCGCATCGCCCATGGCATTATCATTTTCCCGGGCGGCGTAGGGACCGCAGAAGAGTTGCTCTATCTGCTGGGCATCCTGATGAATCCGCAGAACAGCGATCAGGTATTACCGCTGATCCTGACCGGGCCGGAAGAGAGCGCCGACTACTTCCGCGTGCTGGATGATTTCATCGTTAACACCCTGGGCGAACAGGCGCGTAAGCATTATCAGATCATCATCAACGATGCAGCCGAAGTGGCGCGTCTGATGAAGAAAGCGATGCCGCAGGTAAAAGAGAATCGTCGCGAAACCGGCGATGCTTACAGCTTTAACTGGTCGATTCGCATCGAACCCGATCTGCAGGTGCCGTTCCTGCCAACCCATGAAAATATGGCGAATCTCAATCTCTACACCAATCAGCCACCCGAAAAGCTGGCTGCTGACCTGCGCCGCGCCTTCTCAGGTATCGTAGCCGGTAACGTCAAAGAGATGGGCATCCGTGAAATCCGCGAGAAGGGACGCTACAAACTCCATGGCGACCCCGACATCATGCACCGCATGGATGAGCTGCTTCAGGGATTCGTTGCACAGCAACGCATGAAACTGCCAGGCACCGCCTACATTCCCTGCTACGAAATTATCAAATAAACCAGGAGGCAGCCCCCGGGCTGCCCATACTCTCATGGCTCTTCATCTTGTTATTGTTGACGCGTTGAATCTGATTCGCCGTCTGCATGCGGTACAGGGCTCCCCCTGTGTCGAAGGCTGCGTGGCTGCGCTGCGCCAGATACTGGGTCACGCCCATCCGACTCATGCGGTGGCGGTATTTGATGGCGAAGCGCGTCATCAGGGCTGGCGTCATCAGCTGCTACCCGATTACAAAAGCGGTCGCCCGCCGATGCCAGACGATTTACAGGCAGAGATGCCGGCGTTACAGGAGGCCTTTCGCGCCGCAGGCGTAAACTGCTGGATAGCGGGCGAGGATGAGGCGGACGATTTAGCGGCGACGCTGGCGGTGAAAATGGCTCAGGCCGGACATCAGGCCACCATTGTTTCAACCGACAAAGGCTACTGTCAGCTGCTGGCACCCGAGATCCGCATCCGCGACTACTTCCAGAAACGCTGGCTTGATCTGCCTTTTATCGAGGCTGAATTTGGTGTGGCGCCCCAGCGGTTACCCGACTACTGGGGATTGTGCGGCATCAGCAGCAGTAAAATTCCGGGCATCACCGGCATCGGTCCGAAAAGCGCGAAACAGCTACTAACAGAGTTTCACACGCTTGAAGGGATCTATCAGCAACTGGATCAGGTGCCAGCCAGATGGCGGGAGAAGCTCGCTGAGGGTCAGCAGATGGCAGAGATCAGCCGTCAGGTCGCAACCCTGAAGCGGGATCTGGTGCTGCAGGGCAATCTGAATACGCTGCGTTATACCGGCTGAGTGCCCCTGCACTCAGCCCTGCGATTAACGTTCGTCGCGACGACCACCGGCAGCCGCCCAGATTCGGCGCACATGTACGGTCACCTCTTCGCGGTCATGGTAAAGCTGACGAGCGCGAATCTGCACGTTAATACCATTATCATCGAATCGTTCCTGCATCATGGCCAGATTCTGCGTCACCTCTTCATAGCGCTTTTTCATGGGCAACTTAAGGTTGAAGATCGCTTCACGGCACCAGCCGTTGACCAGCCAGTCGGTCATCAGGTTAGCCACACGCACCGGCTTCTCCACCATGTCACACACCAGCCAGCTGATGTTGGTGCGTGGCGGACGGAATTTAAAGCCATCCGCTTTCTCGTGCATCACCTGGCCCGTATCCATCAGGCTCGGTGCCATCGGTCCGTTGTCCACCGCATACACCATCATGCTGCGCTGAACCAGCTGATAGGTCCAGCCGCCCGGACAGGCACCGAGATCCACGGCGTACATGCCGCTGGCTAAACGCTCATCCCACTCATCCGCAGGGATAAAGACGTGAAACGCCTCCTCCAGCTTAAGGGTGGAACGGCTTGGCGCATCGGAGGGGAACTTAAGGCGTGGAATACCCATGTAAAACGGCGAGCTGTTTTCCCGGATGGAGTAGCCGACGTAACAGGTGCCCGGTGCGATGAAAAACACATGCACGACCGGGCGCTTCGGGCTCTCATAATTCAACAGGATCTTGCTTTCACGCAGTGCCGAGCGCAGCGGCACGGTGAACTTGCGGCAGAACTTAGTCAGCTCTTTGGCTTCGTTGGTGTCTGGCACTTCAACACGCAGTTCGCCGCCCTTTTCCACTACGCCGGTCAGCATGCCGACAATCGGGGTAATGCGATCTTCCTGCGGCAGGTCACGCAGCATTTCGCCGACGACCAGCATCTGACGGGCAAAAATCAGCTCGTCAAACGGCAACTCACGTGCCAGCCGCTCGGCATCTTCAAACTGATAGCACTCGAACAGCACGTAGCCAGAGTCATCTTTAACCCGTGGAAAGCCGTAGATTTCACGTTCAGCCGCTTTGGCGCTGATTTCCGCCGCACACTCTTTTTCAAAACCGGGGCGACAATAGAGTAAAACTTTATTCATGGCGTTCTGCCTTTCGTTTAAGACGCAGCGCGCCAATCAACATCAATACCCAACCGGCGAGGAAACAGACCCCGCCCACGGGTGTGATAAAAACCCAAAACTTCAGATGTGACAGCGCCAGACAATAGAGGCTGCCACTAAACAGCACGGTGCCGAGCGCCATCAGCGCACTGCTCCAGTAAAACCAGATATTGGCGCGGCGTAACATCGCAGCACCCAGCCCCATCACCGCTAAGGTGTGATAAGCCTGATATTCCAGCCCGGTATGAATCCAGGCCATTTCAGCCGCACCAAGCGACTGACTTAAAACGTGGGCACCAAATGCGCCAAAAGCCACCAGCAGAAATCCGCTGATAGCCGAAAAAACAAACATGGCACGACTGGACATTAACCGATCCTCAGAGTCCTTTTGCATCTGAATGCAAATAAATCAATACGTTATTGTTGATAGCGAAAGCGGAATTTTTCTTGTTCGGTTGCAGCTTTTTCCAGGATCCACTGTCGGAAGGCGGCTATTTTACCCAGTTCTGCCTGACTGTCATGACAAACCAGATAAAAAGCGTTTTTACTGACTAATACATCATTAAACGGGCAGATTAATCGCCCCGCTTCTATTTCGCTCTGCGCCATGACGTTATTCGCCAGCGCCACGCCCTGACCATGAATCGCCGCCTGCAATACCATGGCGCTGTGGCTGAAGATTGGCCCCTGCTGCACATTGATATGCTGCAGGCCCAGTTGCCGGATATAAGATTGCCAGTCCCGGCGGGAGGCATCATGCAGCAGAGTAAAACGCGACAGATCCATCGGTGTTTTTAGCGGATTATCCCCGGTCATCAGCGACGGTGAACAGACAGGCAGCAGATATTCGGCGTAGAGTTTTTCAACCCGCAGGCCGGGCCAGTTACCCCGACCGTAAAAAATCGCCACGTCGACATCGTCGGCCAGTTTCTCTTCGTCGCGGTCAACCGCCTGGATACGCACGTCGATTCCCGGATAAGCCATATTAAAGCTGGAGAGGCGGGGAACCAGCCACTGAATGGCAAAGCTCGGCAGTAAACTAACGGTCAGCGCACCCTTGGCACTGCGCGCCTGCAGTTTGCGGGTCGCTTCGTTGATTGCCGAGAAAATCTCTTTGATATCGAGATAGTAGCTTTGTCCTTCTTCGGTCAGTAATAGCGAACGATTCCTCCGGCGAAATAGCTTTAACCCCAGAAAATCTTCCAGAGATTTAATCTGATGGCTTACAGCAGCCTGGGTGACAAACAGCTCTTCTGCGGCTTTGGTAAAGCTTAAATGGCGTGCAGCTGCATCAAAAACACGCAGTGCGTTGAGAGGAGGAAGGCGTTTCGACATGGTTTTCCGTATCCGGATCGGCAAAAAATACGCTGGCTTATACAAAGCGTTTACGTATTAGAATTTTTAATCCGAGGCATTATAATTTGTCCGTTGAGGAACCTCCAGCAAATACCTATAGTTGCCGCACTTCCTGAGCCGGAACGAAAAGTTTTTAGATTTGTGAGTGAGTTCGCAGATTTTCTGAAAGCTTTTGGCCTGTGGTCGTGATGTTGTGTTTGCAATTTTTGATCCGACGATTGCGGATCGAACTCTTAATTCCTGTAGATTTACCCTGTCTGTCCATAGTGATTTTTAAATAGCACCGCAAATTGCGGTGCTTTTTTTTTGCTGCTTAGTTGCCAGACTCTACCATCTCTTTGACATCAGAGCGGTTGATTTGCTGCTCGTTGCCATTCGCATCTTTATAGCTGATCATGCCGGTATCGTTATCGACTTTAGGCTTGCCGGCAGCCACAATGGTGCGACCATCATTGGTATGCATCACGTAATTGCTTGAACAGGCGCTCAGGGTAAAAGCCAGGGTACACACGGCCAGTACTGCGGTTAATTTTTTCATCTGCTATCTCCTTGTAGATTGATTGCATCAAACCACCCGCGTTACGCTAACCAGAGGCAGCCGATAAGTGAGATCGACTAGTAAACGTCCGATCGTTATGCGGGTTTGGTTCAAACCTTGCAATATTCAGCATAACGCGCTTTTCCAGCTTTGCCAGACGCAGACCATTCTTTCAGTGTGGTCCTAATTTTTCTTATCATGGACCAGGCATGACCGCATTCAATCCCACCGCATTTCGCCAGCAGTTTCCCGCACTCGCCGACGCAGGCGTTTATCTCGACAGCGCAGCGACCACGCTGAAGCCGCAGGCCGTCATTGACAGCACGCAGCAGTTTTACAGCCTCAGCGCGGGTACAGTCCATCGCAGCCAGTTTGCCGCCGCCCAGGCCTTAACCCATCGCTATGAGCAGGCGCGCAACCAGGTTGCCCGCTGGCTTAACGCCGCTGACGATCGTGAGATTGTCTGGACGCGCGGCACCACCGAAGCGATAAACCTGGTGGCGAACAGCTGGCTGCGCCCGCGCTTACAGCCTGGTGATGAGATTGTGGTCAGCGAGGCAGAACACCACGCCAACCTGGTACCCTGGCTGATGGCCGCGCAGGCGTGCGGTGCCCGCGTCGTAAAATGGCCGTTAGGCGCGGATCGCCTGCCGGATATCAGCCAGCTGCCCGCCCTGCTCAACAGCCGTACCCGCCTGCTGGCGGTCGGACAGATGTCGAACGTCACCGGCGGATGTCCCGCACTCGCTCAGGCGATCCCGCTCGCTCACGCCGTGGGCGCGAAAGTGATGGTCGATGGCGCACAGGGCGTGGTGCATTGTCCGCCTGACGTACAGGCGCTGGATATCGACTTTTACGCCTTTTCCGGACATAAGATTTACGGCC
Source organism: Pantoea sp. ABR1s (assembly GCF_057812235.1). Taxonomy (NCBI): domain Bacteria; kingdom Pseudomonadati; phylum Pseudomonadota; class Gammaproteobacteria; order Enterobacterales; family Erwiniaceae; genus Pantoea; species Pantoea sp. ABR1s. The sequence continues at coordinate 839,736 of NZ_CM173823.1, read as the reverse complement.
CAATGGGCATTGGCGCGTTATATGGCAAAGCGGAACTGCTGGAGGCGATGGAGCCCTGGCAGGGCGGCGGTAAGATGATAACGGATGTCGATTTCAGCGGATTCACGCCGCAGCCGGTGCCGTGGCGTTTTGAGGCTGGCACCCCGAATGTGGCGGGCGTGGTGGGCCTGAGTGCAGCACTGAGCTGGCTGGCGCAGTACGATCTGCCCGAAGCGGAGCGCTGGAGTCAGCATCTTGCGACGCTGGCGGAAGAGCAGCTGGCGGAATTACCCGGTTTCCGCAGCTTCCGCTGTTCAAATGCCAGCCTGCTGGCATTTGAATTCGCTGGCCTGCATCACAGCGATCTGGTGACGCTGCTGGCTGAGCAGGGAATCGCCCTGCGCGCTGGCCAGCACTGCGCGCAGCCGTTGCTGGCGGCGCTGGGCGTCAGCGGCACGCTGCGGGCCTCTTTTGCACCCTATAATAATCTGCAGGATGTTGATGCGCTGGTGCGCGCCATGAAGAGCGCCATCTCGCTGTTATCGGAGTTTTGATTATGCATTCATCGCCGTTAGCGCCACACCCGTTTGGCGAAGAGATTACCGTTGCCAGCCTGAAAGAGAGCTTTGGCCGCTTTCATCAGTGGGAAGATCGTTATCGTCAGCTGATCCAGCTGAGCCGCCAGTTGCCTGCCTTACCCGGGGAACTGAAAACAGCGGAAATTGAACTGAGCGGTTGTGAAAATCGGGTCTGGCTGGGCAGCCAGTTACGCGAAGATGGCACGCTGCATTTCTATGGTGACAGTGAAGGACGTATTGTGCGCGGTCTGCTGGCCGTGCTGCTGACCGCCGTTGAGGGCCAGACGCCGCAACAGCTGCTGGCAATGGATCCCTTAAAACTGTTTGATGAACTGGGCCTGCGCGCCCAGCTCAGTGCCTCCCGCAGCAGCGGCCTGCAGGCGCTGGCCGCCGCAGTGGAGCACGCCGCGCGTCAGGCGCTGACGGCGTCCTGACGGGCAGCACGCGCCAGAAACTTCTTCAGCGCATGCGAGACGGCAACAAAGCCGAAGGTGGCGGTTACCATGGTGGCCGCGCCAAAGCCGGATGTGCAATCCATTCTCTTCGGCCCCTCCGCTGTGCTGCGTGAAGCACAGACGCTGCCATCAGCCTGCGGATAGACCAGCGCTTCGGTAGAAAAGACGCAGTCGATGCCAAGTTTGCCCTTGCTGTTTTTCACCACGCCCAGGCTTTTCAGTCGTTCGCGCAGCTTCGCCGCCAGCGGATCCTGGATGGTTTTCGCCAGATCGGCGACCTGGATCTGAGTGGGATCGATCTGCCCACCCGCGCCACCGGTGGTGATCAGCGGGATCTTATTCCGGCGGCACCAGGCGATCAGCGCCGCTTTCGGTCGCACGCTGTCGATAGCGTCGATCACATAGTCGAAACCCGCTGCCATCAGTTCGGCGGTGTTCTCTGGCGTAATAAAGTCATCAATGCAGATCACTTCGCAGTCAGGATTAATCGCACGCAGCCGTTCTGCCATCACTTCTGTTTTAGCTTTGCCGACGTTGCCCTGCAGCGCATGAAGCTGTCGGTTGGTGTTGGTAATACAGACATCATCCATATCAATCAGGGTGATTTTACCAATCCCGGTGCGCACCAGCGCTTCCGCCGCCCAGGATCCGACACCGCCAATACCGATGACGCAGAAGTGTGCGTCAGCAAAACGTTGCAGCGCATCCTGGCCATAGAGACGCGCCGTGCCGCCAAAGCGCTGATGCCAGGCGTCATTTAACACTTTCATAGTTGAACCTGTTACGTCGTGCGGGCCCGAAGGCCCGCAGAGAAGAAATTAGTTAGCGCCGAGAAGCAGTGAACCATTATTACCGTTTTGCGGGCTGGAGAACAGCGGCTGTCCGGCACCCGGCGCGGCTTTAATTACCCAGACGCGTCCGTAGTGATTATAGAAGCCCGCCAGATGCGCAGCGTCGGGGCCGATACCCTGATAGATATCAAAGTGCTGGCCTTTAATCGCGCCACCCACGTCGAGTGCCACCATCAGGCGCATCTCATATTTGCCGTTGAATTTGCCCTTCTCATTTAACTGCGGCACTTCAGCCAGCAGTACGGTGCCCGCCGGAATAATTGAGCGGTCAGACGCAACGGAGGCTTTCGCCACCAGCGGAACTGCGCTGGCACCGCGCACCGGCGTAAACGGCTCAGCCTTAAAGAAGACAAATGATGGGTTGGTTTCCAGCAGCGCACGGACCTCCTGCGGTGAGTGCTCCTGCGCCCACTGACGAATCGCCTGCATCGACATATCTTCGCGCTTCACTTCACCGCGATCGATCAGCTCTTTGCCAATGCTGTGATAACCCCAGCCATTTTTACCGGCGTAACCAAAGAAGGTCATCGGGCGGCCATCGCCAAAGTCGACATAACCACTGCCCTGCACATCCATCATGAAGTTATCAATCAGGGAATTGCTGTAGGCGATGATGTAGCGGTCATCGAGTCCGCCACTATAGATAGAGGCGCGGCTCGGTAATTTTTCTCCGCGTTTGCGCGGCGGCATACGGTAGATGGGATACTGGAATTCGCCCTGACGGGTGTAGCGCGCTTCTACTACCGGTGTGTAGTAACCGGTGAACTGCACGTTACCGTAGTTATCCGTTCCCTCCATCTGCCAGGCGTTAAGCCCATACTGACGAAGCTGTCGGGTATCGGCACCCGCCATCAGCCAGCTCTCAATCGCGCTATAGGTGCCGTTCTGACGGCTATACAGGGCGGATGAGGCGGACTGAATCTGACGGATCTGCTCGCCAAAATCTCTGCCATTAACCGGTGCGCCTTTGGCATTGGGCTGATTCACCAGCGCCAGCGGTTGTTCCAGTTTGCCATCTTTATATTGCTGACCGCGATCGGTCGGTTTGGAGCTACAGGCCGCCAGCAGCGTTATTAACGCGCCAGTGAGTGCATACTTCACCCAATGTGATTTCATTATCTTCTCTTTTTATAACTGTTCGCCCCGCGACGATAGCAAAGCCCCCGACAGAATGAAATGCATCCGCTCAGACGTAGCACATATCAGTTTAATAATTAACCAGATGGTTGAATCCTTCAGCAACTGGCTGTTAATTTGGCTTTTATCTGCAAAAAGGGGTTGCATGAATTAGCGCGGAGAGTATAGTGCGCTTCCACGGACGCGGGGTGGAGCAGCCTGGTAGCTCGTCGGGCTCATAACCCGAAGGTCGTCGGTTCAAATCCGGCCCCCGCAACCAATACTTCTGCAGCAGTTTTACAGAAGTCACAATGTGAGAAGTAAAAGTAATAGAAGCAATACGGACGCGGGGTGGAGCAGCCTGGTAGCTCGTCGGGCTCATAACCCGAAGGTCGTCGGTTCAAATCCGGCCCCCGCAACCAATACTTCTGCAGTTGTTTTACAGAAGTCACAATGTGAAAAAAGTATGATACGGACGCGGGGTGGAGCAGCCTGGTAGCTCGTCGGGCTCATAACCCGAAGGTCGTCGGTTCAAATCCGGCCCCCGCAACCAATCATTTAAACACCTGAAAGGGTGTTTTTTTGTTTCTGACGTTCCCAAAAGCCGCTTCAGCCTCTTTCTGCCCTGAAAAGCGCGCGGATAGCCCGGCTACCCGCACTCCTTTACCGATGGGCCAGCGCCGCCCCACTCTCTACATACGCTTTGATGCCGTTCAGAATCGCCTCTGCCACCTGATGCTGGTAACGGGTGGTTCGCAACTTGCGCTCCTCCTCCACATTACTGATAAACGCCGTCTCGACCAGAATTGACGGGATATCAGGGGCTTTCAGCACCGCAAATCCGGCCTGATCCACGGTGCGTTTGTGCAGATGGTTGATGCGCCCCATGCGATGCAGCACCTCTTTGCCGAATTTAAGGCTGTCATGAATCGTCTGACGCTGCACCATATCGAACATGGTGTGATCGAGATAGCGGTCACCGCTTTTGCTGACGCCGCCAATCAGGTCTGATTCATTCTGAGTCTGAGCCAGGAAACGAGCCGCCGCCGAAGTGGCACCGCTGGTTGATAAGGCAAACACTGAAGAGCCGCGTGCCGCGCGACTGGTAAAGGCATCCGCATGGATCGACACAAAGAGGTCGGCACGCTGTTTACGGGCTTTGGCAACCCTGACGCGCAGCGGAATAAAGACATCTTCATTGCGCGTCATATAGGCTTTCATATTGGACTCTTTATCGATCAGCGCTTTGAGTCGCCGTCCAATCTTCAGCACAATATCTTTCTCGCGGGTCTTATATTTGCCGTGCGCGCCCGGATCTTCCCCACCGTGACCGGGATCGATCATGATAATGATCGGACGATCGCGCCCCGCTTTGCCGGGTAAGGGCGCCTGCACCCCTTCATCTTTCTCCAGATCGCCCTGGTTGTAATCTTTCAGCAGGGCCAGCAGAGGATCGTCCTCAACCTGGTTCTGGCTCGGATAGAGATCGACCACCAGCCGGTGATTGATCCCGGCGACCGGCGAGAGATTAAAGATCTTCGGCGCGACGTTGCGCTTTAATTCCAGTACCACGCGCACCGTGTTGCTGTCGAACTGACCGACACGGGCATTTTTAATAAAGGGATCGTCGACCCGAACCTGCTTATCTACCCCTTTCAGAACCGGATTGAGATGCAGCCCCTGAATATCAATCACCAGGCGTTCGGGATTGCTCAGCGCAAACTGCTTGTACTTCAGCGCGACATTGGACTCCAGCGTCATCCGCGAGTAGGTCGATGAGGGCCAGATACGCACCGCCACAATGTGGTTCTTCGCCGCCAACCCTGTCCGGCTGACGCTTAACAGCAGTAAGGCGCCCGTCCCCTGTAAAAATCGTCTGCGTGAAAAATGGGAATTAACGTCTGACATGCCGCTCCAGCTGCTGTGTAATGTCTAAAAAAGCGCCAGTTACTAAAATGGCGGCGAAAACTTTATCCAATCCGCAGCATGATGTCACCCCGGAAACCCTAAATAATGCAGGCTGTTAGCGGCTTTGACACCCAGAAAAACGTAAATTTTCGTCAGGATTAAGACTTGCAAAACCGGACGTAAAAGCATAAAAATACAAAAAATACGAATAAACATTCACTGAGGGTTGGCCGTGAAGGAACGTAGTACCGAACTGGTTCAGGGTTTTCGCCATACCGTTCCCTATATCAATGCCCACCGGGGTAAAACCTTTGTCATCATGCTGGGTGGCGAAGCGATTGAGCATGAGAACTTCTCTGGCATCGTTAATGATATCGGCCTGCTGCACAGCCTGGGCATTCGCCTCGTCGTGGTGTATGGCGCACGCCCGCAGATTGATGCCAGCCTGGCTCAGCAGCAGCTGGAGCCGGTTTACCATAAGTTTACCCGGGTCACCGACGCGCAATCGCTGGAGTTAGTGAAGCAGGCCGCCGGCCGGCTGCAGTTAGATATCACGGCCCGCCTCTCAATGAGTCTCAACAACACGCCGCTGCAGGGCGCGCATATCAACGTGGTCAGCGGCAACTTCATTATTTCACAGCCGCTGGGCGTGGATGATGGCGTGGATTACTGTCACAGCGGCCGTATCCGTCGTATTGATGAAGAGGCCATTCATCGTCAGCTGGATAACGATGCGATTGTGCTGATGGGCCCGGTTGCGGTTTCAGTTACCGGCGAAAGCTTTAACCTGACCTCGGAAGAAGTGGCTACCCAGCTGGCGATTAAACTCAAAGCGGAGAAAATGATCGGCTTCTGCTCTGAGCAGGGCGTGCTGAACAGCGAGGGTGAAATCATCTCCGAGCTCTTCCCGAATGATGCGCAGGCCCGTATCGATGAGATTGAAAAGGAAGGCGATTATCTTTCCGGGACCGTTCGCTTCCTGCGTGGGGCGGTGAAAGCCTGCCGCAGTGGTGTTCGCCGCAGCCATTTGATCAGTTATCAGGAAGATGGCGCGCTGTTGCAGGAGCTCTTCTCACGCGACGGTATCGGTACCCAGATCGTTATGGAGTCGGCAGAGCAGATCCGTCGCGCCAATATCAATGATATCGGCGGCATCCTCGAACTGATCCGTCCGCTGGAGCAGCAGGGTATTCTGGTGCGTCGCTCGCGCGAGCAGCTGGAAATGGAAATTGATAAGTTCACCATCATTCAGCGCGATAATCTGACCATCGCCTGTGCAGCACTCTATCCGTTTATGGATGAGAAGATTGGCGAAATGGCCTGTGTGGCGGTTCATCCTGACTATCGCAGCTCTTCACGCGGTGAGATGTTGCTGCAGCGCGTGGCACTTCAGGCACGCCAGATGGGGCTGGAAAAACTGTTTGTTTTAACCACCCGCAGCATCCACTGGTTCCAGGAACGCGGCTTTACGCCGGTAGATATTGAGTCCCTGCCCGAGAGTAAAAAAGAGATGTATAACTATCAGCGCCGTTCAAAAGTGTTGATGGCCGATCTCACCTGATTCAATCCGTAAGGGACAGGCCCCCCCGCGTGGTCTGTCCCCTCTCTTCTCAGCCAGATTCCCCTAGTCGCTCCACCAGACCGCTGCGTCGCTGCGTTTGCAGCTGCACGGCACGCTGAAATACGCCGGGTTCGCTGTAGATGGTCAGTTGCCGCCGTGCACGTGTAATCGCGGTATAGACCAGTTCACGGGTCAGCACCGGCAGAAACTGCGTGGGCATCACCAGCGCGGTATGATCAAACTCCGAGCCCTGTGATTTGTGCACCGTCATCGCCCAGGCCGTTTCATGTGAGGGTAACCGGCTCGGCTGAATCGCCTTGATCGATCCATCCGGCAGCGGGAAAAAGACCTTCAGGTTGCCCTCTTCATCCCGCATCGTCATGCCGATATCGCCATTAAACAGGCCGAGCGCGCTGTCATTTCGGGTGATCATTACCGGACGCCCTTCATACCAGCGGCTGCCCATGCCAGGACGACGGATGCGCTGCAGCTGCATCAGTCGCTGCTCAATACGCTGGTTCAGACCCTGCACGCCAAATGGCCCGTCACGTAATGCACACAGCAGCTGATAACGGCCAAAAGCGGCAATCACTTCTGCGGGCGACGACTGCTGTCTGATCAACTGCAGGAAGGGCTGATAACCCTGGGCTACCTCATCCAGCATCGCCTGATAAGCGTCAGCGCTGTTCAGCGGCTGGTAACTGATATCCTCATAAGCCGCAGCAAACACCGCCCTGACCTGCTCTGCATCGCCACGGTTGATCGCTTTTGCCAGCTGGCCGATGCCTGATGAGTCATCAAAACGATAACTCTTCTGCAGCAGACAGATACTGTCGCGGACTGCGGGTGCCTGCACATCGTCACTGCCCTGCAGTGTGCAGCCGGTCAGCAGCGCGAGCTGTTCAGCCCGTGCCAGGCTGTAGCCGCTTTCGGTGCAGCGGCAGATGTCGCCCAGCACCGCACCGGCTTCGACCGAGGCCAGCTGATCGCGATCGCCCAGAAACACGACGCGGGCATGGGCAGGCAGCGCGGCGATCAGTTTTGCCATCATTGAGAGATCGACCATCGACGCTTCATCAACCACCAGCACATCAAGATGCAGTGGGTTACCGGCATGGTAGCGCAGCCGCTGGGTGTCGGGCTGTGCGCCCAGCAGGCGATGCAGCGTGGTGGCTTCGGCAGGAAAACGCCGGCGTTCTTCGTCGCTGACCGCCAGATCCTGCAGTGCGCTGCCCAGTGACTCGGTCAGTCGCGCGGCGGCTTTGCCGGTCGGTGCCGCCAGCTGAATCCGCAGTGCACCGGGATTCAGGCGAATCAGGGCAGCGAGGAGTTTCGCCACAGTGGTGGTTTTACCGGTACCCGGCCCGCCGGAAATAACCGCAGTCTTGCGGGTCAGCGCCACGGCCGCCGCAATTTTCTGCCAGTTCTCCGGCTGGTCGTCAAACAGGCTGTTCAGCACGTCGCCTGCAGCATGCATATCAAACGCAGTTTTCACTTCCTGCGCAGCGAAGAAGTCGGCAACCCGGCCTTCGCTTTGCCACAGCCGATGCAGATATAAACGCTGATTGCTCAGTACCAGCGGCGTAACCAGGCTGCCATCACTGACTGCCGACCAGTCAGCAAAGCGTGCTGTCCAGTCTTCCGGCGCACCAGCAGCGTGCCAGATCGCCTGAGCCAGCGCAGGCTGGCGACCAGCGAACAGATTCGCTTCGCAGAGGTTGCTCAGCGGTAAACAGACGTGCCCCTCACCCGCGTCAGCGCTGACGCAGGCCGCAGCGAGCAGCAGCCCAGGCTGTGATTCCGGGGCCACCAGTTGGGCAAACTGTATATCCAGCGGCCGCAGGAGACGCTTCTCTACCGCCTGCAGCAGCAGACTCAGCATGTCACTCATAACATCTCCCCGGTTTCACCAAACAGTGCATCAATTTCTTCCACAAAGGCTTCAGCAGGTCGGGTGGCGAAAATGCCGTTGTCCGGCGAGCTGCCATCCATCCCGCGCAAAAACAGATAAAACACCCCACCAAAGTGACGCTGATAGTCGTAGTCCGGCAGGCGATGCTGCAGATAGCGATGCAGCGCCAGCGTATAGAGCTGATACTGCAGATCGTAGCGGTGGCCAATCATCGCCTGCGCCATCGCCTCTGGCGTGTAAGCGGCGTGGCTATCCCCCAGCCAGTTCGATTTGTAGTCGAGCAGATAATATTTTCCCTGCCAGCGGAAGACCAGATCGATAAAGCCCTTCAGCATGCCCCGCACCTGACGAAAATCCAGGGGGGCGGCCTGCTGAGAGAGGCTGTCGTGCCGGCGCAGCAGAGCGTCAAGATCCGCCGCAGTCAGCAGATTGTTGATCGGCAGATAGAACTCCATCTCGATCAGGCGTTCGCTGCTTTTTATCGCCGACAGCGTCAGCCCCTCAGCATTGAGCGGCGTATGTAAGACCCGGTCAATCCACTGTTCCAGAACCGGCAACCAGCTCAGCGGATAGCCATTATGCTGCAGCTGATCTTCCAGCCAGACGCTGTCCGGCGGTTCGGTAAAGTCGATCGACTCAAACAGACCGTGCAAAAACGTACCAGGTGCCGCTCCACGCGGAAAGTGGTGGGGTGTCAATGCAGCCTCTTCACCCTTCTCTTCTTCGCCCGCTGCATCAATATCAAAATTGGGCATCGCATCCAGCAGCGGCGAGCTGTGATGCTGTTGCAGGCCTGAATAACTGGTTACCCGCCAGACGTCAGCCAGCGCGCGCGTAATGTCGCGACTGCTTAAAACCTCATCGCCCTGCTGCGCATCCTGCCACATTTCTCCCGGCAGCAGAGCCTCTTCAACCAGCGCAATCCCTTCACCGGTTAACGCATTCAATCGCTGACTGAGCTGCTGCGCATCCGCCGCCTCACCCTGCTGCACCAGGTAGCCCAGCGCGCTCTTGTGCAGATCGCTTTCGCCCTCTTTTTTGCGGGTGCCTTTGATCAGTGGCGCAATGCCGACGCTGCAGTGATAGACCGAACGGGTCAGCGCCACGTAGAGCAGACGCAGATCCTCCGCCAGGCGCTCCTCTTCGGCCAGCGCCAGACTTTGTGCATCACCCTGCACATCCAGCAGTGCCGTGAACGTGTCGCGATCGTGATAAAGCGCGCTGGCCGCCTCGCGGAACCCGGCAGCAAATGGCAGCCAGACCAGCGGATATTGCAGTCCTTTCGATTTATGGATGGTGATGATCTGCACCAGATGGCGGTCGCTTTCCAGACGCAACTGCTGGCTGGAGGCCTGGCTGTTTGGCCGGGCAATCTGCTGCGCCAGGAAGCGCACCAGGGCGTGCGGACTCTCCAGCTGCACCGAAGCCTCCTGCAGCAGTTCACCCAGATGCATCAGATCGGTCAGGCGACGTTCACCGTTCTCCGAGGCCAGCATATTCTCTGCCAGCTGCCGCCTGATCATCACGTCACGCAGCATCGGTAACACGCCGCGCTGATGCCACAGCTGCTGCCAGACGGCAAACTGCTCCACCAGCGCATCCCACTCGCGTTCATTCTGTGTCAGCGCGTCTAGCGTTGCTGCATCAATAGCAAAGATTGAGGTCGCCAGCGCGCTGCGCAGCAGACGTTCCTGCTCAGGTGCCTGTATCGCCTGCAGTAACCAGAGCAGTTCGCGCGCTTCCGGCGTGGTGTAGACGCTGTCCCGGCTGGAGAGATAGACCGAAGGAATCGACAGCGCATTCAGCGCGTCGCGGATTAAACCGGCCTCATTACGACTGCGCACCAGCACGGTGATATCGGAAGCCCGCACCGGCTGCAGCGCCTCGCCTTTGCCCAGGCGGGCGCGCCCCTGCTGTCCGGCCACCAGCCAGCGGCTGATATCGGCCGCACACTGCTGTGCCATAAACTGCTGGTAATCGCTGTTACCCACGCCCTCGCCAGGCTGCAGCCAGAACCGTAACGCCGGTTGCTGCTGCTCGTCAAAAATCAGTTTCAGCGACTGATTGGGCGCAGCAGGCTTAACTGGCTGAAAGGGGATCGCCGAGAACAGAAAAGGCGAATCGAGCTGAGAAAAGAGGCGGTTGACGCTCCCGACCATCTCAGGTGATGAACGCCAATTGGTATCGAGCGTGTAGTGAGCGCTGACTTCGTTTCTGGCCCGCAGATAGGTAAAAATATCCGCACCGCGAAACGCATAGATCGCCTGCTTAGGATCGCCGATCAGAAACAGTGCCTGTTCAGGCTGATTAATATAGAGCGTGCGGAAGATGCGGTATTGCTGCGGATCGGTATCCTGGAATTCATCAATAAGGGCCACCGGGTAACGCGCCCGGATGGTTTCTGCCAGCAAAACGCCACCTGGCTGCTGCAGCGCTTCATCCAGTTTACTGAGCAGATCGTCGAAGCCTAACAGTGCACGTAACCGTTTCTCGCGCTGCACCGTGGCGCGCACATCGGTCAGCGCCTGCGCAATGATGACATCCCGCAGCGACAGCGGTTCTGCCAGAAACTGATCGATCGCCTCAAAAAGCGAATGACGCGGCGCTTCACCCTTTTTAGTTTTCTCCTCCAGCACCTGCTGTCCAAAGCGCTCCAGCTCTTTGGGCAGCTGATAATCCAGCGTGTCACTGCTGGCCCACTGCGTGACGCGGGCGACCCAGTTGGGCAGATGTTTACTGCTGTAGCTGCGCTTATCAACGCCAGATGCAGTGATAATGCCCTCAACATCGGCGCTGAGCGCCTGCCACTGCTGCTTGATGGCCTCGATGCGCGCCAGATTGCGGGCGTGCCGTGATGCCAGCGTCTCATCGGCGGCAGGCGGACGTTTCAGCCCCGGGGACTCCCCCTGTAGCCAGGGGCGCAGCGTGGCCAGCAGACTGTCCGGCCCGCTCCACTCTGCGGCGATGACCCGTGCCACATCCAGACTCAGTGGATAGCACTGACGACGCCAGAAATCGGCGGTCGACTGCTTCAGCAGCGCCTGCTCATCTTCAATCAACTCCTGCTCGAACAGCATACCCGACTCAAAGGCATTGAGATTCAGCATCCGCTGACAGAAGCCGTGAATGGTAAAAATGGCGGCTTCATCCATCTGCCGCTCGGCAGCCAGCAGCTGCGCGGCGGCCTGACTCAGATCCGGCATCTGCTCCAGCAGTAACTGGTGCATCGGATTGCTGCTTTTGCCGCGGATACAGGCCAGACGTAGCTGATGAATATTCTCGCGGATGCGCCCGCGCAATTCGGCGGTCGCGGCCTCGGTAAAGGTCACGACTAAAATTTCTTCGACAGAGAGCGGCCGGCTGTAGGCGTTTTCACCGCCCAGCCCCAGCAGCAGGCGCAGATAGAGCAGACCAATGGTAAAGGTTTTTCCGGTGCCCGCTGACGCCTCAATCAGCCGCTCGCCTCTGAGCGGCAGCGTTAAAGGATTCAGCGATACGGGAGGTAACTGCGTCATTGGGTCTCACTCTTTACCGGCAGCGACTGCTGCAGTTGTGCCACTTCACTCCAGGTTTTCCAGCCAGGCTGACGGGCAAACTCAACTTTGCCATTGCCGGTGCCTGCAATCTGCGAGGTCATCACCATGCCCTTATGTTCGATCACGGCCTGCCGGAAAAAGTCTGCCAGGCTGGCCGGGGTTAACCGCTGAACCTGCTCTGTCATTTTTTGCCGGGTATCAAATTGATCATTCTGCCGATCAAAGTCGCGGCTAAAGCGATCCGCTTCCTCAAAGAGCGTCTGAGGACGCTGCTGCAAATCATTGATCATCGCCTGCTGATACTGGGCAAAGTCTGCCTGGCTCATACTGCGCAGACGTTTTTCCGCCTGCGGGTAGAAGGCCTGATAGCGCTGCAACAGCCAGCCCGGTTGTTTGCTGTTACTTTGCAGCAGGAAGCCGATCCCCCACTGGCGACCCACTGGCATCTGGAAGGCAAACACCGCGTAGCCGAGCTGCTCTTTGGTCCGCAGCTGATTGTAGAACCACGGCTGCACAATCTGGCTCAGCATGGAGCTGTGCGCCATGCTCTGATATTCACTGTATCCCAGTGGAACATAGAGCGCGGCAAGGGCGGAGTCGGTGCTGCTGCCTTTTTGTTGCAGGTTGGCTTTCAGCGGTTTTTTAATCGAGACATACTGACTATGCCAGTCGCGGATCGCATGACTCTGCATCTGCTGTTTAAGCTCATGCCCCAGCTGCGTCACGCTGTCAGCACTGAGGTTGCCCACCACCAGCATCTCCGGCGTCGCGTCGCGGAACAGCGTATCGCGATAGTCAGTGACATCCTTAAGTGAGAGTGTGCTTACCAGCTTGCGGCGAGCCTCGCGCTGGGTATATGGCAGCTGCGACAGCAGTTGCATCGGCTGAATCGCCTGTTCAAACGCTTTGCCCTTTTCCGCCGCGTCCAGCCGCTCCAGATACCAGGATTTAGCCTGCTCCAGCTGCTGTTCTGTCGGCTGGAAAGTGGCATAACCTTCCACCAGTTTCTTCAGCAGCGTCGGCAGACGCTGGGTGAAGCCGTTGGCGCTGAACACCAGCCCTTCATCTTCACCCGTTGAGAAGCTGATGCCGCCCACTGAAGCCTGTGAATTTAGCTCGTCCAGCGCCAGGCTGGAAAGGTAGTCATTCAGGCCAAACAGCACCTGCTGACGGGCATCACTGATGGTGTGCTTATTGCGTAACGCCAGGGTGATCGCCGCTTTTGGCTCGCTGGCGTAATAACGACTGGGCATCCAGTAAATACGCATATCATCCTGGTTATCCAGTCTCACCGGATGCTGATACGTTTTGCCGTCTGACGGTAACAGGGTGAAGTCGTCCGGGATATAGGGGTTCAGCACGGGCATCGCCAGCGTAATCTGGCTGGCGCGTTGCTGCCAGTCTGCAAAGGTTTGTGGGGTGATCTTCTCAACCTGATAAGGCGCATCCACAAAATAGGCTTTTTTGTTGTGCGGCTCCTGCGGGCTGATGTACCAGATACGCGCATGCTGCGGGGTCATCTCTTTCAGCCGGGCATTAATCGCGGCGGCATCGTACTGATCCGCCAGATAGGGTGCATCCAGCGTATGTTCAACCGGTACGCGCAGCATGGTGTCGGCCAGCCATTCAATGTAATCCATATCGCGGGTAATTGAGGGATAGCGGAAGTCGAGCGCCAGCACATGCGAAACTTCATCGAAATAGCGCTTATCATCCCCCTGCTGACGCAGCAGATTGATGTAGCTGAATATCGCCGCCACGACCTGGTCGCGCTGCGCCAGCCCTTTATCAGTCAGTGACGCGGTAATCGCAAACACGCCGCTGTTACGCTCGGTCATTGGGTCAGCACCCGCATTCACCCCGTCGGCCAGTCCCTGTTTTTGCAGCCAGTCAGTCAGCGTGTTTTTGCTGCGGTTACTGATTAAATAGCTGATCAGCGTGTCGGTTTTACTGCGGAACCGATCGCTATTGTTGGAAATGCGGAATTCAATTTTGAGCTGCTTGCGCGGCTGAGCCGGAACGTAATGGATGATGATGCCCTGTTGCGCATCGGTCACCACCGGCACCGTAATCTCCGGCACGCTGGCGTCATGATTTTGTACCCGGCCAAAGGTTTTAGCCGCAATCGACGCCATCTCCGGCAGCGGTTTGTTGCTGTAGATCACCGCTTTCATCAGATTGGCGGAGTAATGCGTATGATAAAAGTCCTGCAGCGCCTGGTGCAGTTTGCTGCCTGGCTTATCTTTCAGGGTCTCAAGATTGCCGCCCGAAAAACGTGACGCCGGATGCGCCGGGTTCAGGGTTTCTGCGCCGACCTGGGCCATACGCAGGCCATCGCGCGAGCGCGCCATGGTCAGCTCGGCATTCACGGCGTGGCGCTCGCGGTCAGCGTTAACCGGATCCAGCAGCGGCTCAGCCACCGCATCCGCCAGGCGATCAACCGCCGGTTCCAGCGCGTCATTTTCCACTTCCAGATAAAAGGCGGTGCGGTAAGAGGCTGTGCTGGCGTTGTGGCTGCCGCCATGTTTTTTCAGGAATTCAGCCAGGTTGTCGGGCTGCGGGTAGTGCTTTGAACCCATCAGCACCATATGCTCAAGGTAGTGCGCCAGTCCCGCCTGCTGATCGGGATCGTCCAGCGATCCTATCGGCAGCGTCAGCGCCGCCAGCGATTTCGGTGCCACAGGATCGGAAACCAGTAACACCGTCATCCCATTATCAAGCCGGATAGCCTGATAGTGGCGGGGATCCTGTTCACTTTTGCGAATAGTGTCGTTAACCGGCTGCCAGCCTGATGATGCCTGCTCCTGCGCCTGCGCTGTGCAAGCCATCAGGCTTAACATTAGCGCCGCTATCCAGCGTGCGTGTACCCGCATGTAAACCCCTCTCGTTTCCCGATAAACCGCCAATGTCGGACGCGGCGGCTCAAAGCAGAGCAAAATTTCTGTGTAATGAGTCAGTCAGCAAAAACGCCTTCTGATCGGCTATTCATCATCCTGATGTGCAGCCAGTACCGGTAAATACCAGCGCTGTGCCGCCTCAGTTATCTGCTGTAGTTGTGGCTCATCCAGCACCCGGCAAAGACGTTGCAGATAGGGATCGCTGCCTTCACCCTCAAGCTGATAGTTGCCTGACCAGGCCGTCAGCAGGCGATTACGCGCCTTAAGCTGGGTTGCCTCATCAGTCAGTAACTGCTGACTTTTTTTGTCGTAGCTGGCGGTCAGCCATGCGCCGCCACTTTTGTTAAGCAGCATCAGCGGCTGACGCATACCCGCGAGATACCCCGTGACATACTCATTCAGCGCAGCAATCGCCTCTGCCTGCGGCACAGCAAGGAAGCACCAGCGGCTCTGCTGCCGGCCAAACATCCGGCTGCTGCCGGTGCCGCCCAGCGCGCAGTAGACCAGATGTTCCAGCCAGAGTAGCAGTCCGTCGTTCATGTTGAGTACGCCAGGCCGCCAGCGCAGCAATCCATCACTCTGAACCTGCGTCAGCCACCCGGTTAAGCTGACCTGCTCCAGTTGCAGATTCACTTCCCAGCTCTCGCCGTCGCTGCGCTGGGTGACCACTTCTGCCGCTACTTCCTGCATCTCATCGCGCTGCGCCTGCCAGAACAGCTCACCGAACGCGCCATAAGGCAGATTACCGGCCGCACGATGGTGCGCATAAAGCCGCTGAGTATCCTCGCCTTCGACCAGGGCATTCAGCAACTGCGCGTTAATCTGATAACGCTCAAGGTTGTCGAGCGCAAACGGCTCGCTGTCGGGCAGTTCGTTCTCCTCCAGCCAGAAACTCACGCCAAGCCGCTGGTGGAACCAGGCCCGGACCGGATGTCGCCAGAAGCGCAGGAACGCCTCCAGCGTCAGCGCGTCAATTAACGGCGCCTCCAGCGGCTGCACAAAATCGGGCTGCGGCTGCCCCGCGCCTCGCGCAGCAGGCAGCCACTCACGGGCGAAACTTTGCAGTCTGGCAGCAGGCTGGAAATTCTCGGCGGCAAACGGCATCCGGCTGTGCAGGTGCTGCAGGTGCATCCGCACCCGTTCGGCACTCTCATCCAGCTCAAGATGGCCATCACCGTCCAGATAAAAACTCTGTCCAATGTAATCCAGCAGTTCTGTGACCAGCACCGAGGGGTAGCGTTCCGTATTATCCTGAATCGCCCGGCCGATATAACTGATATAGAGCTGCTGCTGCGCCGAAATCATCGCCTCCAGGAAGAGATAGCGGTCATCATCGCGGCGACTGCGGTCGCCTTTGCGGGACTGCTGCTGCATCAGATCAAAACCTAACGGTGCTAAAGTACGGGGATAGACGCCGTCGTTCATGCCCAGCAAACAGACCAGCTGAAAAGGAATGGAGCGCATTGGCATCAGGGTACAGAAGTTAATCTGCCCCGCCAGGAAACGCTGACTGATGCGCTGTTGATCAAGCCGGCTACGCAGATCATCGCGCAACAGCGCCACCGGAATCGCCTCTTCAAACCGCGCATCCATGCCATATTCAATCAATTGCTGCCACTGCTCTTCCACCAGCAGCAAGGCGGCCTCGGTTTCTGCATCGGGGCTGAAAAAGGCATTGAGCAGTTCCCGGCACATGGGCAGCCAGGCCGCCAGTGGCCGGGGTTCGGCAAGCAGCTGCCGCCAGTGATTAAGCCGGGAGAGCAGCTCGGCCAGATGTCCCGCCAGCTCCCCCACCAGACCACCCGACTCGTCATAAGGCAGAATTCCTTCCCAGTCACCGTTGTGGCTCTCCATCGCATAACCCAACAGCATACGCTGCAGGCCAAAGCGCCAGGTGTGCTGGCCGGTAACCGGAAGTGACAGGGCTTCTACGCTGGCATCATCCAGCCCCCAGCGTACCCCCGATTCGCTGACCCAGCGCCGCAGTAAACGCAGGCCGCTTTCATCAATGGCGAAGTGGGAAGCGAGCGCCGGGACATCGAGCAGCGCCAGCACATCCTCCGAGACAAAACGGCTGTCCGGCAGTGCCAGCAGATGCAAAAACGCCACAATGGCCGGATGAGCCTGACTGGCACGGCGATCTGAAATCGCAAACGGCAGATAGCGATCGGCAGGTGCATTGGCGAACACCGCCTGAATAAAAGGGGCGTAGGCGTCGATATCCGCCACCATGACGATGATGTCACGTGCTTTCAGCGTCGGATCGGCCTCCATCATTGCCAGCAGATGATCCTGCAACACTTCAACTTCGCGCTGGGCACTGTGGCAGACCTGCACCGCAATTGACCGATCCTCCGGATCCAGGCAGCGCTTCTGATCGCTGTGTGCCAGTTCCGCCGCATTCAGTCCGATGATGGCGTTATCCTGCAGATTGAGAAGATCGTGCTGCATACAGTGCAGCAGGTTGTCCGGCTCCACATCGACAAAAGCATCAATGTCATCGTTTGACTCCATCTGGCTCAGCAGAAACAGGTTGTCACGCCCCAGCTTGCCCCAGGAGGCGAGCAAAGGGTTGGTCAGTTGCTGTTCACCAGCGTCGTTAAACAGCACCGGTGCCTGCTCTGCATCCCGGAAGAGTCCGCGTGATTCATCAGCACCATGGCGGCGGCGCTGACGACTTTGCAGTTTCGCCAGAAACGCATAATCCTGAATATCGCCCCAGTAATCGCGGCAGGGATTGGTGAACAGCAGATGAATGTCGATGTGACGTCCCAGCGCCTGCAACGCCTGCAGATAGACCGGCGGCAGCGCAGAGATGCCACAGATAAAGACCCGTTTGGGCAGATTTTCCGGCGTGCTTTTCGCCTGATCCAGCGTCTGGATAAATCGCGCATAGAGGTTGGCGCGGTGCCATTCAGGCTGGCGCAGGGCCTGGGTATAACTCACCAGATCGCGCCACAGGGCAGCCTGCCAGCGCTGCGCCTCGCCCAGCCCCTCAATGGTTTCGCCGCGCTCCCAGCTGTTGAGCCAGTCGGCACGATAGACCAGATACTGGTCGAACAGATCGGCCACGCGGGAGCTGAGCTGAAACAGTTTACGCTTGTCGCCGTCGTCATGGAGATAGTGGCGCAGAGAGGTAAACTCTTCATGCTTCAGCATCTCCGGCAGCCGGTGCATCAGCTTCCAGCCCATGCTGGCCTTACTGAAAGCACTCTCTACCGGGATATCAGGCAGTACGCGGACGAACATCTCCCAGATAAAACTGGCGGGCAGCGGAAATTCGATATTAGCAGCAATACCAAAGGTTTGCGCCAGCTCCATCTGCAGCCACTGCGCCATACCCGGACTCTGCACCAGCACCATTTCTGAGGCGAAAGGATCATCAAGAGGGTCATGTTTAATCACCGCAGCCGCCAGAATCTTCAGCACATCAAGCTGATTTGAGTGATAAACGTGAAACATGAAAACTCCTGTGATAACTCAGAACGTGACTGCGGTATTGCGGCTCTGTCACTTTACCGCGTATCGCGGTTGAAACCCATCAAAAGGGCAACCGGGGAGAGTTAACATCGCAGCCGCGTCAGGGTGGCACTGCGCTGATAAGGCCCCGTCACGTCAGCCCGATCCAGTGTGCAACCTGAAGGGCCGCTCTGCTGTTGCAGTATTGAGGTCCAGCCGGGGCTCTCATGTCCCATCAGTTGCTGCTCAGCCACCCGCCATGCCTCACGCTGATACCACTGATGGCTGAATCCCAGTGCCAGTGCGCGATGATAGTGCAACAGCGTGCTGCTGCTTAATGCCATTAACAGCAGAGCAAACAACACTTCCGGCAGGCTGAATCCACCGCGCTTACTGGCAGGTGGCCGGGGGCGTAAGCGGGCAGTAGTCGATCCAGCCGTGCGGCAACGTGGTAATCTGATTGCCCCGTAACCGCACCCACTGCCAGACTGCCATGCCACTGCCGCTGGCCTCCCCTTTAAGCAGACCTTCATCCTTTTCACCTCGTTGTAAACAGCTGCGCCAGCCCTGGCGATCATCCTGCTGACAGCTGGCCGCCTCACTGGCTGACCAGCTCAGGGAGAAGCCCCATTGCAGCGCAGACTGCGCCCGCCAGAAACCCTGAATAAACTGCTGCTCATCCGCCAGCAGTCGCATTCCCTGCTCAGACATCTTACGGCTGGCATGCAGCGTAAAGCTGCCAATGACCATAATCATCAACACCATGCCCAGAGCGCTGCTGCCTCGCTGCTTCACAGGTTATCTGCCTCAACCCAGCTCTCCACCGTTTCAAGCCAGCGTCCGGCCCGTGCCTGCAGCACTAATCTGACCTGCGTGCCCTGCTGGCTGACGCTGAACTGCTCCAGCGTCATAACCGCGGGACCGGAGAGCCGCTCCCAGCCCGCTGACTGACACTGGTCAACACCTCGCTGCATCTCAAGCTGCTGTTGTCGCAGGCGATAACCGTAATAGTCACTCTCTGCATGGCTCACCCCTTCCCATTTACCGTTGCTGTTCTCATCCCAGCGCAGCAGCAGGCAGTTCTCTCTGATTTGCAGCGCCCCACTGCCACACTCACCGTGACAATAACCGGCACGCCGCACCGCTTTTTCCAGTGTCGCCATCATCTGCTGTAACTCCTGACGCAGCTGCGCCCGTTGCATCACGCCGGCGTTCTCTGCCAGCAGCAGCGGCAGAAAACGGCCAGCACTTAACATCACGACGGCGCTGATTGCTAAGGCGATCAGCATCTCCAGCAGGCTGAATCCGGCCATTTTCAACGGCACGTCTCCTCATCCGTCATGCAGAGGCGAATACGGGCTCTTGCCGAGATAATCAGCCGCATTCGTCCGGCGCTGTTACCCAGCTCAATGCTGCCCGCCCGGGCCACATTACGTCGGCCATAGAAGCCCGGTTCACCCCGGATGTCATAGAGCGCAACGCCAGCGTGCGGCGCTACGAATTGCAGCCGTTTTCGGCTATCACAGCCTGCAACGGGGCGGCTTCCGGCACCGATGCACCAGGGATCGCCAGGCCGTGACCATAAAATCAGGTCGCTATTTTGCCGGTTGGCCTGGGCACGCAGCCCAAGCAGGAATCCCTGCAGTTGCTGAGCGCTGTCGCGCAGTTGCTGCCGCTGTTGCCAGCGCTGCCAGCCATGCAGCGCGGCAACGCTCAGCATGCCGGCAATCACCATCACCAGCAGCAGTTCCGGCAGGGTAAAGCCGCGTAAGTGTGCTGTTTTCATGGTGTCAGAGTGCGGGTGATGAACAGATGAAACAAGGTGCGGTTTGGCAGGCTGGAAAGCACGTCGCAGAGAATCTTCCCCAATAGCATGAATTGGCAGAAGCGTGCGAGCGTTGCCGCAGATTTACCGGTTTGCGGGCAAAAAAAAAGCCCCGGCGAAGTGCCAGGGCGTTATCTTTTATCGCGAATCAGATGGCGACAGGGGCTTTGATCGCGGGATGCGGATCGTAGCCTTCAATCTCAAAATCTTCGAACTGATAGTCAAACAGCGACGCCGGTTTGCGTTTGATAACAAGTGATGGCAGCGGACGCGGTTCGCGGGTCAGCTGCAGGCGCGCCTGCTCCAGATGGTTACTGTAGAGGTGGGTATCACCGCCGGTCCAGACAAAGTCGCCCACCTGCAGATCGCACTGCTGCGCCACCATATGTACCAGCAACGCATAGCTGGCGATGTTAAACGGCAGGCCCAGGAAGATGTCGCACGAGCGCTGATAGAGCTGGCAGGAGAGTTTGCCGTCCGCCACGTAGAACTGGAAGAACGCGTGGCAAGGAGCCAGCGCCATCTCGCTCAGCTCGCCGACGTTCCAGGCAGAAACGATAATCCGGCGTGAGTCGGGATCGCGCTTCAGCTGCTCCATCACCTGGCTTAGCTGGTCAATCTCCTGGCCGCTGGCCGTTCCCCAGCTGCGCCACTGTTTGCCATACACCGGGCCGAGATCGCCATTCTCATCCGCCCACTCATCCCAGATGGAGACGTTGTTATCTTTGAGATAACCGATGTTGGTATCACCTTTCAGAAACCACAGCAGCTCATGAATAATCGAGCGGATATGACATTTCTTGGTGGTGACCAGCGGAAAACCATCCTGCAGATTGAAACGCATCTGGTGACCAAAAATTGAAAGCGTACCGGTGCCGGTACGGTCAGCTTTTGGCGTGCCTTCGTGCAGCACATGTTGCATTAAATCCAGATACTGTTTCATTTTTCCTCGCGAAATTGTGGCTGCGGGCGACGACGATACGCCCAGATCATCATAATAATACCGGCAATAATCATCGGCACAGAGAGGATCTGTCCCATACTGATTCCGCCTTCAAACAGGCCAAGCTGGGCATCCGGCTGGCGGAAGAACTCAACGATAATACGGAAGGCGCCATAGCCAATCAGGAACAGGCCAGAGACGCTGCCCATCGGGCGTGGCTTACGAATAAACAGATTCAGGATGATAAACAGCACTATCCCTTCCAGCACCAGTTCATAGAGCTGCGAAGCATGACGCGGCAGCACGCCGTAGGTGTTGAGCAGCGCCTGGTATTGCGGATTGGTGGCGGCCAGCGCGACATCTTCGCTGCGGGAGCCAGGGAACAGCATGGCATAGCGGAAGCCCGGATCGACACGGCCCCAGAGCTCACCGTTAATGAAGTTGCCGAGACGACCGGCACCCAGACCGAACGGGATCAGCGGCGCGATGAAATCAGCCACCTGGAAGAAATTACGTCGGGTGCGGCGGGCAAAGACCAGCATGACGACAATCACCCCGATGAGGCCACCGTGGAACGACATGCCGCCATCCCAGACTTTGAACAGATAGAGTGGATTTTCCAGGAACAGCGGTAAGTTGTAGAACAGCACATAGCCGATGCGTCCACCCAGGAAGACCCCCAGGAAACCGGCATAAAGCAGGTTCTCCACTTCCTCTTTTTTCCAGCCGCTGCCCGGCTGATTGGCGCGGCGGACAGCCAGCCACATGGCGAAAACAAAGCCCACCAGATACATCAGACCGTACCAGTGAAGCGAAACCGGTCCAATCGAGAAGATCACCGGATCGAACTGCGGAAATGCAATATAGCCGTTATTCATCATTCACCGTCTATTTTTCAACCCTGAAAAGGGGGTGTTGTCAGGCACATAAATTAAGGCTGCGCATCATAGCACAGCCGGTTTTGTGAATTGTCCCGCAAATGTAAACGCGGATAACGCCCAGAGTCTGACTCGTCAGGCGTACATTGTTGCAGCCAGACTGGTCACGGACAGCGCGCAACAACCGGAGCGTACACGTAGTACGTGAGGATTACTCGCTGTGCTCGCCCCTTCAGGGCCGCCCTGACGGGCGTTCAGGTTGCTAAAGCAGCCTGTGTGAGCACTGCCCGGGACCAGAATGGCAAATAAAATAGCCTGAAGTAGCGCTTAGCGACCGCCGCGGATTAAACCGCCCAGCCCGCGACGCTCCATAAAGGTCGAGACCAGATGACGAACTTCGGTGGCGGTATGAGCATTCATCCCCTGCTCGCTGAGCTGCTGTGCTTCTTCGTGATCCAGATGGCGCAGCAGGTATTTCACCCGCGGTACGTTTTTGCCGTTCATGCTGAGATGGTGATACCCCAGCCCGACCAGCAGCGCCACGCACATTGGATCGCCGGCCATTTCACCACACAGGCACAATTCCAGATTGGCCAGACGGGCTTCCTGCGCAATCGTATTCAGTGCACGCAGCATCGCCGGATGCAGCGAGTCGTAGAGATTGGCCACGCGGGTGTTGTTGCGATCCACCGCCAGCAGATACTGGGTCAGATCGTTGGTGCCAACCGAGATAAAATCGACCCGTGACGCCAGATGCGGGATCATAAACAGCATCGACGGCACTTCAATCATGATGCCGATGCGCGGCGCGGGGATCGTATAGCCCAGCATCTCTTCGACTTCGCGTCCTGCGCGATCGATCAGCTTTTTCGCTTCGTCGATCTCATCGATATGGCTGATCATCGGCAGCAGAATACTGAGGTTGCCGGATGCGGCGTTGGCACGCAGCATCGCGCGCACCTGCACCAGGAAAATTTCCGGCTGGTCAAGCGTCAGGCGGATGCCGCGCCAGCCCAGACAGGGATTCTCTTCACTGATAGGCATGTAGGGTAGCTGTTTATCTGCTCCTACATCCAGGGTACGCAGCGTCACAGGCTTGTTGTGAAACAGCTGTAACATGCCCTGATACTGCGCCACCTGCTCCTCTTCCGACGGGAAGCCGTTCTGCAGCATAAACGGGATTTCGGTGCGGTAGAGACCGATGCCATCCACCCAGTTGCCCAGCGTCTGCTCATGCTCCGGGCTTAAGCCGGCATTCAGCATCACCTGCACGCGCTCGCCACTTTTCAGCTCACCGGGCTGATCGACCACGCCTTCCGCCATTTTGCTCAGCGCATTCTCTTCGCTGATCAAACGCTGGTACTCCTGCACCAGCACCGGCTCGGGATCGATCAACAGCTCACCGCGATACCCATCGACGATCAGCAAACGTTTGTTGAGCTGATGAGGCTGGATGTCAGCGCCCATGACCGTCGGGATCCCCATCGCGCGGGTCAGAATCGCCGCATGGGAGTTAGCTGCGCCGTCACGCACCACCACGCCCGCCAGCCGCTCATGCGGCAGCTCAGCTAAGGTGGTGGCGGTCAGCTCATCGGCCACCAGCACAAAGCGTTCCGGCCAGGCATTGGTGCCGACCAGCGTATCGTCAAGGTGAAACAGCAGGCGCTGACCCAGCACCCGCAGATCGCCTGCGCGTTCACGCAGGTAGGTGTCCGTCAGGCTGGCAAACTGTTCAGCAAACTTCTCGATCACCTGTTTCACTGCCCATTCGGCGACCGATCCGCGTTCGATCTCATCGAACAGATCTTTTTTCAGTCGGGCATCGGTTAACAGGTGAGAGTAAAGGTCGAAAATGGCCGCACTCTCTTTCTGAGCGCTGGCGCTGAAGCGTTTACTGAAGCGACGAAATTCACTGGTGGCTTCACTCATGGCGAGCGACAGACGCTCACGTTCGCGATGAACATCCAGCGTTGAGGCAGCCGAAACCTGATCGAGCAGTGGCTGCGTCTCATCTACCCAGCCCGGTGCTACCGCCACGCCAGGCGCAGCTGCAATTGCGCGCACCCGCGTCTGCCGGAACTGACCAAATAGTTGAGCCATCTGCGACTGCGACAGCAATGCCGCCATCTGGGTGGCAAGGGTGACCAGAAACGACTCTTCGCTTTCATCAAACTGACGGTGCTCGCGCTGCTGCACCACCAGCACGCCCAGTAACTGGCGACGGCTGATAATCGGCACGCCGAGGAAGGAGCGGTAGCGCTCCTCTTTCACTGCGGGGATATATTTAAAGCTGGGATGACTCTGGGCGTCAGCAAGGTTAATCGGTTCGGCCAGACGGCCCACTAAACCGACAATCCCCTCGTCAAACGCCAGGGTCACGGTGCGGCCACGCGGTTT
This sequence comes from Pantoea sp. ABR1s, assembly GCF_057812235.1. Classification (NCBI taxonomy): domain Bacteria; kingdom Pseudomonadati; phylum Pseudomonadota; class Gammaproteobacteria; order Enterobacterales; family Erwiniaceae; genus Pantoea; species Pantoea sp. ABR1s. The sequence continues at coordinate 815,441 of NZ_CM173823.1, read as the reverse complement.
TTTAAGTCCGCGCGTCGCCATCAGGTAGTAGCAGTGACGATCGTGGTCGGCGAGGTAAACGGAACAGACTTCCGTATCCATCGCCAGACAGATCTCATTAACCAGGATGTCGAGTGCTTCATTGAGACGCGGCGCACTCGCCACTTTTTCTACAATTTCGCGCAACTGAGTGAGCATAAAGGGCGTGGCCTATCCTCTCTTACGTCGATGGGCAGGATTATTTCGCTGCCCCGCACTCTCCTGCATAGACATCACCACGCCAGCGAATTCCTTCATCACCCGACGATAAACGTCGCGCTTAAAGGAGACAACCTGACGCACCGGATACCAGAAACTGACCCAGCGCCAGCCATCGAACTCGGGCGTGCTGCTGTGCTGCACATTGATATCCGCGTCATTACACATTAACTGCAGAAGAAACCACTTTTGTTTCTGGCCGATACATACCGGCTTTGTGTCCCAACGCACCAAACGTTTTGGCAACTTGTAACGTAACCAGTTACGGGTAGAAGCAAGTATTCGAACATCTTTCCGGTGTAATCCGACTTCTTCGAACAGTTCGCGATACATCGCCTGTTCTGCGGTTTCACCGGGATTGATGCCTCCCTGAGGAAATTGCCAGGAGTGCTGTCCAAAGCGCCTGGCCCATAACACTTGTCCCTGCCGGTTACAGATTACGATACCAACATTCGGGCGGTAGCCATCATCATCGATCACCGGACTACCTCAAAGCAAAATTTGAATGAGCTGATTGTTTCACACTCCTTACAGGCGGTAAACCACTGGATTCATGGGGGGTTAAGCCATCATCGCCGGGATAACTCACAGAAAATGGCAAAGTTATAAACAATGACCGAGAAAAAGATCGATCTTATTCACCTTTTCTGTGGATAGCTTTGTGCAGAACGCGGGAGTTATCTGAATAACCTTTTCCGTGCACGCTGAAGAGCCAAAATGAGCCAGCAACACATCCATCTGATTTTTAATGAAATTAAATAGAAAACCTTACCGGTAAATCTTTTATAAACAGTGAATATTTTCATGGTAACTGACAATTGCTTAAAATATAAGCACACTGCTTTTTATCCACAGATAATCGCTCAGGGTTAGGCCAGAGCGGCGAAATTATGGCCAGATCGTGAAAAGTCAAGGCTGTAAATGGAACCAGTACCGCACTCAGACGGTGGTTATCCCATTTTTCTGTGGATAACCGGGCTGGAGATCCTGTTCATTGTTGCGGGTAAGCTGGGATAACCCTGAAGCACCTGGGGCGGCGAGCGTGCAATCCGCTAAAAAAAGCACGATCTATCATGTTATTATCGATCCCTGACGCAGATTATTTATGTGAGAAACGTGACTCACCTGCTGCTGTACAAATTTTAATCATTGCGAGTGTTCACCATGAGTTACCAGCCAGGACCACCTGAAGATGAAGCCAGCCTACTGGCACGCGCGCAGGATTTAGCCGGTTTGACCCTGGAAACCCTGGCCGCGCGCGCCGGTCTGCCCATGCCTGCGGATCTCAAACGTGATAAGGGCTGGGTCGGCATGCTGCTGGAGTGGCATCTTGGTGCCAGCGCAGGCAGCAAAGCGGAGCAGGACTTTGCCCATCTGGGTATCGAACTGAAAACCATCCCGATTGATGCGCAGGGTAAACCGCTGGAAACCACCTTTGTCTGCGTAGCACCTCTGACCGGCAACAGCGGCGTGACCTGGCTCACCAGCCATGTGCGCCACAAGCTGGCGCGGGTATTGTGGATCCCGGTTGAAGGCGGACGTGAGATTCCGCTGCGGGAACGCCGTGTCGGCGCGCCGCTGTTATGGAGCCCCGATGCGGAAGAAGATGAGATGCTGCGGCAGGACTGGGAAGAGCTGATGGATATGATTGTGCTGGGTCGCGTAGAGCAGATTACCGCGCGACATGGTGCCTGGCTGCAAATTCGGCCCAAAGCCGCCAATAGCAAAGCGCTGACAGAAGGAATCGGCGATCAGGGCCAGCCAATCATGACGCTGCCGCGCGGTTTCTACCTGAAGAAAAGCTTCACCGGGCCCCTGCTGGCGCGTCATTTTCTCCTCTGAACGTCGCCACCCGCGTTGATGTGTCGCAATTTTGTGGGAGATCGGCGAAATGAATGCGTATAATCGCCGTTTACTTTTCGTTTAGGATTAAATGTCGGTATGTTTGAGTGGATTTCCGATCCCAACGCCTGGCTGGCGCTGGGCACCCTGACCATCCTTGAGGTGGTGCTGGGTATTGATAACATCATTTTCCTGTCGCTGGTGGTCGCTAAACTGCCAAAACACCAGCAAGCCAGCGCACGTCGCATTGGTCTGATGGGCGCGATGCTGATGCGTCTTGGCCTGCTGGCTTCTATCGCGTGGGTTGCCCGTCTGACTAACCCGCTCTTTACGCTGATGGATCATGCGTTCTCGGCGCGCGATCTGATTCTGCTGTTTGGCGGACTGTTCCTGCTGTGGAAATCGAGCATGGAGATCCATGAAACGATCGAAGGCAGCGAAGGCGAACACAACACCCGCGTCCATTCCTTCCTGGGTGCGATTGTACAGATCATGATGCTCGACATTATTTTCAGCCTCGACTCGGTGATCACGGCCATCGGCCTCTCCGATCATCTGTTCATTATGATGGCGGCGGTGGTTATTGCCGTGCTGATGATGATGTTCGCTGCGCGCGCGATCGGTGAGTTTGTTGACCGCCATCCGTCAGTGAAAATGCTGGCTCTCTCTTTCCTGATTCTGGTCGGTTTCACCCTGATCCTGGAGAGTTTTGCGGTCCACGTACCAAAAGGTTACATTTATTTCGCTATGTTCTTCTCAATGGCGGTTGAGTGTCTTAACCTGATGCGCAGTAAGAAAAAGCACGCCTGATAAAGTCAAGGGCGAGCCTGCTCGCCCGGTTATTTTCAGATTCATACGATTAACCCTGCCGGCAAAACCATTTATTACTACACTGTTTGCACTTGACCATTTGTGAGGATTAGGCGTGATGAAAGGGTTGGCAGGAGTAGCACTGGTGATGGTAACCGCCGCATTCTTAAGTGGATGCAGTTCTGATTATGTCATGGCGACCAAAGATGGCCGGATGATCATGACCGAAGGCAAGCCGAGCATTGATAAAGAGACCGGCCTGGTGGAGTACACTGACCAGACGGGTCATATGGTGCAGATTAACAGCGATGAGGTTTCTACGATCATTGAACGTTAAGTGCCCGATTTAATCACCTGCCACCGATTCCCGGCTGGCAGGTGATTTCCCCGACTTTTCCCCCTTCCTTCCCCGCCATTGCTCGCGCTATAGTCCCTGAGGACACAACATTCCATTCCATAAAGAAAAGGAAGCTGGCAATGCACTATCATCGTATTCCCCACAGCACGCTGGAAGTGAGTCAGCTGGGGTTGGGCACCATGACGTTTGGCGAACAGAACAGCGAAGCCGACGCCCATGCTCAACTGGATTTAGCTATCCGTTCCGGCATCAACTTTATTGATACTGCCGAGATGTATCCGGTGCCCCCGCGTCCGGAAACCCAGGGTCTGACCGAACAATATATTGGCAGCTGGCTTAAACAGCGCGGCAGCCGCGACAAAATCATTCTTGCCAGTAAAGTGGCCGGGCCTTCACGTGGCAATGATGCGTCGATTCGCCCGGATATGGCGCTGGACCGTAAAAACATCCGCGCAGCACTCGATGCCAGCCTGAAACGCCTGAATACTGACTACCTTGACCTCTACCAGCTGCACTGGCCACAGCGTCAGACCAACTATTTTGGCAAGCTTGGCTATCAGTACAGCGAAACCACTGCTCAGGTGACGCTGCTGGAGACGCTGGAAGCGCTGACCGAACAGGTGCGCGCTGGTAAGATCCGCTATATCGGGGTGTCGAACGAAACCGCGTGGGGCGTGATGCGCTATCTGCAGCTGGCGGAGAAGCATGAGCTGCCGCGCATTATCAGCATTCAGAATCCCTACAGCCTGCTGAACCGCAGCTTTGAAGTGGGTCTGGCCGAAATCAGCCAGCATGAAGGCGTAGAGCTGCTGGCGTATTCCAGCCTGGCGTTTGGAACGCTGAGCGGCAAATACCTGAATGGCGCGCAGCCTGCGGGCGCACGCAACACGTTGTTCAGCCGCTTTACCCGCTACAGCGGCGAGCAGTCACAAAAGGCGATTGCCGAATATGTGGCACTGGCTCAGCAGCATCAGATCGACCCGTCGCAGATGGCCCTGGCCTATGTGCGTCAGCAGCCGTTTGTGGCCAGCACGCTGCTGGGCGCTACCACGCCTGAACAGTTGCAGATCAATATCGACAGCTTCAATCTGACCTTAAATGCAGAGATCCTGGAAGGCATTGAGGCGATCCACCGTCGTTATACCTATCCGGCTCCCTGAGCGCTCTGTTGCCAGCTGCCGCGATGGCGGCTGGCATCTCTTACAGATCGCGATAATAGAGTTTTACCGGCTTAGCGGGATACTCCAGCGCTTCGCCCTGTGGCAGCCAGCCATAACGTTCGTAGTAGCCCCCAAACGTTGACCATAACCATAACCGTGGATAGCCTTGTGCCTGCGCATAGGCGATGACATGCTGCTGCAGCGCCTCACTGACACCTTTGCCGCGCACCGACTCATCAACATAGAGCGCCGCCAGCCAGGGGAAAAGATCCTGACGGCTGATCAGGTCGCAGCGCCAGAATCCCACCGTGCCGACTGCCCTGCCCGCCTCCACGGCAACGAAAGTCACCGGAAAATCAGCACCGATAAGGCTGCTGTTCACCACACTGGCAAAGAACGCCCGGCTGGTGGCTTCACCAAATGCGCGCCACTGCCAGTCGATGATCTGATCGGCAAATTGAGGGACATCGCTGAGCGATACAATCTCAATCACATCAGTTTCCCCTGAAAGATCGGGACTGAATCAAACAGGTAGCCATCAAAGTCAGGCGCATCGGCGTCGGAAAGCTCCAGCAGCGTATTCTTGACGTTCTCAAGGTGCTGCCAGGTGGATTGCCAGGCCCCCATCACATCACGCCGACGCAGAGCGGCCAGGATTGTCTGGTGATCGCCGAGCCACTTCAGGCGATAGGCGCGGGTTTCAAACTGCGGGCGCAGCTGCTGCCAGAGCGGGCTGCTGTCATGATGTCGCCAGATACTGGTGACGGTATCGAGCAGCATCTGGTTCTGACTGGCACCCGCCAGCAGCAGATGAAACAACTTGTCGTTGTCCTGACTGCTGTCGTTGGCGGCGATAGCACGCTGCTCCTGTTCCAGCGTTCGGCGCAGATTTTCAATGTCCGCTTTGGTCGCCATTTTTGCGGCAAAGGCTGCAATATTGCTCTCCAGCAACTGACGTGCCTGTAGCATTTCAAACGGGCCAACGTCGCTGCGGAAGAAGGCCTCTTCTTCGTCATCACTGGCGGAAGGAATACGCATCACATAGACGCCGGAGCTCTGGCGGATATCCACCGTACCTTCCAGCTCCAGCATCAATAATGCCTCGCGCACGATGGTCCGGCTGACGCCCCAGGTTTCAGCCAGCTGACGTTCAGGCGGCAGGCGCGATCCCACCGGATAGTGCCCGTCACAGATCTGCTGACGCAGGTGCTGACCAATTTCCTGATACTGCTTTTTTTCTTGCGGCGCTTCGGCTTTGTCCACACTGTCACCCTTTGCAATCAATGCGCTAACGGCATTGCCGCGGTTCCCTGCGCGACAATGCCCGCGAACCGGAGAGGCTGGCTCGCAAACTGGGGCTCAGTGTATCAAAGCCAGCGCCTGATCGAGTACCTTTGCACCATTCAGCGTGCCGTAAGCAACCGTATCGATCACCGCGATGGGCAACTGATAGCTGTCGGTGAGTTTTCTGTTCTCCTCCAGTTTGAAGCGCACCTGTGGCCCGAGCAGCACGACCACCACCTCGTTGCCGTAGTTTTGCAGCTCTTCACGCAGGTTTTGCTCCGGAATGGCGTAGATCTGAAATGCCAGTCCGCGCGCGGCAGCCTCCTTTTCCATCCGCGTCACCACCATTGAGGTCGACATGCCCGCAGCACAGGCCAGAACAATTCGTTTCATGCTCGTTTCCTCGCGTTATTTCGGCTCATCATCAAGCCACAGGGTAAATTGCTGCGTGTCGCGCAGCGTACGGAACCAGTGGGCAGATTTCTTCATACGGCGCTGACGCTGCTTATCTAAGTCGATTTCGATAAGACCATAGCGATTTTTAAAGGCATTCATTGGCGAGACATTGTCGGTAAACGCCCACAGCATGTAGCCCTGACAGTTAATCCCCGCCTGACTGGCGCGTATCGCCTGATGCAGGTGCTCGCTGATAAATGCGATGCGGTAATCGTCCTGAATCTCCCCGTCGGCATTTTTGAACTGCGCTTCGTTCTCAATTCCCATACCGCTTTCCGCCACAAACCACGGGATATTGCCGTACTCATCGCGCATCCGCTGCGCCATATCCCAGATAATTTCAGGCTGAATTTCCCAGCCGCGTGAACGGTTCATCCGCCGCCCCGGCAGTTCAAAGTGTTCGTAATACCAGGCGGGATGAAAGGGCGTCTCGGGATGCCAGGCGCGGGATGGTGCCTTCACGCGATGCGGATAGTAGAGATTAAGCCCGACTTCATCGACGGTATTGGCGGCAATAATCGCCAGATCTTCCGGGGTGGTTTCCCACTCAATCTGATGCTTATCAAGCAGCGCCAGCAGCTCCGCCGGATACTCGCCTTTAATGGCGGGATCGAGAAACACCCGGTTGTAGAACAGGTCATAAATATGCGCTGCCTTCTGGTCGTGCGGGGCTGACGATCGCGGATAGGTGACTTCCGGATTGAGTATGGTACCAATGCGACCGGCATAGCCTGCCGCGCGGAACAGCTGCACTACCCGGGCGGTAGCAAGATTCTTGTGGTGGTTCCACTGCATCCATTTATGGGTGTTCTGCTCATAAGGCCAGCGCAGCGCGTCGAGATAGACGCGGGTCTGCACCACAATCGGCTCGTTAAACACAAACCAGCGCGTGACCCGACCGGCATAGCGTTTAAACACCTGTTCGACATAACGGATAAAGAGTTCAACGACATGTTTTGACTGCCAGCCGCCATACTGCTCCAGCAGCGTGGCGGGCAGCTCGTAATGCTCCAGACAGAGCATCAGTTCAATGCCCTGGCGCTGCATTTCATCAATCAGCCGGTCATAGTAAGCCGCGTATTCCTCATCGACCGTAGCGGTTTCGTAATCGATCAGGAAACGCGACCAGTTGATTGAAGTGCGGTAGTGGGTCAGCCCGCTGGCCTTCATTAGCGCCACATCCTCACTAAAGCGGTTGATAAAGTCGGTGGCAACCGCCGGGCCGTAGCCGTTGTGCCAGACGTGACGATCCTGCTGATACCAGGCGTCAGGCCAGGAGTCCTGCCCCGCTTTTTTTCCGCTCCAGCCTTCCGTCTGCCAGGCGGAGGCAGCAGCTCCCAGAATGAAATTCTCAGGTATGTGGACAGTCTGACGACTCATAACACCTCCGTTCGGTTAGGGTTCAGCTCAGGTTGCAGGCTCTTTGCTTCCGCTGCTTCTGCTGCATCCGCGCGGCGGGCTGCGACTTTCACAAATGGCAGATAGATAAGTACTGACACCAGAATGCAGACGATCTGCGTCACCACCGCACCCATCGATCCGGCCGTTGACAGCCAGGCATTGATAATCGGAGGCGTGGTCCATGGCACCATCACCACGGCTTTCCCGGCAAATCCCATCACCGTAGCGAAGTAACCGATAGAACCTGTCACTAGCGGTGTGATGATGAAAGGGATTGCCAGTATCGGGTTAAGCATAATCGGCATACCAAATATAACCGGCTCGTTGATATTGAAAATGCCTGGCCCGAACGACAGTTTGGCGATTTCACGCATCTCTTTGCGTCGCGTTGCCAGCATCACGGCGGTGAGCAGCCCGATGGTCAGGCCGGAACCGCCGATGCTCATATAAACATCCCAGAACGGCATGGTGATGATGTTCGGTGCCTCTTTTCCCTGCTCAAAAGCGGTCATGTTGACCATAATCGCGCCCAGCAACAGCGGCTCACGGATCGGCTTCACCATCTGGTTGCCGTGAATACCAATCACCCAGAACAGCTGGGCAACGAACATCAGAATCAGAATGCCCCACAGGCTCTGCACCACCGACTCCAGCGGCTGCTGCACCACCTGGTATACCGCATCGTAAAGGTACATGCCGGTGACGCGATGGAAGATAAAGCCAAAAGTCGCTATCAGCATCACGGTGATGATTGAGGGGATTAGCGCGGAGAAAGAGGCGGCCACGTTGGGCGGCACCGTGTCGGGCATTTTGATTTTCAGCCGCTCAACCTGTTCGAGGCGGCAGTAGATCTCTACTGATAGGATGGCGATAAACATGCCGAGAAACAGGCTTTTGGTATCGGAGAATTGTTTGGCCAGCACGTCGGTGACCAGGTGCATCTGCCCATCGACCATCATCTGTAAGGTGGTCGGCGTCACGGATACAAAGCAGATGATAGCCAGCAGGCCGGGAAACAGCGTTTTTATACCGTTGATGCGCCCAAGCTCAATACCAATCAGGAACACCGCACCAATGTTGAGAAAGCTGAGCGTGGCGTAATTGATACTGCTGGTGATGGGCTTGAGGTCAGCTAAAAAAGCCAGGGCGGCAAAGCTGGCAAGGCCATTTTTGCTGTCCAGCACCATGTTAGAGATCAATACCGAGAAAGCGCCAACAATGATCACCGGCATCAGGGTAATGAATGAGGCTTTAATCGCCATGATGTAGCGATAACTGTTAAAGCGGGTAGCAAAGCTGCCCAGGGAATCGATAAGGCGGTCCTGTAGAGACATGATCAACCCTCAGAGATGTAAGATCGGTATTCCTGTAATCGTCGTGGTCTTCCCTGTTAGTGGCATACCAAAATGACGAATCCCCTCGGTTTTTTCTGTGACGAGCCTCCCGGAAACGCTTATTGGCATTCCAGTATGATTAAAACGGCCAATTTGGCATACCAATAGCGGAGGCGTTATGGATTACGAACAAACCATGATGGAATTGCTGATCAATGCAGGGGAAGCCCGTTCGTCGGCGATGATGGCGATTCAGTGTGCGCGCAAACGCGACTGGACCGGGGCTGACGCGGCGCTGGCAGCTTCAGATACCGCGGCAAAAGCGGCACATAAAATTCAGACCGCGTTGATTGGTGCAGACGAGGGAAGCGGAAAATTGCCGGTCACGCTGATTCTGGTGCATGCGCAGGATCATCTGATGAATGCAATGCTGTGCCGCGAGCTGGCAGAGGAGCTGGTCATGCTGCGCAAAGAGATCTATGGCTGACAGGCGGCGCGCTGGCCGCCCGAGTGAGGTGATTAGCTGATTTCCAGTGCCAGTAGCGACTCAATAGTCTGCGCGCGGCGGATCTCGCGCGGCTGGCCCTGCTCAAACAGCACTTCCGGGATCAGCGGACGGCTGTTGTAGTTAGAGGACATGGATGCACCGTAAGCACCGGTGTCGTGGAACACCAGGTAATCGCCAACCTTTGCCGCCGGAATCGCGCGTGGTTCGACCATGCCGCCCTCCAGCTGGGTAAAGACATCACCCGATTCGCACAGCGGGCCAGCGACCACCGTGTCGATAGTCTGCTGCTCATCAATGGCCCGCTCATCGCCCGCCATCAGCGAGATATGGTGATAGCTGCCATACATGGAGGGACGCATGAGGTCACTGAAACCGGCATCGACCAGCACGAAGTGACGGCTGCCCATCGACTTAACCGCCCGTACCTGAGAGACCAGCACACCGGCCTCGGCCACCAGGAAACGGCCCGGTTCGATCTCCAGCTTTATCGCGTGACCCAGATGCTGAGCGATACGCTGCCGCGCTGCATCCCACAGGCCGAAATAGTGATCGGTATCGATCGCCTCTTCGCCATAGCGATAAGGCACAGAGAGGCCGCCGCCCGCAGAGATCGCGGTCAGATCCTGACCCGACGCCATCACCAGTTCAACCATCGCATCACAGACCTGCTGCAGATGCGCATAATCGACGCCTGAGCCGATATGCATATGAATGCCCACCAGCTGCAAGCCGTGCTGCTTAATCGCCGCCAGCGCCTCGGCTAAATCGGCATGCCAGATACCGTGCTTGCTGTTTTCGCCACCGGTATTGGTTTTCTGACTGTGGCCGTGACCAAAACCAGGATTGACCCGCAGCCACACCGCATGTCCCGGTGAGACCGCGCCGAGCTGATGCAGCATATCGATCGATCCGGCATTAACCGGCACCTTTAACGCGGTCACCCGCTCCAGTGTCGGCTGATCGAACAGATCCGCGGTAAAGACGATCTCATCACCGCCAGGCTGGTAACCCGCGGCCAGCGCACGTTCGATCTCACCCAGCGATACCGAGTCCACTTTCACGCCTGCTGCGCGCATCAGGCGCAGGATATGCGTATTCGAGCAGGCCTTCTGCGCAAAGCGCACCACATCAAATGCATGCAGCTGGGCAATACGCGCCTGAATAATCTGCGCATCATAAGCCCAGAATGGCCCGGCGTAGCGGCGTGCCAGCGGCAGCAGGTTAGCGGCGCTGAGTGCGGTTTCGGTACTCTGTAAGGAACGTGGCATGGCAATTCTCCTGTGGCAATAGCTGCATTAAGCCAGAATCGTGTCATAGCGAAAAATATCTGTTTTAATAGCATCTATGCAGAATGGATATAGGAAGGGTGCGTGGCGAACATTAACTGGCGGCATATCGAGATTTTTCATGCGGTGATGACCAGCGGCAATCTGACTCAGGCCGCGACACTGCTGCACACCTCACAGCCGACGGTGAGCCGGGAGCTGGCACGCCTGGAGCAGCAGCTGGGATTAGAGTTGTTCGGACGGGTTCGTGGTCGCCTGCAACCGACGGTGCAGGGATTGCGTCTTTTCGAAGAGGTGCAGCGATCCTGGTACGGACTGGATCGCATCATGGAAGCGGCTGAAGGGCTGCGCCAGTTCCGTCAGGGTGAGCTGTCGATCGCCTGCCTGCCCGTTTTTTCGCAGTCGCTGCTGCCACCACTGTGTCAGCCCTTTTTACAGCGCTACCCGGATGTGAGCCTGAATGTGATTCCGCAGGAGTCGCCGCTGCTGGAGGAGTGGCTGTCAGCACAGCGCTACGATATCGGCTTAACCGAAACCCAGCACGCTCCGGCCGGCACTGACCGTCTCGCCCTGCTCACCTGCGATGAAGTGTGTGTATTGCCTCAGCATCACCCTCTGAGTCAGCGTTCAGAGCTGACGCCGCACGATTTTGCGGGCGAACAGTATGTGAGCCTGTCGCGCAGTGACAGCTATCGTCAGTTGCTGGATGCGCTGTTTCATGAGCAGGGCGTCGAGCGGCGGCTGGTGATGGAGACGCACAGTGCCGCTTCGGTGTGCGCCATGGTCAGAGCGGGCGTGGGCATTTCAATTGTGAATCCGCTGACGGCGCTGGATTACGCCGACAGCGGTGTGGTGATGCGTAAGTTCAGCGTGGCGGTTCCGTTTACCGTCAGCCTGGTGAGGCCGCAGCACCGCCCTGCATCGGCGCTGGTCGATGCGTTTGTCAGCCATCTGCAACGGCAGGTGGCTGACTTTCCGGCACGCATCGCCGCCCGCCTGGCTTAAGCGCGAACCCTGGCGGCTGCGCGGCCCGATTTGCGGAAGGTGATCAGACAGATCAGCAGGCCGATTGCCGCCAGCGCAGCGGCAGCAACCGGCACCGCCGTCAGGCCATATCCACGGCCAATCACCGCACCGCCGACCCAGGCACCCAGCGCATTGCCCACGTTAAACGCCGAAATGTTCAGGGTTGAGACCAGGTTAGGCGCCTCTTTGCCGTGCCGTACCACGTTGATCTGCAGACCCGGCACCGTCGCAAAGGTCGCCATCGCCCACAGGAACAGGGTGATCTCCGCCAGCCACAGCGCATGGCTGGTCCAGCTGAACAGCAGCGAGAAGATGGCGATCAGTGAGAAGCTGAGGATCAGGCTAAAGGAGACTTTCCAGTCGGCCAGTTTGCCGCCAAGAATATTACCGACCGTCAGGCCTGCGCCAATCAGGAACAGCGTCCAGCTGACGCCGCGATCGCTGATGCCCGTCACCTCTAGCAGCAGCGGCGCAATGTAGCTGAACAGCGCAAACATCGCCGCGGCAAAGAACACCGTCATCAGCAGCGACAGCCACAGTTTCCCGTTGACCAGTGCACCAATTTCACTCGCCAGGTGAACCGGCTTTTCCTGTTTATTGTTGGGCAGACTCACGATCAGGGCGATAAACGCCAGCACGCCAATCACAGCCACGCCCCAGAAGGTGGCTCGCCAGCCAAACATCTGTCCGAAACTGGTTCCCAGCGGAACGCCCAGCACGTTGGCTAAGGTCAGTCCGGTGAACATCAGTGCGACAGCGGAAGCCTGGCGACCGGCTGGTACCAGACTGGCGGCGACCACCGCGCCAATACCGAAGAAGGCACCGTGACAAAGCGCGGTGACGATGCGTGCCAGCATCAGCAGGTTATAGTTGTAAGCCAGCGCACACAGCAGGTTGCCGACAATAAATATCACCATCAGCAGAATCAGCGTTTTTTTACGCGGCAGCCTGGCGGTGAGCAGCGCCATAATCGGCGCACCAATCGCCACGCCCAGCGCGTAGCCGCTGATCAGCCAGCCCGCCGAGGGAATTGACACCTGAAGGTCACGCGCCACCTCCGGCAGCAATCCCATAATGACAAACTCAGTGGTTCCGATGGCGAACGCACTCAACGCCAGCGCCATTAATGCTACAGGCATAACACTCTCCCAATATCATTTGCAGGTGAACTGCACAGACGCGCAGCCCCTCGACGCTTATTAAAATTTGATCTGCGTCACGGTGAGCATTACAGCACAGTGCTGATGCGCGACATAGCCTGCGCGCAGCAAAGGATTATTGCCGGGGCCGCAATAATCCTGCCGCTTTGCCGGAACAAATGGCTTTGTCAGCCTGCTGGCTAAGCCCGTTAAAGCGCACATGACCCAGGGTCAGGTTGTCATTTCCCGCGAACCCGTTACGCTTTTTAGTGCGTATTTAATTAATAAATCCTTAACGTTGCCGATATATCCCTAATCAATTGCCAGGTGATGTGATCAACTTCTGACGCAGGGAGAGAGAATGCAACGACTCATAGCCTTAATGGTGTTTGGCTTAACCGGTTGCTCGGTAGGTCATTATGAGTACAGTAAAGAAGCTGAAAAACGGGTGGATATGACCGTGACCGGCATTCCCACCGTGCTGGGTTTAGGCACGCTCGGTACCACCATCCCACTGACGCCGGAGTACAGCCTGACCGCCGCACATGTGGCAAAGTTTTCGCTTTACCGGGTCAAAGCCTGGCATCCGCAATGCGATCTGGCCGTGGTCTACCATAAAAACAGCGAAATGAACCTGCCACCTAACTTTCGTAACAGCCACATCGGCGATCAGGTCAATCTCTACGGCTACAGTTTTATTTCGGCCATGCCGGTCAGTTCCAGCGGGCAGAACCTGATCAATACCACGCTGGCGAACAGCTGGAACAAATCAGACTGCGTCGTGGTGGCGGCGAATGCGGGTGTGGTCAAAGGGATGTCGGGCGGCGCAGTCTATAACGCCTCTGACGATACGCTGGCGGGCGTGATTATTGGCTACAGCAATAACATCAACGACAATGTCAGCGGTAAGACACTCTATAAGAACGTTGCGCTCTATGTGCCTTACTCGCGATTTCAGACATGGCTGGATCAGGCGATTAAATCCTGATATCTGCTGAACGAACAGATGTAAAAAAGGCCGGAATTTCCGGCCTTAAGCTTGGTGACAAAGTCGGGCCTGGTTCGCTGTAAGACCGAGCCTGCACAGGTAACACGGTCAGATCGGAAAGACGCAAAAACTGTCATCCATGACCGCTCGGCCCACGCCATCCATGGCGCGGGACGCTTTCCTCTTCTGACCGTGTTCCCTGTGCCGTGAGTTTATCAGTTGCTGCCAAATTCACTCTGATTCGGCTTTGTCATCACGCTGTCAGGCCTGAAGATCAGGCCTGACAGCGACTCATAACGATTACTTGCTGCCTGGGCGCAGTGCCGGGAACAGAATCACATCGCGGATAGTGTGGCTGTTGGTAAACAGCATCACCATACGGTCAATACCGATACCCAGACCGGCGGTTGGCGGCAGACCGTGCTCCAGTGCGGTGACATAGTCTTCGTCGTAGAACATCGCTTCGTCGTCGCCAGCATCTTTGGCATTCACCTGCTGCAGGAAACGCTCAGCCTGATCTTCCGCATCGTTCAGCTCGGAGAAGCCATTACCGATTTCACGACCGCCAATGAAGAACTCAAAGCGATCGGTGATTTCCGGGTTCTCGTCGTTACGACGGGCCAGCGGAGAGACTTCAGCCGGATATTCAGTGATGAAGGTCGGCTGAATCAGATGCGCTTCTGCGGTCTCTTCGAAGATTTCGGTTACGACACGGCCCAGACCCCAGCTTTTCTCAACCTTGATGTGCAGTGATTGAGCAATCGCCACCGCTTTATCAAAGTCTTCCAGATCGGCCAGATCCGTTTCCGGACGGTATTTCTTGATCGCTTCACGCATGGTCAGTTTTTCAAACGGCTTACCGAAATCAAACTCCTGCTCGCCGTAAGGCACCACGGTGCTGCCCAGCACATCCTGCGCCAGCGTACGGAACAGGCTTTCGGTCAGCTCGATCAGATCTTTGTAATCCGCATAAGCCATATAGAGTTCCATCATGGTGAACTCTGGGTTATGACGTGGCGAAATACCTTCGTTGCGGAAGTTACGGTTGATCTCGAACACGCGATCGAATCCGCCCACCACCAGACGCTTCAGATAAAGCTCTGGAGCGATACGCAGATACATGTCGATATCCAGCGCATTGTGATGGGTGATGAACGGACGCGCAGACGCGCCGCCAGGGATCACCTGCATCATCGGGGTTTCCACTTCCATAAAGTCGCGGCCCACCATGAACTGGCGAATACCGGCCATGATCTGCGAACGAATTCTGAAGGTGTTACGCGACTCCTCGTTGGCGATGAGATCAAGGTAACGCTGACGGTAGCGCGTTTCCTGATCGGCCAGGCCGTGGAACTTGTCCGGCAGCGGACGCAGTGCTTTGGTCAGCAGGCGCAGTTCAGAACAGTGAATCGACAGTTCGCCGGTTTTGGTTTTGAACAGTTTGCCGCGCGCGCCCAGGATATCGCCGAGATCCCACTTTTTGAACTGCTCGTTGTAGATGCCTTCAGCCAGATCGTCACGCGAGACGTAAAGCTGAATCCGGCCACCCACATCCTGCAGGGTCACGAAAGAGGCTTTACCCATAATACGACGGGTCATCATACGTCCGGCAACGCTGACTTCGATGCCGAGATCTTCAAGCTCTTCGTTGCTCTTCTCGCCATAGCTCTCATGCAGCTGGTTTGAGAGGCTGTCACGACGAAAATCGTTAGGAAACGCCACGCCATTTGCACGCAGCACGCTCAGCTTTTCGCGACGCGCTTTCAGTTCGTTATTTAACTCAACGGCGGCATCAGCGCTCTGCGGTTGTTGTTCAGACATGTCGGTTCCTTATAACCCTGCTTTTAAACTAGCTTCAATGAATCGATCCAGGTCGCCGTCCAGCACCGCCTGGGTGTTACGCGTCTCTACGCCGGTGCGCAGATCTTTGATGCGTGCATCATCGAGAACGTAAGAACGGATCTGACTTCCCCAGCCGATGTCGGACTTGTTGTCCTCCAGCGCCTGTTTCTCAGCGTTTTTCTTCTGCATCTCAAGCTCGTACAGCTTCGCTTTCATCTGCTTCATCGCCTGATCTTTGTTCTTGTGCTGAGAACGGTCATTCTGACACTGGGTGACGGTACCGGTTGGAATATGGGTAATACGTACCGCAGATTCCGTCCGGTTAACGTGCTGGCCGCCCGCCCCTGACGCACGATAGACGTCAATGCGCAGATCGGCCGGGTTGATGTCGATATCAATATCGTCATCCACTTCCGGATAGATAAAGGCGGAGCTGAAGGAGGTGTGACGACGGCCGCCGGAGTCAAACGGGCTCTTACGCACCAGGCGATGCACGCCCGTTTCTGTACGCAACCAGCCAAAGGCGTAGTCGCCTGACACGCGAATGGTCACAGATTTAATGCCTGCAACTTCACCTTCAGACTCTTCGATAATTTCGGTTTTGAAGCCTTTGGCTTCGGCCCAACGCAGATACATACGCATCAGCATGCTGGCCCAGTCCTGCGCTTCGGTGCCGCCGGAACCCGCCTGCAGATCGATGTAGCAGTCGGCGCTGTCATACTCGCCAGAGAACATGCGGCGGAATTCCAGCTCGCCCAGCTTGCCCTCAAGGACATCCAGCTCGGCAACCGCTTCGTCGAAAGTCTCTTCGTCTTCCGCTTCTACCGCCAGTTCAAGCAGACCCTGCACATCTTCCAGGCCCTGCGACATCTGATCCAGCGTCTGCACGATCGCTTCCAGCGAGGAGCGCTCTTTGCCCAGCGCCTGAGCACGCTCAGGTTCGTTCCAGACATCGGGCTGTTCCAGCTCGGCGTTTACTTCTTCGAGGCGTTCTTTCTTGGCATCGTAGTCAAAGATACCCCCGAAGAACGTCGCTGCGCTCACTGAGGTCCTGAATACGGTTTTTGACCGGGTTGATTTCAAACATGGCTTTAGCGTCTTTCTTATGTTCGATGGGACAGGAAATTTAACGCACAAGTTTACCCGAAACTGGCGGCAGATTGTAGCGCTGAGACAGCGGGCTGATGCCGGGGCGGCGTGACGCGTTGCATTTGCTTATCGGGCTGCGACGACAACCGCTCGCACAGCAGGTTAACGCAGGGGAAAAACAGGCTGACGCGCCTCTGCCGTGACCGGAGACGCGCGCGCCTTAGAAAAATCAAAGCGGCCAGATATGGTCAATGATCAGCTGTACCGAGCGGTTACCACGATACTCATTGATATCCAGCTTATAGGCCAGCTCGACCTGACGAATGCTGCTGTCGGGCCACAGGGTGGTATCGACATTAAAGGCGATCCCGTCGATCAGCGGACCGCCGTCCAGCGGTTCGACCATCACTTTCAGATGTCGCTCGCCCACCAGCCGCTGTTGCAGTAGCTTAAATTTGCCGTCAAAAGCGGGTTCCGGGAACGCCTGGCCCCAGGGGCCCGCTTCGCGCAGCATCTCAGCGGTCTGCAGCGAAAACTCCTGCGGCTGCAACGCACCATCTGACCAGATGATGCCCTGCAGAGATTCGCCATCCAGCCACTCACCGACCAGATCGGCAAAGCGCTGACGAAACTCCTCGTAGCGTGCGGTTTCCAGTGATAAGCCTGCCGCCATGGCATGACCGCCAAACTTCAGCATCAGGCCGGGATTCAGCGTATCCAAACGCTCCAGCGCGTCGCGCAGATGCAGACCGGCAATTGAGCGGCCTGAGCCTTTCAGCGTACCGTCGCCCGCCGGAGCAAAGGCAATCACCGGACGATGGAAACGCTCTTTCAGACGGGAGGCGAGGATCCCCACCACCCCCTGATGCCATTCGGGATGATAAAAGGCCAGCCCCAGCGGCAGATCGCGCTGCTCACGCTCCAGCGCCTGACACAGCGCCAGCGCTTCGCTCTGCATACCCTGCTCTATCTCTTTGCGCGTCTGGTTCAGCGCGTCCAGCTCACTGGCTAACATCCGTGCCTGACTGAGATCCTCAGTCATTAACAGCGCCACGCCCACCGACATATCGTCGAGCCGGCCTGCGGCATTGAGCCGTGGCCCCAGCGCAAAGCCGAGATCGCTGGCCGCCATCTGACGCGCATCGCGATTAGCAATCTCCAGCAGCGCCCGGATGCCTGGCCGGCATTTTCCCGCCCGGATGCGGCTGAGTCCCTGCCACACCAGAATGCGGTTGTTGACGTCGAGCGGCACCACGTCGGCAACCGTGCCGAGCGCCACCAGATCCAGCATCTCCGCCAGATTGGGTTCGGTGCGAGTGGCACCAAACCAGCCCTGGGTACGCAGATGGGCGCGCAGCGCCAGCATCAGATAGAACGCAACGCCCACGCCCGCCAGTGCACGTGAGGGAAAGTTGCAGTCCGGCAGATTGGGATTAACGATCGCCTCAGCGGCCGGTAAGGTCTCGCCCGGCAGGTGGTGGTCGGTAATCAGCACCGGAATCCCGTGCTGATGGGCACATTCAACGCCGGCGTGGGAGGAGATGCCGTTGTCGACGGTCAGGATCATCGCCGCGCCGCGCGCCCGCGCCTGCTCAACCACTTCAGGGCTGAGGCCATAACCATCTTCAAAGCGGTTAGGCACCAGATACTGCACGTTGCCGCCGCCCATGCTGCGCAGTGCCATGACCGTCAGCGCGGTACTGGTCGCGCCATCGGCATCAAAGTCGCCCACCACCATAATGCGACGCCCATCCAGCAGCGCCTGATGCAGCAGTTCCACTGCGCTCTCAATCCCGCTTAAGGACTGGTACGGCAGCAGGTTTTTGGCCCCGCGCTCCAGCTCTGCCGCGTCGCGCACGCCGCGTTGCAGATAGAGTCGTTTCAGCAGCGGCGGCAGCGTCGCCGGAAGCGCATCATCAACCGTCACCTCACGGCGACGGAGTTCCACATCCTGTTTTACCACCGATTAACCACCACGCTTCTGATTGTCCAGCACCTGCTTCAGCTCCTGCGGCGACTGATAACCTGGGATCATCATGCCGCTGTCAGTCAGCATCGCGGGCGTGCCCTGAATGCCGAACAGCACGCCAAGTTTATAGTGCTGGGCGATATCGATTTTGCAGCTGTCTGGTGCGGCCATCTTCGGCGCATTGCCTTTCATCGCCTCATCAAACGCTTTATTGCGGTCAGCGCTGCACCAGATCGCTTTCATCGCTGGTTCAATCTGACCATTCAGCCCTTCACGCGGAAACGCCAGGTAACGCACGGTGATGCCCAGCGCATTGTAGTCCGCCATCTGCTCGTGCAGCTTGTGACAGTAGCCACAGGTGATGTCGGTAAAGACCGTGATCACGTGCTGCTCTTTAGGCGCTTTGTAGACGATCATCTCCGGCACCAGCGCCTCGACTTTTTTGTCCAGCAGCTGGTTGGTGACGTTGACCGGCTGTTTGCCGCTGACGTCATAGAGCGGCCCCTGGATCATATGTTTGCCGTCGTCGGTCACGTAGAGCACGCCGCTTTCTGACAGCACGGTTTTAAAACCCGGCAGCGGTGACGGGCTGATCTCCGTCTGGTTCAGACCGAGCTTTTTAAGTGATTGCTGAATGGCGCTGTCTTCGGCCTGTGCGAGACCGGAAAAGGCGCTGGCTAAAAGAGCCAGCATGGCAAAATGCTTGTTCATTTTTGTCCTTATCGCCGCGGTTCAGGCCCGCGGATGGTGTTGTTGATGCAACTGACGCAGGCGCTCAGTGGCGACGTGCGTATAAATTTGGGTGGTGGAGAGATCGCTGTGTCCCAGCAGCATCTGTACGACACGCAGATCGGCACCGTGGTTCAGCAGATGGGTCGCAAAGGCATGGCGCATGACATGCGGTGATAACTTTTCGCTGTCGATCCCCGCCAGCGTGGCGTAATGCTTGATGCGATGCCAGAAGGTCTGGCGCGTCATCTGCTGCGCCCGATTACTGGGAAACATCACGTCCAGCGTCTGACCGTTGAGCAGCCACGGACGACCATGTTCCATATATTGCTCCAGCCAGTAAACCGCTTCTTCACCTAAAGGCACCAGCCGCTCTTTATCCCCTTTACCGATAACCCGGACAACGCCCTGGCGCAGGCTGATGTCGCTGAGCGTCAGGCCAATCAGTTCGGAGACGCGCAGGCCCGTGGCGTAGAGCAGCTCCAGCATCGCTTTATCGCGCAGCTCCAGCGGGATATCGATATTCGGTGCCTGCAACAGTCGCTCGACCTGCGCCTCACTGAGATCCTTCGGTAAACGCTGCGGCAGTTTTGGTGCTGACAGCAGCGCGCTGGGATCGTCCGGGCGCAGCTTTTCGCGGTAAAGATACTGGAACAGGCGACGCATGGCGCTGAGCAGCCGCGCTGAGCTGGTCGCCTTGTAGCCTCCCTCCAGCCGTTCAGCCAGAAACTGCTGCAGATCCAGCGGCGCCACGCTAAGCAGCGTCAGCTGATGATGCGCCAGCCATCCGGTCAGCGTCTGGAGGTCCTGGCGATAAGAGGAGAGAGTGTTCTGCGCCAGATTGCGTTCAATCCAGAGCGCATCAAGAAACTGTTCTGTCAGATCGCTGTCCTGCACGTTATCTCCGCCGTCTGGTGTAAAATCATGCTCATTATGCCTGATTCAGCAGCGCTTCTGGTACAATTGCGCCAAAGTCAGTATTTACAGAGTGTTATCTGCATGAAAATCGGTCTTTTTTACGGTTCCAGTACCTGTTACACCGAAATCGTAGCGGAGAAAATTCGCGATTTTATTGGCGAAGAGTTAGTGACGCTGCATAACGTGAAAGATGACGATCCGCACCTGATGGAGCAGTACGATTTGCTGATCATGGGCATCCCGACCTGGGATTTCGGTGAGTTGCAGGAGGACTGGGAGGCGATCTGGCCGCAGTTGCCCGCGCTGAATCTGCAAAACAAGATTGTCGCACTGTATGGCATGGGCGATCAGATTGGCTATGGCGAGTGGTTTTTAGATGCGCTCGGCATGCTGCACGATTTGTTGCAGCCGATGGGAGTACGTTTTGTTGGCTACTGGCCGCTTGAAGGCTATGAGTTCACCAGCCCGAAACCGCTGAGTGCCGATGGCTCACAGTTTGTGGGTCTGGCGCTTGATGATGTGAATCAGTTTGAGGTCACCGATGAGCGCGTTGAGCAGTGGTGCGAGCAGGTGTTAACCGAAACCGCCGGACTGCTCTGACGGCCCTTCTGCCGGTGTCGAACCCTGGCCTGAACAGGTAAGCGGCTTTAATCGCTCTTGCCTGTCATCATTGAACCGCAATGCAGGCAGATGAACGGCTTCAGACGCTCTTGCCTGCCCTGCTGCCATTAATGCCGCGCCGGGCTGAAGCAGCAGGCGCGTAACGCCCGCCATTCGCCAGGCTGCATATTGTCCTGCATCAGCCACCAGCGCAGCGTGGCACCTTGTTCGCTCTTCGCCACCAGCAGCACGCCAACGGGTAACCAGCGTAGTGGCTGAGTTGGCCGCCAGCGTTTTCCCTGCCAGATCCAGCAATGGACGGTTTCCCGCTGTAACGTACCGTGCCGTTGAATCAATCGCCAAACGCTGCGCCAGCCCTCAGCCAGCAACAGCAGAATAATCGGCGCTTTAACCAGCCAGCCGCCTGCAGGCAGCGTCATCAGCACCACGCCAGTCACGGCTGCTATCAGCCAGGCGCAGACTAACCCGCACGCCAGACGAGAGGGCCGCAGCTTACATTGCCACCGGGCCGCGAGCATGGTTACGCTGCTGGATCAGGTTCACCATCCGCTTAAGCTCCGGATCCTTTGGCTCACCGTGATTCATCAGCCAGTTAAACAGATCGGGATCGTCACTCTTTAGCAAATCCACAAAGACCTGCTTATCGGTGTCGCTCAGCGTCTCATACTCAAATTTGAAGAACGGCATAATAGCCACATCCAGTTCCAGCATGCCGCGACGGCAGGCCCACTGAATGCGTGATTTATCATTAATATCCATGCATCAATTTCCACAATTCACAACGTGGCGCCTAGTGTAACCTGGTTTAATGCGGCTCGCAGGCGCAGCGTCGCATGCTGTGCAACCTGCCACATTTCAGGCTGGATCTTTTCAGGGTTATCGCGCCTTTTGTGCGCCGTTTTCCGTAAACAGGTTGCATTGCCAGTCGGCTCTTTTAACATTGAAGATATTATTCCGGATGAACCTTCTTATACAGGATATCTCCATGCCCACATTTACTTTACCGCCGCGCCAGCCTGCCGCGTCGTCTCGTCTGCCGTTAACCCTGATGTCACTGGATAGCTGGGCGCTGGTTTCTATTACTGGTGCCGACAGCACCTCTTACCTGCAGGGTCAGTTAACGCTGGATGTCGCCGCGCTGGATGCCGACCACCATTCGCTCGCCGCACACTGCGATGCTAAAGGCAAAATGTGGAGTAATATGCGCCTGTTCCATCGCGGTGAAGGCTATGCTTATCTGATCCGTCGTGAGCTGCGCGACACCCAGCTGCCCGAGTTAAAGAAATACGCCGTGTTTTCGAAAGTGTCGATGGTGGCTGATGATGAGTCAGTATTGCTGGGCGTGGCCGGTTTCCAGGCGCGCGCCGCGCTGGAAAATCTGTTTGATAGCCTGCCCGACAGCGAAAAACCGGTGGTGCAGCAGGGAGAAACCACGCTGCTGTGGTTTGCCCATCCGGCCGAACGTTTTCTGATTGTCACTTCGCTGGCCCAGGCAGAAGCGCTGAAGCAGAAGCTCAATGACGATGCACAGTTCAATGACAGTCAGCAGTGGCTGGCGCTGGATATTGAAGCGGGCATTCCGGTGATCGATCCCGCCACCAGCGTGCAGTTTATTCCGCAGGCCACCAACCTGCAGGCGCTGGATGCTATCAGCTTTAAAAAAGGGTGTTATGCCGGTCAGGAGATGGTGGCTCGGGCGAAATATCGCGGCGCCAATAAACGCGCGCTCTACTGGCTGGCGGGTCAGGCAAGTCATCTGCCCGAAGCCAATGCCCCGCTGGAGTTGCAGATGGGTGAACGCTGGCGTCGAACCGGCAGCGTGCTGGCTGCGGTGCAGTTAGATGACGGGATTAGCTGGATTCAGGTCGTGATGAATAACGATCTGGAGCCGGACAGCGTGCTGCGGGTGGAAGGTGATGAAGGCGGACATCTGACCATTCAGCCACTGCCCTACTCGCTGGATGAGAGCTGATTGAGCGTATGGCCCTTCCGCTAAGGGAAGGGCCAGTGCCACAATTCAGAGCAGGCTCAATTTAGCGCACATAAAAGTAGATAGCGCAGAAGTGGCAGAGACTCCCACCCAGCACGAACAGATGCCAGATGGCGTGGTTAAACGGAATACGGCGCGCCACATAGAAAATCACCCCCAGCGAATAGATAATCCCGCCTGCGGCAAGCAGCCAGATGCAGCCCGGCGGCAGGATCATCGCCAGCTGATAAACCACAATCAGCGACAGCCACCCCATACAGAGATAGGTCACCAGCGACAGCGCTTTAAAGCGATGCGCAATCGTGAGCTTGAACAGGATACCGGCCAGCGCCAGCCCCCAGATCACCGCCATTAATCCATACGCCAGCGGCGTCCTCAGCGCGACCAGCAGAAACGGCGTATAGGTGCCAGCAATCAGCAGATAGATGGCGCAGTGATCAAACTTTTTCAGCCAGGGTCTGGCCGGGCCAGCCGGAATAGCGTGATAGAGCGTCGAGGCCAGAAACAGCAGGATCATGCTGCCACCATAGAGGCTGTAACTGATAAAAGTGATGGTGTCGGCCTGCCTCTCCGTTGCCTGATTGAGCATCAGCACCAGTCCGACGATACCGAACAGGCAGCCAAGACCGTGACTGATACTGTTGGCAATTTCCTCGGCGAACGAATAGCCCGCAGCGAGTTGATGTTTGTGAGAGAGTGTGGGGGTCATAACAGGTTCCTGATCAGCTCCATAGCAGTGATATCGTTATCCAGCGTAGCCAACACTTTTTTCAGTGTACACTTGTACGCTAAAATTATCCTGGTGAAATTCACTATCCCTTAAACCGGGTGATGAATCTGGTAAACTGGCCGCCAGTCAACTGTTCAACGAGTCATTCATGTTTTCGCATAGCGATCTCGCCCGCCTTAACGATCTGGAAATGCAGGTCTATCAGTTCATCATTAAGCACCGCGAAGGCGTCAGCTACATGACGATCCGCGAGCTGGCTGAGCAGGCTGGTGTCTCCACCACCACCGTGCTGCGTTTCTGTCGCAAGATGGGCTGTGAAGGCTGGTCGGAATTCCGCATCCGCCTGCGCTTAAACGAACAGCACAGTGCGCCAATGCTCAACACGGCGGGCGTCAGTGAAATGCTGAGCTTTTTTAAGAGCATCAATAATCCGGAGTTTGAACAGCTCATCGCTGAGGCCGCGCAGAAGATTAATCAGGCTGAGCGGGTCTTCTTTATTGGCGTCGGCACCTCCGGCAGCCTGGCAAAATATGGCGCACGCTTTTTCTCTAACCTCGGTAAATTCAGCCACGCGATTGACGATCCCTATTATCCGGTCAGTCCCGATCTCTATGAAAACGCCATTGCCATTATTTTATCGGTCTCCGGCGAAACGGAAGAGATCCTGCGCATTGCCAGCCAGTTCAGCCTGAATAAGTGCAAAATCATTGCGATAACTAACACGGAGAGCTGCTCGCTGGCGAAGATCGGTGATTTCAACCTCTGCTACCATGTGCCCATCATCCGTATGGCGGACAATTCCGACATTACGACTCAGGTGCCAGTGACCTATATTATTGAAGCAATCGGCCGCCAGCTGGGGAAATAAAACAGCCTGTTTTTTGGATGTAACAAACGCAATTATTGCCGCGCTGTTATATCGTGACTTTCATTATTGCCTTGCTACACTCAGCTCAATTTCAATATCCGTAATGGGGTGAAGCATGAGTGCAGAATTGCAGTTACCAAAAGGCTTTCTTTGGGGCGGAGCGGTGGCAGCGCATCAGGTTGAAGGCGGCTGGGATCAGGGCGGCAAAGGCGTCAGCATTGCTGATGTGATGACCGGCGGTTCACATGGCGTTGACCGGATGATCACCGACGGCGTGCAGCCGGGTCATTTCTACCCGAACCACAAGGGTGTGGAGTTTTACTCCCACTACAAACAGGATGTCGCGCTGTTTGCCGAGATGGGCTTCAAATGTTTCCGCACCTCGATTGCCTGGACCCGTATCTTCCCTAACGGTGACGAGCAACAGCCCAACGAAGCGGGCCTGCAATTCTATGACGACCTGTTTGATGAACTGCTGAAGTATGGCATTGAACCGGTCATCACCCTTTCGCACTTCGAAATGCCTTATCACCTGGTCAAAGAGTATGGCGGCTGGCACAACCGCAAAGTGGTCGACTTCTTTGTGCGCTTCAGCGAAGTGGTGCTGAACCGTTATAAAAGCAAAGTGAAATACTGGATGACCTTCAATGAGATCAACAACCAGCGTAACTGGCAGTATCCGCTGTTTGGTTACTGCTGTTCAGGCGTGATCTTTACCGAACATGAGAAACCTGAACAGGCGATGTATCAGGTGATGCACCACCAGTTTGTTGCCAGTGCAAAAGTGGTGAAACTCGGCCACGACATCAATCCTGATTTTCAGATTGGCTGCATGATCGCCATGGTGCCAGTCTATCCCTTCTCCTGCCACCCGGACGATGTGGTGCTGGCGCAGGAATCGATGCATCAGCGCTATGTGTTCAGTGACGTGCAGATGCGCGGCTACTATCCGGCCTACACCCTGAAAGAGTGGGCGCGCAAGGGTTACGACATTCAGATGGAAGCGGATGATGCCGAGACGCTGCGCCAGGGCTGTGCAGACTATGTCGGTTTCAGTTACTACATGAGCAACGCAGTGAAGACCGATGCCAGCGGCGTTGACGATCCGATCACCGGCTTTGAAGGTGTGGTGAAAAACCCGCATGTGAAAGCGTCCGACTGGGGCTGGCAGATCGATCCGGTTGGTCTGCGCTACGCCATGAACGAGCTGTATGAGCGTTACCAGAAGCCGCTGTTTATTGTTGAAAACGGCTTTGGTGCTATCGATAAGCCAAACGCCAATGGCGTAATTGAAGATGATTACCGCATCGACTATCTGCGTGCGCATATCGAAGAGATGAAGAAAGCTGTGGCGTACGATGGTGTTGAATTAATGGGCTATACGCCTTGGGGCTGCCTCGATTGCGTCTCGTTTACCACCGGCCAGTACGACAAACGTTACGGCTTTATTCATGTGAATAAAAACGATGATGGCAGCGGCGATTTTTCTCGTGGGAAGAAAAAGAGTTTCAGCTGGTATCAGCAGGTTATCGCCAGTAACGGCGAAAACCTGTAAGTCATCACGCCGCATCAGCGGCGAAGTGAGTTAACGCCCACCGGCAGCGTCAATGATGCTGCCGGTGACGTAAGAGGCCGCGTCGCTGGCCAGCCAGACGATCGCTTCCGCCACCTCTTCTGCTTCACCGCCGCGTCCCATCGGGATCACGCTGGCAAGCCTGTCCACTCTGCCTGGCTCTCCGCCATCGGCATGCATCTCTGTATAGATAAATCCCGGACGTACGCCGTTGACCCGAATCCCCTGCTGCGCCACTTCCAGCGACAATCCTCTGGTCAGCGTGTCCATCGCCCCTTTTGAAGCGGCGTAATCGACATATTCGCCAGGCGCACCGGTACGCGACGCGGCCGATGAGACGTTGACGATGGAGCCGCCCTGGCCGCCGTGATGCGTGCCCATCCGCTTAACCGCCTCACGACAGCAGAGAAAAGACCCAATCACGTTGGTGGCAAAGACCTTATGCAGGCGTGCCGCATCCAGCTGCTCGGTGCGACACTGCTGAAACAGAATCCCGGCGTTGTTCACCAGCAACGCCAGCGGTTCGGACTGCTGGTCGAGCTGCGCAAACATCGCCATCACCTGGGCTTCATCACTGATATCTGCCTGAACAGCAAAGGCTTCACCGCCCTGCTGCCGGATCTGCGCCACCACCTGTTGAGCTTCCGCTTCGCGCTGACAGTAGTTCACCGCAACCCGATAACCCCGGACGGCCAGTAACAGCGCCGTGGCCCGCCCGATACCGCGGCTGCCCCCCGTAACCAGTGCCAGTTTCATGCTGATTCTCCAGTACAAAGGGCCGACGAATCGACCCTTTGTGGTTAACGTTTGCCTGCGGGGAAATTACTGATAGTCGCTCATCGGCACGCAGGAGCAGAAGAGATTACGGTCGCCAAACACATCATCCAGACGTTTTACCGTCGGCCAGTATTTGTTGTGGCTGCCCGCCGGGAAGACTGCCAGTTCACGGCTGTAAGGATGTGACCACTCACTGACGATTTCCAGCTGAGTATGCGGCGCATTAACCAGTGGGTTGTCATCCAGCGGCCATTCACCTGACGTCACCCGATCAATCTCCATGCGGATCGCCAGCATCGCGTCGATAAAGCGATCCAGTTCGATTTTGCTCTCCGATTCAGTCGGCTCCACCATCAGGGTGCCCGCCACCGGGAAGGACATCGTTGGTGCGTGGAATCCATAATCGATCAGGCGCTTAGCAATATCCAGCTCACTGATGCCGGTCTGCTCTTTCAGCGGACGGATGTCGAGAATACATTCGTGCGCCACCCGACCGTCACGGCCAGTGTAGAGCACCGGATAGGCCGACTGCAGGCGGCGGGCAATGTAGTTGGCATTCAGAATCGCAACCGAGCTGGCCTGTTTCAGCCCTTCCGCGCCCATCATGCGAATGTACATCCAGCTAATTGGCAGAATGGATGCACTGCCAAACGGCGCTGCGGATACGGCGCCCTGCTGCGTCAGCACACCGTCAATCTGCACCACGCTGTGTCCCGGCACAAACGGAGCCAGGTGCGCTTTGACGCCAATCGGTCCCATACCCGGACCGCCGCCGCCGTGCGGAATGCAGAAGGTTTTATGCAGATTCAGGTGCGAGACATCCGCGCCGATATAGCCAGGCGTGGTGATGCCGACCTGCGCATTCATGTTCGCGCCATCCAGATAGACCTGACCGCCATACTGATGCACGATCTGGCACACTTCGCGGATGGTCTCTTCATAAACGCCATGAGTTGACGGGTAAGTCACCATGATGCAGGAGAGTTTGTCGCCCGCCTGAGCCGCTTTTTCACGCAGATCGCCAAGGTCGATGTTGCCCTGTTTATCGCAGGCCACTACCACCACGTCCATGCCCGCCATCTGGGCTGAGGCCGGGTTAGTCCCATGCGCCGAGCTCGGGATCAGGCAGAGATGACGATCGCCCTCGCCACGGCTTTCGTGATAGCGGCGGATCGCCAGCAGTCCGGCATATTCACCCTGCGCGCCGGAGTTTGGCTGCATACAGAGTGCATCATAGCCGGTGAGCTGCACCAGCCACTGTGAAAGCTGGCCGATCATCTGCAGATAGCCGGTAGCCTGTTCAGCCGGGCAGAATGGATGCAGCTCCGCAAATTCCGGCCAGGTGATCGGGATCATCTCTGCCGCGGCATTGAGCTTCATGGTGCAGGAGCCCAGCGGGATCATCGCCTGATTCAGCGCCAGATCCTTTTTCTCCAGGCTGTGCATGTAGCGCATCATCTCGGTTTCGCTGTGATGACGGTTGAACACCGGATGGGTCAGGATCTCGCTGTGGCGTTGCAGGCCAGCAGGAATTGCATGGCTTTCGCTGGCCACTTCGCTATCGAGCTTTTCCAGGTCCTGGCCGTGTTCATCACCCAGCAGAATGGCGAACAGCGCCAGAATATCTTCGCGGCAGGTGGTTTCATCCAGCGTGATGCCCACGGCGTTATGGATGTCGCTACGCAGGTTAACGCCAAAGCTCAGGGCGCGATTCAGCACAGCGGCTTTATCCGCCACTTCCACCGTCAGCGTATCGAACCAGTGCTGATGGCGCAGCTTCAGGCCGCCCTGTTGCAGTCCCGCCGCCAGAATGTTGGTGAAGCGATGAATGCGTGAGGCAATGCGTTTCAGGCCCGCCGGGCCGTGGAACACCGCATAGAGACCGGCGATGTTTGCCAGCAGCACCTGCGACGTACAGATGTTGGAGTTGGCCTTTTCACGGCGGATATGTTGTTCGCGGGTCTGCATCGCCATACGCAGCGCCGTGTTGCCCGCTGCATCACGTGAAACACCAATGATACGGCCTGGCATAGAGCGTTTATGCTCGTCGCGGCTGGCGAAAAAGGCCGCGTGAGGGCCGCCGTAGCCCATTGGCACGCCGAAGCGCTGAGCTGAACCAAAGACAATGTCTGCACCCTGTTTGCCTGGCGCTTCCAGTAACACCAGCGACATAAAGTCCGCCGCTACGCTGACCACTACTTTGCGGGCTTTCAGTCCGGCAATCAGCGCGCTGTAATCGTGCGCTTCGCCGGTAGTGCCCACCTGTTGCAGCAGCACACCAAACAGGTCGTCATGATCGGGTGCTTTGTCCGCGCTATCAATAATCAGTTCGAAACCGAACGTCTCCGCACGGGTGCGGACCACATCCAGCGTCTGTGGATGGATATCATCGGCAATGAAGAATTTATTGGCATTTTTGAGCTTACTGACGCGTTTTGCCATCGCCATCGCTTCAGCGGCAGCGGTTGCTTCGTCCAGCAGTGAGGCGGACGCGATATCCATGCCGGTAAGATCCAGCGTCAGCTGCTGGAAGTTCAGCAGCGCTTCCAGACGGCCCTGGGAGACCTCAGGCTGATACGGGGTATAGGCGGTGTACCAGCCCGGATTCTCCAGCATATTACGCAGGATGACCGGCGGGGTGATCACCGCGCTGTATCCCATACCGATCCAGGATTTGTAACGCAGATTCTGGCTGGCAATCGCTTTCAGTTCGGCCAGAGCCTGCTGTTCAGTGGCGGCTTCGCCAACTGCTGGCGGGCCTGGCAGCTGAATGTCTGCCGGCACAATCGTGCTGATTAACGCTTCCAGCGAACGGGCACCAATAGCGTCAAGCATCTGCGCCTGCTGCTCAGGTGAAGGACCGATATGGCGCTCAATGAATGCACCGTTGTGTTCAAGCTGGCTGAGAGTCTGAGTCATTAGCAGTAAATCCTGAATCGGGCTGGGGGAACCGGAGAGCAAACATAAATCTGCGGCCTCTGTGTGAGGCCGCCTGACGACTACTCGTCGATGGAGGCTTTGTAAGCATCCGCATCCAGCAGCGTGTCAATTTCAGACGCGTCACTGGCTTTGATTTTGAATAACCAGCCGCCTTCATAAGGCTCGCTGTTGACCTGCTCCGGTGAGTCAGTCAGTGCTTCGTTGACCGCCACAATCTCACCGCTGATCGGCGCATAGATATCTGAAGCCGCTTTAACGGATTCCGCGACCGCGCACTCTTCACCGGCGGCAAACGTCGCGCCCACTTCCGGCAGATCGACAAACACCATGTCGCCCAGTAGCTCCTGCGCGTGTTCAGTGATACCCACGGTGTAGCTGCCATCTTCTTCTTTGCGCACCCACTCGTGGCTGTCGCGATACTTCAACGTATTCGGCACATTGCTCATTGGCCATTTCTCCTGAATAAAATTTACTGAGCGACCGGTTTACCGGCGCGGACAAAAACGGGACGGGTAACCTGGACCGGCATCTGGCGGTTACGGATCTCAACGATGGCGGTGCTGCCGACTGAGGCCGGTACGCGCGCCAGGGCGATGCTGCAACCCAGCGTCGGAGAGAAAGAGCCACTGGTGATGATCCCCTCCTGCGGCTGCCCCTGGTCATCGGTGAAACGCACCGGCAAGCCGTTACGCAGCACCCCTTTTTCTGTGAGGATGAGTCCTACCAGCTTTTCGGTACCGCGTTCACGCTGCAGTTCCAGCGCTTCCCGGCCGATGAAATCGCGGTCAGCAGGTTCCCAGCAGACCGTCCAGCCCATGTTGGCAGCCAGCGGTGAAACGCCTTCATCCATCTCCTGACCATACAGATTCATACCCGCTTCCAGACGCAGCGTGTCACGTGCGCCCAGTCCGGCAGGTTTAACGCCAGCAGCCAGCAGACGCTGCCAGAAATCGGCCGCCTCCTCTGCAGGCATAGCAATCTCATATCCCGCTTCGCCGGTATAGCCGGTGGTGGCGATAAACAGGTCACCTGACTGCACGCCGAAAAATGGCTTCATGCCGGCAACAGCCTGACGCTGCTCCTCGCTGAACAGCGTCTGAGCCTTCTGCTGCGCCTGCGGACCCTGCACGGCAATCAGCGCCAGGTCGTCGCGTTCCGTCAGCGTAATGCCATAGCCCTGCGCGTGTTGCGTGATCCAGGCGAGATCGTTTTCACGGGTGGCAGAGTTCACCACCAGGCGGAAGAACTCTTCGCTCATAAAGTAAACAATCAAATCGTCAATGACGCCACCCGAGGCATTCAGCATCCCGGTGTAGAGCGCTTTGCCTGGCTGGGTCAGTTTTGCCACATCATTTGCCAGCAGGTAGCGCAGGAATTCACGGGTACGCGGGCCTGTCAGGTCGACGATGGTCATGTGAGAGACATCAAACATACCGGCGTCGGTGCGCACCACATGATGTTCATCCATCTGGGAGCCATAGTGCAGCGGCATCATCCAGCCATGAAAATCCACCATGCGGGCACCGCAGGCCTGATGCTGTTCAAACAGAGGTGTTTGCTGAGTCATAACCATCCTGTGCAGAAGCGAGTGAGTGCAAAAGTGCGCCGGAATTCAGTGCCGACGCAAACGTTCTCTTAGGGCTGACGTTACCACCGAATCTGACGATTAACCATAAGCAAACCGGGGTCGAAAGCAGAGGCACAGCCTAACCAGGAACGGCTGCCAACAGGATATAAAACTGCAATTTTGTGATTAATCGCGCAATAAATGCAGGGAATTTAAATATACGCAGCAAATTTATGCGGGATGGCATTCAGGATGTTAAAAAAATCCCGCGCCCAGCGGACAGAAGAATGAGAAAAAGTAATGCGAATTCGCCCGCAAAATTAGAATAAATCAAACGAAGACCTCTGCTGGTGCAGCGTTGCCTTTTTGTGGTGCAGAGCGGTGTCAGGCGTAAAAAAAGCCAGCAGAAGCTGGCTTAACAGAAGGGCAGATTTAGCGTAGCCAGGCGGGCAGATCATTCAGGCCCATCGCCTGCTTCAGCATCATGGGTTTGACACCCGGCAGGCGGTCAGCCAGTTTCAGACCCACGTCGCGCAGCAATTTTTTCGCCGGGTTATTGCCTGCGAACATTTCACGGAAGCCCTGCATTCCCGCCAGCATCATTGCGGCGCTGTGCTTACGGCTGCGCTCATAGCGTCGCAGATAGAGGTGCTGACCAATATCTTTGCCCTGCTGATGCAGGCGGCGAATCTCACCGATCAGCTCGGCGGCATCCATAAACCCAAGGTTAACGCCCTGACCCGCCAGCGGATGAATGGTGTGAGCCGCATCGCCCACCAGCGCCAGACGGTGTGCCGCGAAGTTGCGGGCATAGCGCGCCACCAGCGGAAACGTTTTGCGCTCGCTTTCCAGCTGGCACAGGCCGAGCCGCATATCAAACGCCACCGAGAGCTGCTGATTGAACAGCGCTTCCGGCATGGTTTCCAGACGGCTCGCTTCCTGCGGCGAGAGCGACCAGACGATGGAACTGAGATGCGGATCCTGCATCGGCAGGAAAGCCAGAATGCCGTCGCCGTGGAACACCTGGCGCGCTACTGCGTCGTGCGGCTTCTCAGTGCGGACATTAGCCACTAACGCATGGTGATCGTAATCCCAGAAGGTCAGCGGGATATCGGCTTTATTGCGCAGCCAGGAGTTAGCGCCGTCAGCGGCAATCATTAATCGCGCACTTAACATGCTGCCATCCTGCAGGGTAACGAAGGCTTCGTTATCACCAAACGCGACCTGCTGTAACTGCGAGGGTGCCATAATCGTCACGTCGCTGCAGGCGCTGGCACGTTGCCAGAGCGCATTGTGGATCACCGGGTTTTCGATGATATGGCCCAGATGCGACAGGCCCTGCTGCTCATCATCAAAGGCGATGGAGCCGAAACTGTCCTTATCCCACACTTCCATGCCGTGATAAGCGCTGGCGCGCAGCGAGAGAATGGTCGACCAGACATCCAGCTTCTGCAGCAGCCGTTCGCTGGCGGCATTGATTGCCGACACGCGAACTGACGGTGATGCACTCAGCGCCAGCGGTGGCTCCGGTGATTTTTCCAGTACGGCGATGCGCAGTCCGCTGCCCTGCAAGCCGCAGGCCACCGCCAGTCCCACCATACCGCCACCGGCAATCACCACATCAAAAGTTTGCATCTGAGCCTCTTTATTAACGCTTAACCCAGCCAAGCGTGCGCTCAGCCAGTTGATTTCTTAACCACGGCAGATGATCCATCGCCAGCAGGCCCAGGTTCCGTCCTGCCACCAGCGGGCCATAGTGATTCGCAAAGATGCGAACCAGTCCGTCGGTGATACCGATGGTGGCGGCGCGGTCGGGCTGACGACGCTGCTGATAATGATGCAGCACCGCATAGCTGCCGGGGTCCTGCTGCTGCCGATGGGCGGCTGCCAGCGTTTCAGCCAGCGACATCACATCGCGCAGGCCCAGGTTGAAGCCCTGCCCGGCAATCGGATGTAGCGTCTGCGCCGCATTGCCCACCACCGCCACGCGATGCGTCACTGGCGACATCGCCCGGTGCAGCGCCAGCGGGTAATACTCACGCTGGCCGGTGTGGGTAAATTTACCCAGCCGCCAGCCAAAGGCACGCTGCAGCTGGCTGAGGAATTCGGCCTCGCTCCACTGCTCAATGCGTTCACGCTGCGAAACCGGATGACACCAGACCAGCGACAGGCGATTGCCGGACATCGGCAACAGCGCCAGCGGGCCATGTTCGGTAAAACGTTCAAATGCCCGGCCCTGATGAGGCAGCGCGGTGGAGACATTGGCAATCACGGCAAGCTGTTCATAGTCGTCTCTTTGCCACTGAATGCCGCACGAAGCCGCCAGCGCAGAGCGCGTGCCATCCGCCGCCACCAGCAGTTTGCCGCTGAGTTGTTCGCCACTGTCCAGCGTCACCTCAACCTGCTGCTCATGGCGGTTAGCCTGGATGACACGAGCCGGACAGCGCAGCGTTACGCCGGGTGCTTTTTTCAGTTCCGCAAACAGACGCTGACCGACGTCAAACAGCTCGACAACCTGTCCCAGCGCCGGAATAGCGTAGTCAGACGCCGCCAGCGACACAAAACCGGCGTGACCGCGATCGGAGACATGGATGTCGGTAATCGGCGTGGCACAACGGGCGATGTGCTGCCACAGATTGATGTCCGCAAGCTGCTGGCAGGTACCGGCAGAGAGCGCAATAGCGCGGCCATCGAAACCGGGATGCGCCCGACTGCCAGGCTCGCTGCTTTCAATCAGCGTTACCGGCAGTGTGCCCTGGGTCAGATGGGAGATCGCCAGCGCCAGCGTCGCCCCGGTCATGCCGCCACCGGCAATCAGAATCGTCATGCCTGTTTTGCCGCCGCCATCAGTGCTTCAATCTCATCCGCCTCTTTCACGACGCTGTCGGTGAGATTTTCAATGCCATCTTCAGTGATCACAATGTCATCTTCGATTCGGATACCAATGCCGCGATACTGCGCGGGCACGTCGGCATCCGGTGCGATATAAAGACCCGGCTCGACGGTTAACACCATGCCCGGCTCCAGTACGCGGTCGCGGCTCGGGGTGCCGTAGTGGCCGACATCATGCACATCCAGCCCCAGCCAGTGGCCCAGGCCATGCATATAGAACTGACGATGGACTTCCTCGGCGATCAATGTATCGACGTCGCCCTCCAGGATGCCCAGCTCCACCAGCCCGGTGACCATGATGCGCACCACTTCATCATTCACTTCACGAATGCTGATGCCTGGCCGGAACAGTTCAAGCGAGCGGCTGAGGCAAGCCAGCACGATGTCATAAATCGCGCGCTGCGCCGGGCTGAATTTGCCGTTAACCGGGAAGGTGCGGGTGATATCGCCTGCATAGCCGTGGAACTCACAGCCTGCATCGATCAGCACCAGATCGCCGTCGCGCATTTCGCTTTCGTTTTCGGTGTAGTGCAGAATGCAGCCGTTAACTCCGGCACCCACAATGGTGTTATAGGAGGGAAAACGCGCACCGTGACGGTTAAATTCGTGCTGAATTTCCCCTTCGAGCTGATACTCGAACAGGCCTGGCCGACAGGCTTGCATGGCGCGGGTATGCGCCAGTGCACTGATTTTCCCGGCGCGACGTAACAGTTCAATCTCATCCGCATCTTTAAACAGGCGCATCTCATGCACCCAGGGACGCCAGTCAGTGAGGGTATCGGGCGCACTGAGATGCTGGCGGAAGCCGCGACGTAGCTTATCCAGCGCGCTGAACACCAGTGTGTCCGCGTGGGCATATTCGCCCTGCGCATGGTAAACCACATCCAGGCCATTCAGCAGCAGGTGCAGCTGATCACCAATATCATTCCAGGGTAAAGCGCGATCGACGCCCAGTTTGTCGGGTGCGGCCTCCTGACCCAGGCGACGGCCAGACCAGGTTTCCGCCGCAGGATCGCGCACGCGGTTAAACAACACGCTGTGGTTATGATTCTCATCGCTTTTGATCAGCACCAGCAACGCCTGCGGCTCGTTAAAACCGGTGAAATACCAGAAGTCGCTGCTCTGGCGGAACGGATATTCGGTGTCATTACTGCGCATCACTTCTGGCGCAGCAAAGATTAACGCTGCGCTCCCAGGCACCATCTTCGCCAGCAGCGCCTGACGACGCTGCAGGAATCGTTCCAGTGAAATCATCTCTGCACTCCCTGTAAACTGACCGGTTAAACTCGTTGACCTGAAATTAGTGTAGCGTCGGTTTTTGCACTTCTGGCGCGGTTGGCTGCGGGCGGGTGAACGTATCGTGGCACAGCAGCGCGGCGACACGTACATACTCAATCACCTCCTCCAGCGACTGCTCCAGCTCCTCCTGGTCTTCATCTTCTTCGTAACCGAGCTGTGCGATGGTGCGCAGATCATCGATTGCTTCGCCGGTTTCGCCGGTGACTTTATCCAGTTTAGGCTGTGTTACGCCCAGGCCGAGCAGAAAATGGTTAACCCAGCCCGCCAGCGCGTCGGCACGGTCAAATACAGTGATGTCGTCGTCAGCAGGCAGCAGCAGCTGAAACAGGAAGCCTTCATCTTCCAGCGTAGTCGCCGTATGCTCGTGTAGTTCCGCCAGCGGCACGGCAAGAGTGTGTGAAAACGCCATGCCTTCGTTAGCCAGATCGTGTACCAGCGTCTTCCAGCTGGTGTCCTGGTTCCCACCGCAGAGGATGCCACTCAGCAGGCCGTGCATTTCTGCGGGCGTCATTCCAACACCCTGCTGTGAGAGCACCGCCGCGAGCGCGTTGTAATCGGGGGTTGCGTTCTGTAAGGACATAAGTTTTCATCGTCGTTGGCAGAATAAGTTCGTGTTATGCTACCACTAGCTGCCTCAAGGTTTCCAGAAAAGGGGTTGTATCTTATTTCGTGGGTCTATATAGTTGCCCGCCTCCCAAGCCATTGACTGCTAAGGGAGTTGCGAGCGAAGTAATCAGTCAGGAAGGTGGCATGTCTGCACAACCGGTAGATTTACAAATTTTTGGTCGTTCGTTGAGAGTAAATTGTCCGCCAGAGCAGCAAGATGCGCTCAATAGCGCGGCTGAAGATCTCAATCAACGGTTGCAAGATCTAAAAGTTCGCACTAGAGTCACCAATACAGAACAACTGGTGTTCATCGCCGCGTTAAACGTCTGCCACGAGCTGGCGCAAGAGAAAGTGAAAACGCGTGATTATGCTGCTAATATGGAACAGCGTATCCGTATGTTGCAGCAGACGATTGAACAGGCATTAGTTGAGCAGGGTCGCATCTCTGAGCGTGAGGGTGCGAAGTTCGAATAAAACTTCATGGTTGCTATACTTAAGTAACGGTGAGGTAAATTTTCTCTGAGATGTTTGCATGTGGGCCAGTCCCCTGAGCCGATATTTCGAAAAAACAGAATGTGACGCTCGTAACCTGTGTGCATGCTCGGTTCGTCCGAGAAGCCTGATGGTTATGACGGCATGTTCACCTTGAACCAAGGGTTCAAGGGTTACAGCCTACGGCGGCATCTCGGAGATCTCTCTTCCTGTAGTCCTGCTTTTTTCCCCTGACTGACATGTTATAGTCGCTCAACAGCGACTTATCCGGCGGGGAAATCATGTCTGAACCTTCCATGTCTGAACCTTCAATGACCCAGCGTCAGGCGATTCGCCAGCATGTGCGACATCTGCGACGGGCACTTACCGATGAGCAGCAAACGCAGGCCGCTGAGCAGCTCGCTGAACATGCGCTCAACTACGCCCCGGTGACTGAAGCGCGCAATATCGCCCTGTTTCTGTCGGTGGATGGCGAACTGAATACCCGTCCGCTGATTGCCCGCCTCTGGCATCTGAAGAAAACGGTCTGTCTGCCGGTTTTACACCCCTTCTCCCCCGGTAATTTGTTGTTTCTGCGCTACTCGCCCGATACCCCATTGCTCAAAAATAAGCTGCGCATTCCTGAACCGCCGCTGGATATCCGGCAGGTGATCACCCTTGATCAACTGGATCTGATGATGGTGCCACTGGTAGCGTTTGATCAGCATGGACAGCGTCTGGGGATGGGCGGCGGCTTCTACGATCGCACCCTGCAGAACTGGCGGCAGCACGGTTTTTTGCCGGTGGGCCTGGCACACGATTGTCAGCAGGTCGATAGCCTGCCGGTGGCAGAATGGGATGTGCCTTTGCCGGCGGTAATGACGCCATCAAAACTCTGGCAGTGGGAGTAGAAGAGTCGCTTTTGCAGACAAGTGAAAACTCATACCTGGGCGCATCTGGCAGCAATGAAATAGCTTAACGCGCAGGGAACATGGTCAGAAGAGGAAAGCGTCCCGCCGCCCGGATAAAAACGCCGGGAACGTTTTTAAACAACGCAACGCGTTGGCCCGGTTACGGGCGCACCTCAGGGATGAGGTGCGTAATCGCGCGGGACGGGCATGCCATGGATGGCGGCTTTTGCATCTTTCCGATCTGACCGTGTTCTCTTCGCAGTCTCGGTCTTACAGCAAATCGGGACAGCCTGTATTAACTACCTGAAGAGACGCAACTAAGCGCCTGTTCAGGTTGGTAGCGCTTAGTAAAGCAGACGGGCGCGGATGGTACCCGGAATCGCCTTCATCAGCTGCAGCGCGTTCTCAGCCACTTCCGGCTCTGCATCAATGTCGATCACCACATAGCCCATAAACGGCGAGGTTTGCAGATACTGGGCGGCGATGTTGATGCCCTGCTCGGC
The DNA here is from genome assembly GCF_057812235.1 of Pantoea sp. ABR1s. Taxonomy (NCBI): domain Bacteria; kingdom Pseudomonadati; phylum Pseudomonadota; class Gammaproteobacteria; order Enterobacterales; family Erwiniaceae; genus Pantoea; species Pantoea sp. ABR1s. The sequence goes on along the minus strand of NZ_CM173823.1, from coordinate 777,317 downwards.
AAAAATCTGGTTGATGGCCGTCAGCACGCCAGGGCGGTTCTCATGGATATGCAGCAGACGACTGGCGCTGATACCGTGAATCGGTAGTGACACTTCGGGGAAGTTAACAGCCGAGAGAGTCGAGCCGTTATCGGAGTATTTCGCCAGCTTGCCCGCCACTTCAATGCCGATGTTCTCCTGCGCTTCTTCCGTTGAGCCGCCAATGTGCGGCGTCAGGATCACGTTGTCGAACTCACTCAGTGGAGAGATAAACGGCTCGCTGTTGGTAGCTGGCTCGCTCGGGAAGACGTCGATGGCTGCGCCACCCACATGCTTGCTGGCCAGCGCATCGCACAGCGCCGGGATATCCACCACCGTGCCGCGTGAGGCGTTAATCAGCAGCGCGCCAGGCTTCATCTGCGCCAGCTGCTCTGCACCAATCATATCCTGTGTAGAGACGGTTTCCGGCACGTGCAGGCTGACCACATCGCTCATGTTGAGGAGATCGGCCAGATGGCGTACCTGCGTGGCATTACCCAGCGGCAGCTTGTTTTCAATGTCGTAGAAGAAAACATGCATACCCAGGCTTTCTGCCAGCACGCCCAGCTGCATTCCGATATGGCCGTAACCGATAATACCCAGTTTTTTGCCACGCGCTTCAAATGAGCCTTTGGCAATCTTATTCCAGATGCCACGGTGTGCTTTCGCATTCGCTTCCGGGATGCCACGCAGCATCAGCAGCATCTCACCAATCACCAGCTCCGCAACCGAGCGGGTATTTGAGAACGGCGCATTGAACACGGGAATACCCCGGCTGGCAGCCGCCTGCAGATCAACCTGGTTGGTACCGATACAGAAACAGCCAACGGCGACCAGCTTTTCAGCCGCCGCAAAAATCTCTTCAGTGAGCTGGGAGCGGGAACGGATACCAATAAAGTGTGCATCACGGATCGATGCTTTTAACGCGTCGGAGTCCAGTGCGCCCTTATGGAATTCGATGTTGGTATAGCCTGCAGCCCGCAGGTTCTCCAGCGCGCTCTGATGGACACCTTCCACCAGCAGGAACTTAATCTTATCTTTTTCCAGTGATACCTTTGCCATTTCCCGATCCTATTCAGCATTCAATGAGGACTACCATAAGCCAGCCTTCTGTCAAAATATCAAAAAAATCGCGTCGGGCAATACAAACGATTGCCCGGCCGCCAGCACGGCAGCGGCTGACGGCAGCACATTGCCGGACAAAATAAGGAGGTCGGACTGGAAGAGAGAACGAACCCGCTGCCGATGACGGTTATGTGACATAAGTCACCAAATTTCACCGCAGCGAGAAAAGATGATTTGCAGGCAGAAATAACCGACGCCGCATCGACGCCGGACAGATCATTTTTTGATGGTTTTCACGCCATCAGGCCCGCCAATCAGTGCAATATCGGCACCACGCGCGGCAAAAAGGCCCACGGTCACGACGCCAGGCAAGGCGTTGATGGTTTTTTCCAGCTCAATGGGATCGAGAATGCGCAGATTATGCACATCGAGAATAATGTTGCCGTTATCGGTGACCACGTTCTGACGATACTCAGGCAAGCCGCCCATTTTCACCAGCTGACGCGCCACATAACTGCGCGCCATCGGGATCACCTCGACCGGCAGCGGGAAACGGCCCAGCACATCGACCTCTTTTGAAGCGTCAGCGATACAGATAAAGGTTTCAGCCACGGCGGCCACGATCTTTTCGCGCGTCAGCGCCGCGCCGCCGCCTTTGATCATCTGCATCTGTGGGTTGATCTCATCCGCGCCATCTACGTACACCGACAGCAGGTCAATCTCGTTCAGGTCGAACACCTGAATACCCAGGCTCTTCAGCTTCTGGGTTGAGGCATCCGAGCTGGAGACGGCACCTTCAATCTGATGCCTGACCGTGGCAAGCGCATCGATAAAGTGGGCAGCGGTGGATCCGGTGCCCACACCAACAACGGTGCCCGGCTGCACGTACTCAAGTGCAGCCCAGCCAACGGCTTTTTTCAGTTCATCCTGGGTCATGGTATGTTTAAAACCTGTGCGACAACGAAGTGCGCGTAGTATAAAACAAGGCTTGCTGAAAATGCTCGGCTGACCGACGCGGATTTATCGCTTTGGAAGCCAGCCCACAAAAAACAAGAGAGCCATCACAGGTGATACTTTTGTGGCATAGTGACATCCATCCTGAAGGAGAGAGAAGAATAATGAAACGCCCGGATTATCGAACGCTTCAGGCGCTGGATTCAGTGATCCGCGAACGCGGATTTGAGCGTGCCGCTCAAAAATTATGTATCACCCAGTCAGCGGTTTCACAGCGTATCAAGCAGCTGGAGAATCTGTTTGGTCAGCCGCTGCTGGTGCGCACGGTGCCACCACGTCCGACCGAACAGGGTCAGAAACTGCTGGCGTTGCTGCACCAGGTGGAACTGCTGGAAGAGGAGTGGCTGGGCGATGAGAACAGTGGCACCACGCCACTGCTGCTGTCGCTGGCGGTCAATGCCGACAGTCTGGCGACCTGGCTGCTGCCTGCACTGAAGGATGTGCTGGCAGATTCACCCGTACGCCTGAATCTGCAGGTCGAAGATGAAACCCGCACCCAGGAGCGTCTGCGTCGTGGTGAAGTGGTGGGTGCGGTGAGTATTCAGCCGCAGCCGCTGCCCAGTTGTCTGGTGGATCAGCTCGGTGCGCTCGACTACCTGTTTGTGGCGTCGCGTGACTTTGCCGATCGCTTCTTCCCCAACGGCGTCACCCGCTCTGCCCTGCTGAAAGCGCCTGCGGTGGCGTTTGACCATCTTGATGATATGCATCAGGCCTTCCTGCAACAGAACTTTGATCTCTCACCGGGCAGTGTGCCCTGCCACATCGTGAACTCCTCTGAAGCCTTTGTGCAGATGGCGCGACAGGGTTCGACCTGCTGTATGATCCCGCATCTGCAGATTGAGCGTGAGCTGGCGAGCGGTGAGTTAATAGATCTGACGCCAGGCTTGTGTCAGCGCCGGATGCTCTACTGGCATCGTTTTGCACCGGAAAGCCGGTTAATGCGTCGGGTGACCGATGCGCTGATTGCGCATGGACATCGGGTGCTGCGTCAGGATGACGTCGCAGCCTGAAAACAAAAACGGGGCGAAAGCCCCGTTTTTACTGCTGACAAATTATGCCCCGAACGGCTGTAAGGATGGATTGGCTCAGGGAACAAGGTCAGATCGGAAAGGCGCTTAAGCCAATCCCTGGCCGCTCGGCCCGCGCCGTCCATGGCGCGGGACGCTTTCCTCCTCTGACCATGTTCCCTTCGCTTTGAATTTATTCATTGCGGTCAGATCCTGAGATTCATCGGCAGTCTTAACGGGGCATCAGCCCCGTTTTGCACTATGGCGTATTGGGCTTGATCTCAAACACCACATCAACCTGATCGTCAAAGTTGATGCTTTGCTGATCGTAGGTCTCCTGCGCCGAGGTATCTGCCGCTGCAGCCGCTTTATACATACGGTTCATCGGCATCGGCTGATAGTTAGCGACCTGATAACGAATGCTGTAGATCGATCCCAGCTTCGCGTTAAAGCCTTCAGCCAGCTGTGATGCCTGCTGCGTCGCATTTTTAATCGCTGCTTTACGCGCCTGCTCTTTGTAACTCTCCGGATTTGCCACGCCTAACTCGACGCTACGCACCTCATTCAGACCGGACTTCAGCGCCCCGTCCAGCAGATCATTCAGCTTGTCCAGCTGACGCAGGGTTACCTGCACCTGACGCACCGCACGGTAGCCTTTCAGGACGGATTTACCCTCTTTGGTGTAATCGTACTCAGGCTGGGTGCTCAGGTTTGCCGCATCAATATCTTTCTTCTCAATGCCGTTTTTCTGCAGAAAATCGAAATATTGTGCAACCCGGCTATCCGCCTGCTTTTTCGCATCTGCGGCATCTTTTGACGACACGTTCACCACGATAGAGAGCGTGGCGATATCGGGACGGGCATCGACCGTTGCCTTGCCTGAGGTCACCACGTGTGGCCCGTTCGGTAACTCATCAGCGTATACGCCAGGCAATGCCCCGGCGCTCATGATTGCGGCCAGAGCCAATGCTTTCAGTTTCATGAAAGTCCTCCTTGAAAAGGTACTATGACGGCTTCCAACCGGCGAAGCCCAACAGCGCATCGGTATGCGCCATGCTTTGAGTGGTCATTATGGCAAAAGTTCGGCCTCCGCGCGGCAATAACCGCACCGGATCGACGTTGGGATCAAAATCCGGCAATGCCCTGGCGCGCCAGTTGCAGGGCGATAAACCACATCACCGCGCCCACCAGCAGGTTAATGATGCGCTGGGCTTTGGCGGTGCGCAGGCGTGGTGACAGCCAGGCGGCCAGCAGCGCCAGACCAAAGAACCACAGGATCGACGCACTGATGGTGCCCAGCGCAAACCACTGACGCGCGGTGGTGGTCGGCAACTGACCGCCAAGACTGCCCAGTACCACAAAGGTATCGAGATAGACGTGCGGATTGAGCCAGGTCACTGCCAGCAGCGTCGCGATAATGCGTCCCCTGCTCTGCTTTAATGGCTCACCATCCGCCAGATCGGCGTCGCCGCGAAAAGCGCTACGCAGTGCGCCCCAGCCATACCACAACAGAAAGGCTACGCCCGCCCAGGTGATCACCATCAGCAGCAGTGGAGACTGGCTCAGCAAGGCACTGCCGCCAAAGATCCCACCGCAAATCAGCAGAATATCGCTCAGCGAGCAGAGGGCCGCCGTCATCAGATGATATTGACGCTTCACGCCCTGATTCATCACAAAAGCGTTCTGCGGGCCCAGCGGCAGAATCAGCGCGGCGCCCAGGGCAAGCCCCTGAAAATAGAGAGATAACACAGGATTATTTCCTCACATCGTTAGAGGAGGAGAAGTATAAAGAGAGAGGATGATTAGCGGAAATTGAAAGAATTAATCTGCGATTAGCAAAATGAATGGGCGACAGACGCCGCCCACTGAAAAATTACTGTGGCTGAACCTGGGTTGCTTCTGCTTCAGGCGTCGGCATCTGATGCAGATGCACATCCATCTGCGGATAAGGAATACCAATCCCTTTTCCATCCAGCGCACGCTTAAAGTTCTTCAGCAGATCCCAGTAAACGTCCTGCAGGTCGCCGCTGTTGCTCCAGCAACGCACCACAAAGTTCATTGAGGAGGCTGCCAGTTCGTTAAGACCGATCTGGATACCTTTATCTTTCAGCACGCGGCTATCCGCTTCTACAACCTGTTGCAGTAAGGCGATCACTTCATCCACATCCGCCTCGTAAGCCACGCCAATGATAAATTCATTACGGCGAACCGGTTCACGCGAGAAGTTGACGATGTTCCCGCTGATGATCTTGCCGTTTGGCACCACCACGATTTTGCCGTCTGCCGTTCTCAGCGTGGTGGAGAAAATCTGCACATGCAGCACGGTTCCCATAACGCCGCCCAGATCGACGAACTCGCCGGTGCGAAACGGACGGAAAGTGACCAGCAGAACGCCTGCAGCAAGGTTAGAGAGTGACCCCTGCAGCGCCAGACCCACGGCCAGACCCGCAGCACCCAGCACGGCAATCACCGAGGCGGTCTGCACACCGATGCGTCCCAGCGCTGCGATAACGGTGAAGGCGATAACCCCATAACGCACCAGTGCGGAGAGGAAGTCCGCCACGGTAGCGTCTATGTGACGGGCGCGCAGCAGGCGATTTACGGCATTAGAAATGATACGGGCGATAATCATCCCGATAATAATGATGGCAATAGCTGCAACGATATTTACGGCATAGCTGATGATCAGCGCCTGATTGCGAACCAGCCAGTTACCTGCGTTGTTTAAGCCGTCGACGACGTGTAACTCTTCCATTAATAAGCCCTGTTGTTAGATTCCCACCGGGAATGAAAAAACTGCCAGATGACATCCGACACCCTGCCATCAAGGGTAATCAATTATCTCCTTAAGCGCCAAACCGACCGGCGTTTAACCCTGTTTTTCCAGAAATTGTGCATAAAAAAAGGCCCTTTCGGGCCTTTTTTGTACGGTAACGACTCGTCAGTTACAGCACGTCGACAGCGTTAAGCTCTTTGAAAGCCTGCTCCAGACGCACTACCATAGAGGCCTGGGCTGAACGCAGCCAGACGCGTGGGTCGTAGTATTTTTTGTTTGGCTTGTCAGCGCCTTCCGGGTTACCCAGCTGCGACTGCAGATAGCCCTCGTTCTTTTTGTAGTACTGCAGGATGCCGTCCCAGGTTGCCCATTGGGTATCGGTATCGATGTTCATCTTGATCACGCCGTAGCTGATAGACTCTTCGATTTCTGCAGCAGAAGAACCTGAACCGCCGTGGAAAACGAAGTCCAGCGCGTTGTGCGGCAGGCCATGTTTTTCACACACATATTTCTGCGAATCGCGCAGAATGGTTGGGGTCAGTTTCACGTTGCCTGGCTTGTAAACGCCGTGTACGTTACCGAATGAAGCCGCAATGGTGAAGCGCGGGCTGATAGCATTCAGTTTTTCGTACGCGTAGTTCACATCTTCTGGCTGGGTGTAGAGTGCAGATGCGTCCATGTGGCTGTTATCAACGCCATCTTCTTCACCACCGGTGCAGCCCAGTTCGATTTCCAGCGTCATGTCGAGTTTCGCCATGCGCGACAGATATTTGCTGCTGATCTCGATGTTCTCTTCCAGTGACTCTTCTGACAGGTCGATCATGTGAGAAGAGAAGAGTGGCTTACCGTTTTTCTGGAAGTACTCTTCACCTGCGTCCAGCAGACCGTCGATCCATGGCAGCAGTTTCTTGGCACAGTGGTCAGTGTGCAGGATAACCGGCACGCCATACTGCTCAGCCATCAGGTGAACATGGTGCGCACCCGCGATAGCGCCGAAAATTGCCGCGCCCTGTGGTTTGTCAGTCTTGAAGCCTTTACCCGCGATAAATGCAGCACCGCCGTTAGAGAACTGGATGATGATTGGCGCTTTAACTTTCGCCGCTGCTTCCAGTGCCGCATTGATGGAGTCAGTTCCGACGCAGTTTACGGCTGGCAGTGCGAATTTGTTCTCTTTCGCAACTTTGAAGATCTTCTGTACGTCATCACCAGTGACAACGCCGGGTTTTACGAAATCAAAAATTTTAGACATGATTGTGTCCTGTTTCGTGACCGTTGTTCCCCTTGAGGAACGTCGATTTAAACGCCCAGACGGGCAAGACTTCAGGCGATGCCGCCAGGCATCGCCCCCAAAGGATTACTGCTTCGCACGCTCTTCCAGCATGGCAACTGCAGGCAGTTTTTTGCCTTCCACGAACTCAAGGAACGCGCCGCCGCCGGTAGAGATGTAGGAAATTTTGTCTTCGATGCCGAACAGGTCGATAGCCGCTAAGGTATCGCCGCCGCCTGCAACAGAGAAGGCATCGCTGTCTGCAATGGCGTTAGCCACGATCTCGGTGCCTTTACGGAAATTAGGGAACTCAAACACGCCCACCGGGCCGTTCCACAGGATGGTTTTAGCATCCTTCAGGATGGCAGCCATCGCCTGTGCGGTTTCATCACCAAAGTCCATAATCTCTTCGTTATCCGCAACTTCCGAAACCTTTTTCACGGTAGCGGTCGCAGTTTCAGAGAATTCTGTGCCGACGCGTGAATCAGTTGGAACCGGAATACCGTGCTGATCGCGCAGGCCTTTAGCCGCTTCAACGAAGTCTGGCTCATACAGAGATTTGCCGACGTTGTTGTCGATAGCGACGAAGGTGTTGGCAATGCCGCCGCCCACAATCACGGTGTCCGCGATTTTGACCAGAGATTGCAGCACGTCAAATTTGGTAGAGACTTTAGAACCCCCTACCACAGCCACCAGCGGACGCTCCGGGTTGCTCATGACTTTACCCAGCGCTTCCAGTTCTGCAGAGAGCAGCGGGCCAGCACAGGCGATAGGGGCAAATTTGCCGACGCCGTGGGTCGAAGCCTGTGCGCGGTGCGCGGTACCAAAGGCGTCCATCACAAAGACGTCGCACAGAGCAGCATATTTTTTAGACAGTGCTTCGTCATCTTTCTTTTCGCCTTTGTTAAAGCGAACGTTTTCCAGCACAACCAGTTCGCCAGCGCCGACTTCAACGCCATCGAGGTAATCTTTTGCCAGGGTCACGGTGGTGCCGCTAAGCTTGTCTTTCAGGTAGTTAACTACCGGCAGCAGCGAGAACTCTTCATTGTATTCACCTTCGGTCGGACGACCCAGGTGAGAGGTAACCATTACTTTCGCGCCCTGTTTCAACGCCGCTTCAATGGTTGGCAGAGAAGCACGGATACGTGCATCAGACGTCACTTTACCTTCTTTAACCGGTACGTTCAGATCGGCACGGATCAGAACGCGTTTACCAGCCAGATCCAGATCGGTCATCTTAATTACAGACATGGTGAATCCTCTCGTTGATTCTCATAAGTTTTGCCAGACGCATACCGCGTCTTACCTGAAACCGCTTGCGGCCATCGCTAACGTCGTGTCGAGCATTCGGTTAGCAAAGCCCCATTCGTTGTCACACCAGACCAGGGTCTTGATAAGGTGTTGACCGCTGACCCGCGTTTGTGTTCCGTCCACAATGGCACTGTGCGGATCATGGTTAAAATCTACTGAGACTAACGGTAATTCCGTATAGTCAACTATACCACGAAATGTCCCTTCTGCCGCGCTTCGCAACAGGGTGTTAACTTCACACGCCTTCACCGCCTGATGCACAGAAACGCTGAGATCAATGGCCGTCACGTTAATCGTCGGGACGCGAACGGCTATCGCCTCGAAGCGATCGTTGAATTTCGGAAAAATACGGGTAATGCCTGCCGCCAGGCGAGTGTCCACCGGGATGATCGACTGACTGGCTGCACGCGTACGGCGCAGATCGCTGTGATAGGCGTCGATCACCTGCTGATCGTGCATCGCCGAGTGGATCGTGGTGACGGTGCCGGATTCGATACCAAACGCATCATCCAGCAGTTTAATCACCGGGATAATGCAGTTAGTGGTACAGGAAGCGTTGGAGACGATGCGGTCACTGGCGGTGAGTAACTGCTGGTTAACGCCATACACCACTGTGGCGTCGAGATCGTTTCCGCCGGGATGAGAGAAGAGCACTTTTTTGGCGCCAGCCTGAAGATGCGCTTCGCCATCAGCGCGTGAGCCATAGACGCCGGTGCAGTCCAGCACCACATCCACGTCGAGTTCACGCCACGGCAGATCGGCAATGGCTGCACGGTGCAAAATGCGCAGGGTATCGCCACCCACCCACATTACATCGCGCTCCTGGCGGACATCGAAAGCAAAACGGCCATGGCTGGTATCGTATTTCAGCAGATGCGCCATACCGGTAGCTTCTGCCAGCTCGTTAATCGCGACCACGGTGATCTCTGCACGTCGGCCCGTTTCATACAGCGCGCGCAGGACGTTGCGTCCAATCCGGCCAAAACCATTTATCGCTACCCGTACCGTCATTTCTCTCCTGCCACGTCAGACTGAAAAAAACGTGCCGTTAGCCTGAGCGTTTCACTGCATTTTGTACAGGAGATTCTTACCCGGCATTGTCCGAAACCAGGGCGATTTGCCTGGCGACTGAAACGGTTCAGCTACAATAATAGAAGGAAGGAATAACAGGAATGATTGTGATCAATCTGACTGCTTAAATTTGGATCTGCGTCACAAATTAAGGCAAAAGGCGGTTATTACTGCAGGAATAAAAAAATAAAAGGGACGAAAATCTCGTCCCTCTGTTTTTACAACCGGGCGGAAACAGGCCCGCCTGACCGGTTTTACGCCAGCAGCGCTTTCGCTTTCGCGACGACGTTGTCGACGGTAAAGCCAAACAGTTCGAACAGCTGATCGGCAGGTGCAGATTCGCCGAAGCTGGTCATGCCCACGATAGCGCCGTTCAGGCCGGTATATTTGAACCAGTAATCAGCGATGCCCGCTTCGATTGCGACGCGTGCGCTGACCGCTTTTGGCAGCACGGATTCACGGTAATCATCACTCTGCTTGTCGAAGGCATCCGTTGATGGCATAGAGACCACGCGCACTTTGCGGCCTTCGCTGGTGAGTTTGTCCCAGGCACCGACAGCCAGTTCAACTTCGGAACCGGTGGCGATCAGGATCAGCTCAGGCGTGCCATCGCAATCTTTCAGCACGTAACCGCCGCGCGCTACGTTAGCCAGCTGAGCAGTGTCACGCTCCTGCTGCGCCAGGTTCTGACGGGAGAAGATCAGCGCAGTCGGGCCATCTTTACGCTCAATGGCATATTTCCACGCCACCGCGGATTCAACCTGGTCACATGGACGCCACAGGCTCATGTTTGGCGTGGTGCGCAGGCTCGCCATCTGTTCAACCGGCTGGTGCGTCGGGCCATCTTCGCCCAGACCGATAGAGTCGTGGGTGTAGACCATGATCTGACGGATCTTCATCAGTGCCGCCATACGCGCTGCGTTACGCGCATATTCAACAAACATCAGGAAGGTCGCGGTGTAAGGCAGGAAGCCGCCATGCAGCGCCAGGCCATTGGCGATTGCGGTCATACCGAACTCACGCACGCCGTAGTGGATGTAGTTACCCGCAGCATCTTCGTTGATCGGCTTAGAGCCAGACCAGATTGTCAGGTTGCTGGGTGCCAGATCGGCTGAGCCGCCCAGGTATTCCGGCAGAATTTTACCGAAAGCTTCAATAGCATTCTGTGAGGCTTTACGGCTGGCGATCTTCGCCGGGTTCGCCTGCAGCTGCTCAACGAACTTCTGCGACTCTTCCTGCCAGTTAGCTGGCAGTTCGTTGCTGACGCGGCGTTTAAACTCGGCAGCCAGTTCAGGATGAGCCTGTGCGTAAGCGGCGAATTTCTCATTCCATGCAGACTCTTTCGCCTGGCCCGCTTCTTTCGCGTCCCACTCAGCGTAGATATCAGAAGGAATAACGAACGGCGCGTGGGTCCAGCCCAGCTGTTTGCGGGTCAGTGCCACTTCATCATCACCCAGCGGTGCGCCGTGTGAATCATGGGTACCGGCTTTGTTCGGTGAACCAAAACCGATAACGGTTTTGCACATCAGTAGTGAAGGCTTGTCGCTGACGCTTTTCGCTTCCTCGATCGCTTTCGCAATCGCATCCGCATCGTGACCATCGACGCCGCGCACCACGTGCCAGCCATAAGCTTCAAAGCGCTTAGCGGTGTCGTCGGTGAACCAGCCATCAATGTGACCATCGATAGAGATACCGTTGTCATCATAAAACGCCACCAGTTTGCCCAGCTTCAGGGTACCGGCCAGTGAGCAGACTTCGTGCGAGATACCTTCCATCATGCAGCCATCACCCATGAAGACATAGGTGTTGTGGTCTACGATGTCATGACCCGGACGGTTGAACTGTGCTGCCAGCGTGCGCTCAGCAATGGCAAAACCTACTGCGTTAGCGATGCCCTGCCCCAGCGGACCGGTAGTGGTTTCAACGCCCACGGTGTAGCCATATTCCGGGTGACCTGGAGTTTTTGAGTGCAGCTGACGGAAGTTTTCCAGTTCGCTCAGGGGTAGATCGTAGCCGGTCAGGTGCAACAGGCTATAGATCAGCATTGAGCCGTGACCGTTAGAGAGCACGAAACGGTCGCGGTCAGCCCACAGCGGGTTGGTTGGGTTGTGGTTCAGGTAGCCGCGCCAGAGTACTTCAGCGATGTCCGCCATGCCCATTGGGGCACCCGGATGTCCCGATTTCGCTTTCTGTACTGCATCCATACTTAACGCACGAATGGCGTTGGCAAGCTCTTTACGAGAGGGCATTTTCTACTCCAGGTCGGATTAATGCTTCGCACCTTAACTTATTGTTATTAATGAGTTACCGGGCAAAACAAGGAAAAAGTTGCCCATCAATGTACATGAGAAACGGGGCAAAAGTACATGCTGTAAAACGCTAAATGCAGCCGCTTCGTATGGCTTTTCCAGCCATATCTGCTAGCAAAGTGCAGACTGGCACGCTATAACCAAATCGTTTATTCACCTGTCTGAGTTTCAGGTGTTTGTTTTTCTTACCTTGTTATGAATGGGATACAGCATGAAAATCAAAAAAATGGTGTTAGCGCTTGGACTGACGACGCTGCTGAGTGGCTGTCAGGGTTTAGACAATAATGCGCTGATGCAGTCGGGCGCGCAGGCGTATCAGGCTTATACCCTCAGCGACGATCAGGTAAAGCAGCTGAGCGATAAATCCTGTGAGCAGATGGACAAAGATAATCAGATTGCGCCTGCTAACAGTGATTATCAGCAGCGTCTGAACAAGATCGCGGCGGCGCTGGGCGATAACATCAACGGCGTACCGGCTAACTACAAGGTTTATCAGACCAAAGATGTCAACGCCTGGGCGATGGCAAACGGCTGTATTCGTGTTTACAGCGGTCTGATGGATATGATGACTGACAATGAAGTGGAAGGCGTACTGGGTCATGAGATGGGCCACGTCGCGTTAGGTCATACGCGCAAGGCGATGCAACTGGCATATGCCACAACTGCGGCCCGCACCGCAGCCGCCTCGGTTGGCGGCGTGATTGGTTCACTGTCGCAGTCGCAGCTGGGTGAAATGGGTGAAAAACTGGTGAATGCGCAGTTCTCCCAGACGCAGGAATCACAGGCGGATGACTACTCCTACGACCTGATGAAGAAGCGCAATATCGATCCAATGGGCCTGGCCACCAGCTTTGAAAAGCTGGCGAAGATGGAACAGGGACGTCAGAGTTCGATGTTTGACTCGCATCCCGCCTCTGAAGCGCGCGCAGCGCATATTCGTGAGCGAATTGCTGCCGACGGCAAGTAATTCCGCCGCTGAGCGCGCATGCATCCGGCGTGCGCGCTTAGCCGTGCGAAGTCCGCTAGCGCTTAAATATCTGATCCACCATCGAGCCCAGATCCAGCTTATTGTCATGCAGCGCCTGTTCATCCATGTGTCCCTGCGGCGACATTTTATCAATCAGCTGCGGCAATAGCGCAGCCAGCGTACCCGATGCCCCTTTCACATCGGTGCCGAGTTTGTCGGCCAGTGACTGCAGTTCATCCTGACCAAAAGCAGACTGAATCTCACTGTGGCCAACCGGATGGTTATCGCCGGTGCCGATCCAGGAACCAAACACCTCACCCAGCCCGCCCTGCTGGAATTTTTGCAGCAGCACTTCAATACCGCCCTGCTCCTGCACCCAATGCCAGACAGCCTGTAACTGTCCCGGCGGATGCCCTTCACTCTGGTTGCCATCCAGTGCGCCAGCCAGTTCATCAAGAAAGCCCATGATTATCTCCACTACGCCATTTTTACGCTGTAAGTTTAGTTGCAGATAGGGGTTCTCGCCTGACGGTTACCCGTCGGGGTCAGAAGGGAATCGATCGGATCCGGCAAAGAGAGGAACATCACAGCAGCGGCGTCCGCCCGACGGACAGGACGCCGCGTTCAGCGCCTGCCGGACTGAAGCCGGCAGGCAGCAGGCATCAGCCTTTGTTCACAGCCTGAACATGCAGCATATCCAGCGCCAGCGTAGCCGCTGCCAGTGCCGTTAAATCAGCATGATCGTAACCCGGTGCGACTTCCACCAGATCCATGCCGACAATGTTCATGCCCTGCAGGCCACGGATCAGCTTGGTCGCTTTATCGGTGGTCAGGCCGCCAATCACCGGCGTGCCGGTGCCAGGTGCATGTGCCGGATCCAGACAGTCGATATCGAAGGTCAGATAGACCGGCAGATCGCCGACGGTGCGTTTCACTTCGGCGAGAATATCATCAACGCTGCGGTCGTTGACCTGCGCCGCATCCAGCACGTTGAAGCCCAGGCTCTTGTCGAATTCGGTGCGGATACCAATCTGCACTGAGTGCTGCGGATCGATCAGACCCTCTTTCGGCGCGGTAAAGAACATGGTGCCGTGGTCGAAGGTCGGGCCGTTGGAGTAGGTGTCGGTATGCGCATCAAAGTGCACCAGCGCCATCTTGCCGAAGTGTTTTGCATGGGCGCGCAGCAGTGGCAGTGTGACATAGTGGTCGCCGCCAAAGGTCATCATGCGCTTGCCATTGGCCAGCAGTTTTTCAGCATGGGCCTGCAATTTGTCGGAGAGATCCTGCGAATCACCGAAGGCGTAAACCAGATCGCCGCAATCGACGACGTTCAGACGCTGACGCAGGTCGAAATCCCACGGCCAGCGGCAGCCTTCCCAGGCCAGATTGGTGGAGATCTGGCGAATCGCGCCCGGACCCAGGCGGCTGCCCGGACGACCCGAGGTCGCGGCATCAAACGGCACGCCGGTGATAACCCACTCGGCGTCGCTGTCGTAAGGCTGAAAATTCAGCGGAAAACGCATGAAACCAAAGGCGTTAGAAACCAGGGAGTTGTCGTACTGATTGCCAAGCGTGTTATACATAATTGCTCTCTCTATGTGCGTAAGTCGGGCCAGCCCGCAAACCATTAAGGTTGAGATGAAAAAAATCCCCTCCGCGTCGTTAGGCCCGACGAGGAAGGGATTGAGTGAATCAGATTATCGACATAGTTAACGGCAACTGCAATATGCGATTACCGGTCGCCATAATCGATTATTCATCTTCTAAATAGGTATAGCCGTAGAGGCCGCTCTCGAACTCTTCCAGGAACTGCGCGCGCAGCTCTTCGTCGAGATCGGATGCCTGAACCTGATTGCGGAACAGCGCCATCAGCTCGTTAGGATCAAGCTGCACGTAACGCAGCATGTCCGCCACGGTGTCGCCTTCATCGGAGAGCTGCACTTCCACATCGCCATTTTCGCGTGCATAGACATCCACCGCTTCGGTGTCACCAAACAGGTTATGCATGTTGCCCAGAATTTCCTGATAAGCGCCCACCATAAAGAAGCCCAGCATGGGTGGGTTATCAAGGTCATATTCCGGCATCGGCATGGTCGTCGCGATACCGTCGCCATCCACGTAGTGATCGATGGTGCCATCGGAGTCACAGGTGATGTCGAGCAGCACGGCACGGCGCTCCGGCTTCTTGTTCAGGCCTTCCAGCGGCAGTACCGGGAACAGCTGATCGATACCCCACGCATCCGGCATTGACTGGAACAGCGAGAAGTTAACGTAGATCTTATCCGCCATCCGCTCCTGCAGTTCGTCGATGATTGGACGGTGTGCACGGTTGCTCGGATCGAGATGCTGCTGAATATAGTGGCAGATGCTCAGATAGAGCTGCTCAGCCCATGAACGCTGCTTGAGATCGTAGGTGCCTGACGAGTAGCCGGTATGGATATCAAACAGATCCATCTGGCTGTCATGCAGCCATTCACGAAGCGAGCGGCGGGTACTTGGCTCGTGCATCTCCTGCCAGGTTTCCCACATGCTGAGGATCGGGCGCGGCGCATCCGCATCCGGCGTTTCAGGTTCGCTGAACTCGTTGCGCTCCACCCCAATGATGTTGGAGACCAGTACCGTGTGGTGCGCGGTTACCGCACGGCCCGACTCGGTGATCACCGTCGGATGCTCCAGACCGTGCTCATCACAGGCAGCACCAATCGCCCAGATTACGTTGTTGGCGTACTCATTCAGGCCGTAGTTGACCGAGCAGTCAGACTGCGAGCGCGTTCCTTCGTAATCGACGCCCAGACCGCCGCCGACGTCGAAACATTTGATGTTGACGCCCAGCTTGGCCAGTTCGACATAGAAGCGCGCCGACTCACGCACGCCGGTGGCGATATCGCGGATGTTGGACATCTGCGAGCCCAGATGGAAATGCAGCAGCTGCAGGCTGTCGATACGACCCGCTTCGCGCATGATCTCAACCAGTTTCAGCACCTGGGTGGCTGACAGGCCAAACTTCGACTTTTCGCCGCCGCTCGACTGCCATTTACCGGAGCCCTGCGAAGCCAGACGCGCACGGATACCAAGACGCGGCACCACGTTCAGACGCTCTGCTTCTTCCAGCACCAGCCGCACTTCGGTCATCTTCTCCAGCACCAGATAGACCTTGTGGCCCATCTTCTCGCCGATCAGCGCCAGACGAATATATTCGCGATCTTTATAGCCGTTACAGACGATCACCGAACGGGTCTGACCGGCGTGCGCCAGCACCGCCATCAGCTCGGCTTTTGAGCCCGCTTCCAGTCCCAGCGGTTCGCCGGAGTGGATCAGTGACTCAATCACGCGTTTGTGCTGGTTAACTTTAATCGGGTAAACCAGGAAGTAGTCGCCTTTGTAACCGTAGGATTCACGCGCACGTTTAAAGGCGGCGTTAATGGAACGCAGACGGTGTTGCAGGATCTGCGGGAAGCAGAATAAAGCAGGCAGACGCTGGCCCTGCGCTTCGCGCTCTTTGACCAGACGAGCTAAATCGACGCGCACATCAGGACGATCCGGATCGGGACAGACACTGATGTGGCCCAGTTCGTTAACGTCGTAATAGTTGTTGCCCCACCAGGCGATGTTGTACGTACGCAACATTTTGCTCGCATCCTGATCGTTCATTGCCACCTCCTGCATGGAGCGGAGTGTACCCTGTTCGCCAGCTGACGAACCTTTGATATTCTTCATGTCGTCAGACATCGCGAACCTCAATTTTCCGTTGAAAGATGAAACTGTTAACCGGCTTTATGGCCGCTAATCTGAAAACCTGTTGCCACATTAAACGCAATGTCCTGTTCACCTGACGTTGCCGTCAGCGCGATTCACGCATGAGAGTTAAGTGTAAAACACCCGGGCCATCTCCGTTTAAACAGAGAACATTTAACTGATCTGTATTGACCATGGATAACCTGCGTCGTTCCGCTGCGCGAGCGCAGAGAAGAGACAAAACCGATCGAGCAGAGATAAAGATTAGCCTGCGCCTGTGTCGGTAAAATTACCGCATCGGACATCGCGTCGGCAGGAAAGAGAAACAGATGGGAGGCAGGAGAGAGCCAGCGCAGCGCCGCAGCGCAGAGAACCGGAAGAAGAAAAAGCGTGGTTCATTACTTGTATCACCTCCGCATATGCCAGGGGCACATGGAAAACAACCTGGGTGAAAGCCAGACCAGAGTCTGACAGGCGCGACGCAAACAGTGGCGTCATCCTTGCTGCTGCTATCAAAGCAGCGGCGTTTTATACAGTTTACAGCCGTAAAATGCAAAAATATTATCGGGGAATTGCGTGTAGCGTCAGCAAATTATGCCGATAACAGAGACAGGTTAAAGGCTGAAACAGAAAAAGGGCTGGTAATTGGTTTACCCTCTATCCTAAAATAGCCGTCCAGATGGTTTTCCATCTAAACAGGTTACTATCCAGGCGGTGTTGGCCTGCTGTGCTGACACAACCTCACTGCTCGCGGCTTTGCCTGAAGGGGCGTCAGGTCAGACCACCTCACTGGCGCTATGCAGTCGTACTCAAACCATATTTAAGGTAAAGAACAGAATGGCTAAACACCTTTTTACGTCCGAGTCTGTATCAGAAGGACATCCCGATAAAATCGCCGACCAGATCTCCGATGCTGTGCTGGATGCGATCCTTGAACAGGATCCTAAAGCGCGCGTGGCCTGCGAAACCTACGTTAAAACCGGTATGGTGCTGGTTGGCGGTGAAATCACCACCAGCGCCTGGGTTGATATCGAAGAGATCACCCGTAAAACCGTACGTGAAATCGGCTATGTCCATTCCGATATGGGCTTTGACGCCAACTCCTGCGCGGTATTAAGCGCGATTGGTAAACAGTCTCAGGATATCAATCAGGGCGTTGACCGTACCGATCCGCTTGAACAGGGCGCGGGCGACCAGGGCCTGATGTTCGGCTATGCCACCAACGAAACAGACGTGCTGATGCCTGCGCCGGTGACCTATGCGCACCGTCTGGTACAGCGTCAGGCTGAAGTGCGTAAAAATGGCACCCTGCCGTGGCTGCGTCCGGATGCCAAGAGCCAGGTCACTTTCCAGTATGACGATGGCAAAATCGTGGGCATCGATGCAGTTGTGCTCTCTACCCAGCACGCTGAATCCATCAGCCAGAAAGATCTGCAGGAAGCGGTGATGGAAGAGATCATCAAGCCGGTTCTGCCCGCAGAGTGGCTGAGCGCCTCGACCAAATATCACATCAACCCAACCGGTCGCTTTGTGATCGGCGGCCCGATGGGCGATTGCGGTCTGACCGGTCGTAAAATCATCGTAGACACCTACGGCGGCATGGCGCGTCATGGTGGCGGTGCGTTCTCGGGTAAAGATCCATCTAAAGTTGACCGCTCTGCAGCCTATGCGGCACGTTACGTGGCGAAAAACATCGTAGCGGCCGGCCTGGCTGACCGTTGTGAAATCCAGGTCTCCTACGCTATCGGCGTGGCTGAACCCACTTCTATCATGGTGGAAACCTTCGGCACCGAGAAAATCTCTACCGAACAGTTGACGCTGCTGGTGCGCGAGTTCTTCGACCTGCGTCCATATGGTCTGATCCAGATGCTGGATCTGCTGCACCCAATCTATAAAGAGACCGCAGCTTACGGTCACTTTGGTCGTGAACATTTCCCATGGGAAAAAACCGACAAAGCTGCCCTGCTGCGTGAAGCGGCTGGCCTGTAAGGTTACCGACTGCAGATAAAAACCCTGCCACTGCGGCAGGGTTTTTTATTGCCTTTTCAGCCCCATTGCTAACCGGAGCAATTTTGCTCCCGCTACCCTTCTGAACAACAGGCCAGCGCAATTTCTGGTGAGCGCGTGACGACAAAAAAAACGCATCTGCCCGACATCTTCTTCTCTCTGCAGCAAATTTTCAGTTCTCAGCTACACTTCTTTTCGCTTTTTCTGACGACTAAATGTTAACGATTACAAATTGAAATGCTTTGTTTATCCGATATTTAGGAATTAACGCACGTAGTTATTCTGCTGAAAATGCGTTATTTTCAGCGTCGTCTGATAGCCAGTAAATAGAGCATTGTCAGAAACTTAATGAGTGCTATACCTCACTGGTTAATTAATCTTTCCGGGAAAAATATGCTGAATTTCAGGGTTTCAGCGTGTGTAAGCGATTACACTGATGTGATCAGGCTCACTTTTTTCCCGCAAAAGGTTTTTTAACATTGATAAAAACAATGATGGATAAACCTGGAGGCTAAAATGCCTGGCAATACACACAAAAGCAGAACTTCAAATAAGGCGATGACCTTATTTGTCTGCTTTCTGGCGGCCCTTGCGGGTCTGCTGTTCGGTCTGGATATCGGCGTTATCGCCGGTGCTCTGCCGTTTATCGCAAAGGACTTTAACGTCACCCCTCATCAGCAGGAGTGGATCGTCAGTTCCATGATGTTTGGTGCGGCGGTCGGTGCTATCGGCAGCGGCTGGATGTCATCCCGCCTGGGCCGTAAAAAAAGCCTGATGGCCGGTGCGATTCTGTTCGTTATCGGTTCACTCTGGTCGGCGATGTCGCCAAACCCGGAAATGCTGATCAGCGCCCGCGTTCTCCTGGGTCTGGCAGTCGGTATCGCCTCTTATACCGCCCCGCTTTATCTTTCTGAGATCGCTCCGGAAAAAATTCGCGGCAGTATGATTTCGCTTTATCAGCTGATGATCACCATCGGTATTCTTGGTGCTTACCTGTCCGATACGGCGTTCAGCTTTACCGGCAACTGGCGCTGGATGCTGGGCATCATCACTATTCCGGCACTGTTGCTGCTGGTCGGCGTTTTCTTCCTGCCAAACAGCCCACGCTGGCTGGCGGCGCGAGGCAACTTCCGCGATGCACAACGCGTACTGGATCGTCTGCGTGACACCAGCGAGCAGGCAAAACGTGAGCTGGAAGAGATCCGTGAAAGCCTGAAGATCAAACAGTCTGGCTGGGGTCTGTTCACCAGCAGCAGCCACTTCCGTCGTGCGGTCTATCTCGGCATCCTGCTGCAGGTGATGCAGCAGTTTACCGGCATGAACGTCATCATGTACTACGCGCCAAAAATCTTTGAAATCGCGGGCTTTACCAACACCACCCAGCAGATGTGGGGCACGGTGATTGTGGGTCTGGTTAACGTACTGGCGACCTTTATTGCCATTGGTCTGGTGGATCGCTGGGGTCGTAAACCTACCCTGATTCTGGGCTTTATGGTGATGGCAGCCGGTATGGGCGTTCTGGGTACGATGCTGCACTTCGGCATTCACTCGCCGGGCGCGCAGTACTTTGCGGTAGGTATGCTGCTGATGTTCATCATCGGTTTTGCGATGTCAGCCGGTCCGTTGATCTGGGTACTCTGTTCCGAAATTCAGCCGCTGAAAGGCCGCGATTTCGGTATCACTGTCTCCACCACCACCAACTGGATCGCGAACATGATCGTAGGTGCGACCTTCCTGACGATGCTGAATACGCTGGGCAATGCGAACACCTTCTGGGTCTACGCACTGCTTAACCTGTTCTTCATTCTGCTGACGGTGATGCTGATCCCTGAGACCAAAAACGTCTCGCTGGAACACATCGAACGTAACCTGATGGCAGGTAAAAAACTGCGCGACATCGGTTCACGCGACTAACTTTACCCGGTAAAAAACGCGGTAAAAAAAACGGCGGGGTTTCCAGAGAAACCCCGCCGTTTTTATTTGTTCAACGCCCCACTACGCTGTGGTTACCCGCGTTACCGGCAGGGGCCGCCGTATGCAGCAGAGCGCCAGTGCCATAATGAAAATGGTCGCGGTCTGATTATAGGGCAGCACCGAATCGGTCAGTCCGGTGGTAAATAGCGCCACCATCGGCAGCGCCACGCCGCGCAGATCACACTTCTTCATCCAGCCCGCCAGCACAGTCAGATAGAGCAGCGCCAGCGACGCCGTACCCAGCCAGCCCTGCAATGACGTCACCTCGAGGAACTCGTTGTGCATGTTGTATTTAACGTTGGTGAAGCCTTCAACATTGAGAGGATAGTGCGCAGTGATGAACTGACGCGCCTCAGTGGTGCGCGCATCCGGCGTCGCAAAACCGCCATGGTGCTCAATAAAGTTGACCGCCCCGCCCCAGATGGCGACACGTGCGCCCAGCGAGGTCGAACTGTTTGAACCAAAGTTCTCAATATCCTGCACCCCCTCCACCCAGCGGTTGCTGGTCATCAGAATCAGTACCGCCATTACGCCCACCAGCAGAGCGCTAATCCGCCAGTTGGTCAGCAGCGACAGCCGGTAGGTCTGCACCAGGAACAGCAGCCCCACGGCAATCAGCGCAATCAGGGTCACACGGGTGCCGCACAGGTAGAGCAAGGCAAAGGTCACTGCCAGCACAGCGATATCGGCAACCTTCCAGTAAGCGTGCGTCTCATAGCGGCTTAGCCACAGCCAGGCACAGTAGATAAACAGAATCATGTAAGAAGACATGGAGGCGGCTTCGGTGGTGAGCTTGATGCGGATATTCTCAGTGTAGAGATGCTCGTGGATACCAAAGCCCAGCGTAATCAGCAGGCCAAGAAGGATGAGCCCTTTACCGATGCGTAGCGTGGTCAGGGAGACACGATCCCCATAAACAGCCAGACTGAGCAGCACAAAGGCACCCATCAACAGCCGCTTCGCGCCCAGCAGATAGTTGCCCATATTAGTGATGGCATCGCCTGAGGGCGCGGTTTCGATCCCCTTCACGTGAATCGCCCAGAACAGACGAATCAGGGCAAAGATAATCAGCACAGCAAACAGGGCGATATAAAAACCGTTCTCTTTAAAGTCCACCCGCCTGCGCACCAGGCCATACAGCACGGACGCGATAGAGAGATAAGAGACCAGATAAAATATTTTTTGCGGCAGGCCGGTAACAAACATATTCAGTGACAGCGCCAGGCAGAGCGCAATAACTGAAAAATTAACCATTAACGTTAATCCATTGCGACTGATTTTATTCGTCATGCTTAACCTCAGTAAGGCGGTTAAACACACTCATCAGGTGCTTCATATAATTTTCCTCATAAAAACCGGTGATGCTCGCTTTAATAGCCTGATGATCGGGGAAGTGGAAATCCCCGCTCATAGCGTTGAGAATCGCGGCCAGCGCCATGCTGTCATGGGTGGGATAGAGCTGACCATTAATACCGTTCTGAATAATTTCCGCCGGGCCGCTGATGCAGTCGGATGAAACACAGTAGACGCCGCGCGACATCGCCTCCAGCAGGATCAGCGGGAAGCCTTCGAAGTTAGAGGTCATGACCAGGCAGGTGACCTGACTGATATGGCGGATGACATACTCCCAGGCATTCTCCTGCCAGCCATGCCAGGTGATGCGATCCTGAATGCCGAGTTGCGTCACGTAGTGCTGACATTGCGTCAGATCTTCCCCGTCACCCACTATCTCCAGCGTCCAGGGCGCATCCAACTGCTGCAGGGCATCAAACAGATCTTTAAGCTGTTTCTGCCGCTGATAATGGACGCGACCAATATAGAGAAACTTCAGCGCCTGGGGTCTGCCGATTACCGTGTCATTGCGTTTGATCGGGTTATAGATCACGTCAACGTCAGTGGCGCGTGCACCCAGTTCCACCAGCTGCTCTTTAATCTGATTACTGATCGCAAAATGGTGATCGGCCCGCAGCAGATAATGGGGACGATAACGTTCACGCGGAGGCAGGTGCATCCAGCTCGACAATACGATTTTACGTCCTGAAAGCGTGATTGCCCGGCGCGTCATCAGGCAGGGAATGGTGTTGAGGGTCAGGACATGATCGGGCTGATAACGACGAAAGAAGGCAGCCATTCTCAGCGTATGAATAAGATTTTTTATTTTCTTATTCCGCAGCGTGCAGACGCTCTCAGCCAGAACAGCATTGGCGGTCCAGGCGCGGGAGTGGCTCTCCTCTCCGCTGTTGATAATAAACAGCCCTGCTTCAGTACCGGGTTCCGCATTCAGGGCCTTAATCAACTGACCAGTCACATTTTCCATCCCACCACGACCGGCCATCAGATCCGTCACCAGCACAATCCGTTGTTTCCTGACGTTATCATTATTTTTCATTGGTTTATCCATGCCCTGTGCCGTTCGCTTTTCATCCATCCACTCTGCGGTGAATCTCATTAATAGAATATTCTAAAAAAGCCCATAACAATATTTAAACCAGAAATTTTCCCCCAGCCAGAACCACACTTGTCGCTGGCGACGTTGAGTTCCTGCGCGGCGGCGATTATTCTGAGCGCCATGAAAACGCCTCGTCTCCCCATTGCCCTGCAGCAGGCCGTAATGCGCTCGCTGCGCCAGTCGCTTGAACGTGCGAATCAGGCGCTGAAAACCCGTTATCCGGAACCGAAGCTGCTCTACCAGCAGCGTGGTACGGCGGCGGGCACCGCCTGGCTGGCGTCCTGGGAAATTCGCATCAATCCTGTGCTGCTGCTGGAAAACCAGCAGGCATTTATCGATGAAGTAGTGCCGCATGAGCTGGCGCATCTGCTGGTCTGGAAACAATTTGGTCGCGTTGCGCCGCACGGCAAAGAGTGGAAGTGGATGATGGAGCAGGTGCTGGGCGTTCCGGCACGGCGTACTCACCAGTTTGAGATCGCATCCGTGCGCAGCAACACCTTTGCTTACCGCTGTCAGTGCCAGCAGCATCAGCTGACCGTGCGCCGCCACAATCGTATACTGCGCAAAGAGAGTGAATATCGCTGCGTGCACTGTGGCAGCCTGCTGATCGCGGGTGAATTTGTCGCGTCCTGAGAAGAATCCCCATTCCGCCCTATTCCACATTCTGTTACCCTGCCGCCCTTTTTCGTACTGAGTAGAAATCTGGAATATGTCTCGCATACTAAGTCTGGCGGTTGCGCTGCTGTTTGCGCCCGCCGCTGACGCCCTTAACCTGAATAACTATCATCAAAATAACTTTCAGCAGGCCAAAACCTTTGCGGCGGCGATCAACGCCGATGCGCCGGGTTCTTTTTACTGTGGCTGTAAGATTCAGTGGCAGGGAAAAAAGGGGATTCCCGATCTCAACAGCTGTGGCTATCAGGTGCGCAAAAACGCCAATCGCGCCGCACGCATTGAGTGGGAACATGTGATGCCGGCCTGGGAGTTTGGTCATCAGCGCCAGTGCTGGCAGGATGGCGGTCGTAAAAACTGCAGCAAAGATCCCGACTACCGTCGCATCGAAACCGACCTGCACAACCTGCAGCCTGCGGTGGGTGAAGTGAATGGCGACCGTGGCAACTTCGCCTACAGTCAATGGAACGGCAGCGAGCAGCAGTACGGCCAGTGTGAGATGAAGATCGACTTTAAACTCAAACAGGCGGAGCCACCTGCGCGGGCGCGTGGTGCCATTGCCCGCACCTATTTCTATATGCGCGACCAGTATCATCTGCGTATTTCGCGCCAGCAGACGCAGCTGTTTACCGCCTGGAACAAGCTCTATCCCGTGACAATTTGGGAGTGCGAACGCGACCAGCGCATTGCAAAGGTTCAGGGCAATCACAATCCTTATGTGCAGCAGGCTTGCCAGCGCTAAAATCCCTGCCCTACACTAGCTCTTTTTCCAATGACGCCGCTGCAGCGCGGCGTCCGGTCTCAGGAACCTTATGCGCATACCTCGCATCTATCACGCCGGTCCATTAAGCATCGGCAGTGAAATTACCCTGGATGAAGATGCATCCAATCATGTGGGCCGGGTGCTCCGGATGACGGCAGGTCAGCGTCTGGAACTCTTTGATGGCACTAATCTGACTTTTGCAGCAGAGATCACGCATGTAGATAAAAAGCGTGTAAAAGTATCGGTCACAGAGAGCCAGCCGGACGATCGCGAGTCACCGTTACATCTGCATTTAGGTCAGGTGATGTCGCGCGGTGAAAAAATGGAATTCACTATCCAGAAATCGATCGAACTGGGCGTGAATGTCATTACACCCTTGTTTTCCGAGCGCTGTGGCGTAAAGCTTGATGCTGAGCGTCTGGCGAAGAAGATCCAGCAGTGGCAGAAAATTGCTATTGCCGCCTGCGAGCAGTGCGGCCGTAATCGCGTGCCGGAGATTCGTGAAGCGATGACGCTGGAAGCCTGGTGTGCAGAAGCGGATAGCGGTCTGAAGCTTAATCTGCATCCGCGCGCCAGCCACAGCATCAACACGCTGCCCCAGCCTGTTGAGCGGGTAAGGTTGCTGATTGGCCCTGAAGGCGGTTTGTCTGCGGACGAGATTGCGATGACGGCGCAGCACGATTTTACTGACATTCTGCTTGGCCCACGGGTATTGCGAACCGAAACTACCGCGCTGACGGCCATTACGGCACTTCAGGTGAGGTTTGGCGACCTGGGTTAAGCGATACTTTCAGCGGAAAGAGAGCAGGCATGATGTCCTGACCGATCGGCCCACTGCAGACCGAACCAGACGAGGCGGTAAATGCCGCCTCACCGAGGAGATAATAATGATTAAACTTGGCATCGTGATGGACCCTATTTCGTCCATCAATATTAAAAAAGACTCCAGCTTCGCTATGCTGCTGGAAGCACAGCGCCGTGGTTATGAAATTCACTACATGGAGATGCACGATCTCTCACTGCGCGGTGGCGTGGCCTCGGCCCGCACCCGCCTGCTGACCGTCGAGCAGAACCCTGAGAACTGGTATCAGTTCGGCAGCGAGCAGGTGATCCCGCTGGCTGACCTGAATGTGGTGCTGATGCGCAAAGATCCGCCATTCGATACCGAGTTCATCTATGCGACCTACATTCTGGAGCGCGCTGAAGAGCTGGGTACGCTGATCGTGAACAAACCGCAGAGCCTGCGTGACTGTAACGAAAAGCTCTACACCGCCTGGTTTGCCGAGTTTACGCCTGACACTCTGGTGACCCGCAGCAAAGCGCAGCTGCGCGCTTTCTGGCAGGAGCATGGCGACATCATCATGAAGCCGCTGGATGGCATGGGTGGTGCGTCGATTTTCCGCGTGAAGAAAGATGATCCTAACTTTGGCGTGATTACCGAAACCCTGACCGAGCATGAGAGCCGTTTCTGCATGGCGCAGAATTATATTGCGGCGATCACCGAAGGTGACAAACGCGTGCTGGTCGTCGATGGCGAGCCGGTGCCTTACTGCCTGGCGCGTATCCCGCAGGGCGGTGAAACGCGTGGTAACCTCGCCGCCGGTGGTCGCGGTGAAGCGCGTCCGCTGAGTGAAAGCGACTGGGAAATCGCGCGCCGTGTTGGTCCGACGCTGAAAGCAAAAGGGCTGATTTTTGTCGGTCTGGACATCATCGGTGATAAACTGACTGAAGTTAACGTGACCAGCCCAACCTGCATTCGTGAAATTGAGGCTGCGTTCCCGATCTCCATCACCGGCATGTTGATGGATGCCATTGAGAAGCGCCTGGGCTGAGCATGACGCCGGGGCGAAGCTCCGTGATCAACCCAATACCGGTGCGGCCGTCGCGTGCCGGTTATTTTTTTGGTACATCGTGTGAGAATGAATTTACAACATCACTTTTTGATTGCCATGCCTTCATTGCAGGATCCTTTCTTCAAACGTTCCGTAGTCTATCTCTGCGAACATAACGAAGAGGGTGCAATGGGACTGATCATCAATAAACCCATGGAAAACCTGACGGTTGAAGGCATTCTGAAGAAGCTCAAAATCTCTGCTGACGATCGCGATCCGGCGATCAAGCTGGATAAACCGGTGTTTACCGGCGGCCCGCTGGCGGAAGATCGTGGCTTTATCCTGCACTCCGCGCAACGCACCTTTACCTCCAGTATTCGTGTTTCCGATAACACGATCATCACCACGTCCCGTGACGTGCTGGAGTCGATCGGTACGGCGTCTCAGCCCACTAACGTGCTGGTCGCGCTGGGTTACTGCGCCTGGGAAAAAGATCAGCTGGAGAATGAGCTGATGGAAAATGCCTGGCTAACCACCCCCGCTAACAGCAACATCCTGTTCCAGACGCCGATTTCAGAGCGCTGGCGCGAAGCGGCGCGCAGTATTGGCGTCGATATTCACAACATGGCCAGCGACGCCGGACACGCCTGATGTCAACTCAAACTCTGTTAGGATTCGACTTCGGCACCAAAAGTATTGGTGTCGCCGTAGGTCAGCAACTCACTGGCAGCGCCCGTCCGCTGACCGCCCTGAAAGCGCAGGATGGCATCCCGGACTGGCTGGTAATCGAAAAACTGCTGAAAGAGTGGCAGCCCGATTTTGTGGTGGTGGGATTACCGCTGAATATGGATGGCACCGAGCAGCCGCTGACCGATCGCGCACGTAAATTTGCCAACCGCCTGCACGGGCGCTTTGGCATCCGCGTGGAGCTGCAGGATGAACGACTCAGCACGGTAGAAGCGCGTGCTGGCCTGTTTGAACGCGGCGGCTATCGTGCGCTCAATAAAGGATCGGTCGACTCACAGTCTGCTGCCATCATTTTGCAGGACTGGTTCGAAAACCATTACTGACATCCTCACTCAATCAGTCCGGCTGCCTGACGCGCCAGCCTGCTCTGCTCAAACGTCTGCATACCGGCCTGTGCGCCGGTTTGTAACAGCGCAGGGATCTGGTGCATCTTGCCCTCTCTGATCAGATTGGTGATGCCAGGTGTGGCGATCAGTACCTCAAACAGTCCGATGCGCGAACCGGCAACTGACGGCACCAGCCGCTGTGCAATTACCGCTTTCAGGCTGCCCGCCAGCTGAGTACGCACCAGCTGTTTCTCCTCTGCCGGAAAGACATCAACCAGCCGATCCACCGCCTGCGCTGCGCCACGCGTGTGCAGCGTCGCCAGCACCAGATGGCCGGTCTCCGCAGCTGTCAGTGCCTGACGAATAGTCTCGCTGTCACGCAGTTCGCCCAGCAGTATAACGTCGGGATCTTCACGCAGTGCTGCCTTTACTCCCAGCGAGAACGAACCGCAGTGCAGGCCGATTTCACGCTGCTGTATCAGCGACTGCTGGCTGTGATGGATAAATTCAATCGGATCTTCCAGCGTGATGATATGCCGCGCCTGCTGGCAGTTCAGCGCATCGACCAGCGCCGCCAGCGTGGTTGATTTACCGCTGCCGGTCGCACCCGTCACCAGAATCAGCCCATCCTGCTGCTCCAGCAGCGTCGGGACAATGGCGGGCAGTTGCAGGCTCGCAAGCGTCGGGCATGCTGTGGCGATGATGCGCAGTGCCAGTGACAGGCCGTTGCGCTGCATAAAGAGATTGGCGCGCAGACGCTGACCATCGGCCAGACTCAGGGCGAAATCGAGCTGCCCTGCGCGCTCCAGCTCCTGACGCTGCGGGTCACTTAGCCAGCGGGCCATAAACTGCGCCATCCATGCACCAGAAAGCGGGCACTGCTGCGGCATCGCCTCCAGCCTTCCCTGCCGCCGCCAGTAGGGCAAATGTCCGCTGCAAAGGTGCAGATCGGCGGCATTATGCTTTACACTAAGCCCCACCATTTCATCCAGATTCATAATTTCTCCTGACTATGACCTCAATCCAGCAGAACCTACAGCAAGTGCGGCAGCGAATCGCTGCTGCTGCCGCGAGTTGCGGCCGCGCACCAGAAGAAATTACCCTGCTTGCAGTCAGTAAAACCAAACCTGCGAGCGCGGTCGAAGAAGCCTTTGCCGCTGGCCAGATTGCCTTTGGTGAAAATTACGTTCAGGAAGGGGTTGAAAAGGTCCAGGCACTGGCCGCACATCCTGAGCTGGAGTGGCACTTCATCGGCCCGCTGCAGTCCAATAAAAGCCGTCTGGTGGCGGAACATTTCGCCTGGTGTCACACCATTGACCGCCAGCGCATCGCGCAGCGGCTCAACGATCAGCGGCCTGCTTCGCTGCCACCGCTGAATGTGTTAATTCAGGTAAATATCAGTGACGAGAACAGCAAATCTGGCATCATGCTGGAGGCCGTTTCCGGGCTGGCGGAGCAGATCGCTGCCCTGCCGCAACTGCGGCTGCGCGGATTAATGGCGATTCCGGCAGCAGAGAGTGATTACGCGCGGCAGCTGGCGGTGTGTCAGCAGATGGCGGAAGCCTTCCGGCAGCTGCAACAGCACTATCCGCATGCAGACACGCTTTCGCTGGGAATGAGCGATGACATGGAGGCGGCAATCGCCGCAGGCAGTACGATGGTGCGTATCGGCACCGCCATTTTTGGCGCACGAGATTATGCGCACAACTCACAACAATAACAGAGGAACTTCATGTTAACACTGACGTTTTTAGTAAAAACGCTGATCGATCTCTACGTCATGGTGCTGCTGTTACGCATCTGGATGCAGTGGTCCCGCTGCGATTTTTACAATCCAGTGGCGCAGTTTGTCGTAAAAGTGACACAGCCGATTGTTAAGCCGCTGCGCCGTATACTGCCGGCACTGGGCCCGATAGATACCGCCTCACTGCTGCTGGCATTTGTGCTGACTACGCTGAAATACCCGATTTTATTGCTGATTCAGGTGGGCGTCTTCTCGGTCGACCCAACCAATCTGCTGGTCGGCCTGCTGTCGCTGGTTAAATCCGCCGGCTATCTGGTCTTCTGGGTGATTATTATTCGCTCCCTGATGAGCTGGATCAGCCAGGGCCGGGGTCCTGTCGACTATCTGCTGGTGCAGTTAACCGAGCCGATGATGGCACCTGTTCGCCGTATTCTGCCTGCGATGGGCGGTATCGACTTCTCAGCGATGATCGTCATCCTGGTGCTGTATGCCCTGAACTTTCTCGGCATGGACCTGTTCCCGGGTCTCTGGTATCTGCTGTAAATGAATCAAACTGGAACTGTTATGCAAAAAGTTGTCCTCGCAACCGGCAATCCCGGCAAAGTGCGTGAACTGGCGGAGTTACTCTCCGCCTTTGGTCTGGATATCGTCGCACAGACCGACCTTGGGGTTGAATCGGCGGAAGAGACCGGCCTGACCTTTATTGAGAACGCGATTCTCAAGGCGCGTCACGCGGCACAGATCACCGGATTACCGGCCATTGCCGATGATTCCGGCCTGGCCGTGGATGCGCTGGGCGGCGCGCCCGGCATCTACTCGGCGCGCTACGCCGGTGAAGAGGCCAGCGATCAACAGAACCTGGAGAAGCTGCTGCAGGCGCTGGAAAACGTGCCGGACGGTCAGCGCCAGGCACAATTTCACTGCGTGCTGGTCTATCTGCGTCATGCGGAAGATCCGACCCCGCTGGTGTTCCATGGCAGCTGGCAGGGTGAGATCACCCGCGCCGCCGCTGGTGCCGGTGGTTTTGGTTACGACCCGATTTTCTTTGTCCCGGCACTGGGTAAAACCGCGGCCGAACTGAGTAAAGCGGAAAAAGGTGCAGTTTCTCACCGGGGTAAAGCATTGACGCTGTTGCTGGAAGCGATGCGTAATGCCTAATCTGCCGCCGTTAAGTCTCTATATCCACATTCCGTGGTGCGTACAGAAATGTCCCTACTGTGATTTTAATTCCCACGCGCTGAAAGATGAGGTGCCGCACGTTGAATACGTGCAGCACCTGCTGCGCGATCTGGAGAGCGATTTACCGCTGATCAATGGCCGGGAAGTGCGCACGATCTTCATCGGTGGCGGCACGCCCAGCCTGCTGAGCAGCAGCGCGATGCAGATGCTGATGGATGGTGTGCGGGAGCGTCTGACGCTCTCGCCCGATGCGGAAGTGACCATGGAAGCCAATCCGGGCACCGTGGAAGCGGACCGGTTCAGCGCCTATCAGCGCGCCGGTATCAACCGTATTTCGATTGGCGTACAGAGTTTCAGTCCGCAAAAGCTGCAGCGCCTTGGCCGCATTCACGGCCCGGAAGAGGCGGTCCGCGCCGCTGAACTGGCCGAGTCGCTCTCGCTGCGCAGTTTTAACCTTGACCTGATGCATGGCCTGCCCGATCAGTCGCTGGAAGAGGCGCTCGATGATTTACGTCAGGCGATTGCGCTTAATCCACCGCATCTCTCCTGGTATCAGCTCACGATTGAACCCAACACCCTTTTTGGCTCACGCCCGCCGGTGCTGCCGGATGATGATGCGCTATGGGATATTTTCGAACAGGGCGATCAGCTGCTGCAGGCTGCCGGTTATCAGCAGTATGAGACCTCTGCCTACGCGAAGCCGGGTTATCGCTGTGAGCACAACCTCAATTACTGGCGCTTTGGCGACTATCTGGGGATTGGGTGTGGCGCACACGGCAAGCTGACGCAACCGGATGGCCGCATAGTCCGCACGGTGAAAACCCGTCATCCGCGTGGATTTATGCAGGGGAACTACCGCGAAAAGCAGTATGACGTTGCCGATAGCGACAAGCCGTTTGAATATTTCATGAACCGCTTTCGCCTGCTGGAAGCCGCGCCGCGCGACGAGTTCAGCCGCTATACCGGTTTATCAGAGCAGGTGATCCGTCCGCAGATGGATGCCGCGATTGCCGCTGGTTACGTGACTGAAACCGCGGAGCAGTGGCAGATTACGGAGAAAGGGAAACTGTTCCTGAATTCGCTGCTGGAGCTGTTCTTAGCGGAAGAGTAACAAAAGCGCCTCAGCCCGACAGGCTGAGGCGTTGACCTATTTTTTCAGTGCGCCGGTAAGCTGTTTACGCTGATCTTCCAGCGAAATAACGCGATTACACACCTCGTGACCGAAGTTCTGGAAATCCTGCTCCTGCTTACTCCACTCAGCCTGAATCGACTGCTGCAACCCGCCCAGATTACCCATAATCGCCTGCAGCGGATTACTGCCGCCGCTGCCCTGCTTACTGCCCATCTCGTTCAGGCTATCCTGCATCACGCCGCCAAGGGTCGACTGCACCAGCCTTTCACCTTCGGCGCGAACCTGATCAATCGCCTGATGGTGGAACGTCAGCCCATCTTCACGGTGTTCAATGATGCGGTTCATCTGCTGTTTCAGCTGACCATTCAGCGTGGTCAGGCGATTACGCACGTTGCTGTCGGTGCCCAGTTTTTCAACGATGACCTGATCCAGTGCCGCACGCCCTTTCTCCAGACGTGATGTCGCCCCGCTGTCGATCCACGGCAGATCGCGACGCAGCGCGTTCTGATAGTCGATCGCTTTCTGGCGTCCGGCCGTATCGAGCGTGACCTTCTGTCCATTGAACTGCACGTCGCCCTGCGGCGAGATTTCCATATTGCCGTTGGCACCGACCACCTGCACGCTCTGCGGCTTAATCACTACATCGTCCTGCGGCTTAACGCTGCATTCATAGGCTGCCTGAGCCTGGGTTGCTGCCACCAGCAGCACAGCAAGAAGCGCTTTACGCATCATATCTACTCCCTAAGATCGGGTCTGAAACCCTTTGATCGGGCCTCAGCCCGACACTGTGTGACGACTTAGTCCCACCAGACGTCAAAGAGTTCAGTCATCTGAACGTCCTGCAGCTTGCGATCTTCCAGCCATTTACGAACCAGAGCACGATGCTCATCGGTGCATTTGCCGGTTTTCTGCAGGCAAACCAGACCTTCCCACACCAGGTAACCGCTGCCATCGAAGGCCAGGCCGTTAGGGTCGATCGCTTCATTGATGAACTGATTCAGCGTCTCATCAATTTCGCTTTCGCTGGTGCCTTCCGGGAAGCGCCAGGCAACCGAGAAGCCCAGTTCCTGAAACTCATCAATGTGCAGTTTTTTACGTAAACGGCGGCTGCGTTGTGTGGCCATTATTTCACCCTCTCAAACATTAAATCCCATACGCCGTGGCCTAAACGCTGCCCGCGCTGCTCAAACTTGGTCAGTGGACGCGTCTCAGGACGCGGCACATAATTCTGTTGTTCTGACTGGTTGCGGTAACCATCGATGCTGTTCATCACTTCCAGCATATGCTCCGCGTAGGCTTCCCAGTCGGTCGCCATGTGGAAAACGCCGCCCAGCTTCAGTTTACGCATCACCAGCTCGGCAAAAGGCACCTGGACGATACGGCGTTTATTGTGACGCGCTTTATGCCACGGATCGGGGAAGAAGAGCTGAACCATGCGCAGCGAGTTATCCGGAATCATCTTCTCCAGCACTTCCACCGCGTCATGGCACATCACCCGAAGGTTCTGCACATCGGCTTCTTTGGCGGCGGCCAGACAGGCACCCACGCCCGGCGCATGCACTTCAATTCCCAGGAAGTTCTGATGCGGCGTGTTCTGCGCCATCGTTACCAGCGAAGCGCCCATGCCAAAGCCAATTTCCAGCGTCACCGGGGCTTCGCGGCCAAACAGCGCGGGCAGATCGACAGGCTCCGGCTGATATTCCACCCCCATGACCGGCCACAGGGTGTCCAGCGCCTGCTGCTGGCCTTTGGTTAAGCGGCCCTGGCGGCGCACAAAGCTGCGGATCCGGCGTAATGGCCGCCCGTTCTCATCAAATTCTGGGGTGATGACGTCATTAATCATGTAAAAGCCTGCTGGTTAGCCTGTTCCGGGAAACGGGCATTATGCAAAGTTCATAAGCAGAAGCAAGCCTTTGCAATCTTCCGGTTTACACCCAGGTGCGCATGTGCTGGAATTCCTGCCTGAGTGTAGAGTAAACACGGAAAATTTCCTTCTTATG
Source organism: Pantoea sp. ABR1s (assembly GCF_057812235.1). Taxonomy (NCBI): domain Bacteria; kingdom Pseudomonadati; phylum Pseudomonadota; class Gammaproteobacteria; order Enterobacterales; family Erwiniaceae; genus Pantoea; species Pantoea sp. ABR1s. The sequence goes on along the minus strand of NZ_CM173823.1, from coordinate 743,952 downwards.
ATGCAAGCGCCGCAGTTCGCGCAACAGGTGCTGGACTGGTATCAGCGCTTTGGTCGCAAAACCCTGCCGTGGCAGCTGGAGAAAACGCCTTACAAGGTGTGGCTCTCCGAAGTGATGCTACAGCAAACCCAGGTTGCCACGGTTATTCCCTATTTTGAACGCTTTATGGCGCGCTTCCCCACGGTTACCGATCTGGCTGCGGCTCCGCTGGATGAGGTGTTACATCTCTGGACCGGCCTCGGCTACTACGCCCGTGCGCGTAATCTGCATAAAGCCGCAAAGCAGATTGTCGAGGTTCATCAGGGCGAGTTCCCGCGTAATTTCGATGATGTCTCTGCCCTGCCCGGCGTAGGCCGCTCCACGGCGGGCGCGATCCTGTCGCTGTCACTGGGGCAGCATTTCCCGATTCTGGATGGCAACGTCAAGCGCGTGCTGGCCCGTTGCTATGCTGTCAGCGGCTGGCCGGGTAAGAAAGAGGTCGAAAAGCGGCTCTGGCAGATCAGCGAAGAGGTCACACCCGCCGAGGGCGTCAGCCAGTTTAATCAGGCGATGATGGATCTGGGTGCTATCGTCTGTACCCGATCAAAGCCGAAGTGCGAAATCTGCCCGCTGAACAGCGGTTGTGAGGCGTATGCCAGCAGCAGCTGGGCGAGCTATCCCGGTAAGAAGCCTAAGCAGGTGCTGCCAGAGCGCAGCGGCTGGTTCCTGATGATGCAGGATGGTGATGATGTCTGGCTGGAGCAGCGCCCGCCTGTGGGCTTGTGGGGCGGCCTGTTCTGCTTCCCGCAGTTCACAACGGAAGCGGCGATGACCGACTGGCTGGCGGCCCGCGGCATCCATGCAAAACCGCAGCAGCTTACTGCGTTCCGTCACACCTTCAGCCATTTCCATCTCGATATCGTGCCAATGTGGCTGACGTGGCCTTCTGTCGGGGCGGCGATGGATGAAGCAGGCGGTCTCTGGTATAACTTAGCGCTGCCACCATCTGTGGGATTAGCCGCACCCGTTGAGCGCCTGTTACACGAGCTGCGCCATCCCCGACAACTGGCTTTGAACAGTTGTGAGATTAATGAGGAAGAATAATGAGCCGCACTATTTTTTGTACTTTTTTACAGCGCGACGCGGAAGGACAGGATTTTCAGCTCTACCCGGGCGATCTGGGTAAGCGCATTTACAACGACATTTCTAAAGAAGCCTGGCAGAAGTGGATGGCGAAACAGACCATGTTGATCAACGAGAAGAAGCTCAACATGATGAATCCCGAAGATCGTAAAGTGCTGGAGAAGGAGATGATCAATTTCCTGTTCGAAGGTAAAGACGTTCATATCGAAGGCTATACACCGCCAGAAGCGTAAACATTCCGGGCCTCATCGCTGAGGCCGGTTATCCAGGTCAGGCTTGCACTCCCAATGAATAAAAAATTAATCGCCCTGCTGGTGATAGCACCACTTTTGGTTTCCTGTTCCGGGTCAAAGAAACAGCAGTCCCACGAGGAGTGGGTAAAAGATACCAACGCCTTTGATATTCTTATGGGGCAGTTTGCTCATAATATTGAGAATATCTGGGGTATCAATGAGGTCCTGATCGCCGGACCCAAAGATTACGTCAAATATAGCGACAACTATTACACCCGCAGCCACATTAACTTTGAAAGCGGTAAGCTGACCATCGAGACGATTTCTGGCACCGATCCTATGGCCAGCCTGCGTCAGGCAATCGTGACCACCCTGTTGATTGGCGAAGATCCGGGTAATGTCGATCTCTACTCTGACGCCAACGATATTGAAATCAGTAAAGAGCCGCTGCTGTATGGGCAGGTGCTGGATAATACCGGTCAGCCGATTCGCTGGCAGGGTCGCGCGGAAGCTTTTGCTGACTATCTGATTCAGAATAAATTGCAGCGCCGCACCTCGGGTCTGCATGTGATTTACACCATTTCGATTCCGATGGTGCCGAACCACCTGGATAAGCGTGCGCACAAATACCTGCCGATGGTGCGTAAAGCCGCCGATCAGTATGGTGTCGATGCCTCATTGATTCTGGCGATTATGCAGACCGAGTCGAGCTTTAACCCCTACGCCGTGAGCCATTCTGATGCGCTGGGTCTGATGCAGGTGGTGCAGCATACTGCCGGTGTTGACGTGTTCCGCATGAAGGGTAAATGGGGCAAGCCGAGCCGCAGCTATCTGCTGGATCCGGAGAACAATATTGATGCGGGTACCGCTTATCTGTCGCTGTTGCAGCGTAGCTATCTGGGCGGCATTCAGGATCCGGTGTCACGTCGTTATGCGGTGATCACCGCCTATAACGGCGGCGCAGGCAGCGTGCTGCGCGTCTTCTCCAGCGATAAAGATCGAGCGTTTTCGATGATTAACGGCATGTCACCGAGCAAGGTTTACCAGACACTGGCGAACCAGCATCCGTCGGCGGAATCGCGTCGTTATCTTTATAAGGTGAGTACCGCGCAGAAGAGTTATCGGGGATTCTGATGGGCTCAGCGCTAAAGCGGGGAGTTCGCTGCGCGAACGGGCTTAGGTGCAGCGCCTGAAGCTGGGATTGTTCGCTGCGCGAACAGGCTGAGGTGTAGCGCTTGGCTGCTGGGATTTTTCGCTGCGCGAACAGGCTATGAGAAGGTTTCGTTCGCTTAGCCGCGGGTATGCACTGAGCGGGTTCCGCCCGCCAGGCGGTCAGGAGTTTCAGATCGCCCGAGCAGGCGGACGTATTAAGGGGCGGACGCCCGCCCCTTAATAATCCCGGCGTCCGGCTGCCTGCGCGCCCCGCTGTGCGGGGTACCTTCGTCACGCCCTGCAGCCGACGGACCGTCCGGACTCGCCATCCCTGGCTCGTGCCGTCCTTTCGCCGACGTCCTGTCGGCTCATCCTGGCCTCCGGTTGTTCCTCAGCGCTTCGGACGCCTCTCCCAAACCCCCGCCTGTAATTATCTTTTCATTTCGCTGTTGCCGTGCTGTCTGATGGTCTGATAGCGAAGACCATCCCGGAAACTTACAGCGACAGCGAACCTGCCATAAAAAAACAGAGATAACAGCGAGGGGGGTAGGGAGGCCGTCAGAACCGCTGAGCGGATGAGGGATTTCAGGACGAGCGACAGGGATGTCGCGAAGAGGCGGGTTCGCGCCATGGATGGCGCGTCCCGCCGGTCCGTGAGAAATCCTGAAGTAGCGAAGGGACCGCGAAGCGGCGGTGAAGCAGGCCGGAGCCCGGGGTCAAGGGGGCGCGGCGACTGGCGCCCCCTTGTCGGTCGCCTGCAGAGGCGAATCTGAAACTGCCCGGCTTACCAGGCGAACGAAAATCTCTCATAGCCCGTTCGCGCAGCGAACCCAGGGCCTGCCAGGCGAAACCTTCTCAGCCCCGTTCGCGCAGCGAACAAAAAGGCAGGCGGGCCGCTACCCGCCTCTGCCTACGCTCAGATCAGCGCCCCACTATCATATTGGCCACCAGATACTTCCGTCCCTGGTCATCCTCTTCGGTGTAAACGCCCTGCAGCTCTGGTGAGAAGCCAGGCAGCAGATTAAGCCCCTCTTCCAGCGCCAGGAAGTAACGCTGCACCGCGCCGCCCCAGACTTCCCCCGGGACGACGCACAGCACACCCGGTGGATAAGGCAGTGCACCTTCCGCGGCAACCCGGCCTTGCGCTTCGGCTATCGGCACCAGCTCTACTTCGCCGCGAATATAAGCCTGATGCGCATCCTGCGGATTCACCCTGACCGGCGGGAACTCCGCGGCGCGGAACATCAGGCGCTGCAGATCCTTGACGTTGTGACTGACGTAAAGGTCGTGCATCTCCTGACAGAGGCGACGCAGGGTATACCCGGCATAGCGTTCGGCATTTTTGCGGTAAATGGTCGGCAGCACTTCGGCCAGAGGCGCATCCTCTTTGACGTGCTGCTCGAACTGCGCCAGCATCGCCACCAGATTGGCCATCTTCTCCGGACTCTCTGCCGGGGTCAGCAGGAACAGGATTGAGTTGAGATCGCACTTCTCCGGCACAATGCCGTTTTCGCGCAGATAGTTCGCCAGAATGGTCGCCGGAATCCCGAAATCACTATACTCACCGCTGGCCGCATCAATCCCCGGCGTGGTCAGCAGCAGCTTGCAGGGATCCACCCGATACTGATCGCGCGCATAGCCCGCGAAACCGTGCCACTTCGCCTGCGGTTCAAAGCTGAAGTAGCGCAGATCGCGGGCGATCGTCTCAGTGGGCGCATCCTGCCAGCGCTGGCCATCTACCGTCTCCGGCACAAACGGCAGGATCATCTCACAGCGATCCAGGATCGCTTTACGCGCCTCAATACCCAGCGTGACGCACTCATCCCACATGCGACGCCCCGCTTCGCCCTGATGCATTCTGGCGTTGATATCCAGTGCGGCAAACAGCGGATAAAACGGACTGGTTGATGCGTGCAGCATAAAGGCGTTATTCAGTCGCTTATGCGGGCAGAAGCGGCGCTGTCCGCGAATATGATTATCTTTTTTATGGATCTGCGAAGTCTGCGAAAAACCTGCCAGCTGCTTATGCACTGACTGCGTGACAAAAATGCCGGGATCGTTCTCATTCAGTTGCAGGGTCAGCGGCGAACAGCCTTCCATCAGTGGAATGAACTGCTCATAGCCGAGCCACGCGGAATCAAACAGGATGTAATCACACAGATGGCCGATGCGATCCACGACCTGGCGCGCGTTGTAGACCGTGCCGTCGTAGGTGCCCAGCTGGATGATCGCCAGACGGAAAGGCCGCTCTTCAGCCGCGCGCTGCGGAGCCACGGCCGCGATCTGCTCGCGCAGATAAGCCTCATCAAAACAGTGCGCGTCAATGCCGCCAATAAAGCCGAAAGGATTGCGCGTCGCTTCAAGATAAACCGGGGTCGCGCCCGCCTGAATCAGCGCGCCATGATGGTTCGACTTGTGATTGTTGCGGTCGAACAGCACCAGATCGCCACGCGTCAGCAGCGCATTGGTCACCACTTTGTTGGCACTTGAGGTGCCGTTGAGCACAAAGTAGGTTTTATCGGCGTTAAACACCTTTGCCGCATACTTCTGCGCATCTTTAGCCGAGCCTTCGTGGATCAGCAGATCGCCCAGTTTGACATCGGCATTGCACATATCAGAGCGGAAAACATTCTCGCCGTAGAAGTCATAAAACTGTTTGCCCGCCGGATGCTTTTTAAAGAACGCACCGCCCTGATGTCCGGGACAGGCAAAGGTGCTGTTCTGCATATCGACATAGCGGGTCAGCGTCTCGAAGAAAGGGGGCAGCAGCGCCGCTTCATACGCCTGCGCAGCCGCTTCCAGCGCGATCCACTCCTGCGGATCGCCATTCAGCTCACCGCTGACGCCGGGCAGGTGCATCACCTCTTCTTCAAACGCGTTAGCGACAAATACCGGCAAATTAAAGCCGGTATGACGTAGCAGCGCCAGCACGCCGCTACGGGTATCCGCCAGCGAGACGACAACCGCCGCCACATCGGTGAAGTCGGTGTTATCCAGCGTCACCACGTCTCGCGCAGTGTTCAGGGTCAGACTGGGTGCCACAGCGGCGCTGGCAGCAATTTTTAGTGGAGTCATAACAGAATCCCTAACGTCAGGGAGGAAGTGCCAGAGGCACAATTATGGGGACAGTGCCCCGGCGAATACTTAACAGTCAGAAGGCGTTACGCAGCCCGTGGAGAGCAGATCCATAGCCGCTGCCCGGCTGGCCTCACCGCATGGTGAATAACGGAGATATCGGAAAAGAGGAAAACCCGGTGAGCGCCGGAAAAAGCGAACGGTAATCCGGGCGGATGCGCGGTGAACCGGACATGGCGACGTCCTCTGTGGCAAAGAAGCAGGGTCAAAAAGTGGCGGTCATAATGTCATCTTTTTCAGGCATGGACAACCCGAACCAGGTAATTATTCAGTCACATCCTTAGCATGTAACAATATGATTTTTATAGTCTATTTATCATAAAAAATTCATAATGCGACTAATTATCTGAATTATATGCAGATTTATGCACTTAACTCACTGCCGCTGTCAGCCTGTTTTTCCGCTCGTGTTGTCTCCATTGCCTGCAGACGCGACCATTGCCCTACCGCATTGCATCTGCCAGGCGTAAACTGATCTTCTCTTTCCCACTCTGCCGGAGGCTGCATGTTCAAGGCACTGGTCATTGAAAATGACGAACAAGGTTACCGTTCCCTGCTGAAAGATCTCCCCGAATCTCAACTGCCCGACCACGATGTCACGCTCGACGTCAGCTACTCATCCCTGAACTACAAAGATGCCCTGGCTATCTGTAACAAAGGCCCGATTGTGCGCCAGTTCCCGATGGTGCCAGGTATCGATTTTGTTGGCCGGGTGACGGCCAGCCGCCATCCCGACTGGAAAGAGGATGATGTGGCACTGCTGACGGGCTGGGGCGTGGGCGAAAAACAGTGGGGCGGCCTGGCACAGAAAGCCAGCGTCAGCGGCGACTGGCTGGTGCGCCCGCCCGCCACGCTGAGTCCGCTGCAAACCATGGCAATCGGTACGGCGGGACTGACCGCAATGCTCTGCGTGATGGCGCTGGAAAAACAGGGCATCACAACTGAACAGGGGCCGGTACTGGTAACCGGTGCCAGTGGCGGCGTCGGCAGCTATAGCGTCAGCCTGCTGGCGCGTCTGGGTTATCAGGTGATCGCTTCCAGCGGGCGCACCAGCGACCATGCCTATCTGATTGATACGCTAGGCGCGGCATCGGTCATTGACCGTGAAGAACTCTCCCAACCCGGCAAGCCACTGGCAAAAGAGCGCTGGGCCGCCGCGATAGACAGCGTAGGCAGTCACACCCTGGCGAATGTGCTGGCCGCCACCCAGCGGGACGGCGCGGTTGCCGCCTGTGGTATGGCGCAGGGACTCGACCTGCCAGCCAGCGTCGCACCCTTTATTTTGCGTGGCGTTACGCTGGCCGGTGTTGATAGCGTGATGTGTCCGAAGCCGCTTCGTCAGCAGGCGTGGCAACGACTCGGTGAGCTGATGGATAGCGAACGGCTCAGTAAGCTGAGCCGGGTGATCCCGCTAAGTGAAGCCAGAGAAGGTGCGCAGGCATTGCTGGATGGCAAAGTGCAGGGTCGTCTGATTGTCGACTGCCGCTAAGCCTGTTTAAAGGCGCGTTTCGCGCCTTTAACGATCGGCTCGCTGCAGCCGTTTTATAAGTCCTTCCAGCGCGAACTGTGTCCCCTGCTCCATCACCGATTTCGGATCGCCGCTGAACTGATGGCACTCCGCTTCGTCTCTGCCGTCGGGCAATACCCAGCCAAACCAGATGGTGCCCGCCGGTGTACCATCTTCGCCGCCATCCGGTCCGGCATAGCCGGTAATGGATAATCCCACCGGCTCGCCGGAGCGGGCGCAGGCGCCCTGCACCATCTCCCGCGCCGTCTGTTCGCTCACCGCCGTATGCTGTTTCAGCGTGTCAGGGCGCACCCCCAGCAGACGGATTTTGGCATTTTCGCTGTAGGTCACAAAGCCGCTGGTATAAAAGTCTCCGCTGTTTTCCACCGCGCCCAGCGTCATGCTGATCAGCCCGGCGGTACAGGATTCGGCGGTCGCCAGATGAAGTCCGGAAGAGAGTAAAATATTCCCCAGTTGCTCAGCGGTCTGATCTAATGATTTTGCCATTATGGTCTCCTTGAATCTGTCCGGAACTCCAGGTATAGCGCAAAATCAGCGAATAAAACCGCGCAAGGCGATGTTTTTAAAGCGAAACGGTCGGATTTACCCGCAGAATAACGGTCACTTTACTCGTCGCCTCTATCCCTCAGCAATAGAGGATGGGAGCTGTGCGTCAGCATTTTTTGAATCTTTGTTCGGTACTGTGGTTTCAGTTGTCAGCGCGGGTCACCCCGCCGGATGGCCTCTCTGCGACAGATGCACAGGCGGCCTGAAACAGGGTGGCGAGCAACATCTGCTAAAACTGACGCGGTTGCGTCAATCTCCGAAAACGTGGTGACATAGGCGCGAATTGCCTGATTAATTGTTAGTATTCGCTCACTTGCTTGCTGGCATCACAAAAACGGCTCTGCATAAAAGCCGTAAAAAAAGCAGAACAGCATGTGGATGAAGTAAAGATCGCACCTGGTCAGATGCAATTAAGCATTTTTTTAAATAGATTTATGAATTCATAAATAACCACAGCGCACAAATTGTTAACCCGAATGCATTGGCATTTATCAACACGTAAAGGAATAGAGTTATGGCGCAAAAACCTGTGGTTGTTATTCACTACTGTATGCAATGCAACTGGCTGATGCGGTCAGCGTGGATGGCACAGGAACTTCTGCATACGTTCGCTGAGGATCTGGCGGAGGTGACGCTGAAACCGGGCACCGGCGGTATCTTTGAGATTACGCTGGATGAGCATCTGCTGTGGGAACGTAAGCGGGATGGTGGCTTCCCGGATGCGACCACGCTGAAACAGCGTGTACGGGACATCTGCTTCCCGGATCGTACGCTGGGCCACATCGATAAACACAAAACTGAAGTCAGCTAACTCCGCGATTAGCTGAGGGTGATTTTTTCTGCCGCGTCGTGCAGCGCCTTAATCAGCGTCTGCAGCGCGGCTTCTGAGATATCTTCCTGCGCAAGCCGCCGGTTCAGCGCGACCTTCAGCCCATGAATCGCCTGCTCAACAGCAGGAATGCTGCGGTTATTGACCAGAATTGCCAGCGTAGAGAGACGTGTAATCAGGCTGCTGACCGTTTCACGGTTCTCTGCCAGCTGCGCTTCTCCCGCTGCCGTCAGGCGGTAGGCTTTACGCGTTGCCTGCGCATCCACCACCTGAATCGCCTCCATCTCTTCCAGCAGCGTCAGGTTGGGGTAAATGATCCCCGGACTGGGCGAATACTCTCCCTTTGACAGCTCCTCGACAGACTTGATCAGCTCATAGCCGTGAGCGGCATTCTGCGCCAGGAAATGGAGCATCAGCAGGCGAATCTCGCTCGCTTCCAGCATCTTTTCACGTCGCTTGCGCCGTCCGCTGCAACTGCCTGCGCGCGCAGTCTGATCGTCAGATGAAGTGGAAGTCGGATGCTGTTTCATGGCCTGCCCTGCTGCGAAAAAGTGGGATTGATGGTAGTGCGCCGCCTGGCAAAACTCAATTGCCTTAGCGACTTACTTCTGGTGCCAGTAGGCCACCGCCCGTACGAAGTCACTGTTGAGGCCGCGCTGCACCGTGAAGTAGTCACACAGCGCTTTAACAAACTCACCTTCGCCGGTCAGCCAGACAAAGTAATCTTCCGTCGGGATAGTGATCTGATCCAGCCGGGCAATCAGCTGGCTGAGCTGCGCTTTCTGCATCTGGCCGCTGCCGAGCCAGTTTGTCGTCACATCAGCCGTATCAGATAAATAGTCGCGGCCCGTCGCTTCATCGGTAAAGGCATAGAGATGCAGCGCCTGCGCCCGGGCGTCACGCTGACGGCGCGCAAAAGCCGGCAGCCCGGTTTCATCACAGACATAGAGCTGGAATGCGTAATCGGTCGGCACCACCAGCGAGCCGCGTGGCCCGCCGACAATCAACCGATCGCCAGGCTGCGCCTGAGTTGCCCAGTCACTGGCTACGCCCTGCTCATGAATATAGAAATCGAGGGTCAGTGAAGATTCACCATCGAATTCCAGCGGTGTGTAATCACGCGCCTGCGGACGCACCCCTTCCGGCCAGACAATCCCCGCATCGGTGATTTGTGGCAGAGCCAGTGTGGCTCCTTCAGCGGAAGGGAAGAAAACCTTAATGTGGTCATCAAAGCCTGACGACGTAAAGCCCGCCAGATCGCTGCCGCTGAACCGGATACGCCAGAATTTACCGGCAATGTTAGTTTTACTTGCGACCTGGATATGGCGGAAACGCAATTCATTACGGACGCGCTGTGGTACACGCTGATCGGCTGATACAGGCAAAATTTCTCTCCTGAAACGGGATGGATGCCCGTGACTCAAGGGCATGCTGATAATAATGGAATAACAATCATTCTCATCTGAAGTGCCAAGATTAGCTATGATATATCTTCACTACAAGAACGAAAAATGCGATCCAGCGGATTAAGATATATTTTATGCCGGTACGGGTGTGCGTAGTGCAGACGAAGAGCGGCCCTGATAAGAGCATTCAGAGAGAGGTAAGCAGCAGGTGCGGCGTGTTTACGGGGGCAGGCAGAGAAGGCGGAAACTGTCCGGCTCCTGACGAGCCGGGCATGATGTTGCGCCGCACATTCTGGCAGCGCGTGACCACTTACAGTGTGTCGTTGAATCCTGAGAGGGAAGGATTGCTGCTGGTGTGTTCCGGCAGCTCACCATCACCCAGAATTTCATGCTGGGTGGCCTGAGAGTGCGGATGCAGTCCGGCAGGAGGTGAAAAAGGTTCAGCCTGTTGTGCCATCGCCATGACAGGCAATGCCAGGATCAGTGAAATCATTAAGCGTCGCATAGTTGTCTTCGTTTGTTTTTTTGACCAGAAAAGGCCTGAAATGCAGGTAAATATTCCAGCCCTGGCACAGATGCACGATGATTCAGGCATGGCAGGGTTTCGGGAGAGGATTTTACGCCAGAACGGCGAGTTATTTTATAAAATCGTGCGGTTTGTCACGGTTTACCGCACGAATTATGCATTAACAGGGTCGGGAGTCACTCGCCCTGCCCTGCTGGCTACGCCTGCATCACCGGAATAGAAAAAACGCCGCTCAGCCAGTCGGGCTTACAGTGCACAAAATCGAGACGCAGCAGATCTTTACCCGGACGACGTGACACACCCAGTGCTGGCAGATGCTGATAGTAGATATCCTCGATAAAGCGTGTCAGCTGCTCCGGGCTGCCGCTCCAGCGGATCGACGCATAGAGTCCTCGAACCTCGCTCCAGCTGGCGGTGTTGTCACCCAGCAGCCCGGCATGTTGCGGCTCCAGCGCCTGAAACAGGCTGATATTTTGCTGATCAGCAGAGCTATGGCCGGGGCCATACTGAAAGCCTAACCAGCCCTGCGACAAGCGGCTGCCCGCCAGCGTCACCAGTTGCCGCGCCTGTTCAGCCACCCGGTGATCGCGATCGGCAATGTAATCGCCAAACTTACACTCCCACTCCAGCGTTTCTCCGCACAGATGCAGCTCTTCCTCACGCTCCACCAGCGTTGCACGCTCTGCCAGCGATCGCACCAGAATGCGGCCATGGAAGTTTTTAACCGGCAAATGGGGAATACGGCGAAACGCGCCAGGCGTCAGCGAAAAGTGACCTTTGAATACCCGGGTAAAATTTTGCTGGTTATCAAAACCAAAACGTACGGCGATATCGATCAGCGTCATGCGGGTCAGACGCAGCGCCATAGCGGCCATCGTCAGACGCCGTTTACGGGTGTAAGCCGCCAGGGTCTGTCCGGTCATCTCCTTAAACATGCGCTGCATGTGCCATTTGGAATAACCTGACTTGAGGGTAATCTGATCGATATTAAGATCGTCGGTGAGATTGGCTTCAATCCACTCGACCAGATCGTTGATGTGCTGTTTTTTAATGGCCTGACTGAGCATGATGGCGATTTACGACGCGGGTTAGGACTGGGATTTCAGTTACAAAAGGATAACAAAAATCGCAAATCGGTGTAAGGAAAGGGTAAGCATTGCGCGCCCGTGCAGGGCGTTTCCGCATTAATTGCTTAGGTTACTAACTAAAAAAGGCTGACTGTCGTCAGCCTTCTGATTATTGATAAAAACTGCGCCGGATAGCTGTAAGACGGAGCCTGCGACAACTAATGACTGCGCATTCCGGCCGCTGTCATCATCATGCGGAACAGCGAGGCGACAACGCCTAGCGCCAGTACGCTGGCGGCATAGATAAACACCAGCCACATCACACGCTTCCACCATGGCGCTTTCGTTTCTTCATTGTGATTGTGGTCTTTCATGCTGCTGAGGCTTTTCATATCAATGATATCCTGCGTCTGCTTTGATTTTTCCACGGAACACGTAGTAGCTCCAGAAGGTGTAGCCCAGGATCATCGGGATAATCAGCAGGCTACCCACCAGCATAAAGGCCTGGCTCTGCGGCGGTGAGGCGGCAGCCCAGATGGTCACTGATGGCGGAATAATGTTTGGCCAGATACTGATGCCCAGCCCGGAGAAGCCCAGGAAGATCAGCGCCAGCGTCAGCAGGAACGGTGAATAGTGCGCCTCGCGCTTAATGGCGCGCACAATGCCCCAGGAACAGAGCAGCACCAATACCGGAACCGGCAGGAACAGGAACAGGTTGGGTTTGCTGAACCAGCGATGCGCGATATCCGCATGCGCAAACGGTGTCCACAGGCTGATGATGCCGATAATCACTAACAGCGCAATCACCAGCGGCGTAGCCAGCGCAGACATTTTACGGTGCAACTCATTCTCGGTCTTCATGATAAGCCAGGTGCAGCCCAGCAACGCGTAGGCAACAACCAGACCCACGCCGCAGAACAGCGGGAACGGTGCCAGCCAGTCCATTGCGGAACCGGCAAAACGACGTCCCTCAACCGGAATACCATCCAGCAACGCACCCACGGCCACACCCTGACTGAAGGTGGCGATGACTGAACCGGCAATAAACGACTTGTCCCAGAACGCCCGATGGCCTTCTACCGCCTTGAAACGGAACTCAAAGGCGACTCCACGGAAAATCAGGCCAATCAGCATAGCGGTCAGCGGAATCGACAGCGCATCGGCAATTACCGCATAGGCCAGCGGGAACGCGCCGAACAGGCCAGCGCCACCCAGAACCAGCCAGGTTTCATTTCCGTCCCAGACCGGCGCGACGGTGTTAACCATCATGTCGCGCTCGCCAGCATCTTTATTGAACGGGAACAGCAGACCAATACCCAGGTCGAAGCCATCCATCACGATATACATCAGGGTTGCGAAAACGATAATCGCAAACCAGATAACGGAATAATCGATCATCTTAGTGGTCTCCATCCTTAAAGGTGGCAGCGGAAAGCGGACGCGCCGGGGTTTTCTTCTGACCAGGACCACCCTCTTCGGTGATATGGCCTTCGCCGGTAACCGGTCCCTGCTTAATCAGACGCATCATGTAGTGATACCCCACGCCGAACACCGAGCTGTAGACCAGAATAAAGGCCAGCAGGCTGATGCTCATGTGCATATCCCCATGTGCCGAGACCGCATCAATCGTGCGCTGCACGCCATAGACCACCCACGGCTGACGACCGATTTCAGTGGTAAACCAGCCTGCCAGAATCGCAATCAGACCCGACGGCCCCATCAATAGCGCAAACCACAGGAAAGGACGCGACTCATAGAGACGCCCTTTAAAACGCAGCCACAGGCTGACTACGCCCAGCGTAATCATCAGCAGGCCCAGCGCCACCATCACGCGGAAGGACCAGAAGATGACCGTTGAATTAGGCCGGTCCTCTTTCGGGAAGGACTTCAGCGCCGGGACCTGCTTGTCCAGGCTATGCGTCAGAATCAGGCTGCCAAGATAAGGCACCTCCAGCGCATATTTGGTACGTTCCTGCTCCATGTCGGGGATCCCGAACAGGATCAGCGGTGTGGCTTCCCCCGGTGGGTTTTCCCAGTGCCCTTCAATCGCCGCGATTTTGGCAGGCTGATGTTCCAGCGTATTCAGACCATGAGCATCACCAATCATCGCCTGAATCGGCGCGACAATCAGCGCCATCCACAACGCCATTGAGAACATCTTGCGGATAGCGGGATTGTTATTCCCCTTCAGCAGATGCCAGGCCGCCGACGATCCCACAAAGAAAGCACTCGCCAGGAACGCCGCTACAGACATATGGAACAGGCGATAAGGGAATGAGGGGTTAAAGACGATTTTGAACCAGTCCTGCGGAACCACGATGCCATTCTGGATGATGTAGCCCTGAGGCGTATGCATCCAGCTGTTAGAGGCCAGGATCCAGAAGGTGGAAATCAGCGTACCAAGGGCGACCATGCAGGTGGCAAAGAAGTGCAGCCCGGGACCCACGCGATTCCAGCCAAACAGCATCACGCCCAGGAAGCCCGCTTCCAGGAAGAACGCCGTCAGTACTTCATAGGTCAGCAGCGGACCGGTAATACTGCCAGCAAACTCCGAGAAGCCGCTCCAGTTCGTCCCGAACTGATAAGCCATGACCAGTCCTGATACCACACCCATGCCGAAGTTAACGGCAAAGATTTTCGACCAGAAGTGGTAGAGATCGCGATAGGTGTGATCGCGGGTTTTGAGCCACATACCTTCGAGCACGGCCAGAAAACTGGCGAGACCGATGGTGATGGCGGGAAAGATAATATGGAAGGAAACAGTAAATGCGAACTGAATCCTGGCCAGATGAAAGGCATCTAATCCGAACATTGCTTACCTCTTTGCCACATAGAACACCATGTATTTACTTATAATTAACAACTTAAGCCTGATGCGCCTGGTTCTCTGCGCTTATTGAAATTCCCGCCGCAAATTTAAAACTATTCGCGGCGAGGAAATAGAAACAGTGGGGTTAATGAAAACTATAACAGTCTTTATTGATTCTGATCATTGTTTTTGACGGGAATTATTTATTTAAAAATAAGGCCTAAAGGTTAATCAGAGCGTGTTTATGTGTCGTTAATGTTACGGTAATTTGTACTTTAAAAATCGATCGCGCTAAAGCGAACCTTGCCCGAAAATTGCCTTCAACAGGCTGTTTTCAGGCACTATTTTGTTATAAACCCTGATTGAGCAAAGGTCAAATTTAAGAGGCTCCAAATTAAATACCCTTATTTTTTAACAGGTTAAAAGAGTAAATAGTTACCTCTGCCGCTTTGTTTGCTTTTTTGCTTTTTCCTGGCTAATGCAGCTATAACTTCTGACAGAAAATACGCAGAACGGCGCTTTTAAGCGCCATCAGAGATGTTAATAAAATGAGTCAAAAAGAAGGTATGAATTAACAGCGCGCTGCGGGCAGTCGATTATTCCGGGCCAGAGATTCATAAAACGATTTAATAACCAGCAACCGTGCGAAAAGAGCGCCGGGATTATTTGCGCTGCCGTTACGTTATCGCGCTTTCAGGAAGTGAGATGACAGACAAATGGGGTCAGAAATTTTGCAGCGAGTATACCCATGCCGTCACGTTATGACGGCTGATACAGGGAGGTTTTACTCTGCCGCAGATTTTTCGCGCTGTGCCAGAATCCGGCTCAGGTTCAGCTCCAGCCAGTCAGCCAGTCCCACAACCTGTTCACCGACTTCGCGTCCAAGCGGGGTTAAGCGATATTCCACGTGCGGTGGCACCACATCGTAGGCGATACGCTGCACGAAGCCATCTTCTTCCAGGTAGCGCAGATTCTGCGCCAGCATCCGCTCGCTGACGCCACCGACCGTCCGGCGCAACGCGCTGAAGCGCAGCGTCTGGTCCTGCAGGGCCAGCAGAATTAATACGCTCCAGCGGCTGGTTACGCGTTTCAGCACGTCGCGTGACGGGCAGTTGACGTTGAGCAATTCGCCGCGAATAAATTTTTCACTCATTTTTTCAGACATTTAACTTATCCACCTCAAACTAACAATTCTGTAAGTACTTACTAAAAATTAGTTTATACACTAGTCTGAATTTCACCAACAGCCACAGGAGTATTAACATGATTGCAGTTACAGGTGCCACCGGCCAGCTGGGCCGTTTCGTGATTGATGCATTACTGAAAAAAGTCCCGGCGGGAGAAATTATTGCCGCCGTCCGTACGCCTGCCAAAGCGGCCGATCTCGCAGCGCTGGGCGTCATTATCCGTCAGGCCGATTATGGTCAGCCAGAGACGCTGGAGGCCGCTTTTGCAGGCGTGGATAAGCTGCTACTGATCTCCGGTAGTGAAGTGGGCCAGCGTGAAGCGCAGCATAAAGCCGTCATTGAGGCTGCTCGGGCGGCGGGCGTGGGCTTTATCGCTTACACCAGCCTGCTGCATGCGGATACCTCGCCGCTGGGCCTGGGCGCTGAACACCGCGCAACAGAAGCGCTGCTGAAAGCCTCTGGCATCCCGTTCGCCCTGCTGCGTAACGGCTGGTACAGCGAGAACTACGCAGCCAGCATCCCACCGGCGCTGGCGCATCATGCGTTTATTGGCGCAGCGGGTGAAGGTCGTATCGCCTCGGCAGCGCGTCAGGATTATGCTGAAGCGGCGGCAGAAGTGATGACCCGTGAGGATCAGGCGGGCAAAGTGTATGAACTGGCAGGTGATGACAGCTACACGCTGGCGCAGTTTGCTGCGGAGATTGCCGCACAGAGCGGTGAAAAGATTGATTACGTCAATCTCTCTCAGAGTGAGTTTGCGGCGGCGCTGAAAAACGCAGGCCTGCCAGAAGGTCTGGCGGAAATGCTGGCGGATTCTGATGCCGGTGCAGAGAAAGGCGGTTTGTTCGATGACTCCCGTCAGCTGAGCCAGCTCATCGGTCGCCCCACCACCACCTGGCAGGCAGTCATTCGCGCGGCACTGGCGAACCATTAATTCTGTCTCTCATGAGCGGGCAAGCTGGTCCGCTCACCTCACCTTCCTGCCCGAATTCCCGTTGGGTATGCCACTTTCTGCACTCTTTGCGGCTGCGGTTTCTTTTACAAAATGTGAATAAATGCCAGTTTTCTTCAGGTTAAATTTTTTTATTCAGGTCGCTAAGAGATTCATCTGAAATGCGTTTTTTGTGAACAGCGTTATATTTGGTTGAATTGTCTGGAATTTATCCAAAAACCTCGATTAATCGACAATATTTATTACGTTCATAGATATTCTGCATTGTTGTTCCGGGGGAGGAGAGGTCTATAATTTGTCCTTTGTGCAACCACGACCGCTCAGGAGGCCGTTATTAATACCCATCGCCAGCAACAAAATGCACTTGAAGAGGTTCGTGCCGGGGCGGAAGTTGAGTATCAATACGATCCCCATGAACTGAAGCTGGATCGCATGCAGGATTCTGAACCGGAGCCGGAGCTGATTGAAGGCTTGCCGGCGCCGGATGCGCTGACCCCTGCCGATCGTTATCTGGAACTGTTTGAACATGTTCAGATGTCGCGGATTTTCGAGGACAGCAAAACCTTCCCCGACTGTTCGCCCAAGTACGATCCGCTGGATGTGCTGATGCGCTATCGTCGACAGAAACGCAGCAGTGACTTCGACCTGTCGCGTTTTGTCGCCGATCACTTTTATCTGCCTGGCGTAAACGAAAGCTTTTATGTCTCCAACCCGGATAAAACGCTCAATGAGCATATCGACGACCTGTGGCCGGTTCTGACCAAAATGCCGCAGCAGCATATGCCGCACTCATCGCTGCTGCCATTACCCAAACCCTATGTGGTGCCGGGCGGACGTTTTGGCGAAACCTACTACTGGGACTCTTACTTCACCATGCTCGGCCTGGCAGAATCGGGCCGCGACGATCTGCTGCGTCACATGGCGGATAACTTTGCCTGGCTGATCGATAACTACGGTCATGTGCCAAACGGCAACCGTACCTATTATCTCAGCCGCTCGCAGCCACCGGTGTTTGCCCTGATGGTTGAGCTGTTCGAAGAAGATGGCGTGCGCGGTGCTAAGCGCTATCAGGAACAGCTGATGAAGGAGTATCAGTTCTGGATGGACGGTGCCGGTTCACTGATGCCGAACCAGGCTTATCGTCACGTGGTGCGGATGCCAAACGGCTCACTGCTGAACCGCTACTGGGATGACCGCGATACGCCGCGTGATGAGTCATGGATCGAAGATGTGGAAACCGCCCGCGAATCGAAACGTCCAGCCAGCGAAGTGTATCGTGACCTGCGTGCCGGAGCGGAATCGGGCTGGGATTACTCCTCGCGCTGGCTGCGTAACCCGAAACGGCTGTCGAGCATCCGTACCACGCAGTTTATTCCTATCGATCTGAACTCGTTCCTGTACAAATTGGAGCTTATGATCGCCACCCTGTCGCACGCGAAAGGCGAAGAGCTGACCGCGCTGGCCTGGCAGAAAAAAGCGGAAGCGCGCAAACGTGCGATTACCCGTTATCTCTGGGACAGCACCGCCGGTGTGTTCCGTGACTACGACTGGCGTCGGGAGCGTTTCGGTGCCTTTACCGTCGCCTCCGTGGTGCCGCTGTTTGTCGGTCTGGCGACGCCGCATCAGGCGCACCTGCAATCGATCTCGCTACGGCATTTGCTACTGAGCAACGGCGGCCTGCTGACCTCAATGGTGGAAAGCGGTGAGCAGTGGGATCGACCCAACGGCTGGGCACCGATGCAATGGATGGCGGTTGTTGGCCTGAATAATTACGGTGAAGAGACGCTGGCGACTGAAGTGGCAGTGAACTGGCTCAACACGGTCAACAACTTCTATCAGTTGCACCATAAGCTGGTAGAGAAGTATGACATCAGCGGCGAGCGCGCTCGTCCTGGTGGCGGTGGTGAGTATCCGTTACAGGATGGATTCGGCTGGACTAACGGCGTCACACGTAAGCTGATGACGATGTATGGGCATTTAATGGCTGACTGAGTAGCGCAGCCTGTAAACCTTTAAAACGCAAAAAGCCGGGCTATCCCGGCTTTTTCATGTTTCATGCAGGCTATTAAGCGCTACTTCTTCGCTTCAGTGCCTGGTTGTGACGCCCGTTGCAGGAACTGCTGTGTCACTTCAGGCAGGTGCTGCAGCAGCCACTCCGCCATCGCCACTTCCTGATCGCGGATCTCATTCAGTATGCGTACGCCCTGCGCATCACCGACCTGCTCAGCCGCGGCGATCAGGCTGGTGTAGCTGGCGATCTCGGCATTTTCGAATACATAGCCACTGATAGCGCCCTTCACCACTTCATCTGAGTTAAACATGCCGCCCACGGCCTGGCCGGTGGCTGCCATTTTGCCCATCGCATCTTTCATTACAGAGTGATCGATACCGTGGCTGTCGAGCAGCTGTTCCAGCAGAGTCAGCTGATGTTTAGTTTCATCCAGATGTTGCGCCAGACGCTGTTCCAGCGCCGGATAGTGTTCAAGACGACCTGACATCTTGCTCAGCATGCTTTCTGCTTGTTTTTCCATCGCATGCGCATCGCGCAGCCAGTCGTGATAATGTTCAATCGCAGTCATGTGTTGCTCCTTAAGAGACGGTAATAGACTCGGCTACCGAGGTGAGCTTCTCATCCGTTTGCTTCTCTTCATTCAGGGTTTCTTCCAGCAGCTGTGCGGCTTTGGTGTAACCCAGCTTCAGCGCCAGCGCATGCAAAGTGCCGTATGTAGCAATCTCATAGTGCTCAACTTTCTGCGCCGCACCGATCAGCCCCTGATCGCGAATCTCGCCTTTCTCGACCGAGTCGATAATTTCCTGCGCTTCTTCAACCAGACCTTCCAGCGCATGGCATTTCATTCGTTTGATTTTGACTTCAGGTGTTACTTCCACCAGTTCGTCGAGTCGTTCAATCTGAGCACGGGTCTCTTCCAGATGCTGATTAAACGCAGCGATAAGATTTTCGTCACTGGCTGCACGCGCCATTTTAGGCAATGCACGGGTTATCTGCTTCTCAGCGCTGTATACATCGGATAAGTCATGGATGAACAGATCGTTTAACGTTTTCACTGTCATAAGATAGCCTCATTGATTAAAAAGCTGCGTCTGTAATAACGCAGCGCCAGTCATATCGTTGACACCTGAAAAGTCTAGTGGAGATTCTTAATATCGCACGCAGCATCAGTATGAATTTAAGACAAAAGTGGTATATAAAATGCATTTTCCTTTTTACAGCAAAGATTTAGCTGAATAATGTTTTTATCGTTGCCGCTTCGTTAGCTGCGCTGGATTTTGTACAAAGTAATAAATCGTTGTATACATTTTTTAAGATTAACTGCATAAAAAAGTACCAGTCAAAAACTTACCTGTACAAAGTTGTATTTAACCGTATAGCTTTAATCGATCGGAAATAAAAAACCGGAAGGGTAAACCCTTCCGGTTCAATTAACAGCTCCCGCCATTGCCAATGATGGAGCAATGACATAATTCAGGGTGTAATTATCTTCACGAGGAACTAAACAGATTCAAAATGCCCGGCTAACAGAGTAACCCTGCCGTCACAGCAGTGTTAAAGACGTTCAGCTCCGGCGGCTAACCTTACCTCCCTTGCGCCCCGCTTCAATGGCACGTTCAGGATCGTTCTTGAAGTTGCCGCCGCTTTTCTGGCCACCTTTGCGTCCTGCTTCAGCAGCACGCTCTTTGTCGGCCGCAAAATTCCCGGCCCCACCGCGATATTGAGTCATATGCGTCCTCTTTGAATTTTAAAAATTGGAATTTGCACAGTTAACGCTTCATCAGGCCGATTCAGCAACATAAATGTAGACAGAAAATCGGACCGATCAAGTGAGATAAATAAAAAACCCGTCACAGTTCTGGCTTAATGATCGTACTACCCTCAACCGAAATGATAACGGATTCCAACCATCGCTCTTTTCAATTCATAAAAGAGCCGCGGCATGAAAAATCTTTATAACGAAAATCGCCGCGCCCTATTAATCGATCTTTTTCAAAAAAAGTCCAATTGAAAAAAATATAAGCGAAGCGGTAAATAGATAGATTAATCAACATCAGGTAGTGAAGATGATCAACAAACGATCAATTTCCCCAAGCGAAGCGCTAAATAGAAATTTAAAACCCTGCTTTTACGTCAAAAATAAGCGAAGCGTGACGCATTGATGGCACCAGTTAAAAATAGCCGGAATCGATCAATAAACGATCAATTCTGCTGATTTAATGAAAATTTTTATTAAAAAGAGAGGTCAGATTTAGCGATGAAATTTGAATCTAAGCGAAGCGGATGAATTTCTGCTTCCTGAGGGCAAAAAACGGGTTTTCGGAATAGTACTAAAAAGCATTTTCTGCGGGGATACGCATAAATTTTGCATGCCTGCGAAAAGGGGAACTCAACGTTATGAATGAGATGGCGCAAAGCCATGAGGGGGAGATTGTGCGTTAATGGCAGGCAAAACATATGCCCTGTTCAGCAGAGTCAGAGGGAGTCGGGAAAAGTGGAATCAAAAGCGACACCGCGCTTGCCATTTTTCTTGATGCGGTACATCGCTTCATCAGCACGCTGCAGTGAAGTATCAAAGTCATCTTTGTCCTGCGCCTGAGACACACCGACAGACGCCCCAATGAGGGCATGCCCGTTTGCCATATCAAAAGGTGTCATTACCGCGTCAAGACAGGCGTGCGCCAGTGTCTTTACCCGCGGATGGTTCAGCGCCAAGGGTATTAACAATACAAACTCGTCGCCGCCCAGTCGGCCAATGATCACCTCTGCCGGAGAGAGTTCCGTAAACCGCTGACTTAACTGGATGAGGACTTCATCTCCGCTGCGGTGCCCCAGGGTGTCGTTGACGTGTTTGAAGTTATCCAGGTCAATAAAGACCACGCAGAGCGGTCCCTGAGCTTTCATTTCACAGAAATAATTCTGCAGAGCATGACGATTGTTGAGCAGCGTAAGGGGATCGTGCAGCGCCAGCAGGGCGAGCTGCTCCTCATATTGCTTCTCTTTGGTCATATCGATGTGAGTGCCGATCACTTTAACCGGCTCTCCGTGCGCATTCCATTCGCTGACCCGGCCCCGGTCCAGCACCCACGTAATGCTGCCATTTTTGGCGATCATGCGGTGCAGAGCCTCGTAATAAGGCGCTTTCCCGGCGATGTGGTCGTTGAATGCCTGTAGAACGTCGGCGGCATCATCGGGATGCAGGCTCTCTTTCCAGGATTCAAAGTTGGCGTCGGTCTCTTTCGGCTGGAAGCCCAGCATCGCCCCCCAGCGCCGGTTGAAGATCACCAGTTTGCCGCTGGGAATATCCAGCTGCCACAGGAACAGCCCGGTACCATCCAGCGCCGCATTGAGTTTTGTGCGGGCGTCATGCGCTATACGCTTCAGACGCGCATTGTGCTTTTTGAGGTTCTGTATCTGCAGACGCAGCGCTTCTTCTGACATAACCGTGTAAGAGGAGGAAAAAGGGGTATTGTGCCTGTCAGGCTGATTCTGTAAAGGGTGGCTTATAAAACACGATTAGCCGCGGTCAATTGCAGGCTGGACAGGATATCAGGCGGTACCAGTCTGGCAACGCAGCACAGAGGCGAAGCGGCAAATTGGTTTCGCCATGAAATCTGTTTGTGTTGCTACAGGGTTGAGAAGTGGAATGGGCGCGGGAGAGGCGAAATTCGGAATGTTCGGGAATGGCGGGAGTCTGTCGAACCTTCGATGACGGGTTCGCCCCATAAACGCAAAAACCCGCCAGAGGCGGGTTCTTTAAAGATGGTGCCCGAACCCGAAAATGCCGGGAGCATTTTTGCATCGCGTGCCAGCGCGGCCCGAAGGGCGAGCCACAGGGATGTGGCGAGTGAATCGAACCTTCGATAACGGGTTCGCTCCAGAATGCAAAAACCCGCCAGAGGCGGGTTCTTTAAAGATGGTGCCCGAACCCGGACAAAAATGCCGGGCGCATTTTTGCATCGCGTGCCAGCGCGACCCGAAGGGCGAGCCACAGGGATGTGGCGAGTGAATCGAACCTTCGATAACGGGTTCGCTCCAGAATGCAAAAACCCGCCAGAGGCGGGTTCTTTAAATATGGTGCCCGAACCCGGAATCGAACCAGGGACACGGGGATTTTCAATCCCCTGCTCTACCGACTGAGCTATTCGGGCAACGGGGCGCATTAAACCAAAGCGGCCCGGCAGCGTCAAACGCTTTTCACCAAAATCAAATCGACTGACCGCTTTTCCATCAACCCAAAGAGTGGGTCTGACCTGCCGCCATAAACCTCTCTGTTGGCCGGATATATTTTAGTCAGAAAGCAGGCAGAGTCTGCATTGTGACGCGAAATTGCCGATATAGCATGCGAGACCAACACTAATAATAAGGATCGCCATGTTTTCCACCATTACATCAGGTATCGCTTCCCGTCACAGCTGGCAGAAGCGTTCACACTCAGCGGCAACGCTGAGCTCTCTCAACGGCTCCATCGCCATGATTGAATTCTCTCCCGATGGCTCCATTCTCAGCGCGAATGCGCTGTTTCTGGCGCGCATGGGCTACACGCTGGCGGAGATCGAAGACCAGCACCACAGCCTGTTTTGTACCGCAGAGCAGCTTAAGTCGCGGGACTATCAGGATTTCTGGCTGCGACTGAACCGGGGCGAAAGCTTCAGCGATAAGTTCCTGCGCGTGGCGAAAAACGGCCGACCGGTATGGCTCGAAGCCAACTATGTGCCGGTGCAGAACCGCCATGGCCGGGTGATTAAAATCGTCAAACTGGCAACCGACATCACCGATCATATCAACGATGCGCAGGAGCAGCGCGCCATCACCACCGCCATAGAACGGTCGATGGCGGTAATCGCTTTTAACCTCAAAGGTGAAGTGCTGAAAGCCAATGACAACTTCCTGAAAACCATGGGTTATCGTCGTGAGGAGGTAGAAGGTGTTCACCACCGTCGCTTCTGCTCGCAGGCGCTGCGCGACAGCCGCGAATATAGCGAGTTCTGGCAGCAGCTGAACCGCGGCGAATTTGTCTCAGGTCAGTTTCCCCGGGTCAATAAACGGGGTGAGATTATCTGGCTGCGCGCCACCTATAATCCGGTGTTTGACGAACAGGGCAGGCTCTACAAAATCGTAAAATTCGCCACTGATGTGACCGCGCAGGTGGAAAAGAATCAGCAGGAACATGATGCGGCACAGCGGGCTTATCACACCGCGCTGCAAACGGATGAAAGCACAAAGCTGGGTGCCGATGTTATCGCCAGCAGCGTGCAGACCATGAACGCCCTGGCGGGTGAACTGCAGGGGATCTCCGGTGATATTACCGGCCTGAGTGAATCCTCAGAGCGTATCGGCGCGATTGTGGAGGGCATCCGCCGGATAGCCGATCAGACTAACCTGCTGGCGTTGAATGCCGCTATTGAAGCGGCGCGGGCCGGAACCCATGGCCGCAGCTTTGCTGTAGTGGCTAATGAAGTCCGCACGCTGGCAGCAAACATCAATCGCGCCACCACCGATATCGAAAATCGGATACAGCAAAACCATCAGCTGGCGAGCCGGGCACTGAAAGGGATTGAATCCAACCTGAAGCGCGCCGATCAGGGCGTACAGCTGGCCCACGAGGCGGGCGGCGTGATTGCGGAAATCCGTGAAGGCGCAACGGATGTAGTACGCGCCATCGGCCAGGTGACCAAAACGCTTAAAGTCTGACGCTCTGCGGGGGCAACCGCCCCCTTTTAAGGTGTTGCCTGAACCGGCGCTTCTGGCACCGGCGGGATAAAGATATGATCCAGAATCGCCCGCATTACGGGTGCCGCAGTAATTCCTTCGTTGCCACCATTCTCCAGAATTAACGCTACCGCCACTTTCGGGTCATTAAAGGGCGCAAATGCGGTGTAGAAGATATGGTCACGTAACCGTACCGGTATCATCTTCGCGTTATAGGTCTGGTTCTGGCGCAGGCTGAACACCTGCGACGTCCCGCTTTTCGCAGCGATGCCATAGGGTGCCGTGTGGAAATATTTATAACCGGTGCCGTTGGGTGCGTTAGCCATGCCAAACATCGCGTGGCGTACCAGCGACCAGTAAGGTGAATGAGGATCGCCAATCTGCGCTTCATGCTGCTGCGGATGATAGCTCTCCACCAGCGTGCCGCGCTGGGTTTTCTCCAGCAGATGGGGGGCAATGACCCGACCGTTATTAATCAGCGCCACCATCGCTTTCACCATCTGAATGGGTGTCGCAATCCAGTAACCCTGCCCAATGCCAACGGACACCGTATCACCCTGATACCAGGCCTTTTTATGCACCTTCTGCTTCCACTCCCGGCTCGGCAGTAAGCCGCTGTACTCCTCATTCAGGTCGATACCGGTCGATTTACCATAGCCAAACTGGCTGAGCATGGTGTGAATGCGATCGATGCCCATCATAAACGCCACCTGGTAGAAGAAGGTGTCGGCGGACTCTTCGATTGCCCGCGTCACATCCAGCATGCCGTGCCCGGTTTTTTTCCAGTCGCGATAGCGCCGGTCCGTGCCTGGCAGCGTCCAGGTAGGTGCGCCAAAGAATTGCGACTGCGGCGTAATCACATGAGTCAGCAGCGCCGACATCGCCATGTAAGGCTTCACCGTGGAGGCGGGCGGATAGAGTCCCTGCGTGACGCGGTTAATCAACGGCAGGTCTTTATCCTGTAGCAGCTTTTTATAGGCCTGATAGCTGATGCCTTTCACAAACGGATTGGGATCGTAGCTGGGGCTGGAGACCATCGCCAGCACGGAGCCGTCGTGCGGATCTTCAATCAGCAGCGCCGCACGCTGCCCCGCCAGCAGGCTTTCCACATACTGTTGCAGGTGCAGATCCAGCGTCAGCGTCAGGTTTTTACCCGCGACCGGCGGCACCTCTTTCAGCACCCGCACAATGCGGCCATGATTATCCACTTCCACTTCCTGATAACCCGGCTTGCCGTGCAGCAGCGCTTCGTAATAGCCCTCAATCCCCTGCTTACCAATGTTATGGTCAGCCGCATAGTTTTCGGCGATGCCTTCCGCATTCAGCCGTTTATAGTCGTTATCGTTGATTTTCGACACATAACCGATCACATGCGCCAGATCCGCGCCATAGGGATATTCACGATCCTGGTAGGTCTCAATGCTGGCGCCGGTGAAGTGAAACTGATTGACCGCAAAGCGGGCGACCTGCTCTTCAGTCAGCTCCTCTTTCAGCACCACCGGCTTGTAACGGCTGGTCTGCTTCAGCGCATGGCGGAAGGTGTCGATTTCGTCCGGCGTCAGATTAACGATCGGCGTGAGTGCCCGCAGCGTGGCGTCCATGTCGCTGATTTTGTAAGGCGTCAGCGTAATGGCATACCAGCTGACGTTTCGTACCAGCGGAATGCCGTTGCGGTCATAAATCAGCCCACGCGTCGGCGCAATGGGGATCATTTTGATGTCGTTCTGGTTGGAGCGCGTCTGGTAATAGCCATGGTCGCGCACCTGTAAGCGAAAAAGGTTTACGCCAAGAATGGTGAAACAGAGACAGACCAGAGCAAAGGCTATTGCAGCGCGGCGGGCAAACAGCTTCTCTTCAGCTTGGAAGTTACGAAAGTTCATCAGGGGGCATTATCAGGCGATTAATTATTATCTGTTATTGCGCACCATGATAAAGCGCGATCGCGGGCGTGCCAGCGCGAAGATGCACAAGCCTGACCAAAAGTGTGTCATTTGATGTGAATGTTACCGGGACGGCGAGGCGGGAAAATGCAGATCCCCCGGTTAAGGGGGATCTGCGCAAGGGGATCGGGCAGCAGGCGTCAATGCCTGCCACGCTGATTAATCACCCAGCAGAACAGACTCCAGCGCAATCTTGATCATGTCGTTGAAGGTGGTCTGACGCTCAGCAGCGGTGGTCTGCTCGTGCGTACGGATGTGGTCTGATACGGTGCAGATGGTCAGCGCTTTAGCACCGAACTCTGCGGCCACACCGTAGATACCTGCAGCTTCCATCTCAACGCCGAGGATGCCATATTTTTCCATCACGTCGAACATCTGCGGATCCGGGGTGTAGAAGAGATCGGCAGAGAAGATGTTACCTACGCGCGCTTCAACACCCAGGTTTTTCGCCGCATCAACCGCGTTACGCACCATGTCGAAGTCAGCAATCGCAGCAAAATCGTGATCTTTGAAACGCATACGGTTCACTTTGGAATCGGTGCAGGCACCCATACCAATCACGATGTCACGCAGTTTTACATCGGCACGCACGGCACCACAGGAGCCCACACGGATGATCTTTTTCACGCCGAAGTCGGTGATCAGCTCTTTGGTGTAGATGGAGCAGGAAGGAATACCCATTCCGTGGCCCATTACAGAGACTTTGCGGCCTTTATAGGTGCCGGTGTAGCCCAGCATCCCGCGCACGTTGTTCACTTCTACCGGATTTTCCAGGAAGGTTTCAGCAATGTGCTTTGCACGCAGCGGATCGCCAGGCATCAGCACGACGTCTGCGAAATCGCCCATTTCAGCATTAATATGAGGGGTTGCCATTGTTTAATCCTTGTTAAATTGCTGATTTACAGCATGTTCTTGCCATAGTCCATCTCGGACAGGCCAAAATAGTGTGCAATTGTCTGACCAATATCGGCGAAAGTTTCGCGGTAACCGAGTGAACCCGGCTCGACTTTCGGTCCGTAGATAAGAATCGGAATGTGCTCACGCGTGTGTTCAGTACCTTCCCACGTCGGGTCACAGCCGTGGTCAGCGGTCAGGATCAGAATGTCATCTTCTCCGACTAACTCCATCAGCTCAGGCAGACGACGGTCAAACAGCTCCAGCCCGCCCGCATAACCGGCAACATCACGACGATGTCCCCAGGTTGAGTCGAAATCAACGAAGTTAGTGAAAACAATCGCCTGATCCGGCGCAGTTTTCATCTCCTGAATCGTGGCGTCAAACAGCGCATCCAGACCGGTCGCTTTGACCTTTTTGGTAATGCCCTGCTCAGCATAGATATCGGCGATTTTACCCACGGAGATCACGTGACCGCCCTTCTCATCCACCAGCTTTTTCAGCATGGTGGCGGATGGTGGCTCAACTGCCAGGTCGTGACGATTGCCGGTGCGCTCGAACTGACCCGCTTTGTCGCCCACAAACGGACGGGCGATAACCCGGCCAATGTTGTAGCCACCTTCGGTCAGCTCTTCACGGGCGATTTCGCACAGCGCATAGAGTCGATCCAGACCAAAGGTCTCTTCGTGACAGGCGATCTGGAACACCGAGTCCGCAGAGGTATAGAAAATCGGCTTGCCGGTTTTCATGTGCTCTTCGCCCAGTTGGTCGAGGATCACCGTACCTGAAGAGTGGCAGTTCCCGAGATAGCCCGGCAGATCTGCACGCTCAACCAGTTTGTCCAGCAACTCCTGTGGGAAGCTGTTCTCTTTGTCGCTGAAGTAGCCCCAGTCAAACAGCACCGGCACACCGGCGATCTCCCAGTGGCCTGACGGCGTATCTTTACCTGACGAAAGCTCGCTGGCGTAAGCGTACGCGCCGGTGATTTTCGCCTCAGGATCCAGACCTGCCGGGAAGCGGCCGGTCGACAGCTCTGCGGCTTTGCCCAGACCCAGCGCGGTAAGATTAGGCAGATGCAACGGGCCTTTACGTCCCTTGTCTGCTTCACCCCTGAAACAGGCTTCGGCGATGTGACCTAAAGTATCCGAACCTGCGTCGCCGAATTTATCGGCATCTTTACTGGAGCCAATTCCAAAGGAATCGAGAACCATAATAAAAGCACGTTTCATGCAAGTCTCCTGCGCATTGGCGCGTGACAAGTCAAAAAAAAGCGATCAGATCAGTATACCCGAATGCATCGCAGCTGGCACCGGTTACCGGTCAGTTAGCTGATATCGCTCACACGGCGATAGACAACCGGCGTCTCAGCCGGGGCGGAATCACCGAGCACCAGCGCGGCTTTGACCGCCGCGGCGGCCTGCTGCCATTTGTCTTCGCTGCTGGCGTGAATGATCGCCAGTGGACGCTGCGCATCGGCACGTTCGCCCAGGGTGATCATGTCGCTTAAGCCGACGCTGTAATCAATGCTGTCGCTGGCACGCTGACGTCCGCCGCCCATTGCCACCACCGCCAGACCCAGCGCACGGGTATCCATGCTGCTGACGATGCCTGGCTGGTCGGCATACACCGGCTTGCTCAGCATCGCCTGCGGCAGATAAGCGTCGTAGCGTTCAACAAAATCGGCAGGTCCCTGCTGGGCAGCGACCATACGACCAAATACCTCGGCTGCTTTGCCGTTATCCAGCACCGTCATCAGCTTCTGACGCGCTTCGGTGTCGCTGGCGGCCAGTTTGCCGGAGACCAGCATTTCGCTGCAGAGCGCCAGCGTCACTTCCAGCAGGCGCGGATTCCGCTCTTCGCCCGTCAGGAAGCGAACCGCTTCACGCACTTCCAGCGCGTTACCGGCTGAGGAGGCGAGAACCTGGTTCATATCCGTCAGCAGTGCGGTGGTCTGGCAGCCTGCGCCATTAGCGACGCCAACAATTGACTGCGCCAGACTTTCTGACGCCTCATAGGTTGGCATAAACGCACCGGAACCCACTTTGACATCCATCACCAGTGCATCCAGCCCTTCTGCCAGCTTCTTCGCCAGAATCGAGGCGGTAATCAGCGGGATCGAATCGACGGTGGCGGTGATGTCACGCGTGGCGTAGAAACGCTTATCCGCCGGTGCCAGCGAGCTGGTCTGGCCGATAATCGCCACACCCACCTGCTTGATGATCTCGCGGAAGCGATCATCGCTCGGGAAGATATCGAAGCCCGGAATCGCTTCCAGTTTATCCAGCGTGCCGCCGGTATGGCCAAGGCCACGACCCGAGATCATCGGAACATATCCGCCGCAGGCCGCGACCATCGGCCCTAACATCAGCGACGTCACATCGCCGACGCCGCCGGTCGAGTGCTTATCCACCACCGGGCCATTGAGATTAAGTGATTTCCAGTTCAGTACCGTACCGGAATCACGCATCGCCATAGTCAGCGCGACCCGCTCAGGCAGCGTCATGTCGTGGAAATAGATGGTCATCGCCAGCGCGGCAATCTGACCTTCCGAAACGGTGTTATCACGCACGCCATTGATGAAGAAGCGAATCTCCTCTTCAGTCAGCGCATGGCCGTCACGTTTTTTGCGAATTATTTCTTGTGGCAGGAACAAGGTAACCCCCTGGTTCAGGGAAATCAGGATGGGGAACAGGCGGTCAGCGACCGCCTGAAGGATCAGTAACCCGCTTTGCTGGTGTCGCTGTCATGGCCCAGGGTGTTGAGCAGGCTCGCCAGCAGGCTTGAAGCACCAAAGCGGAAATGACGCGCATCGGCCCAGTCGGCACCCAGCGTCTCTTCCGCCATTTTCAGATAGATAGCGGCATCTTCAGCGGTGCGCACGCCACCAGCGGGCTTAAAGCCAACCTGCTGGCTGACGCCTTTATCACGGATCACGTTCATCATGATCTGCGCCACTTCAGGCGTGGCGTTAACCGGCACTTTACCGGTAGAGGTTTTGATGAAATCGGCACCGGCATCAATGGCAATCTCAGAGGCCTGACGGATCAGCGCTTCCTGCTTCAGTTCACCGGTTTCGATGATCACTTTCAGCAGCACATCTGCTTCGGCACAGGCGGTTTTACAGGCTTTCACCAGATCGAAACCGACCTGACTGTTACCGGCGATCAGCGCACGATACGGGAACACCACATCCACTTCATCGGCACCGTAGGCGATAGCGGCGCGGGTTTCTGCCAGCGCAATATCAATGTCGTCATTGCCGTGCGGGAAGTTAGTCACCGTGGCGATGCGGATCTCCGGAGTTCCCTGCTCGCGCAGCGTTTTACGGGCAATCGGAATAAAACGCGGATAGATACAGATTGCGGCGGTGTTGCCTGCCGGGGATTTGGCCTGATGACACAGGGCGATCACTTTTGCGTCGGTGTCGTCGTCATTCAGGGTGGTTAAATCCATCAGTTTCAGGGCGCGCAGGGCAAGGTCTTTGATATCGGTCATGAGGCTCTCCAAAGGATCGGGGTGCAACCCACCGGCTCGCCGGCGGAATGTTATAATAATAACACTCTGGTGCGGCCTGATATGTGCCAGGAGTCACATAGAAATAAGAAATTAGTGCAACATTGCCACGTTTACTGTGACTAAAGTTACAGATAGCGGTACCTGATGGTCATTATACGCCAGCGGGTGTAATGTTACTATTATCACATTTAAGCGCGAAGGCTGCAGGTCGGGTGAGACACGGGCGGTCAGTTGCGCAGCGCCGGGAAAGCGGGATCGAGCTGAAATAGCTTCTGACTGTTGTGCCACAGCGCATCAGCAATCTCCTCCGGTGACTCTTCTCGCAGGCTGCAGAGCACCTCCCACACCTGACGCGCCCGCTCCGGACGATTAGGCTGGCCCTGAAAGCCCTGCAGCGGCATATCGGGTGCATCGGTTTCCAGCAGCAGCGAAGAGAGCGGCAGCTGCGCCACAGTCTGGCGGGTTTTGCTGGCGCGTTCATAGGTAATGGTCCCGCCGATGCCAATCGCATAACCCAGCTTAATAAAGGCCTGCGCCTGCTGCAGGCTGCCCGCGAAACCATGCACCACGCCACGGCGCGGCAGATCGTAACGACGCAGAATCTGCGCCAGCTTGTCATGAGTGCGGCGCGAATGCAGGATCACCGGCAGCTGATACGCTTTCGCCAGCTTAAGCTGCGCCTCAAGAAAGCGTTGCTGCTTATCAAACTGCGGATCGTCGCGATAGAGATCCAGCCCGATCTCGCCGATCGCCACCAGCTTACGCGGCCGCTGTTGCAGTAAGGTTTCCAGCTGGTCGAGATGGGCCTCCTGATGATTTTCGATAACGATCGGATGCAGGCCCAGCGCGGCATAGAGCGCCTGTTGCGCCGCGGCTAACGCGCAGACCCGCTCAAAGCGGCTGGCATCGATTGCCGGAACGATAATCTTTTCCACGCCAGCTTCTGCAGCACGTGCCAGGCTGCCAGAGATATCCCCTTCAAACGGCGGGAAATCGAAGTGGCAGTGCGTATCGATAAACTTCATGCCAGCGATCCTTTGTCGTAATCAGCATCATTATCCGCCAGCGGCGGTGTGATGATGAGGCGGGTATCGGGTGCATTGGCTACCGGAGCAGGCGGCGTAACGATACGCGCCGTGGTCATCGGTTCCGCATCGCTCAGCCACTGGCCCAGCGTGGCGAGGAAATAGCGACCACAACGCCGTCCCAGATGATAATCCTGATTCAGTGAAGCGATGCGGCTCCCCAGCGCACTGCTGGCCAGCGCATGCGGCGGAAAGATTTCGATAATGCGCAAATCATCGGGCGGATTCTCAATGAACTGCTGAATTTCCCGATAGCTCTGTTCATGCTTATTCAGCACGTTAATCATCGGCTGCAGTGCGCCGGTGCTGAGCCAGCGTTCCATCCGCTTAAACCATTTCGGGGTATAGAACATCTGCGACGGCACGGTGCGGATCACCACAATGGTATCAGCGCCACGGCGGGCGGCTTCACGCACCGGAATCGCATCGCTGATGCCGCCATCGAGATAGCTGATCCCTTCCAGACTGACCCCCAGCCGGTAAAAACCGGGAATGGCACTGGAGGCTTTGATCAGATCCAGCCAGTTATCGGCGGTCGGGTTGAAGTAGCCGGGCGTGTAGTCGTCACTGCGGCAGGCGCACATATAAAACTCGCGGCCGCTGGAGAACAGCTGCTCCGCGCTGCTCATCGCCAGCGGAAATTCACTGCGGGTAATATCTATCAGCCAGTCGAGGTCGATCAGATTGCCACCACGCACAAAGCGCAGCGGATCAAAAAAGAGTTTACTGGTGGTATAGCGGGTAATCACACGTCGGGCATAGCCGGCCTGACCACAGACAAAGGCAGAAAGATTTTGTGCACCGGCAGAGGTGCCGAGCATCAGCTGAAAGGGGTTGAATCGGGCACGCTGAAATTCATCTAACACGCCTGCGGTGAAAATGCCGCGTTGACCGCCGCCTTCACAAACCAGCGCAATTTTCTGAGATTTAAACGGAGTCAGGGCCAGAGGTTCAATGGCGCCGAGCGTGACAGGAATGCGTATACCCACTGTGCGAACCTCAAAAAGCGGTTCCGGGTCTGCTGGAGGATCGATCCGTTAAAGACGGCAGCATTCCGGAGAACCAGTCATATGTTCCTTTAACCGGCAGGCCAGCTGGGCTGGCTTGCCTTGCAGCGATGTGAAGGTGTCCCTCTCTTCACGTCAGTCGCTACAGATGACTGGTCTCCGCTCTATGCTTTGCGTTGCATTACACTGCAGGACTCATCGGCTAAAGCTTTTTACGGCCGGTAAACAGGCTGATGAGGAACAGGATAATACCAACGACGAAGACAACTTTAGCTGCCCATGCTGCTGTGCCCGCTAAACCGCCAAAACCTAACGCTGCAGCGATCAGTGCGATCACCAGAAAAATAATGCCCCAACGAAACATAAGCCTCTCCTTACCCTATTTAAAAATCGAATATTTTAAAATCGATCTGCTTATTTCATCCCCGGATGGGTATCTTTTATTCGTACGGCCACAGAAGTGGCCGTACGCAAGCTTAAGATTTAACCGTCAGGTCATTCTTAACGCTTTTCACGCCTTCAATGGCTTTAGCAATGCTTTCTGCACGATCTGACTGTGCCTGATTAGCAACCTGCCCTGAAAGCTGAACAACGCCGTCTGTGGTCTCAACTTTTACGTTGCGCGACGGAACAATGTCATCCGCTAATAGCTTAGCTTTAATTTCGCTGGTCGTGGCGGTATCGCCCGCATAACCTTTCATTGATGATGCTTTGCTGTCTCTGACGTGTAGTTTGTCACTGACGGATTTAACACCTTCGATTTTCTGCACCACAGCCACAGCTTTCTCAGCCTGATCCTGTGAGGTGACGAAACCGCTTAAGGTCACGACGCCGCTATGCGTTTTTACCGAGATATCCGTGCTTTTAATTGCGTCATCATCTACCAGCGCCGCTTTGGCTTTGGCGGTGATGCCGCTGTCATCCATATAACCATCGACTTTTTTCATAGAACTATCGATTTTTGAACCCGCGCTGTCGGCTGTCTGTGACGCTTTCTGCGACATTGATTCGTCAGCCAGTGCGCTGCCGCTGATCAGTGCTGAGCCAATCATGGCGGCCATCAGGGTTTTAGCAATCTTAGTCTTGTTCATCGATATCTTCCTTCTATCAGTTAACTCACCCAAAAACTGTGGGCGCAACAGAGGCACAGGTGCCGCTGCGTTACAGGACGTAAGGACAAGAGAAGTCTCTTCCGCCGTCCGATAGAGTAATCATAGACGGCATTTTGCAATTTGCCTGGCTAACTGGTTGATCACACGTCAAAACAGAAGAAAAACGGGGTTTTTAGGAGGAGTCTGGAAGGAGGAAAACAGGGCCACTCCCAGCTGGAATGGCCCGGAAACAGGCGATTAGTGCTCGCGCGTTTTGCGGAAACGGACGTCAGGGTAACGTTCCTGCGTAATATTAAGATTAACCATGGTTGGCGCGATATAAGTCAAATTATTGCCGCCATCGAGCGCCAGGTTAACTTCGTTTTTACGCTGGAAGTCCTCAAACTTTTTCGCGTCGCTGCATTCAACCCAGCGCGCCGTAGAGACGTTGATCGCTTCGTAGATCGCTTCGACGTTATATTCGCTTTTCAGACGGGCAACCACCACATCGAACTGCAGCACCCCGACCGCGCCCACGATCAGATCGTTGTTATGCACCGGGCGGAACACCTGTACCGCACCCTCTTCCGACAGCTGAACCAGCCCTTTCAGCAGCTGTTTCTGCTTCAGCGGATCGCGCAGACGAATACGGCGGAACAGCTCTGGCGCGAAGTTCGGAATACCGGTGAACTTCATGTTTTCACCCTGAGTAAAGGTGTCGCCAATCTGAATGGTGCCGTGGTTATGCAGGCCGATGATATCGCCAGGATACGCTTCTTCAACGTGCGAACGGTCGCCCGCCATAAAGGTCAGGGCGTCGGAGATCACCACATCTTTGCCGGTGCGCACCTGACGCAGCTTCATCCCTTTTTCATATTTACCGGACACCACACGCATAAAGGCCACGCGGTCGCGGTGTTTCGGGTCCATGTTGGCCTGGATCTTAAACACGAAGCCGGTGAACTTCTCTTCTTTCGCTTCTACCGTGCGGGTGTCGGTGTCACGCGGCATCGGACGCGGTGCCCATGCCACCAGGCCATCCAGCATATGGTCAACGCCAAAGTTACCCAGCGCGGTGCCGAAGAAGACTGGCGACAGTTTGCCGCTCAGGAAGGCTTCCTGCTCAAACTCGTGCGATGCGCCCTGTACCAGCTCCAGCTCTTCACGCAGCTGTGCCGCCAGATCGTCACCGACTGCGGTGTCGAGGTCCGGGTTGTTCAGCCCCTTCACGATGCGGACATCCTGAATGGTGTGGCCTTTACCGGTCTGGTAGAGATAGGTCTCATCTTTGTAGAGATGATAAACCCCTTTGAACAGTTTGCCGCAGCCGATAGGCCAGGTGATCGGTGCGCAGGCAATTTTCAGCTCGCTTTCCACCTCATCCAGCACTTCCATCGGGTCGCGGATGTCACGGTCAAGTTTGTTCATAAAGGTCAGGATCGGCGTATCGCGCAGACGGGTAACTTCCATCAGCTTACGGGTACGATCCTCGACGCCTTTAGCGGCATCAATCACCATCAGACAGCAGTCAACCGCGGTCAGCGTACGGTAGGTATCTTCCGAGAAATCTTCGTGACCCGGGGTATCCAGCAGGTTCACCAGGCTATCGCGATAGGGGAACTGCATCACCGAGGTCGTAATGGAGATACCACGCTGTTTCTCCATCTCCATCCAGTCCGACTTAGCGTGCTGGTTAGAGCCACGGCCTTTTACCGTACCGGCGGTCTGGATAGCCTGTCCGAACAGCAACACTTTTTCGGTAATGGTGGTTTTACCGGCATCCGGGTGCGAAATGATCGCGAAGGTGCGGCGGCGTGCCACCTCTTCTAAAAAGGGATTAGACATGGAATTCTTCTCAATAGGCAGCGCAATTTACTGGCGCTGCTGATAAATCACGGTGGCCGGCAGAACCTTACCGGCGGGTAAACGGTGCCAAAAACGATCTTTCATCGTTGGCGGGTCAGCGCGAAGTTACATTGGCGTGAATTCCGGTTACCTGGTCAGCTTTAAGGCGGCATAGCATACAATATTTTGCGCGCGCGGCCTACAGGGAGAGGGGCAGGATTTCAGGGGCGGGGAATCGGGGAACGGTGGATGCCACAACAAAGCGGGACGGGTCTGCACCCGCCCCGCCTCCGTTATCCCAGCACCTTTCTGACGCAGGCTTTGAAGATCTGCACACCAATCTCCAGCGAGTCGAGATCAAAATGCATGTCGGGATGATGCAATCCGGGCGTCAGGTTGGTGCCCAGCCCCCAGAAGCCCGCTTTTACACCCGGACGCTTCACCGGATAGTAGAAAAAGTCCTCGCTGCCTGGCGTGGTCCGGGTTGACAGCGCGCCCTCTTCGCCCAGCACCTCGACGATCGCGGCGCGGATCACCGCCGTCGCCTCATCATCAATCTCGGCGGCGGGCATCTCTTTTAATACGCGGACCTCGGCGCTGGCACCCAGTGCCGCCACGCTGTGAGTAATGGCGCGCGTGACCTGCTCTTTCAGCAGCGTCATCGGCCCGTTCTCCTGCGAACGCAGATCCCAGACTACGCGGGCTTCATCCGGCACCGAGTTGGTGACACCGGCGTCGCACAGGAAGCGGGTCGCTTTGACGCTCCAGGTCAGGCCGGGCGAGAGGTGGATGGCGTTGACCGCCTGAACCGCCTGTACGGCAGCATCCAGCGCATTCACCCCAAGGTGCGGACGCGCCGCATGGGCGGGCTGGCCTTTGATGGTCGCTTCCAGCGTGCTGCAGGCTGAGTAGAGCACCGCAGGCACCGCCTGTCCGACCACGCACTCCTCCAGCGGACGCAGATGGAACCCCAGAATCATCTCCACATCATCCAGTGCGCCACCTTCGATCATTGAGAGCGCACCGGCGCCCAGCTCCTCGGCGGGCTGGAACAGGATCTTCAGCCGGCCACGTTTCACCGCGCCCTCCTGCAGCAGAGCCGTCGCCGCCGTCAGCACGACCGAAGAGTGACCGTCGTGACCGCAGGTGTGGCGCGCACACGGCACGCCATCAATGATGTGCCCCAGCGCATCCATGTCCGCGCGCAGTGCCAGCACCGGACCCGGCACACCGCTGTCGATCTCGGCCACAATGCCCGTGGTGTTATTGATATTGCGCGTCACCTTCAGGCCCGCTTTCTCCAGCTGATCGGCGATGTAGGCCGAGGTTTTCACCTCCTGAAAACCCAGCTCCGGAATTTCGTGTAAATAGTGGTAATGCTCTAATACCTCAGACACAGAGTTACTCCTGAATAAACAGACGCATAACAGACATTGCGATCAGCGCGTTGATGATGCTCACCAGCATCAGCAGCGGCCAGTATTTTTTTGGCACATCGGCCACGCCCAGCAGCCGTCCCATATATTGCAGCTGCGATCCCATCAGGAAAATCGCCGGGGCCAGAATCGTGATATCCGCCCCGGTCAGCAGCCCTTTGGTCAGCAGACTCACCGCTACGCCGGTACCCGCCGACGATGAGAGCCAGGCGGTGAGCAGCACCGTAATTGCCTCGCCCGGCAGGCCGAACAGCCCCATCACTGGCGCAAAAACGTGCCCGAGAAACTGCATGATGCCGAGCAGATTGAGCACTTCTGCCAGCACATAGGCCATCACCACATTTGGCATCAGGTTGTGAATGGCGATGTGAAAGCCTTTACGCGCGCCGGTCACAAACACATCAAAGGGATTACTGCTGGTCGTGATTTTATTTTCCATCGGCGAAATCCTTCTTATAAACACTGTTTAACACAGCGCGCGTTATCGCCGCACCGACAAATTTCAGCACGAACATTAATAACAGCGGAATAATAATCGGCAGCGTCATTGAGGCGAATAGCGCGGAGCCGATGGCGAAGTAATTATTGATTAAGCCGGCACCGGAATATTGCCAGGCACTCATCACCACCACCTCTTTTTTACCGATCTGTTTCTGGTCGGCCATCTCTTTGGTTAATGCCGCGCCCGCGTCGGTACTTTGCAGGTCGGTGATTAACGCCAGACCGCAATGGCCCGGCAGCCCCATCAGCGGCTTAAGCAGCGGCGTCAGCAACCGATGCGCCGCGCGAATCGCGCCGTAGTGGGTGAAGATTTCCAGCACGCCCAGCGCCAGCATCACCGTGGGCGTCAGCGACAGCGCAAACAGGAAACCCGCTTTGGCACTGAGTCCGCCTGCGCCAAGAAAGGTGTTGCTGGCGGGATCTTTCATGGTGCCAAAGCTGCCGCCCAGCGTGGTGAAGTCAAAGGCGCCCAGCCATGAAAGACCCTCGACGTTATAAAACAGCCCTGAGAAAAACAGGATGGCAAAAATTAACGCGACATAACTGCCTTTGGTCGCCGTCATTTTTACCGGACTAACAACACTTTCATCTGACATTATTTTCTCCTGATAACCTGGCTTGCCGCCTGTTCCCTGCCGTGGCAAGTTTCAATATATGGAACTGAGTTCTAAGCATGATTTATGCCAGAGCCGATTGGCGCGCGATGATTAATGGCCCTGCTGTCACCTCTGGGCGTTTAATCCACGCCATGCCTGTTATGGCTCTGCGAAATATCTTTTTCTGACGGCAACGTGATATTTCCGGCGCGTCATCAAATGACCGCTATTTCTCCAGCTTCAGCGGCGATTGCACCAGCAGGATAGCGACCGGGCGCACTATCATGGTGCTGAAATTCTGATTTTGTTGCCCGATAAGGAGTGATGCAGAATGAGAATCGCTCGTATTCAATTTGTGAAATAATTCTATTTAAATCAATCAGATAAATTAGCTGTTTTTGCGGAAAAGCCTTCGCTTTACTAACATATTTGATGCATAATTCACCGACTATACCTGTTTATTTAACATCTTCTTAAAAGGACTCGGCCATGCTGACTGCTGAAATGACTGGGCGTTTAAACGACCAGCTGAACCTGGAATTTTTCTCTGCCAATCTTTATCTGCAAATGAGCGCCTGGTGCAGCGACAAAGGCTTTGAGGGTGCCGCTTCCTTCCTGAAGATGCATTCACGCGAAGAGATGCAGCATATGCAGCGTCTGTTTGATTACCTGAGCGATACCGGCGGCATGCCGGTGCTGGGTACCATCGCAGCGCCGCCAGTTTCTTTCACCTCGCTGAATGAAATTCTGCAGCAGGCGCTGGAGCATGAGCAGCTGATCACCAGCAAAATCAATGAACTGGCCCATGCTGCCATGACCTCACAGGATTACTCTACTTTCAACTTCCTGCAGTGGTATGTTGCCGAGCAGCATGAAGAAGAGAAGCTGTTCAAAACCGTGCTGGATAAACTGGCGCTGGTCAGCAACAGCGGCAACGGTCTGTTCCTGGTCGATAAAGATCTGGGCCGCATGAGCACCGAGAACCACGCAGAATAATGTTTATCGGCCCCTTTTCGGGGCCGATCTTATTGCCGTCTTGCTGACACCACTGCACCGCTATTCCAGCCGGTAACTCGCGGCTTTCCCGCCATTCACCCACAGTTCACGGCTTTCACCCGCAGGCAGTAACAGCGCGATCTCCCGCCAGGCTGGCTGGTAATCTCCACGTTTTTCCACCGTCAGCTCGATACGCGTGGCGCTGCTGCAGAGCGTCCAGCGAAGCCATAGCGCATTACCCTGCTGCCAGCCGTGGCTCTCGCCATCGTCATCAAACATTTCGCCTTGTGTCTGCACGCCTTCGGGGGCAGGCCATAGCTGCCATTGCCGCACCGTATCACGCCGCGCATCGGTGGTGCTTTCGCACTCGCCCAGCGGGATCACCGCACCGGCCCTTACCAGCAGCGGCAGCCGATCCAGCGGCGCATCCAGCGTGATGGTCTCGCCGCCCGCAAACGCCTTGCCGTTGTGCCAGTCATACCAGCCGCCGCGGTTACGGGGCAGATAGACTTCACGACTGCGCGCGCCCTGCTCCACTACGCTGGCGACCAGCAGATCGCGCCCCAGCATAAAGTCATCACACTCCTGATAGGTCAGCGGATCCTGCTCGTGATCGAGGAAGGTCGGGCGCAGCATCGGCTCATCTTCCACGCTGGCCTGCCACGCCAGGTTATAGAGGTAGGGCATCAGGCGATAGCGCAGCCGGATCGCCTCGCGGATCATCGGCGTGACCTCCGGGTACATCCAGGGCTCGTTTACCGTGTGATCGTCATTCCAGGAGTGGATAGTAAAGCGCGGGTGCATAACGCCATTCTGAACCCAGCGCACAAACAGCTCGGCATCCGGCTTATCGCCCGAGAAGCCGCCGACATCGTGCCCGACGTTAAACAGCCCTGAGAGGCTCATCCCCAGTCCCATGCGGATGTTGTAGCGCAGGGTTTGCCAGCTGGTGCGGTTATCGCCGCTCCAGGTCTGTACATAGCGCTGCATCCCGGCGCAGCCGGAACGGGAGATCAGATAAGGGCGTTTGTCCGGTGCAAACTGCTGCTGGGCTTCCATTGAGGCGCGCATCATCAGCAACGGCATTACCGGCCGGATATGCTTGATGGCGATCGGCTGACCAAAACCGTGACAGCGCGCTTCGCCATCCCACACCTCATATTCGTTGTTGTCATTCCAGGTGGAATCGATGCCCTTTTCCAGCAGCTGCCGGGTGACATTATCCTGCCACCAGCGCACCGCCTGCGGATGAGTGAAGTCGAGGTGCGAGCCTTCATCGTCCCAGAACACCGAACGCTCAGGACGATCCTGCTCAGAGTCACGAATAAACAGCCCCTGCGCAGCCACTTCCTGATAGCGCGGATGATCCTGCAGCAGGCAGGGTTTGATGTTGGCCGCCAGCTTCATTCCGGCAGTATGAAACGCGTCGCTAAGCGCATTGGGATTCGGGACTTTGTCGTAGTTCCAGTTGAAAACGTAGCGCTTGTTGTTAATCGAGGTGTAACCCGAAGAGAGCTGGAACGAGTCGCAGGGAATTTCATGCTCGCGACACAGACGGATAAAGGATTGCAGCTGCTGCTGCGCGTCGGGCGCGTCGGTGTAGTGCATGGTGGACCCGCTGTAGCCCAGGCTCCACTTCGGCTGAAACAGGGTGCGACCGGTCAGACGCACAAAGGATTTGGTGACGTCGAGCAGCGTCGGGCCCAGCATCATGTAGTAATCGAGATCGCCCGCCTCGGCGCGGTAGCGACGATAAGGGAGATGGTAGTTATCCAGCTCATTCCCCAGATCGAGCCAGCTGCTGCTCAGGTTGTCATAGAACAGGCCAAAACTGACGCCATCGCGCTGCGTCAGGGTAAACGGAATATGTTTATAGAGCGGATCGGTGCTGGCGGCGTTGTAGCCCATGGCGTCCAGATTACGCATCTCAAAACGGCGGTTAACGCGGTTCAGGTCGCCGCTCTTCTCGCCCAGGCCATAAACCCGATCCTGCGGCTGGCGACGCTGATAGTGCTCGACTCCATCACCGTGCGCATTGAGCAGATAGGCACCGGTGTGACGGTCGGCGGCCAGCGGCTGCCAGCTCTCACCATCAAACTGCTCCCAGCTCAGGCAGAGCGGCTGATGCACCGTGACACGCAGCCGTTGCGTGCTGATGCGCAACTGCTGCGCATCGTGTTCAACCTTAAATGCCGGCAGCGTAAAGCCATCCAGCGCCTCACGATCCCGCCCCTGCCAGGGCACGTCGTTGACAGGCGCAATGCTCCAGGTGCGGTTCAGCGCCAGCTCACCGTCGCGCTTCAGCAGCACGCGCATCAGCTTATCCTCCAGCACGTAAAGCCGCAGGAAGTGACGATCTTCGACCTTGAGTTCAACAAAGTGATCGGCCTGCTGATGCAGCGTCCAGTTCTTCAGGGTTTTCATCACGATATCCTTATGGGTTAGCAGGGCGCTGGCGGCGTTCGGCGACCAGCATCACCAGGAAAACGGCACCAATCAGGTCAAAGAAGCCCATCGCCACAAACAGCGGATTGAAGCCAATGGTATCGGCGGTGACACCGATAATCAGCGAGAAGATAAAGCTGGCGATCCAGGCGCAGGAGCCGCGCATGCCGTTGACCGTGGCCATCTGGCGGCGATCAAAACGCTCCACCACCAGCGCGCTCAGCATGCAGGAGATCACCTGATGGCCGAAGCCACCGACCGAGATCAGGGCGATCGCCAGCCAGGGATCTTTTACCAGCGTCATCAGCGCCAGGGAGACCATCAGCAGTGCGCCGGTCACCGAACTGGCGACAATCGAATTGACGCGGGTGAGACCAAACCAGCGCACATAGATTTTGGTCAGATAGCCGCTGGCGACGCTGCCGAGGTCGGCAGCCAGAAACGGCAGCCAGGCGAACATCACGATCTGCTTGAGATCCATGCCGCGCTCATTGGCCAGATAGAGCGGTACCCAGAAGCTCAGTACCGCCCAGGCGGGTTCTGCCAGAAAAGCCGGGATGGCGATGCCGTAAAATTTCTTCTCTTTACCAATCACTTTCAGCGCGGTGAAGAACGGCAGTTTTTCCCCGATCGCTTCGTTGTCCTGATTAATAAAGGCCCGCTCCTCATCAGAGAGACGAGGATGGCTCTCGGGCGAGTGATAGCCCCACCACCAGAGTGCAACCCACAGCAGGCCCAGCCCGCCTGTCAGCAGAAAGGCGCCCTGCCAGCCAAACGTTATGTGTGCGACATAAATAATCGGTGGTGCCAGCATGGCACCAATCGAAAAGCCGACGCCCGCCCAGCCCGCCGCGACCGGACGCTCCTTTTTCGGAAACCAGTCACCGATCGCTTTGGCGTTCGCGGGCGTTGCCGCCGCCTCAGAGGCGCCCATGACAAAGCGCAGCAATGCCAGATGCAGCCAGCTTCCTGCGCCGGCGTGCAGCAGACAGGTCACCGACCAGATCAGCGCACAGATCAGGAAGCCCATCTTCAATCCGATCACATCGATCAGCCAGCCGCAGATTGGCTGAAACAGGGTATAGGCCAGCTGAAACGCCGCCACCACCCAGGAGTACTGTTCGGTCGTCATGTGCAGACTGTTTTTAAGTTCCGGTGCCAGAATGCCGAGCGAGTTGCGGGTGATGTAGTTGACGGTTACACCCAGCAGGAACATTCCCAGCATCCACCAGCGTAAATTTTTAATCACGCGCACCGTGCGGGATGCACTGATGGGTTTGGTTGTTGATTCGAGGCTCATTGTGCCACTCCTGATTGCCATTGATGACGCACACCGCCTGCTGGCGTACCGCGTGTCCTGTAACGAACTTAGAAAAGTGCGAAACGTGGGTACAGACACTTTTTTGCAACGCTTTTCATGGCAGGCTGAATCCCGGCAGAAAATGGCACTGA
Source organism: Pantoea sp. ABR1s (assembly GCF_057812235.1). NCBI lineage: Bacteria > Pseudomonadati > Pseudomonadota > Gammaproteobacteria > Enterobacterales > Erwiniaceae > Pantoea > Pantoea sp. ABR1s. The sequence goes on along the minus strand of NZ_CM173823.1, from coordinate 700,933 downwards.
AACGCTTATCTGACGCGATTCAGCAGGTTATGAAAAATTTTTCATCAGCAGATTTGAAGGCGATCACAGAATGAAACAAAGGCTGAAAGTAAGCGAAATTGCGGCACTCAGCGGCGTCTCCATCAGTACGGTGTCGCGGGTGCTGGCGGGTAAAGCCAATACCCGGCCCGCCACCCGTGACAAAGTGCTGGCCGTGGCGCAGCAACAGGGCGTGCTAAACAACCTGCACAGTGGTCGCCTGCTGCTGAATAACCTGATGGTTTTTGCCCCGCCGCGCGCCTTTGATGTACGCAGTGACATCTTCTACTACAAAGTGATTCAGGGGATCAGCCAGGCGGTGGAGCCGCATGAGGTGCGGCTGCGCTACTGCCCGCTGGAGGAGGTGGAAAGTGATGCCGCGCTGTTTATCGACAAGATGCAGCAGACCGAAGCGGCACTGCTGATCGGCATTGATGATGAGCATATTCATCAGCTGGCGGCGGAGATGAACAAACCCTGCGTGCTGATTAACGCCCGCGATCGCCGAATGCGCCTGCCTTCGGTCTCGCCCCATCATCAGCTGATTGGTGAATTCTCAGCGCGCTACCTGTTTGAGCAAGGACACCGGCAGATCCTGTCGCTGCATTGCTTACGCCGCTACACCATGGAGCAGCGATTGCAGGGGGTGCGCGACGCCTGGCATGCCATGAACCTGCGGTTTGACAGCCGCCAGCATCTGCTGACCCTGAACAGCTTCAGCAGCAATGAAGCGGCGGAGCGGCTGAGTGAATATCTGCGCCACTGCCCTGATGCGCTGCGCCCGACCGCGATTCTCGCCAGCGGTGATTATATTGCGGCGGGCGCCGTCACTGCGCTGGAGCAGGCCGGTCTGCGGGTGCCGCAGGATATTTCGGTGATGAGTATGGATGGCTTTAACCTGGCCGCTATCCACGATATTCCGCTGACCTCGGTGCAGGTGCCGCGTGATGAGCTGGGCGCAGCGGCAGTGAGAATGTTGCAGGAGATGCGACTGAATCCCGGCACGCCCACCGGCAGCCTGCTGCTGAATGGCAGGCTGGTGGTGCGCGAGTCGGTGCGGCGCATTCGCGATAATCTCAGCCATGCGCCGGTCCAGCAGCATGGCCTCTATGATTAACACGGTATGGATTAACACGGTATGGATTAACCCGGCGCGGATTAACCCAGCGTTTTCAGCCGCAGTTCCGACGGCTGAGGCCGTCCGAACAGGAAGCCCTGGAACAGGGTACAGCCCTCATCGCGCAGCTTAGCGAACTGCTCATCGCTCTCCACCCCTTCGGCAGTAATCTGGATATCAAGACTGCGACTCATGCCGGTGATGGCGCGGATAATCGCCAGCGCCTCGCGGCTGTCACCCATATCATTGATAAAGGATTTGTCGATTTTGATTTTGTCGAACGGGAAAGATCGCAGATAGCTCAGCGACGAATAGCCGGTGCCGAAATCATCCAGCGCAATCTGCACGCCCAGCGCCTTGAGATTTTGCAGGGTACGGATATTACCCAGCGAATCATCCAGCAGCACTGATTCGGTGATCTCAACCTCCAGCCGTGCCGGATCGAGACCCGACTCTTTCAGCGCGCCTTCCACCACCGGCACCAGCGAGCTGTTTTTAAACTGCAGCGGTGAGAGGTTGACCGAGACCGACTGCTCCCCTTCCCAGCTCGCCGCTTCGCGACAGGCTTCGTAGAGTGCAAACGCCCCCAGCATATGAATCAGGCCGGTCTCTTCAGCGATCGGGATGAAGTCGTTGGGCATGATCAGCCCGCGAATCGGATGATGCCAGCGCATCAGCGCCTCATAGCCAATGATGGTGCGGTTATCGCCGTTGGTGATGGGCTGATAGTAGAGCCGCAGATGCCCGCCGCTAATCGCATCGCGCAGATCGTTTTCTATCAGGCGTCGACTGCGCGCCACATCGTCCATCTCCAGCGTGAAATGCTCATAGCGGTTGCGACCGTTTCGTTTGGCTTCATACAGCGCCATGTCCGCACAGCGCAGCAGCTGCTCCGGCGTATTGGTGATGGTGGTGCTGAGCGCAATCCCCACGCTGAGCCCGACCGACAGATTATGGCCTTCAACGTTGACCGGCGGGCGAATCGCCTCAATCAGGCGCTGCGCCACAATGCTCGCCTCTTCATTACTGGCCACCGAAGGCAGCACGATGGCGAACTCATCGCCTCCGATACGCGCCAGAGTATCCTGGTCACGCAGCGCGTTACGCAGACGCTTAGCCACACTGCGCAGCAACTCGTCGCCAATCTGGTGGCCCAGCGCATCGTTCACATTTTTAAAGTTATCGAGATCAAGGCAGAGCGCGGCGGTCTGGCGCTGTATCTGACCGGCAGTGCGCAAAGCTTCACTCAGACGCTGGCGGAACAGAATGCGGTTCGGCAGGCTGGTGAGATTGTCGTGGTGCGCCATATGGTGAATACGGGCATCAGCAGCGCGCTGGTCAGTGACATCTTCCACCAGCAGCATCAGGTAGTTACGTCGCGCATCCTGACCGTTAATCGCGGTGGCGCGGGTATGCAGAATGCGTTCGCCGCTGGCGGTCATCAGCAACTGCTCACGTTCATGCATGCCCTCACTGCGCAGCGCAACATCCGCCAGATTATTAAAGTAATCGCTGAGTTCGGGCGACATACATTCGTGCGGGCGCTTGTTGACGATCAGCGATTTCGACAGGCCAAACAGCTGCTGAGTGCGGTCGTTAACCAGCAGGATCTCGCGGGTGATCGCATCTTCAACAATCACGCAGGAGGGAATGTTGGCGATGATATTATCCAGGAATTTAGAGAGCGCGGTTTTCTGGGTGCTCTGGGCTTCAGCCAGATCCCTGGCGCGCAGCACCTGCTGCTCCTGCTCACGGCGTTCCGTGCGGTCGCGGGTGATCTTAGCGAAGCCAACCAGCTTGCCGTCATCATCGTGGATCGCGTCGATGACCACATGCGCCCAGAAGGCGCTGCCATCTTTGCGGTAGCGCCAGCCCTCATCTTCAAAACGGCCGGTCTTAAGCGCGATACCGAGATTCGCTTCCGGGATGCGGTTCAGCCGCTCCTGGGAACTGTAAAACAGCGAGAAGTGCTGACCCACCACTTCATCCGCTTTGTACCCTTTGGCACGCTGCGCACCGGCATTCCAGTTCACCACCACGCCATCGACATCGAGCATATAGATGGCGTAATCGGTGACCCCTTCTACCAGCAGACGGAAACGCTGCTCCTGCTCCCGTTGCTGACTGCGGACGCGCTGCTGTTCGGTGCAGTCGCGGGTGATTTTAGCGTAGCCCAGCAGCTTACCCTGATCGTCGCGGATCGTGTCGATCACCACATGCGCCCAGAAGGCGCTGCCATCTTTGCGGTAGCGCCAGCCCTCATCTTCAAAGCGGCCGGTGCGATAAGCGGTTTGCAGGTTCTGCTCCGGGACACGGTTCAGGCGATCCTGGGCGCTGTAGAAGCGGGAAAAATGCTGGCCGACAATCTCTTCCGCCACATAGCCTTTGGCGCGCTGTGCCCCGGCATTCCAGTTCACCACGTTGCCGTCATGATCGAGCATATAGATGGCATAATCGGTAACGCCCTCCACCAGCAGGCGGAAGCGCATCTCCTGCTCCCGCTCTTTGCGCTGCTGCTCCTGCTGCTGAGTACAGTCGCGGGTTATACAGGCGTATCCCACCAGCAGACCGGCGTCATTGCGTATCGGGTCGATCGTCTCGTGTGCCCAGAAAGCACTGCCATCTTTGCGATAGCGCCAGCCTTCGCTTTCATGGTGTCCGTCAGTGGCAGCCATATCCAGCCCACGCTGCGGCAGGCCCCGGCGGCGATCTTCTTCGCTATACAACAGGGCAAAGCTGCAGCCAATCATTTCGTCTGGCGTATAGCCTATCGTGCGCTGAGCACCCTGATTCCAGCTGCCGATGATACCGTCAGGTTTTAGCATAGTGATGGCGTAATCATTCACGCTTTGTACCAGCATGCGATAGATGACCTCAGAGTTATTATCCATTGTGATTAGCCTGCTGCTCTGTAGCCGGATGACGGCTTAGGAATGTTCTTAATAGCGTGCGCAGACTACAGCCGAAAAGAGCTGAGATGACAAGCGCATTAAGAAGATTAATCAGTGTTTATAAGGGGTTTATCGGCAGCGGCGAGTAAATGTTCAATGACTCCGTGGCGGCGGCGCGTCAGGCGACCCGCTCCCAGCGCGAGGAGAGCGAATAACGGTGCTGCCAGCAGAGCATTGCCGGACTTTGGCTCATCAGCTGCTGGCACTCTTGCGGCGCGACAAACGCCGGGATCACTTTCTGGGCCGCCGTCTGTCTGATCAGCGCCAGCTGATCGTCGAGTGGCGGATGCACATTCCACGGCAGCCAGCGTGCCATGCCGGATTGCAGCATCTCAAAGGCACGAGTGCCGCTGGAAACGTGACTGCTGAAGATCAGACGAAAGTCGGGCTGATGGCTGAGCTGCGCCGCCAGCCCGCTGTCAGCCACCGCATCCGCCGCGACAATTACCGTATCCGGTCGCCAGCGGTCGGGTGTTGCGACGCGTAATAACCGGGCCAGCGCCAGCATCGCCGCGGCGGGCAGGCTGTTGAGCGCCAGCAACTGCGCCACCTCTTCGCGCACCTGGGGACACATCACCACCGGCAGCCCGCGAGCGCTGAGCTGCAGGGCCATCTCAGGGCCGCGCCCGTGCAGCGGCGCGGTGACCACGGCGCCCCCTTGTGCCGCCAGGGCCAGCACGTCGATCTGCTGCGCCAGTCGCTGATTGCGGTCGCCATAGGAACCATCGGTAATCAACAGCCGTGCGCGTGGCGGGCAATCAAACGGCAACAGCAGCGATTCGCGACTCCAGTCGCCCATATAGGTGATGCCACCCGCAATCGGCAGATGAAACCAGATCGATCCTGGCGAATGCCCGCTGCGACCGGTAAAGAGATTCAGCGGCCCCAGCGCGCACTGGCCGCGCAATGGCAGGATGCGTCGCGCCTGAGCCGGAACGCCACTTTCGCCCAGCTGCTGCCAGGTGATCTCACTGGCATAGACCGGCGGTGAACCGATGTCGGCCCAGCTATCCAGCGCCGCCGCGTGATCCACATGGGAATGGGTCAGGCAGAGCGCATCGACCTGGCCGATGGCGTCCACTGCGGGCCGGACGCCCGGCTCCGGCCCGGCACCTAAATCCCATAACAGACGGTATCCCTCTATCTCCAGCAGGAAAGCGGCCGGCAGTTTTCCGCCGATGCCGCTGATCACCGTCAGGCTTGCCATGGCAGGACTCCCTGCGGCAGACGCCGCGTCAGCCGTGAAGCCAGCAGCATTAAGCCCAGCACGATCCCAATCATCAGGCATCCGACCGCCGCCGCCAGCGGCGCCGATCCGCCTTCATCCAGGAAAATAATGGTCGGGCCAAGCGTCTGGGTTTGCGCGGTAACCAGCAGCACTGAAACCTGTATTTCATTCAGCGCGGTGAGGAACACCAGCAGCGCACCGGCCAGCACAGAAGGTGCCGCCAGCGGCAGCAGGATGTCAGTCATCCGCCGCATCAGACCCGCGCCGCATAAGCGCGCCGCCTCATCCAGTGACGGTTCGATTTGCGCGAACCCGGCCAGCGTCGGCCTTAACACCAGCGCCAGGAAATTGGCCAGATAGGCCGCGAGAATAATCCACACCGTTCCGTAAAGGGAAAATCCCAGCAGCGGCAGCGGTCGCAGGAAAAACAGCATCGCCGCCACGCCGGTGACAATGCCGGGCAGCGCATAGGTCAGCTCACTGGCGAATCCCAGCCCCCGCACCAGCCGGGTACGATGCCAGCTGAGAAAGAAAGCCAGGAACAGTGCCATGACGCTGAGCAGCAGCGCCGTCAGGCCAGTGAGCCACAGGCTGGTAAAGAACGCCTGCCGTATCGCCGGATAGCCCCACAGCGCCTGCTGAAAATTCTCCAGCGTCAGGGTTTGCCAGTTCAGAGCCTGGCCGAAACCGCGGGTTAAGGCGGTGGTCAGCAGGGCGCTGAGCGGCAGCAGCAAGGTGATCACCATCCACAGCCAGGCCATGATTTCGCCCGGCAGTCGCGCGCGCCGCAGCGGCTGGTGCCAGGGTCGTGGCGATCCGCTGACCCGGACATCGCGTCGTCCGCCCAGCCAGCCGCTAATCAGCATCCCGGCGAGGGTGATCAGCGCAATCAGCATCGAGTAGACGGCGGTATTGGGCAGCGCACCGGGGCCGAGGGTATTGAGCTGCTGATAAACCAGCGTAATCAGCGTCGGCACCCGCGCCGGAATACCCAGCATCGCCTGGATACCGAAATTCCCGACCGCAGCGACAAACGCCAGCGCCGCCCCGGCGAAGATCGCGGGGCGCGCCAGCGGCAGGATCACCGTGAACAGAATCTGCCGCGGTGATGCGCCGCTGATACGGGCCGCCTCCACCAGTTCGGCGGGGAGTCGACGCAGGCCAGCCCGCACCGTGAGGAACACCAGCGGCGCATTGTGCAGACCCAGCAGCAGTACCATGCCGGTCGCGGAATAGAGCGGTTGCTGACCGGGTGCCAGCCACGTCCCGCCCAGCGCATTCACCGCTGTGGCCAGCAGACTGCCCGGTGCCAGCGCCTGTATCCAGGCCAGCGCAGTCACCTGCGGCGGGATCATCAGCGGCAGGATAAAGGCGAATACCCAGGCCGCTTTGGCACGCAAATCGGTGAGCGCCACCAGCCAGGCGGCCACCGTTCCCAGCAGCAGCGACATCAGCGTTGCGCTGATGCCGATCGCCAGGGTATTCAGCGTGGCACTGAGCACCCGCCGGCTGGTCAGCAATCTCAGCAGGCGATCGCTATCCAGTATGCCATCCGGTGCCAGCGCGGTTCCCATCAGCCGGGCAAAGGGTGCCACCGACAGCAGGCCGATCACCAGCACCAGTATGCCCAGCACCAGCGGTTCCGCCCGCCATCTGCGATGCCTGGCGGCCTGGCCTCTTCGCCATTCGTTGCCCAGCACGCTCACGATCAGCCGCCAAACAGTTCAGTAAAGGTTTCGCGGACCTGAGCATCCTCGGCCACCGCTTGTGCCACATCCGGCGTCAGCAGCGTGATTTGCTCAATCGGCGCAAAGCCACCGGGTGCCGCCACGCGGGCATCGACCGGCCGGTTGCCCTGCTTCGCCACCAGCTGCTGTCCCGCTTCCGACAGCATGAAATCAACAAAGGCTTTGGCGGCCGGCAGATTATGCGCCGACTTCATGATCGCCACCGGCTCGGTCACATAGGAGACGCCCTCCTGCGGATAGACCAGATCGATGGGCGATCCCTGCTTTTTGGCGCGGATAATATCGGCATCCGTGATCACGCCATACTTATCCATGCCGCTGGCAACCGCTTTCAGCGCCGGTCCGTTGCCGCCCTGTGGCGCAATGCCGATGGCGGCCAGTTGCTGATAGAACGCCCAGCCTATCGACGGGGTATGGATATCGGTATGCAACTTATAGAGCGCCGCACCGGAATAGAGGGGACTGGGGACCGCAATCTGGCCTCTGTTTTCTTCTACTGCCAGCGCTTTCCAGCTACTGACCGGCTTCGCACGCTGGGTGTTATAGGCGATCACCGTGGCGATAATTTTGGTACCAAAAAAGGTTTTATCCGCATCGTAATAGGCAGGCTTCAGGTGGCTGACCGGGGCGGCCGGATATGAATAGAGCTGCCCCTCTTTCTTGAGCGCACCCAGATTGATCGCGTCGGCCACCAGCAGCACATCGGGTTTGACCTGGCCGCTCATCATTTCAGTACGCAGCACGTTCATCAGTTGAGTGGTGCCGTTGCGGGTCCACTCCACCTCCACCGCCGGATACGCGGCCTTAAACGCATCGATGGTCTGTTGCGCAATTTCAGGTGCCTGCGACGTGTAAACCACCAGCTTGCCGCCGGGCGCGTCGGCCGCCTGCAACAGGGTTGAGGCCGCGAGGCCCGACAGCAACAACAGCGCGTGAAGCGGAGTACGAAAAGCCGTTTTCATGGTTTCTGAAACCCTTTATGCAGGAAGAATCCAGCCGTCATCGACGGCGACGCCGACGGTGTCATCCACCGCCAGTAATGCAGCATCATTAAGCGTCAGCGACAGGCTGACATCCGGTTGATTAAGCGGTCGAAGGTTGATCTGATGGTAGCCACCGCGAAAGATGATGCGCTCAACGCGGGCGGTAAACTGCCGCTCTCCCTCAGCGGCGAGGTGAAAACTGACGCTATGGAAGCTGGCTTTGCCGTGCGGCAGCGGGCGCTGGTGAGGCGAGCAGCGCAGCAAAACCCGCAGCCCGCAGAGCGTGGCGGTTGCCTGACCCGGATCGAGCGGCTCAATGTCGCTGACCGGCAGCACCCGCCCCTCATCAATAAAGGTCGCCACCATCTCATTAGCCGGTTCGCGCCACAGGGTCTGCGGGCTGGCGAACTGCATCACTCTGCCGTGTTCGAGCACTACGATGCGGTCGGCCAGTGCCATCGCTTCGCGTTGATCGTGGGTGATATAGAGTAAGGTGGCGCCGCTGTGGCGATGGAAGCGGCGGAACTCCTCTTCCATGGTGGCGCGCAGATGGACATCAAGGTTAGCCAGCGGCTCATCCAGCAGCACCAGCGTCGGCCGTGCCACCAGGCAGCGTGCCAGCGCCACGCGCTGGCGCTGACCGCCGGAGAGATCGGCGGGTCGGCGGTCGGCGAAGCGATCCAGCCCGACCAGCGTCAGGGCCTGGGTGGTGCGCAGTTCGCGTTCTGCGCGCGCCACACCGTTCACCTTCAGGCTGTAGCCGACGTTCTCCGCGACCGTCATATGCGGCCACAAGGCGTAGTTCTGGAACACTACGCCGAGCTCGCGGGCTTCCGGCGGGAGGTGCAGCCCGTCTGCGGCAACCTGACGTTCACCGATGCGGATTTCACCGCTGTCGAGCGTTTCAAAGCCGGCCAGCAGGCGCAGCAGGGTGGTTTTGCCGCAGCCAGAAGGCCCAAGAACGGCGACAAACTCGCCCTGGTTAATCTGTAACGAAATCGCGTCCAGTACCGGCTGCGCGCCGAACGCTTTGCTCAGTCCGGTTAACGATATTGCCGCCATCTTACTCTGCCTTTGCCGTTAACATGCTGGGCAAAACGCTACGACAGTTTGATGACAGCCCGGTGACAGCCAGGCTTACGGGACGCGAAAGCCGGGCTGGCGGAGCGGCATCGGGGCGTGCTCGCCCCGTGGCTTACTGCTGGGCGGTGAGCGCCGCAATCGGCTGCCAGATCTCGGTTAATGCGCCCTCTTTGCCGGTAAAGGGATCCTGCGTCGGCAACGGCACTTTTTTCACCTGCTCCTGGGCCATTTTCAGCTTCGCGGGCTCATCGCGCAGCGTCTCCGGCGACATCCCGTGCGGATAGGCACCTATCACCATAAAATCTTCGCTGGCGCTGACCTGCCGATGGCCGACACCCGCCGGAATCAGGACTGCATCGCCTGCGCGCAGGGTCACCATCCGGCCACTGTCGCCGCCAAACAGCACTTCCGCCCAGCCTTCAGCGACGCCCAGCAGTTCATGGGTATTAGGATGATAATGGGTGTATGGGAAGATCGGATAGCGCCAGGCGGGTGGCCAGCCGTTCTCCTCAAAGGTTTTCTCAAACCACGCAGCGATCTCCTCCTCTTCCGGCACCACGCGCGGCCAGATAATCAGAGGTAACGGGTTATTGGGTACACCGCCCGACGGGCTGGCAAGCATCAGATGCTGAGGATTGTCAGAGGCCCCGGCCGAGAAGGTGCCAGCGGCAAAGGACATCATTAATAGCAGACTGGAGGATGAGGCACGCATACAGGTTCTCCGATGTTTTTCTAAGTGTGGCAAACCCGCGGCACAATGCAATGTGCGCCAGACGACACAATTGAGATAATTGACTGATATTGCTGACTAAAGCCAAATGTGTCGTTAACTATAGGGTCGGAGTGTGCCTGCGCGACAGAGGGTAGCGGTTCTTACTGCGGCAAAGTGTTGCAAAATGTCAGGCGGGAAGTCTAAAGGCGCAGCAGCCCGACGCCCCGGTCACTGTCGTATAAACTGTTATATAAAAAAAGCACAGATCTGTTTCTGATATGCTTGACTGTTATCTGTTGTAATAGCTAACAGATGACAGTGAGGTAACAAATGGACGCTATTAAACAAATCCTGATTGACGAGATCGCCCTGCTTAACCGCGAAGAACGTCGCGACAATTTGCCGCGTTTCAGCCTCTCGTTTCTGAAGAACCACCCTGGTCTCTGGGCAGTAATGTATCTCTGCTACGGCCTGTGCGTGGCGCTGATTTTCACCACCGAGATGCTCGGCTGGCCCGCCTTCTGGTTTGCCACCGTGTTTGTGCTGGTGATGAGTGTGCTGATGCTGCTGGATATCAACCCGAAATATCGCTTTGAAGATATCGATGCCCTCGATCTGCGTGTTTGCTACAACGGCGAGTGGTATTACATTCAGCCGGTGCGCGAACAGGCAATCTCACGCATTCTGTCGCTGCCTGAGACACCAGAACGCGTGAAGAGCGGTATCCAGCGTCTGCTGACGCAAAAAGGGGAAGTGGACTTCTATGATGTCTACTACCTGACCTGGGGCCATCAGGAAGCGGCGCGGGTTTAATCCGCCTGCCCTTCCGCCATCAGCTGACCCAGCTTCACGATTGCCGCCTCGGCCCGACTATCCCACGGCCAGGCGGTATTTAACCTGAAGCAGTGCCTGAACTGCTCACCTGCCGAAAACAGCTGCCCCGGTGCAATACTGATCCCCTGAGCCAGCGCCCGCTGATAGAGCCGGGTCGTATTGATGCTTTCCGGCAGCGTCACCCAGAGAAAATAGCCGCCGCGCGCTTCGCTGACCGTGGCCTGCGGCGGCAGCACCTTCATTAACGCCTGGCGCACCATCTGCTGTCGCTTCGCCAGAATCTGTCGCAGCCGCTTCAGATGGGTGTCATAACGCCGCGTGGCAAGAAAATCGGCCAGCGCCAGCTGCATCGGCGCACTGGTAGAGAGCGTGCTCATCAGTTGCAGCCGCTGAATACGCTGCGCATGCTGTCCCGCCGCGACCCAGCCGACGCGGAATCCTGCCACCAGCGACTTTGAAAATGAGCCGCAGTGCAGCACGTTCCCCTTGCGATCCCAGGCTTTCGCCGGCAGCGGCGGCGCATCACCCGCCCAGAGTTCGGCATAAACATCATCTTCAATCATCGGCACCTGATAACGCGCCAGCAGTGCGACCAGCTGCTGTTTGCGTTCCGGCGTTAAGGTTACGCTCAGCGGATTCTGCAGGGTGGTCATCAGCCAGCAGGCTTTCACCGGCCAGCGCTGCAGGGCTTCCTCCAGCTGGACGAGGTCGATGCCATTTCTGGCATCGACCGGAATCGCCAGCGCCTTGAGCTTAAGCCGCTCTATCGCCTGCAGCGCGCCATAAAAACTCGGCTGTTCAATCACCACATAATCGCCCGGCTCGGTCAGAGATTGCAGACTGAGGTTCAGCGCCTCCAGCGCCCCGCTGGTGATGACAATTTCATCCGGCGACAGGGTGATGCCCTGACGCGCATAGCGCTGCGCCAGCAGCTGTCGCAGCGTGGCGTTGCCGGGCGGCAGATTGTGCAGCGCATCGGTTGGGGTCAGATGATGAGAGACGTTAGCCAGCGAGCGCATCAGCTGGCGCTGCGGAAAGAGTGCGGGATCGGGAAAGGCGGAGCCAAACGGCACGATGGCCGGATCGCGCGTGGCCTGCAGCACATCAAACACAAAGTCGTTGATATCGACCTGTTCACTGATCGCCACGCTCAGCGGTGCGGGTGCTAAGGCACGCGGTGCAACGTAGTAACCCGACTGTGGACGGGAGACGATCCAGCCCTGGCTCTCCAGCAACTCATAGGCATGCAGCACCGTCATCAGGCTGACGCCCTGCTGCGCGACCTGCTGACGCAATGACGGCAGACGGGTGCCCGGCAGCCAGATGCCGGCCTCAATCTGCTGCTGAATCTCATCCATCAATCGCTGGTATTTCGCCACGGGTGACCTCTCCTTGTTTGACCGTGAATAGTCTGACCGCGAGACTTTACCACGCACGGCGACCAATGACAGGCGGCGCGAATCGCTTTATCCGATTGCGCTGATTCTTCACGGCTTCAGGCAGGTCAGATCACAGCGACCTGCGGCGTCAGCGGCTGCCCGGCTTCGGCTTCGGCTTCGGCTTCGGCTTCTGCATTCAGGCTCACTTCCGCAATCGCCTCTTCAATTTCCGCCACCACATAATCAGCCAGCTCCGGCACCCGCTCCGGGGGAACCGGCTTGCCCAGCAGATAGCCCTGCAGCGTATTACAGCCCAGGCTGGTCAGGAAGGCCTGCTGCTCAGCGGTTTCAACGCCTTCGGCCACCACTTTCAATTGCAGCGACTGCGCCAGCGCCACTATCGCCGACACGATGGTGGCATCTTCTGTGTGATGCTGCTGCAGCTCATTAACAAAGGCCCGGTCGATCTTGAGTTCACTGGCCGGTAGCCGTTTCAGATAGAGCAGGCTGGAGTAGCCAGTGCCAAAGTCATCAATTGAAGCTTTAACCCCGAGCTGGGTCAGCTCAGTGAGAATACGCACGCTCTCATCGGGATCGCGCATCGCAATAGTTTCCGTCACCTCCAGCGTCAGCAGTTCGGCCGGAATCTGATGTTTTTCCAGCGCATCCACCACCGTCTCCACCAGATTCGATTGCTCAAACTGCAATGCCGACAGGTTCACCGCCACCGACCAGTGCGGATGGCCCTGCAGATGCCACTGGCGCAGCTGGCGACAGGCTTCATAGATTACCCAGTTGCCGATATTGACAATCATTCCGGTCTTTTCTGCCATTGGCAGAAATTTATCGGGCGACAGCAGGCCGCGCTGCGGATGCTGCCAGCGCAGCAGCGCCTCAAAACCGAGAATCGGACCGCTCGGCGCGCAATATTTTGGCTGATAGAACAGGCGCAGTTCATCATGATCCAGCGCCTGCCAGAGATCGTTATTCAGCTGAAGCTGGCTCTGGGCCTGAATGTTCATTGAAGGCTGAAAGAAGGTGTAGCCGTTGCGGCCATTATTTTTGGTGTGGTACATCGCCGCATCGGCGTTGAACATCAGTTCGCGCTCATCCACGCCATCGCCGGGATAGACCGCGATGCCCAGACTCAGCGATACCACCAGCTCATAGCGTGAGATATCAAACGGACGATCCACCGCTTTGACCAGCTTATCGGCGATGGCCGCCGCATCATTGGGATCGTCGATCTCTACCAGCAGCACAAACTCATCACCGCCGAGCCGCGCCAGCGTGAAGTAGCCGGTCATCTGCTCGCTCATGCGCTCGGTCACGCCAATCAGCAGGCTGTCGCCAATGTGGTGCCCGAACGCGTCGTTGACCGCCTTAAACCCATCGAGATCCATAAACATCAGGGCAAACTGCCTCTGCTCACGGTTCGCTTTGTTAATCGCCTGCTCCAGCCGATCCTCCAGCAGGATGCGGTTAGGCAGCCGCGTCAGGTTGTCGTGCAGCGCCAGCTGTGCCAGCTCGCGATTGGCTTCAGCCAGCGAACTGGCGAGAATCGAGGTACGCGCCTGCATCCGCGCATCCAGCATCGACACCAGCAAGGTAATGCCCAGAATCGAAATAGTGACCACCGTGACCAGAATCGCCAGCCAGTTGCTGTTGACGCCCTGCCCGACCGGATGACTGTGGACGGGAAACTCTGCCGCCATCATGCCGGTGTAGTGCATGCCGGCAATAGCACAGCCCATCACCACCGATGCGCCAATGCGCAGCAGGGTGACCCGACTGGTCTGTCCTTCCCGCAGGTTAAACGCCAGCCACAGCGCGGTGCCAGAGGCGGCCAGGGCGATCGCTACCGACAGCGCCACCCAGCCCCATTTCCAGACGATACCGGGGGAGAACATCAGCGCCGCCATGCCGGTGTAGTGCATCGCGACTACGCCGCTGCCGAGGATCAGCGCGCCGCCCGCCAGGCGCGGCAAAGGCAGATCGCCATTGCAGACCAGCCACAGCGCAAATATCGACGCACAGACAGCGATGGCCGCAGAGAAGGCGGTGAGCCCGGCGTTGTAGCTCATGACCATCTCCATGTTCATCGACAGCATGCCGATAAAGTGCATCGCCCAGATGCCGATGCCCATGGAAAAACCGCCGCCGAACAGCCAGACCAGCGCAACTTTGCCGGTTGAATTCACTACCCGTCCCGCCATATCTAAGGCGGTGAACGAAGCCAGCATCGCGACAAGAACGGAGACGATGACGATAAAAGAGTCGTATGAGGTCGCTAACATAGTGCATTCCCGCGAAAGCAGAGCTTGTGGTTGGGCAGAGGGTTTTTAAAATTATTCTCTTAGTTATCGGCACAGCCCGGCGGTTAATGAGCCGCGAACCCTGCATCCTTCCACTCATTCTGAGTGATGAAATCTATCGTTGCTGTCAGCGCTATCAGCCGGACAGTGACGCCACCGGCTGTCGCAGTGAGGGAAAACTTAGCGCCTCAACCCGGTCCGCTGGCGTTGGCTTGCCCAGCAGATAGCCCTGCAACGCATCAAAGCCTAAGCTGGTGAGCAAATGCTGCTGCTCTTCAGTCTCCACCCCTTCCGCCACCATGCGCAGATTGAGGCTCTGCGCCAGGGTCAGCATGGCGCTGACTACGGTCGCATCTTCACTGCCGGGCCGCAGGCAGTTGATAAAGCTGCGATCAATTTTGAGTTCACTGGCATCCAGATCTTTGAGATGCAGCAGGTTGGCATAACCGATGCCGAAGTTATCAATCGCGACACTGACACCCGCCTGCTGCAATTCACGAATGCGCTGCTGGCTGAAAGCGGGATCGCGCATGGCAATCGCTTCAGTGATCTCCAGCATCAGCGCGCTACCTGGCAACTGGTTACGCGCCAGGGTCTGCGTCAGGATAGTCAGTAAATCACGCTGGTGAAACTGCAACGCGGAGAGATTCACCGATACCGTCCAGTCACTGTGGCCCTGGCTGTGCCATATCCTGAGCTGACGACAGGCCTCCCCGATCACCCAGTTACCCAGCGCAATAATCTGACCGGTTTTTTCGGCGCGCGGCAGAAACAGCTCAGGCGTCAGTAAACCGCGTTGCGGATGCTGCCAGCGCAACAACGCTTCGAATCCCATTAATCTGGTGCCGCCGGAACAGAATTTCGGCTGATAGAACAGCCGCATCTGCTCGCGCTCTATCGCCTCCCACAGATCGTTTGCCAGCTCCAGCTGATGCTGCGTCGCGGCGCTCATGGCCGGTTCAAACAGGCACCAGCCGTTTCGTCCGCTGTGTTTAGTGTGGTACATCGCCGCATCAGCATTAAACAATAGCTCCTGCCGGTTGCGACCGTGCAGCGGAAAGATCGCAATGCCCGCGCTGAGTGAAACGTGCAGCACATAGCGGTCAAGTTCAAACGGCGAACTGATAACTTTAACCAGTTTTTGCGCCAGCTGGCGGGCTGCGCTGATATCGCACTCAGCCATCAGCACAAATTCATCGCCTCCCAGACGCACCAGCAGCATCGTGTTGCTGAGCTGGCTACAAAGCCGTTCCGCCACTGCCACCAGCAACCGGTCACCGACGTGATGTCCCCATGTGTCATTGACCGCTTTAAAGCCATCGAGATCCATATAGATCACGGCAAAGCGATGCTCATTAAGCATCGCCTGTTTAATGGCGAGATCGAGCTGCTGCTCCAGCATTACACGATTGGGCAGCGTGGTCAGGTTGTCATGCATCGCCAGCTGACGCAATTCCTGGTTAGCGCGATTGAGGCGGGTCGCCAGACGCGCGGCGCGCAGCTGCGCATCCAGCATCGAACTCAGCAGAGTGACACCCAGAATAGTCAGGGTAATAAGCGTCACCCACACCGCCAGGCCCGCATTACTGACGCCGTGCGGCTGCATCATACTGCTGTGGCTGAACTCTGCTGCTGCCATACCTACATAGTGCATACCGGCGATGGCGATGCCCATGACCAGAGAGGCCAGCCCGCGCATCAGCATCAGATGATGATCGCCCTGGCGCAGATGAAAGGCCAGCCACAGCGCCAGGCCAGAGGCCGCAAACGCAATCAGCACAGAGAGCGCCACCAGCAGCGCATTCCACTCCGGTTGCGGTTCAATCAGCAGGGCATACATACCAAGATAGTGCATGACCACCACACCCGCGCCCAGGATCAGCGTGCCGCGCAGCAGCCGCTGTCGGGTGAGATGCAGGCCACCCACCGTCTGGCCAAAAGCCAGCACAGACGCCAGGATCGCCACCAGCAGCGAGAGGATCGTCAGCCGCGTGTCATAGCGCATCATCATCGGCAACATCATCGCCAGCATCCCGATAAAGTGCATTGCCCAGACGCCAATCCCCATTGCGATGCCGCCCACCAACAGCCAGAACCGGGCGCTCCAGCCACGGGATACCGCCACTCGTCCGGCGGTATCCAGGGCTGTAAAAGAGGCAATGAACGCCACGATCAGCGAAACGCAGATCAGGACGCTATCCCAGGTGACAGGCAACATGTGCAACTCCTCACCACCCGCGGAGAAACGGGTGCTGTGTACAGTCTGATAAGTGATCTGAAAACACCCGATGGGTGAAAGTGATTAAATTTCGGTATTTTGTGGTCCTGAAGGCCAGGCAAAACGCGCCCGCCGACGCTGGCCATTTATAACCTGCATCTTATTAACCGCCCGCAGAGCAAGCTGGTAAACCGTTATTATGTCTGATTGGTACAGGAACATATCACCGAAGCAGAAAGCATGCCAGAGCCCGAAAAAACAAAGAATTTTGTTTTATCGCCTCGTCTTCGCGCCTTGCTGTTACTGGGTTATCGGCCGGAGTGACGTTTTGATTAATCAAAAATAAATAGCAAGGCTTCGCGTAACACTTTAACTGATCTATAGTAAGTAAAACTGATATAAATCAGCATTCTTAAGTCTAAGATTTTTCTTAAGATAGCGGCACTGCCTCCCTTGTTATTTTATTTCCTTTATTTTGGGTTGAATCGTTAATAAACACCGGGTGAAAAAGCACTGACTCTGGATAATCCGTAAGGAAATATTATGAAACTCAAGCTTTTTCTGTTTGCCGCTGCAGGATTAACTGTCGCTATTCCGTCATTAACCCAGGCGGCGACGACCTCGGGAACCATCAATGCCACGTTAACCCTGACCACCGGTTGTCTGGTGAACGGCCAGTCGGCTACGGCGGGCGTTAACTTCGGTACCCTGAACTTTGGTAGCAGCGCAGCCACGTTCGATACCCTGAACGCCACACTGGTCGGTGCGGCTGGTAACGGTATTTTTGTGCGCTGCACCACCGGTCAGGATTACAACGTGGTGGTCACCAGCAGCAATGCTGCGCCAGCGACCATCTACGGCACCGCCTCTGCATCGCCGCGTTATCTGGTACTGGGATCGGATAATGCGCAGGGCATCGCCTATACCCTCTACAGTGACGCCTCCTTTACCACGGCGATCGCCAACAATACGCCTATCGCCGCCAGCGGTACTACCGATCCGACGCTGGGGACCAACTACGCCATCTATGGCCGGGTGGTCGGCGGCGGCTTCAATCCCCTGATCCCTGCCGGAACCTATACCGACACGATTAACGTTGCCGTGAACTATTAACTGCTGTCGCAGGTAAATACGGGTGGTTCTCTGGCGATCCTGCCTGACGATCGCATGCGGTCTGCCCCTGCTGACAGGGAGTATCAGCGCCTGGAGTCTGCCAACCAGCACCTTCCAGGTTACCGCGTCGATTGTGGCAGGCTGCGTGATATCCGGTACCAATACCGGCGTCTTTGGCACGCTTAATTTCGGTACGCAGTCTGGCGTGGCGGCGAATACCGTCAACGCCAGCTATCTGCAGAGCACCTCGATTAATCTCGCCTGTACGCCGGGCACCACGCTGAGCATGAGCATTAATCAGGGCAACAATTTCACCACGACCCGTAACCTGAAGCTGCCCAATTTCAGCAACACCGTTCCCTATACGCTCTTTAGCAACGCCAGCCGCACCACGGTGATCCCCGTGAACCAGGCGGTGCCGCTGAGTTATAGCAATGCCAATAACATTACGCTGCCGATCTACGGTCAGCTACAACTGCCCGGCACTGCGCGCGCCGGCGTTTATACCGACACGCTGACCGTCACCCTGAGCTGGTGAGGTGATAGAAAACAAGGATATGATCATGAAGCCACTGCGCGCCCTGTTGCTGCTGCTAAGTTCCACCCTGCTCTCCCCGGCCTTCGCCGCGAATTCGGTCATGATCTGGCCCATCGATCCCGCCATTAATCCCGAAGAGAAAGCCAGTGAACTCTGGCTGGAGAATCGCGGTAACAGCACCACCATGATGCAGATCCGCGTCTTCAGCTGGCAGCAGAACAATGGCCAGGAGCAGTATCAGACTCAGCAGCAGGTGGTCGCCAGCCCGCCGATGGTGCGGATGGAGCCAGGCCAGAAACAGCTGGTCAGGCTGATTAAACAGACGCCGCCTGCGGCCGGTAAAGAGCTGGCCTATCGGGTGGTGCTGGATGAGATCCCAACCCCGCGAAATCCCGGCGAGAATCAGGCCGGGCTGACCTTCCAGATGCGCTATTCGGTGCCGCTGTTTGTTTACGGTACCGGGCTGAACACAGACAGCGCTCGCCCGGCTCTGCGCTGGCAACAGATCAGCGAGGGCGGCAGGCGCTGGCTCCAGTTAACCAACAGCGGCAGCGGTCACGCCCGGTTGAGCAATGTGGCGATTGGCGGTCGCAAACTGGGCGAAGGCTTATACGGCTATGTGCTGGCTGACAGCTATCACCGCTGGCCGCTCACCTCGCCGGTGAGCGGCGAACTCACCGCAGAGGTTAACAAGAGCCAGTGGCGTAGCGCTGCCCAGAAGTAAGCGCTGAATGAGACCGTTTTCCCTGCATCCCTGCGCGCTGGCCGTGGCCAGCGTTATTTACGCTTTTACGCCGGATCCTGTGCTGGCGGAGACTTACTCATCCCTGCCCCCGCCGCCCAGCCTGCAGACCAGCAGCAACGGTCAGCAATATATGCTGGAGCTGGTGATTAACCAGCAGGAGAACGGCAATATTGTGCCGGCAGAGCAGCGCGATGGTCATTTCTGGATTCGCAGTGGCGATCTGCAGCGTGCCGGCCTGCCAGCGGATAAGCT
This sequence comes from Pantoea sp. ABR1s, assembly GCF_057812235.1. Classification (NCBI taxonomy): domain Bacteria; kingdom Pseudomonadati; phylum Pseudomonadota; class Gammaproteobacteria; order Enterobacterales; family Erwiniaceae; genus Pantoea; species Pantoea sp. ABR1s. The sequence goes on along the minus strand of NZ_CM173823.1, from coordinate 681,699 downwards.
GGGCCAGCAGCCGCAGGTCGATGTCAGCAGCCTGCAACCCATCAAAGTAGAGTATGACGCTGCGCGACAGCGTCTGCTGCTGACCGTACCGCCTGAGTGGCTGCCCGGTCAGGTGATTGGCGAGGCGAAGAACGGACCGCGCTATCCGGGCCGTACCAGCAGCGGCGCGCTGATTAATTATGATCTTTACGCCAGCCGCACGGATAACAGTGGCTCCCGCCTGTCCGCCTGGAACGAACTAAGGCTGTTTGGTGATGCCGGTCATTTCTCCACTAACGGCGTCTGGCAACAGCAGCTGGAAGGCAGTACGACTTATCAGGATGATGGCTATATCCGCTACGACACCTGGTGGAGCAATGAAGATGAGAATGCGGCGGTAAGCTGGCGAGTCGGCGATCTGGTCACCGACTCGCTGGCCTGGAGCAGCAGCGTGCGGCTCGGTGGCATCCGCGTCGGTCGCGACTTCAGCGTCCGTCCCGATCTGGTGACCTATCCGCTGCCCGCCTTTTCCGGTCAGGCCGCCGTGCCTTCCACCGTCGATCTCTTTATCAACGGCTATCGCTCCAGCCAGGCGAACGTGCAGCCTGGCCCCTGGTCGATGACCAATGTGCCATTCGTTAACGGCGCAGGTGATGCCGTGATCACTACCACCGATGCGGTTGGCCGCCGTGTCACCACCACCATGCCGTTTTACGTCTCCAGTAACCTGCTGAAATCGGGGCTGTCGGACTACGCCTTCTCTGCCGGGGCAATCCGCGAAAACTATGGCATAAAGAACTTCGATTATGGTGAGGCAGCGGCCAGCGGCTCTTATCGTTACGGTATGACTGACTGGCTGACGCTGGAGAGCCACGCCGAAGGCAGCGAAACGCTGGCGATGGGCGGGCTGGGTGGTCAGCTGCGCGTCGGCAGCTGGGGCGTGGTCAACGGCGCGGTGGCGCAAAGTCAGCTCGATGGCGAGAGCGGCAGGCAATATAGCTGGGGATATCAGTACAACAACCGCTGGTTCAACATCGGCACTCAACAGACCCAGCGCAGCAGCGACTTCGGCAATCTGGCGCTGGTCGGCAGCCGTGCCGGTAGCCAGGCGGATAGCCGCTACGCACTCTCACGCCGCAGTGCTCAGTACAGCGCCAGCGTCTCGCTGAACCGCTTTGGCAGCGTCGGTGCCGCTTTCATCGACATCACTGACGGTCAGGGCGATCGCACCCGGCTGTGGAACCTCTCATGGAGTAAAAACCTGTGGGGTAACAGCAGTCTGTATGTCTCGGCCAGCCGCGATCAGCAGGAGAAAAGCTGGACCGGAGCGATTTCGCTGGTGATCCCGTTTGGCGAACAGGGCAGCGTGGCCCTCAGCAACGAACGCGACCAGCGTGGCCGCGACAGACAGCGCGTTTATGCCTCACGCGCCATGCCCAGCGACGGCGGGTTCGCCTGGGATGCCTCCTGGGCGAATCAGAGCGGAGACAGCGGCGATTATCGTCAGGGCAGTCTGCGCTATCGCAACAACCAGATTGACACCTCGGCGGGCTTCTATGGCGATGATGACAACCTCACCCAGTGGGCCGATCTCTCGGGTGCGCTGGTGTTAATGGACAACAGCGTCTTTGCCGCTAACGAGATCAACGACGCCTTTGTGCTGGTGAAGACCAACTATCCCGACGTTAACGTGCGCTACGAGAATCAGTCGATGGGACGCACCAATCAACAGGGCTATCTGCTGGTGCCTGCCATCAGCAGCTACTACCCGGCCAAATATGATATCGACACCCTCGACCTGCCGGCAGATATGACCACGCCACGGGTTGAGCAGCGCTTTGCGGTGAAACGCCAGAGCGGCTATCTGCTCAACTTCCCGGTGGAGAAACTGCGCTCAGCCAGCGTAATCCTGGTCGATGCGCAGGGCCAGCCGCTGCCGGTATCAAGCCTGGTGCAGCGTCCCGATCATCCCACCGGGTATGTCGGCTGGGATGGCATCGTCTGGATGGAAGATCTCACCGCCAGTAACCCGATGCAGGTGGTGACGCCCGATGGCCGCCAGTGCGAAACCGAACTGCGCATCGCCAGCGGTCAGCCGCAGGCGCTGAAAACTTACGGCCCCCTGACCTGTGCGCTGCCCGCCCCTGCCGCAGGCAGCGCCCCCTCTCCCGCTGAATCTTTTACGTCCGGAAACCGACCATGATGAAATCTGTGATACTGGCTGGCCTGCTGCTGTTACTGCCGTCGCTGGGCTACGCCGCCTGCGCCCTGCCCGCATCGACCGCCAGTTTCGGTTCAGTCACAACCTTTGTGGCTAACACCACCGTCAGTTCCACCACCACGAATGCCAACGTCAACTGTGGCGCGGGCGCCGGGCTGTCGCTGCTGGGCAATAACCAGATCACCTTTCAGCTGACGGGCGCGACCAATAGCAACGGCACGCGCGGTACGCTGAAACGCAGCGGTGATACCGGCAGCGATAATGTGCCGGTGCGGCTCTGCACCGACACGGCCTGCGCTACCGAACTGACGATTGGCGGCACGCCATTTGTCTATGGTTCGCAGACCCTGATCAACCTGGCGGGGTTGCTGGGCAGCCTTAACTTCGCCATCCCGGTCTATCTGCGCACCGTTCCTGGTCAGGTGGTCGCCGCCGGGACCTACCAGCTGACGCTGAATATGGCCGTGACTTATCGCATCTGCACCAGCGTTGCGATTGGCAATATCTGTTTAAGCGAGCAGAACGGCAGCGGTGTCATCCCGATTAATATCACCGCCATTCTTACCAATGACTGCACCACCATCACCGCGCCGAATATAAGCTTTGGCAGCGCGCCGCTGGTCGGCAGCTTCTCCGCCGTGTCACAGACCATCAATGTGTTGTGCAGCAAAGGCAGCACCTATACCGTCGGGCTGAGCAATGGCAGTTATCCGGTGGGCAGCGTCAGGAATATGGCGAGCGGCGCGAATCGGCTGAGCTATGAAATTTATAAAAGTACCACCAGCAATCGCTGGGGATCGGCAGGCACTGAACGCTGGAGCAGTACCACCTCGACGGCGGTATCCACGGATGGACTGACGCGCGGTTTTAACTACACCGCGCGCATCCTGACCACGCAGAACACGCCGCCAGCCGGAAACTACAGCGACAGCGTGGTGGTCGATTTGTCGTTTTAGAGTGAAGCACTGACCGGCGTGCCGCTGTGACGGGCCTGATACTGCTTCACCATCCGGCCAATCAGCAACGTGCCGATTAACCCACAGACTGCGGCAAAGGTCAGCCAGACGCCCGGCATTGCTTTGTCACCGGTGGCGTGAATCAGATAGCTGGAGATGGCAGGCGTAAAGCCGCCAAACAGCGCCGTCGCCAGGCTGTAAGCCATAGAGAAACCGGCGGCGCGCACTTCAGCAGGCATGATCTCCGCCAGATAGACCACCATCGCGCCGTTATAGCTGGCATAGAGAAACGACAGCCACAGTTCCGCTTCCAGCAGGTGAGCGAAGCTGGCCGATCCCACCAGCCAGTGCAGCACCGGCCAGGTGGTAACAATCATCAGCAGGGTAAAAATGATCAGCAGCGGACGGCGACCGACGCGGTCCGACAACGCCCCCATCAGCGGCAGCCAGATGAGGTTTGAGACACCGACACAGAGCGTCACCAGGAACGCCTGCTTGTCACTCATCATCAACACCGTTTTACCAAAGGTCGGGGTAAAGGCGGTGATCATGTAGAACATCACCGTGGTGGTGACCACCATCAGCATCCCCGCCAGCACCAGCGCCCAGTTGCTGGCGACAGACCGCATGATTTCCGTCATGCTCGGATGATGTTTACGTTTGCTGAACGCCTCGGTCTCTTCCAGCATCCGGCGGATATAGAACAGGAACGGCACAATCAGACAGCCGACCACAAACGGGATACGCCAGCCCCACTCCGTCACCGCCTCTTTCGCCAGCAGATGATTCAGCATCAGACCCAGCAGAGCAGCAAAGATCACCGCAATCTGCTGGCTGCCCGACTGCCAGCTGACGAAAAAGCCTTTGCGTCCTTTGGGCGCGACTTCGGCCAGATAGACCGACACGCCACCCAGCTCCACGCCCGCCGAGAAGCCCTGCAACAGCCGTCCCAGCAGGATCAGAATCGGCGCTGCCACGCCCAGGGTGGCATAGCCCGGCACCAGCGCGATGGTCAGGGTGCCCATCGCCATTAAGCCCAGCGTCAGCAACAGCCCTTTACGACGACCATGATGGTCGATGTAGGCACCGAGGATGATCGCCCCCAGCGGGCGCATCAGGAAGCCGGCACCGAAAGTCATCAGGGTCAGCATCAGGGAGGCAAACGGGTCATCGCCGGGAAAGAAGGTTTTTGAAATGGCAGTAGCGTAGTAGCCAAACACCATAAAATCGTACATCTCCAGGAAGTTACCACTGGTGACGGTGAAGATGGTTCGGGCGGCACTTTTCGGCGGCTTTTGTAAAGACGGGGTGTGACTCATAACGGCTTCCTGTTGTTTTTTAGCCGTTTTAGCCTGCCTGAGTCGGGATTAATGTGACCTGGCTCACCATTGCACTTTACAAATCTATGTACATAAGTAACAACTAATTAACAAGTCAGTTCGAGGAGCATAAGTGATTACCCTAGCCCTGATTTGCCTGATTTTATAGGGCTGGAGAGCAGCCATAAAAAAAGGCGACCTGAACAGTCGCCTTTTTTTTGAACCGGATAACCCGCTATTTCTTCACGGTTTCCATGCCCATCAGACCAATTTTCAGATAGCCCGCCGTGCGCAGCTTATCCATCACGCTCATCAGCGTTTCATAATCGACTGACTTGTCCGCCTGGAAGAAAATGGTGGTCTCTTTATTGCCCTGGGTCTGGTTAGTCAGCACGTTAACCAGCGACTCCGGCGTGACCTGATCGTTACCGACGTAAAGCTGCTTATCCGCTTTAATCGACAGGTAAACCGGCTTTTCCGGACGCGGCTGCGGCGCGCTGGTTGAGGCGGGCAGATTGACGCGTACGTCGACCGTGGCCAGCGGCGCGGCCACCATAAAGATGATCAGCAGAACCAGCATGACGTCGATAAACGGCGTCACGTTGATCTCATGCATTTCACCATCCGTTTCCAGATCGTCGTTTAATCGCATTGCCATAAGAACTTACCCTAAGCGCAGTTTCTGAGCCGTCGCAGGACGCGGAACATCAGTGGCGACCGTGCCCAGATCGATATCACGGCTCTGCAGCAGCATCACCTGAGCGGCGACATCACCCAGCGAGGCTTTGTAGTTGGCGATCATGCGGGCAAAGACGTTGTAGATCACCACCGCCGGAATCGCAGCGATCAGGCCAATCGCGGTTGCCAGCAGCGCTTCGGCGATACCCGGTGCAACAACCGCCAGGTTCGTTGTCTGGGTTTTAGCGATGCCGATAAAGCTGTTCATGATGCCCCATACGGTGCCGAACAGGCCGATAAACGGCGCAACCGAACCGATGGTGGCCAGGAAGCCATTGCCCCGGCCTGCATGGCGGCTGAACGCAGCGACGCGGCGCTCAAGGCGGAAACTGGTGCGATCTTTAATCCCGTTGGTATCTTCCACGCCAGCCGACAGTTCAAGCTCATTCTGCGCATCATTCAGCAGCACCACACTGTGGCTGTGACCGGTAAATGACTGGGCAATGCGGGCGGCGTCATTCAGATTGCGGGCTTCGCCCAGCGCCAGTTGCTCACGCTTCAGGCGGCGTTTAGCGGCGCTGAGTTCGGCATATTTACCGAAGAAGATCGCCCAGGTCACCACTGAGGCCAATAACAGGCCAATCATGACCACCTTTACCACGATATCGGCATGTTGATACATGCCCCAAACGGAGAGGTCCGTTTGCATCAAATCACTGGCTACCACGCTGCTTCTCCAACTTCTGATTCAGGGATGCGAGACAAGCGCGAATAATAGCAAAACGACGGCGAATTGATAGTAGTTCTCATTAGTATTTACAAAGCTGATCGCCGCCATTTACCCGCAATTGACCAGGTTTAAACACTTTTAAGAAGGATGTTTCGAAAATGTGAAGTTGCATGAAAATTTATTAAAACATCGTTTCAAAATGTGATGGCATTCATTCAATCAGCATTGCCGCATTTTACTGGCGCGCGTTTTCACTATGCTGGCTCCACACGGTTCTCTCCGGTTAGCCCCCGACGCCGGACGCCGTCCTACCTCAGCGGGAGACAAAATAATGAGAATGACGAAAACATGCCTGGCCAGTGCCCTGGCGGCGATGATGATGAGCGCCACCGCCACGGCACAGGTGATCAAAGTGGCTGAAGTCCAGCCTGCCGGTTATCCGACCGTGGTCGCCCTGCAGCACATGGGCGACAAACTCAAACAGGCCACCGATGGACGGCTGGAGATGAAGCTCTTCGCCGGTGGCGTGCTGGGGGACGAAGATCAGACGCTGCAACAGGTGCAGCTGGGCGCAATCGACATGATCCGTGTGTCGCTGGCGCCAGTCACCTCGATCGCCCCGGAAACCAGCGTGCTGACCCTGCCCTACATTTTCCGCGACATTGACCACATGCACAAAGTGCTGGATGGCGAGATAGGCCGCGAGATTGCCGACAAATTCGATAAAGATCCCAACGCCCGCATGGTGTTCCTGGGCTGGACCGATGCCGGTGAGCGCAACATGATCACCAAGAAGCCGCTGGCAAAACCGGAAGATCTGAAAGGCATGAAGATTCGGGTGCAGAACAGCGCCATCTCATTGGCGACCCTGAAAGCGATGGGCGCGAATCCGGTGGCGATGGGCGTCAGTGAAGTGTTCAGTGCGATGCAGACCGGCGTGGTCGATGGCACCGAGAACAACCCACCGACCTTTGTCGCCCATAACTATATGCCGGTGGCGAAGTACTACACCCTCAGCGGCCACTTTATCCAGCCAGAGATGATCCTGTTTTCAAAACGCGCCTGGGATCGCCTGAAACCTGAGGATCAGGCGCTACTGAAGAAGCTCGGCAAAGAGGCGCAGGATGAGGAGCGCCAGCTCTGGGCGACCTATACCGAAGAGTCGATCGCCAAAATGAAGGCGGGTGGCGTCACCTTCCAGCAGACCGACCGCGACTACTTCGTCAAAGCGACCCAGCCGGTGCGCGATCAGTTTGGCGGCAAATATCAGGATCTGATGACCCGGATCGCTGAGGTGAAATAACCCTTCCGCGCCACACTGCCGTGTGGCGTGCTTAATCAGGTATCAATTATGGCTGCTTATACACGTCTGATGGATGGGCTCTATCTGCTGTGCATGCTGATTGCCGCCGTGGCACTGATGATTATGGTGACGGTGATCCCGATCGGGATCTTCGCCCGCTACGTGATGAACGGCGCGCTCTCCTGGCCGGAACCGGTAGCCATTATCTGCATGATCATTTTTACGTTTATTGGCGCACCGGTCGGACTGCGGGCCGGAACGCATATCTGCGTTTCCATGGTCACCGATCGCCTGTCACCCGCCCGGCAACGCCTGATGCTGCGCGTCAGCGATCTGCTGATGATCATCACCTGTCTGGTGATCTTTCAGGCCAGTTACAGCCTGTGCGAAGCGATGTGGGTACAGACGCTCGCTTCATTACCGGCAGTGACTTACGGCGAGATGTATCTGCCGATTCCGATTGGCGCGATCTTCACCCTGCTGTTTGTTGTTGAGCGATTGCTGACCGGCGATCAGAGCCAGCGGCCGATTGTCACGCTGGGCGGCACCCACTAACGCGGAGCAGAAAAATGGATGCATTGATCTTGATAGGCAGTTTGCTGGTGTTGCTGATGGTGGGTTTTCCGGTCGCCTTTGCGGTGGGGCTGAGCGCCTTTATTGGCGCCTGGTGGATCGATCTGCCGCTGGAAGCGGTGGTGATTCAGGTGACCAACGGCATTAACAAATTTTCGCTGCTGACTATCCCGTTCTTTATTCTCGCGGGTGCGATTATGGCGGAGGGTGGGATTGCCCGGCGGCTGGTCAACTTCGCCTATATCTTTGTCGGCTTTATTCGCGGTGGCCTGTCGCTGGTGAACATTGTCGCCTCGACCTTCTTCGGCGCGATTTCCGGCTCATCGGTGGCGGATACCGCCTCGATTGGCTCGGTGATGATTCCGCAGATGGAGGAGAAAGGCTATCCGCGTGATTTCGCCGCCGCAGTAACCGCCAGCGGCTCAGTGCAGGCGGTGCTGACGCCACCCAGCCACAACTCGGTGATTTACTCGCTGGCGACCGGCGGCATGGTGACCATCTCCTCGCTGTTTGTTGCCGGTATCTTTCCCGGCCTGCTGCTGGGGGGCTGCCTGATGATAATGTGCCTGGGTTTTGCCCATAAACGCGGCTATCCCAAAGGAGAACGTATTCCGTTTCGTCAGGCGCTGAAAATCTTCTTCGACGCGTTCTGGGGCCTGTTTACCGTGGTGATCATTATGGGTGGCATTCTCTCCGGCATCTTTACCGCCTCGGAGTCCGCCGCGATCGCCTGTATCTGGGCCTTTTTCGTCACCATGTTTATCTACCGCGACTTTAAATGGAGCCAGCTGCATATCCTGCTGTTCCGCACCATTAAAACCGTCACCATCGTGATGGTGCTGATCGCCTTCGCGGCCGGGTTTGGCGCGGTGATGACCTTTATGCAACTGCCGACGATTATCACCGAGGCCTTTACCAGCCTCTCCGATAACAAATATGTGATCCTGATGTGTATCAACATCCTGCTACTGGTGGTGGGAACGCTGATGGATATGGCACCGCTGATCCTGATCCTGACGCCAGTGCTGTTGCCGGTCGCCACCGCGCTTGGCGTCGATCCGGTTCACTTCGGCATGATCATGCTGACCAACCTCGGGATCGGCCTGATCACCCCGCCGGTCGGTACGGTACTGTTTGTCGCCAGTGCGGTCAGTAAGCAGAAAATCGAGCAGGTGGTCAGAGCCATGCTGCCGTTTTACGGCATGCTGTTTATCGTGCTGATGCTGATTACCTATATTCCCGCCATCTCCCTCTGGTTACCGCGCCTGATGGGCGTGATGTAGCGTCGGCAAAATCGGGTCCGGTGGCGGACCCGATTTTCATCCTGCGAAGCACTCTGATAATCACCATTGAGTCTCAACCCTGCTGGTCGTTTCGTGGTAACGTGAGGGCTTAGTCAGAAGCGGCAAAGGCGACTCATGACCACCAGAAAAATTGATACCACGCTCGTCAGTGCAGGGCGCAGCAAGCGTTATACCCAGGGCTCGGTGAACAGTGTGATTCAACGGGCCTCCTCGCTGGTTTTTGATACGGTCGCGGAGAAGAAACGCGCCACCGCCGGTCGGGCAAAAGGCGAACTCTTTTATGGCCGTCGTGGCACTCTGACGCACTTTGCGCTGCAGGATGCGATGACGGAGCTGGAAGGCGGCGCAGGCTGTGTGCTCTACCCCTGCGGCGCGGCTGCCGTGGCGAACGCGATTCTGGCGTTTGTCGAGGCGGGCGACCACGTGCTGATGAGTGGCGCAGTCTATGAACCGACCCAGGATTTCTGTACTAAGATCCTGACTAAGCTGCAGGTTTCAACGGGCTGGTTCGATCACTGTATCGGCAGTGAAATCGGTGAGCTGGTGCAGCCCAATACCCGGGTCGTTTTCCTGGAATCACCGGCCTCTATCACGATGGAAGTTCAGGATATTCCGGCGATTGTGGCGGCGGTTCGCGCCAAAGCGCCCGAGGCGATCATTATGATCGACAACACCTGGGCGGCCGGTATTTTATTTGATGCGCTGGCGCACGGCATCGATATTTCGATTCAGGCGGGCACCAAATATCTGATTGGTCACAGCGATGCGATGATCGGCACGGCGGTCGCCAATGCGCGCTGTATCGATCAGCTGCGCGAGAACTCCTATCTGATGGGTCAGATGGTCGATGCCGACACAGCCTATATGGCGAGTCGGGGGCTGCGCACGCTGGGTACCCGTCTGCGTCAGCATGAAGAGAGCGCGATTCAGGTGGCAGAGTGGCTGGCAGCGCGTCCCGAAGTGGCGCGGGTTAATCACCCGGCGCTGGCGCAGAGCAAAGGTCATCAGTTCTGGCAGCGTGATTTTAACGGCAGCAGCGGCCTGTTCTCTTTTATCCTGCAGGAAAAACTCAGCGCGCCCCAGCTGGCGGAATATCTCGATCACTTCCATCATTTCAGCATGGCGTACTCCTGGGGCGGCTATGAATCGCTGATCCTGGCGAATCAGCCGGAAGAGCTGGCCGCGATTCGTCCGGCGGGTGGAGTCGACTTCACCGGTACGCTGGTGCGACTGCATATTGGTCTGGAGCACGTTGACGATCTGCTGGCTGACCTGGACGCCGGTTTTGCGCGCCTGACGCGTTAATAAACTCAGGCAAAAGATAAACAGACGCTAAACAGAAGATGAACCGGGTAGCGGCCACCCGCAGAGTTTGCCGGGCTGCTGCTCATTTATTGTTAAAATTTATCCCAGACCGTTCAGGTCATCAGTGAGGTCGCTGCATTTATTGCGCAGCGCCGCGACCGATTGCCTGAATGCAGACGGATAGTTCCTTGTGACGTGATGGAATAGCAAATGGGTGTTTTACACGAGATTGTCCACGCGCTCTGGCATCAGGATTTTGCCGCGCTGGCAAATCCGGATGTGGTGTGGGTGGTGTACGGCGTGATGTTCCTGACGCTGTTTCTGGAAAATGGGCTGTTACCCGCCTCTTTCCTGCCGGGCGACAGCCTGCTGCTGCTGGCGGGTGCGATGGTGGCAAAAGGGGTGATGGATTTTGTGCCGACGATGGTGATCCTCACCACCGCCGCCAGCCTGGGCTGCTGGCTGAGCTATCTGCAGGGTCGCTGGCTGGGGAATACCCGGCTGGTGAAGAGCTGGCTGATGCATCTGCCCGCGCAGTATCACCAGCGTGCCTGGAATATGTTTAACCGTCACGGCCTGATGGCGCTGCTGGTGGGCCGTTTTCTGGCTTTCATCCGGACGATCCTGCCGACCATGGCGGGCATTGCGGGCTTGCAGAATGGTCGCTTTCAACTGTTCAACTGGCTCAGCGGCGTGCTGTGGGTCGGCATCGTCGTGACGTTTGGCTATGGCATCAGCCAGGTGCCGTTCATCAAGCGTCATGAAGATCAGGTGATGGCGATCCTGATGATACTGCCGATGGTGTTGCTGTTTCTCGGGCTGTTTGGCAGCATTCTGGTTATCTGGAAAAAGCGTCGGCAGAAACAGGCCTGACGTCAGCGCGTAGCATCAGGATCCGCCGCCACTCAGGCGGACGGATCCGCTACCGTCTGCCGCACACGATTCACCTCTTCCCCTGGCGTCACGCCAAAATAGCGCTTAAATTCCCGCGAAAACTGTGAGGGACTTTCATAGCCAACCCGCACCGCCGCCGCACTCGCTTTCAGTCCATCGTGCAGCATCAGCAATCGCGCCTGATGCAGGCGATATCGCTTGAGATACTGCAGGGGCGACGTCTGCGTGACCGCTTTAAAGTTGTGATGAAAGGCTGAAACGCTCATGTTCACTTCCGCCGCCAGCGCATCGACGCTGAGGTTTTCCGCATAGTGATTCTCAATCCGTCGCAGGGCACGCGCGATCAGGCTGAATTGCGTCTGTCGGCTCACCAGTGAGAGCAGCGCACCACCAATCGGGCCAGTCAGCACGTAGTAGATAATCTCCCGCACGATGTGCGGCCCCAGCACCCGCGCATCGCGCGGCTGGGTCATCACATCAAGCAGCCGCTCAGCGGCACACAGCATCGGTTCCGTCAGCCACGCCGAGTGGATCCCCGAGGTCTGCGGCTGCGGCTGGAACTGATCGTCATCGCCGATTTCAATCAGCAGATCCTGCAGGCTGGCGGTATCGACATTAAGGCACAGCCCGGCAATCGGCACCTCTGGCGAGGCCCAGGTTTCGCACTCCACCGGCAGCGGCACAGTGAGCATCAGGTACTTGCTGGCGTCATACTGAAACACCGTGCTGCCGAGATAGCCGGTTTTGCTGCCCTGAAACAGGATCACAATGCCGGGCTGATACATCATCGGCGTACGGGGACGATATTGATTAGCGTAAATCAGCGACACATTTTCGACCGGACAAAGACGGTCGTGACCATGGGTCATTAATGTGACGACCTGCTGCGCCAGCCGGTGACACAGGGCATCGTGCGCCATAGCGACTCCTTTTACGGGCAAAAAACCAGTGTGCCGTGCGAATGCCTGAATCACCAGCAGCCTGGAGAATCAGGCAAGAAATTTACCGGATCGGGCATGGCGGCAGAACCGCTGTTGTTGCCTCAGCTAAGCAGGCTGAGAATTGTTGGCTAGACTTAAGCACAGTGAAATCTCACGGATTAACCGCAACGGAAAGGAGCAACTATGGCAGACCAACCCATTATCAAACTGCGCGATGGCAATATGATGCCGCAACTCGGACTCGGTGTGTGGCAGGCCAGCATTGAAGATGCACGTCATGCGGTGCTGAAAGCGCTGGAGGTCGGCTATCGCTCAATCGATACCGCCGCCGCCTATAAGAATGAAGAGGCGATTGGCCAGGCACTGCAGGAAACTGACGTGCCGCGAGAAGAGATTTTCGTGACCACCAAACTCTGGAACGACGATCAGCAGAACGTTCAGCAGGCGATGGAAACCAGCCTGGAGAAACTGAAACTGGAGCAGGTTGATCTCTATCTGATGCACTGGCCGTGCCCGGAAAAAGACAATTATGTCGATGCCTGGAAGAAGATGATTGAACTGCAGCAGCAGGGGCTGACTAAAAGTATCGGCGTCTGTAACTTCCATGAGGCGCATCTGAAGCGACTGCTGGATGAAACCGGTGTCACGCCGGTGGTGAACCAGATTGAGCTGCACCCGATGCTACAGCAGCGCACGCTGCATGCGTGGAACGCACTGCATCAGATCCAGACAGAATCCTGGAGTCCGCTGGCGCAGGGCGGCAAAGGGGTCTTCGATCAGGAGATCATCAAGTCGCTGGCTAAGAAATATGGCAAGACGCCGGCACAGATCGTGATCCGCTGGCATCTGGATAGCGGCCTGGTGGTGATTCCGAAGTCGGTGACACCAGCCCGCATTGAAGAGAACTTTAAGGTGTTCGACTTCCGTCTGGACAAGCATGAAGTGAGCGATATTGCGAAGCTGGACAGCGGCAATCGTCTGGGGCCGGATCCGGAAACCTTTAACTAAGGCTGGGCGTCACCAGGTGAGCTCACCTTATCTGCCCTGCGGCTGGGGCAGCTAACGATTAACGCGGTCAGGCGGGCTCTCCCTGCCTGACCGCGCTGTTATGCGCTGGGCTGCACCACCAGCTGACCGGCAGTACCGCGGTCGGCCAGTTCCAGCGTCTGACTGTAGTAGACGAACGGGAAGTGATCTGACGAACTTTGCGGGAAAGTGACCATCAGTTCCACGCTGCCATCCACCCACACCGTATCTTTCCAGCCACGATCTTCGCCCATCGGCTGTGCACCATTCACACTTTTAATCAGGAACATCACGCCCTGGATATGCAGCGACTGTGGCCGGTCAGCATGCAGGATCCAGCGCTCAAAGGTGCCCTGCTGTGCCGTGGTGTCAATGCGGCTCATATCCCAGATCGCGCCGTTAATGCCCGGCATGCTGTCACCGATGCGGAATTCACGGGTGCGAACCGCCACGCCATCCAGAATCTGATCGGCCAGCAGCCGCATCGGCAGATTATCCGTCACCAGCGGCAGCAAGCCGGTTGGCCGCAGCGTCAGGATCAGGGTTGACGTCAGAATGGAGGATGGCTCAAAGAAGCCGCGCAGCCGATCCATAATGCCCGCCGCCGTACCTGCGGTAATCGACACTTCATCGCCCTGCGACATATCCACCAGCACTTCGCGGCGTTCGCCCGGCGCCAGTGACAGGCGCTGCACCGCCACCGGCGCAGGCAGATAGCCCTGATCGCTGGCGATGACCATAAACGGGCGATTGTCGCTGAGCACCATCTCATAGCGGCGCGCATTCGAGGCGTTCAGCAGACGCAGACGCACCCAGCCGCGTGATACTTCCACAAACGGATTGCGTACGCCATTCACCAGCAGCGTGTCGCCCAGGAAACCACCATCCTGCGGCGGGTCATAGACCGGCGTGGCAAAGTTATCGAGCCGCTTGTCCTGAATGATAATCGGGAAGTCATCGACGCCGTAATGCTTCGGCAACGGCAGCTGCCTGCCAATATCATCTTCCACCAGCCACATCCCCGCCAGTCCGTTATAGATGTGCGGAGCCATGCGGTTCGGCGTGTTGGCGTGATACCAGCAGGTTGAGGCCGCCTGACGAATCGGCAGCACCGGCGACCAGTCGACACCGGCTGACATCATACGCGGCGCGCCACCCATCAGCGCGCCCGGCAACTGCAGGCCGCTGATAGTCATGGAGACCGGCTCGTTCAGACGGTTGCTGTAGATCAGCTTAACGTCATCGCCGCTGTAAACCCGGACGGTCGGGCCAAGATAGAGGCCATTAATGCCCCACACCGGCACTTTGTTGTTGTCGCCATTAAAAGACCAGTGGCTGCGCTGCATTGTCAGGAACAGCGGCTGGCCGCGACGGGATTCCAGCAACGGCGGAACCGGAAGTGGCGTGTCGCCATTAGCTGAAGAAGCGGCACGCGCCGCATGAGGTAGTACACTGGCGCTAAGCGCCGCTCCGGCAGAAAGCTGGATGAACTGACGTCTGCTGAAAGACATAAAACTTCTGACCCTTTACGCGTGGCGCTAAGCGCCGACCCTGTTTTTATTGATCTGTTTTTGCTGTGCTGCGTTCACGGCGGGCGGACGTGCCCCGCCGTGCGGCATCCCTGCAGGATAGTTCGGCGAATGGTTCGCCGGTCAGATATTTCCGTTTTTTTCGCGTTCTGCGACTTCGGCGTTCAGCTCTTCCAGCTTTGCCGCCATCAGTTCGCGACAGTGGGTCGCCAGCTTACGCACCGACGACGACTCGAAAGCCTTTACATCAATCGGTGGCAGCATCTCAACGATCACCAGCCCGTTTTTCCAGCGATTGAGGTTGATCTTGCCATGCGTGTTAGAGACCACAATCGGAATGATCGGCACACCCGCCGCCACTGCGGCGTGAAAGGCACCGGTTTTAAACGGCAGCAGGCCGCGGCCACGACTGCGCGTCCCTTCCGGGAACATCCAGATGGAGATGCGCTTACTGTTAAACTCATCCACCAGCTGACCGATCGTGCCGCGTGCTTTTGCACGGTCATCGCGATCGATCAACAAGTTCCCGGTCAGCCAGTAGAGCAGGCCAAAAAATGGCACCCACAACAGGCTCTTCTTGCCCACCGTCACCGTACAGGGCTGCACCATTTTAGCCGCGGTGACCATGTCGTAGTTGTTCTGATGGTTCGCGATGTAGATCGCATTACCATAATTCTCAGCACCTTCCGGTCTGCGCAGTTCTACTTTAAGGCCAAACACCGTCGACAGTTTGCCGAACAGATGGCCAAATGTGGCGACATGACGCGGATTGCGCGGTGAAAACAGACACCAGATACAGCCAGATATACAGACTAAGATCGAATAGATGACGACAATAATGGCACGCAGAATCAGTAACATAGTTCCCTCATTGAGCCACGGCTGACGCGGTGTCAGCCGGGTAGTTTACGCTTCGCTATCCGGGCTCGCCGGACGCGCAGGCGCATCCAGTTCAACACGATCAATTTTTTGCAGGCCGCGCGGTAACAGCGTGCCGCGACGTCCGCGATCGGCGCGGAATTTTTGTAGCTCTTCACTGCGCAGCAGCATTTTACGCTTGCCTACGTGCAGCGTGATAGCGCTGCCCGGCGGTAAAATCATCAGCCAGGCCAGTTTGTCCTGACCGGCGGCCGCTTCCGCGGATGGAATCGAGATGATTTTGTTGCCCTTGCCTTTCGACATCTGCGGCAGCTCCCCGACCGGGAACATCAGCATCCGTCCCGCCTGGGTGATCGCCAGCAGCATGTCATCTTCATGATGGACGGCCATCGGCGTCATCACACGGGCGTTTTCCGGCAGCGTCAGCAGCGCTTTACCGGCGCGGTTGCGCGACACCAGATCACTGAAGGTACAGATAAAGCCATAACCCGCATCAGAGGCCATCAGCAGGCGCTGGTCATCCGGCTCCATCAGCACCTGTTCAACTACCGCACCCGGCGGTGGCGTCAGCTTGCCGGTCAGCGGCTCGCCCTGCCCGCGCGCGGAAGGCAGCGACGTCGGATCCAGAGTGTAGCTGCGGCCGGTGGAGTCGATAAAGGCCACCGGCTGATTGCTCTTGCCGCGTGCCGCAGCCAGATAGCTGTCGCCGGCTTTGTAGCTGAGTCCGGCTGGATCGATATCGTGGCCTTTGGCGCTACGCACCCAGCCCATCTGCGACAGCACAATGGTCACCGGTTCAGACGGCACCAGCTCGGTTTCGCTCAGGGCTTTGGCTTCTTCACGCTCACGCAGCGGCGAGCGACGATCGTCGCCGTAACTGGCGCTGTCAGCCTGTAACTCTTTTTTCAGCAGGGTGTTCATCTTGCGTTCAGAGGCCAGCGTGGCTTGCAGCTGATCGCGCTCTTTTTCCAGCTCCGCCTGCTCGCCACGGATCTTCATCTCTTCCAGTTTTGCCAGGTGGCGCAACTTCAGTTCGAGGATCGATTCGGCCTGGGTTTCGCTGATGCCAAAGCGTGACATCAGGACCGGCTTAGGCTCATCCTCAGTACGGATGATCTCGATCACTTCATCGATGTTCAGGAACGCAACCAGCAAACCTTCAAGGATATGCAGGCGGCGCAGCACGCGATCCAGGCGGTGATTCAGACGACGTTTGACCGTATCGCGGCGGAACACCAGCCATTCGGTCAGGATCTCATGCAGATTTTTCACCGCCGGGCGGTTATCCAGCCCGATCATGTTGAGGTTAACGCGGTAGCTCTTTTCCAGATCGGTGGTGGCGAACAGATGGTTCATCACCTGATCGAGATCGACGCGGTTGGAGCGCGGAACGATCACCAAGCGGGTCGGGTTTTCGTGATCCGATTCATCACGCAGATCCTCCACCATCGGCAGTTTTTTATTGCGCATCTGGTTCGCAATCTGCTCCAGCACGCGCGCGCCCGACACCTGATGCGGCAGCGCGGTAATCACCGCCTCGCCCTCTTCCTTCTTCCAGACTGCACGCTGGCGAATCGAGCCGCGACCGGTCTGATAGATTTTGCGGATCTCGTCACGCGGCGTGATGATCTCCGCCTCTGTAGGATAATCAGGCCCCTGGACAATATCCAGCAGCTGTTCCAGCGTGGTTTTCGGCGAGTCGATCAGTGCGATGGCGGCCTGAGCCACTTCGCGCAGGTTGTGCGGCGGAATATCGGTCGCCATACCCACGGCAATCCCGGTGGTGCCGTTCAGCAGAATATTGGGCAGGCGCGCCGGTAACATCTTCGGCTCCTGCAGCGTGCCATCAAAGTTCGGCTGATAATCGACCGTCCCCTGACCCAGCTCACCCAGCAGCAGCTCGGCATATTTTGACAGGCGGGATTCGGTGTAACGCATCGCCGCGAACGACTTGGGATCATCCGGTGCACCCCAGTTACCCTGGCCATCGACCAGCGGATAACGGTAGGAGAACGGCTGCGCCATCAGCACCATCGCTTCATAACAGGCGCTGTCGCCGTGCGGATGGTATTTACCCAGCACGTCACCTACGGTACGCGCCGATTTTTTGAATTTTGCGCTGGCGCTAAGTCCCAGTTCGGACATGGCGTAGACGATACGTCGCTGAACCGGCTTTAATCCGTCGCCAATGTAAGGCAGGGCGCGGTCCATGATGACGTACATCGAATAGTTTAAGTACGCATTCTCGGTGAATGTGTGCAGGGCAAGACGCTCTGCACCATCCTGAGTCAGTTCACTCATTAATTTCTCATCCTCACATCGTGGCCCACAACGGCGGGACACCCGGCGGTGGTTTGGCGAGGATAGTACCTTATTCGCTGGTGTTAGTCACAGGGGAAGCGCGGGAGAGCAGGCGTCCCGCCGCGCGATTTTATGTGCCGGAGGCACGCCGGATTCAGACCGGCAAGTGTCTGACCTCTCTGTGGAAGTGGCTCAGGGCTTTGCGCCCATCCACTGGCGGGCAATGTCACGATATTCGCCGGTGGCTGTGCTGAGATGCAGCCACTGATCGACATAGAGCTTCCAGCTGATATCGTCGCGCGGAATCATGTAAGCCTTCTCGCCATACTGCAGCGGTTTGTCGGGATTGATCGCGCAGAGCGTCGGGTAATGTTGCTGCTGAAAACGCGCTTCAGAGGCATCGGTGATCATCACATCCGCATTGTTGTCCACCAGTTGCCGGAAGATGGTGACGTTATCGTGGAACAGCGTCAGTGAGGCCTTTGGCAGGTGGCTATGCACAAAGGCTTCGTTGGTGCCGCCTGCCGGTTCAATCAGCCGCACGTCAGGCCGGTTGAGCTGTTCGATGGTCTGGAAGCGATCTTTATCGCTGCAGCGCACCAGCGGGATTTTGCCATCCACATCCAGCGGCCGGGCGAACCAGGCGGTCTGCTGGCGTTTCAGCGTGACGGAGATGCCGCCGACGGCGATATCACACTGCTTTGCCAGAAAATCGGGCATCAGGTTTTTCCAGCTGGTTGGCACCCACTCCACTTTCGCGCCGAGCGAGGTAGCCAGCGCGTTCGCCATGCTGATATCCAGCCCTTCATACTGACCATCGGGTCGCAGGTAGCTGTAAGGCTTGTAATCCCCGGTGGTGCAGACCTTAAGCGTTTTAGAACTGAGGATGGTGTCGAGATGAGATTGTGCCTGGACAGCATTGCTGGCCAGCAGCAAAGCGAAGACTATTTTTTTCATTTTGCGTTTTTCTTTAATTGTTTTCATGGTGAGTTTGCCTGCCGATGGTGCCATAAACCGGCGCATTGTTGCTTCCACAGCAAAAGTGTTGTGATCAACCTCCCATTTTTCTGCGACCGTAGCGCGCGTAAGCTAAGCGCCATATTCAGGAAATGAGGCAAACTATTCATGAGCAAGATTTTAATTATCGATGGCGGCAAAACCTTTGCCCACTCTAAAGGCGAACTGAACCACACGCTGACCGACGTTGCGGCCAGCCAGTTGCGTGACATGGGGCATGAGGTGTCTGTGACCCTGGCTGACAGCGACTACGTGGTCGCAGATGAAGTGCAGAAATATGTCGACAGTGATGTGGTGATTTATCAGATGCCAGGCTGGTGGATGGGCGAGCCGTGGACCGTGAAGCGTTACATCGATGAAGTCTTTACCGAAGGCCACGGCTCGCTCTACGCCAGCGATGGCCGTACCCGTTCTGATGCGGCAAAGAAATATGGTTCCGGCGGTCTGCTGCAGGGCAAAAAATATATGCTGTCACTGACCTGGAACGCGCCGCTGCAGGCCTTTACCGACCCGGAGCAGTTCTTTGAAGGTGTCGGCGTTGACGGTCTTTATCTGCACTTCCACAAAGCCAACCAGTTCCTGGGCATGGAAGCGCTGCCGACCTTTATCTGCAACGATGTGATTAAAGCGCCGGACGTGCCACGCGATATTGCCGCTTATCGGACCCATCTTAGTCGCGTTTTTGCGTAAGATGGCTGGGGGATACCCCCTATTTTCCCATGAAAGAGGAATTCGCGAATGTTAACAGTCGTTGCTGAAATTTGTGTCAAACCCGGTCGTCGTCAGGCCGTGCTGGATGCGGTGAAAAAACTGATCCCGCTGGTTTTAGAAGAAGAAGGCTGCCATCAGTATGACGCGCTGCTGGACCATCAGGCGCAGGTGCCGTGGAAACAGAACTCGCCGGACTCCATTTTTATGCTGGAACAGTGGGAAACGCTGCGTCATCTGGAGCAGCATCAGCAGATGCCGCACATGGATGCGCATCGCGCCATCATTAAAGATGATGTGGTGGATGTGAAGATTCTGGTGCTGGAACCCAGCGCCTGATTCGTGCTGAAGGCTTAACCCCTTTTCGGTAAAAGGGGTCAGGCTGCTGACAACCTCAAACCTGAGTGCCTCTGGCAGCAATGAATTAGCTCAACGCGAAGGGAACACGGTCAGAAGAGGAAAGCGTCCCGCGCCAGGGATGGCGCGGGTAGAGCGACCAGGGACTGGCTTGAGCGTCTTTCCGATCTGACCGTGTTCCCTGTGCAAGCACAATCTCACAGCGAATCCGGCCAGACTTGCCAGCATCTCCAAACCCCTGCCCTATGACAGGGGTTTTTTATTATGCCAGGAGAGATCACAGCAGCTGACGCCGATCAATCTCGGTGCGGAGAAAATCCAGGAAGCAGCCGATGCGCGAAGAGAGCGTGGTGTTGCGGTAATAGACCGCATGCACCGGCAACCGCAGCTCGCGGGTTTCAGCGGGGAGAACCGGCACCAGCCGGCCTGCCGCGCAATCTTCCCGGCTGACAAAGTCGGAGAGGCGTGCGATCCCCTGTCCTGCCAGCGCCAGTTGCCGGATGGTTTCGCCGCTGGAGGCAGAGATTGTGGGCTTAATGCGCATGAAATCGCCATCAGGCTGCCAGATCGGCCAGACGTTGTGCGCCTCAAGATGGCTGAAGCCGATGATTTGATGCTGCGCGAGATCGGCCACGCTCTGCGGGGTGCCCGCTTTCGCCAGATAGGCCGGACTGGCCATCAGCCGGATCGCACTGCTGCCAAGCATCCGGGCGCGCAGCGTAGAGTCGCGCAGTTCGCCGATGCGAATAGCAATGTCCGTTTGCTGCTCCAGCAGATCGATCAGGATATCGTCGGTATTCAGTTCAAGCTGGATCAGGGGATAGCGGGCGCGGAAATCGTCCACCAGCGGCACAATCACATGCAGCATAAAAGGGGTGGCGGCGTTTACCCGCAGCCGCCCTGACGGCATCTCGCGCCGCAGGGCTATCTGCTCTTCGGCCTGCTCAACCGAGGCCAGGATCTGGCGCGCATGCTCCAGAAAAACCTGTCCCTCTTCGGTCAGCGCCAGCCGTCGGGTGGTGCGATGCAGCAGGGTGGTCTGCAGCTTGCTCTCCAGCCGGGACAACGCCCGGCTGATGCCCGAACTGGTCTGCGCCAGCTGGGATGCCGCCGAGGTAATGGAACCGCTGTCCACCACCGCCACCCAGGCGCGTAATTCTTCCAGGGTAATTTTCACAAGGATTACTGTCTCTGCTCTGAATCTGCCGGGTTCTCTGGGGATGTGCTGGCTGAAGCACAAAGAGAACAGGACGCTTTCGCGTCCTGTTTTTTTACACTTCGATATCGGCCTTGTCGCCTTTTTCCTGCAACCAGTTACGCCGGTCTTCGGAGCGTTTCTTCGCCAGCAGCATATCCATCATGCGCAGCGTCTGGTCGATATCCTCTTCACTGATGGTCAGCTGTACCAGACGGCGGGTATTCGGATCCAGCGTTGTTTCGCGCAGCTGCAAAGGGTTCATCTCACCCAGCCCTTTAAAGCGCTGAACGTTAGGTTTGCCCTTTTTGCGTTTCAGCTGCTCCAGCACGCCCTCTTTCTCATCTTCATCCAGCGCGTAGTAGACCTCTTTTCCGAGATCGATACGGTAGAGCGGCGGCATGGCAACGTAGACGTGTCCGTTTCTGACCAGTGAACGGAAATGTTTCACGAACAGGGCACACAGCAGCGTGGCGATGTGCAGACCATCCGAGTCCGCATCCGCCAGAATGCAGATCTTGCCGTAGCGCAGCTGTGAAAGATCTTCGCTGTCGGGATCGATGCCGATCGCCACGGAAATATCATGCACTTCCTGCGACGCCAGCACCTCATCGGAAGAGACTTCCCAGGTGTTAAGGATCTTGCCCTTAAGCGGCATGATCGCCTGATATTCACGATCGCGCGCCTGCTTGGCCGAGCCGCCTGCCGAGTCCCCTTCGACCAGGAACAGTTCTGTTTTATTCAGATCCTGCGCGGTGCAGTCCGCCAGTTTGCCCGGCAGAGCCGGACCGCTGGTGAGCTTTTTACGCACCACTTTTTTGGCTGCCCGCATACGTCGCTGGGCGCTGGAGATCGCCAGCTCAGCCAGCTGCTCTGCGATCTGGATATTCTGGTTCAGCCACAGGCTGAAGGCATCTTTTACCACGCCAGAGACAAAGGCTGCGCACTGACGTGAAGAGAGACGCTCTTTGGTCTGCCCGGCGAACTGCGGATCCTGCATTTTTACCGACAGCACATAGGCGCAGCGATCCCAGATATCTTCAGCGGAGAGCTTCACGCCACGCGGCAGAATGTTGCGGTATTCGCAGAACTCGCGCATCGCATCCAGCAGCCCCTGACGCAGGCCGTTGACGTGAGTCCCGCCTTGCATGGTCGGGATCAGGTTAACGTAGCTTTCAGTTAACAGCTCGCCGCCTTCCGGCAGCCACAACAGCGCCCAGTCAACCGCTTCCACATCGCCAGCAAAGCTGCCGACAAACGGTTTTTCCGGCAGCGTCGGTAAGCCATTCACCGCTTCGCACAGGTAGTCAGTCAGGCCATCTTCGTAGCACCAGGTCTGTTCGGTATTGTTCAGCTTGTCTTTAAAGACAATCTCAACGCCAGGGCAGAGCACCGCTTTGGCTTTCAGCAGATGTGATAAGCGTGACACCGAAAAACGTGGGCTGTCGAAAAAGCTTTCATCGGGCCAGAAATGGACGCGCGTGCCGGTGTTGCGTTTAGCCACCGTGCCGGTAACCGTGAGATCCTGGACTTTGTCGCCATTCTCAAACGCCATGTCATAGATTTCACCATTACGGCGCACCGTGACTTCGACGCGTTTTGACAGGGCGTTCACCACCGAGATGCCAACGCCGTGCAGGCCGCCCGAGAACTGATAGTTTTTATTGGAGAACTTGCCGCCCGCGTGCAGACGACACAGGATCAGCTCGACGGCAGGCACGCCCTCTTCCGGGTGAATATCCACCGGCATGCCGCGACCATCATCAATAACTTCCAGCGACTGGTCAGCGTGCAGAATCACTTCAACCCGCTTCGCGTGGCCGCCCAGCGCCTCATCGACGCTGTTATCAATCACTTCCTGACCCAAATGGTTGGGTCGCGTCGTATCGGTGTACATCCCCGGGCGACGGCGAACAGGCTCAAGGCCAGTCAGGACCTCAATGGCATCCGCGTTATAGTTAGATTGACTCATCGTAAATGTCTGATTAGAAGGGTGAAATGGGGTGCGATTTCCGCATTACTCAGGGATGATTCAGACCGAGAAAGTCCAGAATCTGCGGGAAATGGCGCTCGAATCCAGTAAATGCATGATTTCCGCCCTCTTCTACCGTGTGACGGCACGCGCTGTAATAGTCGAGCGCCTGACGGTAATCGAGAACTTCATCGCCGGTCTGTTGCAGCAGCCAGAGTAAATCGGGCGCTTCCAGCGGTTCAATCTGCATTACTTTCAGATCGTAAATGTGGCGTGACTCTAACACATATTGCTGGCCGGTGTAGGGATTCTGATTTTCACCCAGGAAATCCGCCAGCAGCTCAAAAGGCCGCACCGCAGGATTGACGACCACAGCAGGCAGCATAAAGCATTGCGACAGCCAGGTGGCGTAATAACCGCCCAGCGACGAGCCTACCAGCCCCAGCGTTTCGCCACTGCGGCTCAGTACCAGATCTTCCAGCATTGCGGCGGCATCGGCCGGAAACGTCGGCAGCTGGGGCACGATCATTTCGATCTCCGGATGCTGCGCCTCTAACCATTGCCGGAACTGCGTCGCCTTAGCCGACTGCGGCGAGCTGTTAAAACCGTGCAGATAGAGTAATGCCGCCACGCGTCAGTATCCTTCTGAGTCTAAATCGGGACGAAAAGCGTCGGTGTCGAGCCGGTTAACCTCGGTCTCAAGGCCGCCATCCGGATACAGCGTGAACCAGCGCCAGCCTGGTGCCACGGTGTCGATCGTAAAGCTGGTGCAGTGCGGTTTGAACTGAACGCAGGTTGAAGGGGTGGCCAGCACACGACGACCGTGCCACTCAAGATCCAGCTCCTGGTGAATATGACCACAGACCAGCGTCCGGGCTAACGGGTAATGCTGTAACACCGCATCGAGCTGATGTGAGTTGCGCAGGCTGTGCTGATCGAGCCAGGTGCAGCCAGAGGCCAGCGGATGGTGGTGCAGCAGCACCAGCGTGTGACGTTGCGGATAGCGGGCCAGCGCGTTATCGAGCCACTCCAGCTGATAATCGCTCAGCATCCCGTGCGGCACACCCGAGACCTGGCTGTCCAGCAACACAATCTGCCACTGTTCACCCACCAGCACCTGCTTGTGGGCATTGATATGAGCGGCTGCCAGCGTGTCGAACATCGCGGGCTGAAAATCGTGATTACCGGGCAGCCAGACGCAGGGCCGCGGCAAACGTGAGATGCCCTCAGCAAAATGCTGATAGGCTTCGATAGAGTGATCCTGGGCGAGATCGCCGGTGGCGATAATCAGGTCGTAGTCGCGATGTTGCGCAATAATCGCATCCAGCACCGCTTTATAGCTCGACCAGGTGTTCACCCCAAGCAGCGATTCATGTTTTCCCGCGAACAGGTGGGTATCCGTGATTTGCAAAATCCTGATTTCGGAACCGTTCGCTGCAGGAAGAGTTAGCAGGCTATCCAAAGCGTTTCCTTCGTCTCCACGCCATTTACTGCATTATACGCATCAGCAGACCGGAACTGCCATCGCACCATGTGCCAGGCAGTAGCGCAGCCAGTCTGCGAGAAACTGGTTTATCTGATGTTTTTCATCGCGCTGATGCAATTTTTTATTAGGATAATCATAGCGCGCTTTGAAACGATAGATCTGTTGAGTTGAACACACTTCGGCGACCATCGCATCGTGATAGAGCCTTACCGACATCGAGGGCAGACTCCAGTAACTCACGGCAGGCGCGACCTGGCGGATCTCCACCAGCGTGGTGTAGCGTGTGGACTCCTGGATCGTCAGCTGATAACGGGCGCCACTCACCTGATAGATCACCGATTCTCCCGCCTCATCGTTACGCGGCAGCAGGCGGCGTAACTGGGCGAAATTGGTTTCGCAGAGCCGCATCATTTCGGGAAAGTCAGGGGTATAGCGCTGTTTCATTTTTGTATCCACTCTTCGCGTAGTTTCTCATGGTGCAACGCCAGCCATTGCAGGGCGATGACAGACGCCGCATTGTCAATTATCCCCTCTTCCACCCAGCGGTAAGCCTGTTCGCGGCTCACCACATGGACAAGAATATCCTCATTCTCTTCCTCCAGACCATGGCATCCCTCTGCCTGGCTGGCATCCACTTCCCCAATCAGCACCGACAGACGTTCGCTGGTGCCGCCAGGGCTGGCCAGATAGTTAAGCATGGGCTTAATCCGGCCGACCTCTAATCCTGCTTCTTCAACGGCTTCACGGCGCACGACCTGCTCGACAGATTCACCGGGCTCAATAATGCCGGCGACCATCTCCAGCAGCCAGGGCGAAACACTGCTGTCATAAGCCGGGATGCGGATCTGTTCAATCAGCACCACTTCATCGCGTAAGGGATCATAAGGTAGCAGCACGGCGGCATGTCCGCGCTCAAAAACTTCGCGCTGTACTTCCCCACTCATTTCGCCGTTAAACTGGCGGTGGCGGAAGCGATAACGTACGACGGAAAAAAAACCATCATAGACGGTTTCGCGTGCAATAATTTCTACATCGTTTTTTGTGAAAGTCACAGGGGATTTTTTTTCTTCCGGCATCATCGGGTTCCTTATGCAGATTGAGGTGGAGCGAAAAAAGCCTGTAACCGTGCTCCATGTAAGTGGTTCTTTCTGAATTATTTACGTAAATTAGGGGGAGAAGGCACGTTCAGCCAACTTATCTCACAGTTGCCCTCTGCTAGAATCGGCGATAATTTTTTGGCTTACCCGGCAGCGCACCCACTGCAATTTGCTGCAACAAAAGGAATGCAAATGAAAAAACTGCTCCCATTTTTTATTGGGCTGAGCCTGGGCGGTTTCAGCTTCGCCAGCCAGGCCGAAGACCTGCTTCAGGTTTATCAACAAGCACGTCTGAGCAACCCGGATCTGCGCAGCGCCGCTGCCGATCGCGATTCTGCCTTTGAGAAAATCAACGAAGCGCGTAGCCCATTATTACCCCAGCTCGGCCTGGGTGCAGACTACACCTATAACAACGGCTATCGCGACAGTAGCGGTCTCCATTCCAACACGACCAGCGGCTCGCTGCAATTAACCCAGACTATTTTCGACATGTCGAAATGGCGCGCACTGACCTTGCAGGAAAAAGCTGCCGGTATTCAGGATGTGACCTATCAGGTGGCGCAGCAGGATCTGATTCTGAACACCGCGACCGCCTACTTTAACGTGCTGAAAGCGATTGATACCCTTTCTTACACCGAAGCGCAGAAACAGTCGATCTATCGCGAACTGGATCAAACTACCCAGCGCTTTAACGTTGGTCTGGTTGCCATTACTGACGTACAGAACGCCCGTGCGCAATATGACAGCGTGCTGGCTAACGAAGTGACCGCGCGTAATAACCTTGATAACAACGTGGAAACGCTGCGTCAGATCACCGGCATGGACTACATGTCGCTGGCGTCGCTGAGCATTGATCGCTTCAGAACCGATAAGCCCGAACCGGTCAGCGCGCTGCTTAAGCAGGCGGAAAGCCGTAACCTGTCGCTGCTCTCTGCGCGTCTGAACCAGGATTTAGCCCGTGAGCAGATCCGCTCCGCTGAAGCTGGTCACATGCCGACGCTGGGTCTGACAGCCTCTACCGGCATGTCGAACAGCAAATATGGCGGCAGCCGTGCGAACCAGAGCCAGGGGTCTACTGACTCCATTACCGGTTCTAACCAGGTGGGTCTGAGCTTCTCACTGCCACTCTATAGCGGCGGCAGCGTCACCTCTCAGGTGAAACAGGCGCAGTACAGCTTCGTCAGCGCCAGTGAATCACTGGAAAGCGCGCACCGCTCTGCGGTTCAGACAGTCCGCTCATCGTTTAACAACGTGAATGCTTCTATCAGCAGCATCAACGCTTATAAACAGGCCGTGGTCTCTGCGCAAAGCTCTCTGGATGCGTCAGAAGCGGGCTATCAGGTTGGTACGCGTACTATCGTTGATGTGCTGGATGCAACCACCGTGCTCTACAACGCTAAGCAGCAGCTCTCTGATGCGCGCTATAGCTATCTGATTAACCAGCTGAATATCAGCTATGCGCTGGGTACGCTCAATGAGCAGAGCCTGCAGAAACTGAACAGCCAGCTGGGTAAAGAGATCCCGACCTCACCGGAAACGGTAGCACCGGAAAATGCACAGCAGACCGCGCGCGTGGATAGCGGTCCGGCAGCAACCGGCTCTTCTGAGGCAGCACGTCCTGCGGCTCGCCACAGCAGCGGTAATCCTTTCGGTAATTAATGAGCGGACGGGCTGCTTTGCGGCCCGTCTCTCTGTTGAACGTATAACTAAGTAAAGATCCCTGTTGCATCAGGCCTCCAGCTTCAATTTTACCCCCCCATCCCCTATTCTATGCGCTACCTTTGGGCACAGGATAATCATAATGAAACGCACAAAATCTATTCGCTATGCCGCTTTTCGCAAAAGCTGGCAGGCACGCCATTTAACGCCCGTTGCTATCGCCGTTTCGGCGGTATTTATGCTGGCTGGCTGTGAACAGAACGACGAAACAGTTTCGATGTACCAGAATGCCGATGACTGTTCAAAAGCCAATCCGGGCCAGAGTGCGCAATGTACTACCGCATTCAATGAAGCGAAAAAAGAGGCGGAACGCACCGCGCCAAAATATGCCACGCGTGAAGATTGTGTCGCTGAATTTGGTGAAAACCAGTGTCAGCAGACACCGGCTCAGGCGGGCGTGGGCACCACTAATGCCGAATCGCAGCAGAGTGGCGGCAGCTTCTGGATGCCACTGATGGCAGGTTACATGATGGGTCGCATGATGGGCGGTGGTTCGGGCTTTGCACAGCAACCGCTCTTCTCACCGAAAAATGCCCGCAGCCCGGCCAATGGTCAGTTTGTTGATGCATCAGGCCGTAATTATGGTGCAGCAACATCCGGCAAAAGCATGACCGTGCCGAAAACGGCGCTGGCACCAAAACCGGCTACCACCTCCACCATTACCCGTGGTGGCTTTGGTGAAACCGTCGCGAAGCAGAACAGCATGCAGCGTAGCAGCGCCAGCGGCACTTCCAGCCGCTCAATGGGAGGCTAACGCCCCGATGGAACGCATTGCCATTTCAGAGCGCCCAGGCTGGCGCGAAAAAGCCACCGAGTTCGGTTTTCGTTTTCACACCATGCATGGTGAACCCTACTGGTGTGAAGATGCTTATTATCAGTTCACGCTAGCGCAAATCGAGCATCTGGAAGATGTGACCGCTGAATTACATCAAATGTGCCTGCAGGTGGTGGAAAAAGTGGTTAACAGCGAAGCGCTGCTGGCTAAATTCCGCATTCCTAAACACACCTGGGACTTTGTGCGCGATTCATGGCATCAGCGTCAGCCTTCGCTTTACTCTCGTCTGGATCTCGCCTGGGATGGCAAAGGCGATGTAAAGCTGCTGGAGAACAATGCCGATACGCCGACCTCGCTGTATGAAGCGGCATTTTTCCAGTGGCTATGGCTGGAGGACCAGCTTAACGCCGGTCAGCTCCCCGCAGGCAGCGATCAGTTTAATAGCCTGCAGGAAAAGCTGATTGAACGCTTCGCCGCGTTACATCAGCAGCACGGCTTCAACTGGCTGCACTTCGCCTGCTGCCGTGACACCGACGAAGATCGCGGCACCGTGCAATATCTTCAGGATTGCGCCACCGAAGCGGGACTGCCGAGTGAGTTTCTCTACATGGATGAAATTGGACTGGGCGAGAAAGGGGAATTTACCGACGCCCAGGATCAGGTGATTAGCAACCTGTTCAAGCTCTATCCGTGGGAATTCATGCTGCGTGAGATGTTCTCCACCAAGCTGGGCGATGCTGGCGTGCGCTGGCTGGAACCGGCCTGGAAAAGCATTATCTCGAATAAAGCCTTGCTGCCGTTGCTGTGGGAGATGTTTCCGAATCACCCTAACCTGCTGCCCGCCTGGTTCGCGGAAGATGACGTGCCGCACATGGACAAATATGTGGTGAAGCCGCTGTTTTCACGTGAAGGTGCCAACATCCGCATCGTGGAAAATGGTCAGGAGATCGCCCGCGTCGATGGGCCGTATGACGAAGAGGGAATGATCGTCCAGCAGTTCCATCCGCTGCCTAAGTTTGGCGACAGCTATACGCTGATCGGCAGCTGGCTGATTGACGATCAACCGGCCGGTATCGGCCTGCGGGAAGATCGCGACCTGATCACGCAGGATCTTTCCCGTTTCTATCCGCACGCTTTTATCGGTTAATGCAGCGCGATAATAACAGGCCAGCTTCTGGCCTGTTTTCTTCTGGCTTCCCTAACCTACCTGAACCGACAACATGCTGATCGCCCCCATCTCCATGCCATCAACCGGAATGCTGATGGCGTCATCCGGCTGACGTGCGCCAAGTACATAGAGCAGCGGCAGATAGTGCTCAGGTGTCGGATTAGAAAGTGCCGCACCAGGATGATCCATAAAGTTAACCAGCGGATGAGAAGCAGCATCGCTCTGCACCGCCAGGTTATCGCGGACAAACTGTTCAAAACTGCTGGCCCATGGATAAACTTCGCTGTTGCGATCCCAGCGCACTTTACGCAGGTTATGTACCACGTTGCCGCTGGCGACAATCATCACACCCTGATTGCGCAGTGCAGCCAGTTTCTGACCCATCTCAAAGTGCCATGCCGCAGGTTTGGTGCCATCAATGCTTAGCTGGACCACCGGAATATCGGCCTCCGGATACATCTTGATCAGCACACCCCAGGAACCATGATCCAGTCCCCACTCGTGATCCAGCGTCACCGCAACGGGCGCTAACTGCTCCACCAGCTGCTGCGCCAGTTCAGGCGATCCCGGTGCCGGATAGCGCGTATCAAACAGCGCCTGCGGAAAGCCCCCAAAATCATGAATGGTCTCAGGCTGTGCCATTGCCGTCACGGCGGTGCCGCGCGTATACCAGTGCGCCGAAACCGCAATAATCGCGCGTGGACGTGGCAGAGTATCGCCCAGGTGACGCCACGCGGCGGTATAGCGATTCTCTTCAAGGGCATTCATCGGGCTGCCGTGACCCAAAAACAGCGCTGGCATTCGTAACTGGCTCATTCGTGATCCCCGGGATCGAGTATTTGATAGCCATTACGATACGCGCATCTGCTGCTTTATCACGCGGATAACCATGATGGTGATCATCAGGAAATTTGAATGAAATTTAACGTGGCAGGTTTAACAGCGTTTCGACATGAAGGAAAGAGGAGTAGTCAGCGGTCAGGCCGCGCCATTCCGGGCGTCAGGAAGAAAAACAGGCCCAGGAGGGGCCTGTTTATCGCGGCAGCCAGATTAGCTGGCGTGGCGTGTTTCGTGCGCGCGACGCCAGGCGATCAGATCTTCGATGGTCACCACCGGCATGTTGTGCTTACGGGCGAACGCAATCGCTTCTGGCGCATGGGCCATGGTGCCATCGTCGTTGGTCAGTTCGCACAGCACACCTGCGGGCTTAAAGCCGGCCAGGGTGACTAAATCAATAGTCGCTTCGGTATGCCCGCCACGGGTTAATACGCCGCCTTCGCTGGCACGCAGCGGGAAGACATGACCAGGGCGATGCAGATCGGTGGGTTTGGCATTGTCGGCAATGGCGGCGCGGATGGTGGTAATACGATCCTGCGCGGAGACGCCCGTGGTGACGCCTTCTGCGGCCTCAATGGTCACGGTGAAGCCAGTGCCGAAAGAGCTGGTGTTGTTTTCCACCATCATTGGCAGATCGAGCTGCTGGCGACGCGCTTCGGTCAGGCAAAGGCAGACGATGCCGCTGCCGTGACGGATAGTCAGTGCCATCTGTTCAACGGTCATGGTTTCTGCGGCGAAGATCATGTCGCCTTCGTTTTCGCGATTTTCATCGTCAAGTACCATCACACCGCGTCCCTCACGCAGGGCGGCGATAGCACGTTCTACACGCTGTTCAGGCGTGCCAAATTCAGAAAGTAGCGTCTGATTCATGGTAATAAAAACCTTAAAATGTATGGGTTACCAGAATCAGGGCGTGCTTAGGAGTGACGTCAAAAAGACGTGGCAATAACGTGAAGCAGACACAATTGTCCGACAGATGTCGTTACCCTCTCCCATCCGGACTGTAACCGTCGGCCCCGGAATTACACCGGATCTGCTGACCTTTACCTCTCTTTTCATCAAGATAAAGCGCTCGCGGGCTTTCAGCCGAAGCTGATTTACCGCCGGTGGGGAATTGCGCCCCGCCCTGAGAATAAGCACTTTAACTATAACGCCGATCGTTTGAGGCGGCAATCATCAATAGCGCAATTGCTTTTGCATTTCCTGCGTTACCGATTTGAGGTTTATCCTTTTCATTTCTGGCATTACACTTAACACTTATTACGTTGGTAAACACGCTGACACAGCTCCCCGTAACCAGGAAATCATCATGATCGACACGAAAAAAATTGAACAACTTGCCCGTCAGGTTCACGAAGCGATGCCTAAAGGTGTTCGTGAGTTTGGTGATGATGTCGAAAAGAAAATTCGTCAGGTTCTTCAGGCGCAGCTGACCCGGATGGATCTGGTCAACCGTGAGGAGTTTGATGTGCAGACGCAGGTATTACTGCGTACACGTGAGAAGCTGGCGGCGCTGGAGCAGCGTCTGGCGCAGCTGGAAAGTCAGGGTTCATCAGCCGGTACGCCGCCGACAGCAACCGCACCGGTAACACCTGCTGCCGCGACCACACCATCAGCCGCCGTAGCGACCTCACCTGCAGCCTCGCCGTCACCGGTTGCGGACGTGGTGAAGCCTGTTGCGGACAACAAGCCAGAATAAGCCCTTAAGCGGGAGCCCGGCTCCCGCTTACGCTGCGCTTTAGCTGCCGCGGATGGTTTTGATAATGTTGGTAGTGGAGATACCATCTTCGAAGTTCAGCACCTGAACGTCGCCGCCATTTGCCCACACTTCTTTGCTGCCCGCGATATCTTCCGGCTTGTAATCTCCCCCTTTGACCAGCAAGTCAGGGAGAATGCCCGCAATCAGCCGCTGCGGCGTATCCTCTTCAAATACCACCACCCAGTCCACCGCTTCCAGCGCGCCCAGCACGATCATCCGGTTTTCCTGCGGATTCACCGGACGGCTTTCGCCTTTCAGACGTTTAGTTGACGCATCGCTGTTCACCGCGACAATCAGTCGATCGCCGAGCTTGCGGGCATTTGCCAGGTAGGAGACATGACCGGCATGCAGAATGTCGAACACGCCGTTGGTCATTACCACTTTTTCGCCTCGGCGACGGGCCATCTCAACGGCGGCTTTTAACTGCGCTTCGGTCATGATGCCGAAACCCTGTTCCGGGCGGGCATGAATCGCATTTTCCAGCTCAACGGTGCTGACGGTGGACGTACCCAGTTTACCCACCACCACACCCGCAGCCGCGTTGGCCAGGAAACAAGCTTCTTCCAGCGAATCACCGGCCGCTAATGCCGCCGCCAGCACGCCAATCACCGTATCGCCGGCACCGGTCACGTCATAGACTTCCTGTGCCTGGGTGGGCAGATGCAGAGGCGCTTTGCCTGGCTGCAGCAGTGTCATGCCATTTTCTGAACGGGTCACCAGCAGCGCGGAGAGGTCAAAATCGGCGATCAGCTGGGTGCCGCGCGCCACGATCTCCTCTTCGTTTTTACATTTGCCGACCACGGCTTCAAACTCAGAGAGGTTCGGCGTCAGCAGCGTCGCGCCACGGTAGCGCGCAAAATCGGTGCCTTTCGGATCGATTAATACCGGTACGCCCGCTTCGCGCGCCAGAGTAATCATGGTCTGCACGCTGGAGAGCGCGCCTTTGGCGTAATCGGACAGCACCAGCGCACCCGCGGCGGCCAGTGAATCACGCATTTTCTGGTGAATCGGCTCCGGATCGACCTGATCAAAGCCCTCTTCAAAATCGAGGCGGATCAGCTGCTGATTACGGGAAAGCACGCGCAGTTTGGTAATGGTCGGATGGCTTTTGACCGCCACGAAGTCACAATGCACGTTGACGTCTTTCAGCGTGTTACTCAACACACGCGCCGCATCATCTTCGCCAGTCAGGCCAATCAGGCGCGACGCGGCACCGAGTGCTGCAATGTTCATCGCCACGTTTGCCGCGCCGCCAGGGCGCTCTTCAACCGTGTCCACTTTCACCACCGGAACCGGCGCTTCAGGGGAGATACGGCTGGTTGGGCCATACCAGTAACGATCCAACATTACATCGCCAACAACCAGCACTGAGGCTTGGCCGAACGCGGGCAGAGTCACTTTCATTCCAGACACTCCAGACTGCATTAAAAATAGTGCGCGGATGATAGCACAGTTGCGATTTGTGCTATCAGCATCACGCCAGGATAGACGCAGGCGTTATCAGCCAGCGCTGCCAGCTGCTCAGAACCGTCTGCCGCTCCGCTGCATAGGCCTCTGGCTCAACGTGGCCGGGCTGTTCCTGCAGGGCGCGATGGTGCAATGCGTCGCGCAGCGTCACATAAGCCTGCGTCAGCGCCTGTGCTTCATCGGCGGGCATTTTATGGTACTTCGCCATCAGCTCGAAAATGCGCACATTGTCAGACCAGCGCGTCAGTTCAGGCTGCTCAGCGGCGTAGCGTAAGACAAGATATTGGGCGATGAATTCAATATCGGTGATGCCGCCCGCGTCGGCTTTGATATCCCAGCGACCTTTATGTTTGTTGCTGAGGTGTGTGCGCATCTTTTCACGCATCTCACGTACTTCCGTTTGCAGCGCTTCGGCGGCACGTGGCAGCGACAGAATAGCCTGACGAATCACGCTGAAACGTTCACCCAGTGCCGCCTCGCCAAAGACGACGCGTGCCCGGACCAGCGCCTGATGCTCCCAGGTCCAGGCTTCACTGCGCTGATACTCTTCAAAGGCCTCAAAGGTACTGACCAGCATGCCCGCCGCGCCCGAAGGACGCAGGCGCGCATCCACTTCGTAGAGAATGCCGGAGGAGGTGCGGGTACTGAAAAGATGCATGATGCGCTGGGCGAGGCGCAGATAGAACTGGCGGCCATCGATGCTGCGCTCCCCTTCTGTCACCGCGTCTGCCGGGCAGTCATGCAGGAACACCAAATCGAGGTCAGAACTGTAACCCAGCTCCCAGCCCCCCAGTTTGCCGTAGCCCAGCACGGCAAAACCGCGTTCATGTTCATTACTCAGATGCGAAGGACGGCCGTAACGCTGCACCATCATATTCCACGCCTGGCGCACCACAGATTCGATAATCGCTTCTGCCAGCCAGGTGAGATGATCGCTGACTTTCATCACCGGCAGAGTTCCGGCGATGTCGGCGGCAGCAATACGCAGATGCTGTGCCTGCTTAAACTGCCGCACCGCTTCCAGCTGCTGCTCTTCGTCCTCGGTAGGGATGCGCAGCAGATACTGACGCAGCTCATCGCGATAGGCATCGGTGGCGGTTGGCTGATAGAGCGTGGCGGGATCGAGCAGTTCATCCAGCAATAAGGGATGACGCGCCAGCTGGCTGGCCACCATCGGTGAGGCGGCGCACAGGCGAATTAAGTGGCGCAGCGCACCGTGATATTCGGTCAGCAGCTCCAGATAGGTGCTGCGGGTCAGCACGCCTAGCAGCAGCGGCGTCAGGCGGCCGAGCGTCACCGCCGCATCTTCACGCGGGCAGACTTCGCTCAGCAGACGCGGCATCAGCTGGTCCAGCGCCTGACGGCCACGCGGGCCGATGGTGCGCCGGTTGATATCCTGACGAAACGCCTCCAGCGTCTGGTGCAGCGTAAGCCGCTGCTCGTCACTGAGTTGCGGCACCAGCGGCGCCAGTTCGCTATCCTCCAGCTGGTCCTGCCACAGCACCTGAAACTCTGCCAGCTCACGCTGATCGCCAATCTCAGGGGTATCTTCGCCAATCAGCTCGTCGAAGATGGCGCGCACCGCCGCCATCTGGCCGTCGAGCCGGGTCATCAGAGCAGGCCAGTCGGCACAATCCATCGCCCACGCCAGCCGGGCGCGATGCAGTTCATCCTCTGGCAGGGTCTGGGTCTGCTCGTCGCCCAGGCTTTGCAGCAGATTCTCCAGCCGCCGCAGGAACAGGTAGGCAACACGCAACGCATCGACCTGTTCCGCGGGCAGCAGGGCCAGGGTTTTGATCGCCTCCAGCGTCGGCAGCAGTGAGCGCAGCTGCAACGAGCGCTCACGCCCGCCGCGAATCAGCTGGAATACCTGCACGATAAATTCGGTTTCACGGATGCCGCCGGCACCCAGTTTGATATTGTTTTTCAGCCCGCGTCGCCGCACTTCGCGGCTGATCATCCCTTTCATGTTACGCAGCGACTGGATCACGCTGAAGTCGATGTAGCGGCGGTAAACGAATGGCCGCAGCATCTGCTGCAGCTCCAGGCTCCAGCGATCGTGGTCATCACCCATCAGCCGCGCCTTGACCATGGCGTAACGCTCCCAGTCGCGTCCCTGCTCCTGGTAATAATCTTCCAGCGCGGCAAAGCTCATCACCAGCGGGCCGCTGTCGCCAAACGGGCGCAGCCGCATATCCACCCGATAGACAAAGCCATCCATGGTGGGTTGATCCAGCACTTTGATCAGCCGCTGTCCCATGCGGGTAAAGAACTGAGCGTTGTCGAGTTCACGCCGTCCGCCACGCGTTGTGCCGTTTTCCGGCCAGGCAAAGATCAGGTCAATATCAGAAGAAAAATTGAGTTCGCCGCCGCCCAGCTTGCCCATGCCCAGAATCAGCATCGGCTGCGCGTCGCCGTCCGCATTACAGGGCGTACCAAAATCACGACAGCAATCCTGATAAACCCAGTCACGCGCCCGGCTGATCAGCACTTCGGCTAATGCGCTGAGCTGTTGCAGGCTCTGTTCGGTTGTAGCGTGCTGCAGAGACTGCATCCAGGCGATGCGTACCAGCATACGGCGACGAAACAGCCGCAGTTCGCGCATCAGGCTCGCTTCACTGTCGATGCCGCTAAGCGCATGATTGAGCCACGCAGAGTAGTGTTGCCACTCATCAGGCTGCGGCGGCTGGTCGAGCATCGCCTGCCACCAATCGGGATGTTGTTGCAGGTTTTCCAGCACAAAATCGCTGAAAGCCAGTCCGGCAGCCTGCTCCGGGCTTAACGAAGCCAGCGGAACCCCAATCTGTCGGGCGGCCTCTTCGGCCTGGTCGCGTAGCAACGCGGGAAGTGCTGACAACATAACTCCCTCCTTGATGGCGTGACGGAATGCCCGTTAGCGGCCAGCGCCGCTGGTGAGCCAGAACGGAGGCTGTTTCAGCGCCTGCATCGCCAGCCAGGCTAACCCGGACGTCTGTTTTTCATGAATTGCCGACAGCAGCTGTTGCCACGGGTCGAGCCAGCTCACGACCGCCTCAGACGGATAGAATCCCGCCAGCAGGTGGACGGTAAGCAATTGACGCGCCAGACGGGTAGCTTTGTCCTGATACTCGTTGGGTTGTTTTACCGTGATGAACGTTTCTCTCAGATCGGCATTGACGCGGCTCAGCATAATGTCGCTGAAGCGTTTATAGGACCCCTGCAGCTTGGCTTCCCCTTTGGCATCGATCCACTGACGCCACTGAGATTCAGCCAGCCAGTGTGTCAGCGCCAGCTGCGTCTCAACCGAGAGGGAAGATAAGCAGAAAGTGGCAGCATCCTGCTCTTCATTCACCAGCGTCTCTTCCAGCGTGGTCAGCTGCTGACGCAGCGCACTGCTGGCTTTACGCGGCACCAGCGCACCAAACAGGCTGAACGCCTGACGCAGCAGATCCAGCGCTTCGCGCACCGCATCCTGGGCCGCCGCATTGCCGCGCAGCCAGACTTCTTCATGATATTGCCAGTGATGAAGTCCTGCCGACATCGCGGCCACCATGCCCTGCTCTACGGTGGCTTTGGCGCCCGCTTTCAGCAGCGGGAAAGGCTGTACCTGGCGCGGCGGATTACCCTGCGCCAGCTGATAGCCGCGGGCGGCTTTGCTCAGGCTGCCCATACGCAGACCACCCAGCGCCACCAGCTGCTGTGCGAAGGCCAGCAGATCCTGGCGTTCGCCACGTTTCAGCTCCAGCTCGATCTCGCACAGCGGTTCGCTGAGATCACCTGCCGTGACCTCGCCCTGATCAAACGCCACTTCAATTTCACTGTTGCCTGTGGTGATCAGCCAGATCTCGCGCTGGAAATGGGTGGTGAACAGGGGCTGCAAGCGCGGCTGCAACGCCGCGACATCGGTGCCCTGCGGCCAGATCTCTGCCGGCAGGCGTGCAATGTCCAGAACCGGTTCGCTGAGCTCAACGTTGTATTCCGGGCGCTGATGCAGTCCGCCGAGCGTCTGCCCCGCCGCTTTCAGCGTCATTTCATAACGCTGGTCAACGCCGCGGATACGCAATCCCATATTCCAGCGTCGTAGCTGGTTGTCGTCGGTTTCAAAGTAGATGTTGGTCAGCTCGCGAGCAGCCTGATGCTGATGCGGCAGAGTGGAGAGCAGTTCAGCCAGTTTCCCGGCCGCCTGTGGAGTTGCAATGAACTTTAGTTCGATTTCGATGGTCATAATTTTTTATTCACTACGCCGCTGGCACTTAAGAGGGTGTTTCCTGCATATTTCAGGCGATTATCAGCAGGTTACTCAAGCTGTCGCCTGGAGGGCAAGGGGTTATCAGGCGAAGATTAATGCACAGAAGCCGCGCTGTCTCTGCTTTCTTTGCTCTTTCGCAGACCTTTTCGCACTCTCATGAGACCAGGATAGTTCTCATTCAGATTTATGCGAGGCCTCTCCAGACTGTGCCGGTAAATTTTTAGTCAGACTAAGCCAAACGAAATCGAATGAAAAAAATTACTCTCGCTGGACTCACTTTGCTTGCCCTTAGCACCCTTGCACCTGCCCATGCCGAAGAAAAACGCTATGTTTCTGATGAACTTTCAACCTGGGTTCGCAGCGGACCGGGCGATCAGTTTCGCCTGCTCGGTAAGCTGAACGCCGGGGAAGAAGTGCAGCTGTTACAGACCAACAATGACACGCATTATGGCCAGATCCGAGATTCGGAAGGCCGCACCACCTGGATACCCCTGTCCCAGCTCAGTGCTAATCCGAGCCTGCGCACCCGGGTGCCTCAGCTTGAGCAGCAGGTGAAAGATCTGACTGCCAAACTGGATAACATCGACAACAGCTGGAACCAGCGCACGGCTGAGATGCAGAACAAAGTCGCCAGCAGCGACGGCGTTATCAACGGGCTGAAAGGCGAGAATCAGAAGCTGAAAAATGAGCTGATCGTCGCGCAGAAGAAAGTCAGCGCCGCTAACGTTCAGCTGGATGATAAGCAGCGCACCATCATCATGCAGTGGTTTATGTATGGCGGCGGCGTGCTGGGCGTCGGCCTGCTGCTGGGCCTGTTACTGCCGCACATGCTGCCACGCCGTAAGAAAAGCGATCGCTGGATGAACTGACACCATTTAGCCGGATTTGAGCAGGGGATCGCAGGATCCCCCTTTTGGCATGTCTGCAATCCGGGGAATCTGTGCAACAATAAAATGATATGCACCGCTGATTTCAGGCGCGGGACGCGCCCGGCGTGCAGGTCATTTCTTTTTCTCTGGAGTTTTGCGTGAAGACGTTTCTTGTTGGCGGTGCGGTGCGTGATGCGCTGCTGAATCTGCCGGTTACAGACAAAGATTGGGTGGTGACAGGTTCCACGCCCGAAGCCATGCTTGAGCAGGGCTATCACCAGGTCGGTCGCGATTTTCCCGTTTTCCTGCATCCCGTCAGTCGCGAAGAGTATGCGCTGGCACGTACCGAGCGGAAAAACGGGAAAGGCTACACCGGCTTTGTCACCTGGTCCGCGCCCGACGTGACGCTGGAGCAGGACTTACAGCGCCGCGATCTGACCATCAATGCGATTGCGCAGGATGAAAACGGCGTGCTGGTTGATCCTTATAATGGCCAGCGCGATATTGCCCTGCGCCTGCTGCGTCACGTCTCCGACGCCTTCAGTGAAGATCCGCTGCGGGTACTGCGCGTTGCGCGCTTTGCGGCGCGCTTTGCCCATCTCAACTTCCGTATTGCCCCCGAAACCCAGTTGCTGATGCAGCAGATGGCCGAAAGCGGCGAGCTGTCGAATCTCACTGCTGAGCGGGTGTGGAAAGAGACGGAAAAGGCGCTGAGTTCCCGTAATCCGCAGGTCTATTTTCAGGTCCTGCGCGACTGCGGTGCATTGCAGGTGCTGTTTCCTGAGCTGGATAATCTGTTTGGTATTCCTGCGCCGATTAAGTGGCACCCGGAAATCGATACCGGCGTCCATACGCTGATGACACTGGCGATGGCCGCCGCCCTTTCCAGTGAGATCGAGGTGCGCTTCGCCACGCTGTTCCATGACGTCGGCAAGGCGCTGACGCCGCCTGAGCTGTGGCCCAGCCACCACGGTCATGGCCTGGCGGGCGTTCCACTGGTCGAGGCGCTGTGCCAGCGACTGCGGGTGCCAAACGCGATTCGCGATCTGGCGCTGATTGTGACCGAATTTCACGACGTGGTGCACACCATTGAACGGCAATCCGCCGCGTCGCTGGTGGCACTGTTTGACCGAATCGATGCCTGGCGTAAGCCACAGCGCGTTGAGCAGATGGCGCTGACCAGCGAAGCGGATGCGCGCGGGCGAGCCGGACTTGAGAGCATGCCTTATCCGCAGGGTGACTATCTGCGTCGTGCTTTTGCGCTGGCGCAGGCGGTGCCGACCAAAGCGGTGGTCGAAGCGGGATTTAAAGGTGCAGAAGTGCGGGAAGAGTTGACGCGACGACGGATTGACGCCGTCGCGCAGGGTCTGGCGATTACGCAGCCTGACTAGCAGGCTGCGTGGGCTTTACATGAAGACTATGTAAACCGCGGCTGCCACAATAAAGCGGTAGATCGCGAACGAGACAAATGAGATGCGTTTGATCAGCTGAAGGAAGGCTTTAATCGCAATCAGCGCCACGATAAACGCCGTGACAAAGCCCACCGCGAACATCGGGAAATCCGCCATCGTCAGGAAGCCGATGCTCTTGTACAAATCCAGTACGGTTGCCCCCATCATCATTGGCACTGCCAGGATGAAGGAGAACTCCGACGCGGCATAGCGGCTCACGCCCATCAGCATGCCACCGGAAATGGTTGCACCGGAACGTGAGAAGCCCGGCCACAGCGCTAAGCACTGGAAACAGCCAATCATCAACGCCTGACGATAGGTAATATCATCGACGCCCACCGCTTTCGGCTGTTTTGGCTTAAGGTACTCAGCTGCCAGCAGCAGCACACCACCTACCACCAGGGCGTACATCACGTTGATCGGATTAAACAGCGTTTTGATCTGATCGTGCAGCACCAGACCCACGACCACCGCCGGTACCATACCCAGCAGGATATGGATCAGCGACAGACGGCCAGTGCCGACGCCTTCATGTTTGACTTCGCCAAAGTGGATGCCAATCAGGCCAAACAGACGGCGCCAGAACATCACTACCACAGCCAGAATCGATCCTAACTGGATCACAACTTCAAAGGTCTCGGCTTTTTCACCCTCAAAGCCCAGCAGGTGACCCACTATAATCATGTGCCCGGTGGAAGAGACCGGTAAAAATTCGGTCAGCCCTTCCACAACGCCCAGGATTGCAGCTACCCAAAGCTGATGAATATCTGCCATCAAATGTTTCCTCTATCCGTTTCAAAACCATTAAAAAGGCGGTAGCGCGTGGCTATCGCCTGAAATCATGCCGCTATCAGCCTGAATTAAACCTTAAGGTCTACACCATTTCGCCTGCTGTAACGAAACGGTACACGCTATGACAGACAGTAATTTGGTTTGGTTTCATTGTGATGGCAATCACATCGTATTTATTTAGGAATAGTCCCGCGCTCAATTCGCACGCCAACCTGTGCTGCCTGGGCTACAGCCCCCGGTTTGCTTACCTTTATGCGGACGCCAGGCGAATTGAAACGGTTCATCAACAGATCCGCGATTTCTTCAGCAACCCGTTCAACCAGCGCAAAACGACTGCCGGTAAGATGCGTCAGAATCGCCGAGGAGACATCCGCATAGCTGAGACAATCTTTCACATCGTCGCTGCTGGCCGCCAGACGGTTATCCCAGGCCATTTCGACATCGAGCACCAGCTTCTGCTGTATGCCCTGTTCCCAGTCGTAAACGCCAATAGTGGTGAAGACCGTGAGTTGTTCTATAAATACGATATCCATGATGAGAGTCTCTGTTTTTGGCTAAGCCGGATACCACTTCCGGCTGATTATGCGTATTATCCACGGTTAAAGAGATCAAAACGACCCTAAAGGGAACGGTACGGTGTTATGAGTGCTTTCGCGCTTGGTATGATTATTTTCGCGTATCTTTGCGGTTCGATTTCCAGTGCGATTCTGGTTTGCAAACTCGCTGGCCTGCCCGATCCGCGCACACACGGTTCCGGCAATCCGGGTGCCACCAACGTCCTGCGTCTGGGCGGTAAATCCGCAGCAGCCAGCGTATTAGTGTTTGATGTGCTGAAAGGGATGGTGCCGGTCTGGCTGGCCTATCTGATGCACGTGACTCCGCTCTATCTCGGCCTGACCGCCATTGCCGCCTGTCTGGGTCATATCTATCCGGTGTTCTTTCACTTTCGCGGTGGCAAGGGTGTGGCGACGGCATTTGGCGCGATTGCGCCGATTGGCTGGGACTTAACCGGGCTGGTCACCGGCACCTGGCTGTTAACGGTCTTACTCAGCGGCTATTCCTCGCTGGGTGCCATCGTCAGCGCGCTGATCGCGCCTTTTTATGTGTGGTGGTTCAAACCGCAGTTCACCTTCCCGGTTTCCATGCTCTCCTGTCTGATCCTGCTGCGTCATCACGATAATATTCAGCGGCTGTGGCGGGGTCAGGAAGGCAAGATCTGGAAGCGCAAAAAGAAATCTCAGCCATAAAAAAAGCTGGCCTGAAGGTGTCGACAAAGTCTGGCTTTATGTCCGCGACTGCGCAGGAAACAGGGTCAGATCGGAAAGACGCAAAAGCCGTCATCCCTGACCGCTCGGCCCGCGCCATCCATGGCGCGTGACGCTTTCCTCCTCTGACCCTGTTCCCTGCGCGTTGAGCTTATCCGTTACGGCCAGATTCCCCCAGATGCAGGCTTGTGAGCCGGCTTTTTTCACATCAGATGGCGGGCAGTTCCGCCAGCGGCCAGCGCGGTCGCACGCTGACGCTTAACTCTCCCCGCGTTCCGCCTTTTAACCGCACCATGCCCGCATACGCGATCATCGCACCGTTATCGGTACAGAACTCCGGGCGGGCGTAGAACACTTCACCGCCGCGCTTTTGCATCATGATCGCCATCTGCTCGCGCAGTGTGCGGTTAGCGCTGACGCCACCGGCGATCACCAGACGCTTAAAGCCGGTCTGATCCAGCGCACGCTTACATTTGATCGACAGCGTATCTACCACCGCATCTTCAAAAGCGCGGGCGATGTCAGCACGGGTCTGAGCATCATCATCATTGGCGCGGATGGTATTAGCGGCAAAGGTTTTCAGGCCGGAGAAGCTGAAATCCAGGCCCGGACGATCGGTCATCGGACGCGGGAAGGTAAAACGTCCCGCCGTGCCCTGCTGCGCCATCTTCGACAGCATTGGCCCGCCCGGATAATCCAGCCCAAGCAGCTTGGCCGTTTTGTCGAACGCTTCACCCGCGGCATCATCGATCGATTCACCCAGCAGCGCGTATTCACCAATGCCGGTGACGCTAATCAGCTGCGTATGTCCGCCCGACACCAGGAGTGCGACAAACGGAAATTCCGGCGGATTCTCTTCCAGCATCGGCGCCAGCAGGTGGCCTTCCATATGGTGGACCGGCACGGCGGGGACTTTCCAGGCAAACGCCAGGGCGCGGCCAATGGTGGCACCAACCAGCAGCGCACCGACCAGTCCAGGGCCTGCTGTGTAAGCCACCGCGTCGATCTGCTGCGGCTCCAGACCGGCCTCTTTCAGCGCAGCCTGAATCAACGGCACGGTTTTACGCACGTGATCACGTGAGGCCAGTTCCGGCACCACACCGCCATAATCGGCGTGCAGTTTTACCTGGCTGTAGAGTTGGTTAGCCAGTAATCCGGCCTCGTCATCATAGATTGCGATGCCGGTTTCATCGCACGACGTTTCAATACCCAGAATTCGCATTGCATCACCTCATTCTTGCGGCGCGCAGTTTATCACAGCAATTGGATGTGCAGCGCGGGCATCCACCGTAAAAAGTCATTTTCTGTCGGCTAAAGAGTGCGCTATACTCCCGCCCCTGGAAAAACCGGCAGCCGCACAGGCAAACGCTCCTGTTGGTTTCAAATTATCCATGGTGCTTTACAAACCAACTTGAGTTGGAGTAAAATGCTGCACCATTTTGAAATGTGCTGGCGCCGCAGTCAGCAGCAAAAACCGAATTTTATCGAGGTGAGAGTTACATGCCGGTAATTAAAGTACGTGAAAACGAGCCATTTGACGTAGCACTGCGTCGCTTCAAGCGTTCATGCGAGAAAGCAGGCGTTCTGGCT
Source organism: Pantoea sp. ABR1s (assembly GCF_057812235.1). NCBI lineage: Bacteria > Pseudomonadati > Pseudomonadota > Gammaproteobacteria > Enterobacterales > Erwiniaceae > Pantoea > Pantoea sp. ABR1s. The sequence goes on along the minus strand of NZ_CM173823.1, from coordinate 638,009 downwards.
GAAGTTCGTCGTCGTGAGTTCTATGAAAAACCGACTACCGAACGTAAGCGCGCTAAAGCGTCAGCAGTTAAGCGTCATGCCAAGAAACTGGCTCGCGAAAACGCACGCCGCACTCGTCTGTACTAAGTCGTTCCGGAGGTCCGCCTCCACCGCGTGATTCACGCAGACAGAGTCAAGTAAAAGGCCGTGCTTTCCGAAAGGAAGCGCGGCTTGTTGCCGTTTATGAGCTGAAAATCTGGGGCGTATGGCTGGACGAATTCCACGCGTATTTATCAATGATTTACTTGCCCGCACGGATATCGTGGATCTTATCGATGCCCGCGTTAAGCTGAAAAAGCAGGGTAAGAATTTCCATGCGTGCTGTCCTTTCCATAATGAAAAAACGCCCTCTTTCACCGTAAACGGCGAAAAGCAGTTCTATCACTGTTTCGGCTGTGGTGCACACGGCAACGCTATCGACTTTTTAATGAACTTTGATCGTCTGGAGTTTGTGGAAAGTATTGAAGAGTTAGCCACTTCCCACGGTTTAGACGTGCCTTACGAAGCAGGCAGCGGGCCCAGCCAGATGGAACGCCATCAGCGCCAGAGCCTGTATCAGCTGATGGAGAACCTGAACGGTTTTTATCAGCAGGGTCTGCAGCAATCCAGTGCGCAGCCAGCACGCGACTATCTTGATCGTCGTGGTCTGAGCGCCGAAATCATCAATCACTTCGCCATAGGTTACGCGCCAGCCGGCTGGGATAACGTTCTCAAGCGTTTTGGTAAGCAATCGGAAGATCGCGAGTCATTGATGGAAGCGGGCATGCTGGTCAGCAATGACAAAGGCCGTACTTATGACCGGTTTCGCGACCGCGTCATGTTTCCGATCCGCGATAAGCGTGGACGCGTCATAGGTTTTGGCGGACGCGTGCTGGGTAACGATACGCCGAAGTATCTGAACTCGCCGGAAACACCTATTTTCCATAAAGGCCGCCAGCTCTATGGCCTTTATGAAGCCGTTAAGAACCATCCTGAACCCGCCCGCCTGTTAGTGGTTGAGGGATACATGGACGTGGTTGCGCTGGCGCAGTACGGGATAGATTATGCCGTCGCGTCATTAGGCACCTCCACCACTGCTGAACACATTCAGTTGCTGTTTCGCAGTACCGACACCGTGATCTGCTGTTACGACGGCGACAGGGCTGGTCGTGAAGCGGCATGGCGTGCACTTGAAACCGCATTGCCTTACATGAATGATGGTCGTCAGCTACGCTTTATGTTTTTACCCGATGGTGAAGACCCGGATACGCTGGTACGCAAAGAGGGTAAAGACGCCTTCGAAGCGAGGATGGAGCAGGCGATGCCGCTCTCTTCGTTTTTATTTGATAGCCTGCTGCCGCAGGTGGATCTGAGCTCACGCGACGGAAAGGCGCGCCTGAGCACGCTGGCTTTACCGCTGATTACGCAGATCCCTGGTGAGACCTTACGTATTTATATGCGTCAGGAACTGGGGAATAAACTGGGTATTCTTGACGACAATCAGCTTGAAAAGCTGATGCCGAAGCTGGCCGCAAGCGGAACGACGCCGGTAGCACCACCGCTGAAGCGTACCACTATGCGCGTGCTGATCGCGTTGCTGATTCAGAGTCCGCAGCTGGCCACCCTGGTGCCTTCGCTTGATGGGCTGTCTGAGTCAAAAATGCCGGGTTTACCGCTATTTATTGAATTAGTGGGCCGTTGTAATGAGAATCCTGGATTGACCACCGGTCAGCTACTAGAGTTATATCGCGGAACAAATTTTAGTCAGACGCTTGAAACACTGGCGATCTGGAACCACATGATAGTAGATGAGGAAGCCGAAGCGGTGTTTCAGGACTCGCTGGCCAGCATCTACGACTCTGCTCTTGAAGAGCGCCTGGAGTTTTTGATTGCGCGTGAACGCACCCAGGGACTGAGCGCCGATGAGCGCCGGGAACTCTGGACTCTCAGTCAGGCGTTTGCCAGAAAGTAACTGTTTTCAGCACGCTGCCCGTTCTGACAGATGAAAGGGCAGATTGCCTGTTTTAGTGCCGCGGACACCCGTTTCGCTACCGTGAGTGATGCCGGTACCGAAATAGTCCGCAGTACCAGGTTTAAAGGCCTCTGGCGTAGAGCCGGGTCCTTAGCACACATTTTAAAGGCCGCAGGCGTCGAAGCCAGTCTGGTCACCGCCAGCGCACAGCTTCCGGAGCGTACTGAAGTACGTGAGGAAAGCGAGCACTGCCGGGGAGCAGAATGGCGAGTAAGCCAGGCCATTAGCACAGAGTTTATACAAGCGGCTTAAGTGCCGATTACTGATGGGCAAAGCCCACGCCGCGACGAAGGCAGCGGCAAGAATTAAATGCCTTTACTGCTATTGTTGGCTCGCTGCCGACCGACACCAATCTAATTTAACAGAAGTGTGGATACCGTCTTATGGAGCAAAACCCGCAGTCACAGCTCAAGCTTCTTGTCACCCGTGGTAAGGAGCAAGGCTATCTGACCTATGCTGAGGTCAATGACCATCTGCCGGAAGATATCGTCGACTCAGATCAGATCGAAGACATCATCCAGATGATTAACGACATGGGTATTCAGGTGGTTGAAGAAGCCCCGGATGCCGACGATCTGATGCTGAACGAAAACAGCTCCGATACTGACGAAGATGCCGCGGAAGCTGCCGCTCAGGTGTTATCCAGCGTTGAATCTGAAATCGGGCGTACCACTGACCCGGTCCGCATGTATATGCGCGAAATGGGTACCGTTGAACTGCTGACGCGCGAAGGCGAAATTGACATCGCTAAGCGTATTGAAGACGGTATCAACCAGGTTCAGTGTTCTGTAGCCGAATACCCTGAAGCGATTACGTATCTTCTGGATCAGTACGACAAAGTTGAAGCAGGCGAATCACGCCTCTCCGATCTGATCACCGGTTTCGTCGATCCTAACGCAGAAGAAGATATCGCCCCAACGGCAACGCACGTGGGCTCTGAACTTTCTGAAGCCGATCGTAAGGACGATGAAGAAGAAGATGAGGAGGATGATGACAGCTCCGACGACGATAACTCAATCGATCCGGAACTGGCGCGTGAGAAGTTTTCTGACCTGCGTAAGCAGTATGAAACTACCCGCGCAGTGATTAAAAGCAAAGGTCGCAGTCATGCTGCCGCCGTTGCTGAAATCCAGAACCTCTCTGATGTCTTCAAGCAGTTCCGCCTGGTACCGAAGCAGTTCGATTACCTGGTAGGCAGCATGCGCACCATGATGGAACGCGTTCGTACGCAGGAACGTCTGATCATGAAGCTCTGTATTGAGCTGTGCAAAATGCCGAAGAAAAACTTTATCACGCTGTTTACCGGCAACGAAACCAATGAAACCTGGTTCAAAGCTGCTCTGGCCATGAACAAGCCGTGGTCTGAAAAACTGCTGGAAGTGCAGGACGACGTGACACGTTCCCTGCAGAAACTGGCGCAGGTTGAAGAAGAGACCGGTCTGACCATTGAACAGGTCAAAGACATTAACCGTCGCATGTCGATCGGTGAAGCCAAAGCACGTCGCGCCAAGAAAGAGATGGTGGAAGCTAACCTGCGTCTGGTTATTTCGATTGCCAAGAAATATACCAACCGCGGTCTGCAGTTCCTTGACCTGATTCAGGAAGGTAATATCGGCCTGATGAAAGCGGTAGATAAGTTTGAATATCGCCGTGGTTACAAGTTCTCAACCTATGCGACCTGGTGGATCCGTCAGGCTATCACCCGCTCTATCGCCGACCAGGCGCGTACCATCCGTATTCCGGTGCATATGATTGAGACCATCAACAAGCTCAACCGTATTTCACGCCAGATGCTGCAGGAGATGGGCCGCGAACCCACGCCGGAAGAGCTGGCTGAACGTATGCTGATGCCAGAAGATAAAATCCGCAAGGTGCTGAAAATCGCTAAAGAGCCGATCTCTATGGAGACGCCGATTGGTGATGATGAAGATTCACATCTGGGCGATTTTATCGAAGACACCACGCTGGAGCTGCCGCTGGATTCTGCTACCTCAGAGAGCCTGCGTTCTGCGACCCATGACGTGCTGGCTGGCCTGACCGCGCGCGAAGCAAAAGTGCTGCGCATGCGTTTCGGTATCGATATGAACACTGACCATACGCTGGAAGAAGTGGGCAAACAGTTCGACGTTACGCGTGAGCGTATTCGTCAGATTGAAGCCAAAGCTTTGCGTAAACTGCGCCATCCGAGCCGTTCGGAAGTGCTGCGTAGCTTCCTCGACGATTAAGTCAGACAAAAACCCCGGTTCGCCGGGGTTTTTTATGCCTGCCTGTTACTGCTTCTCCCCTGCCCTGCGCAGATTCATTCGTTTCCCGCATGCAGTTCCACATAGAGCTGACGATAAGCCTGGACCATCTCATCCAGAGATGCGCGATTAAGGCCGCTGGGATTCGGCAACACCCACACCTGAGTTTTCCCCATACATATCGGCTGTTTGCCCCATTCGACTTTACTCTGTTTAAAAGCACGACGGAACGCATCCTTACCCAGAATCGCCAGCGCTGCTGGCTGGTAATCAAGCACCTTCTCCATCAGCCGTTTACCGCCATCGCGCAGCTCATCAGGCGCTAACTCACTCGCCTGCACCGTGGGCCGCTCAACCAGCATGGTGATGCCGCAGCCGGTCTCCGTTAAGCGCTGCTCCTCTTCCGGCTTCAGCTGCTGCTGGGTGAATCCCGCCAGATGGATCACTTTCCAGAACCGGTTGCCGGGATGCGCAAAGTGAAACCCCTGATGCGCGGTTGACTGACCCGGGTTAATGCCACAGAACAGCACATCAAGACCGGAACTGATGATGTCGCGGATCGCGTGTTCACTCATGCCGCCACCTCCAGCGTACGCTGCTTCAGCGCATCGCGGCTGCGTTGCAGCATCTGACTGGCCTGCTCAGCATCCGGACAGGCTCGCGCCAGCGCCAGCGCACCAACCATCTCTGCCAGCATGCTGGAGGCCAGCGCTTCCGCATCCGGCAACTCCAACTCACGTAATATCTGCACCAGACCGGCATGCATCGCGTTAAAGCCCTGTGCGAAGATCTGCCGCGTTGGCTGTGGAAGATGAGCCACTTCACTCACCAGAGCGGCTAATGGACAGCCCTGTGCCGGCGCATTGCGATGCGCCTCGGAAAGATAGCTATCAATAAAATCTGCCAGCTGCTGCGCTGGCTGGGTCACGGACTCCGCGGGCTTTAAGGTATCGGCTTCAGCAAACATATGCTTCAGCACCTCCTCGACCAGCTCCTCGCGTGAGGTAAAATGCGCATAAAAACCGCCGTGTGTCAGACCGACCCGCTTCATCAGCGCCGCCACACCAATTCCTTCGGTGCCGGTTTCACGCATCACGCGCGCCGCCTCATCAAGGATACGGCGCCGCGTATGCGCTTTGCTGCTCTGCTTCTCCATCTCATCTCCTGCGGTGTCTGCTACGTAGCGTCTGGCTATTATAGTAATTATTACGGTCATCATATTCCAGCTTGACGACAGATATGATGATCGTCATATTGATGGCTATTATGACGACCATCATACGAGGAAAAAGAGATGTCACAATCAGGCACAGCTTTAATCACCGGCGCATCCAGCGGTATCGGTGCGACCTATGCAAAACGACTGGCAGCACGCGGTTATGATTTGATTCTGGTCGCGCGCGATCAGGGGCGGCTCACCACCCTGGCTGACGCACTGGCAAAGCAGCACGATATTCGGGTGACGGTTATGGCGGCTGACTTAACGCACGAGCAGGATCTGCAACGCGTGGAGTCGGAGATCGCGAACAACGCACAGATTACGCTGCTGCTGAACAACGCGGGCATGAACGTTGAGGGTGAGTTTCTTGAGGCGGACATCACACGCATTAACACCATGCTGGCGTTAAATATTCTGGCACCCACCCGTCTGGCACAGGCGGCTGGCCGGGCTTTCAAAGCGCGCGGAAATGGCATCATTATCAATATCGCGTCGGTGCTGTCGCTGGTGCACGAGATGTTCAACGGCGCTTATAACGCCACTAAATCTTACGTACTGACTCTGACGCGTGCGATGCAGCGTGAACTCGCAGAGAGCGGCGTACAGGTACAGGCGGTGTTGCCCGGTGCGACCCGTACGGAGATTTTCGACCGCGCAGGCCAGTCTATTAATGACATTCCGGCTGAAATGCTGATGGACGTTGATGAGATGGTGGACGCCGCGCTTGCCGGACTCGACAGCAAGGAGACGGTAACTATTCCGGCGCTGGAAGATCTGCAGATGTGGCACGACTACGATCAGGCTCGTGGCACAATGGTTCCCCACCTTTCACGGAATCAATCAGCATCCCGTTATCGTCAGAGCTGAGCCAGCCATCAGCCATAATGACTGAAGTCCGGTTTCACTAAAGGCACGGAGAAGCATTATCCGTGCCTGTTTGCGACTTCGGGATCGCGGTTCGACAGTTTTGTTATAGAAATCAGCAGGTAAATCACTGCTGCTTATTTCAGCAACCGGTGGCTGAGTGCTGGATTGCCCTGAAGAGATACTTTATAATCCCCGCTCCGCTGGCCCCTTAGCTCAGTGGTTAGAGCAGGCGACTCATAATCGCTTGGTCGCTGGTTCAAACCCAGCAGGGGCCACCAAATTTCAATATAAAAAACATATAGATAAGCCGCTCATTGAAGCGGTTTTTTTGTATCTGGCTTTTCGAGTGGCGGTAAAGTGGCGGTGCATTTTCCTCAACAGCCTTATCATGCCGCTGCTGATTGCTTTAAGCAGGTGGAACAAGACTACTAAACAAAGCAAAAAAGCTCAGAAGTATGTAAAGTAACTCGCTTATCAATAGGGAGAAGCTCTGATAGTTTTTTCCAGCCAAATAAAATTACCGTCTGTATCGTAAATCTGCCACAATCCCGGTGTTTGAAATGGTGAATAGTCGATACTCATACCTGTTCACCATCAACGATAGGCTTTATGCCATTTGTATAAATTGTTGGCAGCTTTCAAAGAATTAATCGTATGTTCATAATGGCTGATAAGTGTAGTAGCGATCCGATTCTTCACTTGCTACCAATCTTGTAACAGGGAGCACGTCACTGTAATTCAAGATAATGAATAATATTATCAGGCTAATATAGGTAGGATTCATAAACTGTATAAAATAGAGGGAAAAGTAAATGCATCACATTCTTGAAATACTCTCAAATTTGCTTACCAATTGGCCTGTAACAGCAGGGAGGCGAGAGAAAAAGCCAAGAAAAGACAGAAAGAAGATATCAACTCTTCACTACAAACCTATATGCAAGATCACGACTGATCAAAAAAGTAACGATATACCGCAGAAAGATGAGGCCAACTAAGAAAAACATTTATATTTACAAAATCAGTCTTATTACTTGTAAAAGATTTCAGTGGATATGATTAAGATCATAATAACAGCATCTGCTGCTGACCTCTGCCTGGAAATGACGAGACGTCTTTAGCATTACCAGGCAATGTGATAATTTTGACATCGCCTTATAGAATTTAAAAGTGTAGATATAAAAGGTTTAAAAATGAAAGTTCTGTGGAATACTCCTTCTCATTCAAGTACCTAATGAGACGCCGGATGAAGATATCAAGCCATTAATGAGTAGTAAGCCCCCAGCAATCCTGCACAAACTCAATGTCATAGCGAGCTATTAGTAGCGCTCATACCAATATCAACCTCTGTTATACTCAGTAGTTTTAACTACTTTCCTTTTGGCTATTTTAATTTCATATCCAATCTTTTAATTTTAAAAAAATGAACACTCTTTTCTACTGCATCACATTTTAGTAAAGCCACTCCCCCGCTTCAGCTGAATTAATCAGCATCTGAACAGTCAAAGGCTCAGGTTGATGATGATCGGTGCGCAAATATTTTGGCAAAATAGCGTTCGGCAAAAAAGGGATTCCTGTAGCCGGGAAATAGAGACGAAAATAGAATCGCTTCATATCAACATTAAATATGTTCAGCATATTCTTCAAAAAAATCAAAAGCCTCTTCAGGCAAAACGCAATTTTTACCTGTACTCAGGGATGCATCATCTGGCATTTCCCAAAAGTATTTCTTTATCAGACGATGAACATCTTCAACTTTACTCATAACCAGCCTTATCCTTTTTAACCTGTAATCTACTTATAGCGATGAACAACATTTCGGGTAATAATCGAAAGATCATATGCAGTTAACACAGCGCCAATCCAGGGCACCCAACGTCCAACATATGCCCCGACACTTGTTGTATATGCCCATTCACCGCGCAGCATGCTTTTCCATGTAATAGTACGGCGTTTTTTCTGAAAACGTTGGCGAATAAACATTCGGCTTGCGAGAGAAAGCGGTCTGGTTCAACGTGTATTTTTTTGGGGATCTAACTTACCATAGTCTCAGCTTTCCCGATCAAGCTTCTGCAGAGGATAATTTTATGTTTAACGCCTGTACGGCCTATACATACTTTCTCCATTACGTAAGCGATGCTTTTAATCGAAGCAGTAATGATCTACGTAGCCCATGCATAATTCGTTAATAAAAATCTAACTAATGATATGCATCACTCTGACTTTGTTAGTCAGCTTTATAGTTTCATTGCTTTTTTTACAACCACAAAAAAGGCCATAATCTGTGTCACGGCCTTGTTGTTTGATAGCTTAATTACGGATAAAAACACATACCGATCATGCTTCTCCTTTTAGCTTATCCAGCAGGTAAGCAACTAAATAGGCCAGCATGAAGAACCCGAAGAAACCAATAATTTTCCATAGCCAGCCATCAAGTAAAAACAAAGAGAAAAATGCGGCAAATGAGCAAATACCCGTAGAAATGGCTTCAACAACATTTGTGGTTTGTATACCAATGAACTTAACGAATTTAAGAAGAAATGATTTTGCAGAGTTCATTTTGTATCCTTTCACAAATTAATCTATGGCTGTTGATATAAATCAGATAGGGTTCGAGTGGCCTCTCTACGAGGAAATAGACCATATCCAGATTCATTCGTGAAACCTTTGAATAGGTCATTGGAAATCTATTTTGCATCCGTCTTGATGCGACTGAAGCCTCTTCAATCAATCCTTGCACCATGAGAATGTTCAACGAAAGCGACGAGCCAACTCTGACAAACCGCTTAAAGGCCTCAACTGTCAAGATACGAGTTAGTATTCTTTTAGCAATAAATTGGGCCAGGAAAAATTGTGAACCAATCCTTCCCCCCATTCTGCCAGCACCATAACCCAACTTACTATCGATAGCTTGTTTGCTTTCATTATCGAGCTTTGCGTAGAAATCGTTAATCACAATAGTAATCAGTTGCCGGATGGGTTCATGTCTGTCTGCAGTGGCTTTGATTAATCGCATAAACCGTTCAGTTTCTCTTTGATTTCGGTTCTTCAGATCGCTCCCGGCAAGACCGCTTCCCTCCCATGTTCTTACAACTCCCTGATACATGCCTGAAGGGATAGATGACATACCCTCCACGATTCCATAGGCAATTTGCTTTGCATCCATACTTATTCCTTGTAAGCAAATAATGTTTAAGGCTGAGAATATCTAATCTGAAGTAGTAATTCCATTAGCACTCTATTTAAGTTGTTTATGCGTCAGTCATTCTTTTGATCTACTGATTACTAGCGTTATTTATTGATTCAATTAATAAGTACATCAAATGTTCACGATCTATCCAAAAAATTCATGATTAAGGTTATTTTCAATAATAACAATAAGTTAGATTCTTTTTCAGACCATTCTTTAAGATTAAATCACTAAAACTCTTTTTAATTTTTTTAGTTTGGTTTTCCGATAAAAGCCCAATGGCGGTGCGGACTGTCGATGTAGTTTGTAGCAAAATGAAACTGAAAATTTTTATGTTCAGAATTGCACTGCCGGGAGCAGTGCCGCCGATTTTGTCTTCAGGACGATTATTTGCCGGTGTTGACGCGCAGTCAATGTCAGACTATGCGGATACTCTCTTTGTGGTTATCGTGCTCGTGGTGGCCACGCATTAGCGTGGTGCTGCTTACGTTTGGTGCGCTCTGGTGATGGATAATCAAAAACCTGCAGCAATAGCGAGTTATCAGTGTGGATTATTTGCCAATCACGGGCAAATGTCTGGCATTAATCACAGCGGCCTTCTGGCCAATCCACGCAATGTCGCTGCTATTAACTGGCTGGCCGCGATCAAAGGGCTCGTCTTGCTGGCCAGCAAACTGCTGCACAAGCTCCAGGATATCGTTCATCAACTGAGCCACGCTATTCTTTGCTAAGCCAATCCATTAGCGCACTTATCCTCTGCCACGTCCCGACAATGCTCTTACTAACCTGGCCGATTTTTCAGTCAGCGCATGCCAGACCGTAATCACCGCGCTGCCGTCACTCATCTTAAGCACCTGCACGCCTTGGTGAAAATCACTCAGCCGGTTACTCCGTGGTTAGTTCCACTCAGCCAGACGAGCGATCTTGTCATCAGCTGCAATGCTGATATCCACCGCATCCAGTAGCGGCGTGGTGGTCCGCTTTGCCTCATCGGTCGCGGCGGCGAGTCAGTTGATAGCCTTCAACACTGCATTTTCACCTTCCGGTACCTGGGTTACAGGTTCACCTCACCCTTTCCCTGATTAACCTCACACTCTCATACCCACTATTTTCCCCGTAAAAGACGCCACTCATGCTCACTCTGATAACCCGACTCATACCCCGGAGTCACTTTTAACTCTGCAGAGGGTGTATCAGATTACTTTCATAAACCCGCTATATTTACGGATATGAACAAATGCAGTCCAGACGGGCCAATTGAAATCTGCATAACGTGTGCGCTGAGGTCAGATTAACAATGCTGCAGATTAATTTATTGAACAGAAGAGTATGAATAGATTAGAGGTTTATCATGAAAAGTTCATCGAGTGCTGAACTCTGCTGCCGGGTAATTTGTGGAAGAACCATCATGCCGCTGAAGAAAGTTGCGTTGTATCAGGTCGAATTTGAAAATGGCAGATTTGCTGTGTTACGCATTAATAACCTCCTGACGTTTCAGGAAGGCGATATTATCTCAAGAGTTAATGAAGTGTGGTCTGCAGGACCAGATATTATTCAACTTTCACCATTCGAATTTCTCGACCAGGGTGAATCACAACGTTATTTCACCGAGTACGAAAGATAATGCAGAATTATCAGCACATTGAAATTAATGTTACGAAGATATTGCCTCAATGAGGGATAAGGTTAAACAGTATGACTTGCTGCTGCCTGGTGATCGCAACATAAAAAGACGACGGACTTTATATAACATACAATGACTTACAGTGAGGGCATAAGACTGCCTGTCCTTTATTCTTTTTAGCTACAGACTGTCTGGAAAACTTTTTACACACCGGACACTGTGTATTGGTTTCGCTGCTGTGTAGCGCGTCGAAGAGAAAGCTCAACCAGGTCATGTCGTTATCCTCTGAAATGTTGCCATCAGCGTAACACAGTGCAGGTAAATTAATTTTTTTATCTGTCGGCTCTGATGTTAAACAGGGCTAAGGTGAGGAGAAGGCAGCTTTTTATTTTTTTTAACTTTATTTTATCGCTATAAGAGAACGCCAGCCGGTTAATCAGGATAGCTACGAATAACGGAAACAGGACTATAATCAATATCATCTACACCTGTTTATCACCTCCAGCCCTTCTTTTGGCTCCTTTTTTGTCATCCTTTCTTTTTTTCCGGATCCAGCTGCTGCGTAAGCGCAAGGAAATGAGTGTGAAAATAAAACTGACGACGTGGTTCAGCCGGGAAAGTGAATTACCCGATGAGCATTTTCCTTTGTTCCCGACAGAAGGTATTTATCAGGCCCACCGGCCAGATATTTTTTCGGCTGAACAAATGGATAACTACGGCGAAAAATTAGCGAAAACGCATAATCTGTCGGGTGGAAAATGGTCCTACCGACTGTTGCAGCAGCTGGCAGATAATGAACTGTCATTGACGCGCAGCGCAGAGATCCTGAGTGAAGGCGATAAACGCAGCCAGACACCGGCGGCCGTCTGGATACTGGATAATTTTTACATTATTGAAGAGCAGATCCGCCTGGTCCGGCACCTGTTACCGGCAAAATTCGGTAAAGGGCTGCCCATGCTGGAGGAGTCGGCTCATTACCTGCGCATCCAGGCTATCGCCGAGGAGATGATTAAGCACAGTGATGGCCGACTGGAAACCAGCGTCCTGCATCCTTTTATCGCTGCCTACCAGCGCGTTACGCCCCTGCTGCTCGGCGAACTGTGGGCCCTGCCTGCCATGTTACGTTTTGCGCTTATCAACAATCTGTCCCGGATTGCGGCTGACGTGGCCAGGGTACATCAGGAACGTAATAAAGCGGAGCAGTGGATCAGCGATATCCTCTCCACTGCCGCCGAAGATGCGTCAAAAGTTATTCTGGTCATCGCTGATATGGCCCGCCAGAACCCGCAGGTTTCCGGCGCTTTCGTCGCTGAACTTGAACGGCGCTTAAGTGGCCAGAACAATACTCTGGCGTTAACCTGGGTCGAACAACAGCTGGAAAATACCGGCCGGAAAACCTCGGAAGTCATTGAGCAGTTCAACCGGCAGCTGGCCCTGAGTCAGCTCTCTGTCAGCAACAGTATTACCGGCCTGCGGCAACTCGGCGAAATTGACTGGCAGGCCTTTGTCGAATCCGTCAGCCTGGTTGAGAAAGTCCTGCAGCAGGATCCCACCGGGACATACCCGCTGATGCATTTTGACAGTCGCGATGACTACCGCCACGTGATTGAACGTCTGGCGCGGCACAGTCGGTTTGATGAACGTGAAGTCGCCCAGGCTGTGCTGACGCTGGCCAGCCAGCCTGATCTTCCCCTGCGTCAGCAGCATGTCGGCTATTACCTGCTGGATAAAGGATTTCAGCAACTGGAACAGCAGCTTGACGTTAAAGTAACGTGGCTGAACAGGAGCCGGCAGCACCTGAGCCAGACTCCTTTACTCTCCTGGTTAGGCAGCCTTTTACTGCTGACAACCGCGTTTACCGCCGAGATGCTCTACAGCACCCATCAGGCGGGCATGGCGTCATTACTCTGGTTGCTGGTGCTGCCCGCCATCATTGTCAGCAGCCAGTTAGCCTTACAGTTGCTGAGCGAGTTAACCACCCGCAGCCGCCATCCCCTTCCCCTGCCCCGACTCGATTATTCTCTGGCGGTACCGGAGCATGACCGCACACTGGTAGTTATCCCCTGTTTACTCAGCAGCAATGAGGGAACAGACGCCCTGCTGCGCTCTCTGGAAATCTGCTATCTCGGTAACGCCTTAACGAATATCAGTTTTGCGTTACTGACCGACTTTACCGATAGCGCCGAACAGGACCATCATCATGATGCCGCGCTTATCCGTTACGCCGTGCTGAAAACGGAAGCGCTGAATCGGCGCTACAGCGGGGGTAAATCGGACATTGCGCTCTTCTCCCTGTTACACCGTGACCGCACCCATAATATTTCTCAGGGCGTCTGGATGGGGTATGAACGCAAGCGCGGTAAGATCCATGCCCTGAATCGCTGGCTTCAGGGTGAAGAAAACGCCTTCAGCGTCACGGTAGGTGCCACGCAGACGCAGCTGCACAGCGTTAAATATGTGATTACTCTCGACAGCGACACAATACTGCCGCGTGAGACTGCGCATAAGCTGATTGGCGTCATGGCCCACCCGCTCAATGCGCCGGTATTCGACGATGTCAAAAATCGGGTAGTTGAAGGCTATGCCATCCTGCAGCCTCGTCTGGCTGAAGAGATACCGGTTAACGGTCAGAGCCGCTATGCCCGGCTGTGCAGCAGCATTCCGGGGAATGATGCTTACTCCTCACTCTCATCCGATATTTATCAGGATCTGTTTGGTGAAGGCTCATTTGTCGGCAAGGGTATTTACGATGTCGCTGCCTTTAGCCGGGCGATACGCAATACCTGTCCGGAAAATCTGGTGCTGAGCCATGACCTGCTTGAGGGGTGCTATGCCCGCTCCGGTGTGGTCAGTAACGTCGTCCTGTATGAACAATATCCGGATAGTTATCTGAGCGATGTTGCCCGACGATTTCGCTGGGTGCGGGGCGACTGGCAGCTCCTTAACTGGCTACGGTTGCAGGTGCGGCAGGAAGATTGCAGTCGTCAAAAGAACCCGCTCAGTGCGCTTTCCCGCTGGAAATTAACAGACAACCTGCGCCGCAGCCTGGTGGCGCCTGCCCTGCTGATGCTGGTGTTTATGCTGTGTACGATAGTACCGAATCCAATATTCTGGGTCGGGTGCATCATGCTATTTCTGCTGCTTCCAGGACTGCCAGCGTTGGTGATCGATGGGGTGACGAAAAGTAAAACGCGTGCCTGGCGACAGCATTTATCCATGCTGGTCACCGATGCCTTTAACCGCCTCTCCCGCGCTGGCCTGGCGCTGGCCATCCTGCCACACGAAAGTTACTGGTCGCTGAAGGCGATTATCGTGACCTTATGGCGCCTGACTATCAGCCATCGCTACCTGAACGAGTGGAAGAGCGCTTCATCACTGAAACCTGTCGAGCCTGATGTGCGCCATTTCTACCGCCGCATGTGGATTAATCCGGTAGCAGGCGCGGTTCTGGTATTCCTGACCAGCCTGAGCATGCCGTCGATGACGCATGTCGCACTGGCGCTCGCTTTATTGTGGGCGGTCGCCCCCGCGTTACTGAGCCGCATGAGCCAGCCCAAACGCGCTCAGCCAGGCAGCCTTTCAGCGGAACAGCGCATCTTTTTGCGTCGCACCGCGCGTAGAACCTGGGCCTGGTTTAACGAATTTGCCAGCAGTGATAACAACCATTTGCCGCCGGATAATCTGCAGGAGATTCCGGAGTCGCGGGTGGCCCACCGGACCTCACCGACCAACATTGGCCTGTCGCTGCTGGCAAACCTGACGGCCTGGGATTTTGGTTATATCAGCCAGAATCGGGTCATCAGCCGGACTCTCGACACCCTCGATACCCTTGATCGAATGGAGCATTTCAGAGGACATCTTTATAACTGGTATGACACCCAGACGTTAAAACCGCTGAACCCACGCTACGTCTCAACCGTAGACAGCGGTAATATGGCGGCTCACCTTGTGACCCTTCAGGCGGGCCTGGCGCAGTGGAAATACCAGCCGGTGATGTCTCTCCCCTGTATCCTGGAAGGTCTCTCCGATACCTTCTCACTGCTTAAAGACCAACTGAGCGACACCCGCAGCGACATTGTGGAACAAATCGCAGCTAAGCTAAGCCTGATGCAGCGCGCTTCACCCGCCGATTTTCACGCCGGGATGCAGGCTCTGCTGGCATTAAGCGTGGTGGCAGAACAGGCTTATCTTCCGACAACGCGGGTGAACTGGCCGGCGCTTTTCCATCAGCAACTGGTCGATTTTACTCAGGAGTGGGCCCTCCTTTTCAGCTGGGTTACCCCGGATGCGCCACTGCCTGCCGACATTCCGTCATTGCTGTGGCTCGCTGAGTTGAACCTGAACCGCCCCGGACTCCCGGAAAAACAGGCAGAGACTGCGATATGGGCCGCCCGCGAACGAATGGCTGCCCTGCTGGAGCTGGACAGCCGCCTCAGCGATCACGCCAGTATGGACTTCCGCTTTCTCTATTATCCGGCCACGTCTTTACTCAGCGTGGGCTATAACATGGACAGCGGTCTGCTGGACGCCAGCAAATATGACCTTTTCCCTTCAGAAGTCCGCCTGACGCACTACTTTGCTATCTCCACCAGCCAGCTTCCGGCCAAGAGCTGGTTTGTACTGGGTCGCTTATTTACTCAGCTGAATAACCAGCCCGCCGTGATGTCATGGAGCGGCTCAATGTTTGAATACCTGATGCCGCACCTGGTCATGCCGGTTTACCCCGACACGCTGCTGGAAAAGATGGCGTTATCGGCGGTCAGGCAACAAATTGTCTCGGGTAACAGCACCGATACGCCCTGGGGCGTTTCGGAATCGGGTTACGCTGCGTTTGACGTCAATCATAACTACCAGTATCGGGCATTTGGTACGCCAGAACTGGGTCTGAAACGCGGCCTGAATGACAATCATGTTGTTGCGCCCTATGCGACGCTGCTGGCGCTGATGGTGCTGCCGCAGGAGGCGACGGCTAATCTGATACGGCTTAAAAAAATGGGTGCCAGCGGTGACTACGGTTATTACGAAGCGCTGGATTTCACCGCGGACCGACTGGCTCCCGGTCAGCCATTTGCGATCGTCAAATCGTATATGGCCCATCACCAGGCGATGGGATTGCTAGCGCTCTCTCACCAGCTGCTGGATGCGCCCATGGTCGCGCGCTTTATGTCCAGCGCACTGTTTCAGTCGTCGCGTTTGCTGCTTCAGGAAAAAGTGCCTGATGATATTGAGCTCTATACCCCACGCCGCAGTTTTGTCGAAAATAGTGACCCTAAACAGCAGCGCAGCATTCCCGACCAGCGTGAATTCAGTGGTTCAGATCCGCGCCAGCCACAACTGCAGCTGCTTTCCAATGCAGATTATCATCTGATGGTGACGCACGCGGGGACAGGCTACAGCCAGTGGAAGGGGCTGGCACTCACCCGCTGGCGTGCGGATAGCACCAGCAACAACTACGGAACGTTCTGCTACGTTACCGATCAGCAATCCGCCGAAGTGATTGCTCACAGCTATCAGCCGACCTGCTGCGAGCGTCCGCATTATAAAACCCGTTTCAATGATGCCGGGATTGAGTTTGACGCTTCAGGCACCACCTTCAGCATTCACACGCATATCGTGGTCTCCCCGGAAGATGATGTGGAGATCAGACGCATCACGGTCACTAACCGTTCCCGTCAGACCCGCCCGTTCGATATCACCAGCTACACCGAAGTGGTACTGGCGCCAGCAGCCAGCGATATGGCCCACCCTGCGTTTAGTAATCTGTTCGTCCAGACTGAAATCGTTGACAGGCTGGAAGCAATTCTGGCTCACCGTCGGCCACGTGAAGAGAATGAAGTGACGGCATGGATGTTTCACGCGATGGCGATACATGGCAATACCGGCCGCCAGACCTCTTTTGAAACCGACCGGGCTCGTTTTCTCGGGCGCGGCAGGACACCAGCCGATGCTCAGGCACTGATGCCGGGCAGTGAATTAACGGGTCAGCAGGGGGCAGTGTTAGATCCCGTGTTATCAATTCGCCAGTCAGTGACGTTAAAAGCGGGAGAGGCCGTCACCATCGATATGCTTTACGGTGTGACACTTCAGCGTGACACCACTATTGCGCTGATTGAGAAGTACCGTAACCACATCAGCGCCGATCGGGTGTTTGAACTGGCGTGGTCCCACAGTCAGGTCGCCTTGCGTCAGTTGAATATTCGCACCGAAGATACCAGCCTGTTCAATCAGCTGGCCAGTGCCGTACTGTTTTCCAGCGCCGAAATGCGTGGCGAATCAGACGCGCTGATGCAGAACCGGCTGGGCCAGGAGTCATTGTGGCGCCATGCGATTTCGGGTGATCTGCCGATTCTTTTGGTTCGGATAGAAAACATTAATCAACTCGACCTGGTCACCACGCTCATTCAGGCGCACCAGTACTGGCGACAAAAAGGACTGACGGTCGATCTGCTTATCCTGAACAGCGACCAGGGCGGCTACCAGCAGAACCTGTTCAATCAGCTCACGACCCTGATCCCTGCCGGAGATGAACGGCAGCAGGCGGACAAACCTGGCGGCATATTTATCCGCAAAAGCGAAAGTTTTTCCGCTGACGATCTGCAACTGTTGCTGAGCGTCGCGGCGGTCGTGCTGGAAGGCCGGAACGGCAGCCTCGCCGATCAGCTCAGCACGCTGTTAAAACCGGTGCGCACCCCGCCGGCTTTTGCGTTTCCATCGGTCAGTAAGACGCCGCCGCCTGCAGCCGTCACCTTTTCGCCGGAGCGGCTGCAGTTTTTCAATGGCACCGGTGGTTTCAACGAGAACGGCAGCGAATATCACATCATTCTTTCCGGCCAGCAGCAGACACCTGCGCCGTGGTGCAATGTGCTGGCCAACAGCCAGTTGGGCACCGTCATTTCCGAGAGTGGCCAGGGCTATAGCTGGTATGAAAACGCGCATGAATATCGTCTGACGCCCTGGCACAATGACCCCGTCAGTGACAGCTCTGGCGAAGCGCTTTATCTGCGTGATGAAGAGACGGGTGATGTCTGGTCGCCCACGCCGCTTCCGGTTCGCGGCAAGGGGGATTATCTGACCCGTCATGGCTTCGGTTACAGCACGTTTGAACACACGGAGTATGGCATCAGCAGCACGTTAACGGTGTTCGTGGCAGAAGAGGCGCCGGTCAGACTTTCCCTGCTGACGCTGAGTAACCTCTCTGGCAAAACGCGTAATCTGTCGATTACCGGATACGTCGAATGGGTTCTGGGTGAGCTGGCGAGCCGCTCCGCAAGGCATGTGGTGACGTCCCCTGCCGCTATCGCGACAGGCAGCGCGGTTCTGGCCAGAAACTTTTATAACAGTACGGGCTCTGCAAGGACCGCTTTTTTTGCCGTCACAGGCACCCGGATTGCGTACAGCGGCAACCGGCTTGAGTGTCTGGGTCGTAACGGCACCACACGGCAGCCCGCGATGATGAATGTTCGTGGTCTGTCGGGTAACACCGGGGCAGGAATGGATCCCTGCGCCGCGCTGCAGACGCTGACAACACTGATTGACGGCGACAGCCGCAGCTTTGTTTTTGCCCTCGGCGTGGGGGAAGATGAGGATGCAGTGACAGCGCTGATGCAGCAGTTCCTCTCCACCGGGGAGGCTCAGAACGAGCTGACCAGGGTTAAACAGCACTGGCACCAGCTACTGACTAAAGTGCAAATCCAGACACCGGCAGCGGAGGTCGATTTACTGGCAAACGGCTGGCTGCTGTACCAGACGCTGGCCAGCCGTTTGCTGGCGCGCAGCGGATATTACCAATCCGGTGGTGCCTTTGGTTTCCGCGATCAGTTGCAGGATACGCTGGCGCTGACCCACGCTGCCCCGCAGCGGCTGCGCGATCAGCTGTTGTTGTGTGCATCCCGCCAGTTTATTGAGGGAGATGTACAGCACTGGTGGCATCCGCCTGCTGGCCGTGGCGTCAGAACCCGCTGCTCCGACGACTACCTGTGGCTGCCCTATGCGCTGTGCCGCTATGTGCAGGCAACCGATGATATTGCACTGCTGTCACAGCCCGTCAGCTACCTTGAAGGTCGCCTGCTGGCAGAGGACGAAGAGTCTGTCTATGAGCTTCCGGGCGTCAGTAAGATTAATGAACCGCTATGGCAGCACTGCGTTCGCGCGGTTAACCACGCCCTTACTTTCGGTCAGCACGGCCTCCCGCTGATGGGCTCAGGGGACTGGAACGATGGTATGAGTACCGTCGGGATTGCCGGCAAGGGTGAAAGCGTCTGGCTCGGCTTCTTCCTCTATACGGTTCTGGACCGCTTTGCCGCGCTGGCTGTGCGGTTCGGCGATACCGATACCGCCCGCCACTGTCAGGAGCACGCGCAGACGCTCAAAACCGCGCTTAACCATGCGGCCTGGGATGGCGAATGGTATCTGCGCGGCTTTTTTGACAGTGGCCAGACGCTCGGTTCACATGCTGACAGTGAGTGCCGGATAGACGCCATTGCCCAGAGCTGGTCGGTACTCTCTGGCGCAGGCGAGGACGCCAGATGCCGGTCAGCGATGGCGGCGCTTTATCAGCATCTGGTTGATAAGGATAACCGGCTGATTAAATTGCTCACTCCGCCTTTCGATGGCGCAGGGCCAAATCCGGGCTACATTCGCGGTTATTTACCGGGCGTCAGGGAAAATGGCGGTCAGTACACCCATGGGGCTCTGTGGGCGATTATGGCCTTTGCGGCGATGGGTGAAACAGAGCGCGCCTGGTCCCTGCTCTCTATGATTAATCCGGTTAATCATAGTGGCAATCAACAGGATATGGCGATCTACAAAGCGGAACCTTATGTGATGGCTGCGGATGTGTATGCGGCCGAAGGCCACAGCGGGCGGGGCGGCTGGACCTGGTATACCGGTTCGTCAGGCTGGACCTATCAGCTTATCAGTGAGAGTCTGCTTGGGATAACCCGGCGCGGCAACGCGCTGTCTGTCCGGCCACAGCTTCCCGCTGACTGGTCAGAGATAAAAATTGTCTACCGTGAGGGGGAAGGGATCTACAACATCCGGGTCACTCGCGGTGACAGCACCTATCAGCTGTGGCTGGATGGCAAACGGTGTGACGGTGACGAAATAGCGCTGGAAAGCCATCGCCAGGAACATCAGGTTGAAGTCAGGCTGGGCTCTGCATCAGGTTAAGTTAAACCTGACACCCCGCCTGCATCAGGTTAAAGAGGAGATTCAGTGACCTTTGCGAGCGGGCCGTTGAGCTGCCACCCGCGTCAGCACGGGCAGCTCAACGACAGCGATCTGGTGAGTGGCGAGGGTTAATCGCCTGCTCACAATTATCTGTCGCCCTGCCCTGTTTTCCCTCGCGAAGCCCATGCTATCTTGTGGTTTTGATTTTTTCAGTGGGCAAAATTGATGACAAAGTTGCGGGTAGGGATCGTGTTTGGCGGGAAATCGGCTGAGCATGAGGTGTCGTTACAGTCGGCCAAAAATATCCTTGAGGCGATCGACAAAACCAGGTTTGACGTGGTGTTGCTGGGCATTGATAAGCAGGGACACTGGCGTCTTAACGATGCTTCAAACTTCTTACTTAACGCTGAAAATCCGGCGCTGATCGCGCTGAATCACGCCGCTGAAGATGTGGCGCTGGTGCCCGGCACGACTCAGCAGCAGATCATCACCCGTCATAACGCCCATCCGCTGTCGCAGATCGACGTTATCTTCCCTATCGTGCACGGTACGCTGGGTGAAGATGGCTCCCTGCAGGGCCTGCTGCGTATGGCCTCGTTACCCTTCGTCGGTTCCGACGTGCTGGGCTCTGCGGTCAGCATGGATAAAGATTTTACCAAACGCCTGCTGCGCGACGCCGGCCTCAACGTCGCGCCGTGGGTGAGCGTCACCCAGGCCCAGCGTGCACATCTGGACGCCAGCGCAGTGATTGCCCGCTTTGGCCTGCCGCTGTTTATCAAACCCGCCAACCAGGGTTCATCCGTGGGCGTCAGCAAAGTGGACAGCATTGAAGAGTTTGATGCCGCGCTGGCGCTGGCCTTCTCCTTTGACCGCAAGGTGCTGATTGAGCAGGGTATCAAAGGTCGCGAGATCGAGTGTGCGGTGCTGGGCAACGATGCCCCTGAAGCCAGCCCCTGCGGTGAAGTGGTGGTGCATGACGCCTTCTATTCGTATGACACCAAATATATCTCTGAGAGCGGTGCGCAGACGGTGGTCCCGGCAGCCATTTCACCGGAAACCAGCGATGCGATTCGTGAGGTCGCCATCAAAGCCTTTACCGCGCTGGAGTGCTTTGGCATGGCGCGCGTCGATGTGTTTTTAACTGACGACGGCGAAATTATCGTCAACGAAGTGAATACCCTGCCCGGCTTCACCAATATCAGCATGTATCCGAAACTGTGGCAGGCAGCCGGACTCAGCTATCAGGATCTGATCAGTCGCCTGATTGACCTGGCGATTGAACGCCATCAGCAGGCCAGTACCCTGAAAAGCAGCGTCAGCTGACAGAACCCGGCGGCGTGGCGTTATGCCACGTCGCTGGTGATGGCACGGTAGTTAACCGGCGAGGTCTGATTGCGGCCATTGCGTTTCGACAGATAGAGATTTTTATCGGCTGCGGAAATCAGCCGGTTGATCACGCGGTGCCACTCCGTCGCCTCACCGGCACTGCCATGCGCCAGCCCCAGACTGACGGTGACCGTGGCCGTACTGCCCTGCAGCCAGAACTTTTCTTTCGCCATCTTCTGCCGGATGCTCTCAGCAAGAAAGTAGAGCTTTTCCGGATTCTGGTCGAACAGCACCACCGCAAACTCTTCGCCGCCAAAACGGCAGATGCGCCCCTCTTTACCCACAACGCGCTGCATACGGCGGGCGATCTCTTCCAGCACGCTGTCACCCGCATCATGACCAAAATTGTCGTTAATCGCTTTAAAGTAGTCGACATCCAGCAGGATCACGCCCGCCCGGCGGTCCGGGAAGATCGGCTCAGCACGCAGACTTTCATAGAGGCCGGAACGCGACAGCAGCCGGGTCAGGAAGTCATAGTTGGCGCGCAACGCCAGACGCTGGTTGAGCTGGCGAATCGCATCCATGCTCACCGCCACAATCAGCGGGCTGATCGCAATGGTCGCCACGCCCAGCCGTGCCGAAGTCAGATGGGTGATCGGCAGCATATTGTCATCGCCCTGGATATTCATCACACCGTGCGAAACCAGAATGATTTCGCTAATGCCGGTGAGCAAAATCACCAGGCTGGTGAGCGGCATCGGCAGCACGATGGCGCACCAGACCAGCGCCGGAACCGGGAACGTCAGGCTGCCTGCGCCGCCCATCATCGCGCCAATCATCAGCGAAAAAATCACGGCGACAACCGGTGCCAGCTTGCGCATCTGCATAAACTGCCGGGGCGACAGCGACGCCCAGTCGCGCGTCAGCAAAAAGGGCAGCAGCATCAGCCCGGTTGAGAACTGTTCGCTGAACCATTCGCCCCAGGCCGTCACCAGCCCGCTGTTAAAATCGGCCTGCTGCGCCAGCGCCCCCCAGCTGGCGCAGGCCAGTCCGGCCAGCAGACAGGCCGGAAAAATGCGCAGCACGCTGGTTATACGCTCGCTGCCGGAGTCGTGCTGAAGATGTTTTACCAGCAGCGTCACCGCCACCAGCACAAACAGAAGATTCGCCATGTTGAGGGTAAAAGCAGAGAGCGCCCAGCCTGAAAAAACGGTGTCGTTAAACACCATCGCAGCAAAGGTGGCCAGGTAATAGCGGGTCTGATGCAGAAAAGGATTCCGGACGATCACGCCAGTGACGATCGCATTGACCGGCCAGAACAGCGACAGCTCCTGTGGAAAGCGCAGGTGTCCGCCGATAAAGCAAAACAGCAACGTGATTAAAAAGAGTGAAAATGCGTTCTTCTTAACGTTGTGCTCTTCAAACAGCTGTATGCGCATACATCCGGACCTTGTCACAGAGAGGCTGGCTGTCCACGCCAGCCTGGACAGGCGCGTGGTGTCAGAATGATTAAATCCTGAATATCCTCAATGTCATCCGGCGATAAAACCTCGTTTCATAGGCTAACTCAGAAAAGTTACCGTTTTGAGGCTAAACCCATCAGATGACAGCAAAAACTGGGGCTCTATTATGCATCGCAAATAAAAAAATCGGATATCCGAGATATCCGATTTTTGCTGTTCTGACGACTTTACCGTTGCGCTAAACGCTATTTTACGGCAACCGGCCACTGACTCAGGCGAATGCCGCGTTTGTCGGCGTTATCGCCAAAATCTTTCAGCACCGCTTTGACGTCGGGATCGATATATTCCGCATTGTCGTTATCGACGATGACGACGCTGTTCTCCGGGATCTCATCCAGCAATCCCTGCAGCTTTGGATTGTGCATAAAGGTCAGGTTCTGCTGAAAGCGCAGCACGTAGTGGTCGTCATAGCGGGTGAGCTGCAGCGCGTTGCGATGGCTTTTATAGATGCTATAGAGGATCTGCGTGGCGATCCCGATACCAATCCCGACCAGCATGCCCAGCGTGATAATACCGACGATGGTGGCCAGAAACGGCACGTACTGCTGCGCGCCCATCCGGAACTGCTCAATAAACAGTTTGGGTGTCGCCAGCTTGTAGCCGGTATAGAGCAGCACGGCAGCGAGGCTGGCCAGCGGAATGGCGTTCAGCATCTCACTGAACCACATACCGCAAATCAGCAGCAGCACACCGTGAATGAAGATCGACAGTTTGGTCTGCGCGCCCGCACTGACGTTAACCGAACTGCGCACGATCACCGCCGTTATCGGCATCGCGCCAAGAAAACCGGCCGCCAGGTTACCGATACCCTGCGCGAACATCTCTTTGTTGGGCGACGGCGCGGGTGTCTGAGGACGCAGTTTTTTCAGCGCTTCCTGACTCAGCAGCGTTTCCAGACTGGCGACCAGGGCTAAGGTCACCGCAACGACCCAGACCTGCGGATTTTGCCAGGCCATCCAGTCGGGCGTTTCCAGCTCTGCCATCAGCGCGGAAATGCTGTCAAAAGCGGGCAATGAAATGCGCGCCAGACCGCTGGTCATCTCCGGGAACAGCCGTCCACCCACGACGGTAGCAAGGCAGCCTATCAGCACGGCAATCAGCGGCCCAGGGATCCAGGCCAGCGCTTTGATCCGCTTCACCGGTGCGGTAGTCCAGAGACATAAAATGGCCAGGCCGACACCCGCTACCGCTACCGCAGGCAGCGAGAAGGTCATCTCACCGGTCACCAGTGAAACCAGCTCCGCATCGCCCGCGGCTCCCAGCGCCACCGGGATCTGCTGCATGATCAGCAGCAAACCGATCGCTGCCAGCATCCCTTTGATGACGCTGCCCGGCACCAGCGAAATAAACCGTCCGGCACGCAGCAGGCCAAACAGACATTGCAGTGCTCCGGCGATAATCAGCGCGGTGAGAAAGGCGGAAAAACTGCCCAGAGACGCCATTGAGGCGACGACGATGGTGACAAGGCCTGCCGCCGGGCCGCTGACGGCAAACCGGGACGGACTCAGTGATGTGACCACCAGGCCGCCAATCACACCGGTCAGCAGACCGGCAAACGGCGGTAATCCGCTGGCCTGTGCGATGCCAAGACAGAGCGGTAAGGCGACCAGAAACACCACCAGACCCGCAGGAATGTCGCGACGCAGGGTATCGAGGTTCATAATGAAGGTTCCTCTGCAGATTGATGAATCAGCTCTTTAAGATGGCCGGAGCGCAGGTCATACACACAACCAAACACCTCCAGTTCCTGGCCCGATTGCCAGATTTGCCGGACCGGTTCAGATTTCACCAGTCTGGCGAATTGCGCCTTAACGTTGGCCTCAACCAGCCGATCGAGCTGTTCACCCGGCTCCGCGTCTGAAGGGGGGCTTTCCGCCAGGCCATGCTGAATGTCATGACGCAACGTCTGAATGCGTCTCGCCAGCGCGCTCTCCTGCCCGTCCAGCACGCTGCCCGGCAGATTCTGCGCGGCTTCCACCCCACCGCAGCCATAGTGGCCGCTTAATACAATGCGTTTTACACCGAGAAAGAAGAGCGCGTATTGCAGCACGCTCAGTAAATTGTCATCGTCCTCAATCACCATGTTGGCGATATTACGATGCACAAAGAGTTCGCCAGGATGGGAGCCGGTTAAGACTTCTGCCGGAACGCGACTATCAGAACAACCTATCCAGAGTGAGTGCGGCTTTTGCTGATGAAGGAATTTTTTAAAGTAGTCTGGATTACGCTGGCGGCGCTGTAATGCCCAACTGCGATTTTTCGCTAATAAGGGTTTAAGTGTCGTCACAATCATCTTCTCTCTACTACCGGGATGTCGCATCCTGGCTAACCACAAAGTGTATCGGCTCACAAATAAAGCGTGAGCCGCCAGGTAAATAAGAACTGAGTCACAGAAAAAGGTTATAGCCGCTAACCATTACCAATGCACGAGCAATATTTCACAGCACTTTAACATCATGCTATTTGTCAATCCGGCGTCAGTAAGAGTCAGGGTTAAGTAAATTTAATTAAGCAGCAGAGAAGTGAAATAATTAGCGGAAACCATTTTAAGATCAATAATATCAATAGATTAAAATATAAAAGATAATAAACTAAAGTTATTGCTGACAAAAAAATACAATCATTAACCAAGGGGATATTCACTGCCATACCAACCGGCCTGCTTTTTACCAGGAATACTCTTAATTAAAAAATTAACCATTAGCACGATCAACCGGCTTAATTGCTGATAGCCAGTCAGATATGCCTGATTTTAGATAAGAATGAAGCAAGAGATAATTAATTTAATTTGCAGCAAAATAGTGACGGGAGAAAGTAAATCAGGACCATGTTTTAACAGAGCCTGACCCGGTCAGGCTCTTTTTCTTGACGAATTATTTACCGTTCCAGCTTTGCAGCCGCGATTCCCGCACTGACAGCTGCTGTTCCGGTGTCAGTTTATTGTAGTTTTCCGCCATTCCGCTCTCCCAGTCGCCGTAGAGCGGATTCGGCAGCACGATGAACTGCGTTCCAAACTGCTGATGGTTAAGATTCACAAAATCACGACGCGTCTGATTACCCTGATGCCAAGTCGCGCCACCAAAATCGTTGAGGTTATCGCCAACGTAGAGCACCACGTTATAGCCGGCATTTTTAATGGCATCGAAACGCGCCTGCTTATTGGAGCTGTCAGTATTCAGACGTACCGTTTTATCGCTAACGTTGGGGAAGCCAAGCTGCTGCATGTTAGCGACCGTGGCCGCGTAATCTTTCTGATCCCGGTTCGACACATAGAACAGCGTGCCGCCATTCTGTGTGACATGACGCGCAAACTCTATCGCGCCCGGCACCGCTTTCGCCTGCCGCGCCTGTGTCCAGGCTGACCAGGTTTTGCTGCTGAACGGCTGGCCGTTCTTCGCCTGCCACGCGCTGTAGGCACTGTTATCCAGCATCGTCTCATCCAGATCGACAATCACCGCTTTGGGTTTGCCAGTCAGCGAGGGGGCCTGATCAAACGCCATACGCGCGGTATTAAATGCCTGCCAGGTCAGCGCCTGATATTCACCAGACTGCTGGAACCAGTTTACCGCCAGCACCGATTGCTGGCCGAGTTGCTGTTGCGCGGTCTGATGTGTCGACGAGGCGCAGCCGGTAAGCAGCAGCGCGACCAGTCCGGATGCAGCCAGTTTTGCGGAGGTTTTCATCATTTCATCCTTAAGGTGAGAAAGGTCTGAGGAGAAGCTTCAAAAATGTAGCAGTTAACGTAAGCTGTGGGCAGCCCAACGCACGCTGTTATAACAGGAGATTCCTATGGCCGTGATCCCGCGCTCGCCATTGCTCGATTCGCTGGAGTGGCTCGAATATGCGTTTCAGCCAGCCGGTGAGCCACCACCCGCTGATGCCGCCTATGGACATCAGCGCCACAGCGCGAACGTGGTCACCGATATCGAGAACATCCCACCCAAAAGCTGCGAGTCTGATGGCGTGATTAGCAGCGGGACGCGCCCGGTGGCGGTCTACACCGCCGACTGCCTGCCAGTGCTGTTCGCCGATCGCCAGCAGCGGATCGTGGCCGCGGTTCATGCCGGACTCAAAGGTACGCTGGCGGGTGTGCTGACCCGCGCGGTTGAAAAACTGTGCGAGCAGGGCTGCGAGCCGCAGAACCTGATGGTGGCGATCGGTCCGGCGATGGGCCCCTGCTGTTATGAACTGGCCGAACCGCAGCTGGCGGAGATTGCGCAGAACCCGGCATTGGCCAGCGGGCTGCGCTGGCACCAGAACCAGCCGGTTAATCCTCTGGCGCAACGTCCACAGGCCGCTGCCCGCCAGCAGGGTGTCTGGTTCGATCTGCCTGCGCTGGCAACGCATTTACTGGTGCAGGCGGGTGTGCCGGCTGCGCAGATCGATAACGTCAATGTCTGCACCTACTGCATGGCCGAAAGCGGTTCAAGCTACCGCTTCAATACCCACCACGGCAGCGGCTATCACTCCCGCTATTCGTGGATCCGTCGACGTTAATGGGTTTTCTGGCACCGCGCTGACAGCATGTAGCGGAACCTGAACAGCGACGGGCGCTGACGCCTGTCGCAAAGCTACGCGGGCTATGGATGGCGGTCTTCACCTCTTTGCGCAAGGCACGGGCTAGCTCCGCCCACTCTTTGTTACTCACCTCACTCCCCTGCCGTTGTTTATGATTTCACTCACACCCTGACATTCTTTCACTTTTTTTTAACGCAGAAGTGGCTAGAGTAAACTCATCCGACCACTTCACCGTGAGTGACTATCATGTCCGTCAATCCTGACTATCCTGCGCTGTTTACGCCGCTGAACCTTGGCTTTACCCGACTGAAAAACCGCTTTCTGATGGGGTCGATGCACACCGGACTGGAAGAACACCCGGATGGTGCAGCCCGGCTGGCGGCTTTTTACGGCGAGCGGGCGCGTGAAGGTGTCGCGCTGATCGTCACCGGCGGCATCGCCCCCAATGCCCAGGGTGTCACCACCGCGCATGGCGCGATGCTCACCGACGAGACGCAATGTGACTGGCACCGGCAGATCACGGAGGCGGTACATCAGCATCAGGGCAAAATCGCCCTGCAGATCCTGCATACCGGTCGTTACAGCTATCAGCCCGATCTGGTTGCGCCCTCGGCACGCCAGGCGCCGATTAACCCGTTTACGCCACAGGCGATGAGCGAGGCGACGATTGAACAGACCATTGATGACTTTGCCCGCTGCGCCCGACTGGCACAGCAGGCGGGCTACGATGGCGTGGAGATCATGGGTTCCGAAGGCTACCTGATTAATCAGTTTCTGGTGAAGCACACCAATCAGCGCACCGATCGCTGGGGTGGCGACTTCCGACAGCGGATGCAGTTCGCGCTGGCGATTACCCGCGCCGTTCGCGCCGCGACCGGTGACGCCTTTATCATCATCTTCCGGTTGTCGATGCTCGACCTGATCGAAGAGGGCAGTACGCTGGAGGAGACGCTGTTGCTGGCGGGCGAGCTGGAGCAGTGCGGCGTCACGCTGTTTAATACCGGTATTGGCTGGCATGAGGCGCGCATCCCGACCATCGCCACCTGCGTGCCGCGCGCGGCCTTTGCGTGGGTGACGCAGCGCCTGCGTGAACAGGTGAAGGTGCCGGTCATCGCAACCAATCGCATCAACCATCCCGCCGTCGCCGAGCAGCTGTTGCAGTCCGGCTGCGCCGATATGGTGTCGATGGCGCGCCCTTTTCTCGCCGATCCCGCCTTTGTCACTAAAGCACAGCGCGGTGAACCGGACAGCATCAACACCTGCATTGCCTGTAATCAGGCCTGCCTCGATCAGGTGTTCGCCGGTAAAATCACCTCCTGCCTGGTCAATCCGCGCGCCTGCCATGAGTCGCTGATGCCGGTCATCGCCAGCACCGCCCCGCGCAGGCTGGCCGTAGTGGGTGCCGGTCCGGCCGGCATGGCGTTTGCGCTGCAGGCGGCGCAGCGCGACCATCAGGTAACCCTCTATGAGGCCGCGCCGGAGATAGGCGGCCAGTTCAATCTTGCCCGGCTGATCCCTGGCAAATCGGAATTCAGCGAAACGCTGCGCTATTTCCGGCATGAGCTGGCGGCCGCAGGCGTGACGGTTCAGACGGGCTGTCGGGTGACGGCGGATCAGCTGAGTGACGCCGATGAAGTGGTGCTGGCGACCGGCATTCAGCCGCGTACGCCTGACATTCCGGGCATCGACCACCCCAGCGTGCTGAGCTATCTGGAGGTGCTGCGCGATAAGCGCCCGGTGGGGAAACGGGTGGCGATTATCGGCGCAGGCGGTATTGGCTTTGATGTGGCGGAGTATCTGTCACAGCCATCCCATGACGAGGATCTGGCGGCGTTTTATGCCGAATGGGGCATCGACCACAGCCTGACGCAGCGTGGCGGCGTGATGAAACCCGAGCCCCCTGCCGCGCTACGGCAAATCTGGCTGCTGCAACGCCGATCGGGAAAACCGGGTGCCGGGCTGGCAAAAACCACCGGCTGGATCCATCGCGCCAGTCTGCAGGCGCAGGGCGTTGAGATGTGGGGCGGCGTTGAGTATCTGGCGATTGATGACAGCGGCCTGCATCTGCGGCGCAACGGCGAAACGCTGTTGCTGGAGGTCGATAATGTGATTATCTGTGCCGGACAGGAGCCGCAGCGCGAACTGGAAGCCGCGCTGCGTGCAAAAGGACAGAGGGTGACAGTCATCGGCGGTGCAGATGTGGCGCAGGAGCTGGATGCGCGCCGTGCGATTGCGCAGGCGACGCAGCTGGCATTAACCGTCTGACTAGCGCATTTTCACCGCGCGCAGCACCACGAACTTCTGGTTAGAGGCGATCAGCGTACAGTTACCAAACAGCTTCTTCAGCTTGTGGTGATAATCGAGGTGGCGGTTGCCGACAATACGCAACTCGCCGCCATACTGAAGGCAGCGTTTGGCATCACGGAACATCTGCCATGCCAGGTGATCGGTCACCGCGTGCTGCTGATGGAACGGCGGGTTGCACAGCACCGCGTGCAGCCGATCTGACGGATAGCCGCTCAGCACGTTGTTCACCAGGAACTGACAGCGTGACAGATCCTCAGGACGGTTCACTTCCACATTAAGCTTGCTGGAAGCGACCGCCATGTAAGACTCATCAAGGAAATGCACCTCGGCCTGCGGGTTCTGCTCCAGCGCCACCAGTCCCACCACGCCGTTACCACAGCCGAGATCGACAATCTCGCCCTCAATGTTTTCCGGCAGATGCTGCACAAAGAGCCGTGCGCCAATATCCAGCGAAGCGCGCGAGAAGACGTTGGCGTAGTTGTGAATCTGATACGGGGTACCATCCAGCGGCCAGACCAGCGTCGGCGTGGCCTCACGCAGTTCAGGCTTGCTGAACTGGCTGTAGATCAGACGCGCTTTTTTCCACGCCAGTGAGGTTTTGGTTTCACCAATGATCTGTTCGAACAGCTGCAGCGTAGAGTTATGGATCTCTTTGGCGCGCGCCGCCGCCAGAATCACCGTATCAGGCGTGACGACTTCGCGAATGGCGCGCAGCTGGTGCTCCAGCAGCGCCAGGGTTTTAGGCACCTTGATCAGCACAGCCGCAGGTGAAGCAGGCAGTTCCGCCAGGCTATCAACAAAGTGAACGTCGCTGTCATCCAGCCCATTAAAGGTCAGGTTCTGACGGGCGGCCTGCTGGCTCAGCCACGAGTCGCTGACGTGCCAGACGGTACGCGAATTCAGGGCGCAGGTTAAGGCCCCGAAACTGTCGTTGAAGACCAGCACCGGCCCCTCTGGCAGCGCCTGCTGTAACAGATATTCATCAGCCGCATCCCAGGCTTGTAATGGACTTTCGTCACGCATCTGCGGGAAGCGATGCAGGATCAGTGTGCGATCGTTCAGTTCAAGTTGGCTCATGAATTCTCCGGCGTGGTACACTTTGGTTGATTTTCGCCCCAAAATCGGGGGCGCAGTATACTGTCTTTCGCCTGGAATCCCTAATGTCCTCACTGATCTACCTTCAGGGTTATCCTGCCCCCCTTCTTGAGCAGGTTCAGTCGCTGATCGCCCATCAGCGCTTAGGTGCGTTCCTGCAGGAACGTTATCCCGACACCCACGACGTGATGAGTGATAAAGCGCTGTATGACTACACGCAGGCGCTGAAAAATCGCTATATGCGCAATGCGCCGCCGATCAGCAAAGTGATGTGGGATAACAAGATTAAGGTGATGAAGCATGCACTCGGGCTGCACACTGCCATCTCGCGGATTCAGGGCGGTAAGCTTAAGGCGAAAGCGGAAATCCGTATCTCGACCTTTTTCCGCCTCGCGCCAGAGCCGTTTCTGCGGATGATCGTGGTGCATGAGCTGGCACACCTTAAAGAGAAAGATCACGATAAGGCGTTCTACCAGCTCTGCTGCCATATGGAGCCGGATTATCACCAGCTCGAATTTGATGCGCGACTGTGGATGACGGACCAGGCGATGCGCGGCAACGCGGCTTAAAGAAACTCCTGCGCTTTCTGAATCAGACTGGTTTTGGTCAGCGCCCCCAGAAAGCGCCGTTCCTGCGGATTGTTGAGCACCGGCAACCGCTCCAGCGTCACCGCCGCAAAGGCTTCCCATCCCTCACGCATACTCTGATTCTGATACACCACCGGGAAATCCTGATCCATCACGCACTGCACCGGTGAGTCGAGGGTGATCTCCTGTGCCAGCACCCGGCGCGAAATCTCATGAATCGAGACCACACCGAGGAAAGCGCCCGCGGCGTTGATCACATAAACATAGCGTTCACGCTTCAGGGAGCTGACCGCCAGCGCCTGCCCCACCGACTCCTCCGGCTGCAACGCCGCACCCGCAATAATCAGCTCGGCAATGCGCATGTTATCGAAATCATATTTCGCTTCTGAACGGCTGAAGTGATGACTCACGACCGGATAAGTACTGGCGGATTGCAGGCGATAGACCACCATCGACGCCAGCACCGTGGCGATCATCAGCGGAAACAGCAGGCTGCTGTTGAGCGTCATCTCCAGCACCATCAGCATCGCCATCAACGGCGCCTGACTGACTGCTGCCAGCACCGCCGCCATACCAATCGCGGCATAGAGCAGCACATTGCCGAGCGGCAGATGCAACGCCGCCCCCATCGTCGCGATGATCACCCCCAGCAGCGCGCCAATCAGCAGCGAAGGGGTAAAGAGTCCGCCGACGGCGTTCGACCCTACCGACAGGCTGGTAGCGAGGGTTTTCAGCACCAGCAACAGCAGCAGACCCGGCAGCAGGTAGTGCCCTGCCATCACTTTGACGATCACCTCGTAGCCGTTGCCGAGGATATCAGTGGAGATCAGCGCCAGTAAGCCGACCGCAAAGCCGCCCGCTCCGAGGCGCAGCGGCAGGGAGGCGACCCGGCTGAACAGCACTTTGCTGCGGGCGATGCATTTAATCACGATCCAGCCCGCCAGACCGGCGCACAGACCAATCACCACCGTCATCAGCAGGCTGCTGAGATCCATGGCGAAGTTCGCGTCTGCCAGCGGATAGAGCGCGCTGCGAAAACCCAGCGTCCACATGGTCATCACCGCCGTGGCGGCAGCGATGATCAGGGGGATCAGCCGCTGCAACGCAGAAATGCCGAAGGCGATTTCCGCCACAAAAATCGCCGACGCCAGCGGCGCATGGTAAACCGACGCGAGGCCCGCCGCCGCCGCCATCGCCACCACGTCACTGTTTTTCAGGTTAAGTGAGGCCGGTAACAGTCGACCAATCGCACTGCCGCATAGTGCCGAGAGCTGCACCATCGGCCCCTCTTTACCTATCGACGCGCCGCTGCCGATACTGGCAATCGACGATAAGGCACGGAACAGTGAGGTCCGGGTCGGCACCGCATCGAGCCGGGCGTTGATCACTTCAAGGTAATCCGTTTTCACCGTCTGCTGCTGCTCAATGGCAACGGCATAACGCAGAAAATAGCCCGCCAGAACGCCGCCCGCCCCCACCAGCAGCGGCCAGAAGATCCACGGCCAGAGATGCAGGGATTCGGTTATTTCGCCACTGCGGGCAAACAGCAGATGGTTGATCAGTTCAATCACGCCGCGGAAAGCCAGCGTCACCAGCGACGCCGCACACCCGACCGGAATGGCGATCAGAAGTGTGGTCCAGTTTAATGCGTGCTTACTTGCTTTCACCTGCGCTCCCTGGTTGGTACATAAACATCATCGCTTCCGCATATTATTGGAATGCGGATCGCAGGATCAATCCCTGCCCGCCCGGCACCATTGCACAGCGTGGGTGAGATGTTACTCTGCCGCTTTACAGCTGCCGGAGAGATGACGTGATTCGTTTTGCCATTGTGGGAACAAACTGGATTACACGCCAGTTTATTGATGCCGCTCATGAAACCGGAGCGATGAAGCTCTGTGCGGTCTATTCACGCAGTCAGCAGCAGGCTGAGGCCTTTATCGCCGATTATCCCTGCAAACAGACCTTTACCTCACTGGAAGCGCTGGCCGCCAGTCCGGAGATCGATGCGGTCTATCTGGCCAGCCCCAACGCACTGCACTGTCAGCAGGCGCTGCTGTTTATGTCGCACGGCAAGCATGTGATTTGCGAAAAACCGCTGGCCTCTAACCTGGCAGAAGTGGAGCAAATGATCGCCTGCGCCCGTGAGCATCAGGTGGTGCTGTTTGAGGCGTTTAAAACTGCCAGCCTGCCGAATTTTCTGCGGCTGCAGCAGGCACTGCCTGACGTGGGGAAACTGCGAAAAGCGCTGCTGAATTACTGCCAGTACTCCTCACGTTACCCACGCTATCTCAACGGTGAGAACCCCAATACCTTTGATCCGCGCTGGTCGAATGGCTCAATTATGGATATCGGTTATTACTGTCTGGCCTCGGCGGTGACGCTGTGGGGCGAGCCAGATCGCGTGCAGGCCAGGGCGACTTTGCTTGCGAGCGGCGTGGACGCGCACGGCGTGGTGGTGCTGAGTTACGGTGATTTCGATGTGACGATTCTGCATTCGAAGGTGAGTGATTCCAGCCTCCCCAGCGAGATTCAGGGTGAAGCGGGCGCGCTGGTGATAGAGAAGTTATCGGAGTGCCAGCAGCTGACTTTTGTGCCGCGGGGCGCGGAAAAGCAGACGCTGAGCCAGCCGCAGCATATCAACACCATGCTGTATGAAGCCGCCGCTTTTGCCCGGCTGGTTGAGCAGCGCCAGGTGGACCACCCTTCGCTTGAGGTTTCGCGGATTACTGCATCGCTGCTGACTGAGATACGCCGCCAGACCGGCGTGATCTTCCCGGCCGACCAGGCTGCTATGTAAATATTTCTAAATATGTCTGAGAGGTGTTGCTTCCTGTGCGGCTAAACCGTAACTTACCCTCCTGCAAAGGGGAGTAACTTGTAAGCTGATTGATCGTCATTACGATGCGAAAGCATCCGGTCATCAGGCAACCCGGAATCAATTTCTGTGTTGTAAGTGAGACCTTGCCGGAAGGCGAGGTTTGCTTACACAAAAATAAGCGGCTGACGTCTTCTGACTTCAGCCGTTTTTTTTTATTTTTCGGACAGGATACGAATATGCAAACTGTGGGTACGCCTTTACTGTGGGGCAGCTTTGCGGTTGTGGTGCTTATCATGCTGGCTATCGACCTGCTGTTGCAGGGACGCCGTGGCGCGCAGACCATGTCTTTCAAACAGGCGGCCGTCTGGTCGCTGATCTGGGTTTCAGTCTCACTGCTGTTCAGCGCCGCCTTCTGGTGGTATCTGGAGGGCAGCGCGGGACGTGAAGTCGCTAACACGCAGACGCTCGCCTTCCTGACCGGTTACGTGCTGGAAAAAGCGCTGGCGGTGGATAACGTCTTCGTCTGGCTGATGCTGTTCAGTTACTTCTCTATTCCGGCCAATCTGCAGCGCCGGGTGCTGATCTATGGGGTATTAGGCGCTATCGTGCTGCGTACCATCATGATCTTCGCCGGTAGCTGGCTGGTCACGCAGTTCAGCTGGATCCTCTATGTGTTCGGTGCCTTCCTGCTGTTCACCGGTGTGAAAATGGCGCTGGCGAAAGAGGATGACAGCGCGGTGGGCGAAAAACCTGTGGTGCGCTGGCTGCGTAAGCATCTGCGCATGACTGACGATCTCGACGGCGAGAAGTTCTTCACCCGCAAAAACGGCGTGCTGTTTGCGACGCCACTGCTGCTGGTGCTGATCATGGTAGAAATCAGCGACGTGATCTTTGCGGTCGACAGTATCCCGGCGATCTTCGCCGTGACCACTGACCCGTTTATCGTACTGACCTCAAACCTGTTCGCTATCCTGGGTTTGCGTGCCATGTACTTCCTGCTGGCAAACGTGGCGGAACGGTTCTCGATGCTGAAGTATGGCCTGGCGATTGTGCTGGTGTTCATCGGCTTTAAGATGCTGATTGTCGACATCTACCATATCCCGGTCGGTATCTCGCTGGGTGTGGTCGGTGCCATTCTGGCATCAACCCTGCTGATTAATGCCTGGGTTAACCGCAAAAGAGACCAGAAAAAGCTCGCACCATAATTA
Source organism: Pantoea sp. ABR1s (assembly GCF_057812235.1). Lineage (NCBI taxonomy): Bacteria > Pseudomonadati > Pseudomonadota > Gammaproteobacteria > Enterobacterales > Erwiniaceae > Pantoea > Pantoea sp. ABR1s. The sequence continues at coordinate 602,266 of NZ_CM173823.1, read as the reverse complement.
CCTGCAGGGGCAGCCGATGCCCCTGTTTTATTTTGTGGCAGCCTGTCACGCCATTTCATCCCTCTGTCACACTTCCACTATCCAGCATAATAAAAATCTGACCTGCTCCACAGTGACAGAACTTTCTCTTTTCTCGTCCGATCTTTTCCTTATACTCCGCCGGGCAAACCGTTTTAGCCGATGCAAAACATCGCGTCTGAAACTACATCCGCGACAAAATATAGAAAATATTATGCAGAAAACTCTCTCCGCACGTCTGGGCACGCTGCTCGCCGGAAGCCTGGTGAAGCAAATCATGATTGGGCTGATCGCCGGTGTGGCGCTCGCCTGGATTTCACACGATGCCGCTATCGCGGTCGGTCTGCTGGGTGAACTGTTTGTCAGTGCGCTGAAAGCGGTCGCGCCGTTGCTGGTACTGATGCTGGTGATCGCCTCGATTGCCAACCACCAGCAGGGCCAGAAGAGCAATATCCGGCCGATTATTATGCTTTATCTGCTGAGCACCTTTTTCGCGGCGGTGGTCGCGGTGGTCTTCAGCCATCTGATCCCGCAGACGCTGACGCTGGCGGTGGGCACCACGGAAATCACACCACCATCCGGCATTACCGAAGTGCTACGTGGACTGCTGATGAGCATGGTGTCGAATCCAATCACGGCCCTGATGAACGCCAACTACATCGGCATTCTGGTGTGGGCAATTGGTCTCGGGCTGGCTTTCCGTCACAGCAGTGACACTACCCGCGCCTTTCTCAATGATGCCTCTCATGCGGTGACGTGGCTGGTACGCTGCGTGATTCGCTGCGCGCCGATTGGTATTTTCGGTCTGGTGGCCTCGGTCCTCGCGTCTACCGGCTTTGGCGCGCTGTGGCAATATGCGCATCTGCTGGCGCTGCTGCTGGGCTGTATGGTACTGATGGCGCTGGTGGTGAACCCGCTGCTGGTGTTCTATAAAATCCGTCGCAACCCCTATCCACTGGTCTTCACCTGCCTGCGCGAAAGCGGCGTGACCGCCTTCTTTACCCGCAGTTCTGCCGCCAACATTCCGGTGAATATGGCGCTGGCGAAACGTCTGGATCTGGATGAGGATACCTATTCGGTGTCGATTCCGCTGGGCGCAACCATCAGTATGGCGGGGGCATCGATTACCATTACCGTGCTGACGCTGGCGGCGGTGCATACGCTGGGGATCAGCATTGATGTGCCGACGGCGATTCTGCTGAGTCTGGTGGCGTCACTCTGTGCCTGTGGTGCATCTGGCGTGGCGGGCGGTTCGCTGCTGCTGATCCCGGTGGCCTGTAACATGTTCGGCATTCCGAATGATCTGGCAATGCAGGTGGTGGCGGTCGGCTTTATTATCGGCGTCCTGCAGGATTCGGCGGAAACCGCACTGAACTCTTCAACCGATATTCTGTTTACCGCCGCCGTCTGTCAGGCTGAAGCGGAGCGCGAAACCAGTCGGGCTTAACCTTTCAGATAGCTCAAAAGCTCAAAGAGTGGGTGGCAGAGTCCGAAGAGCAAAGCGTCCCGCGCCAGGGAAGGCGCGGGCCGAGCGAGCAGGGATGCTTTAAGCGACTTTGCGATCGGACTCTGCCACCCACGAAGGGCACAGGATTAACCGACGGTAATAACAACATCAGGATCGCCATTGTTTGCCTGACAAACTATAGCGTTACACCGCTTTTGAAAATCGCCAGCTCGCGGAAATCGTTCTTCTCGTTGTTGGTCGGCTGACCGCTGGCAATCGCCACAATGCTGTCGACAAAGTCTTCCAGCATCGCATCCATACTCATTCCCTCGATCAACCGTCCGGCATTAAAGTCGATCCAGTGCGGTTTCTTCTCCGCCAGCGGCGTATTGGTGGCCAGCTTCACCGTCGGCACAAAACCGCCATAAGGTGTGCCGCGTCCGGTACTGAACAGCACCATGTGGCAACCAGCTCCCGCTAGCGCACTGGTGGCGACCGCATCATTGCCAGGCGCACTCAGCAGATTCAGCCCCGGCGTTTTTAACCGTTCGCCATACTTCAGCACATCGACCACCTGGCTCTGCCCCGCTTTCTGGGTACAGCCCAGCGACTTCTCCTCCAGCGTGGTGATACCGCCCGCTTTGTTGCCTGGTGACGGGTTTTCGTAGATCGGCTGCTGGTGATCGATAAAATACTGTTTGAAATCGTTGATCATCGCCACCGTTTTGCTGAAGGTCTCCTCGTCGCGACAGCGACTCATCAGAATCCGTTCTGCGCCAAACATTTCCGGTACTTCGGTCAGTACGGTCGTGCCGCCATTGGCGATCATCTGGTCCGAGAAACGTCCCAGCAACGGATTGGCGGTGATGCCAGACAAACCATCTGAACCGCCGCACTCCAGACCAAACTTCAGCTCGCTGAGTTTGCCCGGCTCGCGCTGGTCGTGACGCATTTTTTCATACAATGCGTGCAGCCGCTCCAGCCCGGCTTCCACCTCATCGTCATGCTGCTGGCACACCATAAACTCGACCCGGTCGCTTTCAAACGCGCCGAGGGTGTCACGGAAGGCATCAACCTGATTGTTTTCGCAGCCGAGACCAATCACCAGCACCGCGCCAGCATTAGGATGGCGCACCATATTTTGCAGCATGGTGCGGGTGTTTTCGTGATCCTGCCCCAGCTGCGAACAACCGAAGGTATGGCTGAACAGGAATGCACCATCGATATCTTCTGCCTCCTGCGTCTCTTTCAGGAAACGCTGCAGGATCTGACGCGCAATGCCGTTGACGCAGCCAACGGTCGGCAGGATCCACAGCTCATTGCGGATGCCGACCTCGCCGTTAGCACGACGGTAGATCTGCACCTCACGGTCACCCGGCTGCGGCGGCAGCGTCACAAACTCGGGCTGATACGCATACTGATCCAGATCGCTGAGATTGGTGCGGGCGTTCTGCGAATGGATTAACTCACCGGCGGCCACAGGCTGCGTGGCATGGGCAATCGGCAGCCCATATTTGATCACCAGCTCATCCTGCGCGATAGGCTGCAGGGCAAATTTATGCCCGCGTCCGACCGCCTGTTGCACCGCCACACTCAGTGGCGGCAGCTCTATCATGGCGCCCGCGTCTAAATCACGTAACGCCACGGCGACATTGTCGCGGGGATCAATTTTAATTGCGTCTTGCATAGCGTTATCTCAGTTGGCTCAGCGCCTCACGCATTCCGTGGGCGATGATATTTTGCAGGTGTTGGGTGACAGCCGCAGCCAGTCCGGGCTGACGGGTTAAATCTTCACCCCAGTGTTGCGCGTCGCTGAGTACGCCGTTCACCAGCTGTTGCGGTGACAGCTGATCCGCATCAAGTGCTTTCCAGGCGTCGGCGTAGCGCTGTAACCACTGCGGCTCGTCCTGCAATGGCCAGCTTTTGCCGGCTGACTCGCCGCGATAAAAAGCGATCAGCGCGGCCAGCGCAAAGGTGATGTGTGTCGGCCACTCGCCGGTTTGCTGATGCGCGGCAAGGAGTGGGGTCAGCAGACGGGTGCGGAATTTGGTCATGCCATTAAGGGCAATCGACAGCAGCGCGTGGCGAATAAACGGATTGCGGAAACGACGCTGTACCGCATCGGCAAACGCGTGCAGTTCATCGGCAGGCAGATCCAGCGTCAGGATCACTTCGTGACGCAGCAGGTTATCCACAAATCCGGCGATAGCCGGATCGGCCATCGCCTCTCCCACACTCTCAATACCGGCCAGAAACGCGACCGGTACCATTGCAGTGTGCGCGCCATTGAGAATGGCCACTTTCTGCGCTTTATAGGGCGCAATGTCATCCACATGCCGAACCTGCGGCGACAGCGCCGCCAGCTTCAGTTCATTAAACAGCGCCGACGGCCCCTGAATCACAAACTGATAGTAGACTTCGCCCGCCACCAGATAGCGATCTTCATAACCCAGCTCGCGTTGCAGCTGCTCGCTTTCCGCCGGGAAGCCGGTGACGATGCGGTCGACCAGGGTGTTATAGAACGCGCAATGCTGATGAACCCAGGTTTTAAATTCGGAGGGCAGATGCCACTGATCGGCGTAGCGCAGCACCAGATCGCGCAGCGTGTCGCCGTTATGGTCAACCAGCTCGCACGGCACCACCAGCCAGCCCCGGTCGCTGGCGCCATTGAAGTGGGAATAGCGCGCCCACAGCAGCTGCGTCAGTTTGCCAGGGAAACTGCTGGCGGGCTGATCGGTAAGCTGATCCGTGCCGACAAAAGCGATGCCCGCTTCGGTGGTATTGGAGAAGACCATGCGCAGATCCGGATTACGGGCCAGCGCCATAAACTCGCCGAACTGCTGCCAGGGCTGGATTTCACGGTTGAGGCTGCGGATCAGCCGGGTTTCGCTGACCTGCTCGCCCTGATCGTTCAGCCCGCGGATCAGCGTGGTATAGAGACCATCCTGCTGATTCAGGCTGTCGCTGACTTCACGGTTGCGCGGCCGCACCACCACGATCCCGGCATCGGTGCCCTGATGTTCATTGAGCCAGTCGATCTGCCAGTCAATAAAGGCGCGCAGGAAGTTGCCTTCGCCGAACTGGATCACCCGGTCGCGATAGACTGCGCCCGGAAAGTCGTGACGGTTTAGCCTTTTCATTATCAGGCTCCCAGCTCGATGCCGAAGTAATCGCGGGCATTGTTGAAGCAGATGTTCTGTACCATCTGACCTAACAGCGCTTCATCGGCTGGCGCTTCACCCTGCTCCACCCAGCGGCCTATCATCTGGCACAGTAGCCGGCGGAAATATTCGTGGCGGGTGTAGGAGAGGAAGCTGCGGCTGTCGGTCAGCATGCCGACGAAACGGCTCAGCAGACCAATCTGCGCCAGCTGCGTCATCTGACGCTGCATACCATCCAGCTGATCGTTAAACCACCAGGCTGAACCAAACTGCATCTTGCCCGCCTGACCTTCGCCCTGGAAGTTGCCCGCCATGGTGGCCAGCACTTCGTTGTCGCGCGGGTTCAGGCAGTAGAGAATGGTTTTAGGCAGCGCATTATTGAGATTCTGCGCGCCCAGCAGGCGTGCCAGCGGTTCGGCCAGCGGCTGGTCGTTGATCGAATCGAAGCCGACATCAGGCCCCAGCAGCTGGTACTGGCGCGGATTGGTGTTGCGCAGTGCGCCAATGTGATACTGCTGCACCCAGCCACGGCGGGCATATTCGCTGCCCAGCCAGACCAGCACCGCCGTTTTAAACTGTGCCGTTTCCTGCGGGTTGGGCGCGGCACCGCTGCGACGACGCGCCAGAATCGCATCCAGCGTAGCGTCATCCGCCTCGGCGTAGCAGACCACATCCAGCGCGTGATCGGAGACTTTACAGCCGTGCGCCGCGAAGTGATCCAGCCGCTGATGCAGTGCGCTGCGCAGATCGTCAAAACGCTGCACGCTGATGTCCGTCAGCTGCTCCAGCGTCTCGATCCACGGCAGGAAGGTTTCCGCTTCGATATTAAACGCTTTGTCCGGACGCCAGCTCGGCAGCACTTTGACGCTGAAGCTGGCATCGTCTGCCAGCGCGCGGTGATGGCGCAGGTCATCCAGCGGATCGTCGGTAGTGCCCACCATCTTCACCTTCATCTGCTGCATGATGCCGCGCGTGGTAAAGCTATCCTGTGCCAGCAGTTCATTGCAGCGATGCCAGATGCTGTCAGCCGTTTTCTCAGAAAGCAGTGTATCGGTAATACCGAAAGGCCGGCGTAACTCCAGGTGGGTCCAGTGATAGAGCGGGTTGCCGATAGTGTGCGGCACGGTGCGCGCCCAGGCGTCAAATTTTTCACGATCGCTGGCGTTACCGGTACAGAACGCCTCAGCCACACCGTTGGCGCGCATGGCCCGCCACTTATAGTGATCGCCCTTCAGCCAGATGTCATAAAGGTTGGCGAAGCGATAATTTTCGGCAATCTGCTGCGGCGGCAAGTGGCAGTGATAGTCGAAAATCGGCTGATCCTTTGCATAGTCGTGATAGAGACGACGGGCGAATTCGGTATCCAGCAAAAAATCTTCGGTCATGAAACGTGACATACATGCTTCCTCATCGACTGAACCACTGATGGCCCAAAGTTATCATACCAATTTTAGTCCGTTACGGATTTATTTGCGATCCTGCTCACATAAACGGCGGTAGCTGGCTGCCGTTATGGACGTTTTTGTCGCCCGCATCGCGCTAAATGGCTGTCATTACGCAGGTTTCCAGTATCCCACAGTGCAGAAAGGGTTTTTGTGATGGCTCTCAACTTTTAAAGTTGTATAACAAGTTAGGCTCTCGCCCCATCGTGAGGTCGTTAGCGACTCACAAATGGCAAGGTCATAACAGGGTTGCTCATACAGAACCTGCGGGCGTGAGCAGAGCTGCATCACGTGCTGTCCCGCTCCAGATAACAACAGCGGCAAGACCGCATACAGAACTGGAAGAGGTAGAGGATGCGTAAGATCAAAGGGTTACGCTGGTACATGATTGGACTGGTGACGCTCGGTACGGTGTTAGGGTATCTGACCCGTAACACCATTGCCGTGGCGGCCCCGACATTAATGTCAGAGCTGCATATCACCACGCAGCAGTACTCCTACATAATTGCGGCCTATTCAGCCTGCTACACGCTGATGCAACCGGTGGCAGGTTATGTACTGGATCTGCTCGGCACCAAAGTCGGCTACGCGGTGTTTGCTATTATGTGGGCGATTTTCTGTGCCGCTACGGCGATGGCGGGCAGCTGGGGCGGACTGGCGCTGGCACGTGGCGCAGTCGGTGCGGCTGAAGCGGCGATGATCCCGGCCGGACTGAAAGCGAGCAGCGAATGGTTCCCGGCTAAAGAGCGTTCGGTCGCCGTGGGCTACTTTAACGTGGGTTCGTCTATCGGTGCGATGCTGGCTCCGCCGCTGGTGGTCTGGGCGATCGTGGCGCACAGCTGGCAGATGGCATTTATCATGACAGGTGTGCTGAGCATGGCCTGGGCACTCAGCTGGCTGGTGTTTTACAAGCACCCGAAACAGCAGAAGAAGCTGAGCGATGAAGAGCGCGACTACATTATCTCCGGCCAGGAAGCGCAGCATCAGACCGGCAACACCCGCAAAATGTCAGCACTGGAGATTATCCGTAACCGCCAGTTCTGGGGTATTGCCCTGCCGCGTTTTCTGGCAGAACCGGCGTGGGGAACGTTCAACGCCTGGATTCCGCTGTTTATGTTTAAGGTATACGGCTTCAATCTGAAAGAGATTGCGATGTTCGCCTGGATGCCGATGCTGTTCGCGGACTTCGGCTGCATCCTCGGTGGCTATCTGCCGCCGCTGTTTCAGCGCTGGTTCGGCGTTAACCTGATCGTCTCCCGCAAGATGGTCGTGACGATGGGTGCGGTATTAATGATTGCGCCGGGCACCATCGGCCTGTTCACCAGTCCCTACGTCGCCATTGGTCTGCTGTGCATCGGCGGGTTTGCGCATCAGGCCCTCTCTGGCGCGCTGATCACACTCTCCTCAGACGTTTTCGGCCGCAATGAAGTTGCCACGGCAAACGGCCTGACCGGCATGGCAGCCTGGACCGCCAGCACCATGTTTGCGCTGGTGGTAGGCGCACTGGCCGATACGCTGGGCTTCAGCCCGCTGTTTGCCGCGCTGGCGGTGTTTGATCTGCTGGGTGCCGTCGTTATCTGGACGGTTCTGAAAAATAAACCTATTTCAGAGCTGAATGCCGAAGCCGTTATTCCGCAGGCCAGCGCCGTTCGCAGTTAATCTGCCGGGCTGGCGCAGGCCAGCCCATTTCCTCGCACCTCCTGAAGTGGTATAACAACTTATCTGTCTGCTACCAGGATTGTGCTATGGACTTCACTGAATCCCGTCGACTTTATCAACAGCTGGCCAGCGAGCTGAAAAGCCGCATTGAAACAGGGATCTATCCGGTGGGTGACAAACTGCCTGCTGAGCGCCTGATTGCCGAAGAGATGGAAGTGAGTCGCACCGTCGTACGCGAAGCGATCATCATGCTGGAAGTTGAAGGCTATGTTGAGGTCCGCAAAGGCTCGGGCATCCACGTCATTGCCAGCCAGCAGCAGAACCGCATCGCCTCCACCAGCAGTCAGCTGGAGTTCGCCACGTTTGGCCCCTTCGAACTGCTCCAGGCTCGTCAGCTGATTGAGAGTAATGTGGCCGAGTTCGCTGCAACGCAGGTAACGCGCCAGGACATTATCGACCTGATGGCGATTCAGGAAAAAGCCCGACAGGAGGATCACTTCCGCGACTCCGAGTGGGATATGCAGTTTCATGTACGTATCGCGCAATCCACCCAGAACAGTGCCTTAGCCGCCATCGTTGAAAAAATGTGGCTGCATCGCCTGCACAATCCCTACTGGCTCAAACTTCACGAACACATCGACCAGCGCAGCATTCTCAGCTGGTGTGACGACCACGATCAGATTCTTAAAGCCCTGATGCGCAAAGATCCCGCCGCCAGCAAACTGGCGATGTGGCAACATCTGGAAAATACTAAACAGATGCTGTTTAACGCGACGGCGGATGATTTTGAATTTAACGTGGATCGATACATGTTTGGTGAGAATCCGGTCATCCTGCCTGATGGGTCCAATAACGCCCGCTAAAAGTGCCTGAAAATGCCCTGAGACGGTCAGTTAATCTGCAATAGTGTCAGGTCATGTAAAGCTCCTTTTTACACGCCGTTTCACAAGGTAAAACTCCTGTTCGCCAGAGAGTTTTCCTGTCTCAGACAGGCGATTTTTGTTACAGTTATCGCCCTTTTATTACCCTTTGCGACTGGGGGTTATAAAGTCGCTGATTTAACAATCAATTCTGGAAGGATCCGGAAAATCCCGCCCAGGCTGCGCTCCTAAAATTTATAACGAAATGCCGGTCTGCGTTTAAGTCCCTGTGGGACATGTTTAACAATGATGTTCAGGAATGAATTGATGGATATTTTGCAATCGTTGCTGCATGCCCTCTGGCAGCAGGACTACGAAACCCTCTCCGATCCCACGCTGGTATGGGCCATTTACGGCGTGCTGTTTATGATTTTGTTTTTGGAAAATGGCCTTCTTCCCGCTGCATTTCTGCCGGGTGACAGTCTGCTGATTCTGGTCGGCGTACTGATTGCCAAAGGCACCATGAGCTTCCCCCTGACGATTCTGGTGTTAACGACCGGTGCCAGTCTTGGCTGCTGGGTGAGCTACTTACAGGGCCGCTGGCTGGGTAACACGCCCACGGTACAGAAATGGCTCTCCCATCTTCCTGCCCAGTATCATCTGCGCGCGCACAGCATGTTCCATCGCCACGGCTTATCTGCCCTGCTGATTGGTCGCTTTATCGCGTTTGTGCGTACTCTGCTGCCTACCATCGCCGGATTGTCAGGCCTCAGTAATGCCCGCTTTCAGTTCTTTAACTGGGTAAGTGCGTTCCTGTGGGTGGTGATTCTGACCGTTATCGGCTTCGCGCTGGGTAAAACCCCGATTTTCCGTCGTTATGAAGATGAGATGATGTTCTTCCTGATGATGCTGCCGCTGGCGCTGCTGGTGTTTGGTCTGGTGGGATCGCTGGTGGTGATATGGCGTAAGCGTCAGGCGAATCAGAACGGGAAAGCCGAGTAATGAAACTGCTGCAGGCTATTCCTAAACGGTGGTTACCGTGGTTGATCGCTGGCGTCTTTGCGCTGGTCGCGCTTTGTGTGGTCCCCGGTCTGATGAAGCACGAGACGGTAGTGCAGATTCGGGTTTCCCATGCTGGCGCCACCCTGCCCGATGGTTTTTATCTCTACCAGCAATTAAGTGCGCAGGGTATTCGTATCAAAAGCATTACGCCTGCGGGTGATGCACTGATCATCCATTTTGATAGCGAAGAGCAGAGCCTGGCGGCCCAGAAGGTGTTACGCCGTCTGCTGCCACAGGGCTTTATTGTGGCGCAGCACGATCACTCTCAGCACCTCTCACTGGCGTAATCCCCCGACTCCCCTCTCCTTTTCAGACCGTCGCGCCATCGCTCGCCGGTCTGAAAGGCGCTCTATCTCCCGGTCTTCTTTGAACTTTTTACTATGGGTGTCTATGCTTAAGCGAGAGTCGATTCTTAGCACCCGCAGCCATATGATTACGCGGGTGATGACGGATCAGGTCGCAATGGAAGGGTCCAGGACCAATGAAATATCAAGTATTACTGGGAGTCGCGCTGTTTTCGCTGTCGGGTTCGCTGCTGGCGGCGGAATCGCTGTGTGAGCAGAAAGAGCAGGATATTCAGCGTGAAATCGGGATGGCGCAGAAGCATAACAACCAGCGCCGGGTTAACGGTCTGGAGCGCGCGCTGACCGAAGTCCGGGCCGATTGCAGCGACAAAAAGCTCGAGGCCGCCCATCTGGAAAGAATTAACGCTCAGAAGCAGAAAGTTGCTGAGCGTGAGCACGCACTCAGGGAAGAGCGTGAAGAGGGCCATGACAAGGAGAAGATTGCTAAGCGACAACAAAAACTGGATGAAGCGCGCCGGGAGCTGAAAAAGTTACAGGCGGAGCCCTATTAATCGGAACTAACCAACTGATGTTAAAGGAGTATTCTATGTCTAAAGACACATCATCGGAACATTTGCGTGCTGAACTGAAAAACCTGGCCGATACCCTGGAAGAGGTGCTGAGCAGCAGCACTGAAAAATCCAAAGGCGAGCTGGATAAACTTCGCAATAAAGCGCGTGTGGCGCTGGATAGCTCACGTGAACGTCTGGGCGAATCAAGCGAGCGCATTGCTGCGACCACCCGCGAAGCGGCGCAAAAAGCCGAAGGCTACGTGCGTGAAAATCCATGGCATGGTGTGGGTATCGGTGCAGCGATTGGCGTCGCACTGGGCATGCTCATTTCGCGTCGATAATTATGGCTTACTCACAGCATAACCACGGCCCGGCTAAAGGGGTCATTAACATCGGCCAGCGCATTGTTACCACGCTGGTTGGCATGGTCGAGACACGCGTTCGTCTGGCAGTGGTGGAACTGGAGCACGAGAAAGCTAACCTGATTCAGCTGCTGTTGATGGTTGGCCTGACAATGCTGTTCACTGCATTTGGTCTGATGAGCCTGATGGTTCTGATTATCTGGGCAGTGGATGCGCAGTACCGTCTGATGGCCATTGGCATCACGACCGGCACGCTGCTATTGCTGGCGGTTATTCTGGGGCTCTGGACGCTTCACAAATCACGTCAGTCCACGCTGTTGCGCCACACGCGCAAGGAGCTGGAAACAGACCGGGATTTACTTGAGGACCAGCGCTGATGAGCCGCCGCGAGCGTGAAGAACGCATCCATGAACTGCTTAAGCATGTGCAGCAGCAGCGGCTGGATTTAAGCGCTGCGCGGCGTGACTGGCTGGAAGGCACCGCCCATTACGATCGCGGCTGGTTCACCTTCCTCAGCTTACGCCGCTACCTGGCCATTGGCAGCAGTGCGCTGGCTATCTACTCCGTTCGCAGTCCCAACATGCTGTTACGCTGGGTAAAACGGGGATTCGGCGCCTGGAGTACCTGGCGCATGATCAAGTCCGCTCTGCCACCGCGTTAATTTTGCTAAAAGCCGGTCCTGAAAAGGCCGGCTTTTCTTCATCAGAATTTCTGAAAAACACTGACAGTATATCTCGCTTACAACCTTTCCACTCCGCGACTATCATCTCCAGCTATCAACCCAATGAACGCAATACTGCTTTCAGCGGGCATAAACCTTGCGGGCAGCTTGCCCTGCATCCCTGATAGCGCTGGAGTAAATGATGAAAAAATTCGAAGACGTTGGTTTGTTACTGGCTCGCATCCTGATGCCAATCCTGTTCATTACGGCTGGCTGGGGCAAAATCACCGGTTATGCAGGTACTCAGCAATATATGGAAGCAATGGGCGTCCCGGGCTTTATGCTGCCGCTGGTTATCCTGCTGGAGTTTGGCGGCGGTCTGGCTATCCTGTTTGGTTTCCTGACCCGTTTCACTGCCCTGTTTACTGCAGGCTTCACCATCCTGACCGCGTTTCTGTTCCACAGTAACTTTGCCGAAGGCGTGAACCAGCTGATGTTCATGAAGAACCTCTCTATCGCCGGTGGTTTCCTGGTGTTAGGTCTGGTGGGTCCTGGTGCATACAGCATTGATCGCCTGATCAGCAAAAGAAAAACACAGCCAGCGATTGCGCGCTAATCTCACATAAAGCGTAATGCCACATATACTTAGCAGGGCGGGGACATTTCCCCGCCCTGTTTGCATTGGAGCCATTATGGGACAGTTAATTGACGGTGTCTGGCATGACACCTGGTACGACACCAAATCTACCGGCGGACGCTTCAAGCGTTCAGAGTCGGCTTTCCGCAACTGGGTTACCGCGGATGGCAGTGCTGGCCCGGTGGGTAAAGCGGGATTTGTCGCCGAACGCGACCGCTATCATCTTTATGTCTCGCTGGCCTGCCCCTGGGCGCACCGCACGCTGCTGATGCGTCAGCTGAAGGGCCTTGATAGCATGATCGATGTCTCCGTAGTGCATCCGCTGATGCTGGAGAATGGCTGGACGTTCGATGATAGTTTTCAGGATGCGACCGGCGATAAGCTCTACCAGAATGAGTTCCTCTATCAGCTCTATCTGCACGCCGATCCGCAATACAGTGGCCGCGTAACCGTGCCGGTATTGTGGGACAAGCAGCAGAACACCATCGTCAGCAATGAGTCTGCCGATATCATCCGCATGTTCAACAGTGCGTTTGATGCTGTCGGTGCCCGTGCCGGGGATTATTATCCTGTTGCACTGCACGAAAAGATTGATGAACTGAATAGCTGGATCTACGACACCGTGAACAACGGCGTTTACAAAGCAGGCTTTGCCACTTCTCAGTCCGCTTACGACGAGGCAGTCACTGCGCTGTTCCATTCGCTGTCGCGGCTGGAGCAGATTTTAGGCCAGCATCGCTATCTCACCGGCGATCAACTGACCGAAGCGGATCTGCGGTTGTGGACCACACTGGTGCGATTTGATCCGGTCTATGTGACCCACTTTAAATGCGATCGCCATCGCATCAGTGACTACAGAAACCTGAGTGGTTTCCTGCGTGATATCTATCAGATACCTGGTATCGCAGAGACGGTTAATCTGCCGCATATTCGTCATCACTACTATTGCAGCCATAAGACCATCAACCCGAATGGCGTCATTTCGCTGGGCCCGGCGTTTGACTGGGATGAACCGCACGGCCGCGGTTAAGCTGCCTGCATATCGCGCTGGGAGCAGATACAATCTGACCGCAATGACAATCTAAACGCGAAGGGAACAGGGTCAGAAGAGGAAAGCGTCCCGCGCCAGGGATGGCGCGGGCCGAGCATGTCAGGGATGACGGATTTTGCGACTTTCCGATCTGACCCTGTTTCCTTTGCAGGCGCGATCTCACCGCTGACCTTCAAACCACCGCGCGTCACAAAGCAAAAACCCCGCCGAAGCGGGGTTTTTGATAAAAAGTCGACGCTGACCGTTCAGGCAGATTGCTTAAACCACACGTCGCGTATCTGGTTTTGGGGGGAAGAGTCGCTTGATTAGTGCTGGAGATTGGGTCACTGAAGATTGTCAGCGAAAATCTACCTTACTTAGCGTTAGCGAATGTGATTTGCTGTCATGAGATATATAGAAGTAAGGCGTAACATTACCTTCCTTTTCCCATTTTTCAGACCATCCATTATGCTCCACTGCCCTGTAACCTAAGGACGCCAGATAATTTTTAACCTCAACTAAAGGAGCACCCGTGCTGTAAACAATACTACTTTCCTGCGGTTGACTACCATCCTGCGCGGTAAACGTAAAATGATATGATTCAGATGCACGTGGGGCCCTCCTGATATCCCTGTCAGTGTATAGATAATATGCCCATAGATTTGACTGAGTGTAACCTTCATCCCGTTCAGCCACCTTCTGCATACTAAAATCAATCAGCAGGAAAATAATGATAATGACAGCGCCGATTGCAGCGATCCTTTTTAACATTTTCACTCTCTGTTTACTGAAATGCGTTAATGATTCCGGCTTTATCATTAGACCGTCGCACTATGTCATCATTCGGAGTAAATTTATATGGCATAACCTGTTTCATAAATCGCGGAAGCTGACCTTTATAAGGGCGTGGGCAGGTGAATTTTTCTATAGGATCAGGAAATAACAAGGGTAAAAAACCCGTGTTCTTATAACGACTAATCGGTCCATAATGGTCCCATCGGCGTAGGGCTGATTCTTTGCTGGCAATCTTAAGTTCTCCCCAATATACGCGGGGATAATTAACTTTATAGAAACCAAATAAGTCCGATACAAGATCCTCGCCACTGAAACCGCTATCAGTATACCAACTGAACCAGGGCATTGACTGCCAATTTTCAAAAGCGACAGCAGTACTCATCATCATCACCAATGCAATACTCTGCCTTTCTGTGAGAGTTCTCCCTTTTTTTATCTCCCAGACATTAAAGCGACCAGTAGCAAACCGGCTGATCCCCATAGTTTGTTCATAACGCACCCGGTAATAAGAATCGCTGCCAGCTTCACCAGTGGAGAACTGTGCCATAATTTTACGAACATCATCTCCGCGAGCGTGACCCATATCAAGCCAGCCAAGCACTCCTGAATAAAGAAGCCCATGCCTAATCCCGTTTTCTGAACCAAATCGGGATGAATCCAGGATTTCTCCACGATTGCTCAAATTGGGTACCTCACAAATCCACGAGTCATAATTCCCTCTATTTAATTTCCATTTACCCTGTGAGGAATATTACAAAATTTAACCTCAATAACAATAAGCACAAACCACAGGAAAAGCTCTATTTAGTGAATGCCAGGTGTACGGTAACCTGCGAAAAATGATGCACCGGTATTAGCTGTACCTGTACTCAGTATCGAATATTTTGCTATATAGGCAATGCTTCGACTTTGTGATGTATATGAAGCTGTAATTGCTGTTGATGTAAATGCAAAAAGTTTTTCATTCTCTGTAGTCGTCTGCCCAGGGACGCTGAGCATGATGCACCAAACTTCGACATTGACCGCTGCCTGCACATACCCCACAAAGCAAAAACCCCGCCGAAGCGGGGTTTTTGACTGATGACAAACTCATATCAGAGTGAATCTGGCTGATACGATACACTCAAGGCTCAGGGAGCTGGGTTAGTCTGACCGCAATGACAATCTAAACGCGAAGGGAACAGGGTCAGAAGAGGAAAGCGTCCCGCGCCAGGGATGGCGCGGGCCGAGCATGTCAGGGATGACGGATTTTGCGACTTTCCGATCTGACCCTGTTTCCTGCGCAGGCGCGATCTCCCAGCCAATCATTAACCGCACTCTTTCAGGAATAAGCGTCGTGGGCAGTCATTCATCCTGTCACCGCGCAACACAAAGCAAAAACCCCGCCGAAGCGGGGTTTTTGATAAAAAGTCGAAGCTGACCGTTAAGCCGGGTTCTGTCGTGGACAGTCATTCATCTAGGCCAGCAATCGCTCACTGGCTCAAGCAGCCTACCCGGGTTCAGTACGGGCCGTACCTTGTGAACCCCTATTTGGCCTTGCTCCGGGTGGAGTTTACCGTGCCACGAACTGTTGCCAGTCGCGCGGTGCGCTCTTACCGCACCCTTTCACCCTTACCTGATCCCATTTCTGGGCCATCGGCGGTTTGCTCTCTGTTGCACTGGTCGTAGGCTTGCGCCTCCCAGGCGTTACCTGGCACCCTGCCCTATGGAGCCCGGACTTTCCTCCCCTCTGCCCGTCTCCCCACAAGTGAGGACGACGACAAAGCGGCGACTGTCTGGTCAGCTTCGGCGCGGGATAATAGGACATTCGCTGGCATTTGTCACGCCTCTTGCTGCTCCAGCGCATACTTATAAAGCGCATTTTTCTTCACGCTATGGATCTCAGCGGTCAGCGCAGCCGCGCGTTTCAACGGCAGCTCTTTTTGCAGCAGCGCCAGCGTACGCAGCGCATCGGCCGGTAAGGCATCTTCATCATCGGTCTTGTACCCTTCAACAATCAGCACCATCTCGCCTTTGCGACGATTCTCATCTTCTTTTACCCACGCCAGCAGCTCGCCGACCGGTGCACCGTAGATCGACTCCCAGGTTTTAGTCAGCTCACGAGCCAGCACCACGTAGCGTTCGGCACCCAGCTCACTCACCATATCCTGCAGGCTGTCGATCAGACGGTGGGTCGACTCATAGAAAATCAGCGTGCGCGGCTCCTGCACCAGCGCCCGCAGGGCGTCGCAACGGCCTTTGGTTTTCGCGGGCAGAAACCCTTCGTAACAGAAACGATCGGATGGCAGTCCTGCGGCACTTAATGCAGCAATGGCAGCACAGGCGCCCGGCAGCGGCACCACACGAATGCCCGCTTCACGGCAGCGACGCACCAGATGGTAGCCCGGATCGTTGATCAGCGGCGTGCCAGCATCAGAAACTAAGGCTATGCTTTGACCCTCCTGCAGCTTCGTCAGCAGCAGTTCAGCCTTGTGCTGCTCGTTGTGGTCATGAAGTGAGAAGAGTCGCGCATTGATGGCGAAATGTTGTAGCAACAGTCCGGTATGACGTGTATCTTCCGCAGCGACCAGATCGACGCTCGAAAGCACCGTCAGCGCCCGCTGGGTGATATCACCCAAATTACCAATCGGGGTTGGAACGATGTAGAGCGTGCTGGCAGAAATCTCTGCCCGATCGAGTTGTTTCATTGTTTCATCCGAATTGCCGATTTAATATTGAGCATCTTGAAAAAAACATCACTGGATACAGTATGCTTCCTTCAAAAGTCGTTCGTCATAAAGCAGGACGCTTTCTGCCTGTCATTCTTGCTGGGCTGATTTTAGCCGCATGTAGCGGTCAGGGGCCGCAAACCTCAACCGTCAATATTCAGGGGCCCGTCACAGCCAGCTCCGCTTACTATCTGCAGCAAGCGCAGCAAAGCAGCGATGATAGCAAGACCGACTGGCAATTACTTGCAATCCGCGCCCTGTTGAAGGAAGGAAAGTATCCTGAGGCGACTCAGCAACTGAGCCAGTTGCCGCAGCAGCTCTCTGAGACGCAGCAACAGGAATCCCTGCTGCTGAAAGCGCAATTGCTGATTGCACAGCAGAAGATCAAAGACGCCGAACCGCTGTTAGCGGCAGTGAAAACCGGCGCACTGTCGCAGGATCAGCTGGCGCGTTACTACAGCCTGCAGATCGCCAGCGCACAGGGTCGCCCTTCACTCTCGCTGCTGCGCAACTATATTGCCCAGGAGCCGCTGCTGAAAGGCACCGATCATCAGGGCAATATCGACGCCACCTGGCAGACACTGACCCAGATGTCGCCGCAGGAAGTCAGCAACCTGGTCATCAATGCCGATGAAAATGTGCTGCAGGGCTGGCTGGATCTGCTCGCGGTCTGGCGCGCCAACACGCAGGATGCCGAGATGCTCAAGTCAGGCATCAAAGACTGGCAGACCCGCTATCCGCAGAACCCGGCGGCCAAAACGCTGCCGACGCAGCTGAGCCAGATGCAGAACTACACCAAAGCTTCAACCAGCATTATTGCGCTGCTGCTGCCGCTGAATGGCCAGGCTCAGGTGTTCGCCAACGCGATTCAGAAAGGCTTTAATGATGCGAAGAATGGCATCTCCGCGCCGGTCACTCAGCCTGCGGCAGCTCAGCCCGCCGCTGCTGATGCAACCGCCAGCACCCAACCCGCTGCCGCTGCTGGTTCTTCCACCGATCCCATCAGCGCGCCGCAGCAGCAACAGCCTGCCGACGCGACGCCACAGCCTCAATCACAGCCTGCTGCCGCAGAACCGGCCAGCAACGCACAGATCAAGGTCTATGACACCAGCAGCCAGCCGATTGAGCAGGTGATGCAGCAGGCACAGCAGGATGGCGCCACCATCGTGGTCGGTCCGCTGCTGAAGAGCAACGTTGAGAAGGTCGCCAACAGCCAGACGCCACTGAATGTGCTGGCGCTCAACGAGCCGGAAAAGATCCAGAACCATCCGAATATCTGCTACTTTGCGCTTTCTCCTGAAGACGAAGCGCGCGATGCGGCGCACCATATCTGGGATCAGGGCAAACGCCAGCCGCTGTTGCTGGTTCCGCGTAGTGGACTGGGCGATCGCGTCACCAATGCCTTTGCTCAGGAGTGGCAGACGCTGGGTGGCAGCACGGTGATGCAGCAGCGCTTTGGTTCGACCTCAGAGCTGAAACAGGGCATTAACAGCGGCGCGGGCATCAGCTTATCCGGTACGCCAGTGAACGCTGCACCTGCCGAGCCGCAGGGTGTTACGATTGCGGGCCTGACTATCCCGGCACCGCAGCAGAACACGCCAGATGTGGTCAGCACCAGCAGCGGCGGCGGCGTCGATGCGGTCTATATCGTTTCAACGCAGGACGAACTGCAGCTGATCAAACCGATGATCACCATGCGCACCGGCAGTCGCAGCAATATCTCGCTCTACGCCAGTTCGCGCAGCGCGCAAGCCGGTGCCGGCCCGGACTTCCGTCTGGAAATGGATGGCCTGCAGTTCAGCGATATTCCGCTGCTCTCCGGCAGCAATCCTGGCCTGATGCAGCAGACATCAAAGTCATTCAATAATGACTATTCGCTGGTGCGTCTCTATGCCATGGGAATGGATGCCTGGACGCTGGCGAATCACTTTAACCAGATGCGTCAGTCACCTGGCTTTACGCTGGACGGCAATACCGGCAAGCTCAGCGCCGACACGGATTGTGTGATCAACAGGAAGTTGACATGGAACCAGTATCGTCGGGGCGAAATCGCACCGGCCAACTAAATCGGCGTCAGACTGGCGCCAGGCATGAAGAAGATGCCCGGCGCTATCTGGAGCAGGCTGGCCTGATATGGGTCGCCAGTAATGTTCACTTTCGCAATGGTGAACTTGACCTGATAATGCGTGACGGGCACTGTTGGGTGTTTGTTGAAGTTCGCTACCGACGCGATGCGCGTTATGGTGGCGCGCTCGCCAGCGTAACCCGGAATAAACAACAAAAGCTGCTGCGCGCTGCCGCTCTCTGGCTGGCGCAACGCGGCGGCAGTTTTGAAACAGTGAATTGCCGTTTCGACATCATCGCCATTACCGGCACGGCGCTCGAGTGGCTGCCGAATGCCTTTAATGCAGACGTTTAGAACCAGGTGGTCGTGTGCAGGACAGAATTAAAGCGTGTTTTACCGAAAGTATTCAAACTCAGATTGCCGCAGCCGAAGCGTTGCCCGATGCCATCTCCCGCGCCGCTATGACGCTGGTGCAGTCGTTACTGAATGGCAATAAAATCCTGAGCTGTGGCAACGGTGCCTCATCCGCCAATGCACAGCACTTCGCCGCCAGCATGATCAACCGTTTCGAGACCGAACGCCCAAGCTTACCGGCGCTGGCGTTGAGCGCCGACAACGTGATGCTGACCGCTATTGGTAATGACCGCCTGCACGATGAGATCTATGCCAAGCAGGTGCGCGCTCTGGGACACGCAGGCGATGTGTTACTGGCTATCTCAACCCGTGGCAACACCCGTGACATCGTTAAGGCCGTGGAAGCGGCGGTAACACGCGATATGACTATCGTTGCGCTTACCGGGTATGATGGCGGAGAGCTCGCCGGACTGCTGGGTCCGCAGGATGTGGAGATCCGCATTCCGTCGCATCGCAGCGCCCGTATTCAGGAGATGCATATGCTCACCGTTAATTGCTTATGCGATCTGATCGATAACACTCTCTTTCCCCATCAGGAATGACCGAAGGAGCACGAATGAAAGCATTGAATGCTATAGCTATTCTGTTAACCGCCATGCTGCTGCAGGGCTGCGTTGCGGTTGTGGCGGGTGGCGCAGCGGTTGCCACTAAAACGGCCACCGATCCACGCTCGGTGGGTACGCAGGTTGATGACAGCACGCTGGAGCTACGCGTGACTAACGCGCTGGCTAAAGATCAGCAGATTAAAACCGATGCCCGCATTATTGCCACGGCCTATCAGGGCAAAGTGCTGCTGACCGGTCAGGCGCCTTCGCAGGAGATCGCCGGTCGTGCCAAACAGATCACCATGGGCGTTGATGGCGCAACCGAGGTCTATAACGAGATCCGTATCGGCCAGAAAGTGACGCTGGGCACCACGTCGTCAGACACCTGGATTACCACCAAAATCCGCTCGCAGCTGCTGGGCAGCGATCAGGTGAAATCCTCCAACGTGAAGGTGACGACGGAGAATGGCGAAGTGTTCCTGCTGGGTCTGGTGACACCGCAGGAAGCGCAGGCAGCGGCTGATGTCGCCAGCCGCGTCAGTGGCGTGAAGCACGTCACCACGGCCTTCACCATGCTGAAGTAATACGCAAAACGCAAAAAAGGCGGCCATGGCCGCCTTTTTTATTGCCCGATTTTCAGACCGGAATGTCGATGACCAGTGCGCGGGTCGCGGTTTTCGCCGTCAGTTGCAACAGCTTCTCTTCCTGCAAAAAGGCACCATCGCCACAGCCCAGCTTCTCCTGATGATCCGTGCCGGACATCGCTTCCAGCGAACCGTGAATCGACTGCAGATAGGCACGCGGCCCCTGTAACCGCAGCGAATGCTTTTCGCCTGGTGCCAGCTCGACCTGATGAATCCACACCTGCTGACGCAGTTGCAGACTGTCGTCCATGCCATCCGGCGAGGCGATCAGCTGGGACAACCGGCCATCCGTCAGGGCAATTTTCTGCATCCGTGGATTTTCGCGCTCCGGACAGGCAGCCAGCCAGAGCTGCATGCGTGTCAGCGGTCGATCTTTGCTCAGGTTCATTTCGGTGTAACTCACACCCGGCTGAGCAGAGAGCAGCAGCGCCTCCCCTTCCCGCACGCTGATGGTGTTGCCTTCGCTGTCGCGGTATTCAGCTTCACCCTGCAGCACGATGTTCAGGACATCAACCTGTGGATAGGTGCGCGGCTGAAAAGCGGCACCCGGCGCCAGCACTTCCTGGTTCAGTACGCGCAGCGACGCGTACCCCATCAGTTTGGGATCAAAATAGTGGCCAAAAGAGAAACTGTAGCGCGCCTGTAACCAGCCGAAATCGGCCTGACCACATGCGGACGCACTGCGTGTCGTTATCATTGTTTACCTCCAGCATCCGGTGACGAGGATCGGCCACGGACTATATGCTCCCATGGTAAAAGTCTGGACGCCGGATTGTTAGCCAGTTAATCTGCCGGGCATGTTCAAATTTCCTGACAGAGAACCGGGATGGCTAAAGAGCGTGCGTTAACCCTTGAATCTTTACGCGTTATGGATGCGATTGATCGGCGTGGCAGTTTTGCCGCGGCGGCGGATGAACTGGGGCGCGTTCCTTCCGCCCTCAGCTACACCATGCAAAAGCTGGAAGAGGAGCTGGATGTGGTGCTGTTTGACCGTTCCGGTCACCGTACCAAATTTACTAACGTGGGACGCATGCTGCTGGAGCGTGGCCGGGTGCTGCTGGAAGCAGCCGATAAGCTCACCACCGATGCGGAAGCGCTGGCACGTGGCTGGGAAACCCATCTGACCATCGTCACCGAAGCACTGGTACCTGTTGATGCGCTGTTTCCGCTGGTGACGCGGCTGGCCGACAAGGCCAACACACAATTTTCGCTGGTGACGGAAGTGCTGGCGGGCGCGTGGGAACGGCTGGAACAGGGCCGGGCCGATATCGTGATCGCCCCCGATATGCACTTCCGCGCCTCCACCGAGATCAATACGCGCAAGCTCTACACCATGATGAGCGTCTATGTCGCCAGTGCTGACCACCCGATTCATAACGAGCCTGAACCCCAGTCTGAAGTGACGCGGGTGAAATACCGTGGCATTGCGGTCGCAGATACCGCGCGTGAGCGTCCGGTGCTGACCGTGCAGTTACTGGATAAGCAGCAGCGCCTGACCGTGAGCAGCATGGACGATAAGCGCCGTGCGCTGCTGGCTGGCCTGGGCGTGGCGACCATGCCCTATTCGCTGGTGGAGCAGGATATTGCGGAAGGCCGTCTGCGGGTGGTGAGTCCGGAATATACCCGCGAGGTCGATATTATTATGGCGTGGCGGCGTGACAGCATGGGCGAAGCCAAATCCTGGTGCCTGCGTGAGATCCCGCGCCTGCTGGCGAAGAAAAACTAAAGCGCCGATTCAGGGCGAGGGCCAGGAGCGGCTCAGGCAATCCATCGCCACTGCCCTGAAGCGGGTGAAATCGGTGCTGTCCCGCAGGCGGGTCATCGCCCTTTCACGCAGGAACGTCACAAACAGATCGTATATCGCCATCGCCTCTTCATATTCACTTTTGCTGATCGCCAGCAGGAAAATGACATAGGCGGTATCGTCTCCCCAGGCGATTCCGTGCGGCGCCAGCACCGTGTAAACCACGGTTTTCTTTGCCAGTAGCCCCAGCGAGTGCGGCAGCGCAATGCCTTCGCCGAGCATGGTGCTGACAATCGCTTCGCGCTCTTCAACCGACGGATAGAACGCCGCATCCACAAATCCCTCCGCCTCCAGTTGATCGCACAGCTGGCGAAACAGTTCAGACTGGGTCATCGGCCTGTCGACGATATGAAAGTGCTGAGCATCAAAAAATTTCGCCAGCATATAGGGCCTGGTACGGTCCACCAGCACCAGCTTACCAATTTGTTCCAGCTGAAAACCGGTGGGAAACGGCGACATCACCACCACCGGCTTCTCTTTTTCGCTGAGCCGGATGGTAGAGATAACAAAATCTTCGTCGATGCGGCTGCGCGCCTCATACTCGCGCTGGGACAGGCGGGCCGTGACCTGCAACTGCGGATATTTGCGCAGCAGCATCGCCTCAATCATTCGCAGCGTAGAGTTACCGCTGTCGCAGACCAGCAGCACCTGCGGATGACGCTGATAACCGACGTCATAGTGGCGCTCCAGCCCGACACCGATATGCAATACCAGAAAGCCAATCTCATTCTCGGTGATGACGTAAGGGGTATATTTCCCCCAGCTGGTCACCGCCGCTAAGGTGACATCATAGGCCATGGGATAGTGCTGTTTGATGTTGCTGAGCAGCGGGTTGGGAATATGAATCTGATAGCGCACCCGCGTAATCATGGTTTTGATGTGGGTGAGCAGGTCAGCACGCAGCTGCTGATCGTTTTGCAGATTGAAGTTGTAATGCGTGTTGATAAAGCTGAGCAGATAATCCACCAGCGCGTCGGCGTCATCAGCATTGATGGCGCTGGGAGCAATCGCCTGAATGCGTCGCGCGGCGATATTGACCCGCAGCCAGTTCTCTTCCGCCGGTGAAATCGGTTTGCTGACCAGCGGACGCATCAGATTAATCAGGTGATGGGCCGCTTCACGCACCTCATCACCAATCTCCTCTGCACCCGGATCGTTAAGCGGATAGCCTTCACTGATGCGCCGCACCGCCACGGCGCAGTAAAGCCGCAGATAGCGTTCACCCTCATCGCTGAGCCGAATGTTGTGCTGAGCAAAACAGCTTTGCAGCAGCGGGCGCAGCGTCTCCAGCATGCCGCTGTTCAGCGCTTCGATTGTGAGCAGCGGGCTCTCGGGCTGCGCCTGATCAATTTGCCATAACAGGTCGGTCAGGCAGGTACGAATTGCCACTTCGCTGCCAAACAGCTTCATGCCGTAGTGGGGCTTGCTCTCAATGGTGAGGTGATAGCGCCCCAGCCATTCGCGCACCTCCGCCATATCATTCTGCAGGGTGGCGCGGCTGACAAACCACTCTTCTGCCAGCTCTTCAAGTTTCAGGGAATAGGCGGCGGTAAGAAAGCGGGTCAGCAGGTAGCGAACCCGATCCGGCGAGGTGCGCGGCACCCGCAGCGGCGACGCGGTATGCTGTTGCAGATGCTGAAAGCGCTGAGCATCCTCAATCTTCAGCTGATAGCCCGCGCCGCGATTGAGGACAAACTGCGCGCCATGTTCTGCCAGCAGCGCATTCAGCGCCGTGATATCGGTACGCACGGTGCGTGTCGAGACGGCGAAACGCCGCGCCAGCTCATCCTGAGGCAGCGTTTCGTTTTGCATGGCATCGAACAGTTGCGCAAGGCGCTGATTGGGAAATCTCACAAGCGTTACCTGTTTGCAGACAGAAATAGGGAACATCAGCCTACGGAGATCGTCTCGCAACGTCCATGTTGCGCGATCTGCCTGTTGCAGGCAGATCGTGTTGATCTCTAAGCCAGCAGCGTTTTACAGATGGCCAGCAACTGCTTCACATCTTCAACGCGGGTCTCTCCGCTGGCTTTGTCGATGATCGAACTGTAGACGTGCGGGATCACTTTGCTGACGCCCGACTCCAGCGCTATGCGCACGATCTCACCGAAATTTTCCAGATCGATGCCGCCGGTTGGCTCCAGCCAGAAATCTAGCTTTGCACAGGCTTCCGCCACAGCGCGATACTCATCCACCGCCTGCAGACCGCCCATCGGGAAATATTTTACCGAGCTGCCGCCCATATCCTGCAGCATCGCGATCGCCGTTTCGACGGGCACGATCCCGTCACGCTGTTTTGAGCTGCGCGGTCCGGTGGAGATTTTCACCTGGCCTGGCGTACCGGTGGGCGAGATCAGACCGTTCACTATCGTCTGCGACTGCCCCAGCAGCGCACGGCTTGTGGCGACGCCGGTAAAGACCTGATTCACATGCTGCGGTTGCAACACTGCCGCAATCTCACTCACCATCTGTGACTGGTTGGGATCGCCCGCACCCAGACCAATCGAGAGCGCATTATCGATCAGCGCGGCATACTCGTGCATATCGGCGATAGCGGCTTCATTGCTGGCGTAGTTTTTCGACAGCACGCCGACCAGCACATGCCCTTCTGCCGCCTGCCAGATGGCGCGCGCATTCTCTTTCGATCCCGCCAGTACGTTAAGGCAGAGACGATCCTGATAGAAATTGGGGGTCAGCGTCATGCGTTTTTCTCTCCGTTTAACAGTGCCTGAATGCGGGTGAAAATAGTGTGCAGTTGATCGGCGCTGACGCTGCGCACGTCCGCCTCAATGATCCCTTCGTTGGCTTTGTAGCCACGGAAGTAGATCGCCACCTCGCCGTTTTTCAGCGCCTGCACCAGATCGCCGGTGCGCTGCTGGATCGCGGCTTCGTCGAACTTGATCTCAGCACGGGCGATGTCGCGTCCGGCTGCGTCCCACACTACCCGGGCCGTCACGCCATTCAGACTGTTGAGCTGTTCAATAAACGGCGTCATTTTTTCTGCCATCTGCGCGCCGCTGATTTTTGGCTGCGTCAGATAGTTTTCAATCGCCTGGGTCAGCCCCAGGATCCCCTCTTTGCCCACTTTCATCGCGCGGCCAATGCCGTTGGTCTGGCGTTTGACCCACTCAACGTAGTGGTGTCGGCCAATCACCAGCCCGCTGGTCGGCCCTTCAATCGCTTTTGCTCCGCTGTAGATCACCAGATCGGCACCCGCCTGGTAGTAGCATTGCAGATCCTCTTCCGCTGCCGCATCGACGATCAGCGGGACGCCATGCTGGCGCGCAACGGCTGCGGCCTGCGCCACATCGAGATGGCTCTTCTGCACACAGTGGTGCGATTTTACATAAAGGATCGCCGCGGTCTGTGGGGTGATCGCCGCCGCAAGCTGGGCGGGTGAGCACTCGTTGCTGTAACCCGCTTCCACCAGTTGCCCGCCACCCAGTGCCACCATGCTGCCGACCGGTGCGCCATAGTTCACGTTGTGCCCTTTCGGCACCACAATCTGGTGCGGGACAGTCAGCGGCGCGGCATGCAGGTTATCCACCAGCCAGTCGTTGTCTTTCACAATCACCGCCGCCACGCTCTGGGCGATACCGGCCGAGGCGCAGGAGACCACCAGCGCGTTCTCCACCTTCAGCAGACCGGCGATATAAGCACCGGTCTTATCCACCAGATCTTTCATTTCGAAGTAGTGATCGAGGCCATATTTCACCGTATCGATCACCTCACTCGACGGCGTAGAGACGCCGAGGATCGTCATACGGCCAGAGGCGTTAATCACCGGCTTCAGGCCATACTTTTCATATACCGAGGTCATGCGCTATTCCTTCTTCAGTCGCGATCCACGTACCAGCAACGACGGCCGCCAGCGGGACCAGATGCTTCTCACCTGCGACCTGTTCACCTTCTGAATCGATGAATGGCCGGGTTTCCTCTTTGACGCTAAACACCGTCAGATCGGCGTCGTAGCCGACTTTCAGCTGGCCTTTGCGCTGCAGGCGCAGTCCTGCCGCCGCATTGACCGTTACGCAGTCAATCACCTGCGGCAGCGTCATACCGACACTGAAAAATTTCGACATCACATGCGCCAGGTTGTGAACCGGTCCGGCCAGACGATTGCGGCAGTAGATGTCAGAGCTGATGGTGTCGGGCAGAATGCCCTGCGCAATCGCCGCGCGGGCGACTTCAAAGCTGAAGCTGGCACTGCCGTGGCCGACATCAAGTTTGACGCCACGCGCGATAGCCTGTTTTACCGCCGCTTTGAGTTCGCCCTGCGGCGTCAGGATACGGTTGGGTTTGCCATTAAAGCAGTGCGTGATGATATCGCCCGTGGTGAGCAGATCCGCAATCTGGTCAAGATTGGGCGGATTATTGCCAATGTGAACCATCAGCGGCAGCCCGCCGGTTTCCTGCTGGATCGCCTTCGCTTTAATCAGCGGCTGCACACCATTCTCGCCCACCACGCTGCTGCTGATGCGCGCCTTGAGGCCGACAATAAAATCGGGCAGCCGCGCCACCGCCTGCTGCACCGCCTCGCCATCTATCTGCGTCATGTCAGCCAGCTCATTCTGGGTGACGATACCGGTGCGGGCGATATTGATCAGCGCATAAACCTGGGTCTGTGCCGCGCGTGTCAGCCGGTAAAAGTCATCAATGTGCTCTGCGCCGGTGCTGCCCGCATCGACAACCGTGGTGACGCCATGCGCTACGCCAATCGCATCCGCTTCATCATGATAAATTGGTGATTTGGGATAGCAGTGAACGTGGGAGTCGATCCAGCCTGCGCTGAGGTAGTAACGGCCAGCCAGATCGCGCTCGCGCTGTGCGTTGCCCTGCACCTTGCCTATGGCGGCGATGCGGCCATCCTGCAGCGCAATGTCGACCACCTGCTCATCGCTGAGACGCGCACCGCGAATAATCAAGTCGTACATGGTTTCTCCTTAACGGCAGCCCGCTGCCGGGCTGCCGGTAAGATCAGAGAGCAATCGGAAACAGTGCCCCGAGGATCATCGCGCCGAGGATGGCGCCGCCGGTAATGGGCTTGTTCCAGAGATAGAAGAGCAGCGCGCCCAGCAGCGAACCCAGGCCAATCGGAATGGATGCCGCCATGGCTGACAGGATGATCAGCGGCCCCAGAAAGCGCCCCGAGGCATTACCCGCACCCATCATCACGTCTGCGCCGTAGGTTGAGTCGCTCTGATTGATGGTGAATTTACGCGCCAGAATAATCAGGTAGCCAATCGCCACACCAATCACCAGGCCCGTCGCCAGCGAGGCAGCGAAGTTCGCCACCGGGAAGACAATGCCCGCACCCAGCAGCAGTGCCGGAACGCCCAGCCCGACGCCGGTCTGAATCGCCCCGCCGATATCCAGAATGCCCACCAGCGAGCCTTCGATGATACGGGCGAACAGGAAGCTGGCACCAAAGGCAGCGACCGCGCCGTAGACGCCGGTCTCCATGCCTGCGCGCAGCATCGACACAAACGCCACTTCGTTGAACGCGCCGATACCATAGAGGTAATACATGTGTGTCCCGGCAAAGACGCCAGAAGAGAGCAGGCCAACAAAGATCGGGAAAGACCAGTCGGCGTACCAGAAGCCTTTATTTTCGTTCATCGCATCGCCTCTTATTTGCCGCTGACTGAGTTATGGATCATGTCGAGCCAGCCGGGAATGCCGAGCTGGAAGGACTGCAGCAGCTTCATATCGAAACCACGGAAGAAGCCGCTCAGCACAAACAGCAGCACGATGGCGGTCATCATGACTTTGGTGACCCGGTTCCAGCCGCTCTCTTCCACGCCTTTACCGATCAGGATACCCAGCACCAGTCCCGGCACGGCGTTGCCCATGATCAGCTGCGCCAGACCGCCAAAAATGGTGGCCCAGAAACCTGACTTTCTGCCCGCGTCGATCGCCGCCAGCCAGAAGATCACCGGCATGACGGTGTTCACCAGCAGGTTAGCGGCGGGCACCAGCACTTTGACTGCCGTGACCTGCAGCGCAGCCGGAACAGCCGAGGCGGTGGAGTTGAGGAAGGCGACCACGATCATGCCGATGATGCCGCAGGCGATGGCCATTTTTTTCGGATCGTGCAACGTCTCCGCCACATTACGATTCTTCACCATCAAGGCGGCCGCACCCCAGTTTGGAATGATGCGATGATCCACATCCTGAGTGAATGAACCGGCTGCAACCGACGATGCCCAGGCATTGAAAAAGAAGCCAAGACCAAAGGAGAAGTGGGATGCCGGATCGCCCTCGCACGAGTTCAGTTCGCCCAGCGTACGGAAAGCGCCCATGCCCTGAGTGGTTGGCGCGTGGAACATGCGCGCCGCACCCGCACCGACGCCGACCCCTACCAGCCCGCCAATGATCAACGACTTAAACAAAATGATTAAAAACATGTTGTTGTACCTTGTTGTCGTTTTTACCTGCCCAATCGCACGCCGCCGCATCGCCCACGCCTGATCATCGCGATGTCGCGACAGCAGAGCATCGGGCAAACGGCTGGCTGGCGTTAACAGGCTCTGCTTTACGATGCCGCCGTGAACGCCACCTGTTCGGTGTCGAAAACGGTGACGCTGACGGTGATCTCCAGCGTGACGCTGAAGCTCCGCCGTTGGCGCGCCAGAAAGAAGAAGAGAAACTTCTCGGTTTTGACGCTCTCCTGCGCGCGCAGCACCCGGACATCCTGAGGTTCAATGCGCAGCAGAATTTTTTGCGTCGCGCGCAGAACCTGGTTCTGCACACGACTCAGGGCATCGGCAAAGGCTTTCGCTTTGGTGTCGCCTTTGCCCTCGACCGTCACCTGGGTAACGTATTGTTCTTTCATAATCAGCTGCCGTGCTTCTTGTTCCAGGCCTGCACCAGCCGCTCACCTAACTCTTCTTTATCCATAAAGCCGAAGCCCAGCACCGTGGCACCTTCATTAATGGCGGTGACGCCTTCGTCGACAGAACGCATGCCATGCTTTGCTTTATAGCCATATTTGTTCTGAGCGGTGATAGCACCGGCGCCGCCGCTGCCGCAGAACGAGATGCCGAAATCGGCGTTTTCCGCCTTCATCACGTCACCCAGTTTCATGTCAGCGGCGACACCTGGCACCACGACGGCACGGCCACCCGCTTTTTCGATGCCCGCCGCCACTTTCTGTCCTTTACCTAAACGATCACCAATCACTACTGTTACCATCTTATGTTCCTCTCTGGTTGTTTGATCGCGCGACTTCAATATGCACTGACAGCAGCCAGGCCTCTTCGCGGGGCAGATTGCCAAACAGATCGACGACCTGCTGCGCCAGCGCTAACGTTTCCGGCGGAATATCCTCAAACAGCTCCGCTTCCACTTCCGGCAGCGGCTCACCGCTCAGCGAGCGTGACGCCATGGCACCGACATGCGATTGCAGCATCTGCTGCTGAACCGCATTGGGCTGAATACCCTGCTGCTGATAGATCGCAGCAATCTGCGTCATCACGCTGTCAGCCAGCTGTTGCACTTTCTCAGGTGCCGCTTCATACACCGGGACGCCGTTATTACTCACCTTGCTACTCCTGTTAAACCGGATAATTCGCGTTAAAAACAAATTAGCGGTCATCGCCCCGGCTGTGGAGAGGCAACATTTCCAGCAGCAAGTGGAAATTGAAGTGAAGGTTGTGCGTCAGATCGCAGGCTGCATGCTTAGTGCGACACGCGTCGCAGAATGCATAATTTGATGGATTTAACCGAGAAAAGCGGTGATGTTGTGCGGCGACAAGCCGGACGCGCGGGGGTTCAGGGTGCGGTAATAAGCAGAAGTGATGGTAAAAAACCGCCGGCCTGGCTGGCCGGCGATCTGATTAACGGAATTTCTTATGGTTGGTATTGCGGATGTCGTCGAACTTCGCTGCTTCGCGTTTCGCTCCGTCCACATTGTTGGCTTTCGCCAGCGCGCTGACCACATCGATCTGCGCGATCAGTGAGTCGATACCGGCATGGAAATCTTTCACCTGTGGGCTGTCAGCCGGCTGGCCTTCCAGCTTATCCGGCGTGCCCTGTCGCGCATCCTGCGCTGCGGCACGCATTTTGGTTAACGCCTGCTGCATCTCCTGGGCATTGTCACTTTTTTTGACGATTTTCAGGTTCGCATTCAGTGTATCCATATCCTGCTCCAGATCCGCCGCATAGAGACTGACGCTGGAGAACAACAGAGAAGCCGACAACATTGCAATCACATGCTTACGCATCATTACTTCCTTTTTATTGTGATGAAAAAAAAGCAGCCAACCGGCTGCTTCAGGAATCCATCTTTATTGTCCCGCTATCTTCATCTCAGGCAGTAACACTGAACCGCACTGGATATTGCTGCGGGTTTCAATATCGTCACCGATGGTCACCATATTGCGCCACATCTCTTTGAGATTTCCGGCGATAGTCACTTCGCTGACCGGGTACTGAATAACGCCATTCTCGACCCAGAACCCGGCCGCACCGCGTGAGTAATCACCAGTAATGGCGCTGACGCCCTGTCCCATCAGTTCGGTCACCACTAACCCGGTGCCCATCTGCTTCAGCAGGTCGTCAAAGCTGTGGCCCTGGCCCGCAATGCGCCAGTTATGAATGCCGCCAGCGTGACCGGTGCTGGTCAGGCCCAGTTTGCGGGCTGAGTAGCTGGTTAACAGCCAGGTCTGCAGCACGCCATCTTTGATGATGTCGCGCGCCTGGGTACGCACCCCTTCGCTGTCGAATGGCGTGGAGGCGAGCCCTTTCAGCAGATGCGGCTGTTCATTGATGGTGAGCCACTCCGGCAGGATCTGCTGACCCATAGAATCCAGCAGGAAGGTCGATTTACGATAAACGTTGCCACCGCTGATCGCGCCAACCAGATGACCAAATAAGCCGGTTGCCACTTCTGAGGCGAAAATCACCGGGGCTTTCATGGTCGGAAGTTTACGCGGTGCCAGACGGGAGAGCGTGCGGCGCGCGCACTCTGCACCGACCCACTCCGGGCTCTTCAAATCTTCAAACGCGCGTCCAATGGTGTAGGCGTAGTCGCGCTCCATGTTGCCATCCTGCTCGGCAATCACGCTGCTGGAGAGCGAGTGACGGCTTGAGCAGTAGCTCTGTAACATACCGTGGCTGTTGCCAAAGACTTTGATGCCGACGTGGCTGTTGAAGCTGCCACCTTCAGTATTGGTAATACGCTTGTCGGCGCGCAGTGATGCCTGTTCCGCCTGCGCAGCCAGTTCAATGGCGCGGTCAGCATCAATCTCCCACGGATGGTAGAGATCCAGGTCTGGCGCATCATAGGCCAGCAGCTCTGCGTCGGCCGGACCGGCAAAGGGATCGGGCGAGGTATAGCGCGCAATATCAATCGCCGCCTGCACGGTGCGTTTGATCGCGTCCGGGCTGAGGTCGGTCGATGAGGCGCTGCCTTTACGATTCTGATGATAGACGGTGATGCCCAGCGCACCGTCGCTGTTGAATTCGACGTTTTCCACTTCGCCATAGCGGGTGCTGACCCCGATGCCGGTGGTTTTACTGACTGCCACTTCCGCGCTGTCAGTGCTTGCTTTAGCCAGTTCAAGTGCCTGCGCAATGGCCTGCTCCAGTACTTTTCGCTGTTCTGCAACCTGAGTAGATACGTTCATCGACCTGCCGTCTAATCTTATGTGTGAATGATTTGAGTCTATCAGAGTCAGAGAACAATTTCGCAGTCACCCGATAAACTGGTAGGATTAGCCTCTTTTTTTTGGGAGCCCGGAAATGACCAAACAGCCCGATGAGTGGCTCGACGATGTGCCAGATAATGACGAAGAAGAAGATGAAGAGATTATCTGGGTCAGTAAGAGTGAAATTAAACGCGATGCAGAAGAGTTAAAGCGCCTGGGTGCCGAACTGGTTGATCTGGGTAAAAACTCGCTGGATAAAATCCCGCTGGATGAGCGCCTGCGTACTGAAGTGGAACTGGCACAGCGCATCAAGAAAGAGGGTCGCCGCCGTCAGCTGCAGCTGATCGGTAAACTGCTGCGCAGTATTGATGTGGAGCCGATCCGCGTTGCGCTGGACAAGCTCAATAATCGCCATAACCAGCAGGTTGCGCTGTTCCATAAACTGGAAATGCTGCGCGATCGTCTGATTGAACAGGGTGATGAAGCGATGGGCGACGTGATTGCGCTTTATCCCGATGCCGATCGTCAGCAGTTACGCAGCATGATCCGTAACGCGCAGAAAGAGAAAGCGGGCAGCAAGCCGCCGAAGTCTGCCCGTCAGATTTTCCAGTATCTGCGCGAACTGGCCGAAGCGAAGTAACGCCATGGCGGGCAGCCTCGCCCGCCTCCCGGCAGCGCATTTATCGATAGATATAGAGAATACCGGTGCGCAGCCGCAGCTGGCGTTCGCTCGATGTCGCAGAACGTCCGATATCGCCAAAGGTGACGTAAGGCACCCAGACGCGATCGTTGCCAAGCGCATAATCGAACTGTAACTCCTGTTCGTAATCATCATGTTTATTGGCAAAAAGTTTCGCATCCGCGTGCTTATATACCAGCTTATAGGTAGTGGTCAGCCGATCGCTTTTATTTCGCAGATAGAGATCAAAACGGTTGGCAGTGCGATGCCGGTCAGTATCGCAATAATCAATACCGCCGGTTCGGCATTGATCGTCATGCGCATAATCGGTCAGCTCAAGACGATAAAGGCCACCGAGAGACCAGCGATCATTAAATTTATACCAGGGTGCCACACCAAATTTCCATTCAGTGCGCGAGGAGTTAAATTCTGGCTGAATAAAAGGCGACACTGTCCAGTTTCCCCAGTAATACGACTTCAGAAAGGTCACCTCCACTACGTTTAACACGGTGTCGTTATAATATTTGTCTTTTGGATCGGCGCCGCCGGTTTTGAATTTGGTTTCGACGCCGAGAAACATATTGTCCGGCAGCGTGGTGCTCAGACCCAGCTTGTCGTAGTGCGTGCGGTCGCGAAGGCGGTACTCATGCCGGTAATCAACGGTGGCCGTGGCCAGCGCCGCAGCAGAACTGCATAACAACGCGGCGCCCAGCAAAAACGACAATGAATTATTGTTTCCCATATGAACATCCTTATTAGTGGTAATCAGAGCAATGAATTATCCGAACTCATTCGTTTAACCCATAGTTAACTTATATTTAAAATCCTCATCAATATAAGATCGCGCATAAAGAGAATCTGTTATTTATTCCTTTAACTTTAACGCGTTAATTATTATTTCTCAGTCACTACAGGGATGATGCTAGAAATAACCGGCGAGAGCGGCCTTTCTGTTTCAGACACTAATAAGAAAAATATGGCAACGGCAGGAAGAGTGAGCAGATCGAATTCAAAAATATGCGGGATTTATTGAGGGAATAATATTTCCGGAGATAATGCTTTTAAAAAAGCGCCCGAAACGGGCGCTTGTGACATTATGCCAGCCTGTCCAGCAGCTTCTGGTGGATGCCACCAAACCCGCCGTTGCTCATGACCAGAATCGTGTCGCCTGGCTGAGCGGCTTTGGCCACCATTTCCACCAGGGTATCGATATCCGCGCTCCAGTGCGCAGGCGGAATGCACGCTTCTGCGACATCTGATACCTGCCACGGAATATGGTGCGGCTGGAACAGAAAGACCTCATCAGCACGCGCCAGCGACGGTGCCAGATCGTTCTTGCTGACGCCCATCTTCATGGTATTAGAGCGTGGCTCCAGCACAGCCAGGATACGCGCTCTGCCGCCAACTTTGCTGCGCAGGGCAGCCAGCGTCGCCAGAATCGCGGTCGGATGGTGGGCGAAGTCATCATAGACTTTGATGCTGTTCACTTCGCCGCGCAGCTCCAGCCGTCGACGCGCATTGATAAAGCTGTTCAGCGCCTGGCCTGCATCTTCCGGCTTCACACCCACATGGCGCGCGGCAGCGATCGCCATCAGCCCGTTGTGCATATTGTGTTCACCTACCAGCGCCCAGTTCACTTCCCCGACTTTTTCGCCGTCGAGCCAGATTTCCCAGTGAGACGCATCGTTAGTGAGCTTCTTCGCCTGCCAGCGCCCGTGCTCGCCGACGTTCTCCTGTTCGCTCCAGCAGCCCATCGCCATCACCTGTTTGAGGTTAGGATCATGTTCCGGCAGCAGGATCTTGCCCTGGCCCGGCACGATCCGCACCAGATGGTGGAACTGCTTCTGGATCGCCCGCAGATCGTCAAAGATATCGGCGTGATCAAACTCAAGATTATTGAGGATCAGCGTACGTGGGCAGTAATGGACAAACTTGGAACGCTTATCGAAAAACGCGCAGTCGTACTCATCCGCCTCAATCACGAAGAATGGACTTTTTCCTAATTTTGCCGAGACATCGAAGTTTCCGGGCACACCACCAATAATAAAGCCTGGCTCAAGGCCGCAGGCCTCGAGAATCCACGCTGCCATGCCGGCTGTGGTGGTTTTGCCGTGGGTTCCCGCGACCGCCAGCACCCAGCGATCGCGCAGCACGAAATCGTGCAGCCACTGCGGGCCAGAGAGGTAAGGAATGTTGCGTTCCAGCACTGCTTCCACGCAAGGATTACCCCGCGTCATCGCGTTGCCGATTATCACCAGGTCAGGCACCGGGTCAAGCTGACTGGCGTCATAACCTTCTGTTAATTCAATACCTTGCTGTTCAAGCAGAGTACTCATAGGTGGGTAAACGTTGGCGTCTGACCCGGTCACCTGATGACCAAGTGAACGGGCCAGCATCGCCAGACCGCCCATAAAAGTGCCACAAATCCCGAGGATGTGAATGCGCATTACGTGATCCATTACTCAAAAGTTCGGCGCACAGTGTAACGCCGCTCGCAGATGGAAGAAACGGATTAGGACTATGGTTTTTGAAGTTCAATCGGCTAAACTGCGTACGCATCCGTTGGCAGACTGTTACGCGTGCTGCCACTCCATCGAAGATTCAGGGAATGTGTTATGAAAACGTTGGGCGAATTTATCGTCGAGAAGCAGCATGACTTTCCGCACGCTACAGGTGAACTGACAGCGCTGATTTCCGCTATTAAGCTGGGTGCCAAAATCATCCACCGCGATATCAACAAAGCCGGTTTAGTGGATATTCTGGGTGCCAGCGGCGTCGAGAATATTCAGGGTGAGCAGCAGATGAAACTTGATCTGTTTGCCAACGAGAAACTGAAGGCAGCACTGAAAGCACGCGGCATCGTCGCCGGTATCGCTTCTGAGGAAGAAGACGAGTTTGTGATCTTTGAAGGTGAAGAAAACGGTAAGTACGTGGTGTTAATGGATCCACTGGATGGTTCTTCTAACATTGACGTTAACGTTTCCGTCGGCACCATTTTCTCTATCTACCGCCGCGTCAGCGAACCGGGTACGCCGGTTGTTGAAGCCGACTTCATGCAGCCAGGCAACAAGCAGGTCGCTGCCGGTTACGTGGTTTACGGCTCCTCCACCATGATGGTTTATACCACCGGTGCAGGCGTGCATGCGTTTACTTACGATCCGTCTCTGGGTGTGTTCTGCCTCAGTCACGAACGTATGACCTATCCACCAACGGGTTACACCTATTCCATTAACGAAGGTAACTACATTCGTTTCCCGCAGGGTGTGAAGAAATATCTGAAGTTCTGTCAGGAAGAGGATCTGCCAACGCACCGTCCTTATACCTCACGTTACATCGGATCGCTGGTCGCGGATTTCCATCGTAACCTGCTGAAAGGCGGCATCTACCTCTACCCAAGCACCGCCAGCCATCCTCAGGGTAAGCTGCGTCTGCTGTATGAGTGCAACCCGATGGCGTTCCTGGCAGAGCAGGCGGGCGGTAAAGCCAGCGACGGTCAGAAGCGTATTCTGGATATTCCACCGGTCACGCTGCACCAGCGCTGCCCGTTCTACTGCGGTAACGAGGCGATGGTGAACGACGTTGAGCGTTTCCTGGCCGAGTTCCCGGATTGCCGTCAGGGTTAATCCGGCAGGGGTATAAAAAGTCATATAAAAAGCAAGGGCGCGATTTTCGCGCCCTTGCTGTTTTTACGCCGTCTGCAACCTGAACTGCGCCATGGTTGCCTGAAGCTGATCGGACTGCGCTTCCAGCGACTGGGTCGCGGCGGTTGCCTGCTCCACCAGCGCCGCGTTCTGCTGCGCCGCCGCATCCATCTGTGTGACCGCCAGATTAACCTGCTCAATGCCACGGCTCTGTTCGTCAGAGGCCATCGAGATCTCTTTCATCAGTGCCGTTACGCGCATGACCTCACCAGAAATCTCATCCATGGTTTCCCCGGCCCGCGTCGCCATCTCGCTGCCCTCTTTCACCCTCGACTGTGAATCACTAATCAGCGTACGGATCTCTTTGGCCGCGTTAGCGCTGCGCTGTGCCAGCGTGCGCACTTCGTTTGCCACCACCGCAAAGCCACGGCCCTGCTCGCCTGCGCGCGCCGCTTCAACGGCGGCGTTGAGTGCCAGGATATTGGTCTGGAAGGCGATACCATCAATCACGCCAAGAATGTCGCCGATACGATTGGCACTGTCGGTAATCTCATGCATTTTTTCCATCACATAGCAGACCACCTCCGCGCCGCGATCGGCAGTATCAGAGACCGCGTTAGCCAGCTGGTGCGCCTGCTGGGCATTGCTGGCGTTAAGCCGCACGGTTGCCGTGAGCTGCTCCATGCTGGCGGCAGTCTGCTCCAGCGAGGCGGCGGACTCTTCGGTACGCTGCGACAGATTGACGTTGCCCGCGGCCAGTTCACGGCTGCCGATGTCGATCTGCATACTCGCTTCGCGCACCTGACTCACCGAGGTACGCAACGACTGCTGCATCCCGGCGAGCGCATGATTAAGCCGCCCCAGCTCATTGTTGCCCGACGGTGGCAGCGCCTGCGAGAGGTCGCCCGCCGCGACCTGCTCAAGATGGAGAATGGCCAGGTTCAGCGGCTGCAGCAGCATCCTACGCAGCAGTTGCCAGGCGAGCACCAGCAGCAGCAGTGTTAATACCACCGCCACGGCGATCAGGATTTTCATTTTGGTTTCGTTGTAGGCCGCCTGCGCCAGCTGGGCCTGCGTGATCTGATCGGCCAGCTGACTGAAGTCCGTGACGGCCTTGTTATAGCTGGCCGCCAGCGTCGCCAGGTTGCCTTCCAGCAATTGGTAATACTCGTCGGTATATTGCTTATCCAGGGCGTTCATCATTGGTTTGATGCCCTGATCGAGATAGGCTTTGTAACTGGCCGAAACCGCATCGGCCAGCTTTTTGCCGTGCGCCGTCACCGTTCCGGCGTCTACAAAGCGCTTCAGGCTTTGCTGTGATGAGACCACATCCGCCTGCGACAGTTTTGTTACTGCCGCCCCCTCTTCCAGTAAACCAATTTCAATTTTACGCACCGCCAGCGCGGCGTTAGCGCGGGCCCGCATCAGATCGGCATTGCTCTGGTAAAGACTGTTCAGCTCGATCCCCTGAATGCGGTTGATCACATCCAGCGAGCGATTCCCTTTGTTAATTGCCACGATACCCATAAAACTCACCGCCAACAGCAGCAGTGTCATAAATGCCAGCAATGCCAGCAACCCCGTGCGAAGTGATAACTGTTTCATCCAGATAGTTTCCGTGTATGTGAAAAGGCAAATTTTCCAGCGGCCCTAAAACGGATGAAGTATCGGCAGTAACGGCGCGAAACTTTAACCCTGATTAGTGTTAACAACTTGATCATCACGGGAACATCCATCAAGCTAATCGCCGCTTATCCGTTATCCGGAGAAAAGAATGAAACCAGGATTACTTCTGATGCTGCTGTGCCTCAGCACAGCGGTGCTGGCAGAGGATCTGCCGACAGACGCCTCGCCCGATCGCTGCCTCAATGACGCCTCGACTACCCTTGCCATGAACCAGTGCTACGCTGCGGCCAATCGGGCCTGGGATCAGGAGATGAATAAGCAGTACAACAAACTGATGAAAACCCTCTCCGGCGAACCTAAAAACAAACTGCGTGCCGCGCAACGCGCCTGGATGAGCTACCGCGACAGCTGGCTTGAGGCGAGCCGCAGCCAGCTCAGTTCACAAGGCACGCTGGGCAGCGTGGCGCTGAGCGCTCAGAGCCTGAGCCTGGTGCGCAATCAGGCACTGATGTTGCAGTCACTTGGTAAAGGCAGCTGTGCTAACCCCGATGACTGCTGATCGATAACCGGCTTTAGCGCTGGCTGAAGTCAGCGCGCTCATTAACCTTCAGGGAGAAACCATGGCTGCTTACGCCTCGACCATCATTCTGATTTGCCTTGCCGTGCTGAGTTATTTCGTTCACAACAACGCGGTCACAATTTCAATTCTGGTGCTGCTGGCGATTAAAATTACCCCGCTGGCTCAGTTCTTCCCCTACGTAGAAAAACAGGGCATTACCTTAGGCATCATTATTCTTACCGTGGCGGTGATGGCCCCGCTGGCAAGCGGCTCACTGCCCGCCTCTGCGCTGATCAAGTCGTTTGCTAACTGGAAGTCGATTGTGGCGATTCTGGTGGGGATCTTTGTCGCCTGGCTGGGCGGCCGTGGCGTGAACTTTATGAGCGTCCAGCCTTCGGTGATTGGTGGTCTGCTGATTGGTACAGTGATTGGCGTGGCGTTCTTCCGAGGGGTGCCGGTAGGACCACTGATTGCCGCAGGCATTGTTTCGCTGTTTGTGGCGGCTAAGTAGCGTTTGGGCGCATTCCGAAACGCCAAAAAGGGGGCATACTTTCAGAGTCAGTTGGCTATAATAGCCGACACTCAACATACGACTACTGAAGGAATGCCAGATGAGTTTGAACCAGGTGCCAGCAGGTAAAGACCTGCCAGAAGATATCTACGTTGTCATTGAGATCCCAGCGAATGCTGATCCGATCAAATATGAAGTTGATAAAGAGTCTGGTGCCCTGTTTGTAGACCGTTTCATGTCTACCGCCATGTTCTATCCGTGCAACTACGGCTACATCAACCATACCCTTTCTCTGGATGGTGATCCGGTTGACGTACTGGTTCCGACCCCGTATCCACTGGTTCCAGGCTCAGTGATCCGCTGCCGTCCGGTTGGCGTGCTGAAAATGACCGACGAGTCTGGCGAAGATGCCAAACTGGTTGCCGTTCCGCACACCAAACTCTCTAAAGAGTACGATCACATCAAAGATGTGAACGACCTGCCAGAACTGCTGCGTGCACAGATCACCCACTTCTTTGAGCACTACAAAGATCTGGAAAAAGGCAAATGGGTGAAAGTGGATGGCTGGGATAATGCCGAAGCCGCTAAAGCTGAAATCATCTCCTCTTACGAGCGCGCACAGAAGAAGTAATTCTGCTGCCGGTTTGTGAGTCGAAAAAAAAACACCGTCCGGATGGACGGTGTTTTTGTTCAGGCCTCTGGCTCCTCATCGCGCTTCAGCCAGTCACCACTCATGATGCGCTGGCGTCCTGCCACTGAGCGTTGATAGACATAAAGCCATGCACTGCCAAACGGCGTCTGAGTCAGATAA
This sequence comes from Pantoea sp. ABR1s, assembly GCF_057812235.1. Taxonomy (NCBI): domain Bacteria; kingdom Pseudomonadati; phylum Pseudomonadota; class Gammaproteobacteria; order Enterobacterales; family Erwiniaceae; genus Pantoea; species Pantoea sp. ABR1s. Next base: position 562,619 of record NZ_CM173823.1, on the reverse strand, counting down.
CGTTTGTACTCTCCCCCTTTGGTGCGAAGCGCATCCAGCTCCGCAAGGGTTGAGGCATCAATGCGGTACACCTCACAATGTACCGCTCCATTGCCCTCAATCACGCCGGGATAATGGCCCAGACTGTAAAGCTCAAAGCCTTCAATCTGGTGATCACCCAGCCACTGCGCATTCGTCATCCAGTGACTGTTTCCCTGTTTGCGCCGTAAACTGCCGTAGACAATTATTCGCATTGCTAAAACTCAAACTGATAGAGCAAATCGAGAGCCTGATCCACACCGGACACGGCTTCCAGATAGAGTTTAGGCATCAGGCGGTAACGCAAGGTTAACGTCGCCAGTGAATCAAATATGCCAACACCGTATTTTACCTGCAGACCCGGTAGCACATAGCCGCTGACCTGCACCTGCTGGCTGTCGCCAACACCGGCAGTATCAACAGCGAGATTGCTGACACCGAATGTCTCCCCGATTTTACCCACAACCTGCCCACTTTGTGCAACCCCTAAGCCAACAAGTGCTGAAGTGAGGGCGTTACTGTCGCCGTCGCTGCCCAATCCCTGACCGCGCAGCAGATAGGAAAGCGCTTCCTGTTGCGACATCGCCGGATCGGAGAAGACTTCCGCTTTTGGCTCATCCGCCAGGCCAGTGACGCGCAGACCCGCGGTGACGCCATCCTCGGTAGCATCCGGGTTACGGATGGCTTCCAGGTTGACGTAAGGCTGATCCGGCGGACCGGCAAACTGCAGCTCGCCTTTACGCACGATCAGATCCTGACCATAAGCGTGGAAGCGACCGGACGGAATGTTGATCTGACCGTTCAGGCCGAGTCCTGACTTATCCTGCACCATTTTCAGATCGCCATTCAGCTTCGCTTTCAGGCCAAACGCAGAGAGTCGCACATCGTTGCCGACGTGGATCACCAGATTGCTGTTAATCGGAATCGCGGCGGTTTGCGGTGCAATCGGCTTCAGCTGTTTATCCAGCAACACCTCATCCGACGAGACGCCGGTGGCGCTTTCCGGCACTTCCTGCACCGTGATGCGCGCCCATGGAATATCGACCCGGCCATCAAGGTTAAAGGCCGCTGGCGTCGCTTCAAACACCAGATCCGGCGAGACATCCATGCGCACCATCGGCGGCACGGTCACGCGAACCCGGCTGCCCTGCGCCGCAATGCGCGCACGCCAGTTGTCGAGCTGGCTCCAGTCTGCGTTACCGCTGAGGTTGATATTGCCCTGCCCGGTCTGCACCAGCCCGTTCAGGGTGGAGCTCATGCCGTTAAACACCAGATTCAGGTTGGCACTGGTCAGGTCAACCGGCATAAAGTTGCCATCCACATCCACCCCCGTCAGGCCAAGCTGACCAAATACCTGCGGCTGCTGCACGCTGCCGCCCAGGCGCAGGCTGCTGTTCAGGCTGCCTTTGATCTTCTCGCCCTGCATCAGCGCCGGATTGAGCATCGCCAGCGAGACATTGCGGATGTTGACGTTACCGCCCAGCGTGCGGCGGTTTTGCGGATCGTCGATCTGCACATTGCCATCCAGCTGACCGTTATTGGCGATGCGGATCAGCCAGTCGAGCTGGGCGCGTCCGTTTCGCAGCGCGGCATTGAGGTTCAGCGTGTCAAAACCGATCGGCAGATTGTTGCCCTGCACATCCTGCACCACTTTCACGCCGTTGCCCTTCAGCGCCACGGTACCGGTCGGAAGGCTGCCATCGGCAGTCCAGTTGACGCGCACGTCGCCGCTGAACAGGCCGCTAAGCTGAGTCGCATCCGGCATAAACGGCTTCACCATCGCCAGGTCAAAGCGATTCAGCACCACATGCGCCTTGCCTGCCGGGCCCGCTTCAACCGGCTCCGGCACACAAATTTGCGCATTGGGGTTCTGCCAGCAGTGTGGGCCGATGGTTGCCGTCTGGCGGCTGTTCAGATAGTCGATGGCCATGGCGCGGGTCAGACGCCACTCACCGACTGGCGTATCAAAGTGGGTGTCGTTCAGCGACCCTTTCCAGCGCTCGGTCTGGCGATCAAAGCTGCCGTTCAGCGCCAGCTGGCCAGAGACCGGTTTGCCCTGCACATTGAGCTTCAGCTGATGCTGATGCTCATTGCCGTCCGCATTCAGCGTCAGCAGGCTGATGTTCAGCGCATCCTGCTTCAGCTGCTCGACGCGCAGTTGCAGTTTACCCGCCACCTGCTCGCCGGAACGGACGTCGCCATTCAGGGTGACGCGATTGATCTGCATCTGCTGCCAGCGCAGACCACGGGCATTAAGATCGGCCAGCAGCTGCGGTGCCTTCAGGGTACCCCGCGCTTTTATTGTGCCGTTGATGACGCCGCCCAGACCCGGCAGCGCATTGTCGAGCTGGGGTGCGTCGATACTGGCATCGAGATCCAGACTGTCGCCCAGCGCGCCTTTAACATCCAGATGGTTGCGTCCCAGCGCCAGCTTAATGCCCGGCACCGTCCACTGGTTGTAGCTGTTACCGGTCAGGGAGCCATCAGCGGTCACGGCGTTCTGTTTCACATTGCCTTTAAGCTGTAGCTGCGGCACGCTCAGTTGCCAGCTGCCACCATACAGACTGCCGCGGGTGGTGATTTTGCCATCCAGCCGTGCTGGCCAGTCGGGATACTGTTTAGCGGTATTAATTCCCGCCAGCGTCAGCTCACTGCGCCAGCTTATCGCCTTGCTCCAGTCCACCAGCGCGGTGAGATCGATATTGCCCTGCAGCGCAGCCACGCGCAGGCGGTCGAGGCTGAACTGCTCAACGTTGCCTTTACCCGTCAGCGAGATCGTCGCCGGTGGTACAGATTCACCCTTCACGGCGGTCTGTAGCGACATCACATAGTCGGTGGCTTTGCCTTTGAACTGATAGTCCAGGTTATCCGCCTGATACGCTACCGGACCGGTCAGCGGCCAGCGTAACTGCGGACTGGTCAGCTTCAGTGACAGCGGCAGTCCCGCCACCGCCAGCTGGGTCGTGGCGTCCAGCTGCGCATTCACCGGACCGGAGAGGTTCAGCCCCATCTTCAGCTCGTCGCGCATCGCGCCATTAAGTTTCAGCGCGAGCTTTTCGCCTTTAATCGGATCGGTATTCACTGTGCCGTTAAGGGAGAAATCGACAGGCCAGTTATCCGCCAGCGTCGCCTGACCGCTACCCTTCAGGTTGCCGAGGTTCGAGTCCACCTCCAGCGTGCTGAGCTGCATCTGACGATCGGCGGTTCTGGCTTTCAGCAGCAACCGGCTGACGGAAATATCGGTGTCGCCGGTAATGCGCAGCTGTTCACCCAGAATCTGCTGCACCTCAATATCCAGCGGCAGACGGAAATCAGGCATCTCAGGCAGCAGGGGTTGCGCAAACATCGCCTGCAGCGTTTCACCCAGCGGTTTTTCAGCGGGATGTGGCTGCTGGACTTTCGGCTCCACCACCTCGTCATTGACCACTTTCGCCGCTTTCGGCAGCGCAATCAGCAGGCTTTGGATATGGGTCGGGTTCAGCGTCAGCGCACGATCCTGCCACTGCAGGCCGGTGGTGAAGTCGAGCAGCGATATTGCGGTGTCATCAACTTTGACATTGATATTGTGCAGGCCAAAGTGACGCAGCGTGATGGGGTATGGCGTGCTGAGGTTAGTGTTGCCACTCTCCTCTTCCGGCGCTGGTGCCGCAGGCGTCATTTTCTTGCTGTCGACCACCACGCTGATATCGCGCAGGGAGACATCGTTAACGCACACGGAGGAGTGCAGCAGGCAGTTGAGATCCACCGCCAGATGAATTTGCCCGGCATCGACGCTGACCCCAGGCATTTCGTAACGCAGACCGTTAAGGGTCAGGTTACGCCAGCCCCCATCGACCTGCTTGATTGACAGGCCCGGCACCCAGCGCGACGCACCTTTCAGCACTAAATGCAGCCCAGGCGTGGTACCGATTAAAAATGCCACCCCACCCAACAGCACGACCAGAAAGATCAGAATGCCGATCAGGACCTTTTTCCACAGCTTCATAGTTCTGGCCCCAGCCCTACGTAAAATTGTAATCCATGCTCTTCGTCATCCCCGATGGGTCTGGCGATATCAAATTTGATTGGGCCAACCGGTGAAGACCAGCGCACGCCGACGCCCGCACCGGTTTTGACGTTACTTTGCTTGATGTCGTTAACCGCTTCGCCCGAGTCGACAAACACCGCGCCCCACCATTTCCCGGTGACGTTGTACTGATATTCCAGCGATCCGGTGGCGAGTTTTGACGCACCGGTGAGTTTGCCGTCATCATCGCGCGGTGAAATGTTTTTATATTTGTAGCCACGAATACTGCGGTCACCACCGGCAAAGAAGCGCAGATCCGGCGGCACTTTTTCGAAGTCGTTGGTTTCGATCCAGCCCAGATTGCCGCGCGCCACAAAGCGATGACTGTCGCCAAGGGTACGGATCCAGACGTTTTGCGCCTGCAGGATCAGGAAGTCGACGTCTGAACCCCATGTGGTATCAGAGACGTCTGCCGAATAGCGCTGTGAATCGCCCCATGTCGGCATCAGGCCGCCACGGGAACGGGTACGGTTTACGCTGACGCCGGGATAGAGCAGCATAGTGGTGTTGGTCACGCTGCCCTGAGTAAAGTGATCCAGGCTCCAGCGCAGGTTGACCGCCTTCTGCCAGCCGCTGCTGCTGTCCCAGTTGCGCGACATCGCAAGCGTCGTGGTATCCGCTTTGGTGTCGTTGAGGTCGGTGCGCTTCAGACCGCCGGAGAAGGTGTAGTACTGCTCAAGCGGGCTTTTCAGCAGCGGCACTTTGTAGCTGAGATCGACCTGCTGTTCCGGCGCGGAAACGTAGGCGCTGGCCGCCAGGCTGTGACCGCTGTCGTTGATCCACGGTTTTTTCCAGGTCCCTTTCAGGCGCGGACCGACGTCTGTGGAATAGCCGACGCCGGTTTCAATGGTGTTTTCGGTGCGGGGTGACATTACTGCGCTCAGCGGCAGCACTTTGGTCTGTCGTCCCTTGCTGAATTCCGGCGCGACCACCACCGAATTAAACCAGCCGGTGGCGGAGAGGCGGCGATTCAGCTCGGCTAAATCGCGGGAGCTGTAGTAGTCCCCCTCTTTAAACGGCACCAGGTTTTGCAGGTACTCTTCGCGAATTTGCGATCCCTGGAAAGTAACGTCGCCGAAGCGATAGCGTTCGCCACTGTCGTAGTCGATATCCCAGAACGCTTCACGCCGCTCAACCGAGACACCAAGCTGGCTTTTTTTAAACGTGCCGTCGAAATAGCCGTTACGCAGTGCGAGATTAGAGAAGCCGCTTTTGAATTTGTCATATTGCCCGTGGTTAAGCTGGCTGCCCACTTCAGGGCGTCCCTGCTTCACCCAGGCTTTGTAATCCGCGTCATTGCGCGCATCGCCTTCGACCACAATCGTGCTGCCGCCGATTTTTACCGGTTCACCAGGCGTTACGTGTGCCACTAATACCGGTCGTCCACCCTGCGCAGGCGCGGGGCGGGATTCGAAATCGATGGTGGGCTCGTAATAACCGAGCGCGCGCAGCCCCTCTTTTATCGCAACAGAAACGCGCGCGCGAAAGCGGCCATCATTAGAGACCTCATCGCTGCCGATGGTGGACAGACGCGCTCTGACATTCTTTTGCAGATCCCCGGATAAGCCGTCTACCTGTAATCGCACTGTCGCCGCCTCAAGGGCGGGCGCGGCAAGCAGCAGGCCAGCCATGCAATAAACATAAAATCGTGGCACCTGTACTCCTGTTAATCATGCCGGCCCCTTTTCCGCGGGGCGCTTATTAATCTTCTTTGCCCGCACTACCGCAACGGCAACATCCTCATCATAGCCGCACTTTATGGCAAACGGCGGAGCAACACTGACATCTAAGTCAAATAACGGGGCTATTGTCGGTAAATGGGGTGAGCGATACAACTCCTGCGGGTCGGAATGATCAGTCCGATATGACTCACTCAGATAAATCCGAGTCTGTAACCGGCCGCTCTGGCTGCTAATGCGCCCTTAAGCAGCGGTTTGCCCTCTGGCGGCGCAATGAGCGCTCCTGCTATAATCGGCCACCACAGGCATGCCGCCTGTTTTCATTTCTGCCCCGACATGTCGTTTGTTGTCGAACTGGCGCAGACATTTTTGGCACGGATAGCTTTGTTTCACGGATAAACCAACTCTGTTTGCGCTTACCCACGCTGCCCAGGCCAAAAATGACAAGTGGATAACCCTTTGGATCTCATATGTTAGATAGCTTACTTGTCATTCTGTTACTGATCGTAATCAGTGCCTTTTTCTCTCTGTCGGAGATCTCGCTGGCGGCCGCCCGTAAGATCAAACTGAAACTGCTGGCCGATGAAGGCAACGTAAATGCGCAGCGCGTGCTGAAAATGCAGGAAACGCCGGGCATGTTCTTCACCGTGGTGCAGATTGGCCTCAACGCCGTCGCCATCCTGGGGGGTATTGTTGGCGATGCGGCGTTTTCGCCGGTTTTCAGCGGCCTGTTTAACCGGTTTGTCTCGCCGGAACTGGCGGAGCAGCTCAGCTTTATCTGCTCCTTCACCATCGTCACCAGCCTGTTTATCCTGTTTGCTGACTTAACCCCAAAGCGGGTCGGCATGGTCGCACCGGAAACCATCGCGCTGCGCATCATCAACCCGATGCGTTTCTGCCTGCTGATAATGCGTCCGTTGGTGTTTCTGTTTAATGGCCTGGCTAACGTCTTCTTCCGTATTTTCAAGCTGCCGATGGTGCGTAAAGATGACATCACCTCCGACGATATCTACGCGGTGGTTGAAGCGGGTGCGCTGGCTGGCGTGCTGCGTAAGCAGGAGCACGAGCTGATTGAAAACGTGTTTGAGCTGGAGTCACGTACTGTTCCCTCCTCCATGACCTCACGTGAGAATATTGTCTGGTTTGATCTGCACGAAGATGAGACCAGCCTCAAAACCAAAATCGCCCAGCATCCTCACTCGAAGTTTCTGGTCTGCAGCGGCGATATCGACCATATCGTTGGCTATGTCGACTCCAAAGAGCTGCTGCTGCGCGTGCTGGGTAATCAGAGCATGGCGCTGAACAGCGGCCTGCAGATTCGCTCGGCGCTGATCGTGCCGGACACGCTGACCCTCTCTGAAGCACTGGAAAGTTTTAAAACCGCCGGAGAAGATTTCGCGGTGATCATGAACGAATATGCGCTGGTTGTGGGCATTATTACCCTGAATGATGTAATGACCACGCTGATGGGCGATCTGGTTGGCCAGGGTATGGAAGAGCAGATTGTGGCGCGCGATGAGAATTCATGGCTGGTTGAAGGCGGTACGCCGATTGATGACGTGATGCGCGTGCTGGACATTGATGATTTCCCGCAGTCAGGCAACTACGAAACCATCGGCGGCTTTATGATGTATATGTTGCGTAAGATTCCGAAGCGTACCGATTTTGTGAAGTTTGCTGGCTACAAGTTCGAGGTGGTGGATATTGATAGCTATCGCATCGATCAGCTGCTGGTCACCCGCATCGATGAACGACCGCCGGTGCTGAGCATGACGAAAAGCGAAGAAGAGTAGAATGACCAGCAGTCTGGACATGGACAGCGCGGAACAACCGGAATTAGACGTAGTCTGTGAGAATTGTTGGCACTGCTCAGGTTCAGAGTGACAAATAAAATGGCCTGACTGGCCAGACACTAAGGGCGCCATCGGCGCCCTTATGATTAGTTGAACTCAAGTTTGAGACGAACGACCTGGCGGTTAATTTCTGACATCACGCTCAGGTGCTGTTTGTCTTTGACGCGCGGGATTAATACTTTCCCTTTGTCGAACTCGAACGCGCCGACGTCCTTGATATACAACCTTCCTTTGAACAGCGTTTTTACATATTTCGCTATTTGTAGCGGATTATAGCGCTGGAAGATCTTCATACTGACTAACTCCTGTACATTTTTAAGCACGCTTCGCCGTTTCCAAATTTGGTTCCAGCCCATGAAGCGCGAATTCGCGATAACTATAGAACACTCAAACCTACTAATGTTCCTAAAAGTGATTTTTTTTACTGAATTGACACATCATTACAGAACACTCTGTTATCAGGCTCACACAACACAGTATAAACCTTCGTTGGTTAAGGAATTGTGGCGGCCATAACAAACCTGACACCTTTCCAGGACAGGCGCATCATCCCTGCTTACTATTGCAGTAAAATGACTAACTGGTCTGATCACTCAAGGAAATAGCAATGCGAATAATTCTGGCAGCTGTAGCGTTGTCTTTACTGATACCGGCAAGCGTGATGGCTCATGACCTCAGGCAGGATATGCGGGTACCGGCCGTTGGCGTGAACGACAAAGGCGAGCTGTTATTGCAGCAGGATAAGTTTAGCTACAAAAACTGGAATAGCGCGCAGCTCGGCGGAAAAGTTCGCGTGGTTCAGCACATCGCGGGTCGCTCATCCGCTAAAGAGATGAATGCCGCATTGATCGAGGCGATTAAGGCCGCGAAGCTGCCGCATGATCGCTATCAGACCACCACCATCGTGAATACAGATGATGCCATTCCCGGTACGGGCATGTTTGTGCGCAGCAGCGTCGAGACTAACAAGCAGCAATATCCGTGGTCGCAGTTTGTTGTCGACAGCAAGGGCAATGTGCAGCATGCCTGGCAGTTACAGCCGGGCGGTTCCGCCATTGTGGTGCTGGATAAGCAGGGTAAGGTGAAATTTGTGAAGGATGGATCGCTGACGCAGGATGAAGTGACAAAAGTGATTACACTGGTCACCTCCCTGCTGAAGGATTAATCGCTGAAGCCCCGGTGGGAAGAGCATCGCCCGCCGGGGTTTCAGCCTTCAGCAGGCTGAGCGCTCAGACAGCGTTAAAACAGTGAAACGCGGAAGCCAGGATTAAGGAAGGATTCGCGCGGCGCGTAGTCCAGAGTTTTACCCTGCCAGTCGTGCACATGCGCGCCCGCCGCCATCGCCACGGCATGGCCCGCGCCGGTATCCCAGATGTTGGTGGGTCCGAAACGGGGATAGAGCTGCGCTTTTCCTTCTGCCACCAGGCAGAATTTCAGTGAGGATCCGGTCGCGACGGTCTGATGTTCACCTAACTGCTTCAGGTACTCTTTCATCTCATCGTCGTCGCCATGTGAACGGCTCACCACCACCAGCGGAGGACGCGCATCACGGACATGAATCTGTTCACGCTGACCGCCCTCCTCTTTCCACGCTTTGCCGTCTGCAGCGGAATACATCACGCCCAGCACCGGCGCATAGACTACGCCCATTACCGGCTTGCCTGCTTCGATTAGCGCAATATTAACGGTAAATTCGCCGTTACGCTTGATGAACTCTTTGGTACCATCCAGCGGATCGACCAGCCAGTAGCGCTGCCAGTGCTGACGCACCTCCCAGGCTGGCGGATCTTCTTCTGACAGCACGGGGAGATCAGGCGTTAACTTTTTGAGGCCAGCGAGGATCACCTCGTGTGCAGCGATATCCGCGGCGGTCACCGGCGAATCATCCGATTTGTGAGAAACGTCAAGCGGCGCGGCACCGTTATAGACCTGCATAATCGCGTCGCCTGCTTCGCGTGCCAGTTGGCAGATTTGCTCTAACATTTTTCACCTCATTGTGTCTGTCTGCTGCCGGATCAGCTCATCGTCAGATAGTGACATTTTAGCAGTTCCGCCTGAAGTGCCCATTCACAGGCACTCCGGCGATTCAATTTATAGATATATCAATATCATAGTTACCCATTTATCGCCACGCCTGTGCCGCTACGCCTCCATCGTTTAAGAATCCGTCGCTGACCGATGCGTCAAAACGTTATACCCATCACGATTTAAAATGACTATCTGTCATGCTTTTACATTATTTTGAGATCCTTATTTATTTTGCAGCAGGAGCAAGCATGTTTAAGCCCGGAATGATGTTACTGGCACTGAGCGTTTCCGTCGCCACCCAGGCGGCGACGGTGGATTTGCGGATACTGGAAACCACCGATCTGCACAGCAATATGATGGATTTCGACTATTACAAAGACACGCCAACCGAGAAGTTTGGTCTGGTGCGAACCGCCACGCTGATCCATGCCGCACGCCAGGAGGTGAAAAACAGCCTGCTGGTCGATAACGGCGACATCATTCAGGGCAGCCCGCTGGGTGACTACATGGCGGCCAAAGGATTACGTGAGGGCGAGATCCATCCGGTCTACAAGGCGCTCAACACGCTGGATTACAGCGTCGGTAACCTCGGCAATCATGAATTCAATTATGGCCTGCCCTACCTGAAAAAAGCGCTGGCGGGCGCACGCTTTCCCTATGTGAACGCCAACGTGATTGATGTGAAGAGCGGCAAACCGCTGTTTACCCCATACCTCATCAAATCCACCACGGTGGTTGATCGCGAGGGCAAAACGCAGACCCTGAAGATAGGTTATATCGGCTTTGTGCCGCCGCAGATCATGGTGTGGGATAAAGCCAACCTGCAGGGCAAGGTACGCGTCGATGACATCACCGAAACGGCTCGCCGCTACGTGCCTGAGATGCGCGCGCAGGGCGCCGATCTGATTATCGCTATTCCCCACTCCGGCCTGAGCAGCGAGCCGTATCACACGATGGCGGAGAACTCGGTTTACTATCTCAGCCAGGTGGAAGGCATTAACGCCATCCTGTTTGGTCATGCGCATGCGGTCTTCCCCGGCAAGGAGTTTGCTGACATCAAGGGTGCAGATATCGCCAACGGCACCCTGAACGGTATTCCGGCGGTGATGCCAGGCATGTGGGGCGATCACCTTGGCGTGGTTGACCTGGTGCTGAACAATGAGGGCGGACGCTGGCAGGTGAGCAGCGGCAAAGCACAGGCGCGGCCAATTTACGATACCGCAGCGAAGAAATCGCTGGCGGCAGAGGATCCGGCGCTGGTGAAGGTACTGGCTGACGATCACCGCGCCACGCGAGAGTTTGTGGCGAAGCCCATCGGCAAGTCCGCCGATGTGATGTACAGCTACCTGTCGCTGGTACAGGACGATCCGACGGTACAGATCGTCAATAATGCCCAGCGCGCCTACGTGGAGCATTTCATTCAGGGCGATCCGGATCTGGGCCGCCTGCCGGTGCTCTCTGCTGCTGCGCCGTTTAAAGCGGGCGGACGTAAAAACGATCCGGCCAGCTATGTCGAAGTTGAGAAAGGCGCGCTGACCTTCCGTAACGCGGCCGATCTCTATCTTTATCCCAATACCCTGGTGGTCATGAAAGTCACCGGTGCGCAGGTAAAAGAGTGGCTGGAGTGCTCAGCGGGCCAGTTTAATCAGATCGATCCCCACAGCACGAAAACGCAGTCGCTGATCAACTGGGATTTCCGCACCTATAACTTTGATGTGATTGACGGGGTTAATTATCAGATTGATGTGACCCAGCCCGCACGCTACGACGCAGAGTGTCAGTTGATCCATCCTGAGGCCTCACGTATCCGTCAGCTTAGCTGGCAGGGTAAACCCGTCGATCCACAGGCGACCTTCCTGGTGGCGACCAATAACTATCGCGCTTACGGCGGCAAGTTTGCCGGCACCGGAGATAAATACATTGCCTTTGCCTCGCCGGATGAGAACCGTTCCGTGGTTGCAGCCTACATCAGCGCGGAAACCAAAGCGCACGGTGAAGTTCAGCCGAAGGCGGACAATAACTGGCGGCTGGCACCGATTACCTCATCCACCCCGCTCGACATTCAGTTTGAAACGGCACCGGGTGATAAAGCGACCGGATTTATTAAGCAGCATGCGCAATATCCGCTTCAGCCCAAAGGGACAGATGCGATCGGCTTTGCTCTGTGGCAGGTGAATTTACAGCAGAAATAAGGCGGAAGAAAACGCTGCAACCGGGGTGGTTGCAGCATCCGGATATTACAGAATTTCCAGCAGTTCGACTTCGAAGATCAGGGTGCTGAATGGTGGGATAGAGGCACCCGCACCGCGCTCGCCATACGCGAGGTTCTGTGGGATCACCAGTTCCCATTTTGAGCCAACCGGCATCAGGGTCAGCGCTTCAATCCAGCCTGGAATTACGCCGCTTACCGGGAATTCCGCCGGTTCGCCACGGGCAACAGAGCTGTCGAATACGCTGCCGTCGATCAGTTTACCGGTGTAGTGAACGCGTACGCGATCCTGACGTGATGGGATTGGACCCTCGCCCTGCGTAATCACGCTGAACTGCAGGCCTGATTCGGTGCTGCTCACGCCTTCACGCTGCGCATGTTCCTGCAGGAACGCCTGACCTTCTGCGGCCATGGCTTCAGTGCGCTCACGACGCACGCCTTCAGCGCGTTCATGCACTTCACGCAGTGCGCGATGAACCACATCAACCGGTACGGCCGGCGAGTTCCCTTCCAGCGCGTCGCGCAGACCCGCGAGCAGTGCTTCTGGTTGCAGACCCTGCAGACCAGATTCCAGCAACTGCTGGCCAACCTGTAAACCAATACCGTAACTTGCTTGTGCTTCGACGCTGTCGAAAGAAGGGGTAGTCATCTTCGTTCCTTTCACTCTCGGATAAATTCGAACCGGCAGCATAGCAGCGCAGGCCGCTGGCGTAAAATGCCCTGCATCGCAGATGACTTTTGCCGGGGAAAGAGAAACAATAGAGCCGTCAATTTTATCAATGCTGGCAGGCACTTCGCGCCGGTATTGCCCATACTATAACTATCGGGGGGGATCACCCCCTCTGTAGCACACGAATAAGAGAGCAAACATGGGCCAGATAGCCCCACGACGCCGCAGGATGCGTGCAAAATATCTTGTATCCCGGCTGCAGACCTGGCTGGCCGCACGCAGGCTAAAGCAGCCTGCCGGAGAGGAGGAACCCCGAATGGCTTCAGACACGTCATCCCGCCTGCCGACATGGCTTCAGCGTATCTGGCATTTTACCGACCACATTCGCTGGATGGACCCGCTGCCTGCGCCGCACCGCCGTGGCATTGTGGCCGCACTGCTGGTGATGCTGGTGGCGTTTCTCTGGCCCGCCAGCACGCTGCGCTATCCGGTCGAGCAGCCGGTCGCACCCCAGACGGAGAAAGAGGTGCCGATGCAGGCGGATATTTATGAGAACAACAGTAGCCGCCAGCCGTCATCCTCACCGTCTCAGCAGACGCCAAAAGCCGATTCTCAGGGTGGGTGGCGCAATCTGACCATCGCTTCCGGTCAGACGCTGGCGCAGCTGTTTCGTGATAATAGTCTGCCGGTCAATGATGTGTTTGCGATGGCGCGGGTGGAAGGCAGCGATCAGCCACTCAGCTCACTGAAAAGTGGTCAGCAGGTGAAAATCCGTCAGGATGCGCAGGGGGCTGTAACAGGTCTGACGGTGGAGGGCGCAAACGGTCCGGTGCTGTTTACACGTCAGCCAGACGGCAGCTTTATTCGCGCGCAGTAACGCGAACAGCGGCGATTGAAAGGCACAAAAACAAAAACGCCGGCACAGGGCCGGCGTTTGTGTCGTGCTCAGTTAATAAAGATTAACCAGCAACTACTTTCACGTTCAGTTTCGCGAATACTTCGCTGTGAACCTGGAAGCTTACTTCATGCTCACCGGTAGTGCGCAGAACGCCGTTCGGCAGACGAACTTCGCTCTTAGCCACTTCAACGCCAGCTGCAGTCACTGCATCAGCGATGTCGCGGGCACCGATTGAACCGAACAGTTTACCTTCATCGCCCGCTTTAGACGTGATGGTTACAGTGCCCAGTTCATTGATTTTCTCAGCGCGTGCAGTTGCTGCAGACTGAACGTCAGCCAGTTTGGCTTCCAGTTCAGCACGGCGTGCTTCGAAGAACTCAACGTTTTTCTTGGTAGCAGGAACAGCTTTGCCCTGTGGTACCAGGAAGTTACGAGCGTAGCCCGCTTTAACGTTAACCTGATCACCCAGGGTGCCAAGGTTTGCTACTTTATCAAGCAGAATAACTTGCATTACCTTATCCTCTTAAAGTCGTTAATGGACAGTTGCCGATTACTGATGACGATCAGTGTACGGCAGCAGAGACAGGTAACGCGCACGCTTGATGCAGCGAGCCAACTGACGCTGGTATTTTGCACGAGTACCGGTGATACGGCTCGGGACAATTTTACCGCTTTCGGTAATGTAGTTTTTCAACGTTGCGATGTCTTTGTAATCGATCTCAACAACGCCTTCCGCGGTGAAACGGCAGAACTTGCGACGACGGAAATAACGTGCCATTAGGCTAGTCTCCAGAATCTATCAATTCAATCTGCTCGGCATGGAACACCACTTTGCTCTGGCCATTTCGTGCCTGATGGCAACTAATGAAACCGTCGAGTGTGAGTTGCGTGCCGACCGTTATATGTTGAGTAATCACCTGATGGGCGCTGCCGCTGATAATAACCGGCATACGACACCAGGCTTGCCGGTGAAACCCGGCCTCCTCCTGCACTGAGCGGTGCTCAAGCACGAACTGACAGTGAGGAATTCCTGACGGGCTAACTCTTCGAACCGGTGTCTTGCACACAGTGCCAGACAGGCGAAGTCGATTAACCGTCACGATGGATTACTCTTCAGAATCCCCAGCATCTGACTCATCAGCGGATTCGTTAGCAAAATCTTCGCGACGATCACGACGCTCATCTTTCGCTTTAACCATCGGCGATGCTTCAGTTACCGCGTTTTTAACGCGCATAACCATGCTACGGATAACGGCGTCGTTGAAGCGGAAGTTCGTTTCCAGCTCATCGATCGCTTCCTGCGGCGCTTCAACGTTCATCAGAACGTAATGCGCTTTGTGCAGTTTATTGATCGGGTAAGCCAGCTGACGGCGGCCCCAGTCTTCCAGACGGTGAATCGTGCCTTCTGCACCAGTGATAGCACCAGTGTAACGCTCGATCATGCCAGGAACCTGTTCGCTCTGGTCAGGATGAACCATAAATACGATTTCGTAATGACGCATCGAAATTGCTCCTTACGGATTATTCAGCCTCCTGTCGGGGTCAACCGCGGCCCATGGAAGCAAGGAACGTTATAGGCTGTGTCCCACAAAGGTTCGTTGTGACGAGCGTTTGTGGGACACAGCCTGAGAATGCGGCTGAAAAATTGACGCGTAATCATACTGGCGGCGACGGCTAAACTCAAGCGCACATTTCAACAAATGCCATCCGGCGTGCCATATACGGTAGCTTTTCGTGCTAATCATGTGAATACAGCGCGTTAAGCGGGAAAGGTTCAAAAAAGCTGATAAAGAGCTTCAGGCGGACGATCTGGCGATAATGTGCACAGTCGCTAAACTTAATGCAGACGTTACGGTTTGGCTTATCGGCGTCTAACAGAGTGTGTTCCCTGAAGTGAGGAGTCGGGCATGAAAACGTTCGTCATCGCCACTTTACTGGGTCTCTTCCTGTCTCCACCCGCTCTTGCCAGCAATGCTGACTGTGCGCAGCAGATAAGAAGTCACAGCAGCGAAGCGGCATCGGGTTATATCTACGTTAATCGGCTGGATGCGCCACAAAAGAATCCGGTCAACGCGCCTGCCAGAGCAGCAGAAAAATCGTCTGCGCACTGGTAAGTGCCGGTAAATTTACGGGCGGCAGATCCACTCTCCGCCCGCTCATTTTTATAGCTGCTGTTTAAAAAAGCTGACCAGCGCCGTCAATGCTGATGGCGTGATCTTATGTCCAATCTGTTTTTCAGACAGCGAAGTCAGATGCTGCGCCAGCCCGTTGTCACGCAGCGCCCTCTCCAGCCGGACGCTCTCCGCCCAGGGCACCACCTCATCCGCCTCACCATGCCACAACAGCAGCGGACGGTTTGCCAGGGCCTCCAGCCGGTTGCAGGGATCGTAGTCGGCCAGCGGTGCCATGCGGGCAGCAAACTGCGCTTGCTGCTCAGGCGTGTCGGCCACCAGCGGCGGAAACAGCGACTGACTGAGCTGCATAAAATAGCCCGATCCCATCAGGCAGGCGACGCTTTGAATCTGCGGATAACGCGCCATCGCGCCCAGCGCCGTCATGCCGCCCATCGACGCGCCCGCCACCGCAAAGCGCTCGCCGGCGATCAGATCGTCAGCGCGCAGCGCCGATTCCAGCTGCGGCAGCTCATCAATGTTCTGTTTCAGAATCTCCCAGAAGCGGCCAAGGCGTGCATCGGCATCACCGTGATAGCGCGCGCCGTGCAGATCTGCATCCGGCATCACCGCCCGGAACCCCGCCTGTGCCAGCGCGACAGCGAAGTAGGCGTAGACCTCTTTTGAAGAGGTAAAGCCGTGATAAAACAGCACGGTGGGCAGTGGCTGATGCCGTTGTCCGGCAGGCGTGGCGTGCAGGCATTCGATACCGGCCAGCGTTTCTGTGGTGAGTTCAATCATGGTCTCTCCTGAGAAGGGGCAAGGCGTGCCGATTGAGTGTACGTCTGCGGGTTAATTTACGAAATCCCCTGCTGCGTTTAGTCGCCAGATTTCGGCCTAAACTTTTCCCGCGCTTTGCCGTTGATGTTGTGTCCCCCTAACTTGATCAAAGGTAATTTATGAAGCGTCTCTCTCTCAGCGGCCTGAGTCTTGGAGTTAAGCTGTCTGTACTGACGTCTCTCAGCGTAGCGTTATTGTTGC
The DNA here is from genome assembly GCF_057812235.1 of Pantoea sp. ABR1s. Taxonomy (NCBI): domain Bacteria; kingdom Pseudomonadati; phylum Pseudomonadota; class Gammaproteobacteria; order Enterobacterales; family Erwiniaceae; genus Pantoea; species Pantoea sp. ABR1s. The sequence goes on along the minus strand of NZ_CM173823.1, from coordinate 546,046 downwards.
TGGTTCTGACGCTGACCCAGAGCCACACCGCTTCGCGGCAGCTGGAAAATCTCGCCATCGATGACATGCAAAACCAGGTGCAGGGCATCAGTGAAATGGCCACCATGTTCAACGCCACCCTCACCGAAGAGGTGGCTCACTACACCAGTCTGTTTACCAGCTTCCTGCCTAAGCGTTTTAGCCTGGATGAAGGCTCCCGGGTGCAGGTCGGTGCCTTTTCGACGCCGGTGCTGCGCGCCGGGTTAAAAACGCTGAACCTCGACCAGACCACGGTAGATGATTTCACCGAACGCACCGCCGCCGTGGCGACCATTTTTGTGCGTGACGGCAATGATTTTATCCGTATTTCCACCTCGCTGAAAAAGCAGGATGGCAGTCGCGCGATCGGTACGCAGCTTGACCGCAACGGAGCCGCCTGGAAAAGCGTCCGTCAGGGCGACGTCTATCAGGGGCTGGCGACGCTGTTCGGCCATCGCTACATCACACAATATCAGCCGGTAAAAGATGAGAGTGGCAAGGTTGTCGCCATCCTGTTTGTCGGCGTTGGCATTGATAAGCAGTATGCGCTGATGCGTGAAAAAATCCTGGCACGCAAGCTGGGTGATAGTGGTCATTTCTTTGTGCTCAACGGCACGCCCGGTAAGACGCAGGGAGAGTATCTGTTCGATCAGCACAACGAAGGAAAACGACCCGCCTGGGATGACGCGACACTCCAGCCGCTGCTGACTCAGCCGCAGGGCATGCTGCAGGCAGAGATCAACGGCGAGCACCAGATTCTGGCCTGGCAGCAGCTGCCGGGCTGGAACTGGGTGATCGCCGGCGAAGTTAACCGTGAAAGCCTGCTCGCCCCGATTACGCATAGCCGTAACCTGTTCCTGATAACCGGACTGATTCTGGTGGTGGTCTTTGCGCTGGGGTTTGTCTGGTACAGCCGTCGGGCGATTACCCGTCCGCTGCAGCAGGTGATCCATCTGGCAGAGCAGTATGCCGCCGGGAATCTGCAGGTCCATATGGATACCCAGCGTCGCGATGAAGTGGGCCAGTTGATCGTTGCGATCAACGGCATTGGCGATGGTCTGGAGAAAATCGTCAGCCAGGTACGCGGCGCGGCGCAGGAGATCAGCGACGGCACAGACACCATCGCGGCCAGCAGTCATAACATCAGCGAGCAGATCGGGCGTCAGGCCAGCAGCGTGGAGCAGACCTCTGCCAGCATGGAGCAGTTTGGCGCGACGGTTGAACACACCGCAGACAGCCTGCGTCAGGCGATGTCACTGGTGGCCGAAGCCAGCGATATCGTCAGTCACGGCAGCCAGACGGTGGTGCGCTCGGTCAACACCATGTCGGCGATTAAGGTTTCATCACAAAGCATTGCTGATATCACCCACGTGATTGAGTCGATCGCCTTCCAGACCAATATCCTGGCGCTGAATGCCGCCGTTGAAGCGGCACGTGCCGGGGAACAGGGCCGTGGCTTTGCCGTGGTGGCCGCAGAAGTGCGTGCGCTGGCACAGCGTTCTGCGCAGGCCGCTAAAGAGATTGATGGACTGATTGCGACTTCCATCAGCAACGTGGCGGAGGGCCATCAGTTATCTGAGCAGACGCGCGATGCGATGAGCGACATTGTGACCCACATCGAGCAGGTGCAGGCGCTGATGGGCGAGATCAACGTGGCGGCACAGCAGCAGGCGGCAGGCATCGGCCAGGTTAATCTGGCGATGAACCAGATCAGCCAGGCGACTCACCAGAACAGCGAACTGGTGACACAGGCGGAAAACAGCGCGCAGAACCTGAGTGATAAAGGGCACCACCTGACCCAGCTGGTCAGCGTATTCAGCCTTAAATCCTGACGTCATTCAGGGCGATGGCATACACTTAATGCTTCGTCCTGAAAGAGGGTTTTGCTATGCGTTTCGCTTGTTTACTGGTGATAAGCCTGCTGCTGGCAGGCTGTTCCGCGCTTGAGACCACGCCAAAAGCACCGCCCGCGCCGACGCAACAGGCGCAGGAGATTTCACGGGCGCAGAGTGGCGGTTTGCCAAAGCTGGGCAATATTACCGTTAACGTGCGCGGCTCACCGGATGATGCCGGGCGGGCCGTGGCCACCCGGGCTAACCAGGCCGGTGCGGCTTACTATCAGATCGTGGCGCTGAGTGAAACAGTGATGCCCGGTCTCTGGTACGCCAGCGCGATTCTTTACGGCGCATCACCTGCCACAGGCGCGGGCCAGTAAACGGTCTGTGATTGCTGTCTCAAGCGGGCGGGAGCCACGCCGATCGAGCCACTGCTGGCACCATGCATCCGCCAGCGGCGGTTCGCCATATTTCAGTAGCTGAGCGCCGGTCGCAAGCTGCAGCAGCGTGCGGGTCACCTCGCGCGCCTGCTCTTCGGGGACTTTGCTTATTCGCAGCCGTAACTGACGCCAGCGCGCATCGAAATGACGATTACTCCCTTTCACCGCTTCAAATTCCTGACTCAGCATCTCCGAAACCTCTGCCTGACGGGTGAGCACGCGCAGTACGTCAAGACACATCACGTTGCCCGACCCTTCCCAGATGCTGTTGACCGGTATGTCACGATAGAGGCGCGGCAGCTCGCTCGCTTCGCAGTAGCCGATGCCCCCCAGCACTTCCATCGACTCCGCGACGAACGGGGCACCCGCTTTGCAGATCTGATATTTTGCAGCCGGAGTGAATAAGCGGGCAAACGTGACCTCATGCGGTTTTGCCGGTTGTGACCAGGCGCGCGCCAGCCGCATCAGCAGCGCGGTTTGTCCCTCCAGCTGCAGCGCCTGCTGTGCCAGAACCTGACGCATCAGCGGCTGATCCACCAGGTTTTTCCCCATCACCTGGCGCTGATGTGCATGCCAGAGTGCCACCGAGAATGCACGCCGCATCTGACCATGACTGCCGAGTGCGCAGTCGAAGCGCGTCATACCGCCCATTTTAAGGATCAGCCGCACGCCTTCGCCCTCTTCTCCCAGCAGCCAGCCGGTCGCATCGCGAAACTCCACCTCACAACTGGCATTTGAGCGATTACCCAGCTTATCTTTAAGCTGCTCAAGCTGGATGGCGTTGCGTGACCCGTCAGGCAACAGGCGCGGCAGGAAGAAGCAGCTTAATCCGGCGGGCGTCTGCGCCAGCACCAGATGCGCATCGCTCTGCGGCACCGAGAAGAACCATTTGTGCCCGGTCAGCCGGTAGGCTTCACCCGGGCCGCGCGCGCCCAGCGGCTCGGCCCGGGTGGTGCTGGTGAGCAGATCGCTGCCGCCCTGTTTTTCCGTCATGCCCATACCGATCAGCAGACCCCGTTTCTGGTCGCCGGGCTGCGCATGGGTATCGTAACGATCGCTGAGCAGAGGATCGAGCCAGCCTTCGAACGCGGCAGGCAGATAAGTCTGCAGCAGTGGAATGGCCGCGTGCGTCATGGTCACCGGGCAAAGCGTGCCCGCTTCAACCTGCGCGTGCAGAATAAAGCGCGCAGCCCGCGCCACGCTGGCCTGTTCACGTACTGTGGGATGCCAGCTGAGATTATGCAGGCGGCTGGCGCAGACACCCTGCATCAGCAGGTGCCAGGCGGGGTGAAAACGGACTTCATCCATCCGTACGCCGCGGGCGTCGTAGCGCAGCAGTTCAGGTGGCTCCGCGTTGGCGAGCCGGCCCAGTTCCAGCGACTCGGCGCTGCCCAGCTGTCGGCCTACCGAAGCCAGCCACTCCCGATCCCATCCGGCGCCTTCGCGTGACAGTGCCTCGCCGAGCGGCGTATCAGACAGGAACAGGTTGCTGTTGCTCAGAGGATGGGGCTGATTAAAAACGGTGTGTGTTGTCCAGGTCATAACCACTCCTCGCGGATGTCACTCAGTAAGTATACCCGTCGTCTTTCAAGCTGCATTTTTGTTGGCTGCGTTCACTCACCCGAATCACTTACTCATGTAAGCTCATCGGGATTCGTTCTCTTGCCGCCTCAATGCAACCCGAAATCCTTTGGGTATATACGAATGACGCGCAGTTATGCCTGGTACAGAAACTAATTTGTGGCGAAGATCACATCGGGGATCAGGCGTTGCGCTGACGCACCGCTTCAAACAGGCAGACACCCGTAGCCACCGAGACATTCAGCGAAGAGACGCTGCCGGCCATCGGAATGCTGATCAGCTCATCGCAATGCTCACGGGTCAGACGACGCATGCCTTCCCCTTCCGCGCCCATCACCAGCGCCATCGGACCGGTCATTTTGCTCTGGAAGACAGTATGGTCAGCTTCACCTGCGGTACCGACAACCCAGATGTTGTACTCCTGCAGCAGACGCAGGGTACGTGCCAGGTTGGTGACGCGGATCAACGGCACATTTTCTGCCGCGCCGCTGGCCACTTTTTTGGCCGTTGCATTCAGGGGCGCAGAGCGATCTTTCGGCACGATAATCGCGTGCACACCGGCCGCATCGGCACTGCGCAGGCAGGCACCCAGATTGTGCGGATCGGTGACCCCGTCCAGCACCAGCAGGAAGGGTTTGTCCAGGCTCTGCAGCAGATCCGGCAGGTCGCCTTCCTGATACTGACGACCCGGTTTTACCCGCGCCACAATACCCTGATGTACACCGCCTTCAACCTGGCTGTCGAGCCACTTGCGCTCGGCCAGCTGAATCACGACCCCCTGAGCTTCCAGCGCGGCGACCACGGGTTGCAGGCGACGATCGTCGCGGCCTTTGAGGATAAAGACTTCCTGGAATCGTTGTGGATCACGTTCCAGTAGCGCCTGCACGGCATGGATACCAAAAATAATTTCGCTCATCGATCTGCTCAGTGTTTGGAAATGAATGAATGACCGCCCTTTCTCAGTGAGAAAGGGCGGGTGCGCGCATCAGTCAGGCTGCGCCTTTTTTCTGGCGCGCTTCGCCCGGGTGGCGGCGGCGATTTTACGGGTTTTTTCCGAGACGTTTTTACTTTTATTCTCGGTATTTGCAGCGGCGGGCTTGCCCTTGTCGCCCCGGAAAGCGGCGTCCGGCTCGAAGTTGGACTTCTTGCTCGCATCACGACGGCGTTTCGCTGGCGCTTTGTCGTCACGCTTCGCCCGGTCACGTGCGGTTTTGCCTTCACCACGTACCTGACGCTGGCTGGAGATCAGGGCAAAATCGATTTTACGCTCATCCATATGGACGGCTTCAACACGCACTTCAACCGTGTCACCCAGACGATAGGTGCGACCGCCCGATTCACCGATCAGACGCTGACCTACCGGGTCAAAACGGTAGTAATCGTTGTCGAGCGTCGAAACGTGGACCAGACCATCAATGAACAGATCGCTTAAGCGTACAAAGAAGCCAAATCCGGTCACGCTGGAAATGACGCCGTTGAAGACGTTGCCAACCTGGTCCTGCATGAAGTCACACTTGAGCCAGTCCGCGACGTCACGGGTCGCTTCATCGGCGCGGCGTTCGGTCAGGGAACAGTGCAGGCCCAGTTGCAGCATCTGCGGCATGTCGTAGTGATAGCCGCCGGTTGCTGTCGTCATATCTTTGGCGACGCTGCGATCTCTCGGCATCAGGTATTTAATGGCGCGCTGTACCAGGCCTTTACCTTCGTCCTGCTCTTTTGCCAGCAGATATTTGATGGCGCGATGCAGCGTCAGATCCGGATAACGACGGATTGGCGAGGTAAAGTGCGCATACGACGAGAGCGCCAGACCAAAGTGACCGCGGTTTTCCGGATCGTAAACGGCCTGCTTCATCGAACGCAGCAGCATGGTTTGCAGCATTTCCGCATCAGGACGATCGGCAACCTGCTTCAGCAGCGCCGCATAGTCGATTGGCTGCGGTTTGTTGCCGCCAGGCAGACTCAGTCCCAGCTCGTTGAGCACGGTACGGAAGCTCTTGATGCTTTCGTCGGTCGGACGATCGTGATCGCGGAACAGCGCCGGTTCCTGATTTTTCTCAACGAAGCGTGCCGAGGCGATGTTCGCCAGGATCATGCACTCTTCGATCAACTTATGGGCGTCATTACGTGACACGCGCTCAACACGCTCAATACGGCGCTCGGCGTTGAAGATAAACTTCGCCTCTTCCGTTTCAAACGAGATACCGCCGCGCTCTTCACGAGCGGCTTCCAGCGCATGATAGAGGTTGTTCAGCTCTTCAAGGTCTTTAACCAGTGGCGCATACTGCTGGCGCAGCTCTTTGTCGCCCTGCAGAATGTTCCAGACTTTGTTGTAGGTCAGACGCGCATGGGAGTTCATCACCGCTTCATAGTGCTTGAAGCCGGTCAGTTTACCTTTGGTCGAGATGGTCATCTCGCACACCATACAGAGGCGATCGACCTGCGGGTTAAGCGAACATAAGCCATTCGACAGCACTTCCGGCAGCATCGGCACAACCTGCGACGGGAAGTAGACCGAGGTTCCGCGCTGATGCGCTTCGTCATCCAGTGGGGTGCCCGGACGGACGTAATAGCTGACATCCGCGATAGCTACCCACAGACGCCATCCGCCACCGCGCTTCTTCTCACAGTAAACAGCATCATCAAAGTCACGGGCATCTTCACCATCGATGGTGACCAGCGGCAGCTTACGCAGATCGACGCGGCCTTTTTTGGCCTCTTCCGGGACTTCTTCTTTCAGTTTGCTGACCTGAGCTTCCACTTCCGGCGGCCAGGTGTGCGGGATTTCATGCGTACGCAGCGCCATATCCACGGCCAGGCTGGTACCCATATCATCGCCCAGAATCTCGGCGATTTTACCGATCGCTTTGCTGCGACGGTTCGGACGCTGGACCAGCTCAACCACCACCACGGAACCCATGCGGGCATTCATCGTCTCTTCAGGCGGGATGAGGATGTCAAAACTCAGGCGACTGTCGTCCGGTACCACGAAGCCAGCACCGGCATCGGTAAAGTAACGGCCAACGATCTGATTGTTGCGGGGTTCCTGCACCCGGACCACGCGCGCTTCGCGGCGGCCTTTGCGATCGGCACCCAGCGGCTGCGCCAGGATCACGTCACCGTGCATACAGAATTTCATCTGTTCTGCGGAAAGGTAGAGGTCATCTTTCTGACCTTCTGCCCGCAGGAAGCCGTAGCCATCGCGGTGGCCAATGACTTTACCGCGCAGGAGATCAAGACGTTCTGGCAGGGCATAACACTGACGGCGGGTGAACACCAGCTGACCATCACGCTCCATGGCGCGAAGGCGGCGACGCAGCGCCTCAAGGTGTTCTTCTTCCTGCAGATTCATCTCTTCAGCCAGCTCTTCGCGGCTGGCCGGTTTTTCACGTTTTTCTAACAGAGCCAGAATAAATTCACGGCTCGGAATAGGGTTTTCGTATTTTTCAGCTTCTCTATCCTGAAAAGGATCTTTTGACATAGCGGTTCCTCCGATGTCATTTAATATTTATTTCCACCGGCGATCTGGACAAGATGATCTCATAAAGTGGTGTATTTCCTTCGACCAGATCTGCCAACGTATAGCTATCCAGCTCCTGCAAAAATCGCTGCACCGCATCATGTAACGCCTGCTTCAGACGACAGGCTGGCGTGATGGAACAGGACGCACAATCCACTAATTGTAGTGGTTCCATCTTACGTACCACATCGCCAATGACAATCTGACGAGCTGGCATACCCAGACGAATGCCCCCGTTTTTACCACGCGTTGCGGCGACATAGCCCGCCCGGCTCAGCTGATTGATAATTTTGACCATATGATTACGGGACAAACCATAAGTGTTCGTCACTTCCGTAATATTGGTCTGCTGACCTTCCGGCAACGATGCCAGATAAATCAGTGCCCGTAAGCCATAATCAGTAAAACTCGTGAGCTGCACAGTAACCTCAGTGAACCTTCAGGCGCGGCATGACCTTATTCGCCCTGTGATTGATGCCAGGATTAAATCGGATCGCCATTCGATTAGCTACGATGATAAACCAGAGTCTGTCTGGCCGTGCGCTTTTTTAAGCCAGCAGAAGGTTTGACAAGCGAAGGGAGGTTAAGTGGCATCAAAGAATGGAAAAACAAGGGCCGGACAGCGTCCGGCCTGAATGATTACGCGTCGAACGGGTCGCGCAGAATCATTGTTTCACTACGATCAGGGCCGGTTGAGATGATATCAATCGGCACACCCGTTACCTCTTCCACACGCTTGATGTAGTCACGCGCAGCCTGAGGCAAACCTTCCAGCGTCTTGACGCCAAACGTTGTCTCGCTCCAGCCTGGCAGGGTTTCGTAGATCGGCTCAATGCCTTCCCAGTTCTCTGCCGCCAGTGGCGTGGTGGTCACTTCGCGGCCATCAGGCATACGATAAGCCACACAGATCTTCACCTCTTTCAGGCCATCCAGCACGTCCAGCTTGGTCATGCAGAAACCTGACAGGGAGTTGATCTGGACCGCGCGGCGAACCGCTACCGCATCCAGCCAGCCGGTACGACGACGACGACCGGTGGTCGCGCCAAACTCATTACCCTGCGCACAGAGGAATTCGCCGGTTTCATCGAACAGCTCGGTCGGGAACGGGCCTGCGCCAACGCGGGTTGAGTAAGCTTTCACAATACCCAGCACGTAGTCGACATAACGCGGGCCAATGCCTGAACCGGTCGCTACGCCACCTGCGGTGGTGTTGGATGAGGTCACGTACGGATAGGTACCGTGATCGATATCCAGCAGCGTACCCTGCGCCCCTTCAAACATAATCAGATCGCCACGCTTACGCGCGACGTCCAGCAGTTCAGAGACGTCAACGACCATGCCAGTGATGATGTCAGCGACTTCCATCACATCACTCAGCACTTTATCGAAGTCAACTGCCGGCTCTTTGTAGTACTCCACCAGCTGGAAGTTGTAGAAATCGACCACTTCTTTCAGCTTGGCAGCAAAGGTTTCTTTGTTAAACAGGTCGCTGACGCGCAGGGCACGGCGAGCGACTTTATCTTCGTAAGCCGGTCCGATGCCACGCCCCGTGGTACCAATCGCTTTGGCGCCACGAGCACGTTCACGCGCCATATCCATCGCAACATGATATTGCAGGATCAGCGGACAGGCTTCAGAAATTAGCAGACGTTCGCGTACCGGAATCCCGCGCGCTTCCAGGCCTTTCATCTCTTTCATTAAGGCTTCAGGAGAGAGCACTACGCCGTTACCAATGATGCTGGTGACGTTATCGCGCAGAATGCCAGAAGGGATCAGGTGGAGGACGGTTTTTTCACCGTTGATGACAAGCGTGTGGCCCGCATTGTGGCCGCCTTGATAACGCACAACGTAATTCGCGCGCTCAGTCAGAAGGTCTACAATCTTACCTTTACCTTCGTCACCCCATTGGGTGCCCAGTACGACGACGTTCTTACCCATTTCTCAAAATCACCGATTGCTTAAAAAAGGATTCTACCATCTGATCCCGTGGTTTTCAGCACTTTTAGCATACGATTGCGCGCTTTTTTGCCTGAGTTTTGATCACTACAACATGTTGGGGATAATAGCGTTGAAAGGCACAATTTAGCCGGTCTGAACGTCAGCCTCAGAGGTTGCCGTGCAGGCTGAGCATGCAGTAAATCACCATGCCAGCAACGACCAGTCCTCCACCAAAGCGGTGCAGCAGACGATCGGGCAACCGCGTCATCGTCAGGATCATGCGTCGCCAGGCGCGCGGCATAAACATCGGTCCCAACCCTTCCAGCACTAACACCAGCGCCAGCGCCATCCAGATGCTTGTTTTCATTCTGATACCCAAAAAAAAGGGCCGACAACATTGTCGGCCCACAGGTTATATCAGTTCTTAGCGTGTCGCGTTAGAGGGCGCCTTCATATATCGGAAGAAGTCGCTATCCGGGCTTAATACCATCACATCCTGATCGCTATTGAAGCTGTTTTCATAGGCACGCAGGCTACGAATAAAGGCGTAGAAGTCAGGATCTTTGCTGAACGAATCGGCAAACAACCGCGCCGTTTCCGCATCACCGTCACCGCGTGTAATCAGCGCTTCACGCTGGGCTTCAGCCAGAGTACGGGTGACCTGGTAATCGGCCTGGGCGCGCAGTTTTTCCGCCTCTTCCTGACCCTGTGAACGCTGGCTACGCGCTACCGCTTCACGCTCAGCACGCATACGGTTGAAGATCGCATCAGACACTTCAGTCGGCAGGTTGATCTGCTTGATGCGAACATCCACCACCTGAATACCTAACGCCGCCATACTGTTCGGGTTCGGAGCCGGTTCGCTGCTGTTGGTTTCACGCTCGACACGGGCCGCTGCACTGGCAATCGCGTCATCAGCCGCAGGGGTTGCGATTTCATCATCGTTGCCTGCAGAGCCGGTATTCAGCGCGTCACGCACATCGGTAGTCAGACGACCACGGGAGTCCGTTACGATATCTTTCACATCCAGACGACCCATCTCAGAACGCAAGCGGTCACTGAACTTACGTTTCAGCAGCACTTCCGCCTGAGAGACATCACCGCCACCGGTGGCCAGGTAGTAGCGACTGAAGTCGCTGATACGCCACTTGATGTAGGAGTCCACGATCAGATCTTTCTTCTCTTTGGTGACGAAGCGATCGGCCTGGTTATCCATGGTCTGGATACGCGCATCCAGCGTTTTAACCGTTTCCAGGAATGGAATCTTGAAATGCAGACCCGGCTCAAACACCTGCGGCTTGTTTTCGCCGTCGCGCAGGACTTTACCGAAGCGCAGAACAATGCCTCGCTGCCCTTCCTGCACCACAAACAGGGACGCATAGAGCGCCACCAGCACGACAATGATTAAAAATACTATTGGCTTACGCATCGATTACTCTCTCCCTTCGCGCTGGCTGTCGCTGCGCTGAGCATTTGCCCGACGCTGATCCATGATATTGTCCGGACTGTATGACGACGTTTCATTGCGGCTGGCACTGCTATCGGAGCGCGCAGGCAGCGAAGAACCATTCGCGCCTTTCTGACCATTCTGGCCCGATGAAGTCTGACCGCCACGCATCAGTTGATCCAGCGGCAGCACCATCAGGTTATTACTCCGATCGTTAACCAGTACTTTGCGGGTATGGCTCAGCACACGTTCCATGGTCTCGATATAGAGGCGCTCTTTGGTGATTTCGGGTGCAGCTTTATACTCAGGCAGGATCTTGGCGAAACGCGCCACCTCACCCTGCGCTTCCAGAACGGTACGCTCTTTGTAAGCGCGTGCCTCTTCCAGAATACGTTGCGCCTGGCCGTTAGCACGAGGCTGAACTTCGTTGGCGTAAGCTTCGGCTTCGCGAACATACTGCTCGCGGTTTTCGCGTGCGGCAATCGCGTCATCAAATGCAGACTTCACCTCTTCCGGCGGACGTGCAGCCTGGAAGTTGACGTCCAGCACCGCGATCCCCATGTTATAAGGGCGAATCGTCTCGTCGATTTCACGCTGTGTATCGCTACGCACCACAGTACGACCTTCGGTCAGGATGCGGTCCATGGTAGAGCGACCAATCACGCCGCGCAGTGCGCTGTCGGTAGCCTGACGCAGGCTGTCGTCCGCGCTGGTCACAGCATAAAGATAACGTTCCGGATCGGTCACGCGGTACTGCACGTTCATCTCCACGCGTACCACGTTCTCATCCGAAGTCAGCATGACGCCAGAAGCAGCCAGTTCGCGCACCGATTCAACGTTAACCGCACGCACCTGATCAACGAATGTCGGCTTCCAGTTCAGGCCGGGTTCGACCAGATGGCTGAATTTACCGAAGCGCGTCACCACGCCACGTTCCGCTTCTTTGATGGTGTAGAAACCGCTTGCAGCCCAGATGACTACAGCAGCAACAGCCACGATACCAACAATTTTGCCACCGCTGCCGGAGCCGCGCTGACCGTTGTCGTTCTGTTTGCCACCGCCCAGTCCACCAAGCTTCTTGCTCAGCTTACGGAAGATATCATCCAGATCAGGAGGCCCGGATTCCCGTCCTCCCTTATTCCCCCCAGAGTTGCCGCCTTGATTATTGCTGCTTCCCCACGGGTCGCGGTCCTGTCCGTTATTTCCGGGCTGATTCCACGCCATGTTTCTACTCCATTTATTGTAATTACGATTTTTACCCTTCAGCTTTCGGATTGCAGCGGTGTTGGCTGCCTTCGCTCACCCTGGTCACTTACCTGCGTAAGCTCCAGGGGTTTCACTCAGTTGCCGCCTTGCTGAAATCCAAAATACTCGGGTAACGCCAGCGTATTCGGGTCTGCAAAGAAAGTGCGACAATCTTCAATTTTTAAGGTAAATGCGTTTGGGCAATATCAAACAATGTAACTGGTCAGCGACGGTTCCTGCTTACATAAACGCATCCACTCAATAATGGGCATACGTATCTGCAATCCTACACTGCCGTCTTCTTCATTCCACTCTTTCTCAATCGCCTGCAGCTGATAGAAACGGCTGCGAAGTCGCCCCGCTTCCGGTGGCAGACGTAATGCGTGCTGGGCTATTTCACCCGCCAGACGCTCAGACAGCGCCTGCCATAGCAACGGAATGCCTGCGCCTGTCTGGGCGGAAAGCCAGACGCGGATTGGCAGGTTCTCTTCGTTACGATCGATACGCGGTTCGAATCCGTCGAGCATATCGATTTTATTCATCACCAGTAACGTCGGGATTTCGTCCGCTTCAATCTCTTCCAGTACGGCATCGACAGCAGCGATATTTTCCGTGACGCGAAGGTCAGCCCCATCAATCACGTGCATTAACAGCGTCGCCTGACGAGTCTCCTGCAGCGTGGCTTTAAAAGCGGCAACCAGATCGTGAGGAAGATGGCGAATAAAGCCTACCGTATCCGCCAGTACCACGTCCCCGACATCAGCAACATTCAGACGGCGCAGTGTGGGGTCGAGCGTCGCAAACAGCTGGTCTGCGGCAAAGACGTTGGCGGAGGTCATGGCGTTAAAGAGGGTCGACTTGCCGGCGTTGGTGTAACCCACCAGCGAAACCGTTGGCACATCCGCTTTGGCGCGTGACTGACGTCCCTGCTCACGCTGTTTTTCAACTCGCTCAAGACGAGACAAAATCTGACTGATACGGCCGCGCAACAGCCGGCGGTCCGTTTCTAACTGCGTTTCACCCGGGCCACGTAAACCAATCCCGCCTTTCTGGCGTTCAAGGTGGGTCCAGCCGCGCACCAGACGTGTCGCAAGATGGCGCAGCTGTGCCAGCTCAACCTGCAATTTACCTTCGTGGGTACGTGCGCGTTGGGCAAAGATATCCAGAATTAAACCGGTGCGATCAATGACCCGGCATTCGCACAGGCGCTCGAGGTTTCTTTCCTGAGCGGGCGTAAGGGCATGATCGAATAATACGACCGATGCTCCTGTTGTTTTTACCGCATCGGCAATTTCAACGGCCTTTCCTTCACCGACAAAATACTTGGGGTGTGGCGCTTTGCGGCTGCCAGTAACCACTTGCAGCGCCTCAACGCCAGCAGAAGAGACCAGGGTTTCAAACTCCTGCAAATCTTCTACTTCTTTGTCTTGGGAGAACCAGATGTGTACCAGTACGGCCTGCTCACCGGCTTCATAACGGTCAAACAAGCTATAACCTCGCTAAATAAAAGACCAGGACGGAAAACCGCTGTTCTCCGTTCCTGGCTGTACGGTGACGCGTTATTCTGCGTTATCACCGTCTTGTTGTGGCTGTGGCTGCGCAGTTGTGTTGCTGCCGCCATGATGGTAATTGTTGCTGCCGCCACCGGTATTATTGCTATGGTGAGAAACCGGGCGTGAAGGAACAACGGTAGAGATGGCGTGCTTATACACCATCTGACTCACCGTGTTTTTCAACAAAATGACGAACTGATCAAATGACTCAATCTGACCCTGCAACTTAATACCGTTAACCAGATAAATCGAAACCGGAACACGTTCACGACGCAGTGCGTTCAAAAACGGGTCTTGTAATGATTGCCCCTTAGCCATTCTATCTTTTCCTTATATGCTTGTTGTTTGTTGCAAGTAGAACCTATGGTTCTGAAAAAAACTGCGTAAAAATTTGCGCACGATAACCCATCAATTGTACACAATCACCCATGCTTCGCACTAAGAACCTGTAACACTGTATCACGCGCCAGCCGGGGCTCGTCACTGTCAAGCCAGTGAACATTTTCCCAACCGCGTAACCAGGTCATCTGTCGCTTAGCAAGCTGCCGGGTTGCGCAAATTCCCCGATAAACCATCTCGCTGTAATCGATTTCGCCCGATAAATAAGACCACATCTGACGATAGCCAACACAACGAATGGAAGGCATGTCCGTATGCAAATCACCTCGTGCAAAAAGGGCCCGAGACTCCGCTTCAAATCCTGACGCCAACATCTGCTCAAAACGCAACGCGATGCGCTGGTGCAGCAATTCACGGCTCGCGGGGGCGATGGCAAACTGTTGCACGTCGTAGGGTAACGCTTCACCGGATGTTTTTGTCAGTTCCGTTAAAGTTTTACCCGAAATAAAAAAAACTTCCAGTGCTCGCGAAAGTCTCTGCGGATCATTCGGATGAATACGACTGCCGGCAACCGGGTCGATTTCACACAGCTGGCGGTGTAAAGCTTCCCAGCCTTTTTCACGCGCCGTTTGCTCTATCCGCTGACGAACGTCGGGATCGGCCGAGGGCAACGGCGACAATCCTTCAAGTAACGCCTTGAAGTAGAGCATGGTTCCACCAACAAGCAACGGTATTCGTCCGGCTTCAACGATATCCGCCATTTCTGCTAAAGCATCCCGCCGGAACTCCGCTGCCGAATAGGCTTCAGCGGGATCGCGAATGTCGAGCAGACGATGGGGTGCCACTGCTAACTCCTCAGCCGACGGTTTCGCCGTACCAATATCCATCTGACGATAGATTAAGGCAGAGTCTACGCTGATTAGTTCCACTGGTAACCGCTTACGCAATTCAATTGCTAAAGCAGTCTTGCCAGAAGCCGTGGGTCCCATCAAAAAAATAGCCTTTGGCCGGCCAGCCTGGTTTAATTCACTCATGCTTCAACGCGTTGATCGCGCTCTCAATCTCTATGGGCTGTAATAAGCCTGAAGGCGGCGATTTCAGCAGCTGTGGGCAAAGCCGTTCAAGCTCTGCCAGCAGGTTGATCGCCTGTGAGTGATTCCAGTCGGAGGACTCTGTATCCTGACGCCGCGCCAGCCACTGGGCCAGTTGCGTCGCAGAGATCTCCTGCTGCCGGGCGAGATAGCCTAACAGCTCAGGAATCAAGATTTGTAAATTTTGTGTTCGTAACGGTAAAGGCACCGCGCGTAAGGTCACGTGGTCACCTTCGGGCTGAAGATCAATACCCATCTGATTGAGCAGGCTGCTCTTTTCTTTTGCGGCCTGCCGTTCATCCAGGGCGATTTTGAGCCGCACCGGAATCAGCAGGGGTTGCGGTTTAAGTCCCTCTTCACCCGGTTCAAGCTGCGCCTGTTTCAGCCAGCGCGCCGCGACCGGCAGCGCCATCAGCATTAACTTCTGATCCTGCTCCAGCAGCGCATAGTGGTTTTGCAACACGGTCAGTACCCGGCCAAAGCTCTGGGCATGCGCGGCCAGCGGCGAGGGTTTTTCGGCCGGACGCGGTGCCGGTTCACGGTTTTTTGGCGGCGGCGTGGCACTGACAGGCGTTTTCAGCAACTGCTGATAAACCGCGCCTTCACGCTGACGATACACGTTCTCTTTGTTTTGCCAGGCCGGCGCCGCTGCGGGCGGTGTTTGCCGCGTGGAGGCTGAAGATTGATTCTCGCTGGCGGGGGCTGAAGGCTGCGCAAAATGATTCCCTCCCGCCGCCTGACGGTTTTCCGGCTGCCAGCGCGGTGCGGCTTCTTCTGCCTGCAGCGCAGGCAAAATGGGTGACGCTATCGCCTGTAATGCGCTGACCACGCCCTGATAAATAAAATCATGCACCAGGCGTGACTGATGAAAACGCACTTCATGCTTGGCCGGGTGAACGTTGACATCCACCTGATGCGGATCGATCTCCAGATAGAGCACATAAGCTGGCTGCTGGTCATCCTGGAGCTGGGTCTGGAAAGCCTGGCGGATAGCGTGATTAATCAGCTTGTCGCGCATCATCCGGCCATTGACGTAGCAATATTGTAACTCGGTGACCTGGCGCGAACCGGCGGGATCGGCGACCCAACCGCGCAGCGAGAGATCATCATGCTGCCAGTCAATTCGCAGCGCATGCTGAATAAACGTGGTGCCGCAGATAGCTGCCAGTCGCCGTTCGCGCTGGCTCTCCTCGCTGACGGCCCGATACTGACGCATCATTTTGCCGTTGTGGCTCAGTGAAAGCGCGACATCAAAACGCGCCAGTGCAATACGACGGATCACTTCGTCGATATGACCGAACTCGGTTTTCTCTGTGCGCATAAATTTGCGGCGTGCCGGGGTGTTATAAAACAGATCCAGCACTTCGAGCGTGGTCCCACAGGGATGCGCAGCCGGTTTAACCGTTACCGTCATATCACGCCCTTCCGCATAGGCCTGCCAGGCTTCGGTTTGATCGGCGGTACGTGAGGTTAAGGTCAGGCGGGAGACAGAACTGATACTGGCGAGCGCTTCACCGCGAAAACCCAGGCTCATAATCGCTTCCAGGTCATCCAGTGAGGCGATTTTACTGGTGGCGTGTCGGGCCAGTGCCATCGACAGCTCGCTTTTCACGATGCCGCAGCCGTTGTCACGGATGCGGATAAGCTTTGCGCCCCCCTTTTCAATATCAACGTCAATGCGCGTTGCACCAGCATCCAGGCTGTTCTCCACCAGCTCTTTTACAACCGATGCAGGACGTTCAACCACTTCACCCGCCGCAATCTGGTTTGCCAGTTGGGGCGGTAAAATTTGTATCGGCATGGTTTTCCTTTTAGCTGGTCGCCCGGCGCAGCGGCCGGGCAAACAATCAGGATGCAGGGATTTTCAGGTTCTGCCCCAACATGACGTTGGTCGATTTCAGATTATTGGTCTGCATTATCGCTTTCGGGCTGACGCCATAATGTGCGGCAATGCCGGTCAGTGAATCCCCCACAACCACTTTATGACGCACAATGCCGCGTGGCGTGGCGCGCGTGGTGCGGCTGGCGGCCGCACTGGCCGGCACTTTCAACCGCTGTCCGACCCATACCACATCCCGCTTCAGGGTGTTCATTTCACGCAGTGTCGACATGCTGACGCCATACTTCGCGGCAATCCCGGAGAGTGTCTCACCGCGCGTAACCGTATGGCGCTGAGTTACGCCGGTATATTGCGTCACCCCGGTCGCCGGGTTGCTGGCGACGTTAACCGCTGGCGACGAGCCCAGCGGCCGGTTTTCCTCCTTTGGGATGGATTGCAGCGGGTGCGCCAGGAAATAAGTGCGCAGACCTTTATAGATCGACTGCGCAATCTTATCCTGGTGTGCGCTACTGCCAAGCAGTCGCTCCTCCGAGGAATTACTGATAAAGCCGGTTTCCACCAGCAAAGAAGGAATATCGGGTGAACGCAGCACGCCAAGACTGGCATGCTCAGGCAGACGTTTATGCAGCGACGTCACGCTGCGCATCTGCTGCAACACTTTCTGGGCGATGTCATAACCGACCCGCTGCGAGTGACCGAATTGCAGGTCAAGTACCGCCTGGCTGAGGTAGGGGTCGGCCTGACTGTTAGCCAGCAGGTCACCTGCGCCGCCCAGCAGCTCAGACTGTTTCTCTTTCTGCTCCAGCCAGTTAGCCATCTCGTTATTGGCCCGGCGGTTTGATAATACCCAGACCGATGCACCGGTCGCCGCATGGCTCGGCGCGGCGTCAGCATGAATTGAAACCAGCACGTTGGCGTTGGCTTTACGCGCCACGTCGGAGCGGCCCATAACCGAGATAAAATAGTCGCCATCACGCGTCAGGACGCCTTTGAACATCGGATCGTTATTCAGCAACACCCGCAGTTTACGTGCAATTGCGATCGTGACGTTCTTCTCTTTCAGTCCGCGCTGCCCGATAGCGCCGGGATCCTGACCGCCATGTCCGGCATCAATCGCCACAATCACGGTATCATTCTGGCTGACGGCCCGGCCAGGACTCACGGTGCTGGCTGTGCTGGTCACGGACGTCACCGGATTCGAATTAAAGGGGTTAGCCGCTGCGGCACTCTGGGTGGGCACGCGTGTCGGGGCCGTTACCGGCGCAGGCACACTGCGCGTAACAGCAGGTGGCTTACCGGTAATGGTGAAGACCACGCTGTAGCTGTTGCCATTGCGCTGGGTGACCGCCCGGGTTTTACCCGCCTGCGTCAGCTCAAACACCAGCCGCACGCTCTGTTTATCTTTCGGGGTGCTGGTGCGAATTCGCTTTACGATGTTTTCGCCGCTGAAATTTAACGGCAGCCCCTGAACCACGCCGCTCTGGCGCACATCAAGCACCACACGGTCAGGATTGCGCAGCGGGAAGAAGCCATAGACAGGTTGTCCGGCAAAGTTCAGGGTGATGGTTGCCTGGCTGTCGCCATTAGCGACTTTGATATCCGACAGGGTGGCGGCAAACAGGGGTGTACAGACCAGCAGCAACAGTGTCACCAGCGCTATTTTCATCCGTGACATCATGCCTGATCCCTGCCCTGACCAAATTGTTCAAGCCATTGCTGGCCCGACGAGGATTGTGCCGTCAGTTCCGCTTCACGCGCCTCACCCACGTAACGCAGCGTTAGCGTGAGATCGGGCGGCGGCAGAAAACCGGCGCCCTGCTGCGGCCATTCAACCAGGCAGATAGCATCGCCGCTGAAATAGTCGCGGATGCCCATGAATTCAAGCTCTTCAGGATCGGCAAGACGATAGAGGTCGAAGTGATAAAGTGTGCGGTCGTCCAGCGTGTAAGGCTCAACCAGGGTGTAAGTAGGGCTTTTGACGTTGCCCTGATGGCCCAGCGCCTGCAGAAAGCCGCGGCTGAAGGTGGTTTTACCCGCCCCCAGATCGCCATAGAGATAAATCACTGCCGCGCTGCCACAGGCGCGCGCCAGCTGAGCGCCCAAACTGAGCGTAGCCGCCTCATCGGGCAAAGAGATAACACAGGTCTTCATGCTTCTTTATTCATCTCAGGATTAACAAACTGCCACAGCAGATCCAGTAAATCAGTTGCCAGCATACCGCGCGTACCACGTTCCGCAGCGACCGCATCGGCCGCGGCACCATGTGCAACACAGCCGGCGCAGGCCGCATCAAACAGCGTCAGTTTCTGGCCCACCAGCGAGGCGATGATTCCACTCAGGAGATCGCCCATACCGCCGGAGGCCATACCAGCATTGCCCACGTCAGCAAAGGCCATTTCACCTTGCTCGCTGGCAATCAGCGTACCGGCACCTTTCAGTACCACTACACCACCATAACGCTGCGCCAATGTCTGCGCTGCATGTAAGCGGTCACTCTCAATTTCACTGGTCTCGGTATTCAGCAAACGCGCCGCTTCACCAGGATGCGGCGTAATAATGCGATTCTGACGTTTCTCCGCACTGATTGCCAGCAGGTTAAGTGCATCCGCGTCCCAAAGCATCGGCTTTTCACTGCTCGCGACCTGCTTCAGCGCACGCTTTCCCCAGTCGCGCTGACCCAGACCGGGCCCTATCGCAATGACATCGGCCCACTCCAGCGCCTCCGTCAGGCGCTCATCGGTCAGTTCATCGACCATAATTTCGGGCCGGGCGGTCAGGATCGGAATAATATTATCTTTGTGAGTAAGTACTCGCACTAACCCACTACCGCTGCGCAACGCCGCTTCTGCCGTCATCCGCACCGCGCCAGCGGTACCGGCATCGCCCCCCACTACCAGCAGCCGGCCGTGACTGCCCTTGTGCGAGGTTGGTTTGCGCGGCTTGAGCCAGCGGGTTAATGCGCTGGCATCATAACGCGCGATGGGAGCCCCTTCGCCCGCCAGAAAAGCGGCCATCCCGAGATCGGCATAGTAAAGCTCTCCAATGTAATCTCGCGCTTTGCCAGTGATCTGGCCCGGTTTAAGAGCAACCACACTCAGCGTATGGCTGGCATTAATTACCTCACCGGGCGCGGTGCCATTGCGGGCTGATAAGCCGGAAGGCATATCAATGGCAAGTTTCGGCGCCGCATGAGCGTTCGCCTGCTGGATCAGCGTGGCATAGGGTTCTTCGGGCGCACGATGACTGCCGGTTCCCAGCAGCGCATCCACAATCACATCGATCTGCTCTGGCCAGACCGCATCGGCCGCATGAATTTCACCGCCCGCATCCAGCCACGCGTCCCGTGCACGCTGCGCCTCTTCCGGCAACGCTTTTTCACTTTCGCACGCCAGCAGCGTAACGGTTTTGCCCGCCGCCTGTCCCAGTCGCGCCAGCACATAACCATCGCCACCGTTATTGCCGTGACCACACAGAATCAGCCAGTGGCTGGCCTCTGGCCAGTGCGCAGTCAGATGCTCGTAAGCGGCCTGTCCGGCACGCAGCATCAGCTCATACAGCGTAATGCCGAGCGCATCGGCCCCCTGTTGCTCAAGCTGGGCCACAGCCTGCGCAGGCCAGACAGAATATGGTAAACTGCGGCTGTTTTTCTTCGAATCCTGGTTACTCATGTCATACCCTCTCGATCTTCATCAATTCGCACAACAGATTAAACAGTGGGGATTGGATCTCGGCTTTCAGCAGGTCGGCATCACCGATACCGATCTCAGTGCGGAAGAGCCGCGCCTGCAGGCGTGGCTGGATAAGCAGTATCATGGCGAGATGGAGTGGATGGCGCGACACGGCATGATGCGGGCGCGTCCTCATGAACTGCTGCCCGGCACGCTGCGCGTTATCAGCGTTCGCATGAACTACCTTCCGGCCAAAGCCGCCTTTGCCAGCACGTTGAAAAATCCCCAGCTGGGCTATGTCAGCCGTTATGCATTAGGTCGTGATTACCACAAAGTATTGCGCAATCGACTGAAAAAGCTCGGAGAAATGATCCAGCAGCATTGTGGCGAGCTTAATTTTCGCCCGTTTGTGGATTCGGCCCCGCTGCTTGAGCGGCCGCTGGCCGCCAAAGCGGGACTCGGCTGGACCGGCAAACATTCGCTGATACTGAATCGGGAAGCAGGTTCATGGTTTTTCCTCGGGGAACTGCTGATCGATATTCCGCTGCCGATAGATACACCGCAGCAGGAGCAGTGTGGCCGCTGTGTCGCCTGCATGACTATCTGCCCCACCAGCGCGATCGTTGAGCCCTACGTCGTGGATGCCAGGCGCTGTATTTCCTATCTCACCATTGAGCTGGAAGGCGCGATCCCGGAAGAATTTCGCCCGCTGATGGGCAACCGGATATATGGCTGTGATGACTGCCAGCTGATCTGTCCGTGGAATCGCTATGGACAACTCAGTGACGAAAGCGATTTTTCACCGCGAGCGGCGCTACACGCCCCTGAGCTGATCGATCTGTTTCAATGGGATGAAGCGAAGTTTTTACGCATCACTGAAGGCTCAGCGATTCGCCGCATTGGTCATTTACGCTGGCTGCGTAATATTGCAGTGGCGCTGGGTAACGCGCCCTGGTCGCCCGAAATCGTTCAGGTACTGGAACAACGACTCGGTGAAAGTGACCTGCTGGATGAACATATTCTGTGGGCAATCACGCAGCAGCAGCAGAAACGCGAGCAACTCGTGGTTGAAGTGCAACCTGCCCAGCAGAAGCGCCTGGTTCGTGCAGTAGAGAAGGGTTTACCGCGTGATGCGTGATTGAACAGCTTGATCGCGAATTATCGTTTTCCACATGCTGTGAATAAAAATAAAAAGCTGTTGTCATTCAACTGCAACAACGCTGATTTTGCTGTTAAATAACAAATTGAAATATTTTCATAATGATAAATATCAACAACTTATATAAAAGTTGTGTTTATTTAATAATGAGGCTATCGCTTCGGTTAACCTGCAAGGTTGTGGATAACTCTGTTCAAAAGCCATTTACAGATCGCCGTAACAGGCGCAGATGATGGGGTGCAGTGCTGTGGATAACCTTCATGAAACAATCAAAATCACGCGACGTAAAACAGTCGGCTAACGGACTGAAATGAGGGTGATGTTAAATCTGGAGCGGGAAACGAGACTCGAACTCGCGACCCCGACCTTGGCAAGGTCGTGCTCTACCAACTGAGCTATTCCCGCATAGAAGGGCACTGCTAAATAAAACTGGAGCGGGAAACGAGACTCGAACTCGCGACCCCGACCTTGGCAAGGTCGTGCTCTACCAACTGAGCTATTCCCGCAAAGAGGGTACTGCTTACATTTTAAAACTGGAGCGGGAAACGAGACTCGAACTCGCGACCCCGACCTTGGCAAGGTCGTGCTCTACCAACTGAGCTATTCCCGCGCCTTGTACCGTTAATAAATTCTTCACCGGTACGGGGTGCGCATTATACGAGAAATCGTTGCTGCTGCAAGCGTCTGAAAGCAAAATTTTTCGCTTTCCGCGCGTTTGCTGATTAAATCAGCAACCTGGTGATTTCATGCGCACCCGTCGCCGATTAAAGCTGCAAAAAGTGTTCGCGGTAGTACGCCAGCTCCGCCACGGACTCACGGATATCATCCAGAGCCTGGTGCGTCCCCCCTTTTTTGAAGCCAGGAAGGATATCGGGTTTCCAGCGACGAGCCAGCTCTTTCAGGGTACTGACATCCAGATAACGATAGTGGAAATACGCTTCCAGCTCAGGCATATACTTAAACAGGAAACGACGATCCTGCCCGATGCTGTTGCCGCAGATAGGCGAGGTGTTCGCCGGAACCCACTGTTTCAGGAACTCAATGGTCGCCAGCTCTGCTGCGCGATCGTCAATCTGACTCTCCTTCACCCGCGCAACCAGACCGCTGTTGGTATGAGTGCGGACATTCCACTCATCCATCAGCGCCAGTTGCGCATCAGACTGATGAACGGCCATGACCGGCCCTTCCGCCAGAATGTTCAGGTTGGCATCAGTCACCAGGGTCGCAATTTCAATAATGCGATCGTGCGTCGGATCAAGTCCGGTCATCTCAAGATCAATCCAGATCAGATTCTGTTCATTTCCAGTAGCCATGCTGTTTCCTGCGGTTGCTGTAGTCGTCATTTACGATGAATAAGGTGTATCATAGACGTTTTGCCCAGCCGGGCGAAATCTGGCTAACGCTGTGAGGGTGAGTGAGTAAAAATAAACTGTCGAAGGGCCAACAACGCCGCGTAAGCGCTAACCACGATCGCCGTCTCAACCAACGCAGAGAGCGTCCGGAAGCGGATGACAACCTGTTTGGTGAAGCTGCAGATGGGGTCGTTGTCAGCCGTTTTGGCATGCACGCTGATGTTGAGGATAGCGCAGGCGTCGCCCACCGCTGCAATATCCGCCGAACCATTCGTTCGCTGGTTACCGGCGACCGGGTGCTGTGGCGTCCGGCAACCAGCGGCAACAAAGGTATTGTTGAAGCGGTGCATGAGCGCACCAGCGTATTAACCCGCCCCGATTTTTACGACGGCGTGAAGCCGATGGCGGCGAATATCGACCAGATCATCGTCGTCTCCGCAATCCTGCCTGAACTGTCGTTAAACATCATCGACCGCTATCTGGTTGCCAGCGAAACGCTGGATATTGAACCGTTGCTGGTACTGAACAAAACCGATCTGCTGGATGACAAGGCGCGCGCCTTTGTCGATAAGCAGATGGATATCTATCGCAATATTGGCTATCGCGTGGTGATGGTCTCCAGCCGGGCGAAAAACGGCATGGACGACCTGAAAGCGGCGCTGACCGACCGCATCAGTATCTTTGCCGGTCAGTCTGGCGTCGGCAAATCGAGTCTGCTGAATGCCCTGCTCGGCTTCGACAAAGAAGAGCAGGTCGCTATTCTGACTAACGAGGTTTCGGATGGCTCAGGCTTAGGCCAGCACACCACCACCGCATCGCGCCTTTATCACTTCCCGGACGGCGGCGATGTGATCGATTCACCTGGCGTGCGTGAGTTCGGTTTATGGCATCTTGAGCCGGAACAAATTACCCGCGGATTTGTCGAATTCCGCGCATTCCTTGGCGATTGCAAATTCCGCGATTGTAAACACGGCAGCGATCCCGGCTGTGCCATTCGCGAAGCGGTCGAACAGGGCAAAATCAACAGGTCCCGTTTTGATAACTACCACCGTATCCTGGAGAGCATGGCGCAGGTAAAAACGCGTAAAAATTTCCCTGATAGTGAAAGTTAATCGGTATAACCGCGTCTGAACGGATAAGCCGGGGCATTTTGCGAGGTGCATTCCAGTCGCGCGTCCAGACCGTGCAGCGTGCCGGAATTCGGGTATAGTCGCCATCTGAACGGGGCGCTGCTACAATCCGCCCCCTTTTTTACAACGTCATAAAATAGCCAGGAGGCTAAGGTGTTTGATCGTTTAAAACTCGGCTTGAATCATATTCTCCCGAAGAAATGGCTGACTGAACTTGCCGGTTGGGGCGCCAGTCGCCGCGGTGGTTGGTTGACCAAACTGGTCATTGACATCTTTGTCTGGTTTTACAAAGTCGACATGGCGGAAGCGCGTAAGCCCGATACCGCCAGCTATCGCACCTTTAATGACTTTTTCGTTCGTCCGCTGAAAGACGATGCGCGTCCGGTGGATGCCGATGCCAATCTCATCGCCCTGCCCGCGGATGGCGCTATCAGCCAGCTCGGCCACATTGATGGCGATCAGATTTTCCAGGCTAAAGGTCATCACTACACCATTGACGCCCTGCTGGCAGGTGATGAGCGGATGGCGGCACAATTTGTTGATGGCGAGTTCGTCACCACCTATCTGGCGCCCCGTGATTATCACCGCGTCCATATGCCGTGCAACGGCATCCTGCGTGAGATGATTTATGTGCCTGGCGACCTCTACTCCGTCAACCCGCTGACCGCGCGTAATATTCCCAACCTGTTCGCCCGTAACGAGCGCGTCATCTGCTACTTCGAAACCGATATCGGGCCGATGGTGCAGATCCTGGTGGGTGCCACCATTGTCGGCAGCATCGAAACCGTCTGGGCTGGCACCATCACGCCACCGCGTGAAGGCGTGATCAAGCGCTGGCACTATCCGGCAGCGGATGATGAAAGCGCCGTGGTGCTGTTGAAAGGCCAGGAAATGGGCCGCTTCAAGCTTGGCTCTACCGTCATCAATCTGTTCGCACCTGGCCGCGTCAAACTGGCTGAAAGCCTGGAAGCAGAAAGCAAAACCCGTCTGGGTCAACCGCTGGCGATTGCGCTGCCGGTCGCGACAGACATTTCCGACGTCATCGTCGATTAAATTGAGTGTCCTCTGTGCGTTCGATTCTCCTCCTGCTGCTGAGCCTGTGGCTCAGCAGCCCGGCCTTCGCGGCCAGCCTTCCTGATGCCAGCCAGCTCAAACAGCAGCTGGAAGAGATAAAATCGGCCAAAAGTTCACCCTCTCAGGCTGAACAGATCCAGACGATTGAAGCCGCCTTAAACTTTCTCTCTGAACGCGATGAATCGCTGGAGCGCGCGGCGCAATATCAGCAGGTTATTGATGATTTTCCGCGTCTGGCGCGCGAACTGCGTCAGCAGATCGCCGCGCTGAGTGACAGCGGGAAAACCGTGCGCAACAACATGAGCAGCGCCGAGCTGGATCAGGAGATCCTGCAGGTCAGCAGCCAGCTGCTGGAAGAGGGGCGTCAGGCACGGCAGGAGCAGGATCGGGCGCGGGAAATCAGTGATTCGCTGTCGCAACTGCCGCAGCAGCAGACGGAAGCACGCCGGGCGATGACGGAGAGTGAACGCCGTTTGCAGAGCGTCAGCAGCAGTTCGCCACAGGGGCAGCTGCAACTGGCGGCTCGCCAGGCGGAAAGCGCCGCGAATAAAGCGCTGGTCGATGAACTTGAGCTGGCACAGCTCTCTGCCAACAACCGTCAGGAACTGGCGCGGATGCGGGCTGAAGCCCACCAGCGCAAAGCGACTCAGCTCGATAACTATCTTCAGGCGCTGCGCAACCAGCTCAACGATCAGCGGCAACGTGAAGCCGAAGTCGCGCTGGCCCGCACCGAGCAACTGGCAGAAAACAGTGGCGATCTTCCGCCAGAGATCAGCGATCAGTTTCGGGTTAACCGCGAACTCTCGGTTGCCCTGAATCAGCAGGCGCAGCGCATGGATCTGGTGGCGTCGCAGCAGCGACTGGCCACCAACCAGATTATTCAGGTCCGTCAGGCGCTCTCTACCCTGCGTGAACAGTCGCAGTGGCTGGGTGCCTCTAATCTGCTGGGCGAAGCGCTACGGGCGCAGGTCGCGCGTCTGCCGGAGATGCCCAAGTCGCAGCAGATTGATAATGAGATGGCACAGCTTCGCGTGCAGCGTCTCAATTATGAAGATCTGCTGGAGCGCCAGGAGGCGCTGCGCAAGGGACGGCAGGCCGATGGTCAGCCCTTCACCGCAGACCAGAAGCGTATTCTTGATGCGCAGCTACGCACTCAGAGGGAACTGCTCAATTCGCTGATCTCCGGCTGTGACACGCTGATTCTGGAGATCACCAAGCTCAAGGTTGGCAACACGCAGTTGCAGGATGCGCTGACGGAAGTCAAAGAGGCGACGCACCGCTATCTGTTCTGGACCGCCGACGTTAACCCGATTGGTTTGAGTTATCCGCTGGATCTGGCCAAAGATCTTTCCCGTCTGCTGTCGCTGGATACGCTGGGTCAGCTCGGCAAAGCGATGGCGATGATGTTTACCAGCCGCAACTCGGTGCTGCCGATTATTGGTGCGTTGCTGCTGGTCGGCTTCAGCATCAGTTCGCGCCGCCACTTCAATGCTTTCCTTGACCGTTCCGCCAGCAAAGTCGGCAAGGTCACGCAGGATCGTTTCCGCCTGACTATCCGTACCCTGTTCTGGTCGATCCTGGTGGCGCTGCCGCTGCCGGTATTATGGGGTGCATTGGGTTATGGCCTGCAGAACGCCTGGCCCTACCCTATCGCCGTAGCGATTGGTGATGGCATTACCGCCACGCTGCCGCTGCTGTGGGCGTTTATGATCAGCGCTGCCTTTGCCCGTCCTAACGGCCTGTTCATTGTGCATTTCCGCTGGCCGCAAAATCGGGTGGCGCGCGCCATGCGCTACTACTCGCTGAGCATCGGATTAATTGTGCCGCTGATTATGTTGCTGATCGCCTTTGGTAATCTGGAAGATCGGCAGTTCTCCTCGTCGCTGGGTCGTCTCTGTTTCATCCTGATCTGCGGGGCAATCAGCATTGTGACCGTCAGCCTGAAGCGTTCCGGGATTCCGCTCTATCTCGATAAAGAGGGAAATGGCGAGAACATGGTGAACCGGATGCTGTGGAACCTGATGATCGCTATGCCGCTGATGGCTGCCCTCGCCTCCGCTGTGGGTTATCTGGCTACCGCGCAGGCGCTGCTGGCGCGACTGGAGACCTCTGTCGCCATCTGGTTCCTGTTGCTGGTTATCTATCACATTATCCGGCGCTGGATGCTGATTCAGCGTCGCCGTCTTGGCTTTGATCGCGCCCGTCAGCGCCGTGCCGATATGCTGGCTAACCGTGCGCGCAGTGAAGAGGAGAAGGAGCAAGGCTCTCTGAACACTGATGCGATTGAAATTGAAGAGCCGGTAATTGACCTGGATGCGATCAGTGCGCAGTCGCTGCGGCTGGTACGCTCTATCCTGATGCTTATCGCCCTGGTCTCCGTGATTGTGCTGTGGTCAGAAATCCATTCGGCCTTTGGCTTCCTGGAGAATATTCAGCTGTGGGACGTCAGTACCTCAGTACAGGGCGTAGAGTCGATTCAGCCCATCACCCTGGGGTCAGTGCTGATCGCCATTCTGGTGTTTATTATCACCACCCAGCTGGTGCGCAATATGCCCGCGCTGCTTGAGCTGGCGCTGTTGCAGCATCTTAATCTGACGCCAGGTACGGGTTACGCCATCACCACACTGACCAAATATCTGCTGCTGTTGATTGGCGGGCTGATTGGTTTCTCAATGATTGGTATTGAGTGGTCGAAGCTGCAGTGGCTGGTTGCCGCGCTGGGTGTGGGACTGGGGTTTGGTTTGCAGGAGATTTTTGCCAACTTTATCTCAGGTCTGATTATCCTGTTCGAAAAGCCGATTCGTATCGGCGATACCGTGACGATCCGCGACCTGACCGGCAGTATCACGCGAATTAATACCCGCGCGACCACCATTACCGACTGGGACCGCAAAGAGATTATCGTGCCGAACAAGGCCTTTATCACTGAGCAGTTTATTAACTGGTCGCTGTCCGATTCCGTGACGCGCGTGGTGCTCACCATTCCGGCTCCGGCGAAAGTCAGCAGTGAACAGGTGACCACCATTCTGATCCAGGCGGCTGAACGCTGCAGCTATGTCCTGGACACGCCGCAACCGGAAGCCTTCCTGGTCGATCTGCAGCAGGGCATTCAGTTATTTGAACTTCGTGTGCATGCTGCTGAGATGGGACACCGTATGCCGCTGCGTCACGAACTGCATCAGTTGATTCTGAGCGGATTTGATCAGCACGGTATTGAGATGCCGTTCCCGCCGTTCCAGATGCGTATGGAAACCCTGGGTAAGAAGCTGCCTGCCAGCAACGGCACACCCGCTGCCCGCGCCTATAAGTCTGGCGGACTGTAATGCAAAACGCCCGGCTGAGCCGGGCGTTATTACAAGTCTGAGCCGTCAGTTACTGCTTAACGAACTCTTCGCCCTGGGCGATATCTTTCTTCAGCGTATCCAGCATGCCTGACAGCGCCTGCTGTTCGTAAGCGCTGAGGGTACCAATCGGCCTGCGTTCAGCCACACCGTTTTTACCCAGCAGCAGCGGCTGGGAGAAGAAGCGCGCATGTTCACCCTCGCCTTCTACGTAAGCACACTCCACCACATTAGCTTCACCCTTCAGCGCGCGTACCAGTGACAAACCGAAACGTGCGGCTGCCTGGCCCATCGATAGCGTGGCAGATCCGCCACCCGCTTTGGCTTCCACCACTTCGGTGCCGGCGTTCTGGATGCGTTTGGTCAGATCAGCCACTTCCTGATCGCTGAAGCTGACGCCTTTAACCTGCGACAGCAGCGGCAGAATGGTTACGCCAGAGTGGCCACCAATGACCGGGACTTCCACCTGGTCAGGCTGCTTGCCTTTCAATGCAGCCACAAAAGTATTGGCGCGAATGATATCCAGCGTGGTCACGCCGAACAGCCGATTTTTGTCGTAAACACCGTGCTTTTTCAGCACTTCTGCCGCAATGGCCACGGTGGTATTGACCGGATTGGTGATGACACCAATCAACGCTTTAGGTGCCGTTGTGGCAACCTGTTCGATCAGATTACGGACGATACCTGCGTTAACGTTAAACAGGTCGGCGCGATCCATACCGGGCTTACGTGCGACACCCGCGGAAATCAGTACCACATCGGCACCCTGTAAGGCAGGCGTGGCGTCTTCTCCACTGAATCCCTGAATAGTCACTGCGGTAGGAATATGGCTGAGATCAACGGCAACACCCGGCGTAACCGGCGCGATGTCATACAGCGAGAGTTCTGAACCTGCGGGAAGCTGGGTTTTGAGCAGAAGTGCGAGCGCCTGGCCTATGCCGCCAGCGGCACCGAGAACGGCAACTTTCATTCTTAACTCCTTATTAAGGTGGGGCAGAGATGGGCCGAAATTCTATCTGTGTCAGACCTTAATCAACTGCTCAGGCGATGATAAATATCCGTT
Source organism: Pantoea sp. ABR1s (assembly GCF_057812235.1). Classification (NCBI taxonomy): domain Bacteria; kingdom Pseudomonadati; phylum Pseudomonadota; class Gammaproteobacteria; order Enterobacterales; family Erwiniaceae; genus Pantoea; species Pantoea sp. ABR1s. The sequence continues at coordinate 516,415 of NZ_CM173823.1, read as the reverse complement.
GTTAATTCTACGTGTTTTCACACTTAATCTCCGGATTCAAAAGTTACTTATCATTGCACCTGAATGACCGACAACTTTGCCGTCGTCAGACAGAGAACGGCTACGTGCGTTTTCTGTTACTACACCACCAATAATATAACAACTTTGCAACCTTCGCCTTCCGGGGCTGTGACGCGTGTTTTGGTCTGAGCGGATTTATTTGCTATTATCGCCGCCCGCTAGCCGCCCGGACGCTGCTCATCAATCGAACGATTGCATAAAAATGCATATAAATGCATAATCACCACTCTGCCGCGGGCGGATGCGCGGTTATTCTCTCTATTTATTGGTAACCTATGCGAAACCCATCGAAACAAGACGATCTGGTTAAGGCTTTCAAAGCCTTATTAAAAGAAGAAAAATTCAGTTCCCAGGGCGAAATTGTTCAGGCGCTTCAGGACGAGGGCTTTGAAAATATCAATCAGTCCAAAGTCTCTCGGATGCTGACCAAGTTTGGCGCAGTGCGCACCCGGAATGCCAGGATGGAGATGGTCTATTGCCTGCCCGCTGAGCTGGGTGTGCCGACCACCACCAGCCCGTTAAAAAACCTGGTACTGGATATCGACTACAACGATGCCCTGGTAGTGATTCATACCAGTCCCGGCGCAGCACAGCTGATTGCACGTATGCTGGATTCACTGGGTAAGTCGCACGGGATTCTGGGTACCATCGCTGGCGATGACACAATCTTTATTACCCGCGCGCGTGACTTCACCGTTAAGCAGCTGCACGGTGCCATCCTCACCCTGTTTGAACAGGAACTCTGATCGCGGACTGACGACCGGCCATCATGCGCCAGATCGTCAGTTCGTTCTCTCTGCTCACCCCTTTCCACGACAGTTACCCGCTCTGGATAAGTAATAAGCCTGCTTTAACACGCCCGGCTGTTGGTCAGATCGATAACTCTGCTTCACTTTATGCGCTATTTTACACTGCTTTACATCACTGAACCGGCATCATTGCCCGGATCCAGATCAAACTCCAGCCCGATACACCCCCGACTTTCGCACTAAAAGTTAAAGCGATCTATCTCACTGTTTTTGCAATTAAAAGCGGCTTAAAGGTTACTTTTTGCCCTTTTTTTATAACGTTAAGTTATTAAAAGTAGCCATAAGGATAAAGAATCACAAAAAAACATTATTAGCGGGGTATTAATTTCTTACGTTATTAGTTCTATACTTCTTTTCGTGATGCAAATCACACTAAATAAAAAGATAAAAATAGACGACGAGGAAAAATCTATGAACGTAAAAACTACCATTGCTACCCTGAGCATTCTCTCCGCCCTCTCATTTGGTGCTGTTGCAGCAGAATCTATTGATGCGTCACAGGCACAAAATCTGCAGGCTGTCGGCACCATCAGTGTCAGCGGCGTGGCGGGTTCACCGATGGATATCAAACAGAAACTCAGCGACAAAGCCGATCAGCAGGGCGCAAAAGCCTATCGCGTGATTGAGGCATACAACAACGGCAACTATCACGCTACCGCCGCACTGTATAACTAAGGCGTAACCGATAATGCCATCTGCTCTCTGTCTGACGCGCCCTTTTGCGCTCCGGAGAGCTGAAGCAGAAATTTCAGGAGAGTTGACCATGAAAATGAAATTAGCTATCGCTGCACTGAGTCTGGCATCCCTGTTCTCAGTGGGTGCTAACGCCGCCAGCCTGGTGTCCAATGAACAGGCACAGGGTCTGCAGCCAATGAATCAGACCATCAGCATTGGTGGACGAAATGGCGACCAGACGCATATCCGTCAGGTGCTGTCAGAGAAAGCGGATGCCCAGGGCGCAAGCCACTATCGCATCATCGAAAACAACCAGGATAACACCTGGCATGTCACCGCTGAGCTTTATAAATAATTAACCGTGATGACGCCTGAAGGGCGTCAGAAGATATCGACGACCCGCCTTTACGACTAACCGCAGGTTGTTGAAAGTATTGAGGAGATAATCATGAATATCAAAACAACCATCGCTACAGTCAGTCTGCTTTCCGTTATGGCGTTCGGCGCATCAGCCGCACAGCTGGTCACCGGCGATCAGACGCAGAACCTGCAGCCTGCGGGCACCGTAACCATCAGTGGAACCGCGGGATCGCCAATGGATTACCGCGCTGAGCTTTCTCAGAAAGCGGATGAACAGGGTGCCACCGCCTATAAAGTTATTGAGGCGCGCACCGGCGATAACTATCACATCACCGCACAGCTTTATAAATAATTCCTCGTCAGATGTATGACGAACCCTTTGGCCCCGCTCGCCGGGGCCTTTTTTTATCTGACGTTTTATCTGACATTAAAGTGAAGCTGACCTTCCAGCTCCTCTTCCGCTTCATCAAATAACAGAATCAGCGCGCCATAACGCCGTCGCTGTCCCCTGCCCAGATTAACAAACTCAATCTCCAGCGGCAGCGGTAACAGATCGCCCGTCACCACATCCCATAATCCATCCAGATCGCAGATGCGGCGCTCCTCCAGCGCAAATCGCTCGCTGAACTGGCGGAAGAAATGGGCCTGATCGACAATTTCATTAAAATCAAAACGCTCGATTTTCATGCTGACGGCTCCCATGCTCCGTCTGCGGGCGACCTTCGCCGCCCGTTACTGTCCGCTAGCTCAAACCGCCCAGGTGCAGCGCTTTGACCTCCAGATACTCTTCCATGCCGAGTACCGAACCTTCGCGGCCCAGCCCCGACTCTTTCACACCACCAAACGGCGCCAGCTCGGTTGATACGGCACATTCATTAATGCCGATCATGCCGCTTTCCAGCGCGGCTGAAACACGGAACACCCGCTGCAGATTCTGGGTGTAAAAGTATGCGGCAAGGCCGAACGGCGTATCGTTAGCGCGGCGGATGACGTCATCTTCATCATCAAAGCGGAAACAGGCAGCCACCGGACCAAAGGTCTCCTCCTGCGCGAGCTGCATCCCTTCGTGCGCCTCAGTAATCACAGTGGGCTGCCAGAAGTTGCCACCCAGCGCATGTCGCTCGCCACCCGCCAGTAATTTGCCACCTTTTGCTACCGCATCATTGACGTGCTGCTCAACCTTTTCCACCGCCGATGCCTCAATCAATGGCCCGACAATCACCCCCTCTTCCATGCCGTTGCCCACCTTCAGCTTGTTCACTTCGGCAGCCAGCTGCTGAGTAAAACGATCATAGATTGCATTGTGAATGTAGAAGCGGTTTACGCTGACGCACACCTGGCCCGCATTACGGAATTTGTTGGCAATGGCGCCCTGTACGGCGGCATCAATATCGGCATCGTCAAACACGATATAGGGGGCATTACCCCCCAGCTCCATCGACACTTTTTTCATGGTTTCGGCAGCATTGCGCATCAGCAGCTTGCCCACCTGGGTGGAGCCGGTGAACGAGATTTTACGCACCGCTTTGCTGGCCATGATGGCATCGCTGATAGCATGGGTATCACCGGCTACCGCATTCAGTACACCATCAGGCACACCTGCCTCCTTCGCCAGCGCCAGCAGGGCAAAGGCGGAGAGTGGCGTGTTATTGGCAGGTTTGATAATGCCGGTGCAGCCGGCAGCCAGAGCTGGCCCCAGTTTGCGGGTCAGCATCGCCATCGGGAAATTCCACGGCGTAATGGCAGCCACAACGCCAATCGGTTCGCGGGTTGCCAGAATACGGGAGCCGGGTTTAGCTGGCGGAATAATCTCACCATTGGTCCGTTTCGCCTGCTCGGCGAACCACTGAATAAAACTGGCGGCGTATTCTACTTCCCCTTCCGCCTCTTTCAGGGGCTTGCCCTGTTCGGTCGTCATCAGCAGTCCCAGCCAGCGCTTGTTCTCAATGATCAGCTGGTACCAGCGAGTGAGAATTTCAGCGCGCGCTTTTGCAGTCTGCGCCCGCCAGGCGGGAAATGCGCGCTCCGCTGCAGCGATAGCCTGTTCCGTTTCAGCTTTACCCGCTTTCGCCACCTGTGCAATCACCTCACCGGTCGCCGGATTGGTCACGTCAAAGGTAGAGGCCGCCTGATGCCACTGGCCGTCCGCTAAATAGCCGGTCCGGAACAGTTCGCTCTCTTGCAGTGATTTCATTGATTCGCTCCTGTCAGTTTTGCTCTTCCGTCTGGAGAGTATAGTTGGCAAAAGCGACAGATTTTGTGATGGGTGGGGATTGCGCAGGCCGCTGCAGGTCACAGCGGCCAGATTCAGATTTGGATGAGCGTGTTCTGGTACTTATCCAGCATCATAGCCAGTCGTTTTACCGGTTCCGTTACGCTGGCGGGAGCCTCGTAATGGGCCAGTTTTTCCTGATAGACATCCAGCTCTTTCAGCAGACGTTCAAAGTAGTAACGCCGCTTGTCATCGCTGCTGGCGGAGATCACCCGGTCAGCGGTGTAACGCAACTGCCGGTGATAAGCAGAGAGGTCGGCATTCACCGGCACTTCTGCGTCGCGTAACCGCTGATGACCGATGATCAGCGTCAGGGCGATGCGATATTTGTTGATATCGCCCGGAAACAGGTTCAGCAGCAGAAACAGTTGCTGATAGAGCGCTGGCAGATGGTTTTCACGCCGGCGCGCCTGATTGGTCGTCATGGCAGAGACAGCCGCATACATAAAGCGGTTCAGCAACTTGCGGCCGGTGCGCGCTTTTGATTTATCACGAATCAGCAGGATCACCATCATCGCCACGAAGCAGCCGATGACCTGGCCCAGAACGTTATCGAGAAAGACGTTAATGTGGAATTTCATCGGATTATCCAGCACCAGAACGTTAAGGGTGCCAATCAACGCCCCCAGCGTGCCGAGCTGACGCCGCTGAATAAAGATACCACCGATAAAACCGAGCAGGCCGATTGCGATGCAGAGCAGCAGTGCGCTCTGCTGCGTCGCCGGGAGAACATACATAAAGTAGAGCGCGCCCAGCGGAACCGCGACCGTCATGCCGTAGAGAAAGTCCTTTGCCATCATCAGCGGGTTGGGCATACGCATCGCCAGTGCGGTGATGACAGCCAGCATGACCATGCAGCCACTGCCAGAGGTCCAGCCGGTATAGAGCCAGAACAGCGAACCCAGCGCGGTCGCCACAAAGGTACGGATACCATTAATCATCGCATGATGCGTTTCAGCGGAACGCGCCTGGATCACCACCTCGCGCTGCAGAATCTCCTCTTCCAGCGAGGTGATCCGGCTATTACTTTTGATCCCTTTCAGTAGCAGCAGATATTCGGTAGCAGTGCCTACCCAGCTGGCCAGCGTGACCGGCGTTGATTTGCCGCTGGCACCAATCACCCGCCGCATCACTTTCATCCGCTTATGCACCTCTTCAACGGTCGAGGCTGGTTTTTCAACCATCAGACGATACTGGGGCGGAATGTAATCAGGACGGGAATTCTGGATCAGAAAGGTTTCGGCTGCCTGTGTAATCAGCGTCAGTGACAGCGTATTGAGCATCTGCAAACGGCGGTTGCTGTTCTTCCAGCGTGAGGACTCCATCATCAGCTGGCTGCGCATGCTGTTCAATGCCGTGGTGCGCCTTACCAGTGCGCTCCAGGCCTTGTCGACCTCTTCTTTATCACCGTGAGCGACGCAGAGTTGCAGCAGGTTATAGTGTGCTACCAGCAGCGAATCGACCTCAGCGTCGATCACTTTTTTAATCGAACGGGGTGAGAAAATCATGTCGGCCAGAATGGCGCACAGGATGCCGAGTACGATTTCACTGCAGCGCTCTACCGCATATTGTGGCACCAGCGTCAGACCGCCGCTGGCATTAGCCGTCACCACAATAATCAGCGCGGTGTAGCCCGCCAGTCCGAGCGCGTAAGAGTTTTCTACCTTGATCAGCGAAGAGAGCCAGACGCAGAGTCCTGCCCAGATGCAGCACAGCAGCAGCATCACGACCGGTGCACGCACGGTGGCAATCATGATGGTCAGCGCGGCGATACAGCCAATAAATGTCCCGATAATACGCAAAACGCCGCGATAGCGCAGCGCCCCTGAATAGGGGTCACCCCCGGCCGCAAACGCGGTGCCGCCGGCCACGATACCGGCGGTCATCACCGCCCAGCGCGGCGTTTCAAGGTTAAAGTGAAAACCCACCATCAGCGCTAATACCAGCGCAAAGGTGAGCTTTACCGGGAACCGCAGGAACTCGATCATATCGCCCTCTTAACCAAACTCACGCAGGCGATTAAACAGTCGGACCATCGGGGAAACCTGTTCAGGCTGACGATCGGCCTGACCGGTGATCACCACTGTCGCTGTCGTGCCCGCCGGGAAGCGATTGCCGGGCTGCTGATCAAGCCGGATGCGCACCGGCACACGCTGCGCCAGACGGACCCACTCCAGATTGGAATCTACTGTGGCCATGCCTTTGCTGTCGACCGAGCTGCTGCTATTGGTGACGCCAGCCGCCACACTGTCTACGGTGCCACGCAACACGATGTTGCTGCCAAGTGGGGTGACTTCCGCGCGGAAGCCCTTCTCCACGCCGTGCAGTTTGGTCTCTTCCAGGTAAGCCAGCACATAGAAAGAGTGCTGCTGAACCAGCGCCACGGCAACCGAACCACGGGTAATAAACTCACCCTGGTAGACATTCAGGTTGGTGACCCAGCCATCGGATGGCGCTTTCACCGTGGTGCGCTCAAGGTCAATCTTCGCCAGATCGCGTGTCGCCACCGATTTCGCCAGCTGGTGCTCGCTGGTTTGCAGATCGTTATTGGATTGCTCGATAGCCTCGCGCGACATGGCGGAGGTGCCCAGCTGGTTACGGCGCCCGGCTTCGCGACGTTTCTCACTGACCAGTGCCTGATAATATTCAACATCCGCCTGCGCCTGATCGAGCGCTTTTTGATAGCGCGGCCGGTCAACCACAAACAGCGTATCGCCCTTCTTCACCAGCTGGTTGTCGTGTACCGGAACCTCGGTAATCAGGCCGGTGACGTCAGGGGAGATCGCCACCACGTCAGCGGCGAAACGCGCATCACGGGTCCAGGGCGATTCGGTATAGAAGACCCAGGCACGGAAAATAATGACCACTGCGATGATGACCAGCAGGATAGTAATCGCGTAGCGCGCGATTTTTCTTATGAGTGCTTTCACTTAAACCTCAGACTAATAAACGGGAGACAAGGTAAAACACACAGCAGTAAAGCGCTGTATTAAAAAGTGCCGGATGCCAGACAAGATCGTAGATACCGCTCGGCGTAAGCACGCGTTTCACTAACCAGAACAGCATCAGTGAAATAATAAGTTCGATGAAAATGGGCGGAAAAGAGAGCCCAAACATGACAAATACCGGAAGCACACTCATCACAAATCCTTAGTTCGACCTTGCCGGGATACTCATGCCTCTTCAGATGTCGCAGGAAACCCCTCTGGAAGCGTTATCCGAACCGCAGCTGGCTTAATAATAGCGTATCATCGAAGGGTATCAGGCAATGAAGAATCACCGGGAAATACCCCGGCGCGCTTATAATAACGCGCCTGACTATAAGTTTTCTACAGAATGTGATCTAAATCACTTTTAAGCCAGAGTAAATAATGGAACGACTTAAAGGCATGTCTGTCTTCGCTAAAGTGGTCGAACTGGGTTCGTTTACCGCTGCGGCGCGTCAGCTTCATCTGAGCGTCTCATCAATCAGCCAGATCGTCGCGAAACTGGAAGATGCATTGCAGGTGAAACTGCTGAATCGCAGTACCCGCAGTATCGGGCTGACCGAAGCGGGCAAAATCTATTATCAGGGCTGCCGCCGTATGCTGGCCGAAGCGACGCAGGTGCATGAACAGCTTTACGCTTTTAACAATACGCCCATTGGCGTACTGCGAATTGGCAGCTCCTCTACCATGGCGCAGAACGTGTTAGCCGGCATGACCAGCGATATGCTGCGCGAATATCCGGGGCTGAGTGTGAATCTGGTCACCGGCGTTCCGGCCCCGGATCTGATCGCGGATGGTCTGGATCTGGTGATTCGGGTGGGAGCGTTAAAAGATTCCAGCTTATTTTCGCGTCGCCTGGGTGCGATGCCGATGGTGGTGTGCGCCGCAAAAAGCTATCTGGCGCAGCATGGTACGCCGGAGAAGCCGGGTGATATCGATAATTTTTCCTGGCTGGAATATAGCGTACGGCCCGACAACAATTTCGAACTGATTGCGCCGGAAGGATTAGTGACACGCCTGGCACCGCAGGGACGTTTTGTGACCAATGATTCCCTGACGCTGATTCGCTGGCTGAAGTCGGGCAATGGCATCGCCTATGTGCCGATGATGTGGGTGATTGATGAGATCACCGCAGGCGAGATCGATATTCTGTTTCCGCAGTATCAGTCCGATCCGCGCCCGGTCTACGCGCTCTATACCGAGAAGGATAAGTTACCGCTTAAGGTGCAGGTCTGTATCGATTATCTGACCGGCTATTTTGAACAGGTGGCTGAGCAGTATCAGCAGCACCGTAAAAGCTAACAATAAATTGTTGACAACATCTGTCCCGACCAGCTGTAAGACCCAGCCAGCGAAGGAAACACGGTCAGATCGGAAAGACGCAAAATCCGTCATCCCTGACACGCTCGTCCCGCGCCATCCGTGGCGCGGGACGCTTTCCTCCTCTGCCCGTGTTCCCTGCGCTTTCAGCTATTGCATTGCTGCCAGGTTCATCCGGCTATGGATTTGTCAGCATTCTGACAACCCGCCGGGCGGCGGGTTGTTAGGGTCACATCAGGCGGTGCCGCCGATGGTCAGTTTATCCAGCTTCAGGGTCGGCTGACCGACACCGACCGGCAGGCTCTGCCCCTCTTTACCACAGACGCCGACGCCTTTATCCAGCGCCAGGTCATTACCCACCATCGAGATCTGCTGCATCGCTTCGATGCCGGAACCAATCAGCGTTGCGCCTTTAACCGGTTTGGTGATTTTGCCGTTCTCAATCAGATAAGCCTCTGAGGTTGAGAAGACAAATTTGCCGGAGGTGATATCCACCTGACCGCCACCAAAGTTCGGCGCATAGAGGCCATACTCAACGCTTTCAATAATATCCTGCGGTGATGACTTGCCAGCCAGCATATAGGTGTTGGTCATGCGCGGCATCGGCAGATGCGCGTAGGATTCACGACGTCCGTTACCGGTAGGGCTAACCCCCATCAGTCGCGCATTCAGCTTGTCCTGCATGTAGCCTTTCAGCACACCATTCTCAATCAGCATGTTGTACTGACCGGGAACGCCCTCATCATCTACTGCCAGTGAACCGCGCAGCCCTTCAAGGGTGCCGTCATCCACCACGGTACAGAGGTCAGACGCAACCTGCTGACCAATTTTACCGCTGAACACCGAGGTGCCACGGCGATTGAAGTCGCCTTCCAGACCGTGACCGACCGCTTCATGCAGCAGCACGCCCGGCCAGCCCGCACCCAGTACCACCGGCAACGCACCAGCGGGTGCGGCCACGGCGGAGAGATTCACCAGCGCCATACGCACCGCTTCACGCGCCCAGGCGTCAGCGCGGACTTCGCCATCTTCATCTGCCAGGAAAAACGCATAACCGGTACGCGCACCGCCGCCGCTTGCGCCGCGTTCACGTTTGCCCTGATCTTCCACCTGGACACTAATAGAGAGGCGAACCAGCGGACGGACATCTGCCGCCAGCGTGCCGTCAGTCGCGGCTACCAATACCTGCTCGTAAACGCCGGTTAGGCTGGCATTGACTTCCTGCACGCGCGGATCAGCCGCACGAGCCACTTTATCAACGCGATGCAGCAGGGCAATTTTGTCTTCACGTGTCAGGCTGCTCAGCGGATCGATAGCCTGATAGAGCGAACGGTTCATCACAGCAGAAAGCGTGTGTGCCTTGCCATTTCCCTGTTCGCGTACGATGCTGCGTGCGGCTTCAGAGGAGAGACGCAGTGCATTCAGCGTGATCTGGTCTGCATAGGCGAAGCCGGTTTTCTCTCCGCTGACCGCACGCACGCCCACACCCTGATCGATATGGTAGGAGCCATCTTTAATGATTTTGTCTTCCAGCACCCAGGATTCGTGAAAGCTGGACTGAAAATAGAGATCGGCATAATCCAGACGACGTTCTGAAAGCTGCCCTAACAGGGAAAATAGGTCCTGCTGATTAATGCCGTTAGCAGTCAGTAACTGCTCACTTACCAGGTTCAGAGTCATCGTTTCTCACTCATTATGTGCTCAGATAATCATAGCCTGCGGTAATTCCGGTACGGCGTCAAATTCACTTGTTGTCAGTTTCACGCGGTTTACGCAGCACTTCATTGATTTCCGGTTTATCCAGCGGGCCACTGATGTGATAACGCAGCAGCGATATCTTGTTCCACAGGGGTCCCAGAACTTTACTGGCGGCAAACACCGCCGCGCCAATTACCGGATTGATGGCAAAAGCTGTCGCCACACCGACCGAGGCGGATATTTCCGGCGCAACCACCGCTTCCATGTCGATCTGACGCTTCACCAGGTCGAGATTACCCTGCATCGCAATGTCCGCTTCCAGGCCATCCACCAGCAGATTATCGGTGCGCATCATGCCGTTTTCGATCCAGGCGGTGCCGTTAATCGAGTCGAAGTAGAAAGAATTGGTGAAGGTGTCGCTGAAGTCGAAGCGCAGCTTGCGCAGTAGCGCATCAAAGCTCACCAGCCGCAGAATTTTCCCGGCGGCACCGGTATTCACATCGGCGATCTGGCCTTTGCCAAAGTGGGTCTTCAGGGTACCGCTCAGCGTCTCTGCCGAGGGCTGCCAGGGCGCAGAGCGCCAGTGCAGGTCATACGCAATATCAAATGGCGCATCGCGCAGCGGCGTGTTGACCCCAAACCAGTTGGTCGCGTTATTAATATTCGGGCCTTTCAGCGTGCCCTTCAGCGAAGTGCGCTGGTCGTCCGGGCGGTTAACCCATTCCCCGTTGATTTTCAGCTGTGAACTGCCAGTATCCACTTTTCCGTTAGTAAGCGCTAACGTATCTCCGCGGGGTTGCAGCATCGCGGAGACCTGACCATATTTCTGACCCAGCACCCAGCACTCTTTACAGCGCAACTGTAAAGCGGGCCACTGGCTGAAGTTAATGTTCGTGGCTTTTTGAGGTGGCGCTTTGCCGCCTTTGCCTTCACCGTTATCCCACTGCGGATTGTAGTAAAGGTAATCCAGGTTCACCTGCCACGGTGCTTTCGGGGCCATTGCCAGCGCACCACGCAGCTCTTTAGCCCTGACGCCGACCTGGCCCTTGCCGCCCGCACTCTGAGCCAGTGTCGCTTCAACCTCATGCCATTGCTGCCCGGCCAGGGTGACGGCCGGGCTACGAAGCGTGATATTGCCGGGCAGCGTGACGCCACCCGTTTTGAGGCCGCCGTCTGACTCGCTGCCCCCGGATGCTCCCCCTGCGGTCATCATCGCCACCCAGGCCTCGCCATCCAGCGCGGGCAGGTTCAGTACCATGCCGGGATGATCGGGCAGAGCAGGTGTTTTCTGCGCATCATTCAGCCAGATGCCACGATCGACGCGCAGCGTCGGCTCCAGCAACCAGCGGCTGTTAAAGCGATGGTTTGCATCGACGCTGCCACTGAGATCGAAATGGTGCAGGTCGCCACTGGCCTTGATTGCGACTGGCATCGCCTCACCGGCTTTCTTATCGAGCGGTGCAGGTAAGTGACTACTTACTTCTTTTGCATTACCGTTCAGCGTCACGTCATAACGCGCCCCGCCATGATGGGGCAGCGTAATATTGACGTCGCCCTGCCATGGCAGATTTCCGCCCAGCTGCTTGCTGACGGCTGCAGGAAGCTGGCTGATTTTAGCGGGCTGCCAGTCGCCCTGAAGTTTGACGTTCACGCCAAAGTCGTCCGGATTCTCTTTGGTGCTGAAACGCACGCCCATTGGCTGACCAAACCAGTTCGCACGCAGATCCTCACTGGCCAGATTGCCGTTGTCATAACGGAATCGCCCGGAGAGATTGTTAATGGTGGTTTTTAACGGTTTGATAAACAGCGAATTATTGTTCAGGTCCACATTGCCACGGGCGTGAACCTGCTCACCATCCAGCGGGATATCAAGATTCAGGTGGCCGCCGACGCGGCCTTTGATTTCCAGCTGCTCCAGCGCGGCACCCAGTGAAGGTTTCAGCGGAGTCTGCCCGAAATAGTCCGCGATCTGCTGGCCTTCACCACTGATATCACCCTCAATGATCAGTTTTTCTTTCAGGTAGTCGGGGATGACCGCAGTGACGTTGCGCGCGTCCACCTCGCCCAGTTTCGCCACCGGCGCTTTCATCCAGAGACCGTCATTCAGGAAGTTAAGGTCGATATCGAGATTGCTTAACGCTGGCCATTTGGGCTGAAACGCATAAGTTGCCTGGCGAAGTGGCACCCAGACCTGGAACATGCCATCATTATGCTTGAACGGGAACAGCGCCGGATTACCGGCAAACAGCAGTGTGGCGTTGTCCACCTTGCCCCCCTTCACTGCCCCACTCAGATAGTGCGTCAGGCTGTTACCCAACAGCGGCACCGGGAAGTAGCGCCAGGCATCGCCCGCATCGGTAAGCCGGATACCGGCCAGAATATCCAGACGAGGCTCACCGCCGCTATTCTGCTGGTAGCTGAAGTCGCCGCGCGCCCAGAGCGAGCGTGCTTCCAGGTCAAGATTTTCGCCCGCCAGCGTGAGGCCATGATCATCATTCAGCCAGCGCAGCGCACCGGTCACCCGCTTAATCTCTAACGGAGCCTGGAACATGTCGCCATAGGGAACGGTCGCCGCCCCCATATCCACACTGACCTGACCATTGCTCAGGCTGCCGCGCGCTTCCCCGCTTAAATGGCTGATGCCCGGCAACAGTTTCCAGTGCTGCCAGCTGAAATCACGCCACTTCACCTGTACGCGGGTTTTTTCAGGCTGCTGTAACGGAATATCCAGCGCCAGGCCATCGATGGTGCCCTGTGGCTGCAGCGTCTGCCAGTTTTCAAACAGCGCCGGAGAGAGCGGCGCAAACAGCGGAACGATCGGCGCAATATGACTCAGCACCAGCTGTGTGGCGCGAACGCGCACTTCCGGCTGACCATCCGGTCCCAGCATCTGCTTATCTTCAGGGCGCCATAACAGAGAGAAGTGGCCAGCGGGCCAGGCGTGGCCGTCGGTGCTGAGCCGGGTTTGTGGCACATTGACCACCCAGCCATTCTGGAAACGTGACAGATGCGCGGTCAGCCCATCGACCTCAATGCGGTGTCGTCCAGTCTCGCCCTGCCAGCTGGCTCCGCCTTTGCGCAGCAGCAGATCACCGGCGTAGATGTCGCCATCGCGCAGGTTAACCCAGGCCGCCAGGCTAAATCGTGCGCTATCCAGCCGGGTATTGTCACGCACCCAACGGCCCAGCCACGGGCGCATATCGACGTCGTCGGCCTGCATCCAGATGCGGCCATCATTGAGTAAACCGTTGCTGTCGTTAAGATCAAGCCGCACCTGGACCACGCCGTGCTGGCCGGTGAAGCTCGACAGGCTGACTTCGCCTTCGGCCCGGTGGCGGTTATCTTCATTGACCCAGGTGAGTCGCGGGATCGCCAGCTCAGCATGCTGACCGGAAGGGGTGCGGAAACGGATGGTGCTGTCACGCAGGTCAAAGTGGTCAAACTGACGCAGGAAGAGTTCGTTTATCTGCGCCGGACGGAAGCTGTTTTTCTCTTTGTCGTTATCCAGCAGCGGGCGATTAGTATCGAGGTGCAACTGCCAGAAGGTCAGATCGCGAAACTGCCACCGCCAGTGCAGCAGGGACTGCCAGACGTCGAGAGCCAGATTGATGCGTTTGATAGTGAGTTTGCCGTTCTCATGCAGATCGACGCTAAGATCGCGAACCTGCAGGGTTGGGCCAAAATTCTCCCATTTACCCTGTAACTGGCTGGCGTTGACCGGCACGCCGCTGCTGTCGGAGATGTATTGCAGAAGGTTGCTGCGATAGCTGTCGAGATGCGGCATCACCAGACGCAATCCGCTGACCAGCAGCGCGACAATCACGATGATTGCCGCGACCAGCAGTAACAAAATCCTCGGCAACTGCCTCACTCACGCCTCTCCTTGTGTTCCGTAAACGACGGATAGTTGGTTCTCATACCCGACCGTCTCCCGATAAAAGCGTTAAAACGCGCATTTTATCTCAAACAAGGGCGATTTTTCAGCCCGATATCCGAAGAAACCGGTGACCGGGCTGGCGTTACATCATCACCACGTCGAACTGCTCCTGGGTGTAGAGCGCTTCGACATGAACTTTAACCTGCTTGCCGACAAAGATTTCGACTTCAGCCAGTGCATGAGACTCGTCGGTTTTTAACGCCTCACCCACCGTCGGTGAAACATAGACCAGAAAGCGGTCAGAATCATAAGCGTGATGAACCCGGACAATCTCACGCATGATTTCATAGCAGACCGTTTCAACGGTTTTCAGCGTGCCGCGCCCTTTGCAGACCGGGCAGTCCTGGCACAAAACGTGCTCAATGCTTTCGCGGGTACGCTTACGCGTCATCTCCACCAGACCCAGCGCCGAGAAACCATTAATACCGGTTTTAACCCGATCTTTACTGAGCGCGCTTTCCAGCGAATGCAATACCCGGCGGCGATGGTCTTCGTTGCTCATATCGATGAAGTCGATAATGATGATGCCACCAAGATTACGCAGTCGCAGCTGACGTGCGATCGCCTGAGTGGCTTCAACATTGGTATTAAAGATCGTCTCATCAAGGTTACGATGGCCGACAAACGCACCGGTGTTGATATCGATGGTGGTCATCGCTTCGGTCTGATCGATGATCAGATATCCGCCTGACTTTAGTTCAACTTTGCGATCCAGCGAGCGCTGAATCTCATTTTCGACGTCAAACAGGTCGAAAATAGGCTGTTTACCGTTGTAGAGCTCCAGCTTACCGGCCATTTCCGGGATATATTCACCGGTAAATTCCACCAGCATATCGCAGGTCAGTCGGGAGTCGACCCGGATGCGATCCAGCGCCGCGCCCGCAAAATCACGCAGAATGCGCTGGGCCAGAGCCAGCTCACCGTAGAGCAGGCAGCGGGTCTGATTGCGCTTTTTACGCTCGCTGACTTTGGTCCAGAGTCGTTTGAGAAAAGCCGCGTCCTGCGCCAGCTCCTCTTCCCCGATGCCTTCTGCGGCGGTACGGATAATAAAGCCGCCCAGATCGTCGCAGTAGTCAGCCACGACCGCTTTAAGCCGATCGCGCTCTTTCTCGCTCTCAATACGCTGAGAGACACCCACATGCGATGCGCCTGGCATAAAGACCAGGTATCGTGAAGGCAGCGTGATGTCAGTGGTCAGCCGGGCACCTTTGGTGCCAAGCGGATCTTTGACGACCTGAACCACCAGATCCTGTCCCTGCCGCACCAGCTCGGCGATATCCCGCACGATAAAGTTTTTCTTTTCGTCGCCCGCCACACATTCAGTATGCGGCATGATATCTGAGGCATGCAGAAAGGCCGCTTTCTCCAGACCGATATCAACAAAAGCGGCCTGCATGCCGGGCAGAACACGGCTTACACGGCCTTTATAAATATTGCCAACGATGCCGCGCCGCGCCTCACGCTCAATGTGAATTTCCTGCAGTATGCCGCCGTCAATATAGGCAACACGTGTTTCAGAAGGCGTGACGTTTACCAGTAATTCAGCCGTCATGTTGACCCCTTACGGCACGCAGTGACTCGAAATGGCTGATCAACTCCCCTGTCTCAACCAAGGGTAATCCGACCACTGCATGGTAGCTTCCATTAATTTTGCGGACAAAGTTTCCTCCCCTGCCCTGAATACCGTATGCACCCGCTTTATCCATTGGCTCGCCGGTCGCGATATAGTCGTCGATGTCGGTGGCGGTTAAGGTGCGGAATGTCACATCAGTGATTACGACGCAATCCAGCGCCTGCTGACTGTCGGCCAGCGCTACCGCCGTCATCACCTGATGCGTATGACCAGAGAGTTTGCACAGCATCGCGCGGGCATCAGCGGCATCGCGCGGCTTTTCCAGCACTTCGCCATTCAGCACCACAATCGTATCCGCGCCCAGCACCGGCAGATCCTGCGCGGCCAGTTTGACACCCGCCTGCGCTTTATCATTGGCCAGACGGCGGACATAGATCTCCGCCGCTTCGTTCGGCTGACGCTGCTCTTCAACGTCAGTCACGATGCGCTCGAATGTCAGCCCAAGTTGAGTTAACAGCTCACGACGACGCGGTGAACCGGAAGCAAGATAGAGGGTTACCATAAATTTCCTTATTGAACAGCGAACTGACGACGAATTTTTCTCATTAATAAGAATAGCCAGGGCCAGAGAATACCGTCGACGACACTGCTCCAGAAAATTTCAGGTCGGAATGAAACGTTGATTACCAGGAATTCAGCCCAGAAGACAATCACATCCATCGCCAGCGACAGCACCATAACCATTAACGCTTGCTGCCACAACGCTAAGTTGCGGAATAACTGGAACTTAAAGGCAATCAGGTAGGCGATGATACTGAGCGCCAGCGCACGCACGCCGAGTGTGGAACCCGCAATCAGATCCATGATGGCACCCAGCACAAATCCGCTACCGACATTGACCCGATGCGGCAGTGCGAGCACCCAATAGATAAGGATCAACAGTAGCCATGAGGGCCGGAACATATAAATTTCATCCGGCCAGGGCATGATCTGCAGGACAAGCGCAACCAGGAAGGAGAGCCAGATGACCCAACGTCCCTGGCTGCGATATCGACTCAAGGCTGCCCCCCGCGTGAACGCGAGGAGTTGCTTTGTCCACTGCTGCTGGTAGCTGACGGTGCAGGCGGTCCCATCTGTACGGCAGGCGCAGGCGGGCCCATTTCTCCCGCAGGCGGTAAGACCTGCGGCATCATCTGCATCAGACGCTCGTTCGCAACGCGATGAACTTCATCCTGCGGCAGCGGCATATCACCATTGCGATCGGCACCCCACAGCAGCAGCAGGTAACGCAGACGCTGCAGACCCGCGGTCGGATGCGCCTGAATCACCGTATAGGCGCGTTGGGTATCCACTTTTACCGAGGAAACCACACCCACCGGATAGCCTTCAGGGAATCGGCCACCGATACCTGAAGTCACCAGTACATCGCCGACCCGAATGTCCGTATTACCCGGCAGATGCTCAAGCTGAAGATCTTCAGTACAACCGTTACCTGCGGCAATGACACGAATATCATTACGCAGCACCTGAATCGGCAGGGCATGTGACGCATCGCAGATGAGCAGAACACGGCTGGTGAGTTGTCCGACAGCGATGACCTGACCGACTACCCCTTTATCACTGATGACCGGCTGACCTTCATAGACGCCGTTAACGCTGCCTTTGTCGATTACCACCTGGTCGGTGTAAGGATCGGTGCCGGTGGAGATGACCTGTGTCACCATCTTTTGCTCATCCTGACGCAGCGGTGAACCCAGCAGTTCACGCAGGCGTGCGTTTTCCTGCTTATATTGCCCCAGCATTAGCAGGTTACTGTTTTTCAGGAAGAGCTCACGACGTAACGCTTTGTTTTCCTGCTCGAGTTGCTGACGCGACGCCAGCGACTCTGACACGCCATCCAGCAACTGACGTGGCCCATTGGCCAGGAAGTAAAACGGACTGACCGACGTATCCAGATAGTTGCGTATTTGGGTAAAAGAACCCACACGGCTGTCGGCAATGATAATGGCAATCGCCACGATAACCGCCAGGAATAGACGCAACTGCAGGGAAGGTCCCCTGCTAAAAATCGGCTTCATATAATATGCGTGATCCTCGACAACAGGAGAGGAAGCGACGGCATAACACCGTGCTTCCCTGGGCTGAACGCACTGCACCGGCACAGATTGCGCCGGTTCACATGCCACTCCCTCGCATGATCATTGCGTTCTTAGCCGGTTGAGGCAATTATTCTTCGCTGAACAAATCGCCGCCATGCATGTCGATCATTTCCAGCGCTTTGCCGCCACCGCGAGCCACACAGGTCAGTGGATCCTCAGCAACCACAACCGGAATGCCCGTCTCTTCCATCAGCAGACGATCCAGGTTGCGCAGTAACGCACCACCGCCGGTCAGCACCATGCCGCGCTCCGAAATATCTGAAGCCAGCTCAGGCGGACACTGCTCAAGGGCAACCATCACCGCGCTAACGATGCCGGTTAATGGCTCCTGCAGCGCTTCCAGAATTTCATTAGAGTTCAGTGTAAAGCCGCGCGGTACACCTTCTGCCAGGTTACGACCACGCACTTCGATCTCACGGACTTCATCACCCGGATAGGCTGAACCGATCTCATGCTTAATACGTTCTGCGGTCGCTTCGCCGATCAGTGAACCGTAGTTACGACGCACATAATTAATAATAGCTTCATCGAAACGATCGCCACCAATACGCACTGACGAGGAGTAGACCACACCGTTCAGCGAGATCACCGCCACTTCTGTGGTACCGCCACCAATATCCACCACCATTGAGCCGGTCGCTTCTGAAACGGGCAGACCCGCACCAATTGCTGCAGCCATCGGCTCTTCAATCAGAAATACTTCACGCGCGCCTGCGCCCTGAGCGGATTCACGAATCGCGCGGCGTTCAACCTGTGTTGCCCCGACGGGTACGCAGACCAGCACACGCGGGCTGGGACGCATAAAACTGTTGCTGTGAACCTGCTTGATGAAGTGTTGCAGCATCTTTTCGGTCACGAAGAAGTCAGCGATAACGCCATCTTTCATCGGACGAATCGCTGCGATATTGCCTGGCGTACGGCCAAGCATCTGTTTGGCCTCATGACCTACGGCCGCAACACTTTTCGGTGAACCGGCACGATCCTGTCGAATAGCGACGACGGAGGGCTCGTTCAGTACGATGCCCTGTCCTTTCACGTAAATCAGGGTATTCGCGGTACCCAGGTCAATGGACAAGTCGTTGGAAAACATGCCACGAAATTTTTTAAACATACTAAGGGGTAATCCTGCAAGCTGGGGGCGGAAAATAAAATCCGCTTACTTTACCAACCACACGAAGCTGCCACAAGGCGCAAAAACGTTCTGCTTCGGTGAAAAAAGACGCCTGATTGCGTTTAAGTCATCTGAACTGGCGATCCACAACAGCAGAATGGCGACCAGACGCCATCAGCACTGCATTTCACGCTATTTACCCTCGCCCTGTCCGACATAAAATCTAACATTTCCGGCAGTAAGTTCAGAGGTTCAGACGCGGATAAACATTAAAAAAAACCGTAAATTTCCGTCAGTACGACCGCAATTCATTAAATACGGTAACGTTGTGAATACTTCTTCACGTTACTGTTAACCGGTAGCGAGGGAGCAAAAAAGTCGCCTTGCCCACCTGCTACGCCCAACGCGACTAAAGTTTGCCACTCCGCTTTAGTGCGGACACCGGTAGCAAACACCTGAATGCCCGTACATTTACAGACTTCCAGCAAACTCTGCACAAACAGCTGATTTTCAGTCCGTCGCTCAATATTGCGTACCAGACCGGCATCAAGCTTGATCAGTTCCAGCGGCAGCTCTCGTATGTAGGCGCTGCTTACCACGGTTAAACCCGCCTGATTTACCGCAACCCGACAGCCAAAAGCCTTAAGTGCGCGGAAAACTGGCGTTAAACGGTTGATGTGTTGACAAACATCTGCCTCGGCAAGTTCAAATAAAAATCGTTTTCTTTGCGCTTTCGGGCACTGCAGCAGCATGTTCTGCAGCCAGAGGACAAAAGAGCGCTGCAGAAGCGAGGTAATCGTCACCGGGATCACCAGCGTCTCTTCTGGCCAGAGTTCAGAGAGTGCCGCAATGCGAGTCATTAACTGGCGATCCCAGCCATCAGCCATGCCGAGCTGCTGTACCAGGGGCATATATTCTGCGGCCAGCACTTCTTTATCGCCGTCGAAGATGCGGGTCAGCATCACCCGGTGCTGTACCTTACCCTCAATATTGACGGTGGGTTTATGATAGAGCCGCGGGCCGCCACGGCTAAGCGTGTTCTCCAGCAGGGTTCGCCAGCGCACACTACCCCGCCCGGCGTCCTGCGGATTTCCGGCACCATTGGTCCAGTTGTTGCCGCCCAGCAGTGCCGCACGTCGGGTAGCCATTTCGGCATTTTCCATCACCTGCGGCACAGTCTGCCCGCTGTGCCAGGCGCTGATACCGATATGGATGAGATCATCACGATTAACCAGCCGCATCGGCGGCAGGGAATCAACGGCATTGATCAGCTGATCCGCAATACTGTTTGCCTCTTTGAGACTGCGATGCGGCAGTAGCACGGCAAAATCACTGCGGAAATAGCGTGCCAGCAGGGCGCCAGGATAGCGCAGCACAAAGGTGGAAAGCATGTTGACGAAATTGAAGAGGTACTCCTCAACCAGCCCCGGCTCCAGCGAATCCTTCAGCGTGTCCAGATCGGGCAGGCGCACCATCATCACCACACCATGGGTGCCGACAGCTTCCTGATCCTCCAGCAGGGTGGCGAGCTGGTTATCAAAGAACAGCCGGTTGTTGAGACCGGTGCGTCCATCCTGCGCAGCAAAGGTGCGGATCAGCGTGTCGATACGCAGACGCTGCTCGCCCGCTTCCTGCAGATCCGCCAGCAACACATCCAGTGCGCGGCTCGCTCTCGGTGGCCACTCATCCGCACCGCGTTTCGGCATTACGCCGCGCTCACCGCTGATAATCGCCTCTGCCCGCACTTCAAGATGCTCCATACCGCGCCACTGACGACTGAGCCAGCGATGCATCAGCAGCAGCACCAGACTCATCACCAGCATGACGGTAAACAGGATGCCCAGCGTAGAGGTGCCGGTAATGGAGCGCAGCCAGGTTTTGGCAGGATCAAGGGTGACGACCCGCAGCTCTAACCCCGTCTGGTGCATCAAAGGCACATCGACCTGGATAAAACGATTAGGCTCGTCTTCCAGCATCTGGTTTTCGTGTCGGGAGAGGGTAAGGAAAGTCTGCCTGCCGTTGTGAAGGGAAATCTGCTCGGCATTCATTATCGGCATCATACGCGTGAGCCAGACATGCAGCTCTGCCGGCGTCTGGGTGAACATCGCCTGATCCACTTCGGTCGCCAGTATCTGCGCCCGATGTTCAACCCGCTGATGACTGAACCAGAAAACACTGAATGCACAGCCTGCCAGCATCAACGACATGGCCAGCAGGCTTAAAAAGGTAATAAACGCAGATAATTTTGTGGTTAATCGCATCCCTGTGCCTGTATTACTGCGGTGATAACCGGATCACCCAACCTTGTACCGTCAGCCTGACGAAAACGCGAGCAAAAATAGCATAATTTGCCGTTGCCGACAGCGCCGGGACGTATGAAGCCGAAGTATATCGTCGGGATATCATCGCTGACGTTGATCCTGGCACTTTTCGGTGCATTCTCATCGTACCGGCCAGCCAGGAAATTTCACATTTTCAGGGCGAAACTGGCTGATATCAGTAATAGTCATCATGCTGGTTAATGACATCCTGTCTGGAGAAGGCACCATGAAACGCACACCCCGTCTGACCGAAGCCGACGTAACGCCGGAAAGCATTTTTAACATGAAGCGCCGCCAGGTGCTGAAAACGCTGGGACTGAGCGCAGCGGCGATGGGTATGCCGGGCGTGGCGCAAGCCGATATTCTCAGCTGGTTCAAAGGCAACGATCGCCCACCCGCGCCAGCAGGCCGGCCGCTGGACTTTACCAAACCAGCGCAATATCAGGCCGATCTGACCTTAACGCCTGCGGATAAAGTTTCCGGCTATAACAACTTCTATGAGTTCGGGCTGGATAAGGCCGATCCGGCCGCCAATGCCGGTACGCTGAAAACAGAACCCTGGAAACTGACCATTGATGGCGAAGTGGCTAAACCCGTGACCCTGGATATGGATGACATCTTTAAACGGTTTGCCATGGAGCAGCGAATCTATCGCATGCGCTGCGTGGAGGCCTGGTCGATGGTGGTGCCCTGGATAGGCTTTGAGCTGAATAAGCTTATCTCTCTGGCGGAACCCACCAGCAAAGCGCGTTTTGTCGCCTTCCAGACGCTGTACGATCCTGAGCAGATGCCAGGTCAGAAAGATCGCTTTATTGGCGGCGGACTCAATTATCCCTATGTCGAAGGTTTACGTCTGGATGAAGCCATGCATCCGCTGACCATTCTGACCACCGGCGTCTATGGCAAAGCGCTGCCGCCGCAGAATGGCGCGCCGATTCGCCTGACGGTGCCGTGGAAATATGGTTTTAAGGGCATTAAGTCGATTGTCAAAATCACCCTGACCGCAAATCAGCCACCAACGACCTGGAACCAGATCGCCGCAGATGAATATGGTTTTTATGCCAATGTGAATCCGCATGTTAATCATCCACGCTGGTCGCAGGCCACTGAGCGATTTATTGGCCCGGGCGGCAGTCTGAAGGTCGAACGTCAGCCAACGCTGCTGTTTAACGGCTATGCCGAACAGGTTGCGTCGCTCTATCGTGGCCTGGATTTACGGGAGAATTACTAGGTGGTACGCCTGTCGATAAAACAGATCACCTGGCTTAAGGTGATTCTGCATCTGGCGGCCCTGTTGCCGCTGGTTTATCTGGTTCTTGCCGCGATGCAGGGCGGCCTGAGTGCGGATCCGGCAAAAGATATTCAGCATTTTACCGGCCGCATGGCGCTGAAACTGCTGCTGGGTACGCTGCTGGTCTCACCGCTGGCACGTTATGGCAGGCAACCGCTGTTAATCCGCACCCGGCGTCTGCTTGGCATCTGGACGTTTGTCTGGGCTTCTCTCCATCTGCTGAGCTATTACCTGCTGGAGCTGGGCGCTGACAATCTGCGTCTGCTGGGCAGCGAGCTGATTTCCCGTCCCTATCTGACACTGGGGATTATCAGCTGGCTGATATTACTGGCCCTGGCGCTGACGTCGTTTCAGCGCGCTCAGCGCAAGCTCGGTAAGCGCTGGCAAACCCTGCACAACGCGGTCTATCTGGTGGCCATTCTGGTGCCGATTCACTATATCTGGTCAGTGAAAACCGTGTCACCCCAGCCACTTATCTACGCACTACTTGCTGCAATACTGTTAGCCTGGCGTTACAAAAAATTTCTCAAATGGTGGCCTCGCTAGCGCTTCACCCGTTGTTTTCCTCTGCACTTTTCTGATAAAAGATGTGGCCCGCAGGCCACATCCGATCATCTTCGCAGATAAGACCAGTATTTTGCTGCGAAATGACACGAAACGGATATAATGCCCGGCTTTATTGCTCGTCGGGTCTTCTTTTTCATTCTCAAAGGTGACAAATGAAGATTCGCAAGGTATTTTACGCGATGCCTCAATGATTGCGGGAGATGGCAGCACGATGGCGCATAAATTACATATTCTGCTTTTAAACGGGCCCAACCTGAACCTGTTGGGAACGCGTGAACCTGAGAAGTATGGTCATACCACGCTGCGTCAGATCGTTGACGATTTGACACGTCAGGCAGGCCAGTTGAATGTGGAATTGAGCCACCTGCAAACCAATGCTGAATTTCAGCTGATTGATCGCATTCATGAGGCCAAAGGCAATGTGGATTACATCATTATTAATCCTGCCGCGTTTACCCATACCAGTGTCGCACTACGTGATGCCCTGCTGGCGGTAGAAATACCGTTTATCGAGGTTCATCTCTCCAACGTGCATGCCCGCGAGCCCTTCCGCCATCACTCCTATCTTTCTGATGTCTCTGCTGGCGTGATCTGTGGGCTTGGCGCTGACGGCTACACATGGGCTTTACAAACGGCAGTAAAACGCCTGTCTCAAACTAATTAATCAAACTGAGTACGGAACCCCACTCATGGATATTCGTAAAATTAAAAAACTGATCGAACTGGTTGAAGAGTCTGGCATTTCAGAGCTGGAAATTTCTGAAGGTGAAGAGTCCGTTCGCATCAGCCGTGCACCTGCAAACGTGGGTTACCCGATGATGCAGCAGACTTACGCTGCGCCGGTTCAACAGCCTGCTCTGGCAACAGCTGTTGCTCCTGTTGCAGCGGTTGCAGAAGCGGCACCGGCTGAAATCAGCGGTCACATCGTGCGTTCACCAATGGTAGGGACCTTCTACCGTACGCCGAGCCCGGATGCGAAAGCCTTTGTGGAAGTCGGCCAGAAAGTGAATGCCGGCGATACCTTGTGCATCGTCGAAGCCATGAAAATGATGAACCAGATCGAAGCTGACAAATCAGGTGTAGTGAAAGCTATCCTGGTTGAAAGCGGTCAGCCGGTCGAATTTGACGAGCCACTGGTTATCATCGAGTAACGGGGCAGATCATGCTGGATAAAATTGTTATTGCTAACCGTGGTGAGATTGCGCTGCGCATTCTGCGTGCCTGTAAAGAACTGGGCATCAAGACTGTTGCGGTACACTCAAGCGCGGATCGTGACCTGAAGCACGTGCTGCTGGCAGACGAAACCGTCTGCATCGGCCCGGCGCAGTCAGTTAAAAGTTACCTCAACATCCCGGCGCTGATCTCTGCTGCAGAGATCACCGGCGCGGTGGCGATTCACCCTGGCTACGGCTTCCTCTCTGAGAATGCCGATTTTGCTGAGCAGGTTGAGCGCTCCGGCTTTATCTTTATCGGTCCGAAAGCAGACACCATTCGCCTGATGGGCGACAAAGTCTCTGCGATTAATGCGATGAAGAAAGCAGGCGTCCCAACCGTACCCGGTTCTGACGGTTCGCTGACCGATGATATGGAAAAAAACCGTGCCTTTGCGAAGCGCATCGGTTATCCGGTCATCATCAAAGCCTCTGGCGGCGGCGGCGGTCGTGGTATGCGCGTTGTACGCAGCGACAAAGATCTGGAACAATCCATCAACATGACGAAAGCGGAAGCCAAAGCGGCTTTCAGCAACGACATGGTTTACATGGAGAAGTATCTGGAGAATCCGCGCCACATTGAGATTCAGGTTCTGGCTGACGGCCAGGGCAACGCGATCTATCTGGGCGAACGTGACTGCTCTATGCAGCGTCGTCACCAGAAAGTGGTTGAAGAAGCGCCAGGCCCAGGTATTACTGAAGAACAGCGCAGCTTTATCGGCAATCGTTGTGCCAAAGCCTGTATTGAGATTGGCTATCGTGGCGCAGGTACCTTCGAGTTTCTGTACGAAAACGGTGAGTTCTACTTCATTGAGATGAACACCCGTATTCAGGTGGAACATCCGGTGACCGAGATGATCACCGGTGTGGATCTGATCAAAGAGCAGCTGCGCATTGCTGCGGGTCAGCCACTGTCGATCAAACAGGACGAAGTGGTTATTCGCGGACATGCGGTCGAGTGCCGTATTAACGCTGAAGATCCGGTCACCTTCCTGCCAAGTCCGGGTAAAATCACCCGCTTCCATGCGCCAGGCGGTTTTGGCGTGCGCTGGGAGTCGCATATTTACTCAGGCTACACCGTACCGCCGTATTACGACTCCATGATCGGTAAGCTGATCACCTATGGCGAAACGCGCGACGTGGCTATCGCCCGCATGAAGAATGCGCTGGCGGAACTGATCATCGACGGTATCAAAACCAACGTTGAACTGCAGATGAAAATCATGTCCGACGAAAACTTCCAGCACGGTGGAACCAATATCCACTATCTGGAGAAAAAACTCGGCTTGCACGAGAAGTAAACGCAACGCTGAGTCAGTCAGAGGCCGGTTAATCCGGCCTTTTTCTTTTGCCGCTGGCGTTAAGGTTGAATCATGGATGCTCGTTTTATACAGGCACATAAAGAGGCGCGCTGGTCGCTCTACCTCACCCTGCTCTGGCTCGCTGCCTGGGGGCTTTCTGCCTGGCTGGGTGGCAGTGAAATTGGTATCACCGGCCTGCCGCGCTGGTTTGAACTCTCCTGCCTGTTTGCTCCCCTGTTGTTCATATTCCTGTGCTGGATGATGGTGCGGTTAATTTTCCGCGACATGCCGCTGGAGGACACAAATGAACAGTGAAATTATCCTGCCGTTACTGATTTATCTGGTGTTGATTGCCGCGCTGTCGGTGTTTGCCGTGCGCAAAAGGCGCGAGGGTAGCTTCCTCACTGAATATTTCCTTGGCAGCCGCTCCATGGGCGGATTTGTGCTGGCGATGACGCTCACCACCACCTATATCAGCGCCAGCTCGTTTATTGGTGGTCCCGGTGCCGCCTACAAATATGGGCTGGGATGGGTATTGCTGGCGATGGTGCAGGTGCCCGCCGTCTGGCTCTCGCTGGGTGTACTGGGGAAAAAGTTTGCCATCCTGGCGCGTAAGCATAATGCGGTGACGCTGAATGACATGCTCTACGCCCGCTATCAGAGCCCGCTGCTGATCTGGCTGGCGAGTCTGAGCCTGCTGGTTGCCTTTATCGGTGCCATGACGGTGCAGTTTATTGGCGGCGCGCGGCTGCTCGAAACCGCCGCAGGCATCCCGTATGACACGGGTCTGCTGATTTTTGGCGGCACTATTGCGCTCTACACCGCTTTTGGCGGGTTCCGTGCCAGCGTTCTCAATGACGCCATGCAGGGCATCGTGATGCTGATTGGCACATTTCTGCTGCTGTTCGCGGTGATTCATCAGGCTGGCGGCCTGAGCACGGCCGTGCAG
Source organism: Pantoea sp. ABR1s (assembly GCF_057812235.1). Taxonomy (NCBI): domain Bacteria; kingdom Pseudomonadati; phylum Pseudomonadota; class Gammaproteobacteria; order Enterobacterales; family Erwiniaceae; genus Pantoea; species Pantoea sp. ABR1s. Next base: position 489,814 of record NZ_CM173823.1, on the reverse strand, counting down.
AAACTACATGACATTGATCCCGCTCTGCTGTCGCCGCAGGGACCGGGTGAGATTATAACGCCGACCTTCCTCAGTTCATTTGTCGTGCTGGTCTGCTTTGGGGTGATTGGCTTGCCGCATACTGCGGTGCGCTGCATCTCTTATAAAGACAGCAAGGCAGTCCATCGGGCCATTATTCTGGGTACCATTGTGGTGGTGATCCTGATGCTGGGAATGCATCTGGCCGGTGCGCTGGGCCGGGCGATACTGCCGAATCTGACCGTGCCGGATAGTGTTATACCCACCCTGATGATCACTGTGCTGCCACCGTTAGCTGCCGGACTGTTTCTGGCAGCCCCCATGGCCGCCATTATGTCGACCATTAATGCCCAGCTGTTACAGGCTTCGGCTACGCTGATCAAAGATCTCTATCTGCGTGTTGCCCCACAGCAGATGGAAAATGAGACGCGGCTGCGGCTGTTATCTGGCACCATTACGTTCGCACTGGGTCTCCTGCTGCTGATTGCGGCCTGGAATCCACCCGATATGATTATCTGGCTCAACCTGCTGGCCTTTGGCGGCCTTGAGGCGGTTTTCCTCTGGCCGCTGGTACTGGGTCTCTACTGGGAACGCGCTAATGCCGCAGGCGCCATCACCGGCATGGTGGTGGGTGGAGGCTGCTACGCTTTCCTGGCGAGCCTGAACCTGCAGATTCTGGGTTTTCATCCCATTGTGCCCTCACTGCTTTTAAGCCTGCTGGCATTTTTAGTGGGCAACCTGTTTGGACGCGCGCCGCAAACGGTCGACGCGCCGCAACATTGACGGAAAGAGAGACGTTATGCCGTGGATTCAAATCAAAATTAATAGCTCAGGTGAACACGCGGAAACGCTGAGCGATGCGCTGATGGACATCGGTGCGGTTTCAGTGACCTTTCAGGATACCAACGACACGCCGGTGTATGAGCCGCTGCCAGGTGAAACCCGCCTGTGGGGCGATACCGATGTTATCGGCCTGTTCGATGCAGAAACTGATATGGCCGCGATTACCGCCGAACTGGCGCAGCATCCGCTGCTGGGTGCAGGTTTTCGTCACCGGATCGAGCAGATCGAAGATAAAGACTGGGAGCGCGAATGGATGGAAAACTTCCATCCGATGCGCTTCGGTGAGCGGCTCTGGATCTGTCCGAGCTGGCGTGATGTGCCGGATCCCGATGCCGTCAACGTGATGCTCGATCCCGGCCTGGCGTTTGGGACCGGCACGCATCCGACCACCTCACTCTGCCTTACCTGGCTTGACGGGCTGGATCTGGTGGGCAAAACGGTGATCGATTTCGGCTGTGGTTCGGGGATCCTGGCGATCGCCGCACTGAAGCTGGGCGCGGCTCAGGCGATCGGGATTGATATCGATCCGCAGGCTATTCAGGCCAGCCGGGATAATGCTGAGCGCAACGGCGTCTCTGATCGCCTGTCGCTCTATCTGCCCCACCAGCAACCCGAAAATCTGCAGGCTGATGTGGTGGTGGCCAATATCCTGGCCGGCCCGCTACGTGAACTGGCCCCGCTGATCAGCGTTCTGCCGAAGTCTGGCGGTCATCTGGGCCTCTCGGGCGTGTTAGAGAGCCAGGCAGAGAGCGTCTGCGAAGCGTATGTCAGCGAGTTCACGCTCGACCCGGTTGCGGTTAAAGAGGAGTGGTGCCGGATTACCGGGATTAAATCCTGAATATAGCGCCTGTCTGCCCCCTCTGATATCGCGCTGCCCGTAACAAAGTGCCTTAACAGAACATTCAGCCAGCCCGTAGCGTAAGTTGCGGGCTTTCCCGATTTGAAATGGATGCTTGTATCGTTAATCACGGCATGTGACGTTTTTTATCTGGCGAATTGACGTACTTTTCTGGAAAAACTTTTGCTCACAATTTCAGCATAAATTGTTAAGTAATTGATATTTAAGCTTAATAAATATGCACATCGATCATGACCCGGATTTCATTGATCTTTCTTGCTGATTGTTCAAAGTTTGGCCTTTCATCTTCCTGCAAAAATGCGTAATATACGCCGCCTTGCAGACACAGTATGGCCATTCTGACTTCATGCGTATTGGAAACCTCCAGCTGAGAAATCGACTGATTGCAGCACCGATGGCCGGTATTACCGACAGGCCGTTCAGGGCGCTGTGTCACGAAATGGGTGCAGGCATGGCAGTTTCTGAGATGTTGTCTTCAAACCCGGAAGTCTGGGCTAGCGACAAATCTCGATTACGTATGGTTCACAGCGATGAGCCAGGCATTCGCGCCGTGCAAATTGCCGGTTGCGATCCCAGTGAAATGGCGCAAGCTGCACGCATTAATGTTGAGGCTGGTGCACAGGTCATCGACATTAATATGGGATGCCCTGCCAAGAAGGTTAACCGCAAAATGGCGGGTTCAGCCTTGCTGCAATATCCCACCGTGGTTGAGTCAATTCTCTCCGCAGTGGTTAATGCAGTGAATGTGCCGGTTACGCTGAAAATTCGTACTGGCTGGGATCCTGAAAACAGGAACTGTGTCGCGATTGCCCAATTGGCTGAACGCTGCGGTATACAGGCTCTGACGATACATGGTCGCACTCGTGCCTGCCTGTTCAACGGAGAAGCTGAATATGACAGCATTCGGACAGTTAAGCAGAGTGTCTCCATTCCGATTATCGCGAATGGAGACATAACTGACCCGCATAAAGCCAGAGCGGTGCTCGACTATACAGGGGCCGATGCTCTGATGATAGGACGTGCTGCTCAGGGAAGACCGTGGATCTTCCGGGAAATCCAGCATTATCTGGACACTGGGGAGTTGCTTGCCCCGCTGCCGATGGCAGAGGTCAAGCGCTTGCTTGTTTCGCATATACGTGAGCTGCACGACTTTTACGGTTCAGGCAAGGGATACCGTATAGCGCGAAAGCACGTCTCCTGGTACCTGCAGGAGCACGCCCCGAATGACCAGTTTCGGCGCACATTCAACGCCATTGAGGATGCCAGCGAACAGCTGGAGGCGTTGGAGGCATACTTCGAAAATCTTGCGTAACGAAATAAAGAGCTGAAAGAACTATGTTCGAACAACGCGTAAATTCTGACGTACTGACCGTTTCAACCGTTAACTCACAGGATCAGGTAACTCAAAAACCTTTGCGTGATTCGGTTAAACAGGCACTGAAGAACTATTTTGCTCAACTGAATGGTCAGGATGTGAGCGACCTGTATGAGCTGGTTTTGGCTGAAGTCGAGCAGCCTCTGTTGGACATGGTGATGCAGTATACCCGTGGCAATCAGACCCGTGCTGCCCTGATGATGGGTATCAACCGCGGTACGCTGCGTAAGAAATTGAAAAAATACGGCATGAACTGATTTTTAGTTCTGTCTGTAAATCACGCCAGCCTTCGGGCTGGCGTTTTTATTTGTGCGTCGACGCACAAAGCCACGGTAATGACAGTGAAACAGTTTCCGGTAATATGGTAACTGTAGTTGCAATCGCTGGCGTGATATTTCACCCTCTCGCTTTCGCCCGCTGTGATTTGACTTAGTGCCTGCCTGGCCCTCACCTCGCTTCACATCCCCGCCACTGCTGGGTATGTGACTTTCTGCGCATTAAAAAGCAACGCAATCTCTTCATACATTTCTGCCTGAGTGAATGCTCACACTGCTCCCACATAGTGAAACTATTTGCACTAAATGTGATCGGGTCGACTCGCATTGCTTCCTTTTGGTGCGCCATATTAGCGGAACTTTCTAAGTGCTTCCGATTATTAACCGTTCTTTCATACGAATTCAGGAACCTGCAAACCTGGCATCAGCTTTGCAGAGTCGTGGATGGCTGACCGCCACAGACAGGAAAAACGCACACTAAAGTGCGCAAACATAACAACATGATCCCGCCACACAGGATGCTTTATGAAAAAGATGATGCTCTCTACGCTGATCGCTGCTGCCTCGCTGGTTGCCGTTGCTCAGCAAGCACACGCAGGCACCACACTGGATGCGATAAAGAAAAAAGGTTTTGTTCAATGTGGTATCAGTGACGGCTTGCCGGGCTTCTCCTATGCAGATGCTGGCGGCAAGTTTACCGGTATCGATGTGGATGTGTGTCGTGCGACGGCTGCCGCTGTGTTTGGTGATGCGACCAAAGTGAAATATACCCCGCTGACCGCGAAAGAGCGTTTTACCGCCCTGCAGTCCGGCGAGGTGGATGTGCTTTCACGTAATACCACCTGGACCTCATCGCGCGATGGCGGCATGGGCTTCCTGTTTGCGGGCGTGAACTATTACGACGGTATCGGCTTCCTGACTCACCAGAAGGCCGGCCTGAAAAGTGCGAAAGAGCTGGATGGTGCCACCGTCTGTATTCAGGCGGGAACCGACACCGAGCTGAACGTAGCGGACTTCTTTAAAGCCAACAAAATGCAATATACGCCTGTAACCTTCGACCGCTCTGATGAATCGGCTAAAGCGCTGGATAGCGGACGTTGCGATACGCTGGCATCTGACCAGTCTCAGCTTTACGCATTACGCATTAAGCTGGGCAAACCGGACGAATTTATTGTTCTGCCCGAAGTGATCTCCAAAGAGCCGCTGGGGCCGTTGGTGCGTCGTGGTGATGATGACTGGTTCACCATCGTGAAGTGGTCGCTCTACGCCATGCTGAATGCGGAGGAGATGGGCATCTCCTCGAAGAACGTTGATCAGATGACGGCCAAGCCAACCACACCAGACATGGCACACTTCCTGGGCGCCGAAGGTGATTTTGGTAAGGATCTGAAGCTGGATAACAAGTGGGCCTACAACATCGTCAAGCAGGTGGGTAACTATCAGGAAAGCTTTGACCGTAACGTCGGTAAAGACAGCGCACTGAAGATTGCACGTGGTCAGAATGCGTTGTGGAACCAGGGCGGTATTCAGTACGCACCACCGGTACGTTAACAGACCTCACTAATCGGGCACCCTATTCTGTGGTGCCCTACCCCAGCTTTCGTTACTGAGGTTTCAACATGTCACAACGCCCAACCGTGAAAAGGGATTTTTCATTTGGTAATCCCACGGTTCGCGCCTGGATTTATCAGCTCATCGCCGTCGTCGCGGTGCTTGGTGTGGTGGGTTATCTGGTGCATAACACCATTATTAACCTTGCCAATCGCGGCATTACATCGGGGTTTGGATTTCTTGAGCGCACTGCCGGTTTCGGCATCGTTCAGCATCTGATTGAGTACACTGAGGGAGATACCTACGCGCGCGTGTTTCTGGTTGGATTAACCAACACGCTGCTGGTCTCTGCACTCTGTATTGTTTTCGCTTCGGTTCTCGGATTCGCGGTCGGTCTTGCCCGCCTTTCTGACAACTGGCTGCTGCGGAAACTCTCGAATATCTATATCGAAACCTTCCGTAATATCCCACCCCTGCTGCAAATCTTCTTCTGGTACTTTGCAGTCTTACGCAATCTGCCGGGCCCACGTCAGGCGCTGAATGCTTTTGACCTGGCGTATGTCAGTAATCGCGGACTCTACGTTCCGTGGCCGACCTATGCAGCAGGCAGCTGGCCGTTTGTGATCGCACTGCTTCTGGCCGCGGCTGTGAGCTATGGCCTGTACCGCTTTAACCGTAAACATCAGCTGAAAACCGGTCAGTTACGTCGCACATGGCCCGCTGCCGTTGTGATGCTGATTCTCTTTCCTTTGCTTGCACACATTGGGTTTGGCCCAGCCACGCACTGGGATATGCCACAACTGCGCGGTTTCAATTTCCGTGGCGGCTCGGTGATGATACCGGAGCTGGCAGCCCTGACGCTGGCACTGTCGATTTATACGTCGTCATTTATTGCTGAGGTGATCCGCTCCGGGATTCAGTCAGTACCCTATGGTCAGCATGAAGCGGCGCGATCGCTGGGGCTGCCTAATCCGGTTACGCTGCGCCAGGTGATTATTCCGCAGGCCATGCGCGTCATTATTCCGCCACTGACCAGCCAGTATCTGAACATCGTGAAGAACTCCTCACTCGCCGCCGCTATCGGTTATCCCGATATGGTGTCGCTGTTTGCCGGATCGGTACTGAATCAGACCGGTCAGGCCATTGAGACGATTGCTATCACGATGGGCGTTTACCTGATTATCAGCCTGCTGATATCAATTCTTATGAACTTCTACAACCGCAAAATTGCGCTGGTTGAGCGTTAAGAGAACGGGATAACTATGTCTGTGACTACGCATGAAACGCCCCCCGTCCCGACGACTCTGGTCAGTCGCGCCTGGTTTTGGGCTCGTAAAAACCTGTTTTCCAGCTGGTTTAATACGCTACTGACGCTGTTTTGCATCTGGGTTATCTGGCACGTCATTCCACCCGCGCTGAACTGGCTGGTCTTTCAGGCAAACTGGATCGGCACCACGCGCGCCGATTGCACCAAAGAGGGTGCCTGTTGGGTCTTTATCCATGCTCGTTTCGGCCAGTTCATGTATGGGCTTTACCCGCATGAGTTGCGCTGGCGTATTAACCTGGCGCTGGTGATCGGCCTGCTGTCGATTGTGCCGATGTTCCTGAAGAGCCTGCCGTATCGTGGACGCTACATTGCTGCCTGGGCTGTCATCTATCCGGTGATTGTCTGGTTTCTGCTGTATGGCGGCTATCTGGGGCTGGAACGTGTCGAAACACGTCAATGGGGCGGATTAACGCTGACGCTGATTATTGCGTCAGTGGGTATTGCCGGTGCGCTGCCGCTGGGTATTTTGCTGGCGCTGGGCCGTCGCTCACGCATGCCGGTCGTGCGCACGCTGTCGATTATCTTTATTGAGTTCTGGCGCGGCGTGCCGCTGATTACCGTGCTATTTATGTCATCCGTGATGCTGCCGCTGTTTATGTCTGAAGGCACTAACATCGACAAGCTGGTGCGCGCGCTGGTCGGCGTCATTCTGTTCCAGTCCGCCTATGTGGCAGAGGTGGTTCGCGGTGGCCTGCAGGCACTGCCGAAAGGTCAGTACGAAGCAGCCGAATCTCTGGCGCTGGGCTACTGGAAGACGCAGATGCTGGTTATTCTGCCCCAGGCGCTGAAGCTCACTATTCCCGGCCTGGTCAATACCATCATCGCACTGTTTAAAGATACCAGCCTGGTCATCATCATTGGTCTTTTCGATCTGTTCAGCAGCGTCCAGCAGGCAACGGTCGATCCGACCTGGCTGGGGATGTCGACCGAAGGTTATGTCTTTGCTGCACTGGTCTATTGGATCTTCTGTTTTAGCATGTCGCGCTACAGCCAGTATCTGGAAAAGCGCTTTCACACCGGGCGTACATCGCACTGAGGTTTTACATGACTGACTCTATGACACACTCTTCCGACGCGTTGATGATCTCGCTTGAGAACGTGAATAAATGGTACGGGCAATTCCATGTACTGAAAGACATCAACCTGCAGGTTAAACCCCGTGAACGCATCGTACTGTGCGGACCTTCCGGCTCCGGCAAATCGACGACGATCCGCTGTATCAACCATCTGGAAGAGCATCAGCAGGGCCGCATTGTTGTTGACGGTATCCATCTTAATGATGACGTTCGTAACATTGAGCGCGTGCGCACCGAAGTCGGTATGGTCTTCCAGCACTTCAATCTCTTTCCACATCTGACCGTACTGCAAAACTGCACGCTGGCACCTTCCTGGGTAAGAAAGATTCCAAAGAAGGAAGCTGATGAGCTGGCCATGCACTATCTGCAACGCGTGCGTATTGCCGAGCATGCACATAAGTTTCCGGGCCAGCTCTCTGGCGGACAGCAGCAGCGTGTCGCCATCGCCCGCTCACTCTGTATGAAGCCCAAAATTATGCTGTTTGATGAGCCCACGTCAGCGCTGGATCCTGAGATGGTTAAAGAGGTGCTGGATACGATGATTGGTCTGGCTGAGGATGGGATGACTATGCTATGCGTCACCCATGAGATGGGCTTTGCCAGAACGGTGGCTGACCGGGTGATCTTTATGGATCGGGGAGAGATCGTCGAAGTCGCGCCACCGCAAGAGTTCTTTGCGAATCCAAAATCGGAGCGTACCCGGGCGTTTTTATCGCAGGTTATTCACTGATCAGACGTTCAGTTATCTCACTACCCGGTCTGGTGCCGGGTTTTTTTATGGCCTGAACAGCCGCTTTAATATGCTTACTGACCTGTTGCTGTTATGAATAGACAGACAGATACGCTGTGAAGAGGGAGTTTTATTGCGGTTTGCTACAACGAAAAAAGCCCTTCGCATACGCAAAGGGCTCTCTCTTATTTGATGCCTGGCAGTTCCCTACTCTCGCATGGGGAGACCCCACACTACCATCGGCGCTACGGCGTTTCACTTCTGAGTTCGGCATGGGGTCAGGTGGGACCACCGCGCTACAGCCGCCAGGCAAATTCTTTTATTTACCGAACTCGTGTCTTAACTGGTGCTGATACCCAGAGTCGAACTGGGGACCTCACCCTTACCAAGGGTGCGCTCTACCAACTGAGCCATATCAGCACACTAAATTTGATGCCTGGCAGTTCCCTACTCTCGCATGGGGAGACCCCACACTACCATCGGCGCTACGGCGTTTCACTTCTGAGTTCGGCATGGGGTCAGGTGGGACCACCGCGCTAAAGCCGCCAGGCAAATCTTGGTGCACGAAACGAATCTTTTACGCCATGACCGCGTTGCCATCGCTCAGCCACACCGGTCACATACTTCAGTATGCTCCCGCTGACGTCCTCGCTCTGCGCCTTGTCACGCCGCAAAATCTTTCGTTTCCGCTAATTTTTATCCGGTACAGGCTGAAAATTGTGTCTCTCAAAAACGCCTCTGGCGTTGTAAGGTTAAGCCTCACGGGTCATTAGTACCGGTTAGCTCAACGCATCGCTGCGCTTACACACCCGGCCTATCAACGTCGTAGTCTTCAACGTCCCTTCAGGACTCTCAAGGAGTCAGGGAGAACTCATCTCGGGGCAAGTTTCGTGCTTAGATGCTTTCAGCACTTATCTTTTCCGCACTTAGCTACCGGGCAATGCCATTGGCATGACAACCCGAACACCAGTGGTGCGTTCACTCCGGTCCTCTCGTACTAGGAGCAACCCCCCTCAATTCTCCAGCGCCCACGGCAGATAGGGACCGAACTGTCTCACGACGTTCTAAACCCAGCTCGCGTACCACTTTAAACGGCGAACAGCCGTACCCTTGGGACCTACTTCAGCCCCAGGATGTGATGAGCCGACATCGAGGTGCCAAACACCGCCGTCGATATGAACTCTTGGGCGGTATCAGCCTGTTATCCCCGGAGTACCTTTTATCCGTTGAGCGATGGCCCTTCCATTCAGAACCACCGGATCACTATGACCTGCTTTCGCACCTGCTCGAGCCGTCACTCTCGCAGTCAAGCCAGCTTATGCCATTGCACTAACCTCACGATGTCCGACCGTGATTAGCTGACCTTCGTGCTCCTCCGTTACTCTTTAGGAGGAGACCGCCCCAGTCAAACTACCCACCAGACACTGTCCGCAGCCCGGATTACGGGCCTACGTTAGAACATCAAACATTAAAGGGTGGTATTTCAAGGTTGGCTCCACGCAGACTGGCGTCCGCGCTTCAAAGCCTCCCACCTATCCTACACATCAAGGCTCAATGTTCAGTGTCAAGCTGTAGTAAAGGTTCACGGGGTCTTTCCGTCTTGCCGCGGGTACACTGCATCTTCACAGCGAGTTCAATTTCACTGAGTCTCGGGTGGAGACAGCCTGGCCATCATTACGCCATTCGTGCAGGTCGGAACTTACCCGACAAGGAATTTCGCTACCTTAGGACCGTTATAGTTACGGCCGCCGTTTACCGGGGCTTCGATCAAGAGCTTCTCCTTGCGGATAACCCCATCAATTAACCTTCCGGCACCGGGCAGGCGTCACACCGTATACGTCCACTTTCGTGTTTGCACAGTGCTGTGTTTTTAATAAACAGTTGCAGCCAGCTGGTATCTTCGACTGGCTTCGGCTCGGGGAGCTAGTCCCTCCACCTACGCGCCAGCGTGCCTTCTCCCGAAGTTACGGCACCATTTTGCCTAGTTCCTTCACCCGAGTTCTCTCAAGCGCCTCGGTATTCTCTACCTGACCACCTGTGTCGGTTTGGGGTACGATTCTGTGTTACCTGATGCTTAGAGGCTTTTCCTGGAAGCTGGGCATTTATCACTTCAGCACCGTAGTGCCTCGTCGTCACGCCTCAGCGTTAACAAGCGTCCGGATTTACCTGGACGCTCCGCCTACACGCTTAAACCGGGACAACCGTCGCCCGGCTGATATAGCCTTCTCCGTCCCCCCTTCGCAGTAACACCGAGTACAGGAATATTAACCTGTTTCCCATCGACTACGCCTTTCGGCCTCGCCTTAGGGGTCGACTCACCCTGCTCCGATTAACGTTGAACAGGAACCCTTGGTCTTCCGGCGAGCGGGCTTTTCACCCGCTTTATCGTTACTTATGTCAGCATTCGCACTTCTGATACCTCCAGCATGCCTCACAGCACACCTTCGACGGCTTACAGAACGCTCCCCTACCCAACAACACATAGTGTCGCTGCCGCAGCTTCGGTGCATGGTTTAGCCCCGTTACATCTTCCGCGCAGGCCGACTCGACCAGTGAGCTATTACGCTTTCTTTAAATGATGGCTGCTTCTAAGCCAACATCCTGGCTGTCTGTGCCTTCCCACATCGTTTCCCACTTAACCATGACTTTGGGACCTTAGCTGGCGGTCTGGGTTGTTTCCCTCTTCACGACGGACGTTAGCACCCGCCGTGTGTCTCCCGTGATAACATTCTTCGGTATTCGCAGTTTGCATCGGGTTGGTAAGCCGGGATGGCCCCCTAGCCGAAACAGTGCTCTACCCCCGAAGATGAGTTCACGAGGCGCTACCTAAATAGCTTTCGGGGAGAACCAGCTATCTCCCGGTTTGATTGGCCTTTCACCCCCAGCCACAGGTCATCCGCTAATTTTTCAACATTAGTCGGTTCGGTCCTCCAGTTAGTGTTACCCAACCTTCAACCTGCCCATGGCTAGATCACCGGGTTTCGGGTCTATACCCTGCAACTTAACGCCCAGTTAAGACTCGGTTTCCCTGCGGCTCCCCTATACGGTTAACCTTGCTACAGAATATAAGTCGCTGACCCATTATACAAAAGGTACGCAGTCACCCTGATAAATCAAGGCTCCCACTGCTTGTACGTACACGGTTTCAGGTTCTGTTTCACTCCCCTCGCCGGGGTTCTTTTCGCCTTTCCCTCACGGTACTGGTTCACTATCGGTCAGTCAGGAGTATTTAGCCTTGGAGGATGGTCCCCCCATATTCAGACAGGATACCACGTGTCCCGCCTTACTCATCGAGCTCACAGCTTGTGTGCTTTTGTGTACGGGAGTATCACCCTGTACCCTGCGACTTTCCAGACGCTTCCACTAACACACAAACTGATTCAGGCTCTGGGCTGCTCCCCGTTCGCTCGCCGCTACTGGGGGAATCTCGGTTGATTTCTTTTCCTCGGGGTACTTAGATGTTTCAGTTCCCCCGGTTCGCCTTGCAGCACTATGTATTCATGCTGCAATGATGCACAGAGTGCACCGGGTTTCCCCATTCGGACATCGACGGCTGTAGCGGTTCATATCACCTTACCGTCGCTTTACGCAGATTAGCACGTCCTTCATCGCCTCTGACTGCCTGGGCATCCACCGTGTACGCTTAGTCGCTTAACCTCACAACCCACAGGCGTTTTACAACGCTGCGAATTGCAAGCATTTGAGAGACTCGAACGCATCGCCTTGTCATTCCTTATTACGGAGGAATGACGCGCTGCGTCGTTTCAATTTTCAGCTTGTTCCGGATTGTTAAAGAGCAAATATCTCAAACGCGGCCCGGCTGCTTACGCAACCAAATCGGTTTTGAGATACTGTATGGAGACACCTTTCACCTGTCACCAAGCAGGTGGCGTCCCCTAGGGGATTCGAACCCCTGTTGCCGCCGTGAAAGGGCGGAGTCCTAACCGCTAGACGAAGGGGACACAAAAGTGTCACGACTTCGCAGCCGTCCTGCTCATTACTTTTTATCAGACAATCTGTGTGGACACTGCGCGGGAAGGTATCTTCAGGTAAGGAGGTGATCCAACCGCAGGTTCCCCTACGGTTACCTTGTTACGACTTCACCCCAGTCATGAATCACAAAGTGGTAAGCGCCCTCCCGAAGGTTAAGCTACCTACTTCTTTTGCAACCCACTCCCATGGTGTGACGGGCGGTGTGTACAAGGCCCGGGAACGTATTCACCGTGGCATTCTGATCCACGATTACTAGCGATTCCGACTTCACGGAGTCGAGTTGCAGACTCCGATCCGGACTACGACGCACTTTGTGAGGTCCGCTTGCTCTCGCGAGGTCGCTTCTCTTTGTATGCGCCATTGTAGCACGTGTGTAGCCCTACTCGTAAGGGCCATGATGACTTGACGTCATCCCCACCTTCCTCCGGTTTATCACCGGCAGTCTCCTTTGAGTTCCCGACCGAATCGCTGGCAACAAAGGATAAGGGTTGCGCTCGTTGCGGGACTTAACCCAACATTTCACAACACGAGCTGACGACAGCCATGCAGCACCTGTCTCAGCGTTCCCGAAGGCACCAAAGCATCTCTGCTAAGTTCGCTGGATGTCAAGAGTAGGTAAGGTTCTTCGCGTTGCATCGAATTAAACCACATGCTCCACCGCTTGTGCGGGCCCCCGTCAATTCATTTGAGTTTTAACCTTGCGGCCGTACTCCCCAGGCGGTCGACTTAACGCGTTAGCTCCGGAAGCCACTCCTCAAGGGAACAACCTCCAAGTCGACATCGTTTACGGCGTGGACTACCAGGGTATCTAATCCTGTTTGCTCCCCACGCTTTCGCACCTGAGCGTCAGTCTTTGTCCAGGGGGCCGCCTTCGCCACCGGTATTCCTCCAGATCTCTACGCATTTCACCGCTACACCTGGAATTCTACCCCCCTCTACAAGACTCAAGCCTGCCAGTTTCAAATGCAGTTCCCAGGTTAAGCCCGGGGATTTCACATCTGACTTAACAGACCGCCTGCGTGCGCTTTACGCCCAGTAATTCCGATTAACGCTTGCACCCTCCGTATTACCGCGGCTGCTGGCACGGAGTTAGCCGGTGCTTCTTCTGCGGGTAACGTCAATCGATAAGGTTATTAACCCCATCGCCTTCCTCCCCGCTGAAAGTACTTTACAACCCGAAGGCCTTCTTCATACACGCGGCATGGCTGCATCAGGCTTGCGCCCATTGTGCAATATTCCCCACTGCTGCCTCCCGTAGGAGTCTGGACCGTGTCTCAGTTCCAGTGTGGCTGGTCATCCTCTCAGACCAGCTAGGGATCGTCGCCTAGGTGGGCCATTACCCCGCCTACTAGCTAATCCCATCTGGGTTCATCCGATAGTGAGAGGCCCGAAGGTCCCCCTCTTTGGTCTTGCGACGTTATGCGGTATTAGCCACCGTTTCCAGTGGTTATCCCCCTCTATCGGGCAGATCCCCAGACATTACTCACCCGTCCGCCACTCGTCACCCAAGAGCAAGCTCTCTGTGCTACCGTCCGACTTGCATGTGTTAGGCCTGCCGCCAGCGTTCAATCTGAGCCATGATCAAACTCTTCAATTTAAGTTTGATTTGCTTAAACAAGTTAAGCGGTGCTCATCTGTAAAACGTCATAATGAATTTCATTATGTGTTCACTCGTGAGGCTTGATATTTTTTACGTCCGGAGACGCTGATATCAATCCTGCGAGTGCCCACACAGATTGTCTGATAAATTGTTAAAGAGCAGTGCGAACAGTGCGTTAGCGTCCTGTCGCGAGGTGGCGTATATTACGCTTTCCTCCTGCAGAGTCAACCTCTATTTCAGAAGTTTTTCTCCGGCGGCGCAGTCTCCTGTGCCTCTCAACCTGTCATCCCGTTGCCGGTGTTCCGTGTCGATGGAGGCGCATTATAGGGATCCCGTTTCAGAGCACAACCCTTTTTTTGGATCTTTTATCTGAACGGTTATAAATGATCCAGATTGATGAGATCGCCAGCGATCCAGGCCAGAATTGGCTTGTCAGCTGCCTGAAATCGCATCAGGCTGCATTGAAAACAGAACAAAGGAGAACATGATGACTTCCGCCCTACGTCCATATAAAGACCTTTTCCCGCAAACCGGCCAGCGCGTTATGGTCGATCCAAGCAGTGTTGTGGTCGGTGATGTCATAATGGAGGACGACGTGAGCATCTGGCCGCTGGTTGCGATTAGGGGGGATGTGAATCAGGTGCGCATTGGTGCCCGTACTAATGTACAGGACGGCAGCGTTCTGCACGTTACGCATAAATCAGCGTCTAACCCGCAAGGCTTCCCTCTTATTATTGGCGAGGATGTCACGATCGGGCATAAAGCGATGTTGCACGGCTGTACCATTAGCGATCGCGTGCTGGTCGGAATGGGATCGATTCTGCTTGATGGCGTAATAGTAGAAGAAGAGGTGATGATTGGTGCCGGAAGTCTGGTGCCGCCAGGTAAAAGACTGGAGAGCGGCTATCTCTATCTGGGTAGTCCGGTCAGGCAGATCAGGCCGCTGAATGACAATGAGAAGGAAGGTTTACGCTATTCCGCTAATAATTATGTCGCCTGGAAAGAGGATTACCTGGCGGGAGATAACCAGATCCAGCCCTGAGCATCAATATTATCCTGACGGATAGCCGCTTCGGCCTCATCTTCCAGATCCCAGCGATGGTGCTGAAACAGCGCCATCGCCTCCCCTTCACCAAAACGTGAAGCCAGCGACTTCCCGCTGATTGCACAGGTCAGCCGCATGCCGTTGACCAGCACCGGGAAACAGACCGCGTTCAGTTCAGCATTATAGGTTTCATCATCAGGAAACTGTATCGCCTGATTCATGGCTGCATGGCCTGTTTAAGCTGGGTAATCACCGGCGCGATTTCCGGCATCACACCGTGCCACAGATAGAAGGCATGAGCAGCCTGCCCCACCAGCATGCCCAAACCATCTGCCAGATGAGCCGTGCCCTGCGCCTGACACCAGCGCAGGAAAGGCGTCAGCCCGCTTTGATAAAACATGTCATAACAGCGCACATCAGCATGAATGACTGCTGCAGGTAAAGGAGGGGTTTCGCCATTCACGCCGCTTGAGGTCGCATTAATGATCAGATCAAAGTGCTGATCTGCCAGCTGCTCAAAACCACATGCGCGGATAGTGCCGCTCGCTGCAAACAGGCCAGCCAGCTCTTCCGCCCGCGCGGCGGTACGGTTAACAACAGTGAGTGTCACGCCTGCTGAGAGAAGCGGCAGAATGACCCCACGTGCAGCACCGCCCGCCCCCACCAGCAATACCTTGTCACCAGAGTTGATCATCTTCAGCCGTTCAAGATCGCTTAACAGCCCGATACCATCCGTGTTGTCACCCAGGATCTGCCCATCGCTGAGTTTTTTCACCGTGTTTACCGCGCCGGACAGGGCTGCACGTTCGCTGAGCTGATCGGCAAATTCCCATGCCTGCTGTTTAAAAGGTAACGTCACGTTGGCGCCACGGCCTCCCTGTTCGAAAAAGGCAGAGAGCGCCTGAGGAAAACCATCTATCGGGGCACAAATCCGACCATAGCGATGTTCAATGCCCGTCTGTTCAGCGAAAGCCTGATGGATCAGCGGAGATTTACTGTGGTTGATCGGATTACCGAAAACGGCGAATTGATCCATGAATTAGCCCTGACGTATAAGTTCGCCGCTGATGACATCGCGGATTTCAGAGGGATTGAGCCGCCCACCCGTTTTTCCCGACAGAACCGGGAACTGCTCACCAAACTGCTGCTTCACTTCTTCAGCCGTTCGGCAGGGAGGCAGGCCTGACAGATTTGCACTGGTTGAGACCAGCGGTTTACCAAATGCGCGGCAAAGGGCCTGCACATCAGGATGGTCACTGACGCGAATGGCCAGTGAATCAAACTGTCCGGTAAGCCAGCGAGGCGTTTGTGGCGGAACGGGTACGACAAAGGTCACCGGGCCGGGCCAGCATGCAAACATCCGCTCACGCTGGATCACAGACAGTTCCCGAGCGGAGATGTAAGGTTCCAGCTGGGTGTAATCAGCCGCAATCAGGATAAGCCCCTTTTCTACCGGACGCTGTTTCAGCGCCAGTAAAGCCATGACGGCAGATTCACTGTCAGGGTCACAGCCCAGACCAAATACGGCTTCAGTAGGATAGGCGATGACCGCCTGTCGATTCAGCTGCTCTAAGCAGGTTTCAAGTGAATCGGCGAGGTGTTGATTTTCCATGGTCTATGAATTCTCTTCAGCAATGGCTTTGCCACAACTTTTACTGGCGCAAAAGCGTTTGATCCCTTGGGCCGTCTTTTTTTCAACTAATAGCGGATACTGGCAATAAGGACAGATTCCGGCAACGGGTGTCAGATTCACAACAAACTGGCAGGCTGGATAGCGATCGCAGGAGTGAAACGTTTTGCCGTAACGGGAGCGCCGCTGAACTAACCGGCCTTCATGGCACTGTGGACAGGCCAGCGAGGTTTCATCTGGTTTGTCGATGGTTTCGGTGTATCCGCATTCCGGATAGAGGCTACAGCCAATGAACATGCCAAATCGCCCCTGCCGCAACACTTTATCCGCACCGCATTCGGGACAGGCGTGGCCTTCCAGCACTTTGACCACATGACCATCGGCCTGACCCTTTAAGGGTCGAATGTAGTCGCATGCCGGGTAGTTCGCGCAGCCCAGAAAAGGACCGTGTTTACCGGAGCGGATAACCAGTTCTGCCCCGCAAGCGGGGCAGGGATCCTGTTTACGCACGGTGAAGAGTGCAGCTTTACTCATAGCGATCAATGCATGAAAGGAAATTTAATGCAGCATACCTTCATTGGCGTCGAATAGCAGTTCTTCCATCTGCTGATAGGCATTTTCACATCCGGGAATGTTGAACAACACCATCAGTACCACCCATTTGAGATCCTCCAGGTCAAACTCAGAGGTATCCAGCGCCATAATGCGTTCGATGACCATTTCACGCGTTTCCAGGTTCAGCACCTGAATCTGCTCCAGGAACAGCAGGAAACCACGGCTGTCAGCATCTAAACGTTTGCTCTCTTCATCGGTATAAATACGCATGGAGAGCGGATCATTTGTCAGTAAAATTGGCGCAACCAGTCCTTCCTGATAGTCAGCCAATCTTTCTAACCAGTTCAGCGCACTGTAAATATCTTCACGATGGAACCCGGCATCCGTCAGGTCGTCTGTCAATCTGTCCTGATCAACACCCATTTCTGCTTCGTTGTGGATATATGTCTCAAACAAATACATCAGTACGTCGAACATGGCATGCCCTCCTCAATCGGACATAGCCGCCGGGTACAGCTGCGATCCATCCTGCTAACTCCAGTTCCAGCAACTGAGCTGAGATAACTGGCACAGATTGGCCGGCACGTTCAGCGACAACGTCAACAGGTGTAACATCATCACCTACGTTAGCCAACACATCAGCAAATGGCAATGGAGCATCGTCACTCACCTCAGAATAAATTTCACCGGCCGGTGTCATCGGCAGCCAGTTAAGTGCACTTGCCAGATCTTCCACGATGTTATGGGGATGGGCCACCAGCAGCGCCCCCTGCTGAATCAGCCAGTTTACGCCTTCGCTTAACGGGTTACCGAGCGCGCCAGGTAAGGCATAGACATTACGATTTTGCTCCAGCCCATACCGCGCCGTTACCAGGGAACCACTCTTCAGCGAGGCTTCTACCACCAGCACCCCATGGCTCAGGCCGCTGATAATACGATTACGGCGCGGAAAATTAAGCGGATGCGGCAGGGTCGTCAGCGGAAACTCAGAAACCACCGCTCCACCCTGTTCAACGATCTCTGCGGCAAGATGGGCATGATTGCTGGGATAGAGCCGCTGCAAACCACTACCTAACACGGCCACCGTTTTACCGCCTACGTTGAGTGCTGCCTGATGCGCAACACCATCAATACCCCTTGCCAGTCCGCTGGTAATGGTCAGACCGCTGAGGCTTAAGTGCTGGGTAAACCAGTCGCACCAGTAGCGGCCATAGTGTGAACAGTTTCGGCTGCCCACCACCGCTAACTGTGGTGTGCTGATAAGCGCAGGATCGCCATCAATATAGAGCAGCGGCGGAAAGCGGTTGGTTTCTTTAAGACGGGCAGGATAGGCCGCGTCCAGAGCAGTTACCAGATGATGAGCCGGACTCTGAGCCAGCCAGGAATAGACTTCTGTAAGATTTTTTTCATTAAAATCATCATATTGCTGGCACTGGCTCTCATCTAAGCCAAGCCGGATAAGCTGCTCCCTGTCTGCCTGTCCGGCACCTATTTGCTGCGCCACATCAACCCAGCGTTTCCCTGTCATTCCAGTGACGGCGGCCAGCCGTACAGACTGCGCTATTTTGTCCATCTTCAGCTCCCTGATCGCCCTTGCTTCCTGCCGCAGAATGCTGTCAATCAGGCCTCGAAAAGTCTACAATATAAGGTAGTAATCTTTTCTTAACCGAATACAGATCTGGATATTTATGTCAGTTTTGCAGGTATTACATTTCCCTGACGAGCGTCTTCGCAAAGTTGCTGCGCCCGTTAAAGAAGTTAACGCAGACATTCAGCGTATCGTTGATGATATGTTCGAGACGATGTATGCCGAAGAAGGTATCGGTCTTGCGGCTACGCAGGTCGATATTCATCAGCGCATTATCGTGATTGACGTCTCTGAAAGTCGTGAAGAGCGTTTAGTGCTGATTAACCCTGAGCTGCTGGAAAAAAGTGGTGAAACCGGCATTGAAGAGGGTTGCCTCTCTATTCCGGAACAGCGCGCATTTGTTCCGCGTGCCGAGCGGGTAAAGGTCCGTGCACTGGATCGCGAGGGTAAAAGTTTCGAACTGGAAGCCAGCGAGTTACTGGCCATCTGTATCCAGCATGAGATCGATCATCTGGAAGGCAAACTGTTTATCGATTATCTGTCGCCTTTAAAGCGGCAACGGATCAAAAATAAATTAGAGAAACTGGCGCGTCAGAACGCGCAGGCTTCCTGAGATCTTAATAAGGGATAAACGTGTCTGCCCCGCTAAAAATCATCTTTGCCGGCACACCTGACTTTGCAGCGCGTCATCTTGACGCGCTGCTTGCTTCTGAACATCAGGTTATCGGCGTATTCACCCAACCCGACCGTCCTGCTGGTCGCGGTAACAAATTAACGCCAGGCCCGGTCAAAACGCTGGCGATGGCACATGACATTCCGGTTTATCAGCCTAAGTCACTGCGACCTGAAGAAAATCAGCAACTGGTTGCTGACCTCAAGGCCGATGTGATGGTGGTTGTGGCCTACGGATTAATTCTGCCCAAGGCCGTGCTTGATATGCCACGTCTGGGATGCATCAATGTCCATGGCTCACTGCTGCCACGCTGGCGTGGAGCTGCGCCTATTCAACGTGCGCTCTGGGCTGGCGACAGCGAAACCGGCGTGACCATCATGCAGATGGACGTGGGACTGGATACCGGCGATATGCTGCATAAGCTGGCCTGTCCGATTACTGCCCAGGATACCAGTGCCACGCTGTATGACAAGCTGGCACAGCTTGGCCCACAGGGGCTGCTGGATACGCTGACATTACTGACCACTCAGCAGGCTTCACCTGAAAAACAGGATGAAACGCTGGCCAACTATGCTGAGAAACTCAGTAAAGAGGAGGCACGTCTTGACTGGACACTCTCTGCAGAACAGCTTGAGCGTTGTATTCGCGCTTTTAACCCGTGGCCGATGAGCTTTTTCACCATTGAAGATCAGCCGGTTAAAGTCTGGCAGGCAAGCGTTCTGCCCCACAGCGATCGTGCGCCTGGTGAAATTATCCATGCTGACAAGCATGGCATCCAGGTGGCGACGGCTCAGGGCGTACTGAACCTGCTCCAGTTGCAGCCCGCCGGTAAAAAACCGATGTCGGCTCAGGATCTTCTCAACTCGCGCCGGGAATGGTTTGAACCTGGAACCCTTCTGGACTGACTCTCAGGCCCGGTCCCTCACCGGGCCTTTTGTTTGATGACAAAACCCTATGACTAAATCTATCAACCTGCGTAGCCTCTCGGCTCAACTTATTGAGCGTGTGGTCGACAAGGGCGAATCCCTGAATACGGCACTGCCAGCCGCCCAGAAAAAGCTCTCTGACAAAGATAGCGCGTTAGTGCAGGAGATCTGTTTTGGCGTATTGCGCACATTACCGCAGCTGGAAGCGCTCATTGGCAAACTGATGGAGCGTCCACTTACCGGCAAACAGCGGGTTCTGCACTATCTGATCATGGTCGGGCTTTATCAGCTGGAATATACCCGAGTGCCCGCCCATGCCGCACTGGCAGAAACCGTCGCGGGCGCCGAAGTACTGAAGCGCACCAGTATGAAAGGCTTATTAAATGGCGTATTACGCCAGTTTCAGCGGCAGCGGGAAGAGCTGCTCGCCACTGTTCAGGATGGCCCGCAGCGCTATCTGCATCCGGGATGGCTGCTAAAGCGTTTGCAGCATGCCTGGCCGGAACAATGGCAACAGATTGTCGAAGCAAATAATCTGCGTCCGCCGATGTGGCTGCGGGTTAATCGCCAGCACCACGATCGTGACACGTGGCTGGCAATGCTGGCCGAAAGCGGCAGGAATGCACAGCCTGCTGTCGATGTGCCGGATGCGCTGCGGCTTGACGCCCCTGCCCCGGTCAGCCAGCTACCAGGCTTTGATCAGGGTTGGGTTACCGTGCAGGATTTATCTGCTCAGCGCTGTGCCTTGCTGCTTGAGCCCCAAAACGGCGAACAGATTCTGGATTTATGCGCTGCGCCCGGCGGTAAAACGACCCATATCCTTGAAATCGCGCCTCAGGCCGAAGTTATGGCCGTCGACGTGGATGCGCAGCGTCTTAAACGCGTAAATGAGAATCTGCAACGACTGGGTATGAAAGCAGACGTGAAACAGGGTGATGGACGAACGCCGCAACAGTGGTGCGGCGATCGTCAGTTTGACCGTATTCTGCTGGATGCGCCCTGCTCTGCTACCGGTGTGATCCGACGCCATCCCGATATTAAGTGGCTGCGTCGCGATCGGGATATCGCCGAGCTGGCAAAGCTTCAGGGTGAAATTCTTGATGCTATCTGGCTGCACCTGAAACCTGGCGGTACACTGATTTATGCCACCTGTTCCATCCTGCCTGAAGAGAATCATCAACAGATAGATGCTTTCCTGCAGCGCCAGCATGATGCGCAGGCAGAGCCCCTCAGAGATGCGCCCGCGAACGGCTTACAGGTATTCCCGGAAGCCGAGGGCGGAGATGGTTTCTTCTACGCTAAGCTGATAAAAAAATCGGGTACAAACTGAAATGAGTATTGATAAGCGATGAAAATAATCATTCTGGGCGCAGGACAGGTTGGCGGAACCCTGGCAGAAAATCTGGTGGGTGAAAACAACGATATCACGGTGGTTGATACCGACTCTTCACGCCTGCGTCACCTGCAGGATAAGTTCGATCTTCGCGTCGTGCAGGGTCATGGTTCTCATCCACGAATTTTACGTGAGGCGGGTGCGGAAGATGCCGACATGCTGGTTGCCGTAACCAACTCCGATGAAACCAACATGATTGCCTGTCAGATTGCTTATTCGCTTTTCAATACGCCGAATCGTATCGCCCGTATTCGCGCGGCCGATTATCTGCGTGATGCGGACAAATTATTTATTCCTGAAGCGGTGCCTATCGATCACCTAATCTCGCCTGAACAGCTGGTGATCGACAATATCTATCGTTTAATCCAGTACCCTGGCGCATTGCAGGTCGTTAACTTTGCTGAAGGCAAAGTCAGCCTCGCCGTGGTGAAAGCTTATTATGGCGGGCCACTGGTAGGAAATCCGCTGTCGATCATGCGTGAGCATATGCCACACATTGATACTCGCGTAGCCGCTATATTTCGTCAGGATCGCCCCATTCGCCCGCAGGGTTCAACCATCGTAGAAGCGGGTGATGAAGTCTTTTTCATTGCAGCCAGTCAGAACATTCGTGCGGTAATGAGTGAAATGCAGCGGCTGGAGAAACCTTATAAACGGATTATGCTGGTAGGTGGTGGTAATATCGGTTTCGGCCTGGCACAAAAACTTGAGAAAAATTACAGCGTGAAGCTGATTGAACGTAACCCTCAGCGCGCAGCAGAACTGGCAGAGCATCTTCACGACACAGTCGTCTTTTATGGCGATGCGTCAGATCAGGAACTTCTCGCTGAAGAACATGTTGATCAGGTTGATCTCTTTATCGCCGTCACCAACGATGATGAAGCCAATATTATGTCAGCCATGCTGGCAAAAAAGATGGGGGCGAAGAAGGTTATGGTGCTGATTCAGCGCCGCGCCTACGTCGATCTGGTACAAGGCAGCGTTATCGATATCGCTATTTCACCTCAGCAGGCCACGATCTCTGCCCTGCTTGGTCATGTGCGCAAAGCGGATATCGTGGGCGTTTCATCGCTACGACGCGGTATTGCAGAAGCGATCGAAGCGATAGCGCACGGAGACGAATCAACTTCACGCGTGGTCGGCCGCTCCATTGATGATATCAAACTACCGCCAGGCACCATTATTGGCGCAGTGGTTCGTGGAGACGATGTGATGATTGCCAATGATAACCTGCGAATTGAACAAGGTGATCATGTCATCATGTTCCTGACCGACAAGAAGTTTGTATCAGATGTGGAACGTCTCTTCCAGCCGAGTCCATTTTTCCTGTAAATGCCGCGTTTATAGACGAACTGAACACAAGGAACGCAAAACTGCCGCTTAATTCGCTGTGTTGATGGCAAAACCAGTAGGGTTTGTTAGACTTTATGGCATTGGCTTGGGCAAGGAGATAAGTATGAGTTTAATCAAAGAGTTTCGCGATTTCGCAATGCGCGGCAATGTGATGGATTTAGCCGTCGGTGTCATCATCGGTGCTGCATTCGGTAAAATTGTTTCATCGTTAGTCGCCAACATCATTATGCCGCCTTTAGGCTTACTGATTGGTGGTGTGGATTTTAAATCATTCGCCTGGGTACTTAAGCCTGCAGTTGGTGATGCTCCAGCCGTTGTTATGCAGTACGGTATCTTCCTTCAGACCATCTTCGATTTCGTCATCATCGCTTTCGCAATCTTTATGGCGATCAAGTTAATGAATCGTCTGTACAAGAAAAAAGAAGTAGAGAAGCCAGTGGCTAAACCGTCAAACGAAGAAGTTCTGCTGACTGAAATCCGCGATCTGCTGAAACAGCAGAATACCCGGGTCTAGTTAATAAGCCGCCGCACAGGCGGTTTTTTTAACCGTAAAAGCAGAAGGGCAGTGATAAGACGCTTTCTTATCACTGCCCTCCCATCCAGTCCCCTTGCCATGTTTCTCTTTCCGCTTAAAACTACCTTTACCCTTTTGCTTCTGCTCGATGCGTTGCCGAAATAGCGGGTCGTGTAACAGAGCCTGAATCGCGTTATCGCGGATTTGCCCTTTGGTGTGCTGATATTTACTCATGACGCCTCCTGTTGAAATGGTCTGATACTCTATTCCTTTGCAGCAAAATAACAATATGCTTATTTGCTCGAAGCCTCTCCCCGCTCCAGCGCCTCAAGAATTGAGCACGAAATGCTACTGTGACTGTCACCACAACAGGCATCGGAAAGGTGTCGCAGAGAACGCTGCATCGTTTCTAATTCTGCGATCATCTGAGCAACTTCGCTCAGCCGTTTTTCAACGATCGCTTTTGATTCCTGACAGGTGTGGTGCGCAGGATCAACCCGGATCGAAAGTAGCTCTCTGATCGCTTCAAGGCTGAAACCCAGTTTGCGGCCATAGCGAATAAATTTCAGACGCTGAAGATCGCCCTCGCTGTAAAGGCGAAAGCCACCTTCCGTACGACCATCATGATCCATCATCTGCTGCTTTTCATAAAAACGGATAGTGTCTGGCGTCACCTCCGCAAGCTTAGCTAACTGACCGATGCGAAACATTTACTCCTCCTCGCGGAAACGATTCTGAATAGCAGTGGAATAACTACCATGAAGAAAATCGGTACTGATACCCGCCTGGCGTAATCTCAGCTCCAGCACCTGAAGCCGATGGCAATGATCCTGATAATTTTGATCCGCAGGATCGAGGTTACGAAGAAGATCGTTAACTTCCATGGCTTCCCGTCTGAGCTCAAGCTCCGGCGGCAGAAAGCCCGCATTTTTCAGTAAACGGTAGCCCGCTCTTAACTCAGGCGGAACATGACTGTCATCATCCAGCTGCAGCGGCTTACCAGAGCCGGGAAGATTACTCAGCTCGCCTTTTTCCAGCGCCGCTTTAATGTGCTGTTCAGCAAGTTCATCAACCAGCCACATAGTTGGCTCCTTTGAACATGAAAAGAGTAAGTTCTAAGGTAGTAAATTTCAGGCAATAAAAAACCCGCCGAAGCGGGTTTTTTACGTTGCTACAGATTACTCTGCGGCTGCTTCTGCTTGAGCTTCTGGACGATCAACCAGCTCGATGTAAGCCATCGGAGCGTTGTCACCAGCACGGAAGCCACACTTCAGAATACGAGTGTAACCACCGGCACGGCTCGCGAAACGCGGGCCCAGCTCATTAAACAGTTTTGCCACGATCTCGTTATCACGAGTACGGGCGAATGCCAGACGACGATTAGCTACGCTGTCGGTCTTGGCAAGAGTAATCAGCGGCTCAACTACGCGACGCAGTTCTTTGGCTTTCGGCAGAGTCGTTTTGATGATCTCATGACGAACCAGAGAACCGGCCATGTTGCGGAACATAGCCTGACGATGGCTGCTGTTGCGGTTCAGTTGACGACCACTCTTACGATGGCGCATGACCTTATCCTTCTCAGTGAAACCTTAACCTGTGATCTGATTATTCATCAGCAATGCTTGCTGGCGGCCAGTTCTCGAGGCGCATGCCCAGAGAAAGACCACGCGAAGCCAGCACATCTTTAATCTCGGTAAGAGATTTTTTACCAAGGTTAGGCGTTTTAAGCAGCTCAACCTCGGTACGCTGTACCAGATCACCGATGTAGTGGATAGCTTCTGCCTTAAGGCAGTTAGCAGAGCGGACAGTCAATTCCAGATCGTCAACAGGGCGCAGCAGGATCGGATCGAATTCTGGTTTCTCTTCTTTAACTTCCGGCTGACGTACATCACGTAAGTCAACGAAAGCTTCAAGTTGTTCTGCCAGAATGGTTGCCGCACGACGAATCGCCTCTTCAGGATCGATTGTGCCGTTGGTTTCCATTTCGATGACCAGCTTGTCCAGGTCGGTGCGCTGCTCTACACGCGCTGCTTCAACATTGTAGGCGATACGGTCTACAGGGCTGTAGCAAGCGTCAACTAACAGGCGGCCGATTGGGCGCTCATCTTCTTCCGAATGAATTCGGGCAGAAGCCGGCACATAGCCACGACCACGCTGAACTTTGATACGCATGCTGATAGCAGCGTTCTCATCGGTCAGATGGCAAATGACATGCTGAGGCTTGACGATTTCGACATCACCATCATGGGTAATGTCGGCTGCAGTCACAGGGCCAATGCCAGATTTATTCAAGGTCAGAATAACTTCATCTTTCCCCTGAACTCTTACCGCCAGCCCTTTCAGGTTGAGCAGGATTTCCAGGATATCTTCCTGTACTCCCTCTTTGGTGCTGTACTCATGAAGTACACCATCAATTTCAACCTCGGTCACCGCGCAACCCGGCATGGATGAAAGCAGAATACGGCGCAGTGCGTTACCAAGAGTATGGCCAAAGCCACGCTCTAAAGGCTCAAGGGTCACCTTGGCGTGCGTCGAACTCACTTGCTCGATATCTACCAGGCGCGGTTTTAGAAACTCTGTCACAGAACCCTGCATTGTGTCCTCTCTTTGGTACTAAGCCTTACTTGGAGTAAAGCTCGACGATCAGGTGTTCGTTAATGTCCGCAGACAGATCAGTACGTTCAGGAATACGCTTGAACACACCTTCCATCTTAGTCGCATCAACTTCCAGCCAGGTTGGCTTTTCACGCTGCTCAGCCAGCTCCAGAGCGGCCTTCACGCGAGATTGCTTTTTGGCTTTCTCACGGATGCTAACGACATCATTCGGAGATACCTGATAAGAAGCGATGTTAACAACGCGGCCATTTACCAGAACAGACTTATGGCTAACCAGCTGACGTGCTTCTGCACGAGTGGCACCAAAGCCCATACGATAAACTACGTTGTCCAGACGACCTTCCAGCAGAGCCAACAGGTTTTCACCGGTGTTGCCTTTCAGACGAGCTGCTTCTTTATAATAGTTACGGAACTGACGCTCCAGCACGCCGTAGATACGACGAACTTTTTGCTTTTCACGTAACTGACCGCCGTAATCAGACAGACGCGGTTTACGCGCACCATGCTGACCAGGGGCTTGTTCAATCTTACACTTGGAATCAATCGCGCGAACGCCAGACTTAAGGAATAAGTCAGTGCCCTCACGACGGCTCAGCTTGAGCTTAGGACCCAAATATCTTGCCATTTTCTTTCTCCAACTATCCTAAAAAAACGGGCGTTATACGCGACGTTTTTTCGGCGGACGACAACCGTTATGAGGGATCGGAGTCACATCAGTAATATTAGTGATGCGGAAACCAGCGGCGTTCAAAGCACGAATCGTAGATTCGCGACCTGGACCCGGACCCTTTACCATAACTTCCAGGTTCTTAATTCCGTAATCTTTTACCGCTTCTGCACAGCGCTCTGCAGCGACCTGAGCAGCAAACGGAGTGGATTTACGTGAACCGCGGAAACCGGAACCACCGGCGGTTGCCCAACCCAGTGCGTTACCCTGACGATCAGTAATGGTAACGATGGTGTTGTTAAAAGAAGCATGGACATGAGCCACGCCATCTGAGACTTGTTTTCTTACACGCTTACGTGCACGAACTGGTGCCTTTGCCATTATTTACTCACCCCGATTATTTCTTGATCGGTTTACGCGGACCCTTACGGGTACGTGCGTTGGTCTTAGTACGCTGACCGCGAACCGGAAGACCACGACGATGGCGCAAACCACGGTAGCAACCAAGGTCCATAAGACGCTTGATGCTCAGGGTGATTTCACGGCGCAGATCACCTTCTACAACGAATTTCGCAACTGCATCACGCAGCTGATCAATTTGTTCTTCAGACAGCTCACTGATCTTAACATTTTCAGCAATACCCGTTGAAGCGCAGATGGCTTTAGAACGAGTTTTACCGATACCGAAGATCGAAGTTAATGCGATAACGGTATGTTTTTGATCAGGAATGTTAATGCCTGCTATACGGGCCACTATGCACTCCTATAATTAAACAAGCACGTCCCATGCTGAAAAGCCCGTTTTCAGGATACTCAAATGGAAACGCACTGACATACAAAAGATTGGCTGGCTAATCTAGCCAGCTCAACCCGACTTTGCAAGAAAAATATGTGACAAAATCAGCCTTGGCGCTGTTTATGCTTTGGCTCGGCGCTGCAGATCACACGGACGACACCGTCGCGACGAATGATTTTGCAGTTACGACATAATCTCTTGACGGAAGCACGAACTTTCATTTTTACTCTCCGTAACTTCTCAACCAACTGAATTAACGGCCGTAGCCTTTCAGGTTAGCTTTCTTCAGTGCCGACTCGTACTGACTTGACATCATCAGAGTTTGCACTTGAGCCATAAAGTCCATGATGACGACAACTACGATAAGCAGTGAAGTACCGCCAAAGTAGAAGGGGACCTTCATCGCATCACGCATGAACTCCGGGATAAGGCAGATAAACGTAATGTAGAGAGCGCCGATTAAGGTCAATCGCGTCATTACTTTATCAATATACTTCGCCGTTTGCTCTCCCGGACGAATTCCCGGTACGAATGCACCAGACTTCTTCAGGTTATCTGCTGTTTCACGTGGGTTGAAAACCAACGCCGTATAGAAGAAACAGAAGAAGATGATTGCAGTCGCATAGAGTAGCACATAAAGCGGCTGTCCTGGCTGCAAATACAGCGAAATTGTTGTCAGCCAGTTCCAACCGGTACCGCCCCCAAACCACGATGCAATCGTTGCCGGGAACAGAATAATGCTGGAAGCAAAAATGGCTGGAATGACGCCTGCCATGTTCACTTTCAACGGTAAATGTGTGCTCTGTGCAGCGTAAACGCGACGACCTTGCTGACGTTTTGCGTAGTTCACCACAATGCGGCGTTGACCACGTTCAACAAAGATAACAAAGAAGGTCACTGCGAATACGAGTACTGCAACCAACAGCAACAGAAGGAAGTGCAGGTCGCCTTGCCGCGCTTGCTCGATGGTATGGCCAATGGCCGGCGGGAGACCCGCAACGATACCTGCGAAGATAATGATCGAAATACCGTTACCGATACCACGTTCAGTAATCTGTTCGCCCAGCCACATCAGGAACATCGTTCCTGAGACCAGACTCACAACAGCGGTAAAATAGAAAGCAAAGCCTGGATTCATTACCAGGCCTTGCATCCCTGGCATATTCGGCAGACCGGTAGCAATACCGATCGACTGAAATATGGCCAATACCAACGTACCGTATCGGGTGTACTGGCTAATCTTACGACGGCCAGCCTCCCCTTCTTTCTTAATTTCCGCTAACGCTGGATGAACCACCGTTAATAACTGGATGATAATCGATGCCGAAATATACGGCATGATGCCCAGTGCGAAAATAGAAGCACGGCTCAGAGCACCACCAGAGAACATGTTAAACATTTCAATGATGGTGCCACGCTGTTGCTCAAGCAGTTTGGCAAGTACAGTGGCATCAATACCAGGGATTGGAATAAAAGAGCCAATACGGAAGACAATGAGTGCGCCGATTACAAACAGCAGTCTGCGTTTCAGCTCACCAAAGCCACCCTTGGCACTTTGAAAATCTAATCCCGGTTGTTTAGCCATCTGCTACTTATTCCTCGATTTTACCGCCAGCAGCTTCGATTGCAGCACGTGCACCTTTGGTGACACGCAGACCGCGAACCGTTACCGGTGTAGAAACTTCACCAGACAGAATTACTTTAACGAATTCAATCTGAACACCGACAATGTTGGCTGCTTTCAGCGCGTTCAGGTCGACGGTACCGCCTTCAACTTTCGCCAGATCAGACAGACGAATCTCTGTGGTGATCATTGCTTTGCGAGAGGTGAAACCGAACTTCGGCAGACGACGGTACAGAGGCATCTGACCACCTTCGAAACCGCGACGTACGCCACCGCCAGAACGTGAGTTCTGACCTTTGTGACCACGACCACCGGTTTTTCCGAGGCCAGAACCGATACCACGACCCAGACGCTTGGTAGCGTGCTTAGACCCTTCGGCCGGAGACAGAGTATTTAAACGCATCTCTTACTCCTCCACTTTAACCATATAGGAAACCGCGTTAACCATACCGCGTACTGCAGGCGTGTCTTCACGCTCAACGGTGTGGCCAATACGACGCAGACCCAGGCCAACCAGAGTGGCTTTATGCTTAGGCAAGCGGCCGATTGAACTACGGGTTTGAGTGATTTTAATAGTCTTAGCCATCGTGATTACCCCAGAATTTCTTCAACGGATTTACCACGCTTAGCAGCGACCATTTCCGGAGATTTCATATTGCCCAGGCCGTCGATAGTTGCACGAACCACGTTAATCGGGTTAGTAGAACCATAGGCTTTTGCCAGTACGTTATGAACTCCAGCGACTTCCAGAACGGCGCGCATTGCACCACCGGCAATAATACCGGTACCTTCTGAAGCCGGCTGCATGAACACGCGGGAACCCGTGTGTGCACCTTTAACTGGGTGCTGCAGGGTGCCGTTGGTCAGCGCGACGTTAACCATGTTGCGACGGGCTTTCTCCATCGCTTTCTGGATCGCTGCTGGAACTTCACGCGCTTTACCGTAACCAAAACCTACGCGACCATTACCATCGCCTACCACAGTCAGTGCTGTGAAGGAGAAGATACGACCACCTTTAACAGTTTTAGAAACACGGTTTACCGCGATCAGTTTTTCCTGCAGTTCGCCAGCTTGTTTCTCGATGTGTGCCATCTTAGACCTCTACCTTAGAACTGAAGGCCAGCTTCACGGGCAGCATCTGCCAGTGCCTGGACGCGACCATGATATTGGAAACCGGAACGGTCGAAAGAAACACCAGTGATGCCTTTTTCGATTGCGCGTTCTGCGATAGCTTTACCTACTGCAGCTGCGGCTTCTTTATTACCGGTATACTTCAGTTGTTCAGTGATAGCTTTTTCTACAGTAGAAGCAGCGACCAGAACTTCGGAACCGTTCGGGGCGATTACCTGTGCGTAAATATGACGCGGGGTACGATGTACCACCAGGCGAGTAGCACCCAGCTCTTTGAGCTTGCGACGTGCACGGGTCGCACGACGGATACGAGCAGATTTCTTATCCATAGTGTTACCTTACTTCTTCTTAGCCTCTTTGGTACGCACGACTTCGTCGGCGTAACGGACACCCTTGCCTTTATAAGGCTCAGGACGACGGTAGGCGCGCAAGTCCGCTGCAACCTGACCAATCAGCTGTTTATCAGCGCCTTTCAGCACGATCTCAGTCTGAGTTGGACATTCTGCAGTGATACCCGCGGGCAGCTGGTGATCGACTGGATGAGAAAAGCCCAGAGACAGGTTAACCACGTCGCCTTTAACGGCTGCACGATAACCTACACCAACCAGCTGCAGCTTCTTAGTGAAGCCTTCGGTAACACCGATTACCATTGCGTTCAGCAGCGCGCGAGAAGTACCCGCCTGCGCCCAGCCGTCAACGAAACCTTCGCGCGGAGCGAAAGTCAGAGCGTTGTCAGCATGCTTAACTTCAACAGCATCATTGATAGTACGAGTCAGCTCGCCGTTTTTACCTTTAATCGAAATTACCTGACCGTTGAGTTTTACCTCTACGCCGGCAGGAACAACGACAGGTGCTTTAGCAACACGAGACATATGTATCCTCCGATTACGCTACGTAGCAGATAATTTCGCCACCAAGACCTGCCTGGCGCGCTGCACGATCAGTCATGACACCTTTAGATGTAGAAACTACAGCGATGCCCATACCAGCCATTACCTTTGGCAGCTCATCTTTTTTCTTATAGATGCGCAGACCAGGACGGCTTACTCGCTGAATGCTTTCTACAACAGCTTTGCCCTGGAAATACTTGAGAGTAAGTTCCAGTTCCAGCTTGATGTCGCCTTCGATTTTGAAATCTTCAATATATCCTTCTTCCTTCAGAACGTTGGCAATTGCCAATTTCAGCTTGGAGGAAGGCATGGTGACCGCAACTTTGTTTGCGGCCTGACCGTTACGGATACGGGTCAGCATATCCGCGATCGGATCTTGCATGCTCATCTGTGTTACTCCCGTGATTCAATTGGTGACAATTACCAGCTAGCCTTTTTCAGGCCCGGGATTTCACCGCGCATGGCGGCTTCGCGGACCTTGATACGGCTCAACCCAAACTTCCGCAGGAAACCGTGCGGACGACCTGTTTGACGGCAGCGGTTACGCTGACGCGAAGGGCTGGAATCACGCGGCAGACTCTGCAGCTTCAGAACAGCATCCCAACGATCTTCGTCGGAAGCGTTCACATCAGAGATGATCGCTTTCAGTTCAGCGCGTTTAGCGAAGAATTTGTCTGCTAATTTTGCACGCTTAACTTCGCGTGCTTTCATAGATTGCTTAGCCATTAAGTAACCCTACCTTACTTACGGAACGGGAAGTCAAAGGCAGCCAGCAGAGCACGGCCTTCATCATCAGATTTCGCAGTAGTGGTAATGGTGATATCCAAACCACGAACGCGATCGACTTTGTCGTAGTCGATTTCTGGGAAGATGATCTGCTCACGTACACCCATGCTGTAGTTGCCACGACCATCGAATGACTTAGCGGACAAGCCACGGAAGTCACGGATACGTGGAACAGCAATGGTGACCAGACGCTCAAAGAACTCCCACATGCGCTCGCCACGCAGAGTTACTTTACAGCCGATCGGATAGCCCTGACGGATTTTGAAGCCTGCAACTGATTTGCGTGCTTTGGTGACCAGCGGTTTTTGACCGGAGATTGCTGCCAGGTCAGCTGCTGCGTTATCCAGCAGTTTCTTGTCAGCGATCGCTTCACCAACACCCATGTTCAGGGTGATCTTCTCGACCCGAGGGACTTGCATGACAGAATTGTAGCCAAACTCTGTCATGAGTTTCTGGACTACTTCGTCTTTGTAGTAATCATGCAGTTTCGCCATCGTACTACTCCAAATTACTTGATAGTTTCGCTGTTAGACTTGAAGAAACGGACTTTTTTGCCGTCTTCGAATCTAAAGCCTACACGGTCAGCCTTACCAGTTGCCGCGTTGAACAGTGCAACGTTAGAAACCTGAATAGCAGCTTCTTTTTCAACGATGCCACCTGGTTGGTTCAGAGCCGGAACCGGCTTCTGATGTTTCTTCACCAGGTTGATACCTTCAACGATGACCTTACCAGAAGACAGGACATTCTTAACTTTACCGCGCTTACCTTTATCTTTACCGGTTAACACGATAACTTCGTCGTTACGACGGATTTTAGCTGCCATTGTTCGCTCCTTAGAGTACTTCTGGTGCCAGAGAGATAATTTTCATGAACTTTTCAGTACGAAGTTCACGAGTTACCGGCCCAAAAATACGCGTACCGATAGGCTGCTCACTGTTATTGTTCAGAATAACGCATGCATTACCATCGAAGCGAATGACAGAACCGTCCGGGCGACGAACACCCTTCCTGGTGCGCACCACTACCGCCTTCAGGACATCACCTTTTTTGACTTTACCACGCGGAATTGCTTCCTTGATGGTAACTTTGATGATGTCACCGACGCCTGCGTAGCGACGGTGCGAGCCACCCAGAACCTTGATACACATTACGCGACGTGCACCGGAGTTGTCGGCGACGTTCAGCATAGTCTGTTCTTGGATCATTTTAGTGCTCCGCTAATGTCAACTACTACTTCGGGACCTAAACCTCAGGTCGTTAGAAAGCCCCATAATTGAGGGCGCGGCATTGTAACACCGGTTCTCACAGATGGGTAGAAAAAATAAACGGCTCTCAATCGAGCCGCTGATTTCCCCTGATGACAGGGAGGGCGTATTCTAGGGAATAGTGCGAACAGTAGCAAATGTAATCTGCCTTATTTTTCGTCGCCTCCCAAATAAAGTGCCCTTCTGACTCAACCAGCCAGTTTCCTGGCCAGTTGGTTATGCTGACGCAACACGGCTGGCAGTTCAATTCCGGCCACTTGTCCGTCCCGTACCCGGACTTTTCCGTTAATGATGCTATAGGCAACCTGTCCCGGATTACAGAACACCAGGGCGGCGACAGGATCGTGCCCTGCCCCGGCAAGTCCAATTCGATTCAGGTCAAAAATGGCCAGATCGGCCATCATGCCCGGCGCAATGGTGCCCACATCATCGCGGTTTAGCACCTTTGCTCCACCCAGCGTCGCCAGTTCCAGTGCCTGACGTGCCGTCATCGCATCCGGGCCGAAGCCAACGCGTTGCAGCAGCATCGCCTGACGAACCTCGGCCATCATGTCTGAGCTGTCATTGGAGGCTGAGCCATCCACACCCATACCCACGTGTACGCCGGCATCACACATATGGCGTATCGGCGCAATACCGGAACCGAGACGCATGTTCGAGCAGGGACAGTGCGCGACGCCGGTACCGGTACGTGCAAAGAGTTCTATGCCATGCTGATCCAGTTTGACGCAGTGTGCATGCCAGACATCCGGTCCTACCCAGCCGAGGTCTTCAACATACTGTGCTGGCGTCATATTGAATTTTTCACGGCTATAACGAATATCGCTGTCGTTCTCCGCCAGATGGGTATGCATAGAGACATTGAAGCTGCGTGCCATCGCTGCGGATTGCTTCATCAGCTCACGGCTGACTGAAAACGGCGAACATGGCGCAACCACGATGCGTAACATCGAACCGTGGCTGTCATCATGGTAGCGCTCAATCACACGCTGCGTATCTTTAAGAATGGCGGCTTCATCCTCTACCAGCGCATCGGGTGGTAAGCCACCCAGGGACTTACCGACGCTCATGCTGCCCCGGCTCGCATGGAAACGCATGCCCATTAAGGCTGCAGCCTCAATACTGTCGTCAAGCTTACAGCCATTCGGGTAGACGTAGAGATGGTCACTGGTAGTGGTGCAGCCGGAGAGCATTAACTCGGCCATGGAGATCTGTGTTGAGATATGAATCATCTCAGGCGTCAGATTCTGCCACAGTGGATAGAGGTGGGTCAGCCAGTTAAAGAGCTCGCCGTTTTGCACTGCAGGAATAGCGCGGGTCAGGCTCTGAAACATGTGGTGATGCGTATTGATCAGGCCAGGGATGACAATATGTCCTCGCAGATCGATGATCTCATCCGCGCTATCAGGTAACGAGCGTGCTTCCCCGACTGCAAGGATCTTATTTCCTTTTATCAGAATAGAGGCGTTACCTATTTCCCGACGATCAGCATCCATGCAGACCACACATTCAGCATTCTTCAGTAACAGAGTTCGTTCCATGCTATTGCCTGTGGGTAGTGGTTGTGTGTTACCCGATAATAGCGGCAAGCTTTTGGCAGAGCTAATCGCAGGTAACGCAGCTAACAGTGGCAATTTTAACAGTGACCGGCGTAAGCGGTCATGACTCTCCATTTTCACGGCACATTTCCTTGTACAGTTATGATAACCCCGGCGTTTATAGCCTGGCGTTTTCAGGCCACCTCGCCTGAAGAGAGGCAGCTTAATCCCTGCAAGCCCCTGAATTTGTGAGCACCATCAAATCCGTATTGCCACGGGCACAAATGGATCAAGCCCGAATCGCAGGCAAAAAAAAACCCCCTGCCGAAGCAGAGGGTTTCCTCAGAAAAAACGATTCTTATTATAGAACAGCTTTCTCGATTACGCGAACCAGGGTCCAGGATTTAGTCTTGGACAGTGGACGGCATTCGCGGATTTCTACCACGTCACCAATTCCACATTCATTGTTCTCGTCATGGATGTGCAGCTTGGTCGTACGTTTAATGAATTTGCCGTAGATCGGGTGTTTCACGAAACGTTCGATAGCAACAACTGCAGATTTCTGCATTTTGTCACTTACTACACGACCCTGCAGAGTACGGATTTTATCGGTCATTACGAACCCGCCTTCTCAGTCAGTAAAGTCTTAACGCGTGCAACATCACGGCGAACCTGTTTCAGCAGATGAGTCTGCTGCAGTTGGCCAGATGCTGCCTGCATGCGCAGGTTAAATTGCTCACGCAGCAGATTAAGCAGCTCAGTGTTCAGCTCTTCAACGCTTTTTTCACGCAGCTCAGTTGCTTTCATTACATCACCGTCTTAGTTACAAAGGTGGTTTTGATAGGCAGTTTTGCTGCTGCCAGCTTGAATGCTTCACGGGCCAGCTCTTCTGGTACGCCGTCCATTTCATACAGGACTTTACCAGGCTGGATCAGGGCAACCCAATACTCTACGTTACCCTTACCTTTACCCATACGCACTTCCAGCGGCTTCTCGGTGATCGGTTTGTCCGGGAATACTCGGATCCAGATCTTACCTTGACGCTTAACTGCACGGGTCATAGCACGACGTGCTGCTTCGATCTGACGAGCAGTCAGACGACCACGGCCAACAGCTTTCAGACCGAAAGTACCGAAGCTGACATCCGTACCCGCAGCCAGACCGCGGTTACGGCCTTTGTGCACTTTACGGAATTTCGTACGCTTTGGTTGTAACATCAGCGACTCTCCTTACTTACGGCCTTTACGCTGCTGCTTTTTAGGTTGAGCAGCCGGTTCCGGTTGTTCAACAGCAGCCATACCACCCAGGATCTCACCTTTGAAGATCCATACCTTAACGCCGATTACACCATAAGTGGTGTGCGCTTCAGAGGTGTTGTAGTCAATGTCAGCACGCAGTGTGTGCAATGGCACGCGACCTTCACGATACCATTCGGTACGTGCGATCTCGGCGCCACCCAGACGGCCGCTAACTTCGACTTTAATACCCTTCGCGCCAAGACGCATGGCGTTCTGAACTGCACGCTTCATAGCACGACGGAACATCACACGACGCTCCAGCTGTGAAGTGATGCTGTCAGCTACCAGTTTCGCGTCCAGTTCCGGCTTGCGGACTTCGGCGATATTAATCTGTGCAGGAACGCCAGCGATATTCGCGACGACCGTGCGCAGTTTTTCTACATCTTCGCCTTTCTTACCGATAACGATGCCCGGACGAGCGGTGTGAATAGTCACACGGATGCTCTTCGCTGGACGCTCGATAACGATACGAGAGACAGATGCTTTAGCCAGTTCTTTAGTCAAAAACTGACGTACTTTAAAATCGCTGTCCAGGTTGTCAGCGAATTCTTTGGTGTTCGCAAACCAGGTAGAGTTCCATGGTTTTACAATACCCAGGCGAATACCATTAGGATGTACTTTCTGACCCATTGCTAGTCTCCAGAGTCTCAGCGATCGGACACAACCACAGTAATGTGGCTGGTGCGCTTCAGGATGCGATCTGCACGACCTTTGGCACGCGGCATAATGCGTTTCATGGTCGGACCTTCATCAACGAAAATTTTCGTGATTTTCAGATCGTCGATATCAGCGCCATCGTTGTGTTCGGCGTTAGCAATGGCAGATTCCAGAACTTTTTTGACCAGTACAGCCGCTTTCTTATTGGTGTAGGTCAAAATGTCCAGTGCCTGCGACACTTTCTTACCGCGAATCAGGTCAGCAACAAGGCGAACCTTCTGAGCAGAAGAACGAGCGTGGCGATGTTGAGCTAAAGTTTCCATCTCTTCCTCCTACTTATTTCTTCTTGGCTTTTTTATCAGCCGCGTGACCGCGATAAGTACGTGTCGGCGCGAATTCACCCAGTTTGTGACCAACCATTTCGTCGGAAACAAAGACAGGAACGTGCTGACGACCATTATGGACAGCGATGGTCAAACCGATCATGTTAGGAAAGATCGTTGAACGACGGGACCAAGTGCGCAAAGGCTTCTTGTCACCGCTTTCCACCGCTTTCTCTACCTTCTTCAGCAAGTGCAGGTCAATAAAAGGACCTTTCTTGAGAGAACGTGGCATGGCTTATCCTCTAATATTATTTGCTACGGCGACGTACGATAAACTTATCGGTACGCTTGTTGCTACGGGTCTTCTTACCTTTGGTCTGAACGCCCCACGGAGTTACCGGGTGCTTACCAAAGTTACGACCTTCACCACCACCGTGCGGGTGATCAACTGGGTTCATCGCGGTACCACGAACGGTAGGACGAACACCACGCCAACGGGCTGCACCAGCTTTACCCAGAACGCGCAGCATATGCTCAGCGTTGCCGACTTCGCCCAGTGTTGCGCGGCAGTCAGACTCGACTTTACGCATTTCACCTGAACGCAGACGCAGGGTAACGTAAGAACCTTCACGCGCAACGATCTGCACGTAAGCACCGGCTGAGCGAGCAATCTGACCGCCTTTGCCTGGTTTCATTTCTACGTTATGCACGGTTGAACCCACCGGGATGTTACGCATCGGCAGAGTGTTACCTGCTTTAATCGCAGCATCAACGCCAGATTGGATCTGGTCGCCGGCTTTCAGGCCTTTAGGGGCCAGGATGTAACGGCGCTCGCCGTCTTTGTACAGAACCAGTGCGATGTTCGCAGAGCGGTTCGGATCGTACTCAAGACGTTCAACAACTGCCGGGATACCGTCTTTGTTGCGTTTGAAGTCAACAATACGATAAGCCTGCTTGTGACCACCACCGATATGACGGGTAGTGATACGACCATTGTTGTTACGGCCACCGGATTTGCTGTTTTTTTCTACCAGCGGGGCAAATGGTTTGCCCTTGTGCAGCTCCGCGTTTACCACTTTAACTACATGGCGACGACCCGGAGATGTCGGTTTACATTTAACAACTGCCATTGTCTTTCTCCTCCGACTTACTCAGCGCCGCCAGCGAAGTCCAGATTCTGGCCTTCTTTCAGGGTGACGTAAGCTTTTTTCCAGTCGCTACGACGACCGATACGCTGTCCTTGACGCTTAACTTTGCCCTTAACTACCAGGGTGTTTACGTCTTTAACTTCTACTTCGAACAGTTTCTCAACAGCAGCAACGATCTCTGCTTTGGTCGCGTCATTAGCAACTTTGAGAACGATGGTATTGGTTTTTTCCATCGCGCTAGATGCTTTTTCAGATACGTGCGGCGCGCGCAGTACTTTCAGCAGACGTTCTTCACGGATCATGCCAGCATCTCCTCAACTTGCTTAACTGCATCAGCAGTCATAACGACTTTGTCGAAGGCGATCAGGCTAACTGGGTCGATACCGGATGCATCACGTACGTCAACCTTGTACAGGTTGCGCGCAGCCAGGAACAGATTCTCATCCAGTTCACCGGTGATGATCAGCACGTCTTCCAGAGCCATGTCTTTCAGTTTCTGTACCAGCAACTTGGTTTTCGGTGCTTCTACAGCAAATGATTCGACAACGATCAGACGATCTTGACGTACCAGTTCGGACAGGATGCTTTTCAGCGCGCCGCGGTACATCTTTTTGTTAACTTTTTGACTGTGGTCCTGCGGCTTCGCAGCAAAGGTCACACCACCTGAACGCCAGATTGGGCTCTTTACAGAACCTGCACGCGCACGGCCGGTGCCTTTTTGACGCCATGGCTTTTTGCCTGAACCGGTTACTTCGGCGCGAGTTTTCTGCGCGCGAGTACCCTGGCGGGCGCCAGATGCGTAAGCAACAACAACCTGGTGAACCAGCGCTTCGTTGAAATCACGACCGAAGGTAGTTTCGGAAACAGTCAGCGCGCTCTGCGCGTCTTTCAATACTAATTCCATTGCTATCCCCTTACGCCTTCACAGCTGGTTTAACGATCAGGTCGCTACCGGTAGCACCGGGAACTGCACCTTTAACCAGCAGCAGGTTGCGCTCAGCGTCAACACGTACTACGTCCAGACTCTGAACGGTTACGCGCTCATTACCCAGCTGACCTGCCATTTTCTTGCCTTTGAACACTTTGCCCGGAGTCTGGTTCTGACCGATAGAACCCGGAACGCGGTGAGACAAGGAGTTACCGTGAGTAGCGTCCTGGGTACGGAAGTTCCAGCGCTTAACGGTACCGGCGAAACCTTTACCTTTAGAGGTACCGGTTACGTCAACTTTCTTAACTTCAGCGAAAATCTCAACGCTGATGCTCTGACCTACAGAGTATTCTTCACCTTCAGCGGTGCGGAATTCCCACAGGCCACGGCCAGCTTCAACGCCAGCTTTAGCAAAATGACCAGCTTCAGGTTTGGTCACACGGTTTGCTTTTTTAGCACCGGTGGTAACCTGAATTGCCTGGTAACCATCGTTTTCCAGGCCTTTGACCTGAGTAACGCGGTTCGCTTCAACTTCGATTACGGTGACGGGGATAGAAACGCCATCTTCAGTGAAGATGCGGGTCATGCCCACTTTTTTACCGACTAAACCAATCATTGTTTCAACCTCTCAATCGCTCGATGACCTGATTAACCCAGGCTGATCTGCACGTCAACACCGGCAGCCAGATCCAGACGCATCAGAGCATCAACGGTTTTTTCAGTTGGCTCAACGATGTCTACCAGACGCTTGTGAGTGCGGATTTCGTACTGATCACGCGCATCTTTGTTAACGTGCGGAGAGATCAGAACAGTAAAACGCTCTTTGCGGGTTGGCAGCGGGATTGGACCACGAACCTGCGCACCAGTGCGCTTGGCGGTCTCAACGATTTCCGCGGTTGATTGATCGATCAGACGATGATCAAACGCTTTAAGACGGATACGGATTCTTTGGTTCTGCATGAGACCAGAGCTCCAAACTTTTTATAGACGAAAAAAATTACTACTCGAGCCCATTACGATTGATGGGAGAGTGTAATCGTTCAGCATATAACTCCACAATTGGGAGTATTGTCAGGCGGCCTAAATTTCAGCCGTCTGCGATTCTGCTCGAATCGCGCCTGCAATATCTGCAGGCCCGCGCATTATACGTAAATCTGTTCAGGAAGCAACCCGTGTTGAGGTTTTACCCATTAAATTGTGGCCGGTTCGTGAAGCGTGCGTCGCATTGCACTGCCGTATCGCTGATAAATCAGTTATTCAGTTGTGAGTCTGTTTCCGCCCTTCTTCATTCATAGGTGACACAGAACCCGTTGCCCACGAGAGTGCATCTAACCTTTCGTCCGGAGCATAATCATGTCGCCCACTCTGATAACTCACATTGCTGCACTCGCAGGCGGAGGTGCATTGGGAAGCTTTCTTTCGCTGACCAGCCAGCGCTTCACCCCCGCCCTCTCACCCGCTCAATGGTTTGCCCTACTCTGCTTTCCGGGTTCGCACTGTAATCATTGCCAGCAGCGCCTGCTGTGGCGAGATGCGCTGCCGTTAGTCAGCTGGCCTGGCTTAAAAGGACGGTGTCGCTTCTGTCATCGCGCGTTCGGCGCAGAAAGCGTTGTCATTGAATGGCTGTTCGCCCTTCTGTGCCTGCTGGTGCTGCAGAGTTTTGACCACTCTGCGGAGGCTGTTTTTATTATTACTGCCTCCGGCCTCTTGCTGCTCGTGGCTGCCATCGATCGTCGCCACTTCTGTATACCTGACCCGCTCAATTATCTGCTGCTCTGGTCCGGATTATTCCATGCCACGCTGTCCGGAACCGAAACAACGGCGATATGGGGTGCTGTGGCGGGCTACTGTGCGTTGTGGCTGCTCGCCTGGAGCTATCGGCAGATGCGGGGGTACGAGGGATTAGGTTATGGCGATATCAAGCTTTTCGCAGCGTTAGGTGCCTGCTGTGGCTGGCAGGCATTACCCTGGATTGCGCTGGGTGCCACCGTTATGGCGCTGACGTCGATCGTGATGCTGCAACTGCGGGGTTTTATTCAGGGGGACAGCCCGCTGCCGTT
Organism: Pantoea sp. ABR1s; assembly: GCF_057812235.1. NCBI lineage: Bacteria > Pseudomonadati > Pseudomonadota > Gammaproteobacteria > Enterobacterales > Erwiniaceae > Pantoea > Pantoea sp. ABR1s. Next base: position 448,763 of record NZ_CM173823.1, on the reverse strand, counting down.
TGGCCCTTTCCTGGCCATTGCGGGCTGGGTAACGATAGTGCTGCAGACCCGATTCACTCTTGTTTGATTTGAGCCTGCAGATAGTTCTGGATGCCCATCTTCTGGATTAACTCAAGTTCCGTCTCAATCCAGTCGATGTGATGTTCCTCATCAGCCAGGATTTCAATCATCATGTCACGGCTGACATAGTCATGCACTTTGTCAGCATAGGAGATAGCTTCACGTAGGTCTTTCGCGCCCTCCAGCTCCAGATTCAGGTCTGAACTCAGCATCTCTTCAACATCTTCACCGATACGGAGCCGTCCCAGATCCTGAAGATTTGGGATCCCTTCAAGGAAAAGAATACGCTCAATATATTTATCGGCATGTTTCATCTCATCGATTGATTCATGGTATTCCACATCATTGAGGCGCGTCAGACCCCAGTTTTTGAACATGCGCGCATGAAGAAAGTACTGATTGATAGCAACCAGTTCATTTCCAAGCAGTTTGTTGAGATGACTGATAACTTTGATATCGCCCTTCATTGTTAACCCTCCGCGTCTGGTTTATTAGAGCGTAGATGCGGTTAAAAAGAAGTCAAAAAAACGCGACAGATATTGTGGGTATTCACGCACCGATCGTCGGTCAGGCTATCTCTTTGTAGAGTGGTGCATGCTGCATCTCTTCATCCATAATTTCACGCGCAGCACGAATGCATTTGCCGCATTGCTTGCCGACCGGCACAAGCTGGCGCAGTTGCTGAATAGATTTGGGCTGATAGCGACGCACGACTTCACGAAGGGTTTTATCACTGATGGCATTACACAGGCAGACGTACATTGATTCATCACTCGGGTACATTTTCTGTACACAGTGTAAATGCGAATCGTTTTTATTTCAAACCCACCCTTTGCAGGGTTATGGCGTTTTCAGAGCAAAAAAAAAGAGCACCGAAGTGCTCTTTTTACTGTGTTGCAGTGGCCATTTACACAGCCACAGCAGATATCACAATTAAGCGATAACTTTAGCAACAACACCCGCGCCAACGGTACGGCCGCCTTCGCGGATTGCGAAGCGCAGACCTTCGTCCATTGCGATTGGGTGGATCAGGGTAACAACCATTTTGATGTTGTCGCCTGGCATTACCATTTCAACGCCTTCTGGCAGCTCTACTGAGCCGGTTACGTCAGTTGTACGGAAGTAGAACTGTGGACGATAGCCTTTGAAGAACGGAGTATGGCGACCACCTTCGTCTTTAGACAGAACGTAAACTTCTGACTCGAACTGGGTGTGCGGCTTGATTGAGCCTGGCTTAGCCAGAACCTGGCCACGCTGGATGTCTTCACGCTTGATACCGCGCAGCAGAACACCACAGTTTTCGCCTGCCTGACCCTGGTCCAGCAGCTTACGGAACATCTCAACACCGGTACAGGTTGATTTCACAGTATCTTTGATACCCACGATTTCAACTTCGTCGCCGACTTTAACGATGCCGCGCTCAACACGACCGGTAACAACGGTACCACGGCCAGAGATTGAGAATACGTCTTCGATTGGCAGCAGGAACGGCATGTCGATCGCACGCTGTGGCTCTGGGATGTAGTTGTCCAGATGCTCAGCCAGTTCGATGATTTTCGCTTCCCACTCTGGGTTGCCTTCCAGCGCTTTCAGAGCAGAACCACGAACGATTGGAGTGTCGTCGCCTGGGAAGTCATATGCTGACAGCAGGTCACGAACTTCCATCTCTACCAGTTCCAGCAGCTCTTCATCATCAACCATGTCACACTTGTTCAGGAACACGATGATGTAAGGAACGCCAACCTGACGACCCAGCAGGATGTGCTCACGGGTCTGTGGCATTGGGCCATCAGTCGCAGCAACAACCAGGATCGCGCCGTCCATCTGCGCAGCACCGGTGATCATGTTTTTCACATAGTCGGCGTGGCCTGGGCAGTCAACGTGCGCATAGTGGCGAGTCGGGGTTTCATACTCAACGTGTGAAGTGTTGATGGTGATACCACGTGCTTTCTCTTCTGGTGCGTTATCGATCTGATCGAATGCACGAGCCTGGCCGCCGTAAGTTTTAGACAGTACGGTGGTGATAGCTGCAGTCAGGGTGGTTTTACCGTGGTCGACGTGACCGATGGTGCCCACGTTTACGTGCAGTTTGTTACGCTGAAATTGCTCTTTCGCCATGGCGATAATTCCTTACGTTGTGCCTTCACCATCTGGGTGAAGGCATCAGTTCAAATTTAAACCGTAGCTTATTTGCTACGAGCTTCAATAACGGCCTGCGCTACGTTGTTTGGCGCATCGTCATACTTCAGGAACTCCATGGAGTAAGAAGCACGACCTTTGGTCAGAGAACGCAGCTGAGTTGCGTATCCGAACATCTCAGACAACGGAACTTCAGCGTGAATCTGAACGCCAGTAGCGTTAGATTCCTGCCCTTTGAGCATACCACGACGACGGCTAAGGTCACCGATGACATCACCCGTGTTCTCTTCTGGCGTTTCAACTTCAACCTTCATGATAGGCTCAAGCAGAACAGGTGTCGCTTGTTTAAAGCCTTGTTTGAAGGCAAGAGACGCGGCCAGTTTAAACGCCAGTTCTGAGGAGTCGACATCGTGGTAAGAACCGAAGTGCAGACGCACGCCCAGATCCACAACCGGGTAACCAGCCAGAGGGCCTGATTTCAGCTGCTCCTGGATACCTTTGTCAACCGCAGGGATGTATTCACCAGGAATCACACCACCTTTGATGTCGTTGACAAATTCGTAGCCTTTCGGGTTCGAACCTGGCTCCAGTGGGTACATGTCGATAACAACATGGCCATACTGACCACGACCACCAGACTGCTTGGCGTGTTTACCTTCAACATCGGTAACTTTGTTGCGAATCGCTTCACGGTAAGCAACCTGTGGTTTACCCACGTTTGCTTCAACGTTGAACTCACGCTTCATACGGTCAACGATGATGTCGAGGTGCAATTCACCCATACCGGCGATGATGGTCTGGTTAGATTCTTCATCAGTCCATACGCGGAATGATGGGTCTTCTTTTGCCAGACGGCCCAGAGCCAGACCCATTTTTTCCTGGTCAGCTTTGGTTTTTGGCTCAACGGCGATAGAGATTACCGGCTCCGGGAACTCCATGCGCTCAAGGATGATGACGTTATCTGGGTCACACAGGGTGTCACCAGTGGTCACATCTTTCAGGCCGATCGCAGCTGCGATATCACCCGCACGAACTTCTTTAATCTCTTCACGCTTGTTAGCGTGCATCTGAACGATACGGCCCAGACGCTCACGGTTTGACTTAACCGGGTTGAACACGGTGTCACCCGTGTTAACAACACCAGAGTAAACGCGGAAGAAGGTTAAGTTACCCACGAACGGGTCGGTAGCGATTTTGAACGCCAGTGCAGCAAACGGCTCGTTGTCATCAGAGTGACGAACAGCCGGCGTGTCTTTACCGTCGTCCAGCATACCGTTGATCGCGGTAACGTCAGTCGGTGCTGGCAGATATTCAACAACTGCATCCAGCATCGCCTGAACACCTTTGTTCTTAAATGCAGAACCACAGGTTACCAGGATAATTTCGTTGTTCAGAACACGCTTACGCAGAGATGTTTTGATCTCTTCTTCAGTCAGTTCTTCACCACCGAAGAATTTCTCCATCAGCTCATCAGAGCCTTCAGCAGCGGCTTCAACCAGCTTCGCATGCCATTCTTCAGCCAGTTCCTGCATATCAGCTGGGATATCTTCGTAGACGAAGGTTACACCCTGGTCTGCGTCGTTCCAGTTGATTGCTTTCATTTTCACCAGGTCAACAACACCGGTGAATTTCTCTTCTGCGCCGATAGCCAGCTGCAGAGGAACTGGAGTTGCGCCCAGACGAACTTCCATCTGTTTAACAACTTTCAGGAAGTTAGCACCCATGCGGTCCATTTTGTTAACGAACGCAATGCGTGGAACTTTATATTTGTTAGCCTGACGCCATACAGTCTCAGACTGTGGCTGAACGCCACCAACTGCACAGTAAACCATTACCGCGCCATCAAGCACACGCATAGAACGTTCAACTTCGATGGTGAAGTCAACGTGTCCTGGGGTGTCGATAATGTTTACGTGGTGTGGTTCAAACTGCTTGGCCATACCAGACCAGTAACAGGTGGTCGCAGCGGAGGTGATGGTAATACCACGTTCCTGTTCCTGCTCCATCCAGTCCATGGTTGCTGCGCCGTCATGTACTTCACCGATTTTGTGGTTTACACCGGTGTAGAACAGAACGCGTTCGGTAGTGGTAGTCTTACCGGCGTCGATGTGCGCACTGATACCGATATTACGGTAGCGGGCAATGGGTGTTTTACGAGCCATTTGATTCCTCTGATTCTCGGACGTTCAAGGTAAGTCGACCCCAGCGGGTTGGCTGATTGAGCGCCCGCTGGTTTAACAACTACGTGGTGATTACCAACGGTAGTGTGCGAACGCCTTGTTGGCTTCTGCCATGCGGTGAACGTCTTCACGTTTCTTAACTGCTGTACCTTTGTTCTCTGCAGCATCAGAAAGTTCGTTCGCCAGGCGAAGAGCCATTGATTTATCACCGCGTTTACGAGCAGCATCTACGATCCAGCGCATTGCCAGAGCATTACGACGAACCGGACGGACTTCTACTGGTACCTGATAAGTAGAACCACCAACGCGACGTGACTTAACTTCGACAGTCGGACGCACGTTTTCCAGGGCTACTTCAAAAGATTCCAGCGCGTTTTTACCTGAACGCTGAGCCAGGGTCTCAAGCGCGGTATAAACGATTGATTCTGCAGTAGATTTTTTACCATCTACCATCAGGATATTTACAAATTTGGCCAGCAGCTCTGATCCGAACTTAGGATCTGGCAGAATTTTACGCTGACCAATGACGCGACGACGTGGCATGGAAATACTCCGTTGTTAATTCAGGATTGTCCAAAACTCTATGAGTTTATTTTGACATTTAATTTAAAACGTTTGGCCTTACTTAACGGAGAACCATTAAGCCTTTGGCTTCTTCACGCCGTACTTGGAGCGAGCCTGCTTACGGTCTTTAACACCTGAGCAGTCAAGCGCGCCACGAACGGTGTGGTAACGCACACCTGGCAGGTCTTTTACACGACCGCCACGGATCAGGATCACGGAGTGTTCCTGCAGGTTATGACCTTCACCACCAATGTAGGAGGTAACTTCAAAACCGTTGGTCAAACGCACACGGCAGACTTTACGCAGTGCGGAGTTTGGTTTCTTAGGAGTGGTGGTGTACACACGAGTACAAACGCCACGTTTTTGCGGGCAAGCTTCCAGCGCCGGCACGTTGCTCTTTGCAACTTTGCGGACGCGTGGTTTGCGAACCAGCTGGTTAACTGTTGCCATTAAATAGCTCCTGGATTTGCTTTTGCTTCGTAAACACGTAATAAATCGCCTCGTAGAATTACGAGGAGGCAGAATTTTAGGGCTGAGTCAAAGGGGTGTCAAGAAATAACCAGGTTTTAGCCGATTACCAGACCATTTGTTGCTGATGCCTGATCGTTAGCGTGACAAACCCAGTATAGTCTACTGACTGCACACGGGTCGAAATTTGTCCAGCGAGACCGCGAGCCTGGACATCTTCGTCCAGCACCCAGAGCGTCGCTTCGCTCTCTGACAGTCGCATCAATGCGTGGCTGCCAGCTAAAGCGGCCAGCACGCCATCCTGCAACAGCAGCAGGTCATCACCCGCACCCGCCATTAAAAGCAGGCTCTCAAGGTCACAGTGTGCCGGTGAGTGCAGTAACGTATGCAGCATTAACGTCTCTTAAAAAGTAAGAATGCGATCGTAGCTGGCCAGCGTCTGTCGCAGTGCCGGCGCGTCCAGTAGCGTAACATCCAGCAACCGGTCAGCGTCAACCTCTAATCCACGCGCTATCAGCGATGTCCGGCAGAGATAGCAGTGTTCAATCTCATATAGTGCCAGCACGCCAAAGGTCGCGGCATAGTGACGGCTCTTAATCGTCTCAGGTTGCTGGTGCAGATTAAGCTGCAGCACGCCATCACCGATAAAAAACAGGCCGATATCCTCACTGAGCGCGCCCGTGGCCAGCGCGGCATCCAGCCCCTCACGTCCTGCGCTGCTGCCGTGCGGCGCCCGGGTAAAGACAAACGCGACCCGATTCATCAGAACTGCACCATGCGTTCACAGCTCAGCGCCGCTTCCGCCAGCGCGCCCAGCCCGCTCAGGGTAAAGCCCGGCTGCAGGTTACTGCCCGCCAGCTGGAGTCGTGCCGCTTCCTGCTGGTCGCTGACGCCACGACGCAGCGCGGCCGCCACACAAATATTCAGTGCCACACCCTGCTCCTGATGCAATGTCTGCCATGCGCGCACCAGATCAAACTCATCACTGGCGGGCGACGTCAGTTGGTTAGCGTTCAGCACCCCTTCGCGATAGAAGAAAACACTGTCAAGCTGATGGCCTGCCGTCAGCAGTGCGCAGGCAAACAGCCAGGCACTGGTCGCCTGTTGCGTACCGTAAGCCGGGCCGGTGACCAGCAGGGTGTAACGCATTACCGCTCCTGCCCCTGGAAGTCGCCATTTTTAAACTGACGGATATAGAGATAGACGGTGTGTTTGGAAATATTCAGCCGATCGGCCACCTGGTTGATGGCATCCTTGATGTCGAAGATCCCCTTCTCATACAGGTTCAGCACAATCTGACGATTCTTGGCGTTGTTCGATACATTACGGTCAGCACTCACCTCTTCAATGGTGAACTCCAGCGTCTGCATCACCAGATCGTCTACCGAACTGGCGAAGTTGACGTTGGAGTCAACCTGCTGCATCTCGGGCGGCATAAAGGTCGACATGATCTGTGAGAACGGCACATCAAGGTTCATGTTGATGCAGAGCAAGCCAATGACCCGCTGCTGACGGTTACGAATCGCAATCGTGACCGATTTCATCAGCACGCCGCTTTTGGCACGTGTGAAGTAGGCACGGGAGACATTACTGTCCGCACCATGCATATCATGCAGCATACGCAGGGCTAAATCGGTAATAGGCGAACCGACTTTACGTCCAGTGTGTTCACCATTAGCGATACGCACTGCCGAACACTTAAGATCTTCAAGCGAATGCAGGACAATTTCACAATGCGAACCGATCAACATCGCCAGGCCATCCACGACAGCCTCGTACGATTTCAGAATATCGTAATCACTTTGTTCGAACGGGCGCTGCTCCAGAAGATCGAAGTCGCTCAGTTCACCCGGATTGAATGGATTAGACATTGAAGAGTATCACCCTGAATGGCTGGAGCCTGTCACAGCGGCTTATGGGCAGACTCAATATTGGGATAATTAGGCAGGCATTAGTCTGGCAAATGTCGTCGGCTTATGCCAGAGGTTTGTCGTGAAGCCGAAATGAAACCGCCGCCCGGAGGCGGCGGTCAGCAGATTACTGCGCTTTTTCTGCAGCAGCAGGCGCAGGAGCCTGTGCTTTTTCATCTGCCTTTGGCGCTGGTTTGATATCAAGCAGCTCGACATCAAACACCAGGGTGGAGTTAGCCGGGATGCCCGGAACGCCATTTTTGCCGTAAGCCAGATTTGGTGGGATCACCAGCTTGATCTTGCCGCCTTTCTTCACGTGCTTCAGACCTTCAGTCCAGCCCGGAATGACACCATCCAGACGGAATGAAAGTGGCTCGCCACGGGTATAAGAGTTGTCGAATTCAGTACCGTCAATCAGCGTCCCTTTGTAGTTTACCACTACAGTGTCGCTGTCTTTAGGTGCGTCGCCGGTACCCTCTTTCTCAACTTTATACAGCAGGCCGCTTTCGGTTTTCTTCACGCCGCTCTCTTTAGCAAATTTGGTTGCGTAAGCTTCGCCCTTTTCAGAGTTCTCTTTCGCATCTTTTTCCATTTTCGCTGAGGCTGCGCCTTTCACGCGGCCTTCAAAGGATTGCAGCGTCTGCTCAATCTCTTCATCAGAGAGTTTGCTCTTGCCACCAAATGCATCCTGAACACCAGCGATCAGCTGCTGCTTATCCAGTTTGATGCCCAGTTTTTCCTGCTCCTTCAGGGAGTTGTCCATGTAGCGACCGAGCGAAGCACCCAGCGCGTAGGCAGACTGCTGGTCTTCATCTTTGAAGGCAGCATTTTTCGGTGCCTGAGGCGCAGACTGTGGCGCGGCGGCTGGTGCAGCCTGTGGCGCCGCAGCGGTATCTGCCGCCATTGCCAGCGGAGCATTCAGCGCAACAGCCATGGTGGTAGCTAACAATGTGACTTTAAACAGTGATTTCATCCATTCTCCAAAACCGAAGCGTCTAACCTCGGGAAACATTGCGGACTTCAGGGTCCACACTATAACTTTACGTGGCAGTGTCGAACACTCCCACAATGTAATTACCCGGTTAACCTCCGACCTTTATAACATCGGGAAGTTTCATCAGAGATGATGCCGCGCTGCCTTTTTTCAAGCGCAACGCCTCCGGGCGTGAAAAAAACAGGTGATTCCTGGCATTCAGATCGTAGAATCACGCCCCGAGTCGCACCTTAACAGAGGAACAGGTCATGCAACAATCTGAGTGGGAACAGCGTCTGGAGACGCTGGAGAGCAAACTGGCCTTTCAGGAGATGACTATCGATCAGCTGAACAGCGCGGTCGTTCAGCACGAGCTGGAGATGAATAAGATGCGTGAGCAGATGCGCATTTTAACCGACAAGCTCAAAGCGAATGCGCCATCGATCGTCGCCTCACAATCTGAAGAGACGCCACCACCGCACTACTGATCGCGGGCTATCTGGCCCCGGCTTACCCGGGCAGAACCAGAATACGCGCCAAAAGAAAGGCCACCCGAGGGTGGCCTTGAAAGGTCTGTTGAGACTTAGTGGCTGCAGCCGCAGCCGCCAGTGCCACAACCGCCTTTACCCTGATCGTGGTCGTGGTCGTGATCATGGCCGTGATCGTGGTCATGATGATGGCCATCTGCACCGTGAACGTGGCCATGAGCCAGTTCTTCCGGCGTGGCTTCGCGGATAGCAACCACTTCAACGTTGAAGTTCAGGTTCTGACCCGCCAGCATGTGGTTACCATCAACCACGACGTGATCATCTTCCACTTCGGTGATTTCTACCGGTACCGGGCCCTGATCGGTTTCTGCCAGGAAGCGCATGCCAACCTGCAGTTCGTCAACGCCCATGAAGACGTCTTTAGGAACGCGCTGCACCAGGTTATCGTCATACTGACCGTAGGCATCGTTTGCCGGGATATGCACGTCAAACTTGTCGCCGGCAATGTGGTTTTCCAGCGCATTTTCCAGACCAGAAATCAGGGAACCATGACCGTGCAGGTAGTCTAACGGTGCACTCACCGGTGACTCGTCAACTAACACGCCGTCTTCTGTACGTACCTGATAGGCCAGGCTTACCACCAGGTCTTTTGCTACTTTCATGATATCTCCTAACCGTTGAGAGCTGAGATCCCGTCTCATTGGTCTATTCTTTCGTGCAATAACACCAACCAGAAAGGTTCGGGGCTGAGTACAAGAGGGTTTTCACTTTCTCTTGCGACTACAGCGTTAATGGCGACAATTGTAACGGAATTCAATCCCGCTGTAAGTCCAGGCGTAAAAAAAGCTGCGCCATTCCGCTACTCAGGATGAAAAATACCGATAACCTGCTCATTAGTGCGAACCTGATCGCGCGCCTGCTTATCGGCCTCACGCATCTGGTGACCACACTTCACGCACTCCACCACATCGACATTATTTTCACGCCACATTGCCAGCGTGTCCTTCTCCTGGCAGTGCGGGCATGTCGCACCAGCAATAAAACGTTTACGCATTAGCTTCTGCCTGTTTAAAGAGGTTATTCATCATCGTCCCAGCCGTCGATCTGCCGCTTTTCGCGCTGCATTTCACGCTGGAAGATATCTTCCAGTTCACGCCGCGCTTCACGGACGCGCGAAGCCTGCGCGCTTTCAGAGAGATTGGGCATCAGCTCGCGCAGCATCCGCATATCAAGATGGCGGAAATACTGCTGGGCGCGGTGCGCCTGATGCGGATGCATCCCCAGCGTCATCAGCGTTTTACGTCCCAGCTCCAGCGCACTGGAGAAGGTCTCACGCGAGAACTGCGTGACGCCCGCCTGAAGCAGTTCATGCGCTTCTACACGGCCCCGGGCGCGCGCCTGAATCTGCAACTGCGGAAAATGCTGCTGGCACAGATGTACAATCGTCATCACATCTTCGGGCTCGTTACAGGTGATCACAATCGCCTGAGCGCTGGCCGCACCGGCTGCCCGCAGCAACTCCAGTTCGGTGGCGTCGCCGTAATAGACCTTATAGCCATATTTCCGCATCAGACTGACTGCACTGATGTCGCGCTCAAGCACGGTGATGCGTTTGTTATTCGCCATCAGCAAACGCCCCACCACCTGCCCGAACCGACCAAAGCCCACCACAATCACCTGCGGCTGATCGTCTTCGACAAAGTGTTTCTCTGCCTCGTCATCCGGCTCATTGAAGCGGCGTGCCAGCAGACGATCGATTCCCTTCATCAGCAGCGGCGTGGTCATCATCGACAGGGTTACCGTCACCAGCAGCATCGGCAGTTGATCGCCAGAGAACAGCTTTGCCGAGGAGGCCGCGGAAAAGAGCACAAAGGCGAACTCGCCCCCCTGACTCAGTACGCCAGCGAACTGCTGCCGCTCAGAGCTGCGCAAGCCATAAATGCGCGCCAGCAGATAGAGCACCAGCGTTTTCACCGCCACCAGCGTCACGACACCCAGCAGGATGGTCACAATATGGGTATAGAGCACACCGAGGTTGAGCGCCATGCCAACCGAAATAAAGAACAGGCCCAGCAGTAAACCTTTAAACGGGTCGATGGCGACTTCCAGCTCATGCCGGTACTCGCTCTCTGCCAGCAGGATCCCGGCAATAAAGGTCCCCAGCGCCATCGACAGACCCAGCGCATCCATAAACAGCGCGGAGCCCAGCACCAGCAGCAGCGAAGCGGCGGTAAAGACTTCGCGCACGCCCGACGCAGCGATGTAACGGAAGATAGGCCGCAGCAGATAGCGTCCGCCTACCAGCATGCCGGCAAACGCCAGTACTTTCATGCCGACCTTCATCCAGTCGATATGACCGCTGTCGGTTCCGGCCAGCAGCGGGATCAGCGCCAGGGCTGGGATCACCGCGATATCCTGAAACAGCAACACCGAAAAGCCCAGTTGCCCCGCTTCGCTGCGATTCATGCCTTTATCCATCATCAGCTGCAGGGCCATGGCGGTCGAGGACATCGCCAGACCAATCCCGCCAATAATCGCCGCCTGCCAGCTAAAGTTGGTCAGCCATAATAAGCCGCCCAGAATCGCCGCTGAGAAGATCACCTGCGCCGCGCCGACGCCAAAAATGGAGCGGCGCAGCGCCCACAGCTTTGCCGGGTTCAGCTCCAGCCCGATAATAAACATCAGGAACACCACGCCGAGCTCAGAGAAGTGCAGAATCTCGTCGACGTCGCTGATAAAGCCTAATCCCCACGGGCCGATAGCGATACCCGCCACCAGATAGCCCAGAACTGCACCAATACCGAGGCGAGCCGCCACCGGTACAATCAATACCGCCGCGACCAGATAAATCACCCCGGCGGTCAGCAGCGTTTGCCCTTCCATCTATACCCCTCCATTCGGCAGCGGTGCCGCCAGCCAGTCGCCATAGGCGCGGGCGTAATTTTTCATTAATTCAGGACTCTGACGACGCGCCCAGTAGACGATCATCGGCGGCATCCAGTGCATACGGCACATCTGCGCGGTCAGCTCAAAAGGACGCATAATGTCATTGAGCGAATAGCGGTTCAGACCCTGATGTCTGAAGGCACTTTCCGGTTCTCCGGTGGTGACGACGCTGCGCCAGTACTTTCCTTCCAGCGCATTGCCATCCACGCCATTGGCGAAACCGCGCGACAGAACTCTGTCCAGCCACTCTTTCAGCAGCGCCGGACAGCTATAGGTATAGAGCGGATGCTGAAAAATGATGACATCATGTTCACGCAGCAGCTGTTGTTCATGGTGAATATCGATAAAAAAATCCGGATAGGTTGCGTACAGATCGTGCACGGTAACGTGTTCCAGTGCCTGAGCCGGCTGCAGCAGAATCCGATTGGCGATCGAATCCTGTGATTCCGGATGAGCATAAAGCAGCAAAACCCTGGGTGGCTGCGACATCCTTTCCCTCCAAAGCGTCGTCATTGGTGCGGTTTTCCGCTACCATGCACGACGCAGCAAAATCTCATTATGTTGCCAGTAAATTAACATATTCTGACGATACGGCGCTTACATGATTGTCTTCTCAGCCTTACAAATTCGCCGCGGCATCCGCGTCCTGCTCGACAATGCCACCGCCACCATTAATCCCGGCCAGAAGGTCGGGCTGGTGGGTAAAAACGGCTGTGGAAAATCCACGCTGCTGTCGCTGTTAAAAGGTGAAATCACCAGCGATGCCGGTACCGTCACTTTCCCCACTCACTGGGCGCTGGCCTGGGTGAATCAGGAAACCCCTGCGCTGGATAAAGCCGCGCTGGAGTACGTGATTGATGGCGATCGCCAGTTTCGCCAGCTTGAAGCAGAACTGGCGGACGCCAATCTGCGTGACGATGGCAATGCCATCGCGCTGCTGCATGGCAAGCTGGACGCGGTGCAGGCGTGGAGCATCCATGCGCGCGCCTCAAGCCTGCTGCATGGTCTGGGCTTCAGTCAGGAACAGCTGCAACGCCCGGTCAGCGACTTCTCGGGTGGCTGGCGCATGCGCCTCAACCTGGCACAGGCGCTGATTTGCCGTTCCGATCTGCTGCTGCTGGATGAACCGACCAACCACCTCGATCTCGATGCGGTGATCTGGCTGGAGCGCTGGCTGAAGAGTTATGAAGGCACGCTGATTCTGATTTCGCACGATCGTGATTTCCTCGATCCCGTCATCGACAAAATTATTCATATCGAACAGGAGTCGATGTTCGAATATACCGGCAACTACAGCTCCTTTGAGCGGCAGCGCGTCGCCAAACTGGCTCAGCAGCAGTCGCTGTATGAGAGCCAGCAGGAGAAAGTGGCGCACCTACACAGCTACATTGATCGCTTCCGTGCCCAGGCCACCAAGGCGAAGCAGGCGCAGAGCCGCATCAAGATGCTGGAGCGCATGGAGATGATTGCGCCCGCCCATGTCGATAACCCATTCAGCTTCACTTTCCGCAAGCCGGAGAACCTGCCTAATCCACTGATGAAGATGGAGAAGGTCACCGCGGGTTATGGCGATCGTATTATTCTCGACGCCATCAAGCTCAACCTGGTCCCCGGCTCGCGCATCGGCCTGCTGGGACGTAACGGTGCCGGTAAATCGACCCTGATTAAGCTGCTGGCGGGTGAGCTGGAGGCGATGGACGGCAAGATGGGTCTGGCGAAAGGGATCAAGCTCGGTTACTTCGCCCAGCATCAGCTGGAGTACCTGCGGGCCGATGAGTCACCGTTGCAGCATCTGTCGCGTATTGCGCCTGAGGTGCTGGAACAGCAGCTGCGCGACTATCTGGGCGGCTTCGATTTCCGCGGCGATAAAGTCACTGAAATCACTGAGCGCTTCTCCGGCGGAGAGAAAGCGCGACTGGTGCTGGCGCTGATTGTCTGGCAGCGCCCTAACCTGCTGCTGCTGGATGAACCCACCAACCATCTCGATCTCGATATGCGCCAGGCGCTGACCGAAGCGTTGATCGACTTCGAAGGTGCGCTGGTCGTGGTATCGCACGACCGACATCTGCTGCGCGCGACCACCGACGATCTCTATCTGGTGCATGATGGCAAAGTGGATGTGTTTGAAGGCGATCTCGAAGATTATCAGAAGTGGCTGAGCGATCTGCAGAAGCAGCAGGCGCAACAGGATGCCGCGCCGAAGCAGGATAACGGCAACAGTGCCCAGGCGCGTAAAGACCAGAAGCGTCGTGATGCCGAACTGCGCACCCAGACGCAGCCGCTGCGCAAAGAGATAGAGAAGCTGGAAAAGCAGATGAGCAAATGGCAGAGCCAGCTGGCCGAAGCCGAAGCTCAGCTCTCAGACAGCGCTATCTATGAACAGAGCCGTAAAGCGGACCTGACCACCGCGCTGCAGCGTCAGGCGGAGAGCAAATCTGCGCTGGAAGAGGTGGAGATGGCGTGGCTGGAAGCGCAGGAACAGCTCGAACAGATTATGGCCTCATAAAAAAAATCTCCCCGCGAGCGGGGAGATTTTCTTTTAACGGGGTTTATCGCCCAGCACCGTTGCCCGCTGCATAATGCGCCGGGCAGGATAGTAATCAGCATTGGCATAATGCTGCGTGACCCGATTATCCCAGATAGCCAGATCGTCTGGCTGCCAGCGCCAGCGCACCTGAAACTCCGGTTTGGTGGCGTGCGCAAACAGAAAGCCCAGCACCGCATCACTCTCTTTCTCGCTTAAATCGACGATCCGCGTGGTAAAGCCCTCATTCACAAACAGCGCTTTTTTGCCGCTGACCGGATGGGTGCGGATGACCGGATGCTGCACCGGCGGATGTTTTGCTACCGCCTGCTGCCAGCGCTGATGCTCCTCCTCCGTTTTGCGGTACTTATACTCCTGGAATGACTTTTTAAAATCATGCTCGGCATGGAGACCTGCCAGCAGCTGCTTAAAGGGTTCAGAGAGCGCTTCGTAAGCCGCAATGCCGCTGGTCCAGAGCGTGTCACCCCCCGACTCCGGTAACACCTTCGAGGCCAGCAAGGCGATCGCTGGTGGCGTATCAATAAAGGTGACATCGGTATGCCAGTTGTCATTATCTGGCGGATTATCCTGATGGGTATCCAGCACGATAATCTCCTCGACGCCTTCCGCATGCGGATAGACCGGATGGATATGCAGATCGCCAAAGCGGATTGCCAGCGCGCGGTGCTGTTCCGGCGTTATTTTCTGGTCACGCAGAAACAGCACCTGATGACGCAGCAGGCCATGATAAAGCTGCTCAAACTGAGCATCACTCAATGGGCGAGACACATCCAGGTTTGAGACCTGCGCGCCAATGTACGGGCCAAGCGGGGTAAAACTGAGACGTTCGTTCATGATTGTTCTCCACTCCAGGGCGTCAGACGGCGCTGCAACGCGCGGAGCCCGAGTTCTAAGCTAAAAGCAATAAAGGCGATTACCGCGATACCCGCCAGCACCACATCGGTGGCGAGGAATTCTCCTGCTGACTGCACCATAAAACCCAGACCCCGCGTGGCGGCAATCAGCTCAGCGGCCACCAGCGTTGACCAGCCAACCCCCAGACCGATGCGCAGACCGGTGAGGATCTCCGGCAACGCGCCTGGCAGAATCACCCAGCGCAGCAGTTGCCAGCGATTAGCCCCCAGCGAGCGAGCCGCACGAAGTCGGACCTGCTGCGTGTTACGCACACCGGCCAGGGTGGAGAGCGTCACCGGCGCGAAAATCGCCAGATAGATCAGCAGGATTTTCGAGGTCTCACCAATGCCGAACCAGATCACCATCAATGGCAGATAGGCGAGTGGCGGAATCGGGCGATAGAGTTCAATCAGAGGATCGAGCAACCCGCGAGCGACCGGGCTGAGGCCCATCAGGATCCCTACCGGAATACCGATGGCGGCAGCGGCAGTCAGCGCAATCAGCATTCGTGTCAGGCTGGCGGCCAGATGCTGCCACAGCGTGGCATCCATAAAGCCCTGCGCGCTGGCAATCAGCAGCAGCTTGCTTAACACCTGCTGCGGCGACGGCAGGAACAGCGGGGCAATCAGGCCCAGCGCGGTCACGCCCCACCAGAGCAGCAACAGCAGAGAGAGACTCAGCATGCTCAGCGTAAAGGCGGTTGAAAACGGCCAGCGCAAACGACGGCGCACCGGCAGAGACTTGTCATTGATGAGTGCACTCATGCAAACGCCTCCCGCTGATCAAAGACCCGGCTCAGCACATACTCGCGCTGGGCGATAAACTGCGGATCGGATTTGATGCTGCGGCACGACTCTCCCGCGGCAAAGCGCTGACCAAAGCCAGGACGCAGCCGCTCTACGATGCGGCCCGGTCCTGGCGACAGCAGAATCAGTTCGCTGGCCAGGAAAATCGCCTCTTCTATGTCGTGCGTAATCAACAGAATCTGTTTACCGCTGTCGCGCCACAGCGTCAGCAGCAGGGTTTGCATCTGCTCTCGGGTAAAGGCATCCAGTGCGCCGAAAGGCTCATCCAGCAACAGCAGTTGTGGATCGGTAGCCAGCGCGCGCGCAATGCCCACCCGCTGACGCTGACCGCCGGACAACTGCCAGATGGCGCGCTTTTCCGCGCCCTCCAGCCCCACCTGCCTGATTAACCGGCGGGCAATCGTGTCGCGATCCGGGCGTGACATCCCCGCCAGCTGCAGGCCAAAGGCGACGTTATCCAGCACATTGCGCCACGGCAGTAATCCTTCATGCTGAAACACCACGCCGCGCTCCGCACCAGGCCCGGTCACCGGCTGGTTATCCAGCGTGATGCTGCCCGACTCCACCGGCAGGAAACCGGCAACCAGATTGAGCAGTGTGGTTTTGCCGCAGCCGGAGGGGCCGAGCACCACCAGCAGTTCATGGCTATCCAGCTGCAGATTGATATCCTGCAACACTGGCTGACCGGCATAACGGGCATTAAGGTGAGCGATGCGCAGCATAGTGCCTCCTTAAGGTTTAACTAATGGCTCGACGAAACGGGAGGTCACATAGCTGCTGTAGTCGTTATCCGCCTGCGGCACCCGGCCCTGTGCTTTCAGAAACTGCGCGGTATCGACGATCGCTTTATTGACCGGTTTGCCCAGTTGCTCAACCTGCTGCTGCGCCGTGAGGTAGGTATTGCCCTTCACCAGACCGGGCACCTGTGCTTCCGGCACACCGCTGAGGCGAGAGAGTTTGCTGAGGTTATCGGACTGCTTCAGCCAGCTGTCGGGGCTGTTCAGGTAGGCCTGCTGCGCGTCAAGCGCGCTGCGGGCAAAAGCAGTCACGATCTCCGGATGCTGCTGAGCAAAATCTTTGCGTACCACCCAGACATCCAGCGTCGGCGATCCCCAGCTTCCCACTTCCGCAGAGTCGGTTAACACCTTGCCCTCTTTTTCCAGCTCATTAACCGCCGGTGCCCAGACGTAAGCGCCATCAATGTCGCCACGCTGCCAGGCAGCAATAATCGCTGGCGGCTGCAGATTGACCAGCTGTACCTGTGACGGTTTGATGCCCCAGTGTTTCAGCGCAGCCAGCAGGCTGTAGTGGGTGGTAGAGATGAACGGCACCGCGATGCGTTTGCCAATTAAATCTTTGGGCGTGGTGATGCTCTTCTTCACCACCAGCGCTTCAGAGTTGCCCAGCTGAGAGGCGAGTAAAAAGGCTTCAATCGGCAGCTTCTGCGCCGCCGCGACCGCTAACGGGCTGGAACCGATATTGCCAATCTGGACGTCACCGGACGCCATCGCACGTAATACCCCGGCGCCGCTGTCAAACTTGCGCCAGTCAACGCTGGCCCCGCTCTCTTTCGCAAAGCTGTTGTCAGCCTGCGCCACTTTCGCCGGCTCAGCCGAGGTCTGGTAAGCCACGGTGACATTGACCGCATCAGCCCGAAACGCCAGCAGCGCCAGCGCTGCGGCTAAAAAAGTTAAACGTGTTGCTGCCATGATCACTACCCCACCGTTTTTATAGTGGAGGCAGTGTCTCTGCGCGCTATAGTTTCATAAAGGAATTAAAAATTATCCCTAATAGAAATAAGTTCTTAGATCACTATCTGCAAAACTAAGTTAAAAATCGCAAATGCTGAAAATAGCTAAAGTAAGCAAAAATGTCAGGCGCTCACATTGTCCCTGTGCTATTCATATGCGTTCCCAATTATTGCCTGTTAAGGTTTCTGAATCCGATGTCGATCGAGAAAGTCGCTCAGCTGGCTGGCGTCTCCAAAGCCACGGTATCGCGGGTTCTCAACGCGCATCCCGGCGTGAAGCCCGATACGCGTGAGAAAGTTCTGGCGGCAATCTCTGCCTGCGACTATCAGCCCAACTTACTGGCGCGTCAGCTGCGTACGTCGCAAAGCAACATGCTGCTGGTGCTGATCTCGGATATCACCAATCCCTTCTGTTCACGCGTGGTTCAGGGCATCGAGGCCGAAGCGGAACTGCACGGCTATCACATCCTGCTCTGTAACTCCGCTTCGCAGCTCCAGCGTGAAGCCGCCTATCTCTCCCTGCTGACCGGAAAAGTGGTGGATGGCGTGATTACGATGGATGCGGCCTCCGGTTTACAGGATTTGCAGGCGCTCATTGCCGGGGCGCCCTGGGTGCAGTGCTGCGAATTTGATCCGGATATTCCCGCCTCCTCGGTCAGCATTGATCACCTTGAAGCCGCGCGCGACACCGTCCATTACCTTGCCGGTAAAGGGCGTAAACGCATCGGGCTGATCAATGGCGACATGCGTTACCTTTACTCGCATCATCGTGAAAAGGGCTACCGGCAGGCGATTGAGGAGCTGGGGTATGTCTGGTCCGGCGTCTCCTACACTTACGAAATCTCCTGTGAGGCGGGCAGTCAGGGGCTAAGGGAGTTGATGGCGCTGCCGGAACCGCCGGATGCGGTGTTCGCGGTTTCAGATGTGCTGGCGGTAGGCGTGGTGCATGCGGCGCTGGAAGCGGGTCTGCGCGTGCCGGAAGATCTGGCGGTGGTCGGGTTTGATGGCGTGTCGTTTACCCGCAGCCTGAATCCGCCGCTGACGACCATCGAGCAGCCGATGAACCAGCTGGGCGCGCGTAGCGTGCAATTGCTGCTGCAGAAGATCCGCAATCCTAATGCGCCAGTCATCCGCGAGGTGCTGCCCTGGACGCGCGTTGAACGCGCATCCAGCTAATTTAGTGCCAGATTAACAGCACGCAGGCGGCGGTCAGCAGCCCCATGGCGAGGTTAAAGATTTTCCAGGCGCGACGGCTGCGCAGAATGCGGCCGATCATCGCACCAAATCCCATCCAGATAACACCCGATACCAGATTAACCAGAAACATGCCGATGCTTATCGCCATCACTGAATGGCGATATGCGTCACCGGCCAGGCTGAAACTGGCGACCGCGCCCAGCGCCATCAGCCAGGCCTTGGGATTGATCAACTGCAACAATCCGCCCTGCCAGAAGGGCATCGGCGCATCCGGCGCCTGATCGGTTTCCAGCTTCTCATAACTGGCGGTAGCGATTTTCCATGCCAGCCAGAGCAGATAGAGGCTACCGGCGATTTTCAGCACCAGGTGCAGCGAAGGATAGAGCAGGATCAGCCCGCCGACGCCAAAGGCCACCATCAGCAGCATCACCTGCATTCCGATCATGATGCCAATCATCAGCGGAATGGTGCGCATAAAGCCAAAATTAGCGCCCGAGGCGGTGAGTAACATATTATTAGGCCCGGGCGTAATGGCCGCGACCCAAAGAAATCCCAACATTGATAAGAAAAGACTCAGTTCCATGGCAATCGGGTACTCCTTACCCTGCAAGAAAAAACTTATCGAAGCTAACAGTGTGATATGGAACAGACAAGCTTTTACCACATGAAATTTACCGGTCCGGAAAACGAGCACTTCACGCCACCTGAGAGTCTGCGTAACGCGCACCTGCAGACCCTGCTGCCGCGCCTGCTACGTCGTCGTATCGCGGGCGATCCCCACTGGCAGCGTCTCGACCTGCCGGATGGCGACTTTGTCGATCTCGCCTGGAGTGAAGATCCGCAGTTCGCGCAGCATAAACCGCGCGTGGTGCTGTTTCATGGGCTGGAGGGCAGTTTTCACAGCCCCTATATTCATGGCCTGATGGCGATCTGCCGCGCGCGCGGCTGGCTGGCGGTGGTGATGCATTTTCGCGGCTGCAGCGGCGAACCGAATCGGCTCAACCGCATCTATCACTCTGGCGAAACCGAAGATGCCCGCTTTTTTCTGCACTGGCTGCGCACCCGCTGGGGCCGCGTACCCACCGCCGCGGTCGGTTTCTCGCTGGGCGGTAACATGCTGGGCTGCCTGCTGGGCCAGCAGGGCGCAGCCGCTGAGGTAGACGCGGGCGTCATTGTCTCCGCTCCGCTGCTGCTGGAGCCCTGTAGCGTAAAACTGGAACGCGGCTTCTCACGCGTGTATCAATACTATTTGCTGGCGCAGCTCAAGAAAAATGCCCGCCGCAAACTGCACGCCTGGCCGGATACGCTGCCGGTCAATCTGGCGCAGCTGAAAGCGCTACGTCGACTGCGCGATTTTGATGATGCCATTACCGCCCGCGCCCACGGTTTTCTGGATGCGGCCGATTACTATCATCGTGCCAGCGCCATGCCCTGGCTGAAGCACGCAGAGAAACCGCTGCTGATCATTCACGCCAAAGATGATCCTTTTATGAGTGATGAGGTGATCCCGCACAGCAGCCAATTATCTGCCACTATTACTTATCAACTGACACCACACGGCGGCCATGTAGGTTTTGTTGGTGGGACATTACGCCAGCCTGAAATGTGGCTGGAACAGCGTATCCCCCAGTGGATCGCCCCTTTTCTGGATAACTGATCTCGTGATTATTCCCTGGCAACAGGTCTCACCTGAGACCCTTGAAAATCTGATTGAAACCTTTGTGCTGCGCGAAGGCACGGACTATGGCGAGCAGGAACGCAGCCTGATCGACAAGGTGGCCGATGTGCGACGTCAGCTGGAAACGGGTGAAGTGGTACTGGTGTGGTCGGAACTGCACGAATCGGTCAATATCATGCCGCGCAAAGAATTTCGTGGCTGATGCACCCAACGGCATTTCGTGTTAACAATGCCTATTGCCCGACCTCACAGGGAGCTTTTCTATGTCTGCACGTCATCCCATTATCGCGGTGACTGGTTCCAGCGGCGCAGGGACCACCACCACCAGCGTGGCGTTTCGCAAAATCTTTCAGCAGCTCGATCTTCATGCGGCGGAGCTGGAAGGTGACAGTTTTCACCGCTTTACCCGCCCTGAAATGGATATGGCGATTCGTAAGGCGCGCGATTTAGGACGTCATGTCAGCTACTTCGGCCCGGAAGCCAATGACTTTGGCCTGCTGGAGCAGAGCTTTAAAGAGTATGGTCAGAGCGGACAGGGCCAGTCGCGTAAATATCTGCATACCTATGATGAAGCAGTGCCGTGGAATCAGGTGCCCGGCACCTTTACGCCGTGGCAACCGCTGCCGCAGAACACCGATATTCTCTTCTACGAAGGGCTGCACGGCGGCGTGGTAACGGCGCAGCACAACGTAGCAGAACAGGTTGATCTGCTGGTTGGCGTGGTGCCGATTGTGAACCTGGAGTGGATTCAGAAGCTGGTGCGCGACACTGGCGAGCGCGGCCATTCACGTGAAGCGGTCATGGATTCGGTGGTGCGCTCGATGGAAGATTACATCAACTTCATCACACCACAGTTCTCACGCACTCACCTCAACTTTCAGCGCGTCCCGACGGTCGATACCTCAAACCCGTTCGCTGCCCGCGCTATTCCGTCACTGGATGAGAGCTTTGTGGTGATCCACTTCCAGGCGCTGGAAGATATCGACCTCCCCTACCTGCTGGCGATGCTGCAGGGCTCGTTTATCTCGCACATCAATACGCTGGTGGTGCCTGGCGGCAAAATGGGTCTGGCGATGGAGTTGATCATGGGTCCGCTGGTGAAGCGGCTGATGGAAGGCAAACGAATAGAGTAAGAGGCCAAAAGAGCCTTTCCAGACTAATGCCAATGCAGGATGAATCTGACAGCAGCGAAAAAGCTTAACACGCAGGGTACCGGGTCAGAAGAGGAAAGCGTCCCGCGCCAGGGACGGCGCGGGCCGAGCGGCCATGGATGGCGGTTTTGCGTCTTTCCGATCTGACCCGGTTCCCAGCGCAGGCACAGTCTGACAGCAGAGCACGACAGATTTTGCCCGCGACCTTAAAAGATCCCTGCTGGTACTAAAGTTCGATCACTTCATAGCTATGGGTAATGTTGACGCCTTTACCCAGCATGATGGCCACAGAGCAATATTTTTCAGCAGAAAGATCAACAGCGCGTGAGACCGCTTTATCCTGGAGGGCTTTGCCACTCACGATAAAATGCAGGTTGATGTGCGTAAAGATTCGCGGCGCCTCTTCACGACGTTCTGAGGTCAGTTTTACTTCACAATCAGCCACATCGTTTCGGCCTTTTTGCAGAATTGATACCACGTCAATCGCGCTGCATCCGCCCGCCGCCATCAGCACCATCTCCATTGGGCTGGGCGCTTTATCACCCGAATTTCCATCCATCAGTATCTGATGGCCGGATGAGGATTCTCCGAGGAATGTCAGCCCTTCTACCCATTTCACTCTTGCCTGCATGATTTTTGCTCCGGAATACGCTGTTTTGTCGCCAGAGTACGCTTTCGCCTGGTAAACAGCAATCCAGAGAAATCCGCCCGTAGCTGAAGCGAGACAACAGAAGACAGTCGGCAAAAGCTGTGCTACAAACAGTGCTGAAAATATTTTTCGTCACCCGATGACGAAGCCGGGAAGGATGATGCGCACTGCGCCTGATGCGGCCCGAATAATTTCCTGAAATGGAAACGCTTGAAGCTTTCACCGCCTGACAGGGAAAACTGCCCCCTGTATTTTGGGCACGATTACAACAGAGGATAATAGCGAATGGTTCTCGGCAAACCGCAAACAGACCCTACACTCGAATGGTTCCTGTCCCATTGCCATATTCACAAGTATCCATCCAAAAGTACGCTGATTCACCAAGGTGAAAAAGCAGAAACGCTTTACTACATCGTGAAAGGTTCCGTTGCGGTTCTGATTAAAGATGAAGAAGGCAAAGAGATGATTCTTTCCTACCTGAATCAGGGCGATTTTATTGGTGAACTTGGCCTGTTCGAAGAAGGCCAGGAGCGCAGCGCCTGGGTACGTGCGAAAAGCGCGTGCGAAGTGGCGGAGATTTCTTACAAGAAATTCCGTCAGCTGATCCAGGTTAACCCTGACATCCTGATGCGACTCTCATCGCAGATGGCGCGTCGCCTGCAGGTGACGTCTGAAAAAGTGGGTAACCTCGCTTTCCTCGACGTAACCGGACGCATTGCACAGACCCTGCTCAACCTGGCGAAGCAGCCAGATGCCATGACGCATCCCGACGGCATGCAAATTAAAATCACTCGTCAGGAAATTGGCCAGATTGTTGGTTGTTCACGTGAAACCGTGGGCCGTATTTTGAAGATGCTGGAAGATCAGAACCTGATCTCCGCACACGGCAAAACCATCGTCGTTTACGGCACCCGCTAATTCCTGTCACCCACGGCGTGATGGCAACATCACGCCGTTATTGTTTGTGTTGGGCCGATGTGGCGTCGAATTATTTACCATCCTGAAGTTAACTACGCCTTGCGGCAAACGCTGGTGCTCTGTCTGCCGGTGGCGCTGGGCTGGTTGGCTGGCGACCTGCAAAAAGGTCTGCTGTTCTCATTAGTGCCCGCCTGCTGCAACATCGCCGGTCTGGATACCCCGCATAAACGCTTCTTCAAACGCCTGATTGTTGGCGGCAGCCTGTTTGCCCTCGGCAGCTTTCTGATGCAGTGGCTCACCCTGCATGCTATTCCGCTGCCGCTGATTCTGTTTGCCATGCCCTTATTGCTCGGCGTTACCGGGGAGATCAGCCCGCTGCATGGTCGTCTGCTGCCCGGCACCCTGATTGCCGCCATCTTTACCCTGAGCCTGATTGGCCGCATGCCAATCTATGTTCCCCCGCTGCTCTATATCGGCGGCACGCTATGGTACGGGCTCTTTAACTGGTTCTGGTTCTGGCTGTGGAAAGAGCAGCCAATGCGCGAAAGCCTGAGCCTGATCTATCGCGAGCTGGCTAACTACTGCGACGCAAAATATACCCTGCTGACGCAGCTGACCGATCCGGAAAAGGCGCTGCCGCCGCTGCTGGCTCGTCAGCAGAAAGTGGTCGATCTGATTAACACCTGTTATCAGCAGATGCATATGCTGTCGGCAAGCCGCGATCACAGCCATAAACGGCTGACGCGCGCCTTTCAGGTGGCGCTGGATCTGCAGGAACATATCTCGGTCAGCCTGCATCGGCCGGAAGAGGTGCAGAAGCTGGTCGAACAGAGCCACGCCGAAGCGGTGATCCGCTGGAATGCCAAAACCATCTCGGCCCGGTTGCGGGTGCTGGCGGATAACATTCTCTATCACCAGCTACCCGATCGCTTTGCGATGGATAAACAGCTCGGCGCGCTGGAGAAAATCGCCCATCAGCATCCCGACAATCCGGTGGGTAACTTCTGCCTTTACCACTTCAACCGCATCGCGCGGGTCCTGCGCACCCAGAAACCCCTTTATCAGCGCGATCTGATGGCTGACCGCCAGCGCCGTCTGCCGCTGTTACCGGCGCTGCGCAGTTATCTCTCGTTTCGCTCATCGGCCCTGCGCACTGCCGGCCGCTTTGCGGTGATGCTGATGCTGGGCAGCGCGCTGGCGCTGTTCTTCAACATCCCCAAACCCTACTGGATCCTGATGACCATCATGTTCGTCAGCCAGAACGGCTACAGCGCTACCCGTGTCCGCATTCAGCACCGGGCGCTGGGCACTTTTGCCGGTCTGGTGATCGCGGCCGCCACGCTGCGCATGGCGGTGCCGGAGTCGCTGGTGCTGCTGATCATGCTGGCAATTACTTTTATCAGCTATCGCTTTACCCGCCAGTTCTATGGCTGGTCGATGATTGGCTTTACGGTCACGGCGGTTTACTCGCTGCAATTGCTGTCGCTGAATGGCGCGCAGTTTCTGCTGCCGCGACTCATGGATACGCTGATGGGTTGTCTGATCGCCTTTGGCGGGATGCTGTGGCTGTGGCCGCAGTGGCAGAGCGGCTTACTGCGGCAGAACGCCCATGACGCACTGGAAACCTATCAGGATGCGCTGCGGCTGTTGCTGGGTGACGAACAGTCACCAGAGAAACTGGCTTATCAGCGCGTGAAGGTCAATCAGGCACACAATGCGCTGTTTAACTCACTGAATCAGGCGATGCAGGAACCCGCGTTCAACTCCCGCTATCTGAGTGATATGCGGCTCTGGGTCACGCACAGTCAGTTTATCGTCGAGCATATCAACGCCATGACGATTCTGGCGCGGGAGCACACCATGCTCACTGCCTCGCTGGCTGAGCGTTACCTGCAATCCTGTGAAATCGCGCTGCAGCGGTGTCAGCAGCGGCTGGAATATGATGGTGAAAGCTCACAGGTTAACCTGCTGGATGAGCTGGAGAACATCAGTGAGGGACCGATCACGGTGGTGGAGCAGCATGTGCGGCGCATTCTCGATCATCTGAGCGTGATGTACACCATTTCATCGCTGGCGTGGAACCAGCGGCCGCAACATGGCCGCTGGCTGATCAGACGCTTACGTAAAAACTAAGCTAGCCGTTGAGCACGTTGCCGACGGCCGTGGCGAAGCGGCTCATGCCCTCTTCGATGTCGGCAGGCTCAATGATCAGTGACGGGGCAAAACGCATCACGTCAGTGCCGGCAACCAGCACCATCACGCCTTCTGCGGCCGCGGCATTCAGGATGTCGCGTGCTTTACCGGCATGCTGCGGTTTCAGCGCCGCGCCAATCAGCAGACCCTTGCCGCGAATATCGCTGAAGAGATCATACTTCGCATCGATGGCCTGCAGCGCCGTGACAAAGTGCTGACGACGTGTCTCAACGCCTGCCAGCACCTCCGGCGTATTGATAATATCGAGCGCAGTTTCGGCGATGGCGCAGGCGAGTGGATTGCCGCCATAGGTGGTGCCATGCACGCCCGGCGCCATGGTCGAGGCGATCTCGTTAGTGGTCAGCATGGCGCTGACCGGGAAACCGCCGCCCAGCGCTTTGGCTGAGGTCAGAATATCGGGCTGGATGCCATAATGCTCATAGGCGAACAGCTTGCCGCTGCGCCCCATGCCGCTCTGCACTTCATCCAGCACCAGCAGCGCCTGATGCTGATCGCAAAGCTCACGCAGTCCCTGCATAAATTCCTGCGTTGCGGGCACGACGCCGCCCTCACCCTGAATCGGTTCAACCACAATGGCGCAGGTGTGATCGTCAATGACCGCTTTTACTGCGTTCAGATCATTGAACGGCACATGGACGATATCCGCCGGTTTAGGCCCGAACCCATCAGAATATTTTGGCTGTCCGCCGACCGTGACGGTAAACAGCGTCCGGCCATGAAAGGCGTTATGAAAGGCGATAATCTTACTTTTGAATGGGCTGTGACGTTTGCAGGCGTAGTAGCGCGCCAGCTTAAAGGCGGCCTCGTTGGCTTCGGCCCCGGAGTTAGCGAAGAAGACCCGCTCGGCAAAGGTCGCCTGAATTAACTTACTGGCAAGACGCAGCGCCGGTTCGTTGGTGAAGACGTTGCTGGTGTGCCACAGCGTCTCGCCCTGACTTTTCAGCGTCTCCACCAGCGCAGGATGGCAGTGTCCAAGTGCGGTGACGGCGATACCACCTGAGAAATCGATATACTCTTTGCCCTGCTGATCCCATACACGACTGCCCTTGCCTTTTACCGGCACGAACTGCGCAGGTGCATAAACAGGCAAAATAACGTTATCGAACGTCTCCCGCGTGACCGCAATTTTTTCCGCTGCCATTGATGACCCCATTTAGATGATTGATGTGCAACTTTGAAATAATAATCACAAAATATGCATAAAAAATCACTCAAAGGCAACTTATTGCTCAAGGAAATTGCGCAGCAGCTGATGTCCCTGCTCGCTGAGAATGCTTTCGGGATGGAACTGCACGCCTTCCAGCGCCAGGGTTTTATGGCGGAATCCCATAATTTCGTCAGGCTCGCCGTCACGCACCGTCCAGGCAGTCACCTCGAAGGCATCTGGCAGGGAGTCGCGCTGTACAATCAGCGAATGGTAGCGGGTCACGGTTAGTGGATTTTTCAGAGTGTGGAACACGCCCTGGCCAGTGTGCTGAATCGCAGAGGTTTTGCCGTGCATCACCTGACGCGCACGCACGACCTGCGCGCCATACGCCTGCGCAATTGCCTGATGGCCCAGACAGACGCCCAGCACCGGCAGCTGACCGGCGAAATGCCGGATCGCCGCCAGCGAAATGCCTGACTCCGACGGCGTGCAGGGACCAGGGGAGATCACCAGATGAGTCAGCGGTAACGCCGCCATCTGCTCCAGCGTGATGGCATCATTGCGCACCACCTGAACCTGCGCGCCCAGCTCGCAGAAATATTGATAAAGATTCCAGGTAAAGGAGTCGTAATTGTCGATAAGCAGCAGCATGGCCAGTCCAGAATAATTACCCGCGCCGCTATTCTACGCGGTTAAGCCGCCTCGCTCACCACTTTCGCAAATACCTGCTCCAGCAAAGTCAGGTCTCCGGCCACACCAGCCTGATTCGCCGCTTTCCAGCTTTCAGCGTCAGTCTCTTCCCAGGAGAGCAGATAACCGGCATGCAGCGCCAGCTGTTCAAAGAAAATCCGCTGCGCCCGACCGTTGCCGTGGCGGAAAGGATGCAACATATTGATTTCGCAGTAGTAGTGGGCAACACGCTCAATAAACGCGTCACGTGGCAGGTCAGCAAGGCCCTTCTCCTCCTCCAGCGCGGCCATCAGGGCGTTACCTTCCTTTTCGATATATTCGAAATGACAGAACGGCGTCTCATCGCGCCAGATATCGATAGTGCGCAGTTCACCAGCCCAGCTGTAGACGTCCTGAAACAGCGTACGGTGGATCTGGCGCAGGTAAGGCAGTCCAGGATTACGGGGGCCCAGCTCCAGCGTGGCGGCACGCGCCGCACTAAAACTCAGCTCCGCCTTACGCAGCTGCGCGGCATCGTGAATATCGGGCAGGTTTTTCAGCACATTGTCATGCTGCCACAGGTAGGGATCCTGGCTGACGGCGGTATTAGAGTCCATATTGCCTCCTCAGTGACGCCAGACGTGCGGCCGCATCATCGCTGTTTACGCTGGTTTCATTTGGCGAGAAGCCTTCCAGCCGACAGCTGGCCTGATAGCTGGCGCTACGCCGCTGTCGCCACAGGGTGACCTTCTGTTTTTCGGTGAGTTTGTTCGCCATGCCGCCTCCTGCTCAGGTTTTTGCCCTAAGTATAAGAGCAAATTCTGGCTTTGCCGGATGCGGCAGGCGGTCGCCATCCGCAGATGGCGACGAACGGACTTAAGGCAGGACTTTGGCGGAGAGGATAACTACCGGTTTGGATGGAACATTCTGGTAAGGACCCACATCTTTGGTCGGTACCTGAGAAATTTTTTCAACCACATCCTGACCTTTCACAATCTTACCAAATACGGCATAGCCAAAATCGCGCTGTCCGTGATCGAGGAATGCATTATCCGCGACGTTGAGGAAGAACTGGCTGGTCGCACTGTCTTTATCGGCGGTACGCGCCATGGAAATCGTGCCACGCAGGTTACGCAGGCCGTTATCCGCTTCATTCTTGATCGGCGCGTTAGTCTGCTTCTGCTGCATGTCCGTAGTGAAGCCCCCACCCTGCACCATAAAGCCCGGGATCACGCGGTGAAAAATGGTGTTGTTGTAAAAACCGTTGTTGACGTAATCAACGAAGTTTTTCACAGAAACCGGCGCTTTCTGGTTATTCAGTTCGAGTTCGATATTGCCGGCGGAGGTGGTGAGCAGAACGTGGGTGTCACCTTTTGCAGCCAGCGCCTGGGCGGAAACGGAAGAGAGCGCTAACAGGGTGATGGCCGCTGTTAAAGTACGTTTAAACATGAAAGATTCCTTACCTGGGAGAGCGGGCACAAAAACGTGATTGATTGTAAAGAGACTCTATTCCAGGAGCCAGCGTTTTACCTATATTTACGCTGTGGCAGCAAATGAGGGGAGCAAACGTTAAACCCCGGCAATTACGTGATTAAAATCACACAACACATGAAATATGGATCTCTGGTTTCACTGGTTGTTTATTAAGATCACGGTTCCGTTTACACTTTCTGACACTTTTTGGCACCCGGTTCTCAACAGGTTCAGAACATGACAAACCGTAATCGTATTGGCCTCACCTGGATAAGCTTCTTCTCCTACGCGCTTACCGGCGCGCTGGTGATTGTTACCGGCATGGTAATGGGCGATATCGCAAAAGATTTCCAGATCCCCATCTCCAGCATGAGTAATACCTTCACCTTCCTCAACAGCGGCATCCTGGCGGCGGTTTTCCTGAACGCCTGGCTGATGGTGATTGTGCCACTGAAGCGTCAGCTGATTTTCGGCTTCGTCCTGATGGTACTGGCGATAATCGGGTTGATGACCAGCCGCGATCTGACCGTCTTCTCGCTCTGTATGTTTGTGCTGGGCGTGGTCAGCGGCATTACTATGTCGATCGGCACCTTCCTGATCACCCATATGTATGAAGGCCGCCAGCGCGGTTCGCGCCTGCTGTTTACCGACTCCTTCTTCAGCATGGCGGGCACGCTGTTTCCGGTGCTGGCGGGGATTCTGCTGGCGCGTCAGCTGCCGTGGTACTGGGTCTACGTCTGCATCGGCTTTATCTACGTCGCGATCTTCATCATGACGCTGTTTGTCGAGTTCCCGGTGCTGCGTAAGCCCGAAAACAGCCCGACAGTTGAGAAAGAAAAATGGGGTGTGGGCGTGCTGCTGCTGGCAGTGGCGGCGCTCTGCTACATTCTGGGCCAGCTTGGCTTTATCTCCTGGGTGCCGGAATATGCCACCAAAGTCATGGGCATGAATATTAATGATGCCGGACAACTGGTGGGCAGCTTCTGGACCGCGTATATGGTGGGTATGTGGGCCTTCAGCTTCCTGCTGCGCTTCTTCGATCTGCAACGCATTCTGATGGTACTGGCGGGACTGGCTACCGTGCTGATGTACTGGTTCGTCAGCAGCAGCGATGCCAGCATGCTGAAGTGGATCATTATGGTGTTGGGCTTCAGCTCCAGCGCAATTTACACCACCATCATCACGCTCGGCTCGCTGCAGACCAAAGTAGCGTCACCGAAACTGGTGAACTTTATTCTGACCTGCGGCACCGTTGGCACCATGCTGACCTTCGTGGTGACCGCGCCGATTGTTGAGAAGAGCGGCGTGCACACGGCGCTGGTCACCGCCAACGGCCTCTACGCGGTGGTGTTTGTAATGTGTGTCCTGCTGGGGCTGGTCACTAAACATCGCTCGCACGGTCACGTTACGCATTAATCATTCAGGGCGGCGATTGATCGCCGCCCTGCTGTTTAACGCCGGAAGTCTATCCGCTCCCGCTCCCGCCAGTAAATCTCGCTTTCTGCGGGCTTTGTCTCTGCCACCACAGTGCCGCGACGCAGCGAGTAGCGCACCGGAACCTGTCTTCTTACTGCATCAAAACCACTCTCTGCCGGCAGAATAATCAGGCTGGCATCGTTGCCGGTCTGAATGCCATAGCCTGACAGCTGCAGCGTCTTCGCGCTGTTATGCGTAATCAGATCCAGACCCGCATCAATCTGCTCATAGCCCATCAACTGACAGACGTGTAAGCCCATATGCAGCACCTGCAGCATGCTGGCGGTGCCCAGCGGATACCAGGGATCGAACACATCGTCGTGGCCGAAACAGACGTTAATCTCCGCCTCCAGCATCTCTTTCACCCGCGTAATGCCGCGCCGCTTAGGGTAGGTATCAAAGCGGCCCTGCAGGTGAATATTGACCAGCGGATTCGCGACAAAATTAATGCCCGACAGCTTAAGCAGTCGAAACAGTCGTGAGGTATACGCGCCATTATAAGAGTGCATCGCGGTGGTATGACTGGCCGTCACGCGCGCGCCGTTGCCATCGCGATGCGCCAGCGCCGCCACGGTTTCCACAAAGCGCGACTGTTCATCATCGATCTCATCGCAGTGAACATCGATCAACCGATCATAGCGGTTAGCCAGCGCAAAAGTTTTATGCAGCGACTCAACACCATATTCACGGGTGAATTCGTAATGCGGGATCGCGCCGACCACATCCGCGCCCAGCCGCAATGCCTCCTCCAGCAGCGCTTCACCGTTGGGATAAGAGAGAATACCCTCCTGGGGAAAAGCAACAATCTGGATAGTGATCCACGGCGCCATCTCCGCCTTCAACTCCAGCATCGCTTTAAGCGCCGTCAGTGACGGGTCAGAAACGTCAACATGAGTACGGACAAACTGAATGCCGTTGGCAATCTGCCACTTCAGCGTCTGCATCGCCCGCCGCTTAACATCTTCATGACTGAGCATGGCTTTGCGTTCAGCCCAGCGCTCAATGCCTTCAAACAGCGTACCGGACTGGTTCCACGCGGGTTCGCCAGCGGTCTGGGTGGTATCCAGATGAATATGCGGCTCAATAAAAGGCGCGCAGGCTATGCCACCCTCACCGTCCAGCGATTCATCCGCCGGTGAAGCGTGCTGCGGCTGGGCTGAGATTCGGGCAATTTTGCCATCGGCGATGGCGATCTGCCATAACCCATCCCGCCAGGGTAAACGCACGTTATTGATCCACTTAGGTGACATCATTGCCGACTCCTTTTCCGGTTTTGTGATTTAAAACTAACACGATTCAGGTGACCCGCCGCAAGCCCGAATAATCAGCGGGTTAGCCGCACCAGAAAAAATTATTTCAAATCAACCATATACCTCTTAATGGGTATATGGCGTCGTGGTTGATGTATATCAATAAGTGCCGGAAACGGCGCGCTATTGTAGCCGCAGATATCGCAAATTTGAGGCAAAAATGAGCAAGCACAATGTCGTCGTTATCGGTAACGGCATGGTCGGCCACCGCTTCATAGAAGAATTACTAGAGAAAGCGGAACCTGACCAGTTTTCGCTGACCGTCTTTTGTGAAGAACCCCGTGTCGCCTATGATCGTGTCCACCTGTCCGCCTACTTTTCCCATCACACCGCTGAAGAATTGTCGCTGGTTCGTGAAGGCTATTACGACAAACATCAGGTCAATCTGCTGCTGGGTGAACGCGCCATCACCATTAACCGTGATGAGAAGCTCATCCACTCCAGTACCGGTCGCGCGGTGCATTACGATACGCTGATTTTTGCCACCGGCTCTTATCCGTGGATCCCGCCAATTAACGGTGCCGAAGGCAGCGACTGCTTTGTCTATCGCACCATCGAAGATCTCAACGCCATCGAAGCCTGTTCGCGCCGCAGCAAACGCGGCGCGGTGATTGGCGGCGGCCTGCTGGGGCTGGAAGCGGCGGGCGCACTGAAAAATCTGGGCATTGAAACCCACGTTATTGAATTTGCGCCGGTGCTGATGGCGGAGCAGTTAGATCAGCAAGGCGGTGAGCAGCTACGTCGCAAGATTGAGCAGATGGGCGTGCGGGTCCACACCGGTAAAAACACCCAACAGATTGTGCATCACGAGCACGGCGGCAAAACGCTGCAGTTTGCTGATGGCAGCGCGCTGGAGGTCGATTTCATCGTCTTCTCCACCGGCATTCGCCCGCAGGACAAACTGGCGAAGCAGTGTGGATTAGCACTGGGGCCGCGCGGCGGCATCGCCATTGATGACCAGTGCCGGACCAGCGATCCCACTATCTACGCCATCGGTGAGTGCGCTGCCTGGCAGAATCGTGTCTATGGCCTGGTGGCGCCGGGTTACAAAATGGCCCAGGTCGCCAGCGACCATCTGCTGGGCCGCGACAATGCGTTTACCGGCGCGGACATGAGCGCCAAACTGAAGCTGCTGGGTGTTGATGTTGGCGGCATTGGCGATGCGCGCGGCACCACGCCAGGCGCTCGCAGCGTGGTCTGGCTGGATGAGAGCAAATCGATCTACAAGCGCCTGATTATCAGCGAAGATCAGAAAACCCTGCTGGGTGCCGTCCTGGTGGGCGACACCAGCGACTATGGCAACCTGCTGCAGCTGGTGCTGAATGGTATTCCGCTGCCTGCTAATCCGGAAGCGCTGATTCTGCCAGCCGGCAGCGGGGATAAACCGGCCATCGGCGTCGATTCTCTGCCTGATACCGCACAAATCTGCTCCTGTTTTGACGTCAGTAAAGGCGACATCATTAAGGCGGTACAGGGTGGCTGTCATACCGTGGCAGCACTGAAAAGCAGCACCCGTGCCGGCACCGGTTGCGGCGGCTGTATCCCACTGATCACCCAGGTTCTCAACAGTGAACTCAGCCGTCAGGGCATTGAGGTCAATAACCATCTTTGCGCCCACTTCGCCTGGTCACGCCAGGAGCTTTATCACCTGATTCAGGTAGAGGAGATTAAAACCTTTGACGAACTGCTGGCCCGCTATGGTCAGGGTTACGGCTGTGAAGTGTGCAAGCCGGTGGTTGGCTCACTGCTCGCCTCCTGCTGGAATGAGTATGTGCTCAAGCCCCAGCACGCGCCGTTGCAGGACAGCAACGACCTCTACCTTGGCAACATCCAGAAAGATGGCACCTACTCGGTGATCCCGCGCTCGCCCGGCGGTGAAATCACACCCCAGGGACTGAAAGTGATTGGCGAGATCGCCGAGCGCTATCAGCTCTACACCAAAATTACCGGCTCTCAGCGCATCGGTCTGTTTGGCGCGCAGAAAGACGATCTGCCCGCTATCTGGTCACAGCTGATCGACGCCGGATTTGAAACCGGCCAGGCCTACGCCAAGGCGCTGCGGATGGCGAAAACCTGCGTTGGCAGCGCCTGGTGCCGTTATGGCGTGGGTGATAGCCTCGGCTTCGGCGTGATGCTGGAGAACCGCTACAAAGGCATCCGTACGCCGCACAAGATGAAGTTTGGCGTCTCTGGCTGCACCCGTGAATGTGCGGAAGCACAGGGCAAAGATGTCGGCATTATCGCGACCGAAAAAGGGTGGAACCTTTACGTCTGCGGCAACGGCGGCATGAAGCCGCGCCATGGCGATCTGCTGGCGGCCGATCTCGATCAGCAGACGCTGATCACCTATCTCGACCGTTTCATGATGTTCTATATCCGCACCGCCGACAAACTGCAGCGCACCTCGCTGTGGCTGGAGAGTCTGGAAGGCGGCATCGACTATCTGCGTAAGGTGATTGTGGATGACAAACTTGGCCTCAACGGCCAGATGGAGCAGCAGCTGGCCGCACTGCGCGCCAGCGTCAGCTGTGAATGGAAAGCGACGCTGGAAGATAAGGATCACCTGACGCGCTTTGCCCACTTTATCAACTCGCCGCAACGCGATCCTGGCGTGCAGCGGGTCGCGGAGCGCGACCAGCACCGCCCGGCACGCGCCGATGAACGCATTGCCGTGACCCTGATTGAGGAGACCGAATCATGAGCCAGTGGAATCCGGTGTGCCCGCTGACGCAGATCCTGCCCGCCACGGGCGTCTGCGCGCTGGTCAAAGGCCAGCAGGTTGCTATCTTCCGTCCCCGCAACGATGAGCAGCTCTATGCCATCAGCAATATCGACCCCTTTGCCGATGCCAGCGTGCTGTCACGCGGCATTATTGCTGAACATCAGGATGCGCTCTGGGTTGCCAGCCCGCTGAAAAAGCAGCGTTTTCGTCTTAGCGATGGCTACTGCATGGAGGATAAAACGCGCTCCGTGGCGGCCTGGCCGGTGCGGGTCAATGCCGGACAGGTTGAAGTCTGCCTGTAACTCCCGTCAACAGCCCGCCTCCGCGGGCTTTTTTAAGGACGTCTGATGGACTACTTCCCCTTATTCTGCCGCCTGCAGGGCCGACGCTGCCTGCTGGTCGGCGCAGGTGACGTGGCTGAGCGGAAAGCCCGCCTGCTGCTGGAGGCCGGCGCCGAACTGCTGGTCGGTGCCCTTGATTTCTCCCCCGCCTTCCGGCAATGGGCGCAGCAGGAAACCATCACGCTGCTGCCAGGGACGTTTGATCCGCACTGGCTCACCGGCTGCTGGCTGGTGGTCGCCGCAACCAGCGACGATGCGGTTAATCAGCAGGTGGCTGAAGCCGCCGAAAAACAGCAGATCTTCTGCAATCTGGTGGATGCGCCGCAGCAGGCCAGCGCCATTATGCCGTCAATCATCGATCGTTCCCCGCTGATGGTCACCGTCTCTTCCGGTGGACGCGCGCCGGTACTGGCGCGCCTGTTGCGGGAGAAGCTGGAGGCGATGCTGCCGCAACACCTTGGCCAGCTGGCTCAGCTGGCAGGCACTCTGCGCGCGAGGGTGAAACAGCAATTCAGCTCTGTCAGTGCCCGCCGCCACTTCTGGGAACGCTTCTTTAACAGTGAGCGGCTGGCCCAGACGCTGGCCAACGGCGACAGTGAACGCGCGGAGCAGATTACCCACCAGCTCTTTAACGCTGACCTTTGCCAACAGGGTGAAGTGGCGCTGGTCGGTGCCGGTCCGGGTGATGCCGGATTACTGACCCTGAAAGGCTTACAGCTGATCCAGCAGGCAGACGTCATCGTCTATGACCGGCTGGTCTCCGATGAGATCCTGAATCTGGTGCGCCGCGATGCCGAGCGCATTTTTGTCGGGAAACGCGCCGGACATCACTGCGTACCGCAGAATGAGATTAACCAGCTGCTCTGCGAACAGGCGCAGCGGGGAAAACGCGTAGTGCGGCTGAAAGGCGGCGATCCCTTTATCTTTGGTCGCGGCGGTGAAGAGCTGGAAGCGCTGGCGCAGCGGCAGATTCCGTTCAGCGTGGTGCCGGGTATCACCGCCGCATCGGGCTGTGCGGCTTACAGCGGTATTCCCCTGACCCACCGCGATCATGCGCAGAGTGTCAGACTGGTTACCGGACATCTGCAGAAAGAGGGCTCGCTCGCCTGGCAGACGCTGGCGGCGGAACAGCAGACGCTGGTCTTTTATATGGGGCTCACGCAGGCCGGAGAGATTCAGCAGCAGCTGATAAAGCACGGTATGTGCAGCGATATGCCGGTGGCGCTGGTGGAAAACGGCACCACTACGCGTCAACGCGTGGTCACCGGGACACTGAGCGAGCTGGAGGCGTTAGCCGGTCAGGTGACCAGTCCCAGCCTGATGATCATCGGCAGCGTGGTAAGTCTACGTGACAGCCTGCGCTGGTTCTGAGTCCGGCAAATAAAAACGGCGGGCACAATGCCCGCCGTCCTGGTTGTCTGCTCAGCCATTACGGCATCGCGACAAAGCCTACCGCCTCATACACCTTCTTCAGCGTTTCCTGCGCCTGTGCGCGTGCTTTGGCCGCGCCATCACGCATCACCTGCTCCAGCAGTGCTTCATCGTTGCGGAAGCTGTGATAACGCTCCTGCAGCTCAGAGAGCATACCCGACACAGCATCGGCTACTGCGCCCTTCAGGTGACCATACATCTTGCCTTCGAACTCCTGCTCCAGCTCGGCGATGGTTTTACCGGTCACACCCGACAGAATATCCAGCAGGTTAGAGACGCCCGCTTTCTCTTTGATATCGTAGCGCACCACTGGCGGCTCTTCAGAATCGGTGACGGCGCGTTTAATCTTCTTCACGACCGCTTTCGGATCTTCCAGCAGGCCGATCACGTTATTGCGGTTATCGTCAGACTTGGACATCTTCTTCGTCGGTTCCAGCAGCGACATCACGCGCGCGCCAGACTTCGGAATCAACGGCTCTGGTACTTTGAAGATATCGCCGTAGATCGCATTGAAGCGATGCGCGATATCGCGGCTCAGCTCCAGATGCTGCTTCTGGTCTTCACCCACCGGCACCTGATGGGTCTGATAGAGCAGAATGTCAGCCGCCATCAGCACCGGATAGTCGAACAGACCGGCGTTAATGTTCTCTTCGTAACGCGCTGATTTGTCCTTGAACTGCGTCATGCGGCTCAGTTCACCGAAGTAGGCATAGCAATTCAGGATCCAGCTCAGCTGCGTGTGCTCTGGCACATGCGACTGAACAAAGATGGTGCTTTTTTGCGGGTCGATACCACAGGCCAGATAGAGCGCCAGCGTGTCCAGCGTCGCTTTACGCAGTGCAACAGGATCCTGACGCACGGTGATAGCGTGCAGATCAACGATGCAATAAATGCAGTGGAAATCATCCTGCATCTGCACCCACTGACGCAGCGCTCCCATATAGTTGCCAATGGTCAGTTCGCCGGACGGCTGTGCGCCGCTGAAAACGATGGGTTTCATACTTATGTCCTGATATTTACAGCCCCAGAGCGGGCAAAAGTTCGTCGAAAGATTCGAGGGTTAAATCGGGCTGGCTGGTGGCAATCGGCTCGCCATAGTTATAGCCAAAGGTCATGCCGATATTGGGTACGCCCGCCGCCTGTGCCGCCTGGATATCATTGCGTGAGTCGCCGACAAACAGCAACTCATTCGGCAACACACCAAAGGTACCTAGCACCATAAAGATTGCCGCAGGATGCGGTTTTTTAAACGGCACATCGTCGCCACCGATAATCAGCGAAAACGCATCAGCAATGCCAAGCGACTCCAGCAGCGGTGCCACAAACGGCGTCGGCTTGTTGGTGACTATCGCCATCGGCAGCCCGGCGGCCTTTAAGGCGGCCAGCGTCTGCTTTATCTGTGGAAACAGCGTACTGCCCGCATCCACGGTATCGGCATAATGTCGGTCAAACAGCGCCCGCGCATCACGCTGCTCTTCCGGCTGCGGCTCACGGCCCAGCGCGAAGGTCAGCGCGCGGGCCATCATGATATCCGCGCCGTTGCCAATCCAGGTTGAGACACGCTCAAGGCCCGCCTGCGGCAGACGGAGGTCGTTCAGCGTGCGGTCAATCGCATCGGCCAGGCCGGGTGCGCTATCCACCAGTGTCCCATCGAGATCAAACGCCAGCGCACGAATATCAGTGAAATGAGCCATTGGCCTTCTCCAGTTCGTTGCGCATATCATCGATCACTTTTTTATAGTCAGGGTGACCGAAGATCGCGGAACCGGCGACAAACATGTCGGCACCGGCGGCAGCGATCTGGCCAATATTGTCGATCTTCACGCCGCCATCCACTTCAAGACGAATGCTGTAACCACTCTGATCGATACGCCTGCGCGCTTCACGCAGTTTATCCAGTGTGCCAGGAATAAATGACTGACCGCCAAAGCCGGGGTTCACTGACATCAGCAGAATGATATCCAGCTTATCCATGACGTAATCGAGGTAGCTCAGCGGGGTCGCCGGGTTAAACACCAGACCCGCTTTGCAGCCATGCTCTTTGATGATTTGCAGGGTGCGGTCAACGTGTTCGCTGGCTTCGGGATGAAAGGTGATGTAGGTGGCACCCGCTTTGGCGAAATCAGGGATCAGCGCATCTACCGGCTTCACCATCAGATGCACATCGATGGGGGCAGTGATGCCATAGTCGCGCAGTGCTTTCAGCACCATCGGACCCATGGTCAGATTAGGCACGTAGTGGTTGTCCATCACGTCGAAGTGAACCACGTCACCTCCGGCCGCCAGCGCTTTGGCTGTGTCTTCGCCCAGGCGAGCAAAGTCCGCCGAAAGGATTGAAGGGGCCAGCAAATATTGTTTCATCCGATTCTCCCACTGTTGTGCGCCAGCACGCAGGCTGGCGTAATGCGTTGGTCGCGGACGAAACAGACTAGCTATAAAGTGCCAGCAGTTCGTCGACCTTGGTGCGACCCGTTATGCTTCGGCTGATAGAACGCCGGGCTTTGACCACATGTAACTCTGCATCCTGATACCATAAACGCGTCAGTGCAGTGTCGTGGTTAGAAATCAGTACCGGAATCCGGTCCTCCGACGAAGCCAGCTTTGCCGCTAACGCCGCCAGGTTCTCCTGCTCACGCAGGCTGAAGCTGTTGGTGTGATAAGCCGTGAAATTGGCCGTTGCCGACAGCGGCGCATAAGGCGGATCGCAATAGACTACCGAGCCTTTACCGGCATTGGTCAGGGTAACATCGTACGATTCACAGACAAACGTCGCTTTTTGCGCACGCTCGGCAAACCATAACAGTTCTGCTTCCGGAAAGTAGGGTTTGCGATAGCGGCCAAACGGCACGTTGAACTCGCCACGCAGGTTATAGCGACAGAGGCCGTTGTAACAGTGACGGTTCAGATAGAGGAACAACAGCGCGCGCAGGTAGGCGTCGGTGCTGGTGTTAAATTCGGTGCGACGCTGGTAATAACAGATCTCGTTGTTACTTTCCGGCGTAAACAGCAGCTGCGCGTCACGGATGAAATCCGCCGTGCGCGTTTTAACAATGTTATAGAGATTAATCAGGTCACTGTTGATATCAGCCAGATGGTAGCGATCAAATTCAGTGTTCAGAAACACCGAACCCGCGCCAACAAAGGGTTCTACCAGACAGTCGCCTTGCGGCAGATGGCGATGGATCTCTTCTACTAAGGGAAATTTTCCCCCTGCCCATTTCAGGAAAGCGCGATTTTTTTTCATGCTGTCGTGGTTATTACATCTTATTGTGAGGCTGTGGCTGGACCGACAGCAGATCTGCGCTTAAAACGGGGCCAGAAACTGGCCCCACATCCGCTATTGGCTGGCTTCTTTCTTCACCTGGCTTACTGGTTTAACCCACGGGTTCTTCGCACGCACTTCGGCAGGCAGTGAGGCTACCGCGCGTTTGGCATCAGCCGGTGTGGCATAGGAACCACTCACCAGCACGTACCACGACTGACCGTTACGTGTGGTTTTGTAGACGTGATACCCACTCAGATTCTGCTGCTTAGCCCAGGCATTCAGGCTTTCAGCCTTCGATGCACCGCTCAGCTGCAGAGTATAGCTGCCGCCTGGCAATGATTTGCTGGCTGAACTGCTTCCTGCCGCCGCAGTGGCCGGAGCAGAAGGGGCTGGCGTGCGTGCTGGCGTGGTATGTGTTTTGCTGTCACGGGTTGCAGGCTTCGAGGCAGTTTTATGCGATGAATCGTGCGCCGGACGGGCAGAAGCGTTTGATTTGTTTGGCGTCTGACGGCCTGCTGGGGCCGTAACCGGATTCGCAGCCGTTCCGGCATTGCCGCTGACCGTGGCAGGGGCTGTTGGCAGTGAACTACCACCCTGCGTGCCCATCGCGGCACTGTCGACCTGCTGCTGCTGATTACTCAGCGCGCTGTTCAGATCGCCCGGCAGTGTGACACGCTGCTGATTCGCTGGCGTGTCAACAGGGGCTGCCTGCGTAGGCGTTGAAGCCACAGGCGGCATTGAGACGTCGCGCTGCGGGTCAGACGCAGCATTACCGCTGGTCGCCGCGTTATTTTCGCTGGTAGCTGGCGTGGTCTGCCCGCCAGTCGGCGTCGTCTGTCCACCTGACATGGAAGAGGAGCCAGCCAGGTCGATATTCTTCTCGCTGCCGGAACCGCCGCCAGCGGCAGGCGTATTGCCCGCAGTAGCAGGTTTTTTCTCATCCGGACCATTCAGCGCCGAACCAATTCCCAGTACCAGTAACAGCAGAACCAGGATCCCGACACCCATCATGATGCGCTGGCGCGAAACCGGTATTTTGGCTGCGGGAGACGACTTACGAGGGCGCGAGGGACGGCGATCGCTGGCGTCAGGTTTTAACTCATCTTCCGGTTTAAACTCATCCATTTTGCCTCCTCCGTAAAGCGGCATTCCGCACTGCGCACCCTGCGCGCCGCGTCACCACTCAACTGCTTAATCTCAGGATTGCTGACAATCATTAATTGCAGCCAGCACCATATCATGTGCCACGCCACCACGCACTTCAGAGCGGCCAATCGACAGCGGGAGTACCAGCCGCAATTCGCCCGCCAGAACTTTCTTATCGCGCATCATGTGCGGCAGATACATCTCCGCACTCATCGCCTCCGGCCCATGTACCGGCAAACCGGCACGCAGGAACAGAGCAATAATGCGGTCCGTCTCCTGTGCCTGGAACTGCCCCAGGCGTTCAGCCGTGCGTGCCGCCATCACCATGCCCGCTGCAATCGCTTCACCGTGCAGCCAGTTGCCATAGCCCATGTGTGCTTCAATCGCATGACCAAAAGTATGGCCCAGATTCAGCAACGCCCGCTGACCGTTTTCACGTTCATCGGCGGCCACGACTTCGGCTTTCAGTTCACAGCAGCGACGAATGCAGTACGCCAGCGCCTGTTCATCCAGCGCCAGCAGGGCATCAAGATTCTGCTCCAGCCACTGGAAAAACGCACCGTCGAGGATGATGCCGTACTTAATCACTTCCGCCAGACCCGACGCCAGTTCGCGCGCGGGCAACGTCTGCAGACAGGCAGTATCAATCACCACCGACGCGGGTTGATAAAACGCGCCGATCATGTTTTTGCCCAGCGGATGGTTAACGGCCGTTTTGCCGCCAACCGAAGAGTCGACCTGCGACAGTAAGGTGGTCGGTACCTGAATAAAGCGTACGCCACGCTGATAACTGGCCGCAGCAAAACCGGTAAGATCGCCAATGACGCCGCCGCCTAAGGCGATAAGCGTCGTATCACGACCGTGCGGCTTTTGCAGGAGCGCGGTAAAAACCTGATCCATCACGGCCAGCGTCTTATATTGCTCGCCATCGGGTAAGATCACCTGATCCACTTTTACACCTGCCCCCGTCAGCAGCGCCGTCAGCTGGTCAAGATAAAGCGGAGCCAGCGTCTGGTTTGTCACCACCATGGCGTTTTCGCCCGCGGTTAGCGGCCAAAAAGAAGCCGGATCGTTAAACAGTCCGGCAGCGATAGTGATGGGGTAACTGCGTTCCCCCAGTGAGACGGTGATCTTCTCCATGATGCCCGATACCTGTTAAGGAGCCTTCGAACGTTGGATCAACTTTTTTCCAACATGTGGATAATCTGATTCGCCACCACTTTCGCACTCTGATCATCTGTGCGAATGGTTACATCGGCGATCTCTTCGTAGAGCGGGTTACGTTCGCCAGCCAGCGCTTCGAGCACTTCACGCGGCGGTGAATCCACCTGCAGCAACGGACGTTTTTTGTCACGTTGGGTGCGCGCCAGTTGCTTCTCGATGGTGGTTTCAAGATAAACCACAACACCGCGGGCGGAGAGACGATTACGCGTTTCCCGGGATTTGACGGAACCACCGCCTGTCGCCAGGACGATGCCTTGCTTCTCGGTCAGTTCGTTAATGATTTTTTCTTCGCGATCGCGAAAGCCAGCTTCGCCTTCGACATCAAAAACCCAGCCCACATCCGCTCCGGTGCGTCGCTCAATTTCCTGATCGGAATCGAAGAACTCCATGTTGAGTTGCTGAGCCAACTGACGGCCAATAGTGCTTTTGCCGGCACCCATCGGCCCAACCAGAAAGATATTGCGTTTCTCTGCCATTTTGTCGGTATTACTAAGAATTCGTTAATGATACCCCGCGTTCAGCATTTGCTGGCGGGACAGGAACTGAGACCTCATGAGCGTTAGCAAGAGTCAGATGAAAAATTATCTCAACACTCAAGGCTGTTTGGCAACCGATTATATTGCCTTCAGCACATCCATTTCTGAATTGGCCTGTGTTCGCGAAACTGTAACGCGCCAGCGCTGCGTCTTTACAACGCTGCGTACAGAGGAGTTTTCTGATCTGTTTGCCGGGATTTACCCAGCATAGACGGTTACACCGTATTGAAAATCGCTAAACCTTGTAAGCTAATTCCTCTCCTGCGTCAACGCAGATGGCCTTAAGGGACGCATTTTCCGTTTTATCCAGCCGTAAGCGCTGCTTCCCTGACCAATCGCGGCGTAATGAAGATCACCAGCTCTCTTTTTTTGCGCTGATCAGATTGCTGGCGAAACAACCCGCCAATCAGCGGCACATTTCCCAGTAGCGGCACCTGATTCTGTCCGCGGGTGCGCTGCTGCTGAAAGATACCGCCTAACGCCAGTGTTTGCCCGTCACTGACCGTGACCTGGGTCTCAATTTCCTGTTTATCGATGGATAATATGTCGCTATCGCCGGTTCTGATGCTGCGACCCGGCATATTCTGACTGATATGGATCTTCAACTGGATGCGGCCATTGCCGGAAATCGTCGGTGTCACCTCCATACCCAGTACCGCTTCTTTAAACTCAATACTGGTGGCACCGCTGTTTCCTGCCGACACTTCATAAGGAATTTCTGTGCCCTGCTTAATCGAAGCGGTCTGCTGATGTGAGGTAAAGAGGCGCGGACTGGCGATGATTTCAATCTGGTTCTCCTGCTCCAGCGCACTTAACTCCAGATCCAGAAGCTGCCCTCCGATGCGCGCCAGCGCCATTCCCACGCTGATGCCGGGTGAACTCACCGCCAGCGGAACATCCAGCCGGGGATGATGCAGGATATCATTTACTGCGGCGTCCCCCGCCTGCAATCCCCACTTCACGCCCAGCTCCTGCAGATGCTCCTCGCTGATAGTGACGATGTGGGCTGACAGTTCAATCTGTTCCAGTGGCAGATCCAGCGCCCGTATCCAGCGCTCCGTCTCTTTTAAAGCCGCCGCACTATCGCGCAGTAACAATGCGTTGGTGCGTTTGTCGACCGTCACGCTACCGCGTGGTGTCATCAGCGACTGACGCTCACTCAGCAGGCTGGCATACACCTCGCTGGCGCTGGCATAACGCAATATCACAGCGCGCTGTTGCAAAGGAACCTGCTGCAACTGCGACTGCTTCTCAGCCTCACGTGCCTGCTGCTGAGCCTGCTGCCAGCTTTCCGGATAGACCAGCAGGACATTATCCTGTTCAACCAGCGTCAGCTTTGCCATGCGCGCCACCAGGTCGAGCGCCTGATGCCAGGGCAGGTTATCCAGCCGCAGCGATAACGAACCTTCAACCTCTGGCGCAATCATCAGATTGATCTGCTGATAGTCAGCCAGCGCCTGCAAAATACGTTCTACCGGGGCGTTATCAAAAGTCAGACTGAGAGGTTCCTCATCAGCGGCGTGAACCGGCGGCAGGCAGCTTAGTAGCAGCAGCAGGGTAGCTATCCTTATCATGCGATCGTCCTTTTAAATAAAATGCGGTCTGTTGTGCGTTGCAGCTATTCGCCACCGCTAAGGTGAGGCTGCGGCGGGTCATATTCGCCAGTTGCCAGGGTGCGAATGGAAATGGCTTGCCGGTGCGGGCCGTAATACTCTCTCCCTGCGGGGTCAGCAGCCAGGCATGGAAATGTGCCTCCCGGCCAATGATCCCCTGCAGACGCCAGCCGGTGAGCGGTTCCACTGACGCCTCACAGACGGAACCGGCTACAGGCCGGAACGGATCGCGCGCCAGCACGCCGCCACAGCACAACAGTAAAATCAGCAGACTATGGCGCATCGTCAGGTTCCAGCCAGAGTTGAGCCACCAGGTACTGCGGCTGCGCCAGCAGCTGGAAATGCACCGGAAACGGTGCGGAGGCCTGGGCCAGCTCGGCAAAAAGCGACTGGAACGCCGGCCACTGCAGATGCAGCGTCAGCATGCGTGAGGGGGCGTCCGGCTGCCACTCTTCCAGCTGGCTACGGCGTGCCGCCAGGATCTCTTCCACTGCACGGCCCGATGCAGATGCTGATCTCGCGATCTGCATCGACTGCAGCTGCGCCTGCAACTGTGCATTATCAGGGTTCTGACGCAACTGGTGCTGGC
Source organism: Pantoea sp. ABR1s (assembly GCF_057812235.1). NCBI lineage: Bacteria > Pseudomonadati > Pseudomonadota > Gammaproteobacteria > Enterobacterales > Erwiniaceae > Pantoea > Pantoea sp. ABR1s. The sequence goes on along the minus strand of NZ_CM173823.1, from coordinate 404,291 downwards.
GCAGCTGCAGAGTGCGGGTCAACTGCAACAGCGTCTGCTGTTCAGCAATGAGCGCCTGCTGCTGTGGCCGTAACCACAGGATCCAGGAGAGCAGCAGCAGACCGGATAAGAGCGCGGCGAGCAAGCCATAGCGCGCAATAGCGGCCATCTGCCACCAGCGCTCCCACCATTCACTCACTGTTCACCTCCTGCATCTCTGCCCGCAGTGAAAACCGATAATGGCCATCAGCCTGACGCTTAACCCCGCCCTGCTTCACCAGACCAAACAGGGCCACAGTGGTTAATTGCTGGCGGAACTGTCGGACTGCCGCCATATCCTGTGCCTGCCCCTCCAGTGTCAGACGGTTGTCGCGCTTCTCCAGCCGGGTCAGCCAGGCGGTGTCGGGCAGCAACGCGGGTAAATCGAGCCAGAACTGCTGCCAGGCGGCCAGTTGTGCAGCCTGCTGGCGATGCTTCGCCTGCTGTTTTTGCACGACCGCGAGCTGCTCCATTAACTGCTTCTGTTGCGCTAACTGCTGCCCCAGGCTTTCCAGCGCCTGCTGCTGCGTCCTGCTCGCCTGCGCCACCTGCTGACGCGTCTGCTGGATCCGCCAGGTTTGCTGCATCACCACCAGTAACAGGGCGCCAGTCGCCAGTGACAGCACGACCAGGCTTTGTCGCCGCTGCTGTTGCCGACGGCGCTGCCGCCAGGGCAGCAGATTAACCGCGACCATCACTCATCTCCGTCGCGCAGCGCCAGCCCGGCCGCCAGCGCAAAAGCGCCCGGATTCTCCGGCAAAGGTGGCTGCTTATAACGAAACAGATCAAAAGGGGAAAACGCGCTAACGTCTGCGGGCAACGGCGTCTGCTCTGCGGTACACCAGGCGACAGAACGCGCCCCGGGAAAGGCCTGCCGTTGCAGTGCCTCCAGCGTGGCGGCTTCGCCTGTGTCAGCAGCGGTGTGCGCATCGCTCCAGAGCCAGCGGTTATCCTGCTGCAGAACCAGTACCGCATCGTCCTGCAGCGCTGCCTGCCGGGCTAACCGCTTCAGCGCCTCGGTGGTCAGTTCGAACACCTGCGGTTTTAAACCTGCCTGCAACAGGGGTGCCGCCCACTGGTCGATAATCTCCAGCCGCGCTGCCGTGACGCAGAGCTGACCGCTCTGCGCATCCGGTCGGTAATCAAGCGCCAGCGCAGCGGGCTCCAGCGGAAAGAGACGGCGCGCGGCCGCCTGCACGTAGTGCCCCAGCGCGGGCTCATTCAGCGACTGCGCAGGAAGGGGGAGCTGGCGCTGCAGCACCAGCTGGGCAGGCAATCCGACCCGCAGCGAATAACGGCGTGGTAACCGCTGACGCCAGGTCGTTAAGGCCGCCAGTAATTCAGGCGAAGATTGCAGCACGCCGTTTCTTAACGTATCTTGCGGCAGCCGCTGCTGCCACCAGTGGCGTAGCTGCCAGCCATCACGACGAGGCTGGAGGGCCAGGGCGCAAATCTGCCTATTCTGAATATCCAGCCCAATTTGCCAGGTATGAAAAGCCATACGCGCGATCTCCTTATCGTCCGGGAAAATGGACATATCAAAGCGTCTGGCTTGCCTTTATACTACCGCGCGGTTGTTTATAAACTGCTCAAACGACAACAGATGGGAAATTCCAGGTGAAGTTCGTAAAGTATTTATTGATCCTTGCAGTGTGTTGCATCCTGTTGGGAGCTGGCTCGATTTATGGTTTATACAAATACATAGAGCCACAGCTGCCCGACGTAAACACGCTGAAAGATGTGCGTCTGCAAACCCCTATGCAGGTTTACAGCGCCGACGGCGATCTGATCGCCCAGTATGGCGAAATGCGCCGTATTCCTTTGACTCTGCAGCAAGTGCCACCTGTGATGGTGAAAGCGTTTATTGCGACCGAAGATAGCCGTTTTTATGAGCACCATGGTGTTGATCCGGTGGGTATTTTCCGTGCGGCCAGCGTTGCGCTGGTCTCCGGTCACGCCTCACAGGGTGCCAGTACTATCACTCAGCAGCTGGCCCGTAACTTCTTCCTGAGCCCGGAACGCACCCTGATGCGTAAAATAAAGGAAGCGTTCCTGGCGATCCGCATTGAGCAGTTGCTGAACAAAGATGAAATCCTTGAGCTCTACCTGAATAAGATCTACCTCGGCTACCGTGCTTATGGCGTCGGCGCAGCCTCACAGGTCTATTTTGGTAAGCCGGTTGACCAGCTGTCGCTGAGTGAGATGGCGATGATTGCCGGTCTGCCGAAAGCCCCTTCCACCTTTAACCCGCTTTACTCGCCGAGTCGTGCCCTGTCGCGCCGCAACGTGGTGCTGGCGCGTATGCTGGATCAGCATTACATCACGCAGCAGCAGTATGATGAGGCGCGTAATACGCCGCTGGTCGCGAAGTATCACGGTCCGGAAATCGCTTTCTCTGCCCCCTATCTCAGCGAGATGGTGCGTCAGGAGATGGTGAAACGCTACGGTGAGAATGCCTACACCGATGGTTACAAGGTCTACACCACCGTGACCCGTCGCCTGCAGGAAGCCGCGCAGACCTCCGTTCGCAATAACGTCATGGCCTACGATATGCGTCATGGCTATCGCGGCCCGACCAGCGTGCTGTGGAAAGTGGGTGAACCGGCATGGGATCAGACGAAGATTGAAAAAGCGCTGAAGACGCTGCCGGTCTACGGTCCGCTCAATCCGGCAGTCGTAACGGAAGCGCGCAGCGATGAAGCGACCGTGATGCTGAAAGATGGCAGCAATGTGTCGCTGGCATTAGCCGGTGTGCGCTGGGCGCGTCCTTATAAGTCTGACACCGTGCAGGGCCCGACGCCGAAAAGCGTGACGCAGGTATTGCAGGCCGGCCAGCAGATCTGGGTGCGCAAGGTGGGTGATGAGTGGTGGCTGGGCCAGGTGCCGGATGTGAACTCGGCGCTGGTCTCGCTGGATCCGAATGATGGTGCGGTGCGCGCGCTGGTAGGCGGCTTTGCCTTTAACCAGAGCATGTTTAACCGTGCGACCCAGGCGCTGCGTCAGGTCGGCTCTAACATCAAGCCTTTCCTCTATACCGCCGCAATGGATCGCGGGCTGACGCTCGCCTCAATCCTTAACGATGTGCCGATTTCACGCTGGGATGCGGGTGCGGGTGCTGACTGGCGTCCCAAGAACTCACCGCCAACTTACGATGGTCCGATTCGTCTGCGTCAGGGTTTAGGCCAGTCGAAAAACGTGGTGATGGTGCGTGCGATGCGTGCGATGGGCGTGGATTACGCCGCTGAGTATCTGCAGCGCTTTGGTTTCCCGGCTCAGAACATTGTTCATACCGAATCGCTGGCATTAGGTGCGGCCTCGTTTACCCCGTTACAGGTGGTGCGCGGCTACTCCGTGATGGCGAATGGCGGCTTCCTGGTCGATCCTTACTTCATCACCCGGATTGAGAACGAACAGGGCGGCCTCGTATTTGAAGAGAAACCGAAGATCGCCTGCCCGCAGTGCAATCTGCCGGTGATCTATGGCGAGACCAAAAAAGCGCTGGCCCTGAATGAAGAGAGCGTCGAGAACGTTGCAGCCTCTAATAACAACCAGAATCAGGCCGTTCCTCAGCCTGAACTGGAGCAGGTTCCCGCTCAGGCACAACAGGGTGAGCAGCAATATGCACCCCACGTGATCAACACCCCGCTCACCTTCCTGATCAAGAGCGCGCTGAACAGTAACATCTTTGGCGAACCGGGCTGGATGGGAACCGGCTGGCGTGCCGGGCGTGACCTCAAGCGTAATGATATCGGCGGTAAAACCGGTACCACTAACAGCTCGAAAGATGCCTGGTTCTCGGGTTACGGCCCTGGCGTGGTCACCTCAGTCTGGATCGGCTTTGATGATGCGCGCCGCAATCTGGGCCGCAGCACGCTCTCCGGCGCCATTCCCGATCAGATTTCGGGCTATGAAGGCGGTGCGAAGAGCGCACAACCGGCATGGGATGAGTACATGAAGAGTGCGCTGGATGGCGTACCGGTGCAGCCGTTAACACCGCCGGATGGCGTGGTCACGGTGACGATCGATCGCAGCACCGGCAAGCTGGCAAATGGAGGGGGTAACACCCGTCAGGAGTACTTCATCAATGGCACCCAGCCAACCGAATATTCGGTTCATGATGTGGGTACCACCATTATGGATAACGGTGAGAGTCACGAGCTGTTCTGATGTGACCCACGAAACCGCACTGTAAAAAAGGCCGACGTCAGTCGGCCTTTTTTATTCAGTCACAGATGATATTCAGTAACTCAGCCGTCCCTGCTTCACCAGCCATTCGCGCGCCATAAACAGCGCACTGACATTACGTGCCTCGCGGAAATCGGGCTCATCCAGCAGCGACATCATATCGCTCAGCGGCCAGCGGTGGACAATCAGCGGCTCCGGCTCATCGCCTTCCAGCTTTTCAGCGTAGAGACCTTCCGCCACCACAATGTTCATTTTGCTGGAAAAGTAGGAGGGCGCCATGGTGAGTTTGCCCAGCGTTGTCAGTTGGTCAGCACCAAAACCGACCTCTTCTTTCAGTTCGCGAACTGCCGCTTCATTCACGGTTTCACCTGAATCGATCAGCCCCTTGGGGAAACCAAGCTCATAGGTTTCCAGTCCGACGGCATACTCCTGAATCAGGATCAGATGGTCATCAATAATCGGCACAATCATCACCGCTTCACGCTCTGAGGGCTTCATCCGCTCATAAACGCGATGCGCACCATTGCTGAAAGTCAGATCGACCGATTCAATGGTGAATAACCGTGAACGTGCCACGGCGGTGATATTGAGGATGTCAGGTTTTTTTGGAATTTTCATATCAGCCTCAAATTATTTTGCGCCGGCTATCTGGAGCGAATTAGCATACCTAACCACAGGCAATTGTGCGACAGTCAGACAATCACGTTATCGTTACACAGATTACATCGATTGAATAACAGCCTTTGGTTATCAGTTAAGACTAAATTTGCATTAGTCAATATGCTGCGATAAGTTTCAGATAATACCGATATTTAATCCAGTCTGAGCCGGTTACCATTCGGACAAGGCAGGGTTTAACAAATGCTAATCAGATATACGCTGGCACTATTTCATCGGGTGTCTGACTCCTCAGGGTTATATAATCTTCCGGAATGCCTCTTTTATAGTGAGCATAACCGAAAGCGAAAGTTTAAAGTGAAGGCAGCATTTTGGCTGAATTGAGCAGAGCATGAGCACAATCTTGATGATCCTGGCCATAGTGCTGACCTGTTCAATCCTGGCAGGCATTGGGTTCTGGTACGCTATGCGGCATCGTCCGCCGTTGGCGAAACCTCTGCCATTTATCAGTCCGCCATGCCGTAAACTCTCTGCTCAGGAGCGTGAGGCGGTTGATAAGTATGTCGCCGCGCTGGAAAAGCAGCCCCGTACTACGGTGACGACCGATAAGCGCAGCGCGTCCGAACGACTGACGCTGACGGCACAAAGCAACAATGTCTACCCCGTTACCCGTGCGATTACCCGCTACGGACTCTCCACGGACGATCCCCATAAATGGCGCTACTACCTTGATGAAGTTGAAGTTCATCTGCCGCCGCTGTGGGAACAGTACATCGCCGACGAAAACTACGTTGAGTTAATCCGCACCCAATCTATTCCGCTGGTGATCTCGCTGAACGGCCACTCGCTGGTGGATTACGCCGTGGATCAGCAATCGCTGCCGACGCTGATGCGTCCGGTGTCGACCAACGCCTCTATCCGCAAAGCGGAAACGGAAAACGTCGAACTGCTGCAGGTGCGCAAAGAGACGCCGGAAGAGTATCGTCTGTCGCGGCCAGATGGCACGCGTGAAGCGGTGATCATCTCTCTTGCCTTCTTACTCTTCTTCTTCAGCCTGTTAGTCCCCGCAACGCTGATGATCTGGCTGGTGCTGACGGGTGCAGTCATGATTGCCGCCAGCCTGTGGCTGCTCTACCGCATTCCGGGTGAGCGCGGCCTGCGTGACATACACTGCCTGCGCGGCGCGCCAAAGCGCTGGGGCCTGTTCAGCGAATCGAACCAGGAGCAGAGCAATATCACACTGGGGATTATTGACCTCGCCTATCCACCACACTGGCAGCCTTATGTCGCGCACGATCTCGGACAGGTGACGGATGTGGAGATCTACCTTAACCGTCAGGTGGTGCGTCAGGGGCGCTTCCTGTCGCTGCAGGATGAAGTCAAAAACTTCCCTATTCAGCGCTGGCGGAAAAACGTGGTGCTGGCCTGTGGTTCACTGATGGTGCTGACCATGCTGGTCACCTGGATCCCGCTCGGCATGCCGATCAAGCTCAGTCTGGCCTGGGCCAGGGGCACCGACAGCCTGGAGGTCAGCAGCGTCGATAAACTCAGCAGCGTGCCCCTGAATATTGGCGACAACCTCAAAGTGAGCGGTACCGGCATGTGTTCGGTGCCGGACAACTATCAGAGCAACCGAAGTTACGCCTTCATGCCGTTCGACTGCTCGGCGGTCTACTGGAATAACGCCACGCCATTGCCGCAGCCACAATCGGACATTATTGATAAAGCCGCTGCTCTGCTGGAGACCACCACAAAGCAGCTGCATCCGGAAACCAATACCGATCCTAAACTGAATCCGCAGCTGGCCTCCGCGATTCAGAAGTCCGGCATGATCCTGCTGGATGACTTCTCCGATCTGGTGATGAAAACGCAGGATCTCTGTAATCAGCCACAGGATTGTATGCGCCTGAAAAATGCGCTGGTGAACCTGGGCAATGCCAAAGACTGGGAAGCGCTGATGCGTCGCGCAGATTCCGGCCAGCTAAACGGCATGAATGTGCTGCTGCGGCCGGTCAGTGCCGAAGCCCTGGAAAACCTGGTCAATACCGCCACCTCGACCTTCTTTTTCCGCGAAACCCGTCGTGCGGCAGAAAATCTTAACAGCCCGCCGCCAGGGGGGTTCCTGATCGTCAGCGACGAGGGTCGCCAGCTGGTGAATCAGCCTCAGCCAACCGTGTCGCTGTTTGATCTCGATCCGCCCTCTCAGTGGCGCGAACTGCAACGTATCTCCGCCATGCTGCTGCATACGCCTTTCAGCGCCAGCGGCATCATCACCAGCATTTCAACAGATGCCAACGGCACGCGTCACATCGTGCTGCATAATGAACCGGATGCCATGGCGCAGTGGCGCTATCTCGGCACCGTATTGCTGCTGCTGGTGCTGTTAACCTGCGGTGTAATCAATGGGTTACTGGCGCTGCGCCGTATGCACCTTAATCGCCAGCGCATGATCGATATCCAGCACTATTATGACAAGTGCTTCAATCATAACCTCGGCACTTTGCAGAGCGTGCGCCCGATATTCTGAGCCCTGCCCTTCTGTGCTACCCTGTCGCCCGGTTTTTTTACAGGGTGAAACATCCGCATGCTCAACTGGTCTGAGATTGATACCGTGCTGCTCGACATGGATGGCACGCTGCTGGATTTGGCGTTTGATCGCCACTTCTGGCTGGAGCATGTGCCTGAACAACTCAGTCAGCAACGCGGCATCACCCGGGCGGAAGCCGAAGCGATCATCGCGGAAAAGTATCAGGCCGTCGCCCATACGCTAAACTGGTATTGTCTGGATTACTGGGCAGAAGCGCTTGCGCTGGACATCCGTGCCATGACCTGGGCGATGCGCAGCCGCATTGCGCTGCGTGACGATACGCTGCCTTTTTTGCAGGCTCTGCGCCGCGCGGGCAAGTCCACTATCCTGCTGACCAACGCGCATCCTTACAATCTGGACGTCAAACTGGCGCAGACAGGTTTAGCGCCGCACCTTGATTTATTACTTTCCACCCATACCTTTGGGTATCCGAAAGAAGACCAACGTTTATGGAAGGCGGTACAACAGCACACCGGCATTTCTGCGCCGCGCACGCTGTTTATCGATGATAGCGAAGTGATTCTGGATGCTGCGACGTCATGGGGCATCGGCGAGTGCTTAGGCGTAAAGAACCCCGATTCGGGTCGTCCTGAGCAAATCTTTCAGCGTCATCGCGCCACCGGCGACTACCGGACGCTGATCTGAGTCAGGAGCAGCAATGAAGAAAGAGAAAAGCAGCGAAGAGGTACGCCTCGACAAGTGGCTGTGGGCCGCGCGCTTTTACAAAACCCGGGCGATTGCGCGGGAGATGATTGAAGGCGGCAAAGTGCATTACAACGGCCAGCGCAGCAAACCCGGCAAGGTGGTAGAGCTGAATGCGGAACTGACACTGCGTCAGGGCAACGATGAACGCACCGTGGTGGTGGCGGACATCAGCGCTCAGCGCCGTCCCGCCAGCGAGGCCCAGCAGCTCTATCGCGAAACCCATGCCAGCATTGAAAAACGCGAAAAAATGGCGCAGGCGCGCAAAATGAATGCGCTGACTATGCCCCATCCCGATCGGCGACCTGACAAAAAAGAGCGTCGCGATTTGATGAAGTTTAAATTATCGGGCGATGAATAACGCCGTCTTAGCTGACGCGCCATCGCCCCGTACCAGTGAGAGAAAAAATATGTCAGCCCAGGATCAACTGCACCGTTATCTGTTTGAAAATGCCGCCGTGCGCGGCGAGCTGGTGAACGTCTCTGACACCTGGCGTGAAACCGTAAAGAACCATGACTATCCGGCACCGGTTAAAACGCTGCTGGGTGAGATGCTGGTCGCCACCAGCCTGCTGACTGCCACGCTGAAGTTTGATGGCGAAATCACCGTGCAATTGCAGGGTGACGGTCCGCTGTCGCTGGCGGTGATCAACGGCAACAACAACCAGGAACTGCGCGGCGTAGCGCGTATCAAAGGCGACATCCCGGACGACAGTACTCTGAAAAGCATGGTGGGCAATGGCTATCTGGTAATCACCATTTCCCCTGAAAAGGGCGAACGTTATCAGGGTGTGGTGGGACTGGAAGGTGAAACCCTGGCGGAGTGCCTGGAAGATTACTTCATGCGCTCAGAGCAGCTGCCAACGCGGCTGTTTATCCGCACCAGCGACAAAGGCGCCGCGGGTATTCTGCTGCAGGTGATGCCTGCGCAGGATACGGAGAAAGAGGTTTTCGACCATCTGGCAACGCTGACCGAAACCATTAAAACGGAAGAGCTGATCGATCTGCCTGCGAATGAAGCGCTGTGGCGTCTCTACCATCAGGAAGAGGTCACCCTCTACGATCCGCAGCCGGTGATCTACAAATGCACCTGCTCGCGTGAGCGCTGTGGCGAAGTACTGACCACGCTGCCGCAGGAAGAGGTGGATGAGATCATCGCGGAAGATGGCAAAATCGACATGCACTGCGACTATTGCGGCTCAAACTACGTGTTTGACGCCGTCGATATCGCCGGTATTCGCAGCCACTCCCTAGAGAATAATAACCAGCTTCACTGATTTATCGGGCGGCTTCTGCCGCCCCTTCCCCGCCGCCCATGCCTATCCCCATAATTTTTCAGACAAATTATCTTTTTTTACTTTCATAACATCTTTTAAACGTTCGAAACATAGCCTTAACGCGCCCTGAGTCGCATTTTTAGATCACTGCCCTTTTTCCCTTAACGCAGAAGAGTAAACTGCGCGCGATCGTGCAAACGCCCGGAAGTCAGAGGCAGATGCCCTGAATTGCCCGGTGATCTTTGCAGGCTGTCGTGACGAAGCGCAGTCGACTGTCAGTGATTTGCCGCACCCGATACAACAGCCGGTGGCACGATCCCAACCTATCTCTGCTTTGCAGAACAGACACCGATTTAAGGAGCAGTAAAATGCGCGTTAACGGCCTGACCTCGCAAGACCTTGCCGCTTTGGGCATCGTGGATACCACGGAAGTGGTTTACAACCCTGATTACGACACGCTTTTTCAGGAAGAGACGCGCCCGGACCTCGAAGGTTTTGCTCGTGGCACCCTGACGCAGAGCGGCGCGATTGCAGTAGACACCGGGATTTTCACCGGGCGATCGCCAAAGGATAAGTACATTGTGCGTGACGACACCACGCGCGATACCCTGTGGTGGAACGACCAGGGCACCGGCAAAAACGACAATCAGCCCCTGTCGCAGGAGACCTGGAACGCGCTGAAAAGCTGCGTCACCCGCCAGCTTTCCGGCAAGCGCCTGTTTGTGGTGGATGCGTTCTGTGGTGCCAATGCCGATTCCCGTCTGAGCGTACGTTTTGTCACCGAAGTGGCCTGGCAGGCACACTTCGTGAAGAACATGTTCATCCAGCCTGACGACGCTGAACTGGCCGAATTCACTCCCGACTTTGTGGTGATGAACGGCGCCAAATGCACCAATCCAGACTGGCAGGCGCAGGGTCTTCACTCTGAAAACTTTGTCGCCTTCAATCTGACTGAACGCATGCAGCTGATTGGCGGAACCTGGTACGGCGGCGAGATGAAGAAAGGTCTGTTCGCCATCATGAACTACCTGCTGCCGCTGAAAGGCATCGCCTCAATGCACTGCTCTGCAAACGTGGGTAAAGCGGGCGATGTGGCGGTCTTCTTTGGCCTCTCGGGCACCGGTAAAACCACACTTTCTACCGATCCTGACCGCCAGCTGATCGGTGACGATGAGCACGGCTGGGACGATGATGGCGTGTTTAACTTCGAGGGCGGTTGTTACGCCAAAACCATCAACCTCTCTGAGCAGGCTGAGCCGGAGATCTACCGCGCCATTCGCCGCAATGCGCTGCTGGAAAATGTGGTGGTCCGCGAAGATGGCAGCGTCGATTACGACGACGGCAGCAAAACCGAAAACACCCGCGTCTCCTATCCGATCAATCACATCGACAATATCGTGCAGCCGGTCTCAAAAGCGGGCCACGCGAAGAAAGTGATTTTCCTGACCGCCGATGCGTTTGGCGTGCTGCCGCCGGTTTCACGTCTGACGCCGGAGCAAACGCAGTATCATTTCCTGTCAGGTTTCACCGCCAAGCTGGCGGGGACCGAGCGTGGCGTCACTGAGCCGACCCCCACCTTCTCCGCCTGTTTCGGCGCGGCGTTCCTGATGCTGCATCCGACGCAGTATGCGGAAGTGCTGGTGAAACGGATGGAGGCGTCCGGTGCGCAGGCTTATCTGGTCAATACCGGCTGGAACGGCAGCGGCAAACGCATCTCACTGAAGAATACCCGCGCCATTATCAATGCCATTCTGGCGGGTGAGCTGGATGATGCGCCGATGGAAACGCTGCCGATCTTTAATCTGCAGATGCCGGTTACGCTGGGCGAACTGGATAGTGATACGCTCGATCCGCGTCGTAGCTGGGAGAGTGAGGAGAAGTGGACCGCCGCCGCCGAAGGTCTGGCGCAGCGCTTTATTGATAACTTCGACAAGTACACGGATAACGCCGCAGGTGCTGCGCTGGTGAAAGCTGGCCCGCAACGCTAAAAGAAGCGGCGCGGCAATGAAACTGCCGCGCCGTTTTTATCATCCCGACACGCTGTTGCTGCCGTTGTTGTGGCTCAGCGCCATGCTTTCCACTAACGGCAACCAGGCACGAATGCGTAAACCGCCGCGTTCGCTCTCGCCAATCTCCAGCGAGCCCTGATGGGCATCAATGATACGCTGCACGATCGCCAGGCCCAGACCGGTACCGCTGGTGCTGCGGGCGCTGTCACCGCGCACAAAGGGCTGGAACAGATGCGCCAGCTGATCCGGCTTGATGCCAGGTCCATCATCTTCCACCTGGAACCAGGCACGATGCAGTTCCCGTCCGCTGCTGACCCTGATCCAGCCATTACCGTATCGCGCGGCATTGACCACCAGGTTAGCCAGTGCCCGTTTAATCGACAGCGGGTTGATATCCAGCATTAACTCTTCCGGCATCACCGCATTTTCGATCTCACGTTCATAGCCGCTTTCAGCGGCCACCACTTCGCCCAGCACACTGTTAAGGTCGGCGCGCTCAGTCTGCATCTCCTGACCGGTACGCAGGTAGTCGATGAACTGTTCGATAATGGCGTTGCACTCTTCGATATCTTTATTAATCGATTCGGCCAGGTAGCCATCCTGCTCGCTCATCATCTCGGTGGCGAGACGAATACGGGTCAGCGGCGTTCGCAAATCGTGGCTGACGCCCGCCATTAAGAGCGTGCGGTCATCCGCCAGTTGCTTCACCCCGGCCGCCATCTGGTTAAAGGCGCGGGTCACCGATCGCACTTCTGACGCGCCATACTCGCGCAGCGGCGGCGGAATAATCCCGCGCCCGACCTGCAGAGCGGCGTGCTCCAGATCCACCAGCGGGCGGTTCTGGATGCGGATAAACAGCCAGGCACCGCCAATCGCCAGCAGCATAATCGCCAGGGTGTAGCGGAACAGCGGCGAGAAGTCGCCCTGATGAATCTCAGTCAGCGGCACCCGTACCCAGATATCGGGCGACAGCCAGGTTTTCAGCCAGACGACGGGCGAGTTTTTGTTAACCTCAACCCGCACATCGGTGGGACCGCCAAGCTGCTGGCCCATCTGCTCGCTCAGGAATTCATAGTGCTGCGCCCATCGTAATCCGCTCTCCTCTGCTGCTGCATTGGTGTAGAGCGAGATCCCCAGTTCGCGGTAGATTTCCCGGCGAAACGCCGGTGGCACTTCCAGCTGCGTGCCATCTTCCAGCTGCAACCGGTCGGTCATCAGCATACGAACTTCGTAAGCGAGCACCTTATTGAACTGTTGCAGGCTGGGAAGAATGGCGAAGTTCAGCACCACCAGATAGGTCGTTACCAGGCTGACAAACAGCAGGGTAACGATCAGCAGCAGGGTGCGGGCAAACGAACTGCGAGGCGAGAAGCGCAGTCGCTTCATGCTTTACTGCCGTCCGGCACAAAGACGTAGCCCAGACCCCAGACGGTCTGGATATAACGCGGATGCGCAGGATCCTCTTCCACCATGCGACGCAGGCGGGAGATCTGGACGTCAATCGAACGTTCCATGGCGCTGTATTCACGACCACGCGCCAGGTTCATCAGCTTATCGCGAGACAGCGGCTCACGCGGGTGGCTGACCAGTGCTTTCAGCACCGCAAACTCACCGCTGGTCAGCGGCATCGGCTCATCTTCACGGAACATCTCGCGGGTGCCGAGGTTAAGTTTGAACTTACCAAAGGCGATGATCGCCTCTTCCTGCGAAGGCGCGCCTGGCAGTTCATTAGCCTGACGGCGCAGCACCGCACGGATGCGCGCCAGCAGCTCACGCGGGTTAAAGGGTTTAGGAATATAGTCGTCAGCGCCGATCTCCAGCCCCACGATACGATCCACCTCTTCGCCCTTGGCTGTCACCATAATAATCGGCATCGGGTTGCTCTGACTGCGCAGACGACGGCAGATAGAGAGACCATCCTCGCCTGGCAACATCAGGTCGAGCACCATCAGATGAAAGGATTCACGGGTTAACAGACGGTCCATCTGCTCGGCATTAGCGACACTGCGCACCTGAAAGCCCTGCTCGGTGAGATAGCGTTCAAGCAGTGCACGCAGACGCATATCATCATCGACGACCAGAATTTTGTAGTTCTCTTGCATTTTCAACTCCCAAAGGCGCTATTGCCTGAGCCAACATTGTTAAAAAAAGATGCCTTATAGTGACAGTCATTAATGGTTTATATTCTAGCCAAAATTGTTACAAAGCATATTAAACAGGAGCTTATATTTGATTTAAGGCGATTTCGGGTCAGTTTTAACGCGTCTGGCGCTGCCCGGCCCCTGTTACGGCAAATCTGAAAAAACGGCTCTGTTTCTCTGAATCGCTGGCGTCAGAAGCGGGCCAGTTTTTATTCGATGAACGAATTCAGCAGGTTAGCAGACAATTTGACTTAATGATCAGCCATCATTGTGGATAAGCTCCAGATAATCTACCTCAACAGCAGTCAGGCAGCATAATATTCCAGCAAACCTGCGTAACGCCCCACTCTCCTCTCGGATTAGTTTCAGCGGTGCCACCAGCAAGACCAGTTGAAATTAAAGTCCGTTAAATCAATCAGTAAAGCCAACTTTTCGCCTTCTCCGTTTTCAACCAGACTGCTCAGGCAACATTCGATGTCTCAACGGGGATTACACACAATGAAAAAAACAATTTTACTGCTGAGCGCGCTGGCATTAAGCAGCGTCACTCCAGCTTATGCTGCCACAGCCACCGGTGAAGCAGCTGGCGCAGCGGCAACCACCACAGCACAAGGTAACTCTAACGCCATCGGTGTTGGCGCAGTCGCCGCCCTGCTGGGCGTTGCGCTGGCCACCATGGGCGGCGGCGGCGGTGACGGTCACAGCACCGGTACATCGACCACCACGGCGACTCACGCCGGTAAATAAATATCACGACTTCTTTTACAGCTTCAGATTACTGGCTTCAGATTGTTGTTCAGCACCAACCCTTTCGCCGCCGGGGAAGTCAACGTGGGTTTTTAGCCTTTAAAAACCCTTTCCCCGCCCTTTTTTGCCGCGCCCCCTTTGTCTTACACTGTTCCTCTTTGGATCTCTCTGGCCGGTATAGCATGAAAACCCGACTCATTACCCGCGAAGGCTTCGATAAGCTGAAAGCAGAACTCGACTATCTCTGGCGTGAAGAGCGACCGGAAGTGACAAAAAAAGTCACCTGGGCTGCCAGTCTTGGCGATCGCAGTGAAAATGCCGATTATCAGTACAACAAAAAACGGCTGCGTGAAATCGACCGTCGCGTTCGCTATCTGACCAAAAATCTTGAACAGCTGCGTATCGTTGACTATTCACCCCAGCAGGATGGCAAAGTCTTCTTTGGCGCCTGGGTGGAAATTGAAAACGATGAGGGCGACCTCAAACGCTTCCGCATTGTGGGCTACGATGAGATTTTTGGCCGCAAAGATTACATCTCCATCGACTCGCCCATGGCGCGGGCGCTGCTGAAAAAAGAGGTCGGCGATGCCGCCACCGTCGAGACGCCAGTGGGGCCGGCACTGTGGTATATCAACGCGATTGACTACCCGCAATAACCCTTCAGATTATCGCTGAAAGCCGCCCGCGTCTCTGGCAATTTTAACCATCAATCCGTATAACTGTCGGCTATTTCTCAACCCGGAAAGCAAGACAATCCTGATGATGAAAGTTCTGAGCCAGATAATTGCCAGTGAGCTCCAGGCGCGTCCAGAGCAAGTTGACGCCGCCGTTCGCCTGCTGGATGAAGGGAATACCGTGCCGTTTATCGCACGCTATCGTAAAGAGGTCACCGGCGGGCTGGATGATACCCAGTTGCGCCAGCTGGAAACCCGCCTCAGCTATCTGCGTGAACTTGAAGAGCGACGCCAGTCGATTCTGAAGTCGATTGACGATCAGGGGAAACTCACTGACGACCTCGCCCGCGCGATCAACACCACCCTCAGCAAAACCGAGCTTGAAGACCTCTACCTGCCCTACAAACAGAAACGCCGGACGCGTGGACAGATCGCTATCGAAGCGGGTCTGGAGCCGCTGGCGGAGACGCTGTGGCAGGAGCCGTCTCACATTCCTGAGCAGCTTGCCGAACAGTATGTCGATGCCGACAAAGGCGTCGCCGACGTCCGTGCCGCGCTGGATGGTGCCCGCTACATTCTGATGGAGCGTTTCGCTGAAGATGCCGCGCTGCTGGCGAAGGTGCGTAATTACCTGTGGAAAAATGCCCATCTGGTGTCACGCGTGGTGGAAGGCAAAGAGGAAGCGGGCGCGAAGTTCCGCGACTACTTTGATCACCATGAAGCGCTGAGCGGCGTGCCGTCGCACCGTGCGCTGGCGATGCTGCGTGGCCGCAACGAAGGCGTGCTGCAACTGTCGCTGAATGCCGATCCACAGTTTGATGAAGCACCGCGTGAAAGCCACGGCGAAACGCTGATTGCTGAGCACCTGAACCTGCGCCTGAATAACGCTCCTGCCGACAGCTGGCGTAAAGCGGTGGTGAGCTGGACGTGGCGCATCAAGGTGATGCTGCATCTGGAAACGGAGCTGATGGGCACGGTGCGCGAACGCGCAGAAGATGAAGCGATTAACGTCTTTGCCCGCAACCTGCACGATCTGCTGATGGCCGCTCCCGCCGGTATGCGCGCCACCATGGGGCTGGACCCAGGCCTGCGCACCGGTGTCAAAGTGGCGGTGGTCGATGCCACCGGCAAGGTCGTCGCGACCGATACCGTCTATCCGCATACCGGCCAGACCGCGAAAGCCGCGGCCGCCGTAGCGGCACTCTGCATTAAGCATCAGGTTGAGCTGGTGGCGATTGGCAACGGCACCGCTTCACGTGAAACTGAGCGCTTCTTCCTGGATCTGCAGCAGCAGTTCCCGCAGGTCACGGCGCAAAAAGTGATTGTCAGTGAAGCTGGCGCATCTGTCTATTCGGCCTCTGAACTGGCGGCGCTGGAGTTCCCGGATCTCGATGTTTCGCTGCGCGGCGCGGTGTCGATTGCCCGACGTTTGCAGGATCCGCTGGCTGAGCTGGTGAAAATCGACCCGAAATCGATCGGTGTGGGTCAGTATCAGCATGACGTCAGTCAGAGCCAGCTGGCGAAGAAACTCGACGCGGTAGTGGAAGATTGCGTGAACGCCGTCGGCGTTGACCTCAACACCGCCTCGGTGCCGCTGCTGACCCGCGTGGCGGGCCTGACGCGCATGATGGCGCAGAATATTGTCGGCTGGCGTGATGAGCATGGCCGCTTCCAGAACCGTCAGCAGTTGCTGAAAGTGAGCCGTCTTGGGCCAAAAGCCTTTGAGCAGTGTGCGGGCTTCCTGCGCATCAACCATGGCGATAACCCGCTGGATGCCTCGACTGTGCATCCGGAAGCCTACCCGGTGGTGGAGCGCATCCTGGCCGCCACCGAGCAGGCACTGAGCGATCTGATGGGCAACGCAGGCAGCCTGCGTAATCTCAGCGCCCGCGATTTCATTGATGAACGTTTTGGTCTGCCGACCGTCACCGACATCATGAAAGAGCTTGAGAAGCCGGGCCGCGATCCGCGTCCTGAGTTTAAAACTGCACAGTTCGCTGAAGGCGTAGAGACGCTGAACGATCTGACGCCGGGCATGATCCTCGAAGGTGCCGTCACTAACGTGACCAACTTCGGTGCATTTGTGGATATCGGCGTGCATCAGGATGGCCTGGTGCATATCTCTTCGCTCTCCGATCGCTTCGTGGAAGATCCGCATCAGGTGGTGAAAGCGGGCGATATCGTCAAAGTGAAAGTGATGGAGGTCGATCTCCAGCGCAAGCGTATTGCCCTGACCATGCGTCTTGATGAGCAGCCAGGCGAAGGCAATGCCCGTGGTGGCGCGAAGAACGCTGCTCCGCGCGAGGAGAAACGTCAGAACACCGCGAAAGGTCGTCCGCGTCCGGTCAGCTCGTCAGCAGGTAACAGTGCGATGGGTGATGCGCTGGCTGCGGCTTTCGGTAAAAAACGCTAAGCTTTTCAGGGGGCCACTGCCTGGCCCCCTCTTCACACCCTTCTCCCCGGTTGAAAATCCCCGCCATCGCGCTACGCTAAAAAGACGCCTGTCATAAAAACAACACCTGCTGTGGCACCCAATTCACGATGGAAACGATCACCGTTCTGATTGATAAGATTTATGCTGGCACATTTCCGGAGGCGACCTTTGCGCGCCTGCTGGCTGACATCGCCACCGCCCGCGAGGCCATTAAGCTGCCGCGCAAGGCACACTGGGATGAGCAGGATGTGGTGCTGATCACCTATGCCGATCAGTTTCGCGAAGCCGATAAACCCACGCTCAGCACCTTTTCCCGGTTCTATCAGCAGCACCTGCAATCCACGTTTCCGCTGGTTCACCTGCTGCCCTTTTTCCCCTGGTCGTCCGATGACGGCTTTTCGGTGATTGATTACCATCAGGTCGATCCGCTGTGCGGCGACTGGCAGGACATTGCGCGGCTGCATCAGGAAACCCGGCTGATGTTCGATTTTGTCTGCAACCATATGTCGGCACACAGCGCCTGGTTCAGCCACTTCCTGGCGCAGGATCCCGGCTGGGACGATTTCTTTATCAGTATGCCGCCCGCCACCGATCTCAGCGCCGTGACGCGTCCGCGCACCTCGCCGCTGCTGACGCCGTTTAAAATGGCGGATGGCGAAACCCGCTTTATCTGGACCACTTTCAGCGCTGACCAGATCGACCTCAACTTTGCCAATCCTGAGGTGCTGCTGCGCATGGTCAATGTGCTGCTCGACTACCTGAAACGCGGCGCTGACTATGTGCGTCTTGATGCGGTCGGCTATATGTGGAAAACGCCCGGCACGCGCTGTATTCATCTGGAAAAGACCCATCAGCTGGTGAAGCTGTTTCGCGCTATTGCCGACCAGGTTGCGCCAGGCACGGTGATTATCACCGAGACCAACGTGCCGCATCAGGACAACATCAGCTATCTGGGCAACGGGCACGATGAGGCGCAGATGGTCTATCAGTTTTCACTGCCGCCGCTGGTACTGCATGCGATTCACACCGGCTCGGCGCGCGCACTGCGGCAGTGGGCGAGCGCTCTGGATCTCAGCAGCAACGACACCACCTTTTTCAACTTTCTGGCGTCACACGACGGCATCGGCCTTAATCCGGCGCGCGGCATTTTGTCTGAAGTAGAGATTTTGGCGCTGGTGCGCGATCTGGCGCTGGAAGGCGCGCTGGTCTCCTATAAAAACAACCCTGACGGCACCACCAGCCCCTATGAAATCAACGTCACCTATCTGGATGCGCTCAACCGTGAAGATGACGATGACGCCACGCGGCTGAAACGTTTTTTGCTGGCCCATGCGATTCTGCTGGTCTTTCCCGGCGTGCCTGCCATCTATATCCAGAGCATTCTGGGTGGTCGTAACCATTACGATGGCGTGCGCGCCGCCGGACACAACCGGGCGATTAATCGGCAGAAGTATGATTTACAGCAGATAGAAGCGGATCTGGCGGGCGGTAACTGGCTGCGCCAGCAGGTCTATACCCGGCTCGGGCAACTGATTCAGCTGCGTCGTCGTCAGCCTGCGTTTCACCCGGATAATCCGATGACGCTTTATGAGAGCGAAAACGCCGTGCTGGTGCTCAGACGTCATCAGCCAGAAAGCGGCGACGGGCTGCTGTGCGTGTTTAATCTCAGTGGACGGTCAGTGGAGACGCAATTACCGGTGGCGCATACGTTGCAGGATGTGGTGAGCGGAGAGAAAATTGATGGCACCCAGCCGGTCAAGCTGGATGCCTGGCAGTTCATGTGGCTACGTTAATTACTTGTAGACTTCAGCCGTTGCGCTGAATTTACCGTGTTCGCGGCCTGCGATCACGCGGTAATATTTACCGCCCTTTTCGTCAGCGAGCTTCGACAACACTTTCTTAGCATCCATTGGCGAGGTGGTTTCCGCCGTGGTGTTAACGTTGCCGATCTTTTGCAGGTTCATTGTTTTAACTTCTTCCTGGGTGACTTCTTTCGCTGCCATCGCAGAAAATGAAATCGCGCCCATCATCATTGAAGCCACAACCCATTTAAAAACCTTCATTATGTTTACCCTCATTCATGATCCATTGTGAGATGTAAGCAGCCGCTAAACGCGTAAGGCAGTATGGAACGGCATAGTCATTTCCATGACTAATCACATAAAATTGCAACGGCCTCGCTCACAGAGAGAAGTATTGCTGCTGTCTGCGATTTTGCCAGTTCAAAGCGTCATTATCACGGCAGATTACTGATAAAATTAACAATATGTTGGCAAAAGCGCTCAGGATGGGAAATAAAAGGCGCATGTGCGGCTTTTTCGATAACCACTGAAGGCGATGCTGGCAACATCTCATCTATCTCCGCCGCAATCCGGCGCGGCACCAGTCCATCTAACGCGCCATAGAGTCGCAGGAACGGCAGCGTAATCTGCGGTAACGCGTCGCGCAGATCGACCTGGCGCAGAATATCCAGTCCGCCATCCAGCACCGCCACCTCCGGCATCGGCTGCGACAGCACCACCTCTTTCAGCTGCCGCGCATCGGCGCGAGCCGTTTCGGTACCCAGCGTCTGCAGCGCCAGAAAGCGCTCCACCGTGCGCTGGAAATCGTTGCTGAGCATCTGCTGAAAGTTCTGCAGCGTCTCCGGTTTAATGCCGGGCCAGCTCTCTGTGGCGGTGAAACAGGGCGACGAGGCAACGGTGATCAGTGCAGCCAGTTTTTCTGGCGCACTCAGCGCCAGCTGCGTCGCCACCAGTCCGCCCAGCGACCAGCCCACCACAATCGACTGCGGTGGCAGCGCAGGCAGCAATTGCGCTGCCATCTGCTCCAGCGTCAGCGCACCGAAATGCTGGCTGCGGCCATAGCCGGGCAGATCGACCAGATGCAGGCGATAATGCGCGCTGAGTCGCGGAATGATGCTTTGCCAGACTTCGGCATTCAGTCCCCATCCGTGCAGCAGCACAAGATCGCGTTTTCCTTCTCCGCAGGTGTGCCAGTAGAGCGACGTCATCAGTTACTATCCCGAAAATGATAAGGAGGTCGCTATGCTAGCAATGCCCGCCCTGTGTTGGCTATGCCGGATGCCGTTGCGGATAGCCCGGCACGGCATCTGCAGCTTATGTCTGCGCGGATTACCGCCGTTACCGCTGCTCTGTCCACGCTGCGGATTGCCGGCAGGTTCAGCAAAGGTCGCCTGCGGCCGCTGCCAGCTTAAACCGCCCGCCTGGCAGGCGCTGGTCTGCGTCAATGACTATTGTCCGCCGTTCAGCCAGTGGGTTAACCAGCTTAAATTTTCTCACATAACCGCACTCAGGGTGATGCTGGCGCGGCTGCTTTTGCTAAGCTGGCTTAATGTTTACCGGCGTGGCAGTGTGCCGCGTCCCGATCTGCTGCTGCCGGTTCCGCTGCATCGGCGACGACGCTGGCAGCGTGGCTTTAATCAGACGGTACTGCTGGCCGCACCGCTGGCGCACTGGCTGGGATGTGAATGGCGCGAAGGTCTTTCCCGCAAGCGCGGGGGCGCATTACAGCATCAGCTCAGCGCCCGCCAGCGCCGCACCAACTTACGGGGTGCTTTCTGCCTTGAAATGGTGGTGCAGGGACGCCATATCGCTCTGCTGGATGACGTCATTACCACCGGCAGTACGGTAGATGAAATCAGCCGCCTGTTAATGGCCCAGGGTGCCGCCAGCGTGCAGGTCTGGTGCCTGTGCCGTACCTTGTAGAGCGTCTTTGATGGGCGTATTATAACCAACTAAATTAGTCAACTATTGAGCAATCGACATGATCCGAATTACTGACTCTGCCCAGGAACATTTTTCTAAACTGCTATCCAAACAAGAAGATGGCACCCAGATTCGCGTATTCGTGATTAACCCGGGTACGCCAACAGCCGAGTGTGGCGTCTCTTACTGTCCGCCCGATGCCGTTGAAGCTACTGACACCGAACTGAAGTTCGAAAAGCTCTCTGCTTACGTTGATGAACTGAGCAAGCCGTATCTGGAAGATGCTGAAATTGACTTCGTTACCGACAATCTTGGTTCACAGCTGACGCTGAAAGCGCCGAATGCCAAAATGCGTAAAGTCTCTGATGATGCGCCAATGGTTGAGCGCGTTGAGTATCTGCTTCAGGCGCAGATCAACCCACAGCTGGCCGGCCATGGCGGTCGCGTGTCGCTGATGGAGATCACCGATGAGGGCTACGCCATTCTGCAGTTTGGCGGCGGCTGTAACGGCTGTTCGATGATCGACGTGACCCTGAAAGATGGTATCGAGAAAGAGCTGCTGGCCGCCTTCCCGGAACTCAAAGGCGTGCGGGATATTACTGAGCATCAGCGCGGTGAACACTCGTTCTACTGATGATTAAGCGCGGCAGCCTGGCTGCCGCGCTTCTGTTATTGCCCTTTCTGTCCTGACTGACGCTGCTGGCTGACCACCTTCAGCAGTGCATTCACTTCTTTGTCCGCAAAGATCTCCTCCAGCGTTTTGCTCAGCTTGCGTCGCCAGTTAGGGTACTGATCCACCGTGCCCGGGACGTTGACCGGCGTGGTCATGCCAAGCCAGTCCTCAGGCTGCAGGCCAAGCAGCGCACTGTCGGTATCCGCCAGGAAGCGATGTATTGCCCGATTCAGCGCAGGCGTCATGGTGAGCTTCTCTGCCTTCTTCTGGCTGCGTGCCGGTAAGGCGCCCGCCTGATGAAGCGCATCCAGCAGCGCCTGCTTCTGCGCGGCGCGCTGCTGATGTAACGCTTTCACCGCATCGCCCGGATAGAGGCCAATCTTCTCACCCAGCGCCAGGTCGCCCTGCTCCCAGAAGCCGGTCAGCGTAGGCAGATCATGCGTGCTGGCGCTGGCGATAGACTGGCGCGGATAGTCCTGCGGCGCGCGATAGCGCTCATCCTTCTCCTGCTCAAACCAGAGCACCTTCCATGAAAAGACGCCACTTTTACGCAGCAGGCTGACAATCTCCTGGGGTACGGTGCCCAGGTCTTCGCCAATCACCATGCAGCGCAGCCGGTGGCTCTCCAGCGCCAGGATGCCCAGCAGATCGTTGACCGGATAGGCCACATAGGCGCCTTTATCCGCCGTTTCCCCGGCAGGCACCCACCACAGACGCAGCAGCGACATCACGTGATCGATGCGCAACGCGCCGCAGTCGCGCATATTGGCGCGCAGCATGTCGATAAATGGCTGGTAGCCGCGCGCCTTCATTACATGCGGATCCATCGGCGGTAAGCCCCAATTTTGTCCCAGCGGACCGAGACGGTCAGGCGGCGCACCTACCGAGGCCTTGAGGCGGTAAAGCTCCGGGTCGTGCCAGGTTTCCGCGCTGCCTTCCGCCACGCCCACTGCCAGGTCACGATAGAGTCCGACGCTCATGCCCAGCGCCTGACTGTGCGTCCAGCAGCCAGAGAACTGCTGCTGCGCCAGCCATTGCAGCCATTGCCAGAAGGCGATCTCCTCTTCATGCTGTGCACACCACTGCTGCACCTCCGGCAACTGGCTGTTGCGCCACCCTTCCGGCCACGCAGGCCAGCCGCCCTGCTGCGCCTTATCTGCCCGCCGCTCCAGCTGTATGCCGTCGTAGGCGGCCTGATAACGCAGGCTGTCGCCGCCTTCACGCACAAAGGCCGCCCAGGATTGATGCTCTTCGCTCTGGCTGTCTCGCGTCTGAAAGTGTGCCCAGGCGTGCCGCAGCGCAGCGAGCTTAAGCGCCATTACGGCCTCGTAGTCAACCAGCTCCGCCTCACGCGCTTTGGTCAGCGCCTTCCGGGTTCTGGCGCTTTTCCACCACTTCTGTGCCGCCGCGCTTTGCTGAAAATCGGCCACCTGACTGACGTCGATATAGATTACGTTCAGCCAGCGGCGCGACGACGGGCTGTACGGACTGGCGAAACCGGCGCTGGCGGGATAGAGCGCATGCAGCGGATTCAGCCCGACGAAATCGCCACCGCGTTCAGCCAGTTGCACCAGCAGCTGGTCGAGATCGCCGAAGTCGCCGATGCCCCAGTTCTGTTCAGAGCGCACGGTGTAGAGCTGCACCAGCGCACCCCAGCGTTTTTCCCCCGCTTCCAGCGCCGGAGGCAGATAGCAGCGGCGCGGCGCGACGATAATCCGCGTCTGCCAGCTTTTTTTGCCCTTACTGAGTGTGAGCTGGTGGTACCCCTGCGCCAGCGGGCCAGGCAGTGTAAAAGGCTCACTGGCGGTTAACTCGCCGCTGTGCTGTTTGCCGTTTTCAGTCTGCAACTGCCAGCGGTAAACGCCGCTGCCCTGTGGCGTCAGCTGTCGCTTGCCACTGCCGCTGAACACCGCGACCGGCGGCAGCGGCGATTTTTTTGCGTCCTGCGGATCATCCATCACCGCCAGCAGCGCCTGCAGGGTCTCATCGCTGATCGCCTCTTTCTCGCCATTGACGTTGATGTAGTCCAGTGAAATTCCCGCGGCACGGGCGGCCTGACCGAGTGAATGTTGCTTCATTGCTGCTCCTTAGCGCGGTGCCTGCCAGATACGTTGCTGATAGTCACGAATTGACCGGTCCGAACTGAACATGCCGGTTCGTGCCGTATTGAGGATGGCGGCGCGGGTCCAGCCTTCCGGGTCGCGCCACAGGGCTTCCACCCGTTGCTGCGCCTCGATATAGGCTTGGAAATCGGCCAGCACCAGCCAGGGATCGCCATGTTTCGTCAGGCTCTCCAGCATCAGGTCAAACGCATGTTTATCCCCGTTGCTGAATTTGCCCTTCTCCAGCGATTTCAGTAGATCGTCCAGCGGCTTGTTCTGCTTACGCACCTTTTTCGGGTTATAGCCTTTCGCCTTAAGCGCTTTGACCTCATCCACGGTGTGACCGAAGATAAAGATATTCTCCTCACCCACCTGTTCGGCAATCTCGACATTGGCGCCATCCAGCGTGCCAATCGTCAGCGCACCGTTCAATGCCAGCTTCATGTTGCCGGTGCCGGAGGCTTCATACCCGGCGGTGGAGATCTGCTCTGAGAGATCGGCCGCCGGGATCATCAGTTCGGCCACGGTGATGCGGTAGTCCGGGATAAACACCACTTTAAGTCGGTCGCCGACCCGTGGATCGTTGTTCACCACCTCCGCCACCTTGTTAATGGCGTAAATGATATTTTTGGCGAGGTAATAACCCGGCGCGGCTTTGGCCCCGAACAGGAACACCCGTGGCGTAAAGGTGACATCCTCCGGGTTATGACAGATTTTCTGATAGCAGTAGAGGATATGCAGCAGGCTGAGGTGCTGGCGCTTGTACTCATGCAGCCGTTTGATCTGCACATCGAACAGCGCGGCCGGGTTCACGATAATCCCCGTGTGGCGGGCGATATACTCCGTAAGCTGCGCTTTGTTCTGCTGTTTGATGCTGCGATAGCGCTGACGAAACGCCTGATCGTCGGCATACGCCTCCAGACCGCTTAACGCCTCAAGGTTATTGGCCCACTCGGTTTTCAGCGTCTCATCAATCAGCCCGGCCAGCGCCGGATTACACTGCTTCAGCCAGCGGCGCGGCGTGATGCCGTTGGTGACGTTGTGGAATTTCTGCGGCCAGAGCTGGTGATATTCCGGGAAAAGATCGCTGACCACCAGGCTTGAGTGCAGCGCCGCCACGCCGTTGACCGCAAACCCGCTGACGACGCAGAGATTCGCCATCCGCACCTGACCGTCAGCGACCACCGCCAGCTTGTGCCACATCGCTTTGTCATCCGGCCAGCGCTGCTTCACCTGCTTTTTCAGCCGCTGGTTGATCTCTTTGATGATCAGCATATGGCGCGGCAGCAGGCTGCGCATCAGCTTCTCATCCCAGCGCTCCAGCGCCTCCGGCATCAGCGTGTGATTGGTGTAAGCAAACAACCGGCTGGTGATCTGCCACGCCTCATCCCAGCTCAGCTGATGCTCATCCAGCAGCACGCGCAGCATCTCCGGGATGGCGATGGTGGGATGCGTATCGTTGAGCTGAATCACTTCAAAGTCAGGCAGGCTGTGAATGCTGCGTCCCGCCAGATGGTGACGACGCAGGATATCCGCCACCGCACAGGCGCACTGGAAATATTGCTGCATCAGGCGCAGCCGCTTGCCGGCCTGATGGTTGTCATTGGGATAGAGCACTTTGGTCAGTTTTGCCGCCTCGATGCCCGGCTGCTCCGCCTGCAGAAAATTGCCGTCGTTAAACGCCGTAAGATTAAACGGATGCGCACTCACTGCCTGCCACAGACGCAGCGGCAGCGTCACGCCGTTGCGGTAGCCGCTCACCGGCAAATCCCAGGCCTCGCCGCGCAGCGTAAAATCGGGCAGCCAGCGTACACCGCCGTTTTCCTGCTTTTCTACCCGGCCCCCCATCGCCACCTCAACATCCAGCGCCGCGTTGTGGCGGAACCAGGGATAGCGCTCACGCTGCCAGTCATCGGGCGCTTCAATCTGCTGACCATCATCGAAAGACTGGCGGAACAGGCCATACTGGTAGTTCAGTCCGTGGCCGGTGGCGGACTGCCCCACCGTTGCCATCGAATCCATGTAGCAGGCGGCCAGTCGTCCCAGCCCGCCGTTACCCAGCGCCGGATCGACCTCCTGCTCCAGCAGTTCCGTTAAATCGAACTCGTGCTCGGCCAGCGCCGCTTTGACGTCGTTATACCAGCCGAGATTGAGCAGGTTGTTGCCGGTCAGACGGCCAATCAGAAACTCCATCGAGAGGTAATTAACGTGACGCTGCTGCACAGCCGGACGCGGTGCCGGTTGTGCGTCCAGTAGCTCCGCCAGCGCCGCGCTGACCGCCTGCCACGCCTGGTGCGGGGTCATCTGCTGGGCGGAACGGAGACTTAACTGTTGCCACTGGCGGGTAAAGGCGGCATTAAAACGGGCTTTATTAAATTTTTGCTGCGGCATATCACTCCCTTCTGTTACGCAATGAGGTGAAGCAAAAATAGAAAGCGCACGGGCTGGCAACCGGGTGCCAGCAACCGTTAAGTAAAGACGGGAGTGAGGAAAAAAGCGACAGCAATCAAAGAAAAACGCCAGCCGGGAGGCTGGCGTGGCAGGAATCAGCAGAGTTCGAGGTGAACCTCATGCTGCTCAATCACCTTCATTACGCTGGCAGGCGGCGTTTTGTCGGTGTAGAGGTAGTCAAGCAGACTCATGTTGCCGAGGTTGACCATGGCGTTACGGCCAAACTTCGAATGATCCACCACCAACATCACGCAGCGTGAATTTTCAATGATGGCACGCTTGGTGCGGACTTCGTGATAGTCAAACTCCAGCAGCGAACCATCCATATCGATGCCGCTGATCCCCAGAATGCCGTAGTCGAGACGGAACTGAGAAATAAAGTCGAGCGTCGCTTCACCCATTACCGCGCCATCACGGGTCCGCACTTCACCACCCGCGATAATGACCCGGAAATCGGGTTTATCCATCAGCAGCATGGCGACGTTAAGGTTATTGGTGACCACGCGCAAATCGCTATGGTTGAGCAGCGCATGCGCCACCGCTTCCGGCGTGGTGCCGATATCGATAAACAGCGTGGCACCATCCGGGATCTGGCTGGCCACGCGCTGGGCAATCCGCGCTTTTTCCGCTGACCACATCATTTTACGGTCGTGCCAGGCGGTATTCTCAGAGCTGGAGGGAAGCGCCGCGCCGCCGTGGTGACGCTGAATTTTGTTCTGATCGGCCAGATCGTTGAGATCGCGACGAATGGTTTGCGGGCTGACCTCAAAATGATCCACCAGCTCCTCAGTACTGACATATCCCTGACGACGGACTAAATCGATAATCGCGTCATGACGTTGCGTCTGCTTCACGTTCCTCTCCTGTTAACCCGCATAATCCTGTCTAACGACGCGTGACTTTACGCGTATCCACCAGCGCCATCGCCAGTCCGACCACCAGACCGGCGACGTGCGCCGCGTTGGCAATAGCCAGACCAAAGACGCCAAACCAGCCAATCACCAGCCAGACCAGCGCAAAACCGATCAATCCCCGTTCAAGATAGACGCCGCTGTCGGGATCGCGCTCCCCGCGCAGCCAGCAGTAACCCATCAGGGCATAGACCACGCCCGACAGGCCACCAAACCAGATGCCGCTGAACTTCGCCTGCAGCCAGCCGCTGAGCAGAGCCGAAATCAGCAGGATGACAAAGAGTTTGCCGCTGCCAAGTCGCTTCTCAACCGCGCCGCCCAGATACCACCACCACATCAGATTAAACAGAATGTGCAGCAGTGAAAAGTGCAGCAGCGCATGGCTGAACCAGCGCCAGACCTGAAGATGCTGATCGGCATCCGGCCAGGAGAGCCAGGCCATCACGGTACGATCGCCCATGACCTGCATCAGAATAAATACTGCGATACAGAGCACCATCAGCGTCATGGTCAGCGGACCGGCACGCTCACGGATATTCGCCCAGATATTGCTGCGCTCATAGCGCAGGCCACTGTCAGTTTTTCCGCTATGCCAGCTGGCGGCCTGATAACGCGGATGGTTAGGGTCGTGCAAAAACTGCTGAAGTTCGTTTTCGACCAGTGAAATCTTGCTCTCATCATCCAGCATGATGACGTAGTGATTTTCATGCTCAATACGCAGCGTGATGCCCCGCGTCGCCATGTAGTCAACAAAGGCCTGCGCCATGCGGGGCTGATTAAATTGAGTAATGCGCATCAGTAACTCTCCATGTGACGAGCGGCAATCTATTCGCTGCCGAGGGCAACCTGCTGAGGAAAGGCAGCACGCCAGGCATCAAAGCCGCCATCAATGCTGTACGCCGCGCTGAAGCCCTGTCCCAGCAGATATTGTGCCGCGCTTTTGCTGCTGTTGCCGTGATAGCACATCACCAGCACCGGCAGGCTGTGATCGGCGCCGCTGACAAAATCGCTGAGGTTGCTGTTGGTCAGATGCAACGCACCGGCCGCATGACCCAGGGCATAACTTTGCGGATCGCGGATATCTACCAGCAGCGCACCCTGCGCCAGACGCGCCTGCGCCTGCTGCACATCAATACATTCGAACATTTCCATGGGATCTCTCATAACAGCGTCACAATAGCGCGTAGTGTAACCCGAGAATCGACGCCGATAACCTGACAATCGTTACGGCTATCGGTTTTTTTGGTGGGCAGAATGTTAGCTATATCACGCAAAAATGTTTTTACCTGGTTAAAAGCTGGCGTCAATGTTGGTTTGCGATTATGATTATGCTCGAAAACGAACATTAGTGAACTATTCCGAACATCGGAGGAGATGACGTGGAAACCAAAGACCTGATCGTGATCGGCGGCGGCATCAACGGTGCCGGCATTGCAGCAGATGCTGCAGGACGCGGACTGTCGGTGTTAATGCTGGAGGCGCGGGATCTGGCTTGCGCGACCTCCTCTGCCAGTTCAAAACTGATTCACGGCGGCTTGCGCTACCTTGAACATTACGAATTCCGTCTGGTCAGTGAAGCACTGGCCGAGCGTGAAGTGCTGCTGAAAATGGCTCCGCATCTGGCGTTCCCGATGCGCTTCCGTCTGCCGCACCGTCCGCATCTGCGTCCGGCGTGGATGATTCGCACCGGCCTGTTTATGTATGACCATCTTGGCAAGCGTACCAGTCTACCAGGCAGTAAAAGTTTGCGATTTGGCACGGATTCGGCCCTGAAGCCGGAAATTACGCGCGGATTCGAATATTCTGACTGCTGGGTCGATGATGCCCGCATGGTGGTACTGAACGCACAGGAAGTCGTGAAGCGTGGCGGCGAAGTCCGTACCCGCACCCGCGTGACCCGTGCCTGGCGTGAAGGCGGCCTGTGGAAGGTCGAAGCGGAAGATGTCGACAGCGGTAAAACCTTTACCTGGCAGGCGAAAGGCCTGGTCAATGCTGCCGGCCCGTGGGTCAAACAGCTGTTCGACGACAGCCTGAAGCTGAAATCACCTTACGGTATTCGCCTGATCAAGGGCAGCCACATCGTGGTGCCACGCGTCCATACCGAAAAGCAGGCTTACATTCTGCAGAACGAAGATAACCGCATCGTGTTTGTCATCCCGTGGATGGATGAGTTCTCTATCATCGGTACCACCGACGTCGAGTACAAAGGCGATCCGAAAAACGTCAATATTGATGACAGCGAGACCGACTATCTGCTGAAAGTGTTCAACGGACACTTTAAAAAGCAGCTGACCGCTGACGATATCGTCTGGTCCTATTCCGGTGTCCGTCCGCTGTGTGATGACGAATCCGATTCGCCACAGGCGATAACCCGTGATTACACCCTGGATGTGCGCGACGATAATGGTCAGGCTCCGCTGCTGTCGGTGTTTGGCGGCAAGCTGACCACCTACCGTAAGCTGGCAGAACATGCGCTGGAGAAACTGGCGAAGTACTACCCGAACGCGGGCCCGGCATGGACGAAGAACTGCGTGTTGCCAGGCGGAAATATCTCCGGCACCCGTGAAGATTATGCGGCCAGCCTGCGTCGTCGCTATCCGTTTATCAGTGAAAATATGGCGCGCCACTTCTCGCGCACCTACGGCAGCAGCACTGAAACCCTGCTGGCTGGCGCGAAAAGCCTGGACGATCTGGGCGAGAACTTCGGTCACGAGTTTTACGAAGCAGAATTACGCTACCTGGTGCAGCATGAGTGGGTTCGTGAGCTGGATGATGCTATCTGGCGTCGTACCAAACAGGGCATGTGGCTGACCAAAGAGCAGCAGGCGCGAGTCACCGAGTGGCTGGCAGCGAAAGCTAAACCCGCCCTGTCGCTGGCATCATAAACGGACAGTAACTAACTAAAGAATCAGAAAGCAGGCTTCGGCCTGCTTTTTTTATGTCTGCGATAGCGGGTCGGTGAATCCGGGTGCTGATCCAACAGGTTGCGCTTTTCAGCGTGCAGCAGAGTTTATTTTTGTACGACGAACTTTTTATTAAAAATGCCAGGCTCAAACCATTTTTTATACAGAAATCCGTTTATGCGATCACATTTTTGGTCAGCGCCTAAACTCAACTCTTTCTGCTTCGCATATCAAAACGTTCACATCCTATTGTTACTGTAAATATAACGTTCAGGCTTTTTGCTTAATTGAACGACGTCATCAGAAAGCACAAACTTTCCTCAGTAAAAACGAAACAACCGTTATTTTAATCAGGAGGTTGAAATGAACACAGGCCAAACGCCTGCCCGGGAATGGAACACGCGCCGCAGTGAAAAAGCGCGTCGTCTGGCATCCTTCCCTGTTGATGGCAAAGTCATTCCTACTGAAAGAGCTGTAGAAGCATTTGAAAAACTGATTGCACCGGGCGACCGGGTGGTACTGGAAGGGAATAACCAGAAGCAGGCCGATTTTTTATCACGTACCCTGGCTGAGGTTAATCCGGCGATAGTACACGACCTGCATATGATTATGCCGAGCGTGGGTCGCAGTGAGCATCTGGATATTTTCGAAAAAGGCATTGCGCGTAAACTCGACTTCTCTTTTTCCGGTCCGCAAAGTCTGCGTATTTCTCAGTTGTTAGAAGATGGTCAGCTGGAAATAGGCGCAATCCACACCTATATCGAACTCTATTCCCGCCTTTATGTCGATCTGAGTCCAAACGTCGCGCTGATTGCCGGTTATAAAGCTGACCGCAAAGGCAACCTTTACACCGGCCCGAGTACTGAAGATACGCCTGCCCTGGTGGAAGCCGCCGCGTTCCGTGACGGTATCGTGATTGCCCAGGTAAATGAGCTGGTCGATGACGAGACCGACCTGCCCCGCGTCGATATTCCTGGCTCCTGGATCGATTACATCGTCGTAGCCGATAAACCTTTCTTTATCGAACCGCTGTTTACCCGCGATCCGCGCCTGATTAAGCAGGAACATATCCTGATGGCGATGATGGCGATTAAAGGCATTTACGCCGAACATCAGGTGCAGTCACTTAACCACGGTATCGGTTTTAACACCGCCGCGATCGAACTGCTGCTGCCTACCTACGGCGAACAACTCGGCCTGAAAGGCAAAATCTGTAAGCACTGGACCCTTAACCCGCATCCGACGCTGATCCCGGCGATTGAGAGCGGCTGGGTTGAAAGCGTGCATTGCTTCGGTGGCGAACTGGGCATGGAAGAGTACATTCGCGCCCGTCCCGATATCTTCTTCACCGGCAGCGACGGCTCTATGCGCTCTAACCGCGCCTTCTGTCAGCTGGCAGGTCAGTATGCGGTGGATATGTTTATCGGTGCCACCCTGCAGGTCGATGGCCTGGCAAACTCCTCAACCGTGACCCGCGGTCGCCTTTCCGGGTTCGGCGGTGCGCCTAACATGGGCCACGATCCGCACGGCCGACGCCATGCCACGCCTGCATGGCTCAATATGATCACCGAACCGGATCCGATGCAGCGCGGTAAAAAACTGGTGGTTCAGATGGTGGAAACCTTCCAGGCCGGTGCCAAACCGACCTTTGTTGAAACGCTAGATGCCGTTGAAGTGGCGAAATCGACCGGTATGCCGCTGGCACCGGTGATGATTTATGGCGATGACGTCACCCATGTGCTGACCGAAGAGGGTATTGCCTATCTTTATCGCGCGGAAAGCCTTGAAGAGCGCCGTGCGATGGTCGCTGCGGTAGCCGGTATCACCGATATCGGCCTTGGCGTCGATGCGGCGCGCGTGGCGGCCCTGCGTAAAAGCGGCAAAGTGGTCTATCCGGAAGATATGGGCATTCGTCGTTCAGATGCGACCCGCTCACTGCTCGCCGCCAGCAGCGTCTCTGACCTGGTGGAATGGTCGGGTGGTCTTTATAACCCACCGGCAAAATTCCGGAGCTGGTAATGAAACTTCTGTCGCAGACTCAAACCGAGGCGCAGGCCAGCCAGCTGGCGACGATTGCGCGCGATTGTCTGACCGATGAAGCGCGGCTAAGCCCCAAGCCGGGTCTGGTAGACAGTCGGGGGAACGGCGCGCATCAGGATCTGACGCTGGCGCTGATGGAGCGTTCCGCTCACAGCCTTGTGCCGACCTTTCTGGCGCTGGCCCGTCACAGCTGGCTGCGCCCTGCTGATATTGCCCTGCGTGAAACGGTGGGTCGGCTGGGCCGTGACGGTGAACAGCAGATGATGGCGGCAACCGGCGGCGTCAACACCCATCGGGGTGCGATCTGGGCGCTGGGACTGCTGGTCAGTGCTGCAGCCATGCACGGTGGCGCGGCCAGTGCCGACCAGCTGACCCGCACCGCAGCCGCGCTGGCCAGCCTGCCCGACCGCGCCGCGCCAAAACTGTTCAGCAAAGGGTTAAAAGCGACGCATCGCTATCAGGTGCCCGGCGCACGCGAAGAGGCGCAGCAGGCGTTTCCTCACGTGATGAAGCTGGCGCTGCCGCAGCTGCTGACAAGTCGTGCAACGGGTGCCAGTGAAAGTGAAGCCCGTCTTGATGCGCTGATGGCGATCATGACCTCGCTCAGCGATACCTGCGTGCTGTCACGGGCCGGTATGACCGGACTGAAAGCGATGCAGCAAGGAGCACGCGCCGTGCTGCTGTCTGGCGGCTGTCGCACAGCAGGCGGCCAGAAGGCGCTGGCGCAGCTCGATCAGCGCATGCTGTCGCTCAACGCTTCGCCTGGCGGGGCCGCCGATTTGCTGGCCGCGACGCTGTTCATTGATCGGGTCTGTTCACCTGAACATTCTTATTTCTAGAGGCCATTATGGAACACATCACATTATCTTTACCTGCTAACCGCTCACTCAGCGGTAAAGCTCTGGCAGGGGTCGTTGGTTCCGGTGATATGGAAGTGCTGTACACCGCAACTGAAGGACAAACGCTTAGCATTGATATCACCACCTCACTGGATAACAGCGACGCCCGCTGGAAGGCGCTGTTTGACCGCCTGAATTTAACCAACGGTCTGCCTGCCGGAAAGCTGATTATTCACGATTTCGGCGCGACACCCGGCGTGGCGCGTATCCGTATTGAACAGGTTTTTGAGGAGGTGAGCCATGCGTAACGATGCCAGTTTTATTGAATTACGCGCCCGTGAGCGCGCCCGTGCACTGCTGGACGACGGCAGCTATCGCGAACTGCTGGATCCTTTCGAAGGCATCATGTCGCCGTGGCTGGCCCCGCAGGGTGTGGTGCCGCAGTCAGATGACGGCATGGTGGTGGCACGCGGCACGCTGAACGGTCAGCCTGCGGTCGTTATCGCCATTGAAGGCACCTTCCAGGGTGGCAGCATGGGCGAAGTCTCCGGTGCCAAAATGGCGGCGGCGCTGGAACTGGCAGCCGAAGACAACCGCAATGGAATACCCACTCAGGCGGTGCTCTGCCTGGAAACCGGCGGCGTGCGTTTACAGGAAGCAAATCTGGGGCTGGCGGCGATTGCCGATATTCATGCCGCAATTGTCGACCTGCGTCGCTATACCCCGGTTATCGGCATTATTGCCGGTACCGTCGGCTGCTTTGGCGGGATGTCCATCGCCGCTGCGCTGTGCAGCTACCTGATTGTGACGCGTGAAGCGCGCCTGGGGCTGAACGGTCCGCAGGTGATTGAGCAGGAAGCGGGCATTGAAGAGTATGACTCGCGCGATCGCCCATTTATCTGGAGCATGACCGGCGGTGAAATCCGCTACGCCAGCGGCCTGGTCGATGCGCTGGTCGGTGATGGCGTCAATGCGGTTAAAAGTGCGATGAATGACTGCATCGCCAAAGGCGTTCCGGCGCAGCACCGCAGCGATAAATATGCCGATTTCCTGCCACGTCTGACGCAGTTCGACACCCGTCAGCAGGCGGACACGGCGCAGATTAAACAGCTTTTCGCCCGGGAGGATAAATAATGACCCAGACAAACAGCCGCGGTGCAACCTGGCTGGAAAAACTTGCACCTGATGCGCAGCGCCTCAGCGGCCTGTGCGCCTCTGTCCAGGTGGCGGACGGCCAGCTCAATGGCGAAAGCGTGCGCTTTATCGCCGTGGTGCCCGATGCACAAAACCACTATCCGCGTGCCGCGCAGGGCGAAGTCGGCCTGCTGGAAGGCTGGACGCTGGCGAAAGTGGTGAATGAAACGCTGGAAGAGGACAAGAACAGCGACGTAAAACGCCCGATTGTGGCGGTGATCGACGTACCGAGTCAGGCCTATGGCCGCCGCGAAGAGGCGTTCGGTATTCATCAGGCGCTGGCCGGGGCTGCAGGCGCTTATGCCAAAGCACGCCTTGCGGGTCATCCGGTGATTGGGCTGATTGTTGGCAAAGCGATGTCTGGTGCCTTCCTGGCGCACGGTTATCAGGCCAACCGCCTGATTGCGCTCAACGATCAGGGTGTGCTGGTGCACGCGATGGGTAAAGAGTCCGCCGCGCGTATCACGCTGCGTTCGGTGGAGGCGCTGGAGAAACTGGCGGCGACCATTCCGCCGATGGCCTATGACGTGAATAACTTCGCCACGCTGGGTCTGCTCTCCGATCTGCTGAACGTGGCCAATCCCGATGCGCCTTCTGACGCCGATGTGGCGATGGTCGAGATCGCCTTGCAGAAAGCCATTAGCGATGCGCGTCAGGATCCGAGCCTGAAAAACCGGCTGGGCGCATCCAATCGCCACAGCTCCTCCCTGGTTCGCGAGCGGATGCGCGCAACCTGGTAATTAAATAAAAAAATAAACCTGCCGAAATCGGTCTGACGGGGCGCATTGCTAAGTGCGCCCCGGGGCAGTGGCCGTGTTCAGAATTATAAACATCGCTGTTAACAGAAAATTCTTTCTTAAATACAGGTGATTTATGATTTATATAATTGTTCATGCCCTTGCTCCGATTTTTGTCATCATGCTTCTGGGTTTCTGGGCCGGTAAGGCCGGAATGGTCAACAACAAAGACGTCTCTCTGCTGAATATTTTCGTCATGGATTTTGCGCTGCCCGCCGCGCTGTTCAGTGCCACGGTACAAACGCCCTGGCCGGGCATCGTGGCGCAATGGCCGCTGATTGTGATTATTACCGGCGCAATGTGGATTACCTATGGAGCTGTCTATTTCGCGGCTACAAAAGTTTTCAAAAAGTCACCGCAGGATGCGGCTGTGCTGACACTGACTGTGGCGCTGCCAAATTACGCCGCGCTGGGCCTGCCCATTCTGGCCAGCGTACTGGGTGAAAATGGCGCCACCTCGCTCTCGGTAGCGGTCTCCATCGCCTGTGGTTCAGTGCTGCTTACACCGCTTTGCCTGCTGATTCTGGAACGTGAAAAAGCGTTTGCCGACGGCACCGAACACGGTTCAACCCTGACCATGCTGCCGATTCTGATGTGGCGTTCAGTGAAAAAACCGATCGTACTGGGACCGTTGATTGGCGTGGTGTTATCAGCGCTGGGCGTTAAAATGCCTGATCTGGTGCTGGCTGCCATCAAACCGCTGGGTCTGGCTGCTACCGCCGCTGCACTCTTCCTGACCGGTGTCATCCTGTCGGCACGCAAACTGAAACTCAACGCGGTGGTGGGCGTCGGCACGGTAACTAAACTGCTGATTCAGCCCTTTATCGCCTGGGGTCTGGTACTTGCATTGGGTCTCAGCGGTCCGGTGGCAATTACCGCCATTCTGATGATTGCGCTCTCCGCCGGTTTCTTCGGGGTGGTGTTTGGCAACCGCTTTGGCGTGCAGTCGCCGGATGCAGAGGCTGTGCTGCTGCTCAGCTCTATTCTCTGTATTTTGTCATTACCGCTGTTCATTACGCTGACATCAGGAATGTAATATGAGCTCTGTACCGCGCCCCCACGATCTGCTCTGGCTGCGAGACGGCAACGCCTTAGCCGCCATCAGTGAGAGCTGGGTCAGTCAGTTCTGGCATCCCGGCCTTCCGGTCGTGGTGCGGCGC
Organism: Pantoea sp. ABR1s; assembly: GCF_057812235.1. Taxonomy (NCBI): domain Bacteria; kingdom Pseudomonadati; phylum Pseudomonadota; class Gammaproteobacteria; order Enterobacterales; family Erwiniaceae; genus Pantoea; species Pantoea sp. ABR1s. Next base: position 368,104 of record NZ_CM173823.1, on the reverse strand, counting down.
GACAGAAGCGAAACCGGGCTGATACCGGTGGGTGTGCGCGGCGAGCGCCGCGAACAGCGCGCCGCCGGATGGGTCAATGCAGCGGACATCGTTCGCGTTGTCACACCGGAGATGCTGGCGGCGCGTGCGCAGTTGCTTGCCTCGCCGTTCACCGCTTATGCGCCGGTCGGCGCGGCGATTGCCCTCAGTGAGCACGACTGGCCGTGGCGCTGGGGCATTACCGGCAGTACCGGTTACGCACTGGCAACTCAGCAACCCACGCTGCATGCCGCCAGCGATCTTGATTTAGTTATTCGCGCGCCAGAGCCGCTGGCGCGCGATGCGCTGCAACGCTGGCAGGCGCAAACCGACACGCTGGCCTGTCGGGTCGATACGCAGATAGAAACGCCGTCCGGCGCGTTTGCCCTCAGCGAATGGCTGCGTGAAGGCCGCGCGCTGGTTAAAACCGTTACCGGGCCGATACTGACCGCTTCACCCTGGAGCAGGGAGCTACAATGAAAATACTCTTTACCTTTCCCGGCCAGGGCACTCAGCGTGCCGGGATGTTACAGCACCTTCCCGACGGCGACGCCCTGTTAAACAGCGTGCGTGCAGTTCTGGGCGACGAGACTGACCAGCTCGACAGTGCCGATGCACTGCGCCACACGCGCGCCGTGCAGCTCAGTCTGCTGATTTGCGGTGTCGCCTGGGCGCGCGAGCTGATTCGCCGTGGGGTGAAACCCGATATCGTCAGCGGTCTGTCGATTGGCGCGTTTCCTGCTGCGGTGATTTCCGGCGCGCTGGATTTCAGTGATGCTCTGCGGCTGGTGGCGCTGCGCGGCGATCTGATGGAGCAGGCTTATCCGGAGGGATATGGCCTGACCGCCATCACCGGCCTGACGCTGAGTCGTCTGGAGAAACTGCTGCCCGGCAGCAACACCTATATCGCCAACCTGAATGCGGAAACGCAGATTGTGATTGCTGGCCGCGACGAGGATATGGCGGTAGTCGCGCAGAAAGCGCTGGATGCCGGTGCCAGCAAAGCGATTAAACTCGCGGTGAGCGTGCCGTCGCACTGCGCGCTGCTGGATAAGCCCGCCGCAGAACTGGCGCGCGCATTCGGGTCCGTCAGCCTTTCCCGTCCCCATTGCGCTTACCTCAGCGGTTCAACCGGACGCGTGATTTGGGAGCCGGAGAAGATTGCCGACGATCTTGCCTTTAATATGGCGCGTACGGTGCAGTGGAATGATGCGATGGTTTCAGCCAATCAGCGCGATGCCCGACTGGCGATTGAGATGCCGCCTGGCAATGTGCTGACCGGCCTGACGCTTCAGGCGGGCTGGCAGGGCGACGCGATTTGTCTGGAGCGCAACAGCGTTGAGGTTGCACTCCATCTGGTTAAACGGCTGAGTCAGTAAGGCTGCGGGCGTACATCCGCCCTTCTGCCGCCAGTGCCAGCAGGTCATTATCCCGTTCGCGGCGATGTGAGTAGACAATCGAGATCTGCTGACGCATCTGGTAAGGCTCAGCGAGCGTCAGCAGCTGAATGTTGTTTTCATACACCTTCTTCATCCGTCCCGGGATCAGTGCCAGGCCGACGCCCGCCTGCACCAGGCTTATCATCGAGAAGATGTCATTCACCTGGGTGACCATGCGCGGTTCAAATCCGGCTATCTGGAACGCCTCCTGCGAACCGGCATAGGTGGCAAACCCTTCAGCCAGCGAGACAAAATCACGGTCGGCATAATCACGCAGATCCACCGGACCGGCTCCGTCCCGCGTCTCCCCGGCCGGTGTGGCCAGAAAGATCCTGTCTTCAAACAGCGGAATCACATCAAAATGCGCGTCGCTGAGTTCGCCGTCATCGGTGGCGATCAGAATCGCATCCAGCGCGTCATCTTCCAGCATATTCAGCAGCATTTGATTGGAACCCATGGTCAGATCGAGCTCCAGCGTGGGCCGACGCAGCTTCATGCCCATGATCAGCCGGGGAATGGTCTCCAGCGTCAGGGAGTAGAGCGTGCCAAGTCGCAGACGCCCTCCGCCGATGCCTGCGACTTTGCGCGCCTCTTCAATGCCTTTGCCCATCAGGGTGGTCACATCGCGACAGTAGTCCAGCAGCGTCCAGGCGGCAGGCAGCGGCACCAGGTTGCGGCCCTTGTGGATAAACAGCGGGCAGTCGATGCCCTCTTCCAGCGTATGCAGTGCGCGATGCACGCTGACGCTGCTCAGCGCCAGCGCTTCCGCCGTACGGGCGATATTGCCCTTGCTCATAAACATCATGAAGACGCTGAGTTTACGGAAGGTAATTTCCTGGTTGATGTTGTCACTCATTGCTGCTGTTGCCTGTAGGGTCATTTTGCTTTCCCGCATAGTAGCGATTCTCAGCCAGGGTGTAATGATCTGGCTCGCACAAGAGGCACTTACGGAGGCAGAGGCGATAAGAGGCTGAACCTTCTGAAAAAGGAGCGGGATAGACGGTGAGCAAAGAGAGCAAAGGAGAGTGCGGCCGATCCCTCGGCCGCAAAGAAAGTCAGAAACCTTACTGCACGCGCCTTACAACCTTACTGGCGAGATATTCCAGATCTCATCAGCGTACTCCTGAATCGTACGGTCCGACGAGAAGTAGCCCATTCCGGCGATGTTTTTAGCCGCGCGGCGTTGCCACTCATCCGGTTTACGGTAGAGCGCATCCACTTTATCCTGGGTATCCACATAGCTGCGATAATCCGCCAGCAACTGGTAGTGATCGCCGAAGTTGACCAGTGAATCGAACAGATTGCGGTAGCGGCCCGGATCCTGCGGACTGAACAGACCGGAAGCAATCTGAGTCAGCACCTGATGCAGCTCTTCATCCTTTTCATAATAGTCACGCGGGTTATAGCCCCCTTTACGCAGGGCTTCGACCTGCGGCGTGGTATTACCGAAAATGAAGATGTTCTCTTCACCGACGTGATCCAGCATTTCAACGTTGGCCCCATCCAGCGTACCGATGGTCAGCGCGCCATTCAGCGCAAACTTCATATTACTGGTGCCGGACGCCTCTGTCCCTGCGGTAGAGATCTGCTCAGAGAGATCGGCCGCCGGAATAATGATCTGCGCCAGGCTCACGCTGTAGTTCGGGATGAAGACCACCTTCAGTTTGTTCTTCACCTGCGGATCGTTGTTGATCACATTGGCGACATCGTTGATCAGATGAATGATGTGCTTGGCAACGTAATAGGCCGACGCCGCTTTACCGGCAAAAATATTGACGCGTGGCACCCAATCCGCCTGCGGATCGGCCTTGATACGGTTGTATCGGGTGATCACATGCAGCACGTTGAGCAACTGGCGTTTGTACTCGTGAATGCGCTTGATCTGCACATCAAACAGCGCGTTCGGGTCGAGCACCACGTCCAGATTCTTCGCCACCCAGTCGGCCAGCCGACGCTTGTTCTGATACTTGGCGACCGCCACTTTTTCAATAAACGCCGGATAGTCGATCTGCGCCTTCAACTCGCCCAGCTGGCTGAGATCGGTGCGCCAGTTGCGGCCAATCTCCTCATCCAGCACCTCTGACAGCGCCGGGTTCGCCAGCGCCAGCCAGCGGCGCGGAGTGACGCCATTGGTTTTGTTACAGAAGCGACCAGGGAACAGGCGGGAGAAATCGGCAAACAGCGACTGTACCATCAGGTTGGAGTGCAGCTCCGAAACACCGTTTACTTTGTGGCTGACCACCACCGCCAGCCAGCCCATGCGTATCCGGCGGCCATCGTTTTCGTCGATGATCGAAATGCGCGACAGCAGATCCAGGTCATCGGGATAGTGATCCTGAATGGTCTTAAGGAAGAAGTCGTTAATTTCAAAAATAATGCTGAGGTGACGCGGCAGGATCTTGCCGATCATATCAACCGGCCAGGTTTCCAGCGCTTCGGTCATCAGCGTATGGTTGGTGTAGGAGAAGACCTGACAGCAGACGTCAAAAGCGTTGTCCCAGCTGAATTTATGATCGTCGATCAGCAGACGCATCAGTTCGGGGATCGCCAGCACCGGATGGGTATCATTCAGGTGAATAGCGATTTTATCCGCCAGGTTGTCCCAGGTCTGATGCATCCGCCAGTGACGATTCAGAATGTCCTGCACCGTCGCGGAGACCAGGAAATATTCCTGACGCAGGCGCAGCTCGCGGCCTGAGTAGGTCGAGTCATCCGGATAGAGCACGCGCGACACGTTCTCGGAGTGGTTTTTATCTTCCACCGCCGCAAAGTAGTCGCCCTGGTTGAACTTGCCGAGGTTGATTTCGTTGCTGGCCTGCGCGCCCCACAGCCGTAAGGTATTGGTAGCGTCGGTGTCAAAGCCCGGAATGATCTGGTCATAGGCCATCGCCAGGATCTCTTCGGTCTCCAGCCAGCGCACTTTCGCGCCTTCGTGCTGGACGCGGCCACCAAAGCGCACTTTGTAACGGGTATTGAAACGCTGGAATTCCCACGGATTACCATATTCAAGCCAGTAATCCGGCGACTCTTTCTGCTCACCTTCCACAATGTTCTGTTTGAACATGCCGTAATCATACCGGATGCCATAGCCACGGCCCGGCATGCCCAGCGTCGCCAGCGAGTCGAGGAAACAGGCCGCCAGGCGACCCAGACCACCGTTGCCCAGCCCCGGATCGTTTTCTTCTTCCATCAGCTCGGCCAGATCCAGTCCCATCTCATCCAGCGCCTGGTTGAGATCGTCATAAATCCCCATCGCCAGCAGCGCATTGCCCAGCGTGCGGCCCATCAGGAACTCCATCGACAGGTAATAGACCTGCCGGACATCCTGAGAAAGCTGAGCACGGCTGGAACGCAGCCAGCGCTCCACCATCCGGTCGCGCACCGCCAGCAGCGAGGCGTTAAGCCACTCATGCTTATTGGCGATAGAGGGATCTTTGCCGATGGTAAACATCAATTTATAGGCAATCGAATGCTTTAAGGCATCAACCGTCAACGTTGGTGAGGCGTAAGTGAAAGGTGCATTCATATCCAGTTTTCCCAATCCGTTACATCAAACGTTGGTAGAGATCACGGTAGGCTTGTGCTGCCACCTGCCAGCTAAAGTCCATCGCCATTGCCTGGCGCTGAACATAGCGCCAGAGCGAAGGACGGGACCACAACACAAACGCGCGCCGGATGGCCCGAAGCAGTGACCAGGCGTTGGCATCTTCAAAACTGAATCCACTGGCGATGCCGTCGGCCAGATTCTCCAGTGAGCTGTCATTCACGGTATCGGCCAGCCCGCCGGTGCGGCGCACTAACGGCAACGTACCATACTTGAGGCCATAAAGTTGTGTCAGACCGCAGGGCTCAAAGCGACTCGGCACCACAATCACGTCTGCGCCGCCGACAATGCGGTGTGAGAACGCTTCGTGGTAGCCGATCTGCACGCCGACGCTGCCTGGATGCTCTGCTGCCGCCGCCAGGAAGCCCTGCTGCAGTTCAGCATCGCCCTGGCCCAGCAGCACCAGTTGACCGCCCTGCGCCAGCAAGCCGGGCAGCGCCTCCAGCACCAGGTCCAGCCCTTTCTGTTTGGTCAGACGGCTGATCACGCAGAACACCGGCGCTTTATCATCTACCTTCAGACCCATCGCCACCTGCAGCTGACGTTTGTTCTCCGCTTTCGCTTCCAGCGTGTCGCGGTTATAACGCGCGCTGAGCAGCAGATCGTGCGCCGGATCCCAGATAGAGGGATCAACGCCGTTGAGAATGCCGCTGAGACGGCCTTCACGCATCCGCTGTGCCAGCAGGGTTTCCATGCCGTAAGCATATTCGGCAGAAGTAATTTCATGGGCGTAAGTCGGGCTGACCGCCGTGATATGGTCGGCGTAAAAAAGTCCCGCTTTCAGGAAGGAGATCTGACCGAAAAACTCCAGCCCGTGCATGTTAAAGAACGACCATGGCAGGCCAATCTCTTCCATGTGGTGCGCCATGAACAGCCCCTGATACGCCAGGTTGTGCACGGTGAAGACCGATTTAGCCGGACGACCACGCGCTTCCAGATAGGCGCAGGTCAGGCCTGCGTGCCAGTCATGGGCATGCACAATATCGGGACGCCACATCGCGTCCATGCCGCACGCCAGTTCACAGCCAACCCAGCCCAGCAGCGCAAAGCGCAGATAGTTGTCGACATACGCAAACTGCGATTCGTCATGGTAGGGACTACCGGGACGATCGTAGAGGCCGGGAGCATCAATCAAGTAGATGCCCACACCGTTAAATTCACCAAATAGCAGACGTACATGACCGGCAAATGTTTCTCGCTCTGTCACGACCTGGAGATCAGGTATGCCTTTGCGCAATGCGGGAAAAGCGGGCAGTAGTACCCGCGTATCCGTGCCGCCCGCAATTTGTGCCTGAGGTAATGCCCCGACTACATCAGCCAGTCCGCCCGTTTTTAGCAGCGGGAAAAGTTCCGAACAGACATGTAAAACCTGCATCCTCGACCTCATTAAGTTATCCGACACGCTCCGCGTGCCGATTGCGTAAGTTTCGCTTATCGCTTACAGCCCCGCTTTGGCCAGCCTGGCCAGCATGGCGCGGGTTACCAGTACGATGCCTTCATCCGAACGGTGAAACCGGCGACTGTCTTCATCCGGGTTTTCGCCAATGACCATGCCTTCCGGTAACTCGCAGGCACGATCAATGACGCAGCGACGCAGACGACACGATCGGCCCACTACCACATCAGGCAGCAGTACAGTTGAATCTATATTGCAAAAAGAGTTAACGCGTACCCGCGGGAACAGCACCGAATTAACCACCACTGAACCGGAGATGATGCAGCCCCCCGAGACCAGCGAGTTCATGGTCATCCCGTGACTGCCGGAACGATCCTGAACAAATTTGGCAGGCGGCAGCGGCTCCATGTGGGTACGAATCGGCCAGGTGACGTCATACATATCGAGTTCAGGCATCACCGATGCCAGGTCGAGATTGGCGCGCCAGTAGGCTTCCAGCGTCCCGACGTCGCGCCAGTAAGGCGGCGCATTGTCATCGTTCTGTACGCAGGAGAGCGCGAAGGAGTGCGCATAGCCTTCGCCGCTTGCCACGATTTTCGGCAGGATATCTTTGCCGAAGTCGTGGTTAGAGCCTGGCGTCTGCAGATCCTCTTCCAGCAGTTCATAGAGATAGTCTGCATTGAAAACGTAGATCCCCATGCTGGCGAGCGCCTGGGTGTCATCACCCGGCATGGTGGGCGGTTTCGCGGGTTTCTCCACGAAATCGATCACCATGTTCTCTTCGTCCACCGCCATCACGCCAAACGCCGTGGCTTCATGCACCGGCACCGGTAAACAGGCGATGGTACATTTCGCCTCGTTGACCACGTGATCCAGCAGCATGCGTGAGTAATCCATCTTATAAATGTGGTCCCCGGCGAGGATCACGATGTACTGCGCCTGATAGCGGCGAATCACATCAAGGTTTTGCGTCACGGCATCGGCCGTCCCGCGATACCACTGTTCGGTCGAAAATCGCTGCTGCGCTGGCAGCAAATCGACAAACTCATTCATCTCTTCATTGAAGATCGACCAGCCACGCTGGATGTGCTGAGTCAGGGTATGAGACTGATACTGAGTAATCACGCCAATCCGTCGGATACCGGAGTTGACGCAGTTGGAGAGGGCAAAGTCGATAATGCGGAACTTGCCGCCGAAATGCACCGCCGGTTTGGCACGTTTGGCCGTTAAATCGACCAGGCGCGTGCCGCGTCCGCCGGCGAGGATCAGAGCAACCGTCTGTGTAGGGAGCTGGCGGGCCAGCATCAGGTGATCTGTTCTATCTAACTTAACCATGTCTGACTCCTTATGATTGCTTTTGGAACACGCACACACCGTGTGCGGGACCATGCCAGACAGTTAGCAGGATGGGGTTGTCGTCCCCGGCGAAAGGAGGAAGGGCGCGCCATTCTCCGTCTGGTAACACGATGTCATTCACCGTATCCGTGGCGTTTATTGTTATTAACCAGCGGCCGGACAGCAGGATCTGCAATCTGTGCATCCCCTGTGCCCATTCATCGTGTTGCAGTGGCTGGCCACCGGCATTGAGCCACTGCACATTGCCGTCACCGTCCTGCCACCAGCGATCTGCGGTCAGCGCCGGAATGCGCTGGCGCAGCTCGATCAGTGCAGCGGTGAATCCGACTAATCCCTTCTCATCCGCCTGCCAGTCAAGCCAGCTCAGGGCGTTGTCCTGACAGTAGGCGTTGTTATTGCCGCGCTGGGTGTGGCCGCGCTCATCGCCTGCCAGCAGCATCGGCGTGCCCTGTGACAGCAGCAGCGTCGTCAGCAGTGCCCGCACGCTGCGACGGCGACGTTCAATCACGTCGAAGCTGACGTTCAGCCCCTCTTTGCCGTGGTTGTGGCTGTAGTTATCGCCGTGACCATCACGGTTATCTTCCCCGTTCGCTTCGTTGTGTTTACGTTCGAAGCTCACCACATCCCACAGCGTAAAGCCGTCGTGGGCGGTGATCAGGTTAACCGTGGCGTGTGGCGACCGGTCATCATGCTGGTAGAGATCGCTGGAGGCGGCAAAGCGACGGACGAACTCGCCGTTGCTTATGTCGCCTTGCAGCCAGTAACGTCGCGCGGTGTCGCGAAACTGATCGTTCCATTCGGCAAACGGCGGCGGAAAACGACCAACCTGATAGCCGTCAGGGCCGATATCCCAGGGTTCAGCAATCAGCTTGACCTGAGAGAGCAGCGGACAGGCGCGTATCGCCTCAAAAAATGGCGCATCACGCTGGTAATCCGGTGTGCGGCCCAGCACCGGCGCGAGGTCAAAGCGGAAGCCGTCGACGTGGCAGACCCGCACCCAGTAGCGCAGCGCCTCTAAAGCCCACGTCATCACCTGCGGATGATGAATATTCAGCGTGTTGCCGCAGCCGGTCCAGTTCTGATAATCGCCCTGCTCATCGAGCCAGTAGTAGCTGGCGTTGTCGATGCCGCGCATAGAGAGCGTCGGGCCAATCTCATCCAGTTCAGCGGTGTGGTTGAACACCACATCCAGCAGCACTTCGATACCCGCGGCGTGCAGGTTTTTGACCGCCTGCTGAAACTCCTGCAACGGCGTCACGCCCGGCTGACCGGAGGCGTAACGGGGATCCACCGCCCAGAGCGCAAAGGGGTTATAGCCCCAGTAGTTGCTGAGGCCGAGCTGCAGCAGTCGCGGCTCGCTGGCGAAGTGCGCCACCGGCAGCAGCTCAAGGGTGGTAATCCCCAGACTGCGCAGGTAATTCACCATAACAGGATGACCGAGCGCCGCGTAAGTCCCGCGCAGCGTTTCCGGAATTTCCGGATGCTGCTGCGTCAGGCCGCGCACGTGGGCTTCGTAAATCACCGTGTTACCCCAGGGAATACCCGGTGCGACGTCGTCCTGCCAGTCAAAATCCTCCGCGACTACCCGTGACTTCGGCGCAATCGCCGCGTTGTCATGCGGATCGGGCTGCGCCTCGCCGCCATGAAACAGCGGGTCATCCGGTACATCGCCCTCAACCGCGCGGGCGCAGGGATCAACCAGCAGCTTCGCCGGATTAAAACGGTGTCCCTGCTGCGGTGCCCAGGGACCATGCACCCGGTAGCCGTAGCGCTGTCCCGGTTTTAACGCCGGAACATAACCATGCCAGATATCCCCGCTGCGGCCAGGCAGGTCAAGACGCTGTTCTGCGCCCTGCTCATCAAACAGGCAGAGCTCTACGCGCCCGGCATGCTGTGAGAACAGGGTGAAGTTAACGCCTTTGCCATCGTAACTGGCACCCAGCGGTTCGGGATCTCCGGCAGTGATGGTCATTCAGCCTCCCGCACCAGCCATACCGTTGCCAGCGGCGGCAGATTGAGACTCAGCGACTGCGGTCGCCCGTGGCTCTCCTGCTCATCGGTATGCACCCGATGGTTGCGCACGTCGCTGCCGTGATACTCATGCTGATCGGTATTCAGCACTTCACGCCAGTAGCCAGGCTGGTTAACGCCAAAGCGATAGCCCGGACGCGGCACCGGCGTAAAGTTACTGACCACGATCACTTCGTTGCCTTCACGGTCACGACGGACAAAGGCGAAGACGGAGTGTTCCGCATCGTTTACCACCAGCCACTCAAAGCCTGCCGGATCGAAGTCGAGCTGATGCAGCGGCGTGTAGTACTGATAGGTGTGGTTGAGATCGCGCACCAGACGGTGAACGCCGTGGTGCCAGTTGTCGTCCCCTTCCAGCAGATGCCAGTCAAGGCTGACGTCGTGGTTCCACTCGCGACCCTGGGCAAATTCATTGCCCATAAACAGCAGTTTCTTGCCGGGGAAGCCCCACATCCAGCCGTAGTAAGCACGCAGGTTGGCGAACTTCTGCCATGCATCGCCCGGCATACGATCGAGAATCGAGCGCTTACCGTGCACCACTTCGTCATGCGACAGCGGCAGCACAAAGTTTTCGGTGTAGTTGTACATCATGCCGAAGCTCATCAGATCGTGATGGTGCTTACGGTAGATGGGATCGACCTTCATGTAGTCGAGTGTGTCGTGCATCCAGCCCAGATTCCATTTGAACCAGAAACCCAGCCCGCCGTCTTCGGTGGGACGCGTCACGCCAGGATAGTCTGTCGACTCTTCGGCCATGGTCACCGAACCGGATGCCACGGTGCCGAGCGTACGGTTGGTGTGACGCAGAAACTCAATCGCTTCCAGGTTCTCACGGCCGCCATACTGATTCGGCACCCATTCCCCTTCGCTGCGGCTGTAGTCGCGGTAGATCATCGACGCCACCGCATCCACACGCAGGCCATCAATGCCAAAGCGCTCCGTCCAGTAGAGCGCGTTGCCCGACAGGTAGTTGCTCACTTCCCGGCGACCAAAGTTGTAGATCAGGGTATTCCAGTCCTGGTGAAAGCCTTCACGCGGGTCGCTGTGCTCATAGAGCTCGGTGCCGTCGTATCTTGCCAGACCGAAATCGTCGCTGGGGAAGTGGCCCGGCACCCAGTCGAGCAGCACGTTGAGGCCCGCTTCATGGGCGGCGTCAATGAAGGCGCGGAACTCGTCACGGGTACCAAAACGTCGGGTCGGCGCATACATGCCCAGCGGCTGATAGCCCCAGCTGCCATCAAACGGATGTTCGTTGATCGGCAGCAGTTCGATATGGGTAAAGCCCATCTCTTTGACGTAGGGCACCAGTTGTTCAGCCAGCTCTTTGTAGCTCAGCCAGAAGTTGTTGTCGGTGTGACGACGCCAGGAGCCCAGATGCACTTCATAGATGGAGATCGGCGCGTCGAAGGCGTTGGCCGCCTTGCGCTCCGCTTTCATCTCAACCGGCTCTGGCAGACCACAGATCATCGACGCAGTTTGCGGACGCATCTGCGCCTCAAACGCGTACGGGTCCGCTTTGATGCGCAGTTCGCCATTGGCGTCGATGATTTCATACTTGTAGAGCTGGCCGTTGACCGCGCCCGGTACAAACAGCTCCCAGATGCCCAGCTCCTGACGCAGACGCATCGGATGACGGCGGCCATCCCAGAAGTTGAAATCGCCAACCACTGACACGCGACGGGCGTTGGGTGCCCAGACGCAGAAGCGGGTGCCGAAGACGCCATCGATGACGTCGCCGTGCGCGCCCAGCGTCTCATAAGGGCGCAGGTGTGTCCCTTCCGCCAGCAGCCACAGATCCATCTCCTGCAGCAGCGGACCAAAGCGATAGGCATCGTCTATCAGGTTTTGCTGGCCGTGCCAGTTCACCGCCAGCTGATAGCGGAACGGGTTTTTGCGGCGTGGAATAACGCCACTGAAGAAGCCACGTGCATCTTCACACACCAGCTGAGCCAGTTTGCGCCCGGTGGAGGTTTCAATGACCCACACTTCAAGCGCTTCGGGGAGCAATGCCCTGACTTCAAGGCCTTGCTGAGTTCGGTGCATCCCTAGTAACGAAAAAGGGTCGGCATAATTACCCGCAAACAGGGCATTGATCGCATCGCGATCGGGAAGCTCTGACATGACTTTCTTCCTGTGATAATTGGCAGCCGAAATGAACGCGACACAGCCTGTCGCGGTTCACCTGCGCTGCTCTTCATTGAGCCATACGTACAACGACAAAGAAGTCAGGCCATTCCGTGGGAAAAGTGTTTTTGCCGTGTACCACAACCATTTAATCCGGAAAGCACAAGAGTTACCTGTGGCACATCATGGTTAAATCATAGCTTGGTCACGGCACTTGCCATGGACTAAAGCAAAATAATCTTTACCGACCGGCAAAAAAGGGAAGTTGATCACTGAGTAAGCGAAACGGCAGATTGTTTCGTGTACGACAAAAACAAAAAAGGCCGGATAAATCCGGCCTTTGGCGATGTTTTCTGTTTAGCTGGTTAACAACCGCAGCATGCGACGTAGCGGTTCGGCTGCGCCCCATAACAGCTGGTCGCCCACCGTGAAGGCGGAGAGATATTCCGGCCCCATATTCAGTTTACGCAACCGGCCAACCGGCGTGGTCAGCGTACCGGTGACAGCGGCAGGCGTCAGTTCACGCATCGTCAGTTCGCGGTCATTCGGCACCACTTTGACCCACTCATTATGAGAGGCCAGCAGCTGCTCAATTTCAGCCAGCGGCAGGTCGCGTTTCAGCTTCAGCGTAAAGGCCTGGCTGTGGCAGCGCAGTGCCCCGACGCGCACGCACAATCCATCCACCGGAATGACGTTACGGGTGGCGAGGATCTTGTTGGTTTCCGCCTGGCCTTTCCACTCTTCTCGGCTCTGACCGTTTTCCAGCTGTTTGTCGATCCACGGGATCAGGCTGCCCGCCAGCGGCACGCCGAAGTTATCGGTCGGCAGGGTGCCGGAACGGGTGAAGTCGGTCACGCTACGCTCGATGTCGAGGATGGCGGAGGCCGGGTTCTGCAGCGCAGGCGCAACGTGATCGTGCAGCATGCCCATCTGGGTCAGCAGTTCACGCATGTGGCGCGCGCCGCCGCCAGAGGCCGCCTGATAGGTGGCAACCGAAGCCCACTCCACCAGGTCCTGAGCAAACAGGCCGCCCAGAGACATCAGCATCAGGCTGACGGTACAGTTACCGCCGACAAAGGTTTTGATCCCACTGTCGATACCCTGGCGAATCACCGCATGGTTGACCGGATCGAGGATGATGATGGCATCATCTTTCATGCGCAGCGTGGAGGCCGCATCAATCCAGTATCCCTGCCAGCCGCTGGCGCGCAGCTTTGGATAGACTTCACTGGTGTAGTCGCCACCCTGGCAGGTAATAATGATATCCAGCGCCTGAAGCGCCTCAATATCAAACGCATCCTGCAGTATGCCCTGCTGTTTGCCCGCAAATGCGGGTGCCGCCTGACCATGCTGCGACGTCGAGAAGAAGACCGGATTGATTGCATCAAAATCACGCTCTTCACTCATGCGGGACATCAGCACGGAGCCGACCATACCGCGCCAACCAACAAAACCTACATTCTTCATGTCGTGTCCGTCTAAGGCAGTTACACCTGCTTTTCATTTCAGAGGAGAGAGCTGCGTGCTATTTTCACGCCGCTCTGCGTAATAATAAGATTTACCTGTGTCCCTTCACTCTACAAAATGCAGGCCGGGTAGCAAGTGAATTAATTCGATTACGCTAACTTTTTCAGCAGCGTAACTAATAACTCCGCTTTTTCGTGAACAACATGGCGTAAAACCGATGACTGAAATGATTTCAGCGACAATATTATTGTTGTTAATTATGGATCCGCTGGGCAATCTGCCGATTTTTATGTCGGTTTTAAAGCATCTGGAGCCGAAACGGCGGCGAGTGGTGCTGATCCGTGAAATGTTGATTGCCCTGATCATCATGCTGCTGTTCCTGTTTACCGGTGAACGCATCCTGGCATTTTTGAATCTGCGTACTGAAACGGTGTCGATTTCCGGCGGGATCATCCTGTTTCTTATCGCCATTAAGATGATTTTCCCGTCGGCGGAAAGCAGCAGTTCTGGTTTACCGGCGGGTGAAGAGCCCTTCCTGGTGCCACTGGCGATCCCACTGGTAGCCGGGCCATCGCTGCTGGCGACGCTGATGCTGCTGTCGCATCAATATCCGCATCAGATGTCGCACCTGGTCGGCGCGCTGCTGATCGCCTGGGGCGTGACGGTGGGTATTCTGCTGATGTCAGGTCTGTTCCTGCGGCTGCTGGGCGACAAAGGCGTGAATGCGCTGGAGCGGCTGATGGGATTAATACTGATTATGCTGGCAACTCAGATGTTCCTGGACGGCATTCGGGCTTATCTGAAGTTATAACCGCACCTTTGCCCTTTTGCCCTTTTGCCCTTTTGCCCTGGCAGGCTGGCAGGCTGGCAGGCAACCGCATTAATCCAGCCTGTTTATCACAAAGTTACGGCATTGAAATGAACAATATTATTTATATAATGAGGTTGTTATTGCCCTTTTTTTTCGGCGCGCTCTATCTGATAACAGGTTACGTCTCCCTTCAGGAAGTGCTGCAGTATGCCAACGGCGGCCATTCAGGAGTGATCACCGATATGCGCAGTTATCTGGTTGCCCCGCTACTCTGCGCGTTGCTCTGGCTGCTGGTTTATCTGGTAGCGTGGTGGGGTTTCAGAAAAATTGCCTTTCTGTCCGCGGCTAAAGAAACAGCCTTTCAGGCACTATTCTTTCTGGCAAATATACTCTGTTTCGCTGGACTGACCGTATTATCCGTCTCGGGCCGGAAAGCGGCATTGAATGACGTGCAGCTGATGCAAGTTGACGTCACTGATTTTGCCTGGGTTTACTTACTTGCCGCCGCCATTACGCTGGTTGTTTTTGCTGTGATAAGAAGAAAATGGGCATGAACAGGCTGCTGCAGATTATCAAAAGCTGTCTGCTGCGTACGTTTAACTATGAAGGGCGTGAAGGAAGGACGAGTTATTTTATTTTTCTGCTATTTCAGCTGGTCTGGTTCTGCAGTTATCTGCAATGGTTTACCGGGCCACAGCATGAAATAGGCTTAGTCGCGCTGCTGCTGTTTATTTTGCCTGTTTTTTCCTGCGGGGTGAGGAGAATAAATGACTCTGGCTATTCACGCGGCGTCATTGTCCTTTTGGTGGTGGCGCCTTATCTGCTGTTCCCTTTTTTACTCTTCCCCCCCTCGCGGGAAAAAAACCTGACGGACCGATAGCCCGTCGGGTTGGTCAGGAAAGCAGTGCGAAAGCAATCATACCTACGATAGCCCCGGTAGTGCCGAGAATGGTTTCCATCAGTGTCCAGGTTTTCAGCGTTTCCGCTTCGCTGGCCCCCGTGAAGCGACCAAACAGCCAGAACCCGGCATCGTTCACATGGCTGATAATGATTGAGCCACCGCCGATGCAGATCGACAGCGCCGCCAGCTGAGCGCCGCTGTAGTGCAGCGGTTCAATCACCGGCATGATCAATCCGACCGTGGTCAGACAGGCGACTGTTGCCGATCCCTGAATCACCCGCACCGCACCTGACAGGATAAAGCAGGCCAGCGCAATCGGCAGTCCTGCGCCGGTCAGCGCATTGCCCAGCACCGGACCCACGCCGGAGTCCACCAGCACCTGCTTAAACACGCCGCCCGCGCCAATCACCAGCAGGATAATACCGGCCGGTTGCAGCGCGCTGCCACACACCTGCATTACCCGCTCTTTATCCATACCCTGACGGTAAGCCAGGCCATAAATCGCCACCAGCAGCGCCAGCAGGATTGCGGTGAAAGGATGGCCGATAAATTCCAGCCACTCATACAGGGTGGTGCCTTCGGTCGTGAAGCGTGCGCCGATGGTTTTCAGGCCAACCAGCACCAGCGGAAACAGAATCAGTGAGAGGCTGAAGCCAAACGACGGCAGCTTGCTCTCATCGACATCCGGTTGATGATCTTCCGGCGGCGCGCTGAACGAGACGTGGTTGCCAATGAAGTTGCCAAACAGGGGCCCGGCAATCAACATGCCCGGGATCGCCGCACAGAGACCCAGCAGGATCATCCAGCCAAAGTCTGCGTGCATCTGCGAGGCCAGCAGCATCGGGGCCGGTCCGGGCAGCAGAAACGCCGCCGCTGCGGCCACACCGGCAAACAGCGGGATCACCAGCTTCACCAGATTGCCGCCGGTACGCCGTGCCACCGCAAAAGCAATGCTGATCAACAGCACGACTGCCACCTCAAAAAAGAGCGGCAGCGCGCAGATCAGACCGGCAATGCCCATCGCATAATGGGCACGGCTCTGACCAAAGGTTTTCAGCATCCGGATGGCGATCTGATCAACTGCACCGGTTTCATGCAGGATTTTGCCGAACATAGCGCCCAGCGCGACCACAATCGCGAGGAAGCCGAGCGTGCCGCCCATCCCCTTCTGCATGGTTTCAGCGATTTGATTCAGTGGCATGCCGGAGAACAGCCCGGCACCGATGGACACTAACATCAATGCGACGAAGGCGTGCATACGGGCCTTCATCACCAGGAAAAGCAGCAGCAGCACGGAGCCTGCTGCGGTTAAAACGAGTGTTGCGGTATTCATCTCTAACCCTGGCTGATAGCGTCCTGGATAGTCGCAACCGTAGCTGCCACCACATCGTCCAGTGAATGCGCGATATCCACCACCAGTACATCCGGCTCGTCCCGCCCTGGCTCTTCCAGCGTCGCAAACTGCGTCACCAGCATCTGCGGCTTGAAGAAGTGGCCTTTACGCGCTTTCAGGCGAGCTTCGATGGTGTCGAAGTCGCCCTTCAGGTAGACGAAACGCAGATTGTCATTTCCCTGACGCAGGATGTCGCGATAACTTTTCTTCAGGGCTGAACAGACAATCACGGAAATCGCCTGGGTGCGCTGCATAGCAAACGCGGCGTCGTTCAGTGCCTGTAACCACGGCTGGCGATCGTTGTCATCCAGCGGATGACCATCGGCCATCTTCAGGATGTTGGCGCGTGGGTGGAGAAAATCACCGTCAAGAAAGGCTGTATTCAGCTGGTGAGAGACCTGATTGGCGACGGCAGACTTTCCGCTGCCTGAAACGCCCATCAGGATAAAAACGTGATGCGACGGGGATTGCGTTGTCATTTTTCTGCTCCGGCAGGTGAGAATTTGCCAATGTTACCGATAACAATGTCGTTTCTCATTCTCCTGGCCGCTTAACAGCCTGGCAACCTTTTTACCAGGAAATGCATGAAAGTGTGAGCTGACTCATAAAAACGCCACAATCAGATGCTGCCACCTTCACTGATCTCAAAACCGACATCCAGCGGCTGGCAGGTGCTGGTTTCTCCGGCAATGCGCGCCAGCAGCAGCGCCGCAGCTTCACGCCCCATGCGGTCGCGTGGCGTCAGCACTGTTGCCAGTTGTGGCGTGACAACCTGACTGATGTCATGGCCGTGGAAACCGGCTATCGCCATCTGAGAGGGCACCTGCAATCCCTGGCGCTGGCACTCAAACATCGCGCCGACCGCCAGGTCGTCATTGGTACAGAACAGGCTATCTGTTTCAGGGTAAAGGCGCTGCGCCTCACGCAGCAGATCACAACCGGCGCTGAATGAAGAGGCATCTTCCATCATCACACTGCGTGGCGTCAGCCCCGCTTCGCGCATCGCGATTTCGTAACCGCGCTGCTTCTGCAGCGTACGTTCATCCAGGCGTGCGCCGAGGTAGACAGTATGACGATGACCTTTACTGAGGATTGCCTGCGTCATCTGCCGGGCCGCTTCAACGTTATCAAAGCCTACCGCCATATCCAGGCAGGGCGTGACGCTGTCCATCACCTCAATCACCGGGATACCGGCCACTTCCAGCATGCGCAGCGTGCCTGGTGTATGAGTGCGTTCGGTGAGGATAACCCCATCAATGTTCCAGCCCAGCAGCGAGCGCAGTTGCAGCTCCTCTTTTTGCGGGTTGTAACCAAAGTGGGCGACCAGCGTCTGATAGTTGGCTTCGTCGGTGACGGCTTCGATGCCGCGCAATACGTCAGCAAAAACCTGGTTTGTGAGTGACGGCAGCAGTACGCCAATGGCGCGGCTGGTGGCGTTAGAAAGCATATCGGGGGCGCGATTGGGGATATAACCCAGCTCATCCAGTGCCACCGCAATCTTATCCCGCAGGGCAACGGAGACCTGCTCTGGATTACGCAGGTAACGGCTGACGGTCATTTTAGTAATGCCGACGCGATCGGCAACGTCCTGTAATACCGGTCTTTTCTTCTTCATCGTAGCGCCTGGGATCGCCCTTAAAGCTAAAGTACGATGAGTCTATCACTTTTCTGTCACAAAATTGCCAACCGGGCGCGACGATGCGCGCCCGTTATCTGCTTAGACCGGTGGCAGATCAAACAGCAGGACTTCTGCAGCCGAGCTGGCTTCAATGGTCAGCGCGCTTTCGTCCCAGATCGCCAGGGCGTCGCTGGTGGTGATCGCGTTGCCGTTAACGGTAACATCACCTTTCACCACCTGAATCCAGATACGACGTCCCGCATCAATCGCGACATTGTCCTGTTCGCCGGCAGCCATTACCCAGCGCGATAAGGTCATGTCCTGAAAGACTTTCAGCGATCCTTCACGGGCATCCGGGCTTAACACCAGCTGACGTCCCTGCACATCCGGGAAGCGGCGCTGATCGTAGCGTGGCTCGATACCGGTACGCTCAGGAATGATCCAGATCTGATAAAGGTGCAGCGGCTCGCTTTCGCTGGCGTTGTACTCAGAGTGACGTACGCCGGTGCCGGCGCTCATAATCTGGAACTCCCCTGCCGGGATCTGCTCTTTGTTGCCCATGCTGTCCTGATGCTCAACCGTACCGGAGAGCACGTAGGTCAGGATTTCCATATCCTTGTGAGGATGGGTACCAAATCCCTGACCGCCATCAATCACATCTTCATTGATGACCCGCAGCGCGGAGAAACCCATAAAGTTCGCATCGTGATAGCTGGCGAAAGAGAATGTGTGCCAGCTATCCAGCCAGCCATGGTTTGCGTGACCGCGTTCTTCAGCTTTGCGTACATAGATCATGTTCAAATCTCCTCAATGTTTTTTATAGTCTGTCCCTGAGGGGGTCTGATTGATAGCTGAAAAACTTCACGCCTCTGTTCAAAATAGTTGAATGAGCATTGAGCAGTGACTGAAAAGCACTGAAGAAGGGCAGGCAAAAAAAAAGCCAGCGGATAAGCTGGCTAAATAATACTGGAAGCAATGTGAGCAATGTCGTGCTTTCTCAGGCTGTCGGGCGACCTCCCGAGAATGCATGACAATAATAATCATTATCATTCGCGTCTGTAAAGTCATTTTCACATTTTTTACCCTGATTAACGCGGTGAATACCTTGATGTTTAAAGGGTTTTAATGGGCTAAAGGAGAAACCATGAATGAAATAGTTGTCCGCCACGTCACGCCTGAAGATGCTGCTGCGCTGCACAGGATTTACGGTCAGCCAGATACCCAGGCCAGCACACTTCATTTGCCCCACTCATCACTCCAGATGTGGCATACCCGTCTCGCGACGCCTCAGCCCCATGCGCATCTGCTGGCGGCCTGTATCGATGATGTCGTCGTCGGTCAGTGTGCGCTGCATGTGGAAGAGCGCGCCAGACGCCGTCATGTCGCCTCACTGGGTATGGGCGTGGATGAACGCTATCGTCAGCGTGGCGTCGGAACCGCACTCATGCGTGAAATGGTCGCGTTGTGCGACAACTGGCTACAGGTGAGCCGAATGGAACTGACAGTATTCGTCGATAATGGCCCGGCTATCGCCCTTTATCAGCGTTTCGGTTTTGAGATTGAGGGAACGGCTAAAGGCTTCGCAATGCGGCACGGTGAACTGATCGACGCGCATTATATGGCGCGGGTTAAAGCCTGACGTGTGTGAAAAAGGGCACTTTTCAATGCCCTCCAGACCGATGACAAACCCAAAAGTTAACGAACATGGCAGCAACTTATTAGCCTAACGCGCAGGGAACACGGGCAGAAGAGGAAAGCGTCCCGCGCCAGGGACGGCGCGGGCCGAGCAGTCAGGGATGACGCTTTTGCGTCTTTCCGATCTGACCGTGTTCCCTGAGCAGGCTCGATCTCACAGCCACTCAACCCCGTCCTGGCTATCAGATATCAATAACCCGCACTCAAATCATCGATGCTCCGCGGATCGGAAGCGCCATAGAGCATGCCATCCGGCCCGATCATGATGCTCTGCGTACTGCCCATCGACGGCAGTACCTTCACATGCTGACCTTTGGTTTCCAGCAGACGCAGCGTATCGGGACTGAAGCCCTTCTCCACCCGCAGCTGATCCGGCAGCCACTGATGATGGAAGCGCGGCGCATTAGTGGCTTCCGCTACGTTCATCCCGAAATCGATGCTGTTAACCACCATCTGCAACACCGTGGTGATAATGCGGCTGCCGCCAGGACTGCCGGTCACCAGCCAGGTTTTGCCCTCTTTGGCGACGATGGTCGGCGACATCGATGACAACGGACGTTTCGCCGGTTGCACCGCATTCGCTTCCCCGCCGACCAGTCCGTAGACATTGGGCGTGCCGGGCTTGGCTGAGAAGTCATCCATCTCGTTATTCATCAGGATGCCGCTGTTGCCCGCCACAATTCCGCTGCCGAAATAGGTGTTAAGCGTATAAGTCACCGCGACCGCATTCCCCTGCTTATCCACCACCGAGAAATGGGTAGTCTGATTGCTTTCATAAGGGTCGAGCTTGCCCGGTTTGATCTCGCTGGAAGGCCGCGCCTTCGCCACATCGATCTGCTGCGCCAGGGTTTTGGCATAGGCTTTACTGGTCAGCGCCTGCCACGGCACCTTCACGAAATCGGGATCGCCGAGATATTCCGAACGGTCCGCGTAGGCATATTTCTCCGCTTCTGCCATCACCTGCATGGCATCAGCACTGCCAAAGCCCATCTTCGCCAGATCGAAGTTCTCCAGGATATTCAGAATCTGCACGATGTGGATGCCACCGGATGACGGCGGCGGCATTGAGAAGACTTCATAGCCACGGTATGTCCCGCTAATGGGCTTACGCTCGACCGCACGATAGGCCGCCAGGTCAGCTTTGTTGATCAGGCCGCCATGCTGCGCCATCTCTCCGGCGATCTCATCCGCGATTTCACCTTTGTAAAAGGCATCCGGCCCCTGACGGGCAATCAGTTGCAGGCTGTGAGCCAGGTTTTTCTGCACCAGCCGATCGCCCTTCTGCCACGGCGTACCGTCCGGTTTGTAGAAGATCGCTTTGCTGTTGGGATGGGTGATCAAAACTTCTTTGCCATAGGTCTTCAGGTCATCCGCCAGCGCATCGTTGACCGGAATACCGTCACGCGCCAGTTTGATCGCCGGAGCCAGCAGCGTGCTCAGCGGCAGAGTGCCATATTTCTGCGCAGCCAGCGCCAGTCCGGCTACGGTGCCCGGCGTGCCGGAGGCGAGATGTGATGTCAGCGACAGCTTGCTGTCGGCGTTGCCCTGCTTATCCAGGAACATGTCACGCGACGCGTGTCCCGGTGCCATCTCACGGAAATCGATAGCCGTGGCGCGGCCAGAGGCAGTGCGCAGCAGCATAAAACCGCCGCCGCCGAGGTTGCCCGCCTGCGGATGGGTCACGGCCAGCGCAAAGCCCACCGCCACCGCGGCATCCACCGCATTGCCGCCCTGACGCAGGATCTCCACGCCAACCTGCGTCGCCATCGCATCCACTGACGCTACCATGCCGTGCTGCGCTTTTACCGGGTGAAAAGTGTCACTGTCCACACCGTAGGAGACCGGAGGAGCCTGCGTTGGCGCGGCGTTAGCGCCTGCCACTACGGTGAAACTCATCACCAGCGACCAGCTAAGCTGACGCACTGTTTGCTGCATTTTCATCCTGCCACCATCCTATATTGTTATTTACATTTTTTTATCATTTCTGCAAGTGCCTACAAATACAGCAAAATAACCGGGGTTAAGTCAAATCAGGAATAGATCGGAAAGTAAGGTCTGTGATATCGGGTAAACTTATGGCTACGACCCTGATATCGGTGTACGCCGTTGTGCACCCAAAACCCTGTCGCTTTAAGGAAGGAGGAGTGATGAAAAAGTGGATGATTATTCTGGCCGCTCTGCTGCCTTTCGCCAGTCAGGCGAACACGCTGAACAGCACTAACGATCCGAATAAACCTGGCTATAACCCCAGCCAGCAGCGGATGCAGTCGCAGATGCAGACCCAGCAGCAGCAGCAACAGCTGAAGCTGCGCCAGGATCAGCAGCGTCAGACGCAGGACACGCAGCGTAAAATGCAGGAGCAGCGGAACAGCGCCCAGCAGCGGGTGATTACCACGCAGCCGGGCCAGCAGAACCAGAATCAGAATCTAAACCAGAACTAATGAAAATCGGGGCCGATGATGTCGATGGCATCAGTACAGATGGCATCGACGCCCCATTTCAGCAATTCCCGCGCCCGATCCGGGCTGTTCACGGTATAAACCAGAATCTTCAGGCCTGCGGCTTTCAGTTCGGCGACCCGCTCAGCGGTCAGCACCTTATGATTAAGGTGAATTGAGACGCACGCCAGCGCAGCTGTTTTCTCCTGCCACTGCGGGTCCCAGCTGTGCGACAGCAGGCCACGCGGCAACTGCGGCTCTGCCTTCATCGCGGCTTCCAGCGCCTCAAAAGAGAACGAAGAGAGCAACGGTGCGACCTGATCCTGCCACAGTATCGCGGCAGCCTGTGCCACGGCGCGTCCGGTTTCAGCATCGCTGCCGGTGGTCGGTTTGATTTCGATGTTCGCCATCATCTGATGCTGACGGCAGCGTGCCGCCACCTGATCCAGCCGCGCCAGCTTTTCACCGGTAAACGCGTTGCTAAACCAGCTGCCCGCATCAAGCTGCGACAGCTTCTCCCACGGCAGCTGACCCGCCACGCCCCAGCCGTTGCTGGTGCGATCGAGCGTGTCGTCATGCAGCAGGAAGATCTGCGCATCGGCCGATAATTTGGCATCAAATTCAATCATCTGATGACCATATTTCGCGCCGGTGTCGATCGCCGCCAGCGTATTTTCCGGTGCCAGTTTACCGCCGCCGCGATGGGCGACGATGCGGGGATAGGGCCAGTGTTGTGTGCTCATTCCAGACGCTTTCCATGAGTTGAATCGAAGAAGTGTAACGCATCTGACGGCAGATGCAGCCACAGCGTACTGCCTGGCTGCGGGCGTTCACTGTGGGCTAAGCGTACCACCAGTGGCGTGTCACCGATGCGGCCATGTGCCAGATTATCAGCCCCCAGCATCTCCAGCGTGTCGACCCGCAGCGGCACGCTGCCCTGCTCGCGGCTACTGAGCCGGATGTGCTCTGGCCGGATGCCCAGCACCACCGGTCGGTTAGCCCATTTCGCTTTTGTATCGCTGAGCGGCAGGGCGTGCGAGGCGTCGAGGTCAAAGCGTGATCCATCGCTGCTGAACTGCCCTTTCAGCAGATTCATGGCGGGCGCGCCAATAAACGAGGCAACAAACTGGCTGGCGGGACGCTCATACACCTCGACTGGTGTGCCGAGCTGCTCGACCACCCCTTTGTTCATCACCATCACCCGCTGCGCCAGCGTCATCGCCTCCACCTGATCGTGGGTAACATAGAGGCTGGTGGTCTGTAAGCGGCGATGCAGCTGCTGCAGTTCCAGCCGCATCTGCACCCGCAGACGGGCATCAAGGTTGGAGAGCGGCTCATCAAACAGAAAAACTGCCGGTTCACGCACGATCGCGCGGCCCATCGCCACGCGCTGCCGCTGTCCGCCGGAGAGTTCGCGAGGCCGACGCATCAGCAGATGATCCAGTTCCAGACTGCGCGCCGCGTCGAGCACCCGCTGGCGGACCTGCTCTTTGCCCATGCCACGGATTTTCAGGCCATAGGCCATGTTCTCCTCCACCGACATATGGGGATAGAGCGCGTAGTTCTGGAACACCATTGCAATCCCGCGATCTTTTGGCTCTTCCTGAGTAACGCGCCGGTCGTCGATATAGATATCGCCGGAGCTGACGCGCTCCAGTCCGGCCACCATGCGCAGCAGGGTCGATTTACCGCAGCCGGATGGCCCGACCATCACCATAAATTCGCCGTCATTGATGGTGACATTCAGCGGCTGGATGATCTGATTTTTGCCATCGTAGGATTTGGTTACTGCCTGAAGGGTTACGCCTGCCATCTTATTTCTCACTCTCAACCAGACCGCGCACAAAGGCACGCTGCATGACTAACACCACCACCAATGGTGGGATCAGGGTTAATAACATTGCCGCCATCACTTCGTTCCACTGGGTCGGTGAGCCGCTGGTGGAGATCATGCTTTTGATCCCCGCCACCGCCGTGCCGAGGCTGGCGTCATTGATGATCAGCAGCGGCCAGAGGTACTGGTTCCAGCCGTAGATAAAGGTGATCACAAACAGCGCCGCCAGATTGGTTTTCGACAGCGGCAGAACAATGTCGATAAAGAAGCGCATCGCGCTGGCACCATCGATGCGTGCCGCCTCCACCAGCTCATCCGGCAGCGACATAAAGAACTGGCGGAACAGGAAAGTGGCGGTCGCCGAAGCCATCAGCGGCAGGGTTAATCCGCTGTAGCTGTCGAGCAGGTTGAGATCGGCAATCACCTGCACCGTCGGGAAGATACGCACCTCAACCGGCAGCATCAGGGTGATGAAGATCAGCCAGAAAAAGAGCGTGCGCAGCGGAAAGCGAAACCAGACCAGCGCAAACGCTGACAGCATCGACACCGTGATTTTGCCGAAGGTGATGCCCAGCGCCATGATCATGCTGTTGAGCAGCATCAGGCCAAACGCCGGCCCGTTGCCGTTGACGCCATGCGTCCAGATGCGCGAGATGTTCTCCCACAGGTGCGTGCCGGGTACCAGCGTCATCGGCACATGATAGACCGCTTCGTTATCCAGCGTCGCCGCCACAAAGGCAACATAGAGTGGAAACAGGATGGTGAGCACGCCCAGCACCAGCACGATGTGGCTGAAGAGATCCAGCCCGCGTCGATTCTCAATCATTGGTATTGCACCTTACGTTCAACAAAGCGGAACTGGAGCACCGTCAGCCCGATGACCAGCAGCATCAGCACCACCGACTGCGCAGCGGACGAGGAGAGATCCAGACCGGTAAAGCCTTCGCGATAGATTTTGTAGATCAGCGTGGTGGTCGCCTGCACCGGCCCGCCGCCGGTGGCGGCATCGATCACCGGGAAGGTATCGAAGAAGGCGTAGATCAGATTCACCACCAGCAGGAAGAAGCTGACCGGCGTAATTAGTGGCAGCGAGAGGTTGAAGAAGCGACGCACCGGTCCGGCACCGTCAATGGCGGCGGCTTCCACCAGCGATTTAGGGATCGATTGCAGCGCAGCGAAGAAGAACAGGAAGTTGTAGCTCATCTGCTGCCAGATTGATGCCAGCACAATCAGGAACATCGCCTGACCGCTGTTTTGCGCGTAGTTCCAGTTGTAGCCGATGTGGTTCAGCAGATAGCTGAACAGGCCCAGGCCCGGATTAAACAGGAACATCCACAGTACCGCGGCCACGACAGGCGCAACGGCGTAGGGCAGCAGCAACAGCGTCTGATAGAGACGGCGCAGCCGCACCACATAATCCACCAGCGCCGCCAGCAGCAGCGAAAAGACCATGCCGAACACCGTGACCATGCCGCTGAATTTTATGGTGGTCCAGAACGAATCCAGATAGTAAGGATCGGCAAACAGGCGTCTGAAATTTTCCAGCCCGACAAAGCTGCTGGAGATGCCAAAGGGATCGAGGCTTTGCAGCGAGTACCACAGCGCTTCACCGGCAGGCCAGAGAAAGAAGATGGCGGTAATCAGCAGTTGCGGCAGCACCAGAAGATAGGGCAACAGACTGGTGCGAAAGACCGGACGAGATGAAGACATGGCATACCTGGCGTCAGAGAGAGGGGCCAGCCTGAGCTGGCCCGCAAGGAGAGATTACTTCACCTGCTGCTGGAAGCGGCGCAGCAACTCATTACCGCGTTTCACTGCGTTATCCATCGCGTTCTGCGGCGACTGCTTGCCGGTCCAGACGCTTTCCAGCTCTTCGTCGATCACGGTACGAATCTGCGGCATATTGCCCAGACGCATGCCTTTAGTGAACGGCAGTGGCGGTTTGTTCATCATCTGTCGGGTGGCGATATCCGCACCCGGATTCTTATCGTAGAAGCCCTGCTGTTTAGTCAGCTCGTAGGCGGCGGTGGTAATCGGCAGATAGCCGGTTTTCTGGTGCCATTCCGCGGCGATTTCTGGTTTAGCGAGGAACTGCATAAACTCAGCCACGCCTTTGTAGGTTGTCGCATCTTTGCCTTTCATCACCCACAGGCTGGCGCCACCGATCAGGGCGTTCTGCGGCGCATTCGGCACGGTCTCGTCATACGGCATCATGCCAACGCCGAAGTTGAATTTGGCGTAATGACGGATATCAGCCAGCGAACCGGATGAGGCGGTGGTGATGCCGCAGTCGCCGTTGTAGAACTTGGCGGTGGACTCATCTTTGCGGCCAAAGTAGGTGAAGTCCCCTTTCTTGTTCATCGCTTCCAGCAGCTCGATATGACGAACCAGTACCGGCTTGTTGAACTCCAGCACGGCGTCGAGTCCGTCAAACCCGTTGTTTTTGGTCGCTACCGGCAGAGCGTGCCAGGCGCTGAAGTTTTCAATCTGGATCCAGCCCTGCCAGCCGCTGGCGTAGCCACAGCTCATGCCCGATTTGCGCAGTGCAGCGGCATCCGTCGCCAGCTCCTGCCAGGTTTTTGGTGGCTGATCCGGGTTCAGACCCGCTTTTTTAAAGGCGTCTTTGTTGTAGTAGAGCACTGGCGTCGAGCTGTTGAACGGCTGAGAGATCAGCTGACCTTTGCTGTCGCTGTAGTAGCCCGCCACCGTTGGCACGAACTGCTTTTCATCAAAGGGGATACCGGCGTCTTTGAAGACCTGATGCACCGGCACAATCGCCTGCGAGGCCATCATGGTCGCCGTACCGACTTCATAAACCTGCAGCACCGCAGGGGCTTTGCCGCTGCGCACTGCCGCAATCCCTGCTGCCAGGCTCTGCTCGTAGTTACCTTTGTAGGTCGGAACAATTTTGTAATCGGGATGCGTCTGGTTAAAACGCTGTGCCAGCGAATCCACTTCTTTGCCTAGCTCGCCTTCCATAGAGTGCCAGAAAGGGATCTCAGTGGCGGCCATGGCATGGCTGCTGAGCGTCAGACCGAGCAGCACGCTCATCAGGCTACGACGAAAGGTAACGACGGACATAGAATTTTCCTGTGCAGGTAAATACGCGTGAAATCACGGATTTCTGTTTCGCGAAGTAACATGACACGGGGAAATGAAGGATTAATAACAGAAAGATGACAGCCGGGTGACAGACCGGTATGCGCAAAAGAGGAGTCTGGCAGCGCAGCGGTAACGCGGCACCGCTGCCAGGTTTTGGTTACATAATTTGCAGAGCGGCTGGGCAGTAAAAAAGCCCGCAGCGGGTTTTCACTTCACCAAACTTAAAGACTGATGGCGATACACCCCTCACCAATTTCAAAAGGCCGTTGGCGGCAACACCCACACCGATGCTCAAGGCCGTCGGCGGCGCAGGCAGGTTGCGGGCGGACAGCGCGCAGCCACCGGAGCGTACAAGTAGTACGTGAGGATGGCGAGCACTGCCCAACCGCAACCTGACCAGTAAGCCAGGCCTGTGTACCAAAGCGCGCAGCCACCGGAGCGTACACATATACGTGAGGATGGCGAGCACTGCCCAACCGCAACCTGGCAAGCAAGCCAGGCCTCTGAATATTAAGCTCCGAGGTACGCGCTGCGGACGGCTTCGTTGGAAAGGAGAGCTGAACCTGTGTCTTCGAGCACCACATGCCCGTTCTCCAGCACATAGCCCCGATCCGCCAGCTTCAGCGCCTGATTCGCATTCTGCTCCACCAGGAAAATCGTCATCCCCTCGCTGCGCAGCTGCTCAATGGTGTCGAAGATCTGCTGAATAATGATCGGTGCCAGTCCCAGCGACGGTTCGTCCAGCAACAGCAGGCGCGGCTGGCTCATCAGCGCACGGCCAATCGCCAGCATCTGCTGTTCGCCGCCCGACATCGTCCCGGCGCGCTGGATTTTACGCTCCTCCAGACGCGGGAAGAGTTCATAAACGCGCTTGATACGTGTCAGATAGTCCGGACGGCTGGCAAAAAAGCCCCCCATCGCCAGGTTCTCTTCTACCGTCATGCGCGAAAAGACGCGCCGGCCTTCCGGCACGATGGCGATCGCTTCACGCATAATGCGCGAGGTTTGCCAGTCGGTGATGGTTTTGCCATCAAAGGTAATGGTGCCCTGCGTCGCGCGCGGCTCGCCGCACAGCGTACCCAGCAGCGTGGTTTTTCCGGCACCGTTAGCGCCAATCAGGGTGACGATTTCGCCCTGATTGATATAGAGACTGACGTTGTGCAGCGCCTGAATTTTGCCGTAGTGGGCGCTGACGTTCTCAATGGTTAACATCGCATTTGCCATCTCAGGCCTCTCCTAAATAGGCACGAATGACATCCGGGTTATTACGAATCTCTTCCGGCGTTCCGTTAGCCAGCGGCGTTCCCTGATTGACCACATAAATACGGTCAGAAATCCCCATCACCAGCTTCATATCATGTTCAATCAGCAGCACCGACACCTTATGTTCTCCTCGCAGCTCCGCAATCAGCGCGTCCAGCTCGTGGGTCTCTTTGGGGTTAAGGCCCGCCGCCGGTTCATCCAGCATCAGGATCTCCGGGCGCGTCACCATACAGCGCGCAATCTCCAGCCGACGCTGCTGACCATAGGCCAGATTGCCCGCCTGACGGTTAGCCAGATCCAGCAGCCCCACCCGCTCCAGCCAGGTCGCCGCACGATCCAGCGCCTCGCTCTCACTGCGGCGAAACGCCGGGGTTTTCAGCAGACCGGAAAATACGCCGCTTTTCAGATGCTGATGCTGCGCCACCAGCAGGTTCTCAATGACCGTCATCTCACGGAACAGACGCACATGCTGGAACGTCCGCACGATGCCCATCCGCGCAATCTTCTGGCCCGGCAACCCTTCCAGATGCTGCTCACGCAATGTGATCGTCCCGCCGGTTGGCTTGTAAAAGCCGGTCAGGCAGTTAAACACGGTGGTTTTACCGGCACCGTTGGGGCCAATCAGCGAAACGATCTCCTGCGGACGCAGCTCCAGCGCCACATTGTTCACGGCTAACAGACCGCCGAAGCGCATCATCAGGCCTTCAACGGCTAATAAAGGCTGAATCATGCCTGCTCTCCTTGTTTACCGGTTCTGAGCTTCAGATGCGGACGCTTCATCGGCAACAGGCCCTGCGGACGCCAGATCATCATCAGCACCATCAGGCCACCCAGCACCAGCATGCTGTACTCATTGAGATCGCGCATCAGCTCGCGTGACACCACCAGAAGGATGGCGGCCAGAATCACCGCAAACTGCGACCCCATCCCGCCCAGGACGACAATCGCCAGCACAAAGGCGGATTCGACAAAGGTAAAGGATTCCGGGCTGACAAAGCCCTGACGTGCCGCGAACAGGCTGCCGGCAAAACCGGCAAACGCGGCACTGATGGTAAAGGCGGTCAGCTTGATGCGGGTCGGGCTGAGGCCCAGTGAACGGCAGGCAATCTCATCCTCACGCAGGGCTTCCCAGGCTCGGCCCAGCGGCATCCGCAGCAGCCGGTTGATCACAAACAACGTCAGCACCACCAGCAGCAGCGCCACCAGGTAGAGGAAGATAATGCGGTCGCTGGGATCGTACTTCAGCCCAAAGAAGTTATGGAAGGTATCCCAGCCGCCTTCCCGCGGCGTACGGCCAAACTCCAGACCAAACAGCGTCGGTTTCGGGATCTGGCTGATGCCGTTCGGCCCGCCGGTCAGGGCGGTATTGTTCAGCAGCAGAATACGCACGATCTCACCGAAGCCCAGCGTCACTATCGCCAGATAGTCGCCGCGCAGTCGCAGCACCGGGAAGCCCAGCAGCAGACCAAACAGCGCGGCAACTATGCCGGAGAGCGGCAGGCACTGCCAGAAGCCGAGACCATAATAGTGGTTCAGCAGCGCAAAGGTGTAGGCACCGATGGCGTAAAAGCCGCCATAACCCAGCACCAGCAGGCCAGAGAGGCCGACCACCACGTTTAAGCCTAGGCCGAGCATCACGTAGATCAGCGTCATGGTGGCGATATCCACGGTGCCGCGTGACACCAGGAATGGCCAGGCAACGGCGGCGATAATCAGCACCGCCATCACCAGCTTCTGCTTCGGCGTCGAGCCATCCAGACCCGGTAACACCAGCGCCGGACCGGAGATTTTCTTCAGGCCGCTTTGCCATACCGGACGCAGCAGCTGAAACAGAAACACCACCGCACAGCCTGTGGCGATCCAGTTCCAGCGCACGCTACCGGCGTTCTGCACCACCAGATTAGTGCCGTCCAGGTTCAGGCGCAGCCCCATAAAGAAGGTGGCGAGCACCAGCAGCATCACCGAGGAGATCAGGGCATTGATAAAGGAAGTCTTCATACTTTTTCGACCTCCGGGCGACCCAGAATCCCGGTCGGCATCACCAGCAGCACCACAATCAGCAGGGCAAACGAGACCACATCTTTATATTCCGTGCTGAGATAGGCCGAGGTCAGCGCCTCGGCGATGCCCAGTACCAGACCACCAATCATCGCGCCCGGAATACTGCCAATCCCGCCCAGCACGGCGGCGGTGAATGCCTTCATACCTGCCATAAAGCCGATGAAGGGGTTGATTGAACCGTAGAACTGTCCCAGCAATACGCCCGCCACCGCGGCCATCGCGGCACCGATGACAAAGGTCAGCGAGATCACGCGATCCGTATTAATTCCCAGCAGGCTGGCCATTTTCAGGTCTTCTGCGCAGGCGCGGCAGGCGCGGCCCATGCGTGAGTAGCGGATAAAGGTGGTCAGCGCCAGCATCGCCAGGAACGTCACCACCCAGATCACTATCTGCATGGTAGAAATCGTGGCGGCAAAGCCGTTGCTCTCGCCTACCGTCCACTGTCCGGTAATCAGACTCGGCAGCGCCAGGTCGCGTGAACCCTGCGTCAGGCTGACGTAGTTTTGCAGGAATATCGACATCCCGATGGCGGAGATCAGCGCAATCAGGCGCTTGGACGAGCGCACAGGCCGGTAGGCGACGCGCTCAATGCTCCAGCCGTAGGCGCTGGAGATAATTACCGCCATCACAAAGCCGGCCGCAATCATCAGCCAGGTGGTGTCGATGCCCATCATCATCAGGGCGGCAATCACGATAAAGGAGACATAGCTACCGATCATGTAGACCTCGCCGTGGGCGAAGTTGATCATGCCGATAATGCCGTAAACCATGGTGTAACCGATGGCGATCAGCGCGTAGGTGCTGCCCAGGGTCACACCGTTAAACATCTGCTGAATAAAATAGAGAAACTGCTCGGACATACCTTGACCCTTACTTAACCGATCATGGGCGATCGGGGTACAAAAAACGCCTGGCAGACCAGCACCAGGCGTTCGTGTCGCTGGTCAGGGGAAACCGGTTAACCGGTCTCCCGCTCACCACAAAACAGCCTGGTTTACTTCACAGCAGTCGAGGTGCCATCGGCATGCCATTTAAAGACGCCGAATTCAAAGCCCTTAAGGTCACCCTTCTCATCCCAGTTCAGGTTGCCCATCACGGTTGGCACCGCGGCACCGTCCTTGAGGTTTTTCACGATAGCGTCCGGCTCAGCGCTCTTGCTGCGCTCCATGCCGGTTGCCAGCGACTGCAGTGCGGCATAGGTGGTCCAGACGAACGGTCCGGTCGGATCCAGTTTCTTCGCTTTCAGCGCTTCAACGATCGGTTTGTTGGTTTCAACCTGGTCGTAGCGTTTTGGCAGGGTCACCAGCATGCCTTCAGAAGCGGCACCGGCGATGTTCGACAGCGAGGCGTTA
This sequence comes from Pantoea sp. ABR1s, assembly GCF_057812235.1. Lineage (NCBI taxonomy): Bacteria > Pseudomonadati > Pseudomonadota > Gammaproteobacteria > Enterobacterales > Erwiniaceae > Pantoea > Pantoea sp. ABR1s. The sequence goes on along the minus strand of NZ_CM173823.1, from coordinate 336,201 downwards.
CCCACGCCTTCCGGTCCCATAAACTGGGTTTTCAGGCCCGCAGCACGTGCCTGACGCACGATCTGGCCCATTTCCGGGTAGTAACCGCCAAAATAGACGAAATCGACATTCTCTTTCTTGAAGCGCGCGACCAGCGTAGAGAAATCTTTATCGCCAGCGGTGATACCTTCAAACATCACGATATTAGCGCCCTGCTTTTTCAGGCTCTCCTGTACGGAGCGCGCCAGGCCTTCGCCATACTGCTGTTTGTCATGCACCACGGCGATGCGCTGCGGTTTAAGCTCGCTCATCACATATTTCGCGGCGGTCGGACCCTGATCGGAGTCGAGACCAGTGGTGCGCATAATCAGTTTATAGCCGCGGGAAGTCAGGTCAGGGGCGGTCGCCGCCGGGGTAATCATCAGCACGCCTTCATCTTCATAGATGTCAGAAGCGGGCTGGGTGGATGAAGAGCAGAGATGGCCGATCACGTAGCGGATGCCGTCGTTAATCACCTTGTTCGCTACCGCAACCGCCTGTTTCGGGTCACAGGCGTCGTCATATTTCACCGCAACCAGTTTGTTGCCGTTAACACCGCCTTTGGCGTTGATATCTTCAATTGCCTGAGTCGCACCGGCGAACTGCATGTCGCCGTACTGCGCCACCGGGCCAGACATTGCGCCGACAATCGCTACTTTGATATCTTCAGCCAGCGCCGCATGGCTCATCGCCAGTGCTACACATCCCGCCAGTAATGCGCGACCTTTCATTTTCATCCTGACTACCCCATTTGTTTTGTCGTGTATGTTGTGAGTGTTTGTGCTGTCAGATAAAGTCGAAAACTGATTAAGCATGAATGAGTTAGCGTACTTTTCTGACATTTTTTATTAATAAGGCTTTATTTTTCAGGTTATTAAACAGGAAGTTTCTTCTGTAAATCAACTGACATATTCAGAATTGACTGAGTGAAACAGCATAATACACTGGAGGCAACGGCCGGTTTTTCACCGCTTTGCCAGCGCGTTATGCTGGATTGATCGCACGCTCTCCCTGTTTACAACTATCATCCTGGCATCCCGACCATCTTTTGACCTGTTTTATTGATGAAAATGTGGTAGCACTCTGGTTGTACATTTTCGCTGCACTTTCCCCTGTTACAGAGGTTTTTGTTATGAAGCTCACTATCCAGCGTTTAACCACGCTGACCGCGCAGGACCGCATCGATCTTGGCAAAGTCTGGCCGGATCTGGAGATTGAACAACTGGAGCAGCAGCTGGATGAGCGCCATCGTCTCTATGCTGCCCGTTTTAACGACCGGCTACTGGCGGGTTTGCAGCTGGAAATCGCCGGGATCCACGGCAAAATTCACCGACTGTCGGTGCGCGATGTCACCCGGCGACGCGGGGTGGGACAATATTTACTGGAGGAGACGATCAGGCAGAATGGGTCGATAGCGGACTGGTGGATTGCCGATGATGGCAGTGACGATCAGCAGGTGCGGGCAGCCTTTATGCAGGCGTGTGGCTTCAGGGCGCAGAGTGACGGCTGGATAATGGCGGTAGAATAGTCAGGCGCAGAAAAACAATAAGGGCGACATAAAGTCGCCCCTTAAGATGTCGAAGTGCGTTACGCTTCGATCGCCATACGCAGTTTCTTCATGGCGTTCTTTTCCAGCTGCCGGACACGTTCGGCTGACACGCCGTACTGATCGGCCAGCTCCTGCAGCGTGGTTTTATTGTCTTCGTCCAGCCAGCGGGCGCGAATGATGTGCTGACTACGCTCATCCAGACCTTCCATCGCATAGCTCAGCTTGTCAGCCGCATGCGCATCCCAGTTATCCTCTTCAATGCCGTCAGCAAAGTCAGAGGTTTTATCCTGAAGATAAAGCACGGGTGCCATAGAGCGGCCTTCGCTGCTCTCGTCGTCGGCAGACATATCAAAGGTCATATCCTGCGCGGCCATACGCGATTCCATTTCACGCACATCTTTGCTGCTTACGCCCAGCTCACGCGCAACCATCTCGACTTCGTCCTGATTGAACCAGCCCAGACGCTGCTTGGTTTTACGCAGGTTAAAGAACAGCTTACGCTGTGCTTTGGTGGTCGCGACTTTCACGATACGCCAGTTACGCAGCACGTATTCGTGAATCTCCGCTTTAATCCAGTGCACGGCAAACGAAACCAGACGCACGCCCACTTCTGGGTTGAAGCGACGTACCGCTTTCATCAGGCCGATATTGCCTTCCTGGACCAGGTCAGCCTGTGGCAGACCGTAGCCGGAGTAATTACGAGCGATATGAACTACAAAGCGTAGGTGAGACAGGATCAGCGTCTTTGCCGCATCCAGATCGCCCTGGTAATGCAGCCGTTCAGCCAACGCTTTTTCCTCTTCTGCCGAGAGCATCGGCCAGGTATTCGCAGCCCGGACGTAAGACTCCAGGTTGCCAAGAGGAGCAATAGCTAAAGTTTGCATTTCTTTGGTCATTCAAACCCTCACAAATTCAGTGGAATTGCCGCACATTTCCCTGCGCAGACGATACATTACGTCAACGTCGCGCGAAATCCGAAAGCAATCTGTGCTACTTAGAGTGGTAAAGTTATCCACAAGTTCAATTATAGCGGTGAATATTTTACACACAGATGACAGGAAGGGAAGAGGGGAAATATCCTCTGCACCCACCATCGGTAGCAGAGGACCATTATAACAAAAAAATGTTGCAGGCGTTTACTGCGGCGTAAATCGACGTAAATGTTGTACCGTTGCCAGCCACGCAGCCACCCAGCCGATGATCGCCGCAATCAGTAACAGCAGCAGCGCCTCATCCCACGAGAAGCCTTCCAGCGAGAAGGTGGTACCAAATACCGTCGCTACACTGGCAACAACGGACTGCAGACGCAGCACCAGCACTTCCGACAGCAGCAGCGACAGCACCGCCCCGCTGAAGCCCAGCAGCGCCCCGCCATAGAGGAACGGACGCAGGATAAAGCCGTCAGTGGCACCAATCAGCTTCTGCACGTTAATGGTGTCGCGTCGGGCAAAGATGCTGAGCCGGACGCTGTTACCGATCACCAGGAACACTGCCACGATCATCAGCACGCCAATCATTGAAGCGATCTGCCCCACCAGCCCGGTCAGCGCCGCCAGCCGCGCAAACCAGCTATCATCCATCCGCACTTCATCCACGCCCTGCACTTTGGTCACCCGATCGCGCAGGCTTTGCATGGTGTCTGAGTTCTGGAAATTGAGCTTAGGTGTGATGATGGCCACCGCAGGCAGCGGATTCTGCTCCAGCATATCCATTGCGCCGCCAAAGCCTGACCAGTTGCGGAACTCGTTCAGCGCCTCTTCCCGCGTCAGGTAGTTGACGTTATCCACGCCTTCGACCTGCTTGAGCTGCGCCACCACGTTTTCTGCCGCCGTGTCATCCAGCGTTTTGGAGAGATAAACGGTTAACTGCGGCGCCGGATACCACTGCGTTGCCGCCTGGCTGACGTTTTTCCACACCATGTAGCAGACGCTGGGCAGCGTCAGTGAAATGGCGATGACCATCACCGTCAGCAGGGTTGCCAGCGGCTGACGCCACATATCAGAAAGCGTACCGCGCAGCGCATAGCGCCACTGCTCCTGCCAGCCGCCTTTCAGCGCTTTGCTCTTCGACTGCTGCTTCGCTTTCGGCGCAGCCGGACGTTTAATGCGTTTATTGACCATCGTGGCCTCCGTGCAGACGTCCCTGATTCAGCGTCATCATCCGGTAGTTGCGTCGGGCGATAAGACCGCTGTCATGCGTCGCCATCAGGACGGTGACGCCGACGCGGTTAAACTCTTCGAACAGGCGCAGAATATCTTCTGACAGCGCGTCGTCAAGGTTACCGGTCGGTTCATCGGCCAGCAGCACGGCTGGCTTGTTCACCACCGCACGGGCGATGCCCACACGCTGCTGTTCACCGCCAGAAAGCTGAATCGGATAACTTTTCGCTTTGTCGAGCAGACCCACTTTATCCAGTGCCGCCGAAACGCGACGACGAATGTCTTCGCCGCTGGCACCGGAGATAATCAGCGGGATCGCCACATTTTCATAAACCGAACGATCCATCAGCAGGTGGTGATCCTGGAAAATCATGCCAATCTGACGACGCAGAAAAGGCACCTCGCTGTTACGCAGGCGGGAAATGTCATGGCCGCTGAACCAGATTTTTCCGGCACTCGGGCGCTCAATGCCACAAATCAGCTTCAGCAAGGTACTTTTACCGGCACCGGAGTGGCCGGTCAGAAACGCCATTTCGCCAGGACGCAGACGGAAATCTACCCCCTGCAGCGCCTGACGTCCGCCGAGATATGCCTTACTGACCTCTTCAAAGCGAATCATCCTAATTAGTCCTCTCGGGCAAACAGTGCCTCAATAAAATCTTCCGCCTTAAACGGCCGTAAATCTTCAATGCCTTCACCGACGCCGATGTAGCGAATCGGAATACCGAACTGATCGGCCACCGAGAAGATCACGCCGCCTTTGGCGGTGCCATCCAGCTTGGTGAGCGCAATCCCGGTCACGCCAACGGCTTCATTAAACAGTCGGGCCTGGCTGACCGCATTCTGTCCGGTGCTGGCATCCAGCGTCAGCATCACTTCGTGTGGCGCTGAATCATCCAGTTTTTTCATCACGCGGGTGATTTTTTTCAGCTCTTCCATCAGGTGCGATTTGTTCTGCAGACGACCCGCGGTATCGGCAATCAGCACGTCAACGCCACGAGATTTAGCCGCCTGAATAGCATCGAAGATCACCGAAGCGGAATCTGCACCGGTGTGCTGAGCAATCACCGGAATGTTGTTGCGCTGACCCCACACCTGCAACTGCTCAACAGCCGCGGCGCGGAAGGTATCACCAGCCGCTAACATCACGGATTTGCCTTCAGCCTGATACTGGCGCGCCAGTTTACCGATGGTGGTGGTTTTACCTACACCATTGACGCCAACCATCAGGATCACAAACGGCGTTTTGCCTGAGACGTCCAGTGGCGCGTCCACTTTCGCCAGAATCGAGGCCATCTCCGCTTTCAGCAGGCCGAAGAGCGCTTCCGCGTCACGCAGTTGCTTGCGGTTTGCCTGCTGGGTCAGATGCGTGATGATGCGGCGAGTAGTATCCACACCCACATCCGCAATCAGCAGCTGCTCTTCCAGCTCGTCAAACAGCTCATCATCAATCTTTTTGCCACGGAACAGGCTGATAAACCCGGAACCGAGGTTCTGACGGGTTTTTACCAGGCTGCGCTTCAGGCGGGCAAAGAAGCCCTCTTTGCTGGGACGCTCCTGCTCCTGCACGATGAGTGGCGCGGCGGCCAGCGGGAGATCGCTGACGGTATCGGATAATGTCTCTGCCGGTTCCGCGTCGGTGACTTCGGCTTCGCCCAGTGCCAGTGCGGTCAGCTCTTCCTCGGTGAGCGGTGCTTCCGTTTCGCTGTCCGGGGTTTCAACGATCGCAGCCTCGTCCGGCGTCAGCGCTTCATCGCTTAACGGCGCTTCGGCTTCGCTGTGCGGGGTTTCAACGATCCCGGCGTCATCCAGCGCCAGCGCGGTCAGCTCTTCTTCGCTTAACGGCGCGTCCGCTTCGCTGTCCGGGGTTTCAACGATCGGGGCGTCGCCCAGTGCCAGGGCGGTCAGCTCTTCTTCGCTTAACGGCGCATCGGCGGGTTCCGCATCAACGGCTGGTTTTACCACGTCGTCGGCGTCAATAACCGGCGTCGCGTCATGTTCAGGTGCGGCGATTTCCAGTAGCGCTTCAGGATCGGCCTCAATCGGCGCAGCTTCATCCAGCACCATGGGTGCTGACTCGTGCGGCGCTGCCGCGGTGATTTCCGCCTCACGCTGCTGCCCGGCCACCGTTTCGGTGATAACGACAGTCTCTTCCGCTTGCGCTTCAGCCTGGCTTAATGCCGGGGCTTCCTGTTCTGCCTGCTGCTCTGCGGGTTCTGCGACCTCTTGTGTCTGCTCCTCCGCTACAGGTTGTTTCTCTTCCTCTTTGCCAAATCCCAGCCAGGAAAAAAAGCCACGTTTTTTCTCTTTTGCCATTGTGTGACGACACTCCTCGATGGCTTTGTCCCGGTCGCGCGTGGTTTCCAGGGGTAAATCAATGAAAGTTGGTCAGCGCCAGACCGGCGTAAACCGCAGAATAATGCATGACTTCAGCAACTCAGTAGTCTAACACTTTCCAGCCAGCTCACCACAGCACCCTTTTTTAACGTTTCTTCTCACCGATTCGCCCGTTAAACTACGCAACAAATTATGACGAGTTGTGAGCAAGATGAATAAAAACCCCCGCAGTACAGGCGGTGCCGGGCAGATTCGCATCATTGGCGGCCAGTGGCGCGGACGCAAACTGCCGGTGCCGGACAGCGCCGGACTGCGCCCGACTACCGATCGGGTACGTGAGACGCTGTTTAACTGGCTGGCCCCGGTGCTGCCAGAGGCGCGCTGCCTCGACTGCTTTGCCGGTAGCGGCGCATTAGGACTGGAAGCCCTGTCGCGTTACGCGGGATCGGCGACGCTGCTCGAGCTGGAACGGCCGGTGGCGCAGCAGCTGACAAAAAATCTGCAGACGTTGCGCGCCAGTAATGGCACCGTGATTCAGACCAATGCGTTAAACTGGCTGGCACAGCCAGGTGAACCCTTTGATGTGGTGTTTATCGATCCGCCGTTTCGTCAGGGATTGCTGGAACAGACGTTACAGCTGCTGGAGCAGAATCACTGGCTGGCCGATCAGGCGCTGATTTACGTCGAAAGTGAAGTGGAAAATGGCGCACCGCCGGTGCCGCCAGAGTGGGATCTTTATCGCGAGAAAATAGCCGGACAAGTGGCTTATCGTTTGTATCAACGTCAACAGGAGACGCAGGATGTTACTTAATTTGGGGCGTCTGTTGATGCTATGCGTGTGGGGATTTCTGCTGGCTAACCTGGTTCATCCCTACCCGAAACCGCTGACTTATTTTATCAACGTTGCGCTGATTTTCATGATCCTGATGCATGGCCTGCAGCTGGTGTTACTGCGCACCACGCAGACCAAAGATGCGCCGCCGATTGACCGCGTCACCCAGGCCAAAGTGTTTCTGTTCGGGGTGTTCGAACTGGTCGCCTGGCAGAAGAAAAACTTCCCACGCAAGAAATAATTCCGGGCGGGCGCGATGCCCGCCGGTTACTGCCGGGGTGTGAAGCTGATAAAGCGCGTGCCCTGCATCTTCAGTTCACCTCTGGCGCCCTTGTCCAGCTGATGATATTCCGCCTCTTTAAGCTGCACTTTGATGTCGCTGGCACCGTTAAGCGGGTGAAACAGCACCTCGTAGCGCATCTCTTCCCCGGCGATCACTTCCCGCTGCCGCGAACGGCGATTGGGTGCAGGAAATTCACGTTTGGTTTTGACCTCAGCCTGCAGAGAACGCTCGGGTGAAGCGTCATTCACCGCCACTTCCCGGCGTTGCTTAATGAACTGACGGGTCGCCAGCACGGCGATAATCGCCAGAACGATGATAAAGATTAGCGGCGGTTTGCTCATAGCGTTCTTGTGCCTGCAGGATGATTAATCAGGCGGCAAAGCATACAACCAGAGTTGCCTGATTGTCACATCTCAGAGGCTTAACCTAAACTGGAAGGGATATTTTGGGATCTTTCACCATTTTGAACAAAAAAGGGAGAAACAATGCTCTGGTCTTTCCTCGCTGTACTTTTCTCCGGCTGGCTCTATGTCGACGCCACCTATCGCGGCCCGCAATGGCAACGCTGGTTATTTAAGCCGGTCACGCTGCTGCTGCTTGTCGGGCTGGCCTGGCAGGCACCGGTGCTGCAGACTACGGACTACCTGATTCTGGCCGGTCTGGTCGCGACGCTGGTCGGTGATGCGTTAACGCTGCTGCCGCGTCAGCAGATGCTCTATGCCATCGGGGCTTTCTTCCTGTCGCACCTGCTTTATACCCTCTGCTTCGCCGCCAGCATGACCATGACCTTCTTCTGGCCGATTCCGCTGACGCTGCTCATCATCGGTGCCGCCCTGATTGGCATCATCTGGAGCCGACTGGAAGATCTGCGCTGGCCTGTCTGCACCTTTATCGGCATGACGCTGGTGATGACCTGGATAGCGACCGAGCAGTACTTCTTCCGCCCGACCGATTACAGCTTCTCGATCATGGTTGGTGCCGGTCTGCTGCTGCTGGCAAACGCCGTCTGGTTTATCTCACACTATCGCCGCCGCTTTACCGCCGACAGCGCGATTGTCGCCGCCTGCTACTTCGCCGGTCACTTTATGATCGTGCGCTCGTTGTGGGTCGTCTGAAAAAATAGCCTTGACTCTGGAGTTCACTCCAGAGTGTAGGATAAGGGATGGGCTGCGTTGCTCATCCCACTATTCTTACACTCTGGAGGTCATATGCATCAACATCACGCCTGTGGCTGCGGCAAACCCCGTGCCAGTCACGCCGCAGCAAAACCGCTGTGCCAGGTTCGCCAGGCCCGCCCCCTCTCCCTTTCTATTCATGCCGCGACGCCTGTACCTGCCGAGACGGCAGGATGTTGCTGTGACAGTCACTGCAGCCCTGGCAACGACACCGACACCGCTGAGGAAAGCGACCGGCGAGGTGCCGACAGTTATCCCTTTAGCTGGCAGGTCAGCGGGATGGATTGCCCGTCGTGTGCCCGCACCATTGAAACCGCTGTCCGTCAGGTGAGTGGCGTGACCGATGCCCGTGTCTTGTTCAGCAGCGAGAAACTGGTGGTCAACGCTGACCAGGACGTACAAAACGCCGTTGAACAGGCGGTGAAAAAAGCCGGCTTCCAGCTCGCAACCCCATCAGCCACGTCGGCCACATCCCCCGCTACGCCGGGCTGGCAGCATAACCAGATGCTGATTTTGCTGGCGCTGCTGGTGCTTGCCAGTAGCATTCTCAGCCAGTTCGCGCCCACCTGGGGCGATCGGCTGTTTGTGCTGACCACGCTGGTCGGCCTGGTCCCGGTGGCGCGCGGCGCCTGGCAGCGTCTGCGCAGCGGATCGCCTTTTACCATTGAGACATTAATGACGCTGGCGTCAGCTGGCGCACTGATTATTGGCGCACACGCTGAAGCCGCGATGGTGCTGGTGCTGTTTCAGCTGGGCGAACAGCTGGAAAGCTATGCCGCTTCCAGGGCGCGCAGCGGCGTTACCAGCCTGATGGCGTTGCGGCCTGAATCGGCGATCCGCCTTGAACAGGGCAAACGTACTGAGGTACCGCTTGCAGCGCTGCAACCCGGCGATGTGATTGAAGTCGCGGCGGGCAGCCGCTTGCCGGTCGATGGCAGCTTAATCAGCCCGCTTGCCAGTTTCGATGAGAGCGCGCTGACCGGTGAATCGCTGCCGGTAACGCGGGCCAGCGGCGAAAAAATTCTTGCCGGTGCCACCAGCGTTGACCGGCTGGTGATGCTGGAAGTGGTGTCGAAGCCGGGTGAAAGCGCGATCGACCGTATCCTGCAGCTGATTGAAGAAGCGGAAACGCATCGTGCGCCGGTCGAACGCTTTATCGACCAGTTCAGCCGTATTTACACGCCGCTGGTCATGCTGCTCTCGCTGCTGGTGATGGTGGTGCCGCCACTGCTCGGCGCAGGCGACTGGCAGCCGTGGATCTACAAAGGGCTGACACTGTTGTTGATTGGCTGCCCCTGTGCACTGGTGATCTCCACGCCTGCCGCCATTACCTCCGGGCTGGCCGCGGCGGCGCGACAGGGCGCACTGATCAAAGGCGGTGCGGCGCTGGAGCGGCTGAGTTCGGTGCGCAGAATGGCGTTTGATAAAACCGGTACTCTGACGCTGAGCAAGCCACAGCTGACGCAGATCCTGCGCTTTGGTACGGCCAGCGAGTCAGAGATGCTGGCGCTGAGCGCCGCTGCGGAACAGGGTGCCACCCATCCGCTGGCCAGCGCTATCGTGGCGGCCGCGCAGGCGCGTGATCTGGTGATTCCTGACGCGCAGGATCAGCAGGTGCAGGCGGGACGCGGCATCAGCGCGAAAGTCGCTGGCCAGCAGATTCAGCTGCTGACGCCCGGCCATGCGCCCGGTCTGACGCCGCAGCAAAATGCGCAGATAGCGCAACAGGAAGCTGAAGGTGAAACTCTGGTGGTGCTGATGCGCGATGGCGAAGCGCTGGGTGCGCTGGCTCTGCGCGATCAGTTGCGCGACGACGCCGTTGAGGCGTTAAAGGCGCTGAAAAAGCTGGGTATTGAGAGCCTGATGCTGACCGGCGACAATCCGCGCGCTGCGGCGACCATTGCCCGCCAGCTGGATATTGATTATCGCGCCAGTCTGCTGCCCGCCGATAAAGTCGCGGCGATCCGTGAACTGAGTCAGCAACAGCCGCTGGCGATGGTCGGGGATGGCATTAACGACGCGCCGGCAATGAAAGCGGCAACGCTGGGCATTGCGATGGGCAGCGGCACCGATGTGGCACTGGAAGCGGCCGATGCTGCCCTGACGCGTAATCAGCTCAGCAATCTGGCTCCGATGATTGCGCTGGCACGCCGGACACGGCGTATCATCCGCCAGAATATCGGTATTGCGCTGGGGCTGAAGGCGATCTTCCTGGTCACAACCCTGCTGGGTCTGACCGGACTCTGGCTGGCGGTGCTGGCGGATTCGGGTGCGACCGCGCTGGTCACTGCCAACGCGCTGCGGTTACTGCGTCGCCGCGCCTGAGCAGGCGGCTTCTGATCTGAAGAGTGAGGTTAACGCGGCCTGTACGGCTGTCGTTAACCCGCCATGCCTTTGCGGATCAGAAACTGATAGGGCAGCGTGTCGGTTTGCTGCGCCAGCAAGCCATGTTCCATAAAGCGGCAGAAGCCGGGAATATCACGCGTGGTGGCCGGATCATCGGCGATGATCAGCAACGTCTCGCCATCCTGCAGGCTGCGTACGGTTTTGCGCACCATCATCACCGGCTCCGGGCAACGCAGGCCACGGGCATCCAGCTGATGATCGGCAGAGGAAAAAGCATCGCTCATAATCAACTCAGTTCAGGTAAAGGGCGCTCATTCTAGCGCGTGCTGGCGGTGAAGCAAGGCGATAACGATTGCGCTAAAATTAACCATTGCATAAAAAGCACAACGCGGTAAGATGCCGCCGCTTTTTGCTCATAAAACTGCCAGGCGCTGCCCGAACGGCGTCCCGCAATGGGTTCCCTCACCCCAACATTAAAAAGGTTGAATATGCTCGCATTTTCTTCGCGTCAGCGCATGCATGCGCTTTTCTGGTTATCGCTGTTTCACCTGCTGGTGATCACTTCAAGTAACTATCTGGTTCAGTTGCCTATTTCAGTGTTTGGCTTCCACACCACCTGGGGTGCATTCAGCTTCCCGTTTATCTTCCTGGCGACCGATCTCACCGTGCGTATTTTTGGCGCACCGCTGGCCCGACGCATTATTCTGGCCGTGATGATCCCGGCACTGTTTATCTCTTACAGTGTCTCGGCGCTGTTCTATCAGGGTGAATGGCAGGGCTGGCAGGCACTGGAAGTGATGAATCTGTTTGTTGCCCGTATCGCCTGCGCCAGCTTTATGGCTTACGCGCTGGGTCAGATCCTCGACGTTCACGTGTTCAACCGTCTGCGTCGCCTGCCACAGTGGTGGATTGCGCCGGGCTGCGCCATGTTCCTGGGGAATATCAGCGATACGCTGGCCTTCTTCTTTATCGCCTTCTATAAAAGCCCCGATGCGTTTATGGCGCAGCACTGGGTTGAGATTGCCCTGGTGGATTACAGCTTCAAAGTGCTGATCTGCATGGTCTTCTTCCTGCCCGCCTACGGCGTGCTGCTCAACGCGGCGCTGAAACGTCTGGCTGAACGCCAGACCGCCCGCCAGGTCAATTTCGGCTAAGCGCCCATACGGTTTCCACTACTATCCGCTAAGATCTTCTGACAATCATCAGGTTGCGTTTGCAACCTGATTCCTGTTGTATTAATGCCTGACTGGAAACTTAAAAAGGGATTCTGATGCGCAACCTGGTGAAATATGTAGGAATGGGTTTACTGGTACTCGGCTTAGCGGCCTGTGACCAGAAGAAAGATGAAGCGGCGAATGACAACGGCGTCAGCGCCAGTCAGTCGGCGCAAACCGTCACGCTGATGGATGGCAAACTGAGCTTCTCGCTGCCACCAGGCATGTCCGATAAAAGCGGTAAACTGGGTTCGCAGACCACTAACATGCACGTTTATGCGGATGAAACCGGTGCCCGCGCCATTATTGTGATTGCCGGTGACCCGACCAATGATGGTCTGGATGTGCTGTCGCAGCGTATGGAACAGCAGCAGCGTAACCGCGATCCGCAGTTGCAGGTGGTGTCGAACAAATCTGTGACGCTCAAAGATCAGCCCGCGCAGCAGCTGGATACGGTGATTTCTGCCAACAACCAGACCTCATGGTCTTCAGTGGTTCTGGCGAAAGTAGATGGCAAACTGGTGACGCTGCAGATTACGCTGCCAGGTGATAATCAGCAGCAGGCGCAGAGCGATGCTGACAACATCGTGAAAAGCATTACGCTGAAGTAAAACAAAAGGCTGGCTTCCCTGCACGGCGGGGAAGCCAGCCTTCGGTCAGAAGGGCTTTTTATAAACCTGCATTCTCGCTAATATATTTCCGCGCTTTCACCGCATATTCAAACGGATTGGCCAGTGCCGGATCCTGCTCCGCTTCAACCACCATCCAGCCTTTATAGCCGTAATCATCCAGGATTTTGAACACCGGTCTGAAGTCGATCACGCCATCACCCGGTACGGTAAAGGTGCCCTTTTTCACTCCTTCCAGGAACGAGAGATGGTTCTCACGCACCTCGGCGACCACCTCATCACGCACATCCTTAAGATGAACGTGGAAGATGCGCGGCAGATATTTCTCCAGTACCGCCAGCATCTTCTGCTGGGAGCCTTCGGAGTAGTAGACGTGGCCGGTGTCATAGAGCAAACCGACCTGCTCGTCGGTCATCTCCATAAACCGGTCAATCTCTTCAGTGGTCTGAATGCCGGTGCCCATATGGTGATGCAGCGTCACGCGCATCCCCTTTTCCGCCGCGATGCGGGCCAGTTCGTTGTAGCCTTCCGCGGTTAACTGCCACTCTTCATCGCTGAAAATGGCTTTCTCTTCAAACACCGCAAGCCCGGTGCCCTGAATACTTTTGCTCTGCTCGGAACAGCCAATCACCCGCGCGCCCATCGCATGCAGGAAGTTCATATGCTCGATGAACTGTTCGATAGTTTTCTGTTTGTCGCCGTTGGCGAAAAAGGTGCTGAACCAGGCGTTGCAGATCTCGATGCCGCGAATGTCGAGCATCGGTTTCAGAATCGCCGGATCGCGGGGATATTTGCTGCCTACTTCGCTGCCGGTAAAGCCAGCCAGCGCCATCTCACTGACGGTCTGCTGGAAGGTATTCTCACTGCCGAGATCCGGCATGTCATCGTTGGTCCAGCCGATCGGGGCGATCGCCAGTTTTACATTCTCTTTGTTCATTATCTTATTCCCAGGCGGAGAGCGGCCATGCCGCATAGACAGCTAAATCAGTTATAGAAAGCAGGACGCGGCGGCATCTCTACCGGCTCAATCGCACCACTGTTCTGCGCTTTAATGCAGGCATCAGCGGCGACTGAGGCGGCAAAGCCATCCCAGGCAGAAGGACCGGTCAACTGGCCCGCTTTGATGTCGTTGATAAACGCCTGCAGCTCAACGTCATACGCTTCGATAAAGCGATCTTTCCAGTCCACCAGAATGGTGTTCGACAGGCGGGCCTCTTTGCGCAGCTGCACCGAAGAGGGCTCTGGCAGGCGGGCAATCCCCTCTTCACCCACCACTTCACACTGAATGTCATAGCCGTAAGCGCAGTTAACGAAGATCTCGACGTCAATGCGAACCCCTTTCTGGGTTTCGAATAGCACGATCTGCGGATCTTTCAGCTGACTGTGTGACTTCGAGGTGACGCGCGGGAAGACTACCTGCACCGTTTTATAGTCATCGTTTGTCAGCCAGCGCAGCACATCCAGCTCGTGGATCAGGGTGTTGGTAATCGCCATCGGCGTGGTGTAGTTCTCCGGCACGGTCGGGTTGCGGTGCGCGCAGTGCAGCATCAGCGGCTCACCGATATCGCCATCGGTGATCACTTTTTTCAGTGCACGGTAGCCCGCATCGTAGGGACGCATAAAGCCGACCTGCACCAGGCGTTTACCCGCCTGAATCTCTGCATCCACGACCCGGCGGCAGCCCTCGGCGCTCATCGCCAGCGGCTTCTCACAGAACACCGGTTTACCGGCGGCAATCGCCGCTAAGGTGAACTCTTCATGGGTCGGATCCCATGAGGTGACCAGCACCGCATCAACATCCGGAGACTGAATCACGTCGTGTCCATTTTCGAATACCTCCGCCTCAATATTCAGGCGTTGCAGTGCGGCACGCGCGCCTTCGACATTAATGTCAGAGACGGCAACCACCTGTGCACCCTGCAGCACATGGCTGCAGCGACGAATATGTTCCTGACCAATTGCACCTGTACCGATGACGCCAAGTTTCAAAGTCATAATTACACCTGTGTAGGGTTCGTACGGAGAAGAGCAAAACGGGCCGCGGCACGGCCCTGAAATTAATATTTTCGCGCCTGATCCAGATGGCTGTTGAGCTTGTCCGCCACCGCCTGAGAACGTTCGGTCTTCGAGGCCTGCGCCACGCCGACGTGCCACCAGCTGAAATATTTGTGGATCATGGTTTTTGGCAGCACTTTGATGTCGATAAGGGTGGAAACCGTCTGGGTACGGGCATCTTCCAGCGCCGCCTTGAGCTGCTCAAGCGTGGTCACACGATAGGTTTTGCAGCCATAACCGGCAGCGATAGCGGCGAAATCGACCGGAATAAAGCCGCCGTCCAGCTTGCCGCCTTCCGCATTACGGAACCGGAACTCGGTGGTAAAGCTGTCCATACCGTGTTCCATCTGCAGGTTATTGATGCAGCCGTTGGTCATGTTATCCAGCAGCACCACGTTGATCTTCGCCCCTTCCTGAATCGAGGTGACCAGCTCTGAGTGCAGCATCATAAAGGAGCCATCACCGACCAGCGCATAGACCTCGCGCTGCGGCTGCGCCAGCTTCACACCCAGCGCGGCATTCACTTCATAACCCATGCAGGAGTAGCCATATTCAACGTGATAGGCGTTGTAATCTTTGGTGCGCCAGACGCGCTGCAGGTCGCCCGGCAGACTGCCCGCCGCTGCCACTACCACTGCGTCTTTTGGCAGTTGCTCATTTAAGGTGCCGAGCACGCTGCTTTGCGTCAGCAGCGACTGGGTCAGGCGGTTAAACTCAGCGAACACCGCTTTACGGTCGAGATGATCCGCAATCTCCGGCACAAAGTCGCCATCGTGATATTCCACCTGGTAGACACGCTGCGTCTCTTTCAGCAGTTGGCTCTGTGCCTGCTCAATCTGGTTGCCCCAGTCGTTGCTGTAGTGCTGCGAGGCCAGACCGGCGGTGAGCGCGGTCAGCCCTTCGCGGGCATCGGCCAGCAGCTGCACGCCATCGAGCTTGTAGCTGTCAAAGTTACTGACGTTGATGTTCAGGAAGCTGACATCGGGATGCTGGAAAATCCATTTCGACGCGGTGGTGAAGTCGGTGTAGCGGGTGCCGATGCCGATCACTAAATCGGCCTCTTTCGCCAGCAGGTTAGCCGCCAGACAGCCGGTTTCGCCCACGCCGCCGACATTCAGCGGATGGTCAGAGACCAGCGTGCCTTTGCCCGCCTGCGTCTCCGCAAAGGGAATCTGATAGCGCTCGGCAAACTGGCGCAGCGCCTCGCCCGCTTCGGAGTATTTCACTCCGCCGCCGCAGATAATCATCGGCTTGCGCTTACGGTTAATCAGCGTCAGGGCATCTGCCAGCTGCGCCGCCACCGGCAGGCGGCGATCCAGACGGTGCACCCGTTTCTGGAAGAAGTAGTCAGGGTAATCCCAGGCTTCGCCCTGCACATCCTGCGGCAACGACAGCGTGACCGCGCCGGTTTCTGCCGGATCGGTCAGTACGCGCATGGCGTTGATACAGGCGGACATCAGCTGTTCCGGGCGGCTGACGCGATCCCAGTATTTGCTGACGGCGCGGAAGGCGTCGTTGGTGCTGATGCTGAGATCGTAGCTCTGCTCAATCTGTTGCAGCACCGGATCGGGCTGGCGGGTTGCGAAGACGTCGCCTGGCAGCAGCAGCAGAGGAATGCGGTTGGCGGTCGCGGTCGCCGCGGCGGTGATCATATTGGCCGCACCAGGCCCCACAGACGAACTGCAGGCGATAATCTGGCGGCGCAGCGACTGGCGCGCAAAGCCGGTGGCAGCATGAGCCATGCCCTGCTCATTACGGCCCTGGTAGACCACCAGATCGCCGCTATCCTGTTCCAGCGCCTGGCCCAGCCCCAGCACGTTGCCATGTCCGAAAATGGCGAAGATGCCCTTTACGAACTTCGTCTCAACGCCATCGACATCAATGAATTGATTATCAAGAAATTTAACCAGCGCCTGTGCCGTGGTCAGTCTGATAGTGCCCATATTCTTCCTTACATGCTGGTGGACCCCGACTTCCGCGACAGCACGCCAGGCGTTGTCATCGGCGGAAAAGGCGACCTGAATAACTGAAACGTGAGGCGATTATAAACAAATATATTTTTCATAAAACACGATTACAGAAGAAACATTTCATTTTGCGAGTGAGATCAAATTTAATGACGACAACAGGTCTGGCGGGCGATTGCAGTGGGGAAATCTGGAACGTTTAACAGAGAGTGGTGCCTGATAAAAAAATTCATTTCAATGCAGCAGCTTGCCTGACTGGCGTGCGGATTCCTGCGATCCCCTTCACAACCCTGACATACCGCACATCACGCTGGCAGAGTTTGCGCAGGCGGGCGGCAATCAGGAGTTTTACCTGGTTCACAAAATTGCGATGGATATTTCATTTCGTATTGAATATGGAATTTTTATTCCTCATACTCCCCTCATAGCCAGTCAGACACCTACAGACCCGGAAGCAGAGCGTAACTGGTGTCGGTCTTTACGCCCGCCAGCGCTGCTAATCACAGAAGGAAACCACAGGTATGAGTACACAACAGAAACCGCTTGATGTGATTTGTATCGGGCGCATCGCCGTTGATTTTTATGGCCAGCAAATCGGGGCGCGACTGGAAGATGTCACCTCCTTTGCTAAATATCTGGGCGGCTCGTCGGGCAATGTCGCCTATGGCACCGCGATTCAGGGGCTGAAATCGGCGATGCTGGCGCGGGTGGGAGATGAGCATAATGGTCGCTTTCTGCGTGAAGAGTTGCAGCGCGTAGGCTGTAACACCGATGCGCTAATCACCGATCCGCAGCGTCTGACAGGACTGGTGATCCTCGGCATCAAAGATGAAGAGACTTTTCCGCTGATTTTCTACCGCGATAACTGCGCCGATATGGGTCTGGTTCCGGACGATATCGACGAAGCCTTTATTACCTCTGCGCGCGCCGTGGCGGTTACTGGCACCCACTTATCCCATCCTCAGACCCGCGAAGCGGTGCTGAAAGCGCTGGATATCGCCCGCCGCAACGGCCTGCGCACGGCGCTGGATATCGATTATCGTCCGGTGTTGTGGGGACTGACCTCTCTGGGCGACGGTGAAACGCGTTTCATTGAGTCGTCACAGGTCACGCAGCAGTTACAGGAAGTGGTGCACTATTTCGATTTGATCGTCGGCACCGAAGAGGAGTTTCATATTGCCGGTGGCAGCACCGACACCCTGACCGCGTTGAAAAACGTGCGTCAGGCGAGTCAGGCGACGCTGGTCTGCAAACGTGGACCGCTGGGTTGCGTGGTGTTTGAAGGCGAGATCCCGGATAGCTGGGAACAGACTGAGCTGCACACGGGCGTTCGCGTCGAGGTTCTCAACGTGCTGGGCGCGGGCGATGCCTTTATGTCTGGCCTGCTGCGCGGCTGGCTGAATGATGAGGGCTGGACTCAGGCGTGCCGTTACGCCAACGCCTGCGGAGCGCTGGTGGTATCACGCCACGGTTGCGCACCCGCCATGCCAACCAAAGCGGAGCTGGATGATTTCCTGAGTCGCGACAAAGAGGTGAAACGTCCCGATCTCGACAGCCGTCTGAACCATCTGCACCGCGTGACTACCCGCAAGCAGCAGTGGCCGGAGCTGAATGTCTTCGCCTTTGACCACCGCAAACAGCTGGCGGATATGGCGCAGGAAGCGGGCGTGGACGAGAGCCGCATTCCGGAACTGAAACTGCTGCTGCTGGAAGCCGCTCAGCAGGCTGCCAGAGAGGCAGGATTAGAGAATAAAAGCGGGATTCTGGCGGATACGACCTACGGTCAGAAGGCGCTGAACGCCATTACCGGTAAGAACTGGTGGATTGGCCGCCCGATTGAGCTGCCGAGCTCGCGTCCGTTGCGCCTGGAGCATGGCAACATCGGCTCGCAGCTGATCGACTGGCCTGCCGAACACGTGGTGAAATGTCTGGTCTTCTATCATCCGCATGACAGTGCTGAACTGCGTAAAGAGCAGGATGAGCTGGTGCTCGACGTCTGGAACGGCTGTAACAAAAGCGGTCATGAGCTGCTGCTGGAAGTGATTCTGCCTGACAACAATCCGGATAAGAATGAAACGTATTACTTTGATATGTTGAGCCATTTCTACAGTCTGGGCATCCAGCCTGACTGGTGGAAACTGCCACCGCTGTCGGCGGAAAGCTGGCAGGCGATCAGCGGTCTGATTGAGCAGCAGGATCCCCACTGTCGCGGCATTCTGTTACTCGGTCTGGATGCGCCCGAAGAGAAGCTTAAAGCGGGCTTCGCCGCGGCGGCCAAAGCGCCCTGGGTGAAAGGTTTTGCGGTAGGCCGCACTATCTTTGGTCAGCCTTCCCGCCAGTGGTTACAGGGGGAGCTGGACGATCAGGCGTTGATTGAGACGGTTAAAGGCAACTATCTGCGACTGATTGAGTACTGGCGCGCTGCCCGCGCCTGATTTGCTGCTCTGTCAAAAAGCCGCTTTTAGACCGTGCAGTCACAGGGAACACGGTCAGATCGGAAAGACGCAAAAGCTGCCATCCATGGCATGCTCGGCCCGCACCATCCTTGGTGCGGGACGCTTTCCTCTTCTGACCGTGTTCCCTGCTCGTTTAGCTAATGTGTTGCTGCCAGACCCGATTTTTCAGCAATCTGCAGCCATTCCAATCTGAATGGTGAAAGACTGCATACTTCCATCCCTGCTGGCATTTCATCCCGGCTTTCATCCTGACATTGCCCGCGAAAAGTCACGCATCGGGCGCTAAAGCTAATCTGTGAACCATTTCATAAAGCCATGAAATAAACCGCGTCGTTGACGCAAAGAAATGAAATTTTCCATCCATCTGATACTATAGCGCTCATTATGCAGCCATTATTCTAATTATACGGGCAGAAGTGATGAACAATAATCCCACCCAACTTTCTCTCTTGCAGGACGATATTCGTCGCCGCTACGAAACGCTGAGCAAGCGTCTTAAACAGGTTGCGCGCTACATCCTTGATAACAGTAACAGTATTGCTTTCGATACCGTCGCCTCGATTGCTCAGCAGGCCGATGTGCCACCGTCGACGCTGATCCGCTTTGCGAATGCTTTTGGCTTCAGCGGCTTCAACGAAATGAAACAGGTTTTTCGTCAGCATCTGATGGAGGAGACGGTCAACTATACCGAGCGCGCTCGCCTGTTTCGCCAGACTTCAACGGACGACAGCGCCAGTGCGCCTGAAAGTCCGGCGGAAATCCTCAACGTCTTTACCATGGTTAACAGCCAGGCGCTGCAGCAGCTGGCGATGCAGGTTAATCCTGAGCAGCTGAACAAAGCGGTGAAACTGCTGAATGAGGCTGAGAATATCTATGTTATCGGCCTGCGTCGCTCTTTCAGCGTCGCCTCCTACCTGGTCTACGCGCTGCGTCATCTGGAGCGCCGCGCTTTCCTGATTGATGGCCTGGGCGGGATGTTTACCGAGCAGCTCAGCCTGGTAAACCCGAAAGATGTAGTGATTGCGATCAGCTACTCGCCTTATGCACGTGAAGCGGTCGAGGTGGTTGAAATGGGTGCCAAACGCGGTGCGCATCAGATTGCCATTACCGATAGTCAGGTCAGTCCGCTGGCCGCCTTCAGCGATGTCTGCTTTGTGGTACGTGAAGCGCAGGTCGATGGCTTCCGTTCGCAGGTCGCTTCACTCTGCCTGGCACAGACGCTGGCGGTTTCGCTGGCACTGAACAACGCAAAGACCAGCTGAGTTCCACACACAAAAAAGGGCAGCGCGACAGGCTGCCCTTTTTACTGATATGAACGCGGGTTATAAACCGTGATTGCTGTTTATTTTTCTGCGATGACTTACGCTTTCCGCGGATAGCTGTCGCTGTTCACCCAGGCGTGATCTTTCTCCCAGGTAAATTTCCACAGCCGCACCGGCCCCGCCATCACGTTCAGATAGTAGTTATTGTATCCCGCCAGCGTCGCTACCGGATGATAGCCGCGCGGTACCATCACCACGTCGCGATTATAGGGTGCCATACAGACATCCAGGGAACGGTCGTCGGTGTAGACGCGCTGCATGGCAAAGCCAGGTTCCGGATCGAAACGGTGATAGTAGGTCTCTTCCAGGTAGGTTTCGTTTTCACTCTCCTCCTGGTCGTGCTTGTGGCTGGGATAAGAGCTGGTATCGCCCTCGTTGGTATAGACTTCCACCACCAGCAGGCTATCAGCCGGTTCATTGTCAGGCAGGATATTGTGAACCAGGCGCTGGTTGCGCCCTTTTCCGCGATGCTCAACACCAACATCGGCTGGCGCAATCAGGCGCGCAGGCAGATTCCCCTGACCGGGCGCATTACAGACCGCCAGCTCAAGATCGCTGTCAGCGTAAACCTCTACTTCATCATCATGCGGCACATAAACGGAATAAGGCGGTACGCGCTCAAAAGGCGACATGCGCTGACCGATACCGGGAAAATCAGCATGGCGGGTTTTTACGGAGGCCAGCCCGGCCACCAGCACCAGACACAGCTCTTTATCACCACT
This sequence comes from Pantoea sp. ABR1s, assembly GCF_057812235.1. NCBI lineage: Bacteria > Pseudomonadati > Pseudomonadota > Gammaproteobacteria > Enterobacterales > Erwiniaceae > Pantoea > Pantoea sp. ABR1s. Next base: position 315,137 of record NZ_CM173823.1, on the reverse strand, counting down.
GCTGAGACGCAGGGTTTCCCCTTTCTTCAGCAAATAGGCATCAAATCCCACATAACGCCAGCCGGCGCGCTCAGGCGTCACATGCTGAATACGACCCTGCGCGTCAGGGGCTTGTGCTTTCGACAGTAAAGACATCCTGATACTCCTCTCTGTCACGATTGACGCTGCGGTGGGCTCGCGGGCGCGGTGCCAGCGAACAAAGCGACCGGCAGATTATCCTGCCGGTCGCGCACCGGGATCAGCGTTGAAATGAATCAGCCTAAGGTTGGCATACTGAATTCAGACACGGTCTGCTGACCGGATGGCCAGCGTACGGTGGCCGTTTTCATGCGGGTATAGAAACGCACGCCATCCGGCCCATGAACATTGAGCGCGCCAAACACTGAACGCTTCCAGCCGCCGAAGCTGTGGAACGCCATCGGCACCGGAACCGGCACGTTGACACCGACCATACCCGCTTCAACGTTCTGCACAAACTCACGTGCGGTGTGACCGTTGCTGGTGAAAATCGCGCTGCCGTTGCCGAATTCATGGCTGTTAACCAGTTGCAGCGCACTGTCGTAGTCCGGCGCGCGCATGATGCTCAGCACCGGCCCAAAAATCTCTTCGCGCCAGATCACCATCTCAGAGGTGACATGATCAAACAGCGTGCCGCCGACGTAGTAACCTTCGGCGTGACCTGCAACCTGCACGTTACGACCATCGACCACCAGCTTCGCGCCTTCCTGCTCGCCTTTGTCGATGTAGCCCAGCACTTTCTTCTGGTGCGCCGCCGAAACGACCGGTCCCATCTCATTTTCATCAGCGCCCTGATTAATGCCAGGGCCGATACGCAGCGCGTTTACCAGCGGAGTCAGACGGGCGATCAGCTTGTCGGCGGTATCATCGCCCACGGCGACCACAACCGGCAGCGCCATGCAGCGTTCACCAGCAGAGCCAAACGCACCACCCATAATGGCGTTGACGGTGGCATCCAGGTCGGCATCCGGCATAACGATAGCGTGGTTTTTCGCCGCGCCAAACGCCTGTACCCGCTTGCCGTGGGCGCTGGCGGTTTTATAGATATGCTCAGCCACGCCAGAAGAACCGACGAAGCTCACCGCGGCAATACGCGGATCTTTATAGAGCTGCTCAGCATCTTCATTGGAACTGTGCACCACGTTGAATACGCCATCGGGCAGGCCCGCTTCGGTCAGCAGTTCAGCCATACGCACTGCAGCAGAAGGATCCAGCGCCGGTGGCTTCAGCACAAAGGTGTTACCGCAGGCCAGGGCTATCGGGAACATCCATAGCGGCACCATCGCCGGGAAGTTAAACGGCGTAATGCCCGCCACGACGCCGACCGGTTGCATCAGCGAGTAGCTGTCAACGCCGCTGCCGACGTTCGGGGAATATTCGCCTTTGAGCAGATGGGGGATCCCGCAGGCAAACTCAATCACTTCGATGCCACGCGTCAGTTCACCCAGCGCATCAGACCAGACTTTGCCGTGCTCAGAGACAATCAGCGCCGCCAGCTCATCACGGTGCTGCTCCATCAGGGCTTTAAAGTTGAACAGAACGCGGGCGCGACGCAGCGGCGAGGTTTTCGACCAGGCGGCAAAAGCGTCATGCGCGACACCAATCGCCTGGGCCACTTCATCAGCGGTACTTTGCGTCAGTTCACGTACCACTTTGCCGGTTGCCGGATCGTAAACAGGAATGGTTTCGTTGCTGGCGCTGAAAGTGGTTTTACCGCCAATAAAGTTACCTATGATTGTCATGATGTTGCCTCTTTAGATGGTTAAGTTCCCTGCAGACGGACTATGCGACCTGCCACACTGCCTGACCAGGCAAACCTGAAAGCGTGCTATGAAGCTATTACAGTGGAACAAATTTTTCAAATGGTTCTTTTTGGAAAATTTGATTTTAGCGGCACAGATCGCATTTTTCCCGCCACTTAGTCTCTCGCGCCATCACGATGACGGGAGGCCACTAATAGCGGCCAGCCTTAGCGTAGCAGGGTAATAGCCGGGGAGTGGTTTGGGCGTTTTACTGCGAAGTCGATCCAGCCTTTATGCATCGGGCTGAAACGGAATATGAAATTAATGCGAGGCTGATCTAATAATTTGTGTTTCATTATTCACTATTAATGAAATAAATGTTCTCTTTGGTCGCATCATCCTCCTGTCCCGGAGTCAGTGCATGGCCATCGATCCAACCCGTTTCTGTATCAACCGCAAAATTGCGCCCCGGCTCTCGCTGGAGGCATTTTTTCAGCTGGTTCAGCGTCTGGGGCTGAGCAAGGTTGAACTGCGTAATGACATGCCGGGCGGCAGCGTCACTGACGATCTCAGCACCGATCAGCTGCGCGCTCTGACCGACAGGTATCATATTGATATCATCACCATTAATGCGCTCTATCCGTTTAACCACATTGATGACGCGCTACTGGCCCGGGCCGAAGCACTGTTACAGACAGCACAACAGATTGGTGCAAAGGCGCTGGTCATGTGTCCGCTGAATGAGGGGATAGCCGTGTCGCCTCAGCAAACCCAGGCGGCGATGCAGCAGCTGGCCCCGCGTTTTGCCCACTATGGCATTCAGGGGCTGGTGGAGCCGCTGGGTTTTCCGGTCAGCTCGCTGCGTTCGGCGGTACAAGCGCAGCAATTGATCGCCGCGGCGGACGTGCCCTTTAAGTTATTGCTGGATACCTTTCACCATCATCTCTATGAGCAGGCTGAGCAGGAGTTTCCAGCCGGCATTGATGTTAACCAGATCGGTCTGGTGCACCTTTCGGGCGTGGAAGATCGCCGTCCGACCGCCGAACTGACCGATGAAGAACGCATCATGTTGAGTGATAACGATGTACTGAAGAGCGTGGTGCAGGTGAAGCGGCTGGAGATGCTTGGCTATAAGGGCGTTTATGCCTTTGAGCCTTTCTCCAGTCAGCTCAGCAACTGGACCCCTGCGGAGGTTGAACGCCAGATCCGCAACAGTATTGAACTGCTGCAAGCCTGAATCCTGTTCTGCGCTTTGCGCGCACCATTAATCAGTTTATCTGTGTCTGAAAAGACGTTCTGGCCCGCTGCTGGGCCATTTTTTTTATCCTGAAGAATCGTCTGCTGCCGGCAACACCGCCTGACGCCGCTGCATGCGCAGCGTGCAGAAAAAAGCGACGCAGACCAGCAGCGCCGTGAGCAGGTAGACGCGTGAGACACCCGCATAAGTCATGATGAATCCGGCAAGTGGCCCGGTTATCCCCAGCGACAGATCCATAAAGGCGGTGTAGGTCGCCAGCGCGCTGCCCTGATTCTGCTGCGGCACCACTTTTACCGCCACCACGCCCAGCGCCGGGAATACCAGCGAGAAGCCGGCACCGGTCAGAAATGCGCCCGCTTTTGCCATCCAGGGATCACCCGCTGCGGCCACCAGAAACAGTCCGGCGGCTTCAACCGCCAGGCAGATGCTGGCGACCCGCAGACCGCCGTGGCGGTTAATCGCATTCGGGAACAGCAGGCGCGCGCCGACGAAAGCGCCGCTGAACAAGGAGAGCGCAAAGGCGGCCCCTTCCCAGCCTTTATCCTGATAGAACAGGGTAATAAAGGTGGCGATGACACCGAAACCCGCCGAACCCATCGCCAGAATCGCACCAAAACCGGCGATTTTCCCCAGCACCGCACGAAACGGCAGGGGTCTGGCCCGGCTGGCTTTTACGGCCGGACGCGGCACCGCGCAGACGATGCCTACCACGCAGATAGCAACAATGACCAGCGACAGCCACAGCAGGCCACCCGCCCGGAATATCACCACGCCGAGCGGCGCACCAATCGCCATCGCGCCATAAGTGACAATGCCGTTCCAGGAGATAACCCGGCCAATGTGCAGCGAACCCACCCGCGCCACACCCCACAACGAGGTGCCGGTGCCGGTAAAACTCTGGCCCACGCCCAGAATCAAGCGGCCCACGCAGAGTAGCGTCAGGCTTAACAGCGGTGATTCGATGAGCGCCGCCAGCAAAATACACAACCCGCTGATCAGACAGCCCACCAGGCCGGTCACCACCACTTTCTTTGGCCCCCAGAGATCGGCATAGCGTCCGGCGTGTGGGCGGCTCAGCAGCGTCGCCACATATTGCAGGCTGATCACCAGGCCCGCCCAGAATGCGCTGAAGCCCAGCTGGTCATGCACCCATCCTGGCAATACCGCCAGCGGCAGACCGATAGTGAGATAGCTGGCAAAGTTGTAGGCCACGATAGAGAGGATCAGCAGAGAGATGTTCAGGTTTCCGGATGGGGTGTTCGGTTCCGCTGCAGGCTGTTCAGGCATGAGTCCTCGCGCTCGTATTTGGCTGAATGATAAGGTTTATCCTTTAACTATACCCGCTTTCACCACTGGTGCCTCTTAATGACACGGGTATCGGGCGGCTGCCCCTGCCCGGACGTGCAGCAGAAAGCCGGATAAAAACCGGAACAATGGGGAGTTGCTGCTCTGCCGCGATAGCTGAGTGCTGTGGCGCTGATTACCTCACCCACCTGCCACCGCGCTTTACCGTTTCTCTGATAAATCAGATTGTTAATTTTGTTTCAGCTACACTTTCAACAGCCAAATTACGTTATGAGAGAGAGAATGAGCGAGCTGCAACGGGAAAAGATCGGACAAAATATTCTGATAAAACTGGCGATGCTGGTCATTATCCTCGCCGGGGTTCGGGCAGCGTCAGACATTCTGGTCCCGCTTCTGCTGGCGGCGTTCTTTGCCATTGTGCTTAATCCACTGGTGACGATGCTGATGCGTCGTGGCTTCCGCCGTGGACTGGCGATTGGGCTGGTGATCACGGTAATCTTCTGCGCTCTCGTGCTGCTGGGTGCCATTATTGCCAGCTCAATGAGCGAGTTTTCCGATCTCTATCCGCAACTGCGCGCCACCATGGAGCAGAAAATGACGGTACTGCAACATCTGGCGGCGGGCTTTCATCTTAATATTTCAACCGATGCGCTGGTACAGCGTTTCGATCCTAATACCATGATGAACCTGGCTACCGTGGCGCTGAGCGGCTTTTCCGGCGCGATGACCAATACCGTGCTGCTGGTGCTGACCGTGGTCTTTATGCTGTTTGAGGTCCATCACCTGCCCTATAAAATGCGCAACGCGCTGGTGAATCCGAAAATTCGCATCGCCGGACTGCATAAAGCGCTGAAAGGCGTCACGCACTATCTGGCGCTGAAAACCCTGGTGAGTCTGATAACCGGCATCGCGGTCTGGCTGAGTCTCTATCTGCTGGATGTGAAATTTGCGCTGTTATGGGGTGTCGTGGCGTTTATCCTCAACTTTATTCCCAATATCGGCCCGATTATCGCCGGTATCCCGCCCTTCCTGCAGGCGTTGTTACTGAACAGCCTGTTTGATGCCGCGATGGTGGCGGCGCTGTTTACCGCGATTCATATGGTGTTTGGCAATATGCTGGAACCGCGACTGATGGGGCGCGGTCTTGGCTTATCGACGCTGGTGGTGTTCCTGTCGCTGGTGTTCTGGGGCTGGCTGCTCGGTCCGGTCGGCATGCTGCTCTCGGTGCCGCTCACCAGCATTACTAAAATTCTGATGGAGACCACGCCAGGCGGCAGCCGTCTGGCGATTATGCTGGGCACCGGACGACCTAAGCGGGCGCGGGCATTAACCAAGTAGCCGCTGCTGCACATGCTGCAGATGGCTCTCCATCGCCTGACGTGCAGCCACTTCATCGCCCGCCACAATCGCATTGGCGATCTGCTGATGGTCAGCGTTCATCTCCTGCGCGAAGCTGTTATCGGCATAATGGCGCTCCAGTCGCTGCACATGCGGGCTGTGGCGCCGGTTCCATAACTGCTCCAGCAGGTCGCGTAATACATCATTGCCGCTCATCTCACTGATAAGCAGATGGAAGCGCTTGTCCTGCTCCAGAAAGGCCGCGTCGTTTTCATTGTACTGCTGCAGTTCAGCGGTCAGCGCCAGCAGTGCTGCACGCTGAACGGTGGTGCCGTTACGTGCGGCAAATCCTGCCAGCATCCCTTCAAAGGCTTCACGCGCCTGCAACAGATCCTGCAGACTGCAGGTTTCGCTCTCCTGCGGAACCGCGGCTTGCGGCAGCGGCTGGGCGACGTAAACGCCGTTGCCAGTGCGGATATCGACCCAGCCGGTCATCTCCAGCGCAATCAATGCTTCACGCACCGATGAACGACTGACACCCAGCTGTTTTGCCAGCTCACGCTCCGGTGGCAGCAACCCTCCTGCCACAAAGTCACCGCGCGTGATACCGGCCATGATGACGTTGGCGATCTGACGGTACAGGCGCTCGGTTTTTATTACTGGCAGCGTCATCACCCTCTCCTCTGATTGCACGTAAAAGCGATCTCTTCACCGATGCAGTTTGTCATGCTGCGATCCGGATCACGGCCCTGTTTTTTCCACTATCATACTCTTGGTCCAGCGGCCTGACCACTGGGCCACATCACAGTTGAGGAGTAAAAATGGAACATACATGGCGATGGTACGGCCCCAACGACCCGGTCTCACTGGATGATGCGCGTCAGGCGGGCGCGACCGGCATTGTGACGGCGCTGCACCATATCCCTAACGGCGAGGTATGGCCGGTTGAGGAGATTAAAGCGCGTCAGGCACTGCTGGCGGAAAAAGGTCTGGTCTGGTCGGTGGTGGAGAGCATCCCGGTCCATGAGGCGATTAAAACCCAGCGTGGTGACTACCTTCGCTATATCGCCAATTATCAGCAGTCGATACGCAATCTGGCCGCCTGCGGCATTGATACCGTCTGCTACAACTTCATGCCGGTGCTGGACTGGACCCGAACCGACCTCGCCTGGACGCTGCCGGATGGCGCAAAAGCGCTGCGCTTCGACGCCGACGCTTTTGCGGCCTTCGAGCTTTATCTGTTGCAGCGTCCGGGGGCCGAGCAGGATTACAGCGCTGCCGAGCAGCAGGCCGCCGCTCAGCGCTTTGCCGCCATGAGCGCAGAAGAGAAAAGCACCCTGGTGCGCAATATTATCGCCGGTCTGCCAGGCGCCGAAGAGGGTTACACCCTGGAGCAGTTTCAGGCGCAGCTGACGCAGTATGACGGCATCGACAAAGCGAAACTGCGCGAGCATATGGCCACCTTCCTGCGCGCCATCGTGCCGGTTGCGGAGGAAACGGGCGTTAAACTGGCGGTGCATCCGGATGACCCACCACGTCCTATTCTGGGTCTGCCGCGCATTATTTCTACCCAGGAAGATATGCAGTGGCTGAAAGAAACCGTGGACAGTCTGCACAACGGTTTCTGTTTCTGTACCGGCTCCTATGGCGTGCGTGCCGACAACGCGCTGGTTGAGATGGCGGAAACCTATGCCGACCGCATTAACTTTATCCATCTGCGCGCCACGAAACGCGAGGCAAACCCAGCCAGCTTCCATGAAGCGGCGCATCTGGCGGGCGACGTCGATATGGTCGGCGTGATCAAGGTTATTCTGGCAGAAGAGCAGCGCCGCCGTCGGGCGGGCAACCTGCGGGCGATTCCCATGCGTCCCGATCACGGCCATCAGATGCTGGACGACCTGCATAAGCGCACCAATCCCGGTTATTCCGCCATTGGCCGCCTGAAAGGCCTTGCCGAACTGCGCGGCGTTGAAGTAGCGCTGAAACAGATCTATTTTGCCGATTAAATAAAACGTCCTGCCCTGCGCCCGCCCTGTGACGGGCCAGGGTCTCTCCTGGCCACTGCGGCGGATCGGCCTTTGCACTGCCTGCCTCCCGTTTTCATTTGATTTTTTCCTGCATAGCAACGAAAACCAAACAACCTGTCAAAAAATGCAATGTCTGGTCGATAATTGACCTTAGTCAGTTCTCCTGATCGCAAAAACGCTAATCTGCACCGCCCGGAGAGATGCTATGCTGCGCCACTGATCAGCACCTCCGCATAACACCAATAATACTCAGAGGATTCAGCGGTGCCGCTACTGAAACGAAAACGCGACTACGCCAGGCTGGTGATTATTATTTCCGGCGTGCTGCCTCTGATTATTGGCATTTTTTTCACCGCCCTGGATGCGCGCCACACCGTGCATCAGCAGCAGGTCACCGCGGCGAATACGCTGTTATCTCAGGCTGAAAGAATGAGCGACAGCGCCTGGGATATGATTACCGTGCTGCGCCAGTTTCATCATCAGCCCTGCAGCCAGATTGAAAACCAGTTGCAGCGCATTGGCTCGCTAAACCCCTATTTTCGTGCGATCGGTAAAATGGAGCAGGATCACATCGCCTGCTCGTCGGTGTATGGTTCACGCCCAGGCCTGCTGAAAGAGATGATCATGCGCGACGCGCCGGTTACCGGAAAAGCCTGGTGGAGTCTGTCCATTGCCGGGACATCGGGCGTACCGGACCGTCCGGCCGTGATTTTTATGCGCGATCTGCCCGATGGCGAGGGATTCTGGGCAGTGATTGATGGCCAGTATCTGATCGATTTTATGCGCGCGATCAGCAGCAGCCATCTCTATCATTTCAGCATGACGTTCAGCGGCGGCGCGCCGATCTCGTTTGGCGATCCGCACATCGCCGCGTCCAGCTGGTTTGAACCCATGATTTATCAGGCTATCTCCCATCGCTATCCGCTCTCTGTCACCCTCATTGCCTCACCCTCTGAACTGATCTCGGCCTGGCGTCAGGTGATGTTTATCATCATGCCGATGGCCGCTATCTTTTCTATTCTGCTGATGATGCTGATGGCGAACTGGCTGAAACGGCGTATTTCATGGCGCGATGAGATTCGCCGGGCCATCACCAGCGGCCAGTTCAGGGCGCACTATCAGCCGGTCTATGACAACCGGCTGCAACGCTGCAGCGGCGCTGAAGCCCTGCTGCGCTGGACAACGCCCGACGGTAAAGGCGTGCGGCCAGATATTTTTATCGGCGCAGCAGAAGCGGAAGGCATGATTGTGCCGCTGACCCGCCATCTGCTCGATTTAATTGCAGAGGATGTGCAGGCGTGGCAGGTTGAGCCCCATTTCCACCTGGCCATTAACGTGGCGGCGGATCATCTGCAGCATCCTGACTTTGTCGACGATATGCTGCAGTTTGCCGAACGGATCAAAGATAAGCAGTTCCTGATTACCCTGGAGCTGACCGAACGCAGCCTGATCAAAGATGGCGCTGAGGTGGCTCGCAAGCTGGAGCAGTTACGTGGTTGCGGAATGAAGGTCGCGATTGATGATTTTGGGACCGGACACTGTTCGCTGAGCTATTTACAGACCTTCACGATAGATTATCTGAAAATCGATCGCGGCTTTATCAACGCGATTGAATCTCTGGAAGGCAGAACGCCGGTGCTGGACGCCATTATCCAGCTCAGCCATGAGCTTGAGCTGGAGGTGCTGGGAGAAGGCGTTGAGACCGCGTTACAGTTCAGCTATCTGCAACGGCGCGGCGTGGTCTTTATCCAGGGCTATTATTATGCCCGCCCGATGGACAACACGGCGCTGGTTGCCTGGCTGACCGATCGGGGCGAACAGCCGATTGAGCGGGAGCTGGCTCTTCAGACCCGGCAGGAACCCGACGTCTGAACCAGAGCAGATTGCAGCTGAACCGCCAGTCGAGCCACATTCACTCATCTTTCTGCTCTCCGCCCTGTGATGCAAAGCGGATAACCGCTTCCGGTGCCAGCGTGGCCCGTATCTTCCCTCTTTGCCCCTGATTCGCTGAAAAAAACGGCGGTCGTCACGCTCAGTGATAATTTTTTTACGGTTGCAAACAGCTCTATTTGTTGTAAAAACAGGCCGGATGTAGCCCAAACATGACAGATATCACACAAAAACGGTATACTCTGTCGCTGTTCGCAATAATCACAACAGTAATTATTGTGTCTGCCGGCGCATAAACAGTGCTTATTTACGGCTATGCTTAAATTTCTCAACGCAGCGGTCTGAACGACTCACACCCGGCTCGCGCCGTTGAGGACTTTCGTGTTCCAATACAGGGTAATTCTATGAAATTGCGTAGGAAGCGTGTAAAACCAATTGGGATCGATGATGTGACTATCATCGATGATACCCGTTTACGTAAAGCCATCACCGCGGCCTCTCTGGGCAACGCGATGGAGTGGTTCGACTTCGGTGTTTATGGCTTTGTGGCCTATGCGCTGGGTAAGGTCTTTTTCCCGGACGTTTCGCCGGGCGTTCAGATGATAGCGGCGCTCGCCACTTTCTCTGTTCCTTTCCTGATTCGCCCGCTGGGTGGACTGTTCTTCGGTATGCTGGGCGACAAATATGGTCGTCAGAAAATCCTCTCCATCACCATCATCATCATGTCGGTCAGTACTTTCTGTATCGGCCTGATACCGTCCTACGCCTCCATCGGCATCTGGGCACCTATTCTGCTGCTGTTAGCGAAGATGGCTCAGGGCTTCTCGGTGGGCGGTGAATATACCGGTGCCTCAATCTTTGTGGCCGAATATTCGCCTGACCGTAAACGCGGCTTTATGGGAAGCTGGCTCGACTTTGGTTCGATTGCGGGCTTCGTGCTCGGTGCGGGCCTGGTGGTGCTGATTTCCTCCATTATCGGAGAAGAGAGTTTCCTTGAGTGGGGCTGGCGTCTGCCGTTCTTCGTCGCGCTGCCGCTGGGAATTATCGGTCTTTACCTGCGTCATGCGCTGGAAGAGACCCCGGCATTCCAGCAGCACGTGGACAAACTGGAACAGGGCGACCGCGAAGGCCTGCAGGATGGTCCACAGGTATCGTTTAAAGAGATTGCGACCAAACACTGGCGCAGCCTGCTCTCCTGTGTCGGTCTGGTTATCGCCACTAACGTCACCTACTACATGTTGCTGACGTACATGCCGAGCTACCTGTCACATAACCTGCACTACAGCGAAGACCACGGTGTGATGATTATCATCGCCATCATGATCGGTATGCTGTTTGTCCAGCCAATGATCGGCATGATGAGTGACCGTTTCGGCCGTCGTCCGTTTGTCATCATCGGCAGTATCGCCCTGATGATCTTCGCGATTCCCGCCTTTATGATGATCAACAGTGGCGTACTCGGACTGATTTTTGGTGGTCTGCTGCTGCTGGCGGTAATCCTCAACGCCTTTACTGGCGTGATGGCCTCTTCACTGCCTGCGATGTTCCCAACGCACATCCGCTACAGTGCGCTGGCGAGTGCGTTTAACATCTCGGTACTGGTTGCCGGTCTGACGCCAACGCTGGCCGCCTGGCTGGTAGAAACGACCAATAACCTCTACATGCCAGCCTACTATCTGATGGTGGTGGCAGTGATTGGTCTGATTACCGGTCTGTACATGAAAGAAACTGCCAACAAGCCCCTGAAAGGCGCGACACCGGCGGCTTCTGATATGGAAGAAGCGCGCGAAATCCTGCAGGAACATCACGATAACATCGAGCACAAAATCGAAGATATCGACGAAGAGATCTCCCGTCTGGAAGCGAAACGTAAAAACCTGGTGCAGCAGCATCCGGATATCAACGAGTAATCGTTCTGCTCTCCCGCCGCCCGGCGGGAGAGTTCTTTTCCCCCTCTCTTACCGCACACAAACCTTCATCCCTCGCGGGCAAAGGGAGTAAACTGTTGTCACTTTTTTCACCTGCGTAAGAATGAAAATGTCTGATTATTCCCTTATCCAGCGCCCAAGAAGATTGCGCGCCAGCGCCTCAATGCGTGAAATGTTCCAGGAGTCCTCACTGAGCCTGAACGATCTGGCTCTGCCCATCTTTGTTGAAGAAGAAGTCGACGATTACAAAGCGATTCAGGCGATGCCTGGCGTGATGCGTATTCCGGAAAAACGTCTCGCCTATGAAATTGAGCGCATCGCCAAAGCGGGTATCCGCTCGGTGATGACCTTCGGTATTTCGCACCACACCGATGCCACCGGCAGCGATGCCTGGAACGAGAACGGTCTGGTGGCACGTATGTCCCGCATCTGCAAAGATACCGTGCCAGAAATGATCGTGATGTCTGACACCTGCTTCTGTGAATACACCAGCCACGGCCACTGTGGCGTGTTGTGTGATCACGGCGTCGATAACGATGCTACCCTGGAAAACCTGGGTAAGCAGGCCGTCGTTGCCGCCGCAGCCGGTGCGGATTTCATCGCCCCGTCAGCGGCGATGGATGGTCAGGTTGAGGCGATTCGCCGGGCACTGGACGCCGCGGGCTTCACTCAGACCGCCATCATGTCCTACTCCACCAAATTCGCCTCCTCGTTTTACGGCCCTTTCCGTGAAGCGGCCGGAACGGCGCTGAAAGGCGACCGTAAAACCTACCAGATGAACCCGATGAACCGCCGTGAAGCGATCCGTGAATCGCTGCTCGACGCGGCGCAGGGCGCGGATTCACTGATGGTGAAACCGGCAGGTGCTTATCTGGATATCCTGCGCGATATCCGTGAACGTACCGAATTGCCGCTGGCGGCTTATCAGGTGAGTGGTGAATACGCGATGATCAAATTTGCCGCTCAGGCCGGTGCGATTGATGAACGCAATGTGGTGCTGGAAAGCCTGGGTGCGATTAAACGCGCAGGTGCAGACCTGATTTTCAGCTATTTCGCCCTTGATCTCGCCGAACAAAAAGTGCTCTGATCCCCTCCTTATAAAGAGCGTGATGGCTATGTCACGCTCTTCTTCTTCGCCGTAAGGCAAACACCAGAACCTGGCTTGAGCTAAAAAATAAAGGGCTCTGTGATGAAAGCACCTGAAATCGCTGCCGACGAGGCACAACGTTTATCGCAGTTGCGTGCGCTGAACATAATGAACACACCAGCGGAAGAACGATTTGATCGTTTAACCCGTCTGGCGCGCCGCCTGTATGACGTTCCTATCGCGTTAGTCAGCCTGCTGGAAGCTGATCATCAGTGGTTTAAATCCGCTCAGGGCTATGAACCCGCAGGATCGCCCCGCGACATCTCCTTTTGCGGTCATGCCATCCTGCAGGATGAGATTATGATCGTTGAAGATGCCGCAGAAGATGAACGTTTTTATGATAATCCGCTGGTTACCGGCGAACCGCACATCCGCTTTTATGCCGGCTGCCCGCTGCGGGCACCGGGCGGCGCTAAAATGGGTACCCTCTGTATTATTGGTCGTGAACCGCGTCAGTTTAATGAAGAGGATCAGGCCACGATGCGCGACCTGGCCGCCATGGCCGAAGCGGAACTGGTCGCCTTTCAGACTGCCACCTGTGATGAACTGACGCAGATCACCAATCGTCGCGGCTTTATGACGCTGGGACAGATGGTGCTGAACGAGTGCCGGCTGAAAAACCGGCCTGCCTGCCTGACCTTTCTCGATCTCGACAAATTTAAGCAGATTAATGACACGCTGGGCCACCGCGAAGGCGACCGGGCGCTGATGGACTTTGCCGATGCGATGAAAGTGGTGTTTAAGCATTCGGATCTGTTTGCCCGTCTGGGTGGCGATGAGTTTGTGGTGCTGTTTAATGGTCTGCAGCAGCAGCAGAGCGAAGCGCTGCTCCTGCAGTTTGACCGTTATCTGCAACAGCAATCAGTCAGTCTGAACCGCCGTTACCGCCTGCAATTCTCGTCCGGCGTCGTGGAGTTTGACGCGGCGCATCCGCAATCGCTGGAGCAGTTGCTGCATGACAGCGATGAGCAGATGTACCTCAGTAAAAAGCAGAAACGCGTGGCGATCTAAGGTCAGGCGCCGCAGCGCCTGACGGTTCAGGGACGCGCCAGATCGTCGAGCAGCGTCTGGTTAAATTTTGCCGGCTCTTCCATTTGCGGCGCGTGTCCCATACCGGGGAATTCGATTAAGCGCGCCCCCGGAATGCGTTTTGCGACCTCTTTCCCCAGTACCGCGTAATCACCCAGCCGGGCTTTCACCTCTGCCGGGGCGATATCACTGCCGATGGCAGTCGTGTCTGAGGTGCCGATCATCAGCGTGGTGGGCACTTTCAGATCGCCGAATTCATAAAATACGGGCTGAGTGAAGATCATGTCGTAGATTAAGGCGGAGTTCCACGCCACCTTCTGGTGGCCCGGCCCGCTGTTGAGTCCGGCCAGCATATCAACCCACTTGTCATATTCAGGTTTCCAGCGCCCGACATAGTAGGTTTGCTGCTCATACTTCTTAATGCCCTCTGCGCTGAGTTTGAGTTCGCGCTGATACCACTGATCTACGGATCGCCACGGTGCGCCTTTGGCTTTCCAGTCCTCCAGCCCGATCGGGTTAACCAGCACCAGCTTCTGCGTCTGTTCCGGGTACATCAGCGCATAACGTGTTGCCAGCATTCCGCCAGTGGAGTGACCCATAATCACCGCCTTCTTCACACCCAGCCGGGCGAGCAGCTGATGGGTGTTATCTGCCAGCTGCTGAAAACTGTACTGGTAACTGGCTTGGTCGAGCTGCAGAAGCCAATCTGGTCGGGCGCGATAACGCGATATCCCTGCTGACTGAGTGCGCGAATGGTCTCTTCCCAGGTCGCGCCACAGAAGTTTTTACCGTGCATCAGCACCACGGTTTCGCCGTTGGCCCGCTGCGCCGGTTTCACATCCATATAGCCCATACTCACCGTCTGCTGCTGGGATTTAAAATCAAAATGCTGCAACGGATAGGGGTATTGAAATCCTTCCAGCTGTTCGCCATACACACCAGCGGCACTGGCAGGCGCATGAGCAAATAACGCCAGCGAGGTGAGCAAGGCGGCAAGCGGTTTTTTCAGCGCGTATGTCGGGCTCATCCGGGGGGTTCTCCAGGTTAAAGGTGAGCCGTAAGCCTGGCATGTCGCAGCCAAAAATCTATTGATGTGCCGTGCTATAGCCGTGATTACAGAGATTCCGGCAAGGTAAACCGTGAGTCTGGCTGCGGACTCACGGCTCGTTTAGATTATTGTCTCGCGAAATCACTTATTCATTCACCTACAATTACCAACAGATTAATCACAATTCATCTTTTTTATTAATAACACCCCCTCAAATGAATATCTTCAGAGATAACGATTAAAATCCTGAAAAATCTTTACGCAAAGAATAAGCACATTAAGATAAATATTTTAGAATCTTCTTAAATCAAACAGGGGGTTCTATGAACGAAAATAAATATAACGAAAGCGTGATCGTCTCTATCACTGAGTGGATTAATAATAATCTGGATCAGCGTTTAAGCGTTGATGATATTGCAGAAAAGGCGGGTTACTCTAAGTGGTATTTACAGAAACTTTTTGCCCGTTATCATAATGAAACCCTGGCGCGATATATTCGTAAGAAAAAGCTTAACGCCAGTGTTCATGATTTAAAAAATAGCCGCACGCCCATCATCAGCCTGGCGCTGAAATACCATTTTGAAAGCCAGCAATCTTTTACCCGATCTTTTAAGCAGATTATGGGTTGCACGCCGAGCGTCTGCCGTAAACGTCTGATGAAGGACGAGGCAAAGCAGCAGCTGGACGACGTTGATGATCCCTGTGCGCTGTGCAGTTACGGTCGGGCGGAAAGCATAAAGCAGAGCTGTGGCGTAACAGTCCGGCCTGTTACGCGCTCAGCGCGCGGATATGCGCCATCAGACGCTTTCCGCGATCCAGGTTAATCAGGATTCATCCGGCTGATAATATTGCACACCAATCTTAATACGCTCACGTCCCTGGGTGACGCGATGACGATTGGTGTCGCGCAGTGAATAGACACAGCCACAATATTCCTGCTGATAGAAACTCTCGCGCTTGCTGATTTCAATCATGCGCGATGACCCACCGCCTTTACGCCAGTTAAAATCCCAGTACATCAGATCCGGATACGTCGCCGCTGCGCGGACTCCGCAGCTGTTAATCTGCTTCATATCTTTCCAGCGCGAAATACCCAGGCAACTGGTCATCACCGGAAAGCCGTTCTCATGGGCATAGAGTGCCGTACGTTCAAAGCGCATATCAAAGCACATGGTGCAGCGTTCACCCCGTTCCGGTGACCACTCCAGGCCGCGCGCCCGCTCAAACCAGTTATCCCGGTCATAGTCCGCATCAATAAACGGCACACCAAATTTTTCGGCAAAGCGAATATTCTCCTCTTTACGCAGCTCATACTCTTTGAGCGGATGAATATTCGGGTTGTAGAAATAGATCGTGTATTCAATGCCGGATGCCAGCATCGCTTCCATCACCTCACCCGAGCAGGGTGCGCAACAGGAGTGCAGCAGGACTTTTTTATGACCGCCCGGCAGAGGCAGCGGCTGACGCTGGAAAGGTTCAGACATAAGCACCTTCAATCAATAGCAGTAAAGCGGCAGTGTAATGCCGCAGGCGGGTAGTTGCAAAACCTGACCTGACGCGCCCTGTTTTGCGTAATCGTGCCCCGGCCGCAGTTTCCCTCTCCTGAACCAACCCGCTGATCTCTGATGCTTTCTTATCGCAGCAATGCTGTGTGGCACCGGTGATAGCCGGAAGTGTGATCGCCCCCACACTGGCATCGACTATGTTTACATAACATTAACAATATTGACACAGAACCCCCGCAAGGAGACTCGCATGGTCGCGGCAAAAAAATCGGGAAATCAACAGAACCGCTTTACCTGGTTCGTCTGTTTTATGGCTGCGCTGTCCGGCCTGCTGTTTGGTCTGGATATCGGCGTCATTGCAGGTGCCTTGCCGTTTCTGGCGAAGGATTTGCAAATCACTAACCATCAACAGGAGTGGGTAGTGAGTTCGATGATGTTTGGCGCGGCGCTGGGCGCACTGGCGGCGGGCTGGATGTCATCAAAGCTGGGACGCAAGAAAAGTATGCTGGCGGGCGCGACGCTGTTTGTCATTGGCTCGCTGTGGTCAGCCTTCTCACCGGATGTGGAGTCGCTGGTCTGTGCCCGCGTGATGCTGGGTCTGGCGGTGGGAATCGCCTCTTACACTGCGCCACTCTATCTGGCGGAGATTGCGCCTGAACGTATTCGTGGCTCAATGATTTCGATGTACCAGTTGATGCTGACCACCGGCATTGTCGTGGCCTATCTCTCCGACACCGCGTTCAGCTACAGCGGTAACTGGCGCGGGATGCTCGGCGTGATCGCCATTCCGGCGGTGATCCTGTTTATCGGCGTGCTGTTTCTGCCCAACAGTCCGCGCTGGCTGGCGGCGCACGGACGCTTTAACGAGGCGCAGCGGGTGCTGGATCGGCTGCGTAACAGCAGCGAACAGGCCCGGGAGGAGCTGGAAGAGATCCGGGAAAGCCTGCAGGTGAAGCAGCGCGGCTGGTCGCTGTTCCGTTCTAATGGCAATTTCCGCCGCGCGGTGTGGCTGGGTATGCTGCTACAGGTTATGCAGCAGTTTACTGGCATGAATGTGGTGATGTATTACGCGCCTAAAATCTTCAACATCGCCGGCTTCTCCAGCACCAGTGAGCAGATGTGGGGCACGGTGATTGTCGGGCTGGTCAATATGCTGGCCACGCTGATTGCGATCTTCTTTGTCGATCGCTGGGGTCGCAAGCCGATGCTCACCACCAGTTTTCTGGTGATGGCGGTTGGCATGGGCGTGCTGGGAACGCTATTGCACATCGGCGTTGAAACAGATTTCCGCAAATACTTTGCTGTCGCGATGCTGCTGATGTTTATCGTCGGCTTTGCGATGGCGGCCGGACCGGTGATCTGGCTGCTCTGTTCAGAGATTCAGCCACTGAAAGGGCGTGATTTCGGCATTACCGCCTCCACCACCACTAACTGGGTCGGCAATATGATTGTTGGCGCCACCTTCCTGACCATGCTGGATCAGCTGGGTAATGCCAACACCTTCTGGTTCTACGGCGCACTCAACCTGGTGTTTATCGTGCTGACGCTGATGCTGGTGCCGGAGACCAAACATGTGACGCTGGAGCACATTGAACGCAATCTGATGAAGGGTAAAGCGCTGCGTGACATCGGGGCGTAACCGCCCCGCTTCAGCCTACCACTGCAGTTGCTGGCCGGCGTAATCGACATAGTGATGACCACCGCGACCGCGCCACTGGATCAGCTGCTGGACGATACCGGCGGCACTCTCTTCTGCCGTCAGGGGCGCACTCTCGCCGCCCATATCCGTTTTCACCCAGCCGGGATGCAGCGTCAGCAGCGTCCCGCTCTGCGCTTCCACTGCCGGAGTCAGCGTGCGGCTCAGCATATTCAGTGCGGCTTTGCTGGCCGAGTAAATCGGCATCTGCGCCTCCGGATTTTCATTCAGGCTGCCGAGCTGAGATGAGGTCAGCGCCAGCACGCCTTCCTGTTTCAGCAGCGGCAACAGGATCTCTGCGCTGCGAACAGGGGCTATCGCATTGGTCAGGAACAGTTGCGCCAGCGCCTGATCGTCACTCTGCGACACTTTCTGGTGCGCAGGCCCGGAAATCCCGGCGTTAATCAGAATCGCATCGAACGACTTGCCACTAAGCTGACTGGCAAACTGTTGAACCGCTGATGAGTGAGTCATATCCAGCGAATGCCAGTGAATGTCTGGCCGGTTACCCTGCTCCGGGATGCCACTACGATGCGTGGCCGTAACCTGCCAGCCCTCATCGGCAAAGGCCTGCGCCACCGCGAGACCGATACCACGTGAAGCACCAATAATCAGAACCTCTTTTTGCTGAGCCATATTCATTCCTCGTTGATTGTCTCGTCACAAGCTTAACGGTAAATCTGCCCAGGCAGCGGCCAGTTGTGCTTTTTAGCCAGACGACCGCACTGCAGGTAAAACCCCACGGCGTAGCGCTGTTGATGGCTTTCCATCATTAAATCGCTTTATCTTTTACTTTTAACCGGTTAGAAGAGATAAACAGTCTGACAGGCAGCAGTCAATTTGCCATTTTCGCATGGAGTCTGAATGAAAAAGCTCACCTTAGAGGTGGTGGCAAAAATGGCAGGTGTCGGGATTGCGACGGTCGATCGGGTGCTGAATGAGCGCGGCGGCGTCTCCCTGGAGACCAGCCGTAAAGTCCTGAAAGCCGCGCGCGAAGTGGGGCTGAAGCGTCTGCTGCCAGAGGAGTACCAGCATCCGTGGCAGATTGAGGTGTTCCTCAGCAATAACGGCTCATCCTTTTTTCAGCAGCTCACCACCCATTTCAGCGAGGTCGCCAGTCAGCTTGGCTATCGCCGCCTGAAACTACACAAAACCCTGGTGGCCGAAGCGCAGCCTGAGCAGCTGGCGCAAAGCATTATCGCCCGCAGCAGCACCCGCGACGGCATCATTGTTTTTGCGCATGACTCGCCGCCCATCTATCGGGCACTGGCGCTGTGCCGCAGCCGCAATGTGCCGGTGATCACCATCGTCACCGATCTGCCCGATGCCGACCGCTTGTGTCATGTTGGTATCGACCAGTATCAGGCGGGACGCACAGCCGGACTGCTGATGAGTAAGACAGTGAATCAGCCCGGCGACATTCTGATGGTCAGTGGCCGTTTTGATTACCGCGCCCATCGTCAGCGCATCGCGGGATTTCGTGAGGCCATGGAGCAGCGTGCGCCGCAGCGTCATCTGCGTGAAGTGCTGTCGGGTCAGGATCAGCGGGAAACCATTCGCAGTGAACTGGCTCGCCATCTGCGTCCGTCGCAGGCGATTGCAGGGGTCTATAACACCGGCATGGGGAATAGTGATGTCAGCGACACCCTGCGCGCCCACCAGCTGCTGGGTAAATGCACCTACATCACCCATGAGCTTTATGATGTCACCCGCCAGCTACTGCTGAACGATGAAGTGGCCTTTACCCTGGACCAGCATGCTCAGCAGCATGCCCGTTTAGCGATTGATCTGATGCTGAGTCATCTCGAAACCGGCTATCAGCCAGATGTCTATCAGGCGGGGAAAGTGGCCTTTCGGCTGTTTACGGCGGAAAATATGGTGTGAGGTGGGCCATATTCAGGGGAGTGATCGCCTGATAACCGAGTCAGCGTTGTCTGGCGAATACGTGATGTGGCTGGTTAAAATTCAAAATCAGCCTTTTAAAGTGAATTTTTTTGAAAAAAAACCTTCCTACACGATCACGAAATAGCCAATTACCTTTTTTTCTGATAATTTTTTCTTACTTTATCCTGAATTGAAGGAACAATTCAAAATGGTGCCAATCAATTAACCAATTGATAGGCATCGTAAAAATATAAAAAACGACATCTTGCATTCCGGAAGCTTCATTACCTCAGCTAATGAAGTTAAACACTATGGCTAAGAAGAACTAAAAACAGGGTGAGCTATGGATATTTTCAATAACCTCAATGGTCTTTCCGCTAAGATTCAGCAGCAAGCAGCAATTATTCAGACAGAAGAAGCCACTAAAAGCGCGTTTGTTATGCCCTTCATCAGTCAGATACTGGGATATGATGTATTTGACCCGACTGAAGTCATACCTGAATTCATTTGTGATGTCGGCACCAAAAAAGGTGAGAAGATTGATTACGCCATTTCTAAAGGCGGAGAGATTCAGATCCTGATTGAATGCAAAAAGATTGGCGAACCGTGAAATGTTAAACACGCCTCGCAACTCTTCCGTTACTTCCATGTGACTAACGCGCGAATTTCCATTTTAACAAATGGCCAGCTCTATAAATTTTTTACCGATCTGGATGCGCCGAACAAAATGGATGAAAAGCCATTTTTAGAACTGGATTTGCTGGATATTGATGAACACGTGGTTCCAGAGCTGGTTAAGCTCACCAAAAGTGCTTTTGATGTTGATTCGATTGTCAGTGCAGCTGGTGAACTTAAATTTATCAGCCAGATAAAGAAGATGATTTCCAGTCAGTTCAGTGAACCCGATGAAGACTTCGTTAAACTTTTTGCCTCACGTGTATATGACGGCATACTCACGCAGAAAGTCAGAGAGCAATTCTCTGTACTGACTAAAAAAGCTGCTACTCAGTGGCTAAATGATCAGGTGAATGAAAGACTCAAATCCGCGATCAGCGGTGGAGCGATGGTTTCGCCACAACCTAATAACGAGGATTCGGCAAAAAGCAGCAGTGACAAGAACGAGGCTGAAAGCGGCATGATTGTCACTACAGAAATGGAGATAGAAGGGTTTCACATCATAAAATCAATAATCCGAAAAGTTATTGAACCTCAGCGTATCACTTTCCGGGATACTCAAAGTTATCTTGGTATTTTAATCGATGACAACAATCGTAAGCCAATTTGTCGACTTCACTTCAATCGCAGTCAGCTATATATCGGGATGTTTGATGGCGAGAAAAAAGAGACTCGCCATCCGATTACATCACTCAACGATATCTACAACTTCACAGATCTGTTAAGGGATGCAGCGAAGCAATATTGTTGATAGCCAGGAGCCAGGATGCTGTCCTGGCTCAATTAACCCGCAGCATCCCGGCTTTTATCGTCCGGGCTGTCCGCATCGTCATTACCCTGGCTCTTCTCCACTTCCTGCGGATGTCCCATCGAAAGCGCAGCCGCACTGGCCGGGTCGAACAGCGACAGACTCTCAATCTGGTCAACCATGATCACTTTACGGAACGACATCGCATCTTTGGGTTTCGAGTCGAGCGTGATGTCGTGCTCGGCGTACCACTTGCTGTAGTTATGTTCCACCGCCAGCTTCAGCGTCTTGCTGTCGCGATATCCGCTCAGCATCGGGATCAGCACGATATTTTTGGTGCTCTCATATTCAAAAGTCGAAGCATGGATCATGCCGATGTAAATGCGGCGCGACTTCATTGTAATCCACGCCAGTTCGCCCTCTTCCATGCACTGAAATAACAGTTGCTCCACACCATTAGAGCGTGACAGCTGCTGATAGAGGTCTTTACGACCGGAGACGTTCAGTCGTGCACTGCCTGCCCAGTTTGAGCGGTAAAGGCAGAGAAGAATGGCAAAGGTGAGCATGATCACCACCGGAGCCTGGATGCCCAGGAAACTCCAGTTCATAAACTCCACCTGCCACTTCAGGTGGACGCCGGGGATCATCTGGACGGCGTTGGCGATGCCGGAGATACAGAGCAGCACCAGCCAGATGATACCGGTCGCAAACACACCCTGCAGGACGAAAATACAACCGTAAAGCGCGACCAGGAAATAGACATCCCAGCCCGACGAACGACGGATTTTAAAGCGGCTGTTCAAATCACGGCTGGTGTACCAGTAACCACTGACCATCAACACCATAAATATTGCGGTACCCACCTCACACTCCCTTTAACGTATTCACGTGGCGGGCAAAATCTTCATGGACTTCCTCGCTCAGCGTGTTGACCGAGATATTGCCGTTTTCATCAATAATGATGCGCTCACCTTCAGCGATCGAGTCGTTGATATCCTGACGGGTCATGATCTGCAGAAACTTATCCGGACTGGCAAAGACCGACTTAACAAATTTAAACATAGCGATCCACTTGTTGGCCTTAAAATTGAAGTATGTGACCGAATCCACACTCTCGCCTGTTTAATTTCGGGTGAAATTTCTTAAAATCAATTAATTAGCGAAGCGGTAGTCACCTTGCCCATGCCGTTTTCCGCTGAAATCTTCAACGTAACCAGCAGCATGGCGTAGCAGCATCGTATTTTTACCGTGCAGGTCTGCAACGACGTCACATCGCCTCTCTGCCAGGAAGCGCTAAGCTCATTGGTTAGCCGCTTTCTGTCACCCTGTCTGAAACGCATCGAGGAATGTTTGCATGAAACTACGAACACTGGGCCGTACCGGTCAGCGCGTCTCCGAAATTGGCTTTGGCGCATGGGCCATTGGCGGAACCTGGGGGGAAGTGAGCATGGAGGATGCCAAAGCCGCGCTGAATGCTGCGCTGGATGCGGGCATTACCTTTATTGATACCGCCGATGTCTATGGCGATGGCCGTTCCGAAAAAATCATCGCAGAGGTGCTGAATCAGCGCGGCGGTGAACGTCCGTTTGTGGCAACCAAGCTGGGGCGTCGCCTCTCGCCACATGTGGCTGAAGGTTACAATGCTGAAAACCTCAACGCCTTTATTGACCGTTCACGCGAGAACCTGCAAACCGACACGCTGGATTTAGTGCAGCTGCATTGCCCGCCGACCGAGGTCTACTACAACCCGGACGTCTTTGCGGTGATGGATGAGATGGTCGCTGCCGGAAAAATCCGTCACTACGGTGTCTCCGTTGAGAAAGTTGAAGAAGGTCTGAAGGCGCTGGAGTTTCCAAACGTCTCGTCAATTCAGCTGATCTACAACATTTTCCGCCAGCGTCCGGCTGAACTGCTGCTGCGTGAAGCGAAACGCCGTGATGTGGCGATCATCGCCCGCGTGCCGCTGGCGTCGGGCCTGCTGACCGGCAAAATGCGTGCCGATAGCGTGTTTGCCGCTGACGACCACCGCACCTTTAATCGTAATGGCGAAGCGTTCGATAAGGGCGAGACCTTTTCCGGCGTACCTTATGAGGTGGCGCTGGAGGCGGTTGAAGAGATTCGCCGCTTTGTCACTGGCGACACCACCATGGCGATGTTTGCCCTGCGCTGGATACTGATGAACGAAGATGTCAGCGTGGTGATCCCTGGCGCGAAAAACCGCGAACAGGCTGAAGCCAATGCCCGCGCCAGCGATGTCGATGCGCTCTCTGCAGATACGATGGCGGCGCTGAAGCAGATCTATCAGGAGAAGATCGCGCCTTACGTGCATCAGCGCTGGTAAGCGCCTTACAACGCCTGGGCGCAGGCCCAGGCGGAACTCCACGCCCACTGGAAGTTATAGCCGCCCAGCCAGCCGGTGACATCAGCCACTTCACCAATAAAGTAAAGTCCCGGCACCGCACGCGCCTCCATCGTTTTCGAGGAGAGCTGTGTGGTATCCACGCCGCCCAGTGTCACTTCAGCAGTTCGATATCCCTCGGTACCGTTTGGCTGAATGCGCCAGGCGTGCAGCGTCTGCGCCAGCTCGGTTTGCTGTTTGCTGTTGAGCTGCTTCAGGGTGATATCCGGCACCACCTTCAGCGCCTGTAATACTTCCACCAGACGCTTCGGCAGGATTTTCGCCAGGCTGTTCTTCAGGCTGAGATTCGGGTGTGCTTCACGCTGCGCCGTCAGAAACGCCTCAAGCGGCGTGGCAGGCGACAGATCGATGGTGACGAATTCTCCGGGTAGCCAGTAGCTGGAGATTTGTAACACCGCCGGGCCGGAGAGGCCGCGGTGGGTAAACAGCATCGCCTCTTTGAAGCGGGTGCCATCCTGCGCATCGATAGTGGTCTCCAGCGCGACGCCTGACAGCGTCTGCAACTGCTCCAGCAGCGGTTTGTGCAGGGTAAAGGGCACCAGCGCCGCCCGCGTCGGGAAGACGCTCAGCCCGAACTGCTCCGCTATTTTATAGCCAAACGGCGTGGCGCCCAGGCCTGGCATCGACAGACCGCCGCTGGCGATGACCAGCTTCTCCGCCTGAACCGTGCTGCCGTTAAGTTGCAGGGTATAGCCGCTTTCATCGCGCGCCACACTGAGCACTTCACTGCGCAGCCGCAGGGTGACATTGCCCTTGTCACATTCGGCCAGCAGCAGATCGACAATCTGCTGGGCGGAGTCGTCGCAGAAGAGCTGGCCCAGGGTTTTCTCATGCCAGGCGATACCGTGGCGGTTAACCAGATCGATAAAATCCCACTGGGTATAACGCGCCAGCGCCGATTTACAGAAATGAGGATTGTGCGACAGATACGCCGCCGGTTCGGTGTAGAGATTGGTGAAGTTGCAGCGGCCACCGCCAGACATCAGAATTTTACGTCCCGGCTTTTTGCCGTTATCCAGCAGTAACACGCGGCGTCCCCGCTGCCCGGCCTGGGCGGCGCAGAACAGCCCTGCGGCACCGGCACCAATGATGATAACGTCAAACTGTTCCACTACGACTCGCTCACTTAACTGGAAAGGCGCAGATTGTAGTGATCTGCTCACTGAGACGCCAGCGTCAAAAAAATGCCGCAAATGTGTCATATTGTATCTGTCTAATATCTAACCCTTTTTCTCTGAGTTACCCTTCCGCCTTACATCGAAAGGTTAAATTAGCGCTATATTTTCCTTTCCCATACAGCACGTTGTCGCGGATAATGCGCCGCGTTCATGTCCTCCAAAAATGGCGTAACGTTTATGCTACATCTGTTTGCTGGTCTAGACCTCAGTACTAGCCTGTTATTGGTTCTTGCCCTGCTGTTTGTATTGTTTTACGAAGCGATCAACGGTTTCCACGACACGGCCAACGCAGTTGCGACGGTCATCTATACGCGTGCCATGCGTGCCCAGCTTGCTGTGGTCATGGCGGGTGTATTTAACTTCCTTGGCGTGCTGCTCGGTGGATTGAGTGTCGCTTACGCTATTGTTCATATGCTTCCCACCGATCTGTTGTTAAATGTTGGATCGGCTCACGGTCTCGCCATGGTGTTTTCTATGCTGCTGGCGGCGATTATCTGGAACCTCGGCACCTGGTATCTCGGTCTGCCGGCCTCCAGCTCCCATACGCTGATCGGCGCCATTATCGGTATCGGTCTGACCAACGCCCTGATGAGCGGAACCTCGGTGGTTGATGCGCTCAACATCCCGAAAGTGCTGAACATCTTCCTTTCTCTGATCCTGTCGCCGATTGTCGGCCTGGTGATGGCGGGCGGCTTAATCTTTATACTGCGTCGCTACTGGAGCAATACCAAAAAGCGTGCGCGTATTCATATGACGCCTGCTGACCGTGAGAAGATCGACGGCAAGAAAAAGCCGCCGTTCTGGACCCGTATCGCCCTGATTGTTTCGGCAATTGGCGTGAGTTACTCCCACGGTGCGAATGACGGTCAGAAAGGGATCGGCCTGATCATGTTGGTCCTGATTGGCGTGGCACCTGCTGGTTTCGTGGTGAATATGAATGCCTCCGGTTACGACATCACGCGAACCCGCGATGCAGTCAATCACCTGGAGCAGTATTATCAGCAGCATAACGCCTCGCTGACCCACATCATCCAGATGGCACCGCCTAAGCTGCCCACGCCGGAAGAAGTGCCAGCAACCAGCCCGCAGGAGTTCCACTGTGACAGCGCGCGCGCATTACAGGCGGTACAGGGTGCGCAGGTGTTGCTGAATAACCTGCAGAGCTACGATCAGCTGACGGTTGATCAGCGCGGTCAGATGCGTCGTCTGCTGCTGTGTATCTCCGATACCGCCGATAAAGCGGCTCGTCTGCAGGAAACCTCGCCAGATGACAAACGCTTCCTCAATAAGCTGAAAAGCGACCTGCTTGGCACCATCGAGTATGCGCCTATCTGGATTATTGTGGCCGTCGCGCTGGCGCTGGGCATCGGCACCATGATTGGCTGGCGTCGTGTTGCCACCACCATTGGTGAGAAGATTGGTAAAAAAGGCATGACCTATGCGCAGGGAATGTCAGCACAGGTGACAGCAGCGCTGTCGATTGGCGTCGCCAGCTATACCGGCATGCCCGTCTCCACCACGCATATCCTCTCCTCATCGGTTGCCGGTACCATGCTGGTCGACGGTGGCGGGCTGCAGAGCCGGACCATCAAGAACATCGCCATGGCGTGGATCTTCACCCTGCCGGTCTGTATTCTGCTGTCAGGTTCGCTCTACTGGATTGCCTTAAAACTGGTGTGATGCCAGCAAAAAAAAGGGCGACGCAAGTCGCCCTTTTTTAATGCCAGATCGCCAGCGCCACCAGACTGATGACCACCAGTCCGCACAGCGCACTGGTCAGCATAAACTGCCCCCGCACCCGCTCGCAGCGCCGGATAAACTCATCGTCATGATGATCGAGATAGCGCTTTGCCCAGATATAAGTGACCAGCCGCACCTGCTTGCTCGGCTGGCCATGAGAGGTGAAAAAACCCGCCCCATCGACATACTGATACAGCAGCGGATCACAACCGCGTAAGACCGCCAGCAGAGCGCGCAGGGATGAAAAATAGCGCGCCATATTCACGATACACACCACGCAAAGCGCCCAAAAAAGCGCAATAGTGCTGATCATATTCTCCCCCTCCCGGCTGGAATCGCAGCAACAGGCCCAGCGTCAGACACTGAGTCCACCTGCAGAAATAACCAGCCACTGAATCACCGGACTGCGAAAGTTTTTCGACCCCCTGAGCGGTTGCGAATCGGACCGCCTTTTTTCAGTGTAGGAGAAATCTTTACATTTTTTCCAACGATGATTTTCGTTCAGCGCGAGTAAATCTGGCATAGCCTTGATCTTATTCATAAGCCAGGCGGCAACGGCAGCATTTACAGTGGGAGAAGGCTATACTGAGGACATAACAACATCATCACCTGCAATGCAGGTAGACACTTTGGTGGCGCTCATCGCCCGCTCGCGCAAGGGATTTCGCTAAGCTGTGACGCGGCAGGAACACCGGATGCCATCCTTAACCTCGTGAAAGGAGTTTTATCATGGCTTATAAACATATCCTGATTGCAGTAGACCTTTCTCCCGAAAGCCAGTTGCTGGTGGATAAGGCCGTCTCGCTGGCTCGTCCGTACGATGCCAGAATTTCCCTGATTCACGTTGATGTCAATTACTCCGACCTCTACACCGGCCTGATTGATGTCAACTTAGGGGATATGCAGAAGCGTATCTCTGAAGAGACGCATGCGGCGCTGAAAGGGTTGTCAGATGCGGCGGGCTACCCGATCAGTGAGACGCTGAGCGGCAGTGGCGACCTCGGCCAGGTACTGGTTGACGCGATCAGAAAATATGACGTTGACCTTGTAGTATGTGGTCATCATCAGGATTTCTGGAGCAAGCTGATGTCCTCAGCCCGTCAGCTGATCAACACCGTGCATATCGACATGCTGATTGTGCCGCTGCGCGATGAAGACGAGGCGTAATTTCGCCGTATAAATGATTAAAGCCGGCGCAGAGCCGGCTTTTTTATGCTTTAAAGCGGTGGGTAAATATCAAAGCGATGGCTTTTGGTTACCACGGCCGCCTGCGTCACAATACCCGCCAGCGGCGCTGCATAGTCTGGCCGTTTAACCACGATGCGTTTCTTCGCCAGCCGGCGAGCGGGTTCCAGTAATGCGTCAGCATCTTCATCCGGCCCCACCAGCGACTGAAACACCCGCATCTCCTTTTTCACCAGCGCACTTTTCTGGCGATGGGGATACATCGGATCGAGATAGACCACATCCGGCGGCGGCGTGATATCCCCCAGCGCCTGCGCGCTGGCCGCATGAATCAGCGTCAGCCGATCGCGCAGCCAGGGGCCAATTTCCGCATCCTGATACCCGCGCTGCAATCCATCTTCCAGCAGCGCAGCGACAACAGGATGACGCTCCAGCATTCGCACCCGGCAACCCAGCGCCGCCAGTACAAACGCATCTCGTCCCAGCCCGGCGGTGGCATCGACCACATCCGGCAGATAACCGCCTTTGATGCCGACCGCTTTGGCGACGGCTTCGCCGCGTCCACCGCCGAAGCGACGGCGATGGGCCATCGCGCCAGTGACGAAATCAACAAAAATGCCGCCCAGCTTTGGCTCATCACGCTTGCGCAATTCAAGGTGCGTCGGGGTCTGCACCAGCGCCAGCAGTGCGTCTTCATCGTGCTCCAGCTGCCAGCGCTGCGCTAAACGCGATAAGGCGCCGTCTCCGGCGCCTGATTCATCGAGCAAACAGATTTTCACGAACCGACTTATCCCTGAATGCCGTAATGTTCCAGCATCGCATCGAGCTTCGGTTCACGGCCACGGAAGCGTTTGAACAGTTCCATCGGCTCTTCAGAACCGCCACGCGTCAGGATGTTATCCAGGAATGACTGACCGGTTTCACGGTTGAAGATGCCCTCTTCCTCGAAGCGGGAGTAAGCATCCGCCGCCAGCACGTCTGCCCACAGATAGCTGTAGTAACCCGCCGCATAGCCACCGGCAAAGATGTGGCTGAAGGCGTGCGGGAAACGGCCCCATTCCGGACCCGGAACCACTGCTACGCGGCTTTTCACTTCGCGCAGGGTTTCCAGAATCTGTGCGCCTTTCTCCGGATTAAACTCGGTGTGCAGGCGGAAATCGAACAGGCCGAACTCCAGCTGACGCAGGATAAACAGCGCAGCCTGATAGTTCTTCGCCGCCAGCATTTTATCCAGCAGCTCTTTCGGCAGCGGTTCGCCGGTTTCAAAGTGGCCCGAGATAAAGGCAAGCGCATCCGGTTCCCAGCACCAGTTCTCCATGAACTGGCTTGGCAGTTCCACTGCATCCCATGGCACACCGCTGATACCGGAGACGCCAGGCGCTTCGATACGGGTCAGCATGTGATGCAGGCCGTGACCAAACTCATGGAACAGGGTGATCACTTCGTCATGGGTGAACAGCGCAGGTTTGCCTTTCACCGGACGGTTAAAGTTACAGGTCAGGTAGGCAACCGGCTTCTGCAGGCTGCCATCGGCTTTACGCATCTGGCCGACGCAGTCATCCATCCAGGCACCGCCACGTTTATGTTCGCGGGCGTAGAGATCGAGATAGAAGCTGCCGCGCAGTTCGCCGGTTTCATCGAACAGATCGAAGAACTTCACGTCAGGATGATAAACCTCAACGTCGTTACGCTGCTTCGCCGTGATGCCGTAAATGCGTTTCACCACTTCAAACAGACCGGCGACCGCACGCTCTTCCGGGAAATAAGGGCGCAGTTGCTCATCGCTGATGGTGTAAAGGTGCTGCTTCTGCTTTTCACCGTAATAGGTGAGATCCCACGGATTAAGCTCGGTCACGCCGTGCTCTTTACGGGCAAAGGCGCGCAGCTGCTCCAGCTCTTTTTCACCCTGCGGACGGGCGCGTTCCGCAAGGTCATTAAGGAAGTCGATTACCTGGGACGGGCTTTGCGCCATTTTGGTCGCCAGCGATTTATCGGCGTAGGAGTCGAAGCCCAGCAGCTGTGCCAGCTCGTGACGCAGCGCCAGCTCTTCCGCCATGATTGGGCCGTTATCCCACTTACCGGCGTTCGGACCCTGATCGGAGGCGCGCGTCGCATAGGCGCGATACATCTCTTCACGCAGCGCGGCGTTGTCGCAGTAGGTCATGACCGGCAGATAGCTTGGGATATCCAGCGTCAGCAGCCAGCCTTCCTGCTCTTTGGCTTCAGCCTGTGCTTTCGCCGCCGCCAGCGCGCTTTCCGGCATACCGGACAGCTCGCTTTCATCGGTAATCAGCTTGCTCCAGCCCATGGTGGCATCGAGCACGTTGTTGCTGTAAGCCGAGCCCAGCTCAGAGAGGCGCGCGGCGATTTCGCCGTAGCGCTGCTGTTTATCTTTTGGCAGGCCGATACCGGAGAGTTCGAAATCACGCAGGGCATTATCGACCGCTTTCTTCTGCGCCAGATCCAGTGCAGCGTACTGATCGCCCTCTTTCAGGTTGCGATACGCCTGATAGAGCCCTTCATGCTGACCAACCCAGGTGCTGTATTCAGAGAGCAGCGGCAGCGTCTGCTCATAGGCTTCACGCAGCTCCGGGCTGTTTTTCACCGCATTAAGGTGGCTGACCGGTGAGAAGATACGGCTCAGGCGATCGTCAGTTTCCGCCAGCGGCTGAACCAGATTATCCCAGGTATACGGCGCACCCTGCGCCACGACTTTTTCGACTTCTGCGCGACAGTGGCTCAGCACTTCCGTCACGGCAGGCACCACATGTTCAGGCTTAATGGCAGAAAAAGGGGGTAGCGTAAAAGATGTCAGTAGCGGATTGGTCATAGCGCAGTCCTTTATAGATGTATGGGGCGCAGCGGGTCGCGCAACGCAATCTAAGTAACATGCGGCTTAGTGTAGCGAAAATCAATGGCAGCCAGGATGAGGTGGGGAAGAAACGCGCGAATAGCAGCACGGAAGATGCACGCTTTTATCTCATGCACGTAATGCTGGCTGGCACGTCGGGGAGGATTTGCGGTCGCTTTCCGTGACTGCGTGCCGGGAACCACACGCCCCGCCCTGAGCGGCTCGCGGTAATCCCGATTTGTTATCACGCTTCTGGCCCATCAACAGGTCATCCCTGATATAATCGCGGATTCTCATGCTTTTCCTGCGTCGGTTGCTGTGCGTCGTTCTGTGGGTAATACGTGAGGTAATAATTGGTATAAATTGATTTTCCATCAATTAAAACCTTATACATTCAACAGGATAAACAATGCTGAGTTATCGCCATAGCTTCCATGCTGGCAACCACGCCGACGTGCTGAAGCACACCGTTCTGAGCCTGATCATCACGGCGCTGAAAGAGAAAGAGAAACCGTTTTTCTACCTGGATACCCATGCGGGCGCAGGCCGTTATCAGCTTAGCGGCGAGCACGCCGAGCGTACCGGTGAATATCTGGAAGGCATCTCACGTATCTGGCAGCAGCCCGATGCGCCGGAATTGCTGCAACCCTATTTTGATGCGATTCGTGCGCTGAACCGCAGCGGCACGCTGCGCTACTATCCGGGTTCGCCGCTAATTGCCCGCCATCTGCTGCGTGAAGATGACAAACTGCAACTCACTGAGCTGCACTCCAGCGACTATCCGCTGCTGCGTAACGAATTCAGCAAAGACAACCGTGCCCGCGTCGATCGTGCCGACGGTTATCAGCAGTTAAAATCGAAACTGCCACCGCCGTCACGTCGCGGTCTGGTGCTGATCGATCCGCCGTATGAGATGAAAAGCGACTACCAGGCAGTGGTGAAAGGGATTCAGGAAGGCCATAAACGTTTTGGCACCGGCGTCTTTGCGTTGTGGTATCCGGTGGTTTTACGCCAGCAGATCAAACATATGCTGCGCGACCTGGAAGCGACCGGCATTCGCAATATTCTGCAAATCGAACTGGCGGCCCGTCCGGACAGCGATCAGCGCGGCATGACCGCCTCCGGCATGATCGTGATTAACCCGCCGTGGAAGCTGGCCCAGCAGATGAATACCCTGCTGCCGTGGCTGCACCAGAAACTGGTTCCGACGGGTACCGGCCACTACGCGGTTAACCAGATCGTACCCGAATAACTCTCTTTGTCTTCTACGCCGCTCACTACCGGTGCGGCGGCGTTGTACCAGGTCTTTACCATGTGGATCATACTGGCTGGCGCGCTGGCCGCGCTGCAACCGGCCCGACGGCTGGCATTATTATTACTGGCGCTCGCCACACTGCTGGGTTTTCATCAGGACGTGTTAGCGTGGCCGGTGCTGCTGCTGTTTACCGGCACCGCCGCTGTGGTGGCACTTCGTATTTATGACCGTGACCATCATCGACGACAAATAGTGACCGAAGCGCTGCTGGTGCTGATCGCCATCGGGTTGCTCCTCCATCTTTTTCCAGGCTTTAATAATCCCCTTAAGGCAGAGGATGTGCAGGCCGGACCGCGCAGCGTGCCTTTCAGCTTCGGGTTTAACTTCGATAAAGCGCTTATTCCTTTTGTACTGCTGGCCTGCCTGCCGACGCTGTTTCGCGCGCCTGCCACGCCACCACGCTATCGACTACCCGCCGCACTGGCGCTGATCGCCGCCATTCCGCTGCTGCTGTACTGCGCGGTAATATTGAGCGGATTAGCGTTTGAGCGACATACACCGGACTGGCTGGGGCCATTTATGCTCGCCAACCTGTTCTTTGTTTCGCTGGCGGAAGAGGCACTGTTTCGTGGCTATCTGCAGCAGCGATTAAAGCAGGTAGTGGGCGGCATCCCTGCGCTGTTACTGAGCGCGCTGCTGTTTGGTCTGGTGCATCTGAGCGGCGGCCTGTTGCTGGTGATCTTCGCCACCCTGGCCGGGCTGTTATATGGGCTGGCGTGGCACTGGAGCGGCCGCTTATGGCTGGCGACCGCCCTGCACTTTGGCCTTAACCTGACCCATCTGCTGTTTTTCACTTATCCCGCACTGCATCATTAGAGGTTAAAAACCGCCAGATCCCAGGCCAGCTCGGTGCAGGGAAAAATCGTCTGGCACTCCGCCAGCAGGCGGTTCATGTCTTTTGCCAGATAGCGTGAACTGAAATGGGTGGCGATCAGCCGTTTTGCCCCGGCGCGTTTTGCCACTTCGGCGGCCTGCAGTGTGGTGGAGTGCCCGCGCCCGTTGGCTTTTTCCACCATCGCGGCCTCCAGCGTGGTTTCATGCACCATCAGGTCAACATTGGCCGCCAGTTGCAGCGCGACCTCAGTAGGTGCCGTATCGCCAAAGATAGCCAGCGTTTTGCCGGGTGTCGCGGGGCCAAGATAGTCAGCACCGTTGATTACCCGCCCATCTTCCAGCGTCACGCATTCACCCTGCTTCAGCTGCTGAAACCACGGGCCGCGTGGCACCCCTTCCGCTTTCAGCCGCGCAGCATCCAGCAGGCCGGGTTTGTCATGCTGTTCAATGCGATAGCCAAAACACTCCACCGGATGGCTCAGCGGCCAGGCGCTGATACGAAACTCACCGTCGTCCAGCGTCCAGCCCGCCTCAATCTCAACGATGGTCAGCGGGTAGTCGGTGTAGGAGCCGCTGATCGACAGCGCCGTCTCAACAAAGGTTTTTAATCCCCTGGGGCCATAGACCGTCATCGGTGTGGTCAGCCCGGCCATTGACCGGCTGGTGAGTAATCCCGGCAGCCCGAAAATATGATCGCCATGCAGATGGGTGATAAAAATCTTATCCAGCTTGCCCGGTTTGAGGCTGGAGCGCATAAACTGTAATTGTGTGCCTTCCCCGCAGTCGAACAGCCAGGTTTCACCACTCAGCGCACGGGTAAAAGCAATAGACGTGACATTACGTTGCAGGCTGGGAGCACCGCCGCCGGTGCCGAGAAAAGTAAGGTGCATGGTATGCTTCCCTGTAAGCGAGTGAAAAAACAGAACCCTATTACAATCATAGGCGCAAACTTTGCGTCATTTCGACCCGCAGCGTTACACTCAACCCCAATTTTTTATGCAACCGGATGGATACTTCAATGACCCGACATTTCGACTATCTCGCCATTGGCGGCGGCAGTGGCGGCATCGCCTCAATTAACCGTGCGGCTATGTATGGCCAGAAATGTGCCCTGATTGAAGCGAAAGAGCTGGGCGGCACCTGCGTGAACGTGGGCTGCGTGCCGAAGAAAATCATGTGGCATGCCGCGCAAATCGCCGAAGCGATCCATCTCTACGGACCGGATTATGGCTTCGACACCACCGTGAATCGCTTCGACTGGGCCACACTGGTGAAAAACCGCAGCGCCTACATCGATCGCATCCACAACTCCTATGACAACGTGCTGGGTAAAAACAAAGTTGAAGTGATCAAAGGCTTTGCCCGCTTTGTCGATGCGCACAGTGTTGAAGTCAACGGCGAGATTATCACGGCTAACCATATTCTGATCGCCACCGGCGGTCGTCCGGTCCACCCTTCTATCCCGGGTGCAGAGTACGGCATTGATTCCGACGGTTTCTTTGAGCTGGACGCGCTGCCAAAACGCACTGCGGTCATCGGCGCAGGCTACATTGCGGTTGAGCTGGCTGGCGTGGTTAACGCGCTGGGATCGGAAACGCATCTGTTCGTCCGTAAACACGCGCCGCTGCGCAGCTTCGATCCGCTGCTCACCGAAACGCTGATCGAAGTGATGAACAGCGAAGGCCCGGCGCTGCACACCGAATCTATTCCAAAAGCTGTGATTAAAAACGGCGATGGTAGCCTGACGCTGCAGCTGGAAAACGGCAGCGAATATACCGTGGATTGCCTGGTCTGGGCGATTGGCCGTGAGCCCGCCAACGATGCCCTGAATATTGACGCCGCTGGCGTCGCGCTGGACGACAAAGGCTATATCAAAGTCGATAAATTCCAGAACACCAATGTGTCAGGCATCTACGCCGTGGGCGACAACACCGGTGCGGTTGAGCTGACGCCGGTTGCGGTCGCGGCGGGCCGTCGTCTCTCTGAGCGTCTGTTTAACAACAAACCGGACGAGCATCTGGATTACAGCAATATTCCGACGGTGGTGTTCAGTCATCCGCCGATTGGTACCGTGGGACTGACCGAGCCGCAGGCACGGGAACAGTATGGCGACGACCAGGTGAAGGTTTATAAATCGTCATTTACCGCCATGTACACTGCGGTAACCCAGCATCGTCAGCCGTGTCGCATGAAGCTGGTCTGTGTGGGTGCAGATGAGAAGATTGTCGGCATTCACGGTATCGGATTCGGCATGGATGAGATGCTGCAGGGCTTCGCTGTGGCGCTGAAAATGGGTGCCACTAAAAAGGACTTCGATAACACCGTGGCGATCCATCCGACCGCCTCCGAAGAGTTCGTGACGATGCGTTAATTCCCCGAACAAAATACTATTGGGAAAAACTGGTCATCAGGGCCAGTTTTTTCCTGCAACTTCGCTCAACGAAAATTAATGCGCCCGCTGACGCGAAATGTAAAACCTGCGTTTCTCTTCATATTATCAACACCCAGCAAGAGCCAGGCTGATTAACAGCGAAAAAACCGAACCGACAGTAATTAAATCCATTTATATATGAAATTATTTAATGACTACCGATTATATTCACAGGCCCGGCGTCCATTTCCACAGGATTATCGTTAGTGATTTATCGCTGTGCTTAATGAATGCCTGAAGTGATACGACTGCTAAATAACCTCTCCACGCTGTCGCTTTTGAGGAGATAGCCTTTCTTCGAAACTCTCAGGATCACATCATCACTTAAACCCAGAAAAAAGAACTTCGACTTTAAATTAGACATAACCTGCCAGACCCGCTGCGTAGAAGAACTCAGTCCATGTTTATCCCAGACGTTCTCCATAAGTTCCGAATCCGTGACAACATCAATAGTGGCATTTTCAAAAAGATACTCTAATACGTGCGACATGGTTTTTCTCAGGATGATATCTTCACCATACCCATTCAAACAAATTAGTCGCTTTGTCTTGTGTAAATAAACCACGTTCCCTTCAATAAGATAGCCAATAAAATTTACTTCATTACCCGGTAGCATGAGGTTCTCCAGAACAATGATGAAAACAAGATAATAACTTTTATTCAGGTATTTAAAAAACATCCCTTCATTATTTGTGCATTACTTTTTAATCAGCCCTGGCCACGCCTTTCCATTGTTCCTGGTCTGTAATAGCGATGCCTCGATGATCGTCATGCATATAACCCTTTGTTGTGTGTTAAAATCCTGACTATCCACCTCGCCACATCGTTAATAAAAAGTAATAATAAATAAGTCTGTTCTGGCGGAGAAGCAGACTGACCTTAATACTCATCCGACAGAATGCAATAAGATGTTGTTGCTTATTATCGCCGGCAAGAAAAACTTAAATATTTCTTAGCTAAATCAGAAACCACCGATAAACTGACCAGGATGGATTGCTGTCTGATTTGCCTCATCTTATGCGTAGCCGTTATGAAATCATCTAACGTTAACGAAGACAATAAAGTGGGATTTTTATTTTAGTTCAAAACTTACGGGTTTTATCACGGCCATCTGTAGCAGAATCAGCCAAAATAAAGCTTAAAAGAAGAATCGCTTTGGATTGAAAGACGATTGCGTCATCCGAACACGCCCGCTTCAACGCTTTCATTAGTTTTTTTATAATCCATAAGACCTGATGTTTCTGGCCGATTTTTGATCTGTATCAACTGGCAATATATCGGTGAAAAAAGCAAAGTAATGGCGGAAAAACAGAAGCAAAAGATATGAGATAGGAATGTTCTTTACCCGGGAATCAATCAGATCCGTTTGTTTATTAAGATAATTATTAAAGCGTCCTTATTTAGCTATTTTGTACCGTACTAACGGCAGGAGATTGTCATCTTATTGTATACAGAGTCAGAAATAAGCGTGAATGCCCCTTAGCTCCGTTCTCCCTCGTTAACGTGATAAATAAGAATGAGTTATTAATGCGCCCTGACCTGTCAGCATAGTCCACTGATATCAATATTGAGGGGCTGGGTCTGGCTCTGGATTGGGAGATTTAAGATGGCAGAGGGCGCAGCATTAACCGGGACCGGGACAAAAGGCCACCTTCGATCTGGTGACCTTGCGCCAGGCAGGGGGAGAACGGATCCCCCGGTGCAGTCGTGCACCGCGCCAGTGCAACTCAGCTCACGCGATCCAGCCAGCGAACATAAGCCTGATCCCATAACGCCGCTGGCGTGCCCGCCTTGCCAAGGCCAAAGCCATGCCCGCCTTTGCTGATCTGAATCAGCTCAACCGGCACACGATTACGGCGACAGGTGTCGCGCATCAGCTCGGTGTTAAACGGATTTGAGGTGTGATCGTCCTCGGCCTGCGCCAGAAACGTCGGCGGATATTGCCGGGTCACGTAGTTCTGCACTGACCAGTTCGCCTCATCCTGCGGCGTGGCATTTTTGCCGACCATCATCAGATGGGTATTGGTGTGCTGATAAGGCGCTTCCAGGGTGATGACCGGATAGATCAGACCCACGCTGTCGACTTTGGGCACCACTTCATCCAGCGGATCGATGGCCGGATAGGATTCAAAGTCCGGACGCGCCGCCGCCAGCCCCAGCAGATGCCCACCTGCCGAGAAGCCCAGCACATGCACCTTGCGCTCAAAGGATCGCACCAGCCGGATGGCACGCTGCGCATCCTGCAGCGGTGCCAGCCGCCCCGCCTGCCACTTCTCATGCGGCAGCCGGTAGCTGAGCACATAGGCGGTATAGCCATTGGCATTGAGCCAGCGCGCGACCGGCCAGGCTTCGCGTCCCATGCCGATCCAGCGATAACCGCCACCCGCTGCAATTAATACCGCTTCGCCATTGGGATTTTCCGGTTTAAAGCGCTGAATCGCCGGGCTGACGATATTTGACCAGGAACCGGTGCTGTTAATATGCAACTGGCCCGATGGGCCGCCGCCGCCGGGCGGATCGTCCGGCCAGAGGGGAATAATGTCATCGCGGGCAAATATTTTGCCGGTGGTCATGGAGAGCCCGAGCGCTCCCGTGCCGAGAATAAAGCGTCGACGCGTAATCATAATGCCTGTTATGTGATACCAGAAGAGTGAGCAAACCGTTGCGGCAGGCTGCAGTAGAATCAACAGATGCAAGTCGGGTGCCATGGCTGGCGATTATGTACGCAATGGCCCCTGAAAAGCCATAAAAAAACGCGCCGGGCAGGCGTAATGCCAGTCAGTTAAGTGACAGGTGATAACGCAGTCTGGTGCCGGCCTGCTCTGAAACTTCAGTGTGAATTGTTAAAAAGGGCACGAGAGTGGAGGCCTGAGCGCCTCTGCTGCTGAAAGGGCTATCCGCAGCGCTGAGGCGTGACGGCGGGCCAGAAGTCCACGCCGGGAAGCGTGGACAGGTCGGGGCCGGCCAGGGAGGGCCGATCCCCGAACGGTTCGTCGGCACGACGTCAAAGCCGAAGGTACCGCGTGAGCGGCGCGAGGACGGCCCGGCAGCAGCAGAGGTGCGCTGGCCCGCACTGCGGCTCGCTCGCCCGGAAAAAAAGCTGCCACGTTTGACCGTGACAGCCTTTACAAATTTAATCTTAACTGATCAGTATTAGCCGGCAGGCGCGTTTTTATTTAATCCGATGCGGTTAATCTTCCTGCTGGAACTGCGCCATCACGGCCTGCTCACACTGCTGTTCGTTAACGCGCAGTTTGGCACGCTCATCATCTCCCAGCTGCAGCCAGGCACTGGCCACTTCACGCGCGGACTCTTCATCGAACTCGGGCTGATTCATCGCCGATGACGACTGACTGCGCGCCACGGTGGACTTCATCTGGTCGACATATTGATCCGCGCTGGCGACCTTTTTCTCGCCGCTGACAATGTGGCACAGCTGACTGGCATAAACATTCTGCTCAGTGTCAGCCTCGTCCGCCGCCAGCGCGCTGCCGGTGGCGAGGATGCTCAGCAGCACTATCTGAGTTACTTTCATTCTTAACTCCTGTTAGTTCGGGTTAAACCTTACGCTGAAGGGCTTCAAGGCGTTTCTGACGCCAGTTCAGCAGCGGCGACACGGTGGTGCCGTGGACCACCACGCTGCAGACCACCAGCGTTAACGCCATATTGGTCATAATTTCCATCTGCGGGCCTTCCATACCGTGCGTCCAGGCATAGGCGATGTAGTTCAGACTGCCAATCCCGCGGATGCCCAGCCAGCCAATCAGCAGACGCTGCCCGAGCGGCAGTCCGGCGCGCAGCGTCACCAGCCAGACGGCCAGTGGCCGCACTACCACAAACAGCACCAGGCCAATCAGCACGCCGTAGATGTTCCAGTGTTGCGCCAGCGTCACGCCCAGCACCACCATCATGCCAGCCGCCAGTAAACGTTCAATAGTATCGCCAAAAGAGAGGGCGTCGCCTACCACAAACCCTATCGACTTCACCATATTGTTGTCGCCCTGATGCGCCAGGCGTTTGTTAGGGTTCACCAGTGCTTCAGAGGGCAGCACGCGCTCGTCGTCAGAGAGATCGTCCGGCTGATGGCGACGGAATACGCCCATCTCAGCACGGCGTAATCCCAGCCCGGCGGCGAAGGCAGCCAGGAAGCCGGAGGCACCCAGCCACTCCACCAGTGAATAACTCAGCGCAATCAGCGCCAGCGCCAGGAAATCATTGGGTGCCACATCGCCATTGGCATTGCGCAGTCGGGTCGCCAGCAGGCCAATCAACTGCCCCAGCACGAAACCGATGATCAGACCGCCGCCAATTGCCCAGAGCACTTCTACCGCCCCCCAGTGCGCCAG
Source organism: Pantoea sp. ABR1s (assembly GCF_057812235.1). Taxonomy (NCBI): domain Bacteria; kingdom Pseudomonadati; phylum Pseudomonadota; class Gammaproteobacteria; order Enterobacterales; family Erwiniaceae; genus Pantoea; species Pantoea sp. ABR1s. The sequence goes on along the minus strand of NZ_CM173823.1, from coordinate 275,600 downwards.
CATCGCCCCGTTCAGGCTTTCACCATTAAACAGCAGCAGTGCCAGCATCAGCAGCGGCAGCGCGGAACCATCATTCATGCCCGCTTCGCTGGAGATCGCCACGCGCAGCGAGTCATCATCCTGCGCATCGTTGACCGAGATTAAGCTCGCCAGCACCGGATCGGTTGGCGCGACAATGGCACCAAACGCCAGCGCAATCGGCCAGTCTAATCCCACCAGGAAGTGCGACAGCAGGGTCATCGCGGCCACGGTCAGCAGCATGGCGGGAAAAGCCAGTTTCAGCCCGGTGTGCCAGCAGTTATTTTGCAGCGGCTGACGCAGCTTGAGGCCGGTGATGAACAGCGAGGCAGCCATGGTGATTTCAGTGATGTGCGCCACGGCTTCGGAATGGGTAACAATATCGATGTGGATAACATCAAATCCCCACGGGCCGCACAGCATGCCCGCGATAAGGAACAAACCAAATGAGGTGACTGGCCCCCGGTGAATCCAACCGGAAGCCAGCGACATCAGCAGCAAGAGGCCGCCCGTCGCTGCTGTCCAGGCTAAAAAGTTCATAACACTCCAGATTATTTCGGGTTTATGAATAAGCCTGGCACATTTTTTGACGGGCGAGGTGTCAGTTTTTCAGGTGACGACTGGCGAAGCGGACCGCCAGCGCGGCTGCACCGGCTAAGGTCGAGAGCGCAACCACGCCATTCCAGCCCCAGTGTGCCAGTGCCAGACTTCCCAGCGCCGCACCGGTGGCCATACCGATAAACACCACGGTAAACAGCAGCGCATTCAGGCGACTGCGTGCTTCCGGCGCCAGGCCATATACCAGCGTCTGATGCGCCACCAGCGTGGCCTGCACCCCTAAATCGAAGCCGATGGTGCAGAGGACAATCAGCGCCAGCTGGGCTGGCATTGGCAGTAGCGGCAGCAGAAACATCAGCGCAAAGGAGATTGTCACCAGCGCGGCGCCAGCCTGCGTGACCCTGGCCGGACCGATGCGGTCAGCAAAACTGCCCGCCAGCGGTGCCGCCATGGCACCCGCCGCACCGGCTAAACCAAACGCCCCGGCCACGGCACTGTCCAGATGAAAGCGGTCGCTGAGCATTAACGCCAGCGTCGACCAGAAGGCGCTAAAGCCCACTGACAACAGCCCCTGAGCCAGTGCGGCACGACGCAGCGTCTGATGGTGACGCCACAGGTGCACCAGCGACAGCAACAGGCGCGGATAGCTCACCGAGGTGCCTGGCGCGAAACGCGGCAGTACCCGCCACAGCGTGAGCGTAATCAGCAGCACCGCCAGCGCGGCAATCATATACATGGTGCGCCAGCCGAAATACTCTGCCACCACCCCGCTGACCACCCGCGACAGCAGGATGCCCACCAGCAGCCCGGTCATCACCGTGCCGACTGTTTTACCCCGGCTGCGTTCCGGCGCCAGCGCCGCCGAAGCGGGTACAATATCCTGCGCCACCGTGGCGGTCAGGCCGGTGATAAAACTGGCAATCAGCAACGCGCTGAGCCCACCGGAAAAACCACACAGCAGCAGCGCCGCCACCAGCATTAAGCCTTTGATAAAGATAATGGTGCGCCGGTCATGGCGATCGCCCAGCGGGGCCAGCAGCAGGATGCCCAGCGCATAGCCCGCCTGGGTCAGCATCGGCACCATGCCGACCGCGCCAATGCCGGCGTTAAACTGCTTGCTGATGATATCCAGCATCGGCTGGCTGTAGTAGATCGACGCGACGCTGAGTCCGGCACCGGCGGCCAGGGTAAACACCAGCGGCGCAGAGAGCGGTTCATTTTGAGTCTGGGTCTGTATGGCTGACATGCTGTAATCCTCATCATTTCGTCCTGCCATTAAAGCGCATTGCGGTTATACGCGGTAGACTGACATCAGGCAAAACCGTTATACGTGGTGCGTATGAACAATCCTAACAGCAGCGATCGCATCGATCTGATGCAGACTTTTATCCGTATTGTGGAGAGCGGCAGCTTATCCGCCGCCGCCGCGCAGCTCGGCACGACACAACCCACCGTCAGCCGCCGACTGCAGAGCCTGGAACAGCGGCTGGGCCTCAAGCTTATCCTGCGCACCACCCATGCGCTGAAACTTACCGATGATGGCGAGCGCTGCTACGCCCAGGCGCGGCAGCTGCTGGCGACCTGGCATGCGCTGGAAGATGAGCTGACCGGGGCCAGCGATGACCCGGTCGGTACGCTGCGGGTTCGCGCCCCACACGCCTTTGGTCAGGATCAGCTGATCGCCCCGCTGGTGGACTATCTGCACCGCTACCCCAGGCTTAATATTGAGTGGATGCTGAATGACCGCACGCCCGACTTTATGGCGGAGAATGTGGACTGCGCCATTCAGGTCGGTGCGCCAACCGATCCTTCGGTGGTGGCGATACTGCTGGCAGAAGTGCCGCGTATTGTAGTGGCCGCCCCGCACCTGCTGGCGCAGCAGCCGCCGATAGAGCGGGTTGAACAGCTGCGCGATCTGCCGTGGCTGGCACTGACCAGTTTTTACCGTAACGAAGTGGTGTTGCAGAAGATTGACGACGGCCAGCCGGTGAACCTGGCGATTACGCCCCGGCTGAGCAGCGACAGTTTATATGCGGTGCGTAAAGCGGCACTGGCGGGGATGGGAGCCGCGATCGTCTCGTCCTGGGCGGTGCAGGAAGATCTGGCGGATGGCGTCCTGGTTCAGCTGATGCCTGCGTGGCAGGCACCGCCGCTGCCGGTGTGGCTGACCTATCCCTGGGCGAGTTACTACCCGGCCAGGCTGCAACACTTTTTTGCCATGATCAAAGAGGTGATGCCGCAGCTGGCGGGCACGCGTCCGGCCTCACAGCCAGCGGGTCGTTCAGGGGGAACAGAGCGGAAAGGGTAAAGCAGGCGCCCGCCTCAGCGGGCCGCCAGAGAGGTTACTTCGGTTTTTTATCGCTGCGCGACATCTGATCCAGCCAGCCCATCACAAAGGCGGAGAGCACAAAGGTCAGGTGGATAATCACGTACCACATCAGCTTGTCGTTTTCGACGTTGCGCGCTTCCATAAACACCCGCAGCAGGTGAATTGAGGAGATGGCGACAATGGAGGCGGCGACTTTGTTTTTCAGCGAGCCGGAGTCCATCTTGCCCAGCCAGCTCAGCTTCTCTTTATCTTCGTCGATATCGAGCTTAGAGATGAAGTTCTCATAACCTGACAGCATCACCATCACCAGCAGGCCGCCAACCAGCGTCATATCCACCAGCGACAGCAGCAGCAGGATCAGATCGTTTTCCGCAATGCTGAAAATGTTGGGCAGCAGGTGGAAAATTTCCTGGAAAAATTTAATGGTCAGCGCCAGCAATCCCAGCGAAAGTCCAATGTAAACCGGGGCCAGCAACCAGCGCGATGCATACATCAGGTTTTCGGTAAAACGTTCCATACAATCCCACGAATAATCAAACAGGTCCGGGAGTATAACCGATCAACTGTGAAGTTATTTCAGCCCTTCGTCAGAAATTTCAGGGACCGGCGGCAGCGGCAGCGAGAGACGAAATGCCGCGCCACCTTCGGCCCTGTTCTCTGCCCAGATCTGACCGCCGTGGCTCTCGATAATGGTTTTACAGATTGCCAGACCCAGCCCGACGCCCGGCACCGCCGACTCTTTGTCGCCCCGCCAGAATTTATCGAATATCCGGCTTAAATCGTCTTCGGCAATGCCCGGTCCGCTATCCCAGACCGAGATCTCCAGCCGTGACGCCGCACGCCAGGCGCGAATGCCGCGTGGTGCGCTGTTACCGGCATACTTCAGGCTGTTCTCAATCAGGTTGGTGAAGACCCGCTCCAGCAGCGTGCTGTCGCCTTTGATCAGCACGATGTCGTCCGGCAGATCGAGCCGGACCTCATGCCCTTTCAGTGATGGTGCCATGCTGCTCAGCGCTCCGCCGACCACCTCTTCCAGCGCCAGCCACTCCTCACGCAGGTTGAGGCCGCCCGACTGAATGCGCGCCATATCCAGCATGTTGCTCACCAGCCGGATGGTGCTCAGCGTCTGCTCGCGGATCTGACTGGCCTGCGGCACATATTTTGAGTTGTCGCTGGCCAGGTCGAGCATCAGCATTTCCGCCTGACCAAACAGCACGGTCAGTGGGGTGCGCAGGTCGTGGGACAGCGCCGACAGCAGCGCATTGCGCAGCTGTTCACGCTCCGCCGAGAGCCGGGACGCCGCCTCGCTATGCGACAGCGCCATCCGTTCCAGTGCGTTAGCAATCAGCACCGTAAAGGTTTCCACCAGCCGCTGCTGCTCGGGGATCATCAGCTGACGCAGGTTCTGCGGCTCCACCACCAGCAAACCCCGGCAGTGCGCGCCACTTTTCAGCGGCAGGATCTGATAAGGCACCGCCGGTAAGGTATCGGTGCCCGCACCCGCAGGCTGGCCTTTGCTGTAACTCCATTTAGCAATCGCGCGATCCGGCTCGCTGGCCGGTAACGCATCGCCCACCGGTTGCAGTTCGCCCTGCTCATCCGGTAGCAGCAGCAGGCAGCGCGCCTGTAACGTGGCATCCAGCACCCGCTGGCTGGTGGCGGCGATATCCTGCGGCGTTAACGCACTGCCCAGCGATTTCGCCATCTCATAGAGCTGGCGCGCCCGCTGCTCGCGGTAGCGCGCCACCCGCGCCTGATAACGCACGCCTGCCGTGAGATTGCCGACGATTACGCCCACCGCCAGCATCACGCCAAAGGTCACCAGATATTGCAGATCGGAGACCGCCACCGTGCCGGTGGGGGCAACAAAGAAGAGGTCAAAGGCGACGATATTCATCACCGTGGCGATCACCGACGGCCAGCGGCCATAGCGCAGCGCCACGATCACCACCGCCAGCAGATAGATCATTACGCAGTTGGCGGGATCGAAACCGATCAGCACCGACTGTCCGGCGGCGGTTACAAGGATACAGAGCACCAGCGCCATCATTACGCCGCGCAGCTGAATACGCCATTTTTCGCTGGTGACGCGGCCATCCGGCAGCGGATGCGGCGCATCCTTCAGCGGCTCATCCAGCGCCACCACCAGCAGATCGAGATCCGGCCCCAGCTGGCCGAGCCGTTCGGCAAAGCTGTCACGCCGCCAGCGCCGCAGCGGGCGACGACCGGTGACAATTTTGCCCAGATTGTGCGCGCGGGCGTAACCCAGTACCGCTTCGGCTTCATCGGGCTCAGAGAGGGTCGCGGTTTCCGCGCCCAGCTCCTGCGCCAGCTGTAACGTGCGCAGAATCGCCCGCCGCCGCGCTTCCGGCAGCCGGTGCAGCCGGGGCGTTTCGACATAGACCGCGTGCCATTCACTGCCAAGCCGCGCCGCCAGTCGGGCGGCGGTGCGCACCAGCTTTTCACTGCCGCTGTCGTCGCCAATGCAGAGCAGAATGGCGTCGCGGGTATGCCAGACGCGCTCCCGTCCCTGCTGATCGCGCCAGGCGCGCATCTGATCATCCACCCGATCGGCAGTGCGACGCAGGGCCAGCTCACGCAGGGCGAACAGGTTACCTTTGCGGAAAAAGTTTTCGATGGCGCGTTCCGCGCGGTCGCCAATATAGACTTTGCCCTCTTTCAGCCGCTGCCGCAGATCGTCGGGCGGCAGATCGACCAGCACCACTTCGTCGGCGCTGTCGAAAAAGGGATCGGGCACGGTTTCGCGCACCTGAATGCCGGTGACGCCGCCTACCACATCATTGAGGCTCTCAAGATGCTGTACGTTGACGGTGGTCAGTACATCGATGCCCGCTTCCAGCAGCTCCTCAATATCCTGCCAGCGCTTGGGATGGCGCGAGCCCTGCACGTTGGTGTGCGCCAGCTCATCCATCAGGATCACCGCCGGATGGCGAGCCAGCGCGGCATCAAGATCAAACTCTGCATGACGCGAGCGGCCGGTTGCGCGACGCGGCAGCAGGGTTAACCCTGTCAGCAGCTGTGCGGTTTCTGGCCGGTCATGGGTCTCTACCACGCCGATTAAGACATCCAGACCCTGCGCGCGCAGCCGCTGTGCCTCCTGCAGCATGGCGTAGGTTTTACCCACGCCAGCACAGGCACCAAAGTAAATTTTCAGCTGCCCGCGATGAGTCTCGCGGTTAGCCTGCAGTAGCGCGTCGGGATCGGGACGCTGGGGTTCGTGGTTCATCGCTTCCTTAGAGCCTATGCCAGTAGGCGTAATTGTTGCAGACAGTCTGGACACGGACAGCGCGGAACAACCGGAGCGTACACGTAGTACGTGAGGATTGTGAGCACTGCCCAGGTTCAGACTGACAAATAAAATAGCCTAATGGGATAGGCTCTTAACACCATTACAGTTCGTTGAGCGCCATATTCAGCTGCAACACGTTGAGGGTCGGTGTGCCAAGGAATGGCAGCAGCGGACGATGCGTCATCTTATCAATCAGCGCCTCGACCTGCGGCAACGGCAACTGGCGGCTGGCGGCGATACGCGGTGCCTGCCAAAGGGCGGCCTGTGGCGAAATATCCGGGTCAAGCCCGCTGGCTGACGCGGTGACCAGTTCAACCGGGACGGCAGCCAGTGCCTGCGGATTCGCGGCCCGCAGCGCAGCGACGCGATCGGCTACCGCTTTGTCCAGCGCCGGGTTGCTGGCGGCCAGATTGCTGCCCCCTGAGGCCAGCGGATTATAAGGTTTATCACCACTGGCTGAAGGGCGGCCCCAGAAGTAGTTGGGCTGGGTAAAGTTCTGGCCAATCAGCGCCGACCCGCGCGCCACGCCATCCTCCTCCAGCAGCGAGCCGCTGGACTGGGACGGAAACAGCCACTGCCCCAGACCGGTGGTGAGCAAAGGATAAACCACGCCGGTAACAAGCGTAAGCAGCAACAACAGTAAAATTGCCGGACGTAACTGACTCATTTTTCTCTCCTCAGGCCATGCCTGAAAACACTAACAGCAGATCGATCGCTTTGATGCCGACAAACGGCACCAGCAGGCCACCCAGACCGTAAATCAGCAGGTTGCGGCGCAGCAGCGCAGCAGCGCTCAGTGGGCGGTAGCTGACGCCTTTCAGGGCCAGCGGGATCAGGAAGACAATCACCAGAGCGTTAAAGATCACCGCCGACAGAATCGCACTGGCTGGCGAGTGCAGGTGCATCACGTTAAGCATGTTGAGCTGCGGATAGGTCGCCGCAAACGCCGCCGGAATGATGGCGAAGTATTTCGCCACGTCATTGGCGATACTGAAGGTAGTCAGCGAACCGCGTGTCATCAGCATCTGTTTACCAATGTGCACCACTTCAAGCAGCTTGGTCGGGTTCGAGTCGAGATCGACCATGTTGCCCGCCTCTTTCGCCGCCTGGGTACCGGAGTTCATCGCCACCGCCACATCCGCCTGCGCCAGTGCAGGCGCATCATTGGTGCCGTCGCCGGTCATCGCCACTAAACGCCCTTCCGCCTGATACTGGCGGATCAGCGCCAGCTTGGCTTCCGGCGTGGCCTCTGACAGGAAGTCATCCACGCCCGCTTCCGCGGCAATCGCCGCGGCCGTCAGCGGGTTATCGCCGGTGATCATCACCGTTTTGATACCCATTTTTCGCAGTTCGGCAAAGCGCTCTTTGATGCCGCCTTTGACGATATCTTTCAGCGCCACCACGCCCAGCACGTTCGCGCCCTCTGACACCACCAGCGGCGTGCCGCCACTGCGTGCCACCTCTTCCACCTGCGCATTGACCTCGGCCGGGAAACGGCCATGGTTCGCTTCGATGTGGCGCCGTACCGCATCGACCGCGCCTTTGCGGATCAGTCGATCCTGCACGTTCACGCCGCTCATGCGGGTCTGCGCAGAGAACGGAATAAAGCTGGCACCCATGCTGCTGAGATCGCGCTCACGCAGATTAAATCGCTGTTTTGCCAGCACCACGATACTGCGCCCTTCCGGCGTCTCATCGGCCAGCGAGGCGAGCTGTGCAGCGTCGGCCAGTTGCTCTTCGCTGACGCCCGGCGCGGGCAGGAACTGGGTCGCCTGACGGTTACCCAGCGTGATAGTGCCGGTTTTGTCCAGCATCAGCACATCCACATCGCCCGCGGCTTCCACCGCACGCCCGCTGGTCGCAATGACGTTAGCACCCAGCATCCGGCTCATCCCCGCCACGCCAATCGCCGACAGTAAGCCGCCGATGGTGGTCGGGATCAGACAGACCAGCAGCGCCACCAGCACCGTGATGCTGACCGGCGTTCCGCCCCATGCCGAGAACGGCCAGAGTGTCACGGTCGCCAGCAGAAACACGATGGTCAGTGACACCAGCAGGATGGTCAGAGCGATCTCATTCGGGGTTTTACGGCGTTTCGCGCCTTCCACCATGGCGATCATCCGGTCAAGGAAGGTTTCGCCCGGGTTGGCGCTACAGGTGATCACCAGCCAGTCAGAGAGAATGCGGGTCCCGCCGGTGACGGAGGCGAAGTCACCGCCCGACTCGCGGATCACCGGTGCGGACTCACCGGTAATGGCGCTCTCATCCACCGAGGCACCGCCTTCCATCACTTCACCGTCGCAGGGGATGATGTCGCCCGCTTCCACCAGCACGGCATCGCCTTTGCGCAGCTCATCGGCACTGACCTGCTGCCACTCGGCGCCATAGCGCGCCGCTGAGAGTTTTTTGGCAAAGCTGGTCTTTTTCACCCCTTTCAGGCTGCTGGCCTGGGCCTTACTGCGCCCTTCTGCCAGCGCCTCCGCCAGGTTGGCGAACAGCACGGTGAACCAGAGCCAGACCGCAATCGCACCGGTAAAGCTGGCGCTGCCGCTGATCCGGCCGGTCAGCATCGCCAGCGCCAGCAGCGAGGTCAGAATACTGCCGAGGTAGACCACAAACATCACCGGGTTACGGAACTGCACCCGGGGATCGAGCTTTTTCACTGCATCCCAGGCCGAGGTACGCAGCAATGCTGCGTCAAATAACGCCTGTTGTTGACGACTCATGAGGATTGTCCCTGAACAAGTTGCAGATGCTCAGCCACCGGGCCCAGCGCCAGAGCAGGAATAAAGGTCAGTGCACCCACCAGCAGCACCGTGCCGATCAGCAGTCCGATAAACAGCGGACCGTGGGTTGGCAGCGTGCCGTTACCCACCGGCTGCACTTTTTTCACCGCCATCGCACCGGCAATCGCCATCACCGGAATGATGATGCCGAAGCGGCCCAGCAGCATGCAGGCAGCCAGTAGCAGGTTCCAGAACGGCGTGTTAGCACTCAGTCCGGCAAAGGCGCTGCCGTTGTTGTTAGCCGCCGAGGAGACCGCGTAGAGCACTTCGCTGAAGCCGTGAATGCCGGGATTGGCCATGGCACTGCGTCCGGCGTCGGTCATCATCGCCAGTGCGGTACCGATCAGCACCAGCGCCGGTGTGACCAGAATCGCCAGCGCGGTCATTTTCATCTCCCAGACGTCGATTTTTTTACCGAGGAATTCCGGGGTACGACCGATCATCAGCCCGGCGATAAACACCGCCAGCAGCACAAACAGCAGCATGCCGTAGAGACCGGCACCGACGCCGCCAAACACCACTTCGCCCAGCTGCATCAGCCACATCGGCACCATGCCGCCCAGCGCGGTAAAGGAGTCGTGCATGGCATTCACCGCACCGCAGGAGGCGGCGGTGGTGATGACCGCGAACAGGCTGCTGTTAAGAATGCCAAAGCGCGTCTCTTTACCTTCCATGTTGATGGCGCTGTCAGCACCCAGCTGGAGGAAGTGCGGGTTGCCCTGTAGTTCGGCCCACATGACGACCGATACCGCCGCCACAAACATCAGCGTCATCGCCCACAGCAGCATGTGGCCCTGACGACGGTCACGCACGCTTTCGCCAAACGCGAAGCAGAGCGCCGCCGGGATCAGGAAGATGCTCAGCATCTGCACCAGGTTAGTCAGCACCGTCGGGTTTTCAAACGGATGGGAGGAGTTGGCGTTAAAGAAGCCGCCACCGTTGGTGCCCAGCATTTTGATCGCTTCCTGCGACGCTACCGGTCCCATCGACAGCGTCTGCTGCACGCCTTCCAGCGAGGAGAAACTGTGATAAGGCGCGAAGTTCTGGATGCTGCCCTGGCTGACAAAGAACAGCGCCATCAGCAGGCTGATAGGCAGTAAGACATAGAGCGTGATGCGCGTCAGGTCGCGCCAGGCGTTACCCAGGGTCGCAGAGCTGCGATTAGCGAAGCCACGGATCAATGCAAACGCCACGGCGATACCGGTCGCGGCTGAGAGGAAATTCTGCACCGTCAGGCCCACCATCTGACTAAAATAGCTCAGGGTGCTTTCGCCGCTGTAGGATTGCCAGTTGGTGTTGGTGACGAAGCTCACGGCGGTGTTAAGCGCCAGATGCCAGCTCAGGCCAGGCAGCTGCTGCGGATTCAGCGGCAGCGCGCCCTGCATCAGCAATATTGCCAGCAGCATCACGAAACCCAGCGCATTAAACAGCAGAATCGCCAGCAGGTAGTGCGGCCAGCGCATGTCCGATTGTTGCGCGCCCAGCAGTCGCCACAGCGGCGCTTCCAGGCGGGCAAACACCGGCTTGTCAGCCACTAACGACGCCAGACCCCGTCCGAGCGGCTGCGCCAGCACCATCAGCAGTAGCAGATAAAATGCGATGAGTAAAAAAGCATTGGCCGCCATCAGAAGGCCTCCGCATTTAACAGGGCATAGATCAGATAGCCCAGTAACAACACCACCAGCACAATGCCGGTTATTACGCCCACGCTCACAGGAACCTCCAGAGGATTGGATTTATGGCTTAGCTTGCGCGGAGGCGTATAAAGAAGGGGTTAAAATGCAGCGGGCGGGCGTAAAAATAGTGTAAAAATGGCGAAAAATCAGGCGACTTCCAGCGCCCAGATACGATTGAGATCGACGTTACCCCACAGCGTACTGTCCTCTGCGCCCACAATGCTGTCGGTGCAGAAGCTGTCGCCAAGGTCGAGCTCTTCCGGTTTCACTTCACGCTGGGCGTGCAGCGACCAGAAGACATGCACGCAGGGACGCATCAGCGATTTTTCGCCCGCTTTCACCACCAGCGCTACCCGGCCGGAGGCCAGACGCACCAGCGATCCCACCGGATAGATGCCGATGGTCCGTACGAAGGTGTGCAGCAAGCCAGGGTCGAAATGGCCGCGCCAGCTCAGCATCTGGTGCATCGCCTCGGCGGGTGTCCAGCCGTTGCGATAGGAGCGGGTCGAAGTGACGGCATCATAGACATCGCACACCGCCGCCATGCGGGCGTAGAGCGAAATCGCCTCGCCTTTCAGGCGGTGCGGATAGCCGCTGCCATCATATTTCTCATGATGATGCAGGGTGATATCGAGCAGATCGTCATCGGCGTCGGCTTCTATCAGCATCTGCGCACCGACCACCGGATGCTCACGCATCACCCTGAACTCCTCTTCAGTCAGCTTGCCCGCTTTGTTCAGGATCGCCAGCGGCACGGCCGCTTTGCCGACATCATGCAGTAAACCGCCCATGCCCACCCGACGCAGTTCCTGCTCATCCAGCCCGAGTTTTTTACCCAGCGCAATCATCAGCCCGCAGACCGCCATGGAGTGCAGGTAGGTGTAGTCATCATGATTTTTCAGTCGCGCCACGCTCAGCATGGCGGAGGGTTCACGCGTGATCGATCCGGCGATTTCATCCACCAGATCCATCATATAATCGAGCTTCAGGCCGTTACCCAGCCGCGCTTCGTTGAACATCGCCAGCACTTTCGGTTTGCCCTGCAAAAAGATCTGCTGTGCCTGATCCAGTTCCTGGAAAAACGGGGTGCGGCCAATGGTTCTCTTCGCGACCGTGGAGGCGATCGGCGCCTGCACCGATCGATCGAGGTCGATCCAGAGCTGGCGGATCCCTTCAGTGCGAAGCATGGCGATTTGTCGGGGATCGGTGATCAGCATCTCATTATGAATGCGCTGGTCTTTTATCCACCAGACCTCCAGCTTGTGGATAAACATCCCTGGGCGCAATTCATCAATGGTAATCAGCTTTATCACGCTATCACTCTTTAATATCAGCGGGTGGTAAGGTGATATCGGCAGCCGGACAAATTTTCTTCAGGCTGTTTTGTGCGAAGGTGAGGGTCTGGTGAGTGGTCAGAGGAGAGGCGTCCTGCCTCGCCCCCGTTTCAGCAGGGGGTTAAGACGCCGCTGCGGTTACACTACCCGGGTCAGCACCGGCTCACCACGGGCAAACGCCAGCATATTCTCAAAGACCAGGTCAGCCATCGCCGCCATGGTTTCGCGGGTGCTGCTGGCGATATGCGGCGTGATCACCACATTGTCGCGCTGGCGCAGTGCGTCAGGCACCTGCGGCTCCTGTTCAAACACATCCAGCCCGGCACCGGCGATCTGCCCGGTTTCCAGCGCATCCACCAGCGCCTGCTGATCCACCACGCTGCCGCGCGCAATGTTAATCAGATAGCCCTGTGGTCCCAGCGCCTGCAGCACTTCCGCATTGATAATGTGGCGCGTCGCGGCACCGCCAGGCAGGGTCAGCACCAGGAAATCGGCCTGCTGCGCCAGCGCTACCAGGCTCTCATGACGGGTGTAGGGCACATCGGGGCGTGAACGCGGGTTGTAATAGTGAATCGCCATATCAAACGCCTGCGCGCGCCTTGCCACCGCCTGACCGATATTGCCCAGCCCGACGATTCCGCACACCTTGCCACCGATTTTGCTGCTCAGCGGAAAGCGGCCCTGCGTCCAGTGACCGGCGCGTGTGAAGCGATCGGCCTCGCTGATGCGGCGCGCCACATCCAGCAGCAGCGCCATCCCCAGATCGGCGACGCAATCATTGAGCACCTCCGGCGTGTTGGTCACCACAATGCCGCGCGATCGGGCGGCTTCCGTATCGATGCTGTCATAACCGACGCCGTTACTGCAGATCGCTTTCAGGTTTGGCAGCGCGGCGATCAGCGCGGCCGGTGCGCCCATCACCGCGTTGCCGCTGGTGACCAGCATGTCGATATCTGCGCCCTGCTCAGCCAGAAAGGCTGCCTCATCTTCCGCCTCCCACAGACGGAACGCGGTGAACGTCTTTTCAATGTTCTCTATCAGCTGCGGCGGCAGGAATTTCCCTCTGATCAGCACCTTACATTGCTTTAATGCCATCTTCTTTCTCCTGATTGTTATAGGATGCCGGGCGATCGCTCTCTTCACCGACGCGTTCAATCGGTCCCATCACCAGCAGGAACAGCAGCGCCGCTACCACGCAGTGTGCCGCCACAAACGCCAGCCCGATGCTGTAGCTGCCGGTCAGACCGACGATGATGCCGAACAGCAGCGGCGTGGTGAAACCGGCAATATTGCCGATGCCGTTAAAAATAGAGCCGGCCAGGCCCACCGCCTCTTTAGGTGCGGTGTCGCTGATCACCGTCCAGGTGCCTGCACCGGCCGCTATACCTTTACCGAAAAAGGCGAAGGACATAATGGCGATAATGCCGCCGTTACCGGGAATAATCGCCGCCAGCACCAGGCTGGACGCCATCAGCATGCCGACGATATAGGGCGTTTTACGCGCCCAGGAGACGCTCCAGCCCCGGGCGATTAACTTGTCTGACAGGTAGCCGCCGCTGATCCCGCCCAGAAAACCAAACAGCGCCGGAGCCACGGTGGCGAAGCCCGCCTCCATGATGTTCATGCCGCGCGCCTGCACCAGATAGATCGGAAACCAGGTAATAAAGAAGTAGCTGAGCGCGATGATGCAGTACTGACCGAGATAGGCGCACCAGAGCATGCGATTAGTGAGCAGCTTTCTGAACATCGCTTTACTGACCGGTGGCCGCGCTTTCAGCGTCTGCGCCGAGTCGATATCCACCAGCGCACCACCGTCAACGATGTGGCGCAGTTCACTCTCTGACACGCCAGGGTGATTGCGCGGCTCGCGCATCCAGGCAGCCCAGACAAACACCGCCAGCAGGCCGATGCCGCCCAGCACAAAGAACGGCCACTCCCAGCCAAAGCGCGACACCAGCCAGCCTGACAGCGGCGAGAAGATGGCGACGGCAAAATATTGCGCCGAGCTGAACAGCGATGAAGCCCGTCCCCGCTCTGCGCCAGGGAACCACATAATCACCACGCGCGCATTGGCGGGAAAGCTGGGTGCCTCGATCAATCCCAGCATAAAGCGCAGACCAAACATCAGCATCAGCGCGCCGGTCATGCCGCTGGAGAACTCGCCAACGAATCCCATCGCCAGCGTCGAGACTGACCAGAGCGCCAGCGTGACGCCATACACTTTTTTAGCCCCGAAGCGATCAAGAAACAGCCCGCCGGGGATCTGACCAATAACGTAGGCCCAGCTGAAGGCAGAGAGGATCAATCCCAGCTGGATCGCTGACAGGCCGAACTCCTCTTTGATTGCCGATCCGGAGATCGAGAGGATCGAACGGTCGGCATAAGCCACGACCGACAGAAAGAGGATCAGGCAGAGGATCCAGATGCGTACATGAGACGTCCGGTGAGTCGTTTGGTCTTTAAGCATGAGCTGAATTCCTTAAAAAGCGGCAGGTTGCGCCACGAGGTTTTTTTCAGGAATAACGCTGAGATTTCCCGCTTAAGGAAATATAGATAGGAGGCTAACGATGGATCATTGTGCGGATGTTGAGATCGTCAGGCCCGATTCAACGGTTTTCTGACAACCACCACAAAGGCCAGTGCGATGCTGCACAAAAGCGCAAAAAGCCGCGGCTGCCTGCCGCAGAGTGTGCGCCACGTCGAGGATTTCATCGGCGCTGGCAGCTATGACGCGGCAATTTTACGGCAAAGTGTGGCGGCGCTAGCAAGAGTGAAAAGGGCCGGTTGTCAAACCCGGCGACTGTTCATAAGCTGCAAATGATAATATTTGTCCATTTTTATAATAAATGAAAAATCTATTCCACTCAGTTAACCTCGGGAGTCTGCAATGAAAAAACGTGCATGGGCAATACTCTGTCTGCTCTCTCTTTCCACGTCGGCGCTGGCAGAGAAGATTGGCGTCTCAATGGCCTATTTCGACCAGAACTTTCTGACCATTATCCGCCAGTCGATCGAGAAAGAGGCCAAAGCGCGTCAGCTGGATGCGCAGTTTGAAGATGCACGCGGCGACGTGGGCCGTCAGACCGATCAGGTGCAGAGCTTTATCAGTTCCGGGGTGGACGCGATTATCGTCGATCCGGTCGACTCCGCCAGCACCCCTGCCCTGACCAGACTGGCGCAGCAGGCTCACATTCCGCTGGTCTACGTTAACCGCACACCGGGCGATCAAACCCTGCCGCCGGGCGTGGTGTTTGTCGGCTCTGACGAACGCGAATCGGGCACGTTGCAGATGGAAGCGCTGGCGAAGCAGGCGGGTTATCGTGGCAAAGTCGCCATTATCATCGGTAACCTCAGCGATGCGGGTGCGCTGCAGCGCACCAAAGATGTGGAGCAGGTGGTGGCAAAGTATCCCGACATGAAAGTAGTGCTGAAGCAGACCGCAAACTATTCGCGTAATGAGGGCATGGATTTAATGCTCAACTGGCTGTCGAACGGGGAAGAGATCGATATTGTCGCCGCCAACAACGACGAAATGGCGATTGGCGCAACCATGGCGATTGCCCAGGCGAAACCGAAGAAAACCATTCTGGTGGGCGGCATTGATGCCACGCCGGATGGCCTGAAAGCCCTGGCAAGCGGCAAACTGGCCGTCACCGTGTTCCAGGATGCCGTGGGTCAGGGCAAAAAATCGGTCGAGGTGGCGCAGCAGATGATCAAAGGGAAAAAAGTCGATTCCCACCAGTGGATCCCGTTTGAACTGGTGACGCAGCAGAACATGCAGCAATACAGCAATAAAAATCCGTAATGAAAAGCGGAGCGGCAGCGCTGCCGCTCCGGTTATCACTTCTCGTGCAGCAGTTTCGCCATCATCACCACATCGCGCAGCTGACCGTCGCGCAGGGCAGCCTGCCGCATCACCCCTTCACGCTCAAAGCCCAGCCGCTCATAGAGCCGCAGCGCCCGTTCGTTGTCGTGAAACACCTCCAGCTCCATACGCGTAATCCCCAGCCAGTTACGGGAATAGTCGAGCGCGGTGCGGATCAGGCGCTCACCGACGCCGCGACCGGCGTAATCGGGATGCACACCCAGCCCAAAGCTGATGCAGTGGCGGGTGCGCGGCTTGTTATCCACAAACAGCGTCAGCTCACCGGCCAGCACGCCCTCGATCTCCGCGACAAAGGCGATAAACCCCTCAGCATCCATTCTGGCGATTTTTTTCTCCCAGGTGGCAACGCTGGGAAACGGCAGCTGCAGCGTCCAGGGATAGACATCGGGATGACTGTAGAGTCGCTGATAGGCGGCGGCATCCTGCGGTTCCCGTGCCCGAATAATGATTTCCATATTTTCTCCTTTTAGCCGAACGGGGTTCATGCACTAAGCTGTAGCTCTTTACCGGACGGAAAGAGTATCGCTATGTTGTATCGCCGTTTTGAGCGTTTTATCAATATTTTTCATGACGCGCCCACCGACTCGCCCCCCTCAACGGTCTGGTCGTTTTACCTCTACTATCTGCGGCAGGTCTGGCCGAGTTTCGCGGCACTGCTGGTAGTGGGACTGGCGTCAGCCCTGATTGAAGTGTCGCTGTTCAGCTATCTGAGCCGCATTATCGATATGGTCAATCACTCCACGCCCGCCAGCCTGTTTCGGGATAACTGGCCGATACTGCTGTGGATGGGGGCGGTGGCGCTGATTCTGCGGCCGATTTTTATCGCCCTGCACGACATGCTGGTGCATCAAAGCATCAGCCCGAGCATGACCAGCATGATCCGCTGGCAGAATCACAACTACGTGCTGCGCCAGAGCCTCAATTTCTTCCAGAACGATTTCGCGGGTCGCATCGCCCAGCGCATTATGCTGACCGGCAGTTCACTGCGCGATTCCGCGGTGCAGCTGGTGGATGCCATCTGGCACGTGCTGATCTACGCGGTAACCTCACTGGTGCTGTTTGCCGGTGCCGACTGGCGGCTGATGATCCCGCTGATTCTGTGGATGGTGGCCTACAGCGCCTCGCTGCGTTTCTTTGTGCCGCGCGTTAAAGCGCGTTCGGTGGTCTCCTCAGAGTCGCGATCTAAACTGATGGGCACCATTGTCGATGGTTATACCAACATCGCCACCATCAAGCTGTTCGCTCACAGCGATCTGGAACGGCAGTATGCGCGTGAGGCGATTCAGGAGCAGACCGAAAAAACCCAAAACGCCGGTCGCATGGTCACCAGCATGGATCTGACCCTGTCGGCGCTGAACGGCCTGCTGATTGTCTCGACCTCCGGGCTGGCGCTGTGGTTATGGAGCCAGTCGCTGATTAGCGTCGGGGCGATTGCACTGGCGACCGGTCTGGTGATCCGCCTGGTGAATATGTCCGGCTGGATCATGTGGGTGGTCAACGGCATTTTCGAAAATATTGGTACGGTACAGGATGGCCTGAAAACCATTGCGCAGCCGCTGAGCGTGCAGGATGCGCCGCAGGCGAAGCAGCTTAAGGTGACGCGCGGTAACATCCGTTTTGAGGATGTGCGCTTCGATTATGGCGGTGGCCGTCAGGTGATTAACGGCTTTAACCTCGACATCAAACCTGGCGAGAAGATTGGGCTGATTGGTCCCTCGGGTGCCGGTAAATCGACGCTGGTGAACCTGCTGCTGCGCCTCTATGACCTGAACGCGGGGCGGATTGTGATCGACGATCAGGATATCGCCACCGTGACGCAGGAGAGCCTGCGCAGCCAGATTGGTATGATTACTCAGGACACCTCGCTGCTGCACCGCTCAATCCGTGAAAACCTGCTGTATGGTCGTCCCGACGCCAGCGAAGAGGAGCTGCAGCTTGCGATTCACCGCGCCCGCGCCGATGAGTTTATCCCGCTGCTCTCTGACTCACTGGGTCGCACCGGGCTGGATGCGCACGTGGGCGAGCGCGGCGTGAAACTGTCAGGCGGTCAGCGTCAGCGTGTGGCGATAGCCCGCGTGCTGCTGAAGGATGCGCCGGTTCTGATCATGGATGAGGCCACCTCGGCGCTCGACTCTGAGGTGGAAGCGGCGATTCAGGAGAGCCTGGAGTCACTGATGCAGGGTAAAACCGTTATCGCCATCGCGCACCGCCTGTCGACCATCGCGAAGATGGATCGGCTGGTGGTGCTGGATAAAGGCGGCATTGCCGAGATGGGCAGCCATCACGAGCTGCTGGCGCAAAACGGCCTCTATGCCCGGCTGTGGCAGCATCAGACCGGCGGTTTTGTCGGCATCGATTAATCGCCGCGTCGATAGGGTAAGGCGTCGCGTGCTTCTTCCGCCCAGCCGCGCACGCCTTCCCGCTCCTGCACCAGAAAATCTGCCACGGCATCGCGCAGGCCGGGATGCAGCAGATAGTGCCAGGAATGGGTAATCTGCGGCTCGAAGCCGCGCACCAGCTTATGCTCGCCCTGCGCGCCGGCATCAAACCGCGTCAGCCCCTCATCAAGAGCTAAATCCATTCCCTGATAGAAACAGGTTTCAAAGTGCAGCCGGTCAAACTCCGCCAGACAGCCCCAGTAGCGGCCATAGAGCGCGTTGCTGTCCCGCAGATAAAACGCCATCGCGGCCGGTTGCTGCTGTAAACGGGCGATCACCACCACAATATTCTGCGGCATGCGTTCCGCCAGCAGGCTGAAAAAGTCACGTGTCAGATAGGGACGCTGACCGCGCACCGCATAGGTGTTAGCGTAACAGGTGTAGACAAAATCCCACTGATCTTCGCGCAGCTGGTAGCCCAGGTAGCGGTCAAACTCAAAGCCGCTCTGCATCACCTGCTCACGCTCTTTACGCAGTTGTTTGCGCTTGCGCGACATCAGCGAATCCAGGAAATCCTGAAAATCGCGGTAGCCACGGTTATGCCAGTGATACTGACAACCGAGCCGGGAGAGCCAGTCGGGCTGATCGGCCAGCAGCTGGTTAGCCTGCGCATCGGTAAAGTTGATATGTGCCCCGCTTAAGCCCTGCTGTAACAGGCTCTCAGGCAGGGCCGACAGCAGTTGCGCAGCGGCAGCGGTTTCGCCCAGCAGGCGCGCACCGCTGACCGGGCTGAAGGGGATCGCGCCCAGCCATTTCGGGTAGTAGCGGATCCCGGCGCGCTGACTGGCATCCGCCCAGGCGTGATCAAAGACGTACTCGCCCTGTGAATGGCGTTTGCGGTAGCCTGGCAGCGCGGCGCGGGTCACCCCCTCCTCCCGCCACAGCAGATGATCGGGCTGCCAGCCCGCCTCTAACCGCACGCTGCCGCTCTGTTCTAACGTGAGCAGAAAGGCGTGACGCAAAAAGGGCTGGTCATCAGGCAACAGCGCATCCCACTCGGCGGCCGGGATCTCCGCCAGTGACGTCAGGTGAATCAGCGACATGAATTACTCCAGAGAACGTCGGGCAGAGAGTCAGTCAAGCAGGTTTTCCGCGTCAGCGAAAGGGTTAAGGCACGCAAAGTGAAGGCTGCATCAGCGGAGCACAGCTTCTATACTGCGACTTTATCTCCACAGGACACCGCCATGGATCGACTCGATTGTGACCGGATGTTTGTCACGGTGCTGGAAACCGGCAGCTTTTCTGCGGCGGCGTTACGTCTCGGCACCAGCAGCAGTCAGGCTTCCAAGCTGGTTTCAAAGCTGGAGCAGCGGCTCGGCGTCCAGCTGTTTAAGCGCAGCACGCGCGCCCTGTCGCCCACCGATGTCGGGCGCAGCTATTATGAGCGGGTCAAAAACCTGCTCGATGCGTTTGAGACGCTGGATGCCAGCGTGCGTGAAAGCGCCACCACGCCCACCGGCAGGCTGAAAATCAGCGCCCCCGGCTCCTTTGGTACTGTGGTGTTGTCTGAGGTGCTGGTGGCGTTTGCCCGGCGCTATCCGCTGATTGAACTGGATGTCAGCTTTTCAGACCGGTCCGTCAACATCGTCGATGAAGGCTTTGATATGGCGATCCGTATCGGCACCCTCAGCGACAGCAGCCTGGTCGCGCGCAAGCTGGGTGAGGTGCATGTGCGCATCGCCGCCTCGCCGGTCTATCTTGAGCAGTTTGGCACGCCGCAGCACTGGCGCGAGATGCCCCAGCATCAGTGCATCATCGACACCAATTTTCGCGATCCCTGGCACTGGCCGTTTGCCGGCGGCGACGGCAGCAGCGAGATTGTCACCGTACCGGTCCGCGGGCGTCTGCGCTTCGCCAACACCGAAGCCTGCCTGCAGGCCGCGATGGCCGGACTGGGCATTGCGCGGCTGCCCGGTTTTATCGCAGCTCCCGCGCTGCAACGCGGTGAGATTGTCCGGCTGCTGGAGAATTTTGACACGCCACCACTTGGCCTGTTTGCGGTTTATCCGCCCGCCCGTCATCTGGCACACCGGGCGCGCCTGCTTATCGACTTCCTGGTGAGTCATTTTACCCGTTTTCCGCCCGCGTAATTTCTTCCATAATGGAAGAAATGATTGTCTTTATGACCGGATTATCAGCCGTTTAGTCCTCAGTTAAGCTGCTTCTCACATTACAGAGGAGTCGCGCGATGTTAGTAGAAGGCAAATGGAGTAGTGACTGGCACCCGGTGCAGTCGACCGATAAACAGGGCGGATTTGTCCGTCAGACGTCCGGTTTCCGGCATTTTATCAGCAGCGATGGCTCCACTGAATTTGCGGCAGAAGCGGATCGCTACCATCTTTATGTGGCGCTGATCTGTCCGTGGGCGTCGCGCGCGTTAATTGCCCGCAAGCTCAAAGGGCTGGAGTCGCTGATTAGCGTGACGGTGGTTGAACCGCAGCTCGGTGCCCAGGGCTGGTGCTTTGGCAATTTCCCCGGCGCACAGCAGGACCCGCTGAATAACGCGCAGTACCTGCATGAAATCTATACCCGCGTCGCGCCCGATTACACGGGCCGGGCCACCGTGCCGGTCTTGTGGGACAAGAAAACCGGCACCATCGTCAGCAACGAGTCCGCTGACATTGTGCGTATGTTCAACAGCGGCTTTGGCGATCTGGCCGATAACCGCATCGACCTCTATCCCGCCGCGCTGCGTTCTGAGATTGATGCGCTGAATGAGAGCCTCTATCCGCGTCTGAATAATGGTGTCTATCGCGCCGGGTTCGCGACGACATCAATCAGCTATCAGCAGGCCTTTAATGACGTCTTCAGCCAGCTCGACGAACTGGAAGCCCTGCTCAGCGATGGTCGCACCTTCCTGCTGGGTGAACGGCTGACTGAAACCGATATTCGCCTGTTCGTCACCCTGATTCGCTTTGACGTCGCCTATCATGGCCTGTTCAAATGCAACCTGCGCCGGATACGCGACTATACGCTGCTGAATCGCTATCTTAAGAGCATGCTGTCAGTCTCCGGCGTGCGTGAGACGGTCAGCATCGATCATATCAAACAGGGCTACTACTCAATCAAGGCACTGAACCCGAACGGAATCGTTCCGGCAGGCCCGGATCTGAGTGAGTACGGTCTTTAAAGGAGCAATAATGGCAAAAGCACTGGTAATTTTTCTGCATGGCGTAGGCAGTAACGGCGACGATCTGGCACCGATTGGCCGTCACTGGGCGACGCTGTTGCCGGATGTGATTTTTGCCTCACCCAATGCGCCCGAACGTTTTACCGCCGGTTTTGGCTGGCAGTGGTTCAGCCTGGAGGAGGTGACGCCAGAGAACCGGCCAGGTCGGGTACGGGCCGCGCGGGCGGCGTTTGACGCGACCCTCAGCGACGTTATCGCACAGCACGGCTTCGCCGACCGCTGGCAGGATGTGGTGCTGGTCGGCTTTTCACAGGGGTCGATCATGGCGCTGGATGCGCTGGCATCTGGCCGTTATCCGCTGGCGGGCGTGGTCGCCTTTTCGGGTCGTCTGGCGGTTGACGGTGAACTGACGCCACAGCCTCATCTGCCCGCGCTGCTGATCCACGGCCAGGCCGATGAGGTGATCCCGTGGCAGGAGAGCGAATCTGCCGCAGCACGACTCAGAGCCGCATTGGTGCCGGTAGAAGCGCGATTTGAACCTGCCACCGGCCACACCATCTCCGCTCAGGGTGCCATGCACGCCGCCGCGTTTATCGGGCAGTGCTTACAGGATTAACCCCAGCAGCGCTTTAATGCCTGCCAGGCATGACGTGCACCCACGTCAGGCGGCAGGCGTTTCAGCGCATCATTAAAGACTTCAATTCCCACCGGCCCCTGATAGCCCGCGCTTTTGAGCTTATCGACAAAGCGTTCAATGTCGATAATGCCATCGCCGGGCAGCAGACGCTGGTGCTTCGCCATCGCCATCAGGCTCTGTTTATCCTGCGCGGGAACGGCGGCCATATCACACAGCTGCACTTCATAAATGCGATCGGCCGGAATGCCGTCCAGCTGCGAGGCATCGCCGCCCAGTGCGCAGATATGAAACAGATCGACCACCAGCCCGATATTGGGCTGATCGAGCCGCTGCAATCGCTGCCACGCCAGCGGCAGCGTGTTATCCACGCTGCACCAGGCCATCGGCTCATACATAATGCGCATGTTGTAGCGCGCAGCTTCAGAGGCCATCCAGCGCAGGTCATCATCAATCTGGTCGGTGCAGCAATCCTCGCGGGTGCTGGCCGGCGCCTGAATAGTGTCGCAGCCCAGCGCCTGGGCAATCTGAATAAACTGGCGCAGCTCTTCGCGCTTCTGTCCGCGCAACGCGCTGGGTGCCCCGGTGAAATCGCGCAGCACCTGGAGATTGGTAAAGCCAGTTCCCTGCCGGGCAGCGATCTCAGCCAGTGCCGCCGCGCCGCCCTCGCACGCCTCGACATCCTCGCGCCAGATCTCCACCTGATCGAAACCGGCGTCACGCGCCGCCTGAAGTTTCTGGCCGGGTTCACCGTTTAACAGCACCAGGTTAAGGAATGTGGGGTTAGTTCGCATTGCTCGGCTCCTTAATCGTCCGGAATAATCGGTGACGTTCAGCTTCTGCGCCCGTTCATGCGGGATGGTCGGGCGTAAAACCTGAAACAGTATCTACCTCTTAAGGAGTATGACAAGCGCCGCTTAGCCGGATCAGCCCAGCATCGTGACCAGTGCGAAACCGGCAAACGCCATCAGCAGCGAACCGATCACATGCACCAGCGCGCTGGTCATCGCCCAGAAATAGTTCCCTGATTGTAGCAACCCCATTAATTCCGCCGTAAAAGAGGAGAAGGTGGTCAGCCCGCCGCACAGTCCGGTGACGATCAGCAGTTTCCAGATCGGGTCGATGTCGGGGTGGCGAACAAACCAGGCCATCGCGCCGCCGATCACCAGACCGCCGATCAGATTCACCAGCAGCGTGCCCGGCGGCAGATTGGGAAAGAGCGCATTAAAGCGCATCGCAAAGAGCCAGCGCAGTACACAGCCGGCAGAGCCGCCGATCATCACAGCCAATAACGGTTTCAACATGTCTTGCTCCTGATTGCAGATTGACGCCGGGCTGAGGGGGAAAGGCAGAGATAAACTGCGCCTGACACCTCAGCTCCCGCGAAAGGATTGAGTGTCAGGCGTCATCAGCCGGTGTAAAGCCCACCGGCGGTTGGGAAAGGTGGCACGCCATCACCTTGAGCCGGTGATAATACGACGCCCGTTTCAGGCTGGCAACAGTGAGGTCATGGCGGCTGAAAACCTTGACGCGCACGCCACAGACGGAGTAATGCTGATGGTTTACAGCCTGTTGCGGAGACCCTATGCGTACCCTGATTTTTGATACCGATATCGGCGTGGATGACGCCTTTGCGCTGGCCTATGCGGCGCGGACGCAGCATCTGCTGGGGATTACCACGGTCTTCGGCAACGTGGCAGTGGGTCAGGCGGTGAAAAACGCCCGACTGTTTTGCGGGAAAATGGCGATTAACGCGGAGGTCTATCGCGGCTGTTCACGACCGCTGGCGCTGCCACCCTCTGCGCCTGCCAGACTGCACGGTGAAGATGGGCTGGGCGATGCGTTTGATAATGCGTGCAGCGAACAGGCGCCGGGCGCGGTGCAGTTTATTATCGACAGCGTGCGGGCGCAGCCGCATCAGATCACCCTGGTGGCGATTGGTCCGCTGACCAATATCGCCACGGCCATTAATCAGGCGCCGGATATTATTCCGCTGGTGAAAGAGCTGGTGATCATGGGTGGCGCATTTGGCACCGACGGGCACAGTGGCAACGTGACGCCCTTCAGCGAATTTAATATCTGGAAAGATCCGCATGCTGCCGATCAAGTGCTCGCCTCGGCGCTGAACGTGGTGGTGATCCCGCTGGATGTCACGCACAAGGTGCTGATCAGCGGCGATGAGGTTCAGCGTCTGAATCAGCCGGTGCTGAGTGCGATCTGTCGCCCTTACCTGGCTTACAGCCTGCAGAAAGAGGGATTCGAGGGAATGGCGCTGCACGACACCCTGGCGGTGGCGTGGCTCACTCTGCCACAGGCGTTTACCCTGACCGAAAGCCCGC
This sequence comes from Pantoea sp. ABR1s, assembly GCF_057812235.1. Taxonomy (NCBI): domain Bacteria; kingdom Pseudomonadati; phylum Pseudomonadota; class Gammaproteobacteria; order Enterobacterales; family Erwiniaceae; genus Pantoea; species Pantoea sp. ABR1s. The sequence continues at coordinate 251,162 of NZ_CM173823.1, read as the reverse complement.
TGCGGGTGATCACGGAGGGCATCGCCTGCGGTCAGACGGTACGTAAGCTGAGCGCGCTGGCATCCCGCCAGGATCCCTTTAACGGCCTGCCCGCCCAGCGTATCGCACTTGGCGTGGATGCTGACGCGGTGCGGGCGCACTTCTTTCAGACTCTCACCGCGCCCTGAACCACGCGAACCGACTGGCCGCGTTACCGGTCGAAATGAATCACGCCTTTGATCAGCTCGCGGTTGTTGATGATTTGCGCCTCAAAGGTTTCATCCAGCGTGGAGAAGGCCAGATGGTGATTCAGCATCATTTCGGCGCGCAGCTGGCCGCTGGCCATCAGCGCACGCACCCGATCGAAATCTTCACGGGTGGCGTTGCGGCTGCCCATCAGGGTGGTCTCTTTTTTATGGAATTCACTGTCCGGGATCACCAGATCGCCTTTGTGCAGGCCGACATAAACGATAGTGCCGCCGTGTCGCATCAGGTTGACCGCATTGTTCATCGCCGCCGGGCTGCCGGTGGCGTCGATCACCTTCAGCGCCAGACGGCCACCAAACTGCTCGCGCAGCGCGCTGTAAAACGCTTCATCAGCCGGATTCAGTGCCGCCAGGCCGAGCTGGTCAGCAACATGCTGGCGACGAAATTCGCTGGTATCCGCGACCACCACCTGCGCGCCGCTGGCGGCGGCGATAGCGGCAACACCCAGCCCAATCGGTCCGGCACCCACCACCAGCACCTGCTCATCCACCACAATTGCGGCACGACGCACCGCATGGGCGCTGATGGCAAACGGCTCAATCAGCGCAGCCGCTTCCGGTGCGACATCATCCACCGCCAGCAGCGTGCTGACCGGCACGCTTAAGTAGTCGCAGAACCCGCCATCCTGATGCACACCAATCACTGAAATCTGCTCACAGCAGTTGGTCTTGCCGCTCTGGCAGGCGTCACAGCGCAGGCAGGAGATGTAGGGCATTAACGCCACCCGCTGGCCCGGCTGAAAGCTCTCCGCACCACTTCCCGGCGCCACCACTTCGGCACAGATTTCATGGCCCAGCACCCGTGGATAGCTGAAGAATGGCTGATTACCGGACCAGGCGTGGATGTCGGTGCCGCAGATTCCCGCGGTAAGGATTTTAATCAGTACCTCGCCAGCGGCGGGCGTGGGGATATCGCGGGTGGCCCATACCATCTTACGTGGTTCAGCGATGACCAGTGCTTTCATTGTTGTCATGGTGATTCTCCGGTTGTCCTGCAGGCAGTTATGGCGAATCCTGCACGCGCTGCGGTGTTCGTTTGCGGGAAGTGTGAAGCACCGCGATTTTTTTGGGCTTTGAATGGTTTTTAATGCATAAAAAACCGGAGAGTGAGATGAGCCGCAGCCAGAATTTGCGCCAGAACGTCATCAACCAGATGCTGGAAAGCATCGCTCAGCACCACATTCGTTCACCGCTGCCGCCCCAGGCGGCACTGGCGGAAATGTTCAATATCAGCCGGACTACGGTGCGCCACACCCTGCACTATCTGCATCAGTGCGGCGTGCTGGATAAGGTGGATCAAACCTGGGTTATCGTGCGCGATCCGCGCGAAGATGACGGTTTTAGCGCGTTAACGCCGCCGATTGAGCAGCAGGCCAGCCACTTTGAGCAGATGTTTTTTAATATGATTAATCAGCGGCAGCTGGTGCCCGGCGATACCTTCAGCGAGCTGCAACTGGCGCAGCAGGTGAAAGTCAGTCCGGTGGTGGTGCGCGAATTCCTGCTGCGCTTTATGCGCTATGACCTGCTGGAGCCGGTCAGACGCGGCCAGTGGCGGATGAAAAAATTCACCCAGGATTACGCCGAGAAGCTGTTTGAACTGCGCGAGATGCTGGAAACCCATGCCCTGAGCCGTTTCCTGAATCTGCCCGCAGGCGACGAGCGCTGGGTTCAGGCGCGGGATCTGCTGGATCGTCACCGATCGATGCGCGATACCATCGCCAGCAACTATCGCCACTTTGCCGCGCTGGATCGTCAGATGCATTCGCTGATTTTATCCGCCGCCAACAACCCATTTTTCAATCAGTCGCTGGAGATTATCTCGGTGATCTTTCATTCGCATTATCAGTGGGACGAGAGCGACCTCAAGCAGCGAAATATTGTGGCGCTGGAGGAGCATATGGCGATTCTGACCGCGCTGATTGGCCGTCAGGATGTCGACGCCCTCTGTGCATTACATAACCATCTGGCGACCGCTAAAACCTCGATGGTGCGCTCAATCGGTCAGTACAATTAAAAACCGATTAAAAACCACAAAGCATTAGCTCCCGCACGATTCAGAAACATCTTTGCAACATCCTTAACCCTTTGCTCTTAGTCTCGACTGCAACGTCACGGCGGCCTTTTGCCGCTGCGCGCAGACCCCTTCTCACCATAACGATAAGTACCCAGTTTCGGGAGAGTGCAATGGAAAAGACTTCAGTAACCGGCCGCGACAGCGCAGCTGGCGACACGCCATCAGACCAGGATTTCGTGCCGATGCGCAGCGACGTGGTGCGTTCACCGCGTATCCGCAAGATTCAGATCACGGCGATGCTGCTGTTGCTGTTCGCCGCCATCATCAACTATCTGGATCGCAGCTCGCTGTCGGTCGCGAATATGACCATCCGCGAGGAGATGGGGCTGAGCGCCACCGAAATCGGCTTCCTGCTCTCCGCCTTTTCGCTGGCTTATGGACTGGCGCAACTGCCATGCGGCGCGCTGCTGGATCGTAAAGGGCCGCGCATTATGCTCGGCATTGGCATGTTTATCTGGTCGCTGTTTCAGGCCGCCTCTGGCCTGGTGCATAACTTTACCCAGTTCATCCTGGTGCGCATCGGCCTCGGCATTGGTGAAGCGCCGATGAACCCGTGCGGCGTGAAAGTGATCAACGACTGGTTCAACATTAAAGATCGCGGCATGCCGATGGGGATGTTCAATGCGGCTTCGATGATTGGACTGTCGGTGGCTCCGCCGATTCTGGCGGCGATGATGCTGGTGATGGGCTGGCGTGGCATGTTTGTCACGATTGGTATCCTCGGCATGTTCCTCGCTATCGGCTGGTATATGATCTACCGCGACCGCGACAACAACACCCTGAGCGCTGAAGAGATCCACTATTTGCAGGCGGGCAGCGTCGCCTCACGTAAAGAGCCGATCAGCTTCAAAGAGTGGCGCGGCCTGTTTAAGCAGCGCACCATGTGGGGAATGATGATTGGCTTCAGCGGCATCAACTACACCGCCTGGCTCTATATCGCGTGGCTGCCGGGCTATCTGCAGTCGACCTATCATCTCGACCTTAAAAGTACCGGCCTGCTGGCAGCAATTCCGTTCCTGTTCGGTGCGGCGGGCATGCTGCTGAATGGCTATGTGGTCGACTCGCTGGTACGTCGCGGCTTTAACGCGGTGAAAACCCGCAAAGTCTGCATCGTCAGCGGGATGCTGCTGTCCGCCGGCTTTACCGCCGTGGTGACCCGCGCGACCGACACCACCAGCGCCGTAACGCTGATTGGGATGGCGCTGTTCTGTATCCACTTTGCCGGAACGTCGTGCTGGGGATTGATCCACGCCAACGTCACCGCCCGTATGACAGCGTCTGTCGGCAGCATCCAGAACTTCGCCAGCTTTATCTTCGCCTCGTTTGCGCCGGTCATCACCGGCTGGGTGCTCGACACCACCAAATCGTTCAGCATGGCGCTGATGATTTGTGCCTGCGTGACGCTGGTTGGCGCACTCGCCTACCTGCTGCTGGTGCGCCAGCCGATCACCGACGGCGAATAATCACGACTGACGGCGCGACTGCTACGTCAGCGCCGTCAGGGTGACCCCATGTTTCGCACCATAACGCTGAATACCCGTCATCACCTTCTCCGCGCTCAGCGCGGGTGGTGGTGGCAACAGCGGTGCCCGTTCACGCAATGCCGAGTCGAAGCGGGCAAACGTCGCGAAATCACGCGGGAAACGTTCCTCATCCACGCCAATCAATACGCCTTCATCACGTGCATGGGAGAGCAGCGCCCGCCAGCGGTCAATCTCCGCCAGCCCGATGCTGTCGGTGCCGTGAGAAAAGAGCATCATGTCGATGTTGCGGAACGGCGGCTGTTTTTCCAGGAAGCGTTGCAGGGCCGCGGCCGAAGGCTCGGTGCAAAAGACCAGCCAGAACGGGATGGCGTGCTGATGCATGCTGCACCACGGGTCCATCAACAGGAAGCTGTCCACCGTCAGCCGGGTCGGTAAAATTCCCGCCGCCAGATACCAGTCGCGGTAGATCTCAGCCACCACATAACTCATCGCCTCCGGATCTTCGTAACGAATCTCCATCAGCTTCCAGTTCTGAGCTTCCGCCAGTTTTTTCAGCGGCGAAATCAGATAACCATCCAGTCCCCACTCCGCTTCCGGCACGTGGTCAGTAATGGCCGGCGGCGTCCAGCGCTCGCGATCGATGCCATAGCGTGCCAGATATTCCGCCACCCGCGGGCCGCCCTGTAAGTACTCTTTTTCGGTTGCGCCGCCGAGCGCACCAAACTGGAAAAACGAACGATCGCTGGTGCGCGTTACCGGCCACTGCCGGGTGCAGTGATTGATATAAAGCGTGGAGCCAGCGGGCAGACTTCCCATCAGGAATTCGTTAAAGGCCAGCGGCAGCTCGCGCAGTTTCAGCCGGAAATAGCGCATCTGGTCGAGCATCAGCCGATCCTGATTCGGGTCATGCATATGGTGAACCGCAAGACGCGGCCAGGCGGCCAGCAGTGCCGCCGCCACCTCTTTACCCTGCTCAAAACTCGCCTGTACATCATCGGGATCGCTATTGGCCGCGCGCACCGGACAGAGAAAGGTTTGCGGCAGCCAGGGCACGCTCATCGCCGACGCCAGATGCACCAGCGCGCCGTTCGATGAACCGATAAAGGCCGCCGGATAATCCTGTTGCGGGTATTCACTCACCATCCATTCGGCGATCCCTTCCACATCCAGTTCACCCGCCTGACGCAGGCTGATGCCTTCTGCCATGCCGCCCAGCGCATAGCCCCACTCACGCAGTCCGGTCGGCAGCCGGTTAAGCGACGGCAACAGGCGATCCAGCGTCGGTGACTGGCTGGCGCTGGCAAAGGGGCGGTCGTGCAGCGCATTGGCCAGCGCAAGCAGCATGGCGGCAGCAGAGTCAAAGCGGGCAATCCCTCTTGGTGGTTTACTCATGTTGATCCTCCTGCTGGATACGTGCCAGGAACGGGCGGATGGCGTGACAGAAACTCCACGGGTAGACGTAGTGCAAAGTGTGCGTCCCGTCGCGTAATGTCAGTCGTTCACTGCGCGGCATCAGGGCGGCGAGTTCATCCAGCCAGCGGGCCGGACAGACGGGATCGCGCGAGCCCCGCAGCAGCAACGTGGGTGCGTTAATGTAAGTAAGGCGATGCTCAATGCGGTCGCGCATCATGGCGCGCAGGGTACCGAAGGCGCGCCGCAGGCCCGCTTTGGCGTAATCGATTCGGGCCAGTGGCCCCGGTGGACGACGGGATTCCAGCCGGCCATTACGCCAGTCGCGCCAGAGCTGACGCGGCAGACTGCGGGCATGACGATCGACCGTCGGCCCCTGCAGCACCAGTCCCGCCACAGCCTGTGGATGTTTCACCGCCAGCGCGGCCAGAATCTGGCAGCCAAACGAATTGCCGACCCAGATAGCGCGCTGGAAACCGTTATGCTGTAACCACAGCCACAGCGCATCCGCCAGCTGATCCACCGACATGATCGGCGCAGAAGGGGGCAGTGTGCTGGCGCCAAAACCGGGCAGATCCGGCACCAGCACGTGATAGTCGCGCCCCAGCGCCAGCGCCAGTGGCTCCATCGCCCGGCCCGACATCACCAGACCGTGGATTAACACGACCGGCAGTCCCTGATCCTCATTGGGCGTAACGCGGGTAAACATGCGCCAGTCACCAATCTGCTGATAATAACCGGCCAGACCGGCGTGATGACTGTTCGGCGACACCGGCGGCGTCTCCTTAAGTTGCCGCCAGCGTTTCATGCCCCATAACGTGGCCGCCACACCCAATCCAACACCTGCCACAATCGCTGCCTGTTTTCGTCGATGCTTCTGGATCATCCGCTGCTCCTGGTTTGGGGAGAATAATTCAGTGTAGGTCGGGATCAGGCAGCAGGCGGGTTATCCGCGCGATGGTGTGAAAAAGTATGGGGTTTCGCCTAAGAAGACGCTGGCATTGCGGGTGATGAACTCTGGCGGGAGATCTGTCTGGTGTAAGCGGGAAGGCAATGACTGAAACACCCGAGGAGTATCGCTTTACATTCAATGCCCGATATCCAGCGTTAGCAAAAGAAATGGATGACTTGCTGGTAATCAGTAATACGCCTCAGGGGAGCATCGCTGATTTCAAAAAGCGCGTTATGGCTTTTGCCCGATGGCTTAACGTAACATTTCATCACGGGCAGGGCTTATGAAGAGAGGATTAACATCGGGGTAGCCTGATAAACGCGGAGCAGGTCAACGGACCAGAGATAATACGAATTTCAGGCAATAAAAAACCCGCACTGGGCGGGTTTCTTTTATTATCAGCAGAGCTTATCTGCTCAGACTTATGTCTTCATCGCTATTGTAAGCATCGCTGATAATGAGCGCGGCTTACTGCGCTGTGACGTTGCCAGCTGCAGGGCCTTTGGCGCCATTTTCAATGGTGAAGGAGACTTTCTGACCTTCATCAAGCGTTTTGTAGTTATCACCCTGGATAGCAGAGAAATGCACGAATACATCTTTGCTGCCATCATCGGGAGTGATAAAGCCAAAACCTTTATCTGAGTTAAACCATTTTACTAAACCAGTCATTTTGTTAGACATAGATATTTCCTTAATCGATTAGCCACTAAGAGCGGCGAAGATGGCCTGTAGTTAGAGATTTACTTATTGGGCACTTAGGAGGAGGCTCTCGAAGAAGGATATCTGTGGATAACACTTGAACTGAGGACTACTTTACTAAAACTGCTTTCATAAGGTCTGTGTTCCAAACCGATGACGCATTAAGACACAGCGATAATAATTTAGCAATGTATATGTTTATTTATTTTAACCATTTAAACGCTCAGATGGCTGAATGGCTGTTTTATTTTGACTGCTCAGGAAGTGCTTCAGGCTCCGCTATGTGCGAAGAGGAGCAGGCCAACCCCGTCATAATGACGGTGCCGATTTAACGTTGATGCTTAACAATAAACAGAGCCAGTAAGGTCACATCGCCTAAAAATTTCCGCACGGCCAGTGAAGCGCTGTCATCGCCCTCTTCATCTGTGAGCTTTACCTGCTGCATATCGTACCCCCGGCTTTCGGTATCTTTCATCCTGATACCGGTCAGTATCCGGACGACCTGCCCGCCCTCACCCCGCATCTGAAATGCTGGAGGTTTGCCACCCGCCTCCATTCTGGTGCAGAAGCAGCCTGCCGCGATGAGCGAGAAGCGGGCTAAACCCTACCTGTCCGCCCATTTTGGGCATGCTGACTGTCTCAGTGACCGTGAACGGTCAATCCTACGAGCCGGATAACAACAGGACGGACAACCAGTATGCAAAAGAAAGCGGCTGGCATGGCGACCTGGTAAGCATCCATCACATTTGTCATGTAATGAGGCCCCATTCCGAATTCGGCTAACGTGATGACCAGACTCATCAGGAACGCCATGATGATCGCCATATAAAGTGCAAATATGTAAGGTGTCGTGCGCACCGGCAAGCGGGTTCGTAAGGTTTTTTTTGTTGCAGCATCAGTCATCTGAATATCCTGTTTAACAAAAGTAGATAAGACTGCGGCTAACTTAACAAGCTTATGCGGGGGGTTGTAGAGCGGTTATGCTTTAATCATTATTAAGTAAAAGTGACGAATTAACGGTTGAGGATACGATGGACATTTTAGGGCTGATTAGCACTTTTATCCGCGTGGTGGAAAACGGCAGTATTGCAGCGGCGGCACGCGCTAAAGGTATGAGTCCGGCAGCAGTCAGCCAGAGTCTTTCGCGTCTTGAAGCGCATCTGGGCGTGCGACTGCTATCGCGCACCACCCGCAGCATGACCTTAACGGAAAACGGTAAACGCTATTTCGAGAAAGTCCGTCACATCCCACATGATATCGAACTCGCCTCGCAGGCTGCTGCGAATGAAACCAAACCACAGGGGCCACTTTGTATCGCTACGACAGCCGCGTTTGGCCGGTACGTTCTGGCTCCCCTTATGCCCGCTTTCAAAGCGTCTTTCCCCGATATAGATATTGAACTGATCAGTACCGATCGCAACGTCGATCATCGCCTGGAAGGCGTCGATGTCAGTATCCGCATTGAAGCACAGCTGAATGATCAACTGATCGCCAGAAAAATCGCATCGTTACCCTTTATATTCTGTGCGGCTCCCGCTTACCTTGATCGCGCTGGCACGCCTCAGACGCCCGGAGAACTGAGCCAGCACGCCTGCCTGGTTTTCCGCTATCCCACCGACAGACGGTTTCTGCCATGGACGTTTATGGTCAACGGACAGCCTGTTAATGCAAAACTTAACCCCAGTTTTATCAGCGATGATATTGATATCATCGCCAGAATAGCCGTAAACGGCGGCGGCATTGCTCGTCTGGCAAGTTTTGTTGCTCAGCCACTGATAGACAGCGGTCTGCTAAGGCCTTTGTCCTGGTCAGGTCACAGTGGCGAGAGCACCATTGAGTCCCTGCCGATGAATATCTATGCCTGTGTCACCGAACGTTCGGCACTCAATTCGAAAGTACGGACATTTATTGAATTTTTGGCCGATGCGATTTAAGACAGGAGCGTTTTTGCCGGGCGAAAATTGTCCGTACTTTTCGGTTTATCCACCCGCAAAGATAACCCTCCGCCACCGGATAGCTCACTGAGTTTGCGTTTAGCAGAACGTTTTTGGCGGGCATTCAGCTTCATTCCAGGGGCTACAGATTCTATTGAACGGCAAGTCGCGCTCTGGTTGATGGGGATAACAGCAGACGATAAGCGTTTAGCGCCACCGGTCGCGGTTATACAGAAAGCGGCCCTTTTGACGATGTGCAGAAGGAATATAAGCACGCTTTGAGAAGGGGTTTAACGCGGTGAGAGTGGGATTAAAAAGTATCTGGCAGTCAGTAAAAACTGCCAGAATTGAGGAATAAAAAGTCGTTATCAGTCACTAATTCTAATGACGATTTTGCCAAATGCACCACGGGAGAGGTGCCGGAAGGCTTCAACCGCCTCATTAAAGCTGTAAACCTGTTCAATGACGGGTTTGATATTATGTTTATTGAGGAACGGATTCATCCGATCAAATGAGGAGCGTGGTGCAACCGCAATGCCCCGGATTGTTGTCTGACGGAAAATTAACGGCATCAAATCAAGTTGTGCTGTCTGGCCGGTCAGAAATCCTACCTGAGCAATCGTACCGGCAACTTTTGTCGCAGCAATTGACTGATTGATGCCATTGCCCCCGGCGACATCTATCGTTACGTCAGCGCCTTTACCATCAGTCATTTCAAGCACTTTTCTTTCCCACTCAGGGTATTTTTTATAGTTAATCCCTTCATCTGCTCCCAGTGATGTAATGCGCTCAAGGTTTGCATCGTTACTGGAGGTGGCAATGACGCGTGCACCATAGGCATGCGCTATCTGAGCAGCGAAGACCGATACGCCACCGGTTCCCTGTACGAGCACGGTCTGACCGGGCTGCAGATTGCCGATATCCATTAGCGAGTACCATGCCGTAAGCGCAGCGATGGGAAGTGTAGAAGCTTCTTCATCGGTCATGCTGTCAGGCGCTTTAACTGCGCTGTCCTCATGAATGATCATGTACTCAGCCAGCCCGCCGGGTAACGGCATTCCAATACACCATGCTGGCTCATCGGCCGCAGGTTCACCCTCTAACCAGCGTGAATAGAGATGCGAGTTAACGCGATCACCCGTGCTAAAACGGGACACACCCTGCCCCGTGGCAACAACGGTACCTGTGGCATCAGAGACAGGAATCAGTGGCTTTGGAACCAGATGAGGCTCATAAAAGCCCTCTACTATTGCCTTATCCCTGAAGTTCAGAGACACCGCGCCAACTTTAACCAGAAGTTCACCCGGACCGGGTACAGGCGTTTCCACCTCTTCAAGCTTTAAGTTTTCAAGTCCAAAATCTTTCAGTAACCATGCTTTCATTTTGTCATTTCCCATGTGTATGCATCCAATAGGGTGATGATAAAAAAAGCAGGCAGGCGTAAAAAGCCACGAAAAAGGACTTCAGTGTTACTGCAGGAGAAACAATCGGAATAAGATATAATCCGCAATACACTATTTCGGCAGGAATATTTTTTGCGGAGTTAAATGATGCGCTCGAACATGCTGGAATTGATGGATATTTTTGTTCACGTCGTTGAATTCCGTAGTTTCACCCGGGCCGCTGACGCCTTACAGCTGCATCGCCCTGCGGTCAGTAAGTCCGTACAACAACTGGAAGACAAGCTTGGCGTTAAGCTATTGCACCGCACCACGCGCAGTCTGAGTGTGACCGTTGAAGGGGAGGAAATTTATCAGCGGGCTAAAACGCTGCTGAGTGATGCCAGCGATATAATGGCTTCTTACTCTTCAAATCAGCGACCTCGTGGCCAGCTGCGCATTGATGTTCCACTGGCGCTGGCGCACAGTATCCTGATCCCACAATTAAGCGAGTTTCAGGCTTTATATCCTGAAATTGAAATAGTCTTAACCGCTTCAGATCGCCTGACCCATTTAATTACAGAAGGTGTGGACTGTGTTATTCGTCTCGGTGAGCTTGCTGATTCGAATTTTATTTCGCGCAGAATGGGCAGCCTGCAGATGGTCACCTGTGCAGCACCCTCTTATCTGGATAAATATGGCACCCCTTTAACGCCTGATGACCTTAAAGATCATAAAGCCATTTATTTTTTTAATGAACACAGTCGGGACATCCAGGAATGGAAATTTGTCATGAATGGCGAAATTGTTTCACGGCATCCGGGAAGCAGCATACGAGTTAACAATTCTGACGTCCTTCTTTCATGTGGCGTGGCGGGCCTCGGCATGCTTCACGCATTATATACGGCATTAAAGCCCTGCCTCGAAACAGGCCAGCTGAAGGAAGTATTATCGGGTTATGCGACTGTGACGAAACCGGTTTCTATACTCTACCCTGACCGACGCTATCTTCCGCCTAAGGTCCGGGTCTTTATCGAATGGTTTACTGAAATATTCAGGAAGAATCATCAGGGTTAACCGTGAATCTTTGTTTCGGCACAGGCAATCCCATGACCCATTAAAAGTGCTTGTTTCCTGTTTAAGGTATGCCGCCATTTTGTCTGGCATCCGGAAATCTCCCGGGCAGATTAGACCACTGCAGCAACGTCTTTTCTGGCTCAAAGTGACGCATAACGGGAAAATCAGAAGGAGAGGAGTAGCAACAAACAGGATGCACCCGAAGTGCAAAAACGCGGGTTTAAATCAGCAGAAGCAAAGGCAGAAAAAGCAGAAAAGGTGATAATCACAGGTCGATCCCTGACCGCGATTATCGAGGGTTTCTTGCGGGGTGCTTAGTACATGGCACCCGGCGGTACGTGTTTGAACGTCTCAACGTAAGCGCGGAACACGTGTTTAAAAATACGTTTCATGGAACACCTGATTCAAATTTAGTTGAACATATACCGAAAAAGTATAGCTCCTGTGCGTTTTAACAGCAAATAAATTTGAACCAGATCACAAAAATGGCGGTTTTATGTGCAAAAGCCTTACGCGGTGTAGCCGAGATGCTGCAACAGAATGGTGGAGCCGACGGCAATCAGCACTACTCCACCCAGCACTTCCGCCCATTTTCCCAGGATCGGACCAATAAAGCGCCCGACTAATACGCCAGTCGTCGCCATCACCGTAGTGGCTGCACCAATGGTCAGCGCGGTAGTAATGATGTTCACCTGCAGGAAAGCCAGACCCACACCAACAGCCAGCGCATCCAGGCTGGTCGCTACCGCGGTGGTCGCCAGTACCATAAAGCCATGGCTTTGCGGGGCTTCACAGGGTTCTGCGACGGCAGTCTGACGGAAGCCTTCCATCATCATACGGCCACCCAGAAACGCCAGCAGGATGAAGGCAACCCAGTGATCCCACGCCATGATGTAACGGCTGGCGGCCAGGCCAAGCGCCCAGCCAATCAGCGGCGTCAGCGCTTCAATTGAGCCGAAAATCAGACCGGTACGCAGCGCTTCTTTAAAACCGGGACGATGCAATGTGGCACCTTTGCCCAGAGCAGCAGCAAACGCGTCCATCGACATGCCCAGCGCAAGAATTAAAGTGGCAATAAAGGTCATGATTTATTCACCTGGGGCGAAAAAGCGGCAATTCACGCTGAATTCACCACACAAAGTGTTCAGTTATGAAAAAGTGGGCGCAGTCTACCATGCAAACCCAAAGATAAAAAGACAGTAAAATCAGGGATTTAAGTATAGCAAAGGCTATAACTCTTATCATCCGCTATGAATCGCGCTAAGTCGATGGTAGCAAAGCATTTTCTGACCATTCGTCTGGCCATGTAGCATGCCGGATGCGCACGAAGCAGCGCGCCACCATTGAACCGTGTCGCCGTTTACCGGAAAATGCCGGGCTGATAAATATGGGATACCGGTTATGAATAACCCTTTTGAAACGTTGATCGTGCCTGGTGGCATTTTATTGCTGGGCTTTCTCTCGGCGCTGCTGCTGCCCGCGCCCGCCTTTAGCGTGACGGTGGCGCAGCATCTGTTGCAGATGTTCCATTTGCAGGACCTGAATCAGCTCTACACGGTGGTGTTTTGCGTCTGGTTTTTGCTGCTGGGCGCACTGGAGTTTTTTGTTATCCGTTTTGTCTGGCGTCGCTGGTTCAGAGGCTGACAGCAGGATACGCATCGACCAGCGCCTTTAGCCGTTCGGCACTGCGCGCATAACCTTCACGTGGCAGATGGGCCGTCCCCAGTAACAGGCCCGCACCGCGCTGATCCGCCTGCTGATACCAGATCGACAGCGGCGACGGTGCCATGCCCCACTCCACCGCCTGCTGCGCAATCACCTGATCCGGTGAACCGGCGGGTAAACGGACAATCACCGCCAGCCCGGCGCGTTGCAGGTCAGGAAAGTGAGGATGCAGCGCCGCGATCATCTGCTCCAGCCGCTCATGATAGACGCGCTTCATGCGCCGCAGATGCCGCATAAAGTGGCCATCCCGCAGAAATTCCGCCACCGCATTATGCAGCAATCCGGAGGAGGCAGGCGAAAGCAACGCGCAGACCTCGCCGAACCGGGCCGTCAGCGCGGGTGGCACCACCATAAAACCGAGCCGCAGTTGCGGCGTTAGCGTCTTGCTGAACGTGCCGATGTGCAACACCCGCCCCTGGCTGTCGAGCGCGGCCAGTGCCGGCGCGGCGCGATTGCCGGGCTGAAGCTCGCCGAGATAGTCATCTTCGATAATCCAGCGCTGCGCGCGGCTGGCCCAGTTAAGCAGGGCATGCCGGCGTGCCAGGCTCATCGTCATGCCAAGCGGCGCCTGCTGTCCCGGTGTGACCAGCGCAAAAGCGGCATCCGGCGCGCGAGCAATCCCGGCCTCAACCTGCAACCCTTCGGCATCAACCGGCACGGCAACCGGCGTGACGCGCAGCGCTTCAACCGCGCGACGCGCCACCCAGAATCCGGGATCTTCCAGCCATGCTTTTTTACCCTGAAAATTCATCGCCAGCCCAATCAGTCCCATTGCGCCAGCATAGCCGCTGGTAATAATAATCTGGTCCGCCTGACAGCGCAGGCCGCGTGCCACCGCCAGGTAGGCCACCAGCGCCTGCCGCAACGCTAAGCTGCCGCGGGGATCGGGATAGCTGGCCGGTCTGCTGACCTGCAGGCGCGTCTGACGCTGCAGAATGCGCAGCCAGACTTTGGCCGGGAATGCATCGCTGGCAGGAATGCCCATCTGGAAGGTCAGCGGTGGCGCTTCATACTCCTCTGCACCCTCCAGCAGCTGGCGTTCAGCCTCGGCATTGACCGGTTTTAACGGCGGTAATGGGCTGACGAAGGTACCCGCTGCGCCTCTGGCCTGCAGAAACTGACCATCAACCAGCATGTCATAACTGGCGCGAACGGTGCCACGCGCCACGCCGAGCTGAGCGGCCAGATCGCGGCAGGAAGGCAGACGTGCGCCAGGTTGTAAACGTCCTTCACCAATCGCCTGTTCGATCAGCTGGCGCAGTTGTTCACTGAGGCCACGTGACGCGCCGCGCTGCAGTGTCAGCGTGGAAAGCGGCGATGGACCAGTCAGACTCTCATTTTTTGGCACTTTATCTGCTCCATTGAAAGGCTGAAAATCGCCTTATCAATCCTGAATGAGGCAATAAGATGAGCGAACGTATCGATTTTCACAGTGCAGCACCGGCGGGCATGAAAGCACTGGGCGGCGTATACAGTTATCTGGCACAAACCGATCTGCCGCTCACTTTACTGGAACTGCTGTTCCTGCGCATATCGCAGATTAATGGCTGTGCCTACTGCATTGATTTACATACCAAAGCACTGAATAAGTCGGGCATGGGCTGGGATAAGATCGTGCTGACTTCGGTCTGGCAGGAATCCGGTACGCTGTTCAGTGATAAAGAGAAGGCTGCCCTGCACTGGGCTGAATGCCTGACCCTGATTGCTCAGCAGGGTGCGCCAGACGACCGCTATACCGCACTGAAAGCGCACTTCAGTGAAAAAGAGATTGTCGATCTGAACATCGCGATTGGTCTGATGAACACCTACAACCGCATGGCGATAAGTCTGAAAAAGTTGCCCGCCAGCGCCAGTCTGTCATAAGTGAATCCGATGCGTGCGCCGATGTGCACGCATTTTCAGACTCACAAAAATGTAACATTATTTTTACACAAGCGGCCTTTCAGGCGCTCTGCTCCCGATTCCCGTTATTCCTTGCTGCATAATAAATCGCTAAATTTCAGCGGATTAAATAATTCCGCACGGTTCATATTCATTCCGTCGTTGCACCAGCATGGGGCTTTTCAGCAACATGCCATTTCCGTTAACCCACTGACTTCACACTAAAAAACCCCTAATACGCCGCTGGCCCTGATGATTAATTCTAATGCTGAATCATTTCTGCATTTAAAAAATAAACAAATGTTTAATTCAGATGCGAGAATGTTATATTCAGATGACAAAGCATAACGTGCAGTTAACGCGTTATTACCGCTTTAACCCTATACCTGAGACTTAACCTTTGAGAAATAGCGCAACGCGCTCGTAAGAAGCGTGACTATTTCGCCTGCAAAACTGTTGGGCTTCAGGTCAACAGAAGAGGAGATGTCGCCTCATGTGCAATTCAGCTGTAAACCTTGCGCTCGCGATGAGTGCCATGGCAAAGGACACCACTACTACCGCGCAGGAGCGCAAAGACGTTGACGTGCTGCTGATTGGCGCAGGTGTGATGAGCGCCACCCTCGGCGCGTGGCTGCAGGATTTAGAGCCGGACTGGTCCATCGAAATGGTGGAGCGGCTGAATAGCGTGGCCGAAGAGTCGTCCAACGGCTGGAATAACGCGGGCACCGGTCATGCGGCGCTGGCAGAGCTGAACTATACGCCTCAGCAGGCGGATGGCAGCATCGACATCTCTAAAGCGGTGACGATCAACGAATCGTTCCAGATTTCCCGCCAGTTCTGGGCTTATCAGGTCCAGAAAGGCAACCTGCGCAACCCTAAAAGCTTTATTCACAGCACGCCGCACATGAGCTTTGTCTGGGGTGACGACAATGTCGACTTCCTGCGCAAGCGCTTTAAGGCGCTGCAGAAAAGCACCCTGTTCCGTGGCATGGCCTACTCCGAAGATCCGCAGCAGATTGCCCGCTGGATCCCGCTGGTGATGAATGGCCGTGACCGCAGCCAGAAAGTGGCCGCGACCTGGACGGAGATGGGCACCGACGTGAACTTCGGTGAAATCACCCGTCAGCTGATCGCCTCGCTAGAGAAGAAAGCGAATTTCCAGCTGCGTCTGCGCCAGGAAGTGCGTGAGCTGAAGCAGCTCGCCGACGGTCGCTGGCAGGTGACGCTGCAGTGTCTGAACAGCGGCACACGTCGCACACTGACGGCGGGTAGAATATTTATCGGTGCTGGCGGCGCAGCGTTACCGCTGTTGCAGAAGGCTGGCATACCGGAAGCCAACGGTTACGCTGGTTTCCCGGTGGGCGGTTCATTCCTGGTAACGGAAAATCCGCAGGTCGTCGCGCAGCACATGGCCAAGGTCTATGGCAAAGCCAGCGTCGGTGCGCCGCCGATGTCCGTGCCGCACGTCGACACCCGCGTGCTGGATGGCAAGCAGGTGCTGCTGTTTGGCCCGTTCGCCACCTTCTCGACTAAGTTCCTGAAGCAGGGTTCGCTGATGGATATGTTCACCTCACTGAACAGCAGCAATATGCTGCCGATGGTGAAAGTGGGGCTGAAAAGTTTTGACCTGGTGAAATACCTGATGGATCAGGTGCTGCAAAGCGATCGCGACCGGATGGACGCCCTGCGTGCCTATGTGCCGCAGGCGAAGCAGGAGGACTGGCGCTTAGTGACTGCCGGTCAGCGTGTGCAGATCATCAAGAAAGATGAAAAAGAGGGCGCCGTGTTACGTCTGGGCACCGAAGTGGTCGCCTCACAGGATGGCTCGATTTCAGCACTGCTGGGTGCATCGCCTGGCGCCTCTACGGCGGCACCGATCATGCTGGAGCTGCTGCACAAGGTCTGTCCTGAGCAGATGGCTTCGCCGGAATGGCAGAACAAAATCCGTGCGGTGATCCCATCCTGGGGACGTAAGCTGAACGGCGACGTAGCGCTGACAGAGAAAGTGTTAGCCGAAACCAGCCGGATTCTGCAGCTCGACTATTCGCCGGTTACCCCGATGGCAGCAAACGATGAAGGACGGGAAACCGCGTTCGTCGTCGGCAAATAATTCAGCGCCATTGATAAAAAGGCTCCGCACTGCGGGGCCTTTTTTATTGGTCGGTTACCTGGTCGATCCGGGCATTCTCTATTAGGGTTAAGGCATCTTTTAGCTGCACGATCAGGAGGAAACTGCATGTCTTACTCCCCTGCTTCACCGGAATTCACGCTGCTCGACCGCTACTGGCGGGCCGCGAACTACCTCTCCGTCGGACAAATTTACCTGATGGATAACCCGCTGTTGCGTGAGCCACTCAGGCCTGAACACATTAAACCGCGTCTGCTGGGTCACTGGGGCACTACGCCAGGCCTGAATTTTATCTATGCCCACCTCAACCGCGTTATCCGAAAGCAAAACCTGGATATGATCTACATCTGCGGACCAGGACATGGCGGCCCCGGTATGGTGGCGAATACCTGGCTTGAGGGCAGCTACAGCGAGATTTATCCGCACATCACGCAGGATGCGGCGGGCATGCAGCGTCTGTTCAAACAGTTCTCCTTTCCGGGGGGCATTCCCAGTCACGCGGCACCGGAAACGCCTGGCTCGATTAATGAAGGCGGTGAACTGGGCTATTCGCTCTCCCATGCGTTTGGCGCGGCCTTCGATAATCCCGAACTGGTTGTACCCTGCGTGATTGGCGACGGCGAAGCGGAGACCGGTCCACTGGCCTCCAGCTGGCACGGCATTAAATTCCTGAATCCTGAACGTGACGGCGCGGTCCTGCCGATTCTGCACCTCAATGGCTACAAAATCGCCAACCCGACGCTGCTGGGTCGCAGCAGCGATGAAGATTTGCACCAGTTGTTCAGTGGCTACGGCTACGAGCCGCTGTTCGTCTGTGGGCATGAGCCTGAAAAAATGCATCCGCTAATGGCGGAGGCGCTGGATAGTGCCTTCAGTAAAATCGCCGCTTATCAGCGCGAGGCGCGCCAGGGTAAAGCCACCACCGGGGTGCCGCGCTGGCCGATGATTATCCTGCGCAGCCCCAAAGGCTGGACCGGTCCGAAAACGGTCGACGGAAAGAAAGTGGAGGATTTCTGGCGGGCGCATCAGGTGCCGGTCGCGGCCTGTCGTGAAGATGAAGGACATCGCCAGATCCTTGAGACGTGGATGCGGAGTTATCAGCCAGACGACCTGTTTGATGAACAGGGTCGCTTAAAGCCGGAACTGCAGGCGCTGGCACCGGAAGGTGATAAACGCATGGGGTCTTCGCCTTATGCCAATGGCGGCCTGTTGCGCCGTGAGCTGGATGCGCCTGAACTCGCGGAGTTTGCCTGCGATGTCAGCGAGCCAGGCGCACAGATGGCGCAGGCCACTGAGCATCTGGGCCGCTATCTCAGCGTGCTGTTCCAGCGCAACCGCGATAATTTCCGCCTGTTTGGCCCGGATGAAACCGCCTCTAACCGCCTGACGCCGGTCTTCGACGTGACCAGCCGTACCTGGCTGGAACGTACTGAGCCTTACGATGAGCAGCTGGCGCGTGATGGCCGGGTGATGGAAATTCTCAGTGAGCATCAGTGTCAGGGCTGGCTTGAGGGCTATCTGCTGACCGGCCGCCACGGGCTGTTTAACTGTTATGAAGCTTTTATTCACATCGTCGATTCGATGTTTAACCAGCACGCTAAGTGGCTGAAAGTCTCGCGTAAACTGGGCTGGCGTAAGCCGATCTCGTCGCTGAACTATCTGCTCTCTTCGCACGTCTGGCGACAGGATCACAATGGCTATAGCCATCAGGATCCGGGCTTTATCGATCACGTTGCCAATAAAAAAGCGGACATTGTGCGCATCTATCTGCCGCCCGATGCCAATACGCTGCTGTGGGTTGGCGATCACTGCCTGCGCACCTGGGACCGCATCAATGTGATTGTGGCGGGCAAGCAGCCTGCGCCGCAGTGGCTGGATATGGCGAGTGCGGTGACCCATTGTGAAGCGGGCATGGGCGAGTGGCACTGGGCGGGCACCACCCCAGATCATGAGGAGCCGGATGTGGTGATGGCCTGTGCCGGTGATGTGCCGACCATGGAGACGATGGCGGCGGTGGATCTGCTGCGCGGTATGCTGCCCGAACTGCGTATCCGCGTGGTGAACGTGGTCGATCTGCTGGCGCTGCAGCCGCAGGATCAGCATCTGCATGGCAAATCTGATGCGGAATTCGACGCGCTGTTTACCCAGGATAAACCGGTAATCTTCGCCTTCCACGGTTATCCAACGCTGATACATCGCCTGACCTATTCGCGTACCAACCACCGCAACTTCCATGTTCGCGGCTTCAATGAAGAGGGAACCACCACCACGCCATTTGATATGACGGTGCTGAACGAGCTTGACCGCTATCATCTGGCGCAGGAGGCGATTCTGCGCGTGCCTGGCCTGGCCGATGCGCATCCTGAGCTGCTGGACGATCTGCAGGAGCGCATCGCTGAGCATCATCGCTATGTGCGTGAACACGGTGAAGATGTGCCGGAGGTGCAGAACTGGAAATGGCCGTCGGCCACAGCACCTGGTGCACCCGATTAAGCGGCCAGCAAGGCGTCGGTCAGCATCCAGATGGTAGTCGCCACCAGCGACAGCGCCATCAGGCTGTTAAATAACTGACGCTTCCAGGCAATCTGCAGATGGCTGCGCAGGCGATCGCCCAGCGCAGCCCAGATCAGAATGCAGGGCAGGTTCAGCAGCATAAAGCCGATCATCACCGTCAGCACGCCGCTGCTGGCGCTGTACAACAGCGCCACATTGGTCGCCATCAGCCAGGCTTTGGGATTGATCGCCTGGAAACAGGCACCACCCAGCAGCGTCATGGGCTGCGGCTTGCTGCGCACTTCAGGTGCTGCCGCACGGAAAATCTTCCATGAGAGCCACAACAGATAGGCACAGCCTGCCAGCGTCAGCGGCAGGCGAATCGCCGCCATCCAGTGCAGTAAGACCTCCAGTGCGACGCCGGCGATCACCGTTTGCAGCGCACAACCTACCAGTATTCCAAACACCATCGGCAGCGTGCGGCGCATGCCGAAATTGACGCCTGAGGTCGCCAGCAGCAGATTGTTCGGGCCTGGCGTAATCGACATGACGGTAACGTAACTGAAGAAAGAGGGATCGAGCATGGTGACTCTCCTGAAAACAGACAGAGTTCTATGCTACGGCGGGGAAAGGGATGGTAACAGTGACACAAAATCACTATTGTTATGGTTACAGTTCCCGTTAACAGCAATTGTACCCATCCAATCCGGAGGCTACTGTGTCCCTTGCTCCCACTTCCGATCGGCCGCTCTATCAGCAGCTGGCAGACAGCTTCGCTGAGGCTATCCATCAGGGAACGCTGAAACCTGGCAAACGCCTGCCGGCGATCCGCCGCGTCGCCCAGTCACATCAGGTCAGCGTCAATACGGTACTGAATGCCTGGCAGTTGCTGGAAGATCGCGGGCTGATTGAGGCGCGTCCCCAGTCGGGCTATTACGTGCGCGGCGTGTTGCCCGCCGTGACCCGCCATGGTCAGCATAAAACCCGGGTACGCGACCCCAGCAGCGGCAAGCTCGACCTGATCGATAAGGTGTTTGCGGCGCAGAACCATCCCGACTACATCAATATTTCCCTGGCCTGCCCCCAGGATAGCGAGCTGTTTCCTGCGGCGCGTATTGCCCGGATTACCACCTCACTGCTGCGCCGTCATCCGAACATGATTGGGCGCTATGCGCTTCCGCCCGGTAGTGAGCGCTTACGGGAGGAGATTGCGCGACGGGCGCTGCACGCCGGACAGACGCTCACCGCCGATGAGATCACTCTTACTCACGGCTGCATGGAGGCGCTTCAGCTGGCGCTGCGGGCGGTCACGCAGCCCGGCGACTGCGTCGGACTGGAGTCGCCGACCTACTTTTTCCTCTTCCCGCTGCTGGCTTCACTGGGCCTTAAGGCGCTGGAAATTCCCACCGATCCGCAGCATGGGCTGTCGCTGGATGCGCTGGAGATGCTGCTTCAGGAGCAGCGAATTAAGGCGCTGATTGCGATGCCGAGCGCGCAGAACCCGCTGGGCTGCGGCATGTCGCTGGAGAACAAGAAGCGGCTGGCGAAGTTAGTGAATACTTACCACGTTCCGCTGATAGAAGATGGGCTGTATGACGAGTTGCAGTTCGACTGGCCGCTCTCGCCCGCGGTAAAAGCCTTTGATCGCGACGGCTGGGTGATCTACTGCACCAGCTTCACCAAAACCGTGGCACCTGATTTCCGTATTGGCTGGACCGCCGCTGGCCGTTTTCATGATGCGATTGCCCGACTGAAAGCGGTGTCGTCGATGGCAGAATCTGCCCTGCTCTCTGAAACGCTGGCGGAGTTTCTTGCTTCCGGTGGTTATGACCACCATCTGCGCACGCTGCGCCGTCGCTACGCGGCCAATCTGGATGAGGCGCGGGGACTAATTGCCCGCTACTTCCCGGAGGGCACCCGCGCGACGCTGCCGCGCGGTGGTTTCGTCTTCTGGGTCGAGATACCGGGCGGCGTAAATACCACCGAGATGTTTGATCGGCTGCTGCAGGAGCAGATTTGCGTCACGCCCGGCGCGCTCTATTCGCTGAGCGAGCGCTACAACCATGCACTGCGCCTCTCATGTTGCTATCCGTTTGATGCGCGCTATAGCTGGGCGATCAGACGCGCGGGCGAAATTGCCTGTGAACTGGCGGGAGTATCCTGCGGCGAGGCTCAGGGTGTACCGTTGCGGCCCCAGACGGTATAGCCGTGGCGTTCAGTCAGACGTTCGTAATAGGTGCGTACCGCCGGATAATCAGGGTGTTCGAGCGGGGTTTCAAACCAGCGGTTCACCGCCAGACCAATCGGAATGTCTGCCAGTGTGAAATTACGTCCGGCAACGTAACGACCGGTTTTTTCCAGCTGCTGATTGAGAATGCTCATGGTGTGTGCCCAGCCTTTGCTGGCCGCGGCCAGCAAACGTGGATCCTGATGAGCCGGTGAATTTCGCACCAGCGACATAAATGCGTAGCGCCATGAGGTGTTGAGTTCAGTGGACTGCCAGTCCATCCACTGATCGACAGGCGCACGCGTTTGCGGATGATGAGGATAGAGCCACTCGCCGCCATAGGCATTCGCCAGATAGCGCAGGATGGCGTTGGATTCCCACATCACAAAGTCATCATCTTTCAGTACCGGCACCATCGCATTGGGATTAAGTGCCATAAATTCGGGCAGGTGCGTTGAGCGGAATCCGTCGCCCCACTCTTCGCGCTGATAATCAAGGTCAAGCTCGTCACACAGCCATAATACTTTGCGCACGTTGATTGAGGAGGCGCGTCCCAGGATCGTTAGCATTCACAGTCTCCGGTAAAATCTTTAACTTATTGATAACGCTGTTAGCTGTTATAAGCAATCATCCGGCAGAGAAAAGGCCGCACTGAACCCAATCGCAAGGAGTCACTATGAAGGTCGCGTTTAAGCAAGTCGATGTGTTTACCTCAGCAGCCTTTAATGGCAATCCGCTGGCGGTGATTATGGATGCTCAGGGGTTGAGCGACAGCCAGCTGGCGGCGATTGCCCGCTGGACTAACCTGTCGGAAACCACCTTTGTGCTGCCGCCACAACATGAAGAGGCGGACTACCGGGTGCGTATTTTTACCGTTGAAGGCGAACTGCCGTTTGCCGGTCACCCGACGCTGGGCACCGCACACGCGCTGCTGGAGGCGGGCTGGCCAACCCGTACGCCGGGTGAAATCGTGCAGGAGTGCGGCGTCGGTAACGTGACGGTGAAGATTAATGAGACGGGCGGACTGGCCTTTGCCGCGCCAGCTGCCACCCTGATGCCATGGCAGGATGCGCTGATGGGTAACGCCTTAAACAGCGATGCATTCGATCTGACGCAAAGCCCGACCGTGGTGGATATGGGTATCCGCTGGCTGCTGGTGCCGATGGTCAGCGCCGAGGCCGTGCTGGCGCTGCAGCCCAATGTCAGCGATTTGCAGCGCCTGATTAAACATGCGGGTGTCTCGGGCGTGATGCCTTTTGGCCGTTTGCCCTCGGGCGAGCATGAACAGTATGAAGTGCGTGGCCTGCTGGTGGAAAATGGCAGCCTGACCGAAGATCCGGTGACCGGCAGCGCCAACGCCTGTCTGGCGCGGTATTTTGCAGCCGCAGGCCATACCACCTCCTATCGCGTGCGTCAGGGTACTGCTCTGCAGCGTGCCGGTCGGGTGAACGTAACCTTTAATGGTGAGACCATCTGGATTGGCGGTAATACTGTTACCGTCATCGATGGCACCATTACGCTGTAAAAGGCGGCGACGTCGCGGGGTGCTTTCCGCGACGCCACCAGCGGTTAAATCCCCTGCCCGCCTGAGGCTTCAATACGCTGAGCGGTGATCCAGCCGGTTTCGTCACTGAGGATCGCGCTGATGGCGTCGCCGATATCATCCGGCAGTCCGACCCGGCCCAGCGCCGTCAGCCCGGCAATCTGATGGTTAATCTCGGGGGTATCGCGCACCCGGCCACCGCCAAAGTCAGTCTCTATCGCGCCAGGTGCCAGTATATTGACGCGAATGCGCCGTTCGCCCAGCTCCTTCGCCTGATAGCGCGTCAGTACCTCCATCGCCCCTTTCATTGACGCATAGGTCGAGGAGCCAGGATAGATCAGCCGGGTCAGACCGCTGGAGATATTCAGGATGCGGCCACCGTCGTTGATCAGCGGCAGCAGCTTCTGGGTCAGGAAGTAAGGCCCTTTGAAATGCACATTAACCAGCGCATCAAATTCCGCCTCGGTTGTGTCGGTAAACGGCTTGTAGTGTCCGTGTCCGGCGTTGTTCACTAAATAGTCAAAGCGCTCACGCTGCCACTGCTGTTGCAGTGCCTCTTTCACCTGGCCGACAAAACGATCGAACTGACCGGTTTCGCCGACGTCCAGCGCCAGCGCCACTGCACGTCGCCCCAGCGCCTCGATCTCCTTCACCACCGTCTGTGCCTCATCGGCATGGCTGCGGTAAGTCAGGATAATGTCTGTCCCCCTGGCCGCCAGTTTTAACGCGCCATTACGGCCTAAACCGCGGTTTGCACCGGTAATTAACGCCACTTTCTGATTCATCTCTCGCACCTGTTGAAAAATTGAACACAGGTTAAGGATATTCGCGAATTATTGATCTATAAACAGTGTTAAATGCGCATCACTGTTTCAATAAAAACAACAATCGGTGAACAACATGGACAAAATTCACGCAATGCAGGTGTTTGTGCGGGTGGCCGAAATGGGCAGTTTTACCCGCGCGGCAGAGAGTTTAGGTGTCCCCAAAGGCAGCGTTTCGCGGCAGATACAGGCGCTGGAGAATCAAATGGCAACACGTTTGCTGCATCGCACCACGCGCCGGGTGCAACTAACCCAGGACGGGTTGGTCTATTACGATCGCTGTCTGGATTTATTGTCGATGATTGACGATATGGACAGCCTGTTCCAGCACGAGCCTGCCTCGCTCAGCGGTAAACTCCGGATTGATATGTCTGTGGCCATGGCCACCAGTTTTATCCTGCCACGGCTGCCGGAATTTTTACAGCACTACCCCGGCGTAGAGATTGAGCTGAGCAGCAGCGACCGTCAGGTAGATGTGATCCGGGAAGGGTTTGACTGCGTAATCCGCGTCGGCGAACTCAAAGATTCTGGCCTGATTGCGCGAAAAATTGGTACCCATACCTTGATCAACTGCGCCAGCCCTGGCTACCTTTCGCGTTTCGGCATGCCGATCCGGCTGGAAGAGCTGTCGCAGCATGCGATGGTGCATTACAGCCAGCAACTGGGTCAGGCCTCACCGGGTTTTGAATATTTTGATGGCAGGCAGTGTCACTATGTTCACACCGGCGGTGTGGTCACCGTGAACAGCACCGAAACCTATCGCGCCGCCTGTCTGGCGGGGTTAGGCATTATTCAGGTGCCAGCCGCCGGGATTCAGACATTACTGGAAAGAGGCGAGCTGGTAGAAGTGCTGCATCGCTTTCCCGCCAGACCGATGCCGATCCACCTGCTCTATCCGCACCGGCGCAATGTGGCGCGTCGCGTGCGGGTTTTTATGGAGTGGCTGAGTCAGGTGTTACAGGAGTACGTCACCTGAGCGGCTATACTTTGATTTTAATGATAAACAGGACAGTGAAGGTCTATGACAGACAAGCAGGAAAACCCGCAGGATACGCAGCCGCAAAAGCCACTTATCGATATTAAAACCGGCAACGAGACGGTTGATCATTCGATAGTGCGCGTGTCGCGTTTTGCCGCCTGGTTTCAGGCGATCCCGGCAGTGGCGCATTTTATTCGCGCCCTTGACCGCTTTAATGATCGGCTCGGCAGCCAGTTTGGCGCGGCCATTACCTATTTCTCTTTTTTATCGCTGATCCCCATTCTGATGGTGTCGTTTGCCGCCGTGGGTTTTGTGCTGGCATCGAACCAGGATCTGCTGACCGATATCATCAACAAAATCGTCAGCAGCATCAGCGACCCGACGCTGGCAACCACGCTGAAGAATACGGTAAATACCGCCATTCAGCAGCGTGCCACCGTAGGTATTACCGGTTTACTGCTGGCGCTCTACTCCGGTCTTAACTGGATGGGTAACCTGCGCGAAGCGATTCGTGCCCAGTCGCGCGATGTGTGGGAACGCAAACCGGATGACAAAGAGAAGATCTGGAAGCGTTATATTCGCGATTTCCTGTCGCTGACCGGTCTGATGCTGGCGCTGGTGATTACGCTGTCGCTGACCTCGGTAGCCGGTTCGGCGCAGGCAATGATCGTCAGCGCACTGGGGCTGGATGGCATCGACTGGTTACGGCCCGCCCTGACCATTATCGCCACCTCGATTTCCGTTATGGCTAACTACCTGCTGTTCCTGTGGATTTTCTGGATCCTGCCGCGTCATAAGCCGCGTAAGAAAGCACTGTTCCGCGGCACGCTGCTGGCGGCAATCGGTTTTGAGGTGATCAAGTTTGTGATGACGCTGACGCTGCCGAAGCTGGCGACCTCGCCTTCCGGTGCGGCCTTTGGTTCCGTGCTCGGCCTGATGGCGTTTTTCTACTTCTTCGCCCGCCTGACGCTGTTCTGTGCGGCGTGGATCGCCACCGCCAAATATAAAGACGACCCACAAATGCCTGAAGCGGGCAGCGCGTCACGACACAAATCATCGTAATCCGTTAACAACAGCGGAAAATATTACCCCTCGGCTATTTTTTAACCAGATAACAGGATGAATAGCTGAGGGGTCACTTTTATTTAGCCCTTTCGTAGAGTATCCCGCCAGATATCGTCCGGATTACCCCGGTATCACCCGACATTCGTCGCACCTCAGAAATTATCCTCTTTTTGCCCGCTGAAGCCAGACGCGGCGCGGGTTTTCTTCATTGAATGCGCTCTGGCAGATGCGTAAGATTCTTTGTCTGTATTTACAAATAAGAAACAGTTATGCAAGCCTCCCTCACAGACACGCTCGACAAACAGCAGGATCCCACGCCGGTTAACTCACGCAGTAAAGTGGTGATTGCCTCGCTGGTCGGAACGGCCATCGAGTTCTTCGACTTTTATATTTATGCCACTGCTGCGGTGATTGTTTTCCCGCACATTTTCTTCCCGCAGGGTGATGCCACGGTCGCGACGCTACAGTCGCTGGCCACCTTTGCTATCGCCTTTATCGCGCGTCCGATTGGCTCCGCCGTGTTCGGTCACTTTGGCGATCGCGTGGGTCGCAAAGCCACGCTGGTTGCCTCGCTGTTGACCATGGGAATCTCTACCGTGGTGATTGGTTTGCTGCCCGGCTATGAAACCATCGGCGTGATGGCTCCGCTGCTGCTGGCGCTGGCGCGTTTTGGTCAGGGACTGGGACTGGGTGGTGAATGGGGTGGCGCGGCGCTGCTGGCGACGGAAAATGCCCCGGCGAAGAAGCGTGCGCTTTACGGTTCCTTCCCTCAGCTGGGTGCGCCGATTGGCTTTTTCTTCGCTAACGGCACTTTTCTGCTGCTTTCGTGGCTGCTGACCGACGAGCAGTTTATGCAGTGGGGCTGGCGCGTGCCGTTTATTCTCTCCGCCGTGCTGGTGCTGATTGGCCTGTATGTGCGCGTTTCGCTGCATGAGAGTCCGGTGTTTGCCAAAGTACAGAAAGAGAAGAAGCAGGTTCGGGTGCCCATTGCGGCGCTGCTGAGCAAGCATCTGACTGCCACCATTCTCGGCACCTTTATCATGCTGGCGACCTATACGCTGTTCTATATCATGACCGTCTATTCGATGAGCTACGGCACCACGGCAGCACCGGCCGGTCTGGGTATTCCGCGTAATAGTATGTTGTGGATGCTGATGCTGGCGGTGATTGGCTTTGGAGTGATGGTGCCGATTGCCGGTTTGCTGGCTGACCGTTTTGGTCGCCGCAAGACAATGATTACCATTACGCTGATGATTATCGCGTTTTCGTTCCTGTTCCCGGCGATGCTCGGTTCCGGATCGCAGGCGCTGGTGATGGCGTTTCTGTTGCTGGGTCTGAGCATTATGGGCCTGACCTTTGGTCCGATGGGGGCGCTGCTGCCGGAGCTGTTTCCGACCGAAGTGCGTTATACCGGCGCATCGTTCTCTTATAACCTCTCATCGATTCTGGGTGCCTCTGTTGCGCCTTATATCGCGACCTGGCTGAATGCGCATTATGGTTTGCAGGCGGTGGGACTTTATCTGGCGTCGATGGCCGTGCTGACGCTGATTGCATTGCTCGCTTGTAAAGAGACGCGTAATCAGACGCTGTATGACGTTTAATCCGGCTGGATGAAGGTCAGTGAAAACCCGGCGGCTGCCGGGTTTTTTTATGGAGCAGGCTCACAGAGTACAATCGCTCTGAAGGGCTAAACAATATCAGGCGACAGGCTCAGGGAGCATACGCCTTAAGCGGGTTAGCTTTCTGTTTGAAAAAACCGGACCTCGCTGAAAGGCGTATTGATATTGGCAGCAATAAAGAAGCTTAAGGGCACAGGGAATACGGTCAGAAGAGGAAAGCGTCCCGCGCCAGGGACAAAAACGCCGGGAGCGTTTTTGAACAACGCAAAGCGTTGGCCCGGAAACGGGCGCACCTCAGGGATGAGGTGCGTAATCGCGCGGGCCGAGCATGCCATGGATGGCGGTTTTGCGTCTTTCCGATCTGACCGTATTCCATGTGCCTGCACTGTCTCACAGCAGTGCAGGCACTAACTTACAATCGGCCTTGCCTGGTATGGTTCATCAACAAAAAACCCCGGCAAGCCGGGGTTTGTTTTGCTGAAAACTGTGATGACGGTAATTAGCCCGCGACAGCGATACGCTTCATGTCGGTCATGTAGCCACGCAGCTTGCGGCCAACGGTTTCAATCGGGTGCTGGCGAACCGCTTCGTTAACGTCACGCAGCTGCGCGTTATCAACCTGCGTGCCTTCAACCGCTTTACCCAGATCGCCTGGCTGCAGCGTGGTCATGAACTCTTTCAGCAGCGGCACCGCGGCGAAGGAGAACAGGTAGTTACCATATTCGGCGGTATCGGAAATCACCACGTTCATTTCATACAGGCGCTTACGGGCGATGGTGTTCGCGATCAGCGGCAGCTCATGCAGTGATTCGTAGTAAGCAGACTCTTCAATGATGCCGGCGTCTACCATGGTTTCAAACGCCAGCTCAACGCCCGCTTTAACCATCGCAACCATCACTACACCTTTGTCGTAGTACTCCTGCTCTTCGATTTTGCCTTCATACTGTGAAGCGGTTTCGAACGCGGTCTGGCCGGTCTCTTCACGCCAGGTCAGCAGGTTTTTATCATCGTTAGCCCAGTCCGCCATCATGCCGGAAGAGAATTCGCCGGAGATGATGTCATCCATATGTTTCTGGAACAGCGGTGCCATGATGGTTTTCAGCTGCTCTGACAGCGCATAAGCGCGCAGTTTGGCTGGATTAGAGAGGCGATCCATCATCAGTGTGATGCCGCCAAACTTCAGTGATTCGGTGATGGTTTCCCAGCCGAACTGGATCAGTTTTTCTGCGTAAGCCGGGTCAGTGCCTTCAGCCACCAGCTTGTCGAAGCAGAGCAGTGAACCAGCCTGCAACATGCCGCACAGGATAGTCTGCTCACCCATCAGGTCAGATTTCACTTCTGCAACGAAAGAGGACTCCAGCACGCCAGCACGATCGCCGCCAGTTGCTGCTGCCCAGGCTTTGGCAATCGCCATGCCTTCGCCTTTTGGATCGTTTTCCGGGTGAACCGCGATCAGCGTCGGTACACCAAAGCCACGTTTGTACTCTTCACGAACTTCTGTACCCGGACACTTCGGTGCCACCATGACCACGGTGATATCTTTACGGATGCTTTCGCCCACTTCAACGATGTTGAAACCGTGCGAGTAGCCCAGCGCAGCGCCATCTTTCATCAGCGGCTGAACAGCCTGAACTACAGCGGAGTGCTGCTTGTCTGGCGTCAGGTTAACCACCAGATCAGCCTGCGGGATCAGTTCTTCGTAGGTGCCCACTTTGAAACCGTTATCGGTCGCTTTGCGCCATGAAGGGCGTTTTTCCGCAATTGCTTCAGCACGCAGTGCATAGGCCACATCCAGACCGGAATCACGCATGTTCAGACCCTGATTCAGGCCCTGCGCACCACAGCCAACGATAACGACTTTTTTGCCTTTCAGGAAACTGGCACCATCCGCGAATTCATCGCGTGCCATGAAACGGCACTTGCCTAATTGTGCCAGCTGGTTGCGCAGGTTCAATGTGTTGAAATAGTTAGCCATGGGTACTCCGGTAAGGTTGTGTTTGCTTTTTTTGTTCAGGAACGGCGAGTTATGCAGCGCCGCGAATGACCCCATCATATGACAGGAATTCTGTTGCTTAAATTGATATATTAACAACGTCACATTGCAATAAATGCAACACCACCCAGAGGCGACGCGCACATGGATTTACGGGATCTGAAACTGTTTCTTCATCTGGCAGAAAGCTGCCACTTCGGGCGCACTGCGCGTGCTATGCACGTCAGCCCTTCCACGCTGTCACGCCAGATCCAGCGGCTTGAAGAAGATGTCGGCCATGCGCTGTTTCTGCGCGATAACCGCACCGTGACGCTGACAGAAGCCGGCGAACGCCTGCGCCAGTTTGCCCAGCAGACGCTGTTGCAGTATCAGCAACTGCGCCATGTGATGGATCTTAACGGTCCGTCGCTCAGCGGCGAGCTGCGCCTGTTCTGCTCAGTGACGGCGGCCTACAGTCATCTGCCGCCCATCCTCGACCGCTTTCGCGCTGAACATCCGCAGGTCGAAATCAAACTGGATACCGGCGATGCCGCGGATGCGGTGGAAAAAGTGCACTCCGGCGATGCCGATCTGGCCATTGCCGGCCGTCCTGAAACGCTGCCCGCCAGCATTGATTTTATGCCACTGGGGCTGATCCCGCTGGTGCTGATCGCGCCTGCACTGCCCTGTGCCGTTCGTACTCAGGCAACACAGCCGCAGCCCGACTGGTCAAAAATTCCGTTTATCCTGCCGGTGCAGGGACCGGCACGGCGACGTATCGATCTCTGGTTTCGCCGCCAGCGCATCCCGAATCCGGTGATTTACGCCACGGTCTCGGGGCATGAGGCGATTGTTTCGATGGTGGCGCTGGGCTGCGGCATCGCACTTTTGCCGGATGTGGTGCTGGAGAACAGCCCGGATCCGGTGCGTAACCGCGTGCTGCTACTGGAGAATATTGACTCGGTTGCGCCGTTCGAACTCGGCATCTGCGTGCAAAAAAAGCGGCTCGGAGAGCCGCTGATCAGTGCTTTCTGGAGCCAGCTGTAATCAGCTGCCTGACAGGAAGAAGCGGAATGCCGGGTTCTGGCTTTCGTCATGAAAGTCGTAACCCAGATCGGTGAGATGCTCTTCGAAGCGTGGCTCATCGCTGCCAAGTTCAAAAGCGGCCAGCACACGGCCATAATCGGTGCCGTGACTGCGGTAATGAAACAGCGAGATATTCCAGTGGGTGCCCAGCGTTTGCAGGAACTTCAGCAACGCGCCGGGTGCCTCCGGGAATTCAAAGCTGAAGAGGCGTTCACGCAGTGGTTTAGAAGGGCGTCCGCCCACCATGTAACGCACGTGCAGTTTCGCCATCTCATCATCCGAGAGATCGACCACCTGATAACCGCCGCTGGTGAGCTCGCTGATGATCTCGCTGCGCTCTTCCACGCCGCGCGTCAGTCGTACGCCAACAAAGATGCAGGCTTTGTCCGCATCGGCGTAGCGGTAGTTGAACTCGGTAATCGACCGTCCACCCAGCGTCTGGCAGAAACGCAGGAAACTGCCCTGCTGTTCCGGGATTGTTACGGCCAGCAGCGCTTCACGCTGTTCGCCCAGCTCGCAGCGCTCAGAAACGTAGCGCAGGCCGTGGAAATTGACGTTGGCGCCGGATAACACATGCGCCAGCCGCTCGCCTTTGATCCCGTGCTGCTGGATATACTTTTTCATGCCCGCCAGCGCCAGCGCGCCAGAGGGCTCCGCCACAGCACGGACATCTTCGAACAGATCTTTCATCGCGGCACAAATCGCATCGCTGTCGACGGTGATGATGTCATCGATGTATTCCTGACAGAGCCGGAAGGTTTCGCTGCCAATCCGTTTCACCGCGACCCCTTCGGCAAACAGCCCGACGCGCGGCAGATCGACCGGATGACCCGCCTCCAGCGCTGCTTTCAGGCAGGCTGAATCTTCTGACTCCACCGCAATCACTTTGATTTGCGGCATCAGCTGCTTGATCAGCACCGCGACGCCGGCTGCCAGACCTCCACCGCCAACCGGGACAAAGACCCGGTCGAGATGCGCATCCTGTTGCAGCAGCTCCATCGCCAGCGTGCCCTGTCCGGCAATGACGGCCGGATGGTCAAACGGCGGTACGAAGGTGTAACCGCGCTGTTCAGAGAGTTCTATCGCTTTGGCTTTCGCCTCGTCAAAGTTGGCCCCGAACAGGAAAGCCTCACCGCCAAATGCGCGCACCGCATCAACCTTGATGTCTGCCGTCGCCAGCGGCATCACAATCAGTGACTTGATGCCCAGCTTAGTGGCGGAGAGCGCCACGCCCTGCGCATGGTTACCGGCTGACGCCGTCACCACGCCGCGCGCTTTCTGCTCTTCGTTCAGACCGGCAATCATCGCGTAGGCACCGCGCACCTTGAAACTGTGCACCGGCTGACGATCTTCCCGCTTCACCAGAATGGTGTTGCCGAGACGCGATGAGATTTTTTCCATAACCTGCAGCGGCGTCACCTGTGCCACTTCATACACCGGTGAACGCAACACTGCGCGCAAATACTCGGCGCCACAAGGCGCCTCGGGTAGCGGTTGAGACTCGGCCATTGTTAGCCTCCCAGCTTGCTCTTATCGCGGACGGCGCCTTTGTCAGCACTGGTCGCGAGTAATGCGTAGGCACGCAGCGCAAAGGAGACTTCACGCTGACGATTGACCGGCGTATACGCCGCATCGCCACGTGCCTGCTGCTCTTCACGACGGGCGTGCAGTTCGTTATCCGGTACGGCGAGTTTGATACCGCGGTTAGGGATATCGATTTCGATGGTGTCGCCATCTTTGACCAGCGCAATGGTGCCGCCGTTGGCTGCTTCAGGCGAGGCGTGACCGATAGAGAGGCCTGACGTACCGCCAGAGAAACGACCATCGGTGATCAGCGCGCAGCTTTTGCCCAGCCCCATCGATTTCAGATAAGTGGTCGGATAGAGCATCTCCTGCATGCCTGGCCCGCCTTTTGGACCTTCGTAGCGAATGACGACCACATCGCCCGCAACAACTTTGCCGCCCAGAATCGCTTCAACGGCGTCATCCTGGCTTTCATAGACTTTGGCCGGACCGGTGAAGGTCAGGATCTCTTTGTCTACGCCTGCGGTTTTTACGATACAGCCATCTTCTGCGATGTTGCCGTAGAGCACGGCCAGACCGCCATCCTGCGAGTAAGCATTTTCACGGGTACGGATACAGCCTTCGGCACGGTCATCATCCAGCGTGTCCCAGCGGCAGTTCTGTGAGAACGCCTGGGTGGTACGAATACCCGCCGGACCCGCGCGGAACATATCTTTTACCGCCTGATCTTTGGTCAGCATGATGTCGTACTGATCCAGCGTTTCACGCATGGTCTGCTGCAGGATATTACGGGCGCTGCTGTCGAACAGGCCGGCACGATCCAGCTCGCCGAGAATGGCGAACACGCCACCCGCGCGATGCACATCTTCCATATGGTATTTCGGAGTGCTTGGCGCCACTTTACAGAGCTGAGGCACTTTGCGTGACAGGCGATCGATGTCGGAGATATTAAAGTCGATATCGCCTTCCTGTGCGGCTGCCAGCAGGTGGAGCACGGTGTTGGTGGAACCGCCCATGGCGATATCCAGCATCATGGCGTTCTCAAAAGCGGCCTTGTTCGCGATGTTACGCGGCAGCATGTTGACATCATCCTGCTCGTAATAGCGCTTGGTCAGGCTTACGATGCGCTTACCGGCATTGATGAACAGCTCTTTGCGATCGGCGTGCGTAGCCAGCAGTGAACCGTTGCCAGGCTGCGACAGACCGAGTGCTTCAGTCAGGCAGTTCATCGAGTTGGCGGTGAACATACCGGAGCAGGAGCCGCAGGTCGGACAGGCAGAGCGTTCGATCTGCTCACTGTCGGCATCGCTGACGTTCGGGTTGGCACCCTGAATCATCGCATCTACCAGATCCAGCTTGATGATCTGGTCAGAAAGCTTGGTTTTACCCGCTTCCATCGGTCCGCCTGAAACGAAGATCACCGGAATATTGAGGCGCAATGACGCCATCAGCATACCCGGGGTGATTTTGTCGCAGTTAGAGATGCAGACCATGGCGTCAGCACAGTGGGCGTTGACCATGTACTCGACCGAGTCAGCAATCAGCTCACGCGACGGCAGTGAATACAGCATGCCGCCATGACCCATGGCAATACCGTCATCCACCGCAATGGTGTTGAACTCTTTAGCCACACCGCCTGCCGCTTCGATCTGCTCGGCGACAAGTTTACCAAGATCACGCAGGTGAACGTGGCCCGGCACAAATTGGGTGAATGAGTTAACCACAGCGATAATCGGCTTGCCGAAATCGTCGTCGGTCATTCCTGTCGCGCGCCATAAGGCACGGGCACCCGCCATATTGCGGCCGTGGGTGGTGGTGGCGGAACGGTACTTAGGCATACTCTATTTACTCCAGTAAGAATAAGCTCGCGGACGTCAGATGACGCCCGCGCTGTATCTGATTATGGGTTAACCGGATCTAACCAGCCCCATTTGTCTTCGGTTTCGCCGGTGAACAGGCCAAAGAAGGCCTCCTGGATGCGTTTGGTCACCGGGCCACGTTTGCCTTCGCCAACCTGAATGCGGTCAACGCTGCGCACCGGTGTAATTTCTGCCGCGGTGCCAGACATAAAGACTTCGTCAGCCAGATAGAGAGATTCACGCGACAGGGTCTGCTCACGCACTTCAATGCCCATATCACGCGCCAGAGTGATGATGGCATCGCGGGTGATGCCCGGCAGTGCTGAAGAGGTAAATGGCGGGGTAAAGAGCACGCCATCTTTAACTTCAAACAGGTTTTCGCCTGCACCTTCGGAGATCAGGCCATTGGTATCCAGCGCAATCCCTTCCTGATAGCCGTGACGACGGGCTTCGCTGCCCACCAGCAGTGAGGAGAGGTAGTTACCGCCCGCTTTAGCGGCGGTTGGCAGGGTATTCGGTGCTACGCGGTTCCATGAGGAGACCATGGCATCGATGCCGTTCTCCAGGGCTTCAGCGCCCAGGTATGCGCCCCACGGGAACGCCGCAATGATCACGTCGGTGGTGAAGCCATCTGGCGGGTTCACGCCCAGGCCCACATCGCCGACAAAGGCCAGCGGACGGATATAAGCACTTTTCAGTTTGTTCACGCGGATGACTTCGCGGCACGCTTCCATCAGCTCATCAACGCTGCTTTTAATCGGGAAGCGATAGATTTTGGCGGAGTCGTGCAGACGTTGCATGTGTTCGCGATGGCGGAACACAACCGGTCCTTTGTGAGAGTCGTAGCAGCGCACGCCTTCAAATACCGACGTACCGTAGTGCAACGCGTGGGACATGACGCTGACCTTCGCCTCTTCCCACTTAACCATCTCGCCATTGAACCAAATAAAGTCTGCTTTCTTCGTGCTCATTGTTATTCCCTCTCGCGGCTAAGCGCGGATTTGTTGTGTTGTCTGTTGTTGAATCTGAACGCATGCAACGTCGATCAATTTGCTTAACTGCGAAGACAGTAAATCGACGGAACGCTGACTGGCAACGGTCATTTCAATATTAATGTTTTCTGCGTTGGCGACTGAGGCCATGTTCATAGAACAGACCTGAAAACCGCGGTGACGCACTACGCGTAAAATGCGCTCCAATATTTCAGGGCGGAAACGGGCTTCGATAGACAATTGATGCTGGTTCATACAGTTTTCTCCATCATGTTTGCATTGCTGGCACCCGGCGGTACCAGTGGCCAGACGTTTTCATGCTCATCAATTGCAACATGCAGGAAGTAAGGACCTTCGCTGTTCAGCAGAGCATCAAGGGCGGCGTCGACCTGATCTTTACGGGTAATGCGCTGGCCGGGAATATTGAAAGCGCTGGCCAGCGTGAGGAAGTCGGGGTTGTCGGACAGATTGGTTTCACTGTAGCGGCCATCGAAAAACAGCTGCTGCCACTGACGCACCATGCCCAGACGCTGGTTATCCAGCAGCACGATTTTGACCGGCAGCTTGCCGCGCTTGATAGTGCCCAGCTCCTGGATGTTCATCATGATGGAGCCATCGCCCGAGACACAGATAACCGTATCTTCCGGGCGTGCAACCTGCGCACCGATGGCGGCGGGTAAACCAAAACCCATGGTGCCTAAGCCGCTGGAGGTGATGAAGTTCTCTGGCGCGCTGAATGCCATGTGTTGCGCCGTCCACATCTGGTGCTGACCGACGTCGGTGGTCACTACGGTATTGGCCGGTTTGCGATCGGAAAGCTGCTTCAGCAACAGCGGTGCATAGATCGCTTCGCCCGGATGGTCGTAGCGCCATGGGTGACTGGCCTTAAGCGCTTTCATCTCATCGCGCCAGGCGTTGATATGCAGAGGCTGACTCAGGGCGGGCAGCAGTTCGTTGAGATCACCCTGCAGAGAGACGTGTGCACGACGTAATTTGTTTAACTCAGCGGGATCGATATCGAGATGAATTACGCTGGCATGGGGGGCAAAGGTGTCCAGCTTGCCGGTCACGCGGTCATCGAAACGGGCGCCGACCGCGATCAGTAAGTCACAACTCTGCACCGCCAGGTTGGCGGCTTTAGTACCGTGCATCCCCAGCATGCCGAGATACACCTCGCTGTGAGGATCTACGCTGCCCAGCCCCTTTAAGGTGGCCACTGCCGGGATGCCGGTCTCTTCTGCCAGCGCGCGCAGTGCCGGAACAGCCTGTGCCAGGCCAACGCCTCCACCAACATAGAGCATTGGTTTTCTGGCCTGCGCCATCAGTGCGCGTGCTTCCTGAATCGCCTGATGCGGCAGCGCGCTTCCCTCTTCTACCGGAACCAGATGCGGGGCAGGTTCTCCCTGCGCAATCTGAATATCTTTAGGAATGTCCACCAGTACCGGACCCGGACGGCCTGACTGCGCCAGCGCAAAGGCTTCTGCCATGATGGCGGGCAGCTCATCTAACGATTCGACCAGGAAGCTGTGTTTGGTGCAGGCCAGCGACAAGCCCAGCACGTCGATTTCCTGAAAGGCGTCGGTGCCGATGAAGGCCGAGGTGACCTGACCGGTTACTGCCACGACCGGAACCGAATCCATCATGGCATCTGCCAGGCCGGTAATCAGGTTTGTCGCGCCAGGGCCAGAGGTGGCGATACAGACGCCGGTTTTGCCGGTTGAGCGCGCATAACCGATCGCCGCCATCACAGCGCCCTGCTCGTGACGACACAGTAGGTGTTCCACGCCGCCGTCGTAGAGCGCGTCGTATACCGGCATGATTGCGCCGCCAGGGTAACCGAATACGGTATTAACACCCTGCGCGCGTAAAGCCTGAACTACCCACTGTGCACCTGTCATCGCTATTCTCCTGTGTCCTGACCGGAACAACAGAATTTTATGCTACTGTTCATTGTTTGTTCCTTGTGGATTTACTGATATTTCCTCTGGTCGAAAAAAAACCCCCGGACCTTTCGGTGCGGGGGTTTTTTCGGATTCGAGGCTTGATTTTTAAGCCTTTCTTTCTCCAAGCGTTGCCCCGCACGGTAGGTTAATAACCACCACCACGCTAATCACGACCAGGCTAATCACTTGTAGAAGGGCTTTCATGTGTTGTTCAATTCTTTCGCTTGTTCGAAGTAATGCCTACAGAGTTATCATAGTCAGGGGGCATGACACAACTTTTTTTACAGACTTTTTTTAGCGCCAGGCGCTAAATCGCGGTCTATCAATTTGTAATACAAGAAATAATTACATGATGATAATTATTCATCACTTTACTGACGTAATAATGTTTTGGTGAATTTGCGCGCAGACACGCAGCGTTTTAACAGGCCGTGCAAAAACTTCTGATAGGTTGTGCGATGACCCGAACAGTGCTGATGATGCCCTGGCTTTCCTTTGATGCTGTCACCAGACTGACGGTAACAAGGAGCGAGTATGTCATTGTCAAAAGTTCTGACCCGGGCAGCGCTGGGAGTGGAAGCCCCGCTGGTGACCATCGAGGCACATATCAGTAACGGACTGCCTGCGTTAACGCTGGTGGGCCTGCCTGAAACCACGGTGAAAGAGGCGCGTGAGCGGGTGCGCAGCGCCATTATCAACAGCGGTTTTGCCTTCCCGGCAAAACGCGTCACCATCAATCTGGCACCCGCAGATTTACCCAAAGAGGGCGGGCGGTATGACTTACCTATGGCGATTGCCATTCTGGTCGCCTCTGAGCAGCTTCCTGCCGACAAACTGACGCACTATGAGTTTCTGGGTGAGCTGGCACTCGACGGCGCACTGTGCGGTGTACAGGGCGCGATTCCAGCGGCCATGGTAGCCATTCAGGCTGGACGACAGCTGGTCCTCTCCGCTGAGAATCAGTGTGATGCCGGGCTAATCCGTCAGGGCTCGTCGCTGGTTGCCTCTCACCTCAGCGAAGTGTGCGCCTTTCTGCGCAATGAACTCACACTACAGACAGCCCAATATCCTGAGCATCAGGGCGATGCGCCTGCTGACGATCTCGCTGATATCATTGGTCAGGAACAGGGACGCAGAGCACTGGAGATCACTGCGGCTGGCGGGCACAACCTGTTGCTGATCGGGCCCCCTGGCACCGGTAAAACCATGCTCGCTACCCGGTTGCCCGGCATCATGCCCTCCTTAAGCGATCAGGAAGCACTGGAGTGCGCGGCAATCGCCAGCCTGGTGAACAGCAATACCCTGCACCGACAGTGGCGCACCCGGCCTTTCAGATCACCTCACCACAGCGCCTCTCTCTATGCTCTGATTGGCGGCGGCTCACTGCCACGGCCCGGTGAGATCTCCCTGGCGCATAACGGCGTGCTGTTTCTGGATGAATTACCGGAATTTGATCGCAAGGTGCTGGACTCCCTGCGCGAACCATTAGAGTCGGGCGTCATCGCTATTTCACGCGCTCGGGCAAAAGTTACCTACCCGGCCCGGTTTCAGCTGATTGCTGCGATGAATCCAAGTCCAACCGGACACTATCAGGGACAGCATAACCGCTGCTCACCCCAGCAGGTGCTGCGTTATCTCAGTAAGCTATCCGGCCCATTTCTTGATCGTTTTGATCTTTCGCTGGAGGTCCCGCTACTCCCCAGCGGCATGCTCAGCGGTCAGCGCGCCAAAGCGGAAGCATCTGAGCAGGTTCGTCATCGGGTGGTCGCAGCACGTGACATTCAGCTGACCCGTGCAGGAAAAATAAATGCGCATTTAAACAATGCAGAGATTATGCGCTGGTGTCAGCCTGCTAAAGAGGATGCGGAGTGGCTGGAGTCAGTGCTGGAGAAGCTGGGTTTATCTGTACGGGCATGGCAGCGGATTTTAAAAGTGGCGCGTACCCTGGCCGATCTGGCCGGGGAAGCAGACATCACCCGGCATCATCTGCAGGAAGCTGTCAGCTATCGCACGATAGATCGATTAATGATCCATCTGCATAACAGCCTGCAATAAAAAAGGGGCTTTCGCCCCTTCTCTGTTAATCGTCGCTGTCGGTGAAGTCTTCAACGGTGTCCATCTGCGGTTTACCGCCAGACAGCGTATGAAAACGTTTAGGACGCTTAATGCGGGTCATATACTTAGACCATACACGTTCAGCTTCCGTTTGCGGCTCACGCACGCCACGACACACTTCAATAAACAAACGTTCTTCTTCGGTTGCAGGCTCACGCTTTGATAAATCCAGCTCATTAAAGGCAAAACCGTGGCGTTCAAGAAGCTGAGCTTCTTTAATAGTAAAGTCACCGTGGCGTGAGAAACCACGCGGGTAATGTTTGTTATCAAAGAAACGATTCTCTGTTGAGAAGCTTTCCGCCATGTTACACGCTCCTGATTTTCTAATGCCGTGCTGTTAATGGCGCGGAGTATTAGATAGGCTTGACAGAGTGTAAAACAAAACATTTAAATCTATACGACAAACATTTTTTGGGAGAACGCTGTGGATACGGAATTACTGAAAACTTTCCTGGAAGTGAGCAGAACTCGCCATTTCGGGCGTGCTGCAGAAGCACTTTACCTCACGCAATCTGCTGTCAGTTTTCGCATCCGTCAGTTAGAGAATCAGCTTGGCGTTAACCTTTTTACACGGCATCGCAATAACATACGTCTGACGGCGGCCGGAGAGCGACTGCTCCCCTATGCTGAAAGCCTGATGAGCACCTGGATGATGGCGAAGAAGGAGGTCTCTCACACTCAGCAGCATCATGAGCTTTCAATAGGTGCCAGTGCATCACTATGGGAGGCTTATCTGACGCCATGGCTACAGACGCTCTACGAGAATCGGGAGAGCCTGCACTTAGAAGCGCGCGTGGCACAACGACATCTGCTGGTTAAGCAACTCCATGAGCGCCAGTTGGATCTGTTGATTACCACTGAAGCACCTAAGATGGATGAGTTAACCAGTCAGCAGATTGGTCATATTTCACTGGCGCTTTTCTGCGCCCGGCAGAGCGAGAAGCGTGAAAAATATGATTATATCAAGCTGGAATGGGGAGCAGATTTTCATCAGCATCAGAGCTATCTCTCCGGAGCTGATGATGTACCGGTACTGACCACCACGTCGGCACATGTCACCCGTGAACTGCTGCATACCACCGGAGCGTGCGCATTTCTGCCGGACTTTTGGCAGAGTGTGTACAGTGAGTTGATGGTGATTCCGGATACGCCCGTCGCCGTGCGTCCGCTCTATGCTGTCTGGTTGCAGAACAGCGATCAGCAGGCACATATCCGTCAGTTGCTTAAATTCCCGATTCTGGTCAGGCAAAATAGCTGAATTTGCAGGCAGGACAGTAGGCAGGGAAGATCAGAAGCCAGTTAGATTTAGCTGGTTTTTCTTTTTTGCTTTTTTAAAGGCAAAAAAAATCCTTTGCCGAAGCAAAGGATCGTTTTCTGGCAGGGGCGGAGGGACTCGAACCCCCAACACCCGGTTTTGGAGACCGGTGCTCTACCAATTGAACTACGCCCCTAATAGGGTGGCGGAACGGACGGGGCTCGAACCCGCGACCCCCTGCGTGACAGGCAGGTATTCTAACCAACTGAACTACCGCTCCACCGATTCTTTCACAGCTGTCAGCAACTGGCTGATGGCCGTCTGTTCCTGTTATTTTCCTTGTCAGGGGAAAAGGAACGAATTTGATGCCTGGCAGTTCCCTACTCTCGCATGGGGAGACCCCACACTACCATCGGCGCTACGGCGTTTCACTTCTGAGTTCGGCATGGGGTCAGGTGGGACCACCGCGCTAAAGCCGCCAGGCAAATTCTTTGTGCTCTGTCCTGTGTCTTTTGTGCTGATGCTGCGTTGGCCGCCCTCGCGCTACTCCGTCACATACTTCAGTATGCTCCTTCGTATCGCTCGGTTGCCGCCTTGCCTCAGCGCAAAATCCTTCGGACTTCAGTCCGCAGGACACAACTGTATCCGGTTAACAAGCTGAAAACCTGTCTCTCAAAAACGCCTCTGGCGTTGTAAGGTTAAGCCTCACGGGTCATTAGTACCGGTTAGCTCAACGCATCGCTGCGCTTACACACCCGGCCTATCAACGTCGTAGTCTTCAACGTCCCTTCAGGACTCTCAAGGAGTCAGGGAGAACTCATCTCGGGGCAAGTTTCGTGCTTAGATGCTTTCAGCACTTATCTTTTCCGCACTTAGCTACCGGGCAATGCCATTGGCATGACAACCCGAACACCAGTGGTGCGTTCACTCCGGTCCTCTCGTACTAGGAGCAACCCCCCTCAATTCTCCAGCGCCCACGGCAGATAGGGACCGAACTGTCTCACGACGTTCTAAACCCAGCTCGCGTACCACTTTAAACGGCGAACAGCCGTACCCTTGGGACCTACTTCAGCCCCAGGATGTGATGAGCCGACATCGAGGTGCCAAACACCGCCGTCGATATGAACTCTTGGGCGGTATCAGCCTGTTATCCCCGGAGTACCTTTTATCCGTTGAGCGATGGCCCTTCCATTCAGAACCACCGGATCACTATGACCTGCTTTCGCACCTGCTCGAGCCGTCACTCTCGCAGTCAAGCCAGCTTATGCCATTGCACTAACCTCACGATGTCCGACCGTGATTAGCTGACCTTCGTGCTCCTCCGTTACTCTTTAGGAGGAGACCGCCCCAGTCAAACTACCCACCAGACACTGTCCGCAGCCCGGATCACGGGCCTACGTTAGAACATCAAACATTAAAGGGTGGTATTTCAAGGTTGGCTCCACGCAGACTGGCGTCCGCGCTTCAAAGCCTCCCACCTATCCTACACATCAAGGCTCAATGTTCAGTGTCAAGCTGTAGTAAAGGTTCACGGGGTCTTTCCGTCTTGCCGCGGGTACACTGCATCTTCACAGCGAGTTCAATTTCACTGAGTCTCGGGTGGAGACAGCCTGGCCATCATTACGCCATTCGTGCAGGTCGGAACTTACCCGACAAGGAATTTCGCTACCTTAGGACCGTTATAGTTACGGCCGCCGTTTACCGGGGCTTCGATCAAGAGCTTCTCCTTGCGGATAACCCCATCAATTAACCTTCCGGCACCGGGCAGGCGTCACACCGTATACGTCCACTTTCGTGTTTGCACAGTGCTGTGTTTTTAATAAACAGTTGCAGCCAGCTGGTATCTTCGACTGGCTTCGGCTCGGGGAGCAGGTCCCTCCACCTACGCGCCAGCGTGCCTTCTCCCGAAGTTACGGCACCATTTTGCCTAGTTCCTTCACCCGAGTTCTCTCAAGCGCCTTGGTATTCTCTACCTGACCACCTGTGTCGGTTTGGGGTACGATTCTGTGTTACCTGATGCTTAGAGGCTTTTCCTGGAAGCTGGGCATTTATCACTTCAGCACCGTAGTGCCTCGTCGTCACGCCTCAGCGTTAATAAGCGTCCGGATTTACCTGGACACTCCGCCTACACGCTTAAACCGGGACAACCGTCGCCCGGCTGATATAGCCTTCTCCGTCCCCCCTTCGCAGTAACACCGAGTACAGGAATATTAACCTGTTTCCCATCGACTACGCCTTTCGGCCTCGCCTTAGGGGTCGACTCACCCTGCTCCGATTAACGTTGAACAGGAACCCTTGGTCTTCCGGCGAGCGGGCTTTTCACCCGCTTTATCGTTACTTATGTCAGCATTCGCACTTCTGATACCTCCAGCATGCCTCACAGCACACCTTCGACGGCTTACAGAACGCTCCCCTACCCAACAACGCATAAGCGTCGCTGCCGCAGCTTCGGTGCATGGTTTAGCCCCGTTACATCTTCCGCGCAGGCCGACTCGACCAGTGAGCTATTACGCTTTCTTTAAATGATGGCTGCTTCTAAGCCAACATCCTGGCTGTCTGTGCCTTCCCACATCGTTTCCCACTTAACCATGACTTTGGGACCTTAGCTGGCGGTCTGGGTTGTTTCCCTCTTCACGACGGACGTTAGCACCCGCCGTGTGTCTCCCGTGATAACATTCTTCGGTATTCGCAGTTTGCATCGGGTTGGTAAGCCGGGATGGCCCCCTAGCCGAAACAGTGCTCTACCCCCGAAGATGAGTTCACGAGGCGCTACCTAAATAGCTTTCGGGGAGAACCAG
The DNA here is from genome assembly GCF_057812235.1 of Pantoea sp. ABR1s. NCBI lineage: Bacteria > Pseudomonadati > Pseudomonadota > Gammaproteobacteria > Enterobacterales > Erwiniaceae > Pantoea > Pantoea sp. ABR1s. Next base: position 207,880 of record NZ_CM173823.1, on the reverse strand, counting down.
CTATCTCCCGGTTTGATTGGCCTTTCACCCCCAGCCACAGGTCATCCGCTAATTTTTCAACATTAGTCGGTTCGGTCCTCCAGTTAGTGTTACCCAACCTTCAACCTGCCCATGGCTAGATCACCGGGTTTCGGGTCTATACCCTGCAACTTAACGCCCAGTTAAGACTCGGTTTCCCTGCGGCTCCCCTATACGGTTAACCTTGCTACAGAATATAAGTCGCTGACCCATTATACAAAAGGTACGCAGTCACCCCCATAAAGAAGGCTCCCACTGCTTGTACGTACACGGTTTCAGGTTCTGTTTCACTCCCCTCGCCGGGGTTCTTTTCGCCTTTCCCTCACGGTACTGGTTCACTATCGGTCAGTCAGGAGTATTTAGCCTTGGAGGATGGTCCCCCCATATTCAGACAGGATACCACGTGTCCCGCCTTACTCATCGAGCTCACAGCATGTGTGTTTTTGTGTACGGGAGTATCACCCTGTACCCTGCGACTTTCCAGACGCTTCCACTAACACACAAGCTGATTCAGGCTCTGGGCTGCTCCCCGTTCGCTCGCCGCTACTGGGGGAATCTCGGTTGATTTCTTTTCCTCGGGGTACTTAGATGTTTCAGTTCCCCCGGTTCGCCTTGCAGCACTATGTATTCATGCTGCAATGATGCACAGAGTGCACCGGGTTTCCCCATTCGGACATCGACGGCTGTAGCGGTTCATATCACCTTACCGTCGCTTTACGCAGATTAGCACGTCCTTCATCGCCTCTGACTGCCTGGGCATCCACCGTGTACGCTTAGTCGCTTAACCTCACAACCCACAGGCGTTTTACAACGCTGCGAATTGCAAGCATTTGAGAGACTCGAACGCATCGCCTTGTCATTCCTTATTACGGAGGAATGACGCGCTGCGTCGTTTCAATTTTCAGCTTGTTCCGGATTGTTAAAGAGCATAATACGTCGCAGCACACCGTCGCCGGTATGCTCTGAGGTATTTCAGAAAAAAACAGATAAACGGTATGGTGGAGCTAAGCGGGATCGAACCGCTGACCTCCTGCGTGCAAGGCAGGCGCTCTCCCAGCTGAGCTATAGCCCCATACAGTTACTGCAGAGACCACTACTACCACTCAACCGAGTACACTTCGTGAGAAATGTAATTCGTGCTCAGGCAAGGCATGTTTCCGCGAAGCATAGTGAACTATGCGAGCCGGAGACATAACGCAGCGTGAGTGCGAATTTGGTAGGCCTGAGTGGACTTGAACCACCGACCTCACCCTTATCAGGGGTGCGCTCTAACCACCTGAGCTACAAGCCTGTAGAGGTTTTTTCTGCTCGTTACTTTTTATCAGACAATCTGTGTGGACACTGCGCGGGAAGGTATCTTCAGGTAAGGAGGTGATCCAACCGCAGGTTCCCCTACGGTTACCTTGTTACGACTTCACCCCAGTCATGAATCACAAAGTGGTAAGCGCCCTCCCGAAGGTTAAGCTACCTACTTCTTTTGCAACCCACTCCCATGGTGTGACGGGCGGTGTGTACAAGGCCCGGGAACGTATTCACCGTGGCATTCTGATCCACGATTACTAGCGATTCCGACTTCACGGAGTCGAGTTGCAGACTCCGATCCGGACTACGACGCACTTTGTGAGGTCCGCTTGCTCTCGCGAGGTCGCTTCTCTTTGTATGCGCCATTGTAGCACGTGTGTAGCCCTACTCGTAAGGGCCATGATGACTTGACGTCATCCCCACCTTCCTCCGGTTTATCACCGGCAGTCTCCTTTGAGTTCCCGACCGAATCGCTGGCAACAAAGGATAAGGGTTGCGCTCGTTGCGGGACTTAACCCAACATTTCACAACACGAGCTGACGACAGCCATGCAGCACCTGTCTCACGGTTCCCGAAGGCACTAAGGCATCTCTGCCAAATTCCGTGGATGTCAAGAGTAGGTAAGGTTCTTCGCGTTGCATCGAATTAAACCACATGCTCCACCGCTTGTGCGGGCCCCCGTCAATTCATTTGAGTTTTAACCTTGCGGCCGTACTCCCCAGGCGGTCGACTTAACGCGTTAGCTCCGGAAGCCACTCCTCAAGGGAACAACCTCCAAGTCGACATCGTTTACGGCGTGGACTACCAGGGTATCTAATCCTGTTTGCTCCCCACGCTTTCGCACCTGAGCGTCAGTCTTTGTCCAGGGGGCCGCCTTCGCCACCGGTATTCCTCCAGATCTCTACGCATTTCACCGCTACACCTGGAATTCTACCCCCCTCTACAAGACTCAAGCCTGCCAGTTTCAAATGCAGTTCCCAGGTTAAGCCCGGGGATTTCACATCTGACTTAACAGACCGCCTGCGTGCGCTTTACGCCCAGTAATTCCGATTAACGCTTGCACCCTCCGTATTACCGCGGCTGCTGGCACGGAGTTAGCCGGTGCTTCTTCTGCGGGTAACGTCAATCGATAAGGTTATTAACCCCATCGCCTTCCTCCCCGCTGAAAGTACTTTACAACCCGAAGGCCTTCTTCATACACGCGGCATGGCTGCATCAGGCTTGCGCCCATTGTGCAATATTCCCCACTGCTGCCTCCCGTAGGAGTCTGGACCGTGTCTCAGTTCCAGTGTGGCTGGTCATCCTCTCAGACCAGCTAGGGATCGTCGCCTAGGTGGGCCATTACCCCGCCTACTAGCTAATCCCATCTGGGTTCATCCGATAGTGAGAGGCCCGAAGGTCCCCCTCTTTGGTCTTGCGACGTTATGCGGTATTAGCCACCGTTTCCAGTGGTTATCCCCCTCTACCGGGCAGATCCCCAGACATTACTCACCCGTCCGCCACTCGTCACCCGAGAGCAAGCTCTCTGTGCTACCGTCCGACTTGCATGTGTTAGGCCTGCCGCCAGCGTTCAATCTGAGCCATGATCAAACTCTTCAATTTAAGTTTGATTTGCTTAAACAAGTTAAGCGGTGCTCATCTGTAAAACGTCATAATGAATTTCATTATGTGTTCACTCGTGAGGCTTGATATTTTTTACGTCCGGAGACGCTGATATCAATCCTGCGAGTGCCCACACAGATTGTCTGATAAATTGTTAAAGAGCATGCCGCGATTTACTGCGGCGCGGGCTGCGTATATTACGCTTTCCGCATTGTCAGTCAAGCATTTATTTTCGCTTAACTCACTGGTTCGTATGATTTCGAACCTACTCAACCCGGCGCTTCGTAAGCCGTTGTGCCGTGTCAGTGGAGGCGCATTATAGGGAGTTCTCGGAGGGTGACAAGTGCTAATTTCAAATAAAATTCCGAGTGCTGATTTTTTCAGCTAAAAGCCGCTAAAGCGCCAGTTTTTCCAGCAACGGGAAGCCATAACGCCGTAAAACGGGTGATAATTGTACCGCTTCGCCATCCAGCTCCGTACAAAATGCAACGTTCTGCTGCGATGAATGCACTTCAGGTGCTTCATGCTCCAGCAGCCAGGCTGTACGTCGTGCAATTGCCGCACCGGAATCAATCAGACGCGTCCCTTCCGGTAACACCTGCTGCAACTCTTCGCGCAGTAAAGGAAAGTGCGTACAGCCTAAAACGACCGTGTCCGGTGGTTCCGCCATCCGCAGCCACGGCTGAACAATACGGCGCACCTCATCCAGAGCAACTTCCGCACCATGGAGCTTCGCTTCTGCCAGTTCAACCAGCTCCGCTGATCCCAGCATCTCTATCTTGCAGGAACCGGCAAACTGCGACACCAGCTCATGGGTATAAGGACGGCGCACCGTGGCACGCGTCGCCAGCAAGCCCACTACGCCATTTCGCGTCAGGCGCGCGGCCGGTTTAATCGCCGGAACCACCCCCACGACAGGAAAGGCAAAACGTTCACGTAAAGCGGGCAATGAAACGGTACTGGCCGTATTACAGGCGATGATGACTAACGAGAGAGGATAGCTGCGGGTAATGGCCTCAACGATAGCGACCACCCGATCCACAATGAAGGTCTCGCTTTTCTCACCGTAAGGGAAGCCAGCGTTATCGAAGGCGTAGAGATAATGGAGATCCGGCAACAGCTGACGGACCTCATCATAGACAGAAAGCCCACCGACGCCGGAATCAAACACCAGCACGGTGGGACGCAAATCAGAAGTTATAGCTGCCGCTGAGGTAATACTCTCGTCCTGGTGTCTGATAGCCATACACTGTCTCGTAATCTTTATCGAACAGGTTGGCAATTCTACCACGAACCGTGAGTTGTGAAGTGACAGGATATGAGACGGCGAGATCCCACAGGCTGACGCCACCTAACTTCACGCGACGGCTGGGAGAGCTGTTAAAGTCCGTATCATAACGGTCACCCAGATAATGGTAGGTGACTGACCAGTCAAACTCATACAGCGTCCAGTCGAGCTGATATTTCACCTGCTGCTTAGCCCGGCGTACGAGCGGCTGATCGGTGCTGCCATCCCGTGCGTCGACATAATCATAAGAGAGCTGATGCGCCAGCGGCCCGGTGTCGAATCCTGCGGTCGCTTCAACGCCTTTAATGCGGGCCTGCTTAATGTTGTAGTAACGGAAAGTCGCCGGATCACTATCAATCAGATTATCGATGTCGTTGCGATAGCCCGAAATACGCCAGTTCACCGGTCCGCTCAGCCCTTCAAAGCCGCCTTCCCACTGCTTACTTTTTTCAGGATCGAGGTCGCGATTGCCATAAACCGGGCTGTAAACCTGCGACAGATTAGGTGCTTTAAAAGCGGTGCCATAAGAGGCGAACGCGCGGTAGCCGGAGATAAACTCCCATGAGGCCGCCGTCTGCCAGGTGTTATGCCAGCCAAACTGATTGTTGTCGTCACCGCGTACCGCACCTTCAAGGGTGACGCTGCCAAACTGCTGCTGGCCGGTCAGGTAGAGACCGGTATTACGCTGCTCATAACTATCTGACAAAGTGTTCGTGCCCGGCTCGGTCGTCTCTTTCTGCCAGTCGACACCCGCGCTGATCGCCCCTTGCCCCACCTGCACGGTGTTGCCCCACTGCAGATTGTACTGGGTGACATCATCAAAGGTGGACGCGGCACCGTAGCGACCATTGCGCGGATCGTAGTTGATGTCTTTGGTATGGCCATAACTGGCGATGAGCTGGGTAGAGTAGAAGTCACGATTGAAGCGTAACCCGGTGTCCCAGGTCTGGCTGTAGAGCTGGCGGGTATCCGCCAGCCCGATAATATTGAAATTATTATCGTAGGTGTATGAACCGTCGTAGGCGGTGCGGTTATCAAACCCGTAGCCGCGCACAAAACCACTGAGCTCATCGCTGAACTGATGCTCAAGGTTGCCATACAGGGTTTTGCTCATGAAGCCGTCGCGATCGTGCTGCGCCGGGCTAAAGTCATTGGGATAACCCGCCACCACGTCATACCCTTTGGTATAGGTGTAGTTGCCTGCCAGGGTGAGCTTTGTCGCATCGCCCAGCATCTGCTGGGTTGAGCCGTCGTAGGATTGATAGCCGTTGGACCCGACACCCGCCGTCAGCGTGGTGCCCGGTTGCGATCGGCCCGTAATGATATTCACCACGCCGCCAATCGCATCGGAACCGTAGACTGCAGAACGCGCGCCGCGAATATATTCGATGCGCTGCACCAGTGACAGCGGGATCTGGCTGAGGTCAGACGAACCAGTGATGCCCGCCTGATTAAGCCGGATACCATCAATCAGGATCAGTACATGTCTCGATTCGGTGCCCCGAATAAACAGCGAACTCTGCTGCCCTAACCCGCCACTTTGCGCAACATCGACACCCGGCAGGCGGCGCATCACATCCGTCAGGCTTTTGGCCTGCCAGCGATCAATCTCATCACGTGTGACAACGGTGGTGGGTGCCAGCACACCTGAAACAGGTTCAGCAAAACGGTTGGCGGTGACTATTTGCGTATCATCATTCCCCTGAGCAAAACCGTATTGCGCCCAGAGAGAAATCGCCGTTGCGCTCAGAGCGAACAGCGAAGCAGTTTTTTTTGTCATTTTTATCGCATCCATAAGACGAAGCAGGATGCCGCAGGCCGACAATCAATAGCACGCGATGATTGTACGAGTAGCGACGTTACACCGGCAGGTCTTCGGGCTGGGAACCATAAGTGATGATGACTTCCCATCCCACAGGACAGTGTCTGCAATTGCACTCATCACGACATTCCTTACCGCTGCGCGTCAGCTCCAGATTCACACTGGATTCCCTATTAACTCGGGCTTGAGGCCGGCGTCTGCAGTCTACGGAGTGGAGATACGGAAGTCCAGACTGCCAAACATCTTCTCGCTGCGGGACTGGACATCAGCAAGTGAATGCCTACAATCGCCCGCTGGTAAGCTATTAATCAGGATTGCTCATGACACCCGAACATCTCCCCATTGAAGACTATGACGCACAGCTGGCGGAAAAAGTCAGTCGTTTAGAAACGATGATGACACCGTTTGCTGCGCCCGACGTGGAGGTGTTCCGTTCACCGGTCAGCCACTATCGGATGCGCGCCGAATTCCGCCTGTGGCACGACGGCGATGATATCTATCACATCATCTTTGATCAGCAGACACGCGAGCGGATCCGTGTTGATCAGTTCCCGGCGGCCAGCATGCTGATCAATCAGCTGATGCCAAAGATGATCGCCGCGATCCGTGATAACCGTACCCTGCGTCATAAACTGTTCCAGATCGACTATCTGTCGACCCTGAGCAATCAGATTGTGATTTCGCTGCTCTATCACCGCAAACTGGATGATGAGTGGCAGCAGGCAGCCGTGGCGCTGCGTGACCAGCTTCGCGCGGAAGGGCTGGATGTGCAGTTGATTGGTCGCGCCACCAAAACCAAAATCTGTCTGGATCGCGACTACGTTGATGAGTGTCTGCCGGTAGCGGGTCGCGAGATTATCTATCGTCAGGTCGAAAACAGTTTTACCCAGCCTAATGCGGCGATGAATATTCAGATGCTGGAGTGGGCGCTGGATGTGACGCAGGATTCACAGGGCGACCTGCTGGAACTCTACTGCGGTAATGGCAACTTCTCGCTGGCGCTGGCACGCAATTTCCGCCGCGTTCTGGCGACTGAGATCGCCAAGCCCTCTGTTGCGTCAGCACAATACAATATTGCCGTGAACCAGATTGATAACGTGCAGATCATTCGTATGGCGGCGGAAGAGTTTACCCAGGCGATGAATGGCGTGCGCAGCTTTAATCGTCTGGAAGGAATTGACCTGACCAGCTACGAATGCGAGACGATTTTTGTCGATCCGCCGCGCAGCGGACTGGATGAAGAGACGGTGAAAATGGTGCAGGCGTATCCGCGCATCCTTTATATCTCCTGCAATCCGCAGACCCTCAGCGACAATCTGCAGACGCTGGCGGAAACGCACGATGTGACGCGGCTGGCGCTGTTTGATCAGTTCCCCTATACCCACCATATGGAATGCGGTGTCCTGCTGACACGTAAAGCGTAAACAAAAACGGGAACCCTGAGGTTCCCGTTTTTTTTATCACTACTGATTACGCTTGCGCTTAAAACGCGTCGCAATCCAGAACACCAGCGCTACCATCAGAACGGTGGGAACGAAGTTGGAGCCAATATCCGGGTATTCTGCCCGCACCAGCGCGCTATAAACCAGAATCCCCAGCAGGAAAAACGCCGCTGCCAGTCCTGGCATGCCGTCCGGCATATTGGTGTTGAGGTAACGCTGATGCAGACACCAGGCCGCCAGACCCAGCGCAATCAGCGGAAAAATCGAAAATGGAACAAAGGCGCTGAACAGCACAGAAAACGAGCCGTTAATTGCTAAGCCGGTAATAAAAGCCAGTACCAGTGTGCTTTTATCGCGAGTACCTGGGTGGGTCATGGACTGATCCTTACTCATTGCTCTTCGGGTTTTTCCAGGGTGGCCGCCAGTCGCTCTTGCTCCCGGCGGTACCAGTAATAAGCGCCTTTGGCGATCATACGCAGCTGTAACACCAGCCGATCCTCAAGCTTACGTCGCTGCTCAGCATCAACATCCAGTGCTTCTGCACCGGCGCTGAAAACAATGGTCACCATCGCTTCAGCCTGCGCTTCGGTAAAACTGCGCGGCATGCGATTTTCGACCTCAAGATAATCGGCCAGTTCAGCGATAAAGTGCTGAATTTCACGCGCCACGGCGGCACGAAAAGCGGCAGAGGTGCCGGAACGTTCACGCAGTAACAGGCGGAAAGCGTTGGGATTGTTGCCGATAAACTCCATAAAGGTCGACACCGACGTTTTAATGATGCTGCCGCCTTTGGCAATACGCTGGCGCGCCTGGCGCATCAGCTGTCGCAACATCAGCCCGCTTTCATCTACCATCGTCAGGCCAAGCTCATCAACATCCTTGAAATGACGATAAAAGGAGGTAGGTGCAATCCCTGCTTCACGGGCAACCTCCCGCAAACTCAGACTGGCAAAACTGCGCTCGGCGCTGAGCTGACTGAAGGCGGCTTCAATCAGTGTACGTCGTGTACGTTCTTTTTGTTGCGCTCTGACGCCCATTCTCTCTGCCTTTAGCGGTGTTAAGCAGGCACTATAACAAAATTTTCAGCGTACAGATTGGCAATCTTTGTCACCGCCTGTGAACCTCACTCTTTGTCAAAATGTGATGAAAATCGCTGATAGAATTCAGAAGTGCGCGACGAGATGTTAGAATCTCGTTGTAAAAATGTATAAATAATAGGACGTATCGGTATGCAAAAGTCTTACGATTACGATGCCATTGTGATTGGCTCAGGGCCCGGCGGTGAAGGGGCGGCGATGGGGCTGGTAAAACAGGGAGCGCGCATCGCCGTGATCGAACGCTACCACAACATCGGCGGCGGTTGTACGCACTGGGGCACCATCCCTTCTAAAGCCCTTCGCCACGCCGTCAGTCGCATTATTGAATTCAACCAAAATCCGCTCTACAGCGATCATACCCGACTGCTTCGCTCCTCTTTTGCCGACATTCTCAATCACACTGAAAACGTGATCAGCCAGCAGACAGCCATGCGTCAGGGCTTCTACGAGCGTAACCGTTGTGAACTTTATCAGGGCGATGCGCATTTTGTTGATGCCAACACCATTGAGATTGAGCAACCGGATGGCACGCGTGAGACGCTGACGGCAGAGAAGTTTGTTATCGCCTGTGGTTCACGACCTTACCATCCTGACAATGTCGACTTTACCCATCCACGCGTTTATGACTCCGACTCTATTCTCAATCTGCACCACGAACCAGGCCACGTCATTATTTATGGCGCGGGCGTGATTGGCTGTGAATATGCGTCGATTTTCCGTGGTCTGAACGTCAAAGTTGACCTGATTAACACCCGCGATCGCCTGCTGGCGTTTCTTGATCAGGAGATGTCTGACTCTCTCTCTTACCACTTCTGGAACAGCGGCGTGGTGATTCGTCACAACGAAGAGTTTGAGAAGATCGAAGGTGTGGAAGATGGCGTCATCATGCATCTGAAGTCGGGTAAGAAAGTGAAAGCCGACTGTCTGCTTTACGCCAACGGCCGTACCGGCAACACCGATTCGCTGTCGCTGGAAAATGTGGGCCTGGAAGCGGATGGTCGTGGCCTGCTGAAAGTGAACAGCATGTATCAGACGGCTCAGCCGCACATTTATGCCGTCGGAGACGTGATTGGCTATCCAAGCCTGGCCTCAGCCGCCTACGATCAGGGCCGTATTGCCGCTCAGGCGATTATCAAAGGGGAAGCGTCAGCGCACCTGATTGAAGATATCCCAACCGGGATTTACACCATTCCGGAAATCAGCTCCGTGGGTAAAACCGAGCAGCAGCTGACGGCAATGAAGGTGCCTTACGAAGTGGGCCGCGCGCAGTTCAAACATCTGGCGCGAGCGCAGATCGTTGGCATGAACGTTGGCAGCCTGAAGATTCTGTTCCATCGGGAAACCAAAGAGATTCTGGGAATTCACTGCTTTGGTGAACGTGCCGCCGAGATTATTCACATCGGTCAGGCGATCATGGAGCAGAAAAACGGTGGCAACACGATTGAGTACTTCGTGAATACCACCTTTAACTATCCGACCATGGCCGAAGCCTATCGCGTTGCAGCGTTAAACGGCTTAAACCGCCTGTTTTAACGCAGCGTCGAAATAGTGCTGCATGTGGGTTTTAATCGCCTCTGCCAGCTGTTCATAACGGCTGCGCAGAGGTGAACCCGGACGATAGACCAGCGCAATTGTACGCTGTGGCACCGGTTTGTAGCAGGTGAGATAGCAGACGCCATCGCGGATACGCTCCGGTGGGACTGCCAGCGCCGGTAGCAACGTAATCCCGCTGCCTGCCGCCACCATATTGCGCAGCGTCTCAAGACTGGTCGCGCGGAAATGGGTATCTTCATCGGCACCCGCCTCAAAGCAGAACCCCATCGCCTGGTCACGCAGACAGTGCCCATCTTCCAGCATCAGCAATTTCTCGCCTGCCAGATCGGACATAGGTACCCGGTCGCGATCGCACCAGGGATGATCGGCATAGACTGCCAGCTTCATCGGCTCATCAAACAACGGCACTTCGATAAAGGCCTGGCTCTCTTTGACCAGCGCGATAATCGCGCAGTCCAGCTTGCCGCTATCGAGCTGTGCCAGCAGTTGCTGCGTCTGCGCTTCGTGCAGATACATCTCCAGTTTCGGGAATGTCTGGTGCAGCGTCGGGATAATCTGTGGCAATAAGTAGGGCGCGGTAGTCGGGATGAGGCCGATATGCAGCGGACCTGACATCGCTTCCCCTTGCTGACTGGCCATCTCTTTCAGCACTTTCACTTCACGCAGCACCGTACGCGCCTGATCCACCAGCAGCAAACCTGCCTGGGTGAACAGCACTTTACGGCTGGTGCGCTCCAGCAGCATCACACCCAGCTCATCTTCCAGCTTACGGATCTGCCCGCTTAACGTCGGCTGACTGACATGACACGCATCCGCGGCACGGCGGAAATGACGGTGTTCAGCAAGCGAAACCAGATATTCAAGATCACGAATATTCATTATTACCCTCCAAGCCACGATAGACCGTGGCGATAGATAGAATAGCAATGAACGATTGGCCCTATCAAGGGTGGTTGGGAATAATGCGCACATCAAATGGAACGCGGTATGTCAGGAGAAAAAAATGTTTGCAAGTCAGGAAGGTAAAGCTATTCCGTCAGTGACTTTTCACACACGTCAGGGCGATCGCTGGGTCGATGTCACCACTGAAGCGCTGTTTAAAGACAAAACGGTCATCGTTTTTTCACTGCCGGGCGCATTCACACCGACCTGCTCCTCCAGCCATCTGCCGCGTTACAACGAATTAGCGGGTCTGTTTGCCCAGCAGGGTGTGGACAGCATTCTGTGCGTCTCGGTGAATGACACGTTTGTGATGAACGCCTGGAAAGCAGAACAGCGCGCAGACAACATTACCTTTATCCCTGATGGCAACGGCGAGTTTACCCGCGGCATGGAGATGCTGGTTGAGAAAGCCGATCTCGGCTTTGGCCCACGTTCATGGCGCTACTCGATGCTGGTGCGTAACGGCGTGGTAGAGAAAATGTTTGTTGAGCCCAACAAGCCGGGCGACCCATTTGAGGTCTCTGATGCCGACACCATGCTGCGCTATCTGGCGCCCGAGTGTAAAGCTCAGGAGTCGGTCTCAATCTTCACTAAACCTGGCTGCACCTTCTGCACCCAGGCAAAACAGATGCTGATGGATCATGGTATTCAGTACGAAGAGATCGTGCTGGGACAGGATGCAACAACCGTGAGTCTGCGCGCCGTTTCAGGCCGGGCGACGGTACCGCAGATCTTCATGGGAGGTCGTCACATTGGCGGCAGTGAGGATCTGCAGCAATATCTGCTGTCAGCGTAAGAGAATCTGAGCGTCGGCCGGGAGAGCAGGCGCTTTGATGATGTGCCTATAAAAATGAGTAATTCTGAAGCTAGAGGTTGGCGGGCATTTAATGTGCCCGCTTTTTTTTACCTGTTAATTACGCCAGACGCTGCTTTGCGTAACCGATGGCACGCGCAACCTGCTGTGGCGAGACGCCGCCCTGCGCATTACGCTTATCCAGACAGGATTGCAGCGCCAGAATGGGATAGACATCCTCGCCAATCACCGCACTGAACTGCTGCAGCTGTGCCAGCGACAGCGCTTCCAGCGCCACGCCCTGCCCGATGGCGGCAACCACTACTTCCCCGACGATATGGTGTGCTTCACGGAACGGCACGCCTTTGGCGACCAGATAGTCAGCCAGTTCAGTGGAGTTTGCGTAACCCTGTTCAGCCGCTTCCTGGCAGCGCGGGCGTTTAACCTGCAGGCCATCCAGCACCAGAACTGACATATGCAGACAGTCGAGCCAGGTGTCGAGCGCGTCAAACAGCCCCTCTTTGTCTTCCTGCATATCTTTGTTGTAGGCCAGCGGCAGACCTTTCAGCGTCATCATCATGCCGGTCAGCGCGCCCTGCACCCGGCCACACTTGCCGCGAATCAGCTCCAGCGCATCCGGATTTTTCTTCTGCGGCATCAGCGATGAGCCGGAGGTCACTTTATCTGACAGTTCGATAAAGCCCGCTTCACCCGTGTTGAAGAAGATCATATCTTCGGCGAAGCGCGACAGATGCACCATGCCGATGGCAGCGTCAGAAAGCAGCTCCAGCACGTGATCGCGGTCTGATACGGTATCCAGACTGTTGCGCGTGGCAGAAGCAAAGCCCAGCCAGCCTGCCAGCTGCTGACGATCGATCTCATACGCGGTACCGGCCAGTGCGCCACAGCCCAGCGGGCTGACATCGAGCCGCTTCAGCGTATCCTGCAGACGGCTCTCGTCACGCGCCAGCATTTCAACGTAGGCCAGGCACCAGTGCGCAAACGTCACCGGCTGCGCACGCTGCAGATGCGTGTAGCCCGGCATCACCGCATCCTGATTGGCTTCAGCGGTGACCACCAGCGCCTGCTGCAGATCTCGGGTGGCACCCAGCAGCGCCTCAATCTGCACCTTGCACCACAGCTTAAGATCGGTCGCGACCTGATCGTTACGGCTACGTCCGGTGTGCAGTTTTTTGCCCAGCGCGCCCACCTTGTCGATCAGCTGGCCTTCAACCCAGCTGTGGATATCTTCGGCGTCACTCTGCAGAATCTGCTCAGGATCCTCACGGACTTCATCCAGTAACGTATTCAGGGCCGCTTCCAGCTGCTGCTGCTCATCCTGAGTCAGGACATTTACCGTCACCAGCGCTTTGGACCAGGCAACAGAGCCAATGATGTCCTGCTCTGCCAGGCGGTAATCGAAGCGCAGCGAGTCATTGAACTGTTTAAAACGTTGATCCGCTGCCTGAGTAAACCGTCCACCCCAAAGTGCCATGTGAAAACTCCTCTGAATCGTTAAACAAGGGGCGGCATAAATGCCGCCCCTGAAATGAAACTGTGAGGCGAGGCGCACCTCGCCTGAAAATTACTTCTTCTGCTCGTTCAGGGCGCGGATACGCGAAGAGAGCGAGAACAGACGGATAAAGCCGCCCGCATGACGGTGATCGTACACTTCATCTTCACCGAAGGTGGCGAACTCTTCCGAGTAGAGGCTGTTCGCGGAACGCTTCTGGGTGGCTGTCGCCTGGCCTTTGTAGAGCTGCAGCACCACTTCACCGTTAACCTCTTCCGCCAGCGATTCGGCAGCGGCCTGAATCGACTTACGCAGCGGGGCGAACCAGCGGCCGTCATAAACCACATAGGACATCTCGTGGCCGAGCTGCTCACGCCATTTGAAGCTATCGCGATCCAGCACCAGCTGCTCAACCGCACGCAGCGCATTGACCATGATGGTGCCGCCAGGGGTTTCGTAGCAGCCGCGGGATTTAATCCCTACCAGACGGTTTTCAACGATATCAATACGGCCGACGCCATGTTTTGCGCCCAGCACGTTAAGTTTTTCCAGGCACTGGAACGGACTCAGTTTTTCGCCGTTAACCGCCACGACCCGACCTTTTTCAACGGTTACAGTCACTTCTTCAGGCTGGTCAGGCGCTTCAAGCGGATCGACAGTCCAGACCCAGCAATCTTTATTCGGTGCATTGGCCGGGCTTTCCAGCACGCCACCTTCGGTGGAGATGTGCCAGGCGTTTTCGTCGCGGCTGTAGATTTTCTCCAGTGACGCGGTGGTCGGAATGTTGCGCTCTTTCAGGTAGTCCAGCAGCGCTTCACGTGAACGCAGGTTCCATTCACGCCACGGAGCCACCACTTTCAGCTGCGGTGCCAGCGCGGTGTAGGTGGTTTCGAAACGCACCTGGTCATTCCCTTTACCGGTAGCGCCGTGACACAGCGCATCCGCACCCACTTTCAGCGCCAGCTCAACCTGTGCTTTAGCGATGATAGGACGCGCCATTGAAGTGCCCAGCAGATAAGTGCCTTCATAGAGGGCGCCAGTCTGCAGCACCGGATAGACATAGTCGCTGATGAACTCTTCACGCAGGTCAACCACGTGGCATTCAGATGCGCCGGACTGCAGGGCTTTCTTCTCTACACCTTCCAGATCGCCGCGCTCCTGACCGATATCTGCGACAAAAGCGACGACTTCACAGCCGCCGTAGTTCTCTTTCAGCCATGGAATGATGGCCGAAGTATCAAGACCACCGGAGTAAGCCAGAACGATTTTTTTGATGTTTTGCGTTTGCATTTCGTAATCCTTGAATCAGAGTCGTTAAGCGAGAATCCGGGTGCCAATCGACACGCCGTTAAACAGGTCAGGCAGCCGCTCAGCGTGACGCCAGCTGGCAATATCCACCGGGCGGCCCAGGGTACGCGCTGCATCAAGCGCAGCGTGCACTTTCACAATCATGCCGTCGGTAATAATGCCCTGGGTAATCAGCTGCTCAGCTTTGTCGGCGGTCATCTCTTCGATGCGCTGACCTTTGCCGTCGAGAATACCACTGACGTCTGACAACAGGACCAGATCAGCGCCCAGCGTCGAGGCCAGTGCGGTCGCCGCCTGGTCAGCGTTGACGTTCATCAGGTCGCCGCTGTCAGTTATACCAATTGAGCTCACCACCGGCATATAACCGGCCGCCAGCAGGGTGTTCAGTAATGCCGGATCGCCCGGCATTGCGTGGCCAACGTGGCCGAGTTCTTCATCAAACGGTGTGACATTCACGATGCCCGCATCGCCCAGGCAGAGGCCTACCGCGTTGATGCCCGATTTTTTTGCCCAGGCCAGCAGCGTTTTATTCGCGGTACCCGCCAGCGCACCGGTAATAATGTCGATCTGATCGGCTGGCGTGACACGCAGGCCATTTTTCTTCTTCACCGGCAGCGCCAGCTTTTTCATCAGTTCATCCACCAGGCAACCGCCGCCGTGGACAATAATCAGCGGACGCTGATGGGCGCTGCGGTAGGTCAGCAGCGCTTCAAACAGGCGGGCCAGCGCTTCTTCGCTGTCTAACAACACACCGCCCAGCTTGATAATCAATGGATTGGTCATGGTATATTTGTCCGTTAAATCAGTGACTGCGTTTCAGGGAAGCCGAACCGGATGTTCAGGCACTGTACCGCCTGCGATGCCGCGCCTTTCAGCAGATTATCTTCGGCTGCCACGACAATCAGATGCTCGCCCTGCACTTCAAAACCGATATCGCAGTAAGGCAGACCTACAACGGCTTTCAGCGCCGGTACGCCCTGCTCGTAGAACCGCACCAGTGGCTTGTTGTCATAGGCGCGATGAAAAACGGCGGCGATATCTTCACGGCTGACACCTGCTTTCAGACGGCAGGTAATCGTCGCCAGGATACCGCGCGGGAAGTTACCCAGATGCGGAGTGAAGATCACCGGCGTACCGAGGTGTGCGACGATTTCCGGGTGATGACGATGATTGAACAGACCATAAGGCTGCAGGCTCACTTCGCAGAAGCTGGTGCCGACATTGGCTTTACGTCCAGCACCGCTCACGCCGCTGGTGGCGTTGATTACCGGCCACTGCGCCTCGTTTAACAGTCCGGCATCCACCAGGGGCTTCAGCGCCAGCTGCGCAGCGGTCGGATAGCAACCTGGCACAGCCACCAGCTGCGCCTGCTGGATTTTCTCATGCTGATATTCGGCAAGGCCGTAAACGGCTTTGTCCAGCCAGTCTCCATGCTGATGGGTGAAGCCATAAAAGCGGGTATAAAAATCAGCGTCATTCACGCGGAACGCACCCGACAGGTCGAACACCACACAACCAGCCTTGAGAAATTCCGGCGCCAGATCGTGGCTGACTTCGTGGGCCGTCGCCAGGAACACCACATCCACCTTGTCTGCCCACTCGGCCGCGCTGCTCAGCGGCTGCAGCGGCAAATCCACCACACCTTTCAGCTGCGGATGGAGATCGGAGAGGCGCTTGCCGGCATCAGGGCTTTGCGCCGAAACCGCCAAAGCGGTTATGTTGATATGTGGATGGCGATTCAGGAAGGTGGCAAGCTCAACACCAGCATAACCACTGGCACCAACGATCAGCGTATTCAACATCAGGCTGTAACCCTTTTTACAGTCGCACGTTCCGGGTCGCGGCCTTGCCCCGTTACCCGCCCTGTCATCTGCAGTGATTTAAGGTTCCCTTGCAGAGGACGTTAATGTATTTTTATTCACTATTACTGCATGAATATGGATACATCCTAACCCAAGGACCGCCAACAGTGAAGACAAAATTACCGCCTTTTATTGAACTGTACCGCCAGTTAATCGCCACACCGTCGATTAGCGCAACCGATGCCGCACTGGATCAGAGTAATGAAACTTTAATCAATTTGCTGGCCGGCTGGTTCCGCGACCTCGGCTTCAGCGTTGAAGTGCAGCCGGTGCCCGGCACCCGCAATAAATTTAATATGCTGGCGCGTACCGGAAGCGGTGCGGGCGGCCTGCTGCTAGCAGGTCATACCGATACCGTTCCTTTTGACGATGGCCGCTGGACACGCGATCCCTTTACCCTGACCGAGCACGACAACAAGCTCTATGGCCTGGGCACGGCAGACATGAAAGGCTTCTTCGCCTTTATTCTCGATACGCTGCGCGATGTGGATGTCAGCACGCTGAGCAAGCCGCTCTATATCCTCGCTACGGCCGATGAAGAGACCACCATGGCTGGCGCCAAATAT
Source organism: Pantoea sp. ABR1s (assembly GCF_057812235.1). Lineage (NCBI taxonomy): Bacteria > Pseudomonadati > Pseudomonadota > Gammaproteobacteria > Enterobacterales > Erwiniaceae > Pantoea > Pantoea sp. ABR1s. The sequence continues at coordinate 190,771 of NZ_CM173823.1, read as the reverse complement.
TTTTCTGAATCGACGCAGCTGCGTCCCGACTGCGCCATCATCGGTGAACCAACCTCACTTAAACCGGTACGTGCGCACAAAGGTCACCTGTCGAATGTGATCCGTATCGAGGGAAAATCGGGCCACTCCAGCGATCCCGCGCGTGGCGTTAACGCCATTGAACTGATGCATGAGTCGATCACCCATCTGAAGCAACTGCGCAATACGCTGCAGGAGCGTTATCACCATGACGGCTTTGCCATTCCCTATCCCACCATGAATTTTGGCCATATTCATGGCGGTGACGCCGCTAACCGTATCTGTGCCTGCTGTGAACTGCATATGGATATCCGTCCGCTGCCGGGTCTGTCGCTGAACGATCTCGATGGGCTACTGAACGAGGCGCTGGCACCGGTCAGTGCGCGCTGGCCGGGCCGTGTCACGGTTGCCGAGTTGCATCCGCCGATTCCTGGCTACGAGTGTCCGGCAGATCATGAACTGGTCAGTGTGGTCGAGAAATTGCTGGGTATACCCACTGAGGTGGTGAACTACTGCACCGAAGCGCCTTTTATTCAGCAGCTCTGCCCAACGCTGGTACTGGGCCCGGGGTCGATTGAGCAGGCACATCAGCCAGACGAATTTATTGATACTGCATTTATTAAGCCGACAAGGGCGCTTATCACTCAGGTTGTGCAGCATTTTTGCCACTGATTAACAGCAAATGGGGCATTTCACTGCATTAACAGTAAAATGCCCCTTCATTCTGCGGGATTTAGCAATAAGAATAACTTATCCCGCTTTGTTCCCGATAAATTCTACGAATTTCCGTTATTTAGCCACACCTTTAGCGCACTTTAACGCATTTGACGAACGCAACATTACGTGGCTAGATAAAAGACGATGTTATGCCCACCGGGTGATTATCCAGAGCGTTTCAGAATGTGGACAGGCGGCAACGGAGCCGGTTCCCTGTAGATTAGGGGGAACATGGCGTTGCTGATTTTTCTGCTGCCTGAAAGGTCGGGTGTAGAAGTTTTTCAAGACGATAAGGGTGTCAGGGTCAAATGAACGAACAATATTCCGCAATGCGAAGTAATGTCAGTATGCTCGGCAAACTGCTCGGGGATACGATTAAGGATGCACTGGGAGAGAACATCCTCGACCAGGTGGAAACCATCCGTAAGCTCTCCAAGTCATCCCGTGCAGGAAATGACACTCATCGTAAAGAACTGCTCAATACGCTGCAGAACCTCTCCAATGAGGAGCTTCTGCCGGTTGCACGCGCTTTTAGCCAGTTTCTGAACCTCACCAACGTGGCTGAGCAGTATCAGACCATCTCGCAAAGTGGCGAGGGTGAGAACCATCCCGAACTGCTGAAAAAGACCTTTGATACCCTGAAGCAGCAGAAAGATATCAGCGAAAGCGACATCCTTGCGGCCATTGAGTCGCTGTCGCTGGAACTGGTGCTGACGGCTCACCCGACTGAAATCACCCGCCGTACGCTGATTCACAAGCTGGTCGAAGTTAACAGCTGCCTGAAACAGCTCGATCACAGCGACGTCTCCGACTACGAACGCAACCAGATTATGCGCCGTCTGCGTCAGCTGGTGGCACAGGCGTGGCACACCGATGAGATCCGCAAATATCGTCCGACCCCTATCGACGAAGCCAAATGGGGCTTTGCCGTGGTGGAAAACAGCCTGTGGGAAGGCGTACCCGCTTTCCTGCGTGAGCTGAACGAGCAGGTAGAAGAGGCGTTCGGCATTAAGCTGCCGGTCGATTTCGTGCCGGTTCAGTTCACCTCATGGATGGGTGGCGACCGCGACGGTAACCCTAACGTTACGGCGGCGATTACCCGCCACGTTATGCAGCTGAGTCGCTGGAAAGCCACTGACCTGTTCCTGCGCGATATCGGCGTACTGATCTCTGAGTTGTCGATGTCAGAGTGCACTGAAGAGATCCGGGAACTCAGCGGCGATCCGGAAGCACTTGAACCTTATCGTATGATCCTGAAACGCCTGCGCAGCCAGTTAATGACTACCCAGTCATTCCTGGAACGCCGCCTGAAAGGTGAACGTCTGCCGCGCCCGGCCGATCTGCTGGTCTCCAACGATCAGCTGTGGGATCCGCTTTTTACCATCTATCAGTCACTGCAAAAGTGCGGCATGGGCATTATCGCCAACGGTCAGTTGCTTGATACGCTGCGCCGCGTGAAATGTTTCGGCGTGCCGCTGGTGCGTATCGATCTGCGTCAGGAGAGTACCCGTCACACCGAAGCGATTGCTGAAGTGACCCGCTATCTGGGCCTCGGCGATTATGAAAGCTGGTCCGAAGCGGACAAGCAGGCCTTCCTGATCCGTGAACTGAACTCCAAGCGTCCGCTGCTGCCTCGCAGCTGGGAACCCAGCGATGAAACGCGTGAAGTGCTGGAAACCTGTCGCGTCGCGGCTGAAGCGCCACAGGGTTCTATCGCCGCCTATGTTATTTCCATGGCGAAAACCCCTTCTGACGTGCTGGCCGTGCATCTGCTGCTGAAAGAAGCAGGCATCGGCTATGCCATGCCGGTTGCACCGCTGTTTGAAACGCTTGATGACCTGAATAACGCCAATGACGTGATGAGCCAGCTGCTGAGCATCGACTGGTATCGCGGCTTAATTCAGGGCAAACAGATGGTGATGATTGGCTATTCTGACTCGGCGAAAGATGCCGGTGTGATGGCCGCCAGCTGGGCGCAATATCAGGCACAGGATGCCCTGATTAAAACCTGTGAGAAGGCCGGGATTTCACTGACGCTGTTCCACGGACGCGGCGGCAGCATTGGCCGTGGCGGCGCACCCGCCCATGCAGCGCTGCTGTCGCAACCACCAGGCAGCCTGCGCGGCGGTCTGCGCGTGACCGAACAGGGCGAGATGATCCGCTTTAAATATGGTTTACCCGCCGTCACCATCGCCAGCCTGTCGCTCTACACCGGCGCAATTCTGGAAGCGAACCTGATGCCGCCGCCGGAGCCAAAACGCGAATGGCGCGACATTATGGATCAGCTCTCCGCCGACTCCTGTGCGATGTATCGCGGTTATGTGCGTGAAAATGCTGACTTCGTGCCCTATTTCCGCTCAGCGACGCCGGAGCAGGAGCTGGGTAAATTACCGCTGGGCTCACGTCCCGCCAAGCGCCGACCTACCGGCGGCGTAGAGTCGCTGCGTGCGATTCCATGGATTTTCGCCTGGACGCAGAACCGTCTGATGCTGCCTGCGTGGCTGGGTGCCGGTGCGGCCCTGCAACAGGCGATGGCCGCCGGTCATCAGGATCAGCTGGAAGCGATGTGCCGCGACTGGCCATTCTTCTCTACCCGTCTGGGTATGCTGGAGATGGTATTCTCAAAAGCGGACCTGTGGCTGGCGGAATATTACGATCAGCGTCTGGTCGAGAAATCACTCTGGCCGCTGGGCAAACAGCTGCGCGATCAGCTTGATGCGGATATCAAAGCGGTACTGACCATTGCCAATGACTCACACCTGATGGCCGATCAGCCGTGGATTGCCGAGTCAATTGCACTGCGTAACGTCTATACCGATCCGCTCAACGTACTCCAGGCCGAACTGCTGCATCGTTCGCGCGCGCGGGAAGCGAATGGCGATGAACCGGATGCCCGCGTTGAGCAGGCGCTGATGGTGACCATTGCCGGTGTCGCGGCAGGCATGCGCAATACCGGTTAATGGTGGTGCAGTAAAAACAAAAAAAGTCGGGACTCTCCCGACTTTTTTATTGGCTGAAGCAGAGCGGTTAAGCCGCAGCAGCAGCAGGACGCACGCCCAGGGTGTGACAAATGGCGTAACTCATTTCGGCACGGTTCAGCGTGTAGAAATGGAAATCCTTCACCCCTTCGCGTGACAGGATTTTCACCATATCCATCGCGATATTGGCTCCCACCATTTTCCGCGTTTCCGGATCATCATCCAGACCGGCGAACATCGCGCTCATCCAGCCCGGCACACGCACATTGGTCAGCGTGGCAAAGCGTTGCAGCTGTTTAAAGTTAGAGACCGGCAGAATGCCCGGCACAATTTCCACGTCAATGCCGGTCGCGACACAGCGATCGCGGAAACGCAGATAACTTTCAACGTCGAAGAAAAACTGGGTAATAGCCCGGTTGGCACCTGCATCGATTTTTCGCTTCAGGTTAATCAGATCGGCCTGGGCGCTTTTCGCTTCGGGATGGACTTCCGGATAGGCCGCAACCGAAATATCAAAATCACCCACCTCTTTCAGCAGCGAAACCAGATCGCTGCCATACATTTCTGGCTTACCGCTGCCTGGGGGCAGATCGCCGCGCAGCGCCACAATGTGACGGATGCCGTTGTTCCAGTAATCCTGAGCGATGGTGCGCAGTTCATTGCGCGTGGCATCGACACAGGTCAGATGGGGAGCGGCTTCCAGACCGGTGCGATCTTTAATGCCTTTGATAATGCTATGGGTGCGATCGCGTTCGCCTGAGTTCGCACCGTAGGTCACAGAAACGAATTTCGGTTTCAGACTGCTCAGGCGATCGATAGAGGTCCACAGGGTCTCTTCCATGTCGCTGGTACGAGGCGGGAAGAACTCAAATGAAACATTAATTTGCCCGTTCAGCTCAGCCAGGCTCTGGTTTAGCGCTTCGCGCTGATTGGCATGAAAGAAACTCATCCTGCACCCTCATCGATTAACAATCGGCCTGCGAACATCTACACGTTTAGACGTCCAGATGTTCAAAATGACGTAATCTGACTGTGCCGTCAACTTAAAAATGGTCAACAGTCGTGATCAATTTTCAATCAACATGAAGGCGATTCAACAGGGGAGCGATAACGCATTGAAAACAGGCGCCGAAGCGCCTGAGGAGGAGGAGTTACAGCAGTTGTGCGAGGCGATTAATATCTGACTGGATAGCGCCTGCGGTGACATCCCGGCCTGCGCCCGGTCCGCGGATCACCAGCGGATTATCGCGGTACCAGCGGCTCTCAATCGCAAAGACGTTGTCGCACGGCAGCAGTGAGGCCAGCGGATGCTCCGGGCGCACCGCTTCAACACCCACGCGCGCCTTGCCATTGGCATCAAAACGGGCAACGTAACGCAGCACCAGGTCCATCTCCTGCGCGGCTTCGAGCCGCTGCAGCATCTGCTCATTCAGCTCTTCGCCATTTTCAAAGAAGTGGTCGACAGATCCCTGCTGACAGTTACTGGGCACCAGCGATTCCACCCGCACCTGATCCGGCTCGATGTTGTAGCCTGCCTCACGCGCCAGGATAACCAGCTTGCGCATCACATCCTGACCCGAGAGATCGGCGCGCGGGTCGGGCTCGGTTAAACCCTGCTGCCACGCCTGATCCACCAGCTCGGTAAAGGGCACCGTGCCATCAAACTGCAGGAACAGCCACGACAGCGTGCCGGAGAAGATCCCGCTGATCGCCAGGATGGTATCGCCGCTGTCGCGCAGATCGCGCACCGTATAGTTGATCGGCAAACCTGCGCCAACGGTGGCGTTATAGAGCCAGTGACGTCCGGTTTTGGTAAAGGCATCGCGGATCTGGCGCCAGGTCTGACTGTCAGACGCTCCCGCGACTTTATTGGCGCTGATAACGTGAAAACCGTGACTGGCGAAGTCGAGATACTGCTGCGCCAGCGGTGTGCTGGCAGTGACATCCAGCACCACCAGGTCATCAAACGGGTGAGCACGCATCCACAGGAACAGCGACTCTTCATCGCGCTCTACCGCTTCATCATCAAAGAAGGCGAGTGCCCGGCTGGCTTCCAGCCCGTCATAGCTCAGCAGGCTGCGACGGCTGTCCGCGACGCCCGCCAGCACAAATTCAAAGCCGGTACGCGCTGACAGCGTTTCCTGATCGCGGGCAAACAGCTCCAGCCAGCGTGAACCAATATTGCCTTTGCCAAACAGCATCAGACCGATGCGCTTTTCTGCCCGGAACAGCGACTGATGCAATCCCTGAATCAGATGCTGAGTCGGACCGACGCGCAGCACTGCGACCACGCTGATGTGCTCTTCTGACTGCCAGATGAACTCAATTGGCTGATCCTTTAACTGCTGCCAGAAGCGATGGGTATGCAGCGGATTGCGGGTAACGCCTGCGCCAACCAGCGCCACCAGCGCCAGGCCGTCGCGCAGCTGCAGATGGCCCGGTAAACCGGCATCCTGTAGCAGCGTAAAGGCGCTGTTTACCACTTCGGCGGTGTAACAGAGCTGCAGCAATTGACGATCGGGATGAACGCCAAACGCCAGCGGACGCAGCTGCGCGCGCTTCAGCAACAGGTCTATCTCTTTGTGCAGGATGGCGAAGTCATGCTGCTCTGGCAGCTGAATCTCAATCAGGCAAACATCATCATGGCTGGTGACGATACGCGCGCCCGTCCCGGAGGCCAGCACGCGCTCAATGCGGGTTGAGCCCTGCTCCGGCTGATAACTGCAGCGCAGTTGCAGGTCGATATCGCTGCCTGAAACCGGCTGCAGAGTACGGGTGTGGAGAACCGGTGCAGCCAGGCGCGCCAGCTCGCTGGCTTCATCCAGCCTTAACAGCGGCAACAAACAGGCATCAGAGACTTTGCGGGGATCGGCACTGTAGACACCCGCCACATCGCTCCAGATGGTCACCCGCCCCACACCCGCCAGTGCGCCAATCTGCGTGGCAGAATAGTCGGAGCCGTTGCGGCCAAGCAGGACGGTTTCACCGGCGTCGTTGCGGCTGATAAATCCGGTCACCACAATGCGCTTGTGCGGATGTTGCGCCAGTAGAGTCTGTAGCAGTGGCCAGGACTTCCCTTCATCTACCTGCGGTTGTGCGGCACGTTCAGCGCGCAGAAACTCACGCGCATCCAGCCAGCAGGCCTGAAGGTCACGCTGGCTCAGTACCGCTGACATCAGGCGTGCCGACCAGACTTCACCGTGACCGACCACTTCGGCATAGACCGCATCGGTGATCGGCGCATCCAGCAGTGCGGCGAGCTTTTCCAGATCACGGATAAACGCGGTGATTAAAGGTTCTGCGACCTCAGCAGGCAGCAGCGCACTGATCAGTTCGCTCTGGTAGCGCCGTAAGGCCTGTTGCACCTGATGCGCAGAGAGCCGATCGCTCTGGCTCAGCTTCAGCCAGCTAATCAGCTGGTTGGTGGTTGAGCCTGCCGCAGAGACCACCATCAGGTCGCCCGGCTGGCTGTAGTCCGCCATAATACCGGCAACGCGCTGATAGCAGCGCGCATCGGCCAGGCTGCTGCCGCCAAACTTATGCAACTGCCTGATGTTCGGCGTTCCCGCGCCTGCTGAAATCGTCATGCTTAACCCTCGGCTGCGACCCGGAATGCATTATCCAGATCGGCAATTAAATCTTCGTGATCTTCAATACCGACAGAAACCCGCAGCAGCGTATCGGAAATGCCCGCTGCCGCGCGTGCTTCTGCCGACATCCCCGCGTGCGTCATGGTGGCGGTATGGGAGATCAGACTCTCTACTCCGCCCAGCGATTCCGCCAGCGTAAATAGCTGCAGTGCTTTCAGGAAGCGACGCAGCAGCGCCTCATCACCGTCGACCTCGAAACTCAGCATCGCGCCAAAGCCGCGCTGCTGACGTACGGCATGTTCGTGTCCGGCGTTTTCCGGCAGCGAAGGATGATACAACTTTTTCACCAGTTTCTGCTGCTTCAGATACTCTACAATCGCGAGTGCGTTGCGTTGTGCGGCTGCAATCCGCGGTGAAAGCGTACGGATTCCGCGCAGCAGCAGATAACTGTCAAACGCTGCACCGGTCACACCAATGTTATTTGCCCACCAGGCCAGGTCGGTAGCAAGTTGCGGATCTTTGGCGATGACCGCGCCCGCCACGACATCGGAGTGGCCATTGAGGTATTTGGTACAGGAGTGGATCACCAGGTCCGCACCCAGCGCCAGAGGATTCTGCAGCGCCGGACTCATAAAGGTGTTGTCCACCACGCTGATGGCACCCGCAGCACGCGCAGCGGCGCAAATCGCGCTGATATCTACCACGCGCAGCAGCGGATTGCTGGGGCTTTCAATCAGCACCAGTTTTGGGTTTTCATCCAGAGCGGCCTGCAGCGCTACCGGATCACCCTGATCGACAAATTTCACCCGATAGGCGCCGCGCTTGCTCAGGCTGTCAAACAGCCGATAGCTACCGCCATAACAGTCATGTGGCGCGACCAGCAGATCGCCAGGCTTCAGAAACACCGTCGTGACCAGGTGAATCGCCGACATCCCGGTATTGGTTAATACCGCGCCCGCTCCCCCTTCCAGTTCTGCCAGCGTACGCTGTACGACATCACGAGTGGGGTTGCCACGACGGGAGTAGTCATGCGCACGAGGCTCATTGAAATCCAGGAAGTTATAGGTGGTAGAGAGGTGGATTGGCGGGACAACGCAGCCATATTGCTCGTCATCATTCAAACCGCTGCGCACTGCGATGGTTGCCGGTTTACGCGTCATGAGCGAATTGTTCCTGAAGAGTGAATAAAATGTAGGCCACAGGATATCACCCTCTAATTAGACGTCAATACATCTGGACATCTAAATGTCTTTGCGTATAGATTGAGCAAAACCGCAATAACCGCTAAAATTATGCGTCATCGCCTGGCGTTCCCCTCTGTCAGACAGAGGCAGTGAGCGAAGAAAACCCGCCATATCAGGGGTCAGGCAGGAAAAAATCAGGCATAATCCGCTGATTTCCTAACATTTAACGTTTATTAATTAAGGTAACCCATGGCTGAATGGAACGGCGAATATATCAGCCCGTACGCTGAGCACGGTAAGAAGAGCGAGCAGGTCAAGAAGATCACAGTATCTATCCCATTGAGCGTGCTGAAGATTTTAACGGATGAGCGTACCCGTCGTCAGGTGAACAACCTGCGTCACGCCACCAACAGCGAACTGCTTTGCGAAGCCTTTTTACATGCCTTTACGGGTCAACCGCTGCCGGATGATGTCGACCTGCGCAAAGAGCGTAGTGATGAGATTCCGGAAGAAGCAAAAGCAATCATGCGCCAGATGGGTGTCGATCCGGATACCTGGGAGTATTGATCTTTCAGCCATAAAAAAACCCAGCCGAAGCTGGGTTTTTTCTTGCCGCCGAACCCGCAGGTTCAGGTGCCTTTTAATCTTATTTTTTAGCGCCTGGCACGCTGAAACGCTTGTTAAAGCGGTCAACACGGCCACCAGTTGCCACTTCACGCTGCTTACCGGTATAGAACGGGTGGCATTTGCCACAAACGTCCAGGTTCAGTTCGTGAGTCAGTGTTGAACGGGTGTGGATCTCGTTGCCGCAGGTACATTTGATAGTAACTGCTTCGTATTTCGGGTGAATACCTTGTTTCATGGGAAACCTCATTGAAGGCCGTGTCGCTCTCCGTGCCAGGCTTTAACCTGCACAGCACCACACGCGATTGAACATTATAGGGTGTACTCCGGCCAGATATTTCTCACCGAAGGCGGCATATTATACAGGTAAGTTTCGATTGCTGCAAATATCTGCTGAGATACCCGCCATCAGGGTCAGCGTGTACACTAGCTTCCCCGATCATTGAGCCGGAAAGAGAGAGTTATGCCCGTAGTCCAGGTCGCCCTGCCCGTCCCCTTGCCACGCCTGTTTGATTATCTGCCGCCACAGGGCGCGCAGCCGGTCATTGGTGGTCGCGTGAGTGTGCCCTTTGGCAATCGCAGGATGATCGGGATTGTGGTCGCCTTTCGTGACAGCAGCGATCTGCCGGAAGCACAACTCAAGCGCGTGATCGAGGTACTGGATAGTGAATCCCTCTATCCAGCATCGCTGTGGCGCATCCTTAACTGGGCCGCCAGCTATTATCATTCACCGCAGGGAGAGGTACTGAGCCATGCTATTCCGGTACTGCTGCGTCAGGGCAAAGCGGCGCAGGACAATCCCTTATGGCGCTGGGAAATCACCGAGCAGGGTCGGGCGACTGCGCCGGAAAGTTTAAAGCGGGCACCGAAACAGCAGCAGGCGCTGGCTGCACTGCGGCAGCAACCGCTTTATCGTCATCAGGTCAGTGAACATGACCTCACGGATGCGACGCTGCAGGCGCTACGCGCCAAAGGGTTATGCGAACTGCATGAGCATCAGCCGCAGATGCACGACTGGCGTACCACTTATGCCGTAAAAGGCGAACGTCTGCGGCTGAATACCGATCAGGCGATGGCCGTGGGTGCGATTCGGGCAGATGATGAACATTATGCAGCCTGGCTGCTGGCGGGCATCACGGGTTCAGGCAAAACCGAGGTTTACCTCAGCGTGCTGGAAAATGTGCTGGCACGCGGTAAACAGGCGCTGGTGCTGGTACCGGAGATTGGCCTGACCCCGCAAACTATCGCCCGTTTTCGCGAACGTTTTGATGCGCCCATTGATGTGCTGCACTCCGCATTAAATGACAGTGAGCGGCTGGCGGTCTGGTTACGTGCGCGGCGCGGCGAAACGGCGATTGTGATTGGCACCCGATCGGCGCTGTTTACGCCACTGGCCCGTCCTGGCGTAATTATTATCGATGAAGAGCATGACAGCTCCTATAAACAGCAGGAGGGCTGGCGCTATCAGGCGCGCGATCTGGCCGTCTTCCGCGCACATGAAGAGGATATCCCGATTGTTATGGGATCGGCGACCCCTGCTCTGGAGACACTGCACAATGTCCGCAGCGGCAAGTATCGCCAGCTCGACCTGACAAAACGCGCCGGCAATGCCAGACCGGCACTGCAACAGCTTATCGACTTAAAAGGCGTGCAGTTGATCGGCGGTCTGGCACCGGGCCTGATTGGTAAAATGCGCCAGCATCTGCAGGCCGATAATCAGGTGCTGTTGTTTCTTAACCGCCGCGGCTTTTCGCCCGCCCTGCTCTGTCATGATTGCGGCTGGATTGCTGAGTGTACCCGCTGTGACCGCTACTACACGCTGCATCAGCACCATCGCCAGCTACGCTGCCACCATTGCGACAGCCAGCGCCCGCTGCCTAATCAATGCCCGCAGTGTGGTTCAACCCATTTGCTGCCGGTAGGCGTCGGGACTGAGCAACTGGAGCAGCAGCTCGGCACACTTTTCCCTGGCGTGCCGGTGTCGCGAATCGATCGTGATACCACCAGCCGCAAAGGTGCGCTGGAGCAGCATCTGGCTGACGTTCATCGCGGCGGCGCACGAATCCTTGTCGGCACCCAGATGCTGGCCAAAGGCCACCACTTCCCCGATGTTACGCTGGTGTCGCTGCTGGATGTCGATGGTGCGCTGTTCTCAGCCGATTTTCGTGCGGCGGAACGCTTTGCTCAGCTCTACACCCAGGTCGCCGGTCGTGCTGGCCGTGCCGGCAAACAGGGCGAGGTGTTGCTGCAGACTCACCATCCGGAACATCCGCTGCTGCAGACGCTGTTGCACCAGGGCTATTCAGCGTTCGCCCAGCAGGCCTTACTGGAGCGACAGGCAGTCCATCTGCCGCCCTGGAGCCGCCATGCGCTGTTCCGCGCTGAAGATATGGATAACCAGCAGGCGGCGGAATTCCTGCAACAACTCCGTAATTTGCTGGAGGCAAGCCCGCTGAACGATAAGGCGATGTGGTTTATGGGTCCGTTGCCTGCACTGCAGCCAAAACGCAGTGGACGCTGGCGCTGGCAACTGCTGCTGCAGCATCCTTCCCGGCAGCGTCTGCAACAGTTGCTGAGCAGTTCGTTGCCGTTGGTTTCAACACTGCCCGCGGCGCGCAAAGTGAAATGGACGCTGGATATCGACCCTACCGAGAGCTGATTTAAGCTGACACTGCGAGCCAGATCGAAAAATGTCGCATAAGTCACAATTTTTATGCAAATTAAGTAACAACCAGCCGGGCAATCGTTAACAATGTTGCCCGGTTTGCCTTCAGGTCAGGCAGAAACAGAATTGAACGCGCCATAACGCGTCAGGAGCATGTGTTGGAGCAGAATCAACAACCGCCCGCCGCCACGATGAAAGATGTTGCGGAACATGCGGGCGTCTCAACCGCCACCGTATCGCGTGCGCTGATGAATCCGGAGAAGGTTTCTGCGGCCACCCGCCAGAAAGTCGAGCAGGCGGTTGCCGCCGTCGGCTACGCGGCACATGGCCCCACGCGCAACGCCCGTCGTAATGAGACGCGTACCATCCTGGTCATTGTCCCTGACATCTGCGATCCCTTCTTTAGTGAAATCATCCGAGGCGTTGAAGTTACGGCAGCCGAAGAGGGCTATCTGGTGCTGATTGGTGACTGCGCGCATCAGAATCAGCAGGAGAGAACTTTTCTCAACCTGATGGTGACGCGACAGATCGATGGCATGGTGCTGCTCGGCTCAAAGTTGCCTTTTGATGCCAGCATTGATGAGCAACGCAACTTGCCGCCTATGGTAATGGCGAATGAGTTTGCGCCGGAAATGTCACTGCCCACTGTCCACATCGATAACCTGACCGCCGCATTTGAAGCGGTAAATCATTTACTGCAGTTGGGTCACACACATATCGCCTGTATCGCCGGGCCGGAAGAGATGCCGCTCTGCCAGTATCGTTTGCAGGGGTATGTCCAGGCGATGCGTCGCAGCGGGCTGACGGTCGATCCTACCTATATTGTGCGCGGTGACTTCACATTTGAAGCGGGCGTTGCCGCCATGAATCAGCTGATGACCCTGCCGCAACCGCCGCGCGCGCTCTTCTGCCACAGCGATATTATGGCACTTGGGGCGATGAATCAGGCCCGGCGCTGCGGACTGCGGATACCGGAGGACCTCTCTGTGGTCGGATTCGATGACATTGAGCTATCACGTTACTGCGAGCCGCCGCTGACCACGGTCACGCAGCCACGTTACCAGATAGGCCGGGAAGCGATGCTTCTGCTGCTGGATGAGTTAAATGGCAAACGGGTCATCAGCGGATCGCGGCTGCTGGATGCCGGTTTAACCATTCGTGGCAGCACGGCGCGAGCAAAAAAGCGTGAAAAATAAGCGTATTTGTCTGATTTTTTCAGTAGATTCTTAAGGCGAACACTGCTGGTCAAAGTTCCGACCCTTAAGTAACATGGCGGACTCCTTGCCGGGCGCGTAAAAATCATCATTTCGCCCATCTGGCACTATTTTTGAAGGGTATAAGAACGAGAGTGGCACAAAAAGATTACGTAGGCCGCGGGCGTTCAACAGGGACGCGTCGCAAAAAAAGCCCCAGCCGTGGCAAGAAGAGCAAAGGCGGTTCGGGAACATCTAAATTGATGATTGTACTGGCGGTCGCAGTGTTGGTGACCTTTGCCGGTGGTTTATGGTTCCTGGCGCATCACAAAAAAGAGGACGTGCCGGTCATTACGGATCATAAAGCCAACGGCAATGGCCTGCCGCCGAAGCCCGAAGAGCGCTGGAAATATATTAAAGAGCTGGAAAACCGTCAGGTCACTGTGCCGACACCTATCGAACCCTCTTCGGGTGGCGAAGTGAAGTCGCAGACACAGCTGACCGACGAGCAGCGCCAGTTGCTGGAGCAGATGCAGGCGGATATGCGTCAGCAGCCGACGCAGCTCAACGAAGTGCCGTGGAACGAACAGACGCCGGCGCAACGTCAGCAGACACTGCAGCATCAGCAGCAGTTGCAACAACTGCAACGTCAGCAGCAGCAGGTTCAGCAACAACAGCAGCAGCAACAGGTTCAGCAGCAACGTCAGCAGTTGCAGGCTCAGCAGCAACAGCAACGCCAGCAGCAGTTGCAGCAACAACAACAGCGCCAGCAACAGCAGCAATTACAACAACAGCAACGTCAGCAGCAGCAGCAGCAGCAGCAGCAGCAGCAGCAGCAAAACGTACAGCGCCAGACGCAGCCTGCACCTGTTACGCGTGAACCGGAAGTGCAGCCAAAACCGCAGGAGACCGCGAAGGCGAAACCGGCGGAGAAAGCCTCTTCGCAGCGCTGGATGGTTCAGTGTGGTTCGTTTAAAGGCACTGACCAGGCTGAATCGGTGCGCGCAGGCTTAGCCTTTGAAGGATTTGAAAGCCGTATTACCACCGGTGGCGGCTGGAATCGTGTGGTTATCGGTCCTTATAAAGACCGCGCCTCCGCTGACAGCACCCTGAAGCGCCTGCGCAGTTCCGGACACTCCAGCTGTATTCCGCTCTCCGTCGGGGGTTGAAACCCGTCAAACCCGCCCCATATCTGTTGCATGATACTCCGCGCCCGGTGCGCGGAGTCCTTTTCCGACTGCAACAAGGGGTCTGCCCGTGACAACAATAGTAAGTGTACGACGCAACGGCCAGGTAGTGATTGGCGGCGATGGCCAGGCTACGCTCGGCAATACCGTGATGAAAGGCAACGTTAAAAAAGTGCGTCGTTTATACAACGATAAAGTGATTGCCGGATTTGCTGGCGGCACCGCAGACGCCTTCACCCTGTTTGAACTTTTCGAACGTAAACTGGAAATGCATCAGGGCCATCTGGTGAAAGCTGCGGTGGAACTCGCCAAAGACTGGCGTACTGACCGTATGCTGCGTCGCCTTGAAGCCTTACTGGCCGTCGCAGATGAATCAGCTTCACTGATCATCAGCGGTAACGGTGACGTCATCCAGCCTGAAAACGATCTGATCGCCATCGGCTCCGGTGGGCCTTTCGCCCAGGCAGCGGCACGTGCGCTGCTGGAGAATACCGAGATGGGCGCACGCGACATCGTCGAAAAGTCGCTGAATATCGCGGGTGATATCTGCATCTACACTAACCACAACGTTAATTTCGAAGAATTAACGTCTAAGTCGTAAGGGTATAAATATGTCTGAGATGACTCCTCGCGAAATCGTCAGCGAACTGAACCGCTTTATCATCGGCCAGGAGAGCGCTAAGCGCGCCGTGGCTATTGCACTGCGTAACCGCTGGCGCCGCATGCAGCTCGACGAAGAGCTGCGCCATGAAGTGACCCCTAAAAATATCCTGATGATCGGTCCGACCGGTGTCGGTAAAACCGAGATCGCGCGTCGTCTGGCTAAGCTGGCCAATGCGCCGTTTATCAAAGTAGAGGCGACCAAATTTACCGAAGTCGGTTATGTCGGTAAGGAAGTGGACTCTATCATTCGTGACCTGACCGATTCGGCCATTAAGATGGTGCGCAGTCAGGCGATTGAAAAGAACAAATATCGTGCCGAAGAGATGGCGGAAGAGCGCATTCTTGATGTACTGATTCCACCAGCAAAAAACAACTGGGGCCAGTCAGAGCAGAGCGCTGAACCCTCTGCAGCACGCCAGTCGTTCCGCAAGAAGCTGCGCGAAGGCCAGCTGGACGATAAAGAGATTGAGATCGACCTGGCCGCCAGCAGCCCTGGCGTCGAAATCATGGCCCCTCCGGGCATGGAAGAGATGACCAGCCAGCTGCAGTCGATGTTCCAGAACCTCGGCGGCCAGAAGCAGAAAGCCCGCAAGCTGAAGATCAAAGAAGCGATGAAGCTGCTGATCGAAGAAGAAGCGGCCAAACTGGTTAACCCGGAAGAGCTTAAGCAGGACGCGATTGATGCCGTTGAGCAGCACGGTATCGTGTTTATCGATGAGATCGACAAAATCTGTAAGCGCGGCGGCCAGAATGCCGGCGGCCCGGATGTCTCACGCGAAGGCGTTCAGCGCGACCTGCTGCCGCTGGTGGAAGGCTGCACCGTCTCCACCAAGCATGGTATGGTGAAAACGGACCACATTCTGTTTATCGCCTCAGGCGCGTTCCAGGTTGCCAGCCCTTCCGATCTAATCCCGGAACTGCAGGGTCGTCTGCCCATCCGTGTTGAGCTGCAGGCGCTGACCGTGAACGATTTCCAGCGCATCCTGACCGAGCCGAATGCCTCGATTACCGTGCAGTACAAAGCCCTGATGAATACCGAGGGCGTGAACATTGAGTTCACCGAAGAGGGTATTCGCCGGATCGCTGAAGCCGCATGGCAGGTCAACGAAACCACCGAAAACATCGGTGCGCGCCGTCTGCATACTGTGCTGGAGCGTCTGATGGAAGATATTTCGTATGACGCCAGCGATCGTCATGGTGAATCCGTTACCATCGATGCTGACTATGTCGGTAAACATCTGGATGAACTGGTGGCTGACGAAGACCTTAGCCGCTTCATTCTCTGATCCACTGATTCAGCGCTTTTCAGAAGCCCAGCCCACCCGGCTGGGCTTTTTTATGCATGTTCTTGATCGAACGATGCTTTTTTCATACTGATGATTTTGCCAACAATCTGCATATAGCGATATACTTACCCTTCCTGTGGCAAACAGACGAAACCCTTATGAAATACGATACATCTGAACTCTGCGATATCTACCATGAAGAAGTGAATGTTGTTGAACCGCTTTTTTCAAATTTTGGTGGGCGCACTTCATTCGGTGGTCAGATTACCACAGTGAAATGCTTTGAAGACAACGGCTTACTTTACGATCTGCTGGAAGAGAATGGCCGGGGTCGGGTACTGGTGATTGATGGCGGCGGCTCAGTGCGCCGTGCACTGGTGGATGCGCAGCTGGCACGTCTGGCGGCAACCAACGAGTGGGAAGGTCTGGTGATTTACGGTTCGGTACGCCAGGTTGATGAGCTGGAAGAGCTGGAGATTGGCATTCAGGCGATTGCCGCGATTCCGGCAGGCGCTGCGGGTGAAGGGATTGGCGAAAGCGATGTGCGCGTTAATTTCGGCGGCGTCACCTTCTTCTCCGGCGACCATCTCTATGCCGACAACACCGGTATCATTCTGTCAGAGGATGCGCTGGACCTCGAATAGGCCAGACATGAAAACGGGTGCCTGAGCACCCGTTTTTCACATCAGCTGAGGCTTCAAACCTCTTCCATTTTTCCCAGCAATGCACGCAGACGTTCCTGCCACACGTGTTGCTCTTCTTTCAGGTGCTGATTTTCACGCATCAGCGCATCGTGGTTGCCCGCGACTTGTTGCGCATCGTTACGCAGTGAGTTGTTCTGCTCTTTCAGCTCTTCGATTTCCATCTGCAACAGGGTGATGGTATCAATCGCCTGCTGTACTTTCGCTTCCAGTTTCTCAAACACTTCAAATGACATCTTTCTGACCTCTCCTAAATTCCTGCAAGGCGTTGATGATGCCAGCTTAAGCCAGCAACGTTGTCCCGATTGTATGTAGCCTCACCCCGCAAGTCCAGCAACGCGGCCGCTGCGGGCGTAGTCTGTAACACTTTTCAGCCAATCCCTGAATTTACGCTGCGCTTACTGCGACTGCTTTCTGGTACGGGTCCGTTATCCCCGTCATCAGGCGCGAATATTGGCTAAGGAAAGCCAGAATACGCGAAAACGCGCATTTTTATGACACAGTACACAAAAAACGATTTCGCTATTTCTCGTTTATGTTCGTTAACGATAAATTCACACCAGCCCTACATTAAAGCTGGGTGCCTCATGGAATGAGAACAAAAACTGATAAAATTTAACCTCGCTTCAGGAACCACTATTATGAGTCAGACAACTAACACGCTCAAAGGTCAGTGTATTGCCGAATTTCTGGGGACAGGCTTGATTATTTTCTTTGGCGCAGGCTGTGTGGCTGCACTGAAACTCGCCGGTGCCGCCTTCGGTCAGTGGGAAATCTGCATCATCTGGGGTCTTGGCGTTTCCATGGCCGCCTACCTCACCGCAGGCATTTCGGGCGCGCACCTGAACCCGGCAATTACCGTTGCGCTCTGCCTGTTTGCTAATTTTGAAGGACGTAAAGTTCTGCCTTATATCGTATCGCAGATTGCCGGTGCCTTTTGTGCCGCGGCGCTGGTATACGGTCTCTACTACAGCCTGTTTTTTGATTATGAGCAGAGCCACCAGATGGTGCGCGGCACGGTTGAAAGTCTCGACCTGGCAGGCATCTTCTCAACCTACCCTAATCCACATATCGGTGTCGGCCAGGCCTTCCTGGTTGAGATGGTCATCACTGCAGTATTAATGGCGGTCATTATGGGTCTGACGGATGACGGCAACGGCATTCCGCGTGGCCCCCTGGCTCCACTGCTGATTGGCCTGCTGGTTGCGGTTATCGGTGGCTCCATGGGTCCTCTGACCGGCTTCGCCCTTAACCCGGCTCGTGATTTCGGACCGAAGATCTTCGCATGGCTGGCAGGCTGGGGTAACGTTGCCTTTACCGGTGGTCGTGACATCCCTTACTTCCTCGTGCCGATTTTTGGCCCGCTGGTCGGTGCCTGCCTGGGTGCAGTAGGTTATCGCACACTGATTGGTCGCTACCTGCCAGGTACCGCCCAGGAACCTGCAAGCGTTCCAGCAGACAAACCGGTTGCACGCGCTCAGCAGCGTAAAGCGTAAGTTTCACCTTTTATCATCAGGACAGAATTTATGACTACCACAGATAAAAAATATATTGTCGCGCTCGATCAGGGCACAACCAGCTCACGCGCTGTCATTCTCGACCACGACTCTAATATCGTCGCGGTATCGCAGCGCGAATTCACCCAGATCTACCCGAAAGCGGGCTGGGTTGAACATGATCCAATGGATATCTGGGCTTCACAAAGCTCAACGCTGGTTGAAGTGCTGGCCCATGCCGACATCCGCTCTGATGAGATTGCGGCAATCGGTATCACCAACCAGCGCGAAACCGCTATCGTCTGGGAAAAAGAGACCGGCAAGCCGATCTACAACGCCATCGTCTGGCAGGATCCCCGCACCGCCGACTACTGTCACAAACTGAAGAAAGAGGGTCTGGAAGAGTATATCCAGCACACCACCGGTCTGGTGATTAACCCTTACTTCTCCGGAACCAAAGTGAAGTGGATCCTGGATCACGTTGAAGGCTCACGTGAGCGAGCAAAACGTGGCGAGCTGCTGTTTGGTACCGTCGATACCTGGCTGGTCTGGAAAATGACCCAGGGCCGCGTGCATATCACCGACTATACCAACGCCTCCCGTACCATGATGTTTAACATCCATAAGCTGGAGTGGGATCAGCGTATGCTGGATATCCTGGATATCCCGCGTGAAATGCTGCCAGAAGTGAAGTCCTCTTCTGAAGTCTATGGTCAGACCAACATCGGCGGTAAAGGCGGTACACGTATTCCAATCGCCGGTATTGCCGGTGACCAGCAGGCTGCGCTGTATGGCCAGCTCTGTGTTCAGCCTGGCATGGCGAAAAACACCTACGGCACCGGCTGCTTTATGCTGATGAACACCGGTACTGAAGCGGTAACCTCAACGCACGGTCTGCTGACCACTATCGCCTGTGGCCCGCGCGGTGAAGTGAACTATGCACTGGAAGGGGCTGTGTTTATCGGTGGCGCCTCTATTCAGTGGCTGCGCGATGAGATGAAGCTGATCAGTGAAGCTGCTGACTCTGAATACTTTGCGATGAAAGTGAAAGACACCAACGGCGTTTACATGGTGCCTGCTTTCACCGGCCTGGGCGCTCCTTACTGGGACCCGTATGCCCGTGGTGCTATCTTCGGCCTGACCCGTGGTGCTAATGCTAACCACATCATCCGTGCGACGCTGGAGTCTATCGCTTATCAGACGCGCGACGTGCTGGAAGCGATGCAGAACGATGCCAACACCCGCCTGCAGGCGCTGCGTGTCGATGGTGGCGCGGTTTCCAACAACTTCCTGATGCAGTTCCAGTCAGACATCCTCGGCACCCGTGTTGAGCGTCCGGAAGTGCGTGAAGTCACCGCGCTGGGTTCTGCTTATCTGGCAGGTCTGGCTGTCGGCTTCTGGCAGGATCTGGATGAAGTCCGCTCTAAAGCAGTTATTGAGCGTGAATTCCGTCCAAGCCTGGAAACCACCGAGCGTAACTTCCGTTATGCTGGCTGGAAAAAAGCTGTAGCCCGCGCCCAGGCGTGGGAAGAACAAGAGTAATATCAATGCCCGCGACCCTTGCTGTCGCGGGCCTTTTCCCCGCTCCACTGCCCCGCTGTGTTACACTGCCTGCCTGTTTTTTGTCAGGTAGATGCCATGAAACGAGAACTTGCCATTGAATTTTCCCGCGTAACCGAAGCTGCCGCCCTGGCAGGCTATCACTGGTTAGGACGCGGCGACAAAAATGCGGCTGACGGCGCGGCTGTCCATGCCATGCGTCATGTCCTGAACTCCATTGAAATCGACGGTCAGATTGTGATCGGTGAAGGCGAAATCGACGAAGCTCCGATGCTCTATATCGGTGAAAAAGTCGGTACCGGCCGCGGCGATGCGGTCGACATTGCGGTCGATCCGATTGAAGGCACCCGCATGACGGCGCTTGGCCAGGCTAATGCGCTGGCGGTGATGGCTGTAGGCGATAAGGGCAGCTTTCTGCACGCACCCGACATGTACATGGAGAAGCTGATTGTTGGCCCCGCAGCGCGTGGAGAGATCGATCTCGACCTGCCGCTGGAAACCAACCTGCGTAATATCGCCATCGCGATGAATAAGCCGCTATCACAGCTAACCGTATCGATTCTGGCAAAGCCACGTCATGACGCAGTGATCAGTCAGTTGCAGCAGCTGGGCGTGCGGGTGTTTACCTTCCCGGATGGCGATGTCGCTGCCTCCATTCTGACCTGCATGCCGGACAGCGAAGTGGATGTGATGTATGGCATCGGCGGCGCACCGGAAGGCGTGGTCTCTGCGGCGGTGATCCGCGCGCTGGATGGGGATATGCAGGGCCGGTTACTGGCGCGTCACCACGTGAAAGGCGACAGCGCTGAAAACCGTCTGCTGGGTGAGCAGGAGCTACAGCGCTGCGCAGAGATGGGGATTGAAGCGGGCAAAAAGCTGACGCTGAACGAGATGGCTCGCAATGACAATGTGGTGTTTGCCGCCACCGGCATTACCAGTGGCGAACTACTGAAAGGCATTACGCGTCAGGGCAATATCGCCACCAGCGAGACCCTGCTGATTCGCGGTAAATCACGCACCATCCGCCGTATTCAGTCGATTCACTATCTCGACCGTAAAGATCCGGCGCTCCATCCCTTTATCCTGTAACCGGCTGGTTGCCGCGCTCCGGCTGACGTGAGAGCGGCAACCAGCAGAGCAGCATCACCAGCGCCGTGAAGAACATCAGCATGCCAAGGCTGAACTGATCGCGCTGCGGCATCATGGCTGACAGCCACGCCACCAGGCCCGATCCCAGGTTCTGCATCCCGCCAATCAGCGCGCCCGCGCTACCCGCCAGCCAGGCATAAGGTTCCATCGCGCCTGAAGTCGCCAGCGGGAACAGCATGCCAGCCCCAAAGAAGAACAGCGCAGCCGGAACCAGCAGCGTCCAGATATTCATCACGCCGAACCATGCCGGGATCCACATCAGGATGCCCGCCAGCAGGCAGCTATTTACGCCCCACCACATCAGACTGTGCCATGAACCCTGCTCGCGACCGGCAAACCAGGCACCAAAAAATGCTGCCGGAATCGGCAGGATGAACAGGATGCTGACGGTCAGGCTATGCAGGCCGAGCACGCCGCCCAGCAGAACGCCACAGCTCGACTCAAATACCGCAATCCCGGCCAGCGCGCCAATCAGCAGCACAATGTAGCGAACGAAATTCGCGTCGCTGAGCAGGCGGGCGTAGCGTTTAAAGAAAGGGGTCACTTCCGCGCTCTGCGGTCGGGTCTCCGGTAGCCAGCGTGCCATTGAGACGGTTACCGCCAGACAAAGCAGCAGCAGAAAGGCAAAGCAGGCGTGCCAGCCAAAGAGCTGCGTCAGCAGTGCACCAATCACCGGCGCCAGCAGCGGGCTGACCAGAATGCCCATATTAAGCAGGCTGTTAGCGCGGCGCAGTGCGTGCCCCTCGTAGAGATCGCGCGGCATGGTGCGGGCCATCACGCCAGCTACGCCGGTGCCCAGTCCCTGAACAGCGCTGCCGAACACCAGCATATCGAGCGACGTCGCCATCAGTGCCGTAATTGCGCCGATCATAAAGATCATCATGCCCGCCAGAATCACCGGACGACGACCGATGCTGTCTGACAGCGGGCCATAGATCAGCTGGGATCCGCCATAGGTCATCAGATAGGCCGCCATCACACGCTGCAGCGCGCCATCCCGCACATTCAGAGCATCCGCCATCACCGACATCGCCGGGACGTAGATAGTCTGTGCCATCTGCCCTACTGCCACCAGCACAATGAGCATCACCAGCAGCGGGCGATTTTCGAGTTTAGTCATCATGATTATGCAAAATTTCTTTCTGTGAAAGGAGGTTAAAACAGCGGTTCACCCGCCAGTCATCTTGTTATGGCGGGCAAAATATCAGGATTAGATGACAAAGCGAGAGGTAAGCGAAAAGGTCCCGGCTTGCGCCTGTCAAGTTTATGGGCCAGCCTGTAAAGACAAAGTAACAGTTTGTCGATTAGAGCCTTTGCCCCGGCGCAGGCTGGCAATCTCACCGGGCAGCCGCGAAAATAGTGACCTGCCTGAATAATCAACAACCAGGGAGTGATTATGGCTGAGTGGGTCAATGCTGAAGTAAAGGAAGTGAAAAACTGGACGGATGCGCTGTTCAGTCTCCGGGTAAAAGCGCCCATCGATCCCTTTATCGCCGGGCAATTTGCCAAGCTGGCACTGGAAATCGACGGTGAGCGGGTACAGCGCGCTTACTCTTACGTCAATGCGCCGAAAGATGATCTGCTGGAGTTTTACCTGGTCACCGTGCCAGAGGGCAAACTGAGTCCGCATCTGCAGGCACTTCGGCCTGGCGATCAGGTGATGGTCACCAAAGAAGCGGCAGGATTCTTTGTGCTGGATGAGGTCCCTGAAAGCAAAACCTTATGGATGCTGGCAACCGGCACCGCTATTGGCCCCTACCTGTCGATGCTACAGCAGGGCGAAGGGCTGGATCGCTTTGAAAACATCGTGCTGGTCCATGCTGCACGCTATGCGGCCGATCTGAGCTTTTTGCCGCTGATGCAGCAACTGCAACAACATTATCAAGGCAAGCTGCACATCCAGACGGTGGTGAGTCGCGAAGAGATCGCCGGTTCGCTGACTGGCCGGGTCCCGGCGTTGATCGAAAACGGTGAGCTGGAGCGCGCCACCGGGTTAAGCCTGGATGCCGACAGCAGCCATGTGATGCTGTGCGGCAACCCGCAGATGGTGCGTGATACCCAGCAATTACTGAAAGAGACGCGCGAGATGCGCAAGCACCTGAAGCGTAAGCCGGGCCATATCACCAGCGAACATTACTGGTGAGCCGTTTGCCGGTATCTCACCGGTTGAGTCGCGGTACCAAACCGGTTAGCGCCGGGGGTACCGCGAAAGAGACCGAGATCGAGCAGCAGGCCAGCCAGTAACACAAACGGAATGGCGCGACCCAACAGCCAGGGCAGTATGCCGTCCAGCATGCTCCAGTTCCCTGCCACCAGCAGCCAGGCAACAATCACCAGAAATCCCCAGTAGCCACGGCGATTACGATCGTGCAACCGTTTAACGATAACCGCGCTGGCGGGCCACAGCAGGCAGACCACGCCAAAGGCCGCCATCTGAGTATCAAGCCAGTCGTTAGCCGCTAACGCGAATAACAGGGTTGTTGTCAGCAACCAGACCGCCTGCCAGATCCAGAAATCACGTCGTCCCAGCCGGCCGCGCCAGGAAAAACACCATTGTTGTAACGTCATGCATTATCATCCAGAGAGAAGAGAACCGCTGCGGTTTTGACCTTGCGGATAAAAACCGTTTTAATTTGCGCCTGAGTTTACGGGTTAGGATCGACAAAATGAAGAATTTGCCTGGCGCACTGCTGTTATCGTTTGCGCTGACGGTTCCGGTCTTTGCCGCCGATCCGCCACCGCAGGAACGGACCGATGCGTTGCCCACCGCCCCCTATCTGCTGGCGGGCGCCCCCACCTTTGATATGACTATCGGCCAGTTCCGCGAAAAGTATAATCAGGCCAACGGGGCGCTGATGCTGCCGGAATATCGCGCCATTGATAATCGGGGCGACAAAAGCACCCTGACGCGCGCCGCCAGCAAAATCAACGAGACCCTCTATGCGTCTACCGCGCTGGAGCCCGGTACCGGCAAAATTAAGACGCTGCAGATTACCTGGCTACCGTTGCCAGGTCCGGATCAGAACGCCTCACAGCAAAAAGCGCTGGCCTACATGACCGCCATGTTGCGCTTCTTTGTACCGGGACTGAGCGCCGATGAGGGACGTAAAAAGCTGGAGGGTTTGCTGAAGCAAGGTAAGGATTTACCCTACTTTGCGCAGGTCGAGGGCGCGTTGCGTTTTGTGGTGGCTGACAACGGCGACAAGGGGCTGACCTTCGCCGTTGAGCCGGTCAAACTGGCGCTCGCCAGCCCCTGATGATGAGGCCGAAAATGACGAAAAGCAAAGCCATCGCTACATTTGATCTCTATACTGTCTGGCAGACAACGCTGCCAGCTGGCAGCGATTTTTCATGTATCGCTTTATGCGGAGGATAGAATGCGACATCCACTGGTTATGGGTAACTGGAAGTTGAATGGCAGCAAGCAGATCACAGCTGAACTGATCGCCGGTCTGCGCAAGGAACTGTCTGGCGTTGAGGGTTGTGGCGTCGCCATTGCACCGCCAGCTCTCTATCTCGAGCAGGCAAAACACGCCATCTCCGGTAGCCACATCGCACTGGGTGCGCAGAACGTAGACGTTAACCTGTCTGGTGCGTTTACCGGTGAAGTTTCCGCAGAGATGCTGAAAGATATCGGCGCGAAATATATCATTATCGGTCACTCAGAGCGCCGCACTTACCACAAAGAGAGCGACGAATTCATCGCGAAGAAATACGCAGTGCTGAAGTCAGTGGGCCTGG
Source organism: Pantoea sp. ABR1s (assembly GCF_057812235.1). Classification (NCBI taxonomy): domain Bacteria; kingdom Pseudomonadati; phylum Pseudomonadota; class Gammaproteobacteria; order Enterobacterales; family Erwiniaceae; genus Pantoea; species Pantoea sp. ABR1s. The sequence continues at coordinate 166,019 of NZ_CM173823.1, read as the reverse complement.
TACCGGTGCTGTGCATTGGTGAAACCGAAGCGGAAAACGAAGCGGGTAAAACCGAAGAAGTCTGCGCTCGTCAGCTGGATGCCGTTCTGGAAAGTCAGGGCGCAGAAGCGTTTAAAGATGCGGTCATCGCTTATGAGCCAGTCTGGGCCATCGGTACCGGCAAATCTGCCACCCCTGCTCAGGCTCAGGCCGTTCACAAATTCATTCGTGACCATATCGCGAAGAAAGATGCGGCTATCGCAGAACAGGTCATCATCCAGTACGGCGGCTCAGTTAACGATAAAAATGCGGCTGAGCTCTTCACCCAGCCTGACATCGATGGCGCGCTGGTTGGCGGTGCTTCACTGAAAGCGGACGCTTTCGCTGTGATCGTTAAAGCTGCTGCGGCTGCAAAAAGCGCCTAAGCAGTAAACGTACCGATTAAAGGCGGCTTAAGCCGCCTTTTTTATGGGCGCTATCAGCTGACAGGCGTGATCCTGTACCTCCTCCGCCGAACCGCTGTTCAGCAGCAGCCAGTTTCGCTCTATCGCCATCAGCACCAGTCGTCCATCACTTAATTCAGCCAGTGCCAGCCCATATTTCCCCATCTCACTGCGTGCCTCTGGCCGCTCATCGGCCAGTCGGATAAACGCACTCTGCCGGGTCAGCTCGTCCGGGGTCAATGCACGCAGCCAGTAGCGGTGCTTACGCAGCGTGATACTCTGCCACCGCCCGTTAAGCTGCGGCGTCAGCTGATCAAGCTGCTGACGCACATCGGGTCGCAGGCAGGAGATATGAATATGGAGCTGGTTCTGCGTGCGGCCATACTGTGAATTGATAGCCAGTGACAGGACCCGATCATCAATAGGTGAGCCGTGTCGCTGCGCAAGCAGAGTCCGCTCATTCCAGGCAAGGGCAAAGTAGTTGGGCGTAGCGGATTGCAGTAACCCCGGGCTTTCGATGCCGGTGATCCTGTCGATCGGGATCAGCAGATACTGCAACGGCCCGTGCATATCTTTCAGCATGGCATAGCGATGCCGCTGATCGACGCGCTGACAGGGCGCAGGTTCTCCACTACTCTGCTGGTGAGGCAGACATTTCTCGCTGACGATCTGCCACAACGCATCACTGTTCTTTTTGAAATGCAGTGCGGCAGCCAGCATCCCCGCAATGACCAGTACCAGCAGAACCGCAACCAGGCGGGTTGCACGACGATGTGTCGGCATAACAACGCTTCCTGAATGGCTTAGCAGCCTGCATCCTCGCCTGGCGAGAAAAAAATGTCACGGGGAATTCTGGCAGATAACCCAGCGGCTGGGCGGAGAAGAGAAAAACTGGGATGGTAGAGGATAAGCGGCCAGCGCAGGGATGCGCTGACCGCAACGCATTACGGTTTCATGACCTGGTCATAGCTGCCGCCATCGGCGAAGTGAGCTTTCTGAGCCTGTGTCCAGCCACCAAACTTGTCCTGAATGGTAAACAGCTTCACTGGCGCAAAGGTGCTGGCGAATTTCTTCGCAATTTCAGCATCACGCGGACGGTAGTAGTTCTGTGCAGCGATAGTCTGGCCTTCTGGCGAGTAGAGGTATTTCAGATAAGCGTCGGCGACTTTACGCGTCCCCTTTTCATCTACCACTTTATCGACCACCGACACGGTCGGTTCCGCCAGAATCGATTCGCTCGGAGTGACAATCTCGAACTTGTCTTTGCCCAGCTTGTTAACCGCCAGATAGGCTTCGTTTTCCCAGGCGATCAGCACATCACCAATCCCGCGCTCAACGAAGGTGTTGGTTGCGCCGCGTGCACCGGAATCCTGCACTTCAACGTTTTTAAACAGCGCTCTGACGTAAGCCAGCGCTTTAGCCTGATCGCCGTTGTTATGATCCAGCGCCCAGCCCCAGGCCGCCAGATAGTTCCAGCGTGCGCCGCCGGACGTTTTCGGGTTAGGGGTGATAACAGATACGCCTGGCTTCGTCAGGTCGCTCCAGTCATGGATGCCTTTAGGGTTGTCTTTACGAACCAGGAAGACAATGGTCGAGGTGTAGGGCGCAGAGTTGTCCGGCAGACGCTGAATCCAGTTTTTATCAATACGACCGCGTTCTGCAATGGCATCAACATCCGATTGCAACGCCAGTGTGACCACATCCGCCCGAATGCCGTTAATCACGGAGGTCGCCTGCTTACCGGAACCGCCATGCGACTGACGGACCACGACATTATCGCCGGTTTCCTGTTTGTAGTGCGCACTGAACGCTTTGTTGTACTGTTCGTATAGCTCACGCGTTGGATCGTAGGAAACGTTTAACAGCTGAATGTCTTTCGCCAGAACGCTGGTTGAGGCCAGCAACAGGGTAACGCCGATACTCCACTTGTTCATTACGCACTCTCCCAATGTCGTTATGGGCTAAGCGTGACATAAACCAATACAGAGCTAAAAGAATTAAAAATAAGCTGTTATAACCATGGGGAATATAGAGGCGGGATGCCGGGGCGCGCCAGGTCGCACACCCCGAAGAGGAATTAATAGAGTTTTTTCGCGGTGTCGAGCCAGTCGCGTTTGAACGGACGCTTCATATTTTCAATGGCGTCGACGATGTCGTGATGCACCATCTTCTCGTTCTGAATACCGACGCAACGGCCGCCGTAACCCTGCATCAGCAGTTCAATGGAGTAGGCACCCATGCGTGAGGCCAGAATACGGTCATACGCACAAGGTGCACCGCCACGCTGAATGTGGCCCAGAACGGTAGAACGGGTTTCACGCTTGGTTTCTGTTTCGATGAAACGCGCCAGATCGTCGATATCGCAGATGTGCTCGGTAATCGCCACGATAGCGTGCTTTTTACCTTTGGCGATGCCCGCTTTGATTTCCGCTACCAGCTCTTCACGGGTATACGGGAACTCAGGCAGCACGATGAACTCACAGCCACCCGCAATGGCGGCCGCCAGTGTCAGATCGCCACAGTAGCGACCCATCACTTCCACAATCGAAATACGCTGATGCGATGAAGAGGTATCACGCAGGCGGTCAATCGCTTCAACCACGGTTTCCAGTGCAGTGAAATAACCGATAGTGTAATCCGTTCCGGCAACGTCGTTATCGATGGTGCCTGGCAGACCAATGCACGGGAAGCCCATTTCAGTCAGGCGCTTAGCCCCCATGTAGGAACCGTCACCACCAATAACAACCAGCGCATCAATGCCGCGCTTTTTCATGTTCTCAATGGCAACCTGACGCACATCTTCATTACGGAACTCAGGGAAGCGTGCTGAGCCCAGGAAAGTGCCGCCGCGGTTAATCATGTCGGAAACGCTGTAGCGATCAAGATTGATCATGCGATCTTCGTACAATCCCAGGTAACCGTCATAGATCCCAAAAACTTCCAGTCCTTCACTCAGCGCGGAACGCACCACGCCACGAATAGCTGCGTTCATGCCTGGGGCGTCACCGCCGCTGGTTAATACACCAATTTTTTTGATCATGACAACCTCTGGATTGTTCAAAACTAAGGGTTAATCCTGCCTGTCGATCGCTGCTGAAGCTCATTTTACGACTCGCGCGACACGTGATGGCAGATAGTATATCAAAGGCTTGCTGCTGAATTGATTCAGGTCAGACAACTTTTCACTATTTTTTGCAGCAATGTTAGCGTTACGTCATCCCTGCCGTATCGATTTGATTCATTTAAGTTAAAAACCTAAAGAATCCTCTCTCTCGAACGGTACCACAGAACAGGGATCCTGATGGATAATTACGTCTGACCCGGGAAATTCTTTGCGTAACGCCTTCTCAACCTGATCGGCTACCCGATGCGCCTGCACCAGTGGCAGCTGATCTTCCAGTTCCAGATGCAGCTGAATAAATTTGGTCGGCCCGGACTGACGGGTTCGCAGATCGTGAACGCCCTGCACCTGCGGCCAGTTTGTCGCAAGCGTCAGGATTTGCTGCCGTTCCTCTTCCGGTAACGCGCGATCCAGCAATGACTGAACCGCCTCGTAGCCCATACGCAGTGCGCTGTAGAGAATAAAAATACCAATGCCCAGCGCAAACAGGGCATCCGCCCGGGTAAAGCCATAGCTGCTCAGCACCAGCGCAACCAAAATAGCGCCATTCATGATGACGTCGGACTGATAGTGCAGCATGTCAGCCCGGATCGCCTGGCTGCGGGTTTTACGAACCACCCAGCGCTGAAAGGCCACCAGCACCAGCGTTGAGCTCAGCGCCACCACGGTCACTACAATACCGACGCCGGGCGCCCGCAACTCATTGGGCGTCGCCAGATGCTGCAGGCCGGTCAGAAACAGAAACAGCGCCGACCCGGAAATAAACATACTTTGCGCCAGCGCTGCCAGCGACTCCGCTTTGCCGTGCCCGAAAGTATGATCTTCGTCAGCAGGCTGCAGTGCATAACGCACCACCAGCAGATTGGTCAGCGAGGCGGCGATATCCACCAGTGAATCCACCAGAGAAGCCAGTAAACTCACCGAACCGGTGTACCACCAGGCAAAAATTTTCACGAGCAACAGCACAGACGCAAGAATGGTCGCGCCGAGCGCAGCACGCTTTACCAGTCGGCCATAAGAGGGTTGCATGCCAGGTTCCCTGTGCGGCATCAGTGATGATGCGCACCAAAATGAATGAATGGCTCAAGTTTAACATCGGGAGGCGGGCACTGCTTAGCGGGTCGATCAACGGATCAGGCTTTTTTGGGAAGGCGCGACAGGTACAAAAAAACAAGCCCCGGCCTCTGTGGGAGGTCGGGGCAAAGTGTCATACACATCAGTACCAGGCCACATTCAGGCCCAGGTCCGGGCTGAGAAAGGGCCGGCGACTACTTTTTGCCGCCTTTTTTCCCGGCTTCTGATGCTTTTTCACGATCGTTTTTGAAATTTCCGCCGCCGCTACTCTGGCCGCCTTTCTTACCGGCTTCAGACGCTTTTTGCGGATTATCTGCGAAATTACCTGAACCACCACGATGCTCTGCCATAAATTACTCCGTTAATAGATTCATTCAGGACTACATAATGTGGTTGCTGCTCCCTGAGACTTCGCAAAGACACTTAACTTCCCTGCAGTGACAGGATTAAGTGTAGAGGGTGCGCCTGAACCGGCAAGCGTAACGCGGGGGATTTATCTCATTGAAAAATATAATTAAAGCTTTCTATGCCTGCCTGTAATTCATTCACTTTCAGTGAGTTATAATATTTAACAGGCGGTAAAACCCTTACCGGTACGCTTAAATTTAAGTCATGACCTGAATAGTAAGGAATCGGTGAGGCTTACCCATAAAAGCTCAACAAGCGCTAATCAAACAGGGGTTTTATTGCGGGGTGATGATTCCAGTCAAAATAAAAAAAGTGAAAAAAAGATAAAAAAAAACCCCCACCATCATGGCGGGGGAAGACAGGGATGTGTCTATGGCAAGGAAAACAGGGATACTATGTTACTGGTTACTGCTGGTACTACTCACTGCCTGCAGCGATGACGCTGACTGCAAATTCGAAAACTGTCGCAGCTCATTAAGTCGCCGCTGGTAATTCTGCTGTAACGCCGACTGCTGGGCTGGCGTTAGCAGCTGGAACATTTGATTCTGTACGCGCGCCATCTCGACCTGCTGTTCAACCTGAACTCTGGCGATCACTTCCGCCTTCTCGCGGATGGCCGCTTCGTTAAACTGGTCTGCAGTCACTAACTCATGTAGTGCTGCGATATCGTCAATATGGACGACCGGGCGCTCATGTCGGGCCTGTTGCATCAGGTCACGCATCTGCTGACGTTGCTCTTCAGTCAGCTCAATGCCATCGAACATGTGGCTTTGCGGATTTTGCGTCATACTGCCTGTCGGCAATCCGCCATGATGCATCTCGTCAATCGTCGTCGCATCTTTAGCACCTGCGCTGGCGACACTCAGAGCCATCGCTGAGGCAAGGACGACGGCGGTTAATTTGCGCATCGTGTACTCCAGTTCGTTCCGTTTTGCGATTCAACGAGAGCCAGTGTACGGCGACAGCTGCAAACATCCGTCAGGGGGTGTAAAACTACGTAAAGCGATGGATAGGTGCGCCAGGAACACGGTATTTTGCCTGCGGAGGGCTACAAAAATGAATAAAATCCTGTTGGTAGATGACGATCGCGAATTAACTTCGCTTTTAAAAGAACTGTTAGAAATGGAAGGGTTTGAAGTGGTGGTAGCCAGCGATGGTGAACAAGCGCTGAACCTGCTCGATAACTCAATTGATCTGCTTTTACTGGATGTCATGATGCCGAAGAAAAACGGTATCGACACCCTGAAAGAACTGCGTCAGCAACATCAAACCCCCGTCATCATGCTAACGGCGCGCGGCAGCGAGCTGGATCGCGTACTGGGCCTCGAACTGGGCGCAGATGACTATCTGCCTAAGCCGTTTAACGATCGTGAACTGGTGGCGCGTATCCGCGCTATTCTGCGGCGCTCAAACTGGAGTGAACAGCAGCAGCAACACGACAATAGCTCGCCTACGCTGGAAGTGGACTGCCTGCGTCTCAATCCCGGCCGTCAGGAGGCCAGTTTTGATGATGTCACGCTGGATTTGACCGGCACGGAGTTCACCCTGCTCTATCTGCTGGCGCAGCATCTGGGCCAGGTGGTGTCGCGTGAGCACCTGAGTCAGGAAGTGCTGGGCAAACGCCTGACGCCTTTTGACCGCGCTATTGATATGCATATCTCCAATCTGCGTCGCAAGCTGCCTGAACGCCGTGACGGCCATCCCTGGTTCAAAACTTTACGTGGCCGCGGCTATCTGATGGTTTCGGCATCATGATTGGAAGTCTGACCACCCGTATCTTCGCCATCTTCTGGTTGACGCTGGCGCTGGTGTTGATGCTGGTGCTAATGGTGCCCAAGCTCGATTCACGACAGATGACCTCGCTGCTGGAGAGTGAACAGCGGCAGGGCATCATGATTGAGCAACACGTCGAAGCAGAGCTGTCACAGGATCCCCCTAACGATCTGATGTGGTGGCGTCGTCTGTTTCGGGCAGTGGAAAAGTGGGCACCGCCGGGTCAGCGGCTGCTGTTAGTGACGAGTGAAGGTCGGGTGATCGGCGCGCAACATAACGAAATGCAGGTTATCCGCAATTTTATCGGCCAGTCTGACAATGCCGATCATCCGCAGAAGAAGAAATATGGTCGTGTTGAGCTGGTAGGGCCTTTCGCCGTTCGGGATGGCGAAGATAACTACCAGCTTTACATGATTCGTCCCGCCAACAGTTCCCAGCTCGATTTCGTGAATCTGCTGTTTGACCGTCCCCTGTTACTACTTATCGTCACCATGCTCATCAGCTCCCCGCTGCTGCTCTGGCTGGCCTGGAGCCTGGCACGTCCGGCACGTAAGCTGAAATATGCTGCCGACGAAGTCGCAAGCGGAAACCTGCGTCAGCATCCGGAACTGGAATCGGGCCCACAGGAGTTTCTGGCGGCGGGTTCCAGCTTTAACCAGATGGTCAGTGCGCTGGAGCGGATGATGACCGGTCAGCAACGTCTGTTATCAGATATCAGCCATGAGCTTCGTACCCCGCTCACCCGCTTGCAACTGGCTACCGCGCTGCTGCGTCGGCGCCAGGGTGAAGGCAAAGAGCTGGGCCGCATTGAGATGGAAGCACAGCGTCTTGATGGCATGATTAACGATCTGCTGGTGCTGTCGCGCACCCAGCATAAAAATGCGCTGGTCAGCGAAGCGATGAAGGCGAATCAGTTGTGGAATGGGGTGCTGGAAGATGCCCGCTTCGAAGCGGAGCAGATGGGCAAGAAGATGGATATCCCCTATCCGCCTGGCCCGTGGCCGCTTTATGGTAACCCCCATGCGCTGGAGAGTGCGCTGGAAAATATCGTACGCAATGCGCTGCGCTATTCACACACCCATATCAGCGTCAGCTTCTCCGTCGATATTTCCGGCATCACGGTACACGTTGATGACGATGGTCCAGGCGTGAGTCCGGAAGATCGTGAACAGATTTTCCGGCCTTTCTACCGTACCGATGAAGCACGCGATCGCGAATCAGGCGGCACCGGTCTTGGCCTGGCGATTGTTGAAACGGCAGTGCAGCAACATCGCGGCTGGGTTAAAGCGGATGACAGCCCATTGGGCGGCCTGCGTCTGACCCTCTGGTTGCCGCTCTACTCCTCCGCTCGTCAATAATTTGTTATGCTTCGGCCCCTGTCATCGGGGGCCTTATGCTTAACATTGTCTTGTTTGAACCAGAAATTCCGCCGAATACCGGCAATATCATCCGCCTGTGTGCCAATACTGGCTTTCAGCTTCATCTGATTCAGCCGCTTGGTTTTGCCTGGGATGACAAGCGTTTACGCCGCGCCGGGCTGGATTACCACGAATTTACTGCCATTAAATTCCACGCCGACTATCAGGCGTTTATCGCCTCAGAGTCGCCTGAGCGTCTGTTTGCGCTGACGACCAAAGGTACGCCCGCACACAGTGCCGTAGCGTATCAGGCTGGCGATTATCTGCTGTTTGGCCCGGAGAGCCGTGGACTTCCGGCTGAGATCTTAGCGGCGTTACCGGCTCAGCAGAAAATCCGTATCCCGATGAAAGCGGAAAGCCGCAGTATGAATTTGTCGAACGCCGTCTCGGTGGTGGTCTATGAAGCGTGGCGCCAGCTTGATTATGCGGGCGCGCTGATTAAAGACTAGATGCCGTCGCCAAACTGAAAACCCGCCAGGCTGCCATTAAAGTGCTGATCCATATCCATCGACGGCTTTTCACTGCCTGGCTTACCAACGATTCGCGCGGGTACGCCTGCTGCAGTGGTGTGCGGCGGCACGGGCTGTAACACTACGGATCCGGCACCGATTTTGGCTCCCTTGCCAACTTCAATATTGCCCAGGACTTTCGCACCGGCACCAATCATCACCCCTTCACGGATTTTCGGGTGACGATCGCCGCTGGTTTTGCCGGTTCCGCCCAGCGTAACCGATTGCAGGATCGAGACATCATTCTCAACCACGGCGGTTTCACCAATCACAATGCCTGTGGCATGGTCGAGCATGATGCCGTGGCCGATGTTGGCGGCGGGATGAATATCGACGGCAAAGGAGACGGAAATTTCATTCTGCAGATAAACCGCCAGCGCGCGCCGGCCTTCATTCCACAGCCAGTGACCAATGCGGTAGGCCTGTAAGGCGTGAAAACCTTTGAGGTAGAGCAGCGGCGTGGAGTATTTATCGACTGCCGGGTCACGCTGACGCACCGCCTGAATATCGTACGCCGCTGACATAATCATCGACGGATCTTCACGGTAGGCTTCTTCAACGATTTCACGAATGGCGATGGCGGGCATAATCGGGTTAGCCAGCTTGTTGGCCAGCATATAACTCAGTGCACTACCGAGATTTTCATGCTTGAGCAATGTCGCGTGGAAGAAGCTGGCCAGCATCGGCTCACAATCAGCCAGGGCGCGCGCTTCTGCTTTGATATTATTCCAGACCAGTTCTAACTCATCAGACGACATTGCTGTTTTCTCCCGATAAAAAAAGCGCCTGAATGGGCGCTGCAGGTGATGATGCTACGCGTCCTGCGTTAGCCAGTGCTGTTTTCGTCCTTCCTTGTTCGTCCCAGCAGACTCAATGCTGCATCTCTCGCCGGTTTTTCGCAATACAGCACCTGATAAATCTGCTCGGTGATCGGCATTTCCACACCAAAACGGGCTGCCAACGCTTTGACTTCTTTGGTGTTTCTGTAGCCTTCTACAACTTGTCCGATAATGCGTTGCGCGCTATCTACATCCTCGCCCTGGCCCAGCATCATGCCAAAACGACGGTTACGTGACTGATTATCGGTACAGGTCAGCACCAGATCGCCCAGACCCGCCATCCCCATAAAGGTGGTGGGATCGGCACCCAGCGCGGCGCCCAGCCGGCTCATTTCAGCCAGACCACGGGTGATCAGTGCGGTACGTGCATTCGCGCCAAAACCAATCCCGTCAGAGATCCCGGCACCGATAGCAATCACGTTTTTTACCGCGCCGCCCAGCTGTACGCCGATGAAGTCAGGGTTGTTATAAACGCGGAAGCTCTTACCGCAGTGCAGCTTCTGCTGCAGATCCTCAGCAAACTGCGCATCCGTTGCGGCCAGCGCGATAGCCGTCGGTAATCCGGCAGCCAGCTCTTTCGCAAAGGTCGGTCCGGAGATCACGGCCAGCGGAATAGCATCGCCGACAATTTCCCGCGCCACATCCTGCAGCAGGCGTCCGGTCTCTTTTTCCAGCCCTTTGGTCGCCCAGACAATACGTGAGTCGGATCGCAGATGAGGCTTGATCTGCTGCAGCACCTCGCCAAACACATGACTCGGCACCACGATCAATAAATCGCGGCTGGCAGCAATAGCTTTAGTCAGATCAGGTTCAATAGAAAGATGGTCGGGGAACGGGACATCAGGCAGGAAAGCGGTGTTGCAACGGTCACTCTGAAGCTGCGCCAGATGCGCCGGGTTATGTCCCCACAACAGCACCGGATGGCCGTTACGGGCCAGCGTAATCGCCAAAGCGGTGCCGTATGAACCGGCACCGATGACGCTAATCGAAGCGTGAGTTGTCATCAGGCATCCTGATGTGGTTCAGCACCTTCTTCACCTTGCTGCTGCTGCAGGTAGTTCATGAACAGCGCATCAAAGTTAACCGGTGCCAGGTTCAGCTGCGGGAAGGTACCACGTGATACCAGGCTGGTAATGCATTCGCGTGCGTACGGGAACAGGATGTTCGGGCAGTATGCGCCCAGGCAGTGTGCCATCTGCGTTCCTTCAATACCGCTGATGGTGAAAATACCGGCCTGCTGAACTTCACACAGGAAAGCGGTCTCTTCGCCCACGGTGGCGGTTACAGTCACACGAAGTACCACTTCGTAAACTTCGTCAGCCAGCTGAGAAGATGCAGTGTCCAGATCCAGTTTAACGTCCGGTTCCCACTCTTTCTGGAAAACCTGCGGTGCATTTGGCGCTTCAAAAGAGATGTCTTTGGTGAATACGCGCTGAATCTGGAATTGCATTTCGTTGGTGTTATGTTCTGACATGTGACCAAATCCTATGTATGAGATTGTCCGGCGTAAAATTACGCCTGCAGTAAGGGATCTAAACCTTCGCGATTATCGAGTGCGAATAAGTCGTCGCAGCCACCAATGTGCTGCGCATCAATAAAAATCTGAGGCACGGTGGTGCGGCCGCTACGCTTGATCATCTCTTCGCGTTTCGCCATGTCTCCATCAATGGGGATCTCCTGAAACGATACGCCTTTTTGCGTTAACAGCGCCTTCGCCCGATGGCAGTAAGGACAGGTCGCCTTGGTATACACTTCAACATTTGCCATGATCAGCACCTCTGTAAGATTATTTGCCGCGAACTAACGGCAGATTTTCGCCGCTCCAGCCACTGATACCATCTTTCAGCACTGAAACCCGCTCAAAGCCGGCCGCGCTGAGATGCGCAGCAGAATCACCCGCGCTTTGTCCGGTTGCACATACCACAATTATGGGCTGCGCTTTATGCTTTGCCAGTTCGTCGATGTTGCCTTTTTTAATCTCAGCGGCTGCGACATTCAGCGCACCTGAAATATGGCCTCTGCGGAAATCGTCGCGCGAACGCACGTCTACAACTACCGCGTCCTCTTTGTTAATCAGGCGGGTTGCTTCACCGCGGCTGATCGTTTTTACCTTAGAGAACATTCCTTTAACGGTAGTCACAATCACCAGAACGAGTAAAACGACCCATGCCAGACTCAGGATGGGGTGATTGCTTGCAAACTGCATAATTTCTTGCATGAGGGGTAACGACTCCAGACCGGGCTAATAAGCTAAAACAAGGGTTCTGAGTATACCTGCGCCACTTCGCATGTACAGATGCTATGCGGCCAGAGTATCGATTTGTGCTTCATTTTCCAAAAAAAGTGGCTGAATAGCAAAAATGGCGTAAGGCTTAACCCATGTCATTGTGAAAGTGGACATAACTGGAAAAGCAAATGCCAGTGGGGAGCACTGGTAAGCGGCGGTTCATCGTGGAATAATCATTGGCCTATGAAGGGAAAAACAACCGTTTCGCACACAAGGACCCGTCCCAACGGCGATAACCTGCCGTTGTTCACACACTTGTCCAGCCTCTCCCTTAGCCTGCTTTGTGCGGGGGCACTGTTATTGCCTGCGGCCGCCGTTAGTGCAGAAGACAGCAAATCTCAGCTGCAATCTATTCAGCAAAACATCGCTGAAAAAGAGAAAAGCGTTAAAGCGCAAAAGTTGCAGCGCAGCAAATTACTGGATCAGTTGCAGAGCCAGGAAAAAATCATCGCTCAGGCGAGCCGTCAGTTGCGTGACACCCGCAATAGCCTCAACGCCCTGAATGACGAAATCAAACAGCTTGCCACCTCCATCGCCCGCCTTGAAAAACAGCAAACCCAACAGGAAAACCTGCTTTCAGAGCAGCTTGATGCGGCGTTTCGTCAGGGTAAGCACAACGGTGTACAGCTGTTGATGGGCGGTGAAGAGAGTCAGCGCAGCGAGCGTATTCTGGCCTATTTCGGCTATCTGAATGCGGCGCGCCAGAAAAGTATCGAATCGCTGCAACAGACGCGTCAGGACTTAGCTCAGCAACGCGCCACGCTGGAGCAGAAGCAACAGCAGCAGAAAGGCTTATTAGCGCAGCAGCAGGGCCAGCAGCAGAAGCTGCAACAGGCGAGCGAAGCGCGGAAAAAAACCCTGACGACACTGGAAAGCGCGCTGGAAAAAGATCAGGCCGATCTGGTCGAGATGCGTCAGAACGAAAGCCGTCTGCAGGATAAGATCGCCCGTGCGGAACGCGAGGCGCGCGAGCGCGCCGCCCGTGAAGCGCGTGAGGCGGAAAAAGTGCGTCAGCGTCAGGCGCAGGCGAAAGCCAAAGGCTCCAGCTATCAGCCGACCCAGAGCGAACGCGAACTGGTGGCGCGCACCGGTGGACTCGGTCGCGCGGGCGGGCAGGCCTTGTGGCCGGTACGCGGACGCATTGAACATCGTTTTGGTGAACAGCTGCAGGGTGAACTGCGCTGGAAAGGACTGGTGATTGATGCGCGCGAAGGTACCGAGGTGAAAGCTATCGCCGATGGCCGCGTGCTGATGGCCGACTGGTTACAGGGCTACGGCCTGGTGGTCGTGCTGGAACATGGTAAAGGCGATATGAGCCTGTATGGCTACAACCAAAGTGCGCTGGTGAGCGTGGGTACGCAGGTGAAGGCAGGACAGCCTATCGCACTGGTGGGCACCAGTGGTGGCCGCGGTACTCCGTCGCTCTATTTTGAAATCCGACGTCAGGGACAGGCCGTCAACCCACTCCCGTGGTTAGGAAAATAGGTTTTGCTGCAACTTCGAAAAATCCCCGTTCTGTTGAGCGCCCTGCTGTTCAGCTACGCTGCGCAGGCGGGCAAACTGGCCATTGTCATCGATGACGTAGGCTATCGCCCTGCTGAAGAGAACAAGGTCCTGCAGATGCCACAGGCCATTTCAGTGGCGGTTTTGCCCAACGCGCCACATGCCCGTGAAATGGCCACCAAAGCGCACCAGAGTGGTCACGAGGTGTTGATCCATCTGCCCATGGCGCCGCTGAGCAAACAGCCGCTGGAAAAAGATACCTTAACGCCGGAGATGAGCAGCGATGAGGTTACCCGCATCATGCGCAATGCGGTTAACAACGTGCCTTATGCCGTAGGTCTGAACAACCATATGGGCAGCAGGATGACCTCCAGCCTGCCTGGCATGCAGAAAGTGATGCAGGCGCTGAACCACTACAATCTCTACTTTCTGGATAGCATGACCATCGCTAACAGTCAGGCTGTTCCTGCCGCACAGGGCACCCAGGTCAGGGTATTAAAACGCCGGGTATTTCTGGATGACAGCCAGGATATTAATGCCATCCGCCAGCAGTTCAGTCGGGCGGTGAAACTGGCGCAGCGCGACGGTTACGCCATTGCCATTGGTCATCCCCACCCTAACACCGTGCGGGTGCTGCAGCAGATGTTACCCACATTGCCAGCCGACGTTACGCTGGTTCGCCCCAGTCAGCTGCTGAACGAATCACTCCGCAGCAACTCACGGCCGCCTGTGGCGCCGGAAAAACCGGTGACACCGCGCTTCCAGCCTGCAGACCTGTGTAAGCCGAAACAGCCGCTGGCGCCGGTTCCTGCCACCCGAGCCTTAACGGTAATAGCGGAAAGTGTGAATAACAGCCCGCTGTTTAACACGCTAAAAAATCTGTTCTGAATTTGCTATGAATGCTAAGTGTTCAGCTTAGCGTTCATTTATACGCAGAAATTACTATAATCCTGGGTCGGGCAATAACAGGCTGTGCAGGAACAGTGATAGGGATGACGATTATTAAACAAAAAATCCTGCTGCTGGATAACGGCAGAGAGTGGGGCGGCGGCACCAACAGTATGCTGGAGCTGTTGAAGCGTATTGATCGTCAAAAGTTTGATATCACCTGCTGCTTCTATCACAACTACAGCCGTGGCAACGACGAAACCATTGAGGCCACGCTGAATGCGCTGGCTATCCCGGTCTTTTTTATTCCGCAAATCAGGCAGCCACGCTGGGCAAAGTTTGTTAAAGAAGTCGCGCGGGCACTGCTGTTTTTTAATAAAAAGCTCAAGAAGCGCGCCATCGATCAGATTGATACACACTGGCGCATTATGCCCAATGCCAGCAAAATCAACTCACTGCTGCAGCTGGGGAAGTTTGACACGCTCTATATGAATAACCAGCCCAGCACCAATATGGAAGGTTATCTGGCGGCGCGCAGCCTGGATGTTGCGGTAGTGCAACACTGCCGTATCGATCCGGTTCTGGAACCGCGGCTGGTCAGCATGGTTAATCAGGATTGCCAGGCGATCATTGCCGTGTCGCAGGGCGTGAATAACACCCTGCGCAGCCACGGTGTTGACGCGGAACGCTGTTTTACCGTCAATAACGCTATCGACATCCACCAGCCTCTGCCCGACCGCCTTGAAGTACGCCAGCGCTTTAAACTCTCCCCTTCGACCTTTGTGTTCGGCACGATTGGCTCGCTGATATTGCGTAAATCTAATCACCATATTCTGCAGGCGCTGGGCCGTTTTAAACGCGCTAATCCCGATGCCGACTGGAAGATGGTGGTGGTCGGAGCGGGTCCGGAACTTCAGCATCTGCTGCAACTCGCTACTGCAGAGAACATCCAGCAGCACGTGGTCTTTACCGGCTTTCAGAACAACGCGCTGGATTACCTCACTGCCTTTGATGCGTTTATTCTTGCCTCACGCAGTGAGGGATTACCAAGGGTTGTGCTGGAGGCGATGCTGGTGAATACCGCCGTAGTGGGATCCCGCGTGGTCGGTACTGCCGAATTGATCAGTCATGACGAAACCGGGCTGCTGTTTGACTATGGCAACGTGGTGCAACTGACCCAGCATCTGACCGCGCTGTGGCAGGATGCGGATTTACGTCAACGCCTGATCAATGCGGCAGCGAAACGCGTACGTGAACAGTACGCTATTGAAACTTATATCAGCGGCGTCGAGAATATTTTGCAAAGCGTCGTGAAAAAGAAACCTCATGCTTAATTTTTTAAATCCCCGTTATCGCCATATCAGGGCGAGTCATAACCTGCCTTATTCGCAGAAAGAGGTTCAGGGCACTGTACCGGTCACTTCTGTCGTGATCCCCTGCACCGGCGCGGACTATATCGAAGAGGCCCTGCTCAGTGCCGATTTTGCGGCGCGCTTTGCGACAGAGGCTGAAGAGATCGTGATTGTCAGCGATCAGCCGGCTCACGCCTTTGGCAGCCTGCCAGTAAAAACCCGCGTGGCGACGCTGGATGTCCCGCATCGGGAAGAGAGTTATCGCTACAAGCAGATCTATCGCAGTCGTTTGATTAAATTGCAGGCGCCCTTACAGGCAAAAGGCGACGGCATTCTGATGATCGATTCCGACCTCAATCTGCTTAAGATGCCGGAGATCATGATGAAGCCCGGCCATCTCTATTCCAGTTTTCGTCAGGGGAAAATGATTGCCAAGCTGGCTGATGCGCCGGAAGAGGCGATTCCCGCCTACTACCCGCACAGTATCCGGCCCTGGCTGGTGGATCACGTGAATGGGGCTTACCTGGCTGCCACCCGTGAAGTCTGGCAGCGTATTTCACCGCTGTGGCTGACGCTGTTTAATGATACCTGGAATTTAATGAACGACAGCCAGCCGCCTACTGACCAGCTGCCGCTCGCGGTATTGCTGGACATGCTGGATATTAAAACCGTCAATCTGGGCGAATGGGCTAACTGGCCGGTATCAAAGAAAATTGGCGGTCAGTCGGCGGTGATCCCGCCTGAAGTGGTAGGCGCACATGGCGGCTTTCCGCTGTCGGAATGGCAAAAATACCTCGCCGATCCGCAACAGCCGCTGAACTTCAAAGGCCAGGACTACACGCGCAAAGTGCGCTACCTGACCGATGAAGAGAAAAAACAGAGCTAATCATACGGCCGCTCTGGCGGCCGCAGTTTTAATCCCAGCTCAGTATCACCTTTCCCGAGCGTCCAGAGCGCATCTCATCAAAGCCCTGCTGGAAATCGTCGATTCCATAGCGATGGGTAATAACCGGCGTTAAATCAAGCCCGGACTGGATCAGCGCCGCCATTTTATACCAGGTTTCAAACATCTCCCGGCCATAAATGCCCTTGATAAAAAGCCCTTTGAAGATCACCTGGTTCCAGTCGATCGCCATTTCACCCGGCGGGATGCCCAGCAGTGCAATCCGCCCTCCGTGGTTCATTACCTCCAGCAATGAACGGAAGGCAGGCGGTGCACCAGACATCTCCAGTCCGACATCGAATCCCTCCGTCATGCCCAGCGAGTGCATCACGTCTCGCAGATCCTCATTCGCCACATTGACCGTGCGCGTGACGCCCATTTTGCGCGCCAGTGACAGACGATACTCATTGATGTCTGTGATCACCACGTTACGTGCGCCGACATGGCGACAGACCGCGGCGGCCATGATGCCGATAGGACCCGCGCCGGATATCAGCACATCCTCACCCACCAGATCGAACGATAGCGCGGTATGCACGGCGTTGCCGAACGGATCAAAGATTGCCGCAAGCTCATCGGAAATGTTGTCGGGAATTTTGAACGCATTGAAGGCCGGGATAACCAGATACTCCGCAAAGCAGCCCTGGCGGTTAACGCCTACACCCATTGTGTTACGGCATAAATGCGTTCGCCCGGCACGGCAATTACGGCAATGTCCGCAGGTGATGTGCCCTTCGCCCGAGACCCGATCGCCAATCGTAAAGCCTTTCACTTCCTGTCCTATCGCAACCACTTCCCCCACATATTCATGACCGACAATCATCGGTACCGGAATGGTTTTGCGCGACCAGTCATCCCAGTTGTAGATATGGACATCGGTACCGCAGATAGCGGTTTTGCGAATCTTAATCAGCAAATCGTTGTGGCCCGGCTCCGGAACCGGCGCATCGGTCACCATCCAGATGCCCGTTTCCTTCTTCAGTTTGGCGAGTGCTTTCATGACGGACTCCTCAGGCGATAACGCCCAGTTGTTTGCCGATACGGATAAAGGCCGCCACCGCACGTTCCAGCTGTTGCTGGGTATGCGCCGCAGAGATTTGGGTGCGAATGCGTGCCTGACCTTTTGGCACCACCGGATAGAAGAAGCCGGTAACGTAGATGCCTTCCTGTTGCAGCAGGCGGGCGAACTCCTGGGCGACGCTGGCTTCACCCAGCATCACCGGGATAATGGCGTGATCGGCTCCCGCCAGCGTAAAGCCCGCCGCCGTCATCTGCTCCCGGAAGTAACGGGCGTTGTCCCACAGACGCTGACGCAGCCCGTCGCCTTCACTGAGCAGATCCAGCACCCGCAGCGAGGCGGCAACAATGGCCGGGGCCAGCGAGTTAGAGAACAGATAGGGACGGGAACGCTGGCGCAGCCACTCCACCACTTCTGCTTTTGCGGCGGTGTAGCCACCGGAGGCGCCACCCAGCGCTTTACCCAGCGTGCCGGTAATGATGTCGACCCGGCCCATGACGTCGCAATATTCATGGGTTCCGCGTCCGGCGTTCCCGACAAAGCCCACCGCATGGGAATCATCCACCATCACCAGCGCAGAGAACTCGTCGGCCAGATCGCAGATAGCGGGCAGATTCGCAATCACCCCATCCATTGAGAAGACCCCATCGGTGGCGATCAGAATATGACGCGCGCCTTTATCGCGCGCTTCCTGCAAGCAGGCGCGCAGCTGCGCCATATCGTTATTGGCATAGCGGTAACGCTGCGCTTTGCACAGCCGGACGCCATCGATAATGGAAGCGTGGTTCAGTGCATCAGAGATGACGGCATCCTGCGCATCGAGCAGGGTTTCAAACAGGCCGCCATTGGCATCGAAACAGGAGGAGTAAAGAATGGCATCCTCCATGCCGAGAAAGTCTGCCAGCCGCTTTTCCAGCTGCTTATGACTATCCTGCGTGCCGCAAATAAAGCGCACCGACGCCATGCCAAAACCATGCGAATCCATCCCCTCTTTCGCCGCCTGAATCAGCGCCGGATGGTTCGCTAAACCTAAGTAGTTATTGGCACAGAAGTTAATCACCGCCGGAGCGCCGCCAACCGCGATCTCCGTCTGCTGGGCAGAGGTGATGATCCGCTCCTGTTTAAACAGTCCTTCCTGACGTGCATCATCAAGTTGCTGACGAAGTTGTTGATAAAATTGCGCAGGCATCATTGCTCTCCTCAGATGGCAAAAATCTGGCATATCTTACTGAACAGGCCGCTTCTTCACGATAAATCGCCCAACAGAATGTCATTTTTGCAGCATAGTTCACGCCGCAAGGATGTACGCACAAAGCGTTACAGAGTCATCTGGCTGTCTGCACCCTGATGAAATGTTATGATGTGAGGTATTCGTGTGTGAAACCTCCTGTTTCACCCCACAACGTTGAAGGTAACAACATGATTATCGTAACTGGCGGCGCAGGAATGATTGGCAGCAACATCGTCAAAGCGCTGAACGATCGCGGTCACACCGACATTCTGGTGGTGGATAATCTGAAGGATGGCACCAAGTTTGCCAATTTAGTCGACCTGGATATCGTCGATTACATGGACAAAGAAGAGTTCCTGATGAGCGTGATGGCGGGCGATGATTTAGGCCCGATAGAAGCGGTGTTCCATCAGGGCGCCTGCTCCTCCACCACCGAGTGGGATGGCAAGTACATGATGGAGAACAACTATCAGTACTCCAAAGAGCTGCTGCACTTCTGTCTTGAGCGCGAGATCCCGTTCCTCTACGCTTCTTCCGCAGCGACCTACGGCGGACGCAATGAGAATTTCATTGAAGAGCGTCAGTATGAGCAGCCGCTTAATGTTTATGGCTACTCCAAGATGCTGTTCGACCATTACGTCCGTCAGATGCTGCCGGAAGCGAACTCGCCGGTATGCGGCTTCCGCTATTTCAATGTCTATGGACCGCGTGAAGGCCACAAGGGCAGCATGGCAAGCGTGGCCTTCCATCTGAACACGCAGATCAGCAACGATGAAAATCCAAAACTGTTTGAAGGCAGCGACGGCTTTAAACGTGATTTCATCCACGTTGATGATGTTGCGGAAGTGAACCTGTGGTGCTGGGAAAATGGCGTCTCCGGGATTTACAACTGTGGCACAGGCCGCGCCGAGTCCTTCCAGGAAGTGGCTGACGCAGTACTGAAGTTCCACCAGAAAGGTCAGATCGAGTACATCCCGTTCCCGGAAAAACTCAAAGGACGGTACCAGGCCTATACTCAGGCCGATCTCACTAAGCTGCGTGCGGCCGGCTACGACAAGCCATTTAAAACGGTGGCGCAGGGCGTCGCTGACTATATGGTCTGGCTGAACCGTAACGCATAAAGGAAGCTGCTCCGGCGATGAAAATTCTGGTAATCGGCCCGTCGTGGGTCGGCGATATGATGATGTCGCAAAGTCTCTATCGCACCCTCAAGGCCGAACATCCCGATGCGGTGATTGACGTGATGGCACCTGCATGGTGCCGTCCGTTGTTGTCACGCATGCCGGAGGTGAATCAGGCGCTGGCGATGCCGCTTGGGCATGGCGCACTGGAAATCGGTGAGCGTCGCCGGTTGGGCAAAGTGCTGCGCGCCAGTCACTACGACCGTGCTTATGTGTTGCCTAACTCCTTCAAGTCGGCGCTGGTCCCCTTCTTTGCCGGAATAAAACGCCGCGTCGGCTGGCGCGGTGAAATGCGCTATGGCCTGCTGAATGATTTGCGCGTGCTGGATAAAGCCGCATTTCCACTGATGGTTGAGCGCTACGTTGCGCTGGGCTACGACACACCTGTTGCGTCGGCGGCGCAGCTGCCCCAGCCGTTGTTGTGGCCAAAACTGCAGGTTGAAGAGCAGGAAAAAATTGAAACGGCCGCACAGTTTCAGCTCGCCGCGACCCGTCCGGTCATCGGTTTTTGTCCGGGCGCTGAATTTGGTCCGGCCAAACGCTGGCCGCACTATCACTACGCCACGCTGGCCCGCCAGTTGATTTCTGAAGGCTTTCAGATCGTGCTGTTTGGCTCCGCCAAAGATCGCCCGACCGGCGAAGAGATTATCGCGGCGCTGCCCGAAGAGGCTCGCGGCCACTGCCGTAATCTGGCGGGTGAAACCCAGCTGGAACAGGCGGTGATTCTGCTGGCACAATGCCGTGCCGTGGTCAGCAACGACTCCGGCCTGATGCATATCGCCGCGGCGCTGGATCGTCCACTGGTGGCGCTCTATGGACCAAGCAGTCCTGACTTTACGCCGCCGCTGGCAAAGCAGGCGCGAATTATTCGCCTGATTACCGGCTATCACAAAGTGCGCAAAGGCGATGCCGAACAGGGCTATCACCAGAGCCTGATCGATATTCAGCCTGAACGTGTACATCAGACGCTGAGCGAACTGCTCGCGCCACAGGAGGTGCCATGCACGTCCTGATTGTTAAAACTTCGTCAATGGGCGATGTGCTGCATTCGCTCCCGGCACTGACCGATGCAATGCATGCCATTCCCGGCATCCGTTTCGACTGGGTAGTGGAAGAGAATTTCGCACAGATCCCTGGCTGGCATCCCGCAGTAGATAAGGTGTTACCGGTTGCGATTCGCCGCTGGCGCAAACACTGGTTTGGCAGTCAGCAGCGTGAAGAGCGCGTGCTGTTTAAGCGCGCGTTACAGTCACGTGAGTACGATATCGTGATTGATGCACAGGGCCTGATCAAAAGTGCCGCGCTGGTCACCCGCTTATCGAAAGGGGTGAAACATGGGCAGGACAGCCGTAGCGCACGTGAGCCGTTCGCCAGCTGGTGGTATGACATCCGCCATGAGGTTAGTAAGCGACAGCACGCGGTTGAGCGGACGCGCGAACTGTTCGCCAAAAGCCTGGGCTATGAAAAGCCGCAAAGTCAGGGTGACTACGCCATTGCCGGACACTTCCTGCATCATCTGCCCGCTGACGCACATCATTACCTGGTCTTTCTGCATGCCACAACGCGTGACAACAAGCATTGGCCGGAATCACACTGGCGAGAGCTGATTGAGCTGATGCAGCCCAGCGGGTTGCGGGTGAAATTGCCCTGGGGTGCTGAACATGAGCATCAGCGTGCGCAGCGCCTTGCAGAAGGATTTGAGCATGTCGATGTGCTGCCTAAGCTGACGCTGGAAGCGATAGCACAACAGCTGGCGGGCGCACGCGCGGTGGTCTCAGTGGATACCGGATTGAGCCATCTGACGGCGGCACTGGATCGCCCCAACCTCACGCTTTATGGTCCGACCGATCCTGGACTGATTGGCGGTTACGGGCAGAACCAACAGGCATTGAGCGCCCCGAATCATAATCTGGCGGAGCTGACTGCTGACACGGTGGCAGAGAAACTGCGGGCCGTTATTACGGAAAACATGCCATGAACTATGTGCTGATCTACCTGCTGTTGCTGCCTTTCCGGGCCATAATGCGGCTGTTTTACCGGCCAACCGGACGCAGCCTGATCATCCAGACGGCGAAGATTGGTGATTTTATTAATATCACCCCGATGCTGCGTGCGCTGGGTCAGTCTGAGTTGCTTATCAGCAAAGCGGTGGAGCCGCTGGTGCGTCACGATGACACGGTCAGCCGCTATTTCCTGATTGAAGAGGCGAAGCGCAGCTTTTTTGCCAAACTGAAGCTCGCGTTCACTCTGATGAACCGCTATGACAACGTCTATCTGGTGCAGCCAAACAGCGTGAACCTGTTTTTCGCCGCGCTCTGCAACGCACCGAACAAGCAGTTTCTGCGCACCTATGTGCGTAAGTCCTACCATAAGACCTTCTATCGCAGCGCCAGCGGAATTGTCGACCACACCAAAACGGATTTAACGCTCGACAGCTACCTGAAGCTGATTAATCGTGACTACCGCTACACCGATTTCCCTAAGCATGCGACCTCACCGCTCTGGCAGCCGCCTGCGCCACCCGCCGCGCTGCTTAATCCGCGCAGCGGTATTAAAATTGGCATCAGTATTTCTGCTGGTAACCGGGCTAAAACCATTCCTGCCAGCATCTGGCAGCAGCTGATGGCGTCGCTGGCTGACCTGCCCTGCACCTTTTATGTGTTTGGCCCACCGGCTGAGCAGCCGTGGCTGGATGAGTTACTGAGCCTGACCGGCCCGAAAGACAATATCGTCAGTCTGATTGGTGAGCTAAAACTGGAAGAGGTTCCGTGGGCCATTGCACAGATGGATTTCTACATCTCCTCTGACTCTGGCAATGCTTATATTGCGGATGCGCAGCAGATACCGGTGATCATGCTTTATGGCCCGTGTGAAGTCCGGGAACAGCGTCCGGTCAATAACGTTTTGTTTATCGGACCGGATAATATTGCTGCGTCGACGTTCGTTTTTGCCACCCGTTTTCAGTTTGATCAGCCTGCTGAAAAATTATTCGGGCTGGATCACGATAAACTGACTAGAATACAAACGTTTATTACTCATAATCTGGAATAGTGAAGCGTAATGGCAATTACCCCTCTTGCTGAGGCCGTTCAGCAAAGTCAGCTGCTGGTTAACACGCTTGCTGACACGGATGATAATCCGGTTCATGTTGCGTTTGGCATCAACTACGCCTACGCGCGTGGCCTGGGCATTACGTTGTTTTCACTTCTCAGCCATCATCCTGATACCGCTTTCCACGCCCATGTTTTTTCAGACTCGCTTTGCGAAGAGGATGTGGAAAAACTGCGTTCACTGGCCACGGGTCATCGTCTGGCGATCACGCTGCATATCTTTAACCGTGCCTGGGTTGATCAGTTGCCTGCAGTCGGACGCTATCCCAAAAGTATCCACTACCGTTTCCTGATCCCGGAAACCGTGGCGAGCTACAGCGATCGGGTGATCTATATTGATGCTGACACCCTGGTGGTGGGCGACTACTCTCCCCTGTTCACGCTGGATATCACTGATTACACGCTGGCGGCCTGTAATGACACACCGCGAGCGCGACATAACCAGTGCGCAAGGCTGGGGCTGAAGCACCACCACTATTTCAACTCCGGCTTTATGCTGATTAATATTCCACGCTGGCTCGAAAGGCAGACCACCGCGCGCATTACCGACGTGCTGGTAACGCGGGGCGCAGAGTTTGGTTTTCCCGATCAGGATGCGCTGAATATCGTGCTGGAGGATGAGGTCCTGATCCTGCCAGACCGCTATAACCACATTTACGACATCATCGCCAATAAAGTCTGGGATCACACGGGCGTGCCAGAAGAGACGGTGATGATTCACTACACCGGTAAATGCAAACCCTGGCATGCATGGGCTGGCAGCGATCTTTCCCACCGCTACTACAGCTATTACCAGCGCTCACCCTGGGCTTCACAACCGCTTGATACACCAAAGCATTATAAAGAGATGAAGCGATTCGCCCGCGTAAAGTGGCATCAGAAACAGTATGCTGAAAGCCTGAGCTGGATGATGAAGTATGTCAGTCTCAAGTTTTTTAAGCAGAGTGAGCAATAGCACACTCAGGTTTATCAGATTGATGCGGGCGCTGTTATTTCAGCGCCTGACTTTCCCGTCACTTATCCCGCCGGCTGTTTGCCACGACCTCTGTAATAACGACGCTGACAGCAAGCCAGCATAATAATCTGTTTACCTGCACGACCACATTGCGTAAAAAAAGCGCATATAGCGCATTATTATTGTCGGGCGTGGTTTTTAGTAAAGCAGGGATGCAACATCGTTTTATAATTGTGAACTCCCTGATTTCACTCTGCTGATTTGGAAATGATTTATGACGAGGCAACGCCCTTTCGCAGTGAATACAATGCTGGTGCAGATATTGTCATGAGTACTTCTCCTCTGCTGAGTATCATTACCCCGATGTACAATGCGGGCAGCATGTTTGATGAGTTCATGCAGTCACTGCTGGCGCAGACGCTGACTCTGCTTGAGATCATTATCGTCGATGACGGTTCAACCGATGGCTCAGGCGAGCGCGCCGATCAGTATGCACAGCAGCATTCTCACATTCGTGTGATTCATCAGGAAAATGGCGGCGTCTCGCGCGCCCGTAACGCCGGGCTGGCGATTGCCCGCGGGAAATATGTCACCTTCCCTGATGCGGATGACACCATGCAACCCGATATGTATCAGACGCTGGTGACGCTGGCGGAAGCAGATAATCTGGATGCGGCACAGTGCAACGCCGAGTGGTTTTTCAAACACAGCCAGCGGGTAAAACCGCTGATTCCGCTGGATCGCCTGCGCAGCACGCCGGTGCTGAGCGGTGCCGACTGGCTGAATACCGCGCTAAAAACCCATCGTTATATGCATGTGGTCTGGCTGGGCATCTATCGCCGGGAACTGATTGAGCATCATCAGTTGCAGTTTGAACCCGGCCTGCATCATCAGGATATTCCCTGGACCACCGAGTTTATGCTGCTGGCAAAACGCGTGCGTTATACCGAAGCGGTACTCTATCGCTACTATATGCACGACGCCTCAATCAGCAATCGCAAACGTACCGGCGAGCGCAACGTTGAGTATCAGCGCCACTACATGAAGATTGCGCGACTGCTGGAAGAGCTCAATGACCGCTATCGTGACCGCGTGAAGATTTACCCGTCGTTTCACTATCAGGTGACCCATGAAGCGCTCAGTGTTTGCCACAGTGTAAGACGTGAGCCTGACGCCCGCGCACGCCAGGCAATCATTGCCGAGCTGTTCGCCACCCGGACACACCTGCGCATGTTACGCAACGCCCGGGGAATTAAGCAGTGGTATCAGTTGCTGTTGTGGCTGGCCCGGCTCTATCGCTGGCGTGATAAATAACCTTTGAGGCTGGCTTTATCCTAAAAAGGGTTTGCCCTACAATCGGTTCACTGAATTCTGAGAACTCTTGTTTATGGCCAGCCTGACTCCAGCAAACATCTCTCCAAAAAATATATTACTGATTAAGCTGCGCCATCATGGTGACATGCTGCTCACAACGCCCGCCATCAATGCGCTTCATGAGCGTTATCCGCAGGCCAGCATCGACGTGTTGCTCTATCAGGAGACGCGTCCGATGCTGGAAGCGCATCCGGCTATCCGCCATTTGCACGTCATCGATCGTAAATGGAAGCAGGAGGGCACCTGGCGCAAGCTGGGCCATGAGCGTGCATTAATTCGCGCCATACGTGACGCACATTATGATCTGGTGATTAATCTGGCCGATCAGTGGCGGGCTGCCCTGATTACGCGGCTCTCTGCGGCACCCGTTCGCATCGGTTTTGCCTATAAAAAACGTGATAACGTCCTGTGGCGATGGTGTCACAACCAGCTGGTCTCCACACACAATCACAGCAAGCTGCATACCGTTGAGCAGAATATGTCGGCGCTGGCACCCCTCGGCATCAGCAGCGACGGCGCACGTGTCTCAATGCACTACAGCGACGCTGACCAGCAAATTGTGCTGACCCGACTGGCAGAACACCAGGTAACCGCGCCCTATATTGTGGTGCAGCCGACCTCACGCTGGGGCTTTAAATGCTGGGAAGAGGAGAGTGTTGCCGCCACGCTCGATCAGCTGGCGCAGCCGGGCCGCAAAGTGGTGCTGACCGCCGGGCCGGACAAACAGGAGCTGGCAATGATCAACCGCATTCGGGCACTGTGTGCATCGCCGGATGTGGTTTCGCTGGCCGGTCAGTTTACTCTGCCACAGCTGGCGGCGCTTATCGATCATGCCCGACTGTTTATTGGTGTCGACTCTGCACCAATGCACATGGCCGCCGCACTTGAAACGCCCTGTATTGCGCTGTTTGGCCCGACCAAGCTGCAGCACTGGCGGCCATGGGGCGACAACAATCATGTCATCTGGGCGGGTGATTATGGCCCGCTGCCCTCACCCGATTCCATCGACACCAAAACAGACCAGCGTTATCTGTCGGCCATTCCGGTGAAGGATGTGGTCGCGGCAGCGAGGAGCTATCTGAATGAGTAAGTTACGGCTGGCGATTGTCCGGCAGAAATATCGTCCGGATGGCGGTGCCGAGCGTTTTATCTCGCGCGCGCTGGAAGCGCTGGGCAGCGAGCAACTCGATCTCAACATCATTACCCGCAGCTGGCAGGGCACACCCAATCCTGACTGGCATCTGCATATCTGTAATCCTGCAAAGCTGGGCCGGGTATCCCGTGAGCGCGGTTTTGCCCTTGCAGCACGCGCCTGCTGGGAGCGCGAAAAGTTCGATATTGTGCAAAGCCACGAGCGCATCGCGGGCTGTGATATTTTTCGCGCGGGTGATGGTGTTCATCGCGTCTGGCTGGAACAGCGCGCCCGCATCGTCTCATCGTGGCAACGACTGAGTGCTGTGCTCAGCCCTTATCATCGCTATGTCCTGCAGGCGGAAGCGGAGATGTTTAACTCTCCGACGCTGAAAGCGGTGATCTGTAATTCTGAGATGGTAAAGCGCGATATCCTGCGCTGTTTCTCGCTCGACGCCGGAAAAATCCACGTTATTCATAATGCTATCGACGCCAGCCGTTTCCAGCCCGCCACGGAAGCAGCACGTCGCGCCACCCGTCAGCAGCTGGCGCTGCCCGATGCGGCCACCGTACTGATTTATGTCGGCTCCGGCTTCGAACGCAAGGGCTTGAAAGCGGCGATACAGGCGCTGGCTGCCAGCGACCGTTATCTGATTGTGGTGGGTCAGGATAAGCAACTGCAGCGGTATCAGCAGCTGGCAAATCAGCTTAACTGTCTGGACCGCCTGCGCTTTGTCGGCGTACAGCAGGATGTGCAGCCGTTCTATCACGCGGCTGATGGCCTGCTGCTGCCCACCCTCTACGATCCTTTTCCTAATGTGGTACTGGAGGCGATGGCCTGCGGCTTACCGGTGATTACCAGCACTGGCTGCGGTGGCGCAGAATTTATTACCGCTGGTCAGGAAGGCTTCGTCTGTGATGCGTTGGATATCAACGGGTTAAATCAGGCTGTTAATGCATTACCGGCGCTTTCCGTCGATTCACGAATGGGTGACGCGGCGCGGCGCAAAATTGAACCTTATGGTCCACAACGGCTGGCGCAGGCGCTGACTTCGCTTTATCAGCAGGTCCTGAGCAGCAACTGACAATGTGGGATGAGTGCATGCGGGGTTTCTGATAACATGCCGCCATCTGATTTTAATCTGCTTTTAGACGCGAATTTGCTGTAACGGTAACTATGACGACCTTTTACACCGCATTGCTCTACTTAATTCAGCCACTGATTTGGCTGCGCCTGTGGCTGCGCGGTCGTAAAGCGCCTGCCTATCGCAAACGCTGGGCAGAACGCTATGGCTATTGTATCGGCAAAGTTAAGCCCGACGGCATTGTGCTGCACTCGGTCTCTGTGGGTGAAACCCTGGCTGCGATCCCGCTGGTGCGCGCTCTGCGTCATCGTTACCCGACCCTGCCGATTACCGTCACCACCATGACGCCTACCGGCTCTGAACGCGCGCAATCTGCATTTGGCAAAGATGTGCATCACGTCTATCTGCCTTATGATCTGCCGGGTTCGATTAATCGTTTTCTGGATACGGTCAACCCACGCCTGGTGATCATCATGGAAACCGAGCTGTGGCCGAATATTATCCGCATTCTGCACCAGCGTAATATTCCGCTGGTGATCGCCAATGCCCGCCTCTCGGCCCGATCGGCCAAAGGCTACCGCAAGCTGGGTAAATTCATGCGCCGGCTGTTGCAGAGCATCACGCTTATCGCGGCGCAGAATGCGGAAGATGGCGACCGTTTCCTGAGCCTGGGCCTGAAACGTTCTCAACTAACGATTACCGGCAGCCTGAAGTTTGATATTTCCGTGACGCCAGAACTGGCCGCCAGAGCGGTGACGCTGCGTCGTCAGTGGGCGCCGCGCCGTCCGGTGTGGATCGCCACCAGCACGCACGAAGGTGAAGAGGCCATTGTGCTGGATGCCCATCGCCGCCTGCTGCAGACCTTCCCGGATCTGCTGCTGATTCTGGTGCCCCGCCATCCCGAGCGTTTTAACGATGCCCGTGAACTGACGCAGGAACGCGGCTTCAGTTTTATCCTGCGCAGCAGCGGCGAGATCCCGTCTGGCTCAACGCAGGTGGTCATCGGAGATTCAATGGGCGAACTGATGCTGCTATACGGCATTGCCGATCTGGCCTTTGTCGGCGGCAGCCTGGTTGAACGGGGTGGACACAACCCGCTGGAGCCTGCTGCCCATGCGCTTCCGGTTCTGATGGGACCCCATATCTGGAACTTCAAAGATATCTGCAGCAAGTTGCAGGAAGGCCAGGGGCTGATCACCGTCACCGACGTGATTTCGCTGGAAAAAGAGGTCACCAACCTGTTACAGGATGATGATTACCGCCGTTATTACGGACGTCATGCGGTAGACGTGCTGCACCAGAATCAGGGTGCGCTACAGCGTCTGCTACAGTTACTCGAACCGCATCTGCCACCACGGGCCCACTAATGTCAGCACGCCAACGTCTTTCCGTGGTGATGATCGCCAAAAACGAAGCGGAACTGCTGCCTGATTGCCTGGCCTCGGTCAGCTGGGCCGATGAAATTATCGTGCTGGACTCAGGCAGCCATGACAACAGTGTCGACATCGCCACACAGGCTGGGGCGAAGGTCTACCTCAATGATGACTGGCAGGGCTATGGTATCCAGCGCCAGCGCGCGCAGCACTATGCCACCGGCGACATGATTCTGATGATCGATGCGGATGAACGCGTGACACCTGAACTGCGCGCCGCGATTGAGCAGGTGCTGGTCGCGCCACCCAGCCGTACGGTTTATAGCCTGGGCCGCAGTAATCTGTTTCTCGGCCGCTTTATGCGCCATAGCGGCTGGTATCCTGACCGAGTAATGCGACTCTATCCTCGCACCTTCCGCTACAATGACAATCTGGTGCATGAATCACTGCAGAGTGACGGCGCGCCGGTGGTGGCATTACCCGGCGATCTGCAGCATCTGACCTGCCGCGATTTAATCGCCTTTCAGCGCAAGCAGCTGGCTTATGCCGAAGCCTGGGCTACGGAGCGCCATCGGCGCGGTAAGCGTTGCAGCCTGTTTTCTCTGTTCAGCCATACGCTGGGCGCGTTTATGAAAACCCTGCTGCTGCGTGCCGGTTTTCTCGACGGAAAACAGGGCTGGATTCTGGCGGTGGTCAATGCGCAATATACCTTCAATAAATATTCAGCCCTCTGGGCGCTGAATCATGCTTCGGCAAAAGGGCGAGTATGATTATGAAAGCCATCTATCCCGGAACGTTCGATCCTGTGACGCTCGGCCATCTCGACATCGTGACGCGGGCAGCGCAGATGTTTGATCAGGTCATTCTGGCCGTTGCCGCCAGCCCCAGCAAAAAACCAATGTTCAGCCTGGATGAGCGCGTGGCGCTGGCCGGTGAAGTGATAGCCCATCTGCCCAACGTTGAGGTGGTCGGATTCAGCGACCTGATGGCGAATTTCGCCCGTGACCAGCAGGCGAATGTGCTGGTTCGTGGCTTGCGTGCGGTGTCAGACTTTGAATATGAAATGCAGCTGGCGCAGATGAATCGTCACCTGCTGCCAACGCTGGAGAGTGTTTTCCTGATGCCGTCTGAAGGCTTCTCGTTTATCTCATCTTCGCTGGTCAAAGAGGTGGCGCGTCACGGCGGCGATGTTACCGCCTTCCTGCCCGCGCCGGTGCATCAGGCATTGCTGGCTAAACTGGCTTAATGCTGGCAGTTCGGGCACCAGTAGGTGCTGCGCTGCCCGTGTCTGCCGCTGACAATCGGCGTACCGCATGCCCGGCAGGGTTCGCCTGCTCGCCCATAAACCTGTAACTGCTGTGCAAAATAGCCAGGTTTACCGTCGCTCTGCAAGAAGTCACGCAGTGTGGTTCCGCCCTGCTCAATGGAGCGTAACAGCACCGCTTTGATGGTATTGACCAGCAGTTCCGCTTCGGCCTGCGACAGACTGCCGGCAGCACGATCGGGAATGATCCCGGCGGTAAACAGTGACTCGCTGGCGTAAATGTTGCCCACGCCCACCACCACTTTGTTATCCATCAGCCACTGCTTGATGAGCGTCCGCTTGCCGCGTGACTTCTCAAACAGGTAAGCGCCGTCAAACTCCTCGCTAAGCGGCTCCGGCCCGAGATGTGCCAGCACGCTGCTGCCCGCCAGATCGCTGCTCCAGAGCCAGGCACCAAAGCGGCGCGGGTCGGTGTAGCGCAGCACTTTGCCTTTGCTCATGACCAGATCAACATGGTCATGCTTCGCCGCTGGCAGCTCTTCTGACAGCACGCGCAGGCTACCGGACATGCCAAGGTGGATAATGATCCAGCCATGCGGCAGCTCCAGCAGCAGATATTTCGCCCGGCGCTGCACACTGAGCACCGGCTGATCGCTTAGCGCCAGGATCTCCTGCGAAACAGGCCAGCGCAAACGTGAATTACGCACCACGGCGTGAAGGATGGTTTCACCGACCAAATGCGGTTCGATACCGCGACGGCTGGTTTCAACCTCTGGCAACTCTGGCATACCCTCTCCTCAGCGTTTTACACAAACAAAAAACCCGGCCGGAGCCGGGTTTTTAGCAGAACACTAAAATTACTTAATTTTAGCTTCTTTGTAGAGCACATGCTGACGTACAACCGGATCGAACTTTTTCAGTTCCAGCTTCTCTGGTTTAGTACGTTTGTTCTTCGTGGTGGTATAGAAGTGACCTGTACCAGCAGAGGAAACCAGCTTGATCTTCTCACGAATACCTTTAGCCATGATTCAGTTCCTTAGTACCTTAGTACTTCTCACCACGGGCACGCATATCGGCTAACACCGTATCAATGCCCTTTTTATCAATAATACGCATACCTTTAACAGATACACGCAGAGTAACGAAGCGCTTCTCGCTCTCAACCCAAAAACGGTGTGAGTGCAGGTTCGGAAGGAAACGGCGTTTCGTCGCGTTCATTGCGTGGGAACGGTTGTTACCCGTCACCGGACGCTTTCCAGTTACCTGGCAGACTCGTGACATGTCAATATCTCCAAAAATCAAATCAGCTCGAGCTTTAAAAATTAGGTTTGGGCCGCCTCGTCAGGCTTGCAGCCCGCCAGGCGAATTCCATGGAACCCGCTAAGCTGGCCTAACCGCCAAACCCGAGATTCTCAAAGGTGGCGTAGTATACGCCGCTCAGCCCAAGTGCTCAAGTCCCGAACAGATAAAGATCCCGAATGATCGGGCAAAAAGCCGCCACCTGGCGTGAAATTTCCCCCTGTCAGAGCCATCCCCGCTCGGCAAAGGAGACATATTCGCCATGACCAATCACCAGATGATCGAGCAGACGGATGTCGAGTAGCTGGCAGGCTTCGCTGACTTTATGGGTCACTTCACGGTCTGCACGGCTCGGCTCCGCCATGCCCGACGGGTGATTATGCGCCAGTATCAGAGCGGCAGCATTGAGCTTCAGCGCTTCCCGGACGATCTCGCGGGGGTGAACTTCCACGCTGTTAATGGAACCAGAGAACATATTTTGTGCCCGCAGCACCCGATGCTGATTATCCAGAAACAGTGCCATGAAGATCTCACGCTCCTGATGGGCTAACAGACTTTGCAGATACTGGCGCGTGATTTGTGGATTTTCCATTGCGCTTTCGCGGGCCAGCTTACTGGCGAAAAAACGCTTCGCCAGTTCGGCAATCGCATGAAGCTGTGCCAGCTTGGCATCGCCGACCCCTTTGATTTCACCGAATGCCGCTTTGTCTGACGTCATGAGCTGATAAAGCGAGCCAAAACCGTCCAGCATCTGTCCGGCCAGCTCCAGGACGTTCTGTCCAGGCGATCCGGTACGGAGAAAAATGGCCAGTAGTTCGGTATCGCTGAGGGCATGCGCACCCAGCTTCCGGAGTTTTTCCCGTGGTCCCTTTATTTTCATGTCCGCTCTCCCTGAGATGAGCCTCAGCATGGCCCATCATGAAGAGTGCAGCTATCAGTGAAGCTGCAATCTACGAGACGGCTCGCAAACGCAGTCAGTGAAAAGGCGCATCCGCGCTTTTGTGATAAAGTCCGTGCATTCGCCGCCGCGAGCGGCAGAGAGCTTAGTGAGGCCAACATCATGATGGGATTAGCCGGCAAAAAAATTCTTCTTGGCGTGAGCGGCGGTATTGCTGCTTATAAAGCACCTGAGCTGGTGCGCCGCCTGCGCGATCGCGGTGCTGATGTCCGCGTGATGATGACAGAGGGGGCGAAAGCATTTATTACTCCGCTCAGCCTGCAGGCTGTCTCCGGCTATCCGGTATTTGACGATCTGCTTGATCCGGCAGCGGAGGCGGCGATGGGTCATATTGAACTGGCAAAATGGGCCGACCTTATTGTGCTGGCACCGGCCACTGCTGACCTGATTGCCCGTATTACTGCCGGTATGGCAAACGATCTGGTGACGACCGCCGTGTTAGCGACGGCCTCACCCGTGGCAGTGGTGCCCGCTATGAATCAGCAGATGTATCGTGCGGCGGTGACCCAGCATAACCTGCAGAGCCTGCAGGCGCGTGGCGTGCTGATTTGGGGACCGGACAGCGGCAGCCAGGCCTGCGGCGATGTCGGGCCGGGCCGGATGCTCGACCCGCTGGTGATTGTTGACCATGCGGTGCAGTGGGCTACGCCCGTCAACGATCTGCAACATCTCAACATTATGATTACCGCCGGTCCTACCCGTGAGGCGCTGGACCCGGTGCGCTACATCACTAACCACAGCTCCGGCAAAATGGGCTTTGCTATTGCCGCCGCCGCCGCCAGACGCGGTGCACAGGTCACGCTGGTCAGCGGCCCGGTCAACCTGTCTGCGCCAGCGGGTGTGCGGCGAATTGATGTGACCAGCGCGCTGGAGATGCAGGCCGCCGTCATGAGTGAGATAGATAAACAACATATTTTCATTGCAAGCGCAGCCGTGGCAGACTACCGGGCAGCCGATATTGCGGCCGATAAAATCAAGAAACAGGGCGGCGATGATAACGTCACGCTGAACCTGGTAAAGAATCCCGATATTGTTGCCGGCGTCGCTGCACTTCAGGAAAACCGGCCGTTCGTCGTTGGATTTGCTGCTGAAACACAGAATGTGGAAGAATACGCCCGGCAAAAACGGGTGCGCAAGAATCTGGATCTGATCTGCGCTAACGACGTCGCTAAAGCCGGACAGGGGTTTAATAGCGACACCAATGCTCTTCACCTTTTTTGGCAGGATGGAGAAAAACGCTTACCGCTCAGCGATAAGTCACTCCTTGGCCAACAATTAATAGACGAGATTGTCAGCCGTTATGATGAAAAAAATAGACGTTAAAATCCTGGATCCGCGCGTCGGCAAAGAGTTTCCACTGCCGACCTACGCGACTTCAGGTTCCGCTGGGTTAGATTTACGCGCCTGCATTGATGATGTTCTCGACATCGCACCAGGCACCACAACGCTGGTTCCGACCGGCCTGGCAATTCATATTGCCGACCCCGATCTGGCCGCTGTGATCCTGCCGCGCTCAGGCCTTGGCCATAAACATGGCATCGTGCTGGGCAACCTGGTGGGTCTGATTGACTCCGACTATCAGGGACAGCTGATGGTCTCGGTCTGGAATCGCGGCCAGGAAAGCTTCTCGCTGCAACCCGGCGATCGCATGGCACAACTGGTCTTTGTACCGGTGGTGCAGGCGGAATTTAACCTGGTCGAAGATTTCGACGCCAGCCTGCGCGGCGAAGGCGGCTTCGGCCACTCCGGTCGCCAGTAACCCGCATTACCGACTTTCACTTACGCCCGTTATTTTTTCCTCATCGCCACAGGACGCGTTCCTGTGGCAGATGCGTAGGTGTTGCCTGTTTTTAGGTGAATTTCAGGGGTCTTTAAGGTCATGGCAGAAAAAAAAGTCGCGAAGCGGAATCGTCGCGAAGAGATTTTGCAGGCGCTGGCGCAGATGCTGGAGTCGGGTGATGGCAGTCAGCGCATTACCACAGCCAAACTGGCAGCCACGGTGGGCGTTTCCGAAGCGGCGCTGTATCGTCACTTCCCGAGTAAGACACGAATGTTCGATAGCCTGATTGAGTTTATCGAAGACAGTCTGATTACCCGCATCAATCTGATCCTCAAGGATGAAAAAGAGACCATGACGCGTCTGCGTCTGATCGTGCAACTGATTCTGGGATTTGGTGAGCGTAATCCGGGACTGACGCGCATTCTGACCGGCCATGCATTGATGTTTGAGCAGGACCGACTGCAGGGACGCATCAATCAGCTGTTTGAGCGGATTGAAGTGCAGCTGCGACAGGTGATGCGGGAACGGAAAATGCGCGAGGGCAAAGCCTTTCAGGCTGATGAGGCGCTGCTGGCAAGTCAGTTGCTGGCATTCTGTGAGGGTTTACTGTCACGGTATGTCCGTTCTGAGTTTCGTTTCAGTCCTACCGCAGACTTTGAGGCTCGCTGGCCGCTGATTGCCGCCCAGCTGGCGTAAAGCGTAAAAGAAAGAGAAGGCGGGCATTGCGCCCGCCTCTGTTAAATCCCGTACGCTTTCTGATAGGCACGTACCTGAGCCAGATGATCGGCCATCTCAGGCTTCTCTTCCAGCCAGGCAATCAGGTCTGCCAGCGTTATAATCGCGGTCACTTTGCAGCCGTAATCACGTTCCACTTCCTGAATCGCCGACATTTCTCCGCGTCCACGCTCCTGACGATCAAGCGAGACCAGCACGCCTGCCAGAGTGGCGTTGTGCGCGCCGATAATATCCATCGACTCACGAATCGCGGTGCCTGCGGTGATCACATCGTCCACCAGCATCACTTTGCCCTGCAGCGGACTGCCAACCAGCAGGCCACCTTCGCCGTGATCTTTCGCTTCTTTACGGTTAAAGCAGTAAGGCACATCGCGGTCATGATGATCCGCCAGCGCCACCGCCGTGGTGGTGGCAATCGGAATGCCTTTATAGGCCGGGCCGAACAGCAGATCAAAATCAACAGCGCCATCCACCAGCGCCTGCGCGTAGAAGCGTCCCAGCAGCGCTAAATCCCGTCCGCTGTTAAACAGACCAGCATTAAAGAAATAGGGGCTTTTACGCCCGGACTTCAAAGTGAACTCACCGAACTTCAGCACCTGCTTGTTCAGGGCAAATTCAATAAACTGACGCTGCCAGGCTTTCATTTCTCACTCCTCAAATAAAGAAAAGGCGACTCTGAGGTCGCCTGTTACATCAATTTTCCAGCGCTGCTTTCTGCGCCTGAATTAATTCCTCAATTCCGCCCCGAGCCAGCGCCAGTAGCGTCAGCAACTCTTCATGGCTGAACGGTTCGCCTTCGGCAGTGCCCTGCACCTCGATCATGCGGCCATCTTCCAGCATCACGACGTTCATGTCGGTTTCTGCGGCTGAGTCTTCAACATACTCCAGATCGCACAGCGCTTCGCCTTTGACGATGCCCACTGAAATCGCCGCGACCATGCCCTTCATCGGGTTCGCTTTCAGTTTGCCGCTGGCCACCAGCTTGTTCAGCGCATCAGCCAGCGCCACGCAGGCTCCGGTGATTGATGCGGTGCGAGTGCCGCCATCGGCCTGGATCACGTCACAGTCGAGCGTAATAGTAAATTCACCCAGCGCTTTAAGATCAACCGCGGCGCGCAGTGAACGGGCGATCAGACGCTGAATCTCCAGCGTACGGCCGCCCTGCTTGCCTTTTGCGGCTTCACGCGCCATACGGCTGTGGGTCGAACGCGGCAGCATGCCATATTCGGCCGTTACCCAACCCTGGCCCTGGCCTTTGAGGAAACGCGGAACCCCTTCGTCTACCGAGGCAGTGCAAAGCACTTTCGTTTCGCCGAATTCCACCAGAACGGAACCCTCTGCGTGTTTGGTGTAATTGCGGGTCAATGTGACTGGACGCACCTGTTGTGCGCTACGGCCTGCTGGACGCATGGGTATTCTCCGGCTTGCTAATGATTGGCTGCGCATTATACGGACTTCCTTGTCCGCTGTCTCTTACGCTGGTCTGACGCAGGCATCAGATGAAATTCCCCGCCAGCTGTGGCTAAATGCGCGTTCCTTTCTCTCTGATAAAAAAGACATATGGCCGCCATTCTTCATTTCCTGCTGGCGCTGGTGGTGATCTTCGCCCTTGCGCTGCTGGTCAGTCATGACCGTAAACAGATTCGCCTGCGCTTTATTATTCAACTGATTGTGGTGGAAGCCGCGCTGGGTTGGTTCTTCCTTCACTCTGCCGGGGGTCTGGCGCTGGTCGGCTCGTTCGCCGGTTTCTTTGAGACGCTGCTGGGTTTTGCCGCACAGGGCACGGAGTTCGTGTTTGGCGGAATGAGCAAACAGGGGCTGGCATTTATCTTCCTTGGCGTGCTCTGCCCGATTGTCTTTATTTCGGCACTGATCGGCATATTGCAGCACTGGCGCATCCTGCCGCTGCTGATCCGTATTTTCGGGACGCTGCTGTCGAAGATTAACGGCATGGGCAAGCTGGAGTCGTTCAACGCCGTCAGCACGCTGATTCTTGGGCAGTCGGAAAACTTCATCGCTTATAAAGGGATTCTGGGTGATATCCCGCCGCGCCGGCTCTACACCATGGCAGCGACCGCGATGTCTACCGTTTCGCTGTCGATTGTCGGTGCTTATATGTCGATGATCGAACCGAAATATGTGGTTGCGGCACTGCTGCTTAACATGTTCAGCACCTTTATTATCCTGTCGATCATCAACCCGATGAAAAGCCAGGATGAGCAGCCTATCGCGCTGGATAAACTGCATGAAGAGCAGAGCTTCTTTGAGATGCTGGGTGAGTACATCCTGGCAGGCTTCAAAGTCGCGATGATTATTCTGGCCATGCTGATTGGCTTTATTGCCCTGATTGCTGCCGTCAACGCGCTGTTTGCGGCGGTGTTCGGCTACAGCTTCCAGCAACTGCTCGGCTACCTGTTCTATCCTCTGGCCTGGCTGATTGGCATTCCCAAAGCCGATGCCCTGCAGGCGGCCAGCATCATGGCAACCAAACTGGTGGCGAATGAGTTTGTGGCGATGATTGAACTGCAGAAAGTCGCGGCAGGCATGAGTGCGCGTGGACTGGGTATTCTGTCGGTGTTCCTGGTCTCGTTCGCTAACTTTGCCTCTATCGGCATTGTGGCGGGCGCAATAAAAGGCCTGAATGAGAAACAGGGAAATGTGGTTTCCCGTTTTGGCTGGAAGCTGGTCTATGGCTCCACGCTGGTCAGTCTGCTCTCCGCAGCCTTTGCCGGTCTGTTTATCTGATTATTCAACGGGCGGCAATTCTGCCGCCCGCTTTCGCCTTAGAATCCGACGCAGACGGGTGCATCCACCCGCATAACCGACTCCTGACCAAACCGTTTTTTATAGAGGCTGCGTAACGCCTCAATATCAACGTTGGTGGCGGGGTCGATCCCGTGGATCAGCATCAACGCCTTACTGTTCTCCCGTGCCAGCTGACCGTTCTCGCCCAGCCATTGCCCTTTGGCATCATAGACCGACAGGCCCGCTTTAAACCGTGGCGTGACCTCATTATCCACGAAGTTCATCCAGTCGAGTGAACTCACCCTGCCGCCATCAGGCTTGCTCAGTCCAAACCACAACGTGGTCTGCATCATCATGTCGCCACCCGCACAGATGGGTTGCGGTTTAGTGGGCGGCGAGTGGCGTGCCTGGCAACCTGCCAGCAGCAGAGCCATCACAACAGGAAGGGCAATAACGCGAGACATAGATCAGTCATCCTCACAAAGGGTCAATGGTCATCATAAGTGGCTGTCGCTGAAAGCGGAAATGGTTCGTTATTTTCCTGTGCGACGCTTATGCCTGTTATGCCGTGGCTCGCCTCGCTATACTTCACCCATCTTTCCGCAAATGAGTACCGCTTATGATCCGCAGTATGACCGCTTATGCCCGCAGCGAAGCCAAAGGCGAATGGGGCAGCGCCGCCTGGGAGCTGCGTTCCGTGAACCAGCGTTATCTGGAAACCTACATCCGCCTGCCGGAACAGTTTCGTGGGCTGGAGCCGGTTATCCGCGAGCGCATTCGCCAGCGTCTGACGCGCGGTAAAATTGAGTGCAACCTTCGTTATGATGCCGATCCCAGCGCACAGGGCGAACTGATGCTCAACGAAACGCTGGCGAAACAGCTGGTGCAGGCTGCCAACTGGGTAAAAATGCAGAGCGACGAAGGCGCGATTAATCCGCTGGATATTCTGCGCTGGCCGGGTGTGATGTCTGCGCAGGAACAGGATCTGGATGCCATCAACACCCAGTTGTTGCAGGCACTGGATGGTGCGCTTGATGACTTTATTGCGGCACGTGAAAGCGAAGGTACCGCCCTGAAAGCGATGATTGAGCAGCGTCTGGAAGGCGTCTCGCAGGAAGTCAGCAAAGTGCGCGCGCAGATGCCTGAGGTGATCAAATGGCAGCGTGAGCGGCTGGTCGCCAAACTGGAAGATGCTGAAGTCCAGCTGGAAAACAATCGCCTTGAGCAGGAATTGGTGATGATGGCGCAGCGTGTTGACGTTTCTGAAGAGCTGGATCGTCTGGATGCGCACGTTAAAGAGACTTACAACATCCTGAAAAAGAAAGAAGCAGTTGGCCGCCGTCTCGACTTTATGATGCAGGAGTTCAATCGTGAGTCGAACACGCTGGCTTCGAAGTCGATCAACGCCGAAATCACCACGTCAGCCATTGAACTGAAGGTGCTGATTGAGCAGATGCGCGAGCAGATTCAGAATATCGAGTAATTTCCACACCTGCACAGTACATCCCACAAGCCCATGTTAAATGGGCTTTTTTACTTTTCCATGATGCCCATATTCCACTGTCAAAGTTCAATGATTTTGGGAGTAAAGTGGGGAACTCGTCTGCTTAACCAGCTATAAATGAATAGTCAGAATGGTGTAGTCCTGAGTCTGGTTTAACAGGTCAGTTATATGGGTAACATTTTGTCCTGTGAGGTCAGGGATAGTCATTGGTCATAATGAAAGGTGGGACTTACACTCCTTCACTTTTCCGACCATGCCGTTTAGTATTACATCAGTCTGCTTAATACCTGCGACTGGTAGTTATATGAACAGGGCTGTAGCAAAGAAGCATTGGATTTTACAGATATGTCGATATTAGAATAATTTAGCATTCGATTAATTACATGATTTTTCAGGATGAAACATTAATATCACAAGGAAGTCATCATGCCAGCATTGAAGTTTCCTGCCACCATTTTTCAAACGAAGCACAAGTTTAATGACTACAGCACTGACGATATGAAGTGTGGAGATCTTAGTGAAAAGCAACTCAGAAGCGATTTGGGTTTGGATGATGTTTCTGATGTCATTGACCCTTGGACTGGAAAAGAAGTATCTATATTCAACTCCTTCCGGGATACCCGTCCAAAATCCAGAACAGAAATGGCTGAACTTCTTTTCAATGAGTTTCTTCGTGTTTCTATGCCTGCATATTATCTTGGACACCACCAAATATTCAACAATCTCGTAAAGCATCTTTACCACGGGAATGGGAAAAGTTATTCCAGCCCTTTTCTTGATAGTGCATATAAAAATCTAATTATTAGTCGGCAAACATCTCCGCTCTCACCACTTACAGTAATTAAGTCTTCATTAGATAAAATCATAGTTACTGGACAAAAAAGTTTATCAGATCCAGATATAGATTTAATAACACAAGCTATAAGAAATTCAATACTTCCTAAGTTCAATAGATGGGCTGACAGCTTCAATGGATTAGGAATGTCGATACATGATATTCATGCTACAAACATACAGATAAATCAACTTGATATAACTGATAACGGTTATGTAGCAAAAATAACATTTACAGGTCAAGACCATTTCGGTCTCGATAAATCTGACATCATGAATCCTAAATTTCATTTTATCAGAGCCTTTCGTATTTGGTTTGTTCTTCAAAGATGGGAACAATTTGCTTTCAAGCCTTTTTTAACCAATATGAAAGCAGAGTTTGAAATTAATAGCAGGAGAAACTAATGAGAATCAAAAAGGTTATCGTTTTTATTGTAGCATTGGCAATGTTAGCATTATTTTATGTTAGCTTCTTTAATTCTCCAAAAGTGCTTGCAATTCACAGTTCTGATACGAGAAAAGATTTTTTAGTTAAAAAAATTCCTTTCTCTGATACTGATAAAATAAAATGGTGGGATAACAATGGAGTCAAAACCATTTCTTCTCGTGAAACTTATAACATTTCAGTATGGAATTTTGATGGTAAGTATCAAAAGCTCGCTCCTAAAAACTCTGGTGCTTTTCCAGACCACGACACTGACTACTTACTGTGCTTTGATGACATGAAATCAGATGAGAATTGTATAGACAAGTCAAACTGGATCATGGACATCACTAAAACAAAAGATGGATACACTTACTACCGACTTGATGGCGAGTCTTACTATCGAAAACCTTCTGGTGAACTAGTCAAAGGTGAACGATTTACGACAACTATTAAGTGAGCATTTTAGCTAACCAGCTTGTAGCGGTGCTTACTGTAGAGTGGTTTGATGAGTAAAATTGAAAAATATCGCAAAAAAAATACCCAATTCATTGATATAAAAGACTAATTTTAAAAAAATCAATTTTCAGATTCAGAATATCGAGTAATATCCACTCAACAAAGCGCTCGCAGTAGCGCTTTGTTCCCCTTTCAGGCGCTGTCAGCACTTAAAGAGTTAACTCCTTCCGTCAATTGTTCTCTTTTTCAGCGCGGCCAGCATCAGAATCAGGTAAAGATAAATAAATAATCATTTCCAGACTGTTCCTGAAACGGCCTCGCTTACAATTAAAGCTTCTTTCAGGCCTAAACTAATTATTTGAAAAATAATGATTTTATATGATTAATGTACTTTTATAGCCGGTATTAACTCCTCTCCATGAAACAGGTCAATCCTGTAGATGCCGGAGTTTCCCTTTCTTTGAAGGCACTTTTTGATAAAATGTTGGTCGAAATCAGTACAGCTGTACCGCCTTAAGACTCATGGAAGTGCTCTTTGTGCGATGCATCCCTCTATCCCATGAAGGTTGTTAATGAAAAACACCGGAAAATTTAGCAGTTCGCTGCTGCATCCGCGTTATTGGTTTACCTGGTTTGGCCTTGGCGTACTCTGGCTGCTGGTCCAGCTCCCCTATCCTGTTCTTATGCGTCTCGGTGCCGGTGCCGGCAAAATCTCTCGCCATTTCCTGCAGCGCCGCGAGCGTATTACCCGTCGTAACATCGAACTCTGCTTTCCGGGCATCAGCGAAGAAAAAACAGAACATATGATTGCCGGCAATTTCGCGTCGCTTGGGATGGCGCTGGCTGAAACCGGTATTGCCTGGTTCTGGTCTGACCGTGCGGTAAGACGTCTGTTTAAAGTATCGGGAATGGAAAACCTGCATGCCGCGCAGAAAGAAAAGCGAGGCGTGATGCTGATTGGTGTGCATTTCATGTCACTGGAGCTGGGCGGCCGCATCAGCGGACTCTGTCAGCCAATGATGGCGATGTATCGCCCACACAATAACCAGGCGATGGAGTATGTGCAGACCAAAGGGCGGATGCGCTCAAATAAAGCGATGATCGACCGTCGTGATCTACGCGGTATGGTTAATGCCCTGAAACAGGGTGAATCGGTCTGGTTTGCGCCTGATCAGGATTACGGCCCCAAAGGCAGCACCTTTGCGCCGCTGTTTGCGGTGGAAAAAGCCGCCACGACTAACGGGACTTTTGTTCTGTCGCGTCTGGCGAAGCCAGCGATGGTGCCGATTATGCTGATTCGTAATCCAGGAAATGATGGCTACCATTTGATCATCGAACCGATGCTGGAAAATTATCCTCATACGGACGAGGCTGCAGCTGCAGCTTATATGAACAAAGTGATCGAAAATCAGATCCTTCGCGCACCCGAACAGTATCTTTGGCTGCATCGTCGCTTCAAAACCCGGCCACCGGGTGAAGAGTCGCTCTACGTCTGAGTTAACTGATAAAGCAGGCCTCGCGCCTGCTTTGTTGTTTTAATCTGCTGAACGACATCTGCTCTACGTCCACTCTCTCATCCT
The DNA here is from genome assembly GCF_057812235.1 of Pantoea sp. ABR1s. Taxonomy (NCBI): domain Bacteria; kingdom Pseudomonadati; phylum Pseudomonadota; class Gammaproteobacteria; order Enterobacterales; family Erwiniaceae; genus Pantoea; species Pantoea sp. ABR1s. The sequence continues at coordinate 123,442 of NZ_CM173823.1, read as the reverse complement.
CGTTTGCTGTGCTCTCATACTGACTCTGCCGTTATAGCTACCACTGCAGTTTCAGCTGTTCAGCACACCTGTCTGCGTCCGGCAGGCTGGTATCAAAGAGATAATTAAGGAATGATGAATCCCCTTACCTCGTCAATGCCGGACAATCTTATGGATATCAACGATACACAGCAGTGGCAGCGTCCGCTGATTGATGATCGCCTTACGCCCTATATTGAAGTGGATGCAGAGCGCCTGGAGCAGAACCTGCAGCATATGCAGCGCAAAGCCAGTGCGGCAGGCGTCGCGTTGCGACCGCATATCAAAACGCATAAAAGCGTCTGGATTGCGCAGCGTCAGATCGCGTCCGGCGCCCAGGGTGTTACCGTCTCAAAGCCCAGCGAAGGCATCAGTTTTATTCAGGGCGGCGTTCGTGATCTGCTATTAGCCTACCCGATTGTGCAACCGCAAAGCGTGGCTGAATTGCTGCGCCACGCCGTGCTTCATCAGGTAAAGCTCATCCTGATTGCGGACAGGCTGCAGGGCGTAGCGGCTATTGCTGATGCCTGTCAGCAGCAACCGGAATGCGACCTTGCGGTAGCGATTAAGGTTGATGTTGGATTACATCGGATAGGTGTCAATCCTGATACAGATGAAGCGGTGCTGATTGCTCAGGCGCTGCAGGACAAAGGGTTACGCTTTGCCGGATTAGTGTCACATGCCGGCCACGCTTATGGTGCCGGTAATGCCGCGGCCATTGCGGATGTCGCCCGGCAGGAAACGGCATTGATGCAGCAAGTACAGGCAAAACTGCAGGCGGCTGGTTTTACCGACTGCCCACTCTCTGTAGGTTCAACGCCTACGGCGCTGGCAGCAGAGATTGCACCCTGCATGAATGAAATCCGGCCCGGAAACTATGCACTACTGGACCTTACCGCCTGCCGTCTCGGATTAAGTCACGTCGATCAGCTGGCAATGAGCGTCATTACCCGTGTCGTGGCGGTGAACGATCATTTCGCGATTGTGGATGCCGGGTCAAAAATGCTGAGTTCGGATAAAGGACCACACGGCACCAATGCCAGCGGCTTTGGTGTGGCAGCCGACAAAGCGGGTCATACTTATGAAGTGGCAAAATTATCTGAGGAGCACGGTTTTCTGCTTTATCAGGATCGCCGCCCTGAAATCGGCACGCTGCTGCGTATCTTCCCTAATCACAGTTGTGCCGTGATGGCGCAGTCGGACAGCTTTGTTTTGCGGCACGCAAACGGCCATAGCGAAGATCATGTGGTTTCTGCGCGCGGCAATTTCATTTGAGTCAGTGGCAGACAGCATCATCCGTTGTCTGCCATTTGTACGAAACCCTTTCAACACCACACTTCTGCTGTTACAACGTTTTAACAAGCCTGGCCTCATGCTTTAATGCTTTTTTAGCTTATTCACCGGAGGTTACATGCTCTCCTCTCGCACTCTGAGCCTGACGATTCCACGTCACTGGTTAGATCTTTATGAAACCATCTGGAAGCCAGAGTTTTTCCCAAAGTGGGCTTCCGGGCTGACGCACAGTGCGTTAGAACCCGATGGCAATCGCTGGCGTGCTAAAGGCCCCCAGGGCAATGTGAAGATCCGGTTCTCGCCACATAATCCGTTTGGGGTAATGGATCACTGGATTGATAGCGGCTCGGGAAAGGAGATCTACGTACCGATGCGCGTGATAGCAAACGAACAGGGCGCCGAGGTGATGGTAACGGTTTATCGCCAGCCATTTACTTCAGATGAGAAATTTAAGCAGGATATTGAATGGGTTAGCAACGATCTTGAGAAACTCAACCAGCTTCTTACACAATAAATCAATGACTTAGCGCGCCTTTTTCTCTGCATTTATCACTGGCCGCTAATGAAAAAAAATAGAAAAACTTTCGACGATAAAGCATAAAGCGCTTATCTGATTACTCATCATCCTTACGCATTTATCACCAACCCTGCTTAAGCATCGTTGCCAGGAAAAATCCTGGCAAAATCCTCTGAAAGGCAGGCGACCCCCTCTGATTTCGGGCCTCCTGGTTTGCCGCACAAACAATTTCTGACTTACCTATACATTAATCATTAACAATCGTTTATTAGCAATCTGCTGGGGATTTAATATTTATCATGCATAAAGTGAAACCATTTATTTCTGCGGTCACGTAATCAGACTTTTCTTATGGTGTTAAATTAAATAAAACAATGTATAAATCATTCCACACACAGCAATACCCATAATGATAAAGCAGGAAAAAAGTCATGGACCGCTCAGCGTATCCTTTGTTATCAGAAAAAGAATGCGTTGAGATTGCCGCAAGGATGCTGGCAGGAGAATATAAAACTACAACAGGATTTATTCGTGATCTGGCGGAATTCTTTTTCGCTGCAGGGAATTCCGCCATGACACGAAAAAGCAATTTTACCAGGGATATCTTTTTTATCCAGGCATCATTTGATTGAACCCATAATAACATGGCAAGCCTGTAAAGCGTTTTCAGGACTTCGGCCGGAAAAATTGCACTAACTAACGGTGTTACAGCAACCTCTCCTTGCCGTTACACAACTATTTAATTCTCACAGAGTCGATGGACTCTAACGAGTATATTATGGCAATACGTGAAAGCAGTCTGAATGGCGCAAAATGGTCTCTGCTCTCTTCAATCAAAATTATTGGCATCGGCGTATTACAACTCTCGTTGCTGGCGCAGATTCTGCAGGCGAATGAGCTCAATCTGCTGGCGATCGCCGTGATAGCTTTACTGGCTATCGATACTCTGGCCGATCGGGGCTTCTCAAATACGCTGATCCGCCGCTCGATTCTCTCTATCAATGACCTCTCCACGATCTACTGGGGTAATATGTTGATGGGGGTCGCGGTGTTTGGTCTGTTATTTACTGGCAGCCACCTGCTGACCAGCCTTTTTGATCAACCTGAACTGGCATTAATGCTGCAGATGGTCTCAGTGGTGTTTATTATCATCCCACAGGGTCAGCATTACCGTGCGATATTACAGCGCGAAAAACAATATACCCGTATCGCTTTTGCTGAAACCTCCTCGGTATTAGCCGGACTTGCCGTCACCTTATTTACCGTCTGGCTGACCCCTTCAGTATTGTGTGCGATCTGGGGTTACCTGGCGATGGCATCCATTCGTATGCTGATTTATTGCTACTATGGTCGTTCATGGTTCCAGCCGGAATACCGTTTTAGCCTGAATGCATTTTCTAAAATTCGTGCAAGAAACAAATAATAAAATAAGTCTGTATGGTGGGCTCTGAGCATCCGAAACGATGCGTTGGCGTGCTGTTAACCAGCACGCCTTTTCTTTTTATTTATTCTGTCGCAATATTTACCTGATCGATTCTTTTCCCGCAGCATCCAGCCCTTTTTTATCTCCTGTATAAACTGGTTTTCGACCAGCGGCTATCTGGCGATCGTCGTCAGTTCACCGCCCGCCCTGGGTCGGAAAACCCCGCGCCGGAACGCGCAAACCCTCTGTACGTTGTTTCCTCTCAACTTTTTCAATCACCTGCTGCAGGCCCTTCGCAAAAAAGTCTTTCTATGATGACGCCAGCGCTGGCTGGTATAAACTGCGCTCATCCCGGACGCCGATCGCCAGAAAAGCTCAGTCGCCGTCTCTCAGGCAATACCGTAGTCTTGCCGCCGTCTTACTGGAGTCTGCTATGTTACTGACCGTTCTCTACATTATTGGTATTACTGCTGAAGCCATGACGGGTGCGCTGGCGGCGGGGCGTCGCAAAATGGATCTGTTCGGTGTCATCATTATCGCGTCCGTGACCGCCATTGGTGGCGGTTCGGTGCGCGACATCCTGCTGGGTCACTATCCGCTGGGCTGGGTGAAACATCCCGAATACATCATGATTGTTGCAGCGGCGGCGGTAGTGACCACTTTCCTGGCACCCCTGATGACGCATCTGCGCAAAGTGTTTCTGGTGCTCGATGCGTTAGGACTGGTGGTCTTTTCTATTATCGGCGCGCAGGTTGCGCTCGATTCAGGACACGCCATGATTATTGCCGCGATAAGTGCGGTCATTACCGGCGTCTTTGGCGGCGTGCTGCGTGACATGTTCTGTAATCGCATTCCGCTGGTGTTTCAGAAGGAACTCTACGCCGGTATCGCTTTCGCCTCTGGCTGGATGTATATCCTGCTGCTGAAAACCACACTGGCGCATGAAGCGGTGATTATCATTACCCTGTTGTTCGGATTCTTCGCCCGTTTACTGGCGCTGCGCTTCCGTCTTGGTTTGCCGATTTTCAACTATCCCCATCCCGAGCATTGAGGATGCGGGAATTCCCTGCTGTCTCAGAAAAGCGATCAGCGTCTGCAGGCGGGCATCATGGAACTGCGCAACCAGGCGCTTTGCCAGCGCCGCACCGACACCCGGTAAAGCTTGCCAGTCCCTGACATCCCGCTGCGTTAAGCTCTCCCACTGCTGATCGGGCAGCGCATTGAGGGCCTTCCGCGGCAGTGAAACACCTAAGGCATCCACCCAGCGACGAAGCGGCTGCTGACGGGTGAGATTAAAACGGTGCCAGAGCTGACCCGCCCGCTCCCGAGAGAGGCCCGTTGCGGCGGCGATCTGTTCCGGTGTTAACGTCAGCCAGCCGAACAGGTGCGTCATACTGCCGGTTTCCAGTAAGTGCAGCCAGGTGCTGCGCTCAACGCCAGGAATATTCAGTACCGTTTTCTGACTGAGCCAGCGTAATTTTGCCAGTAGCTGCTTCTGGCATTCAGCGCTGAAGGTGTAACAACTCAGCGGCGTGTAGCGCGACGCGTCGGGAGGCTGAGGATAGTGCCGCTCTGCCACGCGCCAGATCACCCGCTCCAGCCGGGGAATGCCCTGGCCTGCCAGACTCAGTGTGATGACATCTCCCGCCACGATATCGCTCTCCTGCCAGCGACGCAGCGATCCAACATTGACCCGCCTGACCGTCTTATCATCCAGCTGTACCGGCTGCAGATTAAGTACCGCGGCTATCTTCCCGGTTCGGCCGACTGGAAAATCGACGGAGAGCACTTCAGCGCTGACTTCCGGAGGCTGATATTTCCAGGCAACGGCCCATGTTCCCTCTCCAGGCAGCCAGTTTTTGCCCGCAGGTCGCAGGCTCTGATGAACGACGACACCGTCAGTGACAAAGGGCAGCTCAGCATGAAACCAGCGCTCCCGCCACGCTGCAACCTCCTCTTCGTCTTTAACGCTGTGGCTCCATTTTGCGGCAACGCCCAGTCCCCAGCGGCTGAGTTGCTGAAGGCGTTCCCTCATCGTGGCGGGGCCATCTGGCCAGGCCCAGATAAAAATATCGAGCGAGTCCAGCAGAGGAACCCGCTGCTTGCTCATCATGGCGCCTGCTACCTGTGAGCGCGCATTCCTGCCGCCATGAACCGCCTGCTGATGACCGGTCATCGACAGAAACAGCTCACCCTGCAGCACAACCTCTTCAAGTCCGGTCTCGATCTGCAGCGGAATCGCAGGGATCCAGGCGGCTTTAGCCAGCCACTCTTCACCGCGTAATCCATCACCACGACTCAACAGTGAAACCAGTCTGCCGTGGCGATAAACCAGGGAAACGGCAATGCCATCCACTTTCGGCTGCACCCAGAGATCGTGCCGCCCCTGCATCCAGTAAGCCAGGGCCAGCTTGTCGCGCATCTTTTTTACGCCCGTGTGGGCGACCGGATGCAGGTGCTCACCCTCACCCGGCAGTTGCGGTACGTAAGCAGGCTGCGGAGGGTTAAAGCAGTGCTGCCAGTGATTCAGTCGCTGCTGCAGACTGTCATAATCTGCATCAGCCACCGGACTCTGCCCCTGACGATAGTAAGCATCATCCCAATGCTGCAGCTGCTGTTGCAGACGACGGATCTCTTCTGTCGCCCGGGTGGGAGTCCAGACCGGACAAAGGGCGCTATGCGCAGGCCATAGGACGATCCACAGAGCAGCCGCAAACAGCGGCCAGCCGAATCCTTTCATGATCTCTCTCCTGACGTTTTGCAGCATTCAATACCGGTGCTTCAGCGTCAGCCAGAGGTGATGTTCAGCTATGGAAGGAATGCCGTCGCAATCAGGGGATAATTACAGTCGTCCGACAGAGATTTGCGCGAAGATGCGCAAAAGTTGGGTGTTGCCGCTGCGCAAACGCTGCGTGGCGGCGGGAAGCTGTGTATACTGTGCAGGAAATCGACTCCGCTTTTAATCAATTCAAGAAAACCATGGCTCAAGGCACGCTCTATATTGTTTCTGCTCCCAGCGGCGCAGGTAAATCCAGCCTGATTCAGGCGCTGTTAAAGACCCAGCCGTTGTATGATACGCAGGTCTCTGTTTCGCACACGACGCGCGGTATGCGTCCGGGTGAAACCCATGGCGAACATTACTTTTTTGTTGAGAAGCATGAATTTGAGCAGATGATCGCGGAAGAGGCTTTCCTCGAACATGCCAAAGTTTTCGACAACTATTACGGTACCTCGCGCCATGCTATTGAGCAGGTGCTGGCAACTGGCGTTGACGTGTTTCTCGACATCGACTGGCAGGGTGCGCAGCAAATTCGCACCAAAATGCCTGGCGCACGCAGCATCTTTGTTTTGCCGCCTTCGAAAGAAGAGCTCGATCGCCGTCTGCGCGGTCGTGGCCAGGACAGCGAAGAGGTGATCACGCGTCGCATGGCTCAGGCGGTAGCGGAAATGAGCCACTACGCCGAGTATGACTATTTAATTGTGAATGATGATTTCGATCTGGCGCTGTCCGATCTGAAAACCATTATTCGCGCAGAACGTCTGCGTATGGCGCGCCAGAAGGCGCGTCACGATGCTTTAATCAGCAAACTGTTGGCAGTCTGAATACAGTTTCAGTATGATGCGCAGTCATTTCTTCATCTGTGGAGTAGCACACCTATGGCACGCGTAACCGTTCAGGACGCAGTAGAAAAAGTTGGTAATCGTTTTGACCTGGTGTTGGTCGCTGCACGTCGTGCACGTCAGATGCAGGTAGGCGGCAAAGATCCACTGGTTCCGGAAGAGAACGATAAACCTACCGTTATCGCCCTGCGCGAAATCGAAGAAGGTTTGGTCACCAATCAGATTTTAGATGTGCGTGATCGTCAGGAACAGCAAGAGCAGGAAGCCGCTGAGTTACAGGCCGTTACCGCTATCGCTGAAGGTCGTCGTTAACAGCCACCTGCAGGTCGCCCTTGTATCTGTTTGAAAGTCTCAATCAACTGATTGAAAAATACTTGCCAGAGGAGCAGATCAAGCGCCTCCAGCAAGCCTACCTTGTCGCACGTGATGCCCACGAGGGACAGACACGCTCCAGCGGTGAGCCTTATATCACCCATCCGGTTGCCGTGGCCTGTATTCTGGCGGAAATGAAGCTCGACCATGAAACTCTCATGGCCGCGCTGCTGCATGACGTGATCGAAGATACGCCTGCCACTTACCAGGACATGGAACAACTGTTCGGTAAAAGCGTGGCGGAACTGGTCGAAGGCGTTTCCAAGCTGGATAAGCTGAAATTCCGCGACAAGAAAGAAGCGCAGGCAGAGAACTTCCGCAAGATGATTATGGCGATGGTGCAGGATATCCGCGTCATTCTCATCAAGCTGGCTGACCGCACCCACAATATGCGCACTCTCGGCGCATTACGCCCGGACAAACGTCGCCGCATCGCGCTGGAAACGTTAGAGATTTACAGTCCGCTGGCGCACCGCCTGGGTATTCATCATCTTAAAACAGAGCTGGAAGAGCTCGGTTTTGAGGCCCTCTATCCGAACCGTTATCGGGTCATTAAAGAGGTGGTGAAAGCCGCGCGCGGTAATCGTAAAGAGATGATCCAGAAGATTCTTTCTGAGATCGACGGCCGTTTGCAGGAAGCGGGCATTCCCTGCCGCGTCAGCGGGCGTGAAAAGCATCTTTACTCGATTTACCGCAAAATGACGCTGAAAGAGCAGCGTTTTCACTCGATCATGGATATCTATGCCTTTCGCGTCATCGTGAAAGATCTGGATACCTGCTATCGCGTTCTGGGCCAGATGCACAGTTTGTATAAACCGCGTCCGGGCCGCGTCAAAGATTACATTGCCATCCCCAAAGCGAACGGCTATCAATCGCTCCATACCTCAATGATTGGTCCGCACGGCGTGCCGGTCGAAGTACAGATTCGCACCGAGGATATGGATCAGATGGCGGAAATGGGGGTCGCTGCGCACTGGGCTTATAAACAGGCGGGCGAAAGTGGCACCACCGCACAGATTCGCGCTCAGCGCTGGCTGCAAAGCCTGCTGGAGCTGCAACAGAGTGCGGGCAGTTCGTTTGAATTTATTGAAAGCGTGAAGTCCGATCTCTTTCCCGATGAGATCTACGTCTTTACACCTGAAGGCCGCATTGTTGAGCTGCCAACCGGTGCGACGCCGGTGGATTTCGCTTATGCGGTCCACACCGATATCGGCCATGCCTGCGTTGGCGCACGCGTTGACCGCCAGCCTTATCCGCTGTCGCAAACCCTGACCAGCGGTCAGACGATTGAAATCATCACCGCGCCAGGCGCCCGTCCTAACGCCGCCTGGCTCAACTTTGTCGTCAGCTCCAAAGCCCGCGCAAAAATTCGTCAGCTGCTGAAAAACCTCAAGCGCGAAGACTCCGTTAATCTGGGTCGCCGCCTGCTCAGCCATGCGCTGGGCGGCAGCCGTAAACTGGCTGAGATTCCGCCTGAGAATATCAGGCAGGAGCTGGATCGTATGAAGCTGACCTCGCTTGACGATCTGCTGGCAGAAATCGGTCTGGGCAATGCGATGAGCGTAGTGGTGGCGAAGAACCTGTTGCAGGCTGACAGCAACGCCATCAGCAGCAACAGCAAGCGCGGTAAACTGCCGATCAAAGGTGCAGATGGCGTGTTGATTACCTTCGCCAAATGCTGCCGTCCGATTCCCGGTGACCCGATTGTTGCCCATGTCAGTCCCGGCAAAGGGCTGGTGGTGCATCATGAATCCTGTCGGAATATTCGCGGCTACCAGAAAGAGCCTGAAAAATTCATGCCGGTCGAGTGGGATAAAGTCACCGAGCAGGAGTTCGTGGCGGAAATCAAAGTCGACATGTTTAACCATCAGGGCGCACTGGCTAACCTGACGGCGGCAATCAACACGGCCGGTTCCAATATTCAGAGCCTGAATACCGAAGAGCGTGATGGCCGCGTTTACAGCGCATTTATCCGCCTGACCGCACGTGATCGCGTCCATCTGGCGAATATCATGCGTAAAATTCGCGTGATGCCGGATGTGATCAAAGTCCATCGTAACCGTAATTAGGCATGAACGATCAACGATTTGCCCGGATTCAGGCGATGCTGGCACTGCGCCAGCACGATCTCACGGTCTGTATGGAGCAGGTGCATAAGCCGCACAATGTTTCCGCAGTGATCCGCACGGCGGACGCCGTCGGCATCCACGAAGTGCATGCCGTCTGGCCGAGCCAGCGGATGCGCACTCAGGCTTCCGCATCTGCCGGAAGCAACAGTTGGGTTAAAGTGGTCACCCATCCCACCATCGGCGATGCTGTAAAAAAGCTCAAACAACAGAAGATGCAGGTTTTAGCGACCCATCTCTCTGCCGATGCCGTGGATTTCCGTGAGATCGATTATACCCTTCCGACCTGCATCCTGATGGGCCAGGAAAAAACCGGCATCACCGAAGAAGCGCTGGCGCTGGCCGATCGGCAGATTGTGATTCCGATGGTGGGTATGGTGCAGTCGCTGAATGTCTCGGTCGCCTGCGCGCTGATCCTGTATGAAGCACAGCGGCAGAGGCAGAACGCGGGTCTGTACCTGCGCGACTACAGCCTGCTGGACGAAGATGAGCAGCAACGTCTGTTGTTCGAAGGCGGATTCCCGGTGCTGGCGCGGGTCGCAAAACAGAAAGGTTTACCCTATCCGCGCATCAATGCGCAGGGCGAAGTCGACGCCGATCCCAGCTGGTGGGCAACCATGCAATCGACCGGTAAAAGAAGATGAAAGGCCGTCTGCTGGATGCCATCCCGCTCAGTACCCTGACCGGCGTCGGTGCCAGCCAGGCGGCAAAGCTGGCCAAAATTGACCTGCATACCATTCAGGATCTCCTGCTTCATCTCCCGCTACGCTACGAAGATCGCACCCAACTCTATGCCATTGATGATCTGCTGCCCGGTATCTGGGCCACAGTAGAAGGCGAAGTGCTGCACACAGATATCACCTTTGGTCGCCGCCGGATGATGGTGTGCCAGATTAGCGATGGCAGCGGCGTACTGACGATGCGCTTCTTTAATTTCAATGCCGGGATGAAGAACAACCTGTCGCCGGGCCGGCGCGTCACCGCGTATGGTGAAATTAAACGCGGTCAGCGTGGCGCTGAGATTATCCATCCCGAATACCGGATCCAGGGCGAACAGAGCAATGTGACGCTGGAAGAGACCTTAACGCCGGTTTATCCCACCACCGAAGGTATCCGGCAGGCCACGCTGCGTAATCTCACCGATCAGGCACTGACGCTGCTGGAGAGCTGCCCGATTGCCGAACTGCTGCCGCAGGAACTGAGCGGCGGTTTAATCAGCCTGCCAGATGCGCTCCGCACGCTGCATCGTCCACCACCCGATCTAAAACTCAGCGAGCTGGAGAGTGGTCATCATCCGGCACAACGCAGATTGATTCTGGAAGAGCTGCTGGCACACAACCTCAGCATGCTGGCGGTACGCGCCGGTGCTCAGCGCTATTACGCTTTACCGATGCTTCCCCGGCACAACCTTAGCGACCAGCTGCTGGCTGCGCTGCCCTTTTCACCGACCAATGCGCAGAAACGCGTGGTGGCGGAGATAGAGAAAGATCTGGCAAATGACTTTCCGATGATGCGGCTGGTGCAGGGTGACGTCGGCTCGGGTAAGACACTGGTCGCCGCCCTCTCTGCGCTGAACGTGATCGCACATGGTAAGCAGGTTGCTCTGATGGCGCCGACCGAACTGCTGGCTGAACAGCACGCCAGTAACTTCCGCCAGTGGTTTGCGCCGCTGGGCATTGAAGTGGGCTGGCTGGCCGGAAAACAGAAAGGCAAAGCCCGCCAGGCACAGCAGGAAGCGATAGCCAGCGGTCAGGTGGCGATGGTGGTGGGCACACATGCCCTGTTTCAGGAGCAGGTGCAGTTCAACGGTCTGGCACTGGTCATTATTGATGAGCAGCATCGGTTCGGCGTCCACCAGCGACTGGCGCTGTGGGAGAAAGGTGAGGAGCAGGGCTTCCATCCGCATCAGCTGATCATGACCGCCACACCAATTCCGCGCACCCTGGCGATGACCGCTTATGCCGATCTCGATACCTCAACCATCGATGAGCTGCCGCCGGGACGTACACCGGTGACCACCGTGGCTATCCCCGATACCCGACGCGATGAGATTGTGGCGCGGGTTGAGCATGCCTGCCGCGAAGGGCGTCAGGCCTACTGGGTCTGCACCCTGATTGAAGAGTCAGAATTGCTGGAAGCACAGGCGGCAGAAGCCAGCTGGGAATCCCTGAAAACGGCGCTGCCCGACTTAAACATCGGGCTGGTGCATGGCCGTATGAAGCCTGCGGAAAAACAGGCGGTGATGCAGGCGTTTAAAGCGAATGAACTGCAGCTGCTGGTGGCGACGACCGTGATTGAGGTTGGCGTGGACGTGCCGAATGCCAGCCTGATGATCATCGAAAACCCGGAGCGGTTAGGGCTGGCGCAGCTGCATCAGCTGCGGGGCCGTGTGGGCCGTGGTGCCGTGGCATCACACTGTGTACTGCTCTACAAAGCGCCGCTGAGCAAGACGGCGCAGAAGCGTTTACAGGTGCTACGCGACAGCAATGACGGCTTCGTCATTGCCCAGTTCGATCTGGAGATTCGCGGGCCGGGTGAACTGCTGGGCACGCGTCAGACCGGCAATGCCGAATTTAAAGTGGCCGACCTGCTGCGCGATGCGGCGATGGTGCCCGAAGTTCAGCGTGTGGCGCGCCACATCCACCAGCACTATCCCGAACAGGCCAGCGCATTGATTGAACGCTGGCTGCCAGAGAACACCCGTTATACCAACGTCTGAACGCCCCCCTCTGATTCGGCTTTTTTATCCCTGCCGGGCAAACGATTGCTTTTAGCCTGCGGATGATTACAATCGCCACATTATTTTTTGGGAAGAACAGAAGATGTCCACTAATCCGCAGCCAGAACAGCCTTCCGCCACGCAAAGCGAACTGATTTATCGTCTTGAAGATCGTCCTCCTCTGCCGCAAACGCTGTTTGCCGCCGGTCAGCATCTGCTGGCGATGTTTGTCGCGGTCATTACCCCCGCGATTCTGATTTGTCAGGCGTTAGGGCTGCCCGCAGAGGATACCCGGCACGTGATCAGCATGTCGCTGTTTGCATCGGGTGTGGCATCACTGCTGCAAATCAAAACATGGGGGCCGGTGGGTTCGGGCCTGCTGTCGATTCAGGGCACCAGCTTCAACTTCGTTACGCCCTTGATTATGGGCGGCATGGCGCTAAAAAATGGCGGCGCTGACGTGCCCACCATGATGGCGGCGCTGTTTGGTACGCTGATGGTCGCCTCCTGTACCGAAATGGTGCTGTCACGCGTATTGCACCTGGCGCGCCGGATCATTACGCCGCTGGTGTCCGGTATCGTGGTGATGATTATCGGCCTGTCGCTGATTCAGGTGGGGCTGACCTCCATTGGCGGCGGTTTCAGCGCGATTAACGATCATACTTTTGGTGCGCCGAAAAATCTGATGCTGGCAGGGGCTGTGCTACTGGTGATCGTGCTACTTAACCGGCAGAAGAACCCCTACCTGCGCGTTGCCTCCCTGGTTATTGCCATGGCGGTGGGCTATCTGCTGGCCTGGGCGATGGGGATGCTGCCTGCCGCCGGCATCCCCACCGATCAGCCGCTAATCGTGGTGCCGACCCCGCTCTATTACGGGCTGGGCTTCGACTGGAATCTGCTCATCCCGCTTATGCTGGTGTTTATGGTGACCTCTCTGGAGACTATCGGCGATATCACCGCCACCTCAGATGTGTCAGAGCAGCCGGTCAGCGGACCCCTCTATATGAAACGCCTGAAAGGCGGCGTGCTGGCGAATGGCCTCAACTCCTTTGTCTCCGCGCTGTTTAATACTTTCCCGAACTCCTGCTTCGGTCAGAACAATGGCGTGATCCAGTTGACCGGTGTTGCCAGCCGCTACGTCGGCTTTGTTGTCGCGCTGATGCTGATTGTGCTGGGGCTGTTCCCGGCGGTCAGCGGGCTGGTGCAGATGATCCCTGAACCGGTACTCGGCGGCGCCACCATTGTGATGTTCGGCACCATCGCCGCCTCGGGTGTCCGCATTGTGTCACGCGAGCCGCTTAACCGCCGCGCCATCATGATTATTGCGCTGTCGCTGGCGGTGGGCCTGGGCGTTTCTCAGCAGCCGCTGATCCTGCAGTTTGCGCCTGACTGGCTGAAAACCCTGCTCTCTTCCGGTATTGCGGCGGGCGGCATTACCGCTATCGTACTCAACCTGATTTTTCCGCCAGAGAAGTAAGGCCAGAGGCAGGCTTCGGCCTGCCTGCTAATTATTCGGATTTACATCCAGGCTGTTGAGCTGTAACGGTAATTCAGGCATAACAACCTCTCACCGGATTTAACTCGGGAAGGATGCTATGAAATTTATTGGAAAGTTTTTCCTCACCTTACTTTTGCTGCTGCTTTTCACCCTGGTCGTGATCTATGTTCTGTTGCAGACACAGTGGGGTGCAGGCTGGTTTAGCCGTTGGGTGAGTGACAAAACCGAATGGCATCTCTCCCTGAGTAAAATTGAACACAATTTCTCCTCTCCCTCTCACATCATTCTGGATGACTTCAGCTTTGGTCACGATGGACAGCCTGCAGTTCTGGTGGCGAAACGGGTCGATCTCGGTCTGGCACTGATTCAGTTCAGCGATCCGCTGCATTTCAGCAGCCTTGAGCTGCGCGACGGAGAAGTGAATCTGGCCAATCTGGCGCCAGGCAGCGCGCTACCGATTCAGGCCGATCGCCTGCAACTCAACAATATGCGTATCGACAGCCCCAACAGCGCGTTACCGCTGTTTGCTCAGCAGGTTAATGGCGGCATTCTGCCGTGGAAACCCACTGCCCTTGATATGCTGGGCCGCGATGCCCGCTTCCAGATGAGCGCAGGCAGCATGACGCTGAATAATGTGCCGGGTGAAAACGTACTGATCCAGGGCAGTGTTGCCCAGGGTCGGATGCGCTTTGACAATATTGGTGCCGACCTGGCGCGTGGCTCTATGACCGGCAACGGTGAGCGCGATGCCCAGGGCAACTGGAAAATTAATCAGCTGCGACTGAACGACATCCGTCTGCAGACCACCAGCAGCCTGAAAGATTTCCTGCATAGCCTGCAGGTTGTCCCCTCGATTGCTATTACGCGACTCGACATGACCGATGCCCGCCTGCAGGGGCCTGACTGGGCGGTAACGGATCTGGATCTGACGCTGAGAAACGTTAACTGGCAGGGTGATGACTGGCAGAGTAACGATGGTTCGCTGGCGCTGAATGCCAGCAATTTTATCAACGGTGGATTCGAACTAAATGACCCCATCGTTAACCTGGACTTCTCACCGCAGGGCGTGGCACTGACGCAGTTCAGTTCACGCTGGGCAAATGGGGTAATTCGGGCTGACGGTGACTGGTCGCGTAGCGATAAACGCCTGACACTGAAAAACCTGGCGGTGGCGGGACTGGAATACACTCTGCCGCAGGACTGGCGCGATCGCTGGCAGGCGACACTGCCCGCATGGCTGGATAGCGTAGAGGTGACGCGCTTCACCTCTAATCGAAACCTGATTATCGACATCAATCCGGCTTTTCCCTTCCAGCTGACCTCACTGGATGGATCCGGTGAAAACCTGCTGCTGGCGCAGCAGCATCAGTGGGGGATCTGGTCGGGTAAGCTCAGCCTGAACGCGGCAGAATCAACCTTTAATCGCACCGACCTGCGTCATCCGTCGATTGCGCTGAGCGCTGACCAGCAGCAGATTCAGGTTACGGAGCTGAGTGCGTTCAGTAATAAGGGTCTGCTCGAAGGGACGGCCACCGTAGGCCAGCAGCCAGCCCGTCCGCTGACGCTGCAACTGACAGGTCGTGCTGTACCGGTGAATGTGTTGCAGAACTGGGGATGGCCCGCGTTGCCGTTAACCGGTGACAGTAATATGCAGCTGCAGCTGAACGGTGCATTAACCGCAACTCAGCCGCTGCGCCCGACGGTTAATGGCAGTTTGTCGGTGACAACCGACAGTCAGCAACTGCAGCAGACCATGCAGGCTGGCGAGGTACGTTAACAACAGATCAGGGCCGCTGAAGCGGCCCTGATGATTAGTTGATACGCGCGCCGGACCCCCCCTCTTCCAGCGGCCCGTCAGGATCGGCGGGCAGGACGATATAGACCCCTTCAAACACAGCGCCACACTCATCATTGCCAAACAGCTCAACTTCGAGCTGTACACGCGCTTTACGTCCGCGCGCCAGGCGGTCGAGATCGCCGCTTAATGAGCCCAGATCGGCAATCGCGCCAGGCCGTCCGCTGATGGGGTGGCTGTAGCGAATGTGCGCATCCGCCAGAATAATGGTGCCACCCAGATGACGCTCGCGCAGCAGCAACCAGATCAACCCCCAGCCGGTCAGCGTTGCCAGCGAAAACAGGCTGCCAGCGAACAGCGTCTGGTGTGGATTCTGGTTGCCCGCTTCCGGCATGGTGGTGATAAATTTTTGCCCGGTAAACTGCAGAATACGGACGCCCATCTTTTCGCTGAGCGGGATATGATCATACCAGGCCTGTTGCAGCTGACCGCACCAGTCGGCGCGATGCAGGATATCGTCAAGCGTGACGACCGGTTTGATCATCAAAAAGTGACGCACCGGCGTCGTCTGCGGCGCGGTAATCTCGCCCTGATTGATGTAGCCGAGTTTAGCGAAGAAAGCGACAGCATCTTCGCGGGCGCTGCAGGTTACCCGCTTAGCCCCTTCCTGACGCGCCACGGATTCCAGCGTCATCGCCACCAGAGTACCCAGTCCCTTGCCCTGAACCGAAGGATGAACGGCCATGAAGCGAATAGCGGCCTCATTGTCGGCATTAATATAGAGACGGCCGATGGCGACCGGATTTCCCTGCTCATCAACCACCATCTGATGATGCGCCAGCGCATCCCAGGCGTCACGTTCCGACCCCTGCGGCTGACGCAGAGGTTTACGCAACATCTCCCAGCGGAACTGATAATAGATATCCAGCTCTTCCGCCGTCTGTGGCACGCGAAGGTGATACATGTAATGTTTCTCCCGCTCGGATGTGTGGCCAGTTCCCTGCCGCTCAGCTGACGCTCTCACACCTGTAACCAGAACGTCACAGGACCATCATTCACCAGCGAGACCTGCATATCCGCAGCAAAACGGCCATTAGCCGTGGTGATGCCCTGCTTGCGACAGCAGTCGCTGAAATATTCATACAGCCGCTCGGCTTCAGCGGGCTCGGCGCCACCCGAAAAGGAGGGACGCATCCCTTTTTGGGTATCTGCGGCCAGCGTAAACTGTGACACCACCAGCACGCTTCCGCCCGCCTGGCGAACACTCAGGTTCATTTTGCCCTGCTCATCACTAAAGATGCGATAGCCCAATACGCGTTCTGCGAGACGTTCCGCACGCGCGTTGTCATCGCCCTTTTCCACGCCCAGCAAAACCAGTAAACCGGCACCGATTTCACCGACCACTTCCTGATTGACGCTGACGCTGGCGCGCTGTACGCGTTGAATCAATGCAATCATGTTTCCTCGCGTTGCTCCTCTTTGTGTTGCTGCTTTAACTGCCGATAGTCGGCTAACGCAACGGTGATTTCAGCGCCTAACAACACAATACACCAGGTCCAGTAGACCCAGAGAAACAGAATGGGGATCACGGCCAGTACGCCGTAGATCAGCTGATAAGAGGGGAACATAGTAACATAGAGCGCAAAGCCCTTTTTGCCCAGCTCAAACAGCGCACCGGCAACCAGCGCGCCAATCAGCGCATCGCGCGGCGGCACTCGCTGGGTAGGAACGATGCTGTAGAGCAACCAGAAGGCGAGCCACGACAGCAGGAGCGGGAAAATACGCAGCATCTGATCGACCAGGCTGGTGACGCCTGTCGCGTTAATCCAGCGCAGCGACAGCAGATAGGAGCTGATCGCCAGACTGGCACCGGCCAGTAACGGGCCAAGTGTCAGGATCATCCAGTAGACCGCAAAGGAATAGACCATCGGCCGCTTCTTGTTGCTGCGCCAGATGGTGTTTAACGCGGTATCGACGGAATGCATCAGCAGTAAGGCGGTAACAATCAGGCCGACCGCTCCGACCGCCGTCATCCGGTTTACGTTAGCCACAAACTGCTCAAGATAGCGTTGCAGCGTGTTACCTGCAGCCGGCATCAGATTGGTAAAGACAAAGTGCTTCAACTGCACACTGATATCAGAGAAGACCGGAAACGCCGCAAACAGGGCAAACACCACCGCAATCAGCGGCACCAGCGCCAGCAATGAGACATAAGCCAGATTACCGGCCTGGGTCGTCATGCCATCCTCATCAATGCGTTTCCACAACAGTTTGAGCCACAACCAGAACGCATGCAGCCCGGGACGAAATTTACGTGACATCATGAATTACTGTTGACCTGCAAACCAGTTGGGTACCGTTTTACTGTCAGTAACCAGTACACTTTCAATACCCAGGGCGCGGGCCGCCTCAATATTCTGTGGATTATCGTCAAAAAATACCGCCTGATCGGCAGCCACACCTTCTGCGTCCAGCACATGCTGATAAATCCGGGCTTCCGGTTTACGCATGCCCAGCTCCTGGGAGAGATAGAGCTTGTCGGCTGCCTGCTGCACGTCCGGATACTGTGTTGGCCAGAATTCGCAATGCAGTTTGTTGGTGTTAGAGAGGATCACCACCCGATGGCCCTCCAGCCGCAGCCGGTTCATCAGCGCCAGGATTTCCGGACGCACGTCAACGAATACCGCCTGCCAGCCAGCGGCAAACTGTTCATAGCTCAGCGCGATTTCCAGCTTTTCACACAGCGCCAGCGCGAAATCTTCATCGCTGATCTCGCCACGTTCGTGTTGTTCAAACGCCTCATCCATCTGGAAATGGCTTTGCAGCGAGGCCAGCGGCACACGACTAAGGTCACTCCAGACACCCAGCACGCGGTTAAAGTCGATATCGATAATCACATTGCCCAAATCAAAGATATACAGCATGGTGTGTCTCCTTCTGTTCCCTGGAGTATTCACTCTAGCGGCAAAAGGGCAGGCTGAACAGGCACTCGCGGAGAGAAAAGCGTAAACGGCAGCGGGCAGGTAAAAAGCGCGACATATCCCACAAATAATCGCTGGCCCGGCTGAAGAGGCAGGAATTTCAGGCAAAAAAAAAGCCCCGCAGGCGGGGCTCTTTATCAGTTAAAGGCGCAATTATGCGTCTTTAGGACCACGTGATGCACGTTTACGGTCATTTTCAGTCAGGTGACGTTTACGGATACGCACTGACTGTGGTGTAACTTCTACCAGTTCGTCATCATCGATGAACTCGATCGCCTGCTCAAGGGTCATCTTGATTGGCGGAACCAGCGTCGTGGCTTCATCAGTACCTGAAGCACGCATGTTGGTCAGTTTCTTACCGGTCAGGCAGTTAACTGTCAGGTCGTTAGAACGGCTGTGAATACCGATGATCTGGCCTTCATAGACTTCTGCACCGTGACCCAGGAACAGCTTACCGCGGTCCTGCAGGCTGAACAGTGCAAACGCAACTGCTTTACCCTGACCGTTGGAGATCAGTACGCCGTTCTGACGCTGGCCCACTTCGCCCGCACGAATGTCATCGTAGTGGCTGAAGGTAGAGTAGAGCAGACCGGTACCGGAAGTCATGGTCATGAATTCGTTACGGAAGCCGATCAGGCCACGGCTTGGGATCACGTAGTCGAGACGTACGCGGCCTTTGCCATCCGGATCCATGTTTTTCAGATCGCCCTTACGCTCACCCATGGCTTGCATGACTGAACCCTGGTTGTTCTCTTCGATATCCAGCGTAACGTTCTCGAATGGCTCCTGTTTACGGCCATCGATTTCGCGGAAGATAACTTTCGGACGGGATACCGCCAGTTCGAAACCTTCACGACGCATGTTTTCGATCAGAACTGACAGGTGAAGCTCACCACGACCTGATACGCGGAACGCGTCAGCATCTTCGGTTTCTTCAACGCGCAGAGCCACGTTGTGAACCAGTTCTTTGTTCAGACGCTCAAGGATCTGACGTGAAGTCACGTACTTACCTTCTTTACCGCAGAACGGTGAGGTGTTGACGTTAAAGAACATGGTAACTGTTGGCTCATCGACACTCAGTGCTGGCAGCGCCTGCACGTTCTGTGGATCACAGATGGTGTCAGAGATGTTCAGCTCGCCCAGACCGGTGATAGCAATGATATCGCCCGCTTCTGCCAGGTCGCTGTCGATACGCTCAAGACCCAGGTGAGTCAGGACTTTACCGACTTTACCGTTACGGGTTTTGCCTTCGCTATCGATGATAGTGACTTGCTGGTTAGGCTTAACTTTACCGCGCTTGATACGGCCGATGCCGATCACGCCCAGGTAGTTGTTGTAGTCCAGCTGAGAGATTTGCATCTGCAGTGGGGCGTCAGCCTCAACCTGCGGAGGTGCAACGTGGTCGACGATCGCCTGATACAGCGGGGTCATATCGTCAGCCATGTCGGTGTGCTCAAGACCAGCAATACCATTCAGCGCAGAGGCGAAAATGATAGGGAAGTCGAGCTGCTCATCAGTAGCATCCAGGTTAACGAACAGGTCAAAGACCTGATCAACAACCCAATCCGGACGCGCACCAGGGCGGTCTACTTTGTTGATAACCACAATCGGCTTCAGACCATGCGCGAACGCTTTTTTGGTCACGAAGCGGGTTTGCGGCATAGGGCCATCCATCGCATCTACAACCAGCAGCACCGAGTCCACCATGGACATGACGCGCTCAACTTCACCACCGAAGTCGGCGTGTCCCGGGGTATCAACGATGTTGATACGGTAGTCATTCCACTTAATGGCGGTGTTTTTTGCGAGGATGGTAATCCCACGCTCTTTCTCCAAATCATTGGAGTCCATCACGCGCTCTGTTGCTTCGGTACGGGCATCAAAAGTACCGGATTGTTGCAGCAGTTTGTCAACCAGGGTGGTCTTTCCATGGTCAACGTGCGCGATGATGGCGATGTTACGCAAATTTTCGATCACAGCTTTGCCTCAGGCATTAGAAATAGCGCGTTATTGTACACTGATTAAGCGGAAGACTGAACACGATCACACTTTTCACTGAAAGTTTATTGCATGGAGGCCAATTTGCCCTGTTACCGGTGCAGAAAATGCACTAAGTTGGTCTGATGCACCAAAATAGTGCCATCAGACGACCGTTAAGCACCACAATGGTGCAATAAAACGATCGTGGTGCAGCCGCTTTATGACAAAAAGGTGCACCACAAGGCGATTTAAGCATCATCAAAAAAGTTGGCACAGAATTCGCTTTATCTAAATCAAGCGTAAACGCCAGACAGATGTCGGTTGAAGAGCGTGCCGGAAGAGGTTGGTCAGGGAGTTGTTTTCCCGCAACGTATTCCGGAAACGACGTTTCCTCGCCATGTAGATAATGAAAGACCATTTCCAGGAGAGTTGAGTATGTCCGCTGAACACGTTCTCTCGATGATGAACGAGCATGAAGTTAAGTTTGTTGACCTGCGTTTTACCGATACCAAAGGTAAAGAACAGCACGTTACGATCCCTGCTCACCAGGTTAACGCTGACTTCTTCGAAGAAGGCAAAATGTTCGATGGTTCGTCTATCGGCGGCTGGAAAGGCATTAACGAATCAGACATGGTGCTGATGCCTGACGCCACCACGGCGGTCATGGATCCTTTCTTCGAAGATTCTACGCTGATCATCCGTTGTGACATCCTCGAGCCAGGCACCATGCAGGGCTACGACCGCGATCCACGCTCTATCGCTAAGCGCGCTGAAGATTTCCTGCGCTCTTCCGGCATCGCTGATACCGTACTGTTTGGACCAGAACCAGAATTCTTCCTGTTCGATGACATCCGTTTCGGCTCATCGACGTCCGGTTCACACGTTGCTATCGACGATATCGAAGCGGCATGGAACACCGGTAAAGAGTACGAAGGCGGTAACAAAGGTCACCGTCCAGGTCTGAAAGGCGGCTACTTCCCGGTTCCACCGGTTGACTCATCACAGGACATCCGTTCTGCCATGTGTCTGACCATGGAGCAGATGGGCCTGGTTGTTGAAGCGCATCACCACGAAGTGGCGACCGCGGGTCAGAACGAAGTGGCAACCCGCTTCAATACCATGACCAAAAAAGCGGACGAAATTCAGATTTACAAATATGTGGTTCACAACGTTGCGCACGCTTACGGCAAAACCGCGACCTTTATGCCGAAGCCTATGTTTGGCGACAACGGTTCAGGCATGCACTGCCATATGTCACTCTCCAAAGGTGGCCAGAACCTGTTTGCCGGCGATAAGTACGGCGGCCTGTCTGAAATGGCGCTGTTCTACATCGGCGGTATCATCAAGCACGCTAAAGCGATCAACGCCCTGGCGAACCCGACCACCAACTCTTACAAGCGTCTTGTCCCGGGTTACGAAGCACCGGTTATGCTGGCTTACTCTGCCCGTAACCGTTCAGCCTCAATCCGTATTCCGGTTGTTGCCAGCCCGAAAGCGCGTCGTATCGAAGCGCGCTTCCCGGATCCAGCGGCTAACCCATACCTGGCGTTCACCGCACTGCTGATGGCTGGCCTGGATGGCATCATCAACAAAATCCATCCTGGCGATGCGATGGACAAAAACCTGTATGACCTGCCACCGGAAGAAGAAGCTGAGATTCCAAAAGTTGCAGGCTCTCTGGAAGAAGCGCTGAATGCACTGAACGAAGATCGCGAGTTCCTGACCCGCGGCGGAGTATTCACTGACGAATCGATCGATGCTTACATCGAACTGCGTAAAGCAGAGATGGATCGCGTTCGCATGACGCCACACCCGGTTGAGTTCGAGCTCTACTACAGCGTTTAACTGGTCAGACGTTTTTTGTTGCCGTGGAAACTTTTAGCCCATCTTCGGATGGGCTTTTTTCTCCGCGAATTCACCGTTCATTCGCCCTCTTTTCGGCTTAAAGACTAAAATGCACCTCTTTAGTGCAGAGGAACGTTGTATGGCAACTGGCTCTCTGCCCGATGCAGGGCAGATTCTCAACGCGTTAATCAACAGTATTTTGTTGGTGGATAACGATCTGGTTATTCATTACGCCAACCCGGCGGCGCAGCAATTACTGGCGCAAAGCTCACGCAAATTGTTCGGCACGCCGTTACCGGAGTTAACCGGCTACTTTTCGCTGAATATCGAGGTGATGCGCGAGAGTCTTGAGGCTGGCCAGGGATTTACTGACAGTGAGGTCACGCTGGTGGTAGATGGTCGCGCACACATTATGTCGCTGACCGCCCAGCGGTTACCCGATGGCTTAATCCTGATGGAAATGGCGCCGATGGATAATCAGCGTCGTCTCAGTCAGGAGCAGTTACAGCACGCCCAGCAGGTGGCCGCTCGCGATCTGGTTCGCGGCCTGGCCCATGAGATTAAAAATCCGCTGGGAGGATTGCGCGGCGCGGCACAGCTTTTATCCCGCGCCCTGCCCGATCCCTCGCTGAATGAATATACCAAAGTGATTATTGAACAGGCCGACCGGTTGCGGAATCTGGTTGATCGTCTGCTGGGGCCGCAGCAGCCGGGCATGCACATCACGCAGAGCATTCATCAGGTGGCCGAACGGGTGGTCAATCTGGTGTCGATGGAGCTGCCGGAGAATGTCTCGCTGGTACGGGATTATGATCCCAGCCTGCCGGAACTGCCGCACGATCCCGATCAGATTGAACAGGTGCTGCTTAACGTGGTGCGCAATGCGCTTCAGGCGCTGGGCGACGATGGCGGCACCATTATTATCCGCACCCGCACGGCTTTCCAGCTGACGCTGCACGGCACGCGTTATCGCCTGGTGGCACGTATTGATATTGAAGATGATGGCCCCGGCATTCCGGCCCAGCTGCAGGATACGCTGTTTTATCCGATGGTCAGCGGACGCGAAGGCGGTACCGGTTTAGGCCTCTCCATCGCCCGTAGCCTGATTGATCAACATTCAGGAAAAATAGAATTTAACAGTTGGCCGGGACACACCGAATTCTCGGTTTACCTGCCTATTCGCCAGTGAGGTTTCTATGCAACGAGGGATAGTCTGGATCGTCGATGACGATAGCTCCATCCGCTGGGTGCTTGAACGCGCGCTCACTGGAGCCGGTTTGAGCTGTGCGACTTTTGACAGCGCAAGCGAGGTGCTGGATGCCCTCTCAACCAAGACCCCGGACGTTTTACTGTCAGACATTCGCATGCCCGGTATGGATGGCCTGGCGCTGCTGAAACAGATTAAACAGCGTCATCCGATGCTTCCGGTCATCATAATGACGGCGCATTCAGATCTGGACGCTGCCGTCAGCGCCTATCAGCAGGGTGCCTTTGATTACCTGCCTAAGCCGTTCGATATCGATGAAGCGGTTGCGCTGGTCGAGCGTGCTATCAGCCACTATCAGGAGCAGCAGCAGCCACGTAATCAGCCGGTCAGCGGACCCACCACCGATATCATCGGTGAAGCGCCCGCGATGCAGGATGTGTTCCGCATCATCGGACGATTATCGCGCTCGTCGATCAGTGTGCTGATCAACGGCGAGTCCGGTACCGGTAAAGAGCTGGTGGCCCATGCGCTGCATCGCCACAGCCCACGCACCAAAGCGCCCTTTATCGCGCTCAACATGGCGGCGATCCCCAAAGATTTAATTGAATCAGAACTGTTTGGTCACGAAAAAGGCGCCTTTACCGGGGCGAACCAGATCCGTCAGGGCCGTTTTGAGCAGGCGGATGGCGGCACGCTGTTTCTGGATGAGATCGGTGATATGCCGCTGGATGTGCAGACCCGTCTGCTGCGCGTGCTGGCCGATGGCCAGTTCTATCGCGTTGGTGGCTATGCGCCGGTCAAAGTGGATGTGCGTATTATCGCGGCGACCCACCAGAATCTGGAATTACGTGTACAGGAAGGCAAGTTCCGTGAGGATCTGTTTCACCGCCTGAATGTGATTCGTGTGCATCTGCCGCCGCTGCGTGAGCGTCGTGAGGATATCCCGCGTCTGGCGCGTTATTTCCTGCAGGTGGCGGCGCGTGAGCTGGGTGTGGAAGCGAAGATTCTGCATCCGGAAACCGAGACAGCGTTAACCCGACTGCACTGGTCAGGTAACGTGCGTCAGCTGGAGAACACCTGTCGCTGGCTGACCGTGATGGCTGCGGGTCAGGAAGTCCTGATTCAGGACCTGCCCGGAGAACTGTTTGAATCCAGTACGCCGGAGAATCCGGTGCAGTCGCTGCCTGACAGCTGGGCAACACTGCTGGCACAGTGGGCCGATCGCGCTCTGCGTTCCGGTCATCAGAATCTGCTGTCAGAAGCCCAGCCGGAGATGGAGCGCACGCTGCTCACTACTGCGCTGCGTCATACGCAGGGCCACAAACAGGAAGCAGCACGTTTGCTGGGCTGGGGACGAAACACGCTGACGCGCAAGCTCAAAGAGCTGGGCATGGAATAAGTGGTTCAGTACGGGCTGGTGTAGTCTGCCAGCCCTTTTCTTCAGATAACGCGGGAGAACTGCTGCTGACGCGCTTTCTGACGCAGATAGCGATCAAAGCACATGCAGATATTGCGGATCAGTAACCGGCCAATTCCCGTCACCTCCAGCCCCGTAGCGGTTAGTTCCACCAGCCCATCAGCTATCAACGGCTTCAGCAGCGCCAGGTCCTCAGCAAAATAGTCGCTGAAGCAAATGCCCCATTGCGCTTCTGTCGCGGCAAAATTCAGCGAGAAGTTACAAATCAGCGTTTTTATCACGTCCCGACGCAGGCAATCATCGTCGGTTAAGGCGATGCCACGCCACAGGCCATTTCCCTGCTGTTCCACACAATTGTACCAGGTATTAAGGTCTTTCTGGTTCTGCGCATAACTGTCGCCAATCATGCTGATGGCAGAGACGCCAAGCCCCAGCAAATCGCTGTCGCCCTGCGTCGTGTATCCCTGGAAATTGCGATGCAGCTGGCCTTTGCGCTGCGAGATAGCCAGTTCATCCTGCGGCTTCGCAAAGTGATCCATTCCAATGAACTGGTAGCCCTGCTGAGTCAGAGTTGCGATGGTCTGCTGTAAAATATCCAGCTTTTGCTGAGCCGATGGCAGTTCACCCTCTTTGATTTTACGCTGTGCCGCGAACATCGCCGGCAGATGCGCATAGTTAAAGACGCTAAGACGATCCGGGCTCAGCGCCAGTACCCGCTCCAGCGTCCAGGCGAAGCTGGCGGGCGTCTGCAGGGGTAAACCATAGATCAGGTCAATGCTGGTCGAGCTGAACCCCTGTTCACGGGCACGCGCCATCAGCCCGAAAATCACCTCTTCATCCTGTACCCGGTTAACCCGCTCCTGCACCGATTTGTTGAAGTCCTGCACCCCCATGCTCAGCCGGTTGAATCCCAGCGATCGCAGGTGATCAATCACATCCAGCGCAATTTCCCGGGGATCCACTTCGATCGACATTTCGGCATCATCGGCCACGCTGAAATGCTGCTTCAGTAAACCCACCAGCCGGGAAATCTGCGCATTGTCGAGGAAGGTTGGCGTGCCGCCGCCCCAGTGAAGCTGCGTGACCTGACGCTGACGAAACAGTGGCGCGCGCTGAATAATCTCCTGTTCGAGCACATCCAGATAGCGGTCCGCTTTGTGGCGCTGACGCGTCACTATCTTATTGCAGCCGCAGAAGTAGCAGAGACGATGGCAGAAGGGAATATGGACATAGAGCGACAGCGGACGCTCAGGGTAACGCGCCACGGCACGCTGGAAGTCGTTTTCCGCGTACTGCTCGCTGAACTCCAGCGCAGTGGGATAGGAGGTGTAACGCGGGCCGGCATAATTGTACTTTTCAATTAACGCCTGATCCCACTCAATCTGCTGCGATGGCATGCTCACTCCTTCCGGTGACGTCGTCTGAGAGAAGGTCGCGAAGAAGAGGAGACAAAAGGTGAGCGGGATGAGACCCGACGTAAACGTTGCTTCAGACGCGACAGGCGTCGTAGTTTAAACAATAACCACAGCAGATAACATGTCGCCAGCAGCGCGAAAATTGATCCAGGCCAAAACATTGTCGTTTACCTGTTAAGCGCGGCATGCGGGTAACGCATGCCGATCAAATTTGCTTAGTTGCCTTTCAGCAGACGGTACATATCTTCTTCAGCCTGCTCATCTTCGGCATCATCCATCACAATGCCTAACTGCTCCATCAGTTCGTCGATACGATCCAGCGAGGCATCCAGCCAGCCCTGATCTTCAGCCGACAGCGTTTCGCCATTTTCCAGCCGATCCAGCAGCGCATCCAGACGTTCGTCATTTTCCAGCTTCGCCAGCTCTTCTTCTGGTGTCAGACGCACTTTCTTCTCTGCTGCCGGTTTTTCTGCGCTTTTCTTTGGTTTAACGGCGGCGGTTTTTCCTTCAGCGATCAGGGCCACCGGTTTTTTACTCCCGATGCGCGGATCTTTGACGCTGTCCGCCTGACGTCCGCCATTGTTTTCGGACGCAGCCGGATTAGCACGGCTGCCAGATGCATGTCCGCGATGCTTTTTATCACGTTTGCGATCGCGTGCTTCATGGTTGATATCGTCACGCGATTTGCGTTTGGCTTTGACGGCAGGTTTGCCGTTAGCAGCTCGTGCAGGTTGCTTCATAGTATTCGGTCCCGGCTTTTTTTATTCAGTATAGAATTGCGGCGAAATCTAGCAGAAAGTAGACAAAGAAAAAAGGCGACAGCTCAAGCTGTCGCCTTATTTCATACCTTCATAAGAAGGAATCATGTTTTAAATCCTTTTCGGCTCGTAACATCCCGGTTAATCCCGCGCCTGCTCAACTCCTGAGCTATTCCTTATCCCTGTCTGGCCGCATCCCTGACCCTGTTCCATTCCATCGCTCATAACCCTCCTGGTATCCCTGAGCGCATCATCCTGATGTGTGCTGCCGTGCACTGCACACTAATGTAGACCAACTGGTAAAAGCCTCAAGTCAGTGTCAAAAATAGTTAGTTCAAAAAAAGAACGTTTTAAGATAAGGGTTTGAATTACATATTTTTTTATTTTTAGTAATTAAAGTAAAAAGCGAAATAACCCGCACCGTGAATGGCAAATCTCTTACAAAGTTTGTTACCGAGATGCGATTGAGCACTTTCGCGTCATAACGCGTATAATCGCCCGCATTGCCTTAATGCGTTTTCTGGAGTGTCACCTTGTCTGAATTGAATTACCACGTTACCCACTTTGTCATGAGCGCGCCGGATATCCGCCATCTGCCTGCCGATACCGGAATTGAGGTGGCTTTCGCTGGCCGCTCGAACGCGGGAAAATCGAGTGCGCTGAATACGTTAACCAATCAGAAGGGTCTGGCGCGTACCAGTAAAACGCCGGGACGTACGCAGCTGATTAACCTGTTTGAAGTGAAAGAAGGTAAGCGTCTGGTCGACCTGCCCGGTTACGGTTATGCCGAAGTCCCGGAAGAGATGAAGCTGAAGTGGCAGCGCGCGTTAGGTGAATACCTGCAAAAACGTCAGGCGCTGAAAGGACTGGTTATCCTGATGGATATCCGTCATCCGCTGAAAGATCTCGACCGGCAGATGATTCAGTGGTCAGTGGAAAGTGGCATTCCGGTGCTGTTGCTTCTCACTAAAGCAGACAAACTGGCCTCAGGTGCCCGTAAAGCGCAGCTCAATGTCGTGCGTGAAGCCGCACTCGAATTTGTTGGTGATGTGCAGGTAGAGCTCTTCTCATCGCTGAAGAAAATCGGCGTGGATAAGGTTCGTCAGAAGCTGGACAGCTGGTTTAATACGCTTGAACCTGCGGTTGAAGATCAGGACGCGGAAGAGTGAGTGGCAACCTTGTGCCGGTGATGCTGACGGTACAAAAAGCCCAATAAAAAACGCCCCAGTCACAGAATGACTGGGGCGGCTAAATTCAGCCAAATCCGATTACGTGAAGTAAAAGGTCTGAAAGATAGAACATCTTACCTCTGTACCCTACGCGACGAACTTTACCTGATTTTCTGTGCGTGACAAAGGCTTTTTTGTTGCTTACTTACATGAAACAGGACTTTTTTTACCATGCACGTCACAAAAATAGCGTTGCGATGTAGTTTAATGACGAAAAAAGTGTTTAGACCATAAGCAGTTAGAAAAGCGTTTTCTCTCAGTGCCAGCGTTAACCACGCTAAACCGGTCAACTAAACGATTTTCTTATACCTGATTCAGGGCCGGTTCTGTTCTTCAGAACCGACCACACGCATCGAATCAGTGGGCTTCATCCCAGTTGTCACCCACACCGACTTCAACCAGTAAAGGTACGTCGAGTTGCACGCTACCTTCCATCAGCGCACGGATTTTCTGGCTCGCCTCTTCAACCGCCCCGGCTTTGACTTCGAACACCAGTTCATCGTGAACCTGCATGATCATTCTGACGGCATTGTCGTTTTGCTGTTCCAGCCAGTTATCCACGGCAATCATTGCCCGCTTAATGATATCCGCTGCCGTTCCCTGCATCGGCGCATTGATCGCGGCACGTTCAGCGGCTTTCCGGCGAATGGCGTTACCGGATTTAATATCGGGCAGCCACAGCCGACGGCCTTCCAGCGTTTCGACATAGCCTTTACTCGCCGCCAGCTGGCGTGTGTTCTCCATATAGCGCAGGACGCCCGGATAGCGTTCAAAGTAGAGATCCATATACTTTTTCGCTTCACCCGCACCGATATTCAGCTGACGCGACAGGCCAAAGGCGCTCATGCCATAAATCAGACCAAAGTTGATCGCTTTGGCGCTGCGACGCTGTTCGCCGCTGACCTTATCCAGCGCCACGCCAAACACTTCCGATGCCGTCGCGCGGTGAATATCTTCGCCCTGGGCAAAAGCGTCCAGTAATCCTTTGTCCTGAGAGAGATGCGCCATGATACGCAGTTCGATTTGTGAATAGTCTGCCGCCACAATGCGATGGCCTTTGGCCGCTACAAATGCCTGACGGATTCGGCGTCCTTCATCATTACGCACCGGAATGTTTTGCAGATTCGGATCGGCAGAGGATAAACGTCCGGTTGCGGTGACGGCCTGATGATAAGAGGTATGTACCCTGCCACTGATCGGATTGATCATCAGCGGTAATTTATCCGTATAAGTAGACTTAAGTTTGGATAAGCCGCGATGCTCCAGAATCACTTTGGGTAACGGATAATCAAGTGCCAGCTCGGCTAACACCTCTTCGCTGGTTGAAGGCGCGCCGCCTGGTGTTTTCTTCGTGGGCTTGATGCCCTGTTTTTCAAACAGGATCACCTGAAGCTGCTTGGTGGATGAGAGGTTGAAAGGTTCCCCTGCCAGCTCATGCGCTTTTAACTCAAGCTCAGCCAGGCGGGCCGTCAGCTCTTTCGAGTGCTGCGCCAGAATAGACTGATCGATCAGCACACCGTTGCGCTCTATACGCGAAATCACCGTCAGTAACGGCATCTCAATCTGTTCAAAGACTTTTTTCGGGCCCGCTTCTTTCTCCAGCTCTGGCCACATCTTCAGATGCAGCTGCAGGGTCACATCTGCATCTTCTGCAGCGTAATGAGATGCCTGCTCTAACGCGATTTGATTGAACGTCAGCTGATTTTTGCCTTTACCGGCGATCTCCTGGAAGGTCACGGTTTTATGGTTAAGCCAGCGAGCGGCCAGGCTATCCATGTCATGTTTGCCCACCACGCTGTTGAGGATATAGGACTCAAGCATGGTGTCGAATTTGATACCGGCCAGTTCAATGTCGTAGTTTTTCAGCACGCCGCGATCGTATTTCAGGTTCTGGCCAACTTTCCATGCGCTCTCATCTTCCAGCAAGGGCTTGAGCTGTGCCAGAACGGTAGCGCGATCCAGTTGATCAGGCGCATCAAGATAGTCATGGGCAACCGGCAGATAGGCGGCTTCACCGGGCGCCACCGCGAAGCTGATGCCGACGATGTTAGCGCTCAGGGTATCCAGCGCGTCGGTCTCCAGATCAAACGCAAAGACTTCGCTGTTTTTCAGCTTCTCCAGCCAGCTATCAAAGAGATCCTGATCCAGAATGGTGACATAACCCTCGGTCGGTAACACGCTGCTGGTTTCAGCCACCGGGGCCGGTTCATCGGCCTGCGCTTTTTGCGCCTGCGTAGTGCTCTTTTTACCCTGCAGCCATTTACCGTCCTGCAGGTCACTCAGCCAGCGTTTGAACTCGTAACGACTGAACAGGGCCTGCAATGCCTCTGTATCGGGTTCAGTGACTGTGAGCTCTTCACAGGGCAGCGCCAGCTCAACGTCTGTCTTAATGGTCGCCAGCTGATAAGAGAGAAACGCCACATCACGATTCTGCTCAAGTTTGGTCGCCATGGTTTTGGCACCACGAAAGCCGAGATCGGCCACTTTGTCCAGATTGTCATAGATCGTCTGCATGCTGCCCAGCCCCTGCAGCAACGCCTGTGCCGTTTTCTCACCGACGCCTGGCACGCCAGGAATGTTATCGGAGCTATCACCCATCATGGCAAGGAAATCGATGATCAATGCGGGTGGAACACCATATTTCTGCTCAACCTCTTCTGGTCCCAGAATGGTGTTGCTCATAGTGTTAATCAGCGTGATGGCGGGCGTGACCAGCTGCGCCATATCTTTGTCGCCGGTGCTGATCAGTACTGAGATACCCTTTTTCTCCGCTTCCAGCGCCAGCGTACCGATGACATCATCAGCCTCGACGCCGCTCACAGCCAGCAACGGCAGCCCCATCGCCCGCACCATCTCATGCAGCGGCTCAATTTGTGCACGGAGCTCGTCAGGCATCGGGGGACGGTGAGATTTGTAATGCTCAAACAGCTCGTCCCTGAAGGTTTTGCCTTTGGCATCGAACACCACAGCAACGTGACTCGGATTGTATTGCGCCAGCAGGCTTTTCAGCATGTTGAGCACGCCGTACATGGCGCCAGTGGGTTCACCTGCACTGTTGGTCAGCGGCGGAAACGCGTGATACGCGCGATAAAGATAGGATGAGCCATCGACCAGAATCAGGGGATTTTCTGCTATTTGCGCCATAAGTCTGTGTAGTCTTCGTTGCTATGAGTTGGGCTATAAGGATGCCACAACCAGGCAGAAATGGTGAACTAAGGCGTGCCACGTCTGGAGTTTTTCACGCTTTTGGGGACAGGATCGCAACGATCGTTCTGTGGATAACTTTGTGCGTAAAAATTATAACGCGCTGTTTTTCAGGAAAATAAATAATCGACACTTGAATAAAAACCATAAATTTCATTGGCTTATTTAATTTCCGTGACCCGATCGCTATTTTTAATAGCGCGATCCCTTGTGTGGATATTAAATTTATGCCCTGGAGATGGACAAAAATTGGCCCGTTGTTCAAAGGCATAAAAAAAACGCCAGCAGAGCTGGCGTTTAACGGGGGTGTGAGGCTGATTACTTCTGGCTTACCAGGAATTTAACCACGTTCGCATAGTCTGCGACGAAATTATCCATAGAGCTGGTATCAAGACCGCCGTTGTTAACCATGTATTTGCCATTCACGAAAATAGCAGGCACACCACGCAGATCAACATCAGCAGCGGCTTTTTGCTGCTGCGCAACCAGCGCTTTTACGGCGAAGCTGTTCCAGGCTGCATCATAGTCCGCCGCAGAGATACCGGCCGCTTTGACAAAGGTCTCTTTCAGACTGGCAGGATCGGTGATGGTCTGCGTTTTCTGAATGCCATCGAAGATCGGTGCTGTCACTTTATCTTCAACGCCCAGCGCCATCGCGACAGCCCAGGCCTGGGTCACGACCGGCCCCAGCTCTCCACCGAGAAAATCGACGTGGTATTTCACCATCTTAGTGTCAGCAGGCAGATTCTTTTTCACCGCGTCATTGACGTGATAAATACGTTCAAACTGATAGCAGTGCGGGCAGAAGAAGGAGAAGAACTCCATCACCTGAGGTTCGCCGGCCACAGGTTTAGGCAGACTCACATATTGTTTACCTTCAGTGAACTGGGCAGCAGATGCGCTGAATGCCAGCACTAAACCCATCAGTGCAAACCAAATTTTTTTCATCGTGAAAAATTCTCCTGACTACGTCATTAATATTGCGGTGTCAGCTGCAGAGGAGGTTCCTGCAACAGCTTCTCCTGCTCGGTAAAGAGTGAAATTTGCCTGCGCCAGAAATCTTCATCTGTCATCCAGGGGAAAGCGCGCGGAAAAGCGGGATCCTGCCAGCGTCGGACAACCCAGGCCAGATAATAAACCATGCGCATGGCGCGTAAAGGTTCAATCAGTGACAATTCATTAATATCAAAATCACTGAACTCACTGTACGCCTCCAGCAGTATATCCCATTGAATACGCTGTTCCTGACGATCGCCGCTGATCAGCATCCAGAGATCCTGCACGGCCGGGCCATTACGGGCATCATCCAGATCGACAAACAGCGGTCCGTCACGCCACAAGATATTACCCGGATGGCAGTCGCCATGTAATCGTAGCGGCTGCCACGTGGTGTGCCACTGTTGTTGCAGCGTGTTTCCCAGCTTATCGATAGCCTGTAGCAGTGCGACTTTAAGCGATGCAGGCACTAACAGAGAGTGCTCCAGCACCTGCCGGGGTTCATGCAGATATTCATCCAGACCGATGGCAGGCCGATGCCTGAACAGCGCTTTACGCCCGGTCTGATGAATGCGGCCCAGGAAGCGGCCTACCCACTCCATCTGATCTTCGTTGTCTGTCTCATATTGTCGTCCGCCCAGGCTGGGGAATACGGCAAAGAAGAAGCCAGCGTGACTATGCAGTGTCTCACCCTTTAACCGCAGTGGCGCCGCGATGGGCACTTCGTCAGTCAGCAGATCAAGTGCGTACTGATGTTCTTCAGCAATCTGTTCGGCACGCCAGCGCTGTGGGCGATAAAACTTCGCAACATAGCGGCGTTTTTCGTCGTCGCTGAATTGATAAACCCTGTTCTCGTAGCTGTTCAGGGCTGTCAGACCCGATTCGACGCGAATTCCTGTTTCCCAGAGCGCATCAAGCAACACGTCGGGATTCAATGTCTGGAAATTAAAAGCAGCGTCGCTCATCATGTTACCTGTAGTTGCCCTTGCAAATAGCAGCCAAGGATAACACTACTCGTCCTGTTTAATGACACCCCGTGCGCGGAGCAGTGCTGTTTTGAAATCAACTTCATAGTCTTTTTTCAGGCCCGGGATCTCATCATCGCTGGCTGAGTCACGCATCTTGAGATGGTAAATTAATACATCATCGGTTAATTCACTTAACGGGCCACGGAAACCAGATTCCTGAGCCAGTTTCTGCAAAAATGTGACCAGATTAAGATCAGGCTCTTTTTGCCAGGCGGGTTGCAGCAACTCGATTAACTCGTTTAAACGATGGCATTTCATTCAGATTTCTCCTTTCACAGTGCGTCATCAGCGAGGGCACAGTCATGACAATGTTAACCGGCATCATTCTGGCCGGTGGTCAGGGCCGCCGTATGGGTGGTCAGGACAAAGGGCTAGTACAGCTGGATGGCAGGCCGCTTTATCAGCATGTCCTTGAACGGCTCAGGCCACAAGTCGACATTGTCATGATTAATGCGAATCGTAATATTGATCGCTATCAGTTAAGCGGATGTCGGGTTATTCAGGATGTTTTTGATGATTATCCCGGTCCGCTGGCCGGGATCTACAGTGGGTTGCTCGCCATCGACGGTGAATGGGCCGCTTTTTGCTCCTGCGATACGCCTGCAATACCTCTCAACTTCGTCGAAAAACTGCTCCATCAACGCGAAGAGGCGCCGGCAGTCTGGGTACGTTCACAGTCGCGCGATCATCCTACGCTGGCGCTGATTCATCGGGAAATGGCTGCACCTCTTTATGACTATCTTCAGGCTGGAGAACGACGTCTTATGCATTTTCTGCGCGACCACGGTGGCCATGCTGTCCGGATGGATGAGGATGAGGCTGCCTTCCGCAATATCAATACGCCTGATGACCTGAACAACAGAGGCTGACATGTCATTACCTATACTTGCCATTGTGGGCTGGAGTGGAACCGGGAAAACGACGCTATTGCAGCAGGTGATACCGATTCTCGGCGATAAAGGTATCCGCGCAGGATTGATTAAACATACCCATCATCAGATGGATGTGGATACGCCAGGCAAAGATAGCTATCTGCTCAGAAAAGCGGGTGCCAGTCAGGTAATATTGGCCAGTTCAGAGCGATGGGCATTGATGTGTGAGACGCCGGAAAAGCAGTCGATTAATCTGCCTTATCTGCTCAGCCGCATGGATCACGCTACGCTTGAGGTCGTGCTGGTCGAAGGCTTCAAAGATGAACCCGTACCTAAAATTGTTTTATGGCGGGCCGGGATCAAGGGCGGGATCGAGGAACTGCTTGATGAGCAGGTAATCGCTGTCGCCAGCGACCAGAAATTAACGCTGAACGTGCCAGTTCTGGATATAAATCGTCCGGACAGCGTTGCAGACTTCATTGCCGACTGGCTTGAAAAACGCTGAAATGGATGTTGTGATGCAGTTTTTCACGATCTGCAGACGTAAAAAAGCCCCGCACTTCCGTGCGGGGCTTCTTCACTTATTTAATGCCTGGCAGTTCCCTACTCTCGCATGGGGAGACCCCACACTACCATCGGCGCTACGGCGTTTCACTTCTGAGTTCGGCATGGGGTCAGGTGGGACCACCGCGCTAAAGCCGCCAGGCAAATTCTGTCTCCGCGCCGCCCATAAGGCCGCGCAGAATATCCGGTACAGGCTGAAAATTGTGTCTCTCAAAAACGCCTCTGGCGTTGTAAGGTTAAGCCTCACGGGTCATTAGTACCGGTTAGCTCAACGCATCGCTGCGCTTACACACCCGGCCTATCAACGTCGTAGTCTTCAACGTCCCTTCAGGACTCTCAAGGAGTCAGGGAGAACTCATCTCGGGGCAAGTTTCGTGCTTAGATGCTTTCAGCACTTATCTTTTCCGCACTTAGCTACCGGGCAATGCCATTGGCATGACAACCCGAACACCAGTGGTGCGTTCACTCCGGTCCTCTCGTACTAGGAGCAACCCCCCTCAATTCTCCAGCGCCCACGGCAGATAGGGACCGAACTGTCTCACGACGTTCTAAACCCAGCTCGCGTACCACTTTAAACGGCGAACAGCCGTACCCTTGGGACCTACTTCAGCCCCAGGATGTGATGAGCCGACATCGAGGTGCCAAACACCGCCGTCGATATGAACTCTTGGGCGGTATCAGCCTGTTATCCCCGGAGTACCTTTTATCCGTTGAGCGATGGCCCTTCCATTCAGAACCACCGGATCACTATGACCTGCTTTCGCACCTGCTCGAGCCGTCACTCTCGCAGTCAAGCCAGCTTATGCCATTGCACTAACCTCACGATGTCCGACCGTGATTAGCTGACCTTCGTGCTCCTCCGTTACTCTTTAGGAGGAGACCGCCCCAGTCAAACTACCCACCAGACACTGTCCGCAGCCCGGATCACGGGCCTACGTTAGAACATCAAACATTAAAGGGTGGTATTTCAAGGTTGGCTCCACGCAGACTGGCGTCCGCGCTTCAAAGCCTCCCACCTATCCTACACATCAAGGCTCAATGTTCAGTGTCAAGCTGTAGTAAAGGTTCACGGGGTCTTTCCGTCTTGCCGCGGGTACACTGCATCTTCACAGCGAGTTCAATTTCACTGAGTCTCGGGTGGAGACAGCCTGGCCATCATTACGCCATTCGTGCAGGTCGGAACTTACCCGACAAGGAATTTCGCTACCTTAGGACCGTTATAGTTACGGCCGCCGTTTACCGGGGCTTCGATCAAGAGCTTCTCCTTGCGGATAACCCCATCAATTAACCTTCCGGCACCGGGCAGGCGTCACACCGTATACGTCCACTTTCGTGTTTGCACAGTGCTGTGTTTTTAATAAACAGTTGCAGCCAGCTGGTATCTTCGACTGGCTTCGGCTCGGGGAGCAGGTCCCTCCACCTACGCGCCAGCGTGCCTTCTCCCGAAGTTACGGCACCATTTTGCCTAGTTCCTTCACCCGAGTTCTCTCAAGCGCCTTGGTATTCTCTACCTGACCACCTGTGTCGGTTTGGGGTACGATTCTGTGTTACCTGATGCTTAGAGGCTTTTCCTGGAAGCTGGGCATTTATCACTTCAGCACCGTAGTGCCTCGTCGTCACGCCTCAGCGTTAATAAGCGTCCGGATTTACCTGGACACTCCGCCTACACGCTTAAACCGGGACAACCGTCGCCCGGCTGATATAGCCTTCTCCGTCCCCCCTTCGCAGTAACACCGAGTACAGGAATATTAACCTGTTTCCCATCGACTACGCCTTTCGGCCTCGCCTTAGGGGTCGACTCACCCTGCTCCGATTAACGTTGAACAGGAACCCTTGGTCTTCCGGCGAGCGGGCTTTTCACCCGCTTTATCGTTACTTATGTCAGCATTCGCACTTCTGATACCTCCAGCATGCCTCACAGCACACCTTCGACGGCTTACAGAACGCTCCCCTACCCAACAACGCATAAGCGTCGCTGCCGCAGCTTCGGTGCATGGTTTAGCCCCGTTACATCTTCCGCGCAGGCCGACTCGACCAGTGAGCTATTACGCTTTCTTTAAATGATGGCTGCTTCTAAGCCAACATCCTGGCTGTCTGTGCCTTCCCACATCGTTTCCCACTTAACCATGACTTTGGGACCTTAGCTGGCGGTCTGGGTTGTTTCCCTCTTCACGACGGACGTTAGCACCCGCCGTGTGTCTCCCGTGATAACATTCTTCGGTATTCGCAGTTTGCATCGGGTTGGTAAGCCGGGATGGCCCCCTAGCCGAAACAGTGCTCTACCCCCGAAGATGAGTTCACGAGGCGCTACCTAAATAGCTTTCGGGGAGAACCAGCTATCTCCCGGTTTGATTGGCCTTTCACCCCCAGCCACAGGTCATCCGCTAATTTTTCAACATTAGTCGGTTCGGTCCTCCAGTTAGTGTTACCCAACCTTCAACCTGCCCATGGCTAGATCACCGGGTTTCGGGTCTATACCCTGCAACTTAACGCCCAGTTAAGACTCGGTTTCCCTGCGGCTCCCCTATACGGTTAACCTTGCTACAGAATATAAGTCGCTGACCCATTATACAAAAGGTACGCAGTCACCCCCATAAAGAAGGCTCCCACTGCTTGTACGTACACGGTTTCAGGTTCTGTTTCACTCCCCTCGCCGGGGTTCTTTTCGCCTTTCCCTCACGGTACTGGTTCACTATCGGTCAGTCAGGAGTATTTAGCCTTGGAGGATGGTCCCCCCATATTCAGACAGGATACCACGTGTCCCGCCTTACTCATCGAGCTCACAGCATGTGTGTTTTTGTGTACGGGAGTATCACCCTGTACCCTGCGACTTTCCAGACGCTTCCACTAACACACAAGCTGATTCAGGCTCTGGGCTGCTCCCCGTTCGCTCGCCGCTACTGGGGGAATCTCGGTTGATTTCTTTTCCTCGGGGTACTTAGATGTTTCAGTTCCCCCGGTTCGCCTTGCAGCACTATGTATTCATGCTGCAATGATGCACAGAGTGCACCGGGTTTCCCCATTCGGACATCGACGGCTGTAGCGGTTCATATCACCTTACCGTCGCTTTACGCAGATTAGCACGTCCTTCATCGCCTCTGACTGCCTGGGCATCCACCGTGTACGCTTAGTCGCTTAACCTCACAACCCACAGGCGTTTTACAACGCTGCGAATTGCAAGCATTTGAGAGACTCGAACGCATCGCCAAATCATTCCTTATTACGGAGGAATGACGCGCTGCGTCGTTTCAATTTTCAGCTTGTTCCGGATTGTTAAAGAGCAAATATCTCAAACGCGGCCCGGCTGCTTACGCAACCAAATCGGTTTTGAGATACTGTATGGAGACACCTTTCACCTGTCACCAAGCAGGTGGCGTCCCCTAGGGGATTCGAACCCCTGTTGCCGCCGTGAAAGGGCGGAGTCCTAACCGCTAGACGAAGGGGACACAAAAGTGTCACGACTTCGCAGCCGTCCTGCTCATTACTTTTTATCAGACAATCTGTGTGGGCACTGCGCGGGAAGGTATCTTCAGGTAAGGAGGTGATCCAACCGCAGGTTCCCCTACGGTTACCTTGTTACGACTTCACCCCAGTCATGAATCACAAAGTGGTAAGCGCCCTCCCGAAGGTTAAGCTACCTACTTCTTTTGCAACCCACTCCCATGGTGTGACGGGCGGTGTGTACAAGGCCCGGGAACGTATTCACCGTGGCATTCTGATCCACGATTACTAGCGATTCCGACTTCACGGAGTCGAGTTGCAGACTCCGATCCGGACTACGACGCACTTTGTGAGGTCCGCTTGCTCTCGCGAGGTCGCTTCTCTTTGTATGCGCCATTGTAGCACGTGTGTAGCCCTACTCGTAAGGGCCATGATGACTTGACGTCATCCCCACCTTCCTCCGGTTTATCACCGGCAGTCTCCTTTGAGTTCCCGACCGAATCGCTGGCAACAAAGGATAAGGGTTGCGCTCGTTGCGGGACTTAACCCAACATTTCACAACACGAGCTGACGACAGCCATGCAGCACCTGTCTCACGGTTCCCGAAGGCACTAAGGCATCTCTGCCAAATTCCGTGGATGTCAAGAGTAGGTAAGGTTCTTCGCGTTGCATCGAATTAAACCACATGCTCCACCGCTTGTGCGGGCCCCCGTCAATTCATTTGAGTTTTAACCTTGCGGCCGTACTCCCCAGGCGGTCGACTTAACGCGTTAGCTCCGGAAGCCACTCCTCAAGGGAACAACCTCCAAGTCGACATCGTTTACGGCGTGGACTACCAGGGTATCTAATCCTGTTTGCTCCCCACGCTTTCGCACCTGAGCGTCAGTCTTTGTCCAGGGGGCCGCCTTCGCCACCGGTATTCCTCCAGATCTCTACGCATTTCACCGCTACACCTGGAATTCTACCCCCCTCTACAAGACTCAAGCCTGCCAGTTTCAAATGCAGTTCCCAGGTTAAGCCCGGGGATTTCACATCTGACTTAACAGACCGCCTGCGTGCGCTTTACGCCCAGTAATTCCGATTAACGCTTGCACCCTCCGTATTACCGCGGCTGCTGGCACGGAGTTAGCCGGTGCTTCTTCTGCGGGTAACGTCAATCGATAAGGTTATTAACCCCATCGCCTTCCTCCCCGCTGAAAGTACTTTACAACCCGAAGGCCTTCTTCATACACGCGGCATGGCTGCATCAGGCTTGCGCCCATTGTGCAATATTCCCCACTGCTGCCTCCCGTAGGAGTCTGGACCGTGTCTCAGTTCCAGTGTGGCTGGTCATCCTCTCAGACCAGCTAGGGATCGTCGCCTAGGTGGGCCATTACCCCGCCTACTAGCTAATCCCATCTGGGTTCATCCGATAGTGAGAGGCCCGAAGGTCCCCCTCTTTGGTCTTGCGACGTTATGCGGTATTAGCCACCGTTTCCAGTGGTTATCCCCCTCTATCGGGCAGATCCCCAGACATTACTCACCCGTCCGCCACTCGTCACCCAAGAGCAAGCTCTCTGTGCTACCGTCCGACTTGCATGTGTTAGGCCTGCCGCCAGCGTTCAATCTGAGCCATGATCAAACTCTTCAATTTAAGTTTGATTTGCTTAAACAAGTTAAGCGGTGCTCATCTGTAAAACGTCATAATGAATTTCATTATGTGTTCACTCGTGAGGCTTGATATTTTTTTACGTCCGGAGACGCTGATATCAATCCTGCGAGTGCCCACACAGATTGTCTGATAAATTGTTAAAGAGCAGTGCGAACAGTGCGTTAGCGTCCTGTCGCGAGGTGGCGTATATTACGCTTTCCTCCTGCAGAGTCAACCTCTTTCTCAGAAGTTTTTCTCCGGCGGCGCAGTCTCCTGTGCCTCTCAACCCG
The DNA here is from genome assembly GCF_057812235.1 of Pantoea sp. ABR1s. Classification (NCBI taxonomy): domain Bacteria; kingdom Pseudomonadati; phylum Pseudomonadota; class Gammaproteobacteria; order Enterobacterales; family Erwiniaceae; genus Pantoea; species Pantoea sp. ABR1s. The sequence continues at coordinate 83,203 of NZ_CM173823.1, read as the reverse complement.
CTTCCCGTTGCCGGTGTTCCGTGTCGATGGAGGCGCATTATAGGGAGTTTCCGCGGGCTGACAAGCGTTTCTTTGAATTAATTTGCTGAGCGCATCTTTTTTAAACGAACGGCTTAAAAAGAGACGTTTCATGACGGAATAACGCACAAAAATCGCCATTAAACGTTGTAAAGAGACCTGCCGTTGCTTAATGCGGGTGCTATTATTTTGCTTCTTCTCGCAGGATAACCCCAGGAAGGATACTCAATGATAAAATCCGCGCGCAGCATGGCTGGTTTGCCATGGATAGCTGCCATGGCCTTTTTCATGCAGTCACTCGACGCCACCATACTGAATACTGCCCTGCCCGCTATCGCCACCAGCCTCGACCGTTCTCCTCTGGCCATGCAATCCGCCGTCATCAGTTACACCCTGACTGTCGCTATGTTGATTCCGGTCAGTGGCTGGCTCGCCGATCGCTACGGCACGCGCAAGGTATTTATCGTTGCCGTTTCGCTGTTCACCCTAGGCTCGCTGGCTTGTGCACTTTCTCCCACACTCCAGGTACTGGTCATCTCGCGCATCATACAGGGCGTCGGTGGCGCAATGATGATGCCGGTCGCGCGACTGGCGCTGTTACGCGCCTATCCGCGCAGTGAGCTGTTGCCGGTGCTCAACTTTGTCACCATGCCGGGATTAGTTGGCCCGATACTGGGTCCAATGCTGGGCGGCGTGCTGGTGACCTACGCGACCTGGCACTGGATTTTCCTGATTAATATCCCGATTGGCATTCTCGGCATTATCTACGCACGCAAATATATGCCGGACTTCACCACGCCTAAGCGCCGCTTCGACTTTTTCGGCTTCTTATTGTTCGGGGCCGGACTGGTGATGATCTCGATTGGGATTGAGCTGTTTGGCGAACGAATTGTTTCCGCCTGGCTGGCGGGCGGGATATTACTCAGCGGGATTGTGCTTTTGCTTCTTTATATAGTGCATGCCCGAAATCACCCTTCGCCACTGATCAATCTGCCGATGTTTAAAACCCGGACGTTCTCAGTGGGCATCGGTGGCAACATCGCGTCACGTCTTGGCACCGGCTGTGTGCCCTTTTTGATGCCGCTCATGTTGCAGGTCGGCTTTGGCTATTCAGCGATTATCGCGGGCTGCATGATGGCACCCATCGCCATTGGTTCAATACTGGCGAAGTCGACGGTGACGCAACTGCTGCGCTGGCTGGGTTACCGCCGCCTGCTGGTTGGCATTACCGCCATTATTGGCATTCTGATCGCCAGCTTCTGTCTGCAGTCGCCCGCTGAAAGCATCATTGTGCTCTTACTTCCGCTGTTTATTCTCGGCATGGCCATGTCTACGCAGTTTACCGCCATGAATACCATCACCCTGGCCGATCTGAATGATGATAACGCCAGCGGCGGTAACAGCGTGCTGGCCGTGACTCAGCAGCTAGCGATCAGTTTTGGTGTGGCCGTCAGCGCCGCGGTGCTGCGCTTCTACCAGGAGTTTGAAACCAGCACCATTTCACAGTTCCATGCCACGTTTATGACCATGGGCGTGGTAACAGTACTGTCGGCGCTGACCTTTATGCTGCTGAAAAACGGCGATGGCCGTAATCTGATCAGTAATCGCGACAAAAAGAAAAAGCGCTAAACCGATCCACGCACCACCAGTTCCGGCGTCAGCACCAGCGTTTGCTGACTGGCGTGGGGATTGCTGAGACGATGGAGCAGGGTGTCTATCGCCAGTTCACCCAGCGCATCTTTCGGTTGATGAATGGTACTCAGTGGCGGAGTGAGATAGCGCGCCAGTTCGATATCGTCATATCCCATTACCGCCATCTGCTGCGGAACCTGCATGCCGGCCTGGTAAAGTGCGTGATAAACGCCCACCGCCATGGCATCGTTGCTGGTGAAAACCGCTTCCGGCGGCGTTTCCAGCGCCAGCAGTTCGACCATCCCGTTGTAGCCTCCCTGGAATTCAAAGTCACCATTCACCACATAGCCGGGCAGAATCGCCAGGCCACTCTTTGTCATGGCGTTGCGATAACCTTCCAGGCGCATACGAGCCGGGGTTTTATCCTGTGGACCGGCGATACAGGCGATGCGGGTATAACCACTGTCGATAAGATGCTGAGTCGCCAGCTCCCCGCCCAGCAGCGCGTTATCCTGAATAATGTCACCACGGCCTTCAAACGGCGCCCAGTCCATCATAACGGCAGGTATAGAGGGATAACGGTTCAGAATGTCGGCCGAGGGCAGGTGACTTTCCGTACACATGATCAATAAACCGTCGACGCGCTTCTGCATCAGCGTTTCCAGGCTGCGGTTCATCCGCTCTTCATCACCTGCCGTGTTACAGAGAATCAGGCTGTAGCCACGCTGATAGCAGCTCTCCTCCACACCCCGCACCACTTCGGCATAAAATGGGTTACTACTGGTGGTCAGCAGCATACCGATCGTGTGCGTCTGATTGATTTTCAGACTGCGCGCCAGCGCAGAGGGGGCGTAATTCAGATGGCGGATGGCCTGCTCAACTTTTTCGCGCACGCCTTCACTAACAAAGCGATTGTTATTGATAACGTGCGAGACAGTGGAGGTAGAGACGCCCGCCAGGCGAGCGACATCTTTCATGGTGCTCAAATGCTTAGCCCTGCTGCTGCAAAAATTCATCGATCTCCGCGCGCCACGGCACGGAGGGCTGCGCACCCGAGCGGGTAACGGCGATAGCAGCGGCGGCATGGGCAAACCGCACCGCGTCATACATCGTTTTCTGCTCCAGTCGCGCGGTGATAAAAGCGCCATTAAAGGTGTCGCCCGCCGCGATGGTGTCGATAGCTTTAACACTGAAGCCAGCAATACGCTGACCTTCTCCCTGCTCGCTCAGCCAGACCCCGCGGCGACCCAGAGTAATCAGAACCGTGCCGATACCTTTCGCATGCAGTACTGCCGCAGCGCGGGCGGCATCTTCATCGTTGCTGACCGCAATGCCGGTCAGACTCTCGGCTTCGGTTTCATTCGGGGTAATAATGTCGATCAACGCCAGCAGTTCATCTGAGAGCTGGGTGGCGGGTGCAGGATTGAGAATAACCTGCGTCTGATGCTGTCGGGCAAGCGTCGCGGCGGCCAGCACACTTTCCAGCGGTGATTCCAGCTGCATTAATAGTGCATCGGCGTCGGCGATAATCTGCTGATGGCGCGTCACGCAGGCGGGTGTTAACGCCGCGTTTGCACCGGAGTAGATGCCGATGTTGTTCTCACCGTCACCATTGACGAAAATCATCGCCACGCCGGTTGACTCACCCTCGACCACTTCGACCGGCGTGGTATCAATATTGTCCTGGGCCAGTTGCTGACGAACACGTTCACCAATGTCGTCAGCGCCCACACAGGCGATAAATGCGATATCGGCACCAGCACGACCGGCGGCGACAGCCTGATTCGCACCCTTACCGCCAAACGCAATCTGATAATTCTGCCCGATCACCGTTTCACCGGGACGAGGAAAGTGCGCCAGATTAAGGATGTGGTCAGCGTTAATGCTGCCAAGAACGGCCAGTTTTGCGTTTTTGCTCATTAGGGGAGTCCGGAATAAGTGCGCCACCAGGAGGGTGGCGCAGTGCCCTGCTTTTCTTTGAGTTATTGAGTGACCAGCTTCAGGTCGACCGGGTTGATCGCCTTCACTTTTTCACCCTTCAGCACTTTATCAGCGGTATCTACGCCGATCATGCCAATTTTGTCTGGCATCTGTGCCACGGTCGCGGACAGTTTGCCACCTTCTACCGCTTTAACGCCATCAGCAGTACCGTCAAAACCAACGACGATCACACCAGTTTTACCGGCGGTCTGCAGCGCACGCAGTGCACCCAGCGCCATTTCGTCGTTCTGAGCGAATACGGCCTGAACGTCCGGGTGTGCCTGAAGCAGGTTCTGCATGACGTTCAGACCTTTGGTACGGTCAAAATCGGCTGGCTGGCTGGCGAGGATCTGGAATTTATGCGCATCAGCGGCCTGTTTGAAGCCTTCGCCACGCTCACGGGCGGCAGAAGTCCCGGCAATGCCCTGCAGTTCAATAATTTTGGCGCTTTCGCCGACTTTTTTGGCGATGAAGTCGCCGGCCATTTTACCGCCGAAACGGTTATCGGAGGCGACGTGGCTGACAACGGTGCCCTGTGCCGCAACGCGATCCAGCGTGATCACCGGGATGTTCGCCTGGTTAGCCATCTTCACCGCATTGCCCACAGCATCAGAGTCGGTTGGGTTGATCAGCAGCAGTTTGGTGCCGCGAACCGTCAGATCCTGCACGTTAGCCAGCTCTTTCGCCGGGTTGTTCTGTGAATCCAGCACCACCAGGTTGTAGCCCAGCTTGTCCGCTTCTTTCTGCGCGCCCTCTTTCAGCGAAACAAAGAACGGGTTATTCAGGGTTGAAACCACCAGCGCGATAGTATCTTTGGCCATAGCGCTGCTACTGAGCGTTGCGCCAAGGATCACGGCCAGTGCGGTTAACTTTTTCATCATGTCATCCTGTGTAAGGTCAGAGTTATTTACTGCTTTTATTATCTACCAGCACCGCCAGCAGGATTACTACCGCCTTAACGATCATCTGGTAGTACGAAGAGACGCCCATCAGGTTCAGGCCGTTGTTCAGGAAGCCGAGGATCAGCGCGCCAATCAGGGTGCCGAAAATACGGCCCTTACCGCCTGCCAGGCTGGTTCCGCCCAGCACGACCGCAGCAATCGCATCCAGCTCATAGCCGGTGCCCGCTGTCGGCTGTGCCGAAGAAAGGCGCGCCACTTCAATGGTGCCTGCCAGCGCTGCCAACATGCCACTCAGTGAATAGACGATGATTTTGACGCGATTCACATTGATGCCGGAGAGACGCGTTGCCGCTTCATTACCGCCAAGCGCATAGATATAGCGACCCAGACGGGTGTGCTGCAGCATGTACCAGGCAGCAATAAAGACCAGCGCCATCAGCCAGACCGGCGCAGGGATACCCAGCGGACGACCAATACCAAACCAGCCCAGCAGATCGGCATTGGCATTAAAACCCGTGTTTACCGGACTGCCATCGGTGTAGACCATGGTAACACCACGCAGCAGCAGCATCATGACCAGCGTGGCGATAAACGCCTGCACTTTGCCGCGCGCCACAATGGTGCCGGTCAGGGCACCGATTGCCGCTCCCAGCGCCAGCGACGCCGCCACCGCGACCAGGGCATTGACCTCCATACCCACCAGCGACGCACCCACCGCGCCCGTCAGGGCCAGCAGCGAACCTACAGAGAGGTCGATACCAGAAGTCAGGATCACCAGCGTCATCCCGACCGCCATAATGGCGTTAACCGAGGTCTGCTGCAGAATGTTGAACAGGTTCGCCACGGTAAAGAAGTTCGGGCTCTGGCTGGCCACCACGGCGATCAGCACCATCAGCGCAATCAGCGACTTCTGTTCCAGTAGCCAGCTTTTGCTAAACCAGCGACGGCTGGCAGGTAAAGTTTGGGTCGTCATACCACTAAATCCTCGCTGTGTTGCTTGCCTACGGCGGCTGCCATCAGGCTCTCCTGAGTGGCTTCTTCTCGGGTAAATTCGCCGCTGATACGGCCTTCATGCATCACCAGAATCCGATCGCTCATGCCCAGCACTTCCGGCATTTCCGAGGAGACCAGAATGATGCTCAGCCCTTCGGCTTTAAACTGGTTAATCAGTTGATAGATCTCTTTCTTCGCGCCGACATCCACACCGCGTGTCGGTTCATCCAGAATCAGTACGTTAGGCCGGGTCATCAGCCCGCGGGCAATCGCCACTTTCTGCTGGTTGCCGCCCGAAAGCAGACCAATGGGCTGCTCCATTGAAGGCGTTTTAACGTTAAACAGCCGGATAAAGTCGCCCACGGCCAGCTGCTCTGCCGCATGTTTCAGCGTGCCGCTGCCGTGACTGAAATAGCCTAACGCTGTCAGCGACATGTTCTCTTTTACTGACATGCCCAGCACCAGGCCATCGCGCTTACGATCTTCGGAGATATAGACGATGCCGTTAGCCAGCCCATCCTGCGGTGAGCGCGTCACCACTTCCCGACCATTGAGCCACAGTGTGCCTTCGCGACGCGGCAGGGCGCCGTAAAGCACCTTCATCAGTTCGGTACGGCCCGCGCCCATCAAGCCAGACACGCCGAGGATTTCACCTTTGCGCAGGCTGAAACTGACGTTATCCACGCCCGGTCCGCTGACGTTTTCCACTTTCAGCCGCACGTCGCCTGGTGCCTGATCAATATGGGGATATTGATCTTCCAGCTTACGGCCGACCATCATCTCGATCAGGCTCTCTTCAGTCAGCTCGCTGACCGGGCGTTCAGCAATAAACTGACCGTCGCGGAACACCGTGACGTCATCGCAGATCTCAAAGATCTCTTTCATGCGATGCGAGATATAGACGATGCCGCAGCCCTGCGCTTTCAGTTCGTTGATCACCCGGAACAGCGACAGCGTTTCGGTATCAGTCAGCGCATCGGTCGGCTCATCCATGATGATCACCTGCGACTCAAAGCTCAGGACTTTGGCGATTTCGACCATCTGCTGATCGCCAATCGACAAATCCCCCACCAGCTTGTGGCTGCTGAAGCGCAGATTAAGCCGTTTAAGCAGCGCATCAGCTTCGGCATACATACGCGGCCACTGGATACGGCCAAAACGGCTGACATATTCGCGGCCGAGAAAAATATTCTCCGCCACGGTTAATTGAGGGATCAGGTTCAGTTCCTGATGAATGATGCCAATACCCGCTTCCTGAGACGCTTTCGGCCCGCTGAAACGGGTCTCTTTGCCCAGCCAGCGCAGCGTACCGGCATCATATTGATAGATGCCGGTCAGCACTTTCATCATGGTGGACTTGCCTGCGCCGTTCTCGCCCACCAGCGCCATCACGCGTCCTGCCCGGACATTCAGCGACGCCCCCTTGAGGGCTTTCACACCCGGAAAGGATTTTTCAATGCCGTCGAGTTGCAGTAAAAGTTGCATAGCGGCCTCAGAAGGTCACACCGGCGCTGAGGATGACATTCGCAAACGGAGAGCACTCTCCGCTGCGAATGACCGCCTGACTACGCTGCGTTTGTTGTTTGAATTGTTCATGACTGGTGTAGCTGATGGTGATGATATTCCCCTGGTGCTGTTGCAAGGCTTCGAGCACGGCGACAAGCGCGCTATGAAGTTGCGGATTATGCTGCTTAATCTCTTCCGCGATCAGGGCGCTCTCTACCTGCATCTCCAGTGCGACAGCATTAACCACCTGCATAAAATCGGGCGTACCCGGCGTGAGCGCTAAATCGATGCGCTGCGGTCCGGCCGGAATCGGCAAGCCTGCATCGGCAATCGTCAGCGTATCCGTGTGTCCCAGGCGGGCAATCACATGAGAGAGTTCAGCGTTTAACAAGCGACCTTTTTTCATCTTTTCACTCCACAGCGAAACGTTTCGCTGTCAGGAGTGTATGAAAAGCCGCCATCAACTCAACCGGCAAAGAAGAAATCTGTGATCGCTATCGAAACGTTTCGCTCACGCGGGGAGAAATTTGTATTAAGTCGGGGGACGGGCTGAAAAAAGGGCCGCGAACGCGGCCCCGGAGGAGAGGATTAAGGCAGTTTCTTAACCTGCTTAACGTCCATCTCAATGCTGTTGAAATCTTTATCCAGTTCACCTGTCAGCTCGACGTTGTCTTTAGGTGAGATAGTCTGGCCGTTCCAGTGCTTGTGGTCGATTTCGACTTTCATGGTGCCGGTCTGGTCGCGGAACAGATAATCTTCGTTGCCGATCTGTTTCTCCAGCTTACCGCGCACGGTGACCCAGCTGTCATCTTTCATCTCTTCAGCCTGCTTTACGGTCACCACACTGGTGTGATCGGCACTGAAACCACCCTGACCGGCTGCTGCCTGCGTCTGTGCGGCTGGCGCACTGGGATCAACAAATCCACCCTGCTGTGCAGCGAAAACCGGGGCGGAAGCCAGCATTACGACGGCCAGAATTGCAGCGTGCTTTTTCATTTTGTCACCTCTTTTCCATGATGTGGTTCGTCTTGTTGAGCTTAGTTGACCATAAAGTTCTTAACAGCTTCTTAAGAGGCAAAAATAAGCTATTTTCGCCGAAATCAGCTGTACAAGCAGGAAGTTGCTTCGTATAAAGCGCTATCGGAACAGGGAGACGTGATGCGTATTTTACTGATTGAAGATGATCGTTTAATTGGCGACGGTATCAAGGCGGGGCTGAGTAAACTGGGCTTCAGTGTTGACTGGTTTACCTCTGGTGAGGCGGGCTTTAACGCGCTGGAGGCCGCGCCCTGGGATGCGGTGATCCTGGATCTCTCACTGCCCGAGCGGGATGGGCTCGATATTCTGCGGCAGTGGCGACAGCAGGGCAAAGATGTACCGGTACTGATACTGACCGCACGCGATGCGCTCGATCAGCGGGTCGAAGGCCTGCAACTGGGAGCCGACGACTATCTGTGTAAACCCTTTGCCTTAACCGAAGTGGCTGCTCGCTTACAGGCGCTGATCCGCCGCCGTCATGGCCAGCTGCAGCCCGAACTCCGGCACGGTAATGTGGTGCTGATCCCCGGCAGCCATAGTGTGATGCGCGAAGGTGAGGCGATTGCGCTGAAAAGCCGTGAACTGGCGCTGCTGGAACTGTTTATGCGAAACACGGGCCGGGTGCTGACACGCAGCCAGCTGGAAGAGAAGCTCTACAACTGGGACGCCGATGTCTCCAGCAATGCGGTAGAGGTTCACATTCATCATCTGCGTAAAAAACTGGGCAGCCAATTTATCCGCACGCTGCACGGCGTCGGTTATACCCTGGGAGACGCTGAATGCGATCAATGAGCCTGTTTCTGCGGCTGGGTATCGGTTTTGTGCTGCTGCTCGGGATCTGCTGGGCCAGCGCCAGCCTGAGTGCCTGGCATCAGACACGTGAAACCCTTGATGAGCTCTTCGATACCCAGCAGATGCTGCTGGCCAAGCGTCTGCTGACGCTGGATTTCTCCTCGCTGGACAACGCCACTCTGCCTAAAACCAAAGAGATACTGCGCCACCATCGCGGCGATCAGGATGACGACGCCCTGGCCTTTGCCGTCTTCACGCATGACGGCAGGCAGGTGATGAATGATGGTGACAATGGCCGCTACCTGCCGTTTGAGGCGGAGTATCAGGGATTTCATGAGGGCCAGCTCACCAATGATGACGATCGCTGGCGGTTTGTCTGGCTGACTACGCCCGACCAGCAGTTCCGGGTGGTGGTGGGTCAGGAGTCCGAATACCGTGACGACATGACGCGGGATCTGATGAAAGCCAGCATGCTGCCCTGGCTGATCGCGCTGCCCTTTATGTTGCTGCTGCTGATCGGTCTGGTCTGGTCTGAACTGCGCCCCCTGAAGACGCTGGCACAGCAGCTGGCGCAGCGCGCACCCGATGATGATACGCCGCTGCAGGCAGACCGCGTGCCGAAAGAGGTGCAACCGCTGATGGTCGCGCTCAATGGTCTGTTCAGCCGCATCAGCGCAATGATGCAGCGTGAACGGCGCTTTACCTCTGATGCCGCACATGAGCTGCGCAGTCCGCTGGCCGCGCTGCAGGTGCAAAGCGAGGTGATCCAGCTGACTGCGGATGATGAAGTGATGCGAAGCCATGCGCTGCAGCAACTGGATGCCGGCATTATCCGCGCAACCCGGCTGGTGGATCAGCTGCTGACGCTCTCACGGGTTGAAGCTGATGATGCACGCAGCGCCTTCGAAACGGTGGCGCTGAAACGCACGGTCCAGGAGACGCTGGCTGCACAGCTGCCGCTGGCGGATAAAACGGGTGTCACGCTGCGGCTGCATGCTGACGCCGATCCGCAGATTCAGGGGCATCCGCTGTTACTGTCACTGCTGGTGCGTAATCTGCTGGATAATGCCATTCGCTATACGCCAGCGGGCAGCGAAGTTGATGTGCGGCTTCAGGCGAATAGCCTGTCGGTAGAAGATAACGGCGAAGGTCTGAGTGCAGCCGATCTGCAACGGCTTGGTGAACGTTTCTGGCGACCGCCAGGTCAGGAGAAAAGCGGAAGCGGGCTGGGATTATCGATAGTCCGCAATATCGCCCAGTTGCACGGGATGCAGGTCAGCTTCAGCCAGCGATCGGGCGGCGGATTATGCGTCACGCTACGCTGGTCAGCGCCCGCCTCGTAAGGCGGGCGCTGCAGATCAAATCTCGACCTGGGTGCCCAGCTCAATCACCCGGTTTGGCGGGATCTCAAACTGGTCTGGCGCACGGAGCGCATTGCGCTGCAGCGCCAGGAAGAGTTTGCCACGCAGGCGCAGATACCACGGCCGTTTGCCGATAATCAGCGACTCATGCGACATGAAGAACGATGTCTCCATCATGCGGCAGTTGAGCCCTTCCAGCCCGCAGCGGTGGAAAATCTCCTCGACGTTTGGCGTTTCGCGCCAGCCGTAGCTGGCCACCACCCGCCAGAAGGTGGGCGACAGCTGCTCAATCGTCACGCGACGCACGTTATGCACGTAAGGCGCATCTTCCGTCCGCAACGTCAGCAGCACCACCCTCTCATGCAACACTTTGTTGTGCTTAAGGTTATGCAGCATGGCAAACGGAATCACATTCAGCGCACGCGACATATAGACCGCCGTGCCCGGCACGCGAACCGGCGGCGATTTCTCCAGTGACGCGATCATCGCCTCCAGGGAGTTGCCATGCTCGTGCATGCGGCGCAGCAGGCGGAAACGTTCGCTTTTCCACGTCGTCATAATGATAAACATCACCAGGCCGAGACAGAGCGGCAGCCAGCCACCGGAGAAGATTTTCCCCAGGTTGGCGGTAAACAGCGGCACATCGATACAGAGCATCAGTACCAGGATGACGGCAACCGCCAGCTTATTCCAGTGCCAGTTTTTAACCGCCACGGTACAGGAGAGCATCGCGGTCAGCACCATGGTGCCGGTGACGGCGATACCGTAGGCCGCAGCCAGATTACTTGAATGCTCAAAGCTGATAATCACAATCAGCACGGCGAAGTAGAGTACCCAGTTAATCACCGGAATATAGATCTGGCCCGATTCGCGCTCAGAGGTGTGGATGATACGCATCCCCGGCAGATAACCCAGTCGCACCGCCTGACGCGTCAGCGAGAAGACGCCGGAGATCACCGCCTGCGAGGCAATCACCGTGGCCAGCGTCGCCAGAATCAGCATCGGGATCAGCGCCCAGTCCGGCGCCAGCAGGAAGAAAGGGTTTTTAATCGCTTTGGGATCGCTGAGTAACAGCGCGCCCTGACCAAAGTAGTTCAGGACCAGCGACGGCAGCACCACCGAGAACCAGGCCAGTCGGATCGGCACTTTACCGAAGTGACCCATATCGGCATACAGCGCTTCAACCCCGGTAATCGCCAGTACCACCGCGCCAAGCGCGAAGAATGAGACAGATTTATAGTGCAGGAAGAACTCGACCGCATAGGCGGGATTCAGCGCATGCAGCACTTCCGGGTTTTTCATGATGCCGCTGACCCCCAGGATCGCCAGCACCAGGAACCACACCAGCATCACCGGCGCGAAGAGTTTGCCCACCATGCCGGTACCATGTTTCTGAATCGCAAACAGCAGCGTCAGCACCGCAATCGACATCGGCACAATAAAGGGATCCAGCGACGGCGCGGCAATCTCCAGACCTTCAATGGCTGACATCACCGAAATGGCCGGCGTGATCACCACTTCCCCATAGAAGAAGCTGCCGCCAATCAGGCCCATGATCACCAGCACTGCCGTGGCGCGTGCACCCGTATGGCGGCCCGCCAGCGACATCAGTGTCAGAATACCGCCTTCACCGGCATTGTCGGCGCGCATCACATAACTGATGTACTTCAGTGATACCACCAGCACCAGCAGCCAGAAAATCAGCGACAAAAAGCCAAACACCGCTTCCCGCTCAACGCCGAAGCCGAACTGTCCGGAGAGACATTCACGCAAGGTATACAGCGGACTGGTGCCGATATCCCCGTAAACAACACCAATAGCGGCCAGCGTTAATCCGCGAAGTGACTGCTTATTATCCGAGCTCATAGAGTTATCTTTTGTTGGAGTCTAAGAGGCGCAACAACCCCTCGCTCAGGCCATCAAAAAGCGCACAGTATGCACGGTTTGCCGAAAATTCCTATACCCGCTTCGCCTGTCTGCCAGGGTAACGGGGTGGTTTCAGGCATTAAAGCGTTAATCAGCGCCGCTTTCAAAGCAGGCAAACCTTATGAAACAAAAAAGCTGACAGCTATCAACGCTTTCACGCATGATGATCTATAGAGTAAGGCGCTTGCTGAAGCGCGGCGGCCCGACGATCGTAAGGACATTGAAGTGATTATGGCTCAACCCCATCTTTTGGCAGAAAGAATTTCTCGCCTTAGCAATGCGTTAGAAAAAGGATTGTATGAGCGACATCATGCCATCCGCCTTTGCCTGCTGGCAGCGCTGAGCGGTGAAAGCGTGTTCCTGCTGGGACCGCCCGGCATCGCCAAGAGCCTGATTGCCCGCCGCCTGAAATATGCCTTTCAGCACGCCCGCGCCTTTGAATATCTGATGACCCGCTTCTCCACACCGGAAGAGGTGTTTGGCCCGCTATCTATTCAGGCACTGAAGGATGAAGGGCGCTATCAGCGCCTCACTAAAGGTTATCTGCCCGACGCGGAGATTGTTTTTCTGGATGAGATCTGGAAAGCCGGCCCGGCGATTCTGAATACCCTGCTGACCGCTATCAACGAACGCCGCTTCCGCAATGGCGACAGCGAAGAGGCCATTCCGATGCGTCTGCTGGTCACCGCCTCCAATGAAATGCCGGAAGCGGACAGCGGCCTTGAAGCGCTCTATGACCGGATGCTGATCCGTCTGTGGCTGGATAATGTGCATGAGAAGCAGAACTTTCGCAGCATGCTGACCCATCAGCAGGATGAGCACACCAATCCGGTCGCGGAATCCCTGCGCATCAGTGATGAGGAGTATGCGCAGTGGCAGCTCGGCATCAGTCAGGTCAGCCTCCCGGATGCGGTGTTCGAGCTGATTTATCAGCTGCGCCAGCAACTGGAAAGCCAGCCCGCTGCGCCCTATATTTCCGATCGTCGCTGGAAAAAAGCCATTCATCTGCTGCAGGCCAGCGCCTTTTACAGCGGCCGCAGCGCCATTGCGCCGATAGACCTGATCCTGCTGAAAGATTGCCTCTGGCACGACGTCGCGTCCATGCAGCTGCTGGAGCGCGAAATCGATCAGCTGATGACGCAGCACGCCTGGCAGCAGCAGCCGATGCTGCTGAAACTGCATCAGATAAAAGCGCGTCGCATGGCTCTGCAGCAGCAACAGAGCATCGCACAGGCGATCACCCTGGAAAAACACAGTGGGATGTTCAGTCGCAAACCCCATTACGATCTGCCGGAAAGCTTCACTGATGAGCAACTGACGCTGATGCTGCAAAAGCCGCTGATGCTGCATGACATGCAGGTGACACATCTGGTGATCGCGCGTGATGCACTGAATCAGTGGCTGCAGAAAGGAGGCGAGGTTCGCGGCAAGCTCAATGGGATTGGCTTTGCGCAGAGTCTGGATTTACAGGTGGATGCACAGCACTGCCTGGCTATCCGTGATGTCAGCCTGCAATCGTCGCGTCTGACACTGCCTGGCGTCAGCAACAGCGAGCCGCTGCCCGGTGAGATCACCGAAGCGCTGGATGCACTGGAGAGTGAACTGCGGTCGCAGCGTCATCTGTTCAGCCAGCACCAGCGCTGCCTGTTTATCAGTGATGACTGGCTGGCGCGGGTTGAAACCAGCCTGCAGGATGTGGCGGAACAGTTGAAACAGGCGCGTAAATGATCCCACTGGAGACGCTCAGCACACTGCTCTCCGTGGGTGAAACCGAACTGATTGAAGAGCTGATTATTGCCCTGCTGGCGTCTCCACAGCTGGCGCTGTTTTTTGAAAAGTTTCCCGGGCTGAAAAAAGCACTGTTACGCGATGTGCCACGCTGGCGAGCGGAGATCAACGCTGAGCTCAAAGCCACGCCGGTTCCGGCCACGCTGGCCGAAGAGTTTCAGCTGTTCCAGCGGGTACAACTCCTCAGCGATCGTGAATTCAGCCACCAGCTGAATGCCACACTTCAGGCGCTTGAAAGCCTGCCTTCCCCTTTTCTGGATGAAGCCAACCGGCTGCTGCAGCACACCGATATCAGCCATCTCAGCAGCGCGCAGCACCAGCTTTTTCTACAGCGCTGGCGGCTGAGCCTGACCTTACAGACCCTGACGCTGAATCAGACGTTGCTGGAGCAGCAGCGCGAACGCCTGCTGGCGGAACTGCAGCAGCGTATGGCGCTGAGCGGTCAGCTGGCACCGATTCTTGGCGACGATGACGAAGCCGCCGCTGGCCGGCTGTGGGACATGAGCAAAGCGTCACTGCAGCCTGGCGACTATCAGCTGATGCTGCAATATGGCGACTTTCTGGCGCAGCAGCCGGAGCTGCTGAAACTGGCTCAGCAGCTGGGCCGCAGCCGCGAGGCAAAATCGGTGCCGTCGCAGGATGCCCCTATGGAGGCCTTTCACCATATGGTGCAGGAACCTGCAGCCGTGCCGGAGGAGGTCAGCGGCATTCACCAGAGCGATGACGTGCTGCGTCTGCTGCCGCCGGAGTTAGCTGCGCTGAGTATCAGTGAACTGGAGCTGGAGTTTTACCGGCGGCTGGTAGAGAAACGGCTGCTGACCTACAAGCTGCAGGGCGATGCCTGGCATGAAAAGGTCACGATGCGTCCGGCCAGCCACCAGCAGCATGAAGAGCAGCCACGCGGGCCTTTCATCGTCTGCGTCGATACCTCGGGTTCGATGGGTGGCTTCAATGAGCGCTGCGCCAAAGCGTTTTGTCTGGCGCTGCTGAAAGTCGCGCTGGCCGATCGCCGTCGCTGCTACATCATGCTGTTTGCGCATGAGGTGATCGGCTATGAACTGACCGGTGATGACGGGCTGGAACAGGCGATTCGCTTTCTCAGTCAGCGCTTTCGCGGCGGCACCGATCTGGCAGCCTGCCTCTCTTCCGTTGTGACCCGAATGGAAGGCGTCCTGTGGCAGGAAGCCGATGCGGTGATCGTCTCCGATTTTATTGCCCAGCGTCTGCCGGAAGAGGTGATCGGGACCATTAAAACGCGTCAGCGAAATAATCAGCAACGTTTTCACGCCGTGGCTATGTCGGCCCACGGGAAACCAGGCATTCTGCGCATCTTCGACCATATCTGGCGTTTCGATACCGGCATGAAAAGCCGTCTGCTGCGTCACTGGCGGCGTTAAGTCATCGGGCAGAAATGCATATTTGCTATAGTAAATTACCGTTTCACTTACTCAGCAATCTGGAGCTTCCTGTGACGCTTGCTCAACCTCATCGCGATCTGCCTGCGCCGACGCGAACGCTACTGCTCTCCGGCCATAACATTGAACAAAAACGTGCCGAATTGCTGGCCTATTTCCACCAGACCTGGGAACAGTATGAAAGTCTGTTTACCTGTCTGGCCGATTCCCAGGCCTGGTTTACCAAAGCCATTCCGCTGCGCCATCCTTTAATCTTCTATTTTGGCCACACCGCTACCTTCTACATTAATAAGCTGATGGCCGGACGCCTTATCGACGCGCGTCTGGACGATCGTATCGAAGCGATGATGGCGATTGGTGTGGATGAGATGAGCTGGGACGATCTCAACGACAGCCACTATGACTGGCCCACTGTCGAAGAAGTCCGCGAATACCGCGGGCGCGTTAAAGCGCTGGTCAGCGATCTGATCCAGACCCTGCCGCTGACTCTGCCGATCACCTGGGAGAGTCCGGCCTGGGTGATCCTGATGGGCATTGAGCATGAGCGTATTCATCTGGAAACGTCCAGCGTACTGATACGCCAGTTACCGGTCGGGTGGGTGAAACCCCAGCCCGCGTGGCCGGTCTGCCCGATGGCGCGCCACCAGCGCGAGGCTGTTCCGGCCAATACCCTGCTGCCGATGCCCGGCGGCACCGTCACGCTGGGTAAAACCGACGATACCTATGGCTGGGATGTCGAATATGGCCGCCAGCAGATCGCGCTGCAGCCGTTCAGGGCGAGCAAAATGCTGGTCAGCAACGCGGAATTCCTGGCGTTCGTTGAGGCGGGGGGTTATCAGGACGCTCGCTGGTGGGATGACGAAGGCTGGGGCTGGTGTCAGTTTGCTAAAGCGGAGATGCCCACCTTCTGGGTCGGCACGCCTGCGATGCCCGATCAGCTTAAACTGCGTCTGATGTGTGAAGAAGTCGCGATGCCGTGGGACTGGCCAGCCGAGGTTAACCAGCTGGAAGCGGCGGCCTTCTGCCGCTGGAAAGCGGATCAGACGGGAATGAGTGTTCAGCTCCCCTGTGAAGCGGAGTGGGCTCAGCTGCGCGAACAGGTCGCGGGCGATCAGCCGGATTGGGATCGGGCACCGGGTAACATTAACCTGGCGTACTGGGCTTCCTCTTCACCGGTCGATCTCTTCGCCCAGGGTGACTTCTTCGATATCGTCGGTAACGTCTGGCAGTGGACGACCACGCCGACCAACGGCTTTGAAGGTTTTAAAGTCCACCCGCTTTACGATGATTTCTCTACCCCGACCTTTGATGGCAAACATTCGCTGATCAAAGGCGGTAGCTGGATATCGACCGGCAACGAAGCGCTGAAATCGGCACGCTATGCGTTCCGCCGCCACTTCTTCCAGCATGCCGGTTTCCGCTACGTGGTTTCCAGCCATCAGGAAACCATGGCGCTGAACCCGTATGAATCTGACGCCATGGTGTCGCAATACCTCGACTTCCAGTATGGCCCGCGCTATTTCGGCGTGGATAACTATGCCGAAAGCCTGATAAACCTGGCGCTGAACTACACCACGGCACGCGGCGAGGCACTGGATATCGGCTGTGCCACCGGACGCGCCAGTTTTGAACTGGCCCGCCACTTTGAACGTGTCACCGGCATGGACTACTCGGCGCGCTTCATCGATGTGGCGCTTCAGCTGGCCAGCGGCGAAGACTTCCGTTATCTCCTGCCACAGGAAGGCGATCTGGTGGAGTATCGCCAGGTTCGCCTGAAAGATTTCGCGCTGGAGAGCGAACTGGCGCAGCGGATTCAGTTTGTTCAGGGCGACGCCTGTAACCTTAAGCCGCAACCCGCCCGTTACGATCTGGTACTTGCATCCAACCTGATCGATCGCCTGCGTCAGCCCGCACGCTTCCTGCGGGATGTCACGCCGATGCTGCGTCAGGGCGGCATTCTGGTGCTCTCATCGCCCTATACCTGGCTGGAGGATTTCACGCCGAAGGAGAACTGGCTGGGCGGCGTGCGTGAAAACGGTGAGGCACTGACGACGCTGCAGGCACTGCAACGTCTGCTGGCGGCCGACTTCGACCTGGTCGATGAACCGCAGGATAAACCGTTTGTGATCCGCGAAACGGCCCGCAAGTTCCAGCATACGCTGGCGCAGGTCACCGTCTGGCGCAAACGCTAAGTGAACCGGCAGCGACGCCCGTCGCTGCCGGGAGTTGCCTGAACCACTATTTTGCTGCACATTCATCCTTGTTTACTTAAGCAGACCAATAACGAGGATGGCCATGGCCGAACATCTGCAGCTCGATAACCTGGATCGCGGCATTCTGAATGCCCTGCTCGACAATGCGCGCACTGCTTACGCCGAGCTGGCAAAACAGTTTAACGTCAGCCCCGGCACCATTCATGTCCGCGTGGAGAAGATGAAGCAGGCGGGCATTATCCTGGGCACCCGGGTTGATATCGATCCGCGCCAGCTGGGGTTTGATGTCTGCTGTTTTATCGGCATCATCCTTAAGAGCGCGCGTGACTATCCGGCGGCGCTGAGCAAACTGGATGCGCTGGATGAAGTGGTTGAAGCCTGGTACACCACCGGCCACTACAGCATCTTTATTAAGGTGATGTGCCGGTCCATTGATGCCCTGCAACAGGTGCTGATCAACAAGATCCAGACCATAGATGAAATTCAGTCGACGGAAACGCTGATCTCGCTGCAAAACCCGATCATGCGCACTATCAAGCCCTGATCCTTCTCCGCCTTGTGCATAATCTTATCCCTGACGAATGTGGCGGCTGGCAACGGCTGCGTTCGCTTCTCTTAATCTATTAACCCTGTTGTCCACAGGTGGATCACCGCTTGATCACAGCGTACAATGCTCGCCTTAATGTCCGGGAGAGCAAGATGGCCGATATCACCTTAATCAGTGGCAGTACTCTGGGTAGCGCAGAGTATGTGGCTGAACATCTGGAAGAAAAATTACAGGAAGCGGGCTTCTCAACGCAGATGCTGCATGGCCCGGAGCTGGATGAAGTGCCACATGAGGGTATCTGGCTGGTGGTCTGTTCAACTCACGGTGCAGGCGATATTCCCGATAACCTGCTGCCGCTGTTCGAAGCCATCACGGAAAGCCAGCCCGATCTCTCGCAGGTCCGGTTTGGTGCCATCGGACTCGGCAATCATGAATATGATCTCTTTTGTGGCGCGATCCGCCAGATTGAAGCCCTGTTAATTGCTCAGGGTGCCCGCCAGATCGGCGATCGTCTGGAGATTGATGTGCTGGAGCATGAGATCCCTGAAGATCCCGCAGAAGCCTGGCTGGAAAGCTGGAAAAAGGCGATCTGAAGGGGGCTGGGGATCGCGAAATAGTGACGATCCCCAGTGGAAGATGCTGATTTTATCCTTTTCCGCTCGTTTATTTTGTGGATAACTACCCTCTTTTACTGCGTATAACCGGTAGTTATCCAAAGAACAACCGTAGAATGAATTTTGAGCTGTGGATAACATACCATTTTGATCCCAGCTTATACGGATCAGGATCACCGATCACTAACAGGTAGTGATCCTCTTCATCCTGTTGTTTCTGCTGTGCTTCTGGCACATATCCACAGAAAAGCGGGATCCTAATAAGAGATCTAACAGAAAGATCATATACAGATCTAAGATCCTTTCTTTTAAAACCGGACGATCCCGCGGCTTTCACCCCAGACGGAATTTGAGTAGAATCCACGCCCCAGGACGACGATCCTGCAAGTTCATCAACCGAGGTACCACTTCATGTTTTATCAGGATCCTTTTGACGTCATCGTAATTGGTGGTGGTCATGCGGGCACCGAAGCCGCAATGGCGGCAGCCCGAATGGGTCAGCAAACCCTGTTACTCACCCATAACATTGATACGCTTGGACAAATGTCCTGTAACCCGGCGATTGGTGGGATTGGCAAAGGACATTTGGTGAAGGAAGTGGATGCCCTGGGTGGTCTGATGGCCAGTGCGATTGACCAGGCGGGTATCCAGTTTAGGATACTAAACGCCAGCAAAGGTCCGGCAGTGCGGGCAACCCGTGCTCAGGCGGATCGCGTGCTCTATCGCCAGGCAGTGCGTACGGCCCTGGAGAACCAGCCCAATCTGATGATCTTCCAGCAGGCGGTCGACGATCTTATCGTGGAAAACGATCGTGTGGTGGGTGCAGTCACCCAGATGGGACTGAAGTTCCGCGCGAAAACCGTCGTCCTCACCGTCGGCACGTTCCTTGACGGCAAAATTCATATCGGTCTGGATAATTACAGTGGCGGTCGTGCAGGTGATCCCCCGTCCATTCCGCTGGCAAAACGACTGCGTGCGCTGCCGCTGCGGGTAGACCGCCTCAAGACTGGTACGCCACCGCGTATCGATGCGCGCACCATCGATTTTTCAGTGCTCAGCCCGCAGCACGGCGATAACCCGATGCCGGTGTTCTCGTTTATGGGCAATGCGTCTCAGCATCCGCAGCAGGTACCGTGCTGGATCACTCACACCAATGAGAAAACCCATGAGGTGATCCGCAATAATCTGGATCGCAGCCCGATGTATGCCGGGATCATCGAGGGGATCGGTCCACGCTATTGCCCGTCTATCGAAGACAAAGTGATGCGCTTTGCCGATCGTAACTCGCATCAGATCTTCCTGGAGCCGGAAGGGCTGACCAGCAATGAGATCTACCCGAATGGCATCTCAACCAGTCTGCCATTCGATGTGCAGATTCAGATCGTTCGTTCCATGCAGGGCATGGAGAATGCGAAGATCGTGCGTCCGGGCTATGCCATCGAGTATGACTTCTTCGATCCACGCGATCTCAAACTGACGCTGGAGAGCAAATTTATTCACGGCCTGTTCTTTGCCGGCCAGATCAACGGCACAACCGGCTACGAAGAAGCCGCTGCACAGGGGATGCTGGCGGGGCTGAACGCCGCCCGTCAGTCTGCGGACAAAGAGGGCTGGGCACCACGTCGTGACCAGGCTTATCTGGGTGTACTGGTTGATGACCTCTGCACGCTCGGTACCAAAGAGCCGTACCGGATGTTTACCTCCCGTGCTGAATATCGTCTGATGCTGCGCGAAGACAATGCCGATCTGCGTCTGACCGAAACCGGTCGTGAACTGGGTCTGGTGGATGATGCGCGCTGGGCACGTTTCAATCAGAAGCTGGAAGCAATTGAACAGGAGCGTCAGCGCCTGCGCGATATCTGGGTCCATCCGAAGTCAGAGCACGTGACGGAAGTGAATACGGTACTCAGTGCGCCGCTGACCAAAGAAGCGAGCGGCGAAGATCTGCTGCGCCGTCCTGAGCTGACCTATCTGAAGCTGATGACGCTGGATGCCTTTGGTCCGGCACTGGCTGATGAGCAGGCCGCTGAGCAGGTTGAGATTCAGGTCAAATATGAAGGTTATATCGCGCGTCAGCAGGAAGAGATCGATCGCCAGCTGCGTAACGAGAACACGCTGTTACCGGTGGAGCTCGACTATCGCCAGGTGAACGGCCTCTCAAATGAGGTTATCGCCAAGCTGAACGATCACAAACCGAGTTCGATTGGTCAGGCGACGCGTATCTCCGGTATTACGCCGGCGGCCATCTCAATTCTGCTTATCTATCTGAAAAAACAGGGTCTGCTGCGTAAAAGCGCCTGATCTGAAAACGGGGCGAGGAGACTCGCCCCCGCTGAATGGACTTATGCTGTGATCAACACACTCACGTCGCTGCTACAGGCAGCCGGTATTTCCCTCTCCGATCAACAAAAACAGCAGCTGGTTGCCTATGTCGGCCTGCTGGATAAGTGGAACAAAGCCTACAATCTGACATCAGTGCGCGATCCGCAGCAGATGCTGGTACGCCATATCCTCGACAGCATCGTGGTGGCGCCGCATCTGCAAGGCTCACGTTTCATTGATGTGGGAACCGGACCAGGACTGCCTGGCATTCCGCTGGCTATCGTGATGCCTGATGCGCACTTTACGTTGCTCGACAGCCTGGGTAAGCGGGTGCGTTTCCTGCGTCAGGTTCAGCATGAGTTAGGACTCACTAACATTACTCCGGTGCAGAGCCGGGTTGAGGCGTTCCCGGCTGAGCCGCCCTTTGATGGCGTGATCAGTCGTGCATTTGCCTCGCTGACCGACATGGTGAACTGGTGTCATCATCTGCCGGGAAGAGAAGGGCGCTTCTTCGCGCTTAAAGGCGTGCGTCCGGACGATGAAATTGCGGAGTTACCGGCAGGCTACGTCTCTGATGCTGTGATTAAGTTGCAGGTACCGCAGCTGGAAGGTGATCGCCACCTGGTCATTCTTCGTCACCAATAGGCTTTCGACTGGCAGAGATTTAGCGTTTATCTGCCAGTGATTTTCGTCAGTTCCGGGATGAAAAAAGTGCAGATGATGCGCTATCAATAAAAGATTTTGATTAAGCCCTGGCTGACCGAAGGTTAAAACGCTGACGGAAATTATCCGAAAAGCTCTGTTACATTTAACGTTTAATTCACATTCAGTTATCAGAAATATCACTTGTATAGGCGGGTCGCTGAATAAAAGTAGTCACGGCAGAAAATATATCGCGGTAATAACTTTGCGTGCGTAATATCAATTACACGATTCTTAAGCACAGTTCGATGTCAATAGCGTGTTTTCTGTGAAAATAGTCTTGCAGATGCATTTTTATAATTTCAATACTTTGATTTTATTGAGTTAATTTGTAATACAGATTGTTCTTAAATAGCGCGAAGATAAAACTCAGTGTAGTGAAAGTGCTTATTATGTGATCTAAAGCACGCTTTAAAAGCAAGTTGCGAGAGAATTTTCAGTCAGATTAGGGTGAATCTCTGCAGGGTAATCTTTAGAAAAATAGCCCTCCGGAAAGAAATTTAAATAATTGTTCACCTTTTCGCTACTTACCGATTGAAATCGCAGATGCGGCCCGTATAATTTGCACGGCTTTTGCTGCTTGACTCAACTGCGCAAAGGCAGTCTTATACGACACGCGACATACCCCTAACGGGGCAGGAGAGTATCAGCGTCATGTCAGTGTCTCTTTACAGTGTAAAATACGCCCGAACGGTGCTGATGATTCAGCTGGTGACGATAGTCATCATCGGTGCACTCTTTGCTCTTAAAGATGTCATCTGGGGTCTCTCTGCTCTTGCTGGCGGTGCGGCAGCCTGGCTGCCAAACGTATTGTTTTTGTTTTTAGCCTGGCGCCTGCAGGGGCAAACCCCAGCTTCGGGGCGAGTCGCGTGGAGCTTCGCTTTGGGTGAAATAGCCAAAGTGTTTGCGACCATCATTTTGCTCATTGTGGCGTTGGGTCTATTCGGAGCGGTTTTCTGGCCGGTCGGAATAACCTGGTTATCGGTGCTGGTGGTACAAATGCTGGCACCGGCGGTAATTAACAACAAAGGGTAAGAGGCATCATGGCTGCAGGAGAAATCTCTACTCCGCAAGAGTACATTGGTCACCACCTGACTCATCTTCAGTTGGACCTGCGTACCTTCGAGATAGTGAATCCGCACGACGCTCCCGCGACGTTCTGGGTATTAAATATCGATTCCATGTTTTTCTCTATGGTGCTGGGAATCATCTTCCTGGTGTTGTTCCGTAGCGTGGCAAAATCTGCCACCAGCGGTGTGCCAGGGAAAATGCAGGCGGCTATCGAACTGGTTGTCGGTTTCGTCGATAGTAACGTGCGCGACATGTATCACGGTAAGAGCAAACTTATCGCCCCGCTGGCTCTGACAATCTTTGTCTGGGTCTTCCTGATGAACTTCATGGATCTGCTGCCAATCGACTTGCTGCCATATATTGGCGAGCACGTATTGGGGTTACCGGCGCTGCGCGTCGTACCGTCTGCAGACGTGAACATCACGCTATCTATGGCGTTGGGCGTATTTATTTTGATTCTGTTCTACAGCATCAAAATGAAAGGCATTGGCGGCTTCACTAAAGAGCTGACGCTGCAGCCTTTTAACCACCCGATCTTCATCCCGATCAACCTGATTCTGGAAGGTGTGAGCCTGCTGTCTAAGCCTGTATCACTGGGTTTACGACTGTTCGGTAACATGTATGCGGGTGAACTGATCTTTATCCTTATTGCCGGTCTGTTGCCGTGGTGGTCGCAGTGGGTGCTGAATGTGCCGTGGGCCATTTTCCACATCCTGATCATTTCGCTACAGGCTTTCATTTTCATGGTCCTCACGATTGTCTATCTGTCGATGGCATCTGAAGAACATTGATTTTTTTCTCAACACTACTTTCCCTCTTGATTTCGGGTTGCAGCGCACACCGCTGAAGCCCGGAAGATGAAGGGAGCATTTAACTGAAACAAACTGGAGACTGTCATGGAAAACCTGAATATGGATCTGCTGTACATGGCTGCCGCTGTGATGATGGGCCTGGCGGCAATCGGTGCTGCGATCGGTATCGGCATCCTCGGAGGAAAATTCCTGGAAGGCGCTGCTCGTCAGCCTGACCTGATTCCTCTGCTGCGTACGCAGTTCTTTGTTGTAATGGGTCTGGTGGATGCAATCCCGATGATCGCTGTTGGTCTGGGTCTGTACGTGATGTTTGCTGTCGCCTAAAGCCCTGTGTTCACTCAGCGCACAATGTGCAAGGGTGAACGGATTCTGCCGCTTATCGTTGATAACGGCAGAAAAGTTAAATACTCAATCTAGAGGCATTGTGCTGTGAACATTAATGCAACAATCCTCGGCCAGGCTATCGCGTTCATCCTGTTTGTCGCGTTCTGCATGAAGTACGTATGGCCGCCGCTCATGGCTGCTATCGAAAAGCGCCAGAAAGAAATTGCTGAAGGCCTTGCTTCTGCTGAACGTGCAAAGAAAGATTTGGATCTCGCGCAGGCTAATGCGACCGACCAGCTGAAAAAAGCCAAAGAAGACGCTCAGGTCATTATCGAGCAAGCGAACAAGCGTCGCGCGCAGATTCTGGACGAAGCCAAAACCGAAGCTGAAAACGAACGTAATCGCATCGTGACACAAGCGCAGGCTGAAATTGACGCTGAACGCAAACGTGCGCGTGAAGAACTGCGTAAGCAGGTCGCGTTGCTGGCTATGGCTGGCGCCGAGAAGATCATCGAACGCTCCGTGGATGAAGCTGCTAACAGCGACATCGTTGATAAACTGGTCGCTGAACTGTAAGGAGGGAGGGGCTGATGTCTGATCTGATTACTGTAGCTCGCCCCTACGCCAAAGCAGCTTTTGACTTTGCTGTTGAGCATCAAAGTATTGAACGCTGGCAACAGATGCTGGCGTTTGCCGCAGAAGTGGCTCGCAATGAACAGATGGCTGATCTTCTCTCAGGTGCATTAGCACCCGAAGCGCTGGCAGCGTCGTTTAACGCAGTCTGTGGTGATCAACTGGATGAACCCGCGCAGAACCTGATTAAGGTGATGGCGGAAAACGGACGTTTGACAGCGCTTCCGGCTGTACTGGCCCAATACATCGAACTGCGTGACGCTCATGAAGCCACCGCTGAAGTTGATGTTATCTCCGCTAGTACGCTGAGTGACGACCAGCTGAATAAAATCAGCGCCGCGATGGAAAAACGTCTGTCACGCAAAGTTAAGCTGAATTGCAAAATTGATAAGTCTGTGATGGCAGGCGTGATCATCCGTTCGGGTGATCTGGTTATTGATGGCAGCGTACGCGGCCGTCTTGACCGTCTGGCTGACGTCTTGCAGTCTTAAGGGGACTGGAGCATATGCAACTGAATTCCACCGAAATCAGCGAACTGATCAAGCAGCGCATTGCTCAGTTCAATGTCGTGAGTGAAGCTCACAACGAAGGTACGATTGTTTCTGTAAGTGACGGTATCATCCGCGTACACGGCCTGGCCGATGTCATGCAGGGTGAGATGATTGCCCTGCCGGGCAACCGTTACGCTATCGCCCTGAACCTCGAGCGTGACTCGGTTGGTGCAGTGGTGATGGGCCCTTACGCTGACCTCGCCGAAGGCATGAAGGTTAAGTGTACTGGCCGTATTCTTGAAGTACCGGTAGGCCGTGGCCTGCTGGGCCGCGTAGTGAACACCCTGGGTGCTCCTATCGACGGTAAAGGCGCAATCGACAACGACGGTTTCTCACCGGTTGAAGTCATTGCACCTGGCGTTATCGACCGTCAGTCAGTCGACCAGCCGGTTCAGACCGGTTATAAGTCGGTCGATGCGATGATTCCAATTGGCCGTGGCCAGCGTGAGCTGATCATCGGTGACCGTCAGACCGGTAAAACCGCAATGGCGATCGATGCGATCATCAACCAGCGCGACTCAGGCATCAAGTGTGTCTACGTTGCGATTGGTCAGAAAGCCTCAACCATCTCTAACGTGGTTCGTAAGCTGGAAGAGCATGGCGCACTGCAGAACACCATCGTTGTTGTGGCGTCTGCTTCTGAATCTGCTGCACTGCAGTATCTCTCTCCGTACGCAGGCTGTGCGATGGGCGAATACTTCCGTGACCGCGGTGAAGATGCGCTGATCGTATACGATGACCTTTCTAAGCAGGCTGTCGCGTACCGTCAGATTTCTCTGCTGCTGCGCCGTCCACCAGGTCGTGAAGCATTCCCTGGCGACGTGTTCTATCTCCACTCCCGTCTGCTGGAACGTGCATCACGCGTAAGCGCTGATTATGTAGAGCGTTTCACCAATGGCGCAGTGACAGGTAAAACCGGTTCACTGACCGCGCTGCCGATCATCGAAACCCAGGCGGGCGACGTTTCTGCGTTCGTTCCGACCAACGTAATCTCGATTACTGATGGTCAGATCTTCCTGGAATCGAACCTGTTCAACTCCGGTATTCGTCCGGCCGTTAACCCAGGTATTTCGGTATCCCGCGTAGGTGGTGCTGCACAGACCAAGATCATCAAGAAACTGTCCGGTGGTATCCGTACCGCGCTGGCACAGTATCGTGAACTGGCGGCATTCTCGCAGTTCGCCTCTGATCTGGATGATGCAACCCGCAAACAGCTGAGCCACGGTCAGAAAGTGACCGAGCTGCTGAAGCAGAAACAGTATGCGCCGATGTCTGTCGCACAGCAGGGTCTGGTTCTGTTCGCTGCAGAGCGTGGCTATCTGAACGACGTTGAACTGGCAAAAATTGGCAGCTTCGAAGCTGCACTGCTGGCCTTCGCCGATCGCGACCACGCTGAGCTGATGGCTGAAATCAACCAGTCGGGTAACTTTAATAACGATATCGAAGCCAAGCTGAAAGGCCTGGTCGAGACGTTTAAAGCAACCCAGTCCTGGTAATGTCTGGCGGCTTGTCTGAAAAGGCAGGCCGCAAGGCTTTGAGGAGAAGCTAATGGCCGGCGCAAAAGAGATACGAAGCAAGATTGGAAGCGTGAAAAACACGCAGAAGATCACCAAAGCGATGGAAATGGTCGCCGCCTCCAAGATGCGTAAAACGCAGGAACGCATGGCGGCCAGCCGTCCGTATGCAGAAACCATGCGCAAAGTGATTGGTCACCTTGCGTTGGGTAATCTGGAATACAAGCACCCTTACCTGGAAGAGCGCGACGTGAAGCGCGTCGGCTACCTGGTCGTTTCAACTGACCGCGGGCTTTGTGGTGGTTTGAACATTAACCTGTTCAAAAAGTTACTGGCGGATATGAAGTCCTGGTCCGATAAAGGCGTGCAGAGCGATCTGTCGATTATCGGTTCAAAAGGGGCGTCATTCTTTAATGCTGTGGGTGGCAACATTGTGGCGCAAGTCAGTGGCATGGGTGATAAACCTACCCTGTCTGACCTGATTGGCCCGGTAAAAGTGATGTTGCAGGCTTATGATGAAGGCCGCATCGACAAGCTGATGATCGTCAATAACAAATTCAATAACACCATGTCTCAGACTCCGACCATCACCCAACTGCTGCCGTTACCGCCAGCGGAAGGTGAAGAAGAGATGAAGGCGAAGACCTGGGATTACCTGTATGAACCCGATCCGAAAGCGCTGCTGGATACCCTGCTGCGTCGTTATGTCGAATCGCAGGTTTATCAGGGTGTGGTGGAAAATCTGGCCAGTGAGCAGGCCGCACGTATGGTAGCGATGAAAGCCGCAACCGATAACGGCGGAAATCTGATCAAAGAGCTGCAGTTGGTGTACAACAAAGCTCGTCAGGCCAGCATCACCCAGGAACTTACCGAGATTGTCGGTGGAGCCTCCGCGGTTTAACCAGGTTTGGAATTAGGTAGAGGATTCAAGATGGCAACTGGAAAGATTGTCCAGATTATCGGCGCCGTTGTTGACGTCGAATTCCCTCAGGACGCGGTACCGCAAGTGTACAGCGCCCTCGAGGTTATGAATGGTGATGCGCGTCTGGTGCTGGAAGTTCAGCAGCAGCTCGGCGGCGGCGTAGTACGTACCATCGCAATGGGTACGTCTGACGGCCTGAAGCGTGGTCTGAGCGTCAACGACCTGCAGAAACCGATTCAGGTACCCGTCGGTAAAGCGACCCTGGGCCGTATCATGAACGTTCTCGGCGAGCCAATCGATATGAAAGGCGAGCTGAAAGAAGAAGATGGCAGCGCAGTAGAGATCGCCTCTATTCACCGCGCAGCCCCTTCTTATGAAGATCAGTCTAACTCGCAGGAACTGCTGGAAACCGGCATCAAGGTTATCGACCTGATGTGTCCGTTTGCTAAAGGCGGTAAAGTCGGTCTGTTCGGTGGTGCGGGTGTAGGTAAAACCGTCAACATGATGGAACTGATCCGTAACATCGCGGCTGAACACTCAGGTTACTCAGTGTTTGCCGGTGTGGGTGAGCGTACTCGTGAGGGTAACGACTTCTACCACGAAATGACTGACTCTAACGTTATCGATAAAGTTGCACTGGTCTATGGCCAGATGAACGAGCCGCCGGGTAACCGTCTGCGCGTAGCACTGACCGGTCTGACCATGGCGGAAAAATTCCGTGATGAAGGCCGCGACGTTCTGCTGTTCATCGATAACATCTACCGTTATACCCTGGCCGGTACAGAAGTTTCTGCACTGCTGGGTCGTATGCCATCTGCGGTAGGTTACCAGCCAACGCTGGCAGAAGAGATGGGTGTGTTGCAGGAGCGTATTACCTCCACCAAGACCGGTTCAATCACCTCCGTACAGGCCGTTTACGTCCCTGCGGATGACCTGACTGACCCATCACCAGCAACTACCTTTGCGCACTTAGACTCAACGGTAACGCTGAGCCGTCAGATCGCCTCTCTGGGTATCTACCCGGCCGTTGACCCGCTGGACTCTACCAGCCGTCAGCTGGATCCGCTGGTTGTCGGTCAGGAGCACTATGATGTTGCACGTGGCGTTCAGTCACTGCTGCAGCGTTATCAGGAACTGAAAGACATCATCGCCATCCTCGGTATGGATGAGCTGTCTGAAGAAGACAAACTGCTGGTGGCACGTGCGCGTAAGATTCAGCGCTTCCTGTCTCAGCCGTTCTTCGTTGCAGAAGTATTCACCGGTTCACCGGGCAAATACGTGACGCTGAAAGACACTATCCGTGGCTTTAAAGGCATCATGGAAGGTGAGTTTGACCACCTGCCAGAGCAGGCCTTCTACATGGTTGGCGCCATCGAAGAAGCCGTGGAAAAAGCGAAGAAACTGTAATAACGGTTTCCCGGGAGGAAGATTATGGCTATGACTTATCACCTGGATGTGGTCAGCGCAGAGGAGCAGTTGTTCTCTGGTCTGGTACAGAAAATTCAGGTGTCAGGTAGCGAAGGTGAACTGGGGATTTTCCCTGGCCATGCGCCGCTGCTGACTGCCATTAAGCCTGGAATGATCCGTATCGTGAAACAGCACGGCGAAGAGGAGTTTATCTACCTCTCTGGCGGCGTGCTGGAAGTGCAACCGGGCAGCAGCACCGTTCTGGCCGATACCGCTATCCGCGGTACCGATCTGGACGAAGCGCGCGCTCTGGAAGCAAAACGCAAAGCAGAAGACCATATGAACAGCAGCCACGGCGACGTGGACTATGCTCAGGCCTCTGCCGAGCTGGCGAAAGCCATTGCTAAACTGCGCGTGATCGAACTGACCAAAAAAGCGATGTAATCCAGCTTTATGCGTCATGAAATGCCAGCCCTCGGGCTGGCATTTTTTTTGTCTGCTGCGCCTGATCTGCCTGTCCGCCTAATTTCGGCCTGAGAAAAATGTAGTAATCTCAATCCCAAACCGTTTTACTTTCACCCGTAAAAATTCACTCAGGATAGTTATGTCTAACAGTGCGATGAGTGTGGTGATCCTTGCTGCTGGCAAGGGCACCCGTATGTATTCCGATCTGCCTAAAGTTCTGCATACGCTGGCAGGCAAACCCATGGTTCAGCATGTGATTGACGCGGCTAAAGGGCTGGGCGCACAGCAGGTCCATCTGGTTTATGGTCACGGCGGCGATCGCCTGAAGGCGACCCTCACTGACAGCTCGCTCAACTGGGTACTGCAGGCCGAGCAGCTCGGCACTGGCCATGCGATGCAGCAGGCAGCGCCCGCATTCGCTGATGATGAAGATATCATGATGCTTTACGGCGACGTGCCGCTGATCTCTCAGGCGACACTACAGCGACTGCGCGAAGCTAAACCGCAGGGCGGCATTGGCTTACTTACCGTGGTACTGGACGACCCAACCGGTTATGGCCGCATTGTGCGTGAGAACGACACCATCACCGGCATTATCGAACAGAAAGATGCCAGCCCGGCACAGCTCACCATTAAAGAGATCAACACCGGCATTCTGATCGCCAACGGCGGCGATTTAAAACGCTGGCTGGCGCAGCTCACCAACAATAATGCGCAGGGTGAGTATTACATCACCGATATTATCGCGCTGGCGCATCAGGAAGGTCGGGTAATCAACGCGGTTCATCCGGCACGCATCAGTGAAACCGATGGCGTCAACAACCGGCTGCAGCTGGCGACATTAGAGCGCACTTACCAGGCTGAACAGGCGGAAAAGCTGCTGCTGGCTGGCGTGATGCTACGCGATCCGGCCCGTTTTGACCTGCGCGGGACGCTGACGCACGGGCGGGATGTTGAAATTGACACCAACGTCATTATTGAAGGCCAGGTCAAGCTGGGCGCACGCGTCAGAATCGGCGCGGGCTGCATTATCAAAAACAGCGTGATTGGCGATGACTGTGAAATCAGCCCCTATTCGGTGATCGAGGATGCGAATCTCGCCACTGCCTGCACCGTCGGACCTTTTGCCCGTCTGCGTCCTGGCAGCGAACTGGCCGATGCTGCCCACGTGGGCAACTTCGTCGAAATGAAGAAAGCGCGTCTGGGCAGAGGATCGAAAGCGGGGCACCTCTCCTATCTCGGTGATGCGGATATTGGCGACAACGTAAATATCGGTGCAGGCACCATTACCTGCAACTACGACGGTGCGAACAAATTCAAAACCGTAATTGGCGATGACGTATTTGTGGGCTCAGATACCCAGCTGGTGGCGCCGGTCAGCATCGCGGCAGGGACCACCATTGCGGCGGGCACGACCATCATGAAAGATGTGACCCAGGCCGGTCTGGTCTATAACCGTAAAGAGCAGAATCACAAAGCGGACTGGCAGCGCCCACAGAAGAAAAAATAAATTTTAACGGCCCGCTTTAATGCGGGCCGATGCAGTGCAGTGCCAAAACTATAATCCCCACTCTCTACAAGGCTCGGGGAACCGGCAAAGCCGGATATCAGGTCGCATGACAACAGAAGTGGCGAAAAGCCATGTAGTCAGGAAAACATCATTATGTGTGGAATTGTTGGTGCAGTAGCGCAACGTGATATCGCAGAGATTCTGCTGGAAGGTCTGCGTCGTCTTGAATATCGCGGATATGATTCGGCCGGTCTGGCCGTGGTCGATCGTCAGGGGCACGTCACGCGCCTGCGGCGTTTAGGAAAAGTGCAGAAACTGGCGGAAGCCGCTGAGCAGCAACCGCTGATTGGTGGCACCGGCATCGCGCACACGCGCTGGGCAACCCATGGCGAGCCGTCGGAAGCGAACGCGCATCCGCACGTCTCAGAGCACATCATCATCGTGCACAACGGCATCATTGAAAATCATGAGCCATTGCGTGCTGAACTGATCGCGCGCGGTTATGTCTTTGCCTCTGAAACGGACACCGAAGTGGTGGCGCATCTGGTTCACTGGGAGCAGAAGCAGGGCGGTTCGCTGCGTGAAGTCGTACTGCGTGTGATTCCGCAGCTGCGCGGTGCCTATGGCATGGTGATCATGGACAGCCGCGATCCGTCACTGCTGGTGGCGGCCCGTTCCGGCAGCCCGCTGGTGATTGGTCGTGGCATGGGCGAAAACTTTATCGCCTCGGATCAGCTGGCCCTGCTGCCAGTGACCCGTCGGTTCATCTATCTGGAAGAGGGTGATATCGCCGAGATCAGCCGTCGCGATGTCACGGTGATCGACCGTGAAGGCAACACCGTGACCCGTGCCGAAATCGAGTCGAACCTGCAATATGATGCCGGTGACAAAGGCATTTACCGTCACTACATGCAGAAAGAGATCTACGAACAGCCCATGGCGCTGAAAAGCACCCTGAGCGGTCGGTTCAGCCAGGGTCAGGTTGATCTGAGCGAACTGGGCGCGGGCGCAGAAGCGCTGCTGAGCCAGGTTGAGCATATCCAGATTATCGCCTGCGGCACCTCCTACAACTCCGGCATGGTGTCACGCTACTGGTTTGAGTCGCTGGCAAACCTGCCCTGTGATGTCGAGATTGCCTCGGAATTCCGCTACCGCAAATCAGCTGTTCGCAAAAACAGCCTGCTGATCACCCTGTCGCAGTCGGGTGAAACGGCAGATACCCTGGCGGCGCTGCGTCTCTCTAAAGAGCTGGGCTACCTGGGCTCGCTGGCGGTCTGTAACGTGGCCGGTTCATCACTGGTGCGGGAATCTGACCTGGCGCTGATGACCAAAGCGGGCACCGAAATCGGCGTCGCCTCTACCAAAGCGTTCACCACCCAGTTAGCGGTGCTGCTGATGCTGGTGGCGAAACTGGGCCGTCTGAAAGGGATGTCTGCCGAGACTGAACATGAGATCGTTCATGCACTGCAGGCGTTGCCGAACCGGATTGAGCAGATGCTGGCGCAGGATAAGCTGATTGAAAATCTGGCAGAAGGCTTCTCTGACAAGCATCACGCACTGTTCCTGGGTCGTGGCGATCAATATCCGATTGCCATGGAAGGGGCGCTGAAGCTCAAGGAGATCTCCTACATTCATGCGGAAGCCTACGCCGCAGGCGAGCTGAAACATGGCCCGCTGGCGCTGATTGATGCGGACATGCCGGTGATCGTGGTGGCACCTAACAACGAACTGCTGGAGAAGCTCAAATCCAACATCGAAGAGGTACGCGCACGCGGTGGCCTGCTTTATGTTTTTGCCGATCAGGATGCGGGCTTCAGCGACAGTGACGGAATGAAGATTATCCCGTTGCCGCATGTCGAAGAGGTCATTGCGCCCATCTTCTACACGGTGCCGCTACAGTTACTCTCCTATCACGTCGCCCTGATCAAAGGGACCGACGTCGATCAGCCACGTAACCTGGCAAAATCGGTTACTGTGGAATAACCGGGTGGGCCCCGTCGCGGGCCCACTTTGCTCTGGCCCTCTGTCATATAACTGTCATATTTCGTACATTTCACTGTCATCAAACTGTCCTATTTTCCCTCCTGCAGCAATCACAGATTCTTACTAAAACGGCCCCAAGCCTGACTTTTCTCCCCTGGAGGGAATATGACACTGATGCGTAGCACCGTAGCCCGAATCCTCGCCACCACCTTCGCCGTAAGCGCGGTATCTGCTTTTGCGGCAACCGATCTCACTGGCGCAGGCGGGACGTTCCCGGCGCCGGTTTATGCCAAGTGGGCAGCAGAATATCAAAAAGCCACCGGTAGCAAAGTTAACTACCAGGGTATCGGTTCATCTGGCGGCGTGAAACAGATCATCGCTAAAACCGTCGATTTCGGTGCGTCCGATGCGCCAATGAAAGATGAAGATCTGCAAAAAAATGGCCTGTTCCAGTTCCCTACCGTGATCGGTGGCGTAGTACTGGCGGTTAACCTGCCGGGTATCAAGTCAGGTCAGCTGACGCTGGATGGCAAAACCGTCGGTGATATCTACCTCGGCACCATCAAAAAGTGGAACGACCCGGCGATTGCCAAACTTAACCCAGGCGTGAAACTGCCAGAGACCAACATCAACGTGGTACGTCGCGCTGACGGTTCAGGCACCTCGTTCGTCTTCACCAGCTATCTGGCGAAAGTGAACCCGGACTGGAACAGCAAAATTGGTAAAGGTAACACCGTCAACTGGCCGGTCGGTCTGGGCGGCAAAGGCAACGACGGCGTCGCCGCGTTTGTTCAGCGTCTGCCGGGTTCAATCGGCTACGTGGAGTACGCCTACGCCAAACAGAATAACCTGACCTACACCAAACTCATCGATGCCGATGGCAAAGCGGTCGCCCCAAGCGAAACCAGCTTCAGTAATGCCGCGAAAGGTGCTGACTGGAGCAAATCGTTCGCGCAGGATCTGACCTTCCAGAAGGGCGCTGATGCCTGGCCAATCTCGTCAACCACCTTTATTCTGATCTACAAAGATCAGGCTAATGCGGCCAAGGGCGCTGAAATACTGAAATTCTTCGACTGGGCTTACAAAAGCGGCAGCAAAACCGCCACAGCGCTGGATTATGCTGCGCTGCCAGAGAGCGTGACTGAACAGATTCGCGCCGCCTGGAAAGCCAACATCAAAGACAGTTCTGGTAAAGCGCTTTATCAGTAATTGACCGACCCTGACCGGACAGCAGTCCGGTCAGACTCAACGGGCGGCGTCATGCCGTCCTGATAACTTCTGAAGACTGAGACTTCTATGGCTGCAACGAAGCCGGCATTCAAAGCCCCAGGCAAACAAGGTGACAGAATTTTTGGCGCGCTGGTCAGGCTGGCTGCGCTGATTGTCCTGTTACTGATGGGCGGCATTATTGTCTCCCTGATCATCTCCTCGTGGCCCAGCATCCAGAAGTTTGGTTTCGCCTTTTTGTGGACCAAAACCTGGGATGCGCCCAACGAACAATTTGGTGCACTGGTACCGATCTACGGCACCCTTGTGACCTCCATTATTGCCCTGATTATCGCAGTACCGGTGAGTTTTGGTATCGCGCTGTTCCTGACCGAACTCGCGCCAGGCTGGCTGCGTCGCCCGCTGGGCACCGCCATTGAGCTGCTGGCGGCCATTCCCAGTATTGTTTATGGCATGTGGGGTCTGTTTGTTTTCGCGCCGCTGTTTGCCGAATACTTCCAGACACCGGTCAATGACGTGCTATCGGGCATTCCGATTGTCGGCGAGCTTTTCTCCGGCCCCGCTTTCGGTATCGGCATCCTCGCGGCGGGTGTGATTCTGGCGATCATGATCATCCCTTATATCGCCTCGGTGATGCGCGACGTCTTTGAGCAGACCCCGGTGATGATGAAAGAGTCAGCCTACGGTATCGGCTGCACCACCTGGGAAGTGATCTGGCGCATCGTACTGCCTTTTACCAAAAATGGTGTGATTGGCGGTGTGATGCTCGGACTGGGTCGTGCGCTGGGTGAAACCATGGCGGTGACTTTTATTATCGGCAACACCTACCAGCTCGACAGCCCGTCGCTGTTTATGCCGGGTAACAGCATCACCTCGGCGCTGGCCAACGAGTTCGCTGAAGCGGAATCGGGCGTGCACGTCGCCGCGCTGATGGAGCTGGGACTGATCCTGTTTGTGATTACCTTTATCGTGCTGGCGATTTCAAAGCTGATGATTATGCGGCTGGCGAAAAGTGAAGGAGCGCGCTCATGACCACAATTGAAATTCAGGCGCGCGCCGAACTGGACGCATCACGCCGTAAAATGCAGTCCTGGCGCAGCACTAAAAATAAAATTGCGCTGACGCTGTCGCTGCTGACCATGGCTTTTGGCCTGTTCTGGCTGGTGTGGATCCTGTTCACCACCGTATCGCGCGGCGTGGATGGGCTCTCCTGGTCCCTGTTCACCGAATCAACGCCACCACCCAATACCGCGGGCGGCGGGCTGGCTAACGCCCTGGCGGGCAGCGGATTACTGATTTTCTGGTCTACCTTCTTCGGCACACCGCTGGGCATCATGGCGGGTATCTATCTGGCGGAATATGGGCGCAAGTCGCCACTGGCAGAAGTGATCCGCTTTATTAACGACATTCTGCTTTCGGCACCCTCGATTGTGGTCGGCCTGTTCGTCTACACCCTTGTGGTGTCGCAGATGCAGCACTTCTCCGGCTGGGCCGGGGTGATTGCGCTGGCGCTGCTGCAGGTGCCGATTGTGATTCGTACCACCGAAAACATGATGCGACTGGTGCCAGACAGCATGCGTGAAGCGGCTTACGCGCTGGGTACGCCCAAGTGGAAGATGATCGCGTCTATCACCCTGAAAGCGTCGGTCTCCGGCATCATCACGGGTGTGCTGCTGGCGATTGCGCGCATTGCAGGTGAAACGGCACCGCTGCTGTTCACGGCGCTCTCGAACCAGTTCTGGAGCACCGACATGATGCAGCCGCTGGCGAACCTGCCGGTCACCATCTTTAAGTTCGCCATGAGCCCGTTCGCCGAATGGCAGAGCCTGGCCTGGGCAGGTGTGCTGATTATCACCCTCTGCGTGCTGGTGCTGAACATCGTGGCGCGGGTGATTTTCGCCAAAGGTAAACACGGTTAATTTCCGGCGCGGCCCTGTGCGGCGCCGTATAAGAGAGATGAATTATGAGTATCGCGACAGCATCAGCCGATAAAATTCAGGTCCGTAATCTGAACTTCTATTACGGCAAATATCATGCGCTGAAGAACATCAATCTGGATATCGCTAAGAATCAGGTGACTGCGTTTATCGGGCCATCGGGCTGTGGTAAGTCGACCCTGCTGCGGACCTTCAACAAAATGTACTCGCTCTATCCGGATCAGCGGGCTGAAGGGGACATTCTGCTGGATGGCGAAAACATTCTGGCGACTCAGCAGGATATCGCGCTGCTGCGCGCCCGGGTCGGCATGGTGTTTCAGAAGCCTACGCCGTTCCCGATGTCGATCTATGACAACATCGCCTTTGGCGTTCGCCTGTTTGAAAAGCTGTCGCGTGCCGATATGGATGCGCGCGTGCAGTGGGCGCTGACCAAAGCCGCGCTGTGGAATGAAACCAAAGACAAGCTGCATCAGAGCGGTTACAGTCTCTCCGGCGGCCAGCAGCAGCGTCTGTGCATTGCCCGCGGTATCGCGATTCGCCCGGAAGTCTTACTGCTGGATGAGCCCTGCTCTGCGCTTGATCCTATCTCTACTGGCCGTATTGAGGAGCTGATCACCGAGCTGAAACAGGATTACACCGTGGTGATCGTGACGCACAACATGCAACAGGCTGCACGCTGCTCTGACCATACGGCTTTCATGTATCTGGGCGAACTGATTGAGTTCAGCGATACCGACACGCTGTTCACTAAACCCGCCCAGAAGCAAACCGAAGATTATATAACTGGCCGCTACGGCTGATCTGACAGGAGATCGACATGGATAATCTTAATCTGAATAAGCACATCTCCGGTCAGTTCAATGCCGAGCTGGAGCATATCCGTACCCAGGTGATGATCATGGGCGGTATGGTCGAGCAGCAGCTGACCGATGCAATTACCGCTATGCATAATCTGGATGGCGAACTGGCGCAGCGGGTGATCGACGGTGACCAGAAGGTCAATATGATGGAAGTGGAGATTGATGAAGCCTGCGTGCGCATCATCGCCAAACGTCAGCCAACTGCGATCGATTTGCGACTGGTGATGGCGATCATCAAAGCCATTTCTGAGCTGGAACGGATTGGCGACGTGGCG
Source organism: Pantoea sp. ABR1s (assembly GCF_057812235.1). NCBI lineage: Bacteria > Pseudomonadati > Pseudomonadota > Gammaproteobacteria > Enterobacterales > Erwiniaceae > Pantoea > Pantoea sp. ABR1s. The sequence continues at coordinate 45,963 of NZ_CM173823.1, read as the reverse complement.
GAGAAGATCAGCCGCACGGCGCTGGAGAAGTTTGGTCAACAACATCTGCCGCTGCTGGTCAGCCTTGAGTCGCTGGGTCGTCACACCGTGCAGATGCTGCATGATGTGCTGGACGCTTTTGCACGCATGGATCTAAATGAAGCGATCACTATCTACCGTGAAGATAAAAAGGTGGATAAAGAGTACGAAGGCATTGTGCGCCAGCTGATGACCTACATGATGGAAGATCCGCGCACCATTCCCAGCGTGCTGACGGCGCTGTTCTGTGCCCGCGCCATTGAGCGTATCGGCGATCGTTGCCAGAATATCTGCGAAATCATCTTCTATTTCGTCAAAGGTCAGGATTTCCGTCACGTTGGCGGTGACCGGCTCGATGAATTACTGTCGGGCGATGACGGCAGCAACAGACCTTCCTGATAAATCTTCTTCCTGCGCCTGATCGGCGCAGGGATAAGCCTTTTCAATTGGTCACATCCTGAACTCTCTCTATAATTGCGGCACTTTTCTTTATGAGGTGCGCAACGATGTCCCCTTCTCCCCAATCTAAGCCGGGCGTAACGCCAGGCAAAGCGATGCTGGCTGCGGTCAGCGGTTATGCCATGGATGGATTTGACCTGCTGATACTCGGCTTTATGCTGCCGGCTATCAGTGTTTCGCTGGCGCTCAACCCATCACAGGCGGGATCGCTGGTGACCTGGACGCTGATCGGCGCGGTTATCGGTGGCATCGTATTTGGTCATCTCAGCGACCGCTATGGTCGCATCCGCATGCTCACCGTCACGATTCTGGTCTTTTCGGTCTTTACCGGGCTGTGCGCGGTGGCGCAGGGCTACTGGGATCTGCTCGCCTGGCGAACGCTGGCGGGTGTCGGTCTGGGTGGCGAATTTGGTATCGGCATGGCGCTGATTGCCGAAGCCTGGCCTGCTGAGAAGCGCAACCGCGCATCAGCGTGGGTTGGCATCGGCTGGCAACTCGGGGTGCTGATGGCGGCCTTTATCACACCGCCGCTGCTGACTATCATCGGCTGGCGCGGCATGTTTCTGGTCGGCTTGTTGCCTGCGCTGGTCTCGTTTGCCATTCGTCGCGGCATGGGTGAACCGGAGGCGTATCAACGGCAGGTTAAACATGTGCCGTCACTCTCTTTTCCGGCGCGCCTGAAACTGCTGGTGCGCGATCGCGCCACCGCCAAAGCCAGCCTGGGCATTTTTATCCTCTGTTCAGTACAGAACTTTGGTTACTACGGGCTGATGATCTGGATGCCGAGTTACCTCTCCTCCAGCTTTGGCTTCAGCCTGACGAAGTCGGGCCTCTGGACCGCGGTGACCGTGGTCGGGATGACCTTTGGCATCTGGCTGTTTGGCGTACTGGCCGACCGCTTCGCACGCTGGAAAATCTTCCTGCTCTATCAGTTTGGCGCAGTAGTGATGGTGGTGGTTTATGCTCAGCTGCGCGACCCGAACATCATGTTATTTACCGGCGCGATCATGGGGATGTTTGTTAACGGCATGATTGGCGGTTATGGCGCGCTGATTTCCGATACTTTCCCGCCGCAGGTGCGTGCCACCGCGCAAAACGTCCTGTTCAACCTTGGTCGTGGTGTGGGCGGCTTCGGCCCGGTGGTGATTGGTCTGCTGGCGAGCCAGTTCTCGTTTACGGCGGCGATTACCCTGCTGGCGCTGATTTATCTGCTGGATATTGCGGCGACGCTGTTCCTGCTGCCGAAGAAACAGGGTCAGGAAGATACGCTGGGCGCGATTGGCTGATGCTACCGTGATGGTATGGCTGGGTAAGTGTCATCCCGGCCATTCCGGGTCAGTAATATGGCTCACGATCACCTGTTCTGCCTTCATTACCCCCCTGGCATTACATGGCAGGGGGATCCGTTAACAGGCGATTTAAATCCATAACAGGCGGAGCGTTCTCACAGGTTTACTTCATCAGCGGCAGGAGCTGTTGATACAGCGTCGCAAAGGTCTCACGACATGGCTGGTAGTGCGCTACCCGGGCCGGATCCGGCTGGTGTCGCTGCACCAGAACCGGCGTCGGCACGGTGACCTCTGCATCCAGCGCCTGCTGTGCCAGCCTGGCGGCCCCCAGCGCCGGGCCAACCTCCCCGCCATGGCAGTAATCCAGCGTCTGGCCGCTGATGTCTGCCAGCATCTGACGCCACAGTGCACTGCGTGCGCCGCCGCCGATCAACATAATGCTCTTTGGCTGAACGCCACAGTCGTGCAGCGCGTCCATGCCCTCCGCCAGCGCAAACCCTACGCCTTCCAGCACCGATCTCGCCAGCTCGGGACGGCCATGCTGGTGGGTAAAGCCAAAGAAAGCACCCCGGGCATTCGGGTTATTGTGCGGCGTGCGCTCACCGGAAAGATAGGGCAGAAACCACAGCCCGGGCAGGTCATCGCGTGCGCGTTCAGCTTCAGCCAGCAGCTCAGGAACATCTCTGCAACCGGTCAGCGTCGCTGCCCAGTCCAGACAGGAGGCTGCGCTGAGCATCACCGACATCAGATGCCAGCGCTGGGGTAACGCATGACAGAAGCTGTGTACCGCGCGCTGCGGATTGCTGAGATAGCCGTCGCTCACCACGAAGTAGACGCCCGACGTACCCAGCGACAGCATGCCCTGGCCCGGTTCGGTCATGCCGACACCAATCGCACCCGCAGCATTGTCGCCACCGCCCGCCGCCAGCGGCACGGCGTTCATCTTCCAGCGTGTGGCCAGTTCGGCATGTAAGGTGCCGGTCAGGGCATTGCCCTCATAGAGTTGCGGCATCTGATCGCGGCTGAGGTCGCAGGCGCGCAGCATCACATCGCTCCAGTCACGCCGTGCCACATCCAGCCACATTGTGCCTGCTGCATCTGACATATCAGTGGCGAAGTCGCCACTCAATCGCCAGCGCAGGTAATCTTTGGGCAACAGCACGTGAGCGATCTGACTGAATATTGCCGGTTCATGTTGCTGAACCCACAGCAGCTTGGGAGCCGTGAAGCCGGGCATCATCAGGTTGCCGGTGATCGCCCGCGAATCCGGCACCTTCTGTTCCAGCTCACGGCACTGCGCCTCGCTGCGCCCATCATTCCAGAGCATGGCCGGTCGTAATACCTGGTTTGCACTGTTGAGCAGCGTTGCACCATGCATCTGTCCGCTCAGCCCGATGGCCTGCACCGCGCGCAGATCCTGCTGCGCGCTCAGCGCCTGCATGGCCAAATCCAGCGCCTGCCACCAGCTTTCGGGATCCTGTTCGCTCCACAATGGCTGCGGACGCGAAACCTGCAGCGGCGCTATTTCCGTCGCCACCACGTTGCCTTGTGCATCCATCAGCACCACTTTGACGCCAGAGGTGCCTAAATCGATCCCGATAAACATGCTCTGCTCCTGAAGGGTTAGAAATCAAACAGGTAGTGATTCACCAGATTTTCCAGCTGCTCCTGACGTCCGCTCTGATGCTGCGGATTGAGCTGCTGCTGCTGAGCATGCGCCGCCAGCGCCTCCAGTGAAAACTCACCTTTCAAAATTTGCTGGCCGAACTCACCATTCCAGCCGCTGTAGCGCTGTGCCACACGCTTATCGAGTTCACCGTCGCTGATCATGCGAGCGGCGACCTTCAGCGCCAGCGCCATGGTATCCATCGCGCCAATATGACCGTAGAAGAGATCGTATTTATCAGTGCTCTGACGACGCACTTTGGCATCAAAGTTTAAGCCGCCAGTGGTAAAGCCGCCCGCTTTGAGAATTTCGTACATCACCAGCGCATTCTCTTCCACGCTGACCGGGAACTGATCGGTATCCCAGCCGCACTGCGGATCGCCGCGGTTGGCATCCACGGAACCAAAAATGCCCAGCGCAATGGCCGTCGCAATTTCATGATGGAAAGAGTGACCCGCCAGCGTGGCGTGGTTCGCCTCAACGTTAACCTTGATCTCTTTCTCCAGTCCGAACTGTTTCAGGAAGCCATAAACCGTCGCGACATCATAGTCATACTGATGTTTGGTCGGCTCCTGCGGTTTCGGTTCAATTAGCAGCGTTCCCTGGAAGCCAATTTTGTGTTTGTGCTCGACCACCATCTGCATAAAGCGGCCAATCTGCTCGCGCTCCTGGCGCAGATCGGTATTCAGCAGAGTTTCGTACCCTTCGCGTCCGCCCCACAACACATAGTTTTCGCCGCCCAGGGTTTTGGTCGCCTGCATGGCGCTGCAGACCTGCGTCGCTGCCCAGGCAAAAACTTCAGGATCGGGATTGGTGGCAGCCCCGGCTCCGTAGCGTGGATGGGTAAAGCAGTTGGCTGTGCCCCACAGCAGTTTCACGCCGGTCTCCTGCTGTTTCTCCAGCAGTTTATCGGTCATGGCGGCAAAATTCTCTTTGTAGCTGTGCAGCGAATCGCCTTCTGGTGAGACATCAACGTCATGGAAGCAGTACCACGGCACATTCAGCTTGTGGAAAAACTCAAAGGCCACATCCGCTTTCAGTTTTGCCTGCTGCAGCGCATCTCCGCTTTTCTGCCACGGACGATCAAAAGCGCCGACACCAAACATATCCGCGCCATTCCAGCAGAAGGTGTGCCAGTAACAGGCGGCAAAGCGCAGATGCTCCGCCATGGTCTTGCCGAGGATCACCTCATCGGGATTGTAGTGGCGGAAAGCGAGAGGATGAGTCGACTGGGTGCCTTCATAACGAACCCGATCGATCTGATCGAAATAAGCGTGCATGGTTTGCTCCTTAGCATCAGTACCCGAATGGCCTGCGTTGAAGCAATATTTGATATTGGCTGCTGCCTCAGCTCAATTACGATATTTCACTACGGGTGTCAGATAATTATTATTTGTGCGCTGGCTCGCAAAATAATGTTATTTACGGGGTGGTTTATCATTATCGCTCTCTTGTCCGAAAAAGATGAAACCTCGATCGCGCTCATAAAAAATGAAATAAACCAAAAAACGTAATAGCCGGATAAAAATCAGTAATTGCTGTAACAGGAAAATAAGGGCAACAATTCATCCGCCTGGTTTATAGGCCTGAAACGACAATAGCCTCAACCTACAGGATGATCACAATGAAGATGAAACATGCACTGCTCGCCGCCTGTGCGGCGCTGGCGCTGTTCAGCCAGACCAGCGTGGCAAAAGAAGTGAAGATCGGCATGGCGATTGACGATTTGCGACTCGAACGCTGGCAGAAAGACCGCGACATTTTCGTAAAACAGGCTGAGACGCTGGGCGCGAAGGTGTTTGTTCAGTCAGCCAACGGCAACGAAGAGACACAGATGTCGCAGATTGAAAATATGATCAATCGCGGTGTCGATGTGCTGGTGATTATTCCTTACAACGGTCAGGTATTGAGTAATGTTGTCGCTGAAGCGAAACGGGAAGGCATTAAAGTGCTGGCGTATGACCGAATGATAAATAATGCCGATATCGACTTTTATATCTCTTTCGATAATGAAAAAGTGGGCGAACTGCAGGCCGAGAGCATTGTGAAACAGGTGCCTAAGGGCAACTATTTTTTAATGGGCGGATCGCCTGTGGATAATAACGCACGCCTGTTTCGTGCCGGACAGATGAAGGTGTTAAAACCCTATATTGATAACGGCAGCATTAAAATTGTTGGCGACCAGTGGGTCGATGCCTGGCTGCCGGAAAATGCCCTGAAAATTATGGAAAATGCCCTGACCGCCAACGGCAACCATATCGATGCGGTGGTGGCCTCTAACGATGCCACCGCAGGCGGCGCGATTCAGGCGCTGAGCGCGCAGGGGCTGGCAGGAAAAGTGGCGATCTCCGGTCAGGATGCCGATCTGGCAGCCATTAAGCGTATCAAAGCGGGCACCCAGACCATGACGGTTTACAAACCGATCACTGAGCTCGCCACCGAAGCGGCGAAAATTGCCGTCGAACTGGGCGAGGGCAAAACACCTGCCAGCAACAGCACGCTGAACAATGGTCTGAAAGAGGTTCCGTCACGGCTGCTGAAGCCGATTCCGGTCAACAAAGACAATATTGAAAGCACCGTGGTGAAAGACGGTTTCCACAAACAGAGCGAACTCTGACTGCGCATAGCGTGAGGGAGAACAGTCGATGCTGCTGGAAATGAAAAATATCACCAAGCGTTTCGGTGCCGTGAAGGCGCTGAATGATGTCAGCCTGCAACTTGAGGCGGGCGAAGTGATGTCGCTGTGTGGTGAGAATGGATCGGGCAAATCGACGCTGATGAAAATCCTGTGCGGACTCTATCCGCACGGCGATTTTGAAGGGCAGATTCACTTCTCTGGCGACGACATTCAGGCGCAGACCATTCGCGATACCGAGCGTAAAGGCATTGTGATTATTCATCAGGAGCTGGCGCTGGTGCGGCAACTGACGGTGATGGAGAACATTTTCCTCGGTGCCGAACTGAGCCGTTTCGGCATGGTGGATGATGAAACCATGACCCTGCGCTGCCAGCAACTGCTGGCGCGGGTCGGGCTGAACGTCTCTCCCGCCACCCGGGTCGGTGAGTTAGGCCTTGGGCAGCAGCAACTGGTGGAGATTGCCCGCGCACTTAACAAACAGGTCCGGCTGCTGATTCTGGATGAGCCGACCTCTTCCCTGACGGAGCAGGAAACGGACGTGCTGCTCGGCATCATCCGTAATCTGCGTGAACACGGCATCGCCTGCATCTACATCTCGCACAAGCTGAATGAGGTTAAGGCGATCTCCGACACCATCTGCGTGATTCGTGATGGCCAGCATATTGCTACCCGTCCGGCAGCGGGCCTGAGCGAAGATGACATCATCACCATGATGGTAGGACGCGAGCTGACCGCGCTCTATCCCCACGCGCCGCATCAGATTGGCGACGTGATACTGAAAGTTGAAAACCTCACCGCCTGGCATCCGGTTAACCGCCACATCCGCCGCGTTAACAATGTCTCGTTCTCGCTCAGACGCGGTGAAATCCTCGGCATCGCCGGGCTGGTGGGCGCGGGCAGGACTGAGACAGTCCAATGTCTGTTTGGCGTCTGGCCGGGGCGCTGGCAGGGCGATATCTGGATCAATGGCAAACAGGTCAACATCACCGATTGCCGCGCCGCCATTGCGCACGGCATCGCGATGGTGCCGGAAGATCGTAAAAAAGATGGCATCGTGCCGCTGATGGCGGTGGGCAAAAATATTACCCTGGCGGCGCTGGACCAGTTCAGCCACCGGCTCTCAACGCTGGATGAAGCGCAGGAGCAGCAGGCGATCAACGACGCGATCGGTCGGCTGCGGGTGAAAACCTCCTCATCAGAACTGCCGATTGGTCGTTTAAGCGGCGGCAACCAGCAGAAAGCGATTCTGGCGAAATGTCTGCTGCTCAATCCAAAAATCCTGATCCTCGATGAACCGACGCGCGGCATTGATGTGGGCGCACGTCAGGAGATCTACCTGCTGATCAATGCGCTGGTTCAGCAGGGTATCGCGGTGATTGTGATTTCCTCTGAGCTGCCGGAAGTGCTGGGCCTGAGCGATCGGGTGCTGGTGATGCATGAAGGGCAGATCAAAGCCGATTTGATTAACGATAACCTGACTCAGGAGCAGGTGATGGAAGCTGCCCTGCGGAGTGAACATTATGCTTAAAAGTGAAAGTACCCAAAGCCGCCTCTCCGGCACGCCGGGCAAACCGTCACCGGGCAGGTTCACACTGCCTAATCTGCAGGTTCTGGTGATGCTGGGCGCAATTGTGCTGATTGCATTGTTCTTTACCTGGACCACAGACGGCTCGTGGCTCAGTGCGCGTAACGTCTCCAACCTGCTGCGCCAGACCGCCATTACTGGCATTCTGGCCGTGGGTATGGTGTTCGTGATTATCTCGGCGGAGATCGACCTGTCAGTAGGTTCCATGATGGGCCTGCTGGGTGGCGCGGCGGCGATATTCGACGTCTGGCTCGGCTGGCCGTTGCCGCTGACCATCGTGGTGACGCTGGTGATGGGATTGCTGCTTGGCACGTGGAATGGCTGGTGGGTGGCCTACCGTAAAGTGCCTTCGTTTATCGTGACGCTGGCGGGAATGCTGGCTTTCCGCGGTGTTCTGGTCGGAATTACCGATGGCACTACGGTTGCGCCGATCACACCAGGCATGTCGCAGATTGGTCAGAGTTATCTGCCGGGCGGCGTCGGTTTCGGCTTTGGCTTTGCCGGTCTGGCGTTGTTTATGTTGTGGCAGTGGCGGCTGCGGCTGCGTCGTCAGCAGCTCGGACTGGCGCAGGGCGCAGCCAGTGGCACCGTCGGGCGTCAGGCGATCACCGCCATCCTAGTGCTGGGTGCCATCTGGTTGCTCAACGACTATCGCGGCGTGCCGACGCCAGTGTTACTGCTGGCCGTGCTGTTGCTGGCGGGCATGTTTATGGCAACCCGCACCGCGTTTGGCCGTCGTATCTACGCCATCGGCGGCAACATTGATGCTGCGCGCCTGTCTGGCATTAACGTGGCGCGCACCAAGCTGGCGGTGTTTGCCATCAACGGTGTGATGGTAGCGATTGCCGGGCTGATCCTCAGTTCACGCCTGGGCGCAGGCTCGCCGTCGGCGGGTAATATTGCGGAACTCGACGCTATCGCCGCCTGTGTGATCGGCGGCACCAGCCTGGCGGGTGGCGTGGGTTCGGTTGCAGGCGCAGTCATGGGGGCCTTTATTATGGCCTCGCTGGATAACGGCATGAGCATGATGGATGTGCCGACTTTCTGGCAGTACATCGTCAAAGGCGCGATTCTGCTGCTGGCGGTGTGGATGGATACGGCAACGCGGCGTCGGGTGTAATCGCGCGGGCGATCACATTGTGGCGCAAACAATTTTTTTGCCCCTTTCAGCCGTGTTATGCAATGCGCTGAGGATTTAAGGGAACGCGCCATCATGCATGAGAAACGCTATCGCATTACCCTGCTGTTTAACGCCAACAAAGTGTATGACCGTCAGGTTGTGGAGGGCGTCGGTGAGTATCTGCAGGCGTCGCAGACTGACTGGGATATCTTCATTGAAGAAGATTTCCGCTGCCGCATCGACAACATCCGGGAGTGGCTGGGCGATGGGGTGATCGCCGATTACGACGATCGCTCTATCGAAACCCTGCTGTCGAATGTTTCCGTGCCGATTGTCGGCGTTGGCGGCTCTTATCATCGGCAGGAGGATTATCCGCCGGTGCACTACATCGCGACTGACAACGCCGCGCTGGTGGAGAAAGCCTTTCTGCATCTGAAAGAGAAGGGCATTAATCGCTTTGCCTTTTATGGTTTACCGGCCTCCAGCGGCAAGCGCTGGGCACAGGAGCGTGAACAGGCGTTTCGCCAGCTGGTGGGACGTGAGCGCTATCAGGGCGTGGTCTATCAGGGCATGGAAACCGCGCCGGAAAACTGGCAACACGCCCAGAACCGTCTCGCCGACTGGCTGCAGACGCTGCCGCCGCAAACCGGCATTATCGCCGTCACGGATTCACGGGCGCGACACCTGCTGCAGGCGTGCGAGCATCTGAAAATACCGGTGCCGGAGAAGCTTACGGTGATCGGGATTGATAATGAGGAGCTGACCCGCTATCTGTCACGCGTGGCGCTCTCGTCCGTGGCGCAGGGCTCACGGCAGATGGGCTATCAGGCGGCCAAACTGCTGCATCGGCTGCTGGATAAGCAGCCCTTACCGCTTCAGCGTATCCTGGTGCCGCCGGTGAAAGTCATCGCCCGGCGCTCTACCGACTTCCGCTCGCTGCGCGATCCGGCGGTGATTCAGGCGATGCACTACATCCGCTTCAACGCCTGTAAGGGGATCAAAGTGGAGCAGGTGCTGGATGCAGTCGGGCTGTCGCGCTCTAATCTGGAAAAACGCTTTCGGGATGAGACCGGCGACACCCTCCATGCGATGATCCACCGTGAAAAACTGGAAAAAGCGCGCGAACTGCTGGCCTCTTCATCGCTCAACATCAACGAGATCTCGCAGATGTGCGGCTATCCTTCGTTGCAGTATTTCTACTCGGTCTTCCGCAAAAGCTACGACACCACGCCAAAAGAGTATCGCCAGCATTTTGGGGAGAATGTGTTGTAGCAGGAAGCGTTCAGTCTGAGGTGGATGGATATCGGATGAATCAGGGCGGCTTGAGCCACTAGATCATCCGCTGCTCACTCTGCTCCAGCACCGCCAGCGCCAGCCCGTTGGCCGGATCGATCCGTTGCTCAGGAAAGTGCAGCAGGGTATGTGCGGCGGTAAAGGCCAGCGCGTTGCCGTGTGCGGTAGTGCGCACCGCCTTGCAGAAGACTTCACTGGCGTTCCACGGACAATCAATGATGATGGTGGCGGGATTGAGCAGCAGCATAATCTGACTCAGCGCCGCACCCAGATAGCCACCCGCCTGCGCCATCACCTCATCCACCACCCGTGGCGCGCTGTCGCGGTTCTGCCAGCTCAGGCCAGGCTGACGCTGCGCCAGCTGCTGTTTAACCGCAGGCTGGCTGACCAGCGCTTCCAGGCAACCGCGGCGGCCGCAACTGCAACGCGGGCCGTCCGGCTGGACAACCAGATGTCCCGCCTCGCCCGCCGTCCAGCTGTGCCCGGTAAATACTTCGCCATGCTGTACCAGTGCGCCGCCAATTCCCTCGGAAATACGCAGATAAAAGTGACCGCTCTCCACAGATAATCCACGTAGCTGTACCGCCAGCAGCGCAGCGGCTTTGACATTATTCATAATGCGGATGGGGAGACTGACGTGCTTACTCAGCGCGCCCAGCAGGTCAACATCCTGCCATTCGAGGGGCAATGAAATATGCATCCAGCCGCGTCGGGGATCGACGATACCGGGAAAACCCAGGCCAATGCCGAGCAAATCAGGATAGCTTTTCATCAGTTCCCGGCACAGCATCGCCAGCTCAGCCAGCAGTCGGGTCGGGTTACTGGTATCGGTGCGCAGCGTCTTTTCAGCCAGCACCTGTGAAAAATAGTCGCAGACCCGCCAGTGGATGACGTTGCGTTCCACCATGATGCCTGCGCTCTTGAGCTTTTCCGGCCGCAGGGTAATCCCGATTTTAGGCCGTCCGGCTGACGCGACGCTGACCGGCCCCAGCTCCTCTATCAGGCCCTGCTCCAGCAGGTCATCAATGATTAATGAGACGGTATTTTTGCTGAGTGTCAGCGCCTCCGCCAGATCCTGACGCGACGTCACGCGCAGCTTACGCAGCTGAGTCATCACCCGTTTCTGGTTATTCAGTCGCAGTAGTGCAGGGCCTTTGCCGTTCGTTTTCATTACGGGTTCACTCAACAGAGGAGTAAGAATTGAGTGTATCAGCCCATACGTATTCCACATCCCACACTTTTGCGGGCGGTTTCACACAACCCGATCGCCTGTGGCTAAGATCGTGACCGCGATCAGATCGTGGGATTAATGCCGGGTTTTCTGCTGCACCAGTGGCCGGACGTCGGAATGATCCTGACTCAGCGCGTCCGGCTGCGCCGGGCATGGGCGGAAGGGCAAAGGCGGTATAGCTCGTCGTTATGACGAGGGGCTTCAGGCCCTATGAGCGCAGTGACCCGGCGCTGCCGGGTCACTGTTTAATATTCGTCGCCGCGTACCCGACTGCGATAGCTTTCCCAGTCGAAGCGCACCCACAGGCTGTTGCCGAGGCGCATACGGTCCATGACACGTTCGCCCAGCAGCGTATTCATGCCCGCATGGTCGAGGTTGGATAACATGCCGGTCGGGCGTTTCGAGGAGGATCGGCGATCGACAATCTGGTTAATAATCACTTTTTCGTAGCGCGATTCGCTCTGCATACCGATCTCATCAATCACCAGCAGATCAACACTGCTGAGATCCTGAATCAGCCGCTCTTCGGTAATGCCGCTGCTGCCGCTGAAGGTGCCCTTCATGCTCGACATCAGATCGGCAACTGTCACGATCAGCACGCTTTTACCGCGCAGGATCAGGTCGTTGCCAATCGCGGCGGCCAGATGGTTTTTACCGGTGCCGGGACGGCCTGAAAAGACAAAACTGGCGATGCTGCCATCAAATTCAGCGGCATACTGACGCGCCAGTTCCAGCGCCTTGCGCTGTCCCTCATTCTCTACCCGGTAATTATCAAATGAGCAGTTCATATGCAGCTCTCGAATGCCGGAACGGCCCATTACGCGCTGCATTTTCATTGCGCGATTCTCACGCACAATCGCCTCTGATCGCAGACGACCCTGCTCCTGATTCCACGCCAGTAGCTCTTCGCCATTGGCAAATTTAGGACGGGTGCCTGCGGGCATCATTTTTTTCAGACGGTTAAAGAGATCGTTTGGCGTTTTCATCATTCACCTCGGAAACCATCGGGAATGGTACGGTCAGGATCGGGCAACTGCGTGATATCACGCTTCGGTTGCCCGCCGTTTGCGGCACGGTTCATCTGAATGCTGCGTGCCAGTTTCTGTTGCCACTGTACATGATGGAACATCCGGCCTTCCGCCTGCCAGTAAGCCACAAAGGCCGCCAGCTCGCTGGGGGTCACCGGTTCGCCCAGCGACACACCCCAGATCGCGGCCTGGCGCGTAAAGTCGGCATCCGGCTGCCAGCCCTGATACATGGCGAACTTACCTGCCGGCGTATGGATCGCGGCGGGGGAATCGTCATACAGGCTGTCATCCAGCGCCACATCATTCGGCTGCCGGGCGGCGGCTTCCAGCGCCAGCAGCTCAGCCAGACGCGCCGGGGTGATGGCGTACATCACCGGCGCATAATTATCTAACACCGCCAGCGTGCCCTTTTCCGCCTGCTGCAGGGCAGTCAGCGGATCCTGTCGGAAGGCATCCAGGCCAATGAGCGTTGAAGTTAAGATTTTAGCTGACATGAAAAGACCTGAGGTTAACGAACACCTTGCGCCGGGAACCCGTCGCCGACGCAGAAGTGTTTATTGTACCTTTTTTAATGATGCGGATCGCTTAAAAAGGGCCGTAAGCAAAGAGCCAGATAGCGATGTGATGATGACTACCACCAATAACCTGATTATCAACCGGATGACCGGGTTGTCGCACAAGAAATGGCTGAAGTGCTGCCAGTGTCAAATCAGGGAATTTAACGGAGATACAGGCTGGGAAGGTAACAGAGCGAGAGGTCGATCATTAAGTGCATCAGAGAATCCTGTACGTCCTCCAGCTCAGGATCCTGGTGCCCGGCAAACGGCGGATAAGATTGCTGCCTGAGCATGCTTTAGTGGCAGACAGGAGCCTGATATTTGGGTTAAGTCATGAATGAGGTATGATGCGCTTACTTTATAGCCACAAAGTTCATGAGGGATTATGACTGAAGGATTTTTTTTGTATCACCAGGATAAAACCACTTGCGGCGGACGGATTCTAAGCGGTGCATCTGATGACACCTACACCATCGGCGGCATTGAGCGTCAGCAAGTACGGACGGGCGATCCGGTGACCTGCGGTAAGCATGAAGGACGTTTTCGCGTCTGTGGCGGTATGGGGGACACCTATGAGGTGAACGGTGTCCTGAAGGAGTGGGCGGGCTCACTTCACAGTTACAGCTCCTGTCCCTGTCGTGCCCGGTTTATTCCCTCTGTCAGCACACACACTTACGAGATCGACAGCAATGCCGGCCGTGCGGCCGAACGGGCTGAAGCTGCGGAGAGAAAAGCACAGCAGTCTGAGCCTGAACAGCGTGCACAGGCAGCGAAGAAGAAACGGGAAATCACGCTCACCATCGGTGTGTTTTTCGATGGGACGGGCAACAATGCGAATAACACTACCGACCGTCAGGCTGTCTGTACCGGCGAACATTTCGGAATGAATGACGCAGAGACAGAGTCCGTTTTGCAGCAGTGCATACGACTGAATCGGGGAGTAAGTGGAACTGCTGCCGGAAGCTATCTTGGCTATTACACCAATGTGCATTGGCTCAACACGCTATATGACCAGAATATGGCCCCACAAACGGGGTCTGGTCAGCATGCGATTTATATCAGTGGTATCGGAACGGAAGATGGGGTTGCTGACAGCGCCTACGGAATGGGTACAGGACTGGGAAATACTGGCGTAATCAGCAAAACTGATAAGGCTGTCTCAGAATTGGCTGCCGCTCTAAAAGGGTATTTGGATAAATACCCTAATGCCCGCGCCTGTATCATTAAAGAGCTGCAGTTTGATATTTTTGGCTTCAGTCGGGGAGCCGCAGCGGCGCGGCATTTTGCCAACCGGATATTCAGTCAGGACAGCTCCATTATCTCGGCAATTAAGGCTGGTCTGGATAATGTTGAGTACTCCGGCACGCCCGGCGGTAAAACCCGATTTCTGGGAATATTTGATACCGTGGCAGCCATCGGAACGCCAGTAAATGGCCTAAACCCGCACAGCGCAGATACGGGTGAGGTGAATCTGGTGTTGCGCCCAGGCGTGGCGGAAAAAGTATTTCATATCACCGCGCAACACGAATGCCGGTTTAACTTTGCGCTAAACAGCGTCAAACCGGCATGGCCGGAGTTGGCTCTGCCGGGTGCGCACTCAGACATTGGCGGAGGTTACAACCCGGAGGAACGCGAAGCCTGTTTCCTTACCCGGCCGGAGTTTGAAACCGTACCACTCTCTACACCCGATACAGAAACGCGGATTTATCAGCAGACCTGCGCGCAGCTTAAAACGATGGATGGCTATCCAGCGATAGCGCCGCTGCTGAATGCAGTGAAGGTCATTGCAGATGTCTGGCATGATGACAGAATGCCAGCCGATCGTTACGGCACAATACAAAAACGCAGCGGTGCAGCGCTGGTTATTGACAGACTGACCCGTAACGACTGGTCGAAGGTGGTGCTACGAGTGATGCTTGATGCGGCACAGGATGCCGGTGTGATATTCGATCCTATCAGGGACACTAATAAAGAGTTAAGACTCCGTTCAGAACTCAATAGCTTGTGTGAAAAAGCGATAATAATGGGACGGGCCACAAGAAGTGGAGTTCCTGGTACTGGCTTTACGACATCGGAAATTCTGATGCTGGCCGAAAAATATATTCACTGCTCGGCTAACTGGAGCAGCGTGATTAGAGACAGTGAGGGAAGAATCAGCGGTGCGGTCAGACCGGCAAAGCTTGTGACCTTTACTAACCGGCCAGACGAGCGCTGGCAGCGTACGGTTTACGATATGGACGGGAATAAAATATGGAAATAAAAAGCGTGGCAGGATTAATTACAATTCTGATACTGACTGGCTGTCACGGTGCAGGCCAGACGGCTCCGGCAGTGGTCAAAACTGATGTTCCCTCAGAGTGGAAATTCAATTTCTTCACGCCTAAAGCGTTGCCTGCTCTGGTGACATTTGCCGTGATTCAGGGTGCTGATGGTACGATTTATCGCTTTAATACGCTGAACAGTACTTCTGCTCTGCCTGAGGTTATCGGTAAGTGGAATGACAAAGATCGCGCCTCTGGTGGATACTGGAATCATATTGATCGCCCCCCTAAACATTTTATTTTTTGCTGGGACTCGGTAATTGATAAGAGAGTGTATGAGACCCATCTGACTATCCCTGATGTCATTGTAAAAAAGATGAACAGTCCCAGTGGGAAAATGGATCCCTATAATAATACTTATGACACCATTCAGATTGGCCTGGCTCCGGAGGGGAAGGTAGCGGTATGGCTAAAAGGTATCGGGTTTGAGCCTAATTATCGTGTCACACCGTCCGTCCTGAAAACTTTATCGGGGGATAAACTGGATATCTGTAAAGGGATAACCAAACATCCAAATGGATATAAATACTATGGAGACACGCCTGACTTTATCAAGGGAAAAAAATACCCTTACGGACAATGGTAATGATCCCTAAACTCTTAATGCTGGCCGAAAAATATATTCACTGCTCGGCTAACTGGAGCAGCGTGATTAGAGATAGTGAGGGAAGAATCAGCGGTGCAGTCAGATCGGCAAAGCTTGTGACCTTTACTAACAGGCCAGACGAGCGCTGGCAGCGTACGGTTTACGATATGGACGGGAATAAAATATGGAAATAAAAAGCGTGGCAGGATTAATTACAATTCTGATACTGACTGGCTGTCACGGTGCAGGCCAGACGGCTCCGGCAGTGGTCAAAACTGATGTTCCCTCAGAGTGGAAATTCAATTTCTTCACGCCTAAAGCGTTGCCTGCTCTGGTGACATTTGCCGTGATTCAGGGTGCTGATGGTACGATTTATCGCTTTAATACGCTGAACAGTACTTCTGCTCTGCCTGAGGTTATCGGTAAGTGGAATGACAAAGATCGCGCCTCTGGTGGATACTGGAATCATATTGATCGCCCCCCTAAACATTTTATTTTTTGCTGGGACTCGGTAATTGATAAGAAAGTGTATGAGACCCATCTGACTATTCCTGATGTCATTGTAAAAAAGATGAACAGTCCCAGTGGGAAAATGGATCCCTATAATAATACTTATGACACCATTCAGATTGGCCTGGCTCCGGAGGGGAAGGTAGCGGTATGGCTAAAAGGTATCGGATTTGAGCCTAATTATCGTGTCACACCGTCCGTTCTGAAAACTTTATCGGGGGATAAACTGGATATCTGTAAAGGAATAACGAAAAGTGATTTTAATTATGGCTATGACCAGGACATAAAAGATTTTATAAAAGGAAAAAAATACCCTTACGGGCAATGGTAACGATCCCTAAACTCTTAATGCTGGCCGAAAAATATATTCACTGCTCGGCTAACTGGAGCAGCGTGATTAGAGACAGTGAGGGAAGAATCAGCGGTGCGGTCAGACCGGCAAAGCTAGTGACCTTTACTAACCGGCCAGACGAGCGTTGGCAGCGTACGGTTTACGATATGGACGGGAATAAAATATGGAAATAAAACGCATGGCAGGGCTTTTTACCATTCTGGCATTGACTGGTTGTCAGGGAGAAGCACACACAACTGGTGCTCCTCAGAACGATGAGCCGACAGAATGGACCTTTGATTTTTTCACCCCAAAAGCACTACCGGCATTGGTGACGTACGCAGTAGTTCAGGACGCCGATGATAAAGTTTATGAATTTAATACTCTGAACCGTACATCTGCTCTGCCAGGGGTTATCGGACAGTGGAATGACAATGATCGTGCTTCTGGTGGCTACTGGAATCACGTTGAGCATCCGCCAAGGCATATTATTTTCTGCTGGGACTCGATTATCGATAAAAAGGTGTACCAGACCACTCTGACTATACCTAAACCCGTACTGGATAAAATGATCAGGCCGGCTGAGCAGAAAGACTATTGGGGGAGAACGGCATATTACAACAGAGTACAGATTGGTCTGGCTCCCGAGGGAAAGGTAGCTGTCTGGCTGCAGGGGATCAATGCGGAGCCTAACTATCGCATCACGCCGTCAGTCCTGAAAACTTTATCGGGGGATAAACTGGATATCTGTAAAGGGATAACGAAAAGTGATTTTAATTATGGCTATGACCAAGACATAAAAGATTTTATAAAAGGAAAAAAATACCCTTACGGGCAATGGTAACGAACCCGAAAAATTTAATGCTGGCCGAAAAATATATTCTCTGCTCGGCTAACTGGGACAGCGTGATTAGAGACAGCGATGGAAGAATCAGCGGTGCGGTCAGACCGGCAAAGCTTGTGACCTTTACTAACAGGCCAGACGAGCGCTGGCAGCGTACGGTTTACGATATGGACGGGAATAAAATATGGAAATAAAAAGCGTGGCAGGATTAATTACAATTCTGATACTGACTGGCTGTCACGGTGCAGGCCAGACGGCTCCGGCAGTGGTCAAAACTGATGTTCCCTCAGAGTGGAAATTCAATTTCTTCACGCCTAAAGCGTTGCCTGCTCTGGTGACATTTGCCGTGATTCAGGGTGCTGATGGTACGATTTATCGCTTTAATACGCTGAACAGTACTTCTGCTCTGCCTGAGGTTATTGGTAAGTGGAATGATAAAGATCGTGCCTCCGGTGGATACTGGAATCATATTGATTGCCCCCCTAAACATTTTATTTTTTGCTGGGACTCGGTAATTGATAAGAAAGTGTATGAGACCCATCTGACTATCCCTGATGTCATTGTAAAAAAGATGAACAGTCCCAGTGGAAAAATGGATCCCTATAATAACACTTATGACACCATTCAGATTGGCCTGGCTCCGGAGGGGAAGGTAGCGGTATGGCTAAAAGGTATCGGGTTTGAGCCTAATTATCGTGTCACACCGTCCGTCCTGAAAACTTTATCGGGGAATAAACTGGATATCTGTAAAGGGATAACCCGATTTTCTAACGGTTATGAATACGGCAAAGATACTGAGATCTTTATAAAAGGAAAAAAATACCCTTACGGTAAATGGTAATCATAACGTTAAGCTCTAAAGGATTTCCTCAGAATCCTTTAGAGCATACCTGTCAATTAAAAAGCATCAATACAAGAACGGTTTATAATCAGGAATTGCCAAAATCTCCTTTCCCCAGACGGATCGCCAAAAAAAGCACGACCGCGGTCAGTGCGAGGTAACCGGAGAAGTGGCGTGACGGGCCGGTGCAGATTCGGTGGCGTGCACGCTGACGGCAGCGGCGGCCGGACGGGTCTGCCATAAATAGCGAACCGAGGCCAGCCAGCACAGGCCGTAACCCAGCAGTTCGGTACCCTCTTCGGCCATGTTTTTCACCACGCGGTTGTAATCCCCCAGCATCAGGTGCTGCCACAACGCATGAATACCAAACAGTCGTGAGAAGACCAGCACCACTAAAAAGCCGGAGGCCATCACCGGCCAGCTGCGGTGCTGCAGCAGCCTGGCCAGCGCGTGCAGGGTTTTTTTCGGCGTCCGCAGCGCGACGGCCAGACAACCGGCCGTCACCGCCAGGGCGAACCAGATCCAGCTGCCATGCTGGATGGCATCAAACACAAAGTCGAGCTCACGGATCAGCATACAGCTATAGAAGCCCGCCACTAAGGTCAGCGCGCCGCGCTGAGCCGGACGGCGCTGGGCCGCAATAAAGAACAGGGCGGCAATCACCGCCAGCATGATTTCCTGGGTGGTTTCAGTAAAAGAAGTTTCGTGCAGCGCATCATTCATCCAGGCCACATCAATATAGATGGGCAATATCATCAGAGCGAGAAAGAGTGCTGCCAGTATGAAGACCGTCATTTCACGGCCAATAATTGTCAAATCGTTGCGCATAGTGTTACCAGTATAATGATTAGCGGACTCATTATATTTTAAACGCCCGATTCCCTTTCTCTTTTCATGCCCCGGTCAGAAGCTGGCGCTGAAGCCAAAGGTATAAAGTTGCTGCTCCTGGTTATTCAGCGCTTCGCTTTGTGAAAACGCGGCGAAAGCCGCCAGATTATCGTTCAGAGGCACTTGTGCACCGATGCTCAGATCGATGCCTTCGGACTGATCGGTGCCGTTCGTCGCCTCACGCCGGGGATTCTGCGGCGTGTCTGCCAGCAGATAGTGATAACTCAGCTGCGCCCAGGGCGATATCCATCCCTGCTGTGAATCGATGCGCCAGCCGACG
The DNA here is from genome assembly GCF_057812235.1 of Pantoea sp. ABR1s. Classification (NCBI taxonomy): domain Bacteria; kingdom Pseudomonadati; phylum Pseudomonadota; class Gammaproteobacteria; order Enterobacterales; family Erwiniaceae; genus Pantoea; species Pantoea sp. ABR1s. Next base: position 26,478 of record NZ_CM173823.1, on the reverse strand, counting down.
CTGGCGCTCTGCTCACGACTCTGTTGATCGCTGTAGTCACATTGCAGACAGTTCATCTGCTGCGGATCAACGGCATACTGCGCCACCGGCCCGGTGGTAAATGACGGGGCAATGGGCAGGTCAACCCCAGCCCGATAGCGTTTTCCCAGCGGGGTAGTGCCTACGCTGCCGGTTTCACTGTGGACGGCGATGGGGGGCGCGGTGGGAGAGTTGATGGCGGCTTCAAACAGGGCGCGGCTCTCATCGCTGAAGGCGAGTGGCGTCAGGGCGATCTTCTCCGCCAGAATCGTATCGTAGTCGGGCAGAAAGTCGGGATGCTGAGGCGCAGAGATGCCGCCGCGCGCAAAAGTCGGTTGCGTTAAGATTAACAGCCATACAGCACAGCAGATCCGCAGACCTTTCCAACCGCTTCTCGGCAACATCGCTTCTCCAGGCAAGGCTGAAGTTATTATCCGGCGTTTAAATTAAATTTCGGCCCGTCTCTGTTATTTAACCGGTGATCGTTTAACTATCAACCGATTAATTCTAAGATCAAGCGGACCGCTAAAATATTCTTGTTATAAAGGAACAAAGCGATGCAACGATGTGGTTGGGTAACGCAGGATCCCCTCTATCTGGCTTATCACGACAGGGAGTGGGGTGTGGCACAGAGAGACAAGCGTGCGCTGTTTGAGATGCTCTGTCTGGAAGGACAGCAGGCGGGGTTATCCTGGATAACCGTGCTGAAAAAGCGGGAAAACTATCGGGCGGCGTTTTACCAGTTTGATCCGCAGGCCATAGCGTTGATGGATGCGGCAGAGATCGACACGCTGATGCTCAACAGCGGTATTATCCGCCACGCCGGTAAAATCGCGGCGATTATCGCCAACGCTCGTGCCTATCTCCAGATGGAAGCGCAAGGCGAGGATTTCAGCCACTTCGTCTGGCAATTTGTCGATAACGCGCAAATCGTCCACCATTATCCTGACTATAGTCAGGCTCCCACCACGTCAGAGCAGGCCATTGCGCTCTCGAAGGCGCTAAAGCAGCGTGGTTTCAAATTCATCGGCCCCACAATCTGCTACTCCTTTATGCAGGCCTGCGGGCTGATAAACGATCATCAGAGCAACTGTTTTTGCCATCCTGACAACCAAAAGGCGTAATTCCCGCTAAATCAGGATTTTTCCTCACTACATTCACGGCCACCAGGCGGCATAATCGTGCCACTTATGGGAAAGGTTTTCCCCTGTGTGTCGAATGTAAGGGAACAAAAATGCAGAAGAAATTAATCGCCATCACCTTGTTATTAAGCGGCAGTCTGGCCCTGCCAGGTTGTACCACCAATCCTTACACCGGCGAATCGCAGGCGGGTAAGTCAGGTGTGGGCGCAGGCTTGGGTGCGTTAGTGGGTGCCGGTGTCGGCGTACTCTCCTCGTCGAAGAAAGATCGCCGTAAAGGTGCGCTGATTGGTGCTGCAGGCGGGGCCGCACTGGGCGGTGGCGTGGGCTACTACATGGATGTGCAGGAAGCGAAACTGCGCGACAAGATGCGCGGAACGGGCGTCAGCGTGACCCGTAATGGCGATAACATCGTCCTGAATATGCCAAACAATGTCACCTTCGACTCCAGCAGCAGCAATCTGAAACCTGCCGGCGCGAACACCCTGACAGGTGTTTCAATGGTGCTGAAAGAGTATCCGAAAACCGCGGTAAACGTAGTGGGTTATACCGACAGCACCGGCACCCGCGCGCTGAACATGCGTCTGTCACAGCAGCGTGCTGAAAGCGTCGCCAGCGCGTTGATCGTGCAGGGTGTTGCCAGCGACCGCCTGCGCACGCAGGGCGCAGGCCCGGATAACCCGGTTGCCAGCAACAGCACCGAAGCAGGCAAAGCGCAAAATCGTCGTGTTGAGATCACGCTCAGCCCGCTGGGATAAACGCGGTCGCCCCCGCCCGGGGGCGCCTTTTTTCTGTAAAGCATCGCGTTAAAAGTATCAGTAATGTTTCTGCGAATAGAGCCAGCAGAGGCTTTATGGTAGTCTGATCAAAAATTGATCAATGGACGCCTTCCCATGTCTCTTAAAGCCATCAGGCCGGTGAACAGGTGGCTGAAATGGTCATCCGGCTGATTGATGGCGCACCGCCGGAAACGTTACAGACCCTGTGGCAACCCTGGCTGCAATTACCGGCGTAGCGCTTTTTGCGCCGGGCTTTGCTTGTGCTAGTCTCTGCCGGGTTTCTTATTACGCAGGATATCTCATGAAAATCAGGCCGCCTCGCGCCACCATCAGCGATGTTGCTCACGCGGCACGAACCGGTAAAACCAGCGTTTCACGCTATCTCAATGGTGAACTGCATCTGCTCTCTGCCGGTCTGAAAGCGCGGATCGAACAGGCTATTGCTGATCTCAGCTATCGCCCGAGTCAGATGGCGCGCGGCCTGAAGCGCGGACGTACCCGCCTGATCGGGCTGATTATCGCCGATATCACCAATCCCTATTCTGTTGATGTCATGAGCGGTATTGAAGCTGCCTGCCGCGAGCAGGGCTTCACGCTGCTGATGTGTAACACCAATAACGAAGTGGATCTGGAGCAGCACTATCTGCAATTGCTGAGCAGCTATCAGGTTGAGGGCATTGTGGTAAACGCAGTCGGGATGCGCGAAGAGGTGCTGAACCATCTGCAACAATCCCTGCTGCCGATGGTGCTGATTGACCGTAAAATCCCCGATTTTCCCTGCGATGTGGTGGGCCTGAATAACGCCGAGGCAGCTGAAACGGCAACGCGGCATCTGGTCGACAATGGCTATGATGCGCTGCTGTTTCTTAGCGAGCCGCTGGGCAGCGTCAACACGCGCCGTGAGCGCCTGCAGGCCTTCCGCCAGCTATTGGCAGAGCATCCGCAGGTTGAGCATGAGAATACGGAAGTGGCGCTGCATCAGCCCGCCGCGCTGGATCAGGCGCTGCTGGCCTTTCATCAGCGTCACACCGGCAAACGTTGCGCAGTGATGGTCGCCAACGGGGCGCTGACCCTGCAGGTAGCGCGATCGCTACAGCGACTCAATCTGCACTGGGGCCGCGATATCGGCCTGCTCGGTTTTGACGAACTGGAGTGGGCGGCGCTGGCCGGTGTCGGTATCACCACGCTGAAACAGCCCACCTGGCAGATTGGCTACAGTGCGCTGGAACGACTGATTACGCGCATCGAAGGCAGCGGATTGCCGGTTGCCGAGCAGGTCTTCTCTGGCGAACTTATCGTTCGCGGCTCCAGCCAGCCTCTTAACTGAATTTCAGATTTAACCTTCCGTTTACGTGCTCGCTTCGTGAGCACGATCATAATTTCACAGTTTGCTGCTTTGCTTTGGAACCGGTTCCATTTAGGGTTTTTGTATTCGTTATGGGCAGAACCCTGCCATGGAGTAGAACATGAAACCTGACATCATCGTGGTGACCGCCGCATATGGCCACGCACAGATCGCCGCTCTCGGCGGTCAGCGTGCGCTGCTGCCGATTATCCAGCAGGCGGGCGCAGACGGGGTCGAAATCCGCCGCGAACTGCTTGATGACGCGGCACTGGCCGATCTGTCGGCACTGGCCCGGGCGGTGGCGCAGCATCAGCTGCACAGCAGCTATTCGGTGCCCGATACGCTGTTTTGTGACGGCGGCGAAATCAATCCCCGTATAACCCACTACGTTGAAGAAGCACGCCAGTTAAACGCTCAGCGGCTGAAAGTGGCGCTGGGAGAGTTCACCGGTGCGCTGCCTCGCGAAGCGTTGCAGGCGCTGCTGGCGGATCTGCCATTTCAGCTGACGGTAGAAAACGACCAGACTGAGCATGGCCGACTGGCTCCGTCAGTCGCCTTTTTCACGGCGGTCAGGGAAGCGGATCTGCCGATCAGCATGACCTTTGATATGGGTAACTGGTGCTGGACCGGTGAGGATGCCGATCAGGCGGCGCAGCAGCTGGCTGCGCAGGTGGGCTATGTGCATGTCAAAGCCGCCGTGGCGCACCAGGATAGCTACCGCGCGATTGCGCTGGATGAGGCTGATGACCACTGGCGCACACTGCTGCAACAGTTGCCCGCACAGGCACCGCGCGGTATTGAATTTCCGCTGGAAGGCGACGATCTGACGGCGGTGACACGCCACTACGTGTCGCTGCTGCGTAACGTGTAAGGAGTGAAGATGACCACGCATCACACTATGCATCACAACGGTCCGCTTGATGTTGTCACTATCGGTGAAGCGATGGCGATGTTCATCGCCCGTGAAACCGGCGACCTGGCCGCAGCAGAGACCTTTGTTAAACGCGCGGCGGGCGCTGAACTCAATGTGGCGACCGGCCTGGCTCGTCTTGGCCTGAAAGTGGGCTGGGTCAGTCGTATTGGCGATGACGCTTTTGGCCGGTTTATCTGCCAGCAGCTGGAAAAAGAGGGTATCGACCACGCCCGGGTGACGGTCGATAAGCGCTATCCCACCGGTTTTCAGCTCAAGTCCAAAGTCGACGACGGCTCTGATCCGCTGGTGGAATATTTTCGTAAGGGCTCGGCGGCCAGCCATCTGTCGGTCGACGATTTTGACGCGGACTATTTTGGTTCGGCGCGACATCTGCACCTGAGCGGTGTGGCAGCGGCGCTGTCAGAGAGTTCGCTGGAGCTGCTGAAGCACACCGCCAAAGAGATGCGTGCGCGCGGTAAAACTATCTCGTTTGATCCTAACCTGCGGCCGGTGCTGTGGCGCAGCGAAGAGGAGATGCGTAAGCAGCTCAATCTGCTGGCGGAGTATGCCGACTGGGTACTGCCGGGCGAAAAAGAGGGGCTGATTCTGACCGGCTATCGTCAGCCAGAAGCGATCGCGGATTTCTATCTCGATAAGGGCGTGAAAGCGGTCGTGATTAAAACCGGTTGTGACGGTGCCTGGTATAAAACGGCGCAGGGCGAGCAGGGCCAGGTTGAGGCGATAAAAGTCGACAACGTGGTGGATACCGTAGGCGCCGGAGACGGCTTTGCCGTTGGCGTCATCAGCGCCCTGCTGGAAGGTCAGTCGCTGCCGCAGGCGATTCGTCGCGGCAACAAAATTGGTTCGATGGCGATTCAGGTCATTGGTGACAGCGAAGGTCTGCCGACGCGTCAGCAACTGGGCGACGTGTAGTTCGCGCCCCTCTACAGTCACAGGAGTTCCCGATGAAAAAGCAGACAATCGCGCCAACACGCTGGTGGTTCATCATGCCCATCGTGTTTATCACCTACAGCCTGGCGTATCTCGATCGTGCAAATTTTAGCTTCGCTTCTGCTGCCGGGATTAATGACGATCTCGGCATCACCAAAGGCATGTCCTCGCTGCTGGGTGCGCTGTTCTTCCTGGGTTACTTCTTTTTCCAGATCCCGGGTGCAATTTACGCCGAACGCCGCAGCGTCAAGAAACTGATCTTCTGGTGCCTGATCCTGTGGGGCGGCTGTGCCTCACTGACCGGCGTGGTCAGCAACATTCCGATGCTGGCGGCCATTCGCTTTATTCTGGGCGTGGTGGAAGCCGCGGTGATGCCCGCGATGCTGATCTACATCAGCAACTGGTTTACCAAGTCGGAACGTTCACGCGCCAATACCTTCCTGATCCTGGGTAATCCGGTCACGGTGTTGTGGATGTCGGTCGTGTCAGGCTATCTGATCGAATCGTTTGGCTGGCGTGAGATGTTTATCTTCGAAGGGATTCCGGCGGTGGTCTGGGCGATCGCCTGGTGGTTCCTGGTGCAGGATAAGCCGGCGCAGGCGCGCTGGATGAGCGATGCCGAGAAAGCGGCATTGCAGGCTGAACTGCAGAAAGAGCAGGAAAATATTAAAGCGGTGCGCAACTACAGCGAAGCGTTCCGCAACCGTAACGTGATCATTCTCTGCCTGCAATATTTTGCCTGGAGCATCGGCGTCTATGGCTTTGTGCTGTGGCTGCCGTCGATTCTGCGTAACGGCACGCAGATGGGTATGGTAGAGGCGGGCTGGCTCTCTGCGGTGCCTTATCTGGCGGCGACCATTGCGATGGTGGTGGTCTCCTGGGCGTCGGATAAAACTCAGAACCGTAAGCTGTTCGTCTGGCCGCTGCTGCTGGTGGGCGCGCTGGCGTTCCTGGGCTCTTATCTTGTGGGATCGAACAATTTCTGGATGTCCTACACCCTGTTAGTGATTGCCGGTGCCGCGATGTATGCGCCTTACGGACCGTTCTTCGCCATTATTCCTGAGATGCTGCCACGCAATGTCGCCGGTGGCGCAATGGCGCTGATTAACAGTATGGGTGCGCTGGGGTCGTTTATCGGTTCATGGATTGTCGGCTATCTTAATGGAGCCACCGGCAGCCCGTCCGCGTCCTACATCTTTATGGGATCGGCCCTGCTGGTTTCGGTGTGGCTGACGCTGATTGTGAAACCGGCGCAGAACAAAGCGCCGCCGCTGCAGGGTGCAAAACCCGCCTGAAAGCGTAAACGTTAGCCTCTATTTCTCCGGGCGGCCTGCAAGCCGCCCGCTACTTATTGACCGGGAGCCACCGAATGAAACCCGCTGTAATTCTCTATAAAAAACTGCCCGACGATCTTTATGCTCGCCTGGCTGAACAGTGTGACGTGACGGAAATCAGCGATCTCTCGCCGGAAAGCCAGCAGGAACATGCTGCGGCGTTCCAACAGGCAGAAGGTCTGCTGGGATCGGGCGGTAAAGTGAATGGTGAGCTGCTGGCGAAGATGCCCAATCTGCGCGTCTGCTCCAGCGTCTCTGTAGGCTATGACAATTTTGATGTGGATGCGCTGAATCAGCGTCACGTGGTGCTGATGCACACGCCGACCGTGCTGACCGAAACCGTGGCGGACACCATGATGGCGCTGGTACTGAGCACCGCGCGTCGGGTACCGGAACTGGATGCCTGGGTCAAAGCGGGCAACTGGCAGAAGAGCATCGGTCCGGCACAGTTCGGCATCGACGTGCATCATAAAACGCTGGGTATTCTCGGCATGGGACGTATCGGGATGGCGCTGGCACAGCGCGCCCACTTTGGCTTCGGTATGAAAATCCTCTACAACGCCCGCCGCGAGCATGAAGAGGCGCAGTCGCGCTTTGGCGCACAGCGCTGTGAACGGGAGGCGCTGCTGAAGCAGAGTGATTTCGTCTGCATCAGTTTGCCGCTGACCGAAGAGACGCACCATCTGATCGGTGCCGCCGAGCTTGAACTGATGAAGCCGGATGCGGTGCTGATCAACGCCGGTCGCGGGCCGGTGGTGGATGAAAATGCGCTGATCGCCGCGTTGCAGGCGGGCAAACTGCATGCCGCCGGGCTGGATGTGTTTGAGCAGGAGCCAGTCTCTGCCGACTCTCCGCTGCTGTCGCTGCCCAATGTGGTGACGCTGCCGCATATCGGTTCTGCCACCCACGAAACCCGCTACGGCATGATGCAGGATGCGGTAGAAAATCTCCTCGCTGCACTCGGCGGAAGCGTCGAGAAAAACTGCGTGAACCCGCAGGCGCTGAAGTAATCCCCTCGCCTTTCCATTGCGCCCGCCCATGGCGGGCGTTATGGTGGACCCCCGATTCGCTATCACAAATATTTAACCGCTATGTCTTTTTCTCAGTTCGGCGACAAATTTACCCAACATTCCGGGATCTCACGTCTGATGGAAGATATGGGCGCGGGCCTGCGAACGCCCGGCACCATCATGCTGGGCGGCGGTAATCCGGCGCAGATCCCGGCCATGAACGACTACTTTCAGCAACTGCTGCAGCAGATGCATGAGGAAGGCAAACTCAGCGAGGCGCTGTGCAATTACGACGGCCCGCGCGGAAAAGCGACGCTGCTGGCGTCGCTGGCCGGACTGCTGAGCGATCAGCTTGGCTGGCCCATCACCGCACAGAACATTGCGCTGACTAACGGCAGCCAGAGCGCCTTCTTCTATCTGTTCAATCTGTTCGCCGGTCGTCGGGCCGATGGCAGCAAAAAGCGGGTGCTGTTCCCGCTGGCGCCTGAGTATCTGGGCTATGCGGATGCCGGCCTGGAAGAGGGGCTGTTTGTGTCGGCGAAGCCGAACATTGAGCTGCTGCCGGAAGGCCAGTTTAAATATCATGTCGATTTTGAGCATCTGCCGATGAATGAAGAGGTCGGGCTGATCTGCGTATCGCGCCCGACCAACCCCACCGGCAACGTGATCACCGATGATGAACTGATGCAGCTCGATGCGCTGGCACAGCAGCATGACGTGCCGCTGCTGATCGACAATGCCTATGGCGTGCCGTTCCCCGGCATCATTTTCAGCGAGGTGCGCCCGCTGTGGAACCCCAACATCATTCTCTGCATGAGTCTGTCGAAGCTCGGCCTGCCGGGTGCGCGTTGCGGCATCATTATCGCTGACGAGAAGACTATCACCGCGCTGAGCAATATGAACGGCATCATCAGTCTGGCACCCGGCAGTATCGGTCCGGCCATTGCCAATGAGATGATCCGTCGCGGCGATCTGTTACGGCTCTCCGAAGAGGTGATTAAGCCGTTCTATCAGCAGAAGGTGCAGCAGACCATTGCGATCCTGCGGCGCTATCTGCCGGAAGACCGCTGCCTGATCCACAAGCCGGAAGGGGCGATTTTCCTCTGGCTCTGGTTCCGCGATCTGCCGATCACCACCGAATTGCTTTATCAGCGGCTGAAAGCGCGCGGCGTGCTGATGGTGCCGGGCCACTTCTTCTTCCCGGGACTGGAACAGGCGTGGCCGCACACCCATCAATGTATGCGGATGAATTACGTGCCGGATGCAGAGAACATTGAGCGGGCGGTGCAGATTCTGGCGGAAGAGGTTGAGAACGCCTGGCGCGACAGCTAATCCTGCGTATCGGTTAACGACAGCTGGCACCACTGTGCCAGCTGCTGAATCGCCTGTTCCACCTCTGCATTCCAGCCAAAACCGGCATTCAGCCGGAAACAGTGATCGTAGCGCTGGTCGGTGGCAAAAATGTGGCCCGGCGCAATGCCGATGCCCGCGTTGCGCGCTTTCAGAAACAGCTCGCGCACGTTCAGCGCCTGTCGGGGCATCTCAACCCACAGCACATAGCCTCCTTCCGGATCGGACACCCGGGTCCCCGCCGGAAATTCCCGTAACACCGACTGGCGCATTTCACGGATTTGTCGTGCCAGCTCACGCCGCAGCTTACGCAGATGAGCATCATAGCCGCCGCTGCGCAGCAGTTCCGCTACCGCCGCCTGCGACAGCACCGAGGTGCCCATGGTTGAGGTATATTTCAGTGAGGCGATTTTGCGCATGTAGTTGACGCTGTGAACCCAGCCGATACGAATGCCTGGCGCCACGGTTTTAGAGAAGCCGCTGCAGAGAATGGCGTTGGGGCTGAAGGCGCGCATCGGGAAAGGGCGGCGTTCACCAAAGGCAGTATCGCCAAAAATATCATCCTCAATAATCACCACGTCGTTTTCATCCGCCTGCCGCGCAATATAGGCCTTATGCTCGTTGGGAATGCTTTTTCCCAGCGGATTGTTGACGTTGCACAGAGTGAGAAAGACCCGCACCGCCTTGCGCTGAAACAGCCCGGTGAGCTTCGCGACATCGACATACCCTTCCGGCCCGGCTTCCACTTCAATCACCCGTAAATTGAGGTTATGCAGCATCTGCAGCAGCACGAAATAGCAGGGTGATTCCACGGCGACCACATCGCCCGGCTGGGTCGTGGCGCGCAGCGACAGCGAGATCGCCTCAATGCAGCCGTTGGTGATCAGAATATCGTCAGCGCTGATATTGCAGCCGTAACCCACTGCCCGGCGGGCAATCTCTGTTTTCAGCGGCGCATAGCCGGTGCCCTTCACCGTATTCCCGAGCAGGGCCGGTTTGCTGTAGCCCATCTGACGCATCAGCAGGCCGATGCGCTTGACCGGATAGAGCGCACTGTCGCCGTTGGCCAGATCGAGACGCACCCGGCAGTCTGAGCCAAGCATCGCCAGATGGAGCTCTGTCTGCTCATCAAGCGGCGCGATGGCGCGCGGCTGTTCACTGACGGCGGGCAGCTGACGCGAAGAGGGCCGCTGCGGGGCAACAAAAAAGCCCGATTTGGGGCGGGCAACGGCGTAGCGCTCATCTTCCAGCGTGCGCAGTGTCTTCAGGGCGGTGGTAAGGCTGACATTGTACTGCGTCGCCAGCGTGCGCACCGACGGCAGACGGCTGTCAGGTGCCAGCGAACCGGCATGAATGGCCTGCTTGATCTGTTCTGCGATCTGGCGGTAACGACTGCTCTGACTCTCCTGTTCCCCGATAATATCGGCCATCTGTTCCACTCCATATCGCGCTGATCTGTGCATATTCAACAGAGTACATTCAAAGTACTTTAGGCTGCATCTCTTAATTATTCATAACGCTAAACGGCCCGGCGACCCCGTCAGCCCCGGGCTTCAGACCATAAAGTGATTCTGTTCACCTGAGGAAAACGTGAGAAATGAATAATCTGCCCGCCATGATGAAGGAGATGGAAGCGTATCTGTCACCCGCCATCATTGAGTCCGCTCAGCGCTGCTCTCTTCGCCTGCTGGCAGCGTTGCCGGATCAGCAGCAGCTGGAGAATAACCGTGTGCTGCTCGCCTATGGCGGGGGAAAAGACAGCAGCTACATGGTGGCTTACGTGCGTTACATTCAGGGACTGATCTGGCAGCAGCAGGGCAGCACCTTTCATCTGCGGATCAGCACCAATCGCCATGCGGCGATGAATCAGAGCGTAATGGAGAATATTCACCGCGTTTATCAGTCGCTGGCGATGCATGACGATGAGCGGGTGGAGTGTCTGGTGGTGGATGGCCTGCTTATCCGGCCATTTGACCGCGACCTGCCGATGCCGGGCAGCGTGCGGCAGCAGAACCGCAATGACGTGCTGATGAATGGCCACCGGTTTCGCGCCGACGCGCGCTCGACCTTCTGCAACGCCTGTAATCTCAGCATGGTGAACTCCTTTGGCCTGGCGGCAGACTACAACGGTGGCGTGGATCTGATTGTTACCGGCGACTCGCCACAGGAGCAGGCCGCCTATGTCGCCTGGGCGCGGCACCTCTCACGGCTGTTTGATGCGCCGGTGGCGGACAAAACCCGGGGCTTCAGCGGGTTTCTGCAGACGCTGGATGGTGTGGCAGAGCGCTACTTCAGCGATGTTTATGGCGCCGATCAGCTGACGCCTGCGCACCGCATCACCCACCAGCTGGCGCGCAATCCACTGTTCTTCAACATCTATCAGGACACCGCCTATGAAGCGGGCGCGCACTGGGCACTGCTCAGCGAATTTATGCGCTTCCGTTTTGATGCGCTGATGTTCAGCTTCTCCGAATCCGACTGCGGTAATCCGACGCTGATGGCACACCTGCGCGGATTGCGGGCAGAAACGCTGCTGCAGCGCCACTATGCCGAAGGGATCCGCGAATATGTGCGCTTTGCGCTGGGACTGATGGTGAAGAAAGATTTTCCGCCCGCGCTAATCGATGAGATGGCGGCGCGCTATCAGGATGACGCCGCGATCCAGCAGCAGCGGCAGCGCGCGGCGGACTTCGCCATACAGGCGTTTGACCTCAGCGAAGATCAGCTGATCTGCATGATCTACTCCCCGTTCCTGGCGCAGGGAGAGCAGCTCGGACACTGGCTGATGCAGCAGCAGATTACGCTGGATGAGGCGGCCATCCGCGACCTGCTTGAGCAACGCAGTGAGGATGGCGCGCTGGCACAGCAGTTAACCCGGCTCTCCGGCATGACGCTGACGCAGATGCGGCACTGCTGGCAGAGCAAGCCGGTCAGTTCGCTGCTGGAGGGCAAAAGCGCCGATCCGCTGTCGCGCGTGCTGCGTTTTGATCCCCACAAAGCGGTGATTCAGGTCAATAACGGTGTACTGAATGACATCGTGACAGAAATCATTTCCGGGCGTTAACCCGGTAAGGCGAGGCGATGAAAAAGATTTTTCTGCAAATTGGCGCCACCCGCGACGGGCAAAATCCTTACTGCGCGGTGGCGAAGCGCGACGGCTATTTTACCGTGCTGGCTGAAATGGGTGATTTCGTCGATTACCAGTCGTTAAGCCTGGCTCTGCCGTTTGATCTGATCATTCGCCTCGATCGCCCCGAGAATCCCTGGGAGGTGATGCAGGCCTATCTGCACGCCGGTTTACTGGCGCATCCGCTGGTGGTGCTGGCGGGCTTTGAAGCCTACAACGCCAGCGCCGGACGACTGCGCGAGATGCTGGCCGGGCCGGATGCGCCCGCCGCCTTTATTCCGCTGGATAAATATGCGCAGCGTATGGCGCTGAAAAAAGCCTGGCCGCGCTTCCCGCAGCCGGAGTTCCGCTTTTTCGCCTCGCCGCTCAGCATTCTGGATGCCGGACAGGCGCTGATCTATCCCTGCGTCGTAAAACCGGTGGATGGCGGCGGCGGCCTGGGTATCTGGCTGATTGAGCATGCCGATCAGCTGCATAGCGTAGTGAAACAGCTGGTGCAGACCATGAACTACGGCGGACGCGGCTTCAGCGGCTTTATTGTGGAAAGCGCGCTGATCGGCGATGAGTTTTCGTTGCAGGGCGTGGTGCATCAGGGACATCCCCAGGCGCTGACCTGCTGCCAGAAGGTGATTGAGCAGCACCGGGATGCTGAGGGCTGCGTCAGCTTTTATGAGTCGGGGCATGTGGCGATGGCGGCAGCGGCCCTGCCGGTCTCGTTCAGCAGCCTGATGACATTCTGTTGCGAAACCTTTGGCTACCGTCAGGGTGCATTTCATATCGATTTTATTGTGGTCAACGGCGTGCCACATTTCCTGGAGATGGGGTTCCGGCTCTCCGGCATGGGCGTGGCGACGCTGGTGCAGGAGGCGACTGGCATCAACTGGGCGGAAGTCACCTTCCGGTTAGAAGCGGGCGGCGCGTTACCTGTCTTTGCCTTCACCACACCCGGTGCGGTCGGCCAGCTGCGGTTGCGGCAACCGGCGCAGCTGCAGGCTGCCGAACGCTGGATCGATCAGCATCAGCAGGGCGCGTTGTTACCGCCACTCAGATTGCCTGCGTTACAGGTTTCGTCACGCTCATCGCTCTATGCCGACCTGACGCGTCACGCGGGCATTCTGGCCACTTTCAGCCTGACGGCCACAGCGCGTGAGCCGATTATGACCACTTTTCAGCAGGTGATTGCCGCGCAGCCGGTGGCGGCCGGGAGAGATAAAGTATGTGCAGGATGATTCTGGCGCATGGCCGGTTCGACAGCGCAGAAATTCTGGAGGCGGCGCGCGCCATGAGCTGCGGTGAAAGCGCCGAACACGATGGCCCGATCAAATCACACCCTAACGGCTGGGGCTGTCTGTGGCTCGAAGAGGGCGAGATTCGTACCCTGCACGGCACCGGCGCGTTCGCAGAAGCGCTGCCGGGTATCGATGTGGATCGCCTGCGCAGCCGGTTTCTGGCGGTGCATGTGCGGCACGCCACGCTGAGTAAAAATCAGGGACTGGCGTTTTCTCATCCGCTGTGGCGCAACAGCGCCGGACATCAGTGGTACATGATGCATAACGGCTTTCTGCCGACGATTTACCGTCAGCTCGGTCTGGCCGAATCGCGCTTCGATTCAGAAGAGTATCTGCGTTATCTGGTAGATCAGACCACGCCTGCCGATTTCACCCGCGACTATCTGCGCGCAAAGATGGCGCAGGTAGAGCCGGGCGGCAGCGCAGGGAATGCCATTTTCGTCACCCGTGACAAAGCCTGGGCGTGGCAGTGGTATCCGCACGACACGCCCTGGCCCGACTATTTTACGATGCATTTTCAGCAACAGGATGGTTGCACGCTGATCGCCTCTGAACCCGTGGCAATACCAGGCAGCGCTGGCAACTGGCGGCGAATGAACAATCATGAACTCTATGAAATACCGTTTAGGGAGTGATAAACATGGCAATTTTCAATCAGTTCCGCGTGATTAATCCCAACATGTTTGTGGAATCGACCTGGCTGGATGACATCGTTACCGCACGGGTGCCGCTGCTGGTGTTGCGTAATTTCCTGACGCCAGAGGTGCGGGAAGCGGTGGTGACCGACCTGCAGAGCTGCCGGGAAAAGATCCGTGTCTCCCACTATCCCAATGGCGCGCTGACCACGCTCGGCCACTATCTGGCGCGTCATACTGCGGCTCCCGATAACTATTTTACCGAGCTGCGCGATATCCAGCCGGCGTTGCCGCCCTCACTGAATACGCTGCGCGAACAGATTTACCGCTGGGTTCAGCATGCGCTGCGGCTGGAAAGTTTACGCATCGCCCACGAACCGGGTTGTGGAGACTATGCCGGTTCTATCGTGCGCTTTCATGCCAATGGCGTCGCGAACCCGCTGCATAACGACAATATCGTGCGCGACGCCGCAGAGACTTCGCTGGTGGTGACGCAAATCCTGCATCAGCTCAGCTGCGTGGTCTGCCTGCAGGAGTGCAACGCGGGCGGAGCACTGCGTATCTACAACAAAAAGTGGTCGCCAGAGGATGAGCAGTTCAAAACTGCCGGGGAGCTGGGTTATCGCAGTGGGGTGATTGAAAACAGTGAGATCTGCGAATTTTCACCACGCAGTGGCGATATCTATCTGTTTAATCCTGCGTTTTATCATGAGATCGATCGGGTCGAAGGCGATACCCGTATCACCATGGGTTTCTTTTTCGGGCTGACCGATAAAAAAATGAAACACGCTATCGCCTGGAGCTAAGCCGGGCTGTGCCAGAACAGGAGAAGGGAATGACGACGTTTGAAAAAATTACTGCGCTGCTGGATCAGCAGCAGGCCAGCTACCGCGTGGTGGAACATGAGGCGATAGGGCAGACCGAACAGATCAGCCAGATACGCGGTAACCTGCTGGGTCAGGCGGCCAAAGCGATGGTGCTGGAGGTCAGCATGCCGGACGGTGCGCCATCGCGTCAGCTGCTGGCGATAGTGCCGGGCGACTGCCGGATCAATTTCAAAAGTGCGGCGCGCGCCATCGGCGGCAAAAAATCCTCTTTCGCCGCTCCGGAGCTGGCGCAGGCGCTGACGGGCTGTGTGATGGGCGCGGTACCGCCGTTTAGTTTTGATGACCGGCTGGCGCTGCGGGTGGATACCCGGCTGCAACAGGTCGGAACGTTATGGTTTAACGCGGGCGAGCTGGAGAAGTCGATCGCGCTGGCTGCAGATGATTATTTTCGCATCGTGGGTGAAGGCTGCTGTGCCGATATCGCGACCCCGATTGCGGTCACCGCCTGACGGCAGGACAAGGAGTTTCTGATGTCGGTAAAAGATATGCTGTTAGCGCTGTGCGTGGTGGTGGCGTGGGGCGTCAATTTTGTGGTGATCAAGCTGGGGCTGCAGGGTATGCCGCCTTTTTTGCTCGCCGGGCTGCGTTTTACCCTGGTCGCCTTTCCCGCCATTTTCTTTGTGCGTCGCCCGCCGATTCCGCTGCGCTGGCTGGTGGTGTATGGCATGACCATCAGTTTTGGCCAGTTCGCCTTTCTGTTCCTGGCGATCAAGCTCGGCATGCCTGCCGGTCTGGCCTCGCTGGTGCTGCAGGCGCAGGCATTCTTTACCCTGTTGCTGGGCGCGTTGTTGCTGGCGGAGAAGCTGCGCTGGAATCATATCGTCGGGATTATCATCGCTACGCTGGGGATATTTTTGCTGGCAACGGCAGGCATGGAAGGGCAGACCAGCGCCGGTATCACGCTGACCACCATGATGCTGACGCTGTCGGCGGCGCTCTCATGGGGACTGGGTAATATCACCAATAAGATTATTATGCGGAACCGCAGCGTGCCGATCATGTCACTGGTGGTCTGGAGTGCGCTGGTGCCGATCGTTCCTTTCTTTGCCTGTTCGCTGCTGTTTGATGGTCAGGCCGCCATCGTTAACAGCCTGCTGCATATCGGCCTGCAGACCGTGCTGGCGCTGTTCTATCTGGCATTTGTCGCCACCATTGTGGGTTACGCCATCTGGGGGAATCTGCTGAGTCGCTACGAAACCTGGCGCGTCGCGCCGCTGTCGCTGCTGGTGCCGGTGGTGGGGATTATTACCGCCGCGCTGGTGCTGGATGAGCATCTCTCCGGGCAGCAGATGCTGGGTGCGGTGGTGATTATTCTGGGGTTACTGGTCAATGTGTTTGGTGGCGTGCTGGGTCAGCGTTTAGCGATGCGAACGCAGCCGTAAGGACAAGTCCGCCTTCAGACATAAGGGCAAAAAAAACGCCGCTAATGCGGCGTTTGTCATGGTTACTTCAGAATCTCAATACGGCGTGGTTTCGCCTCTTCCGGCACCAGTCGTTCAAGATCGATGCTCAGCAGACCATTCTCGAGACGGGCATCGCGCACCACAATGTGGTCGGCGAGCTGGAATTTACGCTCGAAGTTACGCTCGGCGATACCCTGATACAGGTATTTACGCTCGGTCTGCTCTTCAGGATGGGCACCCCGCACGATCAGCACGTTATCGTGCGCCGTGATATCCAGTTCGCTCTGAGCAAAACCGGCCACCGCAATAGTAATGCGATAGTGATTTTCATCGACCAGTTCAACGTTATAGGGAGGATAGCCGCCATTGCTCTGATTCTGATTAGATTCGAGCAGGTTAAACAGGCGATCAAAACCGATTGCAGAGCGATAAAGTGGGGTGAGATCAAAATTACGCATATTAAGACTCCTGAATTTCAGCAAGTTTTGGCAACCTTCCACTACTGGACAGGCTGGATACGGCACCCCACTGTCCCTTGCGGCAACGGTGAGTGCGTCCGTAAACTAAAAATGGGTGCCACAAGACCATTTTCAAGAGGGCGAAATGCAATTTTTTTCGCCAATTTGAGGAAATGACATACACTCAGGACTACATTTGCCAGACCCAAACGGACTTCGCCCCAGAGTGTTGACGTTGTCTGGCAAGCAAACTCAGCCAGGCTTATGCCATGACTGAAGGGATGATGATGATGAAATTGATGAAGACCTTACCTCTGGCTGGAGTGGTGTGCTGCGCAATGGCAACAACCGGCTGTTCCAGCGTGATGTCTCACACAGGTGCGAGTCAGGGCTACTATCCAGGCACCCGTGCCAGCGCTGATATGCTGTCCGATGGTGATACCAGCTGGGCGCTGAAGCCGCTGGCGTTAATCGATCTTCCTTTCTCTGCCGTGCTGGATACGCTGCTGCTGCCGTGGGACTACTACCGCAGCGACAAAGATAAATCTCTCGACTCTCCACGTGAACGCATCCTGCAGAGCGAAAGGCTGGCGCATACGCAGGAAAGCCTGGCGCAGGCGCAGCCTATGCCTCCTATGCGGTCACTGCCGCAACCGTAAAGAGTTGCCGCCAGCCATTCACCTCACGCATATAAGCAATCTGTGTACCATCAGGTGACCAGACCACCGCGTCACCTGATGGCGCCTCTTCCGTTCTGCGGGTCAGACGCTGACACGCGCCGCTCTCAACGTCACATCGCATCACGCTGTTATCGCAGACAAAAGCGATCGCCTGGCCGTCAGGATGCCAGCTAAAGGCGGACTGAATGCTGTGGCTGAGTCGGGTGATCTGACGCGGTTCGCCGCCGTTGGGGGAGACCGTCCAGAGCTGGATCACCTCTGCGGCATCCGCCATCAGAAACGCTATCTGGCTGCCATCCGGTGCGGCGCGCAGCCAGTGGCGAGGTTGCAGAGCCACACCACGGCTGTGCGTCAGGCGACGCTGCTGCACGCCAGCCGGTGGTGCAGGTAACTGCTGGCTGCTGCCCTCCAGCGGCATCTCTCCGGCGCGAGCGTAATCCTCCAGCGCATCAGGCAGATCAACAATAAAAACTTCAGGCCGTTTTTCGCCCTGCGCCGTCAGCGTGTCGCCAATAAAGGCGATCGCCCAGCGCTGCCAGCTGCCGTCCGGCTTCTGGTAGCCACGCTCACCGACCCAGCACTCCTCACAGGCACGATTAATCTGGTCACTGCCTGGCAGCGGTTCCGCATGCGTCTGGCTTACCAGCAGGCAAAAAAAGGTGCCGTCATATTCGCGCGGATGCTGCTTTTCGGGCGTTACAGCGCAAAGGGGCACCGCGATGCCGACGTTGCGCAGATCGAGCCGGCTATCCAGTTCGTGCATCACGTGGTCATTGTAGGTAAAGCTCAGGCGAGCACCATCGGGACTGAAGACATGTACATGCGAGCCGCCACGCAGCGCGCCAGGAGTAAACGGTGGCGTGATATCGCAGGCATCCAGATTCACCGCCGCACCGTTCTGAACGATCACCCCGCGCCGGTGGTGGAAGTCATACTGCCAGCTGGCATCGGGATGTTCCGGGCCATGAATGCAGACGTAGCGCGGTGGCAGGTCGGGACTGACCGTCACGACGCCGACATGGGCACCATGCCGGGCCTGATAGAGCACCTCCACCTCACCGGTCATCACATTGACCCGCTCAATGGTCTGACTGGTAAACGATGCGCCCGATGGACGAACGTCAAACGCCAGCCACTGGCTGTCGGCAGTCCAGACATTAATATTGGTGAGCTGATGCTGACGGGCAGCAAAGGTGATCTGTTTTTCTGACATGATGAAACCCACGGAGAAAGAGTTGCCCGACAAATTACGCGATTCTGTTTTGCGGTGCAGCATTTTTGCCGGGTTAGGGGATCCGGGCCGAAGCGGCCCGGCAGAGAACAGGCCGTTACAGCACTAACTCTTCGATGGCATGCGCGACGCCATCTTCCATATTGGTTTTGGTGATGAACTGAGCAATTTTCTTAACAGAGTCAATGGCATTCCCCATTGCGACACCCGTTCCTGCGTATTCGATCATCGCCAGGTCATTCTCCTGATCGCCAATCGCCATCACTTCTTCCTGCTTCAGGCCGAGCTTCTCAGCCAGCATTTTGACGCCCTGGCCTTTATTCACCCGACGATCGAGGATTTCGAGGTAATAAGGCGCGCTCTTCAGGATGGTGTAGGTATGCTGAGCATGCCCGGGCAGGCGGGCAATCGCCGCGTCTAGCAGGGCAGGCCGGTCGATCATCATCAGTTTCGGGAAGCGCATGGCACGATCCATCTCCTCCACCGCGCGGTAGCGCACCGGAATGCCGGTCAGGCTCGCTTCATGGATGGTGTATTCGCTGATGTCTTTGTTAGGGGTATAGAGATGGGTTTTGTCGAATGCCTGGAAATGTACGCCAAGCTCACGCGCCAGGTTCTCAATGTAGAGGTAGTCGTCAAAGGTCAGCGTCACTTCCGCCACGCACTCACCATCTTCGGCCTGATGAACCAGCGCACCGTTGTTGCTGATCGCGTACTGGCCGGGCGTCTGCATATCCAGTTCCATGAGATAGCGCTGGATACCCACAAACGGCCGGCCGGTGGTCAGAACAATCGACACCCCTTGCTGACGGGCGCGATCCAGGGCGGATTTCACCGCCGGTGTGATCTCATGTTGCGGGTTGAGCAGGGTGCCATCCATGTCGATAGCGATCAATTTAATAGCCATAGAGTCCTCGTAGCGTCTGGGTTTTGTTCAATGCTAGCGCGATTCAGCGCACATTGACCAGTTTCATGGCAGGCGAGAACGGCCAACTGACCACCAGGTTCAGGCGGTAAAGAGATCGCGGTGGATTTTAATCACGGCTTTTCGGATTGTTGCGGGTTCGCCAGGGGCGCAGCAGGGACGATGGATATCGTGCGGGAAAAAGAGCGCGAACATGCCGGGCATCAGCGTAATCACAGACTCATTCAATATCTTCTGATAAAAAACGACGTCTCGCTGCTGGGCAAAATCTTCGGTGATGTGCTGGTCGGGATGGGCGCGGGCCACGCCAATATTTTCGGTGCCTGCCAGCAGATACTGAATATCGATGTAGTTGAAGTGGGACTCCGCTTTACGCGCGCTGGCCGGTTCGGTCATCATCTCCTGCACCAGACAGAACATTTTGTTGTCGGGCAGGATCTCATATTTGCCGGTTTCCAGCTGGCTGAAATCTGTGCTGGCAATCCAGCTTATCGCCTGATCGACTACCGGATGAAAGGCGTGACGTTCTCTGTCCCAGTCGTGACGATCGCAAACAATCATGGTGTTACTCCCTGTGTGGAATAGTGCGCGGTAAATGCGCAAAGAGGGGCAAGAGTAAGGGAGCTGACCGGGTTAAAACGTGATCGGGATCGCATCATGCGGGCAGGAAGGCGCCTCCTGGCGGGTTTTCCGCCCGGACGGCACAAAAAAAAGGCCATCACATGGGTGATGGCCTTTCATCTCTGATGCCGGTTAAATATCGATATTGGCGGCTTTCAGCGCATTTTCTTCGATGAAGGCGCGGCGCGGTTCAACCGCATCGCCCATCAGGGTAGTGAACAGCTGATCAGCGCCAATCGCATCTTTAATGGTAACGCGCAGCATACGACGGCTGTCTGGATCCATGGTGGTTTCCCACAGCTGCTCCGGGTTCATCTCGCCCAGACCTTTGTAGCGCTGGACCGAGAGGCCGCGACGCGACTCTTTAATCAGCCACTCAATCGCCTGTTCGAAGCTTGCCACTGGCTGACGACGCTCGCCACGCTCGATGTAAGCATCCTCTTCCAGCAGACCACGCAGTTTGCTGCCCAGAGCGCAGATTTTGCGGTACTCAGGACCCTGAATGAAATCAGCATCCAGCGGATAGTCAGTATCTACACCGTGGGTACGGACGCGCAGTACCGGCTCGAACAGGTTTGATTCGCGGTTTTCACGCACCTGTGCCAGATAGGTGCTGCCATGCGCTTCGCGTTCAGTCAGATAGCTCACCAGACCATTCAGCCAGGTTGTAACCTCCGCTTCATTGCTCAGGTCGCTCAGCGTGTCGTGATAAATCATCGCACGCAGCATGGCCATCGGATAACGGCGCTCCATACGCTTGATCATCTTCTGGGTGCTGTTGAAGTCAGTGACCAGCGTCTCCAGCGGCTCACCGCCCAGCGCCGGCGCGCTGGCATTGGTGTGCAGCGTCGCGCCATCAAGCGCGATAGCGATCTGGTATTGATCCATCGCTTCATCATCTTTGATGTACTGCTCCTGCTTGCCTTTCTTCACTTTGTAGAGTGGCGGCTGGGCGATATAAACGTGGCCGCGCTCAATGATTTCAGGCATCTGACGATAGAAGAAGGTCAGCAGCAGGGTACGGATGTGCGAACCATCGACGTCGGCATCGGTCATGATGATGATGCTGTGATAGCGCAGCTTGTCCGGGTTGTACTCGTCGCGACCAATACCGCAGCCCAGCGCGGTGATCAGCGTGGCCACTTCCTGGGAGGCGAGCATCTTGTCGAAACGCGCTTTCTCAACGTTAAGAATCTTACCTTTCAGCGGCAGAATCGCCTGGTTTTTACGGTTACGGCCCTGTTTGGCCGAGCCGCCTGCGGAGTCACCCTCCACCAGGTAGATTTCAGACAGCGCCGGGTCGCGCTCCTGGCAATCCGCCAGTTTGCCTGGCAGACCCGCCAGGTCCAGCGCGCCTTTACGGCGGGTCATTTCACGGGCGCGGCGTGCCGCTTCACGGGCACGGGCAGCGTCGATGATTTTGCCGACTACAATTTTGGCGTCTGATGGGTTTTCCAGCAGGTATTCAGCCAGCAGTTCATTCATCTGCTGCTCAACCGCTGTTTTCACCTCGGAGGAGACCAGTTTATCTTTGGTCTGCGAGGAGAATTTAGGATCCGGCACTTTCACCGAAACCACAGCGATCAGACCTTCACGGGCATCATCACCGGTGGCGCTTACTTTAGCCTTCTTGCTGTAACCCTCTTTTTCCATATAGGCATTCAGGGTACGGGTCATCGCTGAACGGAAACCGGCGAGGTGTGTACCGCCGTCGCGCTGTGGGATGTTGTTGGTAAAGCAGTAGATATTTTCCTGGAAGCCGTCGTTCCACTGCAGCGCCACTTCCACACCAATGCCATCTTTCTCGGTAGAGAAATAGAACACGGTAGGGTGAATCGGGGTTTTGTTTTTGTTGAGGTACTCAACAAACGCCCGGATACCGCCTTCATAGTGGAAGTGATCGCTTTTACCATCACGCTTATCATCCAGACGAATCGACACGCCGGAGTTCAGGAATGAGAGTTCACGCAGGCGTTTCGCCAGGATGTCATACTCAAAATCGCGCACGTTGGTAAAGGTTTCGTGGCTTGGCCAGAAACGCACACGGGTCCCGGTAATGTCGGTCTCACCCGTCACCGCCAGTGGTGCCTGCGGTACGCCATGGACGTAAATCTGCTGATGCACTTTGCCTTCGCGACGGATGGTCAGCTCCAGCTTCTGCGACAGGGCGTTAACCACGGAGACGCCCACGCCGTGCAGGCCGCCGGAGACTTTATAGGAGTTATCATCGAACTTACCGCCAGCATGCAGCACGGTCATGATCACTTCAGCGGCAGAGATGCCCTCTTCTTCGTGAATACCGGTAGGAATGCCGCGTCCATCATCCTGCACCGATACGGAGTTATCGGCATGGATGGTGACCACAATGTCACTACAGTGACCAGCGAGCGCTTCGTCGATTGCGTTATCCACGACCTCGAATACCATGTGATGCAGACCGGTACCGTCATCGGTATCGCCGATATACATGCCCGGGCGTTTGCGTACCGCATCAAGTCCTTTCAGGACTTTAATACTTGAGGAGTCATAAGAATTCGACATCAACGTTTCTCGCTCATTTTAATCTTCAGGTTGAACCGCTATTTTACCCTGTTCCACGCGGAACATCTTGCCCTTTTCGTCGGTCATGTCGATTACATGTCCGGCAGAAATTGCGCTGACAAACACCTGAGCCTGAGTGGCTTTTAACCGTTCCGCCAACAGGCGTCGGCGGCTCTCATCCAGCTCAGAAGCAAAGTCATCAATGAGGTAAATACAGCGGCGTCCGCTCTGGCTTGTCAGGAACTCGCCCTGTGCCAGACGCAATGCACACATCAGCAGTTTTAACTGCCCGCGTGAGAGTAAATCTTCTACCGGCGTCCCTTCAGCCCGAATACGAAAATCCGCTTTATGGGGGCCGCTGGCGGTATAGGTCAGTGCGCGATCGCGCTCGAAGTTACGTTCCAGCAGTTCGGCGTAGTCGCTCTCTTTGTCCCAGCCACGCTGGAATGAGAAGCGCAGCTCAAATTCCGGCAGAAACTGGCCACAGGTGGCGGTGATTTCCGCGGAAATCGCCGCACTGTATTCCGCCCGCCACTGGCTGATCTGTTCAGCCAGCGGAACCAGCTCCTGATCCCAGGGACGAATCTGGCTGTAACGTGAGACCTGGCGCAGCGCCGCGTTCCGCTGTTTAAGCAGGCGGCGCATGTTGTTCCAGGCGTTAAAAAAGCCGGGGGTGTTATGAAAGCAGCCCCAGTCGACATAGGCTCTGCGATATTTGGGGCCGCCATTCAGCAAACTAAAGCCTTCAGGGGTGATTAACTGCATCGGCAACAGCTGCGCCAGCTCCGCGACCTTGTGACCATCGCTGCCATCAATGCGCACTTTGCTGTCACCGGCACGGTTTTTGGTCAGCCCGACTGAAATTTCCCGCTCTTTGTTTTCCAGACGCCCATGCAGCACAAACGCCGCCTCGTCGTGACGAATCACGCGTCCCGCCTGCAGGCTGCGAAACGAACGGCCATGCCCCAGAGTATGAATCGCTTCTAAAACGCTGGTTTTACCACTGCCGTTGGCGCCGACCAGGAAATTAAAGCCGGGTGCCAGCTGCAGGTCAGCCTGCTCAATATTACGAAAATCTTTGATAAGAAGGCGGGTTAAAGCCATGAATCAGTCCAGCGTGAAGGGCAATAAAGTTTTGGGCCTGGCGATTCAGGGCGTCAACGGCAAAGCAGGTTTGCCCGATACCTCAGTCACCAGGCCGTCGGCGTCGCCGCCAGTCTGGTTCCGGCCAGCGCGCAGGCCCTGGGAGCATACTGAAGTATGTGACCAGGGGCGAGCACTGCCCGGAATCAGAATGGCAAGTAAGCCAGGCCGATATATTCTACAAGCGCATGGGCATGACGACATAGGCCGCTGCCGGGCTCGCCACATCCTCAATCTGCACGCTCGACACCGAGTCGGTCAGCAGCAGACGGACGTTTTCGCACTTCAGCGCGTTCAGCACATCCAGCACGTAACTGACGTTGAAGCCAATCTCCAGTTCCGTGCCGTTATAGCTGACATCCAGCATCTCTTCCGCTTCTTCCTGTTCAGGGTTATTGGCGGTGATCTTCAGCTGATTTTCGGTGATATAGAGGCGAACACCGCGGAACTTCTCGTTAGAGAGGATAGCGGCGCGGGCAAATGCCTGTTTGAGCAGATCGCAGCCCGCTTCCAGCGCTTTGTCAGGATTCTTCGGCAATACGCGACGATAATCGGGGAAACGGCCATCAACCAGCTTAGAGGTAAAGATGTAGTCGCCGACATGCGCACGGATATTGCTGCCGCCAATCTGAACCTGCAGCGGAGTATCGCCGCCATCCAGCAGACGCAGCAGTTCAATCACGCCTTTACGCGGCACAATCACCGAATGACTCGGCAGCGCCTGACCAATCGGCATGGAGCAGACGGCCAGACGGTGACCGTCAGTGGCCACGGTGCGCAGCTCTTCCCCTTCGGTTTCAAACATCATGCCGTTGAGGTAGTAACGCACATCCTGATGCGCCATCGAAAACTGGGTCGCTTCTATCAGCCGTTTCAGAGTCGCCTGCGGCAGGGTAAATTCAACTTCACTCTGCCAGTCGTCAAGATTGGGGAAGTCACTGGCGGGCAGGGTCGACAGCGAAAAACGGCTGCGGCCAGAGCGCACCAGCATGCGATCGCCTTCCAGTGCCAGAGTAATTTCTGCGCCATCCGGCAATCCGCGGCAGATATCGAGGAATTTACGCGCCGGAACGGTGGTGGATCCAGGCTCATGTGCCTGAGTCAGCGCCACGCGTGCGACCATCTCCATTTCCAGATCGGTACCGGTCAGCAACAGCGAACCTTCAGTTACCTGCAGCAGCAGGTTTCCAAGGATCGGCAGCGTCGGACGACCACCCAGGGGGCCACTTACTTGTTGCAGCGGCTTCAGCAGCTGCTCACGTTCAACAATAAATTTCATAGCGTCAGGAAGATAATGTTCTGATGAGATTAGAGAAATCTTCTTTGATATCGTGGCTCTCTTCACGCAGCTGCTCAATCTTGCGGCAGGCATGAAGCACCGTTGTATGGTCGCGACCCCCAAAAGCATCGCCAATTTCTGGCAAGCTATGGTTGGTTAACTCTTTCGCCATCGCCATCGCCATCTGGCGCGGACGTGCCACCGAGCGCGAACGGCGCTTGGAAAGCAGATCCGCCACCTTAATTTTGTAGTACTCAGCCACGGTCTTCTGAATATTATCGATGGTGACCAGCTTTTCCTGCAGCGCCAGCAGATCGCGCAGCGCTTCGCGCACGAAGTCGATGGTAATCGCCCGGCCAGTAAAGTTGGCATTGGCGATCACGCGATTCAGCGCGCCTTCCAGCTCACGCACGTTAGAGCGTAACCGCT
Source organism: Pantoea sp. ABR1s (assembly GCF_057812235.1). Classification (NCBI taxonomy): domain Bacteria; kingdom Pseudomonadati; phylum Pseudomonadota; class Gammaproteobacteria; order Enterobacterales; family Erwiniaceae; genus Pantoea; species Pantoea sp. ABR1s. The sequence continues at coordinate 991 of NZ_CM173823.1, read as the reverse complement.
TGGCAATAAAGAAGGCGACTTCACCAGGCAGACGGATGTCGTTCTCATCCGCTTTTTTCATCAGGATCGCCACACGCGTTTCCAGCTCAGGCGGCTCGATCGCCACCGTTAAACCCCAGCCGAAACGTGATTTAAGACGATCTTCCACCCCGTTGATCTCTTTTGGATAGCGATCCGAGGTGAGGATGATCTGCTGATTGCCCTCTAATAAGGCATTAAAGGTGTGGAAGAACTCTTCCTGCGATCGCTCTTTATTAGCAAAGAACTGAATGTCATCGATCAGCAGCGCATCTACCGAACGGTAGTAGCGTTTGAACTCTTCAATCGCATTGTTCTGTAGTGCTTTAACCATGTCCTGCACGAAGCGCTCGGAGTGCATATAAACCACTTTTGCATTGGGTTTTCGGGCAATGATGCCGTTGCCCACCGCATGCAACAGGTGCGTTTTACCGAGACCGGTGCCGCCATACAGAAAAAGCGGGTTGTAAGCGCCGCCTGGATTATCCGCCACCTGACGTGCCGCCGCGCGCGCCAGCTGGTTAGATTTACCCTCGACGAAGTTATCGAAGTTATGACGGTTGTTCACATTTGAGCGATAGGTGACGTCGGCCGGAGCCGGGACATTATCCCAGCTGGGACGCATAATCTGCGTCGGGGCCGGACGAATATGGCTCTGTACGGGCATCACGGGCGCGCTGACGCTGGCCATTACGGGCTGGCTGACCGCTGCCGCCTGCTGCTGAACCGGGCGCGTTCCCACTTCAAAACGCAGGGCGGGCACGTTTGGACCGCAGAATTCATTCAGCAGTGCATTGATACTATTAAGGTATTTGTCCCGAACCCAGTCGAGTACGAAGCGATTTGGAGCATACAAGGCAAGCGTATTGTCGTTTAACTCAGCCTGTAGTGGACGGATCCACATGCTGAATTCGGTGGCAGGAAGCTCATCCTGCAAACGGGCAAGACACTGTTGCCAAAGCGTAAGTGACAC